>CAWBMK010000007.1:0-617008 GCA_963789905.1 uncultured Chloroflexia bacterium | reverse complement strand
CCTGGGTTTCGCGTCCGGTACGTCGTATTAGGCCGGGCGGTCGGCTTCGGTCCGTCGTTTCCGATCGGGGAGGAGCTGCTGGTGCGCGCGACGCAGGTAGTCGATGGCGCCCATCCATGCGTTCTGCAGAACCAGGGCGTTACTCATCGGCGCGCGTGCGCGCGCGAGGCCGGAGCGGTTCAGGGAGGCCGGGCCGGGGCGGCCCGGCTGTCTCGATCATGCCTGGCCATACCGCCGTCAAGGGTTCGCGGCTGCGCCGCCCGCCGCATGCAACCCCTCGACCTGGCCTCGGCTGCGGCGGCCCTTGACGGCTAGCCAGCGGCGTTCATGCAGCTCGCGTGACAGCACCACACGCCGACTGAGCCAGCAAGTACGCTGGCCGCGTTGCCAGCTCTCAGGAGTCACGGTATGACCAAGCCGACCTACGTTCAGGAGTACGACGCAATCGTCGAGGTATTGAGCAAGTACCTCGAAGGCAACGCGAAGGGGAGCGGTGCCGCGATGAAGCCGGCATTCCACGAGAAGGCCACCATCTTTGGGCTCAACGGACAGGAAGTGCTCGGACCGGAGATCCAGAAGCTCTACGACCTGGTTGACACGCTCCCGCTATCGCCCAACGCCCAGACCGCGATCGCACGCATCGATATCGCGGGTACCGCGGCGAGCGCTCGCGTGGACAGCAACGACGTTGCCGGGGACTCCTTCACCGACTTCTTCAACCTGCTGAAGATCGACGGGAAGTGGATCATCGTCAGCAAGATCTACTACTCGTACCCAAGAGTCTGATGCGCGTCAGCCGCCAATCGTGATCGCGAGCTTGCCGGCCACGTCGCGATTCTGCAGACGCTGCATGGCCGCCTCGATCTCCTCCCACGGCATCGTCCCGGAGAGTTGAGGATCGAGCTTGCGCTCGCCTACCAGCCGCGCCAGGTATCGGAGGTCGGGACCGAACGCACCGCCGCCCCAGAACAGCTCGAAATCCTTGCAGCCGAACGAGGCCATCGTTGAAGACGTCCCGGACGTCGAAGGTGGTCAATTCGTCAGCGCTGTTGCCGAACATGACGAGCGTCCCGTCAGGGTCGACCATGGTGACGAGTCGTCCGAGCGTCGCGCCGCCCACCGACTCAAGGATCAGGTCGAACCGGCCACCGAGCTGCCCGATGTCTGCCACAACGTCATCCGCACCAAGCTCACGAAGTCCAGCGGACCGGGCCGAACCCTCGTTGACCAGCGCCGTGACCTCCGCACCACCAGGTGCGCGAGCTGGATTGCGAACCGCCCAACCCCGCCGGAGGCGCCGGTGATGAGCACGCGGCGACCAAGGATGGCAGGCCCCAGCCTGAGCATTCGTAACGCGGCGAGACCGGCCGTCGGAAGTGCGGCCCCTTGGGCGAAAGAGACGGCATCGGGAAGCTCGGCGATCGAGCCCGGTGCCACCCCCACGCGCTCCGCCCAGGTCCCGCCTTGCCGAATACCGACGACTCTCGAACCCGCTCTCAGCCCCCCCTCGATGTCGGCCTCGAGGTTGCCCGCGAAGTCCCAGCCCGGGCGCCATCCATCTGGCTTTCTCCGGAGCAGGCCCAGCTCGCCCCGGTTGATCGAGAACGCGCGCACGGCCACCGTTACATCGCCCGTCGCCAACACCGGCTCGGGAACGTCGCGGAAGACGATCCTGCTCGGCGCCGAGCTGTCTGCCACGAGTGCGCGCATCAGCCGTGCCTCCATTCGCTTTTCAGTACAGTCGGCGATCCTACGTCCCAGCAGTGTGAGCCATGGGCGAGCATGGTTATCGCGTGACATTTAGCAACGCTGACTGAGCAGACTGCCCGACATGCGCTTTGAGAAGTCGATAGATATAGATGCTCCTCAGCAGCGCGTCTGGGACGTGCTCAGCGCTCTCGAGGCCTGGCCGCAGCGCATCGAGACCGTCGACATCGTCGAGCTCCTGACCCCGGCGCCGATCACCAAAGGCAGCCGCGTGCGCCTCAAGCAGCCGAAGCTACCCGAGGGCATCTGGGACGTCACGGTCTGGGATGCGCCGTCCTACTTCGAGTGGACCCAGAAGACGGGCGGCACCACCAGCGTCGCCGGCCACCGCGTCGAATCGCTGGGAGAAGGCCGGGCACGTCTCACGCTGACACTCGACATGCGCGGCTTCCTCATCCCGATCATCGCCCTGTTCTACAAGAGGCTTACCGACCGCTACATGAACCTCGAAGCCGAGGGCATGAAGCGGGCAGCGAATCGGCCTAAGCACGGCCGCGCGCCGCCTCCACCCGGACTGAACTCACCCAGCCCCACCCGGGTGGGGCAATCCGCCTGGACCGTTCGCATATGGCGCCCCCGGCAGGATTCGAACCTGCGACCTTCCGCTTAGAAGGCGGCTGCTCTGTCCACTGAGCTACGGGGACGCGGTAGGCGCAAGAGTAGCGAGCAGGCAATGCTGTTGGCGCTGCCGGAGCGCGTCACCGCTCGGGACCAATGGCCCTTGAACATGCTCTCCCGATGCGTAGGGTCTGTACTGTCACTGGAAGGTCGTGAAGGGCATGCGTGGACCAAGCCTCAGCACTCGGCGCGCCGCGCCTCGGCCAGGCGGAGGCGGCACGGTACCAAACGTGATGGCGATGCACTCGTCGGCCGCGTTGGAGCGAGCGAAGGCCACGAGCGCGTCTCCGGCGCTCGTCGCTCCTGCGGCGGCAGTGCCGCGGAAGACGGATCTGAGGGCCCTTGTGGGGAGCGGCGACCGGATCGGGCTGTTCACCCTGCCGTTCGTGGTCGCCGGCCTGGCGATACGTGGACGGAACCCGTCGCTCTTCGCCGTCGACGGGTCGTCGAGGCCCGTGCGGGCCACCGCCCTCGTCGTGCTGGCCTTCGGCGTGTTGACATGGGCGTGGTCGGCGGTCCTGATCCTCACGAAGGTGCCGAGGGGCGAGCTGATCACGGAAGGACCTTACGCGGTGATGAAGCATCCGCTCTACACGGGCGTCGCCCTGCTCGTGCTGCCCGCGGCCGGTGTCCTGCGCAACACCTGGCTGGGTGCGCTCTTTGGACTCGCGCTGCACGCTGGTACGCGTCTGTTCGCGCCCGACGAAGAGAAGGAGCTGTCCACGATCTTCGGGGCGGAGTGGGAAGCCTACCGCCGCCGCGTCATGGTGCCCTGGCTGTAGGCGAGGCGAACCGACCCACGCGGCGATCGCCTTGAGTTGTCCGTCTCACTGAGCAAGTAACCGGGCGCGCACCGGATCACCCGCCACGCGTGTCAGCACGTCGAATGCGACCGGGACAGTTCGAGGGCGGCTGCTCTGTCCACTGAGCTAAGGGGGCGTTCGACTACGATACCGCGACTGTCGAAGAGGCCCGAGACCACGGTATGGACGATCTAGCGAGGTTCGCGCGAACCCGTCGGTTGGCCGTTGCCGTCGTCGCCGGTGTGATCGTGGTGGTCGTGGCAGCGCTGTACATCCTGAGTGGCAGCGGCCGGGGTCCTCTGACCGCGGTACCCAACGCATCGGCTTCCACTCCGTCCGAATCCGTGAGCCCGTCGCCGTCGTCGTCCCCTTCGCCGGACCCCTCGCCAGCCGAGTCACCAACGTCAACCGACGGATCGACGCTCTCGATCTGTTGCGTTGTCGTCGATCAGGTCACCGAAACGACCGCCCGTGTCACCTGGACGGCGAGCGCCAAGGCGACCGGCCAGGTCGAGCTCGGCACGACCACGGCCTACGGCTCGACCTCGATCCTTGAGCCGTCCTACAACTACGAAACCCATGTCCAGGTGATCGAGGGCCTCCTGCCCGGATCGCCCTACCACTTCCGCGCCCACTCGGTCGATCAAGAGGGCAACGAGGCCTACAGCGACGATCAGACCTTCACGACCCTCGGCGCCTCACCACCGCCAGCGGGCGCATGTTTCGGGTCATGCTTCGGCGGCGACACGCTCGCGAACACGCGCGTCGGGTACAAAGGCTTCCAGGTCGCCTACAGCTTCAAGGCGACGAGCGCACGCCTGGCTTCGATCCGCGTGTACTGGCAGGACGGCAGCGGGTATGGGGCCGGCACGGGCGGCACGATGGAAGCCACCATCCGCCCGACCTCCGGCGGACTGCCCGCCTCGACGGTTCTCGGCTCGGCGACGTTCCCCGGTGAGACGGCTCCCGGCCGGCTGGTCACCTACGCCGATCAGCCATCGCTGACCCCGGGCTCGCTCTACTGGGTCGTGTTTCGGAACGTCGATCGGCGGCCGACGGTCAACTACACATCGGCCAACGCCACGACGCAGGACCGGTCGAGCGCGGACCGACAACGGACAAGACAGCCAGGCACGCCCGACGACGAGCTGGCCGTCTACTACCACGACGGCTCGACCTGGATCAGGAGATCCGGCCAGACGGCGATCATCGACATCGGCTATGCCGACGGCAGCCATAGCGGCCAGGGCTACGTTGAGTTCTGGGTCCACGGCGGCGAGCACGCCCCGATCGGCGGCAGGCGCCAGGTCCGCGAGAGGCTCACCAACCCGACGGCCCGAACTGTGTCCACGATGGCCGCTCGAGTGGAGCGTGTCAGCGGGTCGGGCCCTCTCACGATCTCGCTCTACTCGGGGGCGACCCTTCTCGCCGAGGGGACGGTGCCAGCATCCGACGTCGAGCGGTCGCCGGTCGGCACGGACGGTGGCCTGACGTGGGCGGTCGTCGACCTGCCGACGCCCGTCGCCCTGCCCGCCGGTCCGGCCACGTTCGTGCTGACGGCACCTTCGGGGACCGCCTACAGCACGTTCGGGATCCGCAAGGGCGGCTTCATTGGTTACACGGCCGGCGCGACGTACTTCGCCTACGGGTCGGCACAGGAGTCGGGCGACGGTGGCACCTCGTGGACCGACCTCAACGACATCGCCCGGGGCTCGGACCTCCAGTTCTACCTGCGGTGACGTCGACCTGGGCGCACTCTCAGGCGGCTTTCGGCTCAATCACCGATACTGCGGGCCCGAAGCGGATCGGCGCTGGCGACAGCCATGACGCCCAGGACCCCGGAGTCTGCTCTGCCTCATGTCCGACAAGAAGGGTGAGCCCTCCCGTCGCGACTCCCGGCTCCGTCCTGTCAGCGCGCTCATTCGGCGTTCTGGGCCGTTCGTGGGAGGTCTGGCGGCGGCGTTTCTTGCCGTTGCACTCTACGGCATCCTCGCCCCCGGCCCTCGCCAGCTGACCGAGCGTGATGTGAGCGATACGGTCGCCGAGGCCTTAGCCTCACAGACACCTGGCCCCGCTCAGTCCGTTCTCGTCTACGAGGTGATCCGACCCTCGCTAGTCCTCATCGAGACGGATCAAGGCGATGTCGACGAACCGGATCGCGAGGGCCTGGGGACGGGCGTGGTCGTCGACGCCGCTGGCGATGTCCTGACCGCCCTTCATGTGGTCACCGGTGCGTCCACGGTGCGCCTGACGTTCGCTGATGGGACGAAGTCGACCGCTACCGTCGTGGTCGAGCGCCCGGAGAACGATATCGCGGTCCTGCAGCCGGTCGAGGTTCCAACCAACATCGCGCCCGCCACGCTTGGCAACCCGAATGCTGCGCGGATCGGGAACGAGGCCTACATCGTCGGCAATCCGTTCGGCCTGTACGGCTCGATGAGCTCGGGGATCATCTCCGGGTTCGATCGGGCATTCCAGATCCCGGATGGCGAGCGGGTCCTTCGCGGGCTCATCCAGGTCGATGCGGCCGTGAACCCCGGCAACTCGGGCGGGCCGCTTCTCAATCGCGCCGGCCAGGTGATCGGGATCGTCACCGCACTCGTGAACCCGACCGGGGACGACGTATTCGTCGGGATCGGCCTGGCCGTACCCATCGATGTCGCCGGCGGCGCCGCCGGCCTGCCGGCGTATTGATCGCCGGAGAAAGGAGCCGAGGCTGATGCATCGTGAGCCGAGCGCCGGTTCGACCGCACCGATGGAGCGCCTCCTCTATGAGGTCAAGAAGGTCATCGTCGGCCAGGACCACCTGCTCGAGCGGATGGTCGTCGCTTTGCTCGCTCGCGGTCACCTCCTCGTCGAGGGCGTTCCGGGACTGGCCAAGACGATGGCCGTCAAGACGCTCGCCCAGGCCTGCGGTGGAGAGTTCAAGCGGATCCAGTTCACGCCCGACCTGCTCCCGGCTGATCTCGTCGGGACGCGCATCTACAACCAGAAGACTGGAGATTTCGCGACGTCGCTGGGGCCCGTCTTCACCAACCTCCTTCTCGCTGACGAGATCAACCGGGCGCCCGCCAAGGTCCAGAGCGCGCTCCTCGAAGTCATGCAGGAACGCCAGGTGACAATCGGGCATGAAACGCACGCGGTGCCCAACCCGTTCATGGTTCTGGCCACTCAAAACCCCATCGAGACAGAGGGCACGTATGCACTCCCGGAGGCCCAGGTCGACCGCTTCATGCTCAAAGTGCTCATCGGGTACCCGACCACGACCGAGGAGTTCTCCATCGTCGAGCGGATGACCAGCCCGCTCGAGACGGTCCAGGAGGTCCTCTCGACCGAAGACTTGGTCGCCCTTCAAGGCGAGGTCGACCGGGTCTACGTCGACCCAGCCCTGTACGAGTACGCGGTGCGCCTCGCGACGGCGACTCGGACGCCAGAGACCTACGGCATGGCGGACCTCGGGCGATACATCACCTATGGCGCGAGTCCACGGGCGTCGATCAACCTCATCCTCACCGCGCGAGCGCTCGCCTACGTCCGGGGCCGCGAGTATGTCCTGCCCAACGACGTCCTTGACATGGCCCTCGACGTCATGCGCCACCGCCTCGTTCTGTCGTTCGAAGCACTCTCCGACGACGTGTCGAGCGACGACATCCTCGCCACGATCCTGACCCGTGTCCCCGCCCCGGTCGTACCGCTCCAGGAGCGCGCGAGTGCCACCGTCGTCAGCGCCTGAGCGGATCCTCCAGCGGCTCGACTGGCAGGTCGTCCGGCGCCTGGACGGACTGTTCCAGGGCGACTACCGGAGCCTGTTCCACGGCGCTGGCGTCGACCTCGCGGCACTGCGCGAGTACCAACCGGGCGACGACGTCCGATACATCGACTGGCACGTCACGGCGCGGATGGACACCCCATATGTCCGCGTCTACAACGAGGATCGAGAGTTGACCGCCTGGTTCCTGCTCGACCTGAGCCCGTCGGTCGACTTCGGGACGGTCGAACCTGAGCGGATCAAGCGGACCGTCCTCATCGATTTCGCGACGACGCTGGCGCGCCTGCTCACACGACGCGGCAATCGGGTGGGCGCGATCTTCTACGGCAATCGGGTCGACCACACGATCCCAGCGAGGGGTGGCCGCCTCCAGGTCCTGCGACTCGTCGAGGACCTAATCCGCCGGCCACGGTTGTCGAGCGCACCCTTCACCGACCTTGGCCTGCTTCTCGACACAGCCAGCCGGACGATCAAGCGTCGATCTCTCGTCGTGATCGTGTCCGATTTCATCAGCTTGCCCGGCTGGGAGCGACCACTCGAGCTGCTCAATAGGCGTCACGAGGTCCTCGCGGTCCGCCTGTTCGACCCGCGGGAGGTAGCCCTGCCGGACGTCGGCCCGATCATCATGCAGGACGCGGAAACGGGCGAACAGGTCTACGTGGATACTCATGACACGCGCTTCCGGAGGCGATACGAGGCGGCTGCCGCGGTCCGCGAGAAGGCCGTGACGGACGCGCTCGGACGCGCCGGTGTGGAGGCCGTCTCCATGTCGACCGACGAGGATCTCGTGGCGGCCTTTGTCAGGATCGCAATGCGCCGGCGCCGACGCCGGCGACGCTAGGCAATGTCGTTCGCGTGGCCGGCGCTCCTTGCCTCGATCGCCCTGGTACCGATCGGCATCCTCGCTTTCAGGGCGGTCGGCGAGCGGCGACGCCGCCGAGCAGCGGCACTCGGCGGATTTGGGCTATCCGGGCCAACAGACCGAGAGAGTCCGGGCCTCCGCGTCCATGTCCCACCGCTCCTCTTCATCGCGGCATTCACCACCCTCGCGATAGCCATGGCCAGGCCGCAGGCTGCCCTACCGCTCCCACGGGCCGAGGGAACCGTCATCCTCACCTTCGACGTATCCGCCAGCATGCAGGCCGATGACCTGGTGCCGACGCGAATGGAGGCCGCCAAGGCAGCAGCCAAAGCCTTGGTGGAGAGCCAGCCGTCGGGCGTCGTGATCGGAGTCGTCGCATTCAGCGACGCGGGCCTCACGGTCCAGGCACCCTCACGCGACAAGGAGATCGTATTGGCCGCCATCGACCGCCTGGCACCGACCCGCGGCACCTCGCTGGGGCAGGGCATCCTTGCGGCCCTGGATGCGATCACCCGGGCCGAGGCCGATACCCCCCCCGAGTATTACAGCAATCGATCACCGGATCCCGGACCATCGCCGACTCCCGTCAAGCCAGGCAGCCATGATTCCGCCGTCATCGTGGTCCTGAGCGACGGCGAGAACAATCAGTCGCCCGATCCTCTCGCCGCCGCCCAGGCCGCGGCCGACCAAGGTGTACCGATCGTCGCCGTAGGTATGGGCAGCACAGCTGGCGCGGTCATCGACCTCGACGGATTCGAGGTCCACACCCGGCTGGAGGAGGCGACCCTGCGCCAGATCGCCGATGTCTCGGACGGAACCTATTACGCCGCCGATGAGACGGCCGAGCTGAGCGGGATCTATGAAACCCTTGGCACGCGACTCGTCGTGAAGAGCGAGCCGATCGAGCTCACAGGGCTGCTGGCGGGTGCGGCGGTGCTCCTTCTTCTGATTGGCGGCGTCCTCTCGCTCGCTTGGTCGGGCCGCGTGCCATGAGCGAATCGGGCCGACCGAACAAGAGTATGAGACGGTTCTGCTGAATGAACTTCCAATGGGCAGACCTTCTTGCCATGCTCGTCGTCGTCCCGTTGTTCATTGCGGGCTACGTGTGGAGCCTGCGCCGCCGACGGCCGACCGGGGCGCGCTTCTCGAGCCTGTCGCTCGTGCGCGATGCTCTGCCCGGTTCGTCCCGGCTACGTCGCTTTCTCCCGTTCGCGCTCTTCGCCGCCGCCCTGGTCTCTCTCATCGTCGCCCTCGGGCGGCCGTCGGTCGTCTTGAGCGTCCCGTCGAATGAGACGACCATCATCCTCGCGATCGACGTATCCGGCAGCATGTGTTCGACGGACATCGCACCGACTCGCCTGGAGGCCGCCCAGGAGGCGGCGTCCGCCTACGTCATGAGCCAGAGCTCTCGGACTCGGATCGGGATCGTCGCGTTCAGTGGGTTCGCGGCCGTGATCCAGCCACCGACCACCGACCGGCCGACACTCATCGAGGCCCTCCGAAGCCTCACCACCGGGCGCCGGACGGCCGTCGGCAGCGCCATCCTCTCATCCATCGATGCGATCGCGGAGGTCGATCCGAACGTAGCAAGGAGCATCATCCCCGGTCGTCCCGGCGTCGAGCCGGCGCCCGTTCAGGATGGTGTCTATGCACCGGACATCGTGGTTCTCCTCACCGACGGAGCGAGCAATGCCGGGCCGGAACCGGGTGATGCCGCGCAACAGGCCGCGGATCGCGGGGTGCGCGTGTACACGATCGGCTTCGGCACCGCGGCCGGAGGCGAGCGCAACCCGACATGCGCGCAGCGGTTCATCGGTCGAGAGCCGGGCGACGGACAGTTCGGTGGGAGTGGATTCGGCGGGGGCGGCGGGCAGGGCGGGAACTTCCGGCGCGCGATCGACGAGGACACGCTCAAGCTGGTTGCCGACATCACCGGAGGGACGTACTACCCAGCCGAGAGCATCGGCGATCTCGACCAGGTGTTGGACAGCCTGCCGGCGACGCTCGTCACGCGGAAAGAGTCCGTGGAGGTGAGCGTCGGTTTCGTCGCGTTCGGCAGCTTGCTGTGCATGCTCTCGTTCCTGCTCGGGAGGGCCTGGCGCCCACTCCCATGACGACATCGACTAACGACCGCGTTCGAACCGGGCGGCGACGGATTCCGGTCGGTCGATAGCCGGAATTCTGGCCCGGCCGGTCTGTCGCCAGCACCTCTACCGGGCGAGCGATGCCCGCCTTGACCCGCTGACTTCGAGATCCGATCTTCGGAGCGAGTCGTAGTTCTGGGTGCGGCCCGCTTCGGCCGACAAACAGGCAGGAGGATCGGTCGAGTGAACGAAGAAGCTCGATTTTCGACGCGTCGACTCGCGGTAGCGGTCGCCGGACTGGCCCTGGTCGCGGCAGCGTGCAGTTCTGGCGCATCAGCATCAGCGTCGGCAGCCGCATCGGCGGAAGCGTCGGCCGCGGCATCGGCGGAAGCGTCGGCAGCCGCGTCGGCAGCCGCATCGGCGGAGGCGTCGGCGGAGGCCGGCGAAGCCTACGAAGTCACCACGGCGAACGACCCCAAGCTCGGGGCGATCCTCGCCGGCGAGGATGGCAAGACGCTCTACGTCTTCACCAAGGACAGCGGCAGCAAGAGCGTCTGCAATGCGGATTGCGCAGCCGCCTGGCCCCCATTCGTGCTCGAGGCGGATGAGACCGTGAAGGGCGGGGGTGGTGTCACCGGCAAGTTCGCCACGATCGCGCGTGATGACGGCAAGATGCAGGTCACATATGAGGGAGCGCCCCTGTACTACTACGGAGGCGACACGGCGGCCGGCCAGACGAGCGGCCAGGGCGTCGGCGGCGTCTGGTTCGTGGCCACCCCGTCGGGCGCGGCGGCATCACCTGCCAGCTCAGCCAGCGGCCGCTACGGGACCGACTACTGAGCGACGGCGGTACGCTTGCCCTGATCGACCGGCCGTCACGGTGACGCCCTAGGTTGGCGAACCTGGAGCCCATCGCCGGATCGAAGCGGCCGCTGGAGCGAAGACAGCCAGGGGTGGCGTGGACCGTTCGGAGCCTGGATCGGATGGAGCTCTCGTGGCGCGGATCGTGGCTGGTGATGAGCACGCGTTCATGGAGGCCTACGACCGCCACGCCGACTCCATCTTCGGGATCGTGACGCGGGTGCTCGGGGACAGGGAAGCGGCAGCCGAGATCGTGCAGGAGACGTACCTCACGCTCTGGCAGCGCGCGTCGCTCTTCGATGCGACGGCGGGCAGCCTCGGCGGTTGGCTCGTCCGGATCGCCAGGAACCGATCGATCGACCGCCTTCGGGCCGAGGCGCGTCGGCCACAGCTCGTGCGCGTGTCGGGCGACATCGACGATGACCGGGGATGGCCAACTGTCGAGGCCCCGGCAGCCGACGATCCGGAGCGGGCTCTCGAGCGGCGCTGGACGCGCGCCGTCGTCCTGACGGCCCTCTCGAGCGTCCCGACGGACGAACGGGAGGTGCTGGTGCTCGCCTACGGCCAGGGCCTCAGCCAATCGGAGATCGCGACGCGACTGACCCTGCCGATCGGGACGGTGAAGTCGCGGACGAGGCGGGCGATGGCGCGGATGCGTGAGACGCTCGCCGGCATCCCGGAGTTGACAGGAAGCGGTCGGGGGGAGGCTATCGATGGATCACGCTGAGGCGCACGAACGGATCGCGGACCTGATCCTCGAGCCGCAGGCGCTCCGCGCATTCGACGACGACCCATCGCCGACGTCGGTGGCCCTTCGGGCCCACGTCGAGAAATGCGACGAATGTCGGACCGAGCTCGACTCGTGGCGTGACACCCACGGCATCATCCTCTCGGTCGTCGAAGAGGATCTGGAAGGTGAGCCGGTAGCCGCGCTCGCGACAGCCGAGAACGTCCTTCGTCCGCCCATCGCCCTGAGAACGGCCGTCGCCTCGATCCCATCATCGCAGCCGCGAGGAGCGCATGGCGTCGAATCGGAGATCCGAACCGACGCGACGCCCTCGCGACGACGTCGGGCCTGGTCGCGGCTCGCTGTGGTCGCGGTCGCTGCGTCGGTCGTCATTGCCGTCGGAGCTGTGGCGATCGCCGCCGACCAGACACGCCGCGTCGACCAGCAGCGCAGATACATCGGGGAGCTGGTCGAGCTCACAGGCTCGGTGCTCTACGTCTTGAAGGACACGAGCCACGCATCGACAGTCCTGTTCGATCCCGCCGGAGCGCCCGGCGGGACAGCTCTCTGGTCGACGGACGAGATCGTGGTCATGGCCTCGGACCTCAAGCAGCCGGCGGCGGGTCTCGAATACCGCTGTTGGGTCGAGCGGGACGGCATCAGAACTGCGATCGGGGTCATGCAGGTCGGCGCAGGCATGGCCTACTGGTGGGGCGAGCTTGGGGACGATGGCGAGGTCGTCAATCAGGCCGGCGGCCAGATCGGCGTGAGCCTCGAGCCAATCGGAGGGTCCGGTGGCGGGCCCCCACTCCTGGTCGGGGCGCTGCCGGCCTGAGCCGCCCGGCACCAGGCAATTCGGCTGCGCGGCCCGCCGCGCAGGTCCCCGCACGACGGGCCGCCCTCGAGCCGGGCTTGCCTCTTCGACCGGACGTGACCGGTAAGACGGTGGGGACGGGCCCGCTCGACGACCGAACGGCGCGGACGAAGCGTTATGGCCACGTCCGCGGCTGCCGGCCGGCGTGCGGTTCCGCACACTGCCCGAGCTCAATAGCAGCGTAGCGCGACCCGATCGCCTGCGCATCACCCGCATAGCGTCCTACCGCGATGGCCCACTCGGCGAAGTGCATCGGGCGAATGGCGTATTGCGGACACCGAGCGCCGCCTCCTAGACTCCGCCCCCCATCCGAGCGGCCGGGACCGGTCGGGGGGAGCGGAGTGCCCATCGCCCGATGCCCACGGCACGAGCCCACGCGCCGACGATCGACGGTCAGCTGGCCTTCGGCCTCCCCGCGCCCGCCGAGCTGCATCGACTGCCGATCCCGACCGAGTGGAAGGATCAGCCGCGGCTGTGGGGACATTCGTTCCATCCGATGGCCTCGTACCTGGCGAGCTTTCCAGCCGCCCTCGCCCACGCCTTCATCGCCCGCTACTCGCGTCCTGGCGACGTCGTCTTCGATCCATTCTCGGGCCGCGGCACAGTCCCCCTCCAGGCATGCGCCGAAGGGCGCATCGGGGTCGGCAACGACCTCAATCCCATCGCCCACCTGTTGACCGCCGCCAAGGTCGAGCCGGCGACCCGAGCCGAGGCCCTGACTCGGATCACGGCGCTACGCCTTGGCTGGGCATCCGACGCCGCGAGCTGGGATCAGCTGGGAGGCGAGATCGTCAGCGATGGTTCGGGCCCGCGGGCATGGGCACCGGCCGCCGGCAGCGGGGAGGGGCCCAGGGCCGGCGCCGAACGCGTGGCGCCGGAGGTGGCCGTCTCGTTCCATCCGCGCACGCTCGGTCAGCTCCTCTTCGTGCGGTCATCGCTCCGGCTTGACGATCCGGTCGACCAATTCGTCGCCGCGGCCATTACCGGGATTCTGCATGGCAAGAGTGCGAGCTACCTCTCGGAGGTCATGCCGAACACCTTCAGCATGGCGCCGCGGTATGTCCGTCACTACGTCGAGCGCACCGGCTTCACGCCAGCCCAAAAGGATGTCTTCGACGGGGCCGTGGCCAAGGTCGAGCGACTCCATCGACAACCACTCCCCTCGCGGACCGGAGTGGCCCTGTTCGGCGACGCGCGGGACGCAGGGCTGCGTGCTCGAGCGGCCCTGAGGGCCCGGTCGATGCCCGACAGGGTCCGTCTCGTCGTCGGATCGCCGCCCTACCTGCGGGTCGTCAAATACGGCTACTACAACTGGCTGCGGGCCTGGTTCTGCGGCTGGCACGCTTCAGCGATCGATGCGGCTCTCGACGATGCCCACCATCGCGAGCCATACCTGGCCTTCATGACCGACGTCCTGGCCGGCCTGCGCACGGTCCTGACCGACGATGCCGTCATCGTCCTCGTGATCGGCGACGTCGAGTACGACCGCGGTCGCCGCCTGTCGAACGGCGTCGGCCTGGCGGAGGCAGTCTGGGAAACGTGTGCCGAGCCGCTCGGCTATGCCGTTGGCGGCATCGTCCTCGACGACGTGGCGGCCGGCCGCAAGATGACCAAGCTGTGGGGCGACGAGGCAGGCAGGGCGACCAAGACCGATCGGATCCTCGTTCTCGGCGCCACGGATGCCGGCCGCCGCCGCGCCCTGTCGGGCGCCCAACGACCGGTCGACTGGACCTGGCCACCGCGGGGGCCGCGCGCACTGTAGCTCGACAGCGCGGGCCATTTCCGCCCGGCCATTTCGGCACACCAGACGATCCCGCCCAACCGCGACGACTCTCTTAGAATGGCCGCGTGAAGCAGATGTACCACCCGTCGGATCTCGCGGCGATGGACCCGCTCGTGCTCATGAAGAACCTCGATCACGTGCGGATGACCAGCCGACGGCTTTCGTACGTCCTCCAGCAGCAGGCCCACCTGTACACACCGGAGGCGAACGAGCTGCGCGAGAAGATCGACCTCTACGTCGACGCCGAGCGCCAGATCGAAGGGGAGATGGCCAGGCGCCAGATCCGCGCCTGATCCGCGCCATATGGCGCTTACAGCTCACCGCAGCGACGGCTGACCGGTTCTGCCCGCCGGTCGGGAACGGCCCCGGTACCGCTCCCGATACCTGGCGGGAATGAGTGCGTCGCTGGGTTGGTCGATGGGTAGGTCGCCGCCTCAGCCGATCACCGCTTGTCCCCCCGGCACGATCGGGCGGGTCCCGTGTCCGCTCGGTCGTGGCCGGGTGGTCTGCTCGTCGGCGATCACGATCGCCGCGATCTCCGCGAGGGTTGGCATGTCGAACAGCGAGAAACCGATGCCGAGGTCGGCGAGCTCGCCGGGCCCAAGACCTCGGAACAACCGCCGGCTTGCCACGAGCCACATTTCGTCATATAGCTCAGGCCAGCCCACCGAGCGGCGGCGATAGCAGAACCGGACGAACTCATTCGCGTCCGGGATTGACGGGGCAGCGGTGGCGCTGCGCTGATCCATCGATGGCGTGCCCTCCTCTCTCGCGCATCGAGCGCGACATGCCTGACGGCCGGTTTCCCGGGCTGTCGCAGGCAGCACGAAACCGCCGCACGACCGACCGGCCGAAGATGGCGCACGCGAATGGCGCCGCGAAACGAACGGCGCTGGCGCGCACTCAGGGTTGCCTGGTCCGTCCTCCATCCCGGTTCATCCGGACCGAGCAGGTGTCTAGGGTACGGCGGGAGGGTGGGCTGCCGGAAGGGGCTTGTCCACCAAGTCGTCCACCAAGATATCCACACGAACAGACGTTCGTGGACAGTTCTCGCTAGGCCTGTGGACGGGCGCCGCTCGTGGCCCTCGAGAGTCCCAGCCCGGGTCGATCGGTTAGCCGCCAACGGCAGTCCTCGCCAAGCTCGAGGCCCTCGAAGGGGTCCTCGGCGATGAGCAGATTGCCGTCGAGATCGACCCAGTCGGCGAGCGAAGCGACAGCCGCCGAGGCGGCGATCGCGACCGACGTCTCCTCCATGCAGCCGAGGAACGTGCGGAATCCAAGATCCTTGGCGCGGGCGAGGAACCGTGCCGCCGGGCCCACACCGCCGCACTTGGCGAGCTTGATATTGACTCCGCCGACGACGCCGACAAGGCCGTCGAGGTCGTCGATCGTGACGTTGCTCTCGTCGGCCACGATCGGTAGCGGGCTGACCGCCTGGAGGTCTGCGAGCCAGTCGAGGCGTCGGGCCGGGAACGGCTGCTCGATGAGCTCCACACCGAGATCGACCAAGGCGGGCAATATCCGACGAGCGCCGTCGGGGGTCCAGCCAGTGTTGGCATCGACGCGAAGTGTCCCCTCGAAGACGGCCCGAACAGCCTCGAGGGTCGCGATATCGGCCGGCCCGCCGACCTTTATCTTGAGGGCCGGGAACCGGGCCGCTCGCCGAGCGCGCTCGGCGACGACGCCTGGCTCGTCGATCCCGAGCGTGAAATCCGTCGGCGGGATGTCGGCCGACAGTCCCAGCAGATCGTGGACCGGACGGCCGCTGACCTTCCCGACGAGGTCGTGGAGCGCGATGTCCAGGGCGCACTTGGCGCCGCCGTTGTGGGCGATCCGCTCGGCAAGCAGCGACCCAGCCGCGGCCAGGCCATCGGGCGTCGGCTCGGGCTCGCCGATCGATGCGAGCAGGGTCGGCAGAACCGCCAGCACCGTCTCGGCCGTCTCGCCGTAGTAGGCGTCCGGATAGCCCTCACCGAGTCCGACCAACCCCGGGAAGCGGTCGTCCGTCAGCTCAACGACCACTGTCGTCGTCTGCAGACCCCCGCCGTGCGAGGCTCGCGCGATGCGGAACGGGTCGCGAAGCGGGAGGTGAAGCACCTCGGCTCGCACGTGGAGCGCCATCAGTCGGTCTCCTCTATGGGCAACACCCAGGGCAGTCCCTCCACGGCCGGATCGATCGCCGCCCAGAGCGGCTGCGGCCCGAAACGGACCGGGTCGTCGGTCGGCAGCCCCGTCTCGGCCGCGATGGCCTCGATGACCGCTCGCGCCTCGCCTTCGTCCGGGTAGAGCGACGTGTTGAGGGCGACGGCGACGACTCGAGACGGAGCGACCAAGCCGGCGATCGCCTCATGGATCTGGATGAAGGGACGCAACTCGGCGATCGGAAAGCGGACCGTCGGCAGATGATCGAAGTCGTGGTCGACCAGGCCCGGTTTGTGGACGAGCACCATGGCATGTGGCGTCGCGCCGTGGATCAGCCCCAGGGTCACCGAACTGTAGGCCGGGTGATCGATGGACCCCTGGCCTTCGACGATGATCCAGTCGCCACGCGCCTCGGCGTCCTCGAGCATCCACTCGACGGTGCCCTGGACGAAGTCGCTGATCACGCGATCGACCGCCACGCCCCAGCCATCGATCATGATCCCGGTCTGGCCCGTCGGCACGAAGACGGCGTTGCGGCCCGATTCCCGGGCCGCCCGCCGAAGCTCCAGGGCGACGGACATCTTGCCGATCCCACAGTCCGTGCCGACCGTCAGGATCACCCGGCTGCCCGGCACATGTGGACGCCCGACCGCGGTCTCCATCCGCTCGGGCGGTCGTCGATAGTCGACGATCGCCACACCCTGTCTGGCAGCGGCGGCCGCGAATTCCGGGTCGTCGCCGATGAAGGTGTGGAGGCCGGAGTGAACCTCCAGACCGGCGTCGATCGCGTCCATGATCGCGGCCCGCCACGTCGGTGGCAGCTTGCCCCCGGTCGGGGCGATCCCGATGAGAAGGGCTGTCGGCGGCTGCGCCAGGGCAAAGGCCTCATCGAGGGTTGCCAGGATCGGGATGTCGAAACGCGGGCCGGTCAGGCCCAGGACGTCGGAGACGGATCGGCCGGCTTTCGTCGAGTCGATCACCGCGGCGACGGGATGCGGCCCGTAGCGGATCACGCCGACGGCCGTCTTGCCGTGGTGTACCCCGAAGTCGCCTTCAGCGAGGATGACGAGCCGGCGATCGTGAGCGGTCGGCATTGGCGCGACTCCGGGATAAGGGAACGCCCCCGGGGCGCGGTCCGGGGGCGTCGGGGATATTCGGGTTGGTACCGCATACCGGATTCGAACCGGTGATCTCCGCCTTGAGAGGGCGGTGTCCTAGGCCTCTAGACGAATGCGGCGCGTCTGCTGCGGTTGCTCCGGTGCGGACCGCGGGATGATAGCAGCGGCCTTCTCGGGCGGGCAACAGCGCCGAGAGCTCGCTCAGAGTCGATGTGCCTCGAGGAACGACTTGACCCGGTCGGCCACCTGGATGTAGCTCGACTCGCCGATGACGAGCCCGTAGTGTGAATGGGCGCCGAACGGCTCGTACTCGGCATCGAGCCACAGGGCCAGCCGTTCTGCGATCGGCTCGGGCACCTGCCTGTCCAGGCCGGCGCCGACGACGAGCCGCGGCGTCGCGGGCAATCGATCCCGATGGATGACCACCCCTGAGATCATCGTCCGTCGCGCGGCGCCCGACTCGTGGGGCTTCTGACCGAGCAGGTGCTGGATCCGCAGGACATCGTCGATCGAAAGGTCGCGCTGGTCGCGAACCAGTTTTTCGGGCAGCGTCGCCCAGCCGATCATCTCCTTGCCGTACACGTCCGGCACCTCGCGCAGCTGATGCGTCCGAGCGACCGGCCGAACGCCCGCCGGAGCCTCCGGTGCCAGGAGGATCAGGCCGGAGATCGGTTGCCTGGACGCTGCAGCGAGGGCGAGCAGTCCACCCATCCCGTGACCGACGACGACGACATTCGGTCCGAGTCGCTCGATCGCAGACGCCACGTCGTCGACATACGAGTCGAACGTGATGGTCGTTGGGTCCACGGTCGTCGACCAGTGATGGTTGCGCAGGTTGAGGGCATGGCCCTCCCAGCCGCGGCGGGCGAAATAGCCGAGCCACCGTTCCCACAGCCACGAGCCGGACAGCTCGCCGTGGATGAACAGGAGAGGCTTCCGGCGCGACCTGCGCTCCGGATACCACGACTCGACGTAGACGCCGCCATCGAGCTCGATCTCATCCTTGCGGACGGGCCGGCCATTACCCGACGACGACAGCGGACGGGGCGGAAGCGGTTCGGTGCCACCGGGGATATCCATGTTCACCACTCGTGCGGATTGAGGACGAGGCCGGACAGCGCCTTGGGGTAGAAATGGGTCGACTTCTGGGGCATGACGTCGCCCTGGCGGGCGACGGCCAGGACGTCGGCGACCGGAGTCGGCGCGAGGATGAAGGCCGCGTCGGCCTCGCCACGCTCGATCGTCGCGATCGCCTCCTCGATCGATATGACGTATGACAGGCGGCCGCCGGCGACCTCGCTGGCATCGATGTCGCAGAGCCGGTCGAGGGCCACCCCAAGCAGCGTGACGTCAAGGCGCCGGACGGCCTCGCCGCCGGTCGACAGGTACGGCGCGAACGCATCCCGCCGGGCATCGAGGACAAAGGCACTCCCTCGCGTCAGCAGCCCGAAACGCCCGCCGATCCCAAGGCCGACGCTCCCGCCCGACAAGGCCGATGGATCGACCGGCCTGACCTCGAACAAGTCGGCAGCTCGAGATCCCAGCTCGGCCGCACGATCAGGCCCAAGTCCGCGGACGAGCCGGTGCGTCGGCAGGATCGTGAGTGGCTCGGACGTCGCGAGGAAGAGCATCATGACCCAGTCAAAAGGAGGGTCCTCCTCACAGGAGCGGGTCATGTGCCGCTCGTCCCGATAGCGCAGGGCCGTCTCGTAGCGATGGTGTCCGTCGGCGATGACCACGGACCCGTGCCGCACCGGCGCCGGAAGGTCGGCCGCGATCGGATCCTCCGCGTCGAGGGCCCACAGCCGATGACTGACGCGGTCGTCGTCCCTGACGGCGAGGGTCGGCTCACGCTCGGAGACGGCGCCGAGAACGGAACTCGCTTCCCCTGCCGGATCCCCGTACAGCCCGACGACCGGAGAGGTGTTCGTTCCGGTGGCTCGCAACAGCCGATAGCGATCCTCTCGTGGCGCGTCCAGGGTTCGCTCGTGGGGCATGATCCCGCCTTCAGTCCCGTAGGGTGTCAATTTGACGATCCCCAGGAACCCACGCTGGATGCGCTCGTCGGCCAGACCAGGCGGGCGGTACGACTGCTCATAGACATACCACGACGGACGAGGATCCTTCCGCAGAACACCCGACGAACGCCAGCCTGCGAGGGCCCGGGCGGCACGTCGGTAGCGGTCCTGGGGCTCGTCACCCGCGGCTTCCTGGGGCAGTTCCAGAGCGACGATGTTGCGAGGGTCGCGGGCGGCCAGGATGGCCGCCTGCTCGCTCGTGATCACGTCGTACGGCGGCGCGACCACCGACGCGAGGTCGCCGACCACATCGCGGTCGTAGCGGAGCGCGCGGAACGGTCGAACCTCGGGCACTGTCACCTCGGAGATGGGCCGCCGGGTGTTCCGCGACGGCCGGATCGGAGCTGGCGTCCACAGCCAGACCGGCGCTGCGCACATCGTACGACACGCCGCCAGATGGGTCCTCGAAGGGACGGTCGTACACTCGGCCCGGCCATCGGCGCAACTTTCAGGGGATCGCGCGCGTCGTTGCGACACCGCACGCAGGAGATATCCCATCCCACTGTCGTCCGTCACCTCTCGCCGGGCTGCTCGCATCGCCGCCGCGTGCCTGTTCGCGATCCTGGCGCTGCTGCCGGCCGTCGCTCCAGCCGCGGCCGCCGAAGGGCTGACGATGCAGGCGACTGCCCTGCTCGGCGGTCATGTCCGGCCTGGATCATGGGTGGCGATCGAGGTCCATCTCACGAACGATGGCCCGCCGATCACCGGCGAGCTCCGCCTGGCGGGGGGAAGCGCGGGCAAGACGCGGTTCGGCGTCGCCGTCGACATGCCGACCCAATCCGATAAGCGCTACGTGCTCTACGGCCAGCCGCCGGGATTCGGTCGCGACCTCGAGGTGACCCTCGTATCGGGCGACCAGGTCGTCGACACGACCAAGATCTCATACCAGCTGCACGATCCCAACCAGTCCCTCATCGGCGTCGTCGCCGATGATCCGGCAAGCCTGATCGCCGGCATCGATCTGCCGACCGGCCAGAATCAACAGGCCCCTGCCATCATCCGCCTCGATCCCGAGACGCTCCCGGCCCGGATCGAGGGCTGGGCGCCTCTCGATCGCTTGATCTGGCAGGACATCGACAGCGCCAGGCTGAGTCCGGAGCAGCTCGAGGCGATGCGTGGCTGGGTGGCCGCCGGCGGTCGGCTCGTGATCGTGGGAGGCACTGCGGGGCCGGGCCTCCTCTCGGCGTTGCCCGACGACCTTCTTCCGTTCCGCCCCGAGTCCACCGTCGATGTCGCGCGATCGAGCCTGGCTCCCCTGCTTGGCTCTGTCGCGGCGGACGCGACCACCGTCCCGGCCCTCAGCGGCAGCCTGTCGTCGGGGCGTGCGCTCGTTCTGAGTGGCGATCGGGCGATCGCGGCGGACATGAGCTACGGCTCGGGCAACGTGGCCATCGTCGGCTTCGACCCGACCGTCCCATGGATCGCCGGCACGCCGGCGGCCGCCGCGCTGTGGCAGCGCCTCCTGCCGCCGAGGGTGGCGCTTGGGCTGGCCCTGGCCGACGACAGCCAGCTCCTCTCGGCGGTGTCGAACGTGCCGACCCTGGCCCTGCCCCCTGTCGGCGGCCTCCTCATTCTCCTCGTCGGCTACATCGCCCTTATCGGCCCGATCAACTATCTCGTTCTGCGCCGGATCGACCGACGCGAATGGGCGTGGGTGACGATGCCGGCCCTCATCGTCGTCTTTGCCGCCGGCGCATTCGCCTACGGTGCGTTCCTTCGGGGTTCGGACATCCTTCTCCACGAGGTGGCGATCGTGCGCGGGGCTCCCGGAGCATCCGAGGGCGTGGCCCAGGCCTACTACGGCATCTTCTCGCCGAACCGGGGCACTTACCAGGTTCGCGTTCCGGGTGGGGCGCTGTTGTCGGCTCCGATCAACGGCGACTTCTTCGGCAGCCCCGACGGGACGGCCAGCGTCCTTGACATCCTCCAGGGCGATCCTTCGTCGGTCCGCGACCTCGCCGTCGCGATCGGCGGCTTCCGGGTTCTGCGCGCCGAGTCGCAGGTCGAGGCCCCGGCCCTTGACGTGTCGATCCGGCTGCAGGATGGGAAGCTCGTCGGCGACGTCCGCAACGACTCTTCCAGGACGATCGAGGCAACTGCGGTCGTCATTGGATCGACGGTCGTCCAGCTTGGCGACATCCCAGCCGGCGAGACCCGCTCCATCGCCCCGACGGCCCTTGACGCCACGACCTGCTGCCAGCCGATCTCAGATCGCGTCGTGGGTCAGCTGTTCTCGGGCATCGTCGGCCCCAGCGACGAGAGCCAACGGATGTTCGTCCGCCACTCCGTCGTCGATCAACTCTCATTGGACCCGAACTCGGGCGCGAACTGGGTCCTCCCGACCGATGGCCCGGTCGTGATCGGGTGGGGCAACGAGGCTTTGCTCCCGATCGAGATCGAGGGCCACGAGACGCGCCGGACGTCCACGGTCCTGTACTACGTTCCGGCAAAGCTCGACATCTCAGGCACGACGAGGTTCCGCAACGACCTGCTGCGCAGCTCGATCGTCGAGTCGGACGCGATGTTCTTCAGCAAGGACCCCTGGTCGATCGGCTTCGGGCGAGGGAACATGACCCTCGCCTATCGTCCCGTGCCCTTCGAAGGAACCCTGACCCCACGACGTCTGGTCCTCGGCCCGAACTTCGGCATGGATGTTCCTCTCGGCGCGGTGACCAACACCGCGGCGGCGACCGGGCCGGCCAAGGATCAAGGCACGAAGGCCTGCGACAGCCCGCCCTGCCCCGAGCCATCGCCCGACCCGACCACGGAACCGATCCCGCCGCCGAATCAGGACGGCCTACCGGAGATCGAGCTCTTCGACGTCGACAGCGGACTGTGGATGGCATTCCCGCACTTCGCGCCCGGGCTGTACGAGATCAAGGACGGCGCCCGCTACGTCGATCGGGCAAGTGGCCAAGTGCTGGTACGGTTCCGCAACGACATCTCGGATAGCGTGAACTTCTCCTTTGTCGTCGACATGGAGGCAGATCTCGGATGAGCGCAATCGTCCGGACCGACGGGCTGGTGAAGCGCTACAACGGCACCCTCGCCCTTGCGGGCATCGATCTCGAGATCGAAGCGGGCGAGATCTTCGGGCTCGTCGGGCCCAACGGGGCGGGCAAGTCGACGACGCTCCGCATCCTCTCGACGCTCCTCGCGCCGACGGCGGGCGACGCCGAGATCGCCGGCGAGTCCGTATCCCGGAACCCGACCGCCGTCCGGCGCGTCATTGGGTTCATGCCGGACAGCTTCGGTGTCTATGACGACATGAAGGTCTGGGAGTATCTCGATTTCTTCGCCCGCTGCTACGGCATCCCCGCTCCCAGGCGCCGCCAGCTCATTGGTGACCTGCTCGAGCTCGTCGACCTCGCGGACAAGCGCGGCTCCTACGTTCAGTCGCTGTCCCGGGGCATGCAGCAGCGCCTCTGTCTCGCTCACGCCCTCGTCCACGACCCGTCCGTCCTCCTCCTCGACGAACCGGCATCCGGGCTCGACCCCCGGGCTCGGATAGAGCTCCGCGAGCTTCTTCGCGAGTTGAGGGCGCTCGGCAAGACGATCGTGATCAGCAGCCACATCCTTCCCGAGCTGGAAGAGCTGTGCACCTCCGTCGCGATCATCGATCACGGCAAGGTCCTCGCGTCTGGTCGGATCGCCGAGATCGAGCAACGTCTGCGAGCAGGCTCGGTCCTGCGGATCCGGATCCTCGGCGACGAGGATGCGATGGAGCGAGCTCGGGCATGGTTCGCCGAGCGACCCGACAGCGCGTCGGCCGAGGTTCGCACCGATGGCCTCCTCGAGCTCGGCTTCCGGGGTAATGAGGACGCCTCGGCCGTGCTCCTCGCGGAAGCGATCGCGGCCGGTCACAGGATCGCCTCCTTCGCCCATGCCGCGAGCGACCTCGAAGAGCTCTTCCTCCAGGTCACGGCTCTCGACCGCGTCCCGCCGACAGCCTCAGCGGGACCGTCCAGCAGCGAGCTCGTCTCATGACCGCCGCCGCCCAGACCGGCCGAAACAGCCCAAGCTGGCTGTCGCGGTTCATCGCCGGGTTCACGGCCGTCGGCGTCAAGGAGCTGCGCGGCCGGATGCGGGGCAAGCGGGCCTTCGTCATCCTGACGGTGTATCTGGGGCTGATGGCGCTGTTCGCCTGGATGATCCTGGGCATCCTCGAAACCGCCGCCCAGGCGAGCTTCGGGGGCGGTTTCGTGTCCAGCCAGATCGGCCAGCAACTGTTCACCGCCCTGCTCCTCCTCGAGACCCTGCTGGTGCCATTCCTGGCGCCGGCTCTCACCGCGTCGGCGATCAGTCTCGAACGCGAGAAGCAGACCCTCGATATGCTCAACGCCACCCCGATCAGCTCGCTCGGGCTCGTCCTGGGCAAGCTCTTCTCGGCCCTGACGTACGTCTTCCTCCTCATCATCGCCTCGATCCCGCTCACGGCCCTCGTCTTCGTCTTCGGCGGCGTCGGACCCGAGGACCTCCTTCGCGGGTATCTGGTGCTGATCGTCACGGCCATCGGCTTCGGCTCCATCGGCCTGTTCTTCTCGGCCCTCATCCAGCGGACCCAGGCCGCGACGGTCCTGACGTACTTCGTCGTCTTCGCCTTGACGATGGGGGCGCTCTTCGTGTGGGCCTTCATGCGGATCACGACGCCCTTCGACCAGGGCGTCATCGCCCCAAACGACCAGGGCGTCGTCGTCCAGCCGGTGACGAGAACCCCTGAGGCGCTCCTGTACTTCAATCCGTTCGTCTCTCAAGCCGACGTCATCTGCGGCACCGAAGCCGACTACGGGGCGTTCTGCAGCATCGTCGCCGAGGTGACGGGGAAGAACCAGAACACCTTCGGCCAGCCGATGCCGATGCCGATGCCCGCGAAGGACTTCCCGGTGGCGGTAGCCGCCGACGCCACCGAGGCTCCCGTCGCGGTCTTCGGCAACCAGCTCAACGACGTCGCGATCGCGCCGCTGATCCCGCAGGCGAATCGCGACACCTTCTGGCCCCGGGCCATGCTCGCCTGGATCCTCCTGTCGATCGCCCTCATTGCCTTCACGGTCAGGCTCGTGTCGCCACGCCGGCGTAGGCGTGGTCGGATCAGGCGACCGAAGCCTCAGGCTCCGACCACATGAGGACCATTCGCCCCCGGCTCCGCCGACAGCTGGCTACCGGTCCTGGGATGGCGGCGCGGATCGATCCTCGTTCGGTCCTCGCCGCGCCGATCGACCCCACCCTCCTCGCCATCATCGCGACCCTCGCTCCATTCGGTCGGCGGCTGTGGCTGCGTCGGGCGGTTCGGCGTGCCTGGATGGTCGTGGCCGCGGTCCTCCTCGCAGAGCTCGCCATCTTCGTCCTGGCGCGATTTGTCCCATTCGAAGGCGTCTCGATCCTGGCGGCTGCGATCCCGGTGGCGGGCCTCGTCGCCTTCGCCGGTCTGGTCGTCCTGGCGCGCCCACCCCTGGGCGAGGTCGCGCTCGCCGTCGATGCCGATGCGGGGCTCGGCGATCGGGCCTCGTCCGCACTCGAGCTCGCCGTCGCCATGCCGTCCCATGCCGGTCCGCCGGGTGAAACGGGCACGGCCCTCGACGATAGCGATGAGGCGGCGCTGACCGAAACCTATGTCAGGCGACAGCGCGCCGACGCCCTGCGGAGCGTCCGCACGGCCCGCCACGATCTCTTCCGCCCGCGGGTCTCCAGGCGTCCGGCAGTTGCTGCCGGCCTCGCGGCCGTCCTTCTCCTCCCCGCCGTGCTGCTGCCAAACCCGCAGGATGCCGCGATCGCTCGTGACCGACAGTTGCGCGACGAGGCGACTCATCAGGCCCAGCGGATCGAGGAGGTCGCTAAGGATCTCGACTCGAAGGGGCAGGATCTCGAGGATCCACGAGCAGATCTCGCCAAGGAGCTCCGCGAGCTGGCTCGACAGCTCCGTGAGCGACCCTCAGATCTGGATGCCAACCTCGCTCGTCTCGGAGCGATCGAGGGCGACGTGCGAGCACGGCTCGACCCGGCGAACGAGCAGCGAGCCGCCTCGCTGGCTGCCCTGAGCCGGGCCCTCTCGCGGACGGCGACGGGTCAGAAGGACGCCAATCCGGGCGGGGATCCGGAGAAGACCAATGAGGATCTCGACAAGCTGGCCGGCGATCTCGACAAGCTCACGGAAGAACAGAAGCGCGACCTGGCAAAGCAACTGGCCGAGCTGCAGGCGTCCGCCAGCCAGGCCGACGGCGCAGCCGGCAGCGCGGTCCGCGACGCGGCCCAGAGTCTCTCGCAGGGCGACACCGCCGGCGCCCAGACGGCGCTGGATCGGCTGGGTGATGCATTGACCGGCGCCTCGGACCGGGTCGACGTCAACCGTGATCTTGCTGCGGCAGCATCCAGGCTTCAGGACGCTCGGCGCCAACTGGCCGACGCCGGGCGCCAGGGGCAGCAGGGCACGGCGCAAGGTCAAGGCCAGAGCCAGGCCAGCCCGGGCCCGGGTCAGAGTCCCGGCCAGGGGCAAGGCCAGGGGCAAGGCCAAGGGCAGGGTCAGGGCCAGGGGCAAGGGCAAGGGCAAGGGCAGGGGCAGGGGCAAGGGCAGGGGCAAGGGCAGGGGCAGGGGCAGGGGCAGGGGCAAGGGCAAGGGCAAGGCCAAGGGCAAGGGCAAGGCCAGGGTCAAGGCCAGGGTCAAGGCCAGGGCCAGGGGCAAGGCCAAGGCTCTATCGGTGGTGGCGGTTCGAACGCCAGATACCTCGGGACGGGCACGAGCGGTGCCGGCGGCTTCCGAGGCCCCACCAACGGCCAGCGCCCCTCCGTGGTCGGCGAGGATCAGAAGACCGTCTTCGCTCCGTTCGACCGCCTCGGCAAGCCGGGCGACCCGTCCTACGTCTCGGGGACGGGTGGTCAGGGCCAGACGCAGCAAGGCAATACGACCGGACAGGGCCAGAACAACGGCGCCTACACGCCATACGAGGACGTCTACGGCGATTTCTATGAGTACGCCCGGACCTCGCTCGACCGCTCGTATGTCCCGCTCTCGGTCAAGGACTACGTGCGCGACTACTTCAGCTCGCTCGATCCATCCCGCTAGGGCCGCGTCTGCGCGGCCGCGACGCGGTCACGACGATCACGAGGTACGACAGATGGACCAGGCACCAGCCACCGAACGTCCGAACCTGAGCCCGGACACCTTCGCCGAGCGGGCGTCGGCGATTGAGCTCGAGATCGGGTCGGTCATCGTCGGCCAGCGCGACCTCGTCCGCCACGCCCTGACCTGTCTCCTGACGAACAACCACGCCCTGCTCGAGGGCGTGCCGGGTTTGGGCAAGACGATGCTCGTCCGCACGATCGCCGACGTCATCGACTGCTCCTTCAACCGGATCCAGTTCACGCCGGATCTCATGCCGGCCGACATCACCGGCACGAACATCCTGATCGAGGAGAACGGCCGGCGCGAGTTCCGCTTCCAGCCAGGGCCCGTATTCGCAAACCTGGTGCTGGCCGACGAGATCAACCGGGCCACGCCCAAGACCCAGTCGTCTCTCCTCGAGGCGATGCAGGAACACCAGGTCTCCGTTGCTCGACAACGGTTCCCCCTCGAGCCGCCGTTCTTCGTCCTTGCGACGCAGAACCCACTGGAGATGGAAGGGACGTATCCGCTGCCAGAGGCGCAGCTCGACCGGTTCATGTTCAAGGTTATGGTCCCCTTCCCCGACGAAGCGGACCTGACCACCATCGTCGACCGGACGACAGGCTCCGACACACCAACCGCGCGCAAGGTCTGCAATGCCGCCGACATCGTCGACATGCAGCGGCTCGCGCGGGCGGTCCCGATCGCGCCCCATGTGACTGCCTATGCGGTGAGCGTCCTGTCGGCCACACATCCGGACCAGCCGAGGGCGCCCGAGCTCGTCCGCCAATACGTGCGGTACGGCGGGTCGCCTCGCGGTGCCCAGGCGCTCGTCGCGGCGGGCAAGGTGTCGGCCCTTCTGGATGGCCGCTTCAACGTGTCGGTCGACGACATTCGCGCGGCCGCGATGCCGGCACTGCGCCATCGAGTGATCCTCAACTTCGAGGGCGAGGCTGAGGGGATCACGCCCGAAGCGATCATTCGGTCGGTCCTCGACGCGGTCGTCCCACCGACCGTCGAGTAGCCGTCGGCCGGCGGCGAGCCACGCGACGATGACCGACGCGCAGACGGCGCCGGCGGACCGGCCCGTCTTCCTGCCGTCCGACGTCGATCCGACGGTCTTCGACGAGGCGTTCCTGCGCCAGCTGGAGCGGCTCCTGCTCGTCATGCGAAGCCCCGTCCGCGGTGGCCTCAAAGGCGGCCGACGGAGCGTGAAGCGGGGCCAGTCCGTCGAGTTCGCCGACTTTCGCGATTACACGCCCGGCGACGACCTCCGCCAGCTCGACTGGAACGTCTATGCCCGCCTCGAGCGCCTGTTCGTGAAGCTGTTCATCGAGGAAGAGGACATCACGATCAGCGTCCTCGTGGACGCGTCGGCATCGATGACCGCGGGGTCCCCATCGAAGCTCCTGTTCGCGAAGCGGGCTGCCGCAGCGCTCGGCTACATCGGGCTCGCGTCCGAGGATCGCGTCGTCGTCTCATCGCTCGTCGGGCGGACTGCGGTCCGCCGGCGCGGGATCCGCGGTTCGGGACGCGTCTTCCGCCTGCTCGCCGACCTGTCCGCCATCGAAGCGCCCGATGGTCAGACGGATCTCGTAGCTGCCTGTCGCCACGCGGCCGCTCAGCTGACGGGTCGCGGGCTCGTGCTGCTCATCAGCGACCTTCTCGATCCGGGTGCTGATCGGGTCATCCGCGAGCTTGCGGCGGCACGATCCGAGCTCATCGTGCTTCACGTCCTCTCGCCCGACGAGCTCGACCCGCCCCTCGAGGGCGATCTTCGCCTCGTCGACGTCGAGAGCGGCGACGGAGTCGATGTGACGGTCGATCTGCCGACGATCGATCGCTACAAGGAGCGTCTGGCCGGCTGGCAGGAGGCACTCGCGGAGGTCGCGAGGAAACGGGGGGCGACGTACGTTCCCTTGTCCACGACGGTGCCACTGGCCGACCTCGTCTTCGCCGAGCTTCGTCGCCGTCGGGTGCTGGGCTAGGGCCGGGGCGATGCCGTTCATCAGCCCCCTTGCGCTGCTAGGGTTTCTCTTCATCCCGCTCGTCGTCGCGATGTATCTGCTCAAGCTCCGGCGGGATGAGCGAGTCGTTCCGTCGACGATCCTGTGGACCCGGCTGGTGGCGGATGTCGAGGCCAATGCGCCGTGGCAGAAGCTGCGCCGCTCGCTCCTCTTCCTCCTCCAACTCCTCCTCGTGGCCCTCATCGCCCTGCTGGCCGCCCGGCCCTTCCTCGAGCGCCCAGCCGGACTGGCCGGCGACATCGTTCTCGTGGTCGACGTGTCGGCATCGATGGCGGCGACCGACGTGGCGCCCGTGGCGGCCGATCGACTTACTGCCGCCAAGAAGGCCGCCGTCGAGGCTCTCCGAGACCTGCCGGCCGGCGGAAAGGTCAGCCTCGTGGCCGCTGGGCGGACAGCGCGTGTCGTCACGAACGGGACGAGCGACGTCGGTCGGGTCAGGGACGCCATCGGCTCCCTCGACGTCGAGAGCGCGCCGGGCGATCTCGGCGACGCCCTCCGGCTGGCGTCGGCCCTGGCTGCCCGCTCGGGCGACGCCGAGGTCCTGGTCGTCACGGACGCCGCTCTTGCCGAGGCGCCCGCAGTCCATGTCGACGCTCCGGTCAAGGTCATCCGGGTCGGTGACGAACGAGGCCGGCGGAATCAGGCGATCGTGGCTCTCGCGGTTCGGACCGCGCCGTCGGCGGTCACCCGCTCCGTGTTCGTGTCCGTTATCAACACGGATCTCGAACCGGCCGAACGGCGACTCGTCCTCTATGGCGACGGCGAGCCGATCGAGGTGCGCGACATGTTCCTCGATCCACAGGCGCGGACCGACGTGTCGATCGACGACATCCCACGCGATGTTGCAGTGGTCGAGGTCCAGCTCGCGGCGAAGGGCGCAACCGACGTGACGTCAGCGGCCGATCCCGACCAACTGGCCCTGGACGATCGCGCCTGGGCCATCGTGCCGCCCGATCACCTGACCCGGATCCTCCTTGTCAGCGAGGGCGATCCCTACCTCGAGACAGCTCTGACGTATCTCCCCAATGCCGAGCTGTACGGGGTCAAACCCGCCGACTACGGGACCGGCACGAAGCCTGAGCTCTTCGACCTGATCATCTTCGACGACTTCCTCCCCACCCAGCTGCCGGCCAAGCCGATCCTTGCGATCGCACCGCCCAAGACGTCGGCCCTGGGTGAGGTAACAGGAACCCTCCGCGAGCCGGGAATCGGCTCGCTCGATCCCGACGAGCCGATCCTCAGTCACGTGGATCTGTCCACGACTCATATCGGCGAGGCGACGAAGCTCAGCCTGCCCGATTGGGCACGAACGATCATCCCAGGGCCCGCCAGCTCTCCCCTCCTCTACGCCGGTGACCGAGCGGGCATCAGAACCGCCGTCCTGGCCTTCGAGCCGCGTCACAGCGACCTTCCGCTCCAGGTCGCATTTCCGATCCTCATCTCCAACCTGACGGGCGAGCTGCTCGGTGGCGCCGGCGCCCCGGCCGCCGCTGTCGCTCCCGGCGCGCCCGTCAGCCTGCCGATCCCGGCCGGCGCGACAGCCATCCAGATCGAGAAGCCGGACGGATCGATCAGCGAGCTCGTAGCGGGGACGGCCGGCGCAACCTCCGTCGTCTTCAGCCAGACGGACCAGCTCGGCGTCTACACCGTGACACCTGTCGGCATCGAAGCTTCTCCGGCACCGACGGCAGGGGCGAGCTCAGCTCCATCGCCATCGGCGGCCGGCTCACCGGCGAGCTCACCGACCACGCCGCCGCTCGACCCCACAGCCCCGACGCACTTCGCCGTGGACCTCTTCGACGTGGGTGAATCGACCATCGCCCTGGGTTCGGCGGCCGCGATCGAGGCGCTCGGAACCACCGGCGGGGCAGGCCCAGGTCCCGCGGATCGACCGAACGCCCGTGACGAGCTTTGGGCGCCCTTGCTCCTCCTCGTGCTCGCGATCCTGCTCATCGAGTGGGCGGTCTACGAGCGCGATGCCGTCGCTCGTTTCAGGCGGGGCCTCGCGGCACGACTGGGTCGGCTCGGGCGCCTTGGGCGGGGCACGACCTGATGGGCGTCGCCTTCGACGAGCCGATCGCGCTCGTTCTGCTCCCGATCCTCGTCGCCTTCGTCATCGCCCTCCACCTCGGCGCCCGGCGGCGGCTCGGCAGCGTCCGACGTGGCCTGGCGCTTGCGCTCCGCATAGGCATCGTGACCGCCCTCGTGTTCGCCCTCGCCGGTTTCCGGATCGTGTTGCCTGTCGACCGGCTGGCGACCGTCTTCGTGGTCGATCTCTCCGACTCGGTCGGCCCGGCCGGGCAGGAAGACGCCCTGGCGTTCCTGCGTGAGTCGCTCGACAAGATGCCCGACGGCGACGTGGCCGGCGTCGTTGCCTTCGGCAAGGAGGCTCTGGTCGAACGATTGCCTTCCGACGTCGCGACGATCGATCGCCTCGCCTCCGCCCCCGTCAAGACCGCGACCGACATCGGCGCGGCCTTACGCCTGGCATCGGCGCTCTTCCCCGACGACGCCCAGAAGCGGATCGTGCTCCTGTCCGACGGCAACGACACGACCGGCACCGGCCAGACTGAAGCCGCTCTGGCCGCCGCGCGAGGGGTCCGGATCGAGACACGTCTCCTTGGCGGGACGGCCGGCGACGAGGTCCTCGTGGAGCGGCTCAGCGCTCCATCGACGGCCCGTCTCGGCGAGGAGATCGAGCTGGCCGCCGAGATCCACTCGACCGTCGCCCAGGCGGCGACCGTCCGCCTGTTCGCCGACGGCGCACCGGCCGGATCGCTGTTCGCGAATCTTGAGGCGGGCGTGAACCGGGTCGTCTTTCGGGCAAAGCCGACCGAGGCCGGCTTCCATACCTTCCGGGCGGTCGTCGAGGCCGGGCGTGACACGTTCCACCAGAACGACCGGGCCGATGCCCACACGATCGTCAAGGGCGAGCCCAGGATCCTCGTCGCGGCCGGTGACGAGGAGGTGGCTGCGCAACTCGTGGCCGCGCTCAAGGCCGAGCGCCAGCAGGTCGATTCGGCCGTTCCGGAAGCCGTCCCGGCCGACCTGCCGGGTCTTGCCTCATACGACTCGATCGTGCTCGTCGACGTGCCCAGGTCGCGTCTGTCGGACCAGCAGCAGCTCGCCCTCCAGGTCTACGTCCGCGACCTCGGACGAGGGCTCGTGATGGTCGGTGGGCCGCGCGCCTATGGGGCCGGCGGCTACACGAAGACACCGGTCGAGGAGACGCTGCCGGTCGACATGGGCGTCCGCGATCGCCAGAAGCAGCCCGATGTGTCGCTCGTCGTCGTCATCGACAAGTCGGGCTCGATGGATGCCTGCCACTGCAATACGTTCAACCAGGGCGGTGGGGGCGGATCGGGAATTGGCGGCGTGCGCAAGGTCGACATCGGCAAGGAGGCGATCCTGCGAGCGGCCGCCGCCCTGACACCACGCGATCAGCTCGGCGTCGTCGCCTTCAACGAGGCCGCCCACTGGGTCGTCAAGACCTCGGCGCTGGGTTCGATCTCCGACCTCCAGGGCACGATTGCCGGCATCAACCCGGACGGCCAGACGAACATCTTCGCGGGCCTCGACGCGGCCATCAAGGACCTCGAGAAGGCCCAGACGACGCGCAAGCACATCATCCTCCTGACCGACGGCTGGTCGCGCGCCGGCGACTTCAGGGCGCTCGTGGCGAAGGCCCAGGCGGCCGGCATCACCCTCTCGACCGTCGGGGCCGGTGGCGGCTCGAACCCACTCCTGGAGCAGCTCGCCAAGGACGGCGGGGGTCGCTACTACAACGCTGCGAATCCTTCGTCGATCCCCGACATCTTCCTCAAGGAGACCCAGCAGGTCGCCGGCCAGCAGATCGTCGAGGAAGCCTTCCATCCGATCCAGACCGGCTCGTCGCCGATCCTTCGCGGGCTCGACCAGGGCTTTCCGCAGCTCCTCGGCTACAACGGCACGACCGCCAAGCCCGCCGCCCAGACCGTCCTCGTCACCGGCCGCGACGACCCCCTCCTCGCCCAATGGCAATACGGCCTGGGCCGCTCGGTCGCCTGGACTTCTGATGCGACCGGCCGCTGGGCGAAGTCGTGGGTCGGCTGGGAAGGCTTCACTCGCTTCTTCTCGCAGCTTGTCGCCTGGACATTCCCGGGCGAGGAGACCGGCGGCATCGAGGGCACGTTCGTCGATAACGGCGGACAGACGGGGCTGCGCGTGGAGTCGGTCGCCGAGGACGGCTCGCCACGGGACTTCTACGCGACGACGGCGACGATCGTCGGCCCCGACCTGTCTCAGGATGTCGTCGACCTCGTCCAGACGGCACCCGGCGTCTACGAGACAGACCTCGGCGAGATCGACCCGGGTGCCTATGCCATTCGCATCACCCAGCAGCGGTCAGGGTCGTCGCCGCTGGGCCGGACCCTCGGGCTGGTTGCTCCGACGGCCGCGGAGTACCGTCTCCTCGGCCCGAACGAGGCGCTCCTGGCCTCGCTGCGAGCGGCGACGGGCGGGACCTCGATCGAGTCGCCTCTCGACGTCTGGGTCCACGACCTGCGAACGACGACGTCGTTCGCCGACCTGTGGCCTCTGCTCCTGGTGCTGGCGCTTCTGCTGTGGCCCTTGGATATCGCGTTGCGGCGCGTGTCGTTGTCGCGACGCGAGCTGGCCGCCGCGCGTTCCTGGGTCGGATCGGTGGGTCGACGCCGACGGGTCGCCCCGCGGACCGCGACCGTCGAGTCGATGCTCGCCGCGCGCGATCGCGCCGGCGGTTCTGGGGCTCGCGCGGCCATCATGCGCAGCCCCGCTCCGGCGCCGAGCGTCCCGGAGGACCCGAAGCCAGCCGCTGCACCGACACCCGAGCCGGCCGCGCCTACACCCACCAAACCTGCTCCATCCGCGCCAGCGCCGGCACCGGAGCCGACCACCGCCTCGCCCGAGGAGACCGACACCATCGCTCGCCTCCGCGAGGCAAAACGGCGGGCTCGCGACCGCTAGCACACTCGCTCGGGCGGGCGACGCGGCTACGATGCCAATGGATGGGCGATCACTCGACTTCAACCGGCCTCATGTTCGGGCGCGACGTTCCTGACGCGGCGTGGCGCCCGTCGCCGACCGATCTGACCGATAGCCGAGTCGCGAGGTTCCTCCGCGATCTGGGCCTCGGCGATCTCGAGACACTACAGGCACGAGCGGTGGACGACCCGGCGTGGTTCTGGGCAGCGGCGGCGGACGACCTCGGCCTCGACTGGCAACGGCGACCGACATCGACGCTCGATACACGCGCCGGCATCGCATTCGCGACGTGGTGGGCCGGCGGGGCCTTCAACTACGCATCGGCCTGCCTCGATCGACGCGCCGCGAGCAACCCGACGGGCCCGGCGCTCACGTGGGAGGGCGAGGACGGCTCGGTCGTTCAACTCACTAACGCCGAACTCCGCGACGCCGCCCATCGAGCCGCAGCGGCCCTCGCTCGCGAGGGCGTCGGCGAAGGCGACCGGGTCGGCATCTACCTGCCGATGCTGCCCGAGACAGTCGTCATCGTCCTGGCGCTCGGACTCCTGCGGGCCATCTACACGCCGATCTTCTCGGGCTACGGAGCGGGCGCCGTCGCCTCGCGGTTGACCGACTGCGAAGCGTCCGTCCTCGTGACCGCCGACGGCTTCCTGCGGCGTGGATCGGTCATCCGACTGAAGGAGGCGGCCGATGCCGCCCTCGCCGAGGCACCGACCGTCAGGCGCGTCATCGTGGTCCGCCGCCTCGGCGAGAGAACCGGCGAACTTCCGTGGACGGGCGGTCGCGACCGCTGGTGGGACGAAGCCCTGTCGGCGGCGAAAGAGGCCGGCGACCTCACGATCGACGTGCCGCCGACCGATCCGGAGACGCCCTACATGCTCATCTACACGTCGGGCACGACCGGCCGCCCGAAGGGCGCCGTCCACGTCCACGGCGGCTTCCCGATCAAGGGCGCCCAGGACCTCGCCCACGGCTTCGACCTCGGCTCGGGCGACACCCTCTTCTGGTTCACCGACCTCGGCTGGATGATGGGTCCATGGGCGATCTCGGGCGCTCTTCTCCTCGGCGCGACGCTGTTCCTCTACGAGGGCGCACCCGACCATCCCGGGCCGGACCGGATCTGGGACCTCGTCGCCCGCCACCGGGTCACCCATCTGGGCCTCTCGCCGACGGTCGTTCGGGCGCTCATGGCTCACGGCAGCGAGCCGGTCCGCGGGCACGATCTCTCGTCGCTGCGGGTCCTCGGCTCGACCGGCGAGCCGTGGAACCCCGACCCATGGTGGTGGTTCTTCCGTGAGATCGGCGGCGGCCGGCTGCCGATCGTCAACTACTCGGGCGGCACAGAGGTGAGCGGCGGGATCGTCTCCTGCACGCTCCTGGCCCCGATCAAGCCGACCTCGTTTAACGGGCCGGCGATCGGGATGGCGGCGGATGTCGTCGACGCTGAGGCGCGGCCAATCCGGGGCGCGGTCGGCGAGCTCGTCGTGCGGGCGCCGTGGCCTGGCATGACACGCGGCTTCTGGCACGACAACGAGCGCTATCTCGACGCCTACTGGCGGCGCTGGCCGGACGTCTGGGTCCACGGCGACTGGGCCGAGATCGACGCCGACGGCTACTGGTACATTCACGGCCGCTCTGACGACACCCTGAAGGTGGCCGGCAAGCGTGTCGGTCCGGCCGAGGTCGAGAGCGCGGCTGTCGCCCACCCGTCGGTCCTGGAGGCGGCTGCGGTCGGCATCCCCCACGACGTGAAGGGCGAGGCGATCGTCGTCTTCTGCGTCCTTCGACCCGGCGAGACCGACTCGCCTGAGCTCCGCGCATCGATCGGTGGGCGGGTCGTTGCGGAGCTCGGCAAGACGCTTCGACCCGAGTCGGTCGAGGTCGTTCGCAGCCTGCCCAAGACGCGCAACGGCAAGATCATGCGACGCGTCGCCCGGGCCGCCTACCTGGGCCTCGACCCCGGGGACGTCTCGGCTCTCGAGGACGCGTCGGCTGTCGAGGAAATCCGCAGCCTCGCCGGCGCGCGCGCGTGAGGCCGGGTTGGCTCCAGGTCGCGATCGGCACCCTCGCCCTCGCGATCGCGGTGGCCGCCTGCGGCGTCGACAACGGGTCGCCGTCGGCTACACCGGCCGACGCGCTCGGCATCGCCTCGGTCCTCCACGAGCACGGGATCGAAGCGTCGAACTTCGTCTCTGGCGATGCGGGATGCGCTGACCACGAGCTCACCCAGCTGGCCGTCTCGATGGACGCCGTAGGCCTCGATCAGGCCGAGCCCACGCGCATTCACCTCTACCTCTTCCGGAACCAGGAGGTCTACGATCGGCTGCGGCCGGCGATCGACGCCTGCGTTCGCTCGTACGTAACCGACCCGAGCGCGTTCGGGCTCATCGAGGTACCGCCCTACGTCGCGGCCGGTGCGGGACCGTGGGCTCCCGAGTTCAACCGAGTCCTCCGAGCGTCCCTGACCGAGGCCGTCGAGCAGGGCGCCTGAGCCGAGCGTGCGGCCCCGACGTCGGCGTTAGATCACCCGCAAACCGAGGATCCGTCGGGCGATGACAAGGCGCTGGATCTCGCTCGTGCCCTCGCCGATCTCGGTCAACTTCGCATCGCGCAGGTAGCGCTCGACCGGATAGTCCGCCGTGTAGCCATAGCCGCCGTGGACCTGGATGGCGGCGTTCGTCGCCCTCGACGAGACCTCCGAGGCAAAGAGCTTCGCCTGGGCGGCCGCCAACCCGTAGTCACGGCCCTGGTCCTTGAGCCAGGCGGCCCGGTAGACGAGGGCGCGAGCCGCCTCGATCTCGGTCGACATGTCCGCGATCTTGAAGGCGACGCCCTGGAACGTCCCGATCGGCCGGCCGAACTGCTCGCGGGTCGACACGTACGGGATGGCCGCATCGAGGGCCGCCTGGGCGATGCCAAGGGCAAGGGCACCGATGCTGATCCGGCCGCCGTCGAGGATGGCCAGGAACATCTTGAAGCCGCTGCCACGCTCGCCGAGCATGTTCGCGGCCGGCACCCGGGCGCCATCGAAGAGGAGCTCTCCCGTCGCCGAGGCGTGCAGGCCCAGCTTCTCCTCAAGGCGTCCGATCGAGAAGCCCGACGTGTCGGCCGGGACGATGAACGCGCTGATCTCCGCCTGGCCGTCGTCGCGCGAACCGGTCCGGGCGGTGACGATGTACGTGCCCGCCACACCGGCGTTGGTGATGAAGCGCTTGCCGCCGTCGAGGACCCACGATCCGCCACCCGGGCCGTCCTCGTGGCGACCGGTCGTCCGCGTCCCGCCGCTGTCGCTGCCGGCTCCCGGCTCGGTCGAGGCCATAGCCACCGATCACCGCGCCAGAGGCCATCGGGACGAGGAAGGTCGCCTTCTGCTCGGCCGTCCCGGCGAGGTGCAGCGGGCCACAACCGAGGCTCGTGTGAGCCGCAACGATGAGCCCGAGCGAGCCCCATACCCGACCGATCTCCTCGACGGCGATGGCGTAGGCGAGGGTGTCCATCCCGGCTCCGCCCTCGTCCTCGGGGATCGGGATGCCAAGCCAGCCGAGCTGGCCCATCCGCATGACGAGATCGAGAGGAAATCGACGCTCCCGCTCGTGGGCGTCGATGAGAGGAGCCGCCTCCGTCTCCATGAAATCGCGGACGGTGTCGCGCAGGAGGCGGTGCTCGGCCGGGAGGTCGAGGTCCATGCCGGGCGAGCGTATCGCACCGGACACGGCACCGCGGACCCGGTGCTAGGCTGCCGCGCATGCCCGGGACCGATCGGTCGCCAGCCGCAGGCCCCGGCGCCGCTTCGGACAACGGCGCCCACCCGTCGGCACTCCGCCACGCGATCCTCCTTCATCTGCGCCAGAGCGGACCGTGCGCGCCCGACGAGGTCGCCGGAGCGTTGCATGCGAGTCGGACCGGGGTGACGGCCCAGCTCCACGCCCTCGAGACGGCCGGCCTGGTCTCGCACGTCCCGGTCCGTCACGGTGTCGGCCGGCCACGGCATCAGTACGACCTGACGCCCGACGCGCAGGCCCTCTTCCCAACGAACTACGACGGGCTCGCGACAAGCCTGCTCAGCGCGCTCGATTCGCTAGGCGGACCTGCCCTCATCGAGGATGTTTTCCGGGCCCGCCAGCGCCAGCTGGCCGATTCGATGTCACGCCAGATCGCCGAGCGCGCACCCGGCGACGCGTCCCTGTCGGATCGCGTCCGGGCGCTGGCCGCCATCCAGGATGAGGCCGGCTACCTTGCCGAGGCGGTCGATGGCCCCGATGGTGAGATCCGCCTGCGCGAGCACAACTGCGCCATCCACGATGTCGCTCGCGCCGTCCCGGCCGCCTGCCAGGCCGAGCTGGACCTGTTCCGCACGGTCCTTGGCGCCAACGTCGAGCGCGAGACCCACATCGCCTCCGGCGACCGCTGCTGCACCTACCGCATCGAGGGGTAGGCGGGAAGGGGCGTCAGGCCTCTTCGCGCTCGACGACCATGCGGGGGGCGGGTTCGAGGGCGGGGGCCGGGACGTCCGAGACGTGGGGCACGAACGAGGCGGCCATCGCGGTCGCGGCGACGACCTCCTGCTCCTCCAGCGAGAGGATGCCAAGGCGACCGAGGGTGGCCAGCTCGTCGCGGATGTACGACTTGAGCATCTCGGGGCCGTCGGTGCTGATGGTGAAGCGGACGCCGTTGCGGCGGAAGGTGTCGAAGATCCAGCGGAACTCGTCCCAGCCGGAGACGACGCCGGTCGAGAGATTCGAGGTCGGGCAGACCTCGAGGACGATCCCCCGCTCGCGGATGGCGGCCATCGCCCGGGGGTCGTAGGCGGCCTTGATGCCGTGGCCGATCCGATCGGGCTCGAGGAGCTCGACGACGCGAGCGACCTCTTCGACGGGACCGGCCTCGCCGGTGTGGATCGTGATCCCGAGGCCGAACCGCCGGGCTCGTCGGAAGAGGCTCCGATAGTCGGCCACGCGGAAGGTCGCGCTCTCCGGGCCGGCGATGTCGATCCCGACGACGCCCCGGTCGCGCCAAGTGATCGCCTTCTCGGCGATGATCTCGTTGAGCTCGTAGGGGAAGGCCCGATCGAGGCAGAAGATGAGGCCCGGCCGGACCGGGTACTCGAGGCTCGCCCGATCCATTCCCCGAATGGCCGCCGCGATGATGTGGTCGAGGTCCTGCTCGCCGCCGCGGTTGCGCTTCATGGGGTTGAAGCGCAGCTCGACGGTCGTCACGTTGTTCTTTCGGTAGGCGCCGCCGACGACCTCGTAGACGCTCCGCTCGACCGCGATCGGGCTGGACTGTATGAGCTCCGTCCAGTGGAAGAGGTGGAGGTAGCCGTCGAAGCTCTTGGCCCGTCGCGGGTTGACGGTGATGAGCTCGCGAAACTCCCAGTAGTCCTTCGTCGGCAGCTTGATGCCCTGGGCGTTGGCGATGCCCCACATGATGGCCGGCGCGACCGCCGCACCGAGATGGCAATGAAGCTCGGCCAGGGGGACCTTCCGACTGAGCTGGCGACTCATCAGCCGAGCTGCCGGCTCATCAGGCGGCGTCGACCGTGACGGGCTCGTCGCCCTCCGAGTAATCGCGCAGGACGGCCTCGACGCCGATGACGGCGGCCGCGGCGAGGGCCAGGACGAGCAGCGCACGGGCAACGGTCAGGTCCGGTCCAAGGAGCACGTAGGCGAGAGCGATCCCCGCCGCGACGACCTGCAACGGGCGGGCGTAGCGGACGACGAAGCGGCGGACCGGCTCCAGGCTCGTGGCCGCGCGAGCCGCCCAGGCGGCGACCGCGATGACGATGGCCAGGACGAGCAGCGTCGTCGTCTGCTGGAACAGCCCCGCAAGGAGGATCGACAGCATCGCCTCGACCCCGGCCGCCATCACCGGCCGCTGCGGCGCGCTGGCGACCTCCGCCTCGAGGATCCGGAACGCGCCGAGCTCGAGGGCCAGCACGACGGCCGTCGACGCCGCGATCGTCACGAACAGGCGGCCCCGTCGACGGGCGAGGAACAAGGCGAGAGCGAAGGCGCCCAGGGCCACGAGCGGGACGATCCAGACGAGTCGCTCGGCCCAGCCGATGAGCGACTGGATCTGTGCGAAGCGCCCCTCGACCCGGATCGCCACCGCGCCGAGACTCGGCGGGCCGTCGCCCGGGAAGAGGTCGATGCCGAGGGCGGATAGTCGCTGGTCGATGGCCCCCACGAGGGCATCGATCTTGAGAGGGATCGTCGGATCGACGTTCGTGTCACGCACGAATGTGAGCATCGATGAATGGCCCTCGCGCATCGCGGTATCCCAGGCGTTGGCGAAGCCATCGCTGGCGAGGAACTCGAAGACCGCCTGCTCGACAGCCCGACGAACGGCTGCCGCGACGGCCGCCGCGATCGGGTCGAGCTGGTCCGGTATTCGCTCCTTGACCCAGCCCTCGATATCGACTGCCGCATCGATCTTCTCGACGACGAGCGTACCGATCGCCTGTTGGACGGCGGGATCGCGAGCGAGCGGCGAGGTGGCCGCCACCCATGCATCGGTCGTCAGGGTCGTCCGGATGGCCCATGCGTAGAAGTTGCCGAGGGCGATCGCGAGGCAACCGACGATCACGAGGATGGCGATGAGGATCCGCCGGGCGATCGAGGAATCGTCGCGCTTGCGGGTCGTCGGGGCGGGCGCTGCCGGCTGTACCGGCATCGGCGCGGGCATCTCAGCCGACATGGCCGTGGACCTCCGATCGGGCGGGCACCTGGTCGCGGGCGTGGTAGCTCGACCGAACGAGCGGGCCCGACTCGACGTGGCGGAAGCCCAGCGCCAACGCCTCCATCTTCATCTCCGCGAACTCGTCTGGATGGTAGTAGCGGACGAGAGGCAGATGTCGGTCCGTCGGGCGGAGGTACTGACCGATGGTCAGAATGTCGCAGTCGACCGTGCGCAGGTCCCGGAAGGTCGTGGTGAGCTCGGCCCGGGTCTCGCCGAGGCCGACCATGATCGAGCTCTTCGTGTGGACCGACGTCCCGAGATCGAGGGCGTGGCGCTTGGCGCGGTCCAGCACGCCGAGGCTGCGGTCGTAGCGGGCTCGCTTGCGAACCGGCTTCTGGAGCCGCTCGACCGTCTCGACGTTGTGGTTAAGGATGTCGGGGCCGGCCTCCATCACGACGCGCAGCGGCGGGTCCTGGCCGTTGAAATCGGGGATCAGCACCTCGACGCCCATGCCCGGGCTGCGCAGGCGGAGCTCGCGGATCGTGGCGGCGAATGCCGCAGCGCCACCGTCGGGCAGATCGTCGCGGGCGACGCTCGTAACGACGCAATGCTCGAGGCCGAGCTGCGCGACCGCCTCGGCGACTCGTCGCGGCTCGTCGTCATCGAACCACGTCGGTCGACCCGTCTTGATCGCGCAGAAGCCGCAGGCGCGGGTGCAGGTGTCGCCCAGGATCATGATCGTGGCCGTCCGCTGCTCCCAGCAGTCGCCGATGTTCGGACAGCGCGCTTCCTCGCAGACCGTATTGAGGCTGAGGCCCCGGAGCAGGCCCTTGAGATCGTGGTAGTTCTCGCCCGAAGGGAGCCGAGCCCGGATCCAGTCGGGGTGCCGTCGGTGGACGGCCGACGCCGTGTCGGGCGGATCGGCGCCACCACCCATCGCGATCGAAATGGGTTCACGTTGAGCGTGCTCATGTCCGGCATCCGGCATGAACATCGGGAGCTCGCGAGCCATCGGAGTCAGTGTACGGGGAAACGCTCGCGCCTCAGCGGTCGCTCGGGCCGAAGGCGTCGCGGACACCGACCGCGAAGTCGCGGGCCGTGAAGCCGAGCTCGGCACTCGCCCTGGCTGACGAGACCCAGTAGGTCACGCCCTCTGACGCGGAGATGACCTCGGCGAGATTCGCCGGCAGGCCCATCGCCGCTGCCACCGCCGGACCCAGCGGGACGAGCGCGCGGAGCAGGCCCGTCGGCACCTCGATCCGGGGTGGCCGATGCCCGCCGACCCTGGCTGCCGCCGCGATGGCATCGCGAAGGAGCAGAGGCTCGCCCGCGAGGTTGTAAGCCTGCCCGAGGCGCCCGCGATCGACAAGCCGAAGGAGGCCCTCGGCAACGTCGTCGACATGGGTCCAGGCGAGACCGGACCTGCCGAAGGCGAAGTACTGCAGTCGACCCTGGTACGCCCGCTCGAGCTGACGGCCGGCCTCGAAGTGGTCGCCGCGGCCGTAGACACCGCCGGGCAGGGCGATGACGATCGGAGCGCCCGTCGCGATCCGCGTCTCAGCCGCCTCGTGGGCCCGGTACTTCGTCTCGTCGTAGTAGCTCAACCAGCCGCGTGACAGATCGCGCTCGAACGACTCGTCGACGATCAGGCCGTTCGTGTTGCCGTAGACGTTGGCGGTCGAGATGTGGACGATCCGCGCGATGCCCGTCGCGATCGCCGCGTCGAGCACCCGCTCCGTCGCGCCGACATTGGCGTCCCACATGGCCGGCCGCTCGTCTGGACGGATTCCGATCCGATACATCCCGGCGATGTGAACCACGGCGTCGTGGCCGGCCATATCGCTCGCGAGGGACGCCGCGTCGGATAGATCGCCGGCGACGAGCCGGGCGCCTTCGCCACCCAGCGCCGCGACCCGATCGGGATCACGGACCGCGCACGTGACAGCATCCCCGCGGGCGAGGAGGAGGCGAACGAAGGCCCGACCGATGAACCCGGCGCCACCGGTGACGAAGACGCGCATCCGGTGTCGCCCGCCTGGTCGACCAGCGGCCTAGTAGATCGGCGTCTCTGGGTTGATCGCTTCGAGCCAGGCCTTGAGGTCGGCTACGAAACGGCCGACCTGCGCCCCATCCGTCGCCCGGTGATCGAAGGCCACCGGCAGGTTCATCATCGAGCGGATGGCGATCGTGTCGCCGTCAGTGCCGCTGACGACGATCGGGCGTTTGACGATCGCCTCCATGTTGACGATGACGACCTGGGGCGTGTTGACGATCGACTGGCTGGCGACCGACCCGAACCAGCCCGTGTTGTTGACCGTGATGGTGCCGCCCTGAAGGTCTTCCAGGCGGAGCCGGTTGGCCCGCGATCGGTTCGCCAGATCCTGAAGAGCACGGTTGAGTCCGTTGATCGAGAGGGTGTCGGCGTCGTGGATCGTCGGAGTCAGGAGGCCGTCATCGACGGCGATGGCGATAGCGACGTTGATGTGGCGCTTGACGAGGAGCCCCTCCTCCGTCCAATGCGCGTTGAGCCTGGGGTGCTTCTTGAGCGTCTCGACGACTCCCTTGACGAAGAAGGGCACGTAGCTCAGCGACGTCCCCTCGCTCGCCTGGTACTCGGCTTTCCTGGCGTCGCGCAGGCGTACAAGGTTCGTAACGTCGACCTCGACCGTCGTATAGGCATGTGGCACGGTCGTCTTGCTGCGCACCATCGCGGCCGCCACGCCCTTGCGCATCTGGGTCCAGGGAATGAGCTCCTCGTCGGCGCCGGCCGCGTACTCGACGGCCGCGGCCACCTGAGTCACGGGTGCCGATACAGGAGTTGAGGGCGCGGATGGGCGGCCGGCGGCCGAAGCCGGAGCAACGGGCGCCGTGCCTGTTCGCTGGGCCTCGACATATGCGATGACGTCGTCGCGGGTGATCCGCCCGCCGTGACCCGTTCCGGCGATCTGCGATGCCGACAGACCATGCTCACGAAGGAGACGCCGCACGGCCGGTGTCATGCGGGCGTCGTCGCGACTGCCAGCATCGGTCGGCGACGCCGCGGGGGCTGCCGCGATGGGCGAAGCTGCGGCGATCGGTACGGCGTGGACCGACGAGGGCGCCATCGGCGCGGCTGCAGGCTCGGGCACGGCAGGCGGGTCGGCTCGCGCCGTCTCGACGGGCGGCGTCTCGGCTGCGACCTCGATCGCCGCCGGCGGCGCGCTGCCGTTGCCGCCGTCGTCGCCGGTCTCGATGATCGCGATCTCAGCGTTGTTCGGCACGGTGGCGCCTTCCTCGACCAGGATCTGGGTGAGAGTGCCCTCGAACGGCGACGGGACCTCGGCGTTCACCTTGTCGGTGATGACCTCGAGCAGAGGCTCGTACTTGGCGACGTGGTCGCCGGGCTGCTTGAGCCACTTGCCGATCGTCCCCTCGGCGACGCTCTCGCCGAGCTGGGGCATCGTCACCTTGGCCATCGATCAGGTCCTCCGGGCGGACAGGGCTTGGCGCGGGATTCCGTTCGCGGTAGTGTCGCGCATCCGCAGCGCGGGCGTCTTTGACGAATCGGCCCGGCACAGCAACGCCGAACCCATAGATCGCCGCCAGCGGGCGGTGCCGTAATCTGATGATCGATGGCCATCCGGTACGTCGCCCTCCTGCGCGGCATCAATGTCGGCGGCAAGAACGTCATCCCAATGGCTGCTCTGCGCGAGTCCTTCGTCGATCTCGGGGCGACGGACGTCGCCACCTACATCCAGAGCGGCAACGTCCTGTTCGACGGTGGAGGCGATCGCCCGGCGGCATGGGTGGAACGCATCGAACAGGCGCTGTCCGAACGTTTCGCCTACCACGCCAGCGTTGTCCTGCGCAGCCATCGCGAGATGCGGGCCGTGATCGCCGGTGCGCCGCAGGGCTTTGGAAACGACCCCGAACGGTTCCGGTCCGATGTCATCTTCCTCAAGGGACCCTTGGGCGCAAAGGAGGTCCTGAACCAGGTCACGGTCGCGGAAGGCGTCGACGCCGTCTCGCCTGGCGAGGGCGTCGTCTACTTCGAGCGCCTAAGCGCACGGGCGACGCAGAGCCGCCTCAACAAGGTCATGGGCCTGCCCATCTATCAGCAGATGACCATCCGCAACTGGCGAACGGCGACCACCCTTCTGGCGATGCTCGACCAGAGCGCAGCGAGGGCAGGTCTCCCGCGCCCGTAGCAGGGCATCTCGAGCAGGGCCACGGGATCGTTCCGAGATGGCGGCGCTGCCCCGCCTAGTACGAGGCGAGCGTCCGGATCGCGTCGGCGATCTTGTCGGGGTTGGGCATGAACCATTCCTCGAGGACATGGTTGTAGGGGACGGCCGGGACGTCGGGCCCGGCCACGCGCGTCACCGGGCCGTCGAGGTAGTCGAACACTTCCTCGGCGACGATCGCCACTACCTCCGCTCCGTAGCCACCGAAGCGGTTGTCCTCATAGACGACGAGGCACTTGCCGGTCTTTCGGACTGAGTCAAGGACCGTCTCCTTGTCGAGCGGCCGGAGCGTGCGCAGGTCGACGACCTCGACGGAGACGCCCTCCTCGGCCATCCGATCGGCCGCCTCGAGGGCGTAGTGAGCCATGAGTCCGTAGGCGATGACGGAGACCTGCGAGCCCGGGCGGATCACCGCCGCCTGGCCGAGCGGCACGGTGTAGTCGCCGTCGGGCACGTCGCCGCGTACGGAGCGGTACATCTTCTTGTGCTCGAAGAACAGGACGGGGTCGTCATCCCGTATGGCCGATTTCAAGAGGCCCTTGGCATCGTACGGCGTTGACGGCACGACGACCTTGAGTCCCGGCACGTGGGTGAAGAAGGCCTCGACGGACTGCGAGTGGTACAGGGCACCGTGGACGCCACCGCCGAACGGGGCCCGGATCGTGATCGGGCAACCGAACGCGTTGTTGGATCGGTAGCGCAACCGGGCCGCCTCCTGGACGATCTGGTTGAACGCCGGGGTGATGAAGTCGGCGAACTGGATCTCGGCCACCGGGCGGAGGCCATTCTGCGATGCGCCGATCGAGACTCCGACGATCATCGACTCGGTCAGCGGGGTATCGATGACCCGGTCGTCGCCGAACTCGGCCCACAGGCCGTCCGTGGCGAGGAACACGCCGCCCTTGACGCCGACGTCCTCGCCGAGGACGACGATCGACTCGTCCCTTCGCATCTCATCGGCCATCCCTTCGCGGATCGCCTCGATGAGCGTCTTGGTCGGCACCTCAGTCGACCCCGCGCTCGCGCTTCCAGGGGGCGACCCAGTCGGCCGGCCCGTCCTCGTGGTAGACCCACCAAAGGGCGGTTGCGGGGTCCGGGTCGGCCTCCGACTCCGCGTACTCGGTTGCGTCCTCCACGGTCGCCGCGATCTCGGCGCTCATCTCCTCGAGAAGCTGATCGGTGAGGACCCCGGCGTCGTGAAGCTGGGTGCGGAAGCGCGGCAGCGGGTCGCGACCCTTCTCGGCCTCCAACTCCTCGGCGGAGCGGTACTTCGTCTGCTGGTCATCGGAGGAATGGCCGGTAAGGCGCGTCACCTTGGCCTCGATGATCGTGCCGCCGTCGCCCGCGCGGGCCCGATCGATCGCCTCGCGGGCGACCCGGTAGCAGGCAAGCACGTCGGTCCCGTCGACGACGACACCTGGCATCGCGTAGCCGACCGCCCGGATCGCGATGTCCTCGACGGCGCTCTCCTTGGAGGCCGGCACGCTGATCGCATAGCCGTTGTTCTCGACGATGAAGACCATCGGCAGGTGGTGGATACCCACGAAATTGAGCGCCTCGTGGACGTCGCCCTGGTTCGACGAGCCCTCGCCCATGTAGGCCATCGCCACTTGATCGGTGTGGCGGGTCTTGGCCGCCATCGCGATCCCCGCCGCATGGAGGATCTGGGTCGCGACCGGCGAGCTGACGGACAGGATGTTGAACGCCGCGTGAGCGTAATGGCCGGGCATCTGGCGACCGCCGGATGAGGGATCGTTGGCGGTCGCGTATTGGGCGGTGACGATGTCGCGAGCGGACATGCCCGCCGTCATGCAGGCGGCAATGCTCCTGTAGTACGGACACAGCCAGTCGAAACCGTGACGGAGCGGATATGTCACGCCGACCTGGGCGCCCTCGTGGCCCTGGCCCGAGATCACGAACGGGATGCGACCGGCGCGGTTGAGAACCCAGAGCCGCTCATCGACCGCCCGAGCCAGCGCGACGAGGCGATACATGGCCAGCAGATCGTCGTCCGTCAGACCGTACTCGCCCGCCAGCGCCGAGGCCTTCCGCTCGGTCACCATCGCCGCAATCCTAGACCTCCGCTGGTCGAGCCGGTCGGACCGATCGTCCCTCGCAGTGACCGGTCCGTCCTCCCTTAGAAGTTGATCGATCGGCCGGCGACCGCCATCGCCGCCTCGCCGAGGACCTCCGACAGGGTCGGATGCGGGTGCGTCGCCATGCCGACCTCCCAGGCCGCAGCCTCGAGCGTCAGGCCGACCGACGCCTCGGCGATTAGGTCGGTCGCATGGGCCCCGATGATGTGGACGCCGATGATCCGGTCGCTCGTCGCGTCGGCGATGACCTTGGCGAAGCCCTCGTTCTCGCCGTAAATGAGAGCCTTGGCGATGGCCAGGAAGGGGACCTTGCCAACCTTGACGGCGATCCCGCGATCCTTGCATTGAGCCTCGCTGAGGCCGATGGAGGCGATCTCCGGGCGCGAGTAGGTCGCCCGTGGCTGAGCGTCGTAATCGAAGTCGTGGATGTCCGGATCGCCGGCAATCGTATGGACGGCTGTGATGCCCTCGTGGGCTGCCGTGTGGGCGAGCAGGAGTCCGCCGACGATATCGCCGATCGCCCAGAGGTGGGTCTCGCGGGTCCGAAGCCGACCGTTGACCTTGACGAAGCCTCGCTCGACCTCCGCCTTCGTCGACTCGAGCCCGACGTCCTCGATGTTGGTCGCCCGACCGGCCGCGACGAGAAGCTGTTCGGCCTCGATCTGCCTTGCGGCCCCGCCCTCCGGGCCGACCGTCAGGCGGACGAGGCTCTTCGTTGTCTTGACCGATGCGACGTCGAAGCGGGCGTTGGTCATGACGGTCATGCCCCGGCGTTCGAAGCTGCGCTGAAGAGCGGCCGACACCTCCTCGTCCTCGAGCGGAACGATGCGGGGCAGGTACTCGAGCAGGGTCACCTGCGTTCCCAGGTCCTGGAACATCGAGGCGAACTCGACGCCGACGGCTCCAGCCCCGATGATCACGATCGATGCTGGCAGCGATTCCGCCCGCAGGACGTCGTCGGAGGTGACGATGCGCTTGCCGTCCGGCTCGAGCCCGGGCAGGCCCTTGACCCGCGACCCGGTCGCCAGGACGACATCCGTCGCCTCGAGGTTGCGGTCCCCTCCCCCACCCGGCGTCCCGTCGTCGCCGTGAAGCGTCACCCGCACCTTTCCCGGGCCGTCGAGGCGTCCGCGCCCGGCGATCCACTCGACCTTGTTCTTGGTGACCAGGGATGTCACGCCTTTCCACATCCTGGTGACGACCTGATCCTTGCGCTTCGCCATCGCCGGGTAGTCGATGACGGGCTGTCCGTCGATGCCGATACCGAAGTCCGCGGCGTGCCTGATGCGCTCGACGAAACCGGCCGACTCGAGTAGGGCCTTCGCCGGGATACAGCCTCGGTGGAGGCAGGTCCCGCCCAGCTTGTCCTCGTCGATGAGGGCGACCTTCATCCCGAGCTGAGCGGCCCGGAAAGCGGCCGAGTAGCCTCCCGTTCCGGCACCGAGGACGATGAGATCGAAGGAGTTGGAAGAGCCGACGGCCATCCGGCTATCCGGTCTGCCGGGGTCGTCTGGGGTGGTGCGCGAGCGTCCGGTGAACGGGCTCGGTCATCGTCGCGATGGTACATCGAGCAAGGCTGAGGTCGGGGTGGGCGGTGCTACCCTCGGCGGCCGGTGGAGCCGACGACGCTGCTTCGCGATGCGATCCTCGTCGTAGGCGCCTACCTCATCGGTTCGATCCCGATAGGCGTCCTGGTGGCGCGAGCCACGGGCGGCCCGGACCCCCGCACGGTCGGATCGGGACGGACCGGCGGCACGAACGCCCTTCGCGCACTCGGCCGCGGTCCGGCACTCGTCGTCGTCCTCGGCGACCTGGCCAAGGGCGCGCTGCCCGTGCTGCTCGCGCGCTGGCTGACAGGTGGCGACGCCACTATCGAGGCCCTGTGTGGGCTGGCGGCTGTCCTTGGCGCCTGGCGATCTGTGTTCCTGCGCTTCCACGGCGGGCGGGGGGTCGCGACCGGGGTCGGAACCATGCTCGTCATCCAGCCCTGGGCCGTCGTCCTTGCGACACCGGTCTTCATCGGCGTCATCCTGGTGACCCGCTACGTATCGATGGGCTCGCTGCTCGGCTCGGCCGCGCTCATCCCCGCGATGTTCCTGCTCTGGGCGATCAGCGGCGGCCAGCTACCGACGATCTACATCGCCTACACGATCGCCGGGGTCGCCATCATCTGGCTCGCCCATGCGGACAACATCGACCGTCTGATCCACGGCGAGGAGCGCAAGATCGACTTCGGGGCGTTCTCCGGACGGTCATCGAGCAGCGGCTAGTCGTTTCGCGCCGTCTGCCGAGCACCGGATCCTGGTGCATCAGATGGCACACCGGGCCACGGACGCGCCGCCGCGGTCGGCTCGTTCGCCGGGTGGTGCACTCGATGGCACACCGAGCCACGGACGCGCCGCCGCGGTCCGCTCGTTCGCCGGGTGGTGCAGCTCATGGCACACCGGGCCACGGACGGCACACCGGGCCACGGGCGGCACACCGGGCCACGGACGGGGAATCGAACGACCCGGGCCGGTGGGACCGGACCCGGGTCGAGGGATCTCGCGATGAGAAGGATCAGCCGCCGCGCATCGAGCGGAAGCAGTCCGAGCAGTACACCGGCTTGCCGTTCGTCGGGCGGAACGGGACCTTTGCCTCGTTGCCGCAGTTCGAACAGGTCGCCGTGAACATCTCGCGCGGTGGGCGCGAGCCGTAATCGCCGCCGTACGAGCTACCACCGTACGACGACCCACCGCCGTATGAGGACCCGCCGCCGTATGAGCTACCGCCACCATAGCTGTAGTCGCCGCCACCCTGTGCGGCCCGAGCCGCCTTGCGCGACTGCCGGCACGATGGACATCGGCGCGGCTCCGTGAAGCCCTTCTGAGCGTAGAACTCTTGCTCTCGGGCGGTGAAGACGAACTCCTGTCCGCAGTCCGAACAGGTCAGCGTCTTGTCTTCCATGTTCTCCAGAACTCCTGTGCTGGTAGCTCCGTGATCCCTCGTAGTGTGTTCTCGCGGAGCCCGTGAGAGGAGTCCCGAGTGGTCGACGGTCTACGTCATGTCGATCGCGGCCGTGCCGCGACATTTGCCGGGCGGACGCTATCACGCCGTGTCCAGCCCTGCATAGGGGTCAAAATCGCAATCAAGCCCGCTCGCCAGAGGCCTCTGGGGCAGCCCAGCCGCGCGACCGCTCGACCGCGCGCCGCCACGTCGTCATCATCGCCTCGGCCCGTGGGCCCGGCCACGATGGCTCGAACCGGCGTTCGACCGAGCGCAGCCCGGCCACCTCGACCGGCGACTCCCACAGGCCGACCGCCAGGCCGGCAAGGCCGGCAGCGCCCCAGGCGGTCGTCTCGCGAACAAGCGGACGCTCGACCGGGACCCTGCAGAGGTCCGCCTGGAGCTGCATCAGGAGGTCGTTCGACGATGCTCCACCGTCGGCGCGGAGGTCGCGGATCGGCGAGCCGGCGTCGGTCGCCATCGCGTCGGTGACATCGCGGACCGAGCAGGCGATCGCCTCGAGGGCCGCCAGAGCGATGTGGCCCATCGTCGTGCCCCGAGTCAGGCCAATGATGAGGCCGCGCGCGTCCGGATCCCAGTGCGGGGCTCCCAGTCCGACGAACGCAGGGACGAAGACGACCCCGTCGCTGCTGGGGACGGAGGCCGCGAGGGCCGCGATGTCCTCGGATCTGGAGATTGCACCCAGCTCATCGCGCAACCACTGGATGGCCGCCCCGGCGACGAACACGGAGCCCTCCAGGGCGTAGGTGGGTGTATCGGCGGGGCCGAGCTGCCAGAGCACGGTCGTCAGGAGCCCGCTGGCCGAATAGATCGGCCGGGCGGCCGTATTCACCAGCAGGAATGCACCGGTTCCATAGGTCACCTTGGCGTCGCCGGCGTCGAGGCAAGCCTGCCCGAACGTCGCCGCCTGCTGGTCGCCGGCGAGTGCCGCGATCGGGATGGCTTCACCAAAGAGATCCGGATCGGTCTGGCCGAAGAACCCCGCGGTCGGGCGGATCTCGGGCAGCATCGCCTCGGGCACGCCCACGATCCGGCACAACTCCGGGTCCCACGCCAGGCGCCGGATGTCGAAGAGCAATGTCCGCGAAGCGTTCGAGACGTCCGTCGCGTGGACGCGGCCACCGCTCAACCGCCAGAGGAGGAACGAATCCACCGTCCCGAAGGCGAGATCGCCCCGCTCGGCGCGGACACGCAGCGACGGGTCCGCATCGAGGATGTGGCGGATCTTCGGCCCTGAGAAGTAGGCATCGAGAGGCAGGCCAGTCCGCTCCCGGAAGAGTCGTTCGTGGCCGTCGGCCCGGAGGCGCGCGCAGAACGGGGCGGTCACGCGGCTCTGCCAGACGATGGCGGGGGCCACGGGCCGACCCGAGGCGCGATCCCAGACGATCGTCGTCTCGCGTTGGTTCGCGATGCCGATAGCGGCGACGTCGGCTGCCCCGATCCCGGCCGCGTCCAGGGCGTCCTTGGCGGTCGCCAGCTGGGTCGTCCAGATGTCCTCCGGATCGTGGGTGACATGGCCGGGCGCCGGGAATCCCTGTCGGAACTCACGCTGGGCTTGGCCGATCGGCCGACCGACCCTATCGAAGGCGATCGCCCGCGACGATGTCGTCCCCTGGTCGAGGGCGAGGATGACCGAACGGCTCACGCCGGTACCCCGTACTCCTTCTGAGCGCCGGTGAGGTAGGCATCGACCTCGGCGGCCTGGCGCTCCGCGTCCCAGCCAAGCTCGGCTCCGAGGATCGCCGCCACCCGCGGAGCGATCGCCGCTCCACGATCGGGCAGCTCCATCGCCAGGCGCATGCGTCTGGCCAGGACGTCGTCGATGGACAGGGCAAGCTCGCGACGGGCGGCCCAGGCGACTTCGGCCTCGAGCTGCTGGATCCGCGGGCCGAGCGGCACGAGCAACCCCAGGTCTTCACCAAGACTGACGACCTCGGTGGCAGCGATGCCGTGACGGGCGACGAGCCGATCGGCCAGCGAGCGGTCGATGACGGCCCGTTCGGTCAGTCCCGCGGCCACCAGTGCCAGGTCGGATCGAGCGGCCGCGCCGACGAGGGGCAGATCGGCGGTGCCCGACGGACTCGTTGTCGCTTCGTCGCCGAGGGCGGCATCGACGGCATCGGCCGCCATGACTCGATACGTCGTGTACTTTCCGCCGCTGATCCGAACGAGACCCGTCGCCTCGACGTGGACTCGATGCTCGCGTGAGACGCGAAGGGTGGACCCGCCGCGGGCGACCCCGACGAGGGGCCGGAGCCCGGCGTAGGTGCCAAGGATGTCGCTGGGGCGAAGGTCCACGTCGAGGCGCATGTTGACCGCTTCGAGGATCTCCAGGACCTCCGCGCGACTGGCCGACGGCCGATCCGGCGGACCGTCGTATGGCGCGTCCGTCGTGCCGATCACCCAATGACCGGGCCATGGGACGACGAAGACGTTCTTGCCCGGCATTCGGATCGAGAGTCCCTGCTTCGAAGGGATGCGGTCACGCCGAACGACGATGTGGGCGCCGCGCGAAGGGATCATCGGGATCGACCCATCACCGAAGGGACCGGCCCGACCTGCCCAGACTCCGGTCGCGTCGATGACGTGGCGGGCGCTGATCTGGAACGAGTTGTCGCCCACCAGGTCCCTGACGGCGATACCGACAGCCGTGCCGGCCGCGGTCGTCAGGCCTTCGGCTCGGACGCGAGTGGCCGCGATCGCGCCACGCCCGATTGCCGTCCGGGCGACGGCGAGGGCGAAGCGGGCGTCATCCTCGGTCCCATCGTGGTATCTGATCGCGCCCCGCAGTCCGCGGCGGCTCAGGACCGGCGTCGCCTCGAGCGCGGCGCGGGCGGACAGATGTCGGCTTCGCCCGCCGTCCTTCGACGCCCCGAGGATGTCGTACATCGTGAGGCCCGAGCCGTAGAAGGCCCGATGGAGGAGCGGGATACCGTAGATCGGGAAGAGGAATGGCTCGATCGTGACGAGGTGTGGCGCCAGCCGGACGAGCCGAGACCGTTCCTCGAGGGACTCGCGGATGAGTCCGACTCGGAGCTGGGCGAGGTAGCGCAGGCCTCCATGGATAAGACGGGATGAGCGACCGGACGTCCCGTACGCGATGTCGTTCTGCTCGACGAGTGCGGCCGACAGCCCGCGCGATGTCGCGTCGAGGAGGATCCCGGCGCCGACGATCCCGCCGCCGATCACGACGATGTCGAACGTTTCACGAGCGAGCGCCTCGAGCGCCGCTCGTCGATCTGCCAACGGCCCGCTGACGCTCATCGTCCGACGATCGCCTGGCTCATCGTCCGATGATCGCCTGGCTCATCGCTGGCGCACGACGAGCCAAAGGGCGAGCGCCGTCCCTCCGATGAGCAGCCCGATGATGAGCGGAGTCCGAAAGAGGATGGTCTGGAGATCGGTCGGCAGGACCGCCGTGAAGACCGCGGCGCCGAGGACCACCGCCACGGCGCCGAGGCCGACGATCAGCACCTCGCGCAGGCCTACAGGGCGGCCGTCGCCCGACGCCCGGGGCTCAGGCATGGTCTGCGTCCCGAGGGATCCCGATCGGAGCCACGAGAACCCGGCCTGCCATCGCCCGGCCGCGGCGGGCTAGCAAGCCCGTCTTCGGCCTGTGGAACGTCACCGTGATGTCGGCCCGGACGACTGGATCGCTGAGCTCTCCCGAGCTCAGGTCGACACCGGTCGGTGTATCGACGGCAAGGACGGGGACCCCGGCTGCGCGTGCCGTGCGACACAGCTCGACGGCCGTCCTGATCGGCTCGCGCAAGAGCCCGTGCGCCCCCGTCCCGAGGAGCGCGTCGACGACGACGGCCGTTCGCTCGATCCCCCGTTCGAGGATGTGGAGGTCTCGCGCGGTCGCGGCATGGATCCGCTGGACGCGCTCCAGGCTCTCGAGGCGATCCCAGTTCCGCTCGGCGTCCGGGGTCGTCGGACGAGGTGATGGCCCGACGAGCACGACGACGCTGTCGATGCCCGCCCTGGCCAGCCAGCGCGCCGCCACGAGGCCGTCCCCGCCGTTGTTCCCGGGCCCGGCGAGAACGAGCACCGGCCCCACCTCGTTTCGGCGAGCGGCGAATGTCAAGGCCCGCGCCGCCGCGCCGACAGCAGAACCGGCGTGTTCCATCAGTCGCTCACCGGGAACGCCAAGTGCCTGGGCTCGGCGGTCGGCGCCGGTCATCGTCTCGGCGGTGATGGGCGAAGAGGCGGCGGCTTCCGACCAACGCGCGGCGAGACCGCCGAGATCGAGCTCGACGAGGACCGGGTCGTCGGCGGGCAATGGAAGGGTCACCACGCCGATGAGACTACCGGGCCGCGACGGCCGGCGACGGAAGGCGAAACAGGCGACCGTCCCCATCGATCTCGACAAGTCCGTCGGCCGCGAGCGCCCGCATGGCGTCGGCGACGGCCGCCTCGTCGTGTCCGCCGATCGGCGCCTCGATCGCCACCCATTGGCCATCGGGCGCTTCGGTGAGTCGGCGGACGATGCGGCCACGCAACCAGCGGCTCGTTCCTTCGAATGGCACCTCGCCGGCGGTTCGGCCCGCCGACGACGTGGGCGTCACGGCAGGGCGCCGCGCGCCGGCGCGCCCGAACGCGCACCATGGTCGCGCCGGGCAGTCCACGCAGCGCGGTGTGGCCTGCCGGCAGACGGTCGCGCCGATGTCCATGACTGCGTGGGTCCAATCGGCCGGTCGCCGAGCCGGGACGAGGTCGTCGGCAATCGCCTGGAGTGCGCGCGGCTGCAGCGGCGCCTCGATCGCGCTCGCAAGGCGAGTGAGCACCCGGCGGACGTTGACGTCGACCGGCCCGACCCGCCGCCCGAAGGCGATCGCGGCGACCGCCCGCGCCGTATAGGGCCCGATGCCGGGCAGTCGCTTCGAGCGCATCGAGGTCGCCCGGAACACGACCACCATGCCGCTCGACGATGAGGATCGCCGCTCGCTGGAGAGCGATCGCGCGGCGGTTGTAGCCGAGTCCGGACCAGGCCCGGAGCGCATCACCAGTCGTCGCCTCGGCGAACGCATTCGGCGTCGGAAAGCGGGCCATGAACGACTCCCAGGCAGGACCGACCCGGCCGATCTGCGTCTGCTGCGCCATGACCTCCGACACAAGGATGGCCCATGGGTCCTTCGTCCCGCGAAACGGCAGCGATCTGCCGCGGCCGTCGTACCAGTCGAGGACCGCCCGCTGGAGACGGCTCGGCCGCCGGCGACGTGCGCCGGCGGCCGAGATGGGCAGCGTGTCGCTCGCGATCACACGCCGCTGTTGATCATCACGTGCTTGACGTACGTGTAGTCCTCGAGAGCGTACATCGAGCCGTCCTTGCCGTAGCCGGACTCCTTGACACCGCCATGCGGCGTCTCCGAGGCCAGCGTGAAATGCTCGTTGATCCAGACGGCGCCGAACTCGAGGGCCTTGGCGACGCGCATGGCCCGACCGATCGAGCCGGTGAACACCGACGATGCCAGGCCGAAGCGGACGTCGTTTGCCCAATTGACGGCCTGCTCCTCATCGCTGAAACGCTGGACCGTAACGACGGGCCCGAAGACCTCGTCCTGGATGATCTCGGACTTCTGGTCCGGGCCGGCGATGATCGTCGGCTCGTAGTACGCGCCGGCCCGCTCGGGCCGATGTCCGCCGAGCACGACCTCCGCGCCGTCGCGCGCACGATCGACCATGCCCTCGACCTTGTCGGCCTGGGCTCGGGCGATGAGCGAGCCCATCTCGATGTCGTCGCCCTCGGCGGGGTCGCCCCACTTGATCGTCCGGACCTGGTCCGTCAGCTTTGCGATGAAGCCGTCGTAGACGCCGGGACCGGCGATCACACGTGTCGCCGCGGTGCAGTCCTGGCCAGCATTCCAGTAGCCGGCCGCGCGAATGGTCTCGGCGGCCAGGTCGAGGTCGGCGTCGTCGAAGATGATGATCGGCGCCTTGCCCCCGAGCTCGAGGTGGAGCCGCTTGACGGTGTCGGCGGCGATCCTGGCGACTCGCTTACCCGTGTCGGTGTCGCCGGTGATCGAGATCATCCGAACCTTTGGATGACCGACGAGCGCGTCACCGATGTCGGCTCCCGAGCCGGACAGGACGTTGACGACGCCGGGCGGGAAGACCTCCGCCAACAGCTCGGCGAAGGCAAGAGCGGTCAAGGGCGTCCGGGCCGATGGCTTGAGGACGACGGTGTTGCCGGTCGCCAGGGCCGGACCGAGCTTCCATGAAGCCATGTAGAGCGGATAGTTCCAGGGCGCGATCGAGGCGACGACACCGATCGGGTCACGCCGGATGATCGATGTGTGGCCGGCCAGGAACTCGTTGGCGGCCCTGCCCTCCATGACCCGGGCCGCGCCGGCGAAGAAGCGGAAGAGGTCGACGCAGACGGTCATCTCGTCGATCGCCGCCCCCGTCGGCTTGCCTGCGTTGCGGCTCTCCAGGCGACCGAGCTCATCGCCCTTGGCCTCGAGGAGGTCCGCCAGCTTGAGCAGCAGGAGCGACCGGTCCTGTGGGGTCGTGTTCTTCCAGGTCTCGAATGCCTTGGCGGCCGCGTTGACCGCCCGATCGACGTCTTCGACGCCGCTGGCCGGGACCTTGGCGATGACCTGGTCGTCGGCGGGATTGATCACGTCGGCGTCACGCCCACTGGCCGCCTCGACGAAATCGCCACCGATGAACTGCTTGTAGGTCGTCACCTTCTCCATGAGATCGGTCATGGCACATCCTCCTGCCGTCGATCTGGACGGCGATCACTGACGACGGGACGGTCTTCGCGAGCGCTCATTGTGCGCTATCAGCCGAAGCCCGTCGCGCTGCCCGGTGCCATGGGATAAGGACTCGTTCGGCGGCCCCGACGCAGGCATAGAGACCGATCGAGATGATCGCTGTGACAAGGACGGCACCGAGGACCAGGTCGGTACGGAAGGCGTTCTGGCTGACCTGCATCCAGATCCCGAGTCCGCTGATCGCTCCGACATACTCTCCGAACACCGCTCCGACGACGGCGTAGACGGCTGCGATCCGAAGGCCCGTGAACAGCGATGGCAGGGCGCCCGGCCAGCGCAGCTTCCGAAACGTCTGCCCGCCGGTCGCCCCCAGCGAGCCAAGGAGATCCATCGCAGCCGGCGGGGTCGAGGCCAGTCCGTCGAGCAGGCTGATCGTGATGGGGAAGAAGGTGACGAGGACGATCACCACGATCTTCGGCTCGATGCCGAAGCCGAACCAGATGATGAAGAGCGGCGCCAGGGCGACGATGGGAATCGTCTGGGAGCCGATCAGCAGCGGCTCGATCGCGCGGCGGACGATGGCCATCCGGTCCATCGCGACGGCCGTCGCGATGCCGAAACCCAACGAGGCGCCGAGCCCCAAGACGGCCTCGAGCAGAGTCGTGGTGGCGTGTCGAAGGGCGTCCCCGCGATACTCCCACAGCGCCGATGCGACCCTCGACGGCGGGGGCAGGACGATCGGGGACAGGCCCGCAGACCGGACATACGCCTCCCAGGCAAGGAGCAGGACGGCCGTGGCGACGATCGCGGGCAGCACCCGGCGTGCCGTCATGACGACGGCAGGAAGTCGTTGGTGAACAACGAGCCGTAGTCGGGCGGCGCCGTGAGCGGAGCGCCGTCGGGTCCAGCCAGCAGGCCTTCCGAATACAGGAATCCGGAGTAACCCTGCCACTGTGCGAGGGTCTGGGGACCGACGCGGCCCACGTCATCGACCAGGTAGTCGCCGCGGGCCAGGAACAGTGCGCTCTCCCGCGGAAGCTCAGGGTTCGCGTCGAAGACGCCCGGGTTCTCGGCGACGAGGGCCGCCGCCGAGCCCTCCGGATCGAGCGCCGCCGCCTCGAACCCTCGAACCGTTGCCCCCACGAAACGACCGGCCAGGTCGGGCTGGGCCTCGAGCCAGCGGCTGTCGCAGGCCAGGACGACCTGGTAGAAATCGGGGAAGCCGTAGTCGGCGAAGCGGAACGTCCTCAGCGGGATATCCCGCAAGTCGGCCTCGACTCCCTCCCACGCCGTGAACACGATCGTGAAGTCGGCGCGACCGGTATAGAGCGCCTCATACGCGGCGCTGTCGAGCGTCACCGTCTTGAACTTGCCGGAGCCGCCGTCGGCGACGATGACCGAACGCACGGTCGGCGCCTCGTTCGGGTAACCGAAGCCGGCGTATGTCGCCCCGTCGAGGTCACGCGGACGCTTGTAGGCCGACGACTCGAGAACCGCGAGCTCCGAGGCGGTGTGCTGGAGGATCGCCATGACGCTTCGGAGCGGAGCGCCGGCGGCGACGGCGAAGGTCATCGCATCCTGGAAGCTGATCCCGCACTCGGCCTGGCCCGCCGCGACCAGGGTCTCGGGCGCGGTCCCTGAGTACGGCAGTATCTGGAGATCGACGAGCGCATCGTCGTACCAGCCGTTCGCCCTGGCCACGTAGAAGCCGGTGTGGTTGGTGTTCGGCGTCCAGTCGAGGGCAAGGCGGACCCGGCCCGGCTCGGGTGAAAGGGGTGGGGCGAGCGGTTCGAGCGAATTCGACGGTGCGCTGGATGATCCCGCGCTGCACGCCGCCATGACGAGCACGCTGAGCGCGACGCTGGCAGCACGGACCATGGATCGCATCGGATACCTCGAGAGACATGAACGCCGCCCCCGGGCCGGGGACGGCGGAGAAGTCCGATGGCCTGCTTCCTTCGCTGGCATGACCCAGATCAGGTTCGCGGGTCTGCGGCCGAGGCCGCACTCTCAGCGCTGTTCGCGCTCCCCGGAGGCGATATGCAGTTGTGGGCCGATCTTACACCGGCGTCGCCGATGACCCCCGGACGCGCTCACGAAGCCAGCCGACGATGTCGGCGATCACGGCCGGTCCCTCGGGCTCGTTGTGCAGCTCGTGGCGAAGGTCCGGGTAGACGACGCGCCGAACATCGGCCAGGCGATCGAATGGTTCCGAGGCGGCCGAAGGAACGAGCGTGTCGGCTGACCCGTGGAGCACGAGCGTCGGGAGACCCAGTCGGTCGGCCGACGTGACGGCGGCGGTGACGCGAGCCTGGGCGGCGAAGCTGAGCGCCCCGAAACGGGTCGACGATGTCCTGACCTTGAGCGGGTCATCGCCGTAGAGGGCGGCATCGGAGCGGTCGCGAGCCAGCGACTCGGGATCGATGCCGTTGGGCAGCTGGAGGGTCGGCACGATCCGCGCGGCGATCGGTGCGATCGAGTGCTTCCAGCGAGCAAGGTTGTCGTCAAGTCCGGGGGCCGTGAGCACGGCCAGGTCCGGTTTCGGCCGTGAGGAGAGCAGGTAGTCGGCCGCGAGCAGGCCGCCGAACGAATGAGCGTGGAGTGCCACAGGCACGCCGCCGGCAGCTGAGCGCGTCGCCCCGAGGCGCTGCTCCAGGTCGTCCAGCAGTTGGTCCCAGCTGTCGACATCACCGGGCCGGCCACCGGAACCGCCGGACCAGCGCTGATCGAAGGCATGGACAGCGACACCATTGGACGCGTACTGGTCGCCGACGCGTCGGAAACGACCGGAATGATCCTCGAGCCCGTGGACGATCAGGACATGCAGCCACGGCGCGCCGGTCGGCGGCCATGAGCGAACGAGCAAGGGCGTCCCGTCGCGGGCCGGCACGGTCGTCGTCGTCGACGGCATCGCCGCCAGCGTAGCCTCGATGCGCTCTTCGTACCATGCGACCGTGCACGGCGCGTGGCAGGAGATCGGCGATAGGGTTCATGTCGGCCGCTACCGCTTCTACGACCAGGACATCGGCGCGATCATCGGGACGGGTGGCGTCCTGGTCGTCGATACCCGCACGACGACCCGGCAGGCCCGCGAGATCCTCGACGATCTGCGAGAGCAGACACACCTGCCGGTCCGCTGGTTCGTCAACACCCACTGGCACTACGACCACACGTTCGGGAACGCCGCCCTCCGACCGGCCGAGGGTTGGGGCCATGTCGCCTGCGCGACGGGTCTCGTCGCCAACGGCGAACAGATGCGCGCATCGACGAGCGAGGAGCGACCCGAGCTTCGCGACGACCTCAGCGAGGTCGTCATCGATCCCCCGGAGCGAACATTCGAGTCGGCGGCGAGCATCGATCTTGGGGACCGGATCGTCGATCTCCGCTTCCTCGGCCGGGGCCATACCGACTCGGACATCGTGGTGATCGTGCCCGATGCCGACGTGCTCTTCGCGGGCGACCTCCTGGAGAACGGCGCACCGCCGTACTTCGGCGACGGCTACCCGCTGGAGTGGCCGGAGACCGTGGCGCGGATGCTGAACCTGATCGAGGGTTCAGTCGTCCCGGGTCACGGTGACGTGGGCGATCGCACCTTCGTCGATCAGCAGCTAGCCGACCTGCGCGCAGTCGCCTCGATCGCGCGACGCGGGCACGCCGAGGGTTTCGCGATCGACGACCTCCTCGTGGATGCCCCATGGGGCGGAGGTCCGCTCATCCGGGAGGCGCTGGAACGCGCCCTCAACCAGCTGAGGTCCGAGGTCAATCCGGCGGTCGCCTAGGAGTCGGAGAGCCGGTCCTCTGGTCGCTAGATCCGACGGCGGTGATAACGCTCCATGAGGCGAGTGACCGCATCTCGGGCTGCCCGCCACTCCGGCTCGTCGCCGAGGATGTCGGCGGTCGGCCCGAAGCGCGAGAGCTGGCTCATTGCTGTGACCACGGCGTCGTGAGCCACGCTCCGTGTCCGCCCGGCATCGACGGCACCGGTGACGAGGTAGCGACGGACGACATCGAAGGGCGCCTCCCAGCGCTCGATGACGATCCGATCACCACGGCGGAGCGTCTCAAGATACTCGTCATCGCCGACCGGGAATGACTCGTGCTCCGTGATGTGTTCGACGATGTGCATCCGGAATGCCGAGCCGGTCAACGACGGCAGACGACCATCCTCGTCCGTGCTCCGATAGCAGATCGGACAGGACGCCAGACCGCCCGTGGCCCGCGGCGGCTCTCCGTAGGGCAGCCCGCAGCGACGACACAGCGTCGCGCGACCGTGGTGAGCGGTCGTGCCGCACTGAAGACAAGTCAGCGGCCCAGCGGGCGGCAGAGGGTGGGTCTTGGTCATCGCCATCGGGACAGGTCCAATCCTCAACCCGCATATGGGCGATGGGAATGGCAAACCAGTCCCATCGGCGACTACCCGATTGTTCGGCCCGGGCGAGCCGTTCGGCTGATCGGGCGCAGGCGACGCGAACCACACCGACGACGGCGCAGGTGATGCGCGACCATAGCCGGGCGGCGAGCGTCCGTGCGGCGAGGGTCCGTGCGGCGACGTCCGATCAGGCATCGATCAGGAGCGACCGTGAGCTCGATCCCCGACTCATTCCGGGCCTATGTGGTGAGCCGACTCGAGGATCGGGTCGAGCGGGGCGTGACTGCGTTCGCGTCCGCCGACCTACCCGACGGCGAGATCGAGGTCCAGGTCGCCTGGTCGAGCGTCAACTACAAGGACGGCCTCGCGGCACGCTTCGACGGCAAGGTCGCACGGATCAGCCCGATCATCCCCGGCATCGACCTGGCCGGCGAGGTCTTGTCATCGACCGATCCGGGGTTCCGACCGGGCGACCTCGTCCTTGCCAACGGCTACGACCTCGGAGTCGCTCGCCACGGCGGTTACGCGGAGTACGAGCGCCTGCCGTCCGATTGGGTCGTGCCCCTGCCAACGGGGCTAACGACGCGCGAGGCCATGGCCATCGGAACGGCCGGCTTCACGGCGGCGATGGGGGTCGCAGCTCTCGAGGCTCGGGGGCTGACGGCGGCCGACGGCCCGATCCTCGTGACGGGGGCGTCTGGTGGCGTCGGGACAGTGGCAATCGGGATCCTCGCAGCCCGCGGTTTCGAGGTCTGGGCGGCGACCGGCAAGCCCGACGAACACGAGCGCCTGGCGGCGATCGGAGCGGTCGGCTTCCTTACGCGGGACGAGGTCACCGCCACCGGGCGGCCGCTCGAATTGGAACGCTGGGCCGGCGCGATCGACTCCGTGGGAGGGCCGACCCTCCCCTACCTCCTCCGCAGCCTCCGGAGGGGCGCCGCCGTCGCATCGGTTGGCAATGCCGGCGGCCCAGGGTTCGAGACGACGGTGTTCCCGTTCATCCTGCGCGGCAATGCCCTGCTCGGCATGGACTCGGTCGCGTTCCCGATCGATGAACGGCGGGCGCTCTGGCAGCGGCTTGGCTCGGATCTCCGTCCCGCGGGCCTGGGCGACGGACTGGAGGAGGTCGGCCTCGACGAGCTGGATGCCGCTCTCGACGCAGTCGTCGACGGCCGAGCTCGCGGCCGCTGGGTGGTTCGGGTCGGCGCCTGACGATCAGGGAGAGGGCGAGCGTCAGGGAGAGGGCGAGGCGTCAGGACTGGGCGACGGCGAAGGCTCCTCTGGGCTCGGCGACGCCGCGGGGCTGTGCGAAGGGGATGGCTTCGGCTTCACCGAGGGCTTTGGAGTGGGCTTTGGCGCCGGCTTGGGAGTCGCAGCCGGCTTGCAGCTTGACACGCCCGACGACAGAGCCTTCGATCCGGCGCTCCCCCGATTCTCGACGTCGGCCTTGAAGCGAGCGGCGGGCAACGACCCGTTCGTCGGGAAGAGGGTCGCCGCGTACGCGCGGATCTTCGGGAGGTCGGGGAGCAGGACGTAGCCGCGGTTGTCGTAGCCGGACACGATCATGTTGTTGCCGAGAAGCAGGCCGCGGAATGTCTGGCCCCGGTCGACGTTCGTCGCGTAGCCGAGGAACTCGCCGACCTTCGAGCGCGGAACGTTCGTCGTGACGGTCTTGCCGACGGCCTTGAGGAGGCCGACCGGATCGCTCAGGAACCTGCCCTTGACGACCGCGTCACGAATCCCGGACAGGACCTCCTGCTGGCGCGCCGCGCGGGTGAAGTCGGACTCACCGGACGCCTTCCGGACTCGTGCGTAGGCGAGGGCCTGCTTGCCGCTGAGGTGATGCCAGCCCGCCTTGAAAGAGACACCCGCCGGGAACCCATACTCGGGTTCGGTGTAGGTCGGATCGCAGAACGCGTTGTCGACGTGGACGTCGACGCCGCCGAGCTTGTCGATCACCGGGATGAAGCCGCCGAGAGTCACCAGGGCGTAGTAGTCGATCTTGACGTGGAGCAACTCGCCGAGCGCCGCCATGAGGACGTCACGGCCGCTGCCATCCGAACCGGGAAACTCCGAGCGATTGTTCCGGGCGTAGCTGACCAGGCCGTTGATCTTGCCTCGGAACCGTTTGCCATTCGGCAGGGGCACGTCCACGAGATCGCGCGGCACTGATACCAGGGAAACCGATTCGGTTGCCGGGTCGAGCGAGACGACGATCATCGTGTCGGTCAGGTACGTCCGACGACCGACACCGGCATCGACACCGATAACCAGCCCGGTGATGCGATCGGAGACGGGGCTCGGCGACGGCGACGGGACGGCGATCGACGGATCGCCCGTCTGCCAGTCGGCCGTCGGCGATGGGCTCGGCGACGTCGGCACCCAGGCGCCGACCGTGCCGCCTCCATCGAAAACTACGTCGGCCGTCTCGCGGGCGACATTGGTCACCTGTACCGCCCATGCCTGGGGCACGACGATGAAGCCGACCAGGATCGCCACAGGGATCGCGTCGCGTCGCCCGGGCCGTGGCAGGCGCGGGTCGTTGAGACTCGACCACATCGCCAACAGGCGCCAGCCGATGAAGAACAGCTGCAGCCCGATGATCGCCCACAGGACGCCGGAGTCGATGAGCGCTCCGGCCACCTGGGCGGGACCCATGACGATCGCCACGACCACCGCGAGGACCAGGAGGGCGATGACGGGACCGCCGAAGATCAACGCCTCCCGGCGACGGCCGGCAACGAGGTGGCCGAGACCGGGGATGAAGGCGGACAGGACCGCCGGAAAATAACGGGAGGGGCGCTTCGTCCCGCCCGAAGGATCGTCAGACACGGCCGCGGAAGCCTACCAGAGGTGCGGTTGGAGACAGCCTAGAGACGTTCCTCGGGGGGTCGGACGTGACGGAAGTTCCGCAACAGGAGAAGGTCGTAGCCGATCTTGAGGCTGCCCGCCACGACGAACGGCAGACCACCGCTCAGCAGCGTGAGGCCGAAGAGCGGCGTAGCCAGGACGGGGGCCGCTGCGGCTCCAACCGCCCGTGCCATGCCCGTAATGCCGGCCGCCGCCGAGCGCTCGTCCGGCTCGACCACCGCGATCGTGTACGACTGTCGCGTCGGGACGTCCATCTGGGAGATCGCGAAACGAGCCAGGAGCACGCCCACGGCAAGCTCGAGGCTCGGCATGAACGGGACCAGGATCAGCAAGACGTTCGAGGGGATATGCGTGCCGACCATCGTCTCGATGAGCCCGAAGCGGGCGGCCAACCGTGCCGCGACGAGCCCCGATAGACCTGCCAGAACGTTCGTGCCGAGGAAGATCGTCCCGAGCAGCGCGGGTTCGACACCCCAGCGGACGGTGAGCCAGACCGCGATGAGGCTCTGGAGGACGAAACCGCCGGCGAAGGCGTCGAGGGCGAACAGCGCGGACAGACGTGCGACGACGCCCTGCGAGCGATGGAGCCCGAGCCTGCGGCGGATGGAGGGATCGGCCGGCGTCGTCGCCTCGACCGCGCTTGACAGGCCGCCAACGGCGACCGCGACGACCAGCCCGATGGCCGCATAGGCGACGACGATCGCCCGATACGAATCGACCGCATCCACGCCCCTGGCGAGCAGCCCAGCGACCGCCAGCCCGGCAGCGAACGCGCCGCCAGCTGTCGCAAAGGCCCCGGCCAGCTGGTACCAGGCGAACGTCGTCGTTCGGCGGGCAGGATCGACCACCTCCGCGAGGGCAGCCTGTTCGACGGGCAGGAAGGGTCCGACCTCAGCTCCACTGGGGCTGATGATGCTCACGATCGCGGCGGCCAGGAGCACGACGTATTCGCCGGTCAGCGCGAATGCCACGCCGCCGAGGACGACCAGCGCGGCTCCCACGAGGAGTGTGCGTCGACGTCCGTAGCGATCCGCGCGCGTCGCCAGCCACAGTGAGATGACGGCATCGCCGGCGAGCGTCAGGGAGAAGAGCAGGCCGACCTGACCGGCATCGAACCCACGCTCGGCCAGGTATAGCCCGAGCACGACGGCGATCGCCCCGTAGCCCGCCATGCGGCTCGATCTGGCGACGAAGATGAGGGCGACGTCCCGCGCCATTACGAGCGACAGGGTACGGTCGTCGGGGTGGTCTACTGGTGCGCCTGGGGTATCATCCAGCCGGTCGCTGGCGAGTGGCCAAACGGTAAGGCACCTGACTCTGGATCAGGGGATTGAAGGTTCGAATCCTTCCTCGCCAGCCAACTCCCTTTAGACCCGGTCTTCGGGCTGACCGGCGCGCGTCAGGGGCCGTTGTCGAAGCAGGTCGTTCCGGCGGCGATCGTGATGACGCGCGGCCCATCCGGGCCCTGCTCGATGACCCCCCAGATGCCGCCCTCGTCATCGATGACGAACTTCCGGTGGTTAGCATCGAACTCCGTGCCGCCCGGCTCGAGGAGTTTCAGCCGACTCCCGTAGTGCGCCTGCAGGTCCTCGAGATCGAGCCCGATCCCGACGCCGTCGGTCGTTTCCAAACCCATCAACGGCCCGAATTCAGGCGGGTAGTTGATCGCGTCGACGTAGCCCTCGAACACATCATCGATCACGAAGATGCCCAGCTCCGCCCATGCGACGTATCGGACGTCGGCGGCCGGTTGCTCGCAGGTCCACCGCTCGTCATTGGTCGGGGACCCGAGGATCGCCCCGAGCTGGTCGACCGCGGCGTCGCCAGCCACCCCGAACGAGACGAGTCCGAGCCCCTCGGGCGTGAGCGTCAGCTGGGCCTTGGACCTGGGCGTCGGCGACGGTGCGACGACCGGCGTCGGGATGGCCGTGGTCGTGGTCGGAAACGGCGCCGGTCGCGACATTTCCGTCCAGCCAAGGACGGCGATCAACGCGAGCGCGGCCCCGATGAACGCGCCACCGGCTAGGGGTGCCAGATCGTTCCGTGTCACGCGCCTAGGACTCTGTTGTGCAACTGGGTGACCACGCTTCGCGCCGATTCGAAGGCACCGTGCTGCCAGGCCGTCGTGTATGTCAGGTGATCGCCCGCGAAGTACACCCGGCCCTGCGGTTCCAGGAGTCGCGCGTAGGCCTCGCCGACCGATCCGGTTCGTTCGTCCCAGGCGACCCATCCGCCCTGGCTGTGGCGGATACGTCGCCATGAGGCCGAGAACGAGGAAACGAACTCGTCGACATAGGCGTCGCCGTGGACCTTGCGGCCCTGTTCCAGCGCGCGGCGCTCACGGTCCTTCGGCGTCATGGCCGCGTAGGCGTCGGCATCGTTGAAGTAGTTGTAGTAGCCGACGAGGACCCCGCCCTCGCCGAGGTAACCGTGCGACGGGTACCAGATCGTGCCGATGTCCATGTTGGTGTTCGTGATGCCACCGAAGACACGATCGTCCTCTTCCCAGAAGCGTCGCCGGAACTCGAGGCCGATCTTCCCGGTCGACATTGGCCGCAGGGACGCGAGATCCATCTGGACCGCGGTCGAGAAGTCATTGGGGATCTGGGCCAGGATCATGGGGGGGATGGTGCAGACGCAGTAGTCGGCCACGACCTTGCGCCCTGCATCCCCTTCAGAGAAGGTGATGGCGACACCGTCCGGGGTGTTCGCGATGCCCCTCACCTCGACGCCGTAGCGGATCCGACCGCGGATCGCGTCGGCCAGCGCGCGCGGCAGGCGGTCCATGCCACCCACCGGCTGGAACATCAGCATCGCCTGGTCCCACTCGAGCTCGAACGGGAAGTAGAAGCCGAGCTGGCTCGCGAGCACGTCGGACAACGGAGACGGCGGCTCCGACGTCCCGACCTGCAGGCCCGCCCCTGGCGGGACGACGTAGCCGCCGCGCCCACTTCCGGCGTAGGTGTCACCGGGCCCCAGCGCGCCGAGGCCGCGGAGGAAGTCGACCATCCGCGTGGCGTCGTCGGTGGTCAACTCGGCGTCGAGCGCGTGCTGGCTGATCGCCTTGGCCAGCAGCTCACTGACGTATCCGAGGTGGTCGGCCTTCGCCGCTCGATGGCGTATCCGGCGGCCCGTGAGGCCCCCCGTGGCCCCGTCCTTCTCCTCGTTGTAATACCAGGCATCCGCGTTCACGTTGGCGAAGATCTCGATGGGCACGCCGAGCTCTCGACAGTAGTCGAGCGTCGTGTGGTGCTGCGGGATCCGGGCGGGTCCGGCGTTGAAGTAGTGTCCCTCGCCGAAAGCTGCGGTCTGTGGGGTGCCGTCGATCTCGGTTTCCGAGGTGCCGCCCCGAACCGTCCAGTTCCGGCCGCCAGGTCGTTCGCGCGCCTCGAGGATCTCGCAGGCGTAGCCCGCCTTCTCGAGCTCGTACGCCGCCGTCAGGCCGGCGATGCCGGCACCGAGGATCAACACCCTGGTCCCGTTCGTCCTGCCCTGGAGCGTGAAGTCGGACGACCGAGGCGGCGAGAAGGCCTGCCGGTGCTCGCCTGCAGGGGCGATGAGGCGAAGGGTCTCCATCGAGCCGAGCACGGCCGCCGCCCCGCCGGCGACCCCGACGGCCTGGAGGAAGCGACGCCGGGTGATCCGCGGGCCGACGGTCGTCAACGGACGACCCTGCAGATCGGGCCGCGGCCGCAGCGCCGCGCAGCTCCACACGGAGGGCGACCTCGGCGCGGACCGGTGTGCGCGACGTGCCACGTGCCGGCTCCCCATCATCCGCTAGTACACCGCAACTCTGCGTCGAGTTCCAGCCGCTGTGCCCGCGAACCCTCCGGGCTGAGCGAGCCCGTCGCCTTATCGATCGTGATTAGCGGAGGTCGTGCCGCAGCGCGGAGCGAGCTGCCCAGTAGCCGCACATGCCATGGACACCACCGCCTGGCGGCGTACTCGACGAGCACAGGTAGAGGCCCTCGCCAACCCGATACGGATCGCGGGTCGGCCACGGCCGAAAGATCAGCTGACGGATGTCCTGAATGCCGCCGTTGATGTCGCCACCGACGTAGTTCGGGTCGTATGCCTCCATCGCTGCCGGCGAATGGGTCGCGCGGGCGAGGATCAGGTCGCGGAAGCCAGGTGCGAAGCGCTCCACTTGACCCTCGATCCGGTCCGTCATGTCTACGGTGGATCCCGCGGGCACGTGGCAATACGCCCAGCCCGTGGCCTTGCCGGTTGGCGCCCGCGAGGTGTCCCACGGTGTGTACTGAACGAACAGGACGAAGGGCCGAGCCGGGTGGCGACCGGCGGCGACGTCGGCCTCGGCGGCCGCAATCTCGTCGAGCGTCCCGCCAAGGTGGACCGTCGCGCTGCGGCGCAGCCCGGCAGCGGTCCATGGGACCGGGCCGTCGAGCGCCCAGTCGACCTTGAAGACGCCCGACCCGTAGCGGAACCGCTCAGCGCGGCGACGGGTCCGGGGCGACATCTGTGAGCCGGAGATCGCGACAAGCTGTCGCGGCGTGACGTCGAGAAGGACCGCGCGGGTCGGCGGGAGATCGGCGAGCGTTGCGACCCGATGGCTCGTCACGATCTCGCCGCCGGCCGCCTCGAGCTCCGCGACGAGGGCTTCCGCTACCGCATGTGCCCCGCCCCGGATCATCGGCCAGCCAACGGCGTGGGCGAACATCCCGAGCACGAGCCCGAACGAGGCGCTGAAGGGGCGATCGAGGCGAAGCATCGCGTGGGCCGAGATTCCGCCGAACAATGCCCGGGCGGCCTCATCCTGGAACCTGGCGCGCGCCAGTCCGCGGGCCGAGCGCACGGCCGGCAGCCCGAACCTGGCGAGGGCGAGCGGGTGGCGGGGAACGTGGACGACGGGACGGAGGATCTCCGGCGCGAGCCTCCCGGAGTCCCGCGCGAGCGCCCCGAACAGCCGTCGCCAAGCCGCGCCGTCCGCCCCGCCGAGCCCGTCGGCGGTCGCCCTCACCGTTCGCTCCAGGACTGCTGCCCGGCCACCGTCGAGCGCGTGCGCCACCGGCGCGTCAGGGTGGAGGAACTCCAGCCCGTGAGGCGCCAGGTCGATCGATGCGAAGAACGGCGAGGCGATCGTCAGGGGCACGATCGTCGAACAGACGTCGTGACGGAACCCGGGCAGTGTCAGCTCCGCCGTACGGGCGCCGCCACCTGCCACCGTTGCGGCCTCAAAGACGCGCACCGACCGACCGGCGCGGGCAAGGGTGATCGCCGCGGCAAGGCCGTTCGGCCCCGCCCCGACGACGATCGCGTCAATCCGGCTGCCATCGCCGCCCGGGCTCCTCACCCAAACCTCCTGTTCGGACGGTCGCCTCCCAGCCTATCGGCACGGCCCGGGACAAAACGAACGGGCCGGCTCTGTCGCCGGCCCGTTTGTCGTGGCGGTCCGGTCAGACCGCCATTCCGATGGTCAGGCTGCCATCGGGCGCCCGAACGGACTCCCGTGTGTCACATAGCGGGTCGCGACGTCGACGAGGATGCCCACCGTGAGGCCGCCGATCAGAGCGGGAACGAGGGCGAGCCCCTCCCACATGGGACCGACAGTCTGAAACGCGATCACGAGCTCACTCGCGACGACCGCGCCGATGAACGCTCCGATGGCGTCGATCAACCACTCCCAACCGGTTCCGGTGCGTCCCACGAACTGGGCGATGACGCCGAACACGAGGGAGCCACCGATCAGCAGGATCCAACCAGCCAACTGGATGTCGGTGACGAACTCCATCGACGATCTCCTTTCCGAGAGTGCCTTCCCAGACACTCACCGAAGGTCATCGTGAACCTCGCTGCCGGCCGCGACCAGTGCCATCCGTCATCAAACGGGAACGACGATCGGGACCGTGCACGACGATCGCAACAGGCGCCGTGGACTACCCGTGGGCGACGAGACCCAGCCGCTCGACGCCGGTCGACTCTCGCGGCGGAGAAGCGCCCTGAAGAAGCCGCTTCGTCCACGCGGCCGTAGTCGGTCCGCGCCAGGTGCCGCCGTCATGCGAGGGGCCCGGAGCCGGGGTCAGCCCGGCATCGGGCAGCCCAGGTCGGGCGTGGCCGCCGGCCTCGAGCCAGCTTTGGAACTCTCCGTGAGCCTGCTCACCGTGGTCGGTCTTAATAGCCACGCACTGCCCGATTCCAGCGTTCGATGTACCGCTGGCTGCCTCCGAGCAGGGCCCGCGAGGCGCCCTTCGTCGTGGCCAGTCCATCGCCGCGCATCCGGTGCACCCACACCGGGACCCACTCAGCTTCCCGGAATCGCGACCGCCCAGGAGGCGCCGAGCCCCCGCTTGGAGGTGGCCACTTCGGGTCGGCGGCCCGTGTCATCCGGTCGCCCATACCTTGCCGCTGTCGGTGGTCAGGGTGCGCAGCGTGTCGAGGCGACTTCGAGCGTCCTCGGCGATGGCCACCACCTTCGCTGCGACCCCAAGTCCGAGCCCCTCGTCATCGGCGATCTGGCCTTCGAGCGTCTGTGTGGCGTCGTCGAGAGCGTCCCACGCCGAGCGGAACCCGGGTCGATCGATCTCGGTTGGGAAAGCCGAGCCACGCGGGAACGCAGCGTTGGTTCGGTCGACCAGGGCGACGCTCGCTGCCAGCCTCGGCGTCACCGGCGGGTCGATCGGAGCCTCATCGGATCTGCCGTTGCTGCCCACGAGGGCGGTCAGGAGAATTCTTCGCGAACGGCCGTGAGCTACACGGCGGACGAGGCCCGCCGCCATCCACATGAGAACCGCGATCACCCCGAGCATCACGCTGTAGAGCGGCACCCAGCTGAGTGCCGGGAGCTCACGGAGCTTCGCCTCTGGCTGCGTCAGCACGCCGAGGACGATCGGCGGCACAAGCACGAATCCCGCGAGGAAGAACATCTTGGCCATGCCCTCGGGAAGTGGCCGTCGACCGAGATGGACCCTGACCACTCGCATCAGGGCGACCAAAGCCATCGCAACGGTCGCAAGTAGGAACAGTTGCAGTAGAGACATCGGAACGACCTTTGGCTCGAGGCGAGCGTTGCGCCGTCCTCGCTGCCGGGACCCGGCCCGTTTTGGGGCCATCGCCGAGAGACCCTGCGGGTCGCTGCTCGCTTGCAGTGAACCACCGGATCGTGGCGGTGTCAACTGTAGTTTTCACTGCCTACTGTGGGATCGACTCGCAAGCGTCCGGCCAGCCAGGAGGCGAAGGGCTCGACGGCTACGCGAAAGCCCCGGCGTCTCCACCGGGGCTCTTGGTGCTGGTCGTCGGTGACGACTAGACGGTAACTGGGGTCCGTCCCGGTGCGGGAACGACGCCGAGCTGGACAAGCATGCCCAACTGGTCGACGACACCCCAATGCTCGGTCAGGCGTCCATCGACGCCACGCCCGATGTGGATCTCGGTCCAGGCCGCTCGCTTGCCGGTCGCGGGGATGCCCATGTAGTCACCCGTCATCGTGCCGGTCGCGGAGAGGCGATGAACGATCTGGTCCCCAGACATGATCGCGTCTTCGATCGTGTAGTGGATGTCGGGGAATGCGGTCTTGAGCGCCTTGAGGGACTGCTTGAGACCGTCACGCGTCGGCGGCACGCCCGGCTGGGGCGAGCGCTCGACGAAATTGGGCGACAGAAGCTCGTCGAGGAGCCCGAAGTTGCCGCCGTTGATGACCTCGAGCGGAATCCGCTCGGCCATGGTCTTGATGGTCGTGGTCATACGAGAACCACCTTTCCTGTGTCCGCGCCGCCGTGACGGGTCCAGGATCTGGGACTCTCCAGCGAGCCCACCGGGTGTGAATTTCCCCGGCGACTGGTCGGCTGTGTAACAGTGCGGAATACTTCGTACTGTATGGTACCGTCCGTACTATGTCAACCGAGCGACTTACCCCGACCTCATACCTCGTGCTTGGGCTACTGGCTCGCGAGGGCCCGTCCACGCCGTATGCGCTCGAGCGTCACGTCCGAGCCACACTCGGCAACTTCTGGTCGTTTCCTCACACGCTGCTCTATACCGAGCCGCCTCGTCTCGCCGTCCTGGGCCTGGTGACGGAGACCCGCGAGAGCGAGGGGCGTCGACGACAAATCTTCGCCATCACGACTGACGGCGTGGTGGCCCTCAGCACCTGGCTGGAGCGACCCTCGGCCGAGCCAACCGAGCTGCGCGATCTCGGGCTTCTTCAGCTCTTCTTCGCCGATCTGGCGACCGTTGATGCGCAGCTCCGACTGGCCGAAACGCAGCTCGCGATCCATCGTGCGAAGCTTGATGCCTATCAGGAGGACAAGCGCCTCGAGCGGCGTCCATCGGGGTCAAGGGGCGGCCAGCGAACGGTCGAGCACTGGCGAGGTGTGACGCTCGGAATGGGCCTGTCGTATGAGGCGGCGGCCGTCGACTTTTGGAGTGGAGTCGAGGCGAACGCGCGGGCACGCCTCGGCTGACGAGGTCAGGCGAACCGCCGAGTGAAGGTCAGCGCCGTGTGCGCCACTTCTCGCCAGAGCCGTGATCGAGCGCTCGAGCAGATAATTGCATTGAACGTGTGCACTCACCTTGACCAGATCCGCGACGTCATCCCGTCTGCCGAGGGCTGCGAAGACTGTCTCCGGACAGGCGGCTGGTGGGTCCACCTGCGCCTGTGCCTCACGTGCGGGTATGTTGGCTGCTGCAATTCGTCGCCGAAATCGACACGCCTCGAGCCATGCCCGCGCGGTCGGCCACCCGATCGTCCGGTCGTTGGAACCCGGCGAGGATTGGATCTGGTGTTTCGTCGATGAGGTCGTCCTGGAACCCGGGTAAAGGAGCTGCCATGAACGATCCAACGCTCTTCGAGCACATCAACGAGCTGGCCGCGGAGGAGGAGGCGCTCTACGAACGTGCCGGCCACAGCGGCGGCCTCGGAGCATCGGACATCGAGCGACTCGAGACGATCAAGATCGAGCTCGACCAGTGCTACGACCTGCTGCACCAGCGCCAGGCACGTCGATCGGCCGGTCTCGATCCGGATGAAGCGAGCGTGCGCCCGGCCGATATCGTCGAGCACTACCAGCAGTAGGCGAGTAGTGGACGCGAGCGGCGCGCGACGCGAAGCCAACCCGACCCGACCGGGCAGCGATAGCGCACCGAGGGGCCAGCGCTACACCGAGGACCTCGACGCCGAGCGACGCGGGTGGTACGAGCTGACTGAGCTCGTTCGGTCGCTGAGCGCCGAGGAGCGTCTCGTGCCGGGCTATTACCGGGATCCCGATTGGAGTGTTCGCGATGTGGTGGCCCACATCGGGACGTGGCTGGCCGAGGCCGAGATCCAGCTCGAGCGGCTTGCGGCCGGTACGTATGAGGGCCACGAGGTGGATGTTGATGGGCTCAACGCTGAGTTCCTCGAGAAGATGCGCGACCAGTCCTGGCCCACCTGCTGGACCCAGGCGAACGCCGCTCGGACGCAGATGCTGAGCGTGTGGTTCGGCCAACGCGACCCCGGCGAGGAGGGCGCCTGGTGGATCCGCAAGTCGGGATCGGAACACTACGCAGAGCACCTTGCCCGGTTGCGCGATTGGGTTGCCGAATTGCGCGACCGCCGAGCGCGGGAACGCTGACGAAGGTCGGCGAGAGAGTCAACCGGTACGCCGGGTCCCGACGCTGACTCCCCCGCCAGCCTGGGCCTGTCCCTCGATCGGCTCGGTCGCGCCTTGCCAGAGCATCGTGAGAGCGTCACGCGCCACCTGCGCGGCCGGCGCGCCGACCCGGGTCGGGTGATCGCGCGACAGGCACTGGTTGAGCCACAGTCCCTCAACGAGGCTCCCCATCGCGGTCGCGAGATCGAGAGGTGTCCAGGGCGGCCTGACGGCGAGGGAGAAGTGGGCGAGGGCGGGCCGGATGCACGCAGACTCGAGGTGCTCCGCGGAGTGGCGAAACTCATGCATGCTCGGCTCGGCGACGCGCTCGCTCCAGATGCCGTATGGCACTTGGCTGAGCCAGAGCGCCCAACCGAACGCATATCCGACGGCGGGCTCCATATCGTGCAGCGGTCCCCTGGCGGATTCTGCCGACGCCACGGCTTCGATCCACTTCACCGGGTCGCGGAATCCGCGGGGGTCCGGGGGGTTGAATACGTCGACCTCCGGGTCTTCCAGGACGATGGCCATCGCCTGGAGCTGAAACTGGCGCTGGCTCTTGAATAGGTTCGTGATCGCCCCGCGGCTCTTCCCATCGGCGAGGGCGGCGACCTGCTCCGCGCTCAGCTTGGCGAACGGCCCTACGGCTACCCGCCGCTCGTCCTCACCCCGATCGAGCCGACGGGCGTCCTGCTGCATCTGTTCGAGCAGGGCCCTCCCAGCCAACCGGATATAGCGCGTCCTTGCCTCGTCGGGCGAGAGGAGCGAGCGGCGACGCTTCGTCATCTGGTCCCCTTGACATACGGACGGTACGTATGTAACTCTTACGTACGAACGGTACGCAGCGACTCTAACACCACGAGGAGAAGCGGATGCACGGCTCACTGCTCTACTTCGGAATGGCGGTGGCTGCTGCGATGGCGTTCACTATCGGAGGCATCTTCATGAAGCTCTCCCAGGGCTTCACCCAGCCGCTCCCATCCTTGGCGATGCTCGGCCTGTTCGTTCTCGGCGCTGCCCTGTTGACGCTGTCGATCGCCGTTCGCGGCGAACTCGGCCCCGCATACCTGTTCGTGCTCGGACTCGAGGCTGTCCTGGCCTTCGCATTTGGAGCAATGCTATTCGGAGAACATGCGAACATCGGCCGGATAGTAGGTCTCGTGCTCCTCGTTGCCGGGATGATCTTGATCGAAGGCGGGGCCGCGTCAGCATCGTCGGATCGAGACCCGGCGTCCGATCCACGAACCTCCGGCCTGCTGAGGACGGGCGATCGGCCACTCTCGTAGCGTCGCCGGGACTCCTCTGGTTTGGGCTACTCTCGCAAACCAGGACGGCGAGAGTCGGCGAGTGAGGAGAATCGGGCCATGGGCGATGACTTCTTCAGCGATGTCAGGGAGCCGATCGCCTTCGGTGGTCTCGGGTCGACGGACCCGCTGACCTTCAAGGTCTACCAACCCGATCGGGTCGTCCTCGGCAAGAGGATGGAGGATCACCTCAGGATCGCCGTCTGCCTGTGGCATTCGTTCAACTGGCCGGGCTCGGACGTATTCGGCGTGGGGACATTCGATCGACCGTGGCTCCAACCGGGCAGCGACCCGATGACCGGCGCCCGGACGAAGCTGGCGGCCGCCTTCGAGTTCGTGGCCAAGCTGGGCGTCCCGTTCTACTGCTTCCACGATCGGGACATCGCGCCCGAGGGCCGGACGTTCGCCGAAACCCGTACCAACCTCGACGCCTTGATCACCGAAGCCGAGGCTCATCAGGCGCGGACCGGCATCAGGTTGCTGTGGGGAACCGCCAACCTCTTCAGCCATCCGCGATACGCGGCCGGGGCGGCTACCAACCCCGACCCCGAGATCTTCGCCTACGCCGCCGCCCAGGTGAAGGTCATGCTCGACGCGACGCACCGGCTGGGCGGAGCGAACTACGTCCTGTGGGGTGGCCGCGAGGGTTACGAGACCCTCCTCAACACCGACCTCGTCCGTGAGGAGGCCCAGCTCGCTCGCTTTCTGTCGATGGTCGCCGAGCACAAGCACAAGATCGGATTCAGCGGCGCGCTTCTGATCGAGCCGAAACCCCAGGAGCCGACGAAGCATCAGTACGACTACGACTGCTCGGCGGTCCATGGCTTCCTCGTCCGCCACGGCCTCGAGGGCGAGTACCGGGTGAACATCGAGGCGAACCACGCAACTCTCGCCGGCCATACGTTCCACCACGAGGTCGCCTACGCCATCGGCAACGGGATCTTCGGCAGCATCGACGCGAACCGCGGCGACTACCAGAATGGCTGGGACACCGATCAGTTCCCGAACTCCGTCGACGAGCTGTCGCTGGCCCTCTACGAGATCCTGCGGGCAGGTGGCTTCAGCACGGGCGGCTTCAACTTCGACGCCAAGCTTCGCCGCCAGAGCATGGATCGGACCGATCTCTTCCACGGCCACATCGGGGGCATCGACACCCTCGCCAGGGCGCTGCTCGTGGCCGTCGACATGATCGAGCAGCGGACTCTCGATCGGCACCGCGAGGCCCGCTATGCGGGCTGGAGCGGCACCCTCGGGGCGTCGATCGCGGCTGGCGAGGCATCGCTCGAAGCCCTCGAAGGCCGCGTCGCCGCAGGCGAGATCGATCCACGACCGGTGTCGGGCCAGCAGGAGCTGCTCGAGAACCTCGTCAACCAGCACATCTGGGCCGCCGACCACTGACGCGCGGGGCGCGGAGAGCGACCGTGGCCTACGTCCTTGGGATCGACGCCTCGACGACCGCAACCAAGGCCGTCCTGCTCGACGAGGATGGCGTCGTTCGCGGAATCGGCGTCTCCGAGTACGACTACAGCGTGCCCAGACCCCTGTGGAGCGAGCAGGACCCTATCCTGTGGTGGGACGGGGCGGTGACCGCGATCGGCGAGGTGCTCGCCCTGACCGCTGTCCCCGGCGACGACGTCGTCGCCGTCGGCCTGACCGGCCAGATGCATGGAGCGGTCCTTCTCGATCGGGCCGATGAGATCCTCCGGCCGGCCATCCTGTGGAACGATCAGCGGACAGCGCGCGAGTGCGACGTCATCCGCGAAGCGGTGGGCCCGCAGCGCCTTATCGAGGTCACCGGCAATGATGCGCTGACCGGGTTCACTGCGCCCAAGCTCGTCTGGGTCCGCGACAACGAACCAGACGTCTGGCGCCGGATCGCCCATGTCCTGCTGCCCAAAGACTACGTCCGCCTCCGGTTGACCGGCGACCACGCCGCCGACAAGTCCGACGGTGCCGGCACGCAGCTGTTCGATCTCGCCGCGCGCGATTGGTCTCCTGAGGTACTCGCGGCTCTCGGCATCGATCCGGCGTGGCTGCCGATGACGTTCGAAGGACCCGAGGTAACGGGGTCGATCTCAGGCGAGGCCGCCGCCGCGACCGGCCTTCGGTCGGGCACGCCGGTCGTCGCCGGCGGTGGCGACCAGGCGGCCAACGCGGTCGGTGTCGGGGCGGTCACTGCCGGCACGGTGGCCCTGTCGCTCGGGACATCGGGCGTCGTGTTCGCCTCGACCGACCGCCCCATCTACGATCCGCACGGCCGGGTCCATGCCTTCTGCCACGCCGTCCCTGGACGCTGGCACATGATGTCGGTGATGCTCTCGGCGGCCGGGAGCCTGCGCTGGTTCCGGGACGCGATGGCCCCCGGAATGGCGTTCGGCGATCTGGTTGCGCCGGCTGGCGACATCGCCGCCGGCAGCGAGGGGGTCGTGTTCCTCCCCTACCTCACCGGCGAGCGCAACCCGCATCCCGACCCACTGGCCCGGGGCGCTTTCGTCGGGCTGACGATCGGCCACGATCGGCGCCACCTAACTCGGGCGGTCCTCGAGGGCGTGGCCTTCGGTCTGCGCGACGGGCTGGACCTCATGGTCGAAGCGGGCATGGCGCCGCCGGCCCAGATCCGGGCATCCGGTGGCGGGATCGCCAGCCCGCTGTGGCGTCAGATCCTGGCCGACGTCCTCGGGGCCGAGATCGCCACGGTGAACACCACCGAGGGTGCCGCCTACGGCGCCGCGCTCCTGGCCTCGGTTGGGGCCGGCTGGTATCCGACGGTCGAGGCGGCTGCAAGTGCGCTGGTTACCGCGACGCCCGCTGCGGTTCCCGGCCCGGATGCCCGCTCCTACGCCGACGTTCACGCGTTGTATCGGGCGCTATACCCCGCCCTTGCGCCGACCTTTCGGAGTATGGCCGACTAGCTCCTGCTCAGATCTGGAGCTCGGCGAGCTCCTCCTGCGTCACCTCCGTCGGCGGCTTGCCGAGGATGATCATGGCCAGGATCTCGTCGGTCGTGGCGTCGGCCTTGTTGACCGTGCCGACGATCTGGCCGTGGTACATGACACTGATCCGGTCGGACATCTCGAACACGTCATGGATGTCGTGGCTGATCAGGAAGATGCCGACTCCCTCGCCCTTCAGGCGCCGGATCTGCTCGCGCACCTGGGCCGTCTCGGCCGGCCCCAGCGCGGCCGTCGGCTCGTCCATGATGAGGATCCGGGCGTTGAAGTGGATGGCCCGGGCGATCGCGATGGCCTGGCGCTGGCCGCCGGACAGCGACTTCACGGGTGTCGTGAAGTTAGTGAAGTTGGGGTTGATCCGCCCCATCACCTTGCGCGTCTGGTCCTCCATCGTCGATTCGTCGAGCGTTCCCCAGCGCGTCATCAGCTCGCGACCCAGGAACATGTTGGCCGGGGCGTCGATGTTGTCGGCCAGGGCAAGCGTCTGATAGATCGTCTCGATGTTGTAGGCCTTGGCGTCTCGCGGGCTGGAGATGCTCAGCGGCTCGCCGTTGATCAGGATCTCGCCGGAATCGGCCTTGTGCGCACCCGACAGGGCACGCATGAGCGTGGTCTTGCCGGCCCCGTTGCCCCCAACGAGGCCCATGACCTCGCCCTCGAAGAGGTCGATCGAGACGTCCTTGACCGCGTGCACGCCACCGAACGCCACGTTGATGTTGCGCATCTCGACGAGCGGCACTCGCTCAGCCACGGCCACGTCCGGTCCTCCCTGCCCTATCCGGTTCGTCGTCGGTTGACGGTGTCGAAGCCGACGGCGGTCACGAGGACGATCCCGGCTACGACGTCCTGGATCGGTCCGACGATGCCGAGGAAGGAGAGTCCGTACGCGAGCGAGGCCATGACGACCGCGCCCAGGACCGCGCCCGGGATCGTGCCGATCCCGCCGGCGAAAGACGTCCCGCCGACGACGCAGGCCGCGATGACGTACAGCTCGTAGCCGGCGCCGAGGTCGAGCGTCGCCCCGTCGATGCGTGCTGCTGTGATCGCGGCGGCGAGCCCGCACAGGATCCCGATCAGAATGAACGTCTTCATGATCGTCCAGCGCGTGTTGATGCCGCCGAGCTCGGCCGCCTCGGGGTTGCCGCCGATGGCGAACACGTAACGGCCGAAGCGCCGCCGGGTGGCGATGAACGTCATCACGAGCGCGACGCCGAGCAGGACGATCACCGGCCAGGGGATCCCAGATTGGATGCCACCTTCGGGCACCGGGAGACCCGTGTCCTGTACCCACTGACGGACCAGGCCTTCGGGCCACAGGTAGCTGTTGGCGACGTAGACGAGACCGAGGACGAAGGCCGACCCGACGACACCGAGCAGCACCTCGGCCCAGATGGGTCGCACCGCGAAGCCGAATTGGCGCCGCCGTCGTCGGTTGTACGCGAGCAGGACGATGACCGCGACGCAGACGACGAGCCCGACGGCCCAGCTGGCCGTCCCGCCGATCGAGCCGCGGGGACCTCCGCCGAGCAGTCGGAAGACGGGATCGACCGGAGCGATGGTCACGCCCTGGGTGATGCCGAATGTGACGCCCCGCCATGCGAGAAGCCCACCGAGTGTGACGATGAATGAAGGGACACCGACATAGGCGATGATGCTGCCCTGGAAGGCGCCGATGAGCCCGCCGAGGACGAGACCGGCCACGAGCGAGATGACCCACGTGGCGGGATGCTCGTACCCGATAGCCTGGGGGATGTACTGGGTCATCAGCAGGACCTGGAACATGCCGACGACGCCGACGATCGAGCCGACCGAGAGGTCGATGTTGCGCGACACGATGACGAGGGTCATCCCGGTCGCGATGATGGCGACCGATACCGACTGGACCGTCAGGTTGATCAGGTTGACGGGACTCAGGAACTGACCGCCTGTTGCCAGCCCGAAGCCGAGCAGGATGACCACCAGGGCGACGGCCATCCCGAACAGCCGGAGATCGATCTCCAGGGCCCCCAGGCCGCGCAACTGCGACGTACGCGGCGGAGGCCCCGCCTTGATCGCGTCCGTCGCGTCCGCCACGAGATCTCCTCCGGTCTCGAGTGAGCGATGGGCCTGCGCCCGCGGGGACCGCGGGCGCAGGAGACTATCTAGGCCGCTAGGAGGTTACTTGCAGGCCGGCACCGCCGTGGTATCCACGCCGGCGCAAACGGCTGCCTTGCCCTTGCCCTTGCCCACGACGCCGTCGGCCCAGCCCGACTCGATCGGCTCAGCCAGGTTGGCCTGAGTGACCGGGTTCGGATGAAGGGTGATGGACCAGACCTTGTTGGCCTTGGGGGTCGTGAACTCGATGGCGTTGTTGCCGGCCGCTGGCTTGGCATACGACGCCACTTCGGGTGCGACGAGCTCGTTGAGCTTCTTGCCCTTGTAGAGCTGGACCGCCAGGTCGCCGGCGACGCGGCCAAGCTGGAGCGAGTCCTTCCAGACCGACACGGACTGGGTGCCGAGGCCGACCCGGTTGAGGGCCGCGATGTCGCCATCCTGGCCGGAGACCGGGATCTTCAGACCGACGTCGGACAGCGCAGCGACCACACCGGTGGCCATGCTGTCGTTCTCCGAGAGCACGGCCTGGATGTCGTTCTTGGTCTTCCCCAGGCAGGCCACCATGTTGTCCTTGGCCTTCTGGGTGTTCCAGTTGTCGCTGTAGTTCTCGCAGCCGGCAGGGATCTTGATGTCAGGAAACTTGTCGAGAACGGTCTGCATGCCTGCCCGGAGGAAGTCCGCGTTCGGATCCGCCGAGTGGCCCTTGATGATCGCGTAGTTGCCCTTCGGGACCAGGCCAGTTATCACGTCCGCCATGATCGTCCCGACCCCCTGGTTGTCGAAGGTCAGGTAGAACACGTCCGGGTCCTCCACCAGCCGGTCGTAGCCGATAATCGGAATCCCGAGCGCCTTGACTTCGTCGAGCTTGGCCTTCATGGCGTCAGGATCCTTCGCCAAAAGGATCAGGACGTCCATGCCCTGGGCGATCAGGCCGTCGATGTTCGACAGCTGGATCTCGGTCGAGTTCGCGGCGACGGTCTCGATGACCTTGCCGCCGGCGGCCGTGACGACCTCCCGGATGCCGGGGGCATCGCAGCAGGCCCAGCGTGGCTGGTCGTAGTTGTTCCACGAGACTCCGACGACGAACTCATCGGCTCCGCTGGCCGGCGCGCTGGCGGCTGCGCTGGCGGCTGCGCTGGCGGGGGCCGACGCGGCCCCACTGGGAGATGGGCTGGCGGCGCCTCCGCAGGCGCTCACCACGATCGCAATGCCCGCCAGGAGCACAGCCATTCGACGATATGTCATGGATCTTTCCTCCTCCAGATCGAACACTCTTCCGAAATCGAACGAGTGACCTTCGTCAGGCTAGCACCTCTCTAGGCTATTCCCTCCACACACGGCGCCCCGAGCCGCGGCCGGATGCCAAGCAGGTCGAGTCGCAAGGCCGAGACGGAATCGTCAACGCTCAGGCGCTCGCCAGCTCGGTGGCAGAGTAGCGCGGGCGCAGCCAACTCGCTGGGTCGACAAGGATCGGCTCGAAGGCAAGCTCAGCGGCTCCCAGGACAGGGCCATCCCCACCGAGGGCCGAGGGGACCACGCGAACCAGCCCGCGAGGCGCAGCCAGGCCCCGACGATCGAGCTCGTCCTCGACGGTCCCGGCCACAAATGGATAGACCCGCCTGAACAGGCCTCCCAGCACGACCAGACGCGGGTCGAGAATATTGACCAAGCTGGCCAGCCCGATGCCGAGCCAGCGGCCGAGGTCGTCGAGAGCGGCGAGTGCGGCCACCGAGCCCTGCGCCGCTTCGCGCAGCACGGCGTCGACCTCCGCCCGTCCGCCGGCCGGTGAGTGCCCGGCTCGTCGCATGAGGGCATCCTCCCCAACCTCGGTCTCCCAGCAGCCCGTCGAGCCGCAGCGGCAGGGACGACCGTCGGGGTTGACCGACATATGACCCACCTCTCCACCGTAGCCGGCCACCCCGGTAAGCGGACGGCCGTCGACGACGATCCCCGCGCCCACGCCGACTTCGCCACTGATGTACAGCAGATCCGTCGATCCGGTGGCGACTCCTCGACGCAGCTCCGCCAGGGCGCCAAGGTCGGCCTCGTTGGCGATCTGGATCGGGACCGGCAGGTCGAGGGCCTGGGCAAGTCGGTCGCCGAGCGGGGCGTCATGCCATTCGAGGTTCGGGGCCATGGACACGAGGCCATCGGATCGCCGGACGACGCCGACCACAGCCACCCCGATGCCGATCAGCGCGTCGCGGGCGCCCGATCGGGCGAGGACCACAGCGGCCAGCTCGGCGAGGTCGGTCGCGACGGCATCCACCGACGAACGTCCCCGCGGCAGGTCCACGCGGACCAGGGCAAGGACCGAGCCCCCGAGCCCGACCACGGCGGCGGCCAGCGAGTCGACCTCGATGTCAAGGGCAAGCACGACAGCCCGCCCGGGTTCCAGGTGGACGAGCCGGGACGGACGGCCGGGGGTCCCCTGTGGCTCCGGCCTCTCCTCCGACACGAAGCCGGCACCAACGAGCTCGCCGATGAGACCTCGGATGGCGCTTCGCGTCAGGCCGGTCCGCGCGACGAGCTCCGAGCGGGATAGCGGGCCCTCGGTATGAAGGGCGCGCACGATCGCAGAGAGGTTCGCGCGCCGCACGGTCTCGCTCCGTTGACCGACCTTGATGGTGTGCATCGTCAACGGGTTTGTGTTCCTCTCTTTCAAATCGGGGGCCGTAGCCTGTGCCATCGCCGCGCGGGTTGTCAAGTCTCCGCTGCTCGATACATTCCTGTGCTTCAATCCAGCCGTCGCGTCGCGCCAGCGGTGTGCTCGAGGAGGCCACGACACCCCTACATGACGACTCCTGGACCCGATGTCCGATCAAGGAGGTCACGGCTATTCGGAGGGATTCTCATCGGCGCCTTGGCACTCCTTGGCCTCATCGTGGTGGCGACCGTCGTGGGGGCCGGCCTGTCCGGGTACGCCGCGCCGACCGTCGCCCATGGAGCTCCGAAGTTCGTCGCGGAGACGTCGGCCGGGATCGGTAGCGTCTACGACGGTGACTGGCCGTTCGTGGTCGGGGGCGGTGTCGCGGTGCTCGACTGCGATCGTGATGGCCGACCGGATCTCTATCTGGCCGGCGGAACGAACGGGGCGACCCTCTACCGCAACGAGAGTGCGGTCGGAGGTGCTCTTCGGTTCACCGCGCTCCACGACCCGGCCACGGACATGGCGGGGGTCACCGGCGCCTACCCGCTCGATGTCGAGGGTGATGGCGAGATCGATCTAGCCGTCCTGCGCCTCGGCGAGAACGTCATGCTACGAGGCCTCGGCGGGTGTCGCTTCGCCCGCGCCAACGAATTGCTCGGCATCGACGGCGGCGATGCCATGACGACCGCGTTCAGCGCCACCTGGGAGGGAGCGTCGGCCCTGCCGACAGTCGCCTTCGGCAACTACGGCGGGATCGCCCCCGACGGCGACTGGGACCAAACCTGCCCCGACGGCCAGCTCGTCCGTGCCGATGACACCGGGCAGCGATACGGCGAGCCCGCCCCTCTCCGGCCGAGCTGGTGCACGCTGTCGATGCTCTTCAGCGATTGGGATCGCTCCGGCCGCCGGGACCTCCGCGTGAGCAACGATCGGCACTACTACCGCGACACGAGCGACGGCGAAGAGCAACTCTGGCGCATCGACGCCGGGACGGCGCCACTGGCATACACGCGAGCCGACGGCTGGGCGCGGCTGCGGATCTGGGGCATGGGCATCGCCAGCCAGGATCTGACGGCCGACGGTTATCCTGAGCTGTACCTCACGAGCCAGGCCGACAACAAGCTTCAGACGCTGGCCGATGGACCCGCCCGACCGGCCTACCGCGACATCGCCTTGAGCCTCGGCGTCACCGCCCATACCCCGTTCACCGGGGGCGAGACCCTCCCCTCGACCGGTTGGCACGACGAGTTCCAGGACGTCAACAACGACACGTTCATGGACTTGTTCGTCACCAAGGGCAACGTCGATGAAATGCCGGACTTCGCCGCGAAGGACCCGAGCAATTTATTCCTCGGCCAGGTCGATGGAACCTTCGTCGAGAGCGCCGAGGCCGCCGGTGTCCTGAGCTTCGCCCGAGCCCGAGGGGCCGCGCTGGCCGATCTCAACCTCGATGGCATGCTCGACCTGGTCGTCGTGAACCGCCGCGAGAATGTGAAGGTCTGGCGGAACGTCGGGGCCGGCTCGGCCGACGGGCCGGCGCCGATCGGGCGGTGGATCGCCCTCGAACTCGAACAGGAGGGCCCGAATCGCGACGCGATCGGCTCGTGGGTGAGCGTCAGGGTCGGCGAGAGAACCACGGAGCGCGAACTGACGATCGGCGGCGGCCATGCCAGCGGACAGCTGGGTCCGATCCACTTCGGGCTGGGGGCCGCCGAGCAGGCCGAGGTCCGCGTCCAATGGCCCGATGGCGAGGTCGGGCCGTGGCAGACGGTCGCGGCGGACCAGTTCGTGACGATCGAGCGAGGAGCGGCCGAACCGCGGCCGTGGACCTTGCCGACCGAATGAACGCCTGCCGAGACCGCCAGGTGAGCCGGGCGCGTCTGACGGAGATCGTCCTGCCGGACTTCGGCATGCCGAGCGCGGCCCCGGAGATTCCGGCTCATCTCCTCGACGCTCGTCTGGAGCGCCTCCGGGTGAGGGCCGACGAGCGCGGACTCGATCGATTGATCGTCTATGCAGATCGCGAGCACAGCGCGAATCTCTCCTACCTCACCGGGTTCGACCCGCGGTTCGAGGAGGCCATCCTGGTCGTCGGGCCGACCGATGACCCGGCGATCCTCGTTGGCAACGAGTGCTACGGGATGGCCGGGGCCGCGCCGCTGCCGATGCGACGGATCATGTTCCAGGACCTCAGCCTGCCATCGCAGCCGCGGGATCGTTCGCGGACGCTCGGCGAGATACTGGCCGACGAAGGGATTCGACCTGGCAGTCGGGTAGGCGTGATCGGCTGGAAGACGTATGCCAGCCGCAAGACGATCGAGGCGCCCGCCTACATCGTCGATGAGCTCCGCAGCATGACCTCGCCGGGCGGCACGGTCGAGAACGCCAACGACCTCATGATCGACGCCGCCGACGGGCTCCGCGCCATCAACGAGGTCGAGCAGCTCGCCGTCTTCGAGCACGCCTCCTGCCAGACGTCGCAGGGCGTCCGCAGCCTCATCCACGGCCTTCGGGCGGGGATGACCGAGCGCGAGGCGGTCAGGCTCCTCGACTGGAACGGCCGGCCGCTGTCGTGCCACCTCATGCTCTCGAGCGGACCGCGGGCGTCGCTCGGACTGCTCAGCCCGAGCGACCGCGTGATCGAGCGTGGGGATCGCTTCACGGTCGCCTTCGGTATCTGGGGAGCCCTGAACTGTCGGGCCGGCTTCGTCGTCGAAGAGGCGACCGAGCTGCCGATCGACATCCAGGATTACGTGCAAAGGCTCGTCGGACCGTACTTCGAAGCTGTGGCGGAGTGGTATGGCGCCCTCCATGTCGGCCAGGTCGGCGGCGCTCTCCAGGAGATCGTCGATCGCCACCTCGGCGATCCCTTCTTCGGGATCTCCCTCAACCCCGGCCACCAGATCCACCTCGATGAGTGGGTCAACTCGCCGATATCGCCCGGCTCGACGATTGAGCTTCGCTCTGGGATGGCCTTCCAGGTCGACATCATCCCGGCCACCGGGACCGACTACTTCACATCGAACATCGAAGACGGGATCGCCCTCGCCGACCAGCCGCTGCGCCGTGCCTTCGCCGCCTCCTACCCGGAGGCGTGGGCGCGCATCGAGGCCAGGCGGCAGTTCATGATCGACGTGATCGGGATCGATCTCCATCCCGACGTGCTGCCGTTCGGGAACATCCCAGCCTTCCTGGTGCCGTTCCTCCTCCGCCCGGATCGGGCGATGACGATGGCCGGCTAGGGACGCCCGCGCGATGGAGGAGGTTCGATTCTCCGACGGCGATATCGAGGTGACGGTCCTGCCGGGCATCGGTGCCCGGATCCACCGCATCACGGCTTTCGGCGTGGACCTCCTCAGGACGCCGGACGACCCCGTCAGGCACCTCGACGATCCGTTCTTCTGGGGCGCCTATGTCATGGCACCGTGGTGCAATCGAATTGCAGTCGGGACGACCAGCGTCGCATCGACCGGTGTTCCATCGCGACGCATCGATCTCGCTTCGAACTTCCCTGACGGGACCGCGATCCACGGCCAGGTCTATGCCCGATCCTGGGACCATGAGGGCGATGGGTTTCGTGTGGTTGGTGGCGGGGACGGCTGGCCATGGCCATACGAGGCCACGCTGCGGGTCGCCGTCGCCGAGCACGTTATCCAGATCGACCAAGTGCTCAGGAACCTGGCGGACGATCCGATGCCGGCAGGGATCGGCATCCATCCCTGGTTCCGACGACCGCTTCACGTGGCGATCCACGCCGACACGGTGTTTCCGTCGAACATCGACTCGCCGGCGGATCCGATCCCGGTGACGGGGTCGTACGACTTGCGCCGGATCGGCCCGATGGCCAGCGACCTGGATGCGACGTGGTCGGCCGTGGAAGATCCACCCGTTGAGCTGGCGTGGCCCGAGCACGCCATCCGAAGCACGATGACGGTTCAGGGCCCTGCCACCTACATCGTCGCTGCGAGCCCTACCGCCATCGACGCCGTCGCGATCGAGCCGCAGACCCATGCACCGGACGGACTCCGCCGAATGTTGGGCGGCGAGCCGGGCGGACTGACCCCGCTGGCGCCTGGCATGAGCCTTCGCCAGCTCGTCAGGCTGGCCATCGAGCGGTCTGCGCTCCGCCTGTCACGTGGCTATCCGGAGGTGGCCCTGGTGGCCATCTGGAGGTGCCCTGACTACCGAATGGTCACGCTGACTCAGGCACCCGTCTTTAGGGCCTCGTATTCCCCGTCGTATCGCACCTCGAGGCAGTTGTTGAAGAGATTCAGCATGTTGATGAAGCCGACCAGGAACGTCAGCTCGACGATCTCCGCGTCGCTGAAGTTCTCCTTCAGCCGCGAGAACAGGTCGTTCGGCACCGCGTTCGACTCGCGCATCGCCGCTTGCGTGTACTCCACCGCGAGGCGCTCCCGCTCGCTGAGCCCGGCAGCGCTGTCCAGGGCGTGCAGGGGCTGGTCGATCAGGTTCATCACCCCCACCAAGGCAAGGTGCGACTCGGTGCAGAACTGGCAGTCGTTGCGTCGTGAGGCCTCGATGATGACGAGCTCCTTGATCCGTCGCTCCAGAAGCCCGTTCGGGTAGACACAGTCGCCGAATCCGCCGAATGCACGGAGGATCTCGGGCCGCAGCGCCATCGCCTGAATCATCTCGACCGGCAGCCCGCCGCGCTCCACCAAGGCCCGGCTCTCATCAAACGACGGATCGTCCTTGACCGCCTCGAACGCATGGCGGACCTGCTCCGGTGACACGCTCACTCGCATCGATCTGCCTCTCCAGTGTGTTCCTCACGGTACCGCAGATTGTGGCCACGTCCCCGCAAAGAAAGTGGCGGCTCAGCGCCGGTTCGAGGTCAGGTCGTCCAGGTCGTGCCGTGGGAACCGCTCTGCCAAGACGGGCCGTCCAGCGCGGCGCCAGCGGCAGGCTGGTCGAGCGCCGCCGCCGCGGCGGCTTCGGTCTCGGCATGCCACGCCCCGTTGCCCGCACCGTTCGGCTCGGCGAACAGCTTCGGGAGCGAGATGAGCTTGCGTTCGAAGACGGGGCCGGCCTGCGGATTCGCCTGATCGGCGGCGAGGAACACGTCTTCGAGCTCCTGTCCGATGAGCTCCTCGTGCTCCAGCAGGGCGGCAGCAACCGCATGGACCGCGTATTCCTTCTCGCGCACGAGGCGCTTGGTCTCTTCCATCAGCAGATCCAGCAGGGTGTCGGCCATCTTGGCGACGGGCAACGGGTACTGGAGCGGCCCGGTCGGCGGCAGAACGAGGAGAGTCGATCCCATTCCCAGCCCAGCGCAGTAGGACAGCGCTCGAGCACTGGCGTTCTGGAGGTCACCCGACGCGCCCGCCATCTTCGTTCCGAGGATCTCCTCCTCCACGGCCCGCGACCCCAGCGAGATCATGATGTCGACCTCGATCTGACGGGCGTGGAGCGTGTGCCGTTCCTCGCGCTCGGTCCGCTGGACCACGCCGAGGGCGTCGCCCGCCCGGATGATCGATGCCTTGAGGATCCGATCCTCGGGCTTGAGGTACCGAGCGACGACGGCGTGGCCGGCCTCGTGATAGGCGATCGAGCGCCGGTCGTCCGGCAGCATCGCCCGGATCGGCTGCTTGAGGCCCATCGTCCGGACATCGGCCGCCGCCAGCCAGTCCTTGTAGGTGAGCTTCTCGCGCCCATCCTCGTAGGCGATGACCAGGGCCTCGTTGATGATCGTCTTGATCATGACCGGGGTCCAGCCCATCGAGTCGGCGACCATGAAATCGATCGGCATATCCGGGTCGTGCGTCTTCTGCTGCAGGTAATGGAGGATGATGTCGCGACGGCCGTCGGCGTCGGGCGGGTACACCTCGAGGATCCGATCGAGCCGGCCGGGCCGGGTCAGTGCCTGGTCGAGGACCTGCGGCCGGTTCGTCGCGCCGATGATGAAGACGAGGGGCTTGGGGTGGATCGGTCCGCGGACGAGGCCGAACCAGCGCAGGATCTTGTACCGCCAGCGATCCTCGACGAGATCGCCGAGCGAGTCCATCTGGTTGAGCAGCGTGTTCAGGCCGAACGAACCGCCGCCCATCATCCCGCCCATCATCCCGCCCATCATCCCGGGCTGGCCGCCGCGGGCCAGGCCGATCGAATCGAGCTCGTCCATGAAGACGATGCACGCCCCGCGCTGACCGCGTTTGGCGTACTTGCGGCCGAGCCCACGGGCGTCACGGAACAGCTTCATGACCATGAGCGAGTCCATGCCCCAGAACATGCCCCGCAGCGAGCTGGCGTCGATGTAGACGAACGGCAGCTTCGCCTCGGACGCGATGCAGGCGGACAGGAACGTCTTGCCGGTTCCCGGCTGGCCGGAGAGCAGCATGCCCTTTGGCAGCTCGCCGCCACGCTTCTCGAAATCGGTCCCGCCCTGGAGGATGGCGACCGTGCTCCGGGCGTGCTCAAGCAGATCGGGTTGGCCGCGGTAGTTCTCGAAGCCGAGCCCGATCTGGGGGTCGTCCGGCGTCACCGTGTACTTCCGCGGACGCGACAAGAACCACATGATCGCGCCGAACTGGACGATCCCGAACAGCACGGCAAAGGCGAGGTTGAGACCGAGCGCCGGGAGGCCGACGAGGAATCCGAGGATTCCGGAAATGACGGCGGCGACACCGAACAGAGCGAAGGAGCCGAGTACGAAGGCACACGCGATCAGGAATCGCCGACGGTTTCGATCGACGACGAACGCCGCGTGGTCGGCGGTCGCCCGAACGACATCGAGACGCCGCCGCGGGTCGGGCTTTCCGTCGGCCATCAAGACCGGCGGCTCGTCGAGCGGTGCCGGATCAACGACCGCGGCCGCGGCGATCTCCAGCGCAGGCGGGCCGGGTTCGGTCGAGATCCCGATCGCGACTGGCTCGTCCGGAGTCGGTCCGTCGGGCGGCCCCTGGCCCGAACTCGCCTCGCCCGAAGAGGCGTCGGCAGGCTGGAGCTCGTTCGTATCGTCGCTCATCGGATCGAGACCACTTTACCCGCCGCGTCCACCGTCACCGTGAAACCGGAGATCGAAGGGCCCTGGGTGTCCGCACCGAGGACGACGTAGCCGACCACCGTGTCCAGTCCCACGGCCGCCGCACCGGCGAAGCGGACCTCCCCGATCGTCGGGACGAGGATGAGAGCTCGGTCGAGAGCGCGGACCTCCTCGTCGGTGAGGTCGGCCACCAGAGTCGTCACGTCGCCACCCTCGAGGGCTGAGGCGATGGCGGCCGCGGCGGCGGGCTCGGGCACCGCCCCCAGCTCAGGAAACGGGGAGACGGCCATGGGCTCTTGCGGCTGAAGCGCAGTCACCGCAAGGCCGACGACAACACCGCCCAGAAACACCCCAAGGATGACTGCAGTTCTCATCAGCGAACGTCCACCACGCGGCCCTCGATCGAGTAGACGGTCAGCGGCTGGAGGACGAGCGCATCCTTCTCGTCCTTCAGCTGGAGGACGTACAAATCGGTGCCGTAGGGACCGGTGTTGCCGGCACCCAGATGGGTGAGCGACACCGGCGAGAGGGTCAACTGAGCGAGCTCGACCAGCTTCAGCTCCACGGCTCGGGTCCCGGTCGCATCCCTCGTCTCGAACAGCGTCCACTGGGGACCGTCCTTGTTGATGTGGTTGAGGACGTAGCCCCGCGCCCGGGAGTCGCCCTCCATGAAGCCGACCATGAGACTCCGCGCCGAGGGAGACTCCCTGGGCCCCGACAGGATGGAGATGCTCGACACCGCCGGCTCGAACGCCGAAACGGCAAGGACGCCCAGCAGCACTCCGGCCACGAACGTCGTGACGAGCGGTACGCCGATCGAGCGGACCCGTCGCAGTCGACTCATCAGACCCGAGCCTCTGACCTCACTGGTACATCCCGACGTTGATGTATACGGCAATGTGGCCGGATGGGATCGACACTGTACGACGGTCGACGAAAAGACGCGCTCGCCCGATGGTCACGGTCGGGCCTGGCTAGATCGCGCTCGTGCACGCCCGACAACGGGTCGCCCCCTCGGCGTTCTCTTCCATGCAGAACGAGCATGTCTTCGTCGGTGTCGCTGCCTCCTCCCGGATGAACACGCGGGCCACCATGAAGACGACGAACATGATCACGATGAAGGTGATAAGCGAGTTGACGAACTGGCCCCACAGGATCGCGACCTCGGGCTGGTGGTTCGGTCCGCCTTCTACCCCCGAGGCCGGGGCGAGGACGATCTTGAGCTCGTCGAAGTCGACGCCACCGAGCGCATAGCCGATCGGCGGCATGATGATGGCGTTGACGAGAGAGTTGACGAGCCCACTCGTCGCCGCCCCGATCACCACGCCGATGGCGAGGGCGAGCGCGTTCGACTTGGTGAGGAAGGTCCTGAACTCGGCCAGGACCCCGATGGGCTTCTTGACGACGTCCACGGTGCTCGTGACCATCCATGGCCTCCTGCGAGTTCGCGACTTGTGGGCGTCCATCGTACCGAGGCTGATGCGCTCGCCGGGCGGAGCAGGCGGTGCCGGATCGCACCGCCAACCCGTCTCCGGGTGGACGCGTGGACTTGGATGCGGTTCGGGCCGTGTAGGCTGCGAGCATGGACCGCCATCAATCCTGGGTGTTTGCGATCGTCATCGCCCTCGGGCTCGTCGCCTTCGTCGGCCTGCCCCTGGCGACGGGCCTCGCAGCGACGATCGATCGCGGCTCGGATCGAGCATCCAGCCGACAAGGACCGCGGGCGCGAGCACGCTGACAAGCAACGCGGACAAGACTCCACGCTTGCGACCGCCACTGACGCTCAAGGGCCTGCGTGACTCGTTGCGGGAGCGGGCGGAGGCGCGCAAGGACCGGGCCGATGCCCGAAAGGATCGGGCTTCGAAGGGCGACCGCTTCCCCGCCTGCCGGCAGGGCCAGCGATGCATGCCCTACGGCGATCGTCCCGACGGCTCGAAGCGAGGCGACGGGTCTTCCAAGCCCGACGCGAACCAGAAGCCCGACGCAACCCGAAGGCAGACGCCAGCCCGAAGGCCGATGCGAGTCCGAGCCCGAGCCCTAGCCCTAGTCCGAGTCCTTCACCCTAGCCCTGCGACCCACCCGCTCTGTCGAGGGCGCAACTACCCACCGATCGACGCCGACGGCGCGTCGGAGACGATAGTCCCGGAACCGTATAGAGTCGGTTTGTGGCGCGTCGCATCGTGATCTTCGATCCGCCGGCCCGATTCATCGCCGATGCGATCGGCGAGCCGGGCGAGCGGGTCTTCTACCTCCAGGCTCGCGATGGCGATCGAATCGCCTCCGTCTCGCTCGAGAAGACGCAGGTCGCCGTCCTGGCCGAGCGCATGGCCTCCCTCGTCGCCGAGCTGTCCCGTCGAGGCACGGCCGACCTGACCGATCCACTGCCGGATCGCGAACCCCTCGATGAACCGCTCAACGAGATGTTCCGGGTCGGCGCATTGACCCTGGGCTGGGACGGCGACGACGGTCGAGTCCTCGTGGAGTGCCGTGAGATCACCGAGGACGATGAAGCCGCCGTCCAGCTGCCAGACGACGACCCGGACGGTCCCGACGTCCTTCGGATCCGGATGACCCTCGACGACGCGCGAACGTTCGTCGAGCGTGCGGTCCGGATCGTCTCCGCGGGCCGGCCGCCATGCCCGTTCTGCGGCCTGCCCCTCGAGAGGACCGGCCATCTGTGCCCACGCCGCAACGGACACGGGAGCCTCGTCAACTGATCGACGGTCGCTCGACGAAGGAGTCGCTGGGGCTCCTGCGCGACGGCGAGCTCGAGGTCGTCGGGCGCCTTGTCGTGTCCTCGAACAGCGCCCTCCTCTGCCGAATTGGCGGCGAAGCGGTGTGCATCTACAAGCCCGTCGCCTTCGAGCGACCGCTCTACGATTTCCCCGACGGCACGCTCGGCAGGCGCGAGAGTGCCGCCTATGTCCTGTCGGAGACGGCCGGCCTCGGGATCGTGCCGCCAACCGTCCTGCGCGACGGGCCGTTCGGCGAGGGCGCGGTCCAACTATGGGTCGAGCCAGACGAGACCATCGACCCGATCGAGCTCGTGCAGACCGACGATCCGAGGCTCCGTCCGATCGCCCTGTTCGATGCGGTCGCCAACAATGCCGATCGGAAGATCGGCCATCTTCTGCCGCTGTCCTCGGGTCATGTCCTGGGCGTCGATCACGGGATCTGCTTCCACGTCGAACCGAAGCTCCGGACGGTGCTCTGGGCCTGGCGCGGTGAGAGGTTCTCGCCTGACGAGAAGGCGCTCCTGGTCACGATCCGACGGGCGCTCGATGGCCGGCTCGGGACGCAACTCGGAGCCCTCTTGAGCGCGGAGGAGGTCGCGGCGACCCGGGACCGCGTGGCTGGATTGATTGGCGAAGGTCGTTACCCGCAGCCCGATCCGGACCGACCGGCGATTCCCTGGCCGCCCTACTGATCGAGGCCTCCCGGCCGCCGCCGCTGCGATAGCCTTCGGCGATGGCCCGACGCTGGAACGGCTGGGGCGACGAGACGATCGAGATCCCGCTTCCCGAGTCGGCCCGATCTCTCCTCGAGCGACTGCTCGGCCCTGGGACCCGGCCGCGCGACGCCTCGTTCGGGGAGGTCCTCGCAGCGGTGCCATCCGCCATTCTGCCGAGCCATCCGCTCGTGTCAGGCGATCCGGAACTCCGGCTCCGACACGCTCGGGGCCAGAGCCTGCCCGACTGGATCGCCTTGCGAAGCGGCCGCATCGGACACCTCCCGGATGGTGTGGCGATGCCCACGTCGGAGGACGAAATGACGGCACTCATCGGCCACGCCCGGGCCGGCGGCGCCGCGCTCGTCCCGTATGGCGGCGGAACGTCGGTCGTCGGCGGAGTCACGCCGGCGGGTGATCGACCGGCGATCACCCTGTCACTGGCCGCCATGTCAGGGCTGCGATCCTTCGACGAGCGAAGCGGCCTCGCGACTTTCGGCCCGGGCACGACCGGACCACAGGTCGAGGCGGCACTTGATTCACTCGGACGGACTCTCGGTCACTTCCCGCAGTCGTTCGAGCAATCGACGGTCGGTGGCTGGGTCGTCACCCGTTCGAGCGGCCAGGAGTCGATAGGCTTCGGTCGGATCGAAGATCTCTTCGCCGGCGGACGACTCATTGCCCCGGCGGGGACGCTCGAGATGGCCGCATTCCCGGCGTCTGCCGCCGGACCGGATGTCCGGCAGTTCGTCCTGGGCTCCGAAGGACGTCTCGGGATCGTCAGCGAGGCGATCCTGCGGACGGCGCCAAAGCCGGAAGCACATCCGGCCCTCGGCTTCGCCATGCGCGACTGGACGTCGGGCATCGCCTGCGCCCGAGAGCTCGGGGGCCTCGGCCGGCCGCTCTCGATGATCCGCCTCCTCTCGGCCGCCGAGACGCGGACGACGTTCGCAATCGCCCAGGGCCGTCGATCGGTCGGGCTCCTGACCCGCTATCTCCAGTTCCGTGGCTTCGGGCCGGAGCGGTGTCTCGTGCTCCTTGCGGCAGCCGGGCGACGCGGGCCTGTCTCGAGGGCGGTCGACGACGCCGTCGACATCGTGCGTCGGCACCGGGGCCTGCCGCTCACGGCGACGGGGATCGGCAAACGCTGGATGGCCGAGCGTTTCCGGAGCCCGTACCTGCGCAATGCGCTATGGGAGGCTGGTTACGCCGTGGACACCCTCGAGACGGCGACCGACTGGCCTCGCGTCGAGCCGCTGACTGCATCGATCGTCGGGGCCCTCCGGAACGCTCTGACCGTCGACGGCGAATCCGTCTTTCCCTTCGCCCATCTAAGCCACGTCTACCCGTCCGGCTCATCGATATACGTCACCTACATGTTCCGGCTGGCGGCCGATCCAGACGTGAACCTGGACCGCTGGCGCCGCCTCAAGACGGCCGCTTCCGAGGCGATCGTGGCGGGTGGCGGGACGATCAGTCATCAGCACGGCGTGGGTCGGGATCACGCGCCATGGCTGGCGGCAGAGAAGGGAGCGCTGGGCATGGCCACCCTCGACGATCTCGTCCGGCGCTTCGACCCCGATGGCGTCATGAACACGGGCGTCCTCGTGGCATGAGTGGCATGAGCGGCATGAGCGGCGACCGCATCCTGGCTGTCGATGTCGGGACCCAGAGCGTGCGGGCCATCGTGTTCGACCCGCGCGGGCTCCCGGTCGCCAGCGTGAAGGTGCCGATCACGCCCTACACATCGCCACAGCCTGGATGGGCGGAGCAGGATGCGCAGCTCTATTGGCGCTCGATGGGCGAGGCATGTCGACGATTGTGGTCGAGCGATGCCGCACCGCCGGAGCGGAACCGTGCGTCCCGACGACATCGCCGGCCTGACCCTGACGACGATGCGCGACACCGTCGTCTGTGCCGATGCCAAGGGTCGGCCCGTCCGGCCGGTCATCGTCTGGCTCGACGGGCGGCGGACCGAGGACCCGCCGATGCCCGGTCTCCCGACGAGCCTCGCCTTTCGAGTCCTGGGCGTCACCGAGACGGTGCGAACGCTTGCGGCCGACACGGACGCTACCTGGATCTCCCGCCACGAGCCCGAGGTCTGGGCCGCGACGGCACGCTACGGCCTGCTGTCGGCCTGGTTGACGTCCCGACTCGTCGGCACCTGGATCGATTCCGTCGCCTGCCAGGTCGGCCATCTGCCCTTCGACTTCAAGGCCCTGACGTGGGCGCGTGATACCGACTGGAAGTGGCAGATCTCACCCATCCGCCGCGAGCAGCTCCCCGCGCTGGTCCCCGCCGGCTCCCCCCTGGGGGAGTTGACCGATGAGGCTGCCGCTCACCTGGGGCTCCGTGCCGGGCTGCCGGTCATCGCGGCCGCCGGCGACAAGCAGGCCGAGGCGATCGGAGCCGGCGCCCTCGAGCCGAGCATCGGGGCGATCTCGTACGGCACGACGGCAAGCTTCGCGACCACTCACGCGAGATACGTCGAAGCAATCCCCCTCGTGCCGCCCTACCCCGCCGGCGTGCCGGGCCGTTACTCGCTCGAGTTGAACATCTATCGTGGCTACTGGCTCGTCGACTGGTTCCGTCGCGAGCTCGGCGAATCCGAGGTCGCTCGGGCCGCAGCGAGCGGGCGCGAGCCGGAAGAGTTTTTCGATGAGCTCCTGGCGGCGACACCGCCGGGCGCGATGGGTCTCGTGCTCCAGCCGACGTGGACACAGGGCGTCCGTTTCCCGGGTCCAGAGGCGAAGGGTGCGATCATCGGCTGGGGCGACGTCCACACTCGTGCCCACCTGTACCGGGCGATCCTCGAGGGCATCGCCTACGCGCTGAGGGAAGGCATGGAGCGATCGGAGCGTCGGGCGGGCACCCGAGTCGCCGAGCTGCGAGTCTCGGGCGGCGGCTCCCGGAGCCCGGGTGCGCTGCGCCTGACGGCGGATATCTTCGGCCTGCCCGTCGGGCGGCCCCACACCCATGAGACGGCCGGGCTCGGCGCAGCCGTCGTGGCGAGCGTCGGTCTGGGGATCCACCCGGATGTCGATACCGCCGTCCGCGAGATGACTCATGTCGCCGATCGGATCGAGCCGGATCCGGGGACCCGCGCCCTGTACGACGATCTCTATCGCTCGGTCTATCGACGCATCTACCCGCGCATGCGGCCGCTGTACGAGGACATCCGCCGGATCACCGGCTACCCGCGCTGACCATCGGCGAGCCCGGTCGTTCGTAGACGATCACCTGCCAGATGGCGCCCCGGCGGACGACCCGAGGCTCCAGACCGGCCTCGCGGACCAGGCGATCGACGACTGCCGTGGGATGGATGTAGGCGCGGAACGGATCGCGCTTCGCTGCCATGAGCAGGTTCTCGATACCGATCCCGATGCGCACCCACCACCGATCGACCGGGTAGACGAGACCCAGCCTGCGACGGGCGAGACGGGCGGCGTTCGACACGAGCGCGGTCACGTCGCCGTAGCAGCACACGACTCGGTCGAGAGCGACGATGTCGGCCGGCTCGAGCGATGACGCCACCCTGACGAAGTCGTCGTTCAGGTTCCGAACGCGATCGGCCAACCCCCGCCGGACGGCCTCTTCGTGGGCAGCGGCCGTGTAGGCGGCCGATGCGTCGACATCGGTGGCCGATGCCGCGCCACGCTCGATCAGGCCGAGATGCACGGCACCGACGCCGGCGCCGATGTCGAGGACCGTCGCGCCGTCCACCCCGCCCGCGGACAGCGCCTCGATCAGGTCGGCGGTGGTTCCCCGTGGACCGCGGCTCCGAAGCTCGGCCAGCTTCTGCCGGGCCGACTTCTCGTCGAACTGGGTGTCGTAGCTGGGGCAACTTCCAGTGGGGCAGCCTCCACCGGGGCAGCAGTTCGCCATGGCCCGAGGATAGGCGAGCGGAGCTAGGCGCGAACCTCCTGACGGAGGAACAGGACGTAGGCCGCTCCGAACAGGGCGACAAGGATCGCGACCATGGCCACGATCTGGGGCCAGACGAGGAGCAGGCTCTGATCGACCGAGTAGAGAGTCGGGATCTGCTGCTGGAGCTGACCGAGTTGGTCGATCGAGCCCGGCGTCGAGACCCCTTGCGAGGGCACGAGAATGACCCGCGACACCTCGGAGTAGAGGTTGATCGGAAGGATGCGCAGGATCATGTCGCGGGTGCCAGCGTTCGCGAGCTGGGTGGCGGTGTCGCCCACCCCTGACGGGGCGATCAGGCCGGCGACAAGGGACGCGATCAACGTTCCGAAGAGCGCCGTCGCGACCCAGACACCGAAGCCGACGAGAGCGGACTCGGCGGCTCTCCTGAACGCAACCGAGAGGAGCGTCCCGAAAGCCAGCCAGATCCCCACATAGAGGATGGTCACACCGAGCCAGGCGACGATGCGGATGACCTCGCTCGACCGTGGGGCGATGCCGAGGCGAGCGATCCCGAACCCAACGACAAGGACCGTGGCGGCCACGAGGACCATGGCGATGACGGCAAGTCCGGCGGCGAACTTGCCGTTGATCACGTCGTCCCGATAGATGGGCTGCGACAGGAGGCGCGGGAGGGTCCCCTCGGAGCGCTCGCCGTTGATGCCATCGAAGGCGAACACCAGGCCAAGCAGCGGGGTCACGACGGCGATGATCGCGAAGAACCTGAGGAGGTCGATATTGAACGCCTCGAGCACGAAGAGGGCGAGGAACGGGGCCGGATCCTGGGTGGCGACCGGGGCGAGGCTGCGGATCGTGGCCGATGCCGCGTACAGCGGGACGGCCGCCGCGACGCCCACGATCAGGATGAGGATGTAGAAACGGATCGACAGGATGTGGTCGGTGAACTCCTTGCCGGCAACGACGCGCCAGCCGGCCCGGGGAGTCCGGACCCTCGTCTCGACCGTCGGTCCAGCCGACGGCGTCGCGGCCGCATCGGCCGTCATGCGGCCCCCTTCGTCACCGGTCGCCGGTCGGCGGTCTGCGCCTCGGCCCGCTGGTAGATCTCTCCGAGTGACGCCTGGACGGCGGAGAAGCCACCCAGCCGCATGCCGGACTCCACGACGGCCGAAACCAGCCGAGCTCCGACCGCCCGGGGATCGGCCCCCCGAACGAGAATGATGTGATATGCGCCGGGCAGCTGACCTGCCGGCTCGACCTTCGCGACGCCGCTGATGCCCCCGAGAAGGCCCTCGATACGGGCTCGCTCGGCGTCGTCCGAGATGTCGACGCTGATCCGGAGGACCTCGCCGGTGAACCCGAACCGGCGGGCGAGATCGGCGACGGTGCCCTGACCGATGAGCCGGCCCTGGCGGAAGATGCCGACCCGATCGCAGATCGTTTGGACCTGGTCGAGCAGGTGCGACGACAGCAGGACGGCCATGCCCTTGTCGTGGGCCAGCGTCCGGATGAGGTCGAGGATCTCGACGACGCCGGTCGGGTCGATGGCTGCCGTCGGCTCGTCGAGGATCAGGATGCGCGGCTCCTTGACGAGCGCGTCGGCGATGCCGAGACGTTGCTTCATGCCGCGCGAATACTGGCTCGTGACATCGTCGGCCCGATCGGTCAGGCCGACGAGCTCGAGCGCAGCGTCGATCCGCTCATCGATCTCGGCGCCACGCAGACCGTTCAGGCGCGTCGTGTAGCGGACATTCTCCCGGCCGGTCATGCCGCCGTAGAAGCCGACGCTGTCGGGCAGGTAGCCGACCTGCAGCTTGATCGCGAGCGGGTCGCGCATCGGGTCGAGCCCGAGCACCCGGGCCCGTCCATCGGTCGGCTCAGACAGGCCGAGGAGCATCAGGATCGTCGTCGTCTTGCCGGCCCCGTTCGGCCCGAGCAGGCCGAAGATCTCGCCCGCTCGGACGTCGAGATCGAGGTGGTCGACGGCGACGAGCTCGCCGTAGACCTTGGTGAGACCTCGGGCCCGGATGACCGTCTCGGGGGCCCCGTCGCTCATCGTCGTCCGTAACGCTGGAAGACGAACGCGAGCACAGCAAAGACGAGGACGATAAGCCCGACTCCGACCACCAGCCAGATCGGCGAGGTCTCGACGGTGAATCGGATGTCGGTGCTGGCACTGGCCGTCTGCTGGCCGTCGGGGGATGTCCCCGAGGCCCGCAGAGTGACGACGTAGTCACCGGCGACCGCCGCCGTGGATGGCGTGATCGTGGCGACGACGGAGCCCGACCCTTTCGGCTCGATCGAGGCTACGGTCTCGGGGTCGAACGTCACCGTCCAGCCACTCGGCGCGCTCGTCGTCGGCTTGACGTTGATGAGCGGAGCGGTGCCGTCGTTGACAAGCGAGAGCGTCATCTCGGTCCCGGAACCGGCCGAGCCGTTGGCGTTGAGCCGACCATCCGGCGTCGTCATCTGGAGCTTGAACTGACCAATGATGTCGACGGTCAGCTTGCCCGAGGTTCGGATGTCGCCGGCGCTGGCCGTGACGTCGATCGTGTAGCTGCCGGCCTCGACATCGGGCGCCGGCGTTGCGGTCACCTTGACCGCCTGACTGCTGCCCGCCTTCACCTCGACCGATTGGGCCTGGGCCTGGCTCGTCGGCGTCGCCGAGACGACCCAGCCGGCGGGGCCCTGAGCGTTGAGGCCGAAGGTCAGGTCCTGGGCGGTGTCATTGGTCAGCGTCAGGTTGAACGTGAAGGTCTGCGTCGACGGTCCCTGGAGGCTCGGGAAGTCGGTCGTCATGGTGACCGTGCCCGCCGCTTCGGCGTTGACGGTGATCGCGATGGGCAGGGAGTCCGCGGCACCCGGCGACGTCGCGGCCACGGTCATCCGCGTCGTGCCATTCGGGGCATCGACGGGGATCTTCATATCCAGCCGGACATCGGGGTTCTGGCCCGGGCCCGCCTGCACCCCGTTCACGACGAATCCACCGCCATGAAAGGTCCCCGTCCAGCCGGTTGGGACGCCGCTGACGCTCAGGGAGACCTGGCGCTGGGTCGTCGAGGTGACCTTGAGGTTGAACGAGACGTCCGAGCCGGGTGCGACGGAGACAGACGGATAGGGTGTCGTGATCTCGAGGCCGTTGGCTGCCAGCGTCGCCGGCGCGAGTGCGGCAGCGGTCGCAAGGACCGTGGCGACGATGACGCTGAGACGGCCGATCCGGCCGCTGAGCTGGTGCTTCCTGTCGGACACCGGTTGCCTCCTCGCGCGCGGACGACCACGTCCGCGACCCTCGTGCTTCGATCAGTCCCTGCGACGACGGCTACGGACGAGCCACGCATCGCCGACTTCGAGGTCGCGACGTCGACCAGCGGCCCGTCAGGTCACGGTCGAACGTGCGCCGGGCGGGAGTCTGCCGCATCGCGGGGCCCGGTGCAATAGAGACGCGGTGAAAGCTCGATCCAGAAATCTCAACCTGAACTAGCCAGATGGGTTGGTTGACAGCCCCGCCGACCTGACGGATGCTTCAGCCAACGAGAGATCGGACCGCCCGAGAGGCGGTGGAACCCATGAAGGTTCCTGGCAGACCACCCGGCGCCCCAGCGACCACCATCTCGGCCGCAGACGCCACGAACACCCGAGCCACGCACGAAAGACGCGTCGGCCGGGTCCGAAAGGACATCGACAATCATGTATTCGCGTTCAGGCGCGACCGTCACCGCTCACTCGCGGCGTGCGGCCGCCATGCGCCGGCTTCGCCGCCGCATCCTCGACATCAATCGGGGCTCCGACGACCAACAGAACGGCCTTCCCGCGCTGCGAGACGAGGCCGCCCTCAGCCGCTCGAACGGCCATGATGGGCTCCCCGCCCAGGAGATGCCGCTCGCATGACGGGCCCGGCCGCGACACTCGATCGGACGCGCATCGGCGTCCTGACGGCGACTGAACGAGAGACGTTCGCGGCCGCCCACCCGCGCTGCGGTGCCGCCTCGCGGCGGGCGCATGCGTCGCTCCTCGACGGCGTCCCGATGAACTGGATGGTGAAGTGGGCGGGTCCATTTCCGCCCTTCGCCGAATCGGCATCGGGTGCTCGCGTCCGCTGCCTCGATGGCATCGAGTTCATCGACTTCGCCCTCGGCGACACCGGGGCGATGGCCGGCCATGCTCCCGAGGCCACCGTCGCTGCGGTCCAAGCCCAGCTGGCCCGAGGCATCACCCACATGATGCCCACGGAGGATGCGATCGTCGTAGGCGAGGAGATGCGCCGCCGGTTCGGCCTTCCCGCCTGGCAGTTCACCATCACCGCCACCGATGCGAATCGCTTCGCCATCCGAATCGCCAGGGGCATCAGCCGGCGACCGAGGATCCTCGTCCACGATCACAACTACCACGGCTCGGTCGACGAGACCTTCGCCACGCTGGACGCGGACGGCCGCATCGTTGCCAGCCGCGGCAGCCTTGGCCCACCGGTCGATCCGGCATTGACGACGCGCGTCGTCGAGCTCAACGATCTCGCCGCGACGGAGCGAGCCCTGGCCCACGGCGACGTCGCCGCAATGCTCATCGAGCCCGCCCTCACCAACGTCGGGATCGTCCTCCCGGAGCCCGGCTATCACGACGCCATCCGCGAGATGACCAGGCGGTTCGGGACGCTCCTCATCATCGATGAGACGCACACCCTGTGCGCCGGTCCGGGCGGCTACACGGGTGCCTTCGGCCTCGATCCGGACATGCTGACGATCGGCAAGTCGATCGGCGGCGGGATCCCCGTCGGCGCGTACGGGATGACCGCCGAGGTTGGGGCGCGTGTCACCGAGTCCACCGCCCTCGAAGATATCGACGTCGGCGGGATCGGGGGGACGCTGGCCGGTTACGCGCTGTCGATGGCTGCGGTTCGCGCCACGTTGGAGCACGTCCTTACCGACGACGCCTTCGAGCACATGATCGAGCTTGCCATCCGCTGGACGGCCGGCGTCCAGGACGTCATCGACACATCGGGCGTGCCCTGGCACGTGACCCGTCTCGGAGCCCGGGCCGAGTACCACTTCATGCCCGTCGCCCCGCTCAACGGTGCCGAGCAGGCCGCCCACGCCGACGTCGAGCTGGAGCGACTCCTCCATCTCTGGGCGATGAACCGGGGCGTCATCATGACGCCGTTCCACAACATGGCACTCATGTCGCCGGCGACCAGCGCCGCTGATGTGGATCGGCACACCGAGGTCTTCGGAGAGGCGGTCCGCGCCCTGGCCTGAACGGCTTCCGGGCCCTAGTGCGTGGGCGCGTCCGGGCGACCGATCCGATATGCGAGCAGCGCGAAGCCAAGGCGGCTGACCGCGGGACCCCCGAGCGGGTGACCGAGGAGTTGCTCGATCCGCTCGAGTCGGTAGGCGATCGTTCGGTTGGCGAGGTGCATCCGGCGCGCTGTCTCGCGCATGTTCTGGCCGCTCTCGAGGTACGTGCGCAGGGTTTCGATCAGCTCGTCGCCCATCCGGTGATCGGCCAGGAGCGGCCCCAGCTCGCGGCCGACCACGGTCGCCAGCAGCTCCGGGTCGACGAGCAGAAGCTCCTCGATAGCGAGATCGTCGGGGCTCTCGATCCAACCTCGATGGCCCAGGCGTTCGGCCGCGCGGAGCGTGGCAGTCAGCCGAGCGAGGGTCGGCCCAAGCAATCCGACACCCGGCACGCTCGGGCCCGCCAGGGCCGTCCATTCCTCGCCGAGAATATGCTCGAGCGCCGTGCGGAGGCGCGCAGCTCCGGCCCATTCGGCGGGCACGATGACGACGATCCAGCGATGCCAGACCAGGATCTCGGGCAGGGCGATCCCGCGCCGCGATCGGATGACCGATGGCGCGACGCCGATGAGGCCGCCGATCCGGTCGGCCCGGGCATGCTCGTCCTCGTCATCGCCGGCGGCTACCACGATGATCCTGTACGAGGCGTCGACGTCCAGGCCGTATCGCAGAGCTGCCCGTCGCAGATGGGCCGCCTCGGCGGGATCGGGCGTGATCGACGTGAGGATCTCCTCGAGGAAGGCTCGTCGGGCCTCGGTCCGACGAGCCAGCAGCTCGCGGTCGGCCTCGATGTAGCCCTCGGCGATCGCCGCCGCGACGAGGTCGAGACCGCGCAGCAGCCAGCTCCCGAACGAGGCGAGCGTCGGCGCGTCGAAGGCCTCGGATCCCGATACGGCCTCCCACATGACCCATCCGGTCGTCAGGAATCGATCGAGGAACTCCGCCCGCGGGATGCCGGCCCGGGCACCTGCCGCGCCCTGCTCTCGGAACAGCTCGAGGCCTCGCTCCGGGCCGATCGGATCGACAAGCAGTCCGAGCGCCATCGACACTGCCCCACGTACTTCGTCCGGCGGCGCTCCTGCATCCTCGCCGACAGCCTCGACGAGACGATCGGTCATCGGCTCAAGGTAGGCGGCGATCCTGGCTCGCGCGGATTCATCGAAGGCGACGGTCCATGGTCGGGCGTTCATTGAGGCTATCTTGCCATCTCGCGGCAATCTTTGGGGTCACCCATCTGCACGGCGGTGCCATGGTTGCATCGAAGTCCGCACTAGATGATTCGTGGTGGCTCTGGCGTCCAGATGCGGTCGATCCCCCGAGCGATAGCATCGGAAGGGGGGCGCCGGGGCCATTCGGCCCAAACGTCATCCTGGGCCGCACGAGGCTTCGCCTGGCCTCGCGAAGGCTCCGCCTAGGTTCGCCTCATCGTCGCCAACCAGGCGTGGGCACCGTCCGGGCCCATCAGCGTCGCGAAGGTGACGGCCTCGATCCGCTCGACCTCCCAACCGACGACGAACGTCTCGCGGATCTCCCGAGCGGAAACGCGCCGCGGCCCGCACATCCCCGGCTGGGCGTCCGAGAAGCAGAGGATGTGGAGCCGTCCACCCATCCGGACCACCCCACTGACGCTGGCCACGTATCGCGGCCGATCGACATCGTCGAAGACGTGGAAGCAGCCGACGTCGATCGCCGTGTCGAACCCCCGCCCGGTAAACACCAGATCCAGGACGTCGGCCTCGACGAACGTCGCCGATGACCCTCGCTCGGCCGCCTTCGCTCGGGCGAGGGCGATCGCGGATGGGGCCGAATCGACGCCCAGCACCTCATGCCCGCGCTGAGCGAGGAAGAGGGCGTTCTCGCCGCTCCCGCAGCCGATATCGATGACGGAGCCCTCGATCGTCCCTTGATCGGCCAGTCGGACGATCTCCGGTTGGGGAGCCCCGATGTCCCACGGAGCGGCGTCCGGGAGGCGATAGGCGGCGTCGAAGCTCATTGGCTGGCGAGGTTACCGCGTCAGGCGAGGTGGCACGGCCGGTCGCTATCGTGGCATCGATGCAGCTTCACTCCGACGGGACGCTCGTCGTTGCAGCGACGGACCTCGTCGGCTTCCTCGAGTGCGATCATCTCGTGTCGCTCGAGCAGGCTCGCATCCGCGGTGAGATCAGAAAGCCGTACCGGACGGATCCCGAGCTCGACCTGCTGCGGACGAAGGGCTACGAGCATGAGACACGCTATCGCGAGCGACTCGTCGCCGACGGCCGCATCGTCGTCGACATCCCCGAGCGCGACCTGCAGTCGATCGAGGGCCTCCGAGCCGCAGCCGACGAGACGGCCGATCTCATCCGGAGTGGTGCGGACGTCATCTTCCAGGCGACGTTCTTCGATGGGCGATGGCGCGGCAATGCCGACTTCCTCCTGCGCGTCGAGCGGCCCTCACCACTGGGCTCGTGGAGCTACGACATCGCCGATACGAAGCTCGCTCGCCACGTCAAGACGTCGGCGATCCTCCAGCTCTGTGTGTACGCCGATCTCCTGACCCAGGTCCAGGGCGTGCCGCCGGAGCGGGTCGTGGTCGTCACCGGCGACGGCCGCGAGCACGATCACCGACTGGCCGATTACGCCGCCTATTACCGACGGGCCAAGGAGCGCTTCACCACGCGAATCTTCGGCGACGAGCCCGCTCCGGTCACGTACCCCGACCCTGTCGAGCACTGCCGCGTCTGCAACTGGTGGACCGTCTGCGTGGATCGTCGACGGGCCGACGACCATCTCTCGCTCGTGGCCGGCATGAGCCGCCAGGCGACCGAGCGACTGACGAGCGACGGCCTGCCGACGGTCGAGGCGCTGGCCGACGCCCAGCCCGAGCGGCGGGTCCCGGAGATCCAGCCGCGGACGTATCGCCGGCTCCACGACCAGGCACGCCTCCAGCTCCGCGGCCGACGCGAGGACGAACTCGTCTACGAGCTGATCCCACCCGATCCGGAGCTGCCAGGACGGGGGCTGGCGGCGTTGCCGGAGCCATCGCCATTCGACGTGTTCCTCGACATCGAGGCTGACCCGTGGGCCGCCGACGGTGGCCTCGAGTACCTCCTCGGCATCGTCACGATCGACGGAGACAATCCGGCATACCACCCGCTCTGGGGGCACGATCGAAGCGGTGAGAAGGCGGCCTTCGAGGCTCTGGTCGACATCGTCATGGAGAGACTGCAACGCGACCCGACGATGCACCTCTACCACTACGGCGGCTACGAGTCGGGCGCCCTGAAGCGACTCATGTCGCGGCATGCCAGCCGCGAGGACGAGGTCGACGAGCTGTTGCGAGGCGCCGTTCTCGTCGATCTCTACGAGGTCGTCCGGCACGCGATCCGGGCGTCGGTCGAGAGCTACTCGATCAAGCAGATCGAGAAGTTCTACATGCCCGCACGCGAGGGCCCGGTAACGCGGGCCGGCTTCTCAGTCGTCCAGTACGAGAACTGGCTCGAGTCCGCGGACAGCCGACTGCTCGACGAGCTGGCCGCGTATAACCGCGATGACTGCCTCTCGACATACCTCCTCCGAGGCTGGCTCGAGGAACGGCGCGTGGACGCCGCTCCGATATTCCCGGACGGGATGGTGCCGCGGCCAGAGCCACAGGCTGGCGGACCAACGGAGGATCTCGCCGCGAAGCAGGCCGAGACCGCGGAGCGGGTCCGGCTGCTACGGGAAGGCGTCCCGGACGATACCGGATCGCGCACCACCGAGCAGCAGGGACGCTGGATCCTGGCCGGGCTCCTCGACTGGCATCGACGCGAGTCGAAACCGCAGTGGTGGGACTGGTTCCGCCTTCGACAGGCGAGCATGGAGGATCTCATCGCGGATCGCGACGCCCTTGGCGGGCTTCGATACGAGGGCGTCGTGCGCGAGGAAGGGAAGTCCATCGTCCACCGCTACCGGTTCGAGCCAGGGCAGGACACGAAGATCGACATCGGCGACAAGTGGCTGGTCATCCATCCCGACCTCGCCGCTGAGGAGAAACCGCCAAGCGCCGGAACATGCGTGGCCATCGACATCGGCGCGGGCTATGTCGATCTCAAGCGAGGCAAGGCCGGCAACGCGGCCCATCCAACGGCCCTCATTCCGGGTCAGCCATTCGGCCCCGAGCCGATGCGCTCGACGCTCGGCGCGATCGCCGACCAGGTCATCGGGCACGGCATCGACGGGCCGGGCTCCTACCGAGCCGTCCGCGAGCTCATCCTCCGGACACCCGTCAGGTTGCGCGGCGGGATACCAGGCGATCCCCTCGTCCGACGCGGCGAGGAGCCGGTGGTCGCGGCACGCAATCTCGCCCTCGCCCTTGACGAGACGGTGCTCCCGATCCAGGGACCACCCGGGACCGGCAAGACGTGGACTGGAGCACGGATGATCGTCGAGCTCGTTCGTGGCGGTCGGCGTGTCGGCGTGACTGCCCAGGCCCATCGCGTGATCGGCAACATGCTCGCGGCGATCCGCGCCGCCGCGGCAGAGGAGGGAGTCGATATCCGGATCCTGCAGCGGATCGACGATCTGTCCGAGGCCGCCGAAGGAGTCGACATTGCGACGAAGTCGGAGGTGGTCGAGGACAGGCTGAGGGCCGGCACCGTCGACGTCGTCGCCGGGACGATGTGGGTCTTCGCTCGGCTCACGATGGCGGAGCTGATCGACGTGCTGTTCGTCGATGAAGCCGGCCAGTTGTCGCTCGCATCTGTCGTCTCGATGGGCGGAGCGGCCGGCTCGATCGTCCTGCTCGGCGACCCGAACCAGCTGCCGCAGGTCAGCCAGGCGATCCACCCAGAGGGCGCCGAACGGAGCGCCCTAGAGCACGTCCTCGGGCCTGATCGAACCCTCCCCGCGGAGCGCGGCATCTTCCTGCCGACGACCTTCCGGATGCACCCCGACGTCAACGCGTACATCAGCGAGGTCTTCTACGAAGACCGGCTGCTGCCGGACCCCTCCACCGCTCGTCAGGCGATCGGGCCCGGGTCCGAACCAACCGGGACGGGGATCAGGTTCTGGCCGGTCATCCACGTCGGCAACGGGGCACGATCGATCGAGGAGGCCGACGCGGTCGCCCGGATGATCGACGGGCTCATCGGGCGGCCGTGGACGGACCAGGCCGGCGCTGACAAATTGCTGCTCGGCGACGACATCATCGTCGTCGCGCCGTACAACGCCCAGGTGGCGGCGATCGACCGAGCCGTCCGGGAGCGAACGCAGGCCGGCATCCGGGTCGGTACGGTCGATCAATTCCAGGGCCAGGAGGGGGCCGTCGCGATCTACTCGATGGCGACCTCGTCGGCCGACGACGCGCCGCGAGACATCACCTTCCTCTACTCCGGCAACCGCCTCAACGTCGCCGTCTCACGGGCCAGGGCCATCGCCGTCATCGTCGCCTCCCCTGCCCTCCTCGACGCGGCCGCTCGGACGCCGAACCAGATGCGCCTGGTCTCGGCCCTTTGCCGCTTCTTCGAGCTCGCAGAGGCGTAGCGCCCGTCAACCTGGTTGCCCGATCTCCCGGGCGACCCATTGCGCGAGGACGCGGGCGCAGTCGACGACCTCGGCGAGAGGGACGCTCTCGTTGGCGGCGTGGGCGACGCGGGCATCGCCGGGGCCGAAGATGACCGTGGGAGTCGCCCCTTCGTTAACGAGGAGGCGCATGTCGGCGCCGTACGGCGCGCCGGCGATGGCCGGCCGCCGGCCGAGCACCGCTTCCGCGGCATCGCCCAGGCTTACTGGCAACGGATGGCTCGGATCCACGCGCGCCGATGAAAATCGCCCGCCCGTGATCTCGAGCGTCGGGGGATGGTCGCGCAGGTAGGGGTCGGCGGCGGCGGACCGCTCGATCGTCCTCCGCAGCTCGGCCTCGGCCTCGCGCCAGGTGTCGCCGAGCCGGACGCCATACCGACCGTCGACGGTTACGCGGTCCATGACGGTCGAGGCCCAGTCGCCGCCCGAGATCGTGCCCACGATCGTCGGATACGGCAGGCCGAGGGCGGTCATCAGGGGGTCCGTCTCGCCGGTATTGCGCTCCCACTCGTCCTCCTCGAGGGCCTTTACGAGGACCATGAGCTTGTCGAGTGCCGACACCCCTTCGCGCCGCTTCGAGGCGTGGGCGGCGCGTCCCGGCACGGTCAGGCGGAAGACGATCGCTCCGGCGTGGGCGACGATGAGATCGAGGCTCGTCGGCTCCGTGATGATCGCCATGTCGCCCGTGCAACCGGCCCGGATCGCAGCGAGCATCCCTTGGCCGCCGTCCTCCTCCGATGGGACTGAGACGAACCATGCCTCGCCACCCGACAGGTCCGTCCCAGCATCGTGCAGGGCTCTGAACGCTTCGAGGATTGCGATGACGCCGCCCTTCATGTCGCAGGCGCCACGCCCGTGGACGCTGCCGCCGCTGACGACGCCGTCGAAGGGCCGATCGGTCCAGGTGCTCTCATCGCCGACAGGGACGACATCGACATGACCGACCAGGAGGATCCGCTTCCCGCCCGGAGTGCCGGTTCGCCCGACGACGATGGGCAGGGTCTCACGTGACATCTCCTCGCCCGGCCAGTCGGGGTCGGCCCGGATGGCGGCCGGGTCGGCAGCGATCCGCTCGACAGCAAGGCCGGCGTCGTCCATCAGTTCGGCCATCAGGTCCTGGGCGGCTTCTTCGTTCGCCGTGACGGACGGGGTTCGAACGAGCCGGACGAGGTCGCGCTCGATACGGGCCGGATCGACCGCGGCCCAGGGTGAGGCCCCGGCGTGGATGCTCATCTGGTTCGGATGCTCATCTGGTTCGGATGCTCATCGGCTCGGCTGGTCAGGTCAGCCGCAGGATCGGACGCGACAGGCAGGTCGGCCCACCCGAGCCGTTGACGCCGATCTCCGTGGCCGGATAGGTGTGGACCTCGCAGCCCGCGGAAGTCAAGGCACGTTGAGTCGCTGGGTTCCCCTCGGCCATGACCAGGACGCCCGGCCGAACGGCGAGGACGTTGCAGCCGAGGGTCGGGAACTCGTCGTCCGGAACGGGGATCGTCATGATCCCGAGGTCGCCGAGCAGCTCCCACAGACCGACCGGCAAGAGCGGCAGGTAGACGACCGCCAGGTCATCGGCGACCGGGCTGATGACCGACAGGAGGTGAATCAGCTCCGCCGGGCCCTTCCAGTAGGGAGCGTCGAAGATGCGGACATCGCCGCCGACGATCGCGGCGAGCTGACGGGCGCCGGCGTCATTGGTGCGGAACGTCCGGCCGATGCACAACAGGTCCGGGCGCAGCCAGAAGGTGTCGCCGCCCTCGAGCGTACCGGGCGCCTCGATGCGGCCGACCGTGGGGATGAGGCGCTCATCCATCCACGCCTCGACGATCGCTGGCTCCCCCCTGCGATTGAGCTTGCCAGGCCGCAGCGGGATCGCCCCGCGATCGCTGACGAGCAGGGGGTCGAACTGATAGACGAGGTCCGGATCGTCGGTCTCGACGCCCAGCTCGTGAACCTTTACGCCGAGCCGCGTCAACGCGTCGACATACGTATCGTGCTCACGGTGCGCCATCTCGAGATCCACGGCGTGGAGATATCCATGGGCTGCATCGTCGAAGGCACGCCCGAACGCCGGGCCCGGCCGCTTCACAAGAGCCTCGACGAGGGGCGCCGTCATGCTCTGCGCGCCGTAGCGCTGCTGGGTCATCGCCACGAGCTGAGGATAGAGGGCGGTCGACGGCGGCGCGATGCCGCCCTACCCTGCTCGACGTGAACGGCTACGCCGCGACGCGGCGGATCGGATGACCGACCGGGCCCGCCCTCGATCCATATCTCGGGCGGTTCGTAGCTCGTCAATGGGAGGACTCGATGCGTTCGCTGCGTAACCTGGTGATCGCCGGCGCCCTGGCGCTCGGCCTGCTCTCGACCAGTGGCGGAAGCGCCCTCGGTTGGGACCCGAACGCTGTTGATATCGACCTGGTGCCGGTCGTCACCGGGTTGTCCCAACCGGTCTTCGCGACCCACGCCGGCGACGGCTCCGGGCGGCTGTTCATCGTCCAGCAGGGTGGCCTCATCCGAATCTGGACCGGCAGCGCGCTGCTGTCCCGCCGTTCGCGAACCTCTCCGGATCGATCTCGTCAGGAGGCGAGCGCGGCCTCCTGGGGCTCGCCTTCCACCCGAACTACGAGACCAACCGCTTGTTCTATGTCATGTTCACCGCCCCCGACGGCGACCTCGCCGTCAGCGAGCTCCGGGCGTCGGCCTCGAATCCCAACGTCCGCGACACGAGCTACGGTCGGCGGCTCCTTACGATCAACCATCCGCGAAGCAACCACAACGGCGGGATGATCGCTTTCGGGCCCGGCAACTACCTCTACATCGGGACGGGCGACGGCGGTGGCGCCGGTGACCCCGACAACAACGCCCAGAACAGGAACCGACTGCTTGGCAAGATCCTGCGGATCGATGTCAACGGTCGGACCGGCTCGCTCCAGTATCGGATCCCGCCGCTCAACCCGTATGTCGGCAAGGCCGGGCGCGACGAGGTCTACAGCTACGGCATGCGCAACCCCTGGAAGTTCTCGTTCGATCGCGGGACGCGGAACCTCTACATCGGCGATGTCGGGCAGGGCAGCTCCGAGGAGATCGACCGGGGCACGCCGGCCGGAGCGTGGGGTCGCGGTGCAAACTTCGGCTGGCGGGTGATGGAAGGCAACACCTGCTACAACCCGTCGTCGGGCTGTTCGACAAGCGGCAAGATCCTGCCGATCGCGGCCTACGGTCACACGGCCGGCAATTGCTCGGTGACCGGCGGCTACGTCTACCGCGGGTCGATGCAGCCGGCGCTCGTGGGCGGCTACTTCTTCGGCGACTATTGCAGCGGCCGGATCTGGGCCTTCGATGCGGTGGCGCCGCGGCCGATCAACGAGGTCGAGAAGTTCGACTCGGGCCTCAACATCAGCTCGTTCGCCGAGGACGAGGGTGGCGAGCTGTTCGTCATCGGGCACAACAACGGGCAGATCTACCGGATCGTCGCCGTCTGATCGATCGGCCCGAAGCGGGCCGGATCGAAGGCCGTCGCGAGGGGCTCGTCTCGGTCGTCCAGGATCCGGTCGACCAGGAGGGCGGCCGAGCCGGGCCCCGTGGATATCCCCCATGGGCCGTGGCCCGAGCAGACGTAGAGCCCGTCGATCGACCCGATCCTGCCGATGAGCGGTCGGGCGTCGACCGAGTATGGCCGAGCGCAGGCCCTGACCTCCCGGATCGGTGCCTCGTAGAGACCCGGCACGAACCGGGTCGCCTCCCCCAGGATCCAGTCGCGCCAGGGATCCAGGTCCGGCTCGTCGGGCAGGAAGGTCGACCCGACGGCGGCGATCCCACCGACTGACACGAGGCTGAATCCGTGTTCGGCGTGCCGGTGGTCGCTGGCCGGCTCCTGCTCGATCACCACATCCAGGTCAGCCTCCTCGAGGACGTGACGCGGCGGATCGGCCAGCAGGACCTCGACCACGACCCCCCAGGCGGCCCGAATCGGCCGCCAGCCACCCATTGGACCGACGAGCTCCGACGTCCATGGGCCCGCGGCGACCACGACCGTGCCGGCGGGCTCGAGACGACCGTCGATGGCGACGCCCGCCACGCGATCGTCCTCGATGACGGGGCGGACGGACCGGCCGAGGCGGATCGCGACACCTCGCCGCTCGGCCAGGGTCGCCATCGCGTAGGTCGGGGCTGACGGCACGATCGGGTAGCCGATCGGCAGCCGGATCGCCGCCACGTCCGGTGCCAACGTTGGCTCTGCCGCGCGCATTGCCGGCCCCTCGAGAACCTCGGGGGCCAGGTCCGGAGCATCGATGGCGATCCTGGCCGCCAGCCCTGGCAGGCCGTCAGGCGTTCTCGTGACGAGGAGCAACCCGGTCGGCTCGTCGGGCAGGACGAAGCCGGCGTCGGGCGCCTCGGCCGCCAGGTCGCGATAGACGGCGATCGTCGCCTCGTAGAGTGGAACCAGGCTCGGGTCGAGCGGCCGCTGGACGACCCCCGAGTTCCTGCCGGATGCGCCGGCCGCGATAGCCTCGCGTTCGTAGATCGTGACAACGGCGCCCCTGCCGGCAAGCAGGGCGGCCACGCTCGTGCCGCAGATCCCGGCCCCGATGACGGCCACGTCGGGCGACCGCCTGGCCATCAGCCGACGATTCGCTCGAGCTCCCCGAGCAGCCTATCGACCTCGTCCGCAGTGTTGTAGTGGACGAGCCCGATGCGGAGGAAGCCGCCCGACGCCACGACGCCAAGGCGCTCACCGAGGTCACGGGCATAGAAGTCGCCGTCCCAGGTAGCGATGCCGGCCTCGCCGAGTGCGGCTGCCAGAGCCCGTGGCTCGTGGCCCTCGATCGTGACGGCGGCGGTCGGTGTCCGCTCGCCCCAGCGAGCCGAGTCCGTGATCCCCCACATCCGAAGACCCGGGATCTCCCGGAGGCCGCGCTCGAGGCGGGCCCATAGGTCCATCTCGTAGTCGCGGATCGCGATCATGGCTGCGACCAGGGCCGCCCGGCGGTCGCCCGGCGCCGATGCACCGGTGGTCCGGCCGATCCCGGCCAGGTAGTCGATGGCCGCGGTCGCCCCGCCGAAGAGCTCATACGTCCCGGTCCCGGTCTCGAAGTGGTCGGCGGCCGGCTTCAGCTTGTAGGTCGGCAGCGAATCGAGGATCGCCTGCTTGCCGTACAGGACGCCGAGATGAGGCCCGAAGAATTTGTAGGTCGAGCAGACCAGGAAGTCGGTGTCGACGGCCTGGACGTCGATCACGCCGTGAGGCGCCCAATGGACGGCGTCCACGTACAGCCAGGCCCCGACGGCGTGGGCCCGTTGGGCGATCTCGGCGACCGGGTTGATCGTACCCACCGCGTTTGAGGCGTAGCCGACGGCGACGAGCTTCGTCCGCGGCGTGATGGCCGCGTCCAGGCTGGCGGGGTCGAGGGTCAGGTCGTCGAGGCGCACATCGATCGTCCGGACTGTCACTCCTCGGTCGTTGGCCATGTGGCGCCAGGGGTCGATGTTGGCGTTGTGGTCGAGGCTCGTCACGACGATCTCGTCGCCGGGCTCCAGCGTCGCCCCGATCGAGCGGCTGACGTGGAGCGTCAGCGTCGTCATGTTCGGCCCGATCTTGATCTCGTCGGGCGACGTCGCGCCGAGAAGGTCAGCCAGCGCAGCATGGGTCTCGGCGATGACGGCGTCGGAGCGCTGGCTGGTCGCGAACGCGCCTTCGTGATTGGCATTCATCTCACGGTAGTAGCGAGCGACCGCGTCGATGACCGTATCGGGGACCTGGGTTCCGCCGGGACCGTCGAAGTAGACGAACGGTCGGCCGTCCTCCATCAGCGACAGGGCTGGGAAGCGCGCCCGAAGAGCTGCAACGTCGATGGACATGGGCGACAGGATAGCCGCGCGCCTCGGGCCATCGGCTGGCCTTCCGCACTCGGCCGGCGTTCCGCGCTCGGCCGGCGTTCCGGGATCGACACGCGTCAGTGGATACGTCCGTTGAGAGTGTCCAGCAGCATCGGCTCGAACCGTGCGGTATCCGCCGAGGTCGCATACCTGGCTGACGGTCCGTTCTCTGCTGCGATCACCCTGCCGCTCTCCTGCCCCTCGTCGGTGACGACACCGAGGGCTCCCTCGTCGAACGTGGTCAGTGTCTCGTCGACCAGGATCGCTGCCGCCAGCGGGTCCCAGAACATGTACAGACCGGCCTCGATGTCGGGCAGGCGCACGGTCAGGACATCGAAAACGAAGCTCGCTTCAGCCGTCGTCCGATCGTCGCGCAGCTTGTCGTAGAACGCCTTCGTCACGGGCACGTAGTTGGTGGCGTCGAGCGGCACGAGCACGACGCTCGCCCCCGACTGGAGCACAGCATGGGCAGCCGCCGGATCGCAGTAGATGTTCCACTCCGCGAATGGGTTCTGGATGCCGACGCCAAATTCGCCCACGTTGCCCCCGACGGTGACGGCGCCACCCATGATCACGATCTCATCGACGAGACCGGCCAGCTCGGCCGAACCGGCAAACGCCTCCGCCAGGTTGGTCAACGGACCGAGGGCCAGGATGGTCACCGGTTGCGACGCGGATTGGACGGTCCGACTCAGCAGCGCCACGGCTGTCCCGGCATCGGTTCCCGGCGGGGCGCTCGGCAGCTCCAGACCAAGGAGCGAATCGACGTCCTGTCGCCAGGCGGCCGGAAAGGCGTGACCACCCGATGTCGGGGTCTCGGAGCCGCAGGCGATGGGGATATCGGGTCGCCCGGCCAGCGCCACGAGCTCGCGAGCGTGCCTGACGCCAGGTTCACAGTGAGCTTCGCCGGTGCCCGCCACACTGATCGCGACGACATCGACGTCGGGACGCCTGAGCATGAACAGGATCGCCATCCAGTCGTCCGCGGCCATGTCGGTGTCGATGAGCACGGGGCGTGCTGGCTCGCCCTGATCCGGGGTAGTCGGACCGGAGTCCGCCTCATCCGAGGAGGCCACATCTGTCACCGACGCGTCCGGCGCGGTTGCAGATCCAGCGGCTTGCGATGCGGAAGGTCCCGGAGCCGCCTGGCAGGCGCCGACCGACAGCCCGATCACGAGACAGATGAGGGCAAGGATGACCGGATGACGGCCTGCGGGTCGCGACATCGCAAGAAGCGTAGGGCCAACGACGCCCGCACCGGTGACGCGTCGCTGGCGCCGGTCATGTCGGCTATGCCACCCTAGGTCAATGGTCGAGGCGCTCTTCGTCGGCCTGATCGCGACGTCATCGCTTCTCATCGGAACGGAGATCGCGTTCGCCCTCCGCCCGTCGGCACAGGTCCTGGGTCAGGTGATGGCGTTCGGGGCCGGGGCGATGATCAGCGCTGTGGCGTTCGAGCTGGTTCTCGAGAGCTTCGACGGCGATCAACCCTGGATCCTGGTCTCGGGCATGGCGATCGGGGCGCTCACCTACTATGCCGGCGACCTCGTCATCGACCGGATGGGCGGCGAACATCGCAAGCGATCGACGGGCGAGCAGGCCAATGGCTCACCCCTCGCGATCGTCCTCGGCGCGGCGCTCGACGGGATCCCCGAATCGCTCGTCCTGGGCATCAGCGTGGCGGTGGGCGGCGATATCAGCGTCGCGTTCATCGCCGCCACCTTCCTGTCCAATCTGCCCGAGAGCATGGCCGCAAGCTCCGGTCTCGAGCGGGCGGGCTGGCGTCGTCAGAACATCCGGGGCCTGTGGTTCCTCGTCCTCGGTGCCTCGCTGGTCGCGGTCCTCGCCGGATACGCCTTCGCCGCCCAGATCGGCCTCGGCAACGGTTTCGTGCCGGCCTTCGCGGCAGGCGCCATCCTGACCATGCTGGCAGACACGATGATGCCCGAGGCATTCGAGTTCGGCGGACCGGCGGTCGGCCTGGCGACGGTGAGCGGGTTCGTTCTCGCGTTCTTCCTCTCGACCCGCTAGACCGGGCGGCCCGGACCTTCGGGGGTCGTTGCGTCGTCAACGACGTCGCGAAACGCGTATGATTCGGGCCATGTCCGACACCTCCAGGCACGCGCTCAGCGAGCGCGACACCCGCCTCGCCGCCTGGCGAACGTTCCTCGTCGCTCACGCCCGGCTCACGCGACTGCTCGACGACGAGCTGCAAGCGGAGCATCACCTGTCGCTGGCCGAGTACGACGCGCTGCTCCAGCTGGCAGAGGCCGACGGGCGACGGCTGCGGATGAACCAGCTCGCCGACCTCGTCGTGCTTTCGCGCAGCGGCATCACCCGACTCATCGATCGCCTCGAGGTCGATGGCCTTGTGGAGCGCACTGCCTGCGTCACGGACGCTCGGGGAGCAGAAGCCGTGCTCACCGACAAGGGGCTCGCCCGCCTGCGCGCGGCCGCTCGAACGCACCTGCGGGGCATCGACACGCACTTCCTCGCCCATGTCGAGCGCGATGAGCTGGCTGCCATCGAACGCTCGCTCGGGCGTGTCGCGGCGGGTACGGAGGACGCCTGACGGCCCGATCGTCGGGCCGTCTGCTCGTCGGGACATCCGGGTTCGCCTATCCCGATTGGGCTCCCCGCTTCTACCCGTCAGGAACGCGCGGCGAGGATCTCCTCCGTCATTACGCTGCTCGCTTCCGCGCCGTCGAGCTCAACAACACGTTCTATCGTCGCCCGACCGCCGCAGCAATCCAGCGGTGGTTGATCGCCACTCCGCCCAACTTCCGATTCGCCGCCAAGGCACAGCGCAGTGCCGCGGCCGGCCTCGCCACCGACAACGCGACCGACATGGATTGGCTGACAGAGCCGTATCGAGGCTTCGGTATCAGACTCGGCGTCATCCTCGTCGGTGTGCCGGATCCGATCGCCCGCGATGACGATCGTCTGACCTGGCTGCTTCGATCCTGGCCGGCGGACCTGCCGCTGGCCATCGAGCTCGGCCATGCCACCTGGCACGTCGACGAGACGTTTGAGCGTCTCGAGGAACACAGCGTCACCCTGTGCGTCACGGAGCGACCCGACGACGGCGACCCTCCGACGATCCGGCGTACGGGCCCGCTGCTATATGTGCGCCTGCGCCGCCACGAGTACACGGCCGCCGAGATCGAAGCCTGGGCCGCACGCCTTGCGCCGTTCCTTGACGACGGCTCGGATGTCTACGCGTTCTTCCGCCACGACGAGACCGGCCATGCCACCGATCTGGCGACGATGCTCGCGGTGGCCGTCGAGGGTCGGCTCGTGCGCGGCTGAGGAGTCGTCCGCGACTGAGACTCGTCCGGGACTGACACTCGTCCGCGGCCGACTCTCGCCTGCGGCCCGCTGTCAGGCGCCCTGTCCCGCGAGGCTTCCTTCAGCGGGTGCGAAGAACACCAGGATCGAGATGTCCTCGATGATCGTATGGAAGTGGTGGGGCACGGTAGCGGCGACGTAGACGACGGATCCCGGACCGACCGGGCGGTCCTCCTCCCCTACCCGGATCGTCGCCCGGCCCTTGACGACGTGGTAGACCTCGTCCTCGGAATGGGGTGACTGTGGGTCGGTACCACCGGCCGGCAGCTCGTACAGCCCGATCGAGAGCGAGGGGACCCGGATGAACTCCTCGTATCGCGATCCCTTTCGGGCCCGCTCTGCAGAGACGGCATCGAGCTCGTGGGCATCCATGGGCCGAGCGTACCATCGGCCCCGGGAACCGGTGACGCCCTTCGCGCGTACCCTCCGCGGGATGTCGGTGCGCTCGGGTCGCTCTCGCGTCGCTCTGGTCGTCGTCCTGCTCGTCGCGATCGGCTGCACGAGGAGCGGATCGCCGACCCCAACGGTCTCGCAGTCGCTGGCCGCGTCGCCCTCGCCAGCCGGCGAAGAGGTCGATCTCGAGCTCGTCACCGGCGGGCTCGACTCCCCCCTGTTCGTCACTGGTGCCGGCGACGGATCGGGCCGCCTGTTCGTGGTCGAGCAGGGCGGCGCCATCAGGATCGTCAAAGACGGCCGCCTCCTCGCCGAGCCGTTTCTCGACATCAGTGCCCGCATCCAGTCGGGGGGTGAACGGGGCCTCCTCGGCCTGGCGTTTCCTCCGGGCTTCGGCTCGACCTGGGACGAGTTCTGGGTCCACTACTCGGACGAGAACGGCGACACGGTCATCTCATCGTTCAAGGTGTCGGACAACGATCCGGATCGAGCCGATCCTCAGAGCGAGGTCAAGTTCTTCACCACCGACCAACCGTATGCCAATCACAACGGCGGCTGGATCGGCTTCGGACCAGACAAGATGCTGTACATCGCCCTGGGCGACGGCGGCTCCGGTGGCGATCCGCAGGGCAACGGCCAGCGCCTCGATACCTACCTCGGCAAGTTGCTCCGCATCGATGTCCTGGCCCCATCGCCGGGCGGCGGCCGCGTCTACATGGTCCCTACCGACAACCCATTCGCCGGCGATATCGAGGGTCGCGGCGAGATCTGGTCGTTCGGGCTCCGCAACCCGTGGCGGGTGAGCTTCGATCGGGCAACCGGCGACCTGTGGATCGGCGACGTCGGCCAGAACGCATGGGAGGAGGTCGACCGCTCACTGGCGGCCGAAGGGGCCGGGCGAGGCCTCAACTTCGGATGGAACGTCACCGAGGGTCGCCACTGCTTCAAGCCGGCGGACGGCTGCGACACGGATGGCATCACGATGCCGATCGCCGAGTACAGCCACCCGACGGGCGGATGCACGGTCATCGGCGGCTATGTCTATCGGGGCGCGGCGTACCCGAACCTTACGGGGACCTATGTCTTCGCCGACATCTGCTCTGGCCTCATCTGGGGCCTGGCCTCAGGCGGGCCGGCCGAGCAGGACCCGGTCATCCTGCTTCGGTCGCAGCGCCAGATCAGCTCGTTCGGCGAGGACGACGCCGGTGAGCTGTACCTCACGGACCTCGGTGGTGGAGAGATCTACCGCGTGGTCGGCCGGCCCAGCGGTTAGGTCGTCGCGGCGGGCGAGGTCTCGCTTGGGCGGGTCGGTGCCGGCGTTGGCTTCACCGGACGGAGGTAGAGTGGCAGGACGATCACGATGTAGGCGAGCCAGGCGATGAAGGTCGCCCATTCCGGGGTGGACGTGTAGCCGAACAGCGCTCGAAGGATCGAGCCGATCGGACCCTCGTGGGACAGGATGGCACTGATGTCGAAGGCCGTATCTGTCCCGACCGTGATGACACCCGCTTCGATGAGCTCGCTGACGGCGTGCGAGACGAGCCCCGCGGCGATGAACACGAGGGCGACGCCCGTCCAGCGGAAGAATGTGCCGAGGTTGACACGGCGCGAGCCGCGGTAGAAGCCGTAACCGATGACGACCGCTGCCGCCAGCCCGAGAGAGGCACCGATCAGGAGCGAGAGTGCGCCCGTGTCGGTGCCGACCGCACTCGCCTGGGCGACGAGGAAGAGGGCGGTCTCGATGCCCTCGCGAATGACCGCGATGAACGCCAGGATCGTGAGCCCCCACAGGCTGCCGTCGGTGAGGGCGCGATCGACGGCGGCTCGAAGGTCCGATGACACGCTCGCCGCCTGGCGACGCATCCAGAACAGCATCCAGGTCACGACGCCCGCCGCGAGAAGCATCGTCAGGCCCTCGAAGACCTGCTCCACCCCATCGGGTAGCTCGCCCAGCGTTGCGAAAATGACGACGCCGACGACGACGCTGACGACGAGGGCGGCACCGACGCCGATCCAGATTCGCCCGAAGTATCGGCCATTGCCTGTCCTGGCCAGGTAGGCCAGGATGATCGCTACGATGAGGGCAGCTTCGACCCCCTCGCGAAGGCCGGTCAGGAAGCCAGTGGCGAGCGTGCCGACGTCCACGTCAGGTTCTCCGATCGGTAGGGCGGCATCGGGCGAGCCGACTTCGCGTGCATCCTAGCCACATTGGCGTCACCGGTCAAGCGACCTTGCACAATCGGCGCAAGCAGCCTTGTTGCTGTGATTCCATAGCGGGGCCCCGCGTACCATGACCGCCGTGCCAACCGCGATCGCCAACGATCGCCGCCGCCTCGGAACGGCCCTCCTCGTCTACGGCGCCGTTGGGACCGTCCTCTTCGTTGGCCTCCTGATCGGCCTCCTGGTGGCCGGATCGCTGCTGTCCGACGCGCCCGACCGCGCCGTTGCCGGCATTGACAAGGTGGTGGCCGTCCTCGACAGCACAGGCGAGACCCTGGCATCACTCGAAACGACCCTGGGCGGCGCCGGGCAGACCCTCACGACAACCGCGGACACGATCGAGGGAGCCGCGTCAACGCTGACCGGGATCGGCGACTCCCTCCACGGCATCGGGACGGCGCTCACGGCGTTCTCGATCCTGGGCGCGACGCCCCTCGCGGCGGTCGGCTCGACCGTCGACGGTCTGGGCGACCAGGTGGCAGGGGTCGGCCAGCAGATCGGCGGCCTATCGACGAACTTGACGACGAACGCATCGGACGTCGACGCATTGAAGGCCAAGCTGGCCACACTTCGCTCCGATCTGACGGATCTCGAGGATGGTCTCGCCTCGCTCGACCTTGCGGCTGCCGGTCGGACGATCCAGCTGGTTCGCTACTCGATGCTCGCGATCATGGGCTGGTTGGCGGTCGGCAGTGCGGGTCTCGCCTGGTTCGGCTGGCGCTTGCGGCGCGTGCCGATCGAAATGGAGGCGGCAGGCTAAAGGACGAACGGAGCCGCCCGATCCGGGTCGAGCCCCAGGTCGGCGATAGCCTTGGCGGCCTTCCGTGGCGTCATGGCGCCCGTCCGCGAAAGGGAGAACAGAGCGGCCGCCACGATCGCCGAGGCGTCGACCTCGAAATAGGCTCGGAGCGCCTCGCGCGTGTCGCTCCTGCCGAAGCCATCGGTGCCGAGCGAGACGTAATCGGCAGGCAGCCAGCGGCTGACCGCATCGGGCACCGCCCGCATCCAGTCCGTCGCAGCGACGATCGGACCGCCCTCGGCGCCGAGCACAGTGGCGACGAATGGCGCGCGCGGCTTGGACGTGGGATGGAGGCGGTTCCAGCGCTCGACCGCGATCGCATCGCGACGCAGCTGACCGAACGATGGAGCGGAGTAGATCGTCGCAGCGACGTCGTATTTCTCGGCCAGGATGTCCGCAGCCGACACGACGGCGTTGAGGATCGAGCCCGATCCGACGAGCCGGACCGACGGCGCGGTTGGACCGATGTCAGGCCGGGCGCGCAGCAGATACAGGCCCCGGACGATGTCCGCGTCGACGCCCTCGGGCTTGGGCGGCATGGGGTAGTTCTCGTTGTAAAGGGTGATGTAGTAGAAGACGTCCTCGCCTCGGACATACATCCGCTCGATGCCCTCGCGGACGATCGCCGCCAGCTCGTAGGCGTAGGCCGGGTCGTACGCCTGAAGGTTCGGGACGACCGAGGCGAGTACATGGGAGTGCCCGTCGTCGTGCTGGAGGCCCTCGCCGTGGAGCGTCGTCCGGCCCGCCGTGGCGCCCATGAGAAAGCCGCGTCCTCGGGCATCCCCGAAGGCCCATACGAGGTCGCCCGTCCGCTGGAGGCCGAACATCGAGTAGAAGATGTAGAAGGGGACCATCGCCGTGCCATGCGTGGCGTAGGCCGTGCCGGCCGCCTGGAACTCGGCCATCGAGCCCGACTCGGTGATCCCCTCCTCGAGGACCTGGCCGTCCTTCGCCTCGCGATAGGAGAGGACGAGGTCCGAGTCCACCGGTTCGTACAGCTGGCCGCGAGCCGCGTAGATGCCGACCTCCTTGAAGAGCGGATCCATGCCGAATGTGCGGGCCTCGTCGGGGATGATCGGCACGATCCGAGCCCCGATCTCGGGATCCCGCAGGAGGTTGCGCAGCACGCGCGTGAAGGCCATCGTCGTGCTGACCGCGGTCGGGCTGCCGGCGGCGAACTCCTCGTCGACCGCGGCCGGCGGCGTCGGGAGGGGCTCCGAGCGGATGACCCGCCTGGGCAGGCTGCCGCCGAGCGCCGCTCGGCGCTCGAGCATGTAGCGAACCTCCTCGCTGTCGGGCCCAGGGTGGTAGTAGAGGGCGTCGGTCACCTTGTCGTCCGGGATCGGCAGCTCGAGGCGATCGCGGAAGATGCGCAGCTCAGCTTCGGACAGCTTCTTGGCCTGATGGGTGATGTTGCGGGCCTCGACGCCGGGGCCAAGGGTCCAGCCCTTGACGGTCTTGGCCAGGATGACCGTCGGCGCTCCGCGGTACTCGGTCGCGAACCTGTACGCAGCGAAGACCTTCCGATAGTCGTGACCGCCGCGGCGGAGGCGCATGAGGTCGTCATCGCTGAGGTGTTCGACCAGCGCGCCAAGCCGAGGGTCGGGACCGAAGAAGTGCTCCCGGATGTAGGCACCACCGGAGACCGAGAACTTCTGGAACTCCCCGTCGACCGTCTCGTTCATCTGGTCGACGAGGACGCCATCGACATCGCGGGCGAGGAGCTCGTCCCATTCGCGGCCCCAGACGACCTTGATGACATTCCAGCCGGCCCCCCGGAAGAGGCCCTCGAGCTCCTGGATGATCTTGCCGTTGCCCCGGACCGGCCCATCGAGACGCTGCAGGTTGCAGTTGACGACGAACGTGAGGTTGTCGAGACCCTCCCGGGCGGCCAAGCCCAGCCCGGCCAGGGATTCGGGCTCGTCCATCTCGCCGTCGCCCAGGAAGGCCCAGACACGCTGCTCGCTGGTGTCCTTGATGCCTCGATTGGTGAGGTAGCGGTTGAAGCGCGCCTGATAGATCGCCGCCAGGGGCCCCAGACCCATGCTCACCGTTGGGAACTCCCAGAAGTCGGGCATGAGGCGCGGATGCGGGTAGCTCGACAAGCCTTTGCCGCCGACCTCGCGCCTGAAGTGGTCGAGCTGCTCCTCGGTCAGCCTTCCCTCGAGGAACGCGCGGGCATAGATGCCCGGCGCGGCGTGCCCCTGGAAGAAGACCTGGTCGCCACCGCCGGGATGATCCTTGCCCCGGAAGAAGTGGTTGAAGCCGACCTCGTAGAGGCTGGCAGCGCTCGCGTATGTCGCCAGGTGTCCGCCGATGCCGGCGAAGCTGTTGTTCGCCCGGAGGACCATCGCCGCCGCGTTCCAGCGGATGAGCCGACGGATGCGCCGCTCCAGCTCCTCGTCGCCGGGGAAGTACGGCTCCTGCTCGGGGCTGATGGTGTTGATGTAGCGGGTCTGGGTGAGCGGCGGCACGCCGACGTGGAGCTGACGGGCCCGCTTGAGCAGCTTGAACATGAGGAAGCGGGCCCGGCTCTCCCCTCCCTGCTCGACGACCTGGTCGAGCGCGTCGAGCCATTCCTGGGTCTCGCCTTCGTCGCTGTCCGGGAGCTGGTGCTTGAAGTCGTCGAAGTGCATCTCGGCGGTCAGGCGGGCTCGAGGCGGAGCGTCGAGCCGAGCGTCTTCGGCTCGAGCATGGCTCCAAGGGACGAACTCGTGCCGTATTTGCGCTTGAGGGCGGCCGAACAGGCCTCGACGGACACGATATCGGTCGCCGGCATCGCCCGGGCCGCGATGGATCGGTTGCCCGCATAAATCGTCACGAGAGGCTCGGCGAGCGCCGCCTGGTACCACCGCCCGCGATCGCCGAGCTCGGATCTGACGAACACGTCGTCGCCGTCGGTCATGACCCAGATGATCGTCTTGCGGGTCGAGCCGTCGGGCCGACGGGTCTCGATCAAGATCTCCTCGGTCGCAGCGAGCAGGTCGAGATCTTCCTGGGAGAAGGGCATGGGCCCAGCGTAAACCAATCGACCTGCGCACGTCCGTTGCGGATCGGTTACGGCCGGAGCGAAGTCCGCTGGATTCAGTCTTCGAGGAACTCGATCGATTTCACGAACCCGATCTGTTCCTTCAGTGCCGCCTTGTCGCTGTCTGTGAAGGTCTCAGCTGAGATCAGCAACGTACCCCCGGCGAGCTCGACGACCCAGAGTCGATTGCGCTCGAGCGGGAGGAGCCAGTGACGATCGGGAGGCCCCAAGATCTCCCATTCCTTACAGTGCGACATCGCTTCAGGGGCCGTCAGCGTGACGGCGATGGCAGGGTGTCCGTCAATCGTGGATTTCGATGGGCCCCAGACGGTCAGTCCAGGCAGTCGGGTAAGCGCCCGAGCCAGATCCTCCGCCCTGTCGCCGAGCTTCTGGACGCCCTTAGCGCTGTTGCACGGGTCTACGCACACATCGTTGACGACCGCCGAATCGGTCCGTTGGCAAGACCCTACGTGGTGTCGGGTTCTCGAATGTATGGAGTCGTGCGAGCCAGGCGCACGAATCCGAGGCGTTCGAGGATCGGCCGGCTCTCCGACGATGCGTCGACATGGAGGTAGTGGTATCCGCGTGCGGCCGCAAGGTCGGCGCGATACGAGACGAGCGCCCGATAGATGCCGCGGCCGCGCCATTCGGGAAGCGTTCCGCCTCCCCACAAGCTCGCGAAGCTTCCCGTCGCCGGGAATTCGGCGCGCGCCGCGGACACGGCCTTCTCGCCCGCCATCGCCAGCACAAGGACGTTGGACGCCGGATCGATTTCGAGCTGGTACAGAAGCTGAGCGCGGAATCGCTGTTGCTGGTGGCCGAAAACGGCCTCGTGAACGGCGACGAGCATGTCGACGCCGTCGCTGTCGGAGACCTCCACGATGCGGACCCCGTCGGGCGGTGATGTGCGCGGCATCGTTGCGATCTCGCCGACCATGACCGACTCGTCCTCGTCCGGCTTGAAGCCGGCGCTCAGCAACCGCCGCTCCAGATCGGACGGCCGATCGTAGTCGTAGTACTTCCACTCGAACGATTGCCCGAGGGCACTGAAGTACTCGACTTCGCGGGCGATCGCCGCGTCGGCGGTCGACTCGTCCAGATCCGACCAGCTCACGGCGAACCAGCCGCGGTCGTCCCGCCCCACGCTCCGCATGATGTGCGGCTCGACCTCGACAGCGATTGCGGGATCGCTGCGCACGGCGCGACGCACTTCCTTATCGAATTGCGCGAGCAACGAGGTCATCGGACAAGCCTATTCGGGGCCCCGACCGACGGGAGCGCTGCAGCCCCCGAATCGGTGCGCTACGGTACGAGCGTGGCAGGCTTCGACCGTCGCACCGCCCTCCTCGTGGTCGACGTCCAGAACGATTTCGCCGATCCAGACGGTGCGCTATCGGTCGCGGGGGGCGAGGCGATCGTGCCGTACGTGAACGACCGGATCCGCGCCGCGGCAGCGGCCGGAGCGACCGTGGCATACACCCAGGACTGGCACCCTGAGCACACGCCGCACTTCGCCCAGGACGGCGGCATCTGGCCGGTCCATTGCGTGCATGACACCTGGGGGGCGGCGCTCCACCCGGACCTCGTGGTCGACGGGCCGACCGTACGCAAGGGTTCGAACGGCGAGGACGGCTATTCCGGCTTCACGATGCGCGACCTTGGGACGGCAGCGATCGTCCCGACCGATCTCGAAGGCCTCCTCCGCCTCGAAGGCATCGAACGCGTAATTGTCTGCGGCCTGGCGACCGATTACTGCGTCAAGGCCACCGCCATCGATGCCGTCTCGCTTGGGTTCGCAACCAGCGTCCTCGCCCGGGGCATCGCCGCCGTCGACCTGGCGCCGGGCGACGGCGACCGCGCCCTCGACGAGATGCGAGCCAGCGGCGTCGAGATCGACGACTCCTAGTGCGGCTCCATTTCGTCGACGCCACCTACGAGCTCTTCCGCGCCCACTACGCTCCCCGGCCGCCGGTGACCGGGCGCGACGGCATCCTCCTCTCGGGCGTCTCCGGGCTCGTCGAGCAGCTGCTCTACCTGCTTCGCGAGCAGGGCGCGACACACGTCGGCTGCGCGACCGACCGGGTCATCGAGTCGTTCCGGAACGATCTCTTTCCCGGCTACAAGTCGTCGGCCGGCATGCCGCACGAGCTCCTTGCCCAATTCCCGATCGCCGAGGAGGCCATCGAGGCCCTCGGGGTCGTCCTCTGGCCGATGGTCGAGTTCGAGGCCGACGACGCCCTTGCGGCGGCAGTCGTCCACTTCGTCGACGATCCCGCAGTCGAACAGATCGTTATCTGCACACCCGACAAGGACATGGCCCAGCTCGTCCGGGGCACTCGAGTCGTGCTCTGGGATCGACGACGTGACATCGTCTACGACGAGGGAGGCGTGGTGGCGAAGTGGGGCGTCCCGCCGTCTGCGGTGGCCGATCGCCTGGCCCTCGTCGGCGACGCCTCGGATGGCTACCCCGGCATTCCGGGCTGGGGCGAGAAGAGCGCGGCCACGGTCCTCTCACGCTACGGCTCTCTCGACGCGATCCCGCCGCGGGCGTCCGATTGGGACATCGCCGGCGGCGTGCGCAATGCGCCAGCGCTGGCGGCCTCGCTCGCCCAGCATCACGAGGAGGCGCTCCTCTATCGCGAGCTTGCCCATCTCCGATCGGATGCCCCGATCCCCCAGCGATCACCCGACGACCTGCGTTGGGATGGTGCTTCACAGGACGGCTGGCACGCATTCTGCGACCGCTGGGGTCTCGATCGACTGCGAGACCGACCGCACGTCTGGCGAGGCGCCGGTGCGGAGGCGCCGCGCTAGGGACGGAGCTCCGGACTCATCGTGCCAAAGCCACGAGCGCATCGTGATGGGCGGGTGGAGCGGCGAGGACGGCCAGCCCCTTCTCCGGTCGGCCGAGCTCGAACCACGGCCCCCCGCTGAGGTCCGTGACCCGCGCCCCGCCCCGATCGGCGATGAGGCCGGCGGCGGCGATGTCCCAGACCGACAGACCGCTCTGCTGGACGAATGCATCGAACCGCCCGTTGGCGACATAGGCCAGGGCCAGGGCGGCCGCTCCCATCGAGCGGGTGATGCGAACGGCTCGACGGACTGCCCGGACCCGCGACGCGACCGTCGGGCCCGACAGGTGGAGCGAAACGACGAAGTCGGAGATCTGCTCCTTCCCGCTGACCCGGATGCGGCGGCCCGGGCCCGTCGTCGGGCCGTGGAGCGTCGCGGGGCCGTCGGCGGTGGCTGCGAAGGACTCGTCGCGGGTGGGGTCGCGAACGACACCCACGACCGGCCGGCCGTCCTCGACCAGGGCGATCGCCACGCAGAAGAACGGGATGCCGTTGGCGTAGTTCACCGTGCCGTCGAGGGGATCGGCGACCCAGGTCCGACCGACGAGCGCAGTCGCAGCCGTGCCGTCGCGCCTGCCGTGTCCCCCGGTTTCCTCGCCCAGGAACCCGTCGCCTGGAAACCTGACGCGGACGGCCTTGTGGATGAGCGCCTCCGAGAGGTGGTCCGCCTCGGTCACGACGTCCCGCGGGCTCTTGTGGCGGATGCGCTCCAGGCGCTCGTAGCGGTCCATGAGGACGTCGCCGGCACGCTCGGCCGTCTCGAGAGCGAAGGTGAGCTCATCGGCCCACCTACTAGGACGGGCCGTCATGGATCGCAGGCGATCGAGTAGGAACGGAGCTCGGCCGGCTCGGTCCCGAGATCGGTCACCACGCGGGTGAACGTCACCGTCGCCCCGGGTTCGATCCGCTCGGTCGTGATCGTCGCCACGCTGCCCGTGCCATCGGTGACCCGGCAGTGGGTCGGCCCTGCAGACGTCCCGCCGTTCGTCGCCGAGATCGTCAGCAGGAGCGTCGGTGGAGCGGCAACTGCCTTGACGATCGTCGCGCTGAAGGGGCCGATGCCCGAACGGGCAAGACCGGCCAAAACGGCCAGCACGACGACCGCGACGGCGATGCCGACGAAGACCGTGCCGTGGGCCTGGGTCGCCGCGGGCTGGGCCAGGCCGAGGGGGTTGCAGTCCTCGCACATGGCCACGTCGAGAGGAACCTGTCGGCCGCATCGGACGCAGCCATGTGTCAACTCTGGTGCGCTGACCGTCACCATCGGCTCCGCGCGTCGACCAGAGCGTCCACGTCGGCCGTCGTCCGTGCCAGCACGATCGCGCCGTCCGCCCCGGCCTCGCGCCACCGCGCCCAGGTCTCGGCCGGTTCCTCCACCCAGGGCGATCCGACGAGGGTCTCATCCGACAGCCAATCGCCCTGGAACCCGACATAGACCTGCTGGTCTTCGCGTCGGCGGCCAACCGCCGCCAGAGTGTCGAGGTAGACCGGCAGGCGCTCCTCGAACGTGTCGTCGAAGGTCGACCAGCCATCGCCGACCCGCGCGGCGAGCCGGGGGCCGCCGGCTGTCTCGCCGCCGACGATGATCGCCGGCGCAGGCTCGGGGGTCGGCCACGCATGGGCCTCGTCCAGCGGGTAGAACGGCGAGGGCCGACTGACCGGTCCGCCGGTCCACAGGGCCCGGATCGCGGCGATCGCCTCCTCGAGCCGGGCGACTCGCTCGGGCGGATCCGGGAACGGGATGCCGTAGGCGGCATGCTCGCGCGGGTGCCCGCCGATCCCGATCCCGAGCGTGAGACGTCCACCGCTCGCGATCTGGAGGGTGGAGGCCATCCGGGCGACGACGGCCGGATGGCGGTTCGTGACGTTCAGCACGAAGGAGCCGAGACCGATCCGGGACGTGGCCCCGGCGGCCATCGACAGGATCGTCCAGCACTCGACGACCGGGACTCGAACGTCGCCGCGGCCCATGAAGTGATCCCACGCCCAGGCTCCCGCATAGCCGGCCTCGTCGAGTCGCCGGGCACTCTCGAGCCACCATCTCGGCTCGGCGCGGATCGTCCGGATCGCGACCCCGATCGGAAGCACCTCGGCCATCAGCGGCGCGTCGCCCTCAGAGCCCCGTCTCGAACAGGCGGACGTCCTCCGGCGTCACCAGGTGGCCGTCTCCCCGGGTCGGACCGAGGATGTCGTACGCGCCGAGCGCATCGAGATCGGCCGGCAGCCGCCCGACGAGGTCGACCACGACAGCCTGGATCCGGCGGGCGTTCGTCGCGAAGACCTCGAGGACCTCGGCCGCCGTGACCGGATCGGTTTCGGTGTGAAGCCCGGCGTCGTAGTCGGTGACGAGGGCGATATTGACGACTGCCATCCCAAGCTCGCGACAGAGATACGCCTCCGGGTATTGGGTCATGCCGACGATCGACCAGCCGGCGTCGGAGAACCAGCGCGACTCGGCCTTCGTCGAGAAGCGCGGGCCGTTGATGACGACCATCGTGCCACCGTCATGGACGGGGATCTCGTGGGCGCGGATGACCTCGATGGCGAGGAGGCGGAGGGTCGGGTCGTAGATGTCGGCCGAGGAGACGTGGGTGACGATCGGCCCATCGAAGAATGTCTGATCGCGACCCGTCGTCCGGTCGACGAACTGGTCGCTGACGACGAAGTCACCCGGGGCGATGTCTCGCCGAAGGGAACCGACGGCGCATGGGCTGATGACGGCCTTGACGCCGAGCGATCGGAACGCCCAGACATTGGCCCGGTAGTTGATCCTGTGAGGAGGGATCGTGTGCCGCCGACCGTGGCGCGGCAGGAATGCGACCCGTCGACCGGACAGCTCGGCCAGGAAGACCGAGTCGGACGGCGGTCCATACGGCGTATCGACCTTGACCTCGCGGACGTCGTCGAGGAGCGAGTAGAAGCCGGATCCTCCGAAGACGCCGACCTCGGCGCTGTCCCTGGCCACGGCCACCTCCACCTGCGGAACGGCGATTCTCGCACCCTCGCGGATGCCGCGCGTACGATGGCCCTCGAATGGATGCCGAGGCCGACGACGAGCTGAGCCTGGCCGACTGGCGACGGCGGATCGCCGAGCTCTACGCGGACGTCCGCCGGCTGGCCGCGATCGATCCGACCGGCGCCCTAGCTCTGTGGCGGGCGGTCCGCGAGGACCTCTATCGCGAGCACCCGCAATCACCGGTTCCCGTTGACGGTCGAGCGGCCTTCCGGGCCCTTCATTACGAGGCCGATCCGGCGCTGCGCTTCGAGGTCGGGCTCGTGTCAGACGCACCAGGGAGCGATGGGCTCCCTGGCGAGCCGTCCGATGGGCGGCTTGGGCCGACGCTCGGAGCGACCGAGCTGCCGATGTCGATCGGTGGGGCCATGTCATTCCGGCGGCTTGGCTGGCTCGACATCCCCTTCCAGGCCGGGGAGCGGCGCCTGGCCCTGTACTGGATGGAGGGCTACGCCGGCGGCCTCTTCCTGCCCTTCCGCGACGCCACGAACGGCCACCAGACATACCCTGCCGGGCGATACGTCCTCGACGCCGCAAAGAGTGCCGACCTCGGCGCAACGCACGACGGCAGGCTCATCATCGACTTCAACTTCGCCTATCAGCCGAGTTGCGCGTTCGACCCTCGCTGGGCGTGCCCGCTGGCTCCGCCGGAGAACCGGCTGGACATCCCGATCGCCGCCGGCGAACGCATCGCCTGAGCCAACGCAACGGGCCCGGGTACTTTCGGGAGGACGGCGTGGTACGGGCGTACGGGCGGTGCGCTCGTGCAGCGCTGGCATGATGTCTCCAGCAACGCGCAGCGAGGTCATCGGTGCGGCTTTTCACTCCGCAACGCCGTTCGGAGTCGGAGCGACTCCTCTGGTCGCGCGACATCCGGTTCGTCAATCGACTGGCATCGGCTGTGCCAGAGAGCCGGTTCGTCGAGCTGGATTCGGGCGCCTGCCTCATCGCGCCGGGCGCGGTACTGACCGAAAGCCTTGCGGTCGAATGGGCGCGAGCCTCTCGCGACCCACAATACGGCCTCGTCGACGTCGACCCAAGCGTCCCCGAGCGAGATCGCTATGTGTACGCCTTGTCGGCCGCCGTCCAGGCGTCAGGTCTCGCCGACCGGATCGGGATGGCCCAGTCGACGGCGGTCGTCCAGACGAAGCTGCTCGACCTATTCTTCCACCTCTCCTCGCATGCGGTCGCCTTCCAGCCGATCGTCGACCTGCGCAGCGGCGACCTCTTCGAATACGAGTGCCTGTTCCGCCCCCAGGTCGGGCCCTTGCCGACGACGATCTCGTCGATCGTGGCCGCCGCCATCGAAACCGATCGATCGGTCGAGCTCGACAGGTTCGTCATCGGGGTCATCCTCGATCGGATCGCCACCCTCGAGGGCACCCGAGCCGAGGAGTCGACCACGACCTACGCGATCAACGTCACCCCGGCGAGCATGCTCGATCCGCGCTTCGAGGCCAAGGCGTTCGCCGACCAGGTCCGGACCTCGGGACTGTCGCCCCAACGGGTGACCCTCGAGGTGACCGAGCAGCAGGCCGTCGCCGACGTCGAGCCGTTGCGACGCCAGGTCAAGGCATTGCGCCGGGCGGGCTTCGGCTTCGCTGTCGACGACGCCGGTGCCGGCTACGCGAGCTTCACCCTCATCGCCGCTCTTCGGCCGTCGATCATCAAGATCGACCGCGACATCGTCCGCGGGCTCTGGCGCGACGACGCCAAGCAAGCCCTCGTCGAAGCCTTCGTGTCGTTCGGTCGGCGGATCGGCGCCCAGATCGTTGCCGAGGGAGTGGAGCGCCGGGCCGAGCTCGAGACGCTGCGCGCGCTCGGCGTTCCATACGGCCAGGGCTTCCTTCTCGGCCGCCCCTCCCAGACGCTTGCGGCGCCGCGGAAGCTCACCTCGATCACCGAACTCGCGGCCTCGCGGGCCGTGGCGACGGCTGCCGCAGCAAGACGCAAAGCCGCCGCGACCGCACAGAGCTAGGCGCCGCAACCCCACAAGGCAGGGCCGCCGGCCCTGCGCCCGAGCCCGAGGGCAAGCTCGAACTCGCCCCGTCGTATCATCGGCCGATGCTTTCCGACCGAGTCCGGACCTTCCTTACCGAGAAGCCTCGGTTCGCCGCTGTCGCCACGATCGACCCCGACGGCAGCCCGCGCCAGACCTTCATCTGGTACGGCGTCGACCCGGATGAGCGAATCCGGATCAACTCTCGATCGCCCCGTCGCTGGTGGTCGAACATCCAACGGACCGGCAAGGTCGCCTTCGCCATCGCAGACGCGGAAGATCAGGACCGCTGGGTGGGCCTGACCGGGGACCTTGACGAGACCATCGGCGGCGAGCCGGCGCGCGAGGACATCATCGCCTTCGCCTATCGCTACCACGAGGGCCATCCCGACCCCGCCGACATCGCCGACTACCGAACTCAGGATCGATACACCTTCCTGATCAGGGTCACCAGCTTCCACGACCACCTCGAGTGAGCGCCGCGTCCCCGTCGCATCTGAGCTTCGGCGGCCAGCTCTGGCCCCAGAACACGACGTGGGCGGCGCTGCGCGACTCGGCAGTCGCGCTGGAGGCGGCCGGCTGGGACGGGATCTGGACGTGGGACCACGTCATGGCGATCGCCGGTCCGCCCGAGCAGCCGATCCACGAGGGCTGGACGACCATGACGGGCGTGGCCACCGTCACGTCTCGTCCGACGATCGGCCTGATGGTCGGCGCGAACACCTTTCGCAACCCCGGGCTGACGGCCAAGATGGCCTCGACACTCGACCACGTGTCGGGGGGTCGACTCATCCTGGGTCTCGGCGGGGCCTGGTTCGAACGTGAGCACGAGGCGTTCGGACTCTGGTTCGGCGGATCGCCCGGTGAGCGGCTTGGCCGTCTCGACGAGGCGACGGGCCTGATCCGGCGACTCCTCGACGGCGAGACCGTCTCGTCGGACGGGCCCAGCTACCCGATGGTCGAGGCGGTCGTGACGCCGCGGCCGGTCCAGGCCCACCTGCCCATCCTCATCGGCGGCTCCGGCCCCAAGCGGACGCTCAAGATCGTGGCGCAACACGCGGACGCCTGGAACAGCTCGGGGACACCCGAGCAGATCCGCCAGCGCATCGACATCCTCCATGAGCATTGCGCGACAGTCGGCCGTGACCCTGCGTCGATCGAGCTGACGGTCAGCCTGACCCCGATCATCCGTGACGATCGGGCCCAGGCGGACGCCGTCGGCCACGCACAGGCCAGATACAACGGGGTCGACGAGATCGAATGGGGACCGATCGTGCGCGGATCGCCGGCCGACCTGGCCGATGCTCACCGGCCCTATATCGCCCTGGGCGTGCGTCACTTCATCTGGCGCCTCCCGACGCCTCACGACCGCCAGACGATCGAGCGTCTCGGCGAGGTTCGCGCGGCGCTCGAGGACTAGATGCAGGTCGTCGCGCTGGCCGGTGGCGTCGGCGGTGCGAAGCTGGCTCACGGCCTGGCCTCGCATTTCGGTCCCGACCTGACGGTCGTCGTCAACACGGCCGACGATACCGAGCTCCATGGACTGCTGGTCATGCCCGATCACGACACGGTCATGTACACCCTGGCCGGCATCGCCGACCGCGAGCAGGGTTGGGGCATCGCTGGAGAGACGTATGCGACGCTCGAGGCGCTTGGGCGCATCGGCGAGGACACCTGGTTCCGGCTGGGTGACCGCGACCTGGCCACGCACATCGCCCGGACGGCCCACCTCCGCGCCGGCAGGCGGCTGACCGACATCTGCTTGGCCCTCCAGGGCGCGCTTGGCCTGGCGACCCCGATCCTGCCGATGTCGGACGAGCCGGTGCGGACCCACGTCCACACGGCCGCGGGTTGGCTGGCCTTCCAGGACTGGTTCGTTCGGCTCCACCAGGAACCCGAGGTGGACGAGGTCCGTTTCGACGGGATCGATGCCGCCGAGCCCACGCCGGAGGTGGTCAGCGCGCTGATGATGGCCGACATCATCATCGTCGCCCCGTCGAACCCTCTCGTCTCGATCGGCCCGATCCTCGCGATCGATCGGCTGCGCAGCGAGATCGACGACGCCCGCAGGCGTGGCATCCCGGTCGTGGCAGTGTCCCCGATCGTCGCCGGCCGGGCGCTCCGCGGACCGGCCGATCGGATGCTCGCAAGCGCGGGTCACGAGGCGACCGCGCTCGGCGTCGCGCGCGTCTACTCAGGCCTTATCAGTGGCTTCGTCCTCGACACCGCCGACGCAACCCTCGAAGACGCCATCCGCGCCACGGGTGTCGAGACGCTGGTGACCGACACGATCATGGTCGACGATCCGACCCGGGCGCGGCTCGCGGCGGACGTCATCGCGTTCGCGGCTAGCATGGCGGCGTGAAGGCCGACCTCTCGCACGTCGTGGTCATCGTTCCCGTCCGCGACCTCGAGTCTGCGAAGAGCCGGCTCGGCGAGGCCCTCGACGCCGAGGAGCGACGGGCACTCGTGACGGTGATGATCGATCGGACCGTCCGGGCGGCGATCGGAGCGGGCTTCGACACGCTTCTCGTCAGCCCATCCGACGACGTCCTGGCGATCGCGGCATCGGCAGGCGCGGAAACCCTCCGCCAGTCGAACGACGGGCTGAACGAGGCCCTCGAGCTGGCCACGCTGGGAGCTGCAGGCGCCGGCGCCAGCGCTGTCCTCGTCCTGCCGGTCGACCTCCCGGCCGTCGATCCGGATGCACTGGCGGCCGTCGTGGCAAATGCCCACGCCGCGATCGTCCCCGGCAGGCCGTTGGTCGCGCTCGTTCCGGACCGCCATGGCCGTGGCACCAACCTGCTTCTCGTCAGCCCTCCCGGCGCCATCGCCTTCTCCTTCGGACCGGACAGTCGAGCCCGCCACGAGGTGGCTGCCGCAGATGCAGGCGCGACGTACGCAGAGTTCCGCGGCCCGCTGACCCTCGATATCGACACGGTCGATGACCTGGCTCTCGCCGATTCGCTGCTCACCGACCCGGACCATGCCGCCTGAGGGTCGACTCGAGGTTATCGCCCTCCAGGGCATCCCCGAGATCCGGCCGGGTGACGACCTGTCATCGCTCGTCTGCGCCGCCATCGCCGAGACCGAGGGTGTCCTTCCTCTGCGAGGGGACGACGTCCTCGTCGTCACCCAGAAGGTGGTCTCGAAGGCCGAGGGCGCGACCGTCGATCTTCGGGACGTGAACCCTCGGCCCGAGGCGGTCGAATGGGGCCGCCGTTGGGATCGGGATCCACGCGCCGTCGAGGTGGTCCTGCGCGAGGCTCGACGGGTCGTCCGCATGGCCAACGGCGTGATCGTGACCGAGACGCCGCAGGGCTTCGTGTGCGCCAACGGCGGCGTCGACCTCTCCAATGTCGGCCCCGGCTCGGGCGATATCGCGACGCTCCTGCCGGCCGATCCGGACGCCTCGGCGGCCGCCATCCACGCGCGCATCAGGGAGGTCCTCGGCGCCGACATCGCGGTCGTCGTGTCCGACAGCTTCGGCCGCCCGTGGCGCTGGGGTATCGTCGACGTGGCCATCGGCATCGCCGGCATCGAGCCCCTCGACGACCTGCGCGGGTCGCCCGACGCGGATGGGCGGGTCATGCATTCGACCGTACGGGCGGTCGTGGACGAGATCGCCTCGGCCGCCGAGCTCGTCCTCGGCAAGGCGACCGGCCGACCCGCCGCGATCGTCCGTGGCTCAGGCGCCAGGCGGGGCACTGGCTCGATCCGCTCGGTGCTCATCCCGGCCGAGGCGGATTTGTTCCGGTGACGGCGGATCCCAGCCGATGAAAGTCGGCCTCCAGATCAACCGATTCGCCTGGCCCGGCGGCACCGAGGCGATCGGTCCGACGCTGGCTCGCATTGCGACCACGGCCGACGAGTCCGGCTTCGATTCGATCTGGGTCATGGATCACTTCTTCCAGATCCGCAGCCTCGGTCCCGCGACCGACCCGATGCTCGACGGTCAAACCACCCTTGGCTTCCTCGCCGCCCACACGAAGCGCGCGCGCGTCGGCCTGCTCGTCGGCGGGATCCACTACCGCCATCCCAGTCTGTGGATCAAGGCCGCGACGACCCTCGACGTGCTGTCCGGCGGCCGAGCCTGGCTCGGACTCGGGGCGGGCTGGAACCAGGCGGAGTCGGAAGCCCTCGGATTCCCGTTCGCGCCGCTCGGCGAGCGGTTCGAATGGCTCGAGGACACCCTCCGCCTGGCTCACGCGATGTTCGAGGGCGAGCGAGGGACGGAGGCGGCGGTTGAGGGCAGACACCTCCATGCTGGACGGGCACTCAACTCGCCGCAGTCGATCTCCCGGCCCCGTGTCCCGATCATGGTCGGTGGTGGCGGTGAACAGCGAACCCTTCGGCTCGTCGCCCGCTATGCGGACGCCTGCAACGTGTTCGGGGGGCCGGAACGGATCGCCCACAAGTTCGCCGTCCTGCGTCGCCACTGCGAGGACGTTGGGCGGCCGTACGAGGCGATCGAGCGGTCGGTCCTGACCGATGTCGCGATCGAGGCCAACGGCAGCGGCGGGCATGGCCAGACTCCCGCCCAGATCGTCGACCGATTGTCCGAACTCTCGGATGCCGGGGCTCAGCACGTCATCGTCTCGGTCCGCGACGTCCACGAGCTGACGCCGCTCGAGGTCATGGGCAGGGATGTCCTGCCGGCCCTCCGCGACCTCCGCCCATGACGCTCCTGCTATACTCCAGGGGAGTATCCAACACCGTATGCTAGCGCGCAAGAGATGACCGAAAAGATCACACCGACCCAGGCTCCGACACCCGCCTCCGAGGTGCCGGACGATCCGTCGGTCGGTGGATTCGGAGGCTTCGGGGCCCCGATCTCGCTCGTCGGTGCGGCCGATGCCACAGCCGTCGCCATGCCCGGAACGGGCGGCCCGACGACATCGACCGGTGACCGCGGACGGACCGAGTCGAAGGTCGTCATCGTCGGCTCCGGGCCGGCCGGCCTGACCGCGGCGATCTACGCCGCGCGTGCCAACATGGAGCCGATCGTCCTCGCCGGGTCCACGCCCGGCGGTCAGCTCATGATCACCAGCGACGTCGAGAACTACCCGGGCTTCCCGGATGGCATCCAGGGGCCCGACCTCATGAAGGCCTTCCGCGACCAGGCCGAGCGGTTCGGATCGCACATCGTCGATGTCGACGTCCAAACGGTCGACCTCTCGGGCCGCCCGTTCCGGCTGTGGGCTCACGGCGTCGAATATCGTGCCGAGTCGGTGATCATCGCGACCGGCGCCTCGGCGATCTGGCTCGGGCTCGAGAGCGAGGCGCGGCTTCGCGGTCGTGGCGTGTCGGCCTGCGCAACCTGCGACGGGTTCTTCTTCCGCGACCAGGAGGTGGCGGTCGTCGGCGGCGGTGACTCGGCTCTTGAGGAGGCGCTCTACCTCACGAAGTTCGCCTCGAAGGTGAACATGCTCCACCGGCGCGACCAGTTCCGCGGCTCGAAGATCATGCAGCAGCGGGCGATGGAGCACCCCAAGATCGAGATCCATTGGAACACCGAGGTCGACGAGGTGCTCGGCAGCGACCAGGTCTCGGGCCTTCGTCTTCGCGACACCGAGACGGAGGCAACCCGCGAGGTCCCGATGGGTGGCCTCTTCATCGCGGTCGGCCATCGGCCGAACACCGAGGTGTTCCGCGACTGGCTGGAAACGGACCCGAAGGGCTATCTCGTACCGCACGACCACAGCCGCTCTCGCATCGACGGCGTGTTCATCGCCGGCGACGTCGCCAATTCGCGCTACCGCCAGGCCGTGACAGCGGCCGGTGACGGCTGCCGGGCAGCCATCGATGCTGAGCGCTGGCTCGAGACGCAGGGCATCCACGAAGCCACGACGAGGACGGCATGGTAAGCACCGCAACCCATGGACAGGCAGCGAGCCGACTGGCCAATTCCCTGCGGGTTGCGCTCGACGACGCGATCGACCACGCCGCAACCCGCGATGGCCGGGTAGTTGCGCTCGATGCCGGATGTGGCCGGGTTTCGGCCCTGCGCCAGTTCCGCTCGCGGCTCACTCGCATCGTCGGGGCCGACATCCACGCCCCCAGCCCGGGCACGTTGCCTCATCTCGATGAGTTCGCGACGGTCGACCTGTGCTCGGATGGCGAAGCCTTCCCCGCCGAGTCGTTCGATGTCGTCCTGTCGTCGTTCACGGTCGAGCACTTCGCCGATCCCGGCGCGGCGTTCGGGAACATGCGGCGCTGGCTGCGGCCGGGTGGATCGCTCATCATCACGACGGTGAACAGGCGCCACCCGTTCGTGGCGGCGTATCTCGACCTGCCCGGCTGGATCCGCGGTCGCGTGCAGCAGCTCGTGAAAGCCAGCGCGGCCGACGCTCACCCGCTCGTCGGGGCGTGCAACACGCCAGCCGAGATCGACGACGCCCTCGCCACGGCCGGCTTTAGCACGATCCGGATCTCGACCGTTGGCCATCTCGAATCAGCCTGGAGTCGGCGCTCGCCGACGAGGCTTCTGGGCCGCCTCGGCGACCGACTCACAGCCGGGATCCCCTCGCGCCGTTCGACGATCCTCGCCGTCGCGATCGCCCCGTCGCCCTGACCGCATCCGCTGAGCTTCCGGTCAAGGCAAGGCTCCGATCCGCGAAGAAGGCACGCTCTGTGAGCGCTAAGTTGATGCTTGGAGCCACGGCATCCGGATCGACTGCCGGAACGCCTCCTGACGCTCCTCAGGCGTGCCTTCTGCGGCATTTCGACGCCCCTCATCCGGGTTCCGAGCCCGGGTGGCACCGACTTGCTCGTTACGATCGCCGGGCGTGCGTTCTGCGGAGATTCGCGACGAGGAGGTCGAACACAACGAGCGTGACGCGCTTCCGTGGTAGGGTCGCCGGCTGATGATGGCCTATCGAGGGCGGGGCGGGTTCGGCGGCGGGATGGACGAGGCGGACAAGGTGCCGCCGGAGCGCCGCTGGCCGACCGTTCGCAGGATCGCCCGCTTCTTCGGGCCGTACAAGCCGGCCGTCGCCGTCGTGCTCGGCGCGATCCTCCTCATCAGCCTGCTCGGGATCGTCAATCCGATCCTCCTCAAGCTGCTCATCGACGATGCGATCCCCAACAAGGACCAGCAGGAGCTCAACCTCTACGTCGGCCTGATGATCATCCTGCCGATCATCTCTGGGCTCATCGGCATCGGTCAGACATACCTCAACAACCTCATCGGCCAGAACGTCATGGCCGACCTGCGCAACGCTCTCTACGAGCATCTCCAGAAGATGCCGATCCGTTTCTTCACCGATACGAAGACGGGCGAGATCCAGAGCCGCCTGGCCAACGACGTCGGCGGTATCCAGGGCGTTGTGACAGAGACCGCGACGAGCGTCGTATCGAACGTGACGACGGCGATCACCACGATCATCGCCATGTTCATCATCAGCCCGCCCCTGACCGTCCTCTCGCTAGGCCTCCTGCCATTCTTCATGTACCTCACGGTGCGCGTCGGCAGAGTCCGGCGCGAGGTGAGCGGCCAGACCCAGGAGTCGCTCTCGGAGATGACCGCCGCGACGCAGGAGACCCTGTCGGTCTCCGGGGCGCTGCTGACCAAGACGTTCGGACGCCAGCAAGAGTCGATCGAACGGTTCCGCGACATCAACCTCCGCCTGGCGAGGCTGCAGCTCCGTCAGGTCATGGTCGGTCGATGGTTCTTCATGATCGTCGGCGTGGTCTTCAGCATCACCCCAGCCTTCGTCTACTGGCTGGCCGGTTACCTGACGATCCAGGGCTCGGCGAGCGCCCCGACCATCGGCGACATCGTCGCCTTCACGACGCTCCAGAGCCGCTTGTTCTTCCCGCTCGGTGCGCTGCTCGGGGTCGGTGTCGAGATCGCAGGTGCCCTTGCCCTGTTCGATCGGATCTTCGGCTACCTCGACATGGAACCCGAGATCGTCGACGCGCCGGACGCGATCGAACTCGACCCGCGGAGCGCGAAGGGGCGAATCCGCTTCGACCACGTCGGCTTCACCTATACGAAGCCCGTCGAGGCCGTCGGTCCAACGGTCGATGGGCTGGGGACGGCGATCCCCTTCGCCCTCGAGGACATCTCGTTCGAGGCCGAGCCGGGAACGCTGGTCGCCCTGGTCGGACCGTCGGGCGCGGGCAAGACCACGACGACCTACCTCATTCCCCGCCTCTACGACGCAACATCCGGCACGATCGCCATCGATGGCACGGATGTGCGCCGGATCAAGCTGGATTCTCTGGGTCAGGTCATCGGGGTGGTCACCCAGGAGACATACCTCTTCCACGCCAGCGTCCGCGAGAACCTCCTGTTCGCCAAGCCGGACGCGACCCAAGCCGAGCTTGAGGTGGCCAGCAAGGCGGCCGCCATCCACGATCGCATCGTCGAGTTCCCAGAGGGCTACGACACGATCGTCGGCGAGCGCGGCTACAAGCTCTCGGGCGGCGAGAAGCAGCGCATCGCGATCGCCCGTGTCCTCCTCAAGGACCCTCGCATCCTCGTCCTCGATGAGGCGACGTCGGCCCTCGACACTGTCAGCGAGCGACTCATCCAGTCGGCTCTCGAGAACCTCGAGGTCGGGCGAACCACCGTCGCCATCGCCCATCGGCTGTCGACGATCCTGCGCGCCGACCAGATCCTCGTCTATGAGCGCGGCCGCATCGTCGAGCGTGGCACGCACACGGAGCTGCTCGCACAGGAGGGCCTCTACGCTCGGCTCTACCGCGAGCAGTTCCTGACCCCGGCCCCTGCGGCTCGACCAGCGGAGGACATCGAGCCGACAGAAGGGGCCGAAAGCGTCGCCGAGGTCGCCCCGGCGTGACCAAGATCCGGACCGCCACCCTCCGCCACGAGAAGGGAATGCGCTTCACGGCCGACACGGGCACGGGGCGCACGATCGTCTTCGGCGATGACAGGGCCGCCAACGAGCTGAGCCCCGTCGAGACGCTCGTGACGGCGATCGCCGCCTGTTCCGGGATGGACGTCGTCTCGATCGCACTCAAGAAGCGCCAGGGCATCGACCGCTATGAGATCCACATCCGAGCCGAGCAGCGCGAGGAGCCCTACCCCCAGGTGCTCACCCTCGTCGAGCTGACCCACGAGGTCGAGGGCCCGGGCGTCGATCCCGTTGCGATTCGGAGCTGCATCCTGCTGTCGGCAGAGAAGTACTGCCCGCTCAACGCGATGGTCTCGGACGGCGTGACCGTCGTCCATCATCGTATGCGCATCCTCCGTCCGGGCGCCGATCCGCACGACGAGGAGGTCATCGTCACCGGCCCCTTCCGTTCGACCGAGGGCGCGAGCTGAGCTCGCAAGCTGAGCGCCGCGATGTTGCATGAGTATGCAGTGTGACTGTATAGTCATGCGTCCATGGCGACGGGGAGTGCGGTAGCGACCACGACGATCGATCGTCGACGAGCCGATCCGGCCGCCGATCCGATTCGGGTCGCCATCGTCGGCGCCACCGGCTATGTCGGCGGTGAGCTCCTCCGGATCCTCGACGCCCACCCGTACGCGCGGATCGTCGGGCTCGTGGGGCGAGGCCGCGACGCCGAACCGATCGGCGCGACCCATGCCCACCTGGCGAGCATCGCCCACACGGTCGACGCGACCATGCCCGAGGCGGACGCCGTCTTCCTGGCCTTGCCCCATGGCGCGGCGGCATCGCTCGTCCCCGAGATCGTCAAAGACGATGTCGCGGTGATCGATCTCGGGCCGGACTTCCGGCTCAGGGATCCGGCGGGCTACCCCCGCTGGTACGGCTTCGACCACCCGGCACCAGATCTCCTGGCGCAGGCCGTCTATGGCCTGCCCGAGCTCCATCGGGTCGAGTTGGCCGCCCTGGCGACGGCCCGTGTCGCCATCGTCGGCTCGCCGGGCTGCTACCCGACCGCGACGCTGCTGGCCCTGGCACCGCTCGCCCGGGCCGGGCTCATCGACGATGTCGTCGTGGACGCCAAGAGCGGCGTCTCGGGCGCAGGCCGGGAAGCCAAGGCCGACCTCATGTTCAGCGAGGTCAACGAGAGCGTCCGCGCCTACGGTATCGGCGGCCATCGGCACGTCGCCGAGATGGAGCAGGAGCTTGCAGCGCTAGCCCCCGAACCCATCGCGCCGGTCGACTTCCTGCCCCATCTCATCCCGATGACGCGGGGCATCCTGTCGGCCTGCCACGTCCGCCCGTCGCGGACGATCGGCCAGCCGGAGCTCGACGATCTGTACGCAGAGGCGTACGCCGATGAGCCGTTCGTCCAGGTCGTGGCGAGCCCTCCGGCCACCAAGCACGTCGCCGGATCGAACGACGTCCGCATCCACGTCCGAGCCGACGAGCGGACCGGCCGGATCCTCGCGATCGGCGTGGTGGACAACCTCGTGAAAGGGGCCGCCGGCCAGGCCGTCCAGGCCTTCAACGTCGTCCATGGCCTGCCCGAGACGGCCGGTCTCGACGCCCTCCCACTGGCCCCGTGACGATGACGATCGAGACGCGGGCCGACGCCGCGACCACGCACACCCCAGCGCCGTGGACCGTCCTCCCGCCGGTCGAGAGGCGCCCGAACATCCCGGCCGGGTTCGCCGCTGGCGGCATCCCGGCCGGGATCAAGGCATCGGGCCGACCTGATCTGGCCGTCATCGTTCCGACCACCGGGACCAAGGCCGCGGCCGCGGCGGTCTTCACCCCGAACGCGTTCGCTGCCGCGCCGGTCCTCCTGTCGCGCCGGCACCTCCTGGCATCCGCACCTGAGGGTCAGGGCCGCTGCGGATGGGCCGCCGGCATCGTCTCGACATCCGGCTGCGCCAACGCGGCGACGGGAACGGCGGGCGAGGCCGATCAGGCCACCGTGGCTTCGCTGCTCGCCGGCGCTCTCGACGAAGCCGCGAGCGACATCCTCTGTCTCTCGACGGGTGTCATTGGGACGCGCCTGCCGCTCGATAAGGTCGCGGCCGGCATCGCGGGCCTCGTCCCGACTGGTTTGGCGGCCACCGACGAGGGGCTGCTCGCGGCGGCCGAGGCCCTGCGGACGACCAATTCGGTCGTCAAGGTCGCCACGTCGACGATCGCACTCCCCTCCCCGACCGGCGAGGCCGTCATGGTCACGGTCAGTGGGATCGCCAAGGGCGTCGGGATGATCCATCCACGGATGGCGACGATGCTCGCCGTACTTCTCACCGATGCGGCGGCCGAGCCCTCGACCCTGAGCGCTCTCCTGCGGCCGGCGGCAGCGCGGACGTGGGACCAGCTGACGGTCGATGGCGACACCTCGACGAACGACACTGTCTTCCTCCTCGCCTCCGGGGCGAGTGAGGCAGCGCCCGTCCACGCCGGGACGCCAGAGGCAACAGCACTGGGGCGCGCGATCGAGGCCGTCGCCCGCGACCTCGCCCGCCAGCAGGCGGCCGACGGCGAGGGCGCCACGACCCTCATCACCTGCCACGTCACCCGTGCAGTTGACGACCCGGATGCGCGGGCGGTCGCCCGTGCCGTCGTTTCGAGCTCGCTCGTCAAGGCCGCCGTCCACGGCCGCGACCCGAACTGGGGCAGGATCGTCGGGGCGGCCGGGAATGCCCAGCTGGCCGACGCGGCCGTCCTCGAGGCGGGTGGGCTCAGCGAAGCGCAAGCGAAAGCACGAGGCGGAGCCCGCCTGGCGGTTGATCCGGGACACCTCCGGGTCACCCTCGCCGGCCACCTCGTCTACGACGGCGGCCCGGTCGCCTTCGACCGGACGGCGGCACGAGTCGCGATGGACGCTTCGGAGCTCCTCATCGAGCTCGAGCTCGACGACGCCGGAGACGGTGCCGGGGAGGCGTTCGGCTGCGACCTGACCGAGGCCTATGTCGTCGAGAACTCGGAGTACACGACGTGAGCGACATCCTCGTCGTGAAGCTCGGCGGCACCACCCTCGCCGAGCAGGAACACGTCCTCGCCGAGGTCGCCGACATCAGCCGCCGCCGACCGGTCATCGTCGTGCATGGCGGGGGCAAGCGGATGACCGAGTGGCTCGAGCGGCTGGGGATGTCGACGACGTTCGACGGCGGCATTCGGATCACCGATGCCGGCGCCCTCGAGGTGGCTGCCGCCGTCCTTCGCGGCGTGGTCAACAGTGAGCTCGTCGCGGCACTCCGCGACCTCGGCGTGGATGCCGTCGGCCTGTCGGGTGTCGATGGCGGCCTCCTCATCGGCGAGCGCGTCCCCGATCGGGGGCTCGTCGCCCACGTCGTCGGCGTCCGGCGCGATCTCGTCGACGGATTGCTCGTCGCTGGCCAGGTCGCTGTCGTGGCACCCCTCGCGCGGGATGAGGAGGGCCTCGTCTGCAACGTCAACGCCGACGACGCGGCGGCGGGGCTCGCGGCCGGCTTCGGGGCCCGCCAGCTCGTCCTGCTCACCGACGTCGACGGCGTCCGCGACGCCGACGGCAACAGGCTCGACACCCTCACGGCCGGCGAGGCCGAGGCGCTGATCGAGCAGGGCGTCATCGCCGGCGGCATGGTGCCCAAGGTCCGCGCCGCGTTGTCTGCCCTCGGCTGGGAGGGCGCGACCGCGGTCATCGCCAATTCGGCGGCGCCCGGCGCGCTCAACCGGGCCCTCGATGACCCGACGTTCGGGACCCGGATCACGGCCGCCCGCGCCGCGGCGGTTGGGGCGTCGTGAAGGCCGACCGCCAACGAGCCGTCCGCGAGCTCGTCGCCCGCGGGTCCGTCGCCAGCCAGGCGGATCTTGCCGTGCTCCTCGCTGAGCGCGGCTTCGTCGTGACGCAGGCGACCGTCAGCCGTGACATCGGCGAGCTCGGGCTGGCCAAGGTGAGCCGCGGCGATCGACACATCTACGTCCTGCCCGAGGATCTCGCCCCGCCGCCGGGCCCGAGTGCACTCGGCCGGACGCTGCCCGATGAGCGACTGCGCAAGATCGCCGGCGACGTCCCGGTCGCGATCGGCCAGAGCGGGCTCATCCTCGTCCTGACCGGCACACCCGGCACGGCGTCAGTCCTCGCCCAGGCCATCGACGAAAGCTCGCTCGAGCAGGTCGGCACCCTTGCCGGCGACAACACAGTTCTCGTCCTGTTCGCCGACGAGACCCAGCTTCGGCGCTGGCAGGAGCGATTCGCATCCATCACCACGTCCCCGACACTCGCGGAGGCATATCCATGAAGAAGGTCGTCCTCGCCTACTCCGGCGGTCTCGACACGTCCGTCGCCGTGGCCTGGCTGCGTGAGCAGTTCGAGGTCGAGGTGGTGACCCTCACCGTCGACGTCGGCGGCGGATCGCTCCGCGACGGTGTCGAGCGACGGGCGATGAAGGCCGGCGCATCGCGCGCCTACGTGGTCGATGCCCGCGAGCGCTTCGTCACCGACTTCGTGTGGCCGCACCTCCAGGCCAACGCCCTCTACCAGGGCGCCTACCCGCTGGCGACAGCGCTGGCTCGTCCGCTGATCGCCCAGCTCCTCGTTGAAGTCGCCCAGAAGGAGGGCGCCGACGCGGTCGCCCATGGCTGCACCGGCAAGGGCAACGACCAGGTCCGCTTCGACGTCGCCGTCCATGCCCTCGATCCCGGACTCGCAGTCGTCGCCCCGATGCGGGTCGGAATGGGCCTCTCGCGGGACCAGGAGATCGACTACGCCCAGGAGCGTGGCATCGAGATCCCGATCACCAAGGCTTCGCCCTATTCGATCGACCAGAACCTCTGGGGCCGCTCGATCGAGACGGGCGTTCTCGAGGATCCATGGGTCAGCCCGCCTGCCGATGTCTACGAGTGGACGGTCGATCCCGGGGCGGCTCCCGCTGCCGTCGAGATCGTCATCGGCTTCGAGGGTGGCATCCCCGTCTCGATCGATGGCGAGCGGCTCGACCCGGTGGCCCTCGTCGATCGTGTAAACGCGCTGGCCGGGCAGAACGGCGTCGGGCGGATCGACCACGTCGAGGATCGCCTCGTCGGCATCAAGAGCCGCGAGATCTACGAGGCGCCGGCGGCCGTCGTCCTGCACGCGGCCCACCGTGCGCTCGAGGGGTTGACGCTGACGAAAGACACGATCCGCTTCGACCGCCTGGTGGCTGATGAGTTGTCGCGCCTCATCTACGACGGGCTGTGGTTCAGCGCTCTTTCGCGCGACCTGCGGACCTATGTCGTGTCGTCCCAACGAGTCGTCTCCGGCGACGTCCGGATGCGGCTCGACCACGGGACGGCGGTCATCGCCGGACGGACCTCACCGCTCTCGCTCTACGACAAGAAGCTCGCAACCTACGACGAGGGCGACGCCTTCGATCACGCCTCGGCCGTCGGCTTCATCGAGATCTTCGGCCTGCCGCTGCGGGTCGAGGCGGCGCGTCACGGCGCGGTCGGCGCCCACCATGGCGCCGCCTGGTCGTGGACCGAGCCGCTCCTCGGCTCGCTGCCCGTCAGCATCGCCGACCCGGAACCCGCCGGCGTCAGCTGATGGCCGGCCTGCCTTCGTCCGTCCGAGCGTTCATCGAGTCGGGGCCGCTGGCTCACGTCGTGACACTCGGTGCCGACGGAAGTCCACACGTATCGATGGCGTGGGTCGGCCTCGAGGGGGATGAGATCGTCATCGGCACGCTGCCCGACCAGGCGAAGCTGGCCAACCTGCGAGCCGATCCGCGGATCGCCCTGTCGTTCCAGGCGGAAGGGCGGAACGAATACGGGCTTGACCGCTATCTCGTGTTACGCGGCACCGCGCGGGTGACGGAGGGTGGCGCGGCCGATCTCCTGCAGCGGCTCGCCTACACCTACATCGGACCCGGTGTCCGATTCCCGCCGATGCCCAACCCGCCGCCGGGCTACGTCATCCGCATCAACGTCGAGAAGATCTATGGCAACGGCGCCTGGTCGGAGTGATCGAAGCAGTCGGGACGCCGCGTACATCGCCCCAAGCGCGTACGCTGAGGGTTCGCGCGCGACATCCTCTCCCCGGACGCGGCGCGATGCTCGAACCTGAGAAGGAGACAATCGATGTCCGAACATCCGAACGCGGCGATGGCGCGACAGGCGCTCGAATCATTCAACAGCGGCGACATGCAGGCGATGGCCGACATGCTCGCCGAGGATGTCGTATGGCACGAGATCGGCAACCCTGAGCCGGTGCTCGGCAGGGCGGCACTGGCGGCCCGGATGACCTCATCTCCACAGGACTGGACCATCACCGCAAAGATGCACGATGTGGTGGCCAACGACGACCACACCGTCGTCCTAGCCGAGGCGACCGCGACACGCGGCGGCCGGACGCTCAACTACCGGGTGGCCGAGATCTACCACGTCCGTGACGGCAAGATCACCGAGCGCTGGGCCTTCTCCGACGACACCGCGGCGATCACCGAGTTCTTCGCCTAGGCACCGCCCCTCAGGCCGTCGTGGCTACCCGTGATTCCTCGGAGCGGAGGTGCGCGTAGCCGGGCTTGACGACCTCGTTGATGAGGCGGAGACGCTCGTCGAAAGGTGCGAAGGCGCTCTTTAGCGCGTTGATCGTCAGCCACTCCATCTCGCCCAGGCCAATGTGGAAGGCCTCGTCGAGTGCGGCGAACTCCGACGACATCGAGACGTTCGACATGAGCCGGTTGTCGGTGTTGAGGGTGACTCGGAAGCGGAGCCGTCGGAGCAGGTCGATCGGGTGGTCGGCGATGGAGGCGGCAGCCCCGGTGTGGACGTTCGAGGTCGGGCACATCTCGAGGGGCACACGCCGGTCACGGACGAAGGTCGCGAGGCGGCCGAGCCGGACCGTGCCATGGTCGTCGGTGGTGATGTCGTCGACGATCCGGACGCCGTGACCAAGTCGCTCAGCGCCGCAGTACTGGAGCGCCTCGTGGATCGAGGGCAGCCCAAACGACTCGCCGGCGTGGATGGTCAGGTGGAAGTTGGCATGTCGGATGTGGTCGAACGCGTCGAGGTAGCGCGTCGGCCGGTAACCAGCCTCGGGGCCCGCGACGTCGAAGCCGACAACGCCGTCGTCGCGCCAGCGCACCGCCAGCTCGGCGATCTCGACGGAGCGATCGAACTGGCGCATGGCGGTGATGAGCGTCCGTACGACGATCGGGTTGCCAGCCGCCGCGGCCCGCCGCTCGCCCTCCCTGAAGCCGTCCTGGACGGCGCGCACGACCTCATCGAGCGTGAGGCCACGCTCGACCGATAGCTCGGGGGCGAAACGGCTTTCGGCGTAGACGACTCCGTCCGCGGCGAGGTCCTCGGCACACTCCGCGGCGACCCGGGCGATGGCGTCTGGTGTCTGCATGACGCCGACGGTGTGGGCGAACGTCTCCAGGTACAGCTCGAGGCTCTGGCGATCGGCGCCCCGACGAAACCACTCGCCGAGCGCAGCGACGTCCTCCGTCGGAAGGTCGGCGTACCCGGTCTCGCGCGCGAGCTCGACGACGGTCGCCGGCCGCAGGCCACCGTCGAGGTGGTCATGGAGGACCGCCTTCGGCGCGCGGCGGATCGTGTCGAGACTGAGCACGCCTGACCCCGCGAGCTGATTTCGGCGGATGGTACAGCCCTGCCGCCGCGGCCTATCGGTCGCCGAGACGGGAGCGAGCAGCGGCGAGGGCGGCCCGGACCCGTCGCGGCGAGGTACCGCCGATGACATCACTCATGGCCAGGGCACCCTCGAGAGAGGCCGACGCACGCAGCTCATCGCCGATCGCGGGCTCGGCAGCGATCGAGGCGGCGATCTGATCGCCGGCCGCGCCGAGAGCCATCCCGATCATCGCGTCGGGCAGCTCGTCGAGGGCGATGCCCGCCTCCTCAGCCTGGGCAACGAGCGAGCCGGTCACATGGTGGGCCGTTCGGAATGGCAGGCCGCGCCGCACGAGCGCATCGGCCACCGCAGTGGCCGTCGTGTAGCCCTCGGTCGCCGCTTCGGCCATCCGTGCCCGATCGATGGTCAGCGTCTCAACAAGCCCGGACTGGACATCGAGCGACGCCTCGAGGATCGCGACCGCGCCAAGAAGCGGCGGCGTCGCCTCCTGGAGATCCCGTTGGTAGGCGAGGGGCAGTCCCTTGAGGATCCCGAGGACGGAAGAGACAGCCGCGATCGTCTGGGCCGCTCGGCCGCGTACCAGCTCGGCCGGGTCCGGATTGCGCTTGTTCGGCATCATGGACGATCCGGTCGTGAAGGCGTCGGCGACACGGACGAACCCGAAGCGCGGGTTCGACCACCAGGTCAGTTCCTCGGCGAAACGGCTGAGATGAACCATCGACAGCGCGACTGCTGCGATCACCTCGACGATGAAGTCGCGGTCCGACACCGCATCGAGCGAGTTGGCGGTCACCCCATCGAAGCCGAGATCGCGGGCCGTCGCCTCGCGGTCCAGCGGATAACCGGCGCCTGCAAGCGCCGCTGCCCCGAGCGGGCTGACGTTGAGTCGGCGTCGGGCATCGGCGAGGCGGCTGCGGTCGCGCTCCGCCATCTCGACGTAGGCGAGGAGATGGTGGGCGAGCAGGACGGGCTGAGCGGGTTGGATGTGGGTCGATCCGGGCATGACCGCGTCGCCCTCGCGCTCGGCCAGGCCAAGAAGCGCCCGCTCCCAGTGGAGCAGACCGACGTCCAGGCGGTCGATGGCACGTCGGGTCCAGAGCCGCAGGTCGGTCGCGACCTGATCGTTGCGAGAGCGGCCCGTGTGCAGCTTGCCGGCCACCGAACCGACGCGTTCGGCAAGGGCAGCCTCGACGTTGAGGTGGACGTCCTCGAGCGCCGGGTCCCACGGCAGCGTCCCGGCCTCGACCTCCGCGCGCAGGGCCGTGAGACCTCGGACCAGCTCCGTTGCCTCGTCGGCAGTGACGAGACCCGCCCGTTCGAGACCGCGCACATGCGCCATCGAGCCCTCGAGATCGTCGAGCGCCAGCTCGCGATCGGTCTCGAGCGAGGCCGTGAATGCGAGGACGCGTTCGTCGGTCTCGTCCGTGAACCGGCCGCCCCACATCCGCATCGCTTCCCTCCTGAGGCTCGATGGTAGCGACGACGACGTCAGCCGCCGGTCCGGTTCGTGGCGGCCCTCAGGGCAGCCGCGGCGTCTTCCGGCGTCAGGTCGCGCTGGGGTTCGGCGAGGAGCTCGTAGCCCACCATGAACTTGCGCCGCCTCGGTCTCAGGAGCGGCGGATAGACATGGGCGTGGAGCTGCCAATGGTCGACCGACCCATCACCGAACGGTGCCTGGTGCCAGCCCATCGAGTACGGGAATGGCTGATCGAAGAGGCGGTCGTAGCCGCCCAACAGCAGGCGCAGGACGCGGGCCAGATCGTCACGTCCTGCGTCGTCCAGATCGGGCAGCCTGATCACCGCGCGGCGCGGAACGATGAGCGTCTCGAACGGCCAGGCGGCCCAGTACGGCACCACAGCGATCCATTCGGCGCTCGACACGACCATCCGTGGGCCGTCGCGCTCCTGGTCGATGTACGCCAGCAGCAACGAGTGGTCCTCCCGTTCGCGATGGCGTCGCTGGTTCGCGTCCTCGCGCGCGCCGCGGCTGGGCAGCGCCGTGCCGGCCCAGACCTGGCCGTGGGGATGCGGGCTCGAGGCGCCCATCGCCTCGCCCCGGTTTTCGAAGACCTGGACCCAGCGGAAGCGCTGGCCAAGCTCGGCCGTCTCTGACGCCCACATGTCGACGACGCGGCGGACGTCGGCCGACGTCATCGCGGCCAGTGTCAGGTCGTGACGCGGCGAGAAGCACAGGACGCGACACGTCCCCTGCTCGGCTTCCGCTCGGAGCAGGCCGTCTTCGACCAGGGCCGGCGTCGTGTCCGGCCGTAGGGCGGCGAAGTCGTTAGTGAAGACGAACGTCGTGTCGTAGGTGGGGTTCACAGAGCCGTCGGCGCGGGTGTTCCCCGGACAGAGGTGGCATGCGGGATCGTAAAGGGCCGACATGCCGGCCTCGATCGGCTGCTCTTCCCCGGACCAGGGCCGATCGATCCGGGCAGGCGAGACGAGGACCCATTCGTCGAGGAGGGGGTCGTGGCGGCGGTGCGGCGCCTGATGTGGATCCATGGCTGGTCGTGTCAAGCGACGAGCGGGCCCGCCCCATCGGCGGCCTCGACCTCCCAGACCCTCGGCGTCCGTCCGGTTCGGGCCGGGTACGTGATGCCAATCCGCTCGCGTAAGTCGGCCGCTGCGCCACGCCGAACGAGGTTCACAGTGCACCCCCCGAATCCAGCGCCGGTCTGGCGCGCCGCGATGACGCCGGGTGTGGACACGGCGATCTCGACCAGCGCGTCGAGCTCGGGCGCTCCCACGTCGAAGTCGTCGCGGAGCGAGGCGTGGCTCTCGGCGAACAGGCGCCCGACGGTAGCCAGGTCGGCCGCCTCGAGGGCGTCCACCACGAGCGCGACGCGGGCGTTCTCGGTGATGACATGACGGGCACGACGCAGGGCGACGTCGTCGAGCCAGTCTCGCGCCGCATTCAGCTGTCCTGGGGTTACGTCGCGTAGCGAGCGGACAGAGGAATCCCGGGCAGCGAGTGCCGTGACGACCCTCTCGCACTCGGCGCGCCGGTCGTTGAAGGCGGACGCTTCGAGCCGGCGCGGCGACCCGGTGTGGCACAACACGATGGCGACCGCGTCGGTCGGCAGTTGGATCGGCCGGTGCTCGAGTGACCGGCAGTCGAACAGCAGGGCATGGTCGACCATACCGAAGACCGTCGCGAACTGGTCCATCAGCCCACACCGGACCCCGACATAGTCGTTCTCGGCTCGTTGGGCCGATCGGGCAAGAGCCATCGGCTCGATCAGCGGTCGATCGCCGCCCGACAGGGCCCAGGCCGCCGCCAGCTCGAGAGCGGCGGACGAGCCGAGGCCGGCTCCAGCCGGCAGGTCGGCCGCGACGAGGCCGCGAAACCCGGTCATGGCGATGCCGGCCTGCATGAAGATCCACGCGACGCCGGCCAAATAGTCGATCGACGTTCCTCGCCGCGGGCCGATGGCATCGAGGTCGAACCTCGCGTACTGGCCCGTCGTCGCGAAGACGACCTCGACCTGGCGGTCGAGCGTCGGGACGTACGCGATGCTCACACCGAGATCGATCGCTGCCGGCAGCACGAAACCCTGGTTGTAGTCAGTGTGCTCGCCGATCAGGTTCACGCGCCCGGGCGCCCGAGCGATCCGCATCCCGTCGAGCGGCAGGCCCGGGAAGGACGCCTCCAGGCGTCGACGGAGAGCTCCCACGTCACGCGACAGATCCGTAGCGGCGACGTCGCTCGTCACCCGTTCACGATAGCGCCCTTGCGATGGTGCCAGGCGTGGCTGAGCTCGGCTCTTCTTGCAACGAGGGGAAGACTGCATTTTGGACTAGTCATATAGGCCAACTCGGAATATCATCGGCCGTCATGAGCTCGTCCCGCTCGTCTCGGATGGATTGGGTCCTGTTCGCCACGCTGGGCTTCCTGTGGGGCTCGTCCTACCTCTGGATCAAGATCGCGGTCGACGAGGGCGTCACACCTTTCACGCTCATCGCCGGGCGGCTGTTCATCGGCCTCGCCCTGCTGAGCGTCTTCCTCTGGCGATCGAAGATCACCCTGCCGCGCGAACGGCGGACATACGGCCATCTCCTGGTCATGGGCGTCCTTAACATCGCCCTGCCGTTCTTCCTTATCACCTGGGGCGAGCAATCGATCGATTCAGCGCTGGCATCGATCCTCAACTCGACGGTCCCGCTCGTCACGATCATCCTGGCCGCGTTCCTGCTCCAGGATGAGCCGGCGACGCTCAACCGGCTCGTCGGCGTCGTCGTCGGGTTCGCCGGCGTCTTCGTCATCACATCGCGAAGCCTGTCGGGAGCATCAGACGGAGATCTAGTGGCCGAGCTGGCCATCCTCGGCAGCTCGCTCTGCTACGCGATGGGCGCGATCTACGCCCGCCATAACGTCCGCGGGCTCGAGCCGATGGTGCCGGCATTCTTCCAGGTCTTCTTTGCCCTCATCGTGACGGGCGCGGCGGCCCTCATCGTCGAGAGCCCGGCCGACCTGCCCCTCACCCCGCCGGCGATCCTTGCCATCGTCTGGCTCGGCTTGCTCGGATCGGGTTTCGCCTATCCGATCTTCTTCGGGCTCCTGAAGCGCTGGGGCCCGACGCGGACGTCGATGGTCGCCTACATCCTCCCGATCTGGGGCATCGCCCTTGGCTTTCTCGTCCTGGCGGAGCCGATCGACGGGCGGTTGATCGTCGGCGCTGCGCTGATCATCGCGGGCATTGCCCTGGCCAATAGCCGCTGGGGACAGCGGCGCATCTTCGGCCGGACGACGGCGACCGAGGCGGAGGTCGCGGTTCCCTGAACAACATGTCCCCCGTTCCGCGGAGCACACATGTGCTCAGCGGCCCACGCTGTACGCGTGGCGGCACGTCGCCTCTGACAGAAACGCCAGCCGGCCACGCGTGCTGTCGACCGTCGCGAGCACGAACGTGCTCGCGATGCGCGTAGTCAGGTGGAGAACGGTTAGGCGGCCGCGACCAGTTAGGCGGCCGCGACCAGGAGGACGATCCCTACCAGGACCAGGACGGCGCCGCCGATCCGTCGTATGACGTCGGTCCGGTCCGATGCCTCACCGAGCCTGATCGCGCCCCAACCCGACACGAGGACGATGGCCGACTCGCGGAGGGGCGCCACGACGACCAGCGGCGCGATCGAGAAGGCGATGAGCACGAGCAGGTAGGCGAGCATCGCCATCAGGCCCGCAGCGGCGGAACGTGCCCACGGAGCCTCGGCGGCCGCCGTCGCGTCGCCCGCCGTCACGTCGCCCGCCGTCGCGTCGCCCGCCGTCACGTCGCCCGCCGTCGCGTCGCCCGCCGTGCGTCGTCGGGAAAACCAGATCCAGGCCGCCAGGATCGCCGTCGCCACGGCGAACAGGATGATCCCGTACGCGACGGGCGCCATGATCTGGACGCCGACTCGGTCGACCGCCGAGTAGGCCGCGATCGTCGCCCCGGTCAGCAGGGCAAACCCGACAGCGGCATCGACGCGACGACCCCGGATCGCCTGCCACGGTCGCGAGATGACAAGGACGCCGATGAGCAGACACGCCACGCCGAGCCAACCGACGGGAGCAAGCGTCTCACCCAGGACGATGGTTCCGATGGCGACGGCGAGCAGCGGCGCGCTGCCGCGGGCGATGGGATAGACGACCGACAGGTCGCCCCGCCGGTAGGCCGCGGACAAGGCGACGAAGTACCCCGCCTCGATGAACCCGGACACGACGGCCAGTCCGAGGCCCGCAGGCGGGATCGCCGGCCACCCCGTAGCCGCGTACCAGACGGCCAAGATCGGCGCGGCCACGACGACCCCGACGAACGTCAGCCGGAACGCCGTGAGGAGTGGGTCGCCGGACGTCTTGAGGATGATGTTCCAGGCGGCATGAAGGACGGCGGCCAACCCGACGATCGGGATGACGATGGCGGGCACGAGCGGCTGTCAGGCCCTGGGGCCGTGGTCGCCGGTCAATCGGTCGCATAGCCCCCATTCGCCGGGGAGGTAGCCCACGCGGCGATGGATCGCGACCTGATACTTCGTCTCGCTGCCGAGCACAAGGGCGCCGCACGTTCCGCGGTGAATGCCGTACGACTTCGTCAGGTGTTCGGTCACGATGACGTTGGTCATGGCGGCAGACTACCGCGCGATCGATCTGCCGGTCGCGCCGACCCGACCGACGTTCAGCCGCTATCGGCGGGCTTCGCGGATGCCCGTACGACGAGGATGGCTCCGATCGCGGTCGTCAGCGGCACGGCACAGACGATCCCGATGCTGCCGACGATCGCCCGCACGATCTCGACGGCGACGACCTCGCCCGACACGATCGCCAGTGGCGGTTGTTGACCGGCGGCGAGCAGGAGGAGCAGCGGCAGCGACGCCCCGACGTACGCGAGGACGAGGGTATTGACCGTCGCCGAGATGTGCGACCGGCCGACGTTCATCGCCCGACCGAAGAGCTCGCGCGACCCGGCTGTTGGGTCGCTCACGTGAAGCTCGTGGACCGTCGCCGCCTGCGAGATCGTCACATCGTCGAGGACGCCCAGGGCGGCGAATATGACTCCCGCCATGAGCAGGCCACCGACATCGACGTCGACACCGATCAGCGTCTGGAGGTAGACGAGGTCCGACGCTCCCTGGAGCTCCGTGAACCGAGCCAGGTTCGTGAACAGGACGGCCAGCCCGGCCGTCAGCGCCAGGGCGAGGAAGGTCCCGACGGCCGCGGCCAGCGTAGTCGCCCGCCAGCCTTCGGTGAGCAGGAGCGTGACGATCGTGATCCCGGTCGCCCCGACGACGGCCAATAGGATCGGGTCCGCCCCGCCGATCGCGAGAGGGATGACGATACGAACGATCACGACGAGGGTGAAGGCGAGCGCCAGGAGCGATCGCAGTCCGCGCCAGCCCCCGACGACGATGACGGCAGCCGCGAAGAGCGCCACCGCGGCAGCCGAGAACGTTGACCCGCCAGCGGTCGGAGACGGCGATGAACGAACCTTCCGGGTCGGGGGTCATCGAGACGACGACCTCGTCGCCGACGACGTAGTCGGGCAGGTCGATCTGGCCCGAAGGTCCCTGGAGGTAGCCCTCCAACCGCTCGCCCGCGCGCTGACCCTCGACGACCTCGATCGTCACGTCGGGCATGCTCGGATCGCCACCGGTGTCGTGGATAGCGACGATGCGGCCGTGGACCAGGTTGACGGGGCTGGGGGTTTTGAGCGGCGGCGAGAGATCCGGCAGGGACCACAGGATGGCGAGGAGAAGCGATGCCCCCAGCAGGGCCGGCAGGTGTTCTCGGAGGCTGGTCACTGCCCTCGGTCGGTCGGCTCGAGTGGTGTCTCCACGATCAGCTTGAGAGCCCGAAGGTGATCCTCTGCCCTGTCGCCTTGCGAGCGCCGAGATAGTCGGGTCAGGGCGCCTGCCCAGCGGTCGATCGGCAGGAGCATGGCCGTGTGGACGACGCGCGTGCCGCCGGCCAACGGCTCGAGGGCCCAGCCGAGCTCGCCCCGGATGTCGAGGCCGATGACCCGGAAACGGAAGCTGATGCCGGGTCGTGCTTCGAGCGACTCGAGGAGGACCGGCTCTCGCAGCAGCCCGACCGACAGCCGAGCCAGGCGCGAGGCGCCGGCGGCCGGCCAGCCCGTTTCGCCGGGACCCAGGGCAAGCTCGGGATAGAGCCGCTTCGCATTGTCATCGGAGACGAGTGCCGCCCAGGCCTCATGGGGCGGCACGTTGAGGTAGTAGCGCCGCTCGACGAATGCGTCGCCCGGTGCGGTCGGCCTGACGCGGTAACCGGGAGGCTGGGCGGGCATCGATCAGACGCCGATCGGGTGCCAGACGGTCTTCATCTCGAGGAACGCCGCGATCCACTCGGGACGCTCGGCAGCCGCGTCATCGAGCCAGTCGAAGCGGTTCTCCCGCACGTCCGTCGGTCGCTTGGAAAGGCGCTTGATGTCATCCGCTGCGGCGAGCTCGGCGGAAAGGCGCATGTCGTCCGGGACACCCCACAGGTCGAGGGCGTCGACGTCGACGTGGGCCGCCAAAACCGGCACGAGCTCCTTGCGAAGACCGGTCAGGACGTTGATGACGCCGCCCGGAACGTCGGACGTGGCGAGGACCTCCGTGAGGGTGACCGCCGGCAAAGGCCGAGACTCGGATGCCAGGACGACGACGCTGTTGCCGGATACGACCGCGGGCGCCAGCCGGCTCACGAGCCCGAGAAGGGACGAAGTCTCGGGAGCAACGATGCCGACCACGCCGGTCGGCTCGGGGATCGTGAAATTGAAGTACGACGAAGCGACCGGGTTGGACGAACCCAACACCTGGCCGATCTTGTCGGCCCAGCCGGCGTACCAGACCCAGCGATCGATCGCCCGATCCACGACCGAGGCGGCCCGCGCCCCCGAGAGCCGCTCGGCGGCGGCCACCTCGGCGATGAACTGTTCGCGCCGGCCCTCCATCAGTTCCGCCACCCGGTACAGGATCTGGCCACGGTTCATGGCGCTTCGCTCGGACCACCCGCCGAACGCCCCACGAGCCGCCCGAACGGCGTCGCGGAGGTCCTTCCTCGACGCCCGGCACGCATTCGCCAGCGGCGTCCCATCGGCCGCGCTGATGGCGTAGGAGCGCCCCGACTCGGATCGCGGAAACGCGCCGCCGATATACAGCTTGTACGTCTTGCGGACGGCCACTCTCGATGCCATCCGCTATCGATCCTCGAGACGGACGTAGGCGTGGAGGCCCGGCATCCCGCCTTCTCGGCCGAAGCCCGACTCCTTGTAGCCGCCGAAGGGCGATGTCGGGTCGAACTTGTTGAAGGTGTTCGCCCAGACGACTCCGGCCTTGAGCTTCTGGGCCATCGCCAGGATCCGGCTCCCCTTCTCCGTCCAGATCCCCGCCGAGAGGCCGTATGGGGTGTTGTTGGCTTTCTCGACGGCCTCATCGGGAGTCCGGAAGGTCAGGACCGACAGGACCGGCCCGAAGATCTCCTCCTTGGCGATGCGGTGGCTCTGGGCGACGTTGGTGAACAGGGTCGGGCGGAAGAAGTAGCCGCGTTCCGGCAGGTCGCAGGCCGGTTGGTACAGCTCCGCGCCCTCGGCCACCCCGGATGCGACGAGCTCGGTGATCTTCTCGAGCTGGGCTCGACTGTTGATCGCCCCGACGTCGGTGTTCTTGTCGAGCGGGTCGCCCACCCGGAGGGTCGACAGCCGATCCTTCAGCTTGTCGACGAGCAGATCGGCGATCGACTCCTGGACGAACAGGCGCGATCCGGCGCAGCAGACCTCGCCCTGGTTGAAATAGATCCCGTTGACGATGCCCTCGATGGCCTGATCGAGGGCGGCGTCCTCGAAGACGATGTTGGCGGCCTTGCCACCGAGTTCGAGGGTGAGCGCCTTGTCGGTCCCGGCAACCGATCGAGCGATGATCCGGCCGACCTCCGTCGAGCCCGTGAAGGCCACCTTGTCGATCCCCGAGTGGCTGACCAGGTACGTCCCGATGTTCGAGGGTCCGGGCACGATGTTGACGACGCCGGCCGGCAGGTCCGCCTCGCGGCAGACATCGGCGAAGAGGAGGGCCGAGAGGGGCGTCGTCGAGGCGGGCTTGAGGACGATCGTGTTGCCGGCCGCGAGCGCCGGGGCGATCTTCCAGGCCAGCATGAGGAGCGGGAAGTTCCAGGGGATGACCTGGGCCGCCACGCCGAGCGGCCGCGCGACGCGACCTGGGAACGCGTACTCGAGCTTGTCCGCCCAGCCGGCGTAGTACCAGAAGTGCGCCGCGGCAAGAGGCACGTCGACGTCACGGCTCTCCTTGATCGGCTTGCCGGTGTCCATCGACTCGAGGACCGCGAACTCGCGGCTTCGCTCCTGGAGGACGCGAGCGATCCGGAACAGGAACTTGGCGCGTTCCCGTCCGGTCAGGGAGCCCCAGCGGGTTCGCTGGGCACGACGGGCCGCGCGGATGGCCTTGTCGATGTCGGCCGGTGTCGCCTTGGCGACTTCGGCCAGCACCTCCTCCGTCGCAGGATTGACCGACGGGAAGCGCCCGCCATCGGCCGCCGGCACCTCTCGACCATCGATGAACAGGCCGTAGTGGTCGCGCAGCTTGACGATCTCGCGGCTCTCGGGCGCCGGGGCGTACTCCCACGGGACGGCCCGTCCGTCACCGAGGCCCCATGACGATGGCTTCGTCGCGACGGCGCGAGCGGCCGGTACGGCAGCCCGCTCGGTTTCGGTCGTCATGGCCCGGCCATTATGCATCGACCGGCCTGCGACACCGCCCCCCGATGGTCGTACGATGGGCATACGCAGCAGGACTGGAGGTATCGCCATGTTCGGACGGCTCATTCGTGTCGTCGTGGTCGGATTCATCGCCACGATCACCGCCTCGACGATCGGGGCATTCATCGCCAAAAGCCGAATCACCTCGCGGGGCGGCCCCGAGGACGATGAGGTCGCACTCGCCACGGTCATGGACGAGATCAGGTTCAAGAGCACCGCCAAGGCCTTCCGTGGCGGTACGGCTCTGCTCTGGATGGGCGGCGGAGACATCGACCTTCGCGGGGCGATCCTCGATCCCGAGGGCGCGACCCTGCGACTCACGACGATCATGGGCGGAGGTCGCCTCATCGTCCCATCGACCTGGCATGTGACCACCAACCTCATCGCGATCATGGGCGGGATCGGCGATGCCCGTGGTGTCGATGACGACGCGCTGCCGGCGGATGCGCCCCATCTCGAGCTCAGCGGCCTGCTGTTCATGGGCGGCTTCGGCCTGGTCACCCTGGACGAGGACGCCGCCGGCGACAAGGTTGCCGAGGTCGTCCTCAAGGCCGTCGGAAAGAAGAACGGCAAGTCCGCCAACGTCGTCGAGAGCGGTACCGCCCAGACGTAGCCGCTTCGATCGTCGGGCCTGCCACCGTGCGACGGGTCGCCGGCTCGCCCGAGCTCCTCGATGGCCCGCTCGACGACCCAGCCACGCTGCGTGGCGACCTGCGCGACCTCCGACGAGCCAACCGCTGGCTCGGCGGCGCGCGGCTGTCCTGGCGCGCGGTCGAGACGCTGTTGGACGGGACCGTCAGCCGAGCATCCTCGACGTCGGCACCGGCGCAGCCGACATCCCGATCGCCCTTCTCAACGCCGGTCGGCGGCGCGGCCAGGCTGCCCTCACCGCCGTCGACAGCCGCGCCGAGGTCATCGACGCTGCGTCCGCCGACACCCGGACCTCATCCCCACCCGGCCTCGCTCTGGCGGTCGCGGACGGCCGTCGCTGCCATACGCCGACGACGCCTTCGACATAGGTCATGTCTCGCTCGTCCTCCATCATCTCGATCCGTTCGAGGCCGTCGCGTTCCTGCGCGAGCTGGCGCGAGTCGCGTGCCGGCGTCGTCGTCAACGATCTCGACCGAACGAGACTTACCCTGGCCGGCGCCTGGCTCGTCCACCTTCACGAGAAACCGATACAGCCGCCACGACGCGCCGCTGTCGGCCCGGCGGGCGTACTCGCGCGCAGAGCCGCGCCTCCTGCTCGAGGCCGCCGAGTATCTCCGGTCGAGGCCGAAGTCGCGGCCTGGCCGGCCACCGGCGAGCGCGGCGGCGGGCCGCGCCAGCGGTCCCGGCCATGCCGGCGGACCCATCCGAGCCCTCGGCCACGGATTGACGGGATCGCCGCCGCGCTCGGTCGAGGTCGCCATCGTCGGCGGCGGCATGGCTGGCTCGGTCCTCGCAGCACGATTGGCCGGCCTCGGCCGTGAGGTCGTCGTCATCGAACGATCGCCAGGCTGGCGATGGCGAGCCGGCGGCGTCTTCGCATCGCCGGCGAGCGTGGCGGAACTCCGCCATGTGGGCCTGCCGAGCCGACCATCGACATGGTTTCGCAGCCCATTCCGGCGATGCGAGTCGAGACCGCGGGGCGGGTCGCGTTTCGGCTCACCTACGGCGCCGCCACGACGGCACGAGGGGCGCGGTCGGCTTCGATCGCGCTGCGCTCGACCCCGCTCTGCTGGACCTGGCCAAATCCTCGGGAGCGATCGTACTTCGCGGATACGCGGCTTCGGCGTAGTACCGGGAACCTCGCCCGGCTCGCGCGGACACCTGACGATCCGAGGCCCCGACGGCGACCACACCGTGCAAGCCCAGGTCATCGTCGGCGCAGACGGCATCCGATCCGTCGTAGCGCGATCCGTCGGAGTCGCCCGTCCGGCCCGGCTCGGGCGACGGGTGGGACTGACCTGGCATGTCCGCGACGTCGGAGGCACACGACCGCGAGACGCCAGGATGGTCCTGCTCGACGGCGCCTATTGCGGACTTGCGCCAGTGCCCGGTGATCGACTGAACGTTGGCATCGTCCTGGCCGGCGCAAGCGCTGGCGGGCCGCGTTGGCCGCGGACGGAGCGGCCACCATCGGCGCCGCCGTGCTTGAAGCCGTCCCACCATCCGATGACGAAGCGGAGACGTGGAGATCCGGCGACGTCGTCGACGCCATCGAGGGAGCGTTCCCGCTGGGCCATCGGGTCGCACGCATGGCCGGACCCGGTTGGCTCCTCATCGGCGACGCCGCCGGCTTCCTCGACCCGTTCACAGGCGAGGGCATCCATCGCGCCCTCGTCTCGGCGCGACTCGCCGCCGAAGTCCTGGGGCGCGGGTCGCACCGGTCGCTCTGACGACGTTGGGCCTACGAACGGGCGATGCGAGCCCGCTTCAGGTCGAAGGACATCGTCTCTCTGCTCGTCCAGGGGTTTCTCGCCCGGCCGGCCCTCCTCGAGTACGCGGCTCGCAGACTCGCGAGCCGAGCCAGTCTTCGTGAGACGATGGGCCTCGTCATGGGCGACCTCATCCCGGCGACGCGGGCGCTCGATCCGCGCTATCTGGCTGCCCTCCTGGCCCCCTAACGGCGCATGCGCTCGACCATCGGGATCGATATCGCAGCCTCGCCCGACCTCGTGTTCGGGATCGCCCGCGACGTCACGACATGGGAGACGCTCCTGCCCCACTACGCGCGGTCACGACCCATCGCCAGGCACGATGACGGAAGCGTGACCTGCCTCTTCGTCGCGCGCCGCCCGCTCATTCCGTTCCTGGGACTCGGCCTGCCGGTCGCCTGGCGGAGCCGTGCATGGAGCAACTCGGCGGAGCCGGGCTCCACTTTCGACACGTGGGCGGGGTGACCAACGGCATGGACGTCACCTGGCACATCGAACCAGCGGATGGCGGCAGCCGCGTCGAGATCGTGCATGTCTTCGGTCGCGCGCGAGCTGGCCGGCTGGGTCGACCCATCCGTGTTGACCTCGTCCCCACATCATCGACCAATTCTTCACGCGACCATCGCGGGACGAACCCTCGCCACGATCAAGGCCCTGTCCGAGGCACTCGCCGAGGCCCGCCGGCCAGGGGTCAGGACAACCGCCGGAGGGTCACGGGCGGAGGGTCAGCGGCCGTGACAGGGTCTCGACGGCGCGTCTGGATCACCGGGCTTGGGGTCCTGTCCGCCGTGGGCATCGGCCGCGACGCATTTTGGACGGGCGTGCGAGCGCGCGCTCGCCCGTGCGGTGCATCGACCGCTTCGAGATCCGCGCCGTTCCCTCGCAGGTAGCGGCGCAGATCGACGACTGCGAGGCCCTCGACCACATGGACGCGCGAGCCGCCCGCTCGCTGGACCGCTTCAGCCAGTTCGGCCTCGCCGCCGGCCCGATGGCGATCAGCGACGCGTCCCTCTCGCCGGGTGTCGATGGTGCCCCTGAACCGGAGCGGATCGGCGTCTACGTCGGAAGCGCCCTCGGCGGCATCGCGTTCGCCGAGGCACAGCACGAGCGATACCTGGCGCGCGGCATCCGTGCCGTCTCGCCGATGCTGGCCCTGGCCGTCTTCGGCGGTGCGGCGCCTGCCAACCTCGGTATCGCCCTCGACCTGCAAGGGCAACCTCGCGACGGCCAACAGCTGCGCGGCCGGAGCGGTCGCGATCGGCGAGGCGGTCGATGCCATCCCCGAGGGTACGATCGATGCCGCCATCGCCGGCGGCGTCGAATGTCCGTTGAGCCCGCTGGCCTTCGGCGCCTTCGACGTCATCCGGGCCCTCAGCGACCGGTCACAACGACGCCCCGGACGGGCCTCGCGGCCCTTCGATCGGCCTGCGGGACGGCTTCGTCATGGGCGAGGGTGCGGGCTTCCTGGTCCTCGAGGCGGCGACTCGCGGAGGACGCCGACGCCGACCCCCTACGCCGAGGTGCTCGGCTACGGCGCCACGTCCGACGCCACCACATGGTCCGGCCGCGCGCCGACGGTCGGGAGGCGGCCCGGGCCGTGACCCTGGCCCTGGCCGATGCCGCGTCCGCCCGGTGACATCGACTACGTCAACGCCCACGCCAGCTCGACCCCGATCGGCGACCTGGCCGAGGCGCGCGCGCTGGCCAGGCCCTCGGTCCTCGAGCCACGGGCGTGCCGGTCAGCGGCACGAAGGCCCTGACCGGCCATCCCCTCGGCGCCACCGGTGCGATCGAGGCGGCGATGTGCGGCCTCGTCATCCGCGACGCGCTGGGCGCCCGGCTCCGCCAATCTCGAGACTCCCGGACGACGAGATCGCAGCGCTACTGCCCGGCCTCCTGCGGACGGCGCCGTCCGGACGACTACCGACGAGTGCTGTCGACGTCCTTTGGCTTCGGCGGTCTCAACGCGGCGCTGGTCTTCGGCCGACCCTGAGACTGATCATCAGCAGGGTGCTGCCGAGCAGCACACCATTGGCCCAATAGGAGCCGGTCTCGCCCGCCGGCAGGAGATCGAACGTCCAGCCGTCCAGGTTCGGCATCGTCGCGATCGTGGCGACGGTCGAGCCATCGACCGGGTCTCCGACGGCGAGCGAGCCGACGGTACCGCCATCGATGAGAGGGTGGCCCGCCGAAGCCGAGATCGATCGCCCGTCCGTCAGCTGGACTCGGACGGCATCGTGGCCAGGCCCGACATGGACGCGCCCGACGTCGATCACGGCGGCCTCTACCCGTCGGCCCACATCGTCCGTTGTCCAGATGGACATGCCGTTCCGAATATTTTCGACGGCGATCGAGCCGCCGGGAGCGGCGATTCGGGTGCCGCGCACGAGACAGATCGGGCACATCGGCTCGCCGGACTGGGCGTCCTGCCGGATCGTGATCGTTCCATCCATCCCGATGAGGCCGCCGACACGGCGGCCCTCGGCCGCGCCCGGGGCTGGCTGGGCAAGATAGTCGAAGCGGTATGTGCCGCCTTGCCGGTCGAGGAAGATCGCGTTGAGCACCTTCCATTCGCGGTAGACGCTGAGCCGCTGCTGGTCGGTCAGCTGAGCGGTGGGATCGACGCCGACTCGCCTGGCTACGATGGCGAGGACAGCCGGATCGGCGACCACCTCGGACCAACGATCCTTCATAGACACAAGCTCGTCGCGTCCAACGGGATAGAAATCCGGATCGCAGAACCAGAGTGGTCCAAAGGCATCGAGGAGAGCCACCTTGAGCTCGATCTCGGAGCGGGCCGGGCCGGGGGATGGGCTTGGCGACGGGCTGGGCGATGCGGCGGTCCCACACCCGGTGACGATCGCGAGTGCGATCAGAGTGGCTGCTGCGACGACCTTCGGCTTCACGACCGCCCGACGCATCGTCGAGAGGTCGGGTTCCCAGTCACGCAGCGATCAGGCGAAGGCGTAGCGTTGCTCGAGCGAATTGCAGGGATTGCCGGCCCCAAAGCGGATATCGCCGGCCGTGACGTCTGCGATGCACCAGAACACGGTCCGCGTGCTGGCTGCATCGGCCGTGTGGCGGCAGATCGCCGGGTTCGAGTCGTGGTCGGAGATCGCCGCCCGCAGCCAGTCCACGTCGATCTCACCGGGCCCGGCGGCGGCGAGAAGACGGCAGGCGCGCTCGTAGCGAACGGATGACGAGGTCCTCGCATACTCGGGGTCGCCCTCGTAACCGAGCATCCGCGGATGGGTGTAGTGGTTCGTATGAGCCAGCGTTCCCCGCTCGTCGACCCCCCACGTCTCCGCATCCCCGGCCGACCCCTCGACGTTGACGACCTGGCCGTCCCGGTGTGCGAACACGGTGTTGTACGAGCTGGCGCGGTCCTGGCGGAGCGCCATCTCGACGGCGTCATCGAGCGTTCGAGCCGTGAGCTGCTCGCGGACCATGAGCAGTCGCGGGACGCCGAGGCGGTCGTCGGTCGGCGACAGCTCGTTGCCCGTCAGGGAGAGCCCGGCGTCGTTCCAGCCGACGCTGAGGAACGGCCCGATCCCGAGACTGAAGACGACCGGCTCGTCGGGCACCCGCCACTCGATCGCGACGACGTCTTCCGCCGCGTCCGTGAGGTCGTTGGTGTGGGCGACCCAGAGGTGACCGTCGGCCGTTGCCGGCGGACCGGCGACCAGATCGGAGCATCGGCCGGAACCCTTGGGAGTCCCCGCCCACGACGGCCGTGCCGTCCAGATCTCCTCGACCGACGCCGCGAAGAGCGCCAGGGAATCGACGCCCGCGCCCTCGGCCGCGCCATCGACCTCCTCGACCAGCCAGGGCGTCGCAGCGATCGTCGCTCGGCGATAGGTGTCGGCGAGCGCCAGCTGCTCCTCGCGCGTCCGTCCGACGGGCAGCTCGGCGTCGAAGGCGACCGTCCGCCGGATGACGTCGGCGGTCGCTTCGCCCACCTGGCGTCCGACCTCCCGATGCGTCCCGGCGACCCGCACAGTTGGGATGAGCGGGATCATCGGATCAGTCGATCGTGAAGTGGTCGGGATCCTGATAGCGGCCCGTCCGTTCCTTCTCGATCTGCATGAGGACATCGTTGAGGAGCGATGAGGCGCCGAAACGGAACAGGTCGGGAGTCATCCAGCGCGGCCCGAGCGTCTCGTACAGCACGACGAGGTACTGGATCGCCTCCTTGGCAAAGCGGATACCGCCGGCCGGCTTCATCCCGACGACGCGTCCGGTCGCCCGCTCGAAGTCGCGGATCGCCTCGAGCATGACGAGCGTCACCGGCAGGGTCGCGGCGGGCGTCACCTTGCCGGTCGACGTCTTGATGAAGTCGGCCCCGGCGGCCATGGCCAGGACCGATGCACGCCGCACGGCATCGTACGTGCCGAGCTCGCCCGTCTCGAGGATCACCTTGAGGTGCTTCTCGCCGCTCGCCTCCTTGACCTCGACGATCTCGTCGTAGACCGTCCGGTAGTCGCCGGACAGGAACGCACTGCGGTCGATGACCATGTCGATCTCGTCGGCACCGGCCTCGACCGCGGCCTTCGTCTCGGCGATCTTGATGTCCCGGAACGTCTGGCCAGAAGGGAACCCGGTGGCGACGCTGGCGACCTTCACGGTTGAGCCGCGCAGTGCCTCCCTGGCGTCGGCGACGAGCGCCGGATAGACACAGATCGCGGCGACCGAGGGGATCGACGCGTCACCCGGCTGCGGATGGATCGCCTTGGCGCAGAGTGCTCGGACCTTGCCCGGCGTGTCGCGCCCTTCGAGGGTCGTCAGGTCCATCATCCGAATGGCGAGGTCGAGCGCCCACAGCTTCGACTCGCGCTTGATGCTCCGGCGCTTGAGCGAATCGACCCGTTCCTCGACGCCGACCTGATCGACCGCCGTCACCCGGCCGAGCATCGCGCCGAGACTCCCAGGCCGGGCGTCCCAGGCGCGGATGAGTTCGTTGGCGCGCTCGCGGGCGAGGGTGTCGGGCCGGTCGGCGGTGACCATGGGACGCGCAGGATACACCCGGCCATGCCGATCAAACGTTGACAGCCGCGCGATTATCCAGACTGGTGATGCGCCAGCCAGCGCCGGCCACGATCGATGGCCCGAGCTGAGTTCGTGAGGCGTCGCGATGAACCCGCTGTTGCTCATTCCGGCCGTCGTCATCGGTCTGCCGATCGTCGGCGCGATCTACCAAACCCTCGCTACGGCGCGCGACAGGCGTACCTTTCCGCCTCCCGGTCAGATGGTCGACGTCGGTGGCCATCGACTGCACCTCCACGTCACTGGCACGGACACAGGCAGGCCGACCGTCATCCTCGAGGCCGGTATGGCGTCCTTCTCGGCCAACTTCGCCTGGCTACAGGAAGAACTCGCAACGGTTACGCGCGTCGTCGCCTACGATCGCGCCGGTTTGGGCTGGAGCGATGCTGGCTCACCACCACGCGACGCGCAACGCAGCGCCAAAGAGCTGGGTAGCGCCCTCCGGCGCGTCGGGATCAACGGTCCCTTCGTCGTCGTCGGACACTCGTACGGCGGACTCGTCGTGCGTGCATTTGCCGACCTCTACCCGAATGACGTGGTGGGCATGGTGCTCGTGGATGCCTCGCATCCCGATCAGTGGACACACATTCCCGCCTCGAGGAACGGCCGCACGGTCGCCTTTGGAACAAGAGTGACGGGCCTCATGGCCCGCTTCGGCGTCCTGCGTTTCTGGAACCCGGAATCGGCATTGATCGGTGGACTACCCGAGCGGCAGCGCGCCGAGATGGATGCGATCCTGGCGACTCCGCGCCCGTGGTTCACGGGTGCCGACGGTTTGATCGCGTGGGGCGAGATGTCGCGAGATCAGATCAACGCGGCGCGCGGTCTGGGGTCCCTTCCGCTGGCCGTGCTCAGCGTCACGGAACAGGACAGATACGCCGACGTCCTGACCGCACTACAGGCAGAACTGCCACACCTCTCCTCGAACAGCATCCACCTCACCGTCCAGGGCGCGACCCATGATGGTCTGGTGTGCCGGCACGAGCACGCGCTCGTCGTCGCCGATGCGATCCGATGGGTCGTCGAAGCAGCGCACACGGGCGGGCTGCTTACCCGGAAGTAGGAGCCAGCGCGGGGACAGCCGCTACCATCGTCCCTGAGTGTCACCCGTGGCTTCTCCTGGTGGGCCGTCCACCGACCAACTGTCGCTCGATCTGGAATCGAGTCTGCCGGGCCTGCCCGCGATCCTCCGTCCGATGATCGCCCGGCACCACGCGACACCGTTCGACTCACCTGATCATCTCTTCGAACCGTCGTGGGGCGGACGCCGAGCGATCGCCTTCCTCGAGCCTGCGGTGTCGGCCGCCGATGGCGAGGGCGCTGGTTATGTGACCGCCGATGGACGACCGTCTCTTCGTCTTATGGACCCCGGGTTGCGGGACCTGGCGCCGAGACTGCCCGAGCTGGCCGACCTGCCTTCGCGGATCGACGCGCGATCGGCGGTCGTGGACGGGGAGCTGGTCGTCGTCACTCCCTCTGGCCGACCCGATCCGGCCTCTCTCGACGATCGATTGGCGGGCAGGGTCGGGCCGCCGGTCGCCTACCTCGTCTTCGATCTCCTCTATCTCGACGGCCGGCCGTTGTTCGCCGAGCCGCTCCACAAGCGTCGGGCCCTTCTCCGCCGGGTCCTCGCGCCGGGCGAGTATGTCGTCGCCGTGCCCGCCATCCCGGGCGAGGGCCTCGCGCTCCACGGCGCCGTCTCGGGCCAGGGCCTGGCCGGGATCCTCGCCCGCGTGCGCGCATCGCCGTACCTGCCCGGCATCCGCAGCCGCCTGTGGCGATCGATCCCGGCCGGCCCGCCCGTCGAGTCGGCCGACGCATCAACTGCCGGAGCAACCTCCGGCGACAACCTCACGCTGCCTGTCGCGGGCTCGCCGGTCCTCGCCCTGATTGCCCGGCTACCGCTCGTCTTCCCCGACGGCGACTGACGCCATGCGGGCTGGCGCCCTCAGTCCGAGTGCCCGCCGCGGGTCCCATTGCCGCCGCGTCTACTGCCGCCGCGGGTCCCATTGCCGCCGCGGCCTACTGCCGCCGCGCGCAGCGCTCCCGGGCGATGGGCCCCCGATTAACGCACGCCACCTGAGCGTTGAGCGACAATCCGGGTGGTTCAAGGCGTCCGGTCCGCGATTTCGGGTTTCCGACAACTCACTTTGAGCGCGATCCGGTCACGACCACCCGATGGCGAGCCGCCAAGCGCCCGCCAACGCTCGTAGGGCGTGCTTTCTTCGATGTTGGTCGTCCCAATTCGACGGACGCCGGCGGCCGCCGCGGTCCGGCGCCTGTCCAGAATGAGCGGGCGGCAATCGTTCCGCTTGGCTCCCGTAACCAGCGCCGCATCTGGGAACCGTTCTGCGGAAGGGCGGCATCGAGGGTCGCTCGATGAGCAGCAGCCCGCGCCTCGTTGGTACGGCTGGCGGCCACGATGAGCCAGGTGCTGACCGTGATTGGCCTCCAACCGCGCTCGGCAACAATTCGCGCCGCCAATCTCCTCTTCCGATCGAGAGTGCCGAGCAGCTCGTTCACATCGACGATGTCGGTCTTGAGCTCGATGACGAGGAGCGCGCGTCGGCCAGCGTGCCAGGCGAGGATATCGATGACTCCTCTCTCGCCGTAGATCGCGAAGCTCACCTCGGGCGCGGTGACCCAACCGGGCAGCCCTCCAAACAAGCGTGCGACCTCCTCGTGCAGCGCGGAGTGCTTGGCGTTCAGCAGTCGGTCCAGGTCTCCGGCGCGCCACCACGGTCGCACCTCGATCCGGACATCGAGGGCGCCTGCCACCCGACGCAGCGCGGCCACGGTCAGCTCGTCCACGCGGCCGCGCTCGACACGCGAGATCGTCCCGCGAGAGACCGTGGCGTGCCTGGCCAAGTCGACCTGGCGCCAACCTCGCTTGATCCGAACTGCGCGGATCGCCGCACCGACTCGCTGATCATCCATGAGGACCAGGTCAGTCTGACGACGATCGCTCTTCGGCGGGTTGGGATGAGACGAGACCGGATTGATTGCGGATCACCGGACTATGCACGCGGCTTCTTGAGGAAGCTCTGGCCCCCGGCGCCCACCCTCGGCCTAGGCGCGGCGCCCGTCGAGGCGGATCGTCCATGGGTCGATCGCGGCGATCCGGAGGTGCGTCTCGTGCCAGGGATCGCGCGCGAACGTCGCTCGGATCGCGTCCTCGGACGCCGCCTCAACAACATGGACGACGCGGTATTCGTCGGCCAGCGGCCCACCCAGGATGATGAAGCCGTCATCCACGAGTCCCTCCATGAAGGCGGCATGAGCCTCCCAGTCGGACTGCTCCTCCAACGGCCGTGACAGGTCGTACTGCGGCCCGGATCTGTGGACGAGAACATGAAACATCGACATAGGCGCTTTCTATCGCACCGCCTCCGGGCTCGTCAACGCGTCCCAGCTCGGCAAGTCCAGCCCGGCCATGAAAATGAACGCATGTGCTATTGTGGATGAGGCCGTGGACAACCCCGGCGAGCGCCGTGGACAACCAAACCTTGAGCCGTTGATGCGATGTGGACGAATCCGCCAAAGACGCTACATGTAGCGCTCGGGTGGTGCATCGGACCACTACATCTTGTGTTTTGGGGTTGACTCGGGCAGGCTGGCGAGCTATCCTCCAAGGACGCGCCGACGACGGGTCAGACCGCCCGTGAGCGGCGAGTCGAGGCTCGACAAGCGGCGGATCGGATGATCCCTCGCAGCTACCAGGGGAGCCAGAGACGAGGGAGTGAACACGTCCGCCGAGAGGAGTCCCAGACCATGGCCCGAGCGACTGCACCGGTTCCCGTGATGGCCGACCAGGCACAGACCCATCAGGCCCATGCCGAGCAGGCCACCAAGACCACGAGAGCGACCGGTCGGTCGGGGAGATCTGGCATCGGGCCGGATTCGCGCGGGCTCGGCGGCCCCTACGGGGCGAGCTTCACGGGAGCAGGCGCCAAGGGCCTCAAGTTCCCACGGCGCTGGACGCGCCCGGACATCCACCCCTACGACGAGATCACCTGGGAGCTCCGGACGGCGAACATCGCCAACGAGTCCGGCAAGACCGTCTTCGAGCAGACCGATGTCGAGGTTCCCAACTTCTGGAGCCAGCTGGCCACCAATGTCGTCGTCAGCAAGTACTTCCGCGGACATGTCGGGACGCCGGAGCGGGAGCGAAGCGTCAAGCAGCTCATCGATCGGGTCGTCAACACGATCGCGGCCTGGGCCGAGACGCAGCACTACTTCGCCAGCGACGCAGACCTCGAGGCGTTCCGGGCGGAGCTGACGCACCTCCTCGTCCACCAGAAGATGGCCTTCAACTCGCCCGTCTGGTTCAACGTCGGGATCGAGGAGAAGCCGCAGTGCAGCGCCTGCTTCATCAATTCGGTCCAGGACTCGATGACCAGCATCATGGATCTCGCCAAGACCGAGGCGATGCTCTTCAAGTTCGGCTCCGGCGCCGGCAGCAACCTGTCCCCCATCCGCTCCAGCAAGGAGAAGATGTCGGGCGGCGGCATCGCTTCCGGCCCCGTGTCGTTCATGAAGGGCTACGACGCCTTCGCCGGCGTCATCAAGTCCGGCGGCAAGACGCGCCGGGCGGCCAAGATGGTCATCCTCGACGCCGATCATCCCGACGTCCTCGATTTCATCGATAGCAAGGCCAACGAGGAGAAGAAGGCGTGGGCCCTCATCGAGGCCGGCTACAACGCGTCCTTCACCGGTGAGGCCTACGGCAGCGTCTTCTTCCAGAACGCCAACCACTCGGTCCGGGTGACGGATGAGTTCATGCGCGCCGTGATCGACAACAAGGACTGGACCACGCATGCCGTCCAGGGCGGAGCGCCGATGGACACCTACAAGGCGCGCGACCTGTTCCGGCGGATGGCCGAGGCCGCTCACCTGTGCGGCGATCCGGGAATCCAGTACGACACGACGATCAACGACTGGCACACCAGCGCGAACACCGACCGGATCTACGCCAGCAACCCTTGCTCGGAGTACATGTTCCTCAACGACACGGCCTGCAACCTGGCGAGCCTCAACCTCATGAAGTTCGTCGACGACAAGGGCGACTTCGACGTCGAGGCCTACCAGTACGCCGCGCGTCTGACGATCACGGCCCAGGAGATCCTCGTCGACAACGCGAGCTACCCGACGCCGCGGATCGAGGAGAACTCGCATCGATTCCGCCCACTCGGGCTGGGCTACGCCAACCTCGGAGCGCTGCTCATGAGTCGCGGCCTCGCCTACGACTCGGACGAGGGCCGCAACTTCGCGGCCGGCCTCACCGCCCTCATGCACGGCGAGGCATATCGCCAGAGCGCGCTCATCGCCCGCGACCACGGCGGCCCGTTCGTCGAGTACGAGAAGAACCGCGCGCCGTTCCTGCGGGTCATCCGCAAGCACCGCGATGCGGCCTATGCCATCCCGTCGCCGGGGGTCCCGGAGGGGATGCAGACGGCGGTCCGCTCGCTGTGGGACGACGCCCTCGCCGTCGGCGAGAAGCACGGCTACCGCAACGCCCAGGTCACCGTCCTCGCTCCGACCGGCACGATCGCTTTCATGATGGATTGCGATACGACCGGCATCGAGCCCGACATCGCCCTCATCAAGTACAAGAAGCTCGTCGGCGAGGGCTTCCTCAAGATCGTCAACAACACGGTTCCAGGGGCCCTAAGACGGCTGGGCTACACGCCCTGAGCAGGCCGACGAGATCGTCGCCTACGTCAACGAGCGCGAGACGATCGAGGGTGCGCCGGGTCTCAAGCCCGAGCACCTGCCGGTCTTCGACTGCGCCTTCAAGCCGGTCAACGGCGAGCGCTCGATCCATTACATGGGCCACGTCCGGATGATGGCGGCCGTCCAGCCGTTCCTCTCCGGGGCCATCAGCAAGACCGTCAACATGCCCGAGGCGGCCACCGCCGAGGAGATCGAGCAGGTCTACCTCGAGGGCTGGAAGACGGGACTCAAAGCCATCGCCATCTATCGGGACGGCAGCAAGCGCAGCCAGCCGCTCTCGACCGGGAAGAAGAAGGATGGCGATCTCGATGTAGCAGAGTCGGCGGCGGTCGCAGAGCTTCAATCGAAGCTCGCGGCAGCCCAGGTGGAAGCGGGTAAGCCGCACCGCCGCCGGCTCCCTGCCGAGCGGACGGCCTTGACCCACAAGTTCGACATCGCCGGTCACGAGGGCTACATCACCGTCGGCCTCTATCCCGATGGACAGCCCGGCGAGATCTTCCTCAAGATGGCCAAGGAGGGTTCGACCGTCAGCGGGCTCATGGACACGTTCGCGACGGCGATCAGCCTCTCGCTGCAGTACGGCGTTCCGCTCCGCGACCTCGTCAACAAGTTCGCCCACGTCCGCTTCGAGCCGTCGGGCTTCACCGGCAACCAGGAGATCCCGATCGCCAAGTCGATCGTCGATTACATCTTCCGCTGGCTCGGCTCGCGGTTCCTGACCCCGGATGACAAGGCCAACCTTGGTCTCATCGATCGATCGGCCATCGTGTCCGATGTCCCGTCACCGTATGGTCCGGGCTTCGGGGCGGCAGCCGCCGCCGCGGCTGTGGCTCTCGAGCCATCAGCGGAAGAAGGCCCTTCGGCCATCGACGAGGCGATCGAGACTGGTGAACCCGCAACAAAGGCGATCGCGCCATCCACGACCGTGACTGAGGACGAACCCACCCTTCCGGCGGAGGTTCCCGTCGTCGAGGCCAACGGCCACGCGAATGGGCATGCCAACGGCCACGCGAACGGGAATGCCACCTCGGCGAAGGCGACCGGCGCCGGATCAGGGCCGATCACCCTTGACCTGGGCGGCACGAAGGTGAGCTTCCAGGCCCAGGCCGACGCTCCCAGCTGTGCCGAATGCGGCTCGATCATGATCCGCAACGGCAGCTGCTACAAGTGCCTCAACTGCGGGAGCACGTCGGGCTGCAGCTAGAGCGACCTCCCGCGCCCGAACTCCCGGTGTTGGCGGAGGAAATCGCCAAGCTGCGGAGGCTCGTCTGATGCGGTCGGACCCGGTCTCGTCATCATTCAACGTTGCCGCGGAGTCGTATGACCGCTTCATGGGCCGGTACTCCGCGCTGCTCTCGTCGCAGCTGGCAGACCTCGCCGGGGTTCACAACGGGCAGCGGGTGCTCGACGTTGGCTGCGGCCCCGGCGCCCTTACGGCTGAGTTGGTCGGGAGGGTCGGACCAGAGGCCGTCTCAGCCGTCGACCCATCCGAGCCGTTCGTCGCCGCCGTTCGAGCGCGCTACCCGGGCGTCGATGCCCACCTGGCGTCTGCGGACCGGCTGCCTTTCCCCGATCGAGCATTCGATGCGACGCTCGCTCAGCTCGTTGTCCACTTCATGTCGGATCCGGTCGCGGGCCTTGCCGAGATGGCGCGAGTGACTCGGCGCGACGGTATCGTGGCGGCCTGCGTCTGGGACCACGCCGGCGGCCAGGGCCCGCTTGGGCTGTATTGGCAGGCGGCGCGCCAGCTCGACCCCACGGTCGACGATGAATCTCAGCTTGCCGGCGTCCGCGAGGGTCACCTGGCGGAACTCCTGGGAGCGGCGGGGCTGCGTCACATCGTGCAGGCGACGCTCACCGTCAGTCTCGAGCATGCGAGCTTCGAGGAGTGGTGGGAGCCGTTCACGCACGGTGTCGGCCCAGCTGGTTCCTATGCGGTCAGTCTGGATGCCGATCGACAGGCCGAGTTGCGAGAAAGCTGCCGCGCCTCGCTACCCGAGGCTCCGTTCGTCGTCACGGCGGTGGCCTGGGCAGCCCGGGGCGTCGCTTAGCATCTGCACATGAGCCCGCGAACCGCCACTCGCTGGCACCTGGTATGAGCCGCCAGCTTCTCGACCCGATCCCGGTCGCGGCCACGCTGATCCTGTTCGCGATCCTGATGTTCGCGGCCTACGAGGTTGGGTTCCGGGTCGGCCGCTGGTGGCAGGATCGGACGCCGGGTGAACAGGAGGGACCGACTGGCGTCCTGGTCGGATCGCTTCTGGCCCTAATGGCCTTCGTGTTGGCGATCGCCATGGGCATGGCGGCCGACCGCTTCGACGCCCGGCGCGGGCTTGTGCTCGAGGAGGCGACGGCCATCCGGACGGCATACCTCCGCGCCGGCTACCAGCCCTCCCCGCAGCGGGAGCAGATCCGGACGCTCCTGCGCGAATACGTGCCTCTGCGCGTCGCAACTGGAGATCTCGTGGCGCTCCAGGCGAACATCCAGCGCTCAGCGGCGATCAACGTCGAGCTCTGGGCCCTGACCGAGGAACTGGTCGAGACCACCGACAAGAACGACCTGCTGGCCCTGTTCGTGGAGAGCGTGAACGACGTCATCAACCTCCACGAGCGGCGCCTCACCGCCGGCCTCTACGCACGCGTGCCCGAGTCGGTCATCCTGCTGCTGTTTGGCGGCTCGATCCTCACGCTGGGCATGGTCGGCTACAGCGCCGGGATCACCCGCAAGCGTGGCATGGCCAGCGCGGTGATACTGGTCGTGGCCCTAAGTGCCGTGACGATCCTGGTCGTCGATCTCGATCGGCCACGCGACGGATTCATCACCGTCAACCAGCAGCCGTTGATCGACCTCCGTGAACAGATCGGCGCTCCCGGATCATGAGGCTCGGCGTGGTCGTGCCGCAGGGTTGGGTCGGCGAGTACGACGGCTGGGCGCCGCTCGATGCATGGCGGCGGACGACCCAGGTTGCCCAGCAGGCCGATCGGCTCGGATTCGAGTCGATCTGGCTGTTCGATCATTTCCACACGTTCCACGGGTCACGGGACGAGATCACCTTCGAGTCGTTCACCTCGCTTTCCGCGCTGGCCGCCCTGACCACGCGGGTCCGGCTCGGCCACGTCGTCATCTGCACCGGCTATCGCAACCCGGCGCTGACGGCCAAGATGGTCTCGACGATGGACTCGATCAGCGGCGGCCGGATGGAGCTCGGCATCGGCGCCGGCTGGAAGGAAGACGAGTGGCGGGCCTACGGCTACGGCTTCCCCGAGACGAAGGAGCGGCTCGCACGACTGGCCGACGATCTCGGGGTCATCGAGGCGATGCTGGCCGGCGACAAGCACCGGCACGCGACGTTCGAAGGCCGCCACTCGCACGTCCGCGGCGCGATCAACATCCCCAAGCCGATCCAGCAGCCGCGTGTCCCGATCATGGTCGGCGGCAACGGGCCCAACGTCACCTGGCGGCTAGCTGCTCGTCACGCGGATGAGCTCAACCTCGATGGACTGACGCCCAACGAGGTGGCCGACGCGCTGCCGGTCATCCGAAGCCGCTGCGAGGAGATCGGGCGCGATCCGGCGACGCTACGCGTGTCCGTCTTCGTCTGGTCTTCGCACATGAGCCGGACCGGCGCGGCGCGCGTGGAGATGTTCGGGCGCTACCGCGAGCTTGGCGTCGATCGAATCATGGGCATGGAGTTGGCCTCGCTCCGCAGCGACGGTGCGCTCGAGGCGATGGCCGAGGATGCCCGCACGGCCGGACTCGAGATGGCGCCCGCAGAGACGGCGAGCCTTGCGACCGGGTAGCCGGACGCGAGCCTAACGCGCTACATGAGGGGGAGCCCGGCACCCACCTGTTCCAGGGTCCGGTCGAGTCGATCCGCCAGCTCGTCGATCTCGGCCACAGTGATCGTCAAGGGGGGCAGCAGCATGATCGAGTCGCCCAGTCGCCCGTCGACGATGCCCTTGCATGGATAGACGAGCAGCCCGTTGGCGCGCGACGCCTCGTCGATGAGCCCCGTGAGGCCGACCTCCGCGGGGTACGGCTGAGTCCCGCCGGGGACCACGAACTCGATCCCGGCCAGCAGCCCCCGTCCGCGGATATCCCCCACGAACGGGTGACGACGCAACCTCTCGAGTGCGCCGAAGAAGACCGGCTCCAGCTCGGCGACGCGCGGGACGACCTCCTCGGCCTCGACCGCCGCCAGCACCGCGCTGCCGACGGCACACGCGATCGGGTTGCCGGCCATCGTGAAGTTGTGCTCGTACTGGGCGGATCCGGAGCGCAGCACGTCCATCACGCGGTCGTGAGCCATCACCGCTGCCAGCGAGGCGTAGCCCGCCGAGAGAGCCTTGGCCATGATCATGATGTCGGGGACGGCGTCCCAGTGCTCGATCCCGAAGTTGCGGCCGGTGCGCCCGACGCCGCAGATGACTTCGTCGCTGATGAACAGGACGTCGTGGCGGTCGCAGATCTCGCGGATGGTCTCGTAGTAGCCGGGCGGAGGCGTCATGCCAGGTGCTGCGGCGCCGACGATCGGCTCGGCGATAAAGGCGGCGACCGTCTCGGGACCCTCGGCCTCGATGACCTCGGCCAGGGCGCGCCCCGAGCAGACATCGCAGTACGGGCCTGACGGGCCGTGCTCGGTGCATCGATAGATCCACGGCGCGCCGAGATGCGGCATGTCGACCAGGTACGGTCGGTACCGCTCGCGTCGGGCGGCGTGGTAGCCCACCGCCAGCGCCGTCAGGGTGTTGCCGTGGAAGCTCGGTCGCCGGCCGATGATCTTCCATTTGGACGGCTGGCCGCGGTCGAGCCAATACTGGCGGACGAGCTTGACGGCGGACTCGGTAGCCTCCGATCCGCCGCTGCAGAAGAACGACCAGTTCAGGCCCGGCGGAGCGAAGGCGGCCAATTGCTCGGCCAGCCGCTCCTGGGGCTCGTTTGCGAACCGCATCGAATGGACGAACGGGATGCGCCGGGCTTGCTCAACGCCGGCCGCCACCAGGTCGTCGCGACCGTAGCCCAGGGCGAGCACGCCGATCCCGGCCACGCCGTCGAGATACTCACGTCCGTCGGCGTCGGTGACATACACCCCCGAGCCAGACACCAGGCGCAGGTAGTCGCGCCCGATCTGTGGATGCAGTGTTCGGCCTGCCGGCTGCGCTCTCATCGGTCGCCCGATGGTATGCGGCGACGCGGCGACCGCCATACTCCGGGCAACGGCCCCCCGCACCTCGAACGGTCAACGATCGGAGGAGAACTCGATGTCCGAGCTTGTCGACCTTGGAACCATCGCCCCGTTCGACGTCTGGGGCGAGGCCGTTCGCGCCCGCAAGATCGAGGGTGAGAACATCACGATGGCGATCGTCGAGCTGGCGCCCGGAGCCGTCGTGCAGGAGCACCGTCATGTCCAGGAGCAGCTCGGCATATGCATCGAGGGCCGCGTCATGTTTACGATCGGCGACGAGACGCGCGAGCTCGGACCGGGCGGGACGTGGCGGATCCTGTCAGAGGTGCCGCACGCGGTGACGGCGGGCCCGGATGGGGCCGTGGTCATCGATGTCTTCTCGCCGATCCGGTCCGACTGGCGCTTCCCGTTCATCGAGCCGCGCCCGACGGTTTGGCCTCGCTCGGGCGGCTAGCCCGCTACGACGACTCGCCCGCTACGTCGGCTGGCCCGCCGCTGGCCGATCGCCCAGGACCCGGCGCGGCCGGATGAGCTGCATGTAGCGCCCGAACGTGAGGTAGGCGCCGATGGCGGTGGCCGCGCCCGCGGTCGCGTAGAACATCCAGGCCTCGATGGCGACGTCGAGCGCCGGGAGCCCTTCGACGAGCAGATGCCACGTGGCCAGCGCGATCCCGAACAGCACGCCGACGACGATCCCGAAAGCGATTCGGTGAGCCCGCGGGCTCCAGGCCGACGTCTCCATGAAGCGGTCGATCGCCGCCATCAAACGGAGGCCACGCACACCGGCCTCCGGAGCGAGACGGGCGACGCCGAGGGCAAGACCTCGGCCGACGACGATGAGGTCGTCGATCGCGTCGGGCTCGTTCTCTTCGATCCCAGGAGCCGATGGCGCAAGCGCTGTCGCTGCGACCGCTGCGACGCGCACGTGCGCCTCGGTGCGCCCCACGCGTAGACGTGCGATCGTCGCCGCGAGGGTCGATACCGCTGTGAGGGCAAGCAGCGTCCCGAGGAGGACCAGGGTCGAGTCGATCGCGCCCGGATCGACGCGAGTGGCGAAGGCGCCCGCGGCCGCCATGATCGCGGCCCATATCACGAGAAGAATCACCGATAGGCCACGTGTCATCTGGATCCGAGCCACCCGCGGGATCTCGATATGACCCGCCCATCGGACGAACCGCAGCCCGGTGATCAGGGCGACGACCGGGACGATGAGCGCGGCTACCGAGACGACGAGATCCCATGGGTCATCGGACCACGGGCTCCGATCCCTGACCGGTCCGATCTCGCTCGACACCCAGAAGAGGGCCATGAAAGCGACGGTCGCCGCCGCGGCGAGCATCCCAGCGGCGCGGAGTGCCCGGCCCACCGCGACGGATCGGGTGGGGTCGTCCATGCCCGCATCGTACCAACGACTCGCCGGTCGCTCTCGACCTCCAGCCCGCCGATCTCGCCGTCCCGCCGATCTCTCCGCTTGGGGCCCGGGCGCCAGTGTCGCCGATGACGATCGCGCACTATCCTGTTCAGCCCATGGCGCTCTACGAGCTGACACCGGCCTTGAAGGTTCGCGAGCCCATCATGGTCGCGGCATTCGACGGCTGGATCGACGCCGGGGCGGCGGCGACGACCGCGGCCACGCACCTTGCCGAGGGCGGCGAGGTCGTGGCGACGTTCGACGCCGACGTCCTCTATGACTACCGCGCCCGACGACCGTCCCTCGAGATCGTCGACGGGAGGATGGCTGAGCTGACCTGGCCCGCTCTGGCGATCCGGACCGTCCGATACGGCGCTCGCGACGCCCTCATCCTCTCGGGGCACGAACCCGACTTCCACTGGCATGAGCTCACGAGCGCGATCATCGAGATCGCCAAGAATCTCGAAGTGGTGGAGTGGATCAGCCTCGGTTCGATCCCCGCGGCGGTCCCGCATACACGCGCCGTGCCGATTCTCGGCTCAGCCTCGCGCGAAGGCCTCCTGCGCGGCGGTGTCCATGCCGGGCCGGACGGCGTGCTACGGGTGCCGGCCGCCGCGATCTCCGTGCTCGAGATGGGCGTGGCCGAGGCGGGCATCCCGGCGCTCGGCTACTACACCCAGATCCCTCACTACCTGTCGGGTCCATATCCCGCTGCCGCGGTCGAACTGCTGCGGGCCGTTGAACGCCACCTCGATGGGCCGGTCGCCCTCCAGCCGTTGGCCACCGAGGCCAGCGAGCTTCGCGTTCGCCTGGACGCGGCGGCGGCCGCGGACGAAGCCACGAAAGTGCACGTCGAACGGCTCGAGACGATGGTGGACGAGGAGCGGCAGCCCTCCGGCGACGATCTCATCGCCGATATCGAGCGCTTCCTGCGCGAGCAGGGACCCAGCGCCAGCGGAGGCCGGCCGAACTAGCCACCGGGACAACCGGTCGGGTTGACCGAGTTGGTGCACCCGGCGACGATGGCACTCATGAGGCGTCATCGCATGCGCGCCGCTCTCCTGGCGGCCGTGCTTATCTCGGCGGCTCTGCCGGCGCAGGCCGCCGCCGTCACCTACGAGTTCCCGCCCGGCGAGACCGGCTATCACACCTATGAGGAGATGGCCGCCGAGGTCGCCGCAGCCGCGGCGGCCTACCCGGCGATCGTCGAGCGCTTCTCGATCGGCAAGAGCCACTCAGGCCGGGAACTGTGGGCGGTGAAGATCTCCGACAACGTGGCCACCGACGAGGCCGAGCCGGAGGTCCTCCTCGAGGGTCTCCATCACGGCGACGAGCACATGGCCACCGAGATGACCCTGGCCATGCTCCGCTGGCTGACCGAGGGTTACGCCACCGATCCCCGAGTCACCGCCATCGTCGACAGCCGCGAGATCTGGATCGTCCTGGAGGTCAATCCGGACGGCGCAACGTGGAACATCAAGGATCGCGTCTACCAAAACTGGCGCAAGAACCGCCAGCCGACGCCGGGCTCGACGGCCATCGGCACCGATCTCAACCGCAACTACGACTACATGTGGGGTTGCTGCGGCGGCGCCAGCTCCAACCCGCGCGACTCTCGCTACCGCGGCCCCAAACCGTTTTCGGCTCCGGAGACGCGGGCACTGCGCGACTTCGTCAACAGCCGCGTGGTCGGCGGCCGGCAACAGATTCGGGCCTCGATTTCGTTCCATACGACCGGCCGACTCGTGTCCTGGCCGTTCTCGTACACGACGGCCGATGTGCCGGCGACGATGACAGCTGCGGACCATTCCGCCTTCGTCGCCCTGGCGAAGGGGATGGCCGTCCGCAATGGCTACAAGCCGCAGCAGGCGGGAGATCGCTACATCCACTCAGGCACGGCGCTCGATTGGCTCTACGGCCGACAGCGGATCATGGCCTTCCTGATCGAGCTCGAGCCTGCGACATCCCTCTACCTCCACGATGAGCAGATCCCGACGGAGACGGGACGGAACCGGACGGCTGTGCTCTACCTGCTGGAGCAGGCCGGCTGCCCGTGGGCGGAATTGGGCGCATCGTGGTCGAACTGCGGGCCGCTGTACGACGACTTCGAGACGTTCCGGGCCTGGACGGTCGAGACGAACCCGGCGGCCCCGGGAGCCTGGTGGCGGGGCAACCCGGTCGGCGTCTGGTGGAACGGTCCCAAGCAGCTCGACACGGTCCACTCGGGCTCGTACGCCCTGACGACCGGGCCATCGGCCGGCTCCTCGGCATCCGATCGCGATCTCGACGGCCTCAGCCGGGTCGTCTCGCCGGTCGTCCACCTGGCCAGCGGGGCGGGCAACCTGAGCTTCTACTACTACTTCGCCCACTCCAACGCATCGCGTCCGGCCGACGACTGGTTCCGGGTCTCGATCGAGGATGTCGGGGCGTCGACCCGGACCCTCGTCTACGAGGAGAAGGGCACACGCCCTCGACGACGACGCCGCCTGGAAGCGGGTCAGCCTCTCGCTCGCCGCCTGGTACGGCAAGGACGTCCGGATCGTCGTCGAGGCCCAGGACGGCGGGACCGGTAACCTCGTCGAGGCCGGTCTCGATGACGTCCGCATCGAGCGCGGCTCCCTGGCCACGCCCTAGTCACGTGGGCTCGCGGTCCTTTTGGGGGATCCAGGTGCAGACGCGTCGGCGCGCTACCCTGCCCCTCATGCGTCCCCGGATCCGCCGCGCGCTGCCCGCTGCGCTTGTCCTCACCGCCATCGTCGGCATCGCGCTCCCCGCCGGCGTGCTGGCGGGCTGGCCATCGTCGATGAGCAAGTACCACGACTACGCCGAGATGGTCACCGAGATCCACGACGTCGAAGCGGCACACCCCAGCATCGTCAACGTGTTGTCGATCGGCAAGAGCTATCAGAACCGCGACATCTGGGCGGCCAAGATCAGCGACAACGTAGCGACCGACGAGAACGAACCCGAGGTCATGTTCGACGCGCTCCACCACGCGCGCGAGCATTTCACGGTCGAGCAGGCCCTCTACATCCTGAACACGCTGGCCAACGGCTACGGCACCGACTCGACGATCACCAGCCTCGTCGACCGTCGCGAGATCTGGATCGTCTTCATGGTCAACCCGGACGGCGCCGAGTACGACCTGACCGGCAATCCCTACCGCTACTGGCGCAAGAACCGCCAGCCGAACGCCGGCAGCAGCTACGTCGGGACGGACCTCAACCGCAACTACGACTACCGCTGGGGTTGCTGCGGCGGCTCGTCGAGCTCGAAGTCGTCGATCGAATACCGCGGCTCGAAGGCATTCTCAGCTCCTGAAATCACGCGTCATCCGTGACTTCGTCAACAGCCGTGTCGTCGGTGGGCGGCAGCAGATCCGGACCCACATCACCTTCCACACCAACGGCAAGCTGATCCTGTGGCCGTACGGCTATACCAAGACGAACATCCCGGGCGACATGACCAGCCACGACTGGAACGCGTTCGTGGCGATGGGCAAGAAGATGGCCTCGACGAATGGCTACAAGGCCGAACAATCGTCCGATCTCTATATCACTGACGGCGACCAGATCGACTGGATGTACGGCCACCATCGGATCTTCTCGTATACCGTCGAGCTCTACCCGCCGGAGACGGCAACAGTCTTGGGCGACCACTACCCAGCCGATGAGCGCATCGCCGCCGAGACTGCCCGGAACAAGGCGATGGTCCTCTACCTGATCGAACAGGCCGGCTGTCCCTGGGCGGCATCGGGCTACCGCGATCTCAACTGCGGCCCGCTCTACGACGACTTCGAGACGTACACGGGCTGGAAGCTCGAGGCCGGGACCGTCGAACGGGGCGCTTGGTGGCGGGGCAACCCAGACGGGGTCTTCTGGAACGGGCCCAAGCAGGCGGGCACGACCTGGTCGGGCTCCTATGACCTCACCACCGGGCGGGCGGCCGGCGCCAACGCCTCGGATCGCGACCTCGACGGGCTGACCCGGATCGCCTCGCCGGTCATCCACCTCCAGGACGGGGCCGGCGCCCTCAACTTCGTCTACTACTTCGCCCACTCGGCCGCCTCCACCCCGACCGACGACTGGTTCCGGGTCCGGATCGAGGACGTCGGGACCGGCGAGCGGACCCTGGTCTACGAGGAGAAGGGCCGGGCCGCGGACGACGACGCGGTCTGGGTCCGCCGCCGGGTGGCTCTCAACGCCTGGTACGACAAGGACATCCGGATCGTCTTCGAGGCCCAGGACGGCGGCACCAACAACGTCGTCGAGGCCGGGGTCGACGACGTCCGGATCGAGCGGGGCTCGCTGCCGATCCCCTGACGCGCCCGTCGATCCCTGACGAGAGAGAGCCCTGGTCGGCTGAGACCCCCGGCGTGTCCGCCCGCCCGCGATTACCCTTAGAGAGAGGAAGGAGGCTGCCATGGCGACACTACCGATCACCCAACCGCGGCCGACGAACCGGGTCGAGGACGCGCTTGCGAGCCTCGACGACTGGCAACCACCCGATCTGCGGGCGATCGCCGCCGAGTTCGTCGAGCGGCTGCCGGCTGATATCAGGGGGCGTCTGCCCGCACAGCGCCGAGCGTCGCGGCGACGCCGGATCGTCAGGACGGCGATCGCCGTCACGGCTGGTGTAATCGTCCTGGCCGTGGTGTCCTGGATCATTTCAGGTCAGGTCGCCCGCCGTCGGGGCTCGGCTACCCCTTCGCTGGTGCCGCCAGCCCCGGCCGAGAACGATGACACGGTGCCGGACCTCATGGACGATGCGGCGGCGAGCGGTGTCCCCGTCTTCGACGAGGCCACGTCGCTGGTGTCGAGCAGCCGGCCCTCCTGATCGGCGGCCTCGACACACAGGACGCGATGCTGGCACTCAGGGACGCTGAGCTGGCCTTGTCGCAACACGGAGACGCCGGACATCACCGCGCGAAGGCCGGTCTCGACGACGTCCGCATCGAGCGCGGCACGCTGGCCACGCCCTAGTCACCGATTCGTCATCGGCGACAGTCATACTTCGGCCATGTTCCCCTTCTCGAACCCAGCCAAGAGCCGCATCCCCTCCCCGGAGGACGCCCTTCCCGGGCGTCCCGACCCGATCCCGACAGCCGACGTCCACCACGTCAACGGTCGGCCACTGGCCGGACCGTATCCCGACGGACTCGAGACCATCGACTTCGGACTCGGCTGCTTCTGGGGCGCCGAGAAGGCGTTCTGGCAGCTGCCCGGCGTGTGGGTCACCGCGGCCGGCTACCAGGGCGGCCATACGCCCAATCCCACGTACGAGGAGGTCTGCTCGGGCAAGACCGGCCACGCCGAGACCGTCCGCGTCGTCTTCGATCCCACGATCGTCAGCCGCGACGAGATCCTCCGCACGTTCTGGGAGGATCACAACCCGACCCAGGGCATGCGCCAGGGCAATGATGTCGGCAGCCAGTACCGCTCCGCGATCTACTGGCACACCGACGAGCAGCGGAAGGCCGCCGAGGGGTCGCGCGACGCCTACGCCGAGGCCCTCTCACGCGCCGGCTACGACGCGATCACCACCGAGATCCGCCAGGCGCCACCCTTCTACTTCGCCGAGGCCTACCACCAGCAGTACCTATCGAAGAATCCCAGGGGCTACTGCCCGAACCACGCGACCGGCGTGAAGTTGCCGGAGGGCTACGCGGTTACGCCGCTCCAGTACGTCGACTAGCCCACCGGCCAAGTCCGCGGCTTTCGTCCCCACGAGGATGGTCGACCTTCTCGCCCGGGCTGACCGTGGCTATCATCGCCACGTGGCACAGGCAGTCCGATCGGATCCGAGCTGGGCGGAGGCCGCCGCAGGCGAGCGATACCTCCTCCTGGCCGATATCTCCGGCTATACCGGATTCATGTCGGGCGTCGAGGCGGAGCACGGGGTCGACTTCAGCGACGGCATCCCCGCCGCATATTCGATCCTGGGCGACCTCCTGGACGCCGTCGTCGAAGGCGTCAAGCCGGATCTCGCGCTGGTCAAGCTCGAAGGCGATGCCGTCTTCGCGGCAGCCCCGGCGGCCGGTCTCGATGGCCAGGGCGATCGTGTCCTCGAGACGATCCACGGGACGTACCGGGCGTTCATCGACGCCCGGACACGGGCGATCCCCTCGAACGACCACATCTGCATCGCGTGTCCTGCCGTCGCGCACCTCGACCTGAAGGTGGTCCTCCATCGCGGACCGGCCGTCCGCCAGTCGGTCGGATCGGGCAGCGACCTGCTCGGGCCCGCCGTGACCGTCGCCCATCGGCTGCTCAAGAACACCGTGCGCGACAAGATCGGCGCCCGCCCCTACCTGTTCATGACCGACGCTGCCGCGACAGGGCTCGGATTGCAGGGGATCGGGCTGGCGCACGGCGAGGAATACGCGGACGCCGGGCAGATCGAGGGTCGCATCGTCGAGCTCGCCCGTTAGACGCCCGAGCCAGGTCCGACGGCCCGGCGTCTGCGATGCTGAGAGCGTGAGATGACCGACCCGATCGCCGACATCATCGGCGACTACCGAGCGTTCGCGGCCCAGCAGCGCGACCGGTTGCTGGCGCGTGGCATCGACATCGCCCCGTACGCGCTCAGCCACCTCGCATACCGGGTGCCCGAGTGGGACCAGTACGTCCAGGTCCGGACGCTCCTCGAGCGCCACGCGACCGCGAATTGGGAGAACGTCTGGAACGGCCGCCCGATCTCCTTGATCGTTCCCGCCAAGCCGCTCGAAGTCCTCGAAGGCCAGGACGTCCCGCTCATCGAGCTCATCCCGCCCGTCCACCAGCGCGTCTACAAGATGGGGCTGGAGCACCTCGGCGTCGTGGTCGGCGACACCTTCGACACGTTCGTCGGAGCCCACAAGCCCGTCCTGACGGGACAGCAGTTCCAAGGCCCGAACAGCACACCCGACCCCGTCTACATCCTGTTCGAGGACTTCACCCACGTGAAGTTCTATCGACTGTCACTGCAGGCATCCGTCGAGCTCGATGGTGGCCGGTTCGAGGACGGGTTCCACCACGTCGACGACTGGGTGCCCCAGCGGCTGGTCACGGCCACCGGGCCCAACCCGCTGCCGCGCTGATATCGACCGAGCGGCAGTACACCGACAGGTTCGAGAACCCCGCCGCCTACTGCCCGAACGACTCGACCGGCCTGAAGTTGCCAGATGACTTCGTCGTGACGCCGCTGCAGTACATCGACTAGCCCGACCGTCCATCATCACGCCTCATGAGGGTGATGCCGTTCGTGCGCGTGGCCGACATCGAAGTGGACCCCGCACAGCGCGAGGCTTTCATCTCGGCGGTCAAGGCGGAGATGGACGAGTCAGTGCGGGTGGAGCCCGGCGTGATAGCTCTGTATGCCGTCGCCGAGAAGGACGCCCCTTCCCGACTCCGGTTCTTCGAGATATATGCCGACGAGTCGGCCTACAACTCGCACCTGGAGTCGCCCCACTTCAGGAAGTACCGGATGACCACCGAGCCGATGATTCGGTCGCGTGCGTTGATCGAGACGGTCCCAATCCAACTCAGCTCGAAGATGAGCTCCTAGGCGGCGGATCGGCCTGAAGGAGACCCCTGCAGTAGGCTGACTCATTCCCTCAGGGAAAGGAGGCCCGGGAGCATGTTGCCCGGACCACCGGACCGGCGTGACGCTGCCGGACGACTTCGGAGTCACGCCGCTTCAGTACGTCGACTAGTCAGATCGGTCCGCTCCGACGTTGGACAAGAGGCGCTGCGAATGGAGGCGAATCGGTCGGCCCGGGTTCCCCGTAGGTTCTGGCTCGCGATCGCCCTCGTCGTCGTAGGTGTCCTCCTCCTTGCGGCTCAGAACTCGACCGTCGTCGTTCCCGAAATGAACTCCTACGCGGTCGTCAACCAGCGGACCATCGCGGTGAAGGTCGGCGTCGCCCCATGCAGTTGGACGCGAGTCACGAACGTCACGGAAACGCTCACCGAGGTTCGGGTCAAGGTCGAGACGCTGCCCTGCCCGATTCCGGGGCCGGGCACCGCTGCGCTTGCCGTTCGTGAGCTGACGGTCTCGCTCGCCGCCGACCTCGGCGCCCGCATCGTGGAGGACGCGAACGGGCAGGCGGTTCCGTTGCGGTAACCGGAACCGACATTAGGCTGACTCAGCCCGATCTGGACGAAATCGACTTCAGCCCGCCTGCAGGCCCGCGGCGCCGAACTCATTGGCGAGGTGGAGCAGTACGAGGACAGCTATCGGCTCTTTTACGCCCGCGGCCCCGAGGGCATCATCGTCGCACTGGCCGAGCAGCTCAGTTGAAGCTTCATCCGTCTGAAAACGCGGAGCTACGTGGACTGAGGGCTTCCCTCAGCAGGGACGGGAAGTGGAGCGCACCCGCATACTCCCGACTACGCACTGGGTCGCCGTCCTCGGCACTGGGCCTCGAGGCGCGCCTCCCGAAGGAGAAGGCATGCCGAGGATCGTGGTTACTGCGGCGGTCAAGGATGTCGAGGCCTGGCTGAAGTTCAAGCCGGAGCTCATTGCCCACTTGTCCGCCTCCGCGTCGGACGGGACGAGCTACGTCGCGACGGACGGCAGCAACCGCGTCGCCAGCACCTGGGACGTCACCGACATGGAGGCCTTTCAGGCGGCGCAGACCGCCGTCTCGCCCGAGATGGCGGTGGAGATGGAGCAGTACGGGATGATCCCGCCAGTGACGATCTATATCGAGAAGTAGCCGGGGGCTTGGTGCCCAGTCGGCCTAAGAGTGAGCGCAGCCGCGGACCGTCCGTTCGCCTGTAGCTGAAGGCGGTGCCGGCCGCGGTGCCACAGTACACTTGCCCACCCAAACCCCTTGGACGGAGCACCACCCATGGATCACGCATCCACCGCGCGACGCCTGTATGAACTGCTCAGCGCGGGGGACGTCGACGGGTTCGGCGAGCTCCTGGCCGACGATTTCATCGAGCATGAAGAGGTGCCCGGCCTCGCGCCGTCGAAGGACGGGGTCAAGACGTTCTTCCGCATGCAGATCGCAGCGTTCCCCGACCTCCGCCTCACCGTAGAAGACGTGATCGTCGACGGTCTCAAGGCCGTCGCGCGAGTGCGCTATACGGGCACCCAGCAGGGCGAGTTCCAGGGCATGCCGGCGACCGGCAAGGCTGTCGATATCCAGCTGATCGACATCTTCGTCTTCGCCGACGATGGCCGCGTGCGCGAGCACTGGGGCGTCATCGACCTGCTGACGATGATGCAGCAACTCGGCGTCGTCCCAACGGGAGCTCCCGCCTGACCCGAAGGACGATCACTGACCAGTCCTCAGTCGATCGCAACCGACAGGCTGACTCCGCGACGATCCCGGGCTATTGCCCCGACCACTCGACTGGCGTCTCGTGCCCGTCGTCCAGAGCTGCGGCCCAGTGGCTGACCTGAGCACGGGAGGCTCGTAGTCCATCGGGCTCTCCGTCGCGTCCGCGGAGCTAGAGCCCGCCAACACGGCACGATCTCACTGACAATCTCACTGACACGGGACCGACATCATCAGTCTTGCTGCCGTCCGTAGACTCACACTAGGCTTAGTCTCGACGGGAGGGGCAGGTGAGCGAGCCCAACCACGCCTCCACTCGCCAGGATGGCAATTCGCCGAAGTCGGACGGGCCGCCGAACACGACCGATCCAACCTCGACGGCCGACCCGCAGTATCCGGCCGCTCCGTCCGGCGAGACCGAACTGCGGACATTCCTGATCGCCGACATCCGCGGCTACACGATCTACACCCGCGAGCACGGCGACGAGGCGGCAGCGGCCCTCGCAGCGAGGTTCGCCGAGCTCGTGTCGGAGGTCGTCGGTGCGCGTGAGGGCTTCCTGCTCGAAGTGCGCGGTGACGAAGCGCTCGTCGTGTTCGTGTCCGCCCGCCGGGCGCTCCGAGCAGCGATCGATCTACAGGCGAGGTTCGTCGAGGCGCAACTCCCGCGTGGCGTAGGCATCGGCCTCGACGCGGGAGAGGCCATCCCGGTCGGTGACGGCTATCGGGGGACGGCGCTGAACCTGGCCGCTCGTCTCTGCGCCCAGGCTGGCCCGGGCGAGATCCTGGCATCGGAGGCGGTCATCCACCTGGCGGCCAAGATGGACGGGATCGCGTACGTAGATGCCCGCTCGATCAAACTCAAGGGCTACGAGGGGTCCGTGCGGGCGGTTGCTGTGATCCCGTCGGAGCGGGCGAAGGGCCGCCGCATCGCTTCGGGAAATGGCGGACGAGGACCCGATCGGCGGGTGCTTGTGGCAGTGGCCGGGCTGGCCGTGCTCGCCGTGCTGGTCGGGGTGGTCGGTGGGGGGTTCATCGGTCAGCTAGGAACAGCCCCCGGGAGTCCAGGCGGTTCGGCCGGCGCCGATGGGTCCGGCGGCCCGGGCTCATCAGCTTCATCTCCTCCGACCGGCCCTTTCGCGTTGGCCGATCTCCCACTCCTTGCGTTCTACGACGCCAACACAGGCCGTCTCGGGGACTCGACCCCGATCCGGTCGCCCAGGAGCATTTCCATCTTCGCGGATGGTTCTTTTTGGCAGGTCCACGCGGACCCGAGATCGATCGACCAGATCGATCCGGTCACGCATGCCGTGGTCAAGTCGTTCGACATCCCGGTCGACCAGGAGCTTGGGTTCAACTTCAGCCCAGAGGCGCTCTGGTTCACCGACCAGACCGCGCCTCAGGTCGTCCGTGTCGACAGGGCAACCGGCGTGCGCGCCTCGTTCCCGATCGGCAAGGACGCGGACGACCGGGCCCAAGCTATCGACGTCGCCGTCGGCGCCGGCTCGATCTGGTTCTCACGTCCCGACGCCGGGGAGGTCGACCGGATGAATCCGACCACCGGTCGAATCGAGGCACGGATCCCCGACGTCCGGGCTTTCGCCATCGACTTCGGCGACGGCGCCGTCTGGTACTCGGGCGACGGCCGGGTCGGCCGTATCGATCCCGCGACGAACACCGCGACCGCTCCCATCAGCGTTGCGCCGGACAAGATCCTGACGAACATGGCCTTCGCCGGTGGCTTCGGCTGGGTCTCGGAGTCGAGTGAGGGAATCCTCTACAAGTTCGATCGAACCGGCGTCCAAAGCCTCATCAAGGTCCGTCCGGGCATAGGAACGCCTTCGGCGGCGGAGGATGCCGTCTGGTTGTCCAACAACCGCGACGGGACGCTGACGCGAATCGACGCCATCACGGGCGAGTCCCGCACGATCGATACAGGGCATGCGACATTGAGCATCGCCGTGGGTGAGGACCAGTTGATGGTGGCTGTCGGGCCAACATCCGACGACGTCATCGGTGAGCTGGAAGGATCGATCCTGACGCTTTCGACCGAGGGATTCCAGTGGGACGACCCGTCCCCTGATCCGCCGATCAACTGGTCGGTCGAGGTGCGCCAGGCCGAGTACCTGACCTGTCTCGGGCTCCTGCATTACCCGGACAAGCCTGGCCCGGAGGGGCTCATACTCGAGCCGGAGGCCGCCGAATCGATGCCCGAGGTCAGCGCGGACGGGCTGACCTACACCTTTACGATCCGCCCTGGCTTCGCATTCTCGCCGCCATCGAACGAGCCGGTCACGGCAGAGACGTTCCGGTCGTCGATCGAGCGGGCGCTATCGCCGACTCTGGTGGACTGGGCCCCCGGACCTCAGTTCCTCGACGACATCGCCGGAGCCCAGGCCTACCGCGACGGCACGGCCAGCTCGGTCGATGGGCTTTCGGCAGACGGCGACCGCCTGACGATCAGGCTAGTCGCGCCATCGCCGGACTTCCTCCAGCGCTTGTCGCTGCCCTTCTATTGCCCCGTGCCGGAGGGCACGCCAGCGGCCCTACTAGGGCTCCACGCGGATCCTCCGGTGGCCGGAGCCGGGCCCTACTACCTCGCGCAGCAACTCCGCCTTAGGCTGGTGGTGCTCAAGAAGAACCCGAACTATCACGGAAGCCGGCCCCAGCCGTTCGATGCCATCGCGATCCACCTCCTGTCATCGCAGTCCGACCTTCTATCCGCGGTAAGGACCGGGCAGGTCGATGGGGCAATGCTCGATCTGTACGAGCCACTGGTCGGGCCCGGCGGCCAGCTCGACATGACATGGGGACCCAAGAGCGTCGCGGCACGGGCAGGCGACCAGCGCTGGTTCGGGGCCACCCGGGTCGCGACGTCGTACCTCGCCCTGAACCCCGCTCGCAAGACGTTCAAGGATCCGAACGTTCGCCGGGCGGTCGCCCTCGCGCTTGATCGTCCTGCGCTGGCCCGGATCTGGCCGTTGCAGCCAGGGAACACCCTGCTCTCCCCAGCCATCGCGGGTGTCGCGGCCGCGGACGTATCGGAACCGGACCTCGACCGCGCTCGAGCCCTGATGGGTGGCCGCACCTTCACGGTCACCATGGCGGTACCCACAGAGGGCAATTGTGGTCAGTGCGATGCGCTGGCCAGCGAAGTCGCAAGCCAACTGAAGGCGATCGGCATCACGGTAGTCCTCCACCGGTCCGACGATCCATGGGGTGATGCCACCAAGCCCGCCGCAGCCATTGATATCTTCGAGGCCGGGATCGATGCCGAGTATCCGGATGCCGGAACGCTCCTTCGTGATCTCGCCGGTCGAAGCTGGATCGGGAAAGCCGACGCCAGAGAGATCGAACGCGTCAGAACGTTGACGGGCGAACCCAGGATCGACGCGGCCATGGCCCTTGCCCGACGGATCGTCGATGATTCGGCACTGTTGATCCCGTACGGATACCAGACCTACCCGAACTACTTCTCGGCCAGGATCGGTTGTGCATTCGTTCAACCGGCAATCGGCGCGGTCGATCTCCTAAGCCTGTGCCTGAAGGACGGGGCGCCGACGAGCGCCCTGCCCTCGCCATCACCGTAATCGCGCCGCTACAGGACCAACGTAGCGACGATGGCGACGAGCGGCGGAGCCGCTTGAAGGACGGCCGCCCGGATCATGGCGCGGCTGGTCGCGATGAGGACGACGCCTGCGAGCACCATGCACCCGCACGCGAACAGGACGATGGCTCGTCCGGCGACGTCGGAGCCGGTCGCGATGAGTCCGAGGCCACCGAGGATCCCTGCGGCCAGGAACAGGTTGTAGAAGCCCTGGTTGAAGGCCATCGGTCGGACGATGTCGGCCTGGTCCTGCGAAGTCAGGCCGAAGCGCGCCCAGGTTGTCGGGCGCGCGAAGGTGATGCTCTCCGCATAGAAGAAGACGAGGTGCAGGACCGCCGCGATCAGCGCGAAGACCAAGGCGATCAGCGACATGGCGGCAGGCTATCTGTGGCTCAGGAAGACGGTTCGGCCGCCGCGATCGGCGCCTTGTGGAAGTGGCGGCCGTCCAGGCTGCCGAAGTCCCACACGTCGATCGCCGGCGGCTCGATGCCGAGGCTGGTGAGCGCCGTGCAGATCTGGCTGCGATGGTCGGTCCCATGGTGGAGCGCCTGGGCGAGCCTGATCCCGAGCGGCGCATACGTCTCGTAGCCGTTGTCCTCGTACTCGATGACGACGGTCGTCGGGTCGAGATCGCCTGCGATCAGGCGTTGCCAGTCGGGATCGTGGCCAACCATCACGGTGCGCATCGTCGGGATGTCGCTGCCCTTCTTGTCGAATGGCTCCGCCCGGCCGAGCAGGATATCCAGGTAGAACACGTCCCCGTCCACGAGGTGGCGAAGGGTGTCGACGATCGATCCGTACGTGCCGGGCACGGTTGTCGCCAGCTGCCCCTCGTCGAGTGCCGCGCACGCATCCAGCACGCGAATCGAGGCCCAGACATGGTGGCCGAAGGCGTCGGCGAGCAGGGAAGTCATCGGCTTTCTTGTAGGCAGCCGGCGCGCCGCCGCCAGGGCCGACGACGCCCCACCATCCAACGCTCTTGAGTCGGTCGGTCACTCGCCGCTCCCGCGGAAGACCTTCGCGAAGCCGATCACCAGGATCGAGCCGAACACCGCGAAGACGAGGCTCAACCAGTTGATGGTGTTCAAGTCGTTCCCGTAGAGCAGTGCGTTGGCGATGAAACCGCCAACGAGTGCACCGACCATGCCCAGGATCACCGTTCCGATGAGCCCGAAGCCGCCTTTTACAGCGTAGTTGCCGATGGCTCCGGCGATCGCCCCAAGGACGATCCAGGCGATAAGACTCATTCGAATGCCTCCCTACCCAGAGTGGACGCCAAGCGTACGTCCTGCACAGCCTACATTCGGTTGGCGACCAAATGGCGTCGACGACCGATGAAGCGGATTGCTCGCTGCACGGCCTCGTACACTTCGACGAGGCGCGGGACTCGAGGAGGGTCGTGAGCGTGTTCGAGATGATCGAGTCGGACGGCGCCTCGTCGCGCGCGTACGCAACGGGCGACGCCGAGCCGGGGGCACCGGGCGTCGTCGTGTTCCATCCGTGGTGGGGCCTCAACGACGACATCGTCGCCTATGCCGACCGACTGGCCGCGTCCGGATTCGCAGTCATCGCTCCCGACATGTTCGGCGGCCAAGTGGCATCGACGCCCGAGGAGGCCGAGAGGCTTGTCTGGGCGGCCGATGAGGAGGCGATCGATGCGATCGCCCTCGTCGCGGTGGATCACTTGATGGACCGCCTGGGACCGACGGCGTCGATGGCGGCCGTGGGATTCTCGTTCGGCGCGCACTGGTCGATGTGGGGCCCGGCCGAGCGCTATAGCCTCGCCGCGTCAGTCGTGTACTACGGCTCGACCGGGGGTTCGGTCCTCACCCGCTCGTTGGTCCCTGTCCTTGGGCACTTCGCCGAGACGGATCCGTTCGAGACTGAGGAGGCGATCGCGGCGTTCGAGGCGGAGCTGCGGTCGGCCGGTCGCGATGTCGTCATCCACAGATACCCGGGGACCGGGCATTGGTTCGCCGAGCCGTCACGCGACGCCTATCGCGCCGCCGCCGCCGACCTTGCCTTCGAGCGCACAGTCGCGTTTCTTGGTCGCCACCTGGAGATGCCATCGGGCTGAGGCACGCAGGTTCCGAGCAAGTACCGCAACGGCAAGGAGTGCAGGCGATGCTCAGCGATCATCCGGTGTTTCCCATCCTGCTCTCGACGGACCTTGACGCCAGCCGAACCTTCTATCACGACACGCTGGGGTTGGAGATATTGCGGGAAGACGAAGGCGATCGGATCGTCTTTCGCTGTGGCTTCGGGACGCAGCTGGCCGTCACGCTCAGCACCGTCGGCACCTCGGATACTCAGACTCAGATGGCCTGGCGTGTGCCGGATGTGCGCGCTGCCCTCGTCGACCTCCGGGCTCGAGGAGTCCGGATCGAGGAATACCACGCCCCCGACCCGGTCACGACGGACGGCATCGCCGACATGGGTCATTCCTGGGCCGCCTGGTTCCTCGACCCGAGCCGGAACGTCCTGGCGGTGGTACAGCCGAAGACTTGAGGGAGCTTCGGCGCCGCCCACGGGCGAGGGCGTCGACAAGGACATCGACGCCGTACCGGTAGGCCTCGTCCACATCGCCACCGAGGCGGAAGGCACCGCTCAGCTCCATCGAGATGAAGCCATTGGCAAATGCCGTCAGGAGGCGAGCGGCCTCGAGTGCCCGACTGGGTCCGACGAGCCGTTCGGTCAGTGTGACCAGCGGCTCAGCCGACACGGCGGTGTCCTCGACCGGCGGGCGCATGTCCGCCGGAAGGTTCATGAAGAGGAGTTCGTACGCCCGCGGATTGGCCTTGGCGAACGCCCGAAACGCGGCCGCGATCGACCGTAGGCCCGACGCGGGATCGGGCTCCTGGCTGGACGGCGCGATCTGTCGGCCGAGATCCTCCAGGGTCGCGCCGCCGATCGCTCCGATCAACGCTGCCCGGTTCGGGAATCGCTTGTAAAGCGACGGCGCGCGAACACCGACCCGATCGGCGACCGCCTGCATCGTAACCGCGTCGAGGCCGCCGGCCTCGAGAAGCTCGCGGCCGGCGGCGACGATCTCGGCGTTGGACGTACGTGCCCGGGCGGGACTCACGCCTTCGTGCGACCGATCCGGCCGAGGTGGGTGTCCTGGAACGAGCTGGGGAGCTTGAGGCCGTAGCCCATGGTGCGATCCATGCCGACATGGGCGATGAGGATCGCTGCGGCCAGCAAGACCGCCGGCGCCTCGAGCCAGATTCCGATGCCGAGCGCCACGAAGCCTGGCGCCCAGTTGTGGACCAGGTTGTAGGTGACGGCGCCGACCCTGGGCCCGGCCAGATACCCGGCCGCCGACAGGTCCGGCAACAGGAGCAACGGGATCGCGAGCAGCCAGTTCCCGCCGCTCACCCCAAAGATGATCAGCCCTGTGACGAAAGCAGCGAGGCCCTCGATCCGGAGCCACGAGCGGACGGAACCCTCGGTCATGCCCGTCGCCGAGTGGTCCGATGGCGGGAATGGCGATGGCCGATGGGCTGGCTGGCGGTTGCGATCATGGTCGGCTCCTTCGGTGCATTGGGCCTGATGGCTACACTATATAGCCTTCATGGCTAATGTCAATAGCCAACTAGCGCAAACGCTCAGTCCACTTGAGCCGATGCCCGATGTCTCCCCTATCGGGGAGTCGCCGAGCGCTCCGGGCGATGGAACCCGTCCTTGTACTGAGCCCACGATTCGCGGGCCAGATCGACCACTGCCGCATCGTCGATGAGCTCGGGGGCGGTGATGTTGATGCAGCTTCGACCGATCTTCGTGCCGGGGAACCGATCGTGGATGGCTTCGACGAGGTAACCGTCATCGCGGCGAGCCATCGCGTACAGCGAGATGTATGCCTTTCGATTGGCCAGGCCGACGGAGAACCAACGCCCGGCTGGACCCTTGCTGTTGCTGTAGTCGTACCAGCCGTAGCCGATGATCGAGCCGCTGTACTCGTGTACCGCGACGTCGATGGCCGGCAGAGCGTCAAGGATCACGTCGTGGAGATGCTGCATCTGCGACCGGCGTGGCTCCGGAAGCGAATCGATGAGCTCCTGGGCCGCCCTTCTCCCGTCGTCCATCTGGCTCCTCCGAACAACTGCTTGATGCGAACTAGAAGAACGTGCGGACGGCGTCGATCACCGCGAAGTCGTCGTCGATGATCGCGATGACGTGCCAGCGGTCGAAGGTCGTGCAGGGGTGGGTGGTCCCGAACGCGATCAGGTCTCCGGGATCGAGCTCGATGTCGGCCGGCAGCGCGATGAAGGCGTGCTCGTCGTTGAGCTGGGTGACGCTCAGGCCGTCCGCCGCGACCGGCCGCTCCGCGCCAGTGCGCCAGATCCAGCGCGGAACCGGCTCCGAGACATCCCAGGAGAGGTCGCGTCGGCCTGCCCTGGCAAAGGCCAGTGTCGGCTCCGGCCGCGAGATGACGCGGGCCCAGACCAGCATCGCCGGGCGCAACCGCATCGGAAAGTCGGCCCGTTGGAGCGGCCCATCATCGCCACCCCGCTCGGCATGTCCGACGTACGAGCCGGGCCGAATGAGGACCTGGGGCCGCTCGTCAGCCGGCCAGGCGTCATGTAGCTCGTCCACGACGACATCGAAGTAGCCGGATCCGGCGGCCGTCAGGATCGACGAACCGATCGACGGGAACGATGCCGGCCACGACGAACGCGCGAAGTGCCTCTCGAATCGTGGCCAGGTAGGCCCGGGCGCGCTCGACAGACCCCGATGCGCCGGCGTACCCGAAGAGCCCCTCGTAGCCGGCGATGCCGACGATGCGCAGGCCGGGCACCGCGATGGCCGCCGTCGCGACTTCGAGAGCCGCCTCGATCGTCCGACAGCCGGTTCGGCCGCCGGGAAAGCCGATCTCGACGACCGCCTCGAGTCCGCGGTCGGCGGCGGGCGCGGTGGTCAGGGCATCGGCGGCTGCCTTCACGCCCTGCAGCGAGTCGAGGTAGAACAGGAACTCGAAAGCCGGATCGCGTGCCTGTTCGGCAAGGATCCAGCCAAGTGCGGGCGCATCGACCAACTCGTTCGCCAGCAGGATCCGGCGCACGCCGAAGTGGCGATAGACGAGGACATGATCGATAGCGGCCGCCGTGATCCCCCACGCGCCGGCGTCCAGCTGCCGCTCGAAGAGCTGAGGGGCCATCGTCGTCTTGCCGTGAGGCGCAAGGTCGACGCCGCGGGTCCGGCTGAAGGCCGCCAGGGTCTCGATGTTGTTGGCCAGGGCGGACTCGGTCAGGGTCATGAGCGGGAAGGTGAAGCCCGACCGATCGAGCCGCGGATGGCCGGCGGCAAGCTCGGCCGGCGAGGCGGTCTTCCGGTCGAGTGGCAGGCCCTTGGCGAGCCACGGTGAGGGTTCGAGCCGGAGCGCCGCTACGGCGTCACGATCGATGGCCGGTACGACGTCGCTCACGTGCCAAGTGTCGCACCCTCGGTCGCGTGTCAACCCCGTCCGCGTGCCAACCCCTGACCTGCGAGCCAACCCCTCATCTGCGAGGATCGCCCGGCTATCCTCGCCCGATGACCGCTGCCATTCGGATCGAGGTCGACCTCTCGAGCGACACGCAGACGCGGCCGACGGCCGAGATGCGGCGGTTCATGGCCGAGGTCGAGGTCGGCGACGAGCAGCGCGGCGAAGACCCGACGGTCAACCTCCTCGAGAGCATGGTTGCCGAGCTCCTCGGCAAGGAACGGGCGGTCTTCCTCCCGTCGGGCACGATGTGCAACGAGATCGCCCTTCAGGTCCACTGTCGACCGGGCGAGGAGCTGCTGGCTCACCGGACCGCCCATCCACTCCACTTCGAGAGCGGTGGTCCAGCCGCCCTGGCCGGTGTCATGGTCCGGCCGCTCGACGGACTGCGTGGCCAGTACGATGCGGCGGCGCTCGAGCAAGGGATACGCGGCGAGTTCCGACTGTTCCCTCGCAGCCGGCTCGTCTGGGTCGAGCAGACGAGCAATCTCGGCGGGGGTTCGATCTGGCCCCTCGAGCGCGTCCAGGCTGTCACCGACGTCGCCAGGGCTCACGGGCTGTCGACGCATCTCGACGGCGCACGACTCATGAATGCCGTCGTCGCCAGCGGCGTTCAGGCGTCCGAGTGGGCGGCGCCTTTCGACTCCGCCTGGATCGACTTCACGAAGGGCCTGGGCGCGCCTGTCGGAGCGGTGCTGGCCGGCTCGAGCTCCTTCATCGACGAAGCCTGGCATTTGAAGCAGCGGCTGGGCGGAGCGATGCGCCAGGCTGGCATCATCGCCGCCGGTGGGGTGTACGCCCTCCGCCACAACGTCGATCGGCTGGCCGATGACCACGTCAATGCCCGCCAGCTGGCGAATGGTTTGGCTGGTCTTCCCGGCATCGATCTCGATCAAACGGTGATCGAGACGAACATCGTCTACTTCGACCTGACGGGATCCATTGACGCGTCGACGTTCACCGAGCGGACGCTCGAGCGTGGCGTCCGCTTCGGCGCTGTCGATGTGCGCACCGTCCGGGCGGTCACTCACCTCGACGTGACGAGCGCCCATATCGAGCGCGCGGTAGACGTTGCCCGGCAGGTGCTGACGGCCTGAAGGCACCGCCCCCCGAGCCGCGCGTCCGTGTGGACTAGGCGACTGCTCGGTCGGCCCCGGGTGTATCGCCTGGACCCGCGGCGCCGCTCGGTCCGGCGACGCGAGCGAAGAGCGCCTCTGTCGCTGCGGCGGCGTCCATCGGACGGGCGAACAGGAAGCCCTGACCGAGCTCGCAGCCGAGGGCGACGAGTCGCGACCGTTGCTCCGGCTCCTCGACGCCCTCGACGATCGTCTGGAGGCCGAGGTCGTGGCCGAGCCGGAAGACCGCCTCGACGAGCGCGGCATCGCGCTGGACCTCGCCCGACGACGCGACGAGCGACCTGTCGAGCTTGAGGACGTCGACCGGCAGACGGCGCAGGTAGCTGAGCGACGAGTAACCCGTCCCGAAGTCGTCGATCGCCAGTCGAACACCGAGCTTTCGAAGGGCATGCAGCGTCGCCAGCGTCTCCTCGGCGTCCTCGACCATGCTCGTCTCGGTGATCTCAAGTACGAGGTTGGCCGGCGGCAGGCCCGTTGCCCGAAGGACATCCTCGACATGCTCGACGAGGCCCGGCTCCTGGAGCTCGCGGACGGACAGGTTCACGCTCATCGTCAGCTTCTGATCGTCCGGGAATGCTGCGAGCCACTGCTGCGCCTGGGCGCAGGCCTCGCGGAGGACCCAGCGCCCGATCGGGACGATGAGGCCGGTCGCCTCGGCTGCAGGAATGAAGTCGGATGGGGGGACGAGCCCGCGGCGGGGATGCTGCCAGCGGACGAGGGCCTCGAACCCGGTGATCCGCCCATCGCCGAGGACGACGATCGGCTGGTAGTGGACGACGAACTCGTGTTCATCGATGGCACGCCGCAGGTCGCCTTCGAGCTCGAGACGGGCGACCGCCGCCGCATGCATCGTCGGCTCGTAGGCAACGAAGCCGCCGCGATGACGTCGCTTCGCCGTGTACATGGCGACATCTGCATCGCGGAGCAGGTCGCCCGCATCGTCGCGGCTGTCGCCGCCGACGGCGATACCGATGCTCGCCGACACGACGACCTCCGAGGTGGCGACGCGGATCGGGTTGGTGAGGGTGGCGATGATCCGCTCGGCGACCGCCTCGCCGTCGCCCTTGTCGACGACGTCCTCGAGCAGGAAGGCGAACTCATCGCCACCGAGACGGGCGACGGTGTCGCCTGGTCGGATCGCCGATCGAAGCCGCTCGGCAACCTCGACCAGGACGAGATCGCCGGCCTCGTGACCAAGGCTGTCATTGATCGTCTTGAAATCGTCGAGGTCGGTGAACATGACGATGAGCGGGCGCCGATCGCGGTGGCGACGACTGAGCGCATGGGCGACGCGGTCACCGAAGAGAGCCCGGTTGGCGAGGCCGGTCAACGGGTCGTGGAACGCCTGGTGAACGAGCTGCTCCTCGAGAGCCCGGCGCTCGGTGATATCGCGATAGTTGATGACGATGCCTTCGACGGCCGGGTCGCGGCGAACGTTCTTGGCGATGCACTCGATGACCCGCCACGAGCCGTCGGCGTGACTGAAGCGGATGTCAAAGGTCCGATCGGTCTCGGATACCTGGACCTCCTCCAGGATCGCGCGTGCGTTCATCTCGTCGTCAGGATGGGCCAGGGCCAGGAAGGCCGTTCCAGCCCGATCCTCGGCCCGATGGCCGAGAACCCGCTCGACGGCGACGCTCTCGTAGCGGATCGTCCCATCGTCCCCTAGCACGACGAACGCATCCGAAGAGTTCTGGACGAGGGAGCGGAAGCGAGCCTCGCTCTGGCGCAGGTCGGTCGTGAGGTCGACGAGCCGGCGGTTCTGGCTGGCCAGGAGTCGCGACGTCGCGGCGAAGGCCACCACGAGCAGGATCAGAAGACCGGCCGCGACGCCCAGGGCGGCGAGGAAGACGTCGCGCCGCGTATCGGCGACGAGGGCGTCGATCGGCGCGGCATCCTCGTAGATCTCGTAGGCGGCGACGACGTCGCCCGTCGGGCTCGTGATCGGCAGGTAGATCTCGAGCAGCCGCTCGGCGAGGCCCCGTTCGAAGACGTTCTCGGCCTCGGCGCCTCCTCCTTCCGCGACCTCGACCTCGACCTCGCCATCGAGGGCCTCGGCGAGATCAGCGTCGATCGGGAACGAGGCACCGCGGAGTTCTGGCAGATCGCTGAACAGGACGACGCCGTCAGGCGACCAGATCTTGATCCGGGCCAGTCCGCCATCGAATACGAGACGTTCGAGGAGCTTGTTGATCGCCAGGCCGTTGTTCGACCCCGGCGCGTGCATCGCCTCGTCGGTGAGCAGCTCGTCGACCGAGCTGCGGACGACGATCTCGGCGCTCCGCTGCGCCTCGTGACTGGCAGCTGAGCGGACGTGACCGGCCGCGTTCTCTGCGGTGATCACCGCTGCTCCCAGGACGAGCCCAGCGGATACGGCGACGACGACGGCTCGCAGGCCCGGCCGTGGGAGGCGCGCCACCGCTGGCCCGAGCCGCCCGGACGAGCCTACGATCCCCCTGGAGAGCCAGGATGGCGCGGACAGGACGCTACTCCGCATAAGGAATGAGTCCCGCTGACAGTAGGCACGGGTCCGGATGACCGGCACCCGCCCGTCGTACCGCCCGTTTGGACCTAAGGTCCTGCCCGATCGACCGCCCTGTTGGGCTCAGATGCCGCCGATCGTGAAGCGGCGATTGTTGCCCATGACCGGCCATGCCCGCGCCTGACCGGACAGCAGCATCTGGCGGACGTGGTTGCGATCGTGGAAGACCCACTCGTTAAGAAGGCCCTTCACGGTCACCCGACCGACGGCCGCGTGGATGGCCGCCCGCTCCATGTCGTCCGGTTGGAGCGAGCCGACGAGCTCAATGGCGTCGCGGCGACCTGCCTCCATCTCGGCGACGAGGTCGCCCGGCGGCCGCGAGCAGTCGGCCCGGGCAGCCGCGATCGCGACCTGATCCCAACCCTCCTCGTGGGGTTCGACACCCTTCGGCGCAGCCAGGATCCGGCGGATGCGCCCGCTGAAACCGCGTAGGTCCGCCTCGATGAGATGGCCGACGCACTCGTTGGCGCACCACTCGCCCGGCGCCGGATGCCAGCCGGCAAGGTCGCCAAGCGCACCGAGCTCGGCGGCCACGGTCCGGGCGGTGGAGCCCAGGAGGGCAGCCACCTCCGCCGTCGTCAAGCCAGGCGCCGACGAGTCCTCCGGCAGCAGGACCGGGTCGAAGCCACTCATGCGCCGAGTCTAGCCGCGGAGGCCACGTCGCCAGCTGTGCCGATCCCTCGTCGCCAGCGGCGCCGATCCCGCGTCTTGGTCAGGCGGCCTTGGAGTCGACAGTAACCTCGATGAGGGGGCTCCAGCGGATCATGAACTCGACGTCCGTGCGATTCCAGTTGGCGGCGATCGTGGGCATGATCTCTCGCCGCTCCGACTCGTCGTCGATCACGCGAGCGTGGGCCGGCAGGTCGGCCATGACAGCCCCCTTCAGGTGGAGCGTCAGGCGCGGATCGGCTTCGAGGTTGTAGAGCCACGATCTCTTCCGATCGGCCCTCGGCATGCCGGAGATGTAGATCCGTCCGCCGATGTTGTGGAAGACGATCTCGATCCGCCGGGCCGCTCCCGTCCGACGGCCAGTCGTCGTGATGTCGATGGTGTGTCCGCGCGCCAAGGCGCGGTCGATGCGTTCGTCCATTGTCAGTGCAGGTTCCTTCGCCAGATGGTTGACTGAGCAATCATTCTACACCTTGCTCACAAGCCGCGAAAGTCAGACGCGCTTGCCCTCGGCCCGGAGCTTGGCCTTATAGGCCCGCTTCGACTCCTGGTATTGGCGTCGCGACTCGTCCGTGTCGACGTCACCGAGCGTCGGGTGGGTCGGTGCGACCTCGGCGATACCCGGCAGATCGAGCCCGTATCGCTTCATGAGGATGGCGATGATCGTCTGCGCCTTCATCGGTCCGATGCCCGGCAGCTCGAGGAGCCGGCGTTCGAGGTCGGCGCCGTCAGTCGCCTCGGTCCACACCCGCGCCGCGTCGTCGTCATATCGATCGGCGATGAACGCGCACAGCTCGTGGGTCCGTCGGGCCATGTTCGAAGGGAACCGATGAAGCGTGGGCTTCTGCCGGAATGCAGCGTCGAGGGCGTCCGGGTCCATCTCGGCGATGGCCCGAGCGTCGAGCGTCCCGATCCGCCGCTGGAGCTCCAGCGGGCTCGAGAAGGCCCACTCCAGCGGCACCTGCTGATCGAGGACGAAACCGATCAAGAGGGCCATCGGGTCCCTGGCCAGTAGCCCGTCGGCCTCGGCGTTGCCCGCGAAGTGGAGTCGGTCCGGGATCGTCAGCGTGGTCGTCATGTGCTGATGCTAGCGCGAGCGCGCTAGGCTCGAGCGCGTGATCGAGCCACGTCCGCCTGGGGCCACGGTCGTGCGCGTCGGGCGGCTGCTGGATGTCCGTGGGGGGGCCTGGCTCGACAGCCGCCGGCTCGTCGTTCGCGACGGAAGGATCGAGACCATCCTGAGCCCGGACGATGTGGCACCGGTCGATGCACGCGTCGTCGACCTGGCGGGTTTGCACGTGGTTCCGGGACTCATCGATTGTCACACCCACCTCGTGGGGGAAGTCGAATGGGGCGACATCGCGGGCCACGTGGGCAGTCCTGCCCGGGAGGCCCTGATCGGAGCCAAACATGCGGCCGCGACACTCCGGGCAGGCTTCACGACGGTTCGTGACGTCGGTGCGTATCGGTCGTTCGTCGACTGCGAGCTTCGCGATGCGATCGAACACGGATGGGTCGAGGGACCCCGGATGCGCTGCGCCGGCACCTATGTCACGCGACCTGGCGGCGGCGGCGAGATCAGCAGCGATGCGGCCTCGCTCGGGCTGCCCGACGACGTCCGCTTCGGCGTGGTCCATGCAGCCGGCACGACCGCTGGGCCGGCCGACGTCCGGCGCATCGTAGGCGCGATCCTCGATCGCGGAGCGGACGTCGTCAAGATCGTCGCCACCGGAGCCGTATTGACACCTGGGACGGCGCCGACCGAGGTCGAGCTCAGCGAGGACGAGATCCGCTCGGCGGTCGAGGCGGCCGCCGAGCGCGGGGCCTACGTAGCCGCTCATGCCCATGGCGCGGCGGGGATCGCCAATGCAGCGCGCGCAGGCGTGCGATCGGTGGAGCATGGCTCGCTCATGGACGAGGCGGCGATCGAGCTCATGGCCGGGCGGGGGACATATCTCGTGGCCGACCTCTACAACGGCGATTTCATCGCTGCGGAGGGGCGTCGAGCCCACTGGCCGGCCGAAACGTTGCGCAAGAACGACGAGACGACCGAGGCTCAACGGGCGGGCTTTCGCAAGGCGGTCGCCGCGGGGGTCCGGATCGCCTTCGGAACCGATTCAGGTGTCTACCCCCACGGGGACAACGCGATCCAGCTCGCCTACTACGTCCGATACGGGTTGTCACCGCTGGCTGCGATCCGCTCGGCGACCCTGTGGGCGGCCGAGTGCATCGGCTGGGACGATCGGGTCGGCACGCTCGAGCCCGGTCTTTTCGCCGACCTCGTCGCGGTCGACGGGGATCCTCTCGTCGACGTCACCCTCCTGGAGCGGCCGGTGGCCGTCGTGAAGGGCGGCATCCAGGTGGATCGGGTCGGCGCCGGCGCATGAAGAGCGGACTCACCGGCCCCGGAGCCGGGCGGGTCAGCCGTCGGCGGTCGTCTCGACGGACGGCGAATTGAAGTGCGCGCCGGGGAAGAAGAATCCGAGCATGAGCCCGGCCTCGAATTGTTCGACGGCGTAGCGGTTCACCAGGGCGGCCACATGAGCCGCGATCGGTCGTTCAGTCTGGCCGTCGAGGACTTCGACCGTCCGCAGCATGACGAAATTGCCGCTCGGCCGGGCGAGCGCCCGATCCGGATCGAAACCGGGCAGCGTCGGCATCTCGCCCGTCACGAGGTACGGTCCGACCTCAAGGCGCAGGGCATGCCACGTCGCGTGGACGGGCAGGCTCGGGTCGTCGATGAGCGGGATGATGAGGAGGTCGTCAACCTCGATCGTCGCCGAATTGCCATTGCGACCGTCAGACCACGCGGCGCGCTCGATCGTCAGCCTCGTCTCCGTCTCGACGATGTCGCGGATATGACCGTACGCGGCGACGACGCCCCGCACCGTCCCCTCATTCGTGTAGGCCTGGACCGCAATGGGCACAGCCGACTCCGCAGCGTGGGGACACTGTCGCCTCCCGAATGGACGATGGCAATAGGCAGGCCGCCGTAGCGGGTCAGGCCGTAGGTACCGCCGTTGGAGCGGGACTTGGGGCCGATCCCGGGGCAGAACCCGGTGACGCTGGCGGTGACGCTGGCGGTGACGCAGCCGGTGCCGCCGCTGGCGCCGCTGCCTTGACGAGGTTTCCGAGCACGATCGCGAGGTCGGTTCGATTCGTGTTGCTGACGATGGCGACGGAGATCCCGAGATCGGGCAGGTACCGCACGAGCGACCGGGCACCGAGATATCGGCCCGAATGCCCGTATGCGTCGTGACCGGCCACCTTGACCCGTTGCACGCCGAACCCGTAGGGCACCGGGAGACCGTATGGGCTGGTCTCGTCGACAGACCTGAGCAGGAGCGCCAGGGTGGTGTCGTCGAGCACGTGCCCTCCGTACAGCGCCTGGCCCCAGCGCGCGAGGTCGCCCGACGTCGAAGCGATCGAGCCGGCGCCTCCCGACGCGGTGACGACCGAGGTGAACGGGACGATCCCGGAGCCATCGTCGAGGTCGATCGGACGGGCAGCCTTCGCCGGACTCGCGAAGCGGTAGGCATGGGTGGTCGGTCCGGCGGCCGGCTCCGAACCCTGGACGGTCGTGTGGTCGAGTTTCAGGGGGTCGATCAATCGGGCGTGCAGGTCGTCGGCGAGCGGTCGGCCGGTCACCGCTTCGGCGATCATCCCCAGGAGAAGATAGTTCGTGTTCGAGTAGAACCACGCTGTCCCCGCCGTGAAATACGGCCTGACGACATAGCGAAGCGACTCGCTCGGCGTCCACCGCTCGTCTCGCGCGCCCAGCAGCGCCCGATCGATCTTGGGGTGACGGTAGAAGTCGGACAGGCCGCTCGTATGCTCGAGGAGCATCCGGATGGTGACGGCCTGGGGGACCTTGGCGATCGGGAGTCCCGGAACGAGATCCTGGACGCGATCGTCGAGCGAGAGGCGGCCATCCTCGACGAGGGCCAGGATCAGCGCGGCGGTGAAGGTCTTGCTCACGCTCGCCGCGGCGAAGACGGTATCCGGGGTCACCTTCGTGCGCGCGGCGACGTCGGCGAAACCGGCGACGCCGGTCCACGACGTGCCATCCGGCCACAGGACCGTCGCCGAGATGCCGGGGATGGCATATCGGGCACGCGCCCGATCGAGGATGAGATCGAGCCGAGCCGTATCGTCGGGGCGCGTCAGACCCTCGACTGCGGTCGACGGTGAGGGCGATGGCGGTGAGGGCGATGGCGATGGTGGCGGCGACAGCCCGGGAGGCGTCGCCGACGCCGAAGGATCGGATGATGGCGGGGGCGACGGGACCGTCGACAAGCTCGCCTGGGCCGACGCCGCTGCCGCCGGGGCGCCCGCGTCGGTCGGAGCATCGAATGGCTTGGCTACGAGCAGGCTGCTGGCGATGGCGCCGATCGCGACGACGGGAAGCAGGGCTGTTCGTCGACGCACCCGCGAAGCATACGCGGGCTCCCGGATCGGCCCTCGCGCCGCGTCGAATACCCTAGTCCCCGATGTCACGATCGGCCGGCGCGACCGGCCTCTTCCGGACGGTGGGACTGATGAACGACGGCCCCGTGGCGTGGGGATCCGCCGTGCGCTCGAGCAAGCCGGGCGTGTATGTCATCGAGCTACCCAATGCGCCGGACACGGCACCGATCGACATCGGGCTGATCGGGAACTGGCTCAACCAGGTGCCGACTCTCCGCCTGGACGGAGAGCGACCCAGTGGCAAGGAGCTCGCCGCCCGGCTCGCGTCCTACTGGCTGCCGGGCGAATCGATCCTCTATATCGGCCGCTCCAATGCCTCGCTCGGCGGACGGCTCAATGCCTACTACCGGACCCCGCTCGGCGATCCCAAGCCGCATGCCGGAGGACACTGGATCAAGACCCTCTCGACTCTCGGGCAGGCCCGTGTGTGGTGGGCGGAGACGGATGCGGCGGAGGAGGCCGAGCTGTCGCTGCTCGAGGCCTTCGCCAGCAGCGTCGACCCGGAGGCGGTTGCCGGGTTGCCGGCCGGATCGCCTGTCCTGCCATTCGCCAACCTCGTCCTGCCGACCGGCGAACGTCGTCCGCATGGGATCACGCGGTCCGTCCGAGCAGAGTCCGACATCGACGCCGCCGCTGCGAGCCGCGATCGCGGCACTGCCCGAAAGCGAGCGAGCCAGGCGCGATCCGGCCCCCGCACGACCCGCTCGAAGGCGCTGACACCGACGGCCGCCGAGCTCCGTGCCGGGGAGCCCGTCCACCTCACGCCCGACGGGATGGCCGCACTCGAAGCGGAGCTGGCGTCACTGCGGACGGAACGCAGGCCGGGGGCCATCGCTCGCGTCGCCACCGCTCGTGAGCTCGGTGACCTGAAGGAGAACGCCGAGTACCACGCCGCCCGAGAGGAGCTCGGCTTTATCGAGGGCCGGATCAAGTCCCTCGAGGATCGCCACAAGCGTGCGGTCGTCATGGTCGCCAGTGACGGCAGCAAAGCCGTCATGGGCTCTGTCGTCGTGGTCGAAACCGACGGCGAGCGGACGACCTACACCCTCGTCAACTCTGCCGAGGCACGCCCATCGGAGGGGCGGATCAGCGTCAGCTCGCCCGTCGGCCAGGCGATAGTCGGCGCCTCACCGGGCGATGAGGTCGTCGTCCGCTCCCCCGCCGGGGAGCATCGTCTCCGCCTCGTGGAGATTCGCTGAGGAAGTACCTTCTTGACAACATGTTGTAGATGTACTACATTTCATCTGCAACCAGCTGCAGAGGAAGGTATTCATCAGATGACCGCAACCCTCGAGCGACTACGTCGCGTACCCCGTCCAGTGCGACGGCTGTTCGTCGCCGAAACGTTCATCGCCTATCCCCTCCTGCTCCTCGGCTATTCGTTGCTGGTGGAAACAGGCATCGTCCCTACCGGCCTGTGGGCTCCAATCGCGATCCTGCTCATGGGCATGGCGATCGTGGGGCTCCTCACGATCTACGCCTACGCCAGAGACCGAGCCCAGCTTGACGCTGCGGGACTCGACGAGCGACAGCGCCAGCTCGCGACCCAGTCATGGGCGCTCGCCTACGGCGCACTGGCGACGATCGTCGTCCTTATCGTGGGTGGCCTGGCCGTATACATGTCGTTCGTCGGCCCGGTCAGCATCGACATGGCCCAGGCATCGCCATGGATCATCGGGATCGCGGTCTACCTGCCCGTTCTCCCGTCGGCGGTCCTGGCCTGGATCGAACCCGAGCCGCCGCTCGAGGAAATCGTCTCGTGAAGCCTCGGCGTTCAGAGCCCGCGCTCCACAACCGGCTCGCCGTCCTCCGAGCTGAACGCGGCCTGTCGCGCCAGGAGCTCGCCGACGCTCTGGCGATCAACTACCAGACGATCGGCTACATCGAGCGTGGGGAGTACAACCCGAGCCTCGAGCTCGCGTTCGACATCGCGGCTCATTTCGATCTGCCGATCGAGGCCGTCTTCTCGCGCCAGCCCTTCGAACCGATGTCGGCTCGCCTGTACGGGCGTCCCGATGCGGGCACCGAGGAACCCCGGCCCAATGCTTGAGATCGCCGACCTGGCCAAGTACTACGGCAGCATCAGAGCCCTCGATGGCGCCTCGTTTCAGGCTGAGCGGGGACGCCTGACCGGCTTCCTTGGTCGCAACGGCGCCGGCAAGACGACGGCCATGCGCTCGATCTTCGGCCTGGTGACCCCGGACCGCGGCGAGGTCCGCTGGGATGGGCACGTCGTCGACGAGCAGACCCGCCTCAGGTTCGGATACATGCCCGAGCAGCGCGGCCTCTACCCGAAGATGAAGGTCACCGACCAGATCACCTATTTCGCCCAGCATCACGGCATGTCCGCCGCTGATGGGCGTGCCGCGGCCGGCCGATGGCTCGAGCGATTCGGCCTGACGGATCGTGCGAAGTCGAAGCTCGAGGACCTCTCGCACGGCAACCAGCAGCGGGTTCAGCTGGCAGTCGCCCTGGCCCACGATCCCGAGCTCCTCGTCCTCGACGAGCCGTTCTCCGGCCTCGATCCCATCGGCGCGACGACGATGACCGAGATCCTTCGTGAGCGGGCCGCGGCCGGTGTCGGCGTACTGTTCTCATCGCATCAGCTCGATCTCGTCGAGGACGTCTGCGAGGACGTCGTCATCATCGAGCAGGGCCAGATCGTGGCGGCCGGCCCGATCGATGAACTGCGCCAGGCGTCCGGTCGACGCCACCTGGAGGTTGAGACCGTGCCGGGCGACGGTGCCTGGATCGATGGATTCTCCGGTGTCACCGTCCTCGAGCGCGATGGGGGCCGGGTCAAGGTCCTCGTCGACCAGACCACCGATCTTGACGGGATCCTGGCGGCCGCCCGGGCCATCGGCGACGTCCGGCGTTTCGTCTACGCCCCACCCCGCCTGTCGGAGCTGTTCATGGAGGCCGTCGAACGATGAAGCGATTGCGGACCATTCGGCTCGTGGCGATCCGCGAGATCACCGAGCGGGGTCGCACGAAGGGGTTCTGGGGTTCGCTCATCCTGACCGTCGGTCTCATCACGGCGGCGGTCATCGTCCCAGCGATCCTGTTCGGCGACGAGGACGCCATCAAGATCGGCATCGTCGAGCCGGCCCCGGCCGCCCTCGGACCGGCCCTCGTGGCGACGGGCAGCGCGTTCGAGAAGACGGTCCAGGTCTCGACGTACCCGGATCTCGCGACCGCGACGGCCGCCGTTCAGTCTGAGGCGATCAAGGGTGCAGTCGTCATGTCGACTGAGCCGACAGGGCAGACCGACCTGATCGTGCGGGCCATACCCGATCAGCAGGTCCAGGCGATCGTCTCGGCAGCGGTCGCATCGGCTCGCCTGGCTGAGCTCGCAACGGAGCATGGCATCCCACCCCTCGATCTCGCGTCGCTGGCGTCGCCACCGACCGTGACCTCCCTGGACCCCCAGGAGCCGGCCGACAATTCGGCCTTCCTCATCGCCAATATCGGCGTGGTCCTACTGTTCATCTCGATCTTCTCGTTCGGCTACTGGGTCCTGTCGGGCGTCGTCGAGGAGAAGCAGAGTCGCGTCGTCGAGGTGATCCTCTCGAGCGTCCGACCGCGCGAACTGCTGATCGGCAAGGTCCTCGGCATCGGCGTCCTCGGACTCGTCCAACTGAGCGTCATGGTGGGTGTCGGGGTGGCCGCGGCTCGGCTCTTCGGCTCATTCGAGCTGCCGGAGACGACGGGAGTCATGGTCGGCACGACACTGCTCTGGTACATCATCGGCTACGCCCTGTACTCGACCGCGTTCGGGGTGTTGGGGGCACTCGCCTCGCGGATGGAGGACGCCTCGAACGTCACGGCGCCTGTGTCCATCGTCGCCACTGTCGGCTATCTCATCGCCCTGCTCGTCGTGACCAACGACCCCGACGGGCTCGTCGCCACCGTCTGCTCGTTGTTCCCGCCGTTCGCGCCGATGGTGGTGCCGTTCCGCGTCGCGCTCGGGGCGATCGGGCCGATCGAGTTCGTTGCGTCGGTCCTCGTGTCGATCGCCGCGGTCTGGGCGATGTTCGTCGTCGGCGGCCGCGTCTATCGGGGCGCCGTCCTCCAGATCGGCGGCCAGATGAAGCTTCGCGACGCATGGCGGCAGGGCACGCAGTAGATCCCGGGTCGCCCTCCCGGCGCCCAATCAGTCGAGAGGCTCGAAGACGCCAGGCGTGCCTCCGGCGTGCCAGAAGACGACCGTCTGGCCATCCCAGCGGCCCGCCTCCGCGTGGGCGATGAGGCCGGCGAGTCCCTTGGCCGTGTAGATCGGGTCGACGAGGATGGCCTCGCTGCGAGCCAGCAAGGCCGCAGCGTCGCTTCCGGCCTCGGTCGGAACGCCATAGCCGGCGCCGAGCTGGCCGCCATCGATCAGGATCAGCGCGGGGTCAGTGGGCTCGCCGACGAGCTCGGTCAGACCCTCGAGGGTCACCTCGACCGCCGATCGCAGCTCGTCGGGCGGCCGCCCGACGGCGATGCCGAGGACTTCGGACGCAGCACCTTCCGAGCGAAGGCCGACGAGGAGGCCGGCCTGCGTCCCGCCGGTGGCTGACGGAAGGACGATCGTGGTCGGGTCGACACCAGCCTCGCGCCACTGGCCGACCGCTTCGCGGATGGCCTGGACCTGACCGTATGCACCGAGCGGCCCCGAGCCGCCGACGCCAATGACGTATGGTCGACGACCGCCCGCGCGGAGGTCGGCCGCGACCAGTTCCACCCGATCCTCGCGCTCCGTCCGTTCGTCGGTCCGTGTCACGTGAATCGTCGCGCCGAACAGCCCCATGAGGCGTTGCCCGGGACCGGGTGGGCTGTGGGGCGGCCCGGTCAGCACGAGGTGCACGTCCAAGCCGGCCCGCGCACCGGCTGCGGCGGTGAGCCGGCAGTGGTTCGACCACCGCCGACCCGAGGTGACGAGCGTGTCTGCACCCTCGGCCACGGCCGCGCCGATGAGGTACTCGAGGTTGCGAAGCTTGTTGCCGCCGAACGCGAGCGGGATCAGGTCCTCGCGCTTGACCCACACGTCGACACGACCACCGAGAACCTCGGAGAATCGAGCCAGGCGCTGGAAGGGCGACGGCTCCTCGACGAGAGGGAATCGGGGCGGCGCCATGACCACGATGGTAGCCGTGGTCCAACGGCGGACCAGCCGGCCTGGACCCGAACCCGGCCGACTATCATCGAGCTATGGAAACCGCCGAGATCGAGAGCCTGCCGGTTGCCGAGTTCGCATTTCCGGGGCCGCTTCGTGACACCCTCGTCGGCTTGATCGTCACGGGTGCCAAGACGACGACGACCGGCCTTCTCGTCGAGTACGACCTCGACGGCGAGTCAATCGGGCGGCCGGGCGACCTGTCGTCGGTGATCGACTCTGATGGGCGACGGGTCGCCGTCATCGAGCTCATCGAAGCGCAGGTGAGTCGCCTCGGCGACGTCGACGAGCGCCACGCCCTCGACGAGGGCGAGGGCGACCCCGACGTGGCGTCCTGGCGCGCCGGCCACGAACGATTCTGGCGTTCGTACCTGCCCGAACTGCGCGAACGGCTGGGCGATCCCACGTTCGACATCGACGACGACACCATGGTCGTCCTGGAGCGCTTCCGGCTCGTCGAGCGGGTGGCCTGATGGCGACTCATCTGCCCCGCGAGCGCTGGATCATCGGCACTGGGCAGCACTCGGGCATGGAAAGGGCGCAGGCCGTCTCGAAGCGAACCGCGGAGGCGCGAAACCTGTACTCGTCCATCGTCACCACCGCTCCCGGCGAGACGACCCGTGTCCATCATCACGGCCCGTGCGAGACGAGCATCTACGTCATGTCCGGCCGAGCCCGTTACACCTTCGGCCCTACCGGTGTCGAGGACACGTTTGAGGCCGCGGCCGGCGACTTCGTCTACATCCCGGCCGGCGAGATCCACGTCGAGGCGAACGCCTCGGACGTCGAGCCGCTGGTCGTTCTCCTCTCGCGGAATTGCCCCGATTCGTTCGTGGTGTACGTGGGCGAGCACGGCCACTGAGCCGTGGCGGCGTCGTGGCGCGATCGGCGTCTGACCGACCTGCTCGATGAGCACGGCCTGTCGGACACACCAGAGGAAGTCCTCCAGACCGACGGCTGGTCGGGGGCGACGTTCACCGTGCTGCGACCGGCCGACGGCCCCGGCTTCGTCGTCAAGCGCGACTCGCTAGCGCAGGACTGGCTGGCCCGAGCACTGCTCGACAGCGAGGCGCGCGAGGCGGCGTTCGTCGACAGGGCGGTGGCCGGCCGCCTACCGATGATGGCCGCCGGCGGCGGTGCCCTGACCTTGCCATACCTCGGGGCTGCGGCGGACGGCGATCGATCGGCGATCCTCATGCCGAACCTGGCGACGGAGCTCCTCGCCTGGGAGCGGCCGGGCCACGAGCAGCCACTTGCTGCCTCGACTGTCGACCTCGTCATCGATGCCATCGCCCGACTCCACACCCTCGGCTGGTGGATCCCGCTCCCCGACGAGCTCGAGCTGCCATGGTGTCCACTGCGCGAGCGGGTCACGCTCCTGACGCCTCGATCCGCGGAAACCTACCGAGCCGAGGGCAATCCCATCGGTGACATCTTCCTGGCCGGTTGGGACGCCTTCAGCCGATTCGCGCCACCCGAGGCCTGGTCGCTCATCGAGCGGCTGACAGCCGATTCCGAACCCCTCATGACGGCGCTGGCACGGCTCCCCGCGATCGGCATCCACGGCGACCTCAAGCTGTCGAACGTGGCCGTCTACGACGATCGCAGCGTCGGGATCATCGATTGGCAGATGGTGATGAAGGCCCCTGTTGCCGTCGAGCTCGGTTGGCTTCTCGTGTCCAACGTCGCCGTCCTGCCATACGAACCGGCTCAGGTGGTGAGCGCCTACCGCGAATCCCTCGCCTGGCACGTCGGTCGGCGGAGCGTCGACGACTTCAGGGCGCGTCGCGTCGAGGACATCATCGGAGACCCGGCCGTGACCGACGACCTGGCCTGGATCGTCGGCCTCCTGCTCCGCGGCTGGCGCAAAGGGCTCGACGCCGACAAGGGTGTGACGCTCGCCTCAGGCGTCGCCGCAACCGACGACCTCATGTGGTGGTCCCGCCGAGCGGTGGAGGCCGCCGGTCGGCGACTCTAGTTCGCCGGGCTGCGCCACTCGACCGAACGGGCCTCGATCGGCTCGGCGACTCCCTTGAGGGTGAGCGTGCGCGGCTCCGACAGCACGAAGCGGTTCGAGCCTGCCGCGGCCACGACCGTGCTTGAAACGAGGATCTCGTCGCCCGTGGCTGCCGCGCCAACCCGGGCCGCGACGTGGACGCCCTTGCCCGTGTAATCGCCTGCCCTGCGAGTGGCTTCGGCCGCGTGCAGTCCGATTCGCACCTGCGGGGCGAACCCATGCTCGCTGCGGTGCCGGGTGAGGCGGCGCTGGATGTCGACGGCGCACTCGACGCCGTCCGCGGCCTGCGCGAAGGCCACGAAAAACCCGTCACCAGTGCTGTTGACCTCCTCGCCGCGATGCCGGGAAAAGGCGGCCCGCAGCTCGCGATCGTGCCACAGGAGCAGCTCTTCCCAGGCTGCGTCGCCGATGAGGCTGACCAGGTCGGTGGATGTGACGATGTCGGTGAACATGAAGGTCATCACGGCCCGACGGCGGTCCGTCGGCGATGCCAGCTCCGAGGCACCCATCATCGTGTCCACTCGCTGCATCTCGAGCGACGCTCCGAGGCGCTCGAATACGCCACGAGCCGCTCTCATGTCCCGGTTGGCCGTGACCTGGTCGCCTTCGGCGGCGACGGCCCGTGCGTACAGGAGTCGGCTCCGAGCGCTCTCGTACGGGAGCTCGATCTGCTGCCACAGACGCCACGCTCGCTCCAGCGTCGAGGACGCGTCGGGAGCCTTCTCGTCGCGCAGGAACAGCTCCCCCTGGGCCGTGAGCAAGCCAGCCTCGAACACGGGACGGCCAAAGTCGGACGAGATCGCCTCGAGCTCGGCCACCGCCGATCGCGCCGTCTCCATATCGCCGCGAGCGACGGCGATCTCGACCTGAGCAGGCAGCAGACGAGCCCGGGCGGTCCGATCGGCGTGTCCTTCGGTCCCGGCGTGAGTCGCCAACGCTCGAGCGATCGACCGGGCAGCGTCATCTGCCTCGCCCCGGGCCAGCTGAAGGAGGGCCAGCCCAGGTTGAGCATCGTGCCCGAATTCGTAGGCGCGCTCGAACTCCTCGGTGGCGCCAGCCAGGTCGCCCATCCGCAATCGGACCTCGCCGACCTGGTAATGGGCAAAGCCGAGACCATCCATGATCTGGAAACGCTCGAGCTCCTCGCACGCCTGGCGGGCTTCCTGTTCGGCCTCCGGCCACTTCCCGCGGAGCATCTTGAGCTCGGCGCGATGGACGCGGCAGATCCCGGGATAGCCGCCGAGGGACTCGCGACGCATCCATCGCTCGGCCTCATCCGCCCACTGACCGGCTCGTTTCAAGTCGCCGACGTCGCGACAAGCGGCCATGGTCTGGCACCAGATATCGCTGGCCACTCGCGGATCGAGCTCGCCGGACATCGCTGACGCTGCGGCCTCGTCGACATGGCTCAGTCCGATCTGCCAGTCTCCGCCCGCCACTTCGGCCAGGCCTTTGAGGCTCAGAGCCAGCGAATAGACGTCGGCGCTGCCGTGCCGGCGAGCCAGCTCCATCGCCCGATCAGCGTGATCGATGGTTTCTGCCAGGCGGCTCTCGAGAAGGGCCAGTACCACTTGGAAGATCTCGAGCCAGGCGTGCGATACCGATTCCGGCGCATCCTTGAGGAGGCGCTCGGCTTGGGCGATCCAGCCCCCGCCAACGGTCTGATCCAGGCGACGGAACGCCCGATACGCCAGGAGCAGGGCCATCCGTGCGGCGTCCGCGGTGCGTCCGGCGTCAGCATGCGCGCCGAATGCCCGCTCGAGCGCTTCGGTCGCCTCGTCAGGTTTGCCCGACCACCAGGCCGCGTCGGCCAGGAGCTCGAGGTCCTCGGGCGCAAGGCTGCCCTCCTGGTCGGCTGCCGTAAACGCCTCCATCGCCTCCGCCCAGGCGTGGCGTTGGAAGGCGTCCCTCCCCAGCCCGATCGCGTCGACTGCCATCCGTCTCCCGATCCCCACCCCTGTGCGCGAGCCCTCGGTCGCTGATTATGTGCCACCTCGACAAACGACCGCGACCGCCTAGCTCGCCGGGGGTTCGATGGCCTCCAGGAAGCGTGAGATCCGATCGAGGACGTCGGCGAGGACGGGCTTGAGGGTGTGGCCGAGCTTCGGATACGTGACGAGCTCGGCGTGCGGGAGGGTCGGGACCGCCTCGCGAAGAAGGTCGATGCGAGCGAATGGATCGGACTCGCCGGAAAGCAGGAGCACCGGGCACGTGATCGACGGCCAATGGGCGACGCGCGGACCGAGCTCCGGCCCGCCGGGGCGATGCAGCGGGTACGAGAGGCAGACAAGTCCCCCGTAGCCCCCCTCGGCCGCCGCCAGGCTCGCCACGCGGCCACCGTACGAGTGCCCGCCGATGACGACGCTGGGCCCCCGAGGTGCCTGGGCGACGAGGGCGGCCACCGCATCCTCGGCACGGCGCTTGGGCAGCTCCAGCGCCCGCGCATCGAACCCCCGGCCGCGCAGCCCGTCGACGTAGGGCGCCATCGACGCCGCGTCCCCGCTTGCGCCATGCCCGAGATAGACCGACAGAGCCATGGGCGCGAGGGTACCGTTGACGACTGGCACCGTCGGGCCATGGCCGCCGAAGGGATGGTCGGGCACCGTGGGCACGATGTCTCGCCCGGCGAGGCGGTCGCGTGCTGCCGTCCGCTACCTCGTGCTCTCCCTCGCCGTCCTCGCTGCGCCGGTGATCCCGACAGGATCGTGGGCGGGCGGCGCCGGCCCGACATGGCCGGCGGCTACGAGCGGACCAACCGCCCTCACGAGCTCGATCTGGTTCCGCGGCCGAGGGCTTGGCCACGGCGTCGGGATGTCTCAGCACGGCGCTCGGGGGCGGGCGCTGGCCGGCCAGAGCTACCAGACGATCCTGGCCCACTATTTCGCGGGCACGACGCTCGGCTCCGTCGATGCCAACAAACAGGCCCGGGTCCTCGTGCTGTCGGGGTTCTCGCCGACGACGACGAATCCGTTCGCCATCTACGGTCGCCAGGGTCCGTTCACCGTAGACGGGATCGCCGGCACGTTTCCAACGGACGCCTCCGTCCGGCTCGTCAAGTCGGCGAGCGGGTGGCTCCTCATTGTGATCGCTCCCAATGGCACTGAGCTCGCCAGACGGGACGGCCTCACGGCGGTGCGCGTCCGGCCGGCAGCCGCGACAACGGTTCTCGAACTGCCACCCCGGCCATCGAGCTATGACACATATCGGGGCAACCTCTACGTGAGAGCCGGGACCTGGATCAGCGTCGTCAACGAGATCGCCCTCGATCTCTACTTGCGGGGCGTCGTGCCGGCTGAGATGCCGGCAAGCTGGCCGACGGAGGCGATCCGAGCCCAGGCCATCGCGGCGCGCAGCTACGCCGTCCGGCGGATCCACCCCGCGACAGGGACATACGATCTCACCGACGACACGAGAACCCAGGTCTACCAGGGCCTCGAAGGCGAGGCGTCCGCCACGACCAGGGCCGTCGCCGAGACGGCCGGCGTCGTCGTGAAGTCGGGCTCGGTGGTCGCCAACACGCTGTACCACTCGACCGGAGGCGGGGCCACCGAGAACAACGAGAACGCCTTCGTCTCCTCGACAGGGGCCAAGGTCGCCTCGCCGGTGTCGTACCTGCGCGGCAGCGCTGACCTGCGAGCCGATGGCACCTCATTCGACGACGGGTCCCCGTATGCCAGCTGGAAGACCGACACCTACAGCGTGGCGTCGCTGTCCGCGATCTTCGCCGCGGACACCCGGACCAGCGTAGGCACCCTCACTTCGCTCGATCTCTCATCGCGCGGGGTGTCCGGCCGCCTCATCCGGGTCGTGCTCCGCGGCTCGGGTGGGGCCAAGACCGTGTCCGGCGACGTGTTCCGGGCCGTCTTCAACGCCCGCAACGCGTCTGGCCGACCCGATCTTCGAAGCACCCTGATCGACCTCGTCCAGGCGGGTCAGACGCCGGCCGCCCCATCTGCACCCGGTGCGAGCGCTCCGGCAGCGTCGCCACGCCCTGCTCCCGCGACATCGAGACCGAGCCCGCCTTCGGTCCCGATACCGATGCCCGCATCGCCTGTTCCGGCGTCGACCTCCAGGACTCGGCCCAGCCCCGAACCCACGCCTCCGGGAGACGAGATCGGGGTCCGCGACGAGGGCGGCACGATTCGCCTGGTGCCGTACGCTGTCGTCCACGTGCCAGCAGCCCAGAACGATCTCTCAGCCATCCTTCGCATGCGCCGGTGAGCGGACCGGCCGGCGACCTTCAGCGCTGCGCCTGGGCCGTGGACCCGGACGGCCGTCCGATCGACCTGATGACCGCCTACCACGACGACGAGTGGGGCACCGTGCAGCGCGACGACACCCGTCTCTTCGAGAAGCTGTGCCTCGAGGCCTTCCAGTCGGGCCTGTCGTGGCTGACGATCCTCCGCAAGCGAGAGTCCTTCCAGGCAGCGTTCGCCGGCTTCGAGCCAGCCATCGTGGCGGCGTTCGACGACACCGATCGCTCCCGCCTTCTCGGCGATGTGTCGATCGTTCGCAACCGTGCCAAGATCGATGCGGTCATCTGGAACGCCGGCCGCTTCCTCGAGCTTGTCGAAGCGGACGGTCCGTTCGCCGAATGGCTGGATCGGACGGTCCCGCCTCGCGGTCCGCTGCCGGCCGACACCGTGCTCACCGAGCTGCCCGCCGAGACGGCCGGATCGCGAACCCTTGCCCGGGCCCTGAAGCAGCGCGGCTTCCGTTTCGTCGGCCCGACCACCGCCTATGCCTTCATGCAGGCGGTCGGCATCGTCGACGATCATCGGCCGACCTGCTTCCGCTATCGAGGCTGACGAAGGCCGAAGGAAGTCGACCCCGCTAGAGCTCGCGGCGGTCGAACGACCAGGCAGCGATGGCCAGCACTCCGACGACCCAGACGACCGTCCACACGAGCGACGGCAGCGGCGGAGGTGTGTCGGCGAAGAACGGGTTGGCGGCAGCGACGGCGCCCCGCGGCCCGAGGCCTGCGGCGAGGATGAAGGCGGGCGGCTCGAGGCTGAATACGACGCCGCGCCACAGGATCTCGGTCGGCAGGACGACCTTCGCTGCGTCGGTGACCCGGCGGAGTGCCTCGGCGTCGAAGGCGACGGCGATGGCGCCGACGATGCCCGCCATCCAGGCCAGCCCGAACGAGACCACGCAGATCGCCCCGGAGGCGATCGAGCCGAGGCGTGTCGAGAGGGCGATGGCCAGGGTCAGCAGGATGAGCGACTCTGCGGCGAGGTAAACGACCGCGGCGAGCGGCTCGGGTGGCGTGTAACCGGCCACGATGCTGACTGCCCCGATCTGGAGGAGGCCGGAGAGTCCGGCATAGGTCGCGGTGACGATCGCCAGCCCGATCCACTTTCCGAGAAGCAGCTCCGACCGCCGGACCGGCCGGGCGAGGATCGCCTGGGAGACACCCGACTCGATATCGGAGGCGATCGCCGGGGCACCGAGGAAGGCCGCCGTCATGGCCATGACGAAGCTGAACATGAAGGCGCTGAAAATGAGGATCTGGCTGATCGCGATCTGTAGCTCGACAGCGTCCACGCCCTGATCGTGACCAAGCGAAACGAGGTTGCCGATGCCGAGCGTCGTCAGGCCGACGGATACGAGGGTGAGGATCGTCAGGACGATGAGGAGACGGCGGCGGGCCGCCTCGCGAACAGTCAGGATGGCGAATGTGACGACCGGCATCGTCATGTCGCGGGTCCGTGTCCGACGAGGCTGAGGAACCGATCTTCGAGTGAGCCGCGCGTCGGCTCTACCGCGTGGACCCTGCCGCCGGCGGCGACGATTGCGGCCACGACTTCCGGGACGACGTCGGGCGACGCCTCGATCGACAGCCATTCACCGTCGTGGCGCACTGGCCCGTATCGATCGAGGGAGGCGACAGCCTCAGCCGGCAGGTCCGTGACCTTGATTCGGATCCCCTTGCCCCGAACCAGCTCGTCCGGCGTGCCGGCCGCAACGACTCGTCCCTGATCGAGGATCACCACCCGATCGCAGATGCGCTCGACCTCGCTGAGCAGGTGAGAGTCGAGGAGGATCGTCGTGCCGGCCTCGCGCGCCGCGACGAGGATCTCACGGACATCGCTTCGGCCGACCGGATCGAGCGCGGACGTGGGTTCATCGAGGATCAGCAGGTCCGGTCGACCGAGCAGGGCCACGGCAAGACCAAGCCGCTGCTGGAGACCCTTCGACAACGTCCCGACGCGATCGGCGGCCCGGGTCGCCAATCCAACGACCTCGAGGGCTTCGCCGATCGCCCGGGGGCGGTCGGCAGGCGCGATGCCGGCCAGGCGCGCATGGAGCGCCAGGACCTCGGCTGGCGTGAGCCATGCCTGATAGCGGAAGAGCTCGGGAAGGTAGCCGATGCGTCGGCGCGCGATCCGATCTCCGAGCGGCGATCCGAGGACCGTTCCCGTGCCGCCGCTCGGACGCGTCAGCCCGACCAGCAGCTTCACGGCCGTCGTCTTGCCGGCGCCGTTGGGACCAAGGAAGCCCAGGATCTCGCCAGGCTCGACCGTGAAGGAGAGGTCGGCGAGCGCTTCCGTCCGTCCGTAGCGCTTGGCGAGGCCGCGAACGTCGATCGCCGTCATGGTGTGACAGACGAGGTGTCACGGAGGCTGTGCATGCTTGCATCATGAAGCCAAATGACATAGCGCCGCAGTCGCCGCCTCTCATCGATGCCTGTCCGTGGTGTGACGGAGACCTCCTCGTGAGCGATCAGTCCGTCGAATGCCGCGCATGTGCGATCGAGGTCCCGCTCGCGTCCGACCTTCGACTCGCGGTCGCCGCCTGACTCTTTGGCCCGGAGGTGTCCGAACGGTTCAGGCTGCCGGCGCGGCTCCTGCGGCCGGAATCGGATCGACTGCCCGAGGGACCCCGGCGCTCGGCATGACCGGTAGTTCGCGGCCGCCTTCGGCCAGCCAGCAGGCGGCCGACTGACCGCCACCGACGTCGAACAGCGGTGGCTCCTCGACCTTGCACCTGTCGAACGCAAGCGGGCAGCGCGGATGAAAGCGGCAGCCCGGCGGGATATTGACGGCGTCGGGTGTCTCGCCGACGAGGATGGTCCGCTTGGCGCGGGTCCCCGGATCGGGCGGCTCCGGCGAGGGTGAGACCGACACGAGGGCGGCCGAATAGGGATGATGCGGACGCCGGATGACGTCGTCCGCACTGCCGATCTCCATGATCTTGCCGAGATACAGGACGGCGATCCTGTCTGCGATGACCCAGGCGAGCGACAGGTCGTGGGTGATGAACAGGTAGGTCAGGTCCTTCTCGTCGCGCAGGTCGATCATCAGCCGCAGGATCTCCGTCCGGATCGACACGTCGAGCATGCTCACCGGTTCGTCGGCCACGATGAGCTGGGGATCCAGGACCATCGCCCCGGCGATCACGACGCGTTGGCGCTGGCCCCCGGACAGCTCATGCGGGAAACGGAAGGCGAAGTCCCGGGCCGGGCGCAGTCCGGCTCGGTCCAGCGCCCCGAGGACCTTCTCCTCGCGCTGGGCCTGGGACATCGACACGCCGTTGACCTGGAGCGGCTCGGCCACGAAGTCGTGGATCGTCTGCTTCGGGTTCAGCGTCTCGTACGGGTCCTGGAAGATGATCTGGACCCGACTCCGATACTCGCGCAGCTTCCGCTGGCCCCACAGGTCGCTGACGTCCTGGCCGTCGAAGAAGACCCGCCCCTTCGTCTGGCGGATGAGCTTCGTTACGACACGACCCATCGTCGTCTTGCCGGAGCCACTCTCGCCGACGAGGGCCAGGATCTCGCCGCGAGCGATGGACAGGCTCACGCCGTCCACGGCACGGACCTCGCCGATGGCCCGCCGGAACATGCCGGCCCGGACAGGAAAGTGAACCTCGAGATCCTCGAGTCGCAACAGCTCCTCGCTCATGCGACCTCTCCGCTCGCCGCAGCCGGTGGCACGACGCTGGCCGCGGCGGGTGGCACGACCGGGGCCGCAGTGGACACGGCGGCCGAGGCCAGAACGGGCAGAGCCCGGTAGGTGGCTACGTCGTCGGTCGTCACGGCGACTGCCTCATCACGACCGGCTGTGTAGAGGTGACAGGCGACGCGAACCCCGTCCGGGAAGCGGACCTCCGGAGGGACCTCGACCTTGCAGACGTCCATGACCATCGGGCATCGGGGGTGGAAGCGGCAGCCGGGCGGCGGATCCCGCAGGTCCGGCGGCATCCCCGGGATGAGATCCAGGGCGCGCTTCTGCGAGTGGACGTTGGGGAAAGCGCCCAACAGCCGCTGCGTATACGGGTGCCGCGGCGCGTGGTAGAGCCGGCGGACGGGGCCCTCCTCGGCGATCTTGCCGGCGTACATGACGATGACCCGGTCGCATGTCTCGGCGGTCACCGACAGGTCGTGGGTGATGAGGATGAGCGAGAGTCCGAGCTCGTGGCGCAGGCGCTCCAGCAGCTCGAGGATCTGCGCCTGGACCATGACGTCGAGGGCGGTCGTCGGCTCGTCGCCGATGACGAGAGCCGGATCGCAGGCGAGGGCCATCGCGATCATCGCCCGTTGCCGCATGCCACCCGACAGCTCGTGGGGATAGGCCTGCGCCCGTCGGGCCGGGATGCCGACCAGCTCGAGCAGCTCAGCAGCCCGTTTGCGCGCGTCATCGCCCGACTGGCCGAGGCGCTCCTCGATCGGCTCGGCGATCTGATCGCCCACGCGGATTACCGGGTTGAGGGCGTTCATGGCGCCCTGGAAGACGATCGAGATCTCACGCCACCGATAGCGCCGCAGGCCGTCCTCTGAACGAGGGGCCAGATCGACGCCATACATCTCGATATGGCTGCCCTTGCGGATCCGCGCGTTGGCGGGGAGGAGCTTCATCAGCGATAGGGCCGTCGTCGTCTTGCCACAACCCGACTCCCCAACGAGCCCGATCGCCTCGCCGTCGTCGAGGCGGAAGCTGACCCCATCGACGGCCCTGACCCAGCCGTTCTCGAGCTTGAAATGGGTCCGAAGGTCGCGCACGACGAGGAGGGGGGCGTTCGGGTCGGCCGCTTTCGGGAGCGGCCACCGGCGCCGGCCGCGGATGGCGGCCGGGTCGGTCGGCGCCTCGAGGGCCGCATCAGCAACCACGTCGGTGGTGAGCTCGACCTCGTCGACGCGGCGGCCGCGCTCGGCTTCGTCCTGGATGTCGTGCTCGAGGTCGTGCCCAAGAGGGCCCGAGCCAGGTCCAACGAAGGTCATCGCCCGGACTCCGTCATCGTCGCGACCTGCTGCGCGGGTTCAGCACGTCGTCGAGAGCTCCGCCGACGAGGGTGAAGGCGAGCACAACGAGGACGATGCATGTCCCCGGAGGAGTGAACCACCACCATGCACCGAGGCCCGCCGCCCCGCCATTCTGCGCCTCGTTCAACGTCTGACCCCACGACGGCGAGAACGGGTCCCCGAGGCCGACGAAGGCGAGAACGGTTTCGGTCAGCACCGCCCCGGCGAAGACGAGCACGGCGTTGGCGATGATGAGGTTGGTCACGTTCGGGAGGATGTGCTTGCGCATGATCCAGCCGCCGCCCGCCCCCACCGCCCGGGCTCGGTCGACGAACGTGCGCTCCCGGATCGAGAGCGTCTGGCTGCGGACGATCCGAGCGGTCGACGACCAGCTCGTGATGCCGATGACGATGACGATGACGATAAGGGTCATGCGGATCCCGAAGACATCTACCCCCGGCCCAACGATGTCCGTGATGATCGGCGCCAGGACGAGGGCCAGGACGAATGTTGGTATGACGAGGAAGAAGTCGGTGATCCGCATGAGGATCGCATCGGTCCGTCCCCCCAGGAACCCGGACGAGATCCCGACGGCGACTCCGATCACGACCGTGACGACCGTCGCCAGCAGGCCGATGGCCATGCTGATGCGCGTCCCGTGGACGGTCCGGTTCAGCATGCCCCGACCAAGGTTGTCCGTCCCGAGCGGGAATTCGATGCTGGGCGGTTCAAGGCGCCCTCCCGTGGCCGTCACCGCGGTCTGGAGAGGGCCAACGAAGAAGTCGGGGAACAACGCAAGGACGGTGAAGACCAGGAGGATGATCGTCCCGGCCACGGCCTCCTTGCGCTTGGCGAACCGAACGGCGAAGTCACGGGCGCCGCGTATCCGGAGCCGCCATCGCTCCGCGCGAAGGTTGGCCGACGTTAGGACCGGGGCCGTCACGTTCGTACCCGCGGGTCGAGGTAACCGTAGATGATGTCCGCACCGAGGTTGGCGAAGACGACGGCGACCGACAGGAGCAGGAAGATCGCCTGGAGCAGCGGGTAGTCGCGAGCATCGAGAGCCTGGACGGTCAGCGTGCCGAGGCCGGGCCAGTTGAAGACGACCTCGACGGTGATGGCCCCGGCTACCACATACCCGAGGTTGATGGCGATCAGGGTCACGGCGGGCAGAAGCGCGTTGGGAAAGGCGTGCTTGCGCAGGACGCTGTTGCTGCGAAGGCCCTTTGCCCTGGCGGTCGTGACGTAATCCTCACCGAGCGTCTCGATGACCGACGAGCGCATGAGGATCGAGTACTGGCCGATGAGGCCGATCGCCACGGTCGCCACCGGCAGGACGAGGTGACTGAGGAAGTCGAGGAGCTGGTCGAGCGGACTCGCGAACTGTGCACCAGGCGTGGTGATCCCGTACGTCGGGAACCAGCCGAGTGTCGTCGCGAAGATCAGGAGCATCCCCATCCCGATGAGGAAATAGGGCATCGAGTAGAGGACCAGGCTAATCCCGTTGCCGACATAGTCGACCGGACCCCCCCTCCGCCAACCGGTGTAGGCGCCGAGTGCGAGGCCGGCGAAGATCGCGATGAGCTCACCGAGCCCGAAGAGGATGAGGGTCGGGGCGATGGCCGCCCCGATCATCTCGCTGACCGATCGTCCGCGCCCCATGAACGACGAACCGAAGTCACCCCCGGCCGTGGCGATGATGTACCTCGTGAACTGGTTGTCGGTGTTGACGACGACGAATGGCGGCTCGCCGACGATCGAGATCGGGTAGACGGGTTTGTCCAGGCCCCAACGCTCACGGATGCTGGCCAGCGCCTGCTCTGTAACGCCCGCATGGCGGCCTGCCGCGATCCTCTCCGGCGCGCCGGGCATCGCCCGGAACAAGACGAAGTTGATGATCATGAGCAGCGCGATCGTGAACAGGGCCGAGGCCACCCGGCCACCCACGTAGCGCACGCTCATCGGCGGAGACCGCCGTTCGTGTCAGGTGCGACGCTGGCTACTCGTCGTCATCCTCGTCTGTGGCTGGGGCCGACCTCCGACGCATGAGAACGATGCCTCCGATGACGAGGACGCCGACGATGGCGACTCCGGCGATGAGCGGCATCGTGTTGTCACTGCTGCCCGTCGAGCCTCCCGTTCCCGTCCCCGATGACGCCGCGGCAGAGGCCCCGGCCGACGGGCTCGCCTCTGGTGATGGAGACGCCGCTGCGGCCGCGCCGAGCAGGGTGTAGTTGAGTGCTCCGTACTGGAAGAGGGGCGTGCCACCCTCGGTCGGCTGGTTGCGCCAGCCGCCGATCTTGTCGGTTCGGTAGGCATGGAGCTCCGAGTCGTAGTAGATGACGTCGTACGGCGCATCGTCATAGATGATGTTCTGCATCTCGGCGATGATCGCCTTGCGCTTGGTCGGATCGGTCTCCCTGAGCTGCTGCTGATGAAGGTCGTCGTAGTGGGGGTTCGAATATCCGGTGTCGTTGAGATTGCCGATCTGGGCGGTGGTGAAGATCCGGAGCAGCGACGTTGGATCCGGATCGCCCGTCCAGCCCCAGAGGTACGTGTCCCAATCACCCTTGCCGCCAGCCTCGGGCAGATAGAGCTGGGTGAGGAGGGCGCCCTCTTCGGTCACCGTGGCGTCGACCTTGATCCCGAGCTCACCCCACCAGCCCTTGATGAATTCGGCATCGGCGCTGTGATCCTCGGAGTCGGGCCATGTCATGCGCAGGGTGATCGGCTTGTTCTGCTTGTCGAGGCGCTGTCCATCGGCGCCGCGAGCGTAGCCGGCAGCGTCCAACCGCTTGTTGGCCTCGTCGATGTCGAATGAGCGCGGCTTCGTCGGAGAGACGTGCCATTTGGACTGGAATGGCGGAACGTTCGTGTCGCCCGCGATGCCATAGCCGGCCTTGACCCGGTCGATCAAGACGTCCTCGTCGATCGCCCAGTTCAGGGCGTCGCGGAAGGCCGGATCGCGAAGCGCCGTCGTCGAAGCTCCCCCGCCCGGGATGTCCTTGGGATACAGGTTGTAGGACAGGTAGGAGTAGCCGTTCGAAGCGCCCTCGACGGTCGTGATGTTGGGTTCCGACTTGAGCGCGCTGAACTGATCGGGCGTGGCTCCGCGGACATAGTCCAGCGCACCGGTCTTAAGGGCGGTAACCATCGTGTCGGCAGAGTCGAAGTTCTGGAGCAGGACGCCGTCAAGCCCGGTCTTCGTGCCCCAATAGTTCTCATTTGGCTCGAACTGGATGAACTTGCCGGGATCCCAGTCAACCGTCTTGAACGGACCGGTCCCCACGATCGGCGGTTCGTTCTTGAAATAGTCAGCCGCCGTCATGTCGCCGATCTGCTCCATCGTGTACTTCGACCAGATGTGCTTGGGCAGGATCGGCACGTACGCCTCGAGGAGGAGGGTGTTCGGGAAGGCCGTCTCGGCTACGAAGGTCGTCGCGTCGGTGCAGCTCACAGCCTTGAGGCCGGCATCGGTCAGGTACGGCTCGAGCAGGCCCTGGCCGAGCTGAAACTCCTTGGCACCCGCGTCGAGAACGAGCTGATATGTCCAGAGGGCATCCTCACACGTGGCTGGTTCGCCGTCCGACCACTTCATGCCTTCACGGATCTTGAACGTCCAGGTCAGTCCGTCCGCGCTCGGCTCCCAGGACTCGGCGAAACCCGGGACCGGCTCGAGATCCTGGCCCCAGCCCACGAGCATGTCGTAGCTGAGCTGGAAGGCCTCGAAGTCGGCCACGGTCTCCGCGGCGAAGGGATTCAGCACCTCGAGCTTCTGATCCGTGCCCATCCGGAGGACGAGCGGCTCATCGGCCGCGGCGGCCGGCAGAGCGGCGGGGACCGCGACCCCGATAGCGACGGCGCCAGCTGCAAGGGTACGGACGAACCGTGTCCGCAGGCTCGATCGCATCGTGTGTCCTCCTCAGGCATCCGCGCCCGGCTCCTCCGCCGAGCATCAGCGCCCCGAATCGAGATTCGTCTTGGCCCCCGTCACGACCGTTCGCGAAGGGTGACACGGCGCAACCCGCCGTGCAACGCTCGATGCGTCGAGTGAGCCGCGCCCTCAGACGAGGAAACGTGGGGCGGTGTTGCGGTCTCGCAGGGCTGTTCGGCCGATGGTGAACGCATCTATATCCTCGGCCGACGGCGTCGAGGCATCAAGGGCCATCTCGACGGCCACCCGACCGAGGACCGAGGCGTACTTGTACCCGTGGGCAGCTCCCAGGGTGACGATGACGCCCGGATGGTCGGGCACTCGATCTACGACGAAGTCGCGGTCGGGCGTCAGCGTGTAGAGACAGGTCTTGGTACGGATGCGTTCACCGAGCCCGGGCAGGTGGCGCAGGCGGAACGCGTCGAGCCGTGCGAGGCCGGCGAGATCCGGCTCGTAGGTCCTGGTCGTCGCCGTCACCTCGCGGCCGCCGACGTCCTGGCCGATCTTCGGGCCGGGGGCAGCGTGGGTGGGAAAGCCGTAGAACGACGGATCGTCCATCCAGATCCAGATGGGAAAGCGCTCGGGCGAGAACGACGCCAGATCGGCTGAATTGAACCAGGCGACCTGCTCCTGTGTGATCGTCAATGGGAGTTCGATGGCGAATGAGGCGAGGAGCTCGTTCGTCCATGCGTCGGCGGCGAGGATGACGGAGCCCGCGGTGACGCGGCCCCCGGCGGCGGTCTCGACCACCAGCTCGCCGTCGGCATCGTGGATCGCCGTCACGCGAGAGAGCTCGCGCAGGGTCGCCCCAGCGGCGAGGGCCAGGTGTCGATGGGCTGCGTTCCCGGCCGACGGATCGGCGATGCCGCTGTCGGCCTGGTAGAGGATCTGGGTGTCGTCGGGGAGCGTCCATTGCGGCCAGCGCCGGCCGACCTCGCCTGTGTCGAGCGAATCGAAGGGGACATCCTCGACCGACATGGCGCTGATGTAGTCAACCGCCTCGATCGCCGCCCCGGGCGGGAAGAAGTCCAGTCCGCCGGTCTTGGTGACGATGCGAGCGCCGGCGAGATCCTCGACCTCCGCCCATGTCTCATAAGCTCGACGCGCGAGTCGGACGTAGTCGGGTCGGTGATACGAGAGGCGGATGATGCGCGAGACATCGTCGCTGGCCCCATGCGGGTGGTCGAAGGTGAACTGCTCCAGTCCGAGGACTCGAATCCCCGGTCGGCTCGCCGCCCAGCATGCCGCCGCGCTGCCGATCCCCCCCAGTCCGACGATGACGACATCGTAGGAGGCGTCGCGAGCCTGCGGGGTCACGATCGATCGCTCACGCCCTCACGCTAGCGCAGGACACAATGCCGCCACACGGAATGGCGAAGGAGGCATCGATGGAAGGCGAGTCGTCCGAGCCGGCGGGCGAGCCGAATAGGGGGCCGACATTGCAGGGGAGGATCGTCACCCTTCGGCCATTGGGCGTGGACGACGTCCCGCAGGTGCTCGAGATACTGGCCGAGCCCGGTGTCGCTCGCTGGTGGGGACCCTCGACCGGCGGCGACCTGCTCCGTCTTGCCGAAGGGGTCGACGATGAGACCGCGCTCGTGATCGAGCTGGACGGCGATACGGTCGGGGTGATCCAGCACCTCGAGGAGAATGAGCCCGACTTCCGCCACGCTGGGATCGACATCTTCGTGTCCGAACGTCACCACGGAAGGGGCATCGGGACCGATGCGGTGCGAACGCTCGCCCGCTACCTCTTCGACGAACGCGGTCATCACCGCCTCACGATCGATCCGGCTGCCGACAACGTCGCCGCGATCCGAGCCTATGAGAAGGTCGGCTTTCGGGCGGTGGGCGTCATGCGCGAGTATTGGCGCGCACCCGACGGGACCTGGCGCGACGGCCTGCTCATGGAGCTCCTTGCGAGGGAGCTTGAACCCGGATGACGAGGCGAGCCCGATCGTCGCCGCGAACTCCAAATGGGCCGGATTTCGGTGCGTTGACGCGCCGCCCGCGTCCTATACTCGGCGGGCGCCACACTGGGATCGGCACCACCGAAGGACCGGGAGATGGATGACAAGAAGTTTCATTCACTGCTAGGCAGGGCCCTGACGGATTCGGGCTTTCGTGACAGGCTCATGAACCCCGAAGATCAGGTGGAGGCCCTCGCGGAGGTCGGTATCACCGCCAACGACGAGATCCTCAGCGAGCTGAACAATTCTGTTGACGCGCTGACGAGGCTGTCGAGGACCTTCGGCGGGCCGGTGGCCGCGGCCTAAGGAGGCCCGCCGCCTACGATCGTGTGGCTCGGCGTCCAGGAGGACGTCCGGGAGCGCTACTGGCCTGACGTCGAGCGACTGCTGAGTGGCCTGCCGCCGCGCCTCTTCAGGCAGGCCAAGCTCCTCGAATACGACCTTGCCCTGCGGTACTCCGACACGGGCCGTTTCCGGGATATCTTCGTCGGTCCAGGTCAGTTCCCGGTCCTTTCGATCGGCAGCTGGCTGCTGCGCGACCTTGATGACCGTCAAGGTCCCGAGCGGGATGAGGCCGAGCGGGGCCTGCTTGTCGCCGGGTTCCTGCTCGCGGCACGAAGCCATGTCATGGAGGGCATCGGCGACCCCGCATCGTTCTACGACGACGGCCACCTTGTTCTGGTCCGATCACTCTCGGAGCGGGCGACCCTGGAGCTGGCCCGGATCGTTCCCCCTCATTCCTCGTTCTGGCTGCAGTACGAGGCGATGTCCGGCGCCGAGATGGACCGGGATCTCGAGCGCCGCGAGCTTCGGGCGTCCTCGGACAACGGTTACCAGCCCGAAGCACTTCTAGATGCGCGCTGGTCCGCTACGGCGAGGATCCTCGCCCTGGCCGCGACGACCCACGTCGAGCGGGAGGACCTCTCGGCCGGAATTCTCGGCATGCTCGACGAAGCCGCGACTGCCTTTGCGATGAAGGATGACCTCGCGTCCCTCCACCGGGATGTGCTCGACCATCGACCGACATACTCGATCGCCGTGATCGCCCACGAGGCTCACCTCGGTTTGCGGCCCTGGCCGGAGCCGACCGTCGTCCTCGGCGCATTGGTCGCCACGCGGGCGGCCGAGACGATCCTCGAGAGCGCGCTATCTCGTCTCGCATCCGCCCGCCGGACGGCGGAGGACGTGGGCCTGGCCACGTTTGGCGGGTACCTGGCCGATCTCGAGACCGCCTTCGAAGCCCGCCGGCGGAGCCTGTCTGGAGACACCGGCCCTGTCGAGGAGCCGCTATCGCCTCTCGCGATGTCCCCGCTCATCACGATGGCCGAACCGACGATCCCCAAGGCTCTCTCGATGGCGGAAGGTTTCCTGCTGTCCGATCCGACCTTCCGCGAGAGCTGGGAATCGCATCGCGAGGGCATGTTCGGGTCCCCGGATGTGTCGTCGAGATATCCCGCGGGTCTCATCCTCGAGATCCTCGGTCGTCACGACCATGACGTCTCGTCCCAGGTGGAGGACTTCCTCGACTTCACCGACCGGAACGGCTTCCGCTATTACGACCACCCCCGTTCCGATGCCGACTCGGACACGGTCGGTGTCTTCCTTCGATTGATGGGTTACTCGGCCCGGCTCGCCGAGCGGGAGCGAGCGCTGGAGACGGTGCTGACCTGCCTGGATCGGAAGGTGCGAGAGACGGACGCCATCCCCGTCTGGATCACGGGGTGTGACAAACCCGAAAAGGAGGCGGAGCGGGTCATCGACCTCGGAGAGGGCTGCGGCACGGTCGCGGCCCATCTGCTCCTCGGGCTCATCGGCGCGGCGCTCGAAGGTCATCACGAGACGATCGAACGCGGCGCCCGACATCTGGTCGGCCGCATCCAGGCTGTCGGTCTGGGGGTCAATGTCAACTATCCGCCGCTCTACGCTCTTGCAGCCTTCCTGCGGCTGACCTCCCGGCTCGAGGCCAGCGGCGCTCGCTCGGTCCTTCTGGACGCCCTCGCCCGGGCGGCGGCCACGCACCCGCGGTCCGCCCAGGAGGCGGCTCTGCTGACGATCGCCTCCCTTGATGCCGACCGCCCCGACCTCGTATCGGACGGCTGGCTGGCCATGATGATGAAGCGACAACGATTCGACGGCAGCTGGATAGGCGAGCCGTTCGCGGCCGCACCCAATCGCGGGCGGGCGGTGACCTGGTATTCGAGCACGATCCTGACGACGGCCCTGTGCTACGACGCCCTCGGGCGCTCGAATCGCTTGACAGGCGGAGTCTGATAGCCGCGTGACGGAAGGGGGTCCTGAGCGGATCGCAACAGTTTCCTCGTATGTCCCACAGGCTGTCCTGCGTCGTCTCGCGACCCTATCGGGGGCGCCGGACGGGCCTTACGTTGAGCGGTTCCCGGCCGCGTTGTTGCTCGTCGACATCAACGGGTTCACCTCGCTTACGGCAGCCGCCGTCAGGCGAGGGCCGGCCGGCACCGAGGCGCTGTCGCGGGCGCTGAACTCGTATCTCGGGCAGATCATCGATGTCGTCGCCGAGCATGGCGGTGACATCGCGAAGATCGTCGGTGATGCCCTCCTGCCGGTTTGGCCCGCGCTCGACGAAGACCTCGCCACAGTCTCCCGCCGAGCCGCGGTCTGTGGCCTCGCGATCGCCTCGGAGCTGGGCGAGCTCGAGGTCGAGAACGACCTCCGCCTGTCGGTCAAGGTCGGGTTATGCGCCGGGGACGTCGCCGCAACGCACGTCGGGGGCCTTGACGGGCGGTGGTTGTTCCTCGTCGCCGGCGAAGGGATCAGCCAGCTCTCGGAACTCGAGCAGCACATGAGGACCGGCGACGTCGTCGCGTCACCCGAGGCCTGGACGGTGGTCTCGAGTCGCTTCGTTGGCCAGCCTATCGAGGGCGGCCACGTCCGGATCGCCATGACGCGGCAGGATCTCGAGCCACGCCCGCTGACCGCGATCCACTTGCCCGCCGAGGCCGAGGCCCTGGTCCGGTCCTACATCCCGCGGGTCGTCCTCGGCCGAGTCGATGCCGGACAGGCTGATTGGCTCGCCGAGCTGCGCAGGACGACCGTGCTGTTCGCAAGCGTCCGCGGTGTCGGCAACGCGACCCCGGATGCCGTCGACATGCTCGGCCGTGTCACATGGGCGGCCCAAGGAGTGCTCGGCAGGTACGACGGCTGGCTCAAGGAGATCACGATGGACGACAAGGGCACGACCCTTGTCGCCGCCTTCGGAGTGCCACCGTTCAGCCACGAAGACGATCCCGCCCGGGCGGTACGGGCTGCGTTGACGATCCAGTCGGAGCTCCGCGGACTGGGCCTGACTGCGGGCGTGGGCGTGACAACCGGCCAAGCGATCTGTGGCCCGGTCGGCAACGCGAGGCGGCGCGACTTCGCGGTGCTCGGCGGACAGGTCAATCTCGCTGCGCGGCTGATGCAGGCGTCGAATGACGATGACGTCCTGTGCGACGCCGAGACGCACGACGGCGCGGGCGATGGACACCAATTCGAGCGGCTTCCCGCCTATGTGCTCAAGGGCATCCCCGGGCCGATCGACGTATTCCGCGTTCGCTCGGCGGAAGCTGCGGCCGAGGCGCCGCCCGCGTTCGTTGGCCGGGCGGCCGAGATGGCAGCCGCGACCGCGGCTGTCGAGAACCTGGCCCGTGGCACAGGCGCCCTCGTGGTCGTCGAGGGAGAGCCCGGCATCGGTAAGTCGCGGTTCGTGGGCGAGTGGCTGGACAGGGCGCGGCCTGCAGGGGTCAGAACGCTCGTTGGAGAGGCCGCCGAGATCGAGAGCGCCACCCCATACCACGCCTGGCGACCGATCCTCGATCGGGCCTTCGGCCTCGAGGCGATCGTCGACCGGTCTCTTCGGGGGGCCCGCGTCGTCGACCGCCTTCGAGCGGACGAGTCGGCCGTTCGGCTGGCACCGCTCCTCGATCCGATCTTGTCTCTCGACCTGCCCGAGAACGATTCGACTCGTCAGTTGGAGGGCGAGGTCCGGGCCGACAACACGCGGGACATGCTGGTCGGCGTGCTCCGCGAGGAAGCGTCGATCGCGCCCCTGATGATCGTCCTCGAGGATGTCCACTGGCTCGACTCAGCATCGTGGTCATTGCTGCTGCGGGTCCGCCGCGAGGTTGCCTCCATCTTGCTGGTCGTCACGATTCGTCCGGCCGGGGCCGACTCGGATCCGATCGCGTCGATCCGGGATGAGGCGACCACCCTGCGGCTGGGCCAGCTGTCACGCGAGGACGCTCTCGCACTGGCTTGCCAGCGGACGGGCGCCCACACGATCGCGGATCAGGTTGCCGACGTCGTCCACGCTCGGGCCGAGGGAAACCCTCTCTTCATCGAGCAGCTCACTTATGCGATGCGCGACGCCGGCAGGATCGTTGTGGACAATGGGGTTTGCCGCCCCGCATCGGGCACCGACAATCTCGAAGGCGCGATCATCCCCGACACGGTCCAGCGTGTCATCACGACACGCCTCGACCAACTGCCGCCCGCCGAGGCGATGACGCTCAAGGTCGCAAGCGTGATTGGCGAGCGGTTTGCACTCCGCACCCTCGTCGATATCTATCCGCTCCAGGTGGACAGGCGTGTCCTCGTCGACCATCTCGAGACCCTCACCCGTCTCGACCTCGTCGCGCCCGCTTCGGGTGCACCAGAGCCTTCGTACGACTTCAGGCACGTGATCACTCAGGAGGTCGCTTATAACCTCATGCTCTCGACCCAGTCGCAGGAGCTGCACCGCAAGCTCGCCGAATGGTTCGAGCGAACGTACGCCGACGACCTCTCGCCATTCCATGCATTTCTTGCCTACCACTGGCGGAAGGCGGGCCTCGCAGCACGGGCTGTCGACCACCTCGAACAAGCCGGGATCCAGGCGCTCGAGACGTTCGCCAACGAGGAGGGGATCGACTTCCTCGAGGCAGCCCTGTCGCTTGAGTCGAGCGCCAAGGTCGGGTTGGAGGCTTCCAGGCGGGCAAGCTGGAGGCTCCAGCTCGGCGGCGCCTACGTCAACATGTCGAGATACCGTGAAGGCCGCGACCACCTCGAGGCGGGACTGCACCTCATGGGCCAGCCGGCCCCAACAACCGGACGTCGACAGGTCATGTCGCTCGTGGCCGAGATCCTTCGCCAGGGCCTGCGGCGGATCGGCATCGGCCGAGGGGTCAGACGGATGTCCGACGAGGAACGGGCGGCGATCGTGCCGGTCTTCCGTGCGTATGAACGCCTGGCCGAGGCCAGCTACTACGGCAACGAGACACTGCTTCCGCTCTACTGTGTCATGCGGATCCTCAACCAGGCCGAGGCCTCCGGGATCCCCGCCGAGATCGCCCGCGGCTTCGCCGGCACTGGCGCACTCTTCGGCCTCGTACCCCTGCCCAGGGTCGCGGAGTGGTACCTCCAACGAGCTCTCGAGCGACTCGATGAGGTCGAGGATGCGACGACCCATGAGATCGTGGGCATCGTCGTCGGCTTCTACTTCGTCGGGGCTGGTCGATGGGAGCTGGCTCGGGAGCACTTCCGAACGGTGCGCCGGATCGCCCGGCGCCTGGGCGATCGGAGACGTCTGGACGACGCAGTCGCCAACATGGCCGAGCTGGAGTACCTCCACGGATCGTTCCGTACGGCCGTCGACCTGGCCGATGAGCTCATCGCATCCGCCGGAGCACGCCACGACGACCGATTTCGCGCCGACGGGTTGTTCGGCGCCGCCTACGGATCGTGGCAGCTTGGCGATACCGATCGGGCCGCTGAGACGGTGGCTTCGCTCCGCGAGGTCATGTCGAGCGGAGCCGACATCACCGACGAGCTGAGGATCAAGACGGCCGGCCTGTCGGCCCTTGTCTACTTCGGTCGGGGCGAGCGCCAGCAGGCCCAGGCTGCTGGCGAGGAGGCGATGCGCCTCGTCGGTGGTGGGCGGCCGACCTATTTCGGCACGTTCCTCGGCTACACGGGACCGGCCGAGATGTACCTCGACCTGTGGGAGAGCGGGCACCCCAGCGGTGAGACCCGGACGCGGGCGGCCGAGGCCGTGAGCCGGATGAAGCGTTTCGGCGGCGTCTTCCCCATCGGGCGACCGCGAAGCCTGCTCCTCGAGGGGCGTCATGACTGGCTTCGGGAGCGGCAGGGCCCAGCCTTCCGATCATGGCGTCGGGCCCTGGTGAAAGCCGAGGAGCTCTCGATGGACTACGAGATCGGTCTCGCCCACTTCGAGATCGGCCGCCACCTCGAGCATTCGGACCCGGATCGCGCGGGCCACCTTCGCAACGCATCCGAGATCTTCGGTCGGCTCGGCGCAGCCCAGGCCGTTGCGCGGGTGGCCGAGGCCACTTCCGGCGCGACCGGACCGTAGCGTGGAGGAGTTGGTCTACGATCCCGCGCTCATGGCCCTGTTGCGGCGCGCGTTTCGGCGGCTGCGGAGTCGCTTCGAGGAGGGCGCCCCGACGCTCGCCGCTCATACCGCGGCATGGATGGCATCTCTTGTGCCCGAGGGACCGGTGGAGGCCTACTTCACCCACCCGCAGGCGTTCCCGATGGTGCTCCTGCCCTGGTGGCTCGAAGGGAGGATCCGACCGAGGCCCGCCGGCGCATTCCACGGCGATGTCGTGTACTCGACGATCAACGGCTACTACTTCGTCCGGCTGATCGACAATCTCATGGATCGGGAGGTCCCGCCCCCGCCCGACGTGCTGCCCGCCCTCATCGTGTTGCACACCGAGTTCCAGCACACCTACCTTCGCTACTTCGGACGCGAGCATCCATTCTGGGATTCCTTCATCTCGGCATCGCTCGCATCCGCCGAGACCGCCTCGGCCGACGTCGACCTGGCCGCTGTCGACGGCGTGACATTCGAGCGGATCAGCTCGCGCAAGGTCGCCGGCGCCAAGGTCCCCATCGCCGCCGTCTGCCACCGCTACGGGCGCCTCGACCTGCTCGAGCCGTGGTCGCGGTTCGTGGACGTGCTCGGTCGCTGGCACCAGATGCACAACGACATGCTCGGCTGGAATCGGGACCTCGACGCCGGCAGGCCGTCCTACCTGTTGTCGGAGGGCCGTCGTCGCGTGGGGCCGACAGGCTCGGTCAGCGAGTGGATGGTCGTCGAGGGCCTGTGGTGGGCGTTTGGCGAGCTCGAGTCCTCGATGGACCAGGTGCTGGCCGCCGCCGGGGCACTCGAGTGTCCGCCGCTGCTCGACTATCTCGGTGAGCGACAAAGGTCGCTGGTTGTCGAGCGGGAGGATCTCGCGCCGAGCCTGGCCGCCATCGGACGGCTGGCCGAGGTCATGCGCTGACGACTGGCCCGTTCAGGCGACCGGCGCTTCGGTCTCCGTGTGGCCGTAATACTCGTACGCCGACATCGGCTTTTCCGTCGGGGAATGCCAATTCCGCTCTTCGGCGGGCACCTTGCCGAGGGCCTTGGCCATCGCCCGGATGTGCGAGGCCACGGTCCCGCAACAGGCACCGATGTAGTGGATGCCGAGATCGCGGGCGCGGATCGCGTAGTCGGCCATCTCGCCGCGAGGGATCGTGATCGTATCGAGGGCGAACGGGAACTCGGGTCGTGAGGTGAAGTCCGGGGCATCCTCCGTCGTCCGATAGGCGACGGGTTGGCTGGCCAGGCGGGCCTTCGGCTCGGCGACACGCATCATCGTCATGAGCGGCAACGTCAGCCACGGATCGCGCAGGCAGTTGACGCCAACCACGTCAGCGCCGGCCGCCACGAGCGCCCGCGCGCAATCCCCGGCCGAGTGCCCGTCATAGGAGCGCGGCTCGCGATCGAACGACATGGTGATCACGGTCGGGAGCCCGGTCGTCTTGGCCCGTTCGAGGGCGATGAGGGCCTCGCCGAGATAGCTGAAGGTCTCGCCGATCACGAAGTCGATGCCGACCGCCATCTGGTCCTGGAGCTGCCGGTCGAACAGAGCTCTGACCTTGTCGTGGGACGATGAGTCGGCCTCATCATAGACCCACGTGAGAGACAGGTTGCCGGCCACGAGAGGCCGCTCTCGACCGGTCGCCGCGGCCTCTTCGGCAGCCTGGTTTGCGAGGCTGACGGCGGCGCGGTTGATATCGTCGACCTTGCCCGCCAGACCAACCGTCCGGAGCTTCTCCTCGCTGGCGTAGAACGTCAGGGCCTGGAGGACCTCGGCCCCCGCGCGGGCGAACTCACGATGGAGCTCGAGGAGGGCCTCAGGGTGCGTGATCGTGACCTCCGGCGTAAACGGCCCGGCCTGGACCCAACCCCGTCGTTCGAGCTCAAGAAGGTATCCGCCGTCGCCAAGGACGACGCCCTCGTCGAGGCGCTCGAGGAGCCCGCGCGCCTTTCCCGCCTGTGCCGAAGTCCCGTCTGGCATCGCGCCATCCTAGCGTCCGGTCTCGCGGCGCGACGGCAGCAGCGCGACGGCAGCGGCGCGAAGGCACGTGCCCTCAGGATCGGGCGTTCGGTACTGCCCGAACTCGTTCAAGGGCAACTCGCTGTATCGCGAGCATGGAGAGAGCGTCCGTGATGCGCCCGTCGAGAGTCATCGCCAGCGCCTCCTCGAACGAGACGATGCGGACCTCTATCTCCTCTGTCCCTTCCGGGTTGGGGCGTCCCGGGGTGAGTCCGGTGGCGAGGAAGAGGATCGCCTCCTCATCGGCGACCGAGTTGGACATGTGAGCTCGCCCGATCGCGTGCCAATCAGCGGCCCGAAACCCGGTCTCCTCTTCGAGCTCGCGCCTCGCCCCGACCAGCGCATCCTCGCCGGCCGGGACGCCGCCTTCGGGGATCTCCCACGACCACTCGTCGAGGGTGTACCGGTGTTGGCCGACGAGCACGATCCGATCCTCATCGTCGAGGGCGACGACGCCGACGGCCACATTCCGGAAGTGGACCACGCCATAGACGCCTGGCGCTCCGTCGGGACGGGTGACCTCGTCGTGCCACACGACGATCCACGGATTCTCGTAACCGACGCTCCGGCTGCGCCGCGTCCAGGGCCCGACTCGCTCAGCCATCACCGTCATCGTAGTCCCACCGTTAGCATCCCAGCGACACGAGACCGCGAGCGTCGCCCATGCCGCGCAACGCACGCCACATACGTCGTTGTCGGACCGGCCATCCCGTGCCGAGCCGGCGAGACCAGTGAAAGGAGGGCGGCCACGCTCATGAGCCACCCGTCGATTCCCAGATACAGTTCGCCGGCTGGCAAGTGGCCAGGCTGGGTCCCCGACAACGCTCTCCCGGCGTGCGTTCTTCGGCATCGCTACCCGTAGACTCCGCCGGGTGACGAACAGCGACGAACGCCGGGCATCGGAACCTCGCTACTCCGTCCAGACGATCTACGACGTCCGGATCCCGATGCGCGATGGTCTCGAGCTATCGGCGAATCTGTGGCTGCCGATCCCACTCGACGCGGCCCCCGACGAGCGCTTCCCGGCGATCCTCGAGATGCTCCCCTATCGCAAGGACGACTGGCGTCTCGCCGGCGACAGTGCCCGTGGCACCTACCTGGCCGCGCGTGGGTACGCCTTCTGTCGACTGGACATCCGCGGCACGGGGTCGTCGCCAGGGATCGCCGAGGACGAGTACACGGAGATCGAAACCCGGGACGGCTACGACGCCGTCGAATGGCTCGCCTCGCAGACGTGGTCAAACGCCCGCGTTGGCATGTGGGGCATCAGCTACGGCGGCTTCACGGCGATCCAGGTCGCCAAGGCAGGTCCACCCCACCTGCGGGCGATCGTCCCGATGTATGCGAGCGACGACCGCTACCTCGACGACGTCCACTACGTCGGCGGGGCGATCACGGTCAGCGAATACGGCCAGTACGCGGTCGCGATGGTGGCTCACAACGCGCTCCCGCCGCGACCCTCCTATCGGGGCGCTGCCTGGAAGGACGAATGGCGCGATCGCCTTGAGCGGACCCCTCCCTGGCTCCTCGAGTGGCGGCGCCACCAGACCGACGGACCATATTGGCGGCGCGGCTCGTTGGCGCCGGGCTGGGCAGCGCTCACGACGCCGATGCTCCTCATCGCCGGCTGGACCGACGGCTACAACGGCTTCCTGCCGATGATGGAGCGGTGCGTGAACGCACCGCGCCGCCTGATCGTCGGCAACTGGTCACATTCCTTCCCATCGGACGCTTACCCAGGGCCGAACATCGACTGGCTCCACGAGCTGGTTCGCTGGTTCGATCGCTGGTTGAAGGATGTCGACAACGGTGCGGACCGCGAGGCGCCGGTCGCCTGGTTTAGGAACGAGTGGGCGCCACCGGAGCCATTTCCGCGTGAATGGCCCGGGTCGTGGCGCGGCGCCGACGCTTTCCCGGCGCCGGGGGCGCTCGCATGGACCCTCTACCTGGATGGCGATGAGCTGCCGCTCCTGGGTCGGCTGACGAGCCAGCCGCCCGTGAATGCGGGTGCAGAACGCCTAGCTCATCGCCCGACGATCGGGACGACGGCGGGTCTCTCGTGGCGCGCGGGGAGTCATCCCAACGGCATCGCCGGTGACATGCGCGCGGACGAGGCCCACGTTCCCGTCTACGTCTCGGAGCCCCTGCTCGAGCCACTCGACGTCCTTGGCTTCGGGGAGGTCGTCCTGTTCTGGGAATCGCCCGTTCCCATTGCCATCGCCGTCGTCCGCCTGTCCGACGTCGCGCCGGACGGCACCCCGACCCAGGTCGCCGTCGGGGCCCTCAACCTGACCCACCGCTCGTCGCACTCGGCGCCCGAACCCCTCGAGCCAGGGGTGACGACCGAGGTCCGCGTCCCGCTCAGGGCTGCCGGCCACCGCTTCCTCCCCGGCCACCGGCTTCGGCTATCGGTCGCATCCGCCTATTGGCCCGCTCTCTGGCCGTCGCCATACACCGCCGAGTACCTCCTTCATCGCGGCGGTCCCAGCCCATCCCGTCTCGTCCTGCCCGTCCTGCCGGCCGACGCACCGGCGCTCGAGCCGCCCGCCTTCAGGCCCGCTCCACCCGACGAACCGAGCCTGGCTACCGAAACGGACGAACCCGGTAGCTGGGCGGTCATCGACGACCGGATCGCCGGGACGGTGACAGTCCGAACGCGCGAGGCCGGCGAATTGATCCTCCCCGACGGCACCGCGATCCGTACCTCCGAGCAGCTCGAGATGACGGCGTCCGATACCGATCCCGCTTCGGCGCGGCTTTGGAACGCTTGCGTCTATCGACTCCGCCAGGACGGCATGACGGCCGAGGTCACCTCGGAAGGCGATCTTCGCAGCACAGCCACCGATCTCCATTGGGACATCTCCCTTCGCGTAACCCTCGACGGCGAGCCGTTCTTCGAGCGGTCGTGGTCCGAGACGTTCCCTAGGCGCCTCGTTTGAAGGGATCGACAGCCCGCTAGACTCGGCGGCCTATGCGACGGATCTCGGCTCGTGCCGCGTCGTTCACCGAATTGGTCATCCGGGAGATGAACCGGTTGGCCGTCGACGCCGGGGCCGTCGGCCTTGCCCAGGGCTTCCCGGACTTCCCGGCACCTCCCGAGATCAAGGAGGCGGCCGCGCGAGCGATCGCCGCCGACGTCAACCAGTACGCGATCACCTGGGGCTCGAAGACGTTCCGCGACGCGATCGCGGCGGCGACCGCCCGCTTCTATCCGGACTGGACGGTCGATCCACAGACGATGATCACGGTCGTCTGCGGCGCGACCGAGGGCATGATCGCGGCGATGCTCGGGCTGCTCGACCCGGGCGACGAGGTCATCGTCTTCGAGCCGTTCTACGAGAACTACGCACCCGACGCGATCATCTCGGGAGCCGTGCCCCGCTACGTCGCCCTCCGGGCGCCGGACTGGAACTTCGACCCGGACGAGCTGCGGGCCGCGCTATCGCCACGGACCCGCGCGATCGTCCTCAACTCACCCCACAACCCGACCGGCAAGGTCTTCCGGCGCGACGAGCTCGAGCTGCTCGCCGCCTTCTGCCAGGAGCACGATCTGTTGGCCTTCACCGACGACATCTATGAGCACATCGTCTACGAGGGCGAGCACATCCCGATGGCCACGATCCCCGGCATGGCCGACCGGACCGTGGCCATCAACTCGATGTCGAAGACGTTCTCGGTGACCGGCTGGCGGGTCGGCTGGATCATCACGTCGCCCGAGCTCTCGGTCGGCATCCGGCGCGTCCACGACTTCCTCACGGTCGGGGCCGCGGCGCCGCTCCAGGAGGCCGGCGTGGTCGCCCTGGCGATGCCCGATGGCTTCTTCCGCGAGCTTGCCGCCGAGTATCGCGAGCGGCGCGAAACGCTCCTGCCGGCTCTCGAGGCGGCCGGCTTCCGCCTCCGGCCGCCGGCCGGTGCGTACTACGTGATGACCGAGATCGACGGAATCACCGACGAGGACGACGTCACCTTCGCCCGGCGGCTGATCTCAGAGATCGGCGTCGCCGGCGTGCCCGGCTCGTCGTTCTACTCGCGGCCGGAGCTTGGCCGCCACCAGATCCGGTTCGCCTTCCCCAAGAAGCTCGAGACGCTTCGTCTGGCCTCGGAACGCCTCGCAAGGCTCCGCGTCACGGCCTGATCGCGCCGAGCGCGATATTGGCCGCGAACAGAAGCACGATGACGTTGCCGATCAGGCTCGTCACAGTCGCAGCCCCCGCCGGTAGGCGGTGGTGGACGACGGCACCGAATCCGGCGATGACCATTTGCCACGACAACGAGGCGATGAACGCCGCGGCCACGAAGACCATCCGGTCGGGGGCTCCGGAGCCGATGGCCGGAAGCCCGAGGACCAGCGCCGCGAAGTAGACGATCGTCATCGGGTTCAGGATCGTCAGGCCCAGGAAGCGCAGGTACATCCCGACGGCGTTGGGTCCCGCCGGGGCCGGCAGCCCCTCGTCCGATCGCGCGGCGGTGTCTCCGCCCTTCCGGAGCCCGGCCAGCCCGCGCACGGCGATCGCCACGAGAACGGCCGCCGAGACGAGGCGGAGCGGGACGGTGTAGGGCTCGATGAACGAGGCAAGGGCCGCACCGGCCACCACGGCGATCAGCGCGTATACGCCGTCAGCGGTCGCCGTCCCCGCACCTGCCGAGGCACCGATCCTGAAGCCCCGCCGGACGGCTGCTTCGACGATCAGGACGGCGATCGCACCGACCGGGATCGCCACACCATAGCCGGCCAGCGCGCCCGCGACGAATGCCGCCCCAAGACCCTCCATCTGCATCCTGGCCTCGGCCAGGTCAGATGCCGAGGGCCGCGGCCGCGACCAGGGCGGACACGACGGCCACCGTCACCGAAGCGAGGGTTCCGAGCAGGTAGTACTCGGCGAAGGCTCGATCGTCGAGCTGACGGAAGCGGGCGATTGTCTTGGCGGCGATGACGAGCCCGACCGCGACGGCCGCACCGCCGAGGACGAAGATCACGATCAGGAGTCGCTCGAGGACGCCGATCGTCTCCCCGATCCGGTCAGGTGGCGGAGTCTCGCCCGATTCCGTCTCGCGAATGACGATCGGCGGAGTCGTCATCGTTTCCGTCGTCGCCGAGAACGGCCCGACACGGACGGTCGTCGTGGTCGCTGCTGGCGAGACGGGTGCCGGTTTCGCAGCGCTCGGCAGCACCGGCCGAGGCATGACCAGCGTCGATACGAAGAACGAAGCGGCGCGGATGTTCACGATCAACAGAGATGCCAGGACGACGGCCCACAGAACGACCGTGTGGACGGTGGTCGGATCCCAGCGCGCGAACAGGCGGCCGATGAAGTCCGCGAACGGCACCGTGAGGGCCACGCCGTCGAGGAAGATGGCCCAGAAGACGACCGTGATCGCCAGGTGGCAGAACTGGTCGAGGATGAAGAGCGCTCCCGGGACGGGAGTCCAGGCGGGGCCGAGACCGACCGATCCTCCGTCCGTCGGAGGCATCGCGCCAGGCACCGCGACCGCTCCGGCCTCGGCCGACGAGGCGGCGATGGCCGACGCTCCGACCTCGGCCGACGCGGCGGCCTCGGCGGCGATGGCATCGGCCCGACGTGTCCACAGGATCTTGGCCCGATCGATGAGTCCGTGGGAGACCGAGACGATCAACAGGAAGGCCACACCCGGACCGCCAAACGCGAACACGACCGGGACGAGACAGACCGCCACGGCCGCCGCATGTCGGACCATGCCCGCCAGCCCCTGGCGTCCGTCGGCACCCTTGTCGGTCGCCATACGATCCGTCTGGAGGACGAAGTCGGCGACAAAATGGGCGAGGACGAGCCAGGCGAGGGTGAGCGTCGGATCCGGGATCATGCCGCGCCTCTGCGGCGAACCGACCCCGCCGATCCGGCCACGCCCGCGGCGAAGATCGAGGCGAGGGCACGAGCCAGTCGGGCGATCGATCGAGCCCGCGCGCGCCGTGCGACGACCGAGACGGTCGCTCGCGCTACGCCGAGCCGGTCGGCCGCGTCCGCCTGGCGCAGACCTTCCTCGACGAGGAGGCGGGTCGCCTCACGCTGGGCGTCGGTCAGGCTGTCGAGGTGCTCGACGAGGAGCGGGGCGAGGTCGTCGAGAAGCGCATCCGCGTGTGGTTCGCCGCTTCGGACGACCAGGCGATCGCGCTGCGCCCGGGCGCGCTCGAGCGTCTCCCGGGCGGCCAGAAAAGCGGCGCCCGTCCGTTCCGTCGCGGGGCCGCTGCCATGCTCGATCGATCCGGCCGCGATCGCCCAGCGGATCGGCCGATAGTCGGGATGGAGGCCGGCATGAAGGATGGCCCGGAACGGGTCCGCGGTCGGCCGGAGCAGTCCTTGCAGCTCGTCACCCTGGGTGAAACCGAACGACGCGACCTTGTCCGCCCCGTACATCTCCTCCAACTCGCGACACAGTGTGCGCAGGAAACCGACCGATGCGGTCGGTTCGTCGCGAGAGTCGACGACATCGCCGAAAATGACGATCCCGATGGGCGATCCGGGCACGGTCGGAGACTATCCGACCATGGAGTAGCCGTCAATGGCTAATCAGTACTGAAGTAGCCGTATTCGGCTTACTCAGCGCAGAGGCATGTGCGGTCGAGTGGTGCATCGGGTGACACACCCGGCCACGGAGCCCGCGACGGGCCCGCTGCGGTGGTCGAGTGGTGCATCGGGTGACACGCCCGGCCACGGAGCCCGCGACGGGCCCGCTGCGGTGGTCGAGTGGTGCATCGGGTGACACACCCGGCCACGGAGCCGGCGACGGGCCCGCATTGGTGGTCGAGTGGTGCATCGGGTGACACACCCGGCCACGGAGCCGGCGACGGGCCCGCATTGGTGGTCGAGTGGTGCATCGGGTGACACACGGACCAGGACCCGCCCCAGTCACGTGCCCCGATAAGCCGGCAGGACGCGGCCGAGGACGGAGGCCAATTGACCGCGATGGTCGCTGGTCTCGAAGTCGAGCAGCGGATGCGGCTCAAGTGCCTGCTCCTCGACGGCCCCGCCGGCTCGGGTATAGACGACGGGGTAGATCGATCCGGTGCCGTCGGCTTCGACAGTCATGGCGACGCTGTCCGGGCCGTCGGAATCGAGCATATGGGTGAGCGGGAGGATCCCCTCGTCGCGGATACCGTCGACCTCGGAGACGGAGACGACGCGGGCGAGATAGGCCTTCTGGTGCCAGAGCTCGGGCGCGGATGTCGCCTCGCGGAGGAGGTAGCCGAGAACATCGCGCTCGACGAGCAGCGGGCGGTCCGGTGCGATCCCGAAGTGCCGCTCGGCGATATGCCGGACGAGGATCCGGCTGTTGTTTCGATGGCCGTGGACGGCGCCGGAGTATGAGGGAATGCCGTGCTTCTTGAGACCGGCGGAGCCCTGGGTGATGGTTCCCGCGAAGTACATCCCCGGCACCGTCGCGCTCTCCCAGAACGCCGTCTGGGCGGGCAGCCGGCTCTGACCGAACGTGGCCACGCCGAGGTCCGGCAGGTCGAGCAAGGGGCAGGTGAACCCTGTTGCGGCGATGACCTCGTCGGCCTCGACCGTCACCGGCATCCCGTTGTCCGAGCGTCTCAGTGCGACCCGTAAGGCCCCTTCGGAGCGGCCGATGCTCTCGATCGCCGCGGCAAGGATGTCGACGCCGCCGCCGAGCGCGGAGTCCTCGAACGGCTGGACGTAGCGCGCCCGCACGCCGACGAGCGAGTGGGTCTCGACCGAGGTCTTCGCCGGTGACGGCGAGGCGAGGGTGATCCGTCGCGCCCATTGGAGGAGGCCGCTCGCCAGCTCGAAGCCACTGTTCTGCTTGCCGATGATGAACAGGCGCTTGCCCGCATAGGTCTCCGCCGCGCGCGTATCGGCATAGTGCGATGCCAGCTCGATCCCGGGCGTCGGCGGACTGTACGGCTCGGCCACTCCGACGGCGAGGACCACGACCTTGGCTCGATACTCACCGTCCGTTGTTCCGAGGACGAACCGCTCGCCCTCAGCGCTGGACTCGCGGCGGGTCGATTCCCAGCGGCAGCCGTAGCGGATGGCCAGGCCCGCTCGCTCGGCGAATGCTGCGAGGTTGGCCTCCATCTCGGGCCGGGCCGGGAAGTCGGACGAGCCGTCCATGAACTCCGCCTGCAGGCCGCGCAGGTGCACTTCATCGGCCAGCAGGCTGTTCCAGTCCCATCGCTCGAAGGCGCGAGACGATCGATCAGCGGCAGCATACGGCTTGGTCCAGGACAGCAGCCGCTGGAAGAAGGGCCATCGCCGGAACATCCCACCGGGCGATGGATCGGCCGAGATGACGGCATGATCGATGCCCGCCCGGGCGAGGTAGTAGGCGACCTGGAGTCCGCCGGGCCCCGAACCGACGACGACGACCGGATAGTCGCCGGGCGGGTGGGGCCGCTCTCCTAGCTCCGCCACCGGTTCGCGTTCCGGAGACGTCGCGCCTGCGCCTGGAGCATCCGGAAGCCGACTCTCGGGTTCGAGGTCAGGAAGGGCTCCACCTTTGGGCCCGCCAGGACGATGCAGCGCACCGGCGTCAGGGCCACGACGTCCGCCACCGGCGGTTCTCCGAGGAGAATGCTCACTTCGCCGAAGTAGTCCCCGCGTCCGAGCTGTGCGCGCTCCTCGCCGTCGATGCGGATCGAACACGTGCCCTCGACGATGACGTAGAAGCCCGATCCGGTCAGGCCCTGACGAAGGATCCGTTCGCCCTCCGGGAACCAGCCCTCCTCGAACTGATGGGCGACGGCCTGGAGCTGGGGCCCATTGAGGTCTGCGAACAGGGCAAAGGCGGCGATCGTGTCGGCGATCTCTTCAGTCGAAGCCATCGGCTCGATTGTCTCAGAGTCTGAGGCTGGTGCGGCGGCTCGTCGAAGTACCATCCGATGTCACGGACGGGGACGAGACCATGACGCTGACCCATGACAGTAAGGCGAACCTGCTGGCCGGCTGTCGGCTGTTCGAGGGCCTCACCCCGGACCAGCTGGTCGCAGTGGCAGAGCGCGCCGTCGAGGTCGAGTTCCCGTCGGAACGGGTGATCGCCCGCCAGGGCGAGGTCGGGACCGGGTTCTTCGTCGTCGTTTCGGGAACTGTCCGCGTGGTCCGCGACGGCGACACGCTGAGCAAGCTCGGACCGGGCGAGTTCTTTGGCGAGATGTCGGTCCTCGACCAGATGCCGCGCGTCGCCGCGGTCATCGCGGAGGGGCCTGTCACCTGTCTCGGGATTGCATCCTGGGACTTCGAGCGCCTGCTCCTCGACCAGCCGAGCCTGGCGCTGGCCATCCTCCGTGGCGTCGCCCGGCGCCTGCGGAATGTGGTGGAGGACCATTCACACTGACCGTGTCACACGGAGCCGACATGGTCCCGGCCGGGGCTGACCTGCCGTTCCCGACCGGGTCGGTCACCTTCCTGTTCACCGACATCGAGGGCTCGACGCGGCTCGTCCAGGAGCTCGGCCCAACAGGCTACGGCGATATCCTCGAGATCCATCGCGGGCTGCTCCGCGAGGCGATCGAGGCCAACGGTGGTCGCGAAGTCGGTACCGAGGGCGACTCCTTCTTCGTCGTCTTCGTGGATCCGGCAGACGCCCTGAAAGCCACGGCCGATGCTCAGCGCAAGCTGGCAGCGGCGACGTGGCCGCACGGCGTCGGCGAGCTGCGAGTCAGGATGGGCGTTCACACGGGTGACGGGACGCTGGCGGCGGGTACGTACGTCGGGGCTGCCGTGAACCGGGCGGCGCGGATCGCCGCCGTCGCCCATGGTGGCCAGGTCGTCCTTTCTTCAGTCACCCGTCAGCTGACCGAGGCCACGTTGCCGGACGGGACACGGCTTCGCGATCTCGGCGAGCATCGGCTCAAGGACCTTGCCGAGCCCGAGAGGATCGCCCAGCTCATCATCGCCGGACTGGCGGCCGACTTTCCTCCACTCCGCAGCCTGGAGGCGATCCCCAACAATCTGCCCGTCCAGCTCACGAGCTTCGTCGGTCGAGAGGAAGACGTCGTGGCCGTCGCGGACCTCCTTCGGACCGCCCGTCTCGTCACCGTCACCGGACCGGGCGGGACGGGCAAGACGCGCCTGTCGCTGCAGGTCGCCGCCGACATCGCTGACCGATTCGCGGACGGCGTCTGGTTCGTCCCGCTCGCGCCGATCAGCGATCCGTCGCTCGTTGGCTCGACGATCGCCGCCGCGATCGGGCTGCGGACCGCGGGGGCGCTGCCTGTCCGCGACCTGCTCATCGAGCGCCTCCGCGACGAGGAGGCCCTGATCGTCCTCGACAACGTCGAACAGGTCGTCGAGTCGGCGCCCCTCGTGGCCGACCTCCTCCGCGAAGCGCCGCGCCTCCGGATCCTGGCGACGTCGCGCATCGTCCTGCGGCTGTCCGGGGAGCACGAGGTACCGCTCGACGCGCTCGGCGAAGCCGAGGGCGTTCGGCTATTCGTCGAACGCGCCCGGGCCGTTCGCCCGGACTTCACCCTGACCGACGACAACGGTTCGATCGTGGCCGAGATCGTCGTGCTGCTCGACGGACTGCCGCTCGCGATCGAGCTCGCCGCGGCTCGCAGCAGGCTGCTGACGCCGCAGGCGATGCTGTCGCGCCTCGACCGCCGGCTCGACCTGCTGGCCGCCGACATGCGCGACCTGCCGGCTCGCCAGCGCACGATCCGTGGCGCGATCGACTGGAGCTATGACCTCCTCGACCTCGAGCTGCGACAGCTCTTCGCCCGGCTCTCGGTGTTCGTCGGCGGGGCCACGATCGACGACATCGAGGCCGTCCTCGGTGGCATCGACCCGGCGGAATCCGATGTCCTGACGGGGCTCGAGGCACTCGTCGAGCACAGCCTCATCCGACGTGTCCCAAGTGGGCCCGACATCCGTTTCCTCATGCTCCACACGATTCGCGAGTACGCCCTTGAACGGTTGGCGGAGGGGGGCGAGGAGCGATCGGTTCGTGATCGCCACGCGGTCCACTTCCTGTCCGTCGCCGAGGACGCGGCGCCGAAGCTCACCGGTCCGGACCAGCTCGTGTGGCTCGACCGCCTCGAAGCCGAGCGTGACAACTTCCGAGCCGCGATCGCCCATGCGCTCGGCGCGTCCAACGCCTCCCTGGCGCTCCGATTGTGCACGGCCCTGTGGCGCTACTGGCAGACCCGGGGTCAACTATTCGAAGGCATGGGTAGGATGCGTGAAGCCCTGGCGTTGCCAACGACAGACGAACAGGCGCCCGAGCGGCTTGCCGCGCTCGACGCTGCCGGTGGCCTGGCATGGTGGCTCGGCGACTACCCCACCTGTCGCGATTTCTACGGCCAGGCGCTCGAGGGGCGGCTGGCCGAGGGCGACGACAGAATGATCGCCCAGGCCTACTACAACCTTGCCTTTCCCCTGGTCTTCATCGGCGAGCCAGAGAAGGCGACCGAATACGCCACCCAGGCTCAGGAGCGGTACGCCCTGCTGGGCGATCAGGACGGAGTGGCTCGATGCAGTTGGGCCCTCGGCATCTTCGCCGTCACGCTGGGCGATCTCGAGGCAGCCCGCCGCGAGACGGACCTGGCGGTCGAACACTTCCGCGGCGCCGATCTGCCCTTCGATCTTGGTTGGGCACTGTACGGCCGCGGTCAGGTCGCCTTTCGACTCGACGACATCGATGTGGCCGAGCGCATGTGGATGGACGCCCTTCGAATCTTCCATGACGTCCGTGACGTGGCCGGCATGGCGATGCTGCTCGACCCGCTGGCGGGCGTCGCCGTCCGCAAGGGCGATCGCGATCGGGGAGCACGACTGGCCGGTGCGGCCGCACGCCTGGAGCGGACGAGCGGCACGGGTCTCATCCCATCGAACCGCGCCGTGCGCGGCGACGACCCAACGTTGCTCCGGGACGATCCTGCGACGGGCGCCGCCTGGCGCGAGGGCGAGGCGATGACGACCGAAGATGCGGTCGCGTTCGCCCTCGGGGAAGACCCGCGGTGAGCGATGCGGCGGTCCTGCTGCCGACCGGGACGGTCACCTTCCTCTTCAGCGATATCGAGGGCTCGACACGCCTGATCGAGGCAAAAGGAGAGGCGTATCCGACACTCCTCGAGACGCATCGAGCGATCATCAGGTCGGCTGTCGAGAGCGCCGGTGGGGCGGTCTTCGGAACGGAGGGCGATGCGGTCTTCGCCGCATTCGATCGACCCTCTCGCGCAGTCGCCGCCGCCGTCGCTGCGCAACGCGGCCTGACCGAGGAGCGCTGGCCGGAGGACGCGGTCATCCGCGTCCGGATGGGCATCCACACCGGCGAGGCCCTCCTCATCGACGACGACTATGTCGGCCTCGAGGTGCATCGGGCAGCTCGTATCGCAGCCGCAGCCCACGGCGGCCAGGTCCTCCTTTCGGAAACCGCTGCCATGGCCGTCCAGCGCGGCGGCCAGGAGGGCGTCGGCCTGCGCGATCTCGGGGTACACCGGCTCAAGGACCTCAGCCGACCTGAGCGAATCGCCCAGCTCGAGATCGCCGGCTTGCTGTCCGAATTCCCCACCATTCGAACGCTCGAGGCGACACCGAACAACCTACCACTCCAGCTGACGAGCTTCGTCGGTCGCGACACAGAGCTGGCCGAGACCAGGGCGCTGCTCGGCCGAAACCGACTTCTGACCCTCACGGGACCGGGTGGCACCGGCAAGACGCGTCTCGCACTGGCCCTCGCGGCAGAGCTCGCAGACGACTTTCCCGACGGGGTCCGGTGGGTGCCACTCGAGCCGGTGGGCGACCCGGCCCTCGTCCCATCGGCGATCGCCGAGGCGGTCGAGGCCACGGATGTCGGGCGGCCTCCACTCGAGCGGGTCGTCGCCCACCTGGACGGCAAGCGCGTCCTGCTTGTCCTCGACAACTTCGAGCAGGTCGTCGGTGCGGCGCCTGCGATCGCCGAGATCCTCCGCCGAACGAGCGACACCAAGGCGATCGTCACCAGCCGGATCCCGCTTGCGATATCCGGCGAGCAGCATTACCCCGTGCCATCACTGCCGATGCCAACACCCGGCCACGATGCCTCCTTCTCCGACATCACGGCGTCACCGGCCGTCGAGCTCTTTGTCCAGCGGGCCGCCTCCATGCGCCCTGACTTCCGACTGACCCCGGACAACGGCTCGGCGGTGGCTCGCATCGTGGCCGGCGTCGACGGCCTGCCGTTGGCGATCGAGCTTGCCGCGGCTCGCATCCGGCTGCTCTCGCCAGCGGCGATCGAGTCGCGACTCAGCGATCGGCTGACGCTGCTGGCCTCGACGGCCCGCGACCTGCCCGAGCGGCAACGGACCATCCGCGGCGCGATCTCGTGGAGCTACGACCTGCTCTCGGAAGCCGATGGTCGCCTCTTCGCACGATTCGGCGTGTTCGCCGGAGGCGCGACGGGCGGCGAGGTCGATACTGTCTGCGGCCCGTCGGCCGAGCTCGATCAAGACGTGATGGACGGGCTCGAGTCGCTCGTCGACCAGAGCCTCGTGCGCGCGATCGAGGACATCCACGGCGATGCCCGGTTCTCGATGTACATGACGATCGCCGATTTCGCCCGCGAACGCCTGGCCGAGGGGGGCGAGGAGATCACGATCCGCGAGCGCCACGCCCGCGCATACCTCGACCTGGCGGAGACCCTTTCCGGCGAGCTCCTGGGGCCCAATCGCCGTCGAGCGACGGACCGGCTCGCCGACGACCACGACAACCTGCGGGCGGCTATCGAGACGTTCATCGAGTATCGCCTGGCCGAGGAGGCCGAGCGGCTCGTTGCCGCCATCTGGCGGTTTTGGCAGTTCCGCGGCCACCTCGATGAGGGCTCACGCTGGGCGACCCGAGTCCTCGCGATGAGCGACGGTCGAGCTGGAGACGGCACTCCCCGAGCATCGCGCATTCACGCCCTCGGAGCGGCCGGCGGCATCGCCTATTGGAGCGGCGACCGCGCCGGCTCTCACCGCCCGTACACGGAGGCGGTCGGCCTTGCTCGCGAGCTCGGCGATCAGCGGGAGCTCGGCGAAGCCTTGTTCAACCTTTCGTTCGCACCGCTCGCCGAAGGGACGGACGAGGACCTCTACCTCGAGGCGTTCGAGCGTCCCTCCCTGGAGCTGCTCGACGAAGCCCTGGCCGCGTTCCGCTCCGCGGGCGACGACGTCGGGACCGCCAGGGTGCTCTGGCAGCAGGGTGACATCCTCTCTTACCAGTCGAAGTTCGATCAGGCGCTGAAGGTGCTCGAGGAGGCACTGGCCCTGTTCGAGCGCCACGGCGACCACTATTGGGCTGCCTGGGACCGCCACATGCTCGGCCTGGCCCACCTCTGCCTCGGCCAGCCGGAAGCCGCACAGGACGAGTTCGTTGCCTCGCTTCGCGAGTTCGACGCGGCCGGCGACCTGTCAGGTATCAGCCTGTTGTTGATCGATTTTGCGGAGCTCGCCCTCGCCCGCGGTGAAGAGGATCGGATGTGGGCCCTCCTTGGGGCGGCGCTCGCGCTCGGCCGGCGGACAGGCTCGATGCTCGTCATGAGCGATCCGCCGCCGGACGTTCGCTACAAGTCGTTCGACCTCCTGCGGTCCCAGCCCGGGCGACGGGAGGAGATCATCGCGGCCGCGATGTCGATGGAGGATGCCGTCGCATTCGCTCTTGGTGGGACCGTGACGTGAGCGACGTCGATCCGACGACGACCATGATGGATCCGCTGCAGATCGTCCTGGCGGACCTCGATGGCTCACCGCCCCAGGCGGAGGCGGACCCGGCGTTGGTCATCCTGACGTGCGCCAACTGCGGTGCGTGGATGGAGGAGCGGGCCTGCAAGCTCGTCTGCCGCTGCGGCTACTTCCTGTCCTGCTCGGACTACTACTGAGCGATAGACTGGGCTCGATGCCCGAACCCCTCAGCTCCGGACCTGGGAACGGCGCGTCTCGCGAGAAGACGGCCATACCCAAGAACCCCGGACGGCATGAGCTGGGCATGAAGGCGACCCTCCTGTTCCCGACGAAGGACATCGTCGAGCGCTACTACGTGCCCCTCGTGTACACCGCCTGTCGGACGTGCTACTCCGAGATGGACCCGGACACGATCTTCGCCAAGGCCGTCGCCGGCGAGATCGAGCCGGCTCGGATGCAGCGGCTCATCGGCAACGTCATCGAGTCGGGCCATGGCAGCACGATCGAGCACATCGTCTTCACCTTTGGAATCAGCGGCGTCTCTCGGACCCTCTCGCATCAGCTGGTTCGTCATCGAGCGGGCGTCGCCTTCGACCAACAGAGCCAGCGCTACGTCACGTTCAAGGACGCGGCGACGATGCTGCCCTCGTCGATCGCTGAGGCCGAGCCCGACGTCAGGCTTCGGTACGAGGAGCAGATCGACGGCTCGCTGGCGCTGTACGGCGACCTCGTAGCCGAGGGCATCCCGGCCGAGGATGCCCGCTTCGTCTTCCCCAACGCCACCCGGACGAACCTGGTGATGACGACGAACCTTCGCTCGCTGATCCACATGTCGGGCCTCCGCCTGTGCACGATGGCCCAGTGGGAGATCCGGCGGCTGTTCCAGCTGATCCGCCACGAGGTCTTTGCCGTCAGTCCCTTCCTGGGCAGCTTCCTCGCTCCCAAATGCGTGCCGCTCGGCTACTGCGACGAGTTCGGCAATCGCGACGGGCACTGTCCGATCCGGCCGCACAAGGACGCGGTCCTGGCCGCCTGGGCCGAGAAGCGGGAGGCCGCCAGAGCCTCCGCGCGCGACCTGCCGACGGTCGACTGACGCCCCGACTGCGATGCCGATCCAGCTCCAGTTCGATCGGATCCCCCCGGGCCGGGTCATCGGACCCCAGCGTTATCAGGTCGACACGATCCTCTACCTCGCAGCCGGGGCGCTTGTCGTCGAGCGCGGCGAGGATCTCGCCCAGCGCACCGTCGTCGGAGCCGGTGATGTCCTGTTCGAGGCTGCCTCGGACTACCACCTCGTAAGGAACGAGGGCACCATCGACGCTCTCGCGCTCCTCGCCTCGACCGACGTCGGCGCCCAGGGCCGGGACAACGGATCATGGGCCTGGCATCGCGGTGCGGCGGCAGTCCGCCGTGGTCGATCTGCACGAGTAGCCGAGGACGGCGGCATCATCCACCGGCTCATCGCCAAAGGGGACGATTTCGGGGCGTCCGGCTTCGCGGTAAGCGAGGTGGTCATCCCACCCGGCGAGGCCTCGGAGTGGCATCGACACCCAGGTGCGGAGCACGCGCTCGTCGTGCTCGAAGGCCGGGGCAGCATCCATGTCGGCGATATCACCGACACGATCGAGCCCCTTGCCGGGATCCGGATCGTCGCGGGGGTACCCCACCGCGTCGTGGCGAGCGGACGGACATCGCTGCGTTACATCGTCGTGGCCATGCCCGGCCTGGATCCGACGCTGGACCGCCTGCCGGCCGAGGCCTCGGAGCACCCGCTCGACACCTGACCGCCTGAGATCGGTCGAGAAGGCGCCAGCCAACGGAACTGAAGGCGCGAGATACGGATCTGAGCACGGTGGGGCTCAGGCGGACCTATCAGCGAGCGTGGCTGGGCCTCGATTCCGTCTGGAACGGCATGCCGTCAGGCGCGGTGGGTCCGGTTCCTGAGCATGATGATGCTCCGAGGGATCGCAGAACGATGCCCAAGCCGTCGATCTCCCCACCATTGACGGTCGGGGCGACGTGTTTGAGCCCGGCAGACATTGGGATCGTACGGCCCTAGGGCGCCCCGACCGAGACGACGAAGCGACGGATGACACGAGCGAGGCGCGGCCCGGCCTCGGCCGCGGCTGCCATGACCTCCTCCTGTGTCAGAGGTTGGCCCGTATAGCCCGCCCCGGCGTTCGTCACCAGCGAGACGCCACAGATCTCGATACCTGCCCACCGGGCGGCGATCGCCTCTAGGACAGTCGACATCCCGACCGCGTCCGCACCGAGCATGCGAAGCATCCGAACTTCCGCCGGCGTCTCGTAGGCGGGTCCGACAAGGCCGGCGTAGACGCCCTCGGCCAGAGGCGCTCCCTCGGCCGCCGCCGCGGCGCGCATGGCATTCTGAAGACGTGGACTCCACGTCGCCGTGAGGTCCGGGAACCGCGTTCCGATGTCGTCGGCATTCTGACCCAGGAGGGGCGTCCGGCCGGTCAGGTTGAGGTGATCGGTGATGAGCATGACGGTGCCCGCGCCGAAATCCGGGTTCACGCCGCCGGCCGTGTTGGTCAGGACGACGATCCGGGCTCCGAGGCGGCCCATGAGGAGGACCGGCTGGACGACGAGACCCGGGTCGTTGCCTTCGTAGAGGTGGAGCCGGCCCTGCAGCGCTGCCACAGGCACTCCGCCGAGGGTCCCCAGGAGGAGGCGGCCTGCGTGGCCCGGCGCTGTCGCCGCCGGCCAGCCTGGTAGGTCGTCGAATCCGATGGCAACGACGTTATCAAGCTCGTCGGCGAGCCCTCCGAGACCGGATCCGAGGACGACGCCGATGACCGGAGACAGATCGGTCCGCGCCCGCACGGCCCTGACGAGGGCATCGAGACGTGCGGGCTGGTCGGCCGGGCTGATCGGAGCGGCGGGTCCGGGATTCCCCATGCGGGCCCTCTCGTGAACGCGTCCAGGGGGAAGACGGCGGGGGCCCGCGGCTTCGTCCGCCGACGGGAGTACCGACACCGGGATGCCGGTCGCGTCCCGTCGGACGGACACCCGCAGGGTGACGGAAACCGCCACACCCGTCCGGGCATAGAAGCGCCCGAAGCAGCCGGGATGGGTTGCCGGAGAGCTTTGATGTGATCGCAGCACGCCTTGATGTGATCGCGGCGCCTCCGGAACCTGGCACTAGAGGGACCTTGATGTGATCTCAGCCTCTCCGGTGCCCCACGGCCCCTTCGGGCAAGAAGTAATGTACGGCCCGGCCCGACGGAGGGTCAACGCGGTTATCCACGAAGTTCGTGTCGGCTGGCCCGACCCTGTCCACGACTTTCCGGCGTCTGTGGACGACGGGTGGACAAGTCATCGGCGCTAGCCGCCGATGGCGAACATCTCGATCTTGGGTAGATCGCCGGTCTCGGCGGTCCGCAACTCCGAATAGCGGTCGTCGCGTCGACCCCAGACATCCTCGATCAACGCGCTGAGGTCGCCATCCGATGCCCCCGCTCGCAACGGTCCTCGAAGATCGGTCCCGGCCACGGCGAACAGGCAGGTGTAGAGGGAGCCGTCGGCGGAGAGTCGAGCTCTCGTGCAATCGCCACAGAACGGTTGGGAAACGGAGGCGATGATGCCGACCTCGCCGACGTCATCGGCGTAGCGGAATCGTAGGGCCACCTCGCCGCGGTACAGCGGCGGCAGCGGCTCGATCGGGAGCTCGGAGGCGAGGATGGCGACGATCTCGTCGGCCGTGACGACATCGTCGAGCCGCCAGCCGTTCGTGTGGCCGACATCCATGTATTCGATGAAGCGGAGCGTCAGTCCCGACGCCCGGGCCCAGCGAGCCATCGGCAGGATCGAGTCGTCGTTCATGCCGCGCTTGACGACCATGTTGACCTTGACCGGTTCGAGGCCGACCTCCCGAGCGGCGGCGATACCGTCAAGGACGCGGTCCACGGGCCAGTCGACGTCGTTCATCGAGCGGAATGTCGCATCATCGAGCGAGTCGAGGCTTACCGTCACCCGCTGAAGGCCCGCCTCGCGAAGACGGCTCGCCATTGCGCGCAGGGCGGATCCGTTCGTCGTCAGCGTCAGGTCGATCGTCTCGCCGTCTTCGCCCTCGATCTCGGCGAGCATCTCGACAAGCCGGGGCAGGTCGCGGCGGACAAGCGGCTCACCGCCGGTGATGCGGAGCTTGACGACGCCGAGCGAGACGAAGATCCGCGCGAGCCGGGCGATCTCCTCGAAGCTCAGGACCTGATCCTGGGGCAGGAACGCGAAATCCCGCCCGTAGACTTCCTTGGGCATGCAGTAGACACAGCGGAAGTTGCAGCGGTCGGTGACCGAGATTCGGAGGTCGCGCAGCGGCCGGCCCAAGGTGTCGCGGGGGCGGCCATCGAGGATCACCGGCCGATCGTAGCGCGCCTGCACCAGGAACGCGTTCGGCGTCGTTGACGAGCGTCACCGTCTCGCCGGTGCCCAGCGGCACCGTTGGTGCGTGGCTCCGGTGCGACGGTACCACCGGAGCGCTCCGCTGGTACCTCCAGCGGACTGCTCCAAACCCCTCCGCCACATAGCATCGTCTTCATCTCGGGGCGATCGTGCCCAGCCACCGTGGAGGTCCTCAGACGTCATGTCCTCGACCGAGCCTCAGACCGGCGTGCGGTTTCGCCTGGGATCGTCCCGTGGCGACAAGGCATCCGACGACGCCGACGAAGCTGGGGCGGGCGGCGACGCCCTCGACAGTGCGGCCGAAGCCGAGCCGGCGATGACCGACGACGTGGCGCCCCCACCGGTCGCCGACGCGGACCCCGCCAACGCCGGCAAGCAGCCGACGCGGCTGATGGCCGATCTGACGCGCGCCATGCAGACGGCAGCGCTGACGGCTCGCTCGGCGACGATGGAGCAGTTCACCGCCGATGCCAAGACTCAGACCGAGGTCGTCCATGCGCGGGCGGCAGAAGAGACGTCCGAACTGCGCCAGCGTGCAGAGGACGACGTCGCCGCGATCCGCGACTGGTCGAAGGCCGAGATGGCCCGGATCCGCGAGGAGACCGAGGGCCGGATCAGCGGCCGTCGGTCGGCCCTCGATCACGAGCTGGAGGCTCATGCCGCACGCGTCGAGCGCCGGCTCGAGATGCTCCAGGATCGCGTCCGCGCTTACGAAGGGCGCATGGACCGCTTCTTCGAGACGCTCATGGCCGAGGAGAACGCGGCCCGGATCGCAACGATGGCCGAGCAGATGCCGGAGCCGCCGTCATTCGACCCCGACGACGACTACGCCGACGATTACGTCGACGACACCCCACCCGCCCCAGCGCCAGTCGAGTCCACTGCCGAGGCCACTGCCGAGGCGACCACCGAGGCCGACGTCGAGGCGAGGACCGAAGCCGACGCTCAGTCCGACGGGGCGCCGACCATGACCAACCTTCCCGACGGCGCTGACGGCTCGAGCGACGGCCTGTCGGCCTGGGGCGACCCACGCCTGGCCGCCCTCGGCATGGCGACGCTCGAATTGGCCGAGGCCGAGGCGGCCGCCGGTGGCGACGACGAGGCCGGTGAGGAAGTCCCGGAGATGGACGACGAAACCCTCGCGGCTCGCCTTGCCGGCATCCTGCCTCCCGACGAGCCGGCCGCGACGCCCGATTCGACCGAGCCGGTGACCACCCAGGTCAAGGTCATCGGGCTCGTGTCGGTCGCCGCGATCGCCGGCTTCAAGCGAAGCCTTGGCCGCGTCGAGGGTGTCTCCTCGGTCGGCGTCTCGTCGGGTCCCGACGGCCACTTCCTGTTCGCGGTAGTGCACGCTCCGACCGTGTCCCTGCGCGACGCCGTCCCGACATTCGCCGGGTTCGAAGCGCGCGTGACAGGGACGGGTGAAGGCGCGCTCGAGGTGACAGCTCGCGATCCTGAGGCCGGCTCCTAGCGCCCGGCCGGTCGAATCACGCCGTGCCAAGACCAACTGTCGCCGTCAACCTGCCGGCCGAAGAAGCAGAATCTGTCGTCGCCGAGCTCGCCGCCGCTGGCTTCACCACCACGATCGTTCGCACGATCGACGAGATGGCCGAGCTCCTCGAGCGCGATACCCGGATCGGCGTGGCGGTCCTCGATGCCGAGGGCGACCTGTCGCTGACCCTTGAGATGTACGCCCTCCTCCATGAGGACGGCCGCTCGATCCCGGCCCTCATGATCGTCGCGCCGCGGGACCTCGAGCGCTTCGCCCAGAACGCCGGGGCCACCCTGGAGGACGAGTACTTCGCCCGGCCGTACTCCACCGACTCGCTGCGCTGGCGCGTCGAGGCCATGTGCATCCGGCTCCAGACGGTCGATGACGGAAGCGGCGACGTGCTCTCGGGTGCTGGTGTCGATACATCCGTGTGGGGCCGCCGAGCGTCGATCATCACGATCTTCAATCCGAAGGGCGGCGTCGGCAAGACGACGCTGGCCACGAACATCGCGTCGACCCTGCGAGCCAAGGGCGATCTCGACGTGTTGCTGGTCGACGCCGACACCGTAACCGGGCACGTGACCACGTCGCTCGCGCTCGAGCACGTCCGAACCGTCGCTGATTCATGGCGCGACGAAGCGGACGGAGGCCCGGCGGAGACTCTCGTCGACATCGCCAGCAACCACGAGTCGGGCATGAGGGTCGTCTCCCTGACCGACAGCCCGCTCTACACCGAGATCCTCGACGCGGAACGCGTCGCCAATGCGATCGTGGCGGCGAGAAAGAGCTTCGACTTCATCGTCGTCGACCTCCATCCCTCGTACAGCCAGCTCAATCTGGCGATCTTCATCGTCAGCGACCGCATCCTCGTCCCGGTCACGCCGGACGTACCCGCCATCCGGGCAGCGGTCCAGTTCCGCGATGTCGCTCGCGAGCTCGGCCTCGTCGAACGCCTTTCGCTCGTCATCAATCGCGCCAACAGCGGGGTCTCGGTCGAAGACATCGAGAAGACGGTGGGCCTCACGTCCATCGCCCTCATACGGTCGGCCGGCATGCAGCTCGTGCGCGCCGCGAACGAGGGCAAGACCTTGATCGAGCGCTATCCGAGGGAGCTGGTCACCGCCGACTTCGCGGCCCTCTGCGAACAGCTGACAGGCAAGCCCTCGGCGCAACCCCAGCGTCAGGGGTTCCGGCTCTTCGGTCGGAAGGTCCCAGCCCGCGTCTGAGAGGCTAGCCTAGCCCGGCCTCGGGGCGACCTCTTCTCCACGCTCCATCTGCTTCACGCCCCGCAGATAGAAGCGATTGACCAGGATGACGTCGGCACCACCCTGGCTAACGACCCGATCACCGTGATACGCGAGAGCATCGGTCACGGGGACGAACATGTCCTTGCCACCCCGGGTCCCACCCTCGAGCAGGCGGTCCGGCTCCCAGCCCGGGTACAGATGGACGACGCCCTGAACTCGGAACGGCGGCACCTCGAGCTCCACGTCGTAGGGAACCTTGTGGATCCGATGGGCCGCCCGCTCGTCCTCGGTGAGCGGCGGCAGGGACGTGGGCCCGGCCAGGACGATGATCAGATCGTATGGATCGATGCTTCGGAGCCCAGGCGCGGGCTCCGGTCCACCGGAGCCGTCGGCAGGTGCCCACCATACCTGGCTCATGGCGATCGCTTCACGCTTGTTGAGGACATCGGATAGCCGGCCTTCGACATGGAGGACACCCCCAAGACGCCAGTCCTCTGTTAGTCCCTCGAACGGCAGGCCGGTCGATGGGGCAGCGCCGGATGCGGGCTCAACCGCGGCTGAGCCGCTGTCGCTCTTCTTCCCGAACCCGAACGGCACTAGTCCTCCTCGCCGACGCCCGACCTCTCGCGGATGGTATCGACGACGTTGGTGTCGGCAAGAGTCGTCGTGTCGCCAAGCGACCTCCCCTCCGCGATGTCGCGCAGCAACCGTCGCATGATCTTCCCGGAGCGGGTCTTGGGCAGGTCGGGCACGAACATGAGCTGCTTGGGACGGGCGATCGGGCTGATGACGGTCGCCACATGGTCGCGCAACGTTGTCGCCAAGGCGTCCGACGGCTCCTGATCGGCCTTGAGGATGACAAACGCGAAGATCGCCTGACCGGTGACCTCGTCGGTCTTGCCCACGACCGCAGCTTCGGCGACCGACCGGTGGCCGACGAGGGCGGACTCGATCTCCGTCGTGCTGATGCGATGCCCGGCGATGTTCATCACGTCATCGACCCGGCCGAGGAGCCAGAGGTAGCCTTCGCTGTCGCGCTTGGCGCCGTCGCCGGCGAAGTACATCCCCGGAAAGCGACTCCAGTACGTGTCGCGAAAACGCTCCGGATCACCGTAGATCCCGCGCAGCATCGCGGGCCAGGGACGCTTGAGCGTGAGATAGCCACCGCCGCCGAGGGGAACGCTCTCGCCCGCCGCGTCGACCACGTCAACGGCGATGCCCGGGAACGGGAATGTCGCGCTGCCCGGCTTCGTCGTGGTCAACCCAGGCAGCGGGGTGATGAGGACCATCCCCGTCTCGGTCTGCCACCACGTATCGACGACCGGAGTCCGATCGCCGCCGATGTGCTCTCGGTACCACAACCACGCCTCCGGGTTGATCGGTTCGCCGACCGAGCCGAGCAGGCGAAGCGTGGAGAGGTCGTGACCCGCGGGGAGGGCCGTGCCCTGCTTCATGAAGGCCCGGATCGCCGTCGGGGCCGTATACAGGATGGTGACCTTGTAGTCCTCGACGATCTGCCACCAGCGATCCCAGCCGGGGGTGTCCGGCGTGCCTTCGTAGAGGATGCTGGTCGTGCCATTCGCCAAGGGCCCGTAGACGATGTAGCTGTGGCCCGTCACCCAGCCGATATCGGCCGCGCACCAATACACGTCATCGGGCTTGATGTCGAAGATCGCCCAATGGGTGAATGAGGTTCCGACGAGATAGCCACCCGTCGTGTGGATGATGCCTTTCGGCTTCGCCGTCGTGCCCGACGTGTACAGCAGATAGAGCATGTGCTCGGCTTCGACCGGAACGGGCGGACACGCCTCGGACTGACGCTCGACAAATTCGTGCCACCAGTGATCGCGGCCCTCGGTCATCGAGATCGGACCGCCGGTCCGGCGCACCACGAGCGCCGCCCGCACCGAGGGAGCGGCGGCCATCGCGTCGTCGGCGGCCTCCTTGAGCCCGACGGCCTTGCCACGGCGGAACCCGCCGTCGGCGGTGATGAGGACCTTGGCCTGCGAATCGTTCATCCGGTCTGCGAGGGCCTCCGCAGAGAAGCCGCCGAAGACGACGGTGTGGGGAGCGCCGAGTCGGGCACAGGCGAGCATCGCAACCGGCAGCTCAGGAATCATCGGCATGTAGATCGCAACCCGATCGCCCTTCGTGACGCCGAGCTCCTTGAGCGCGTTGGCGCAGCGATTGACCTCGCGTCCGAGATCGGCATAGGTGATCGTCCGCGCATCGCCCGGTTCGCCGATCCAGTGATACGCAACCTTGTCCCCACGACCGGCCTCGATATGGCGGTCGACACAGTTGTAGCTGACGTTCAGCTCCCCGTCGGCGAACCAGCGGGCGAACGGCAGATCCCAGTCGAGGATCTCCCGAAACGGCTTCGACCAGGTGACCCGCTCCCGGGCGATGCGCGCCCAGAAGGCTTCGAAGTCAGCCTCGGCTTCCTCGAACAGCGCGCTCGTTGCGTTCGCCTGCGCGGCGAATGCCGGATCCGGCGGGTACGTCCTCGTCTCCGCGAGGAGGTTCTCGATCTCGGGCGCGTTGGGGGACGACTGATCCACGGTCACGTGGCTCGCTCCTTGGGCGTTGGTGCCGGACTTGCTAGGTCATTCTAGCCACGGCACGAACAGGGAGGCCCGAGCGCAAAGCCTGGGGCCACGGCCTGTGCCCGAGCCTTCGAACCGCAGGCCAGCGGTCCGGCGACGTGCCGGTTATCCTCGGCCGGCGATGCGACAGCGGGCGACGTTCCTTGGCCACTCGACGGTCCTCATCGAGATGGGAGGTGTCCGAATCCTGACCGACCCCGTGCTGTTCGATCGTATCGGCGTGCTACGCCGTGCGGCCAACCCCCTCCCGGAGGAGCTCCACACGGCGATCGACCTCGTCGTCATCAGCCATATGCACCTCGACCATCTCGATCTGCGATCTCTCCGCGAGCTCGGCGAGGCGACGCGCCTTGTCGTGCCGACGGGCGCCGCCGGCTACATCCGCAGGCATGGCTTCAGCGATGTCTCGGAGCTGGCCCCGGGCGAGAGCGCCGAGATCGGCCCCGTCCGGGTCACCGCAACCCCTGCCACCCATTCGGGATTCCGACCGCCGTTCGGCCCGCGAGCGGCTGCCGTCGGCTACCTCCTCGATGCCGATGACGAGCGGGTCTATTTCGCGGGCGACACCGACCTATTCGCCGAGATGATCGAGCTCGAGGGCATCGACCTTGCCCTCCTGCCCGTCTGGGGCTGGGGTCCCCGGCTGGGCCCGGGTCACATGGACCCGCGGCGCGCGGCAGGAGCCCTGCCACTGCTTCGACCGCGCGCCGCCGCGCCCATCCACTGGGGCACGCTCTGGCCGCTCGGGCTGGGACGGGTCCTGCCGCATCGGCTCACCCAGCCGCCCCACGAGTTCGCAAGGGCGGCTGCCGAGATCGCACCCGAGGTCGACATCCTGATCGCCTCGCCCGGCGACTCGATCCCGATCCCCCACTGACCCGGCCGAGCCTCAACAAGCGGTCGATAAGAGTCGCGCTGCGGCTGTGTCCGTCACGAGGTCAGGCGACGGCGCCTCCAAGGCGGAGACTGATTGCCGATGCCGCTTCGCGGACCTGGGCGGCCAGCTCCGGGATCCTCCGAGGCGTCAGCCTGAAGGCGGGTCCCCACACGTCGACGGCGGCGATCACCTGACCGCGAGCGTCGCGAACGGGTGCGGCGACGGCGTTCAGGTCAAGCTCGTACTCGCCGAGGGCGGTTGAGTAGCCGCGCCGGCGGATCCGCGCCAACTCCTCGAGCAGCGGCTCGAGGTCCGTGATGGTTCGCTCGGTGTAGGGGTGGAGTCCGCGGCGGACGATGCGCAGGACCTCCCGCTCGGCCAGAGCCGCCAGAAGGACCTTGCCCGAGGCGACGCAGTGGAGCGGGGTCGCCCGACCGGTCCAGTCACCGACGGCCGCGAGGTTCGGCCCATCGACGTGGGCGATGGCCAACATCTGGTCGGCGTCGAGGACGCCGAGACCGGTCGTCTCATGAGTCAGCCTGGCCAGGCGTTCGAGCTCCGGCATCGCGATGCTGCGCAGGTCGAGCGTTCGCTCGGCGCGCTCGGCCAGCCGGATGACGACGAGCCCAAGACGGTACTTCCCCGTCTCGTCGTCCTGTTCGACCAGTCCACGTCGCTGGAGCGTCGCCAGGAGTCGCGACGCCGTCGACTTGTGGAGGCCGAGCCGGCGGGCGAGCTCGGTGACACCGGCCGGGTTGGGGCTCTCGCCAAGGGCCAGGAGAAGGGCCGCCGCTCGATCGACGGAGCGGACCGCGTTGCCGTCCACGGCCATCCCTAGCCTCCGACCGGACGCGACATCGCGCCGAAGGGCGGGTGGAGGCCGTCGCCGTGGCCGCGGGCAGCAAGGGCAGCCATCAGGGCGGACTCGAAGGCACTGACGGCCCGGTCGACGAGATCGCCAGTGGCATGGGCCTCGCACATGAACCACGGCTCGCGGCTGTCTGGCTCGGGCATGGCGCCGTAGGCGAACATCCGGACCGCGATGTCGTCGTAGAGCTCGTGGTCGGAATTGGCCCAGTCTCGATACTCGGTCGGCAGCGTCTCGGTGAACATGATGCCGAACATCGACGGGTGGCCAGTGAACAGGTACGGCAGGCCCGTCGGGTTGAGGATCTCGCGGAGGCCGTCCTGGATCCGCTCCCCGGTCCGCCGAACGGTGTCGAGGACGTCGGTGTCGCGGATGATCTCGAGCGTCTTCGCGGCGGCAGCGGCTGCTACACGGTTGCCCGCATACGTCCCGCCGTGGCTCACCTCGTCGGGCAGGAGGCTCATGATCTCGCGGCGCCCCCCGAAGGCGGCCGCCGGGTAGCCGTTACCCATCGCCTTGGCGTACGTGGCGATATCGGGCGTGATCCCGAAGTACTCGGCAGCTCCGCCCCGGGCGAATCGGAATCCCGTCTTCACCTCGTCGAAGATGAGGAGGATCCCGAATTCCTCGGTCAGGGTCCGCATCGCCTCGTGGAAGCCGGGTTGGGGCAGGATCCCCTGGGCATTGCCGAGGACCGGCTCGACGATGACCGCGGCGATGTCCTCGCCCTCGCGCTCGAAAAGGCTGCGGAGGAACTCGATGTTGTTGTAGCGGGCGGGGATGATCGTGTCGGCGACCGCTTCGGGGATCCCGCGGCCCCAGACCAGGCGGACCGGATTGTCCTCGGGCCCCAGCTCGGACATGTCGTCGGGCGCGACGCTCACGAGAGCGTAATCGTGGACGCCGTGGTACTGGCCTTCGAACTTCACGATCTTCGTGCGGCGCGTGAAGGCGCGCGCGAGGCGCATGGCATGCATCGTCGCTTCTGTCCCGGAAACCGTCATCCGGGCCTGATCGACCCAGCCGGTCAGCTCGCACAGGAGCTCCATGGCCCGGACCTCGTCCTCCGATGTCAGCGAGAACGACACGCCTCGCCGCATCTGCTGGTTGACGTAGTCGTCGACGCGATCGTCGCCATGGCCGAGGATGACCGGGCCGTAGCCCATCCGCAGGTCGACGAACTCATTGCCGTCCACGTCCCAGACCAGTCCGCCGCGTCCCCGATCGACGTAGACCGTGTCCTCGCCCCAGGCGCGGAAGTTCGAATCCGTGCCACCCGGCATGACTCGCGATGCGCGCCGGTACATCTCGTCCTGGCGTTTGCGTTGGACGACCGGAGTCGGACGGGCCGCGGGCTCGGTGGTCATGAATCCCTCCGCCTATCGACCCCTCCGCGTCCCAGGACCACCCGCGCTCGCTGCGCTGGGGGCCGCTATCTCCCCAAGGGACCTGGCGCAGCGTTGCGCCATGCGGGACAGGGTGTCCCGCATGCTGCCACACGCCCACGAGGGTCGTCAATTCGATATTCGCGGCGGGGAGGTCAAACGAGTTCGATATTCGCACGGATCGACCCGATGCGACACGGAAGTTCGGCTGCATTGAGGGCAGGGCGAGCGCGCGCTGGATGCACCGGCCACGTATGGAAGCCACGAAGCCCGGACCTGGGGCCGGGCTTCGTGGAGTGACGGGCAGGATCGGGCTTCAGCCGCCCGGCACGCGGATGAGCAGAAGCTGGCCACCCTCCTTCTTGAGGGTAAAGTCGGGCTTGCCGTCCGGCACGTTGCCCGGACCTGTCTGGTCGATGCCGCTCGTCGTATCGATGTCGACCCACAGGGTGTGGGCCTGGACAGCGACCAGGAAGGCTCCCGGTCCGAACGCCGCCGACGCATCGACGATACCGCTCGCCTCCCAAGCCCCGAGGTTGCCCGCGGCCGATGGGTCGAGGTCGTAGCCGACTGCCTCGTCGAGTCCCTGGTCGACGGTTGCGACGACGTGAGTCGAGCCGTTGGAGAGCTGGTACTGCCAGATCGCCGCCGTCCTGCCCGGCGGTTGGGCCGTCCCGAACGGGAACTGTTGGCTGGAGCCTGGATCCTCGGTGATGTACAGGCCGTGTTTGGTCGATTCGATGTTGTCGGGCTGGCGCATCTCGGTCAGCGTCTTCACCGGGCTGTCGTCGCCCTCGATGAGGATGGACAGCGACTTGACCTTGCGGGGATCGTGCTTGTCGAGAACCATCCGCCATACACGGCCGTTCGTCGACTTGCCATCGGCAGGATCACCTGTGGTCCCGCGACCGGAGTCGACGAGATAGACGATGTTCGACTTGCCGTGACGCTTGTCGTAGGCCATGTCCTCGAGTCGGACGAAGTCGAAGACGCCATGCTGCTGGGACCAGTACTCGAGGACCCACTGCGGACCGTCGATACCGACGCCGTTCGGGTCGCGTTGCCACGTTCCGTCGTTCGGCGGCAGCGGGAACGGACCGCCGAGACCGGCGGGCACATCGGCCGCCATCAGGTCGGAGTGATCGGCGTTGCGACCCGTGGCGATGAGCTTGGGCACTCGGATGAAATGGCCCTTGATCTTGCTCGTGTCGCCGGGCGCGAAGTCTTCGTACTTCTGGTAGGCGGCGTCGTCGGAAACGAACGCCCAGAGGCCGCCGTTGTCATTCCACAGGGCGTGCGTGTCACGGGCGGTATACATGTACATTTGGGATTGAGACGGACTGTTCGTGAACGTGTCGTCGCCGGTGACGACGACGGGCCGACCATAGCCCGGCACCGCCAGGCTGTTCTCGTGGTTCAGACGGCCCATGCCCCAGATCGGCTTGCGAGCGCCGGTCTTGACGTCGAGGGCGACGACCGCCCCCGCCTGCCGTGCACCGTCGGCGCCGATCGTCGCCGGCCATGCCTGGCCCGCCCGGTTGACCCAGTCGACAGCCTCTTCGTTGGTGAACAGGATGTCGCGACTGAATCCCTCCTTGGCCGTTGCCAGGTAGTTCGAGCAGAACCGCTGGAAGTTCCCAGCAGACTTTATCGCGAGCCGGCCGGAGAGAACGCTCGCCGTGTGAGTGCCGAGCACGAGCTTGCTGACCTCGGCGTTGTTGAAGTCATTCTGCGAGTTCGCGGTCGACGCGAAGAGCTCGGGCGTCGGCGGCGGTCCGGCGGTCGCAGGCCGGTAACCCTGGTACGGGAACGGAACGGTCGATGTCTCGTGGTTGACGTAAACGGTGACCTTGCCACTCGGCCCGGCCTTGAGGGCGATACCGTCGGGGATGCTCTCGAACTCGTAACCGCTTGCCAGCGCATCGCCGGTCGAGATGATGGCCTCGATCTTGACTCCCTCCTTGACGGCGTCGAGCATCGGCGCTACCGATGTCTTGAAGCCGGCAGGACGAGAGCCGTGACCGAGGGCGGGGGCGGCGGCGGTGGCGAGCAGGGCCACGGCGCCGAAGAATGCCACGAGGCGCGACAGGTGCGCACCCCGACTCCAGGATCTCATCGGGACTCCTCCGATTCTCTGGATAGGGTGGATACGGCCATCCTGCTCTCCCCACGGACAGGGGCGCAACCGAACACGGGTTCACCAAACGAGCGTGAATGGTGCGTTGACGCACCATTCGAAGCGCGCGTCAGGCGGGAGCGGTCACCCACAGCGGAAGCTCTCGGGCGAGTGTGGCGAGCGGCAGCGAGCCGTGACCGAGGACCTCGTCGTGGAACGTCCGCAGGTCAAAAGCGGCGCCATCGCGAGCCTCGAGGTCCGAGCGCAAACGGCGGATCTGGAGCTGGCCGAGCATGTACGTCAGGGCCTGGGCCGGCCAGGCGATGTAGCGGTCGGTCTCGATCACCGCGTCGGTCTCGGTCAGGCCCACGCCGAGCAGATAGTCGATGCTCTCCTGACGGCTCCAGCGCAGGGCGTGGATGCCGGAGTCGACGACAAGTCGAGCCGCCCGCCAGGCCTGGGCGGTCAGCATGCCGAAACGCTCCTGCTCATTGCGGAACAGGCCCATCTCGTCTGCCAGGCGCTCCGCGTAGAGACCCCAACCCTCGACGTACGCGCCACCGACCATCCGGGAGCCGAGACGGCGGAAGACGTTGAGGACCGGGTTCTCCATCTCCAGGGCGATCTGGAAGTGATGGCCGGGCACGGCCTCGTGGTAGGTCGTCGTCGCGAGGTTCGAGTAGAGCCTCGACGGCAGGTCATAGGTATTGGCGTAATAGATCCCGGACCGCGATCCATCCAGGGTCGGCGGGAAGTAGTAGGCAAAGGGCGAATCCTTCTCCTTGAATGCCTCGACGGCCCGGACCTCGCAACCGGCGTGCGGCAGGTGGCGGAAGAAGCCGGATGCCGCGCTCCACGCTCGTTGGATGTCCTCGCCGGCTCGGGAGAGCATGTCCTCGGGCGTCGCCGGATGATTCGTCGGATCCTCGGCCAGGCGCTGCCGGTAGGCGGCCAGATCGTCCCCCAGGCCCGCGGCGCGAGAGATGGCCCGCTGTTCGGCCTGGATAGTCGCGACTTCGTCGAGGCCGATCTGGTGGACCTCGGCCGGCTCGATGTCGATCGTCGTCCAGGCCCGGATCTGGGTCCGGTACAGGGCGTCGCCGTTGGGGGCGGACCACAGACCCGGTTCCGCTCGGGTGACCGGCATGTAGTCCTCGCGGAGGACATGCAGGAACGCCGCGTCGGCCGGATAGACGACGTCGCGGACGACCTCTCGAACTCGCTCGCGATCGGCCTCCGACTCGACTTGCGCGAACTGCGGGATCACAGCCTCGTCGAGCGGCACGGCCAGGAGCCGCTCAAGCTGCTCGACGGTCCGACCGGCGACGATCGTCGGGGCCGTGAGGCCATGAGCGATCCCTTCGCGGACGATGCCGATGTTCGACTCCATGAACGGCTCGTACGCTCGCAACCGGGCAATCAGCCGATCGAGCCGCTCGGGCGTGTCGGCGCGCTGAAACTGGACGACCTGGGGAAGCAGGGTCTGGGGGCCACCGATCTGGTCGACGACCCGAAGCTGGTCGACGCGCTGGTCGTCCTGCTCGATCCCAAGCTCGCACACGACACGGATCATGTCGACCGTGATGCGGTCCTCTACGCCGAGGTCGGTCGCGTCGATCGCCTCCGTCTCCGCCAGATATGACTCGTAGAGGGCCCGCGTCCGCGCCCGTCCTTCGGGGCCGGGGTCCTCGAGCCGGTCGTCGTACCGATCGTCGCCGTACATCGTGGCGGTCGTCGGGCTGAGCTCGAGGATCGCCTCCCAGAAACGACCGGCCATCCGGTCGATCGGAGTCTCGTTGGCGGTCCCGCTGTCGGTCACCTGGTCACCTCGGCAGTAGGTTCGCGATGGTCACGTCGAGTGCGCGATGGTCAACGCCTGATTCGCGATGGTCGGGGTCCAGACTATCGTGCCGGGTGGTCAGCCGCCGAACAACGCCAGCTGCTCGCCGCGGCGATCTGCGTCCGGGTCGAGGCCGACGAAGGGTTCGAGGTCGGCCAGCGAGCTCGGATCCGTCGCCGCGAACCGTCGGAGGTGGTTGGCTTTCATGATCCGCCAGTTGTCGGCCTCGATCGCCTCACGCAGGACCGGCGACCGGTCGAGCTTGTGCCTGACGAGCTCGGTCCTCTCCGGGACGATGAGGACGAAGCGGGCGATCCGGTCGTCGGTCACGATGCGCGCTCCCCGACGGAGGATCGGTTCGCTCAACATCGCAGTCCATTCGACTTCCCACAGGACCGTCAGCCGGTTGCGGACGTACCAGATGCAGTCGACCTCGTCGAGCACCTCAGCCGGGGCCCGAGCCAGGAGGGGAAGATGGATGCGTCGCTCCCGCTCCTCGAGGAAGCTGCCGAGAGCACGTCCGCCGACCCGTCGCTCCCGCTGGCGGGAGCCGAGATGGACGGCCAGCCCGAGCCGATGGCCCGTCTCGGCGAGGATGGCGATGAGCTCCGAGTGCTCCGCCGATCGCCTGGCCAGGTCCTCCGAGGTCACGATCCGCTCGGCTGTCGAAGCTCTGCTCCGGTAGCTATCGAGGCAGGCCCGGACGAGCGTCTCATCGGGCAGGTCCGGACCCGAGAACAGGGCAGCGATCCGCTCGAAGAACTCCGGCTCCGACAAGGGGCCGGCGTTCGAGAGGAGGCTGAAGACGGCCCATTCGAGGCGATCGGCAAGAGGCACGGCGGCGGCCTCGATGTCGTCCTTCGCCGTGAGCCAGAACCGTCCCGGCTCGATCTCCGTCAAACGACGACCGTCGGGCCGTGACAGCTCGTCACGAACGAGGCCTGCCAGCCGCTCGACGGCATCAAGTCCAGCCACCTCGGCCGCGCGCCCGACCGGAGCATCGGCCTGCATGGGCCACGGAGCCGGCGACCGGCGGCCGCCCGAACTTGACGATCGATCGGCCATCGGTTCGGAGGCGTCCTGTCGACCCAGCGTCGCACCCACACCATCGTCAGGCGAGGCCGGCGACGCCCCTCCGCCGCCCGACGCGAGCACGAGGCGCCGCAGGTGACCCTCTCGATCGAGGCCGACAAGGACCTCGCCGAGCAAGCGCTCCAGGCGGGCCGGCTCGCCGCGAGCCCGCAGGACGCCAGCCGCCGTCTCGACGATCGATCGTCGAGCCTCGACCTCCGAATAGGGCCGGGCGTCGTAGCGCTCGGGAGGCGCGAACATCCCGCGCCCGGGGACGAGGTCCGGGTCGCCCCGACCACCCGATCGGATCGGCAATGAGACGTTCGCGCGCGTCCGGGCGGGCGTGATGGCAGAGCCCGGAGCCGCCAGCTCGACGACGCCGCCGGCATCCTCGCCGGGCTCGGCGAGGCGAGCGGACAGGAGCCGATACCCTGCCCCGATCCCTGCCAGGACGGCGGCAACGAGGGCCTCGGTCCCGCCCGACTCGGTCAGGATCGCCACTCGGCCATCGCGCGCGAGAAGGGGCGACGCAGCGTCCAGCGAGCGGCGCAGCGCGGCGACCTGCCAGCCCCACGGAACGCGCGGCGGCGTTGACAGCAGGGCGTCGAGGGGCAGCAGCGAAGCGGCCTCACGGCCGAGGGCCCAGCTCGTCGCGTAGTAGGCGAAGGCCAGCCGGTCCGGATTCGGTCGAAGCGGCGGCTGCGAGACGGCGAGCCGGACGCGATCGCGGGCGCCCGTCCGCCCCGCTTCGGCTCCCTCGGCGGCAAGCGCCCGGAACGCGGTCGGGGTCCCGACGCGGAGGCTGACGGTGGCGCCGCTCTCGACGAGCGATCGGGCATCGTCGCCGAGGCGGCCGGCGACCGGCCCACCGGCCGAACCCTCGAGCCGGGCCACGAAGCCCCGCACCGTCCGGAAACCGTCCTCGAACGCAAGCCATGGGCTCCGCTCGCGCCACTGGCCGCGCGTCGGCAGCTTGACCCGTCCGTTGGCGATCCGCAGCGTCGAGATCCGGCCCGGGAAGCGGTTGAGCTTGCTGGCTGGAAGGAGAGCATGGATGAGGGCGAGGCGCAGGGCCGCTTCGACGGGCGCCGACCGGAGGTCGAGCTCGATCCGCTCGAGGATCGCGGCCAGGCCGGCCAGCTGGCGGGGCGTGTGCAGGTCGAGCAGCTCGTCGACGAGGACTTCCCCACCCTCGAGGATGGGGAACCGGTCGCGGAGCACGCGTCGGATCGACCGATCCGGATCGGCATGAGCTCGTCGCAGGTCGTCGGCATCGGGATCGGCGTGTCGCTGCTCGGACCCGCCGAGCTGGTCTCGACAGACCGCGCAGCGATAGCTCACCCGGATCGGTCGCGATTCGGACGGCGCGACCCCTGGCTCCGAAGGCGCGTCGTCGTCGGCGTCCACGTCCGCGCCGTCGGTCCCTGTCTCCCCGTCGGCATCGGGGAACGCCCAGATCAGCTCGTCGGCAACGAGCATCCGGGCACATCCCTTGCAGCGCGTCGCGAACGGCTCGGAAATCGAGACGCGGAGCGATGACTCTCGGCGCGGCGCCGCGGCAAGCGCCTGGAAGGCTGCATCGAGGTGTCGGATGTCGGGCGGCCGCAGGACGATCTCGGCGAGCAGTCGGGTCAGTGCCGAGCTCTCGATCGAGATCGCCCGGCGTTGGCGATCGACCGCCGCCCGGGCCACCCAGCCTCCCCGTCCGTGGAGGTCGAGGACGATGTCGCCGGGTCCCGTATGAGCGTCGATCCGCGAGGCGACCAGCTCAGGCGGCGGGGCCGGCGCGAGGCGCTCGAAGGCGGGCAGAGAGAACCCGGGATCGGGGCGGGCGATCAGGGATCGGCCGGACATCGCCGAGCGATGGTGCCAGAAGGGCGACTGGACGCGCTACTGCGCGACCGTCCTATTCCTCCTCGTCCTCTTCGGGCGCCTCGATCTCGACCGGCTCCCCGCCCACCTCGTCGGGCGGCAGGACGCTCTCGACATCCTCGATCTCCTCGTCCTCGACGTCGGCCTCGAGCTCCTCTTCGAGGTCCTCGTCGTCACGCAGAAGAGAACCCTTCGTGTACGGCCGCATATCCGTCGACCTGGCCGCCGTGGGGAAGCTCACCTTCCCGTAGTTGCGGGGATCCTGAAAGATCTCGCGGACGATGATCCGGACGTCGACATCCGAGATCGAGGTGACCGCGGCGAGGTACTTGTTGCCGTCGGCGATGAGCTTCAGGAGCCGGGCCGCCACACGGGGCTCGACAGCCCCGACACGGACGCCGTCTGCCTTGGCCCCGAGCACGTTCCCCTCGGGCTCGAGCTCGATCAGATCGCCCGGGTTGACCTGGGCAAGGGCCGGTCGCGACGCCAGGTCGGTGAGGAAGGCGAAGCCGGTCTTGCCGGTCTCCTCGACGAACAGGCTGACGGGCGCCTTGCTGCCGACGCCGGCTGGGACCGTGGTCGCGCCGGCCTCGACGAGGAGTGTCCGAAGACGATCGATGTTCCGCTCGGCGACCCTGTTCGAGGGGTCGAGGGCCAGCGCAGCCTGGTAGTGCTCCCTGGCCTCGGCCAGCAGGCCAAGTTCCCAGAGCGCCTTCCCCAGCCGGTTCTCGCCCTCGATATCGGGGCCAAGCTCGAGGAGTCGCCGGTTGATCTCGGCCGCCTCGGCCCAATCGGCCGCTGTCGCGGCCGCGACCGCCTGGTCAGCCAGCTGTCGCTTGAGCCGGCTCGTCGCCTTGGGGCCGGTCGGGATCGTCGTGTCAATCTCAGGGAAGGTCAAGTCGAGGTCCTTTCAGGATCGTCATCGTGCCTGTCTGGTGGCACGACGTGTCGCGGTCTCCGCGTCATCGGGGGCGATGCTTTCTACCATCGCACCCGCTTTCCGTCAACGCGGCGCGTCCGTCAGGGGCGTCCGACGAGGAACACGACGGCCACCCCGAGGACGGCCAGGACGGCCAGCTCGAGCATCCAGCGAACGCCGCGGCGGCGGGCCGGCTCGGTGGCATGGACCGCGTCCCAGAGGTAGAAGACGAGAACGAGCAGGGCCGGTCCGACGAGGCGAGGCAGGTCGAGGACGCGCAGGGCGACCCCGGCCAGTCCGATGATGGCCCCGTATGTCACGGCCGAGAACAGGGCCCCCTGCAGGTCCGGCCGTCGAAGGGCGGCGAGCCGGTAGCCGAGGAGAGCGGCAACGGCGCCCTCGGTCACCGGCAGGATCCAGGTCGACCACTCTGTCGAGAGGCCGACTTCGGTGACGGCGGTCGGCAATCCGATGAAGGCGACGAAGCACGTCGTTAGCGCAACCCACAAGACGGAGCGGCGGTCGCGGTCGTCGGGCGGACGAGCCTGGGAGATGATCCGGGCCTCCACGCCGACCGTCACGTGGATGAGCATCGCCGCTGCCCCGATCGCCGGGAGCAGGAGCGCGCCGACCGGCACGACGCGGACGACCGCGACAGCCGCGATGCCGGCAGCCGCCACAGGCATGAGGCTCTCGATCGGGACGCCCGCCGGCTCGCCCTCGGCGAAGATCACGAGGGCACCGATCACCAGCATGGCGATGAAAAGGATCGAGACTGCCACGAGCGCCGGGCCATCCGTGACTCTCGTCAGCGCGAGGACGACGACGGCGAGGATCGTCAGCTCACGACGGGCGAGACGCCTCGGATCCATCGGGCGGCATGGTAAGGGACGGCCGCCTGGGGTCGGCCGCCTCGCTGCGGGCTAGTCCGCGACGGGCCGGCAGGCCGGCGAGTCGCGCGCCGGCTACCGGGTGGCCACGCGCTCCGGTTTGGCCGCGACCCAGGCGAGGAGGTCCGCGCGACTCCGCGTATTGATCACCGACGATGGTCCGACCCATGCGCGGCGAGCCTGCCAGACGCCGTAGCGCTGAAAGTCGAGCTCCTCCGTCCGATGGGCATCGGAGTCGATGGACAGGATGCAACCGGCCGCAACGGCCGCCCGGATCCGCTCCTCGGACAGGTCGAGTCGGTCCGGTGAACCGTTGACCTCTAGGACGGTCCCCGTCGCGGCCGCCGCGGCGTAGACGCCGTCCCAATCGAGATCCAGGTCGTCGCGCTGATCGATCTTCCGCCCCGACGGGTGGGCGATCACGTCAACATGCGGTGATCGGATGGCGACGAGGACCCGCGACGTGAGTCGCTCCCTCGGCTGGCGCCGTCCGACGTGCAGCGACGCCACGACGAGATCGAACGCCGCCAGCACGTCGTCGGACAGGTCGAGATCGCCATCGGCCTTGATCTCCAGCTCGCAGCCGTGGAGGAGACGGAATCCGTCGGCTGCGGCTTCCGGCGGCGACGAACCTTCTCGCTCCTCGAGAGCGTAACGCGCGTTCAGCCGATCGACGATCGCCCGCTGCTCGGCGAACCGGGCCGGATCCAGGCCGCGGGCAACGCCCAGGCTCATCGTGTGATCGGTGAGGACGAGATACTCGTGACCGCGAGCCCGCGCGGCCTCGGCCATCACCTCGATCGGATGGATCCCGTCGGTCCACTCGGAGTGGCTGTGGAGATCGCCGCGCAGATCGGTCAGGTCGATAAGGTCGGGCAGGCGGCCTTCGGCCGCGGCCTCGATCTCGCCGCGATCCTCGCGCAGCTCGGGTTCGATGAACGCCAGGTCCAGGAAGCGGTATGCATCCTCCTCGGTGGCAAAGGTCCGCGCCTGCGGCGCGGCTCCTGTCGCGGCGTCGATGGCCACGTAGCCGAGCTCCGAGAGGGACCAGCCGCGATCGCGAGCACGACCTCGCAGCTTGACGTTGTGCTCTTTCGAGCCGGTGAAGTGGATGAGGTACGTCCCGGCACAACCGGGCGGCATCGTCATGAGGTCGACCTGAACGCCGGACGTCAGGCGCACCGAGCTCCGTCGCTCGCCGCCGGCGATGACCGCGTCGACATCCGGCAGGTCGGCCAGGCACGCGATCGCAGCTTCCGGGTCGTTCGTCTCGATGAGCAGATCGAGGTCCCCGATCGTCTCGCGGCGGCGGCGCCATGAGCCGGCCGCGTAGACCGCGATCGCGCCGCTGGCCGTTCGAAGCTCGGCCGTGACCCGCTCCACGATCGCCTCCGCATCGTCAAGGCGGAGTCGTCCCGTCCGACGTTCGAGGGCTTCGATCCCGGCCAGGATCGAGCGCTCCGTTCGTTCAGACAGACCGCGGACAGAGCGCAGGGAACCGGACTCCGCCGCGTCTCGAAGGTCCTCGATCGAGGCGACGCCGAGCTCCTCGTGGACGAGGCGGGCGGTCTTGGGGCCAACGCCGCTGATCGACAGCAGGTCGCGCACGCCCGGTGGGATCTCCTCCCGCAGGCGATCGAGCAGGGCCAGGCGGCCGGTCCGCGACATCTCGGCGAGGGCATCCGAGATCGTCGCGCCGACGCCCTCGATGCGGGGCGGCTCGCCCGAGCGGTATGCATCGGCGATGGGGATCGGGCTGTGGGCGACGGCGTCGGCGGCGCGATGGTAGGCAACCGTCTTGTAGACGACCTCGCCGCGCAGCTCGAGAAGGTCGCCTACCTCGTCGAGGGCCGCGGCGAGCTCACCATTCGAGGGCGCCGGTGGACCGTCCCGCTGCTCATTCATCGGCCGAGAGTACGCTGCCGCGAGCCGAGGATCAGGTCAGGCGGCGATGACGCGATCGCGACCCTGTCGTTTCGCCCGGTACATCGCCCTGTCGGCCGCCTCCACGACGGCATCGATCGGTTCGTCGGGTCCCGTCTGCACCGCGGCTCCGATGGACACCGAGACCGCGCGGATCCGGAGTGCTCGCAGGTCGAGCGCCGCGACGGCCGCCCGGATGCGCTCGCCGACCTCGACGGCGATGTTCGGGCCCGGATCGCGGAGCAGAACGACGAACTCCTCGCCGCCGTAGCGTGCCGGGACGTCGACGTCGCGAACGGCTCCCGCGATCGCGCCCGCCACGGCCCGCAGCACCTCGTCGCCGATGTGGTGTCCATGCCGATCATTGAGGGCCTTGAAGTGGTCGAGATCGATCATCAGGATGCCGACCGGATCGTCGGTGCCCCGGCGCTGCGACAGCAGACCGCACAGCTCGTCGAAGTAGGCGCGATTCGGCAGCCGAGTGAGGGCGTCCGTCGTCGCCCTGGCCTGCGCCTGGCGGAACGAATATGCCCGGGCCAGGGCTGCCGACGCCTCGGCGGCGGCCGCCGCGAGGAGCCTCTCGGCCGACGGCGGCCACGGATCGCGACCGCGTCGCGACAGGACGATCGCGCCGATTGGCCGGCCGTCCGCCTGAAGCGGAGCGGAGATCGTGCTCGACAGGCCGAATGCGCTGCGGACGCGAGCGCCGAGATGGATCGTGGTTGATCGCCTGGGCTGCGGCGAGGGATCGACCAAGGAGACCGCCGTGGCGCCAAGCGACGTCGATCGGACCTCGCGCCGACCGGCCACTCCGGCCGTTTCGGATACGCCGACCTCGATCGGGATGGCGACCGGCTCGTCCGAGGGACGATCCTTGCGCCGATCGTCGACGATTGCACCGTCGTCGCGAACCATCGACCAGTCCAGCTCCTCGTCGAGGTCGACCCCGGTGAGGACGGTGGTCACGTCGCCGACGCCGGGCCGCATGCTCACGAGCGTGGCTTCGACGAAGGCCGAGTCGGGCGGACGGCGGACGACGACGACGTGGTCGGCGCCCGCGACCTCGCCGATCTCCCGCGCGATGGCCCCGACGATCGCATCGGGCGAGACCGATCGAGACAGGCCCCGCAAGATCCTGGCGAACGCCTCGACCTCACCCCGTCGTCCGCGCTCCCGATCGCGGACCGCGATCCAATGCATGCCGGCGGCGGCCCCGACGAGGGCCAGCAGGACGGCCAGGACAACGTCCCAGGTGTCGATCCCATCGCTCAGGCGGAGCGCGCCGAGGACCATCGCGAAGAGGGCGAACGAGCCGGCGAACAGCAGCCACGTCCGATGAATACGCCGGTCCCGCGGGTCGGCTGGGGGGTCCGGGGGAGTGCGCTGCTGCACGGAATACAAGGATGGGACGTATGGCGAGCCGCGTCTAGCCGGATGGGGTAGTACGTCTGTCAGCCGGGCCTGGTACTTCCGTACTTCGAGGCGGCCGTGACGGCCGCCGGCCGCGACCGGCGGCGAGGCAGCGCAGCTGCCGTGCGATCCGCCCCCTCGCGCTTGGCCTTGTAGAGATCGTGGTCCGCCGCGGCGATCATCTCCGGGCCCGTCCGCGCGTCCGCGGGATGCACGGAGATGCCGACCGTCGCGCTGACGGGGATCGGCCCCCGACCTTCGGCCTGGAACGCCGTCGAGCGAAAGGCCTCGGCGATCCGGTCGGCAGCGGTCTGCGCCGCCGCACGATGCGAATCGGGCAGGATGACCGCGAACTCGTCACCACCGTAGCGTGCAGCGATGTCGGTCACTCGCAGAGTCGAGCGGATGAGCTCGGCCACGAACACGAGCACCCGGTCGCCCAACTGATGGCCGAACGTGTCGTTCACGAGCTTGAAATCGTCCAGGTCGATCATCAGCAACCCCACCGGACTGCGCGAGCGGCCAGAGCGGACGATCTCCTCACCGAGTCGCTCATGGAACGAACGGTGGTTGAGGAAGCCGGTGAGTGGGTCGTGATCGGCAAGCTGGCGGGCGACCTCGTAGAGGCGCGCATTCTCGAGGGCCATGGCCGCCTCGTTCGCCATGGTCCGCCCCAGCTCGAGACGGGCCTCGTCGAGCTGGATCGGGGTCGGGCTCATGAGCTCGACGAGCCCGATCGCCGTTCCCTTGGCCACGAGCGGGAGCATGACCATCGAGGTGAAGCCGTCGTGTCGCAGGAGGGCGACCTCGGCCTGGTCGGACGCCGGGTCGTCCACCTCGATGATCGAGGTCGCCTGATCGTCGAGGACCCGACGGGTCTCCGGGAAGTCGGCGAGGGGGTAGAAATCGGCCATCTCGCCCGGTGCCAGAGGCGGGTAGTAGCCCATCGTCACGATCCGATCGCCGGCTCGATCCCAGAGGCTGATCGCGCCTTCGGACAGATCGAGCGCAAGGGCGATGTGGCGGGCGATGAGATCGGCCACCGCCCGCGGATCGAGGCTCGCCGTCAGGTCGCGTGACATCTCGATGATCCGCTGGAGCTCGACGGCAAGGCCGTTCGTCCGTTCGAGCAGCCGGGCCGTCTCGATGGCGGTGGCCGCTTGGTCGGCGAGGATCGTGAGCAATCGGAGGTCCTCGTCGGTGAAGCCGGACAGGCCGAGCTTCGAGAGAGTGATGACGCCGACGATCCGATCGTCGTAACGCATTGGAACCACGAGCATCAATTCGTCGACGTCGTCGGTGCCCGGGATGGTGGCTCCCCGCGGGTCGGCGTTGGCATCGTCGATCCGGAGCGGCACGCCGTGCAGGGCTACCCAGCCGGTGAAACCCTCGCCGAGCTGAGTCCGCAGGACCGCCAGATCGACCTTCTCGTATTCGCCGACACGTCCCTCGAAGGCGATCGGGACGACCACGTCGGCGCCTTCGCGGACGTAGACGCGGGCGTTGTGGTAGTCGATGATCCGGCCGGTCTCCTCGACGATCGCCCGACCGACGGCATCGACCGAGCTTTCGCCGCTCAACCTGGCTGCGGCCGCCTGGACGACCATCAGCTGGGCGGCCAGCTCGTGTTCGCGCCGGGCGCGACGGAGCGCGACCCGGCGCAGATGCATCCCGATCCCGAAGGCCGCCACGAACGCGCCGCAGAAGGCGATGGCGACGGGGACCGGGTCGTCAAGCAGGACCTGCGTGTAGCCGCCGGCAGTCGACACGAACCCGCCAAGGATCCAGGCTCCGATGCCAAGCCCGGCGACGAGGAGCCACGGGCTGTCGGGACCGGCGACGGGCACCGTGAACTCGCGCATTTTTGGGCGCGACGGCATGTGGATCCCCCGAGGATCGCTCACAGCCGGAATCGTCCACTACGGGGCAGCCACGGGCGCCTCACCGGTCGTACCTGCTGCGACGCCCGAGAAGTACCCCATGCCCGGCCATCCTTCAGGTTGACCGTGCTTCCTACCCGCTCGTACACTCGCCCCGGCCCCGGGCGATCGAGCGCCTTCGGCATGCCCGCCGGCCGGCCAACGACAGCAGCGGAGGATGACTCCAGAAGTGGAGCCCGGACCCAGTCGACGCGACGCCGTCTTCGGCGTCGGCGAACGAACGGCGGTCCGCCCCGCCTAGCGGACGACGCGCCCGGCACGATCGGGCTGCGGACCCACCCGCGGCGGAGCGCCCGTCCCGCGAGGTGGCAACATGCTCTATCTATCGACGGCCATCGGCCGGCCCGTCCTCGACCAGGCTGGCGAGGCGCTCGGAAAGGTGGACGACCTTCTCGTCGCCCTCGGCGAGCGCTATCCACCGGTCACCGGTCTCGTCGCCTCCGCGGCGCGACGCCGAATCTTCCTGCCCTGGACATCGGTCGAGTCGTTCGATGCCTCCGGCGTACGGCTGCGAACGCGGACGATCGACATCGGCCGCTTCCAGCAACGAGCGGACGAGATCCTCCTGCGGGCCGACCTCCTCGACAAGCAGATCGTCGACATCGATGGCCGGAAGGTCGTTCGGGTCAACGACCTGCGCCTTGACGACGTCGACGGCCAGCTCCGCCTCGTCGCGGTCGATGTGGGTGCGGCCGGCCTGCTCCGCCGCCTCGGCTTCGAGGGCGCCTATCGGCTCATCGCCCGGAACCTCCGCCTTCCCCTTCCCGAGCGCTACATCGACTGGGAGGACGTGGACCCGGTCGAGACCTCGATCGCCTCGATCAAGCTTCGCGTTCCCCACGCCGGCCTGGCCGAGCTGCACCCGGCCGACCTCGCCACGATCATCGACCAGCTCGCCCCGCGCGATCGAGCCGGCATCCTCGCCTCGCTCGACGACGAGGCCGTCGCCGATGCGATGGAGGAGATGGAGCCGGAGACGCAGGTCGAGATCCTCGAGGACCTCGAGCCTGCGCGCGCCGCCGACATCCTCGAGGAGATGTCGCCCGACGACGCGGCCGACCTCGTCGCCGACCTCTCGGACGAGACGCGAGAGGAGATCCTCGCACTCATGGAGGCCGACGAGGCCGAGGAGGTGAAGGAGCTGCTCGCCTATCCGGAGGACACGGCCGCGGGGATCATGACGACCGCCTTCGTGACGATCCCGGTCCAGCTGACCTGCGGCGGGGCGATCGATCGGCTGCGCGAGCTGGAGCCCGACGCCGAGACGATCTACTACGTCTACGTGACCGATGAGGACGAGCGCCTGGTCGGCGTCCTGTCGCTGCGCGATCTGATCGTCGCCCAACCCGACACGCCTCTTGCCAACGTCATGATCAGCGAGCCTGTCGCCGTCGGGCTGCTGGCCGACGAGGACGAGGTCGCCGAGGTCGTCGCCCACTACAACCTGCTGGCCGTCCCCGTCGTCGACGAGGAGGGCCGACTCGAGGGCATCGTGACCGTCGACGACGCGCTCGACGCGGTGATCCCGGCTGCCTGGAAGAAGCGCCTGCCACGGTTGGCCGCGCGGGGCTGACGGGTCGTGCGCGAGGTCCCCTCGGTCAAGGGCGCCGCCTTTTCGGCGCAGGCGGGAGCTCGCCGGGCCGCTCGTCGGGCGCGGCGTCCCGTGCTCCGTCTGCGCGAGCGATTCCGCGGCCGGCCGGGCCTCCTCGCGTTCCTCGCCGTCATGGGCCCCGGGCTCATCGCCGGGGTGGCCGGCAACGATGCCGGCGGCATCACGACCTACACGGTCATGGGCGCGCAGACCGGCCTGTCACTGCTCTGGCTGTTCCCGGTCATGATCGTCATCCTGGCCGTCGTCCAGGAGATGGTGGCGCGACTCGGCGTCGTCACCGGCCAGGGGCTGTCCGACCTGATCCGGGACCGATTCGGCGTCCGCTGGACCGTCTTCGCGATGGTCATCCTCGTCGTCGCCAACCTGGCCAACACGATCGCCGAGTTCGCCGGCGTCGCAGCGGCCGGCAGCGTGCTGGGCATCCCGGCGATCGTTCTCGTGCCTGCCGCGGTGGTCCTGCTGTGGGTACTCGTCCTGTTCGCGTCACGGCGCATCGTCGAGCGGGTGTTCCTGGCGACCACCGTCGTCTTTGGCCTGTATATCGTGTCGGCCGTCCTCGCTCACCCCGACTGGGGGGCGGTGGGCAAGGGATTCGTGTCGCCCAGCCTGCCGGCCGATCCGGCGACATTGCTGCTCATGGTCGCGGTCGTCGGAACGACGATCACGCCGTACATGCAGTTCTACCTCCAGAGCGCCGTCGCCGAGAAGGGCATCGGCGTCGACGAGCTCGGCCTGGAGCGTGCCGACGCGATCCTGGGTGCGACCTGGACCAACGTCATCGCCGCCTTCATCGTCGTGGCGGTCGCAGCGACACTCTTCGTGAACGGGATCACGGTCGAGACCGCCGCCGACGCGGCACAGGCGCTCGAGCCGGTCGCCGGCCACTTCGCCAGCCTCATCTTCGCCATCGGACTCTTCGGGGCATCGATGCTGGCCGCGACGATCATGCCGATCACCACCGCCTTCGTGGTATGCGAGGCCTTCGGCTGGGAATCGGGTGTTGGCAACCGATTCCGCGACGCGCCCGCGTTCTTCGGCATCTTCACCTTCCTGCTCGCGATCGGGGCCATCGTCGTGCTCATCCCGGGTCTCGATCCGATCGCCCTGATCGTCGGCTCGCAGTACCTCCAGGGCCTGCTGCTGCCGATCGTCCTCGTCTTCATCGTCCTGCTCGTCAATGACCGCCGGCTCATGGGCCGCTACGCCAACGGGCGTCGGATGAACATCCTGACTTGGGTCTGTATCGGCCTCGTCGTGCTGCTCGACGGGGTCCTGATCGCGTCCGCCCTCGCCGGTGCGCTGGGGGTGTCGACCGGCTAGGGCGTCGGCGAGTAGTCGGCAGTGACGGGCACGGCCACCGGGCCGCCGGTGCCGGCGGGTCTGGCCAGCACGTCGCTCGAGCCGCCACGCCAGGCGAGGAAGACGCCGGCCGCCGCGATCGAGCCCATGAGCAGCAAGGCGAGGCTGAAACCGTCGAGCATCGCCGCCGGGGCCGTCGAGCCCGCGACGCCAGCCCCGGCCAGGCCGAGGGCGATCGCACCGAGAGAGACGGCGATGGCGTGGCCGAACTGGCGGGTCGCCTCGAGGGTCCCCGACGAGAAGCCGCGGGCGTCTTCCGGCAGGACCGACATGATCGTCGTGTTGTTCGACGCGTTGAACAGGCCCGACGCCAGGCCGATGATGACAACGGCGACGATGTAGCCCCCGACGGTGAGGGCCGGCCCAAGGATGCCCATGAGGAGCATCCCACCGGCGATCCCGGCCAGGGCCAGGGCGGACAACCACGGCCAGTGAGTTCGGTCGACGAGATAGCCCGATCCCAGGGCCGATACCACGTTGATGGCCTGGAAGAGGGTGATGACGATGGCCGTCTGGAACGTCGACAGGCCCCAGGCCTCCTCGAACAGGAACGGTGTCAGGAAGAACATGGCCATCATCGTCATGTGGAAGATGCCGTTGGCGCCGACCGACGACGTGAAACGGCTGTTGGTCAGGTGCTTGAGGGGCACCAGCGGCTCGGGTGCATTGCGCTCCCGCCAGATGAACAGCCCGAGGAGGGTGATCGCGGTGATCTGGGCGCCGAGATGGAAGTCCGCGCCTGCCTCGAACGTCTTCGGGCCATCGTGGAGGTGGTTGAGGGAGATCGCGAAGGCGAAGAGGCCGCCGGCCAGGAGGGCCGCCCCCGGCAGATCGACGCTGCGGTACTCGCCCAGACGCGGCGGGACCTTCATCCGGAGGCCGAGCAGGAAGCTGGCGATGCCCGCCGGCACGACCATCCAGAAGACTCCCGGCCAGCCGACAGTGCCCAGCGCGACCGGCGTGAGCAACGTCCCGAGGCCGGCACCGATCGAGCCGGCCATCGCGGCCGACGCAACGATGCGGCCCCGCTCGTGGGCGGGGAAGGCACGGGTGAGGATCGCCAGCGCCGTTCCCGTGATGAGAGCCGCACCGACACCCTGGAGCGCCCGTGCCGCGATGAGCAGCGGGAGACCCGGCGCCATGCCCGCCAGCAGCCCCGCCACGGTGAAGACGGCGACGCCGGTCATGAAGACACCGCGGAAACCGAGGATGTCGCCGATGCGGCCCGCCGGCAGGACCAGCGAGGCGAGAACGACGAGATAGGCGACCTGGATGAGCGAGGCATCACCGACGTCGACGCCCAGCTCGGACGCCAGGGTCGGCAGGGCGAGCGATGCGGGCGTCAGCGCCATCATCACGGCGATGTAGCTGAGACCGACCGCGAGCAAGGCAAGCCAGCGGCCAGGCATCCCCGTCTCGGCCGAGGTCGATTCGTCCGTCATCGACTCCGTCGCCATGCCATCAGTGTGCATGGCTCACCACGCTCAGTGCCGGGTCGGCCGGCACCCCGCGCACGACGGGCAGACCACAGGCGCTCCAATGTGGCAGCCCGCGCCTGACGTTGACGACGTTGGCGAATCCCGCCCGTCGCAGCAGCGATGCCCCGATCGACGAGCGAAAGCCGGATGCGCAGATGACAGCGATCGTTCGATCCCGCGGCAGCTCGTCGAGACGCGACGGCAGATCGCCGGCCCCGATGTGGATCGATCCCGGGATGTGTCCCTCGTCGTACTCGCTCGCCTGGCGGACGTCGACGACGAACGGCGCCTCGGCACCGCCCGCATCCAGCGCGGACGCCAGTGTCCTGACGGAGATCTGGTCCGTCGTCTCGACGGCAAGGTCGGCCTGCCGCCATGCATCGATGCCCCCGTCGAGGTAGCCGCGCACATCGTCGAAGCCGATACGGAACGCCCAACGGACGGCCTCGTCCCAGATGGCCGGATCGGGCAGGTCGAAGACGATGGGGCTCCCAAATCGGACGGTCCAGCCCAGCCAGGTCGCGAAGGAATCGCCGAAGGGGATCGAGATCGAGCCCGCGACGTGGCCGGCACCGTGGTCGCCGGCCGAACGCAGATCGATCACCACCGCCCCGTCGTCGACGACCGTTCGGGCAGCCATGGGATGCAAGGGGACGGGTTTGGGCATCGTCCCGATTGGTGGAGGACCGGCCCGGTTGATCTCGCGCATGTGGGCGAAGTACGAGGGAAACGCAGGTTGATCGGCGAGGAGGAGGCGAGCGAACGACTCGGCGTCGGTTGGTACGAGGTAGGGGTTGTAGCGTCGCTCGAAGCCGACCGTGGACGACGGCGTCGCACTGATGTTGGTCGAGCAGAGCGAGCCGGCCCCGTGGGTCGGATAGACGCCGACGAAGTCCTCGTGCGGCATGACGACGTCGTGGATGCTCCGGAACTGGTCGTGGGCGAACGACAGCGCGTTCTCCGCACCGAGGAGGTCGGTCCGTCCGACCGAGCCGACGAGCAGCGAGCCACCCGTCAGGAGCAACCAGGGCGCATCGACCCTGGCCGTATCGGCGATCGAATAGGCGACGTGCTCGGGGGTGTGGCCCGGCGTATCGAGGGCGGCGATCCGCAGATCCCCGACCAGGAACTCCTCGCGATCGGCGAGCGGTCGGTGCTCGAACTGCAGCTCGGCCCCGGCCCCGATCACGTGCTCCGCGCCCGCCCGCGCCGCGAGCTCCCGACCGCCCGAGACGTAGTCGTTGTGGAGATGCGTCTCCAGCACGTGGGTGATGCGCAGTCCCTCGTCGGCAGCCGCGTCGAGGTAGACGTCGACGTCGCGACGCGGGTCGACGATCGCCGCCACGCCCCAGCGCTGATCCGCGACGAGCGTCGAGAGGTGACCTAGGCCTGACAGGACGAACTGGCGAACGAGCACGACGGGCAGACTACCACCGGGCGCCGTCGCGGCTACGCGGCAGGCGTCACCCTCATGACGGTATTCAGTTCGTGGCGTGTTCGGGAGCTACTTCCTCGGGTTCGCCCGGGGCCCAGCAGGGCTCTGGGCACCCTCCGCCAGGACGTCTGTGCCCGACGATCCGAACGGTGCGGTGATGGCGGTGATGTCGGCCGTGCCGGTGATCACCGGTGTGGCGATATCCGGGTCGAAGTCGGCCACGACCCCGATGGGGACGTCGGTATTGGTGTCGATCGGAGCGGCGAAGGTCAAGGGGATCACCTGTCGGCCCGTCTCGACGACCGTCGCGAAGGTCAGGAATGGGGCGATCTCCGATCCTGCCGCCAGTGACAGCTTCACCTCACAGGGACACCCGGTCACGTCGGTGATGTCGAGGGTGACCGAGGCATCGACCTTCACGAACTGCGTCTTGCCCGAGCCGCCGGCCGAGTGCAGGGTCATCAGGTCGATCGTCGTTCCCGTATCGTCGGAGCCGATCTGGTCCCCGCCGGTGGTCGGGCCAAAGGCCACGCGCGGGAAACCACGCTGCATGAAGAGGGCCATCTGGGCCCGCGTGACCGGGTCGGATGGACAGTACTTCGTGCCACCGCAGCCGCCGGTGATGCCGGCGTCGTAGATGGCTTCGATCGCGGCATGGCCCGTCATCCCGGTCGGGACGTCGCTGAAGATGTGGCTGGCCACGACCGAGGCTGGCAGCAGCAACGCGGCAAGAACCGCTCCGGCGACGACGAGCTTTCTGCGCGGCCGGAGGACGTGCGCTGTCATGGCTGACTCTGCGCCGGCGCGCGAGACACGGGGCCCTCGCCGGACGTGGTCAGACTGGACTCGCCGAGAATGTCGCTTCCCAAGGGTCCGAACGGCGCCGAGATCACGGTGAGATCGGCGTAGCCCGTGATCACCGGACCCGTGACGTTGGGGGCGAATTCGGCCGTCACCCCAATCTCCGTGTCGGTGTTGGTCGGCAGCGTCGCGGCCGACGTCAGGGCGATGGTGTACCAACCGATGTCGGTCACCGTGATCGACTCGACGATCGGCGGGGTCTGGAGGGCGAAGTAGATCGTCGCAAAGACCTGGCAGGGGCAGCCCGTCACGTCCGTGACGTCGAGATTGACCGAGGCATCGGCCTTGACGAACTGGGTCTTGCCCGCGCCGCCGGGCGTACGAAGTGCCAGCGAATTGATCGAGTTGAACTGGTCGCCTTGCAGCAGGAAGCCGGTCTCACTCGGCGCGTAGGCCACGCGCGGGAAGCCACGCTGCATGAAGAGGGCCATCTGGGCCCGGGTGACGGGGTCGGTCGGACAGTACTTCGTGCCACCGCAGCCGCCGGTGATGCCGGCGTCGTAGATGGCTTCGATCGCGGCATGGCCCGTCATCCCGGTCGGGACGTCGCTGAAGATGTGGCTGGCCACGACCGAGGCTGGCAGCAGCAACGCGGCAAGAACCGCTCCGGCGACGACGAGCTTCCTGCGGGGCCTGACTGTGGCCGCAACCACGGTCGGGCCGATCTCTACGGTGACCCGCATCGGAGTACCTCCCCTCCCCTATGAGGGGACACCGTGGCTCGGCACCCCCAGGAGAGCAGGATAGTCCTCCCCGGGCCCGTGCACGCGCCGCAGTCGCGAGCCGCTGGGGGCGGCGCTACATCATCACGAGACCGCCGTCGACGGCCAGCACCTGCCCGGTGATGAACGCGGCCTCGTCGGACACGAGGAACGCAACGGCGTTGGCGATCTCCTCGGTCGTCCCGAAGCGGCCGAGCGGGGTCCGCACGATGATCTCGTCCTTCCAGACGTCGGCGAGGTCCTGCGTCAGCTCGGTCAGGACGAAGCCCGGGGCCACCGCATTGCAGGTGATGCCCCGACTCGCCAGCTCGCGGGCGGTCGCCTTGGTGAGACCGATGAGGCCCGCCTTTGCCGAGCTGTAGTTCGCCTGGCCAGTCTGGCCGGCCTGACCGGAGACCGATGTGATGTTGACGATCCGGCCGCTGCGCGCCTTGAGCATGGGCCGGGTGACAGCCTTGATGGCATAGAACGCGCCGAAGAGGTTCGTCTCGAGAACCTCCCGCCACGATTCCTCGCTCATTCGCATGATCAGATCGTCGCGGGTGACGCCCGCGTTGTTGACGAGGATGTCGACCTTGCCGAACTCTTCGACAACTGCCTTCACCAACACGTCTGCCGTGGCTGGGTCGCGGGCGTCGCCCTGGATGGCCACGACGCGCCTGCCCGAAGCTTCGACGGCGGCCTTGGTCTCGGCGGCAGCGGCCTCGTTGCCGCGGTAGCTGAACCCGATGTCGGCGCCCTGGCCGGCGAGCCGCAGGACGATGGCGCGGCCGATGCCTCGCGAACCGCCGGTGACGATGGCGCTCTTGCCCGACAGGTCGATCATCGGTGGTTCCTCCTCATCGATCCGCGATCGCTCCAATCGTACGGCAGCACCCGGCCTCGTAGTCCGGCGAAGCTCGGAGCCCGCGACCGCCGGAGCCGGCGAACCCTCGGAGTCTGCGAGCCCCGGAGCCCACGAACCTCGAACCTGTGTATGCCGGGGTCACCGATTCGTCAGCGACTCACCGTACGGGCCGTGCCAGGCGTCGATCGACCGACGGACCCACCGAACTGGCAGCATCGAGCACTCCGACGTGGCAGGCCGTCGGTGCCTCGTTGCCGTGGGTCTTTGGCGAGCGGCGAAGCCGCATCGGATCGGCTGTGATCGAATCGGCTCGATCGCCGAAACGTCAGCCCACGAGCGGCGAATGGGCCGGTTCCGGCTCGCCGGGCACGACGTCGTCGAGCGGAACGTCGACCTTGCCCGGCCGGGCCAGCACCTCCGCCAGCGCGTCGGGGATCGGGTCGACCGAGTCCCAGTCGACGGGCAGGCGCACCTTGATGTCCTCGGGCCGGATCGAGTCTGCCGCCTTGCCGCGGGCCGGGTCGGCCGTCCACTCGATCACGACCGCGCCCGACGTGAACCCGGCCCCGAAGGCGACGAGGCAGATGCGGTCGCCGACCTGGACGCGACCGGTGTCGACCGCCTCCGCCATCGCCAGGGGAACCGAAGCGGCCGAGGTATTGCCGAAGCGATCGACATTGACGAAGAACCGATCCATCGGCAGGCCGAGGCCCTTGGCCACCGCCTCGATGATCCTGATGTTCGCCTGGTGCGGGATGAACAGGGCGATGTCGTCGGCCGTGAGGCCCGACCGCTCGATCGCTGTCAGGGCGGTCGACGCCAGCGTCTTCGTGGCGAAGCGATACGTCTCCTTGCCCTCCATCCGGATGAAATGCTCTCCGCGGGCGATCGTCTCGGCAGACGAGGGGCTCTTCGCGCCGCCGGACGGGAGCCAGATCATGTAGGCGCCCTGCGGCTCAGTCGTCAGCTCGATGCCCAGGCCCCCGCCGGCACCATCGGCGGCCGAGAGGACGACCGCGCCAGCACCGTCCCCGAACAGGATGCAGGTGCCGCGATCGGTGAAGTCGAGGAACCGGGTGAGCAGCTCGGCGCCGATGACGAGGACATGGCGAGCCAGTCCGGCAAGGACGTAGGCGTGGCCGACCGAGTAGGCGTAGACGAAGCCCGAACAGGCGGCTGCCACGTCCATCGCCGCCGCGCGGGTGTTACCGATGGCCTCCTTCACGAGGGCCGCCGTCGAGGGCATCCAGTAGTCGGGCGTCAGGGTCGCGACGAGGATGAGGTCGATGTCGTCGGGGTCGAGACCGGCGACAGCGATCGCTCGTGCGCCGGCAACGGCGGCCATCGAGGCGGTCGTCTCGTGAGCCGCGGCGACGCGCCGCTCGCGGATGCCTGTCCTCGTGACGATCCACTCGTCGGACGTATCGACCAACCGCTCGATATCGGCGTTCGTCAGGATGCCCGACGGGGCGTAGTTGCCCCAGCCCGTCACGTGGACGGCATTGGGTGGCGCAGACCGCTCGCTCATATGGCCTCGATCTCGATCAGCGGCTGGCGCGCCTTGACGAGCTGTCCGTTCTCGACCAGGACGCGGGTGACGCGACCGCCGAGATCGCTCTTGATCTCGTTGAACAGCTTCATCGCTTCGATCAGTCCGATGACCTGGCCGGCCCCGATCTCGGCGCCGACGCTGACATACGGGGCCGATCCCGGTGTGGGCGCCGAGTACCAGATCCCGGTCAGCGGGGCGTTGACCGACGGTGCCGCGGCCGACTCGCCAGCCATGCCGCCTGCCGGCCCGGCCGCGGTGGACGCCGCCCCATCGCGTCCGATGGCGATGGCCGAGGCCGTCCGGACCGCAACGAGGGTGCCGCCGACCTCGATCTCGAGCTCGGAGAGGCCGGTGTCGTCGACGAGCGCGGCCATCCTGTCGATGAGCGACAGGAGCGAATCCTCGGCTGGGCCTGACCGCGACGTCGCCTTGACCGAGCGATCGGTCACGACTCCCACCTCGTCAATACGATGGCCGTATTCTGGCCCCCGAACCCGAACGAGTTCGAGAGGCCAATGCGCATCTCGCGGCGCTGGGCGACGTTGGCTGTCAGATCGAGACCGATCGCTTCATCGTCGGGCGCGATGAGGTTGATCGTCGGCGGGACGACCCCCGTCCGCAGGGCGAGCACGGTCGTGATCGCCTCGATGGCCCCGGCCGCTCCGAGCGTGTGACCCAGCATCGACTTGTTGGCGGTCACCGCGACGCGCGAGGCGTCGTCGCCGAAGATCGTCCGGATCGCCGCGATCTCGGCCTTGTCGCCCTCCGGGGTTGAGGTCGCATGGGCGTTCACGTGATCGATGTCGGCCGGTGTCAGGCCGGCCTTCTGCAGCGCCCGGCGCGCCGCCCGCACCGCGCCGATCCCGCCTGGTGCCGGCAGCGTGATGTGGGATGCGTCGGCCGTCGCACCGTAGCCGACGACCTCCGCGAGCGGTTCGACGCCGCGATCCTCGGCCGAGACAAGGGATTCGAGGATGACCACCCCGGAGCCCTCGCCGATGACGAAGCCATCTCGTCCGCGATCGAATGGCCGCGACGCAGCGGCCGGGTCGTCATTGCGGGTCGACAGGGCGCGCATCGCGCAGAAGCCGGCCACGAGGGCTTCGTAGACCCCCGCCTCGGCGCCGCCGGCGATCATGATCCGGGCATCGCCGCGGCGGATGATCTCGGTCGCCTCGCCGATCGCATGTCCCCCGGTGGCGCAGGCCGATACGGTCGTGAAGTTCGGACCTGTCGGCCCGAAGGTGATGGAGATCTGGCCGGCGCCCACGTTCGGGATCCCATACGGGACGAGGAATGGACTGACCCGGTCGGGGCCACGGATCGCGTTCGTGACGATGCCTTCGATGAGCGTGCCGACGCCGCCGAGACCGGTCCCGAGGATGACGCCGGTCGTCTCGGCCATCTCGCCCTCGAGGCGGGCCGGCAGGCCCGCCTGATCCATCGCCTCCCGGGCGGCAACGAGACCGAGCTGGATGTAGCGGTCGATCCTTCGAATGTCCTTGCGATCGAGCACCCCGGAGGCATCGAAGCCACGAACCTCGGCGGCCATCTGCGAGTCCAGGCGTGATGGGTCGAACGCCTCGATCGTCCGGATCCCCGATGTCCCGGCCACCAGACCGTCCCACGTGCTCGCGACATCGTTGCCGAGAGCCGTCACCGCCCCCATCCCGGTGATGACGACGCGACGCGGATCAGTAGCCATCGGCGCTCTTCATCGGACCAGCTTGCCGGTTCGGACCGTGGCCGCCCGATAGACGTCGCCGGCGAGGCCCCGGGCGGTGATGGCGTCGGATACGGCAAGGGTGTCGAAGCCCTCGCGTCGGATCTCCGCTTCGACGGTATCGCCCTCGATCGTCAGCATCGCCCACGATGCGCTCGGATCGCCATCGAAGACATAACCGGCCGAGCCGTCGTTGACGATCATCTTCCAGCCGAGGTCGCGGACCTCGGGCTGGTGGGTGTGGCCGCAGCAGATGACCCGGGCATCGGTGCGGGAGATCCGCTCGAGCGTCGCCGCAGCGTCGAGATCCTCGTCGAGACCGGCGGTCTGCGAGCCGGGCGATGCATGACAGACAAGGATCATGACGTCGTCGATCCAGAGCCGACGCTCGATCGGCAGACGCCTCAGATAATCGAGGGCCTCGCTGTCCAGGGCGCCGTGTGCCCATTCGGCGGCGACCCTGACGGGGTCCGGGACGCCATCCGCGTACCACGGAAAGGCCGCTCCATAGTCGAAGTCGGCCACGGCCACATCGGTATTGCCCTGGACCACAAGGGCACCGGCGGTCTCGAGCTCCCGGATCGCCTCGATGGTGGCGACCGGATCCGGCCCGTTCATGACCAGATCGCCGGCCACGAGGACTGCATCGGGCCGTTCCTTGGCGAGAGCCTTGGTGACGGCCGCCAGGGCCACGGCGTTGCCGTGGACGTCGGAGAGAACCGCGACGCGGGCCATCAGCGAAGGGTCCCCTCACTCGGGATGATGAAGCTGATGGTGCATTCGCAGGCCGTCTCGCCGTCGACGCTGGCGACTGCCCCGGCCCCGACCGAAACGGCCGCGGAGCTTGTCCATCGTGACCTCGAGGCGAAGGACGTCGCCGGGGCTGACGATCCGCTTGAAACGCGCCTCGTCGATGCCGGCGAACACGCCGAGGCGGTCACCGAAGCCCGGCTGTTTGGCGACGTAGACGGCCATGGTCTGGGCCAGGGCCTCCACCTGGAGCACCCCGGGCATGACCGGCAGGCCCGGGAAGTGACCGTGGAAGTACCATTCGCCGTTCGTCACTGCCTTCTCGCCGACGATCCGTTTCCCGGCCTCGTCGTACTCGACGATCCGATCGACGAGGAGGAACGGCCAGCGGTGCGGGATGAGCTTCTCGATCTCGGCCGTCGTGTGGATCGGCCCCGAACGCGGAGCGGCCGCGCCTGCCTCGGTCGTCTCGTTCTTCTCGGCTGTGTCGGTCATCGGACCATTCTGCCGGAGTCCTGGGGCACATGGTTCACCGGGTGCACCACCGGGCGTAGGAAACTCGCTCCGGCGGTCAGCTGGTTCACCGGGTGCACCACCGGGCATAGGAAACCCGTTCCGGCGGTCGGCTGGTTCACCGGGTGCACCACCGGGCGTAGGAGCCCGGCCGGGCGTCTGAGCGGCGCCGGGCGTCTGAGCGGCGCCGGGCGAGGGCGCATGCGCCGGACTGGGTCATGCCCGTGCGGCCGCCGCGAGGAAGGCCTGGCCGCCGACACGATCGAGCATGTTCGTGGTGAAAGCCCCGCCCGTGAACGCCTCGTGCACGAGGATCGCCCGATGGATGTCGATGTTCGTGACGATGCCGTCGATGACGAGCTCATCGAGGGCCGCCCGTGCCCGGGCGATGGCCTCGGGTCGAGTCGGCGCCCAGACGACGAGCTTGCCGAGCAGCGAGTCGTAGTAAGGGGGTACGTCGTAGCCGGGGTAGATGTGGGAGTCGAAGCGAACGCCCGGGCCGCCCGGCACGAAGACGCGCTCGATCGTGCCCGAGGCCGGCAGGAAGTCCCGCTCCGCATCCTCGGCGTTGATCCGGAGCTCGATCGCGTGGCCTCGGAGCGAGACATCGTCCTGGGCGAAGCCGAGGGGCTCGCCGGCGGCGATCCGTATCTGCGTCGCGACGAGATCGATCCCCGTCAGCATCTCGGTCACCGGGTGTTCCACCTGGATGCGACAGTTGATCTCGATGAAATACGGACGCCCCTCCCCGTCGACGAGGAACTCGAGCGTCCCGACGTTCTCGTAGCCGGCCGCGACCACGGCCGCGATGGCCCGTTCGGCCAGGTCGAGGCGGGCCGCCTCGGACATCGCCGGCGTCGGCGCTTCCTCGACGATCTTCTGGTGTCGCCGCTGGACCGAGCAGTCGCGCTCGAACATGTGGACGCCGTGGCCGAAGCGATCGACCACGACCTGGACCTCGATGTGGCGGTTGTCGTCGATCCATTTCTCGAGATAGAGCGAGTCGTCACCGAAGGCCGAGCGCGCCTCCGAGCGGCAGATCGGCAGCGCGGTCTGGAGCTCGCGCTGGGTCCGGATCATCCGCATCCCCTTGCCGCCCCCGCCGGCCGTCGGCTTGATGAGGACCGGATAGCCGATGCGGTTCGCCTCCTCGAGTGCATGCAGGTCATCGCGTAGCAGTCCGTCGCTGCCGGGTACCGTCGGCAATCCGTGGGCACCCAGCAGGCGCCTCGTGCCCTCCTTCGAGGCGAAGCGCTCGAGCACCTCGGGCGACGGTCCGATGAAGGTGAGCCCGTGGGCCCGGACCACCTCGGCGAACGTCTCGTCCTCGGACAGGAACCCGTAGCCCGGATGGACGGCGTCGCAGCCGGTCACGACGGCTGCGGAGATGACGGCCGGCGCCGACAGGTACGAGCGCTTCGCATCCGCCGGCCCGATGCAGATCGCCTCATCCGCGAGCAGCACCGGGAGGCTGTCCCGATCCGCCTCCGAGTAGGCGACGACGGCATCCACCCCGAGGGTGCGACAGGCTCGCAGGATCCGCATCGCGATCTCGCCCCGATTGGCGATGAGGACCTTCTCGAACATCAAGCCTCCGTGATCGTCGGATCGAGGTTCGAGGCCCGTGCTGGCTCCACCGTGACGAGGCTCTGGCCATACTCGACGGCCTGACCGGGCTCGACGAGCACCTCAGAGACGAGGCCGTCGATCGGCGCCGATACTTCGTGGCTCACTCCGAGCATGTCGACCACGCCAAGCCGCTCGCCGGCTGCGACGTCGGCCCCGGGACGGATCCCGGCGCGCGGACTGAAGTACCCCACGGCGGGCGATGAGGCGACCCCGGCGTTGGCGACACGGGCGAGCGTCGGGCGGCCCCCGGCCCCGTCTCCTGAGCCTGGGCCGACGGCAACGAGCGACTGAAGACCGCGGGCCGAGCCGCGTCCCGGGCCATCAACGGCCACCGACACCTGGCCGGGCCGCACCCGCCTGACGCGAACGCGCCCGCCTCCTTCGGAAACCTCGATCTCGGCCATGCCAGTCGTCTCGAGACGCGCCGCGAGTGCCTGGACCATCTCCCCTGCGAGCCGGTCGATGGCGGCATGGTCGGCCCGACGTTCCGCGTCGTTGCGGCCGTCGCGCGGCGCGGACCCCTTGTCGGCCATCGTCAGACCTCGTCAAGGGCGGGCGGGTCGTCACGGCTGCGGAGTGCGCTGCCGACCGGCGCGACGATCGTCCGTCCGCTGGCGCCGATGAGACCCCTGAGGCGGTCGGCGATACCCGGCACGCGGACCGGCGCGAGCTCGGTCTCGATGGCCTCCTCGGAGAAGGCCCCGAGATCTCGATAGCGGTGGTAGCGCGCCTCGACGAGGGCATCGATCGGCGTCGTGGCGAGCGCGTCCAGGCGGCCGACAATGGCGTCCTTGAGCCGCTTCGCCGTCTCGGCATGATCGGCCTGGGCGCCGCCGTCCGGCTCCGGGATCACCTCATCGACGACGCCGAGAGCCAGCTGGTCGGCGGCGGTGATCTTCATCGCCGCGGCCGCCGCTGGGGCCTGCTCAGCATCGCGCCACAGGATCGCCGCGCAGCCCTCGGGGCTGATGACCGAGTAGATCGAGTTTTCGAGGGCGAGCACGACGTCGCCGACGGCGATCGCGAGGGCGCCGCCCGAGCCGCCTTCGCCGGTGATCACGGCGACGATCGGGGTCCGCAGGCGGGTCATGAGACCGATCGAGCGAGCGATCGACTCGGCGATCCCACGCTCCTCCGATTCCGGACCGGGGTGCGCTCCCGGGACGTCGATGAGGCTCACGACCGGCACGCCGATCCGCTCGGCAAGCTCCATCGCCCTCATCGCCTTGCGATAGCCCTCGGGATGGGGCATCCCGAAGTTGCGCTCGATGTTCTCCGTCGTGTCGGCGCCCTTTTGCTGGCCGATGACGACGACTCGTCGACCGTCGATCGAGGCGAGCGCGGCGACCAGGGCGGGATCGTCGCCGAACAGCCGATCGCCGGACAGCTCGACGTATTCGTCGGCCATGAGCCGAAGGAAGTCGAGCGTTCGCGGACGGCGCGTGTCGCGGGCCGCAAGGACCCGCGACCAGGCGGCCTCGCTCCCCTCGTCCCCATCGCCCGCGGACGAACGGTTGTCGTCGGACGCACCGTTCGCGACCGACGATCCGCTTTCGCCGCCGACGAACTCGGCGAGCGATGCCCCAAGGGCGGCGATCGGACGAAGCGCCGCTTCGACGGCGCTCTCAGGCGCCGGAGCGGGTGGCTCCGCGCTGCGAGGGCGCAGCAGCCGAAGCAGTCGAGCCAGCTCGTCGCGGAGCTCGCCTCGGACGACGACGCGGTCGATGAAGCCGTGCTCGAAGACGAACTCCGAACGCTGGAAGCCCGCTGGAAGCTCACCGCCGATCGTGCCGGCCGATACCCGGGCGCCGGCGAACCCGATGAGGGCATCCGGTTCGGCGATGTTGATGTCGCCCATCGCGGCGAAGGATGCGTAGACGCCGCCCGTGGTCGGGTCGCCGAGGATCGAGATGTACGGAACGCCGGCCGCGCGCAGGCGCTCGAGGGCGGCCATCGTCTTGGCGAGCTGCATGAGCGATAGGGTGCCTTCCTGCATCCGGGCGCCACCCGACGAGGCCACGATGACCAGGGGCAGGCGCTCGTCGCGGGCGGCCTCCGCCGCTCGAGCCACCTTCTCGCCGACGACCGACCCCATCGAACCGCCCATGAAGCCGAAGTCCATGACGACGAGCGCGATCGGGATGTCGTCGAGCGTGGCGGTGCCCCAGATCGCGGCATCTCGCAGGCCCGAACCGGCCTGGGCGGCCGCAAGCCGGTCGCCGTAGGGCTTGGAATCGACGAACCCCAGAGCATCGACCGACGACAGGCCGGGATCGCGCTCGAGGAACGTGCCTACGTCGACCAACTGAGCGATCCGATCGGATGCCGCGAGCCGATGGTGGTGGCCGCAGTCCGGGCAGACGAGGAGGGCCTTCTCGAGGACCTTGTTGTAGTGCATCTGCTCGCACGACGGGCACTTCGTCCATAGGTCGGCCGGGAAGTCGTCGCGGCGTGGGCGGAAGGTCGGGAACTTGATCGGCATCAGGCCAGCCTCGCCTTGCCGGCATCGGATCGCAGGCGGTTGACCGCGCGGACGGCCCGGATCATCGGGTCGCCCTCGCCCCGGCTGAGTCGCCAGGCGACGATCGCGGCACCGGCGACGGACAGGGCCGCAGATGCGACCGCTCCTCCGATGAGGATCGGTCGAGACAGGCCCAGGACGTCGTCCGGATCGGCCGGTGCATCACCGAGGGGATCGAAAGCGACCCATTCCGGGCCAGGTCCGAGCTGCGGGAATGCGATCACCGTCTCGCCGCCGGCGGCGACCGGAAGGCGGCTGCGCATCGCGGCCTGGTGGAGCGTTGCGGCCAGGCGCTCCTCGAAACGGAATGATGGATGGACGCGGACCAGGTCGCGGCGGAGCGTCCGGGCGGCGGCCCGCAGGGCGGGATGGAGGAGCGCATCGGAGGGGGCATCGATGGCCCGCCGGTCGCCCGCTGCGAGGAGCGACTCGAGGTAGTGGTCGGTGACGATCGCGGCCTCTTCGGACAGGTCGCGGAGACGCAGGTCCACCACCGTCCTACGTGTCGCCGCGTTCGAGATCGAGGGCGACGCTGCGTAGCGCGCGATGGATGAGGACGCGAACGGCGCCCTCCGAGCGACCGAGGACGCCCGCGATCTCGGCGGTCGTCATTTCCTCGACGAAGCGCAGCACGAGAGCCCGCCGTCGGTCGCTGGGCAGTCGTTGTACGGCCGCCCATGCCGTCCGAAGCTCATCGCGGAACACGGCCTGGGCTTCGACATCGCCGCCAGCCGCCACCGAAGTAGCCGCATCGAGGCTCGCCTGAGGGTGTCGCCGAGCGTGTCGTCGCTGGTTGGCGACGACGTTGCGGGCGATCCTCATGAGCCAAACGCGGAACGTCGAGGCGCCTTCGCCATCGGCGCTCGTCGCGCGTTCGTCGAACGCCGGCAGGGCAGCGAGGGCGGCCAGGAACGTCCGCTCCGTCGCATCCTCGGCGTCGTGGTGATCGCCGAGCTCGTAGTACGCGTAGCTGTACACCTGGGCAACATACCGCCGATAGAGCGCTTCGAAGGCCGCCGGGTCGCTCTGCGCCGCCTCGACGAGGTGGCGGTCGCGGTCGAGGTGAGCGATGCGACGGCGGGCGGATGGATCCGCTCCTGATCTTCCAAACACCGAGCGAGCCATCGCGTTACACGCCCGAGCCTGTGAGGCGGACATGAACGACCTCCGCCGCGTGAATCGGATGTGGCTCTGCGCCGACGGTCGCTGCCCTGACGAGCAGGGCTCCCGATCGAGGGTCGACACCCTCGGCGTGTGCCTCCCGGCGCTGGCCCCCGGGCAGCTCAAGGATCACCGTCCGACCGGTCGTGACCTGACGCTCGATCCACGGCGTCAGGTCGACGTCGCCGCCGCGAAGCCAAGCGGCTGCTGCCGCCAGCTTCTCGAGGAAGGCCTCCCCGAGGCCATCGACGGTGACCGACAGCCCGCTCGCCGTTGCCGTGAGCGTCGTCATCGACGCGGCCAGCTCGGCGGGCACGTCGTCCGCCGGCCAGTCGACATTGACGCCGATCCCGACGACGGTCCGGACGTCGGCGGTCCCGAGACCGACGCTCTCACCGAGGACGCCGCCGAGCTTGCGGAAGCCATCTGGGGTCTCGAGCACCAGGTCGTTCGGCCACTTGAGGCAGACCGTCCGCGACGGCAGGTCAGCCACGTCCTCTGCCGCTTCGGCCATGGCGACGGCGACGATCCCGCCCAGCACCCACGTCGTGTCGGGCTCCAGGTAGGTCGGTCGGAACCCGGCCGACAGCAGCAGCGACGTGCCGGGCGGCGCGGTCCACGTCCGGCCGGATCGACCGCGACCGGCGGTCTGCTCTCCGGCTGAGGCGATGGCAATCTCCGGCAGCCCGGCCTCCAGCCAGCCGCGGACGACATCGTTCGTCGAGCCGACGCGGGCGAACCGCTCGACGCGGGAGTAGACCGACGTGACGGGCGGGCTCAGCGTGAGACCTCGGCCGGCGACCCGGCATCGACCGGATCTGGCTTCTCCAGCTCGAAGGCGGCGTGAAGCGCGGTGACGGCCTCCTCGACCTGTGATTCGGCGACGATGCAGGTGATCCGGACCTCCGACGTGGAGATCATCTCGATGTTGACACCCGCGTCGGCCAGCGTCCGAAACATCCGTGCGGCGTAGCCCGGAGCGTTGTGCAGCCCGGCGCCCACGATGCTCACCTTGGCGACGTCCTCGTCGGTCGCCATCTCCCGGAATCCGAGATCGCGGATGAGCGGGTCGAGGATCCGCCGGGCCGTCCCGAGCTCGACCGCCGGCACGGTGAACGAGATGTCCGTCGCGCCGTGATGGCCGACGTTCTGGACGATCATGTCGACGTTGATCCCGGCCTGGGCCAGCGCCTCGAAGACCGACGCCGCCACACCGGGTCGATCGGGCACTTCGACGAGCGTCACCTTGGCGACGTTTCGGTCGTGGGCGAGCCCGCGCACCTTGTTGCGCTGTTCCACGTAGGGGACCTCCCGGATCAGGGTACCCGGCGCATCCTCGAACGAGGAGAGCACCTCGATCTCGACGCCGTTGACCCAGCCCAGCTCGACCGCTCGCGTTTGGATGACCGAGGCGCCCTGTTGGGCCAGCTCGAGCATCTCCTCGTAGCCGATGACGGAAAGCTGCCGCGCGTGGGCGACCAGCCGCGGGTCCGCCGTGAAGATGCCGCGCACGTCCGTATAGACCCGGCAGCGGTCGGCCCCCAGGCGGGCCGCCAGGGCCACCGCGGTCGTGTCGGAGCCGCCGCGACCCAGCGTCGTGGTGTCGCCTTCGCCCGCTTCGCTCATGCCCTGGAAGCCAGCAACGATCACGACCTTGCCCTGCTCGATCTCGGCCCGCACGCGACGCGGCTCGATCCCCGCGATCCTGGCCCTGCCGAACTGCCCGTCGGTCACGATCCCGGCCTGGGGCCCCGTGAGGCTGATCGCGTCGACGCCCTGAGCGTGGAGGGCCATCGAGACGAGCGTGGCGCTCTGGTGCTCGCCGGTGGCCAGCAGCATGTCGAGCTCCCGCGGGTCGGGGACCTCGCTGATCTCGGATGCAAGAGCGAGGAGCTCGTCGGTAGTGTCGCCCATCGCCGAGACGACGACGACGACGTCGGCCCCGTCGGCGCGCTCGCGAGCGATCCGCCCGGCCACCTGACGAATTCGCTCGGCTCCGGCAACCGACGAGCCGCCGAACTTCGAAACGACCAGGGGCGTGGCAGGCATGCCGACAATTCTACCGAAGGGCCTCAGCCGGACCTTCGCTCACTATCCGTCGGATACGATGCGAGCTCGGATCAGCGAAGGGACGTACGCCATGTGCTTCGATGAGCTGGCACGACCGCCGATCGCGCCGATCGCGGGTGGAGCGATCAATTCTGGCCCGGTCACCATCAATGCCGACGACGGCAACCTGTTCCGGGCGTTCGCGGCCAGAGCCGGACGCGGGACGGGGCCGGGCCGGGCGACGGGTGCCGGAATGATCATCCTGCCCGACGTGCGCGGTCTGCACCCGTTCTACGAGGAGCTGGCTCTGCGGTTCGCGGAGCGCGGCGTCGACGCGGTCGCGATCGACTACTTCGGGCGGACGGCGGGGACGGCCGATCCCGACCCTGGCTTCGATTTCATGGCTCACGTCGCACGGACGACGTTCGTCGGCCTTGCGGCCGACGTCGGCGCAGCTGCCGATCTGCTTCGGTCGACCGGGAGCGGCCGCGTGCGGTCGATCTTCACGATCGGCTTCTGCTTCGGCGGTCGCCTGGCGTTCCTGAGCGCGACGCTCGGTCTGGACCTTGCAGGGGTGATCGGCTTCTACGGCCCGCCCGGCGGGCCGGCCCGCAACGACATGCCGGCGCCGCTCGACGTCGTCGGCCGAGTCCGGTCGCCTGTGCTGGGCATCTTCGGAGGGGCCGACGCGAGCATCCCGGAGTCGATGGTCGACGGGTTCCGCCGGGGCCTGACGGGGGTGGGGATCGAGAACCGGATCCTGCGCTACGAGGGCGCCCCGCACTCCTTCTTCGACCGGCAGGCGCCCGACCACGCCGAGGCCTCCGATGCCGCCTGGAGCGAGGTGCAGGAGTTCGTCCGGGTCAATATGGTGAAGTCGTAGCGAGAATCGAAGGTCGTCGCGATCGTCTAGCGTCGGGCCAGCGTCCAGGCGGCCAGAAGCAGGACGGCGATCACGATAACGATGAGGATCGGAGTCGGAACGGTCGACTGGGCATCGCCGACCATGCCACGCAAGACCCCGCCGATCGTGTCGAACGCCTGCTCGATGAGCCCTACGACACCATTCCCGATGGCCTGGATCAGCCCGCCCGGTCCACCGTCGTCGCTCATCGGTCGCTCTAGGGCGCCTTCTTGAGGATCGCCGCTCCCTTGTTGCGCGGGGTCAGGATCTCGACCCGGCCGGCCAGCTCTCGGTCGCCGGCGACCGCCAGGAACGCCGCCTCGATCCGCGTGATCGTGGCCATCGAGTCGACGAAAGCGACGACAGTCGAACCCGCCCCCGCGAGACAGGCTCCGATCGCTCCCGCCTCCCTTGCAGCGCCGACGAGAAGGGGCAGCTCCGGGAACACCGCCGCGCGGTACGGCTCATGGAGGCGATCGACGGTGAGCGTCCGGAGCAGGTCGTATCGGCCGGTCGCCAGGCCGGCCACGCCGATGCCGACCCGACCGAGGTTCTCGACGGCGTCGGCCAGCGGGACCGCGGTCGGCAACACGCGCCTCATCTCGCTCGTCGCCAGGCGCAGATCGGGGATGAAGGCGATCGCTCGAAGCTCTCGCGGTGCGTCGAACCTGATCGTCTCCCAACCCGCGTCCGTTGGTCCGGTGACCGTGAAGCCGCCGTACATCGCCGCGGCCGCGTTGTCGGGATGCCCTTCGATCTCCGCCGCCAGCCGGAGCAGGTCCTGTGGGCCGAGGGGATTCCCGACGAGCGCATTCCCGGCCAGCACGCCGCCAACCGTCGCTGCCGCTGAAGCGCCGAGGCCCCGCGCGAGTGGGATCGAGTTCTTCATGGAGATCCGCCAGCCAACCCCTTCGGGGAGGTCTCCTCGGGTGGCGATGAGGACGGCCTCGATGCCCCGCACGAAGCGGTTCTCGCGGTCGGTCGGGATCTCACCGATCCCCTCGCCAGTAACGGACAGCTCCGTGTCGCCGTGGCCGAATGCCAGCACCTCGACCTCGATCCGATTGGTCAAGGAGAGGGCGAGGCCAAGGCAGTCGTAACCGGCCCCGAGATTGGCGATCGACGCCGGGACCTCGACGACCGTCTTGTGGCCGTCGAGCTCGGCCAACCAGTGCATGGCTACCAGCCTAAAGCCTGTTTGACGGCATCGAGCGTCGGGGCCGCATCGACGATCGATCCGCCGGCCTGCTGTTGGGCCGTGCCCGGGTCCTTCAGCCCAGCGCCGGTCAGCACGCAGACGACAAGGGCATCGGACGCAAGCGCTCCCGCCGCCGATCGCAGGCCGGCGATCGAGGCCGCTGCCGCCGGCTCACAGAAGATTCCCTCGAGACGGGCGACGTCGCCGTAGGCCGCCAGGATCTCGGCATCCGATACGGCGTCGATCCGCCCTCCGGAGGCGTCGCGAGCATCCACCGCCCCCGCCCAGGACGCGGGATCGCCGATCCGAATGGCCGAGGCAACTGTCATCGGGTCTGCGATGGCGTGGCCGCGGACGATGGGAGCCGCACCCTCGGCCTGGAAGCCCCACATCGCCGGGGTGACGCTCGTCACTCCCGCCGCCATGTATTCGCGGAATCCCTTCCAGTAGGCCGTGATGTTGCCCGCATTGCCGACCGGGATGGCGAGCACGTCGGGCGGCCGTCCAAGCTCGTCGCAGATCTCGAAGGCGGCCGTCTTCTGGCCCTCGATACGGTTCGGATTGATCGAGTTCACGAGGCCGATTCGCCGGTCCGACAATTCCGCCAGGTCGCGCACCAGCCGCAGGGCAGCGTCGAATCCTGCCTCGATCGCGACGACCCGCGCCCCGGCCATCTGAGCCTGGAGCAGCTTGCCGGCGGCGATTCGGCCGGCCGGCAGCACGACGGCGACCTCGAGGCCGGCGGCAGCCCCGTAGGCCGCGGCCGAGGCCGATGTGTTGCCGGTCGATGCGCAGACGATGGACGTGACCCCGGCCTCCATCGCACATGCGACCGCGACGACCATCCCGCGATCCTTGAATGAGCCCGTCGGGTTCTGGCCCTCGACCTTGAGGTAGAGGTTCGAGAGGCCCATCGTCGCCCCGAGCCGGCGGGCATGGACGAGCGGCGTATCGCCCTCGCCGAGCGACAGATCGGGTGTCGCTGGGCCGATCGGCAGGTAGGAGCGGTATCGCTCGGTCAGGCGCACCACGATTCGCTCAGTCGGCGATCGGATAAAGAGTCGCGTCGGCCTCCGCGGGGAGCAACGGTTCGAGGGCAGCTCGTGCCTCGTCGAGCAGAAGGCCATCGAGATGGAGGGCTACACCGCCGGGAAAGTCGACCGCGGCGACGTCGGGGAGGGCACTCGAAAGGGCCTCCGTGTCGATCCCTGTCAGAAACGTGTACCAGTCGCGGGCATGGACCGTGCCCGGCAGGGCCGCCAACGTTTCACCGCTCGATCCGCTCGCTGGCGCCAGACCTCCCCAGCTGCTGCCACCGCCGCGGGCGATGGCGATGAGGTCGCCGAGGATCGCCGAGGCGGTGGCATCGCCGCCTGCCCCCGGACCGGCGATCCGGATAGTCCCGATCGGCTCCCCATCGATCTCGATCCGGTTCGTCACGCCGGTCGTCCATCCGAATGGGCTGGCCGACGGGACGGCCGTGGGCAGAACCGATGCGGCGATGCCGCCATCGACGGCACGAACTGCGCTGGCGATCAAGCGCATCGAGAAGCCGAGCGCCTCGGCGCCCTCGATCTCGGCATCGGTCACTCCGGTGATCCCGGGCGCGCCCTCGCCACGGACCGTCGGAGGCCGCCGGGTGATCGCGTCTGGATCGAGCCACGTCCCGAAGGCCAGGCGGGCGAGGATGACCAGCTTGTAGACGGCATCGTCACCCTCGACATCACCGCGCGGATCGGCCTCAGCGTACCCGCGCGCCTGTGCATCGTCGAGAGCGTCTTCGTAGGGCAGGCCTTCCTCGGCCATCGCCGTCAGGATGAAATTCGTCGTCCCGTTCACCACCCCTCGAACCCGCTGGATGACGTTGCCGGCGAGACTCTCGGCCAGCGGCGTGAGAACGGGGATGCCGCCGCCGACGGCCGCCTCGAATCGGAGCGGTGCACCGGTCCGCCGGGCGATCTCCTCGAGCTCCGGCCCGTGGCGGGCCAGGACGAGCTTGTTGGCGGTCACGACCGCTTTGCCGGACCCGAGGGCGGCCGCGATGAGGGTCCGGGCGGGTTCCTCACCGCCCATGAGCTCCACGATGATGTCGGTATCCGCGGCGGCAACAAGGTGCGCAGGCGCGTCGGTCAGCAGGTCGACCGGAACTCCCCGAGCGGCCGCTCGTGACATATCCCTGGCCACGACGCCGCCGAGCTCGAGGCCGGCTCCATCGGCCGGCCGCAGCGAAGCGGCACGCTCGACGAGGACCCGGACCACGGCCGACCCGACCGTCCCCGCGCCGAGAACGGCGATCCGCAGGATCTTGGCGGGCGACGAAACCTCCACGCCCGGAATCGTAGTCCAAGCGACCGGTCTCCCGAGCCGAGCGGCGACGACCGTCGGCTACACTCGCCCGCCATGACCGTCGAGCTCGCCCCCGCTCCGGCAGCCCTGGGGTCGGCGGGCGACCGGCCGCGGATCTTCTCCGGCATCCAGCCGTCCGGCACGGTCCACCTCGGCAACGACCTCGGCGCGATCCGCAACTACGTCCGCCTCCAGGCCGAGTACGAGGCGATCTACTGCATCGTCGACTACCACGCCCTGACCAGCCTCCACGATCCGGCGGTCCTGCGGGCGCGGACGATAGACATGGCGGCGTCGCTGCTCGCGCTGGGGCTCGATCCGGAGCGCTGCACCCTGTTCGTGCAGAGCCATCGCCCGGAGCACACCGAGCTGGCCTGGCTGTTGGCCACGGTCACCCCCGTCAGCTGGCTGGAGCGGACGCCGACGTACAAGGAGAAGCGTCTGCAGCAGCCCGACGACATCAACCACGGACTGCTCACCTACCCGGTCCTGCAGGCCGCCGACATCGTCATCTACAAGGCTTCGCTGGTGCCGGTCGGTCGTGACCAGGCCGCCCATCTGGAGCTGTCGCGGGAGATCGTGCGGGCCTTCAACAACCGCTACGGTCAGACGTTCCCCGAGCCACAGGCGGTCTTCACCGAGTCGCCCGTGGTCCTCGGCACGGACGGGGTCAAGAAGATGAGCAAGTCGGTCGGCAACTCGATCGACATCTTCGCCCCCGAGGACGATATCCGGCGCCAGGTGATGTCGATGGTCACCGACACGCGGCGCATCCTCCGGACGGACCCCGGCCGACCCGAGGTCTGCAACGTCTGCCAGCTCCATCGCTCGTTCGGCCCCGACTTCGAGGAGATCTGGGAGGGCGAGCGGACCGCCCGGACCGGCTGCGTCGACACGAAGACCCTGCTGGTGGATCGGATCCTCGCCCACTACGCCGAGGCGCGCGAACGCTACGCCGATCTGACGGCTCACCCTGAGCGCATCGCGGAAGTCCTCGACGCCGGGGCAGAGCGACTAGCGCCGCGGGCTGCCGCGATGCTCGACGAGGTCCGCCACAAGATGGGCCTGCGCTGACCCTCCGCGGGCGGCCGGCCGACGGGTATCCTGACCTCACGAGATGACGAGCGGCCTGACCCCGCGTGAACGCCAGTGGCTGGACGCCCTGCTCGTCCTGGCCACGATCGTCGCATTCTTCGTGACTGTCGCCCTCATCGGGCTGGCCCTGAACCTGTTCTTCGACATCCTCCTGACGTTCTTCCTGGCCTGGCTGCTCGCCTTCGTCATCCGTCCGATCGCCGACTTCGTGGGCCGGATCGTGCCCCGCATCCCCAAGGCGGTGACGGTCGTCGGCGCCTATGTCGCGATCGTGGTTGTCCTCGGGGCCCTCCTCGGGGTCGTCGCCAGCGCCCTCGTGGGCTCGATCGATGACTTCCTGACCGATCTCGAGAAGATCAAGGCCAACCTGGAGGGGATCCTGACGCCCGTCCAGCAATGGTTCGTCTCGGTCGGCCTGACGATCGACCTGGTTGCGATCGGGCAGGACCTGCTGACCCGGATCGCCTCCGGCGCCGTCGACATCCTTGGACCGCTCCAGGAGCTGGCGGTTGCCAGCCTGGGTGCCCTTGGTTCGCTGCTCATCATCTTCTTCCTGTCGGTCTTCATCGCGGTCGACTCCGAGGCCATCCAGGCCTTCATCTTCCGCCTCGTCCCGGCTCGCTACGGAGGGGAGGCGGAGTTCTTCCGGACGACTGTCGGCAGGTCGTTCGGCGGTTTTCTGCGGGGCCAGGCCATCCAGGGCTTCGTCTACGCCGGCGTGGCCCTGCTCGCCTCGGTCCTCCTCGGTCTGCCGTTCGCCCCCCTGACGGCCACCGCCTCCGGGGTCCTCCAGGCGATCCCCTTCTTCGGTCCATTCGTGTCGTGGGCACCACCGGTCTTCGTCGCCATGATCTTCGTGCCCGACGCGATCCTGCCCACGCTCGTGATCATGGTCGTCGGCTGGTTCCTTGTCATGAATGTCCTCCAGCCACGGATCATGGCCGACGCACTTCACATCCACCCGATCGTCGTCCTTGGCTCTGTCCTCGTCGGGGCCAAGCTTGCGGGCGTGCCCGGCGCGATCTTCGGCATCCCGATCGCCGCCATCATCGCCGCCCTGTTCTTCTACTATCTCCGCCGCTTCGCACCCGAGGGCTCCGTCGCCGATCGCGCCGCCAGGCGCCTCGAGGAGCGTGAGGGCCATCCCGTTCGCGTGCCCCGGGAGCCAGCCGTCGGCGAGGACGCCGACGTCGCGGAGGGCGGGGCGCCGGAGTGACGACCGACCGCCCGGACATGACCCGTGAGCGGGCCCGAGCCGAGCGCCGTGACCTGGATCTCGAACGCGGCGAGCCGCTGGCGGGCGGCGGGGAAAGAGGCGGGCCGCGAGCACTGCGACGGGCGGCAAAGCCGCTCGAGGCGTGGTCGAGCAAACCGCGGATCCTCATCACCAACGACGACGGGATCGAGTCGCGAGGCCTGCTGGCGCTAAAGGAAGCGCTCGACGTGGTCGGCGACACGACGGTCGTCGCCCCTGACACGAACCAGAGCGCCGTCGGGCACACCAAGACGCTCATGCGGCCGCTGCGTGTTCGAGAACGGACGCTCGGCGACGGCTCGGTCGGCTATTCGGTCGATGGCTCGCCGACCGACGCGGTGAGCCTCGCCTTCCTCGGCTACTTCGGCCACGGCTTCGATCTCGTCGCATCGGGTATCAACTACGGCGCGAATCTCGGCGACGACATCACCTATTCGGGCACCGTGTCGGCCGCCATGGAGGCCGTCATCAACGGCTGCCCGGGTTTTGCGGTGAGCCAGGAGTATTACGAGCATCCCGACTTCGCCCTGGCCGGTCTGGCGGCGAGGGTCGTCGCCCGCAACATCCTCGAGCACGGCCTATCGCGGGGCGAGCTCGTCAACGTCAACGTCCCTGCAGTGACGATCGAGGAGTGCCAGGGATTCGAGGTCACCAAGCTCGGCCGGCGCGTCTACCAGGACCAGCTCGTCGAGCGCAACGACCCGCGCGGCATCCCCTATTTCTGGATCGGCGGCCCGCCCCCGTCCGGGATGGCGATCCCGGGGACGGATTTCCATGCCGTCGTCAATCGGCGTATCGCGGTCACTCCCATCCACCTCGATCTGACCGGTCGGCGTCTGCTGCGCCGGTTGCGCACGTGGAGCTGGGACCTCGCCGCCGATCCGCCCTCCGGCGAAAGCGCGGAGTAGGCTGGCGACCGACCCGTTTGGGCTGATGTCCGACCCGTTACGGAGGTCCAGCGATGTTCGATCTGGCCAACCTGCGGCTGCTCCATCGTCACGAGGATGGCTGGGCCGAGATCCACGTCTCGGAGCACCACGATTCGGCGTCGCACGATGCGGAGCGTGCGCTCCTTCGGAATGGCCAGCTATACCGTTGCGATCGCTGCCAGGAGGAGTGGACGGTCGTTCCCGGCGATGCCACGGGGGAGGCGCCCGACAGGTGATCGCGGCGTCGGACATCAGCGGCGGCGCTTGAGGTCGGCCGCGATCTCCGAGGCGGCATTCTCGCCCGGCTGCCCGGTGATGCCGCCTCCCGGGTGCGCTCCTGAGGCGCACAGGTAGAGCCCATCGATAGGCATCCGGTAGCGTGCGAAGCCCAGGAACGGACGCCACAGGAAGAACGATTCGAGCCCGGGCTCCCCGTGGAGGGGATGACCACCAGTCAGGCCGTAGTCGGTCTCGAGGTCTGGCGGGATGATCACCTGACGGGCTGTCACGAGTGCCGAGATGCCCGGTGCGACCGCCTCGAGGACGGCCATCACGCGATCGCCGAGCGCATCACGTGAAACAGGGTCCCACTGGCCCTCTCGCAGTGTGTACGGCGCGTACTGGGCGATGACGCTCATAACCTGGGTCCCGCCAGGCGCACCGACGACGAGGGACGGGTCGACGAGCGATGGGATCGTGGCTTCGAGGATCGGCGCGTCGCTCATCCGACCGTACTTGGCGCCGTCGAACGCCTGCTCCATCGGATCGATCCCGGGAGCGACGACGATCCGGCCACGCAGGAGCCGGTCCCCATCATCCCCGGCGGCCGGGAACCGCGGCAGGGCGGATAGGGCGAGGTTGACCTTGGCGGTGACACCCGGAACACGATGGTTGCCGGCGCGCCAGACCATGTCGGGACCGATGGCGACCGGATCGACGAGTTCCGTCAGGAGCCGCTTCGGGTCGATGCCGGCGACGACCGCCCGCGCATCGATCTCCTCGCCCGAGGCAAGGACGACACCGGTCGCCCGGCCGTCCTTCGAAAGGACGGTTGCCACCTCAGCGCCGGTCCTGATCTCGGCACCGGCCACTCGAGCAGCGCCGGCAAGCGCCTCTGACAGCGCGCCCGGTCCACCGACCGCGAAGACCGTCTCGCCGGCCGCCCCGCCGTCGTTGCCGGCCCCATCCAGCAGGAGCTGATAGGTCGAGCCGGCCGACCAGGGCCCGAGGAACGCATAGCGGACGCCGCGCCAGGCGATCGCCGCCCGCAGTGCGTCGGTCTCGAAGGCCTCGCCAACGAAATCGGCGACGGCCATCGGCAGGACACGCAGGATGGTCCGGGCGTCGTGAGCGCCGAGGCCGCGGAACGTTCGCCCGAGGCGGAGACCAGTCAGGGCGCCGCCCAGGCCCGGCGCGTCGATGTCCGGTGGCGTGGTCGCGGCGATCTGGGCCATGAAGTGGCCGAGCGAGCGAACGAGCCGATCGAACGCCGGGTAGGCCTCGGCGTCGACCGCGGAACGCTCGCGCAGGCCGTCGGCCGTCCGGGCCACGCCGGACCACAGCGAGATCGCCAAACCGTCTGGTGTCGGCGCGAAGACCCGGATGTCCGGTCCGATGAGCCGCAGGCCATGATCGCGAAGCCGGAGACCCTTTTGGATCGACGGACGGAGCCGCCCGACTGTGTGAGCCAGCGTCGGGACCCGAATCCCGGGGGCGAGCTCGGTGGTATCCGCCGCCCCGCCGACCCGATCGCGGCGCTCCAGGACGAGCACGGACCGGCCCGCATTGGCGAGGAGCGCGGCCGTGACGAGGCCATTGTGGCCGGCACCGATGACGACAGCGTCGTAGCGGCCGGGGGACGCCACCTAGGCGGCCTTCGCGCCGCGCGAGCGGAGCACCTCGAGGGCCGCGAGCCGGCCGTTGGCGCCCATGATCCCGCCGCCCGGATGGGTTGATGAGCCACAGAGCCAGAGGTCGCGAACCGGCGTCCGGAAACGGGCGTAGCCCGGGACGGGCCGCGAGAAGAACAGCTGCTCGAGGGAAAGCTCGCCCTGGAAGATGTTGCCCTCGGTCAAGCCCATCGTCCGCTCGATATCAAGCGGAGTCAGGACCTGGCGGCCGACGATGATGTCGCGGATGTTCGGGGCGAACTCCGCGATCCGATCGATGACGCTGTCGCCGAAGGCCTCCCGATTGTCGTCCCAGGTCCCGAGCGTCGGATCGAGTCGATATGGCGCGTACTGGACGAAGCAGCTCAGGACGTGCTTGCCGGGCGGAGCCATCTGAGGATCGACGAGGGTCGGGATGATCATGTCGATGTACGGCTGCCTGCTCCAGCGGCCGTACTTCGCGTCGTCGTAGGCGCGCTCCATGTCGTCGACCGAGGGGCTGAACGAGACCGCTCCCCGAAGGTGCTCGCCGGCCCCGGGCAGGCAGCTGAACTCGGGCAGCCGATCGAGGGCCAGGTTGACCTTGCCCGACGAGCCTCGGAACTTGAAGCGGCGGACCTCGGCCTCGAACTCGGGCTCGAGCGTGCCGGCCTCCAGGAGGTCGAGGTAGGTCACCTTGGCATCGGCCGATGAGAGGACGGTCGCAGCGGCGATCTCCTCGCCGTTCTCGAGGACGACGCCGACCGCCTTGCGGCCGCCGGTGAGGATGCGAGATACGGGCGCCTCCGTCCGGATCTCCACGCCGGCCGCCTGGGCGGCCGACGCGATCGCGAGGCTGATGCCGCCGGTGCCACCCTTAGGGATGCCCCAGGCGCGGAAGGCGCCGTCGATCTCGCCCATGTAGTGATGGAGCAGGACGTAGGCAGTGCCCGGTGAACGGACACCGAGGAATGTCCCAATGATCCCCGAGGCTGACATCGTGGCGATGAGGGGGTCGGTCTCGAACCACTGCGAGAGGAAGTCGACCGCGCTCATCGTCATGAGCTGGACGAACGTCGCCTGCTGACGTCGCGACAGGCCCTGGAACGTCCGGGCAAGGCCGGCCAGCGGCAGCAGCTGGCGCGGGTCGTTGCCGGCCATGTCCGGCGGCACGATCGCGAGGATCGGCTTGATGAACCGGGCCATGTCGACCATGAGCCGGCCATACTCCTCGTAGGCCTCGGCATCGGACAGCGACCACCGTCGCAGCTCGCGAATGGTGCGGCCGTGATCGTTGACCCGCCACAGGTAATCGCCGCCACCTGCCGCCGGGCCCTCGCCCTCGTGGAGCGGCGTGAACGTCCCGTCGAGGGGAAGGATGTCGAGGCCGTGGCGTGGCAGGTCGAGCTCGCGGATGATCTCGGGCCGCAGGAGGCTCACGACATAGCTGGCCACCGAGAACCGGAAGCCGGGCACGATCTCCTCGGTGACCGCGGCCCCACCGAGGACATGCCGGCGTTCGACGACGAGGGTGCGCATGCCGCCGCGGGCGAGGTATGCGGCCGCGACGAGCCCGTTGTGGCCGCCACCGATGATGATCGCGTCGTAACGCTCGGCCAACGATTCCTCCGCCTCTATCCAGCCTGCAGAGCTTCCATTCCAGACTAGCCGAGCGCCCTGTCCGCCGTCGGGAGTGGTCGGGCTTGGCCGGCCATGCGCTCCACGTCGCCGACCGTGCCGGTCTCGGCGATCCAGGTGTCACAATCGTGGGACGACAGCATGCCGATCTGATGGCGGATCCAGGAGAGGCCGTGGAGGACCAGCCCGTGGCAGCGACTGAGGAGATCCTCGGCCAGTTCCTGGGGGATCAGACGTTTCCCGTGACCTGGGAGTCCGAGGTTGAGAAGGACTTCTTCTGGGTCTACGACGACCTGCACATCCCGCACCCGGTCAGCCCGATGTTCTTCGACATCGGAGGCTGGTGGCTGAGCTGCGACCACATGTTTCGCCGCTTTGGCACGCCCTTCGCCGTCGACTGGCTGGCCAAGAGTGTCAACGGCTACGTGTACACGACGGCCGTCCCGGCCGATCCGCACCTCCGCATCGAAGGGACCGAGTACAGCTCCCGATACGGGGCCCGCGTACCGCGTGATGCCTCCTTCGAATTGAACATGGGCGCGTATCTCGATACCGTCCTGCCGGTCTACGGGCAGCAGTTCGCCGACTGGTGGCGAGATCGCCTGGTCCCCGAGATGCAGCGCAACTTCGCCTTCCTGGAGGCGCGTCTCGACGAGGCGGATGGGATGTCCCTCGCCGAAGCTGCCTGCCTGCTCGAGGACGCGATCGACATCCACGATCGCCACTGGAAGATCCACTGGATGCTCAACTTCGCGCAGCTCTCGGCGACGCTCAACCTGCGCGCGGTGATGGAGAGGATCCGAGGCAGCATCGACGAGGAGCTCCTCGGTCGCCTCCAGAACTCGGCCTCGGACCGGAACTGGGACTCGATCGAGGCCTTGTGGCGAATGAAGAACGAAGTCCGCGACGACGCTGAGCTGCGGGCCGCGTTCGGCGCGGCCGACGCTGACGCCATCGCGGCGACCCTGAGGGGCTCAAAGCGAGGGCGCCAGTTCATCGCCGAGCGCATCGGGCCGTACCAGCGGGAATTCGGCTGGCATGCGGTCTGGAGCCATGAGTTCATCTTTCCGACCGTTCGTGAAGAGATGGAGCCCGTGCTCGACCTCGTACGCGGCTACCTCGACACCGACTACGACTACCCGACCGCGATCGAGGCGATGCGGCGCGACATCGATGCTGCGTCTCTCGAGATCCTCGAAGGCCTGACTGGCGAAGCCCTCGACGAGATGCGGGCGGCGAACGCGGTCAACCTGCGGATGGCACCGCTGACGCCGGACCACCACTTCTACATCGACCAGGGCGCCAACGCCCACGTCCGGCTGGTGCTCATGGCGATCGGGCGCAAGCTCGTCGACGGCGGACGGCTCGACCGACCGGACGACGTGATGTTCCTGCGCTACAACGAGCTCCGGATGCTGATCGGCAGCGCCGACGCTCTCGACGCCCCGGCGACTGTCGCCGCACGACGGGCCGAGCGGGCCGCATCCGAGCGGCTTCGGCCGCGGAACTGGATCGGCACGGCAACCCGGTCCCAGCTCGCCTTCCCCTACCTCGTGAACTGGGGTTATCCGCAGCGGTTCTACCAGCAGCAGTCTGCCGATGAGCGGCGGGTCACCGGGATCGCGGCGTCTCCGGGCGTCGTCGAAGGCTTCGCCCGCGTCGTGCGAACGGTCGACGAGTTCGACGACGTCTCGGACGGCGACATCCTCGTCTGCCAGATGACGAACCCGGCCTGGGTCGTCCTGTTCACGAAGATCGCCGGCCTTGTCACCGACACCGGCGGCACGACGTCGCATCCTGCCGTGCTGTCGCGCGAGTTCGGGATCCCTGCCGTCGTTGGGACATCGATCGCCACCCACCGGATCGCGACCGGCGACCGAGTGCGCGTCGACGGGTCGACCGGCATCGTGGAGATCCTTCGCGATGAGCGAGACGCACCGACGGCTCCGTCGGCCACGGCTACGATCGGGTCCTAAGACAGTTATGGTCACCGCCATCGTCCTGTCGCGGCTGCCGCCGGGAACGGCGGAGCACGGCGCGTGAGCGAGACGCTCCGGCTCTCGGAGGAGATGTCGGCGGGCCCGGCCCGGCTGCGGGTCGATGTGTTCGGAGGAGGGCCGCGCGAGCACGTCCTCGATGACCTGAGCTTCCTCAACTACCGCCTCGCCGACGTGCGGATCTCGCCCGACGTCATGCTCGCCGAGCCCGACATCATCTGGCGCCAGGACGGCGACAAGGCGATCACCTATGACGGCCACCGGATGACGTTCAGCGGACCGTGGCCGCCCGGACCGATCCAGAAGGTCGTCGTCGCCATGCTCGCGCTGCGGATGGAGGCCGCCGGACTCCATCCGTTCCATGCCTCGGCCGTGCGCTACCGCGACAGGACGATCCTCTTCCTGGGCGGCGAGTCGAATCACGGCAAGTCGATGGGCCAGATCGAAGCCTGCCGCCGTGGCGCACTGCTCGTGTCGACCGAGACGACGGTCATCGACGAGGGTGGACGGGCGGTCGACGGCTCGAAGGAGCCGTTCCTCAAGAAGCGGACCGAGGGCACCGAGCGGGCCGACAAGGCGGCTCCCGATCGCGGCGTCCAGAAGTTCTTCGGAGTGCTCCCGACATGGGAGCTCCACACGGATCCAAGCATGGTCGATGTCGTCGTCGTGCCGGCCATCGACGGCAACTTCGACCTGTCGCTCAGCGAGATGATCCCCTTCGAGCGCCAATTCCAGACGCTCCACTCGCTCCAGAACTACTTCCTGCTCAACGAGCTGCTGGCGCCCGGGATCCCGATGCCCATCGTCGACCGCGAGCCACTCCGACAGACGCGGGCCGCGTTCGTCGAGAGGTTCTCGGACCGGCCCTACTACTTCGTCCGGGCAGCCACGCCGCAGACGCTCATGGACGCAGTGGATTCCGTCCTCTAGCCGGCGATGCGGACCTTCGCCTACGAGCGACCGACCAGCCTCGCGGAAGCCATCGCCCTCTTGTCCGCCGATCCGGCCGGTGCTCGGCCGCTGGCGGGCGGGACCGACCTCATCATCCGCCTTCGCGACGGGTCGATCCGGCCGGACACCGTCGTCGACCTGAAACGGATCCCCGAGCTCGACGCCGCTATCCGCGAGGAGGACGGCAGGCTGGTCATCGGGGCCAGGACGGTGATGACCGACATCGCGGCCGACGAACGAATCGCCCGCGACTTCCCGGCGCTCGCAGAGGCGGCCGCGGTCGTTGGTGCGGTCCAGATCCGCAACCGGGCCACGCTGGCGGGCAACATCTGCAATGCGTCGCCGGCGGCAGACACGGCTCCGGCGCTTCTCGTCTACGGGGCCGAGGTCGTCGCAGCCGGACCGACTGGCATGCGACGCATCGCCCTGGACGAGTTCTTCGTTCGATCGGGCGTCACCACCCTTGGGCCCGGCGAGATCGTCACGGCCATCTCGCTTCCCCAGCCGGACGGGCCGCGGGGCTCCGTCCACGTCCGGAGAACGCGCCGGCGCGGCCACGACCTCGCATCGGTGACCCTCGCCTGCGTCGTGCTGCCCGACGGCGTGACGCGGCTGGCCTACGGCAGCCTCGGGCCGCGGCCGCTCCTGGCCATCGATCCGACCGGCGTGCTCGCCGATGCGGCGGCGGCGCCACCCGCGCGGATGGAGATCCTTGACGACCTGCTGGCGGCCGCCAGCCCCTCGCCACGATCGATGCGGGCGAGCCCGGAGTATCGCCTGGCGATGCTCCGCGTCCTTGGCCTGCGGGCCGTCGGCGCAGCGATCGACCGCCTCGACCAAGCGATCGCCCGGCGATGACGGATCGCCCGGCGATGACCGACCGCTCAGCGACGACAGACCGCCGCCGCATCGCTGTCGTCGTGAACGGCCGCGCCCGATCGCTCGAGGCGGCGCCCCACCACACCCTGCTGGACGTGCTTCGCGACGACCTTCGCCTGACCGGCACGAAGGAGTGCTGTCTCGTCGGCGAATGCGGCGCCTGTACCGTGATCGTCGACGGCCGCAGCGTCGACTCGTGCCTCGTCCTCGCGATCGAGGTCGAGGGCAGCGAGATCACGACAGTGGAGGGGCTCGCCGTCGACGGAGAGCTGAGCGCTGTCCAGCTCGCGTTCCTCGACACGGGCGCCGCCCAATGTGGGTTCTGCATCCCCGGTCAGCTGATGGCGGCTCACGCCTTGCTCGCGACAATGCCCCACCCATCCCGAGCCGAGGTGGAGGAAGGACTGGCTGGCAACCTGTGCCGCTGCGCCGGCTACGAGCAGATCATCGAGGCCGTGCTGCTCGCCGCGCGCGCCGGGCAAGGACCGGAAACCCGGCACACGCCCTCGCCGGGAGCTACCGACGTCGCCGCGGTCCCCGACGCCGGGGTCGCCCCGCAGTGACCGATCGCGGCGCTATCGGGGACGGCCACCTGGTCGGTGCCTCGCCACGCCGCGTGGGCGGTCGCGACAGAGTGACCGGGAGCCAGGCGTACGTCGCCGACCTGCGCCTCGAGGACGCGCTGCAGGTGAAGCTCGTCGCGCTCGACTGTGCCCGTGCCCGCATCGTCCGGGTCGATGCGACGGAAGCCCTCGCCCTGCCCGGCGTGCGCCTCGTCATGACCGCCGACGACCTGCCATCGCCGATGCCCCGCTTCGGGCCGCAGATGCGCGACCGGCCGGTGATCGCGATCGGCGAGACGAAGTACCACGGCGACCCGGTGGCGGCCGTTGCTGCCGAGTCGAAGGACCAGGCGGAGGAGGCGGCGACCCTCGTCCGGGTCGAATTCGAGGAGCTGCCGGCGGTGTCGTCGATCGCGGCGGCCCTGGCACCGGACGCGCCGCTCGTCCAGGACCCCGCGATCCGGCCCAACGACCCGCTGGCGACGACCAACGTCCTCCACGAGCATCACTACGACTGGGGCGACCTGGCAGCCGGCGAAGCGGAGGCGGACGAGATCGTCGAGGGCACCTACGCCTTCCCGATGGTCACCCAGTTCGCCATCGAGCCGCACGCGTTCATGGCGGCGCCGGACGGCGATGGGATCGCTGTCTGGAGCTCGATCCAGCATCCCTACTGGCTCCAGCGGACGATCGCTTCGCTCCTATCCCTCCCGCTGGCGAAGGTGCGCATCCACGCGCCGGACCCGGGCGGCGCGTTCGGGGGCAAACAGCATGCCAAGTACGAGCCGCTGCTCGCCTTCATGGCCCTTCGAACGGGTCGGCCGGTCCGCCTCGTCCTGACCCTCGAGGAAACGTTCCAGGCCGTCCGTCGCGGCGCCGCGGAGGTGAGCGTCCGATCGGGCTTCCGACGTGACGGCACGCTCGTGTTCCGCGACATCGAGGCCGACTACCTGATCGGCGCCTACGCCGACATCGCCGACAGGACAGTGGCCAAGGGCAGCTACACCTCGGCGGGCCCGTACCGCATCCCAGCCGTCCGGATCGTCGCCCGCAGCGTCCTCTCGCACACGGTCCCGTCGACGGCCTTCCGCGGCTTCGGGAATCCACAGCAGATCTGGGCGGTTGAGTCAAACATGGACGAGGCCGCCCGCCAGCTCGGCATCGACCCCGTCGAGCTCCGCCTCCGCAACCTTGCCAAGCCCGGCGAGTCGTTCCTGCCCAACGACACGCCGGCCGATGGCGACTGGGCCCAGGCCGTCCGCCGGGCCGCCGCCCGCATCGGCTGGGACAAGCCACCCGCAGCCGGCCGGGGAAGGGGCATCGCGGTCGGACTCAAGTCCGGCCCGACGACCGGTCTGTCGTACTCCACCGTCCGCCTCCTCGCCGACGGCAGCATCGTCGTCTACGCCGGCACCTCGGACATGGGCCAGGGCGCCCGGACGATCTTCGCCCAGATTGCGGCGGCGGAGCTGGGGGCACCGGTCGAGACCGTCACGGTCGTCATGGGCGACACCGCCGTCGTGCCTTACGACCAGCAGACCTCGGCCAGCCGCTCGTCGGTCCTCATGGGCAACGCCGTCCTTTTCGCCTGTCGCGACATCCAGGCCAAGGTGCGCGCGATGGCCGCCCGTCTCGAGGGCGTCGACGAGGCCGAGATCGTCGTCGAGGGGGGCGAGGTCCGCATCGGCGATCGGGTGAGGCCGATCCGAGAGGTCCTCGTCCCTGGCCTGGGCCGCCTCGGCGGCGAACTCATCGGAGTCGGGGAGTCGCGCAAGGAGGCCGACCCCAGTCATCCGCTCGGTGGCACGTCGGCCTTCTACGAGTTCAACGCCACGGCCGTCGAGGTGTCGGTCGATCGGGACACCGGCGACATCACGATCGAGCGCCACGTGACGGTGTCGGACGTCGGGCGGGCCCTCAACCCGTTGCAGGTCCGGGGCCAGGACGAGGGCGCGGCCGTCATGGGCCTCGGCCACACCCTGATGGAGCACTACATCCTCGACGAGGGCGGCCGGATCCGGAACCTCGGCGCGATCGACTACCGCATCCCGACCTCGATGGACCTGCCGCGCTCGATGGAGAGCGATATCGTCGAGAACGGCGATGGCCCGGGGCCGTACGGCGCCAAGGGCATGAGCGAGGGGGCCCTGCTGCCCGTGGCGCCGGCCGTGGCGGCCGCCGTCCGCGATGCGACCGGCGTCGTCATCCGCGACCTGCCCCTCTCGCCCGAGCGGGTCTGGCGGGCGCTCCGCGAGCCCGGCTAGCCGAGGCTGGGTCCGTCGGCCTGCGGCCTTCGGGTCCATCGGCTCTGTCAGGGGGGCGGGTCCTGGTGCAGACTCGACGAGGCTCGGGGGGCGCACGTTGGTCCGCGCCCGGCGAGCGGAGGCGGCGATGCTCAGGATCCAGGGACTCAAGAAGCACTTCGGTGACGTCCAGGCGCTCGACGGCGTCACCTTCGACGTCGAACCGGGCGAGGTCTTCGGCTTCCTCGGCGCGAACGGTGCCGGCAAGACGACAACGATGCGGATCGCACTCGGCTTCCTGCGCGCCGACGAGGGCACCGTCACGTGGCAGGATCGTCCGGCGCGCGAGTGGCCGCGCCGGACCTGGGGCTACATGCCCGAGGAGCGAGGCCTGTACCTCCGGATGCCGGTCCTCGAGCAGCTGGTCTTCTACGCCTCCCTGTACGGCATACCGCGGGCGACAGCCCGAACCGAGGCGCTCGACTGGCTCGCCCGCTTCCGGATCTCCGAGTACGCCGACCGCAGGGCGGAGAGCCTGTCCAAGGGCAACCAGCAGAAAGTCCAGTTCATCGCCACCGTCCTCCACGATCCGGACGTGCTCCTGATGGACGAGCCATTTGTCGGTCTCGACCCTGTCAACGTCGCGCTCCTCAAGAATGCCTTCCTCGAGATGCGCGATCGGGGCAAGACGCTCGTCTTCAGCACCCATCAGCTCGAGCAGGCCGAGGAGCTGTGCGAGTCGGTCGCGATCATCGACCACGGCCGGATCGTCGCCGAGGGACCCACGCGCGAGGTCAAGCGATCGACCGGACGGCAGGTGGTCCGTCTCGCCACCAGCAACGACGGCGACGCCGACTGGCTGCGGTCGCTGCCCCATGCGATCGTGACCCGACCCGGCGAGGACTACACCGAGCTCCGGGTCGACGCGGGCGGTGACCCCCAGGACGTGCTCCGCGCGGCGATCGCTCATGGTGGCGCTGTGCTTCGGTTCGAGGTCGCCGACCCGTCGCTCGAGGACGTCTTCGTCGAACGCGTCGGAGCGATCGAGCGCGAGGACGTGACCCTCGCCAGCCTCGGGAGCCCGTCATGAGCCAGCTGTCGAACATCGTCGCCATCGCCCGCCGCGAGTACCTCGTCCGGGCCAGGACGCGGAGCTTCCTCCTCGGAACGGCACTGCTCGTCATCGCCATTGTGGCCGTCGCGCTGCTCCCGATCGGCATCCAATACATCGACCGGACGGGGACCCAGAAGATCGCCGTGTGGGTCGCCTCAGGCGATGTCGAACCCGGCCTGGCGACCACGCTCGAAGGGCTTCTCAATGCCCCGATGAGCGGAGTGCCGGTCGATCCGCAGGCAACGCCGGACTTCACGGTGAGCGAGGCGCCCGATCTCGCCGTCGCCCGCCGGGCGGTGGGCGACGGCGAGCTGAACGCCGTGCTCGGCATCGAGCGGGCGCCCGACGGCGAGCTGCAGTTCACGCTCTACACCGACGACCCCGCCGATGGCCGAACGGCCCGCCTGGTCGGCCAGCAGGCGACGACGAGCCTCGCGATCGCCGATCGTCTCGATCGGCTGGGCGTCGACGCCGCCAGCCAGGCCGGCCTGTTCGCGCCGTCGCGGTTCGCGGTCAGCTGGCCGGATCCCAACGAATCGCGGCCGGCACCGGACTCGGCCCAGGCGGGGACGGACTATCTGCTTGGGTTCGGGCTGACGATCCTGATCTTCATGCTGATCGTCCTCTACGGGAACTGGATCGCGATGAGCGTGGTCGAGGAGAAGTCGTCACGGGTCATGGAGGTCATCCTCAACGCCGCCACCCCGCTCCAGCTCCTGTGGGGCAAGGTACTGGGCGTCGGCGCGGTCGCCCTGACCCAGTACGCTGCCCTGGTCATCGCCGGAGTCGTTGCCCTGTTGGCCCAGCGTCCCCTCGGCACGATAGTCCTGGGCGGGGGCGGCGGTGAGGTCGAACTGCCCGCCGGACTCACCCTCGGGATGCTCCTGCTGCTCGGCGTGTTTGGGGTCCTCGGCTTCCTGCTCTACGGTGTCCTGTACGCCGCCGCCGGCTCGCTCGTCAGCCGCCAGGAGGACGTCCAGTCGGCGGTCATGCCCCTCGCGATCATCTCGACCCTGGGCTATATCGTCGCGGTCTACGCCTCGACCGGGCTCCTTGACATCAACGCCGGCTGGGTCGTCATCCTGGGACTCGTGCCGTTCGTAAGCCCGTTCATGATGTTGGGGCGGGTGTCGGCCGGCGAGGCGACCGTCCCCGAGGTCCTCCTCGCCATCGCGTTGCTCGTCGCGGCGATCGCGGTGGCGATGTGGCTCGCGTCGCGCATCTACGCCGCCGGCGTCCTGCTATACGGCCAGCGTCCAGGCCTCCGCTCGATCATCCGAATGGCCCGGACCGGGATGTAGAAGAGGGCTAAGCCGTAACCTTCGCCAGCGTGACCACCGTCTTCGACTCCGACCAGCGCCTGGACCTCCCACCCGACGAGGTCGTACGGCTGCTCGGTGGCAAGGCCGCCCAGCTGCGGGTCATGGACGTCGATCTGGGACTCCCTGTCCCGCCGTCGTTCACGATCGTCACCGCCGCCTGCCGCGAGTTCCTGTCGATGGGCTGGCCGGCCTCCCTCGACGAGGAGATCCGCGACCACATGGCGCGCCTGGAGACGCGCGCCGGCCGCCGCTTCGGCAACACGATAGATCCACTGCTCGTCAGCGTCCGGTCGGGGGCGCCTGTGTCGATGCCCGGCATGATGGACACGATCCTGAACCTCGGCCTGAACGACGCGACGACCGCCGGGCTGGCCCGCGCCGGCGGTGAGGCGTTCGCCCGGAGCTGTCGCGAGCGCTTCGACGCCAGCTTCCGGGCGATCGTCGGCGTCACCGCCGTCCCCGATGACCCATGGGAACAGCTGCGCCTCGCGATCGAGGCCGTGTTCAGGTCCTGGAACAGCCAACGTGCGCGGACCTATCGACGCAAGGAGGGCATCCCCGACGAATTGGGCACCGGAGTGACCATCCAGGCGATGGTCTTCGGGAACCTCGGGGAGGGATCTGCCACAGGGGTCGTCTTCACGCGCAACCCGGCCACCGGGGAGCCGGCCCTGTACGGCGACGTCATGTTCGGCGCGCAGGGAGAGGACGTGGTGGCGGGCACGCACGCTACACGACCGATCGCCGTTCTCGACGAGCGAATGCCGGACGTTGCCGCGTCACTCCGCGACTATGCGGGGCGGCTCGAGCGCCACTACGCGGACCTGTGCGACATCGAGTTCACGATCGAGCGAGGGCGGCTGTGGATGCTCCAGGTCCGGGTGGGCAAGCGGAGCCCACAGGCGGCACTCCGCATCGCCGTGGACATGGCGAACGACGAATCGTTCCCGCTCTCCCGCCGTGAGGCCGTGGAGCGGGTAGTCGAGATCCTCGCGAACCCGCCCACGAGGACCCTGCGCCGCGGCAACCGAGCACCGCTCGTGACCGGGCTGGCCGCGTCCCCCGGCGTCGCCTCGGGCGAGATCGCAACGAGCCCGGAGGCCGCGGAGCGGGCTACGGAGGCCGGACGGCCGGTCGTGCTCGTCCGGTCTGAGACGTCGCCTGACGACGTCCACGGCATGGCGCGAGCCGTAGGGATCCTGACGGCACGCGGCGGCCTCGCCAGCCATGCCGCCGTCGTGGCTCGTGGCTGGGGGATCCCGGCCGTCGTCGGCGCGGCCGACATCGAGGTGCTCGACGGCGCGGTCGTGATCGGTGACCGGACGTTCCACGATGGGGAGGTCATCTCGATCGACGGCGCCACCGGCGAGGTATTCGACGGGGAGATCCGCGGCACGAGTGAGGTCGTCCCGGAGGTCCGGGTGCTGCAGGCATGGGCGCACGAGCTCGGCATCCAGGTCGCGACAAACCAGCCCTTGGCTCCCCAGCCCCCGGCGACCGCTGAGCCGGCCGCGGGAGCCGTCCATCCGCGAGGAGATGCCACCCTCGATCAGTCCGTCCGCGCTCTGTCGACCAAAGGATTCGCCACCGTGGCGAGCCTCGCCGACGCCCTGCTCTCCTCACCCGAGCAGGTCCAGCCGCTGGTCGACCAGCTCGTCGCCGACGGGCTGGCGACAACTGTTGCCGGCGCTTATCGGCTCACGGAGTCCGGTAAGGCGCGCGCCGAACAACTCCTGGCCGCGGACCGAGAGGCCTGGGGCGAGGACGCCGCGGACGCCGCGCTCGACGATTTCCTTGCCCTCGACCATCGGATGAAGGACACGGTGACGGCCTGGCAGCTTCGCCCGACGGATGGCGACGCGGTGATCAACGACCACGGCGATCCGACCTACGATCGCGGGGTCCTGGCTCGTCTAGCCGCCCTGCACGACGACGCGGCCGCGTGGCTCGCGCCTCTGGCGGCCGCATGCGGGCGACTCGAGGGCTATGAGGTGCGGCTCGCCCGGGCGATCGGGCACGCGCTCGACGGTGATGATCGATACGTGGCGTCACCTCGCGTCGACAGCTACCACGGGATCTGGTTCGAGTTGCACGAGGACCTCATCGGACTCGCCGGCAGGACCCGCGAAGGCGAAGCCGCGGCTGGTCGCGCATAAGGAGCGAGGCGGGAACGGTCGCTAGAATCACGTCCCGATCACTGGCACAGGAGCCCGTTGAAGCACATCGTCGAGCCCGCGCGCGAAGTCGACGTCATCCTCGAGACCGAGGTCCTCGTCGTCGGCAGCGGTCCCGGTGGGATGGGCGCCGCCCTTGGTGCTGCCCGGTCGGGCGCGGAAACGACCCTGCTGGAACGCAACGGCTGCTTCGGGGGCAACATCACGCAGGTCGGCGTCGAGGGCTTCGCCTGGTACCGGCACGAACAGACTGTCGATAGCGAGGGGATCGGGACGGAGATCGAGGCCCGAGCCAAGGCCATGGGCGCGACAGCACCCGAGCCGCAGTCGACCAGCCAGGCACTCGACGCCGAGATGTTCAAGCACGTCGCCGACGTGATGATCGAGGAGGCCGCCATCCGGCCCATGCTCCACCGCCAGTTCGTGGCGCCGATCCTGGTGGACGGCGCCATCCAGGGCGTCATCACCGAGAGCAAGTCGGGCCGAGAGGCAATCCTCGCCAAACGCGTCATCGACGCGACCGGCGACGCCGACGTGGCCGCCCGCTCGGGCGCACCGACCCGCAAGACGCCGAGGGAGGAGATGCTCGCCGTCTCGGTCATGTTCTCGATGACCGGCGTCAACAAGCGCCGCTTCATCGAGCAGGTCAAGGCCGATCCGCAGACGTACCGGGACTGGGCCGGCAATGCCGAATGGGATATCGAGACCAGCGGCAAGGAGGACGAGATGTTCTCGCCCTTTCTCCGCAAGCCCTTCAAACAGGCGGTCGCAGCCGGCGTCATCCCGGCCAACCTCATCACGCTCGCCGGCACCTGGGGGACCGTCACCGACCAGGGCGACCTGACCTATCTCAACCTGGTCCACATCAGCGGCCTTGACGGCACGGACGCCGACGACCTGACCCGCGGCGAGATCGACGGGCGCCGCCAGGCGATCCACGCTGTCGAGGCCCTTCGCCGCTTCATGCCCGGTTGCGAGGACGCCAAATTGCGCAATTTCGGCATGACGCTCGGCGTTCGCGACACCCGAAAGATCGACGCCATCTACGACTTGACCGAGACCGACGTCCGCGAACAGGCGCGTTTCGAGGACTCGATCGGCATCTTCCCCGAGTTCATCGACGGCTACGGCGTGCTCATCCTGCCGACGACGGGTCGCTACTTCCAGCTGCCGTACCGATCGCTGGTGCCCACAGGTGTCGGCAACCTCATCGTCGCCGGTCGGTGCATCGGTGGCGACAAGATCTCGCACGCGGCGGTCCGCAGCATGATGTGTTGCACGGTCACCGGCCAGGGCGCGGGTGTGGCAGCAGCGGTCTCGCTTCGAACCGGGCGATCATTCGACCGCCTCGACGTCGGCGTCGTCCAGCAGGAGCTAAGGCGCCAGGGGGTCCGACTGGCCTGACGGTGCCGCCGACGAGGCGGTCGTGGCGAAGACGGGCGCCTTGAGCAGGTCGATCCGGACCGCCCTGCCCGGCGTGAGCTCCACAGCATCGGCGACCGCCATCTGGGCGACCACGAGGTCGCCGCTCGGAAGCGCGGCCTGGACGCGACACAGCGACCCGAGAAAGCTCACCGCGACGACGTGGGCTGGGCTGCCGTCCTCCGGCACGAGCCGGACCGACTCCGGGCGGACGAGGGCGACGACGTGCCCCGGACCGGCCGAGCCTTCGAGCAGGGGAAGCTGCTGACCGAGTAGCTCGACGACCCCGTCGCGGGCCGAGCCGGCCAGCCGGTTGGTGAGGCCCACGAACTCGGCTACGAACGGCGTCTTCGGGCGATCGTAGAGCTCGTTCGGCGTCGCGATCTGCTCGAGGCGGCCGGCCGACATGACGCCCACCCGGTCGCCCAGCGCGAGGGCCTCCTCCTGATCGTGGGTCACGAAGAGGGTCGTCGTGCCGACGGAGATCTGGATGCGCCGGATCTCGTCGCGTAGCGAGCGGCGGACCTTGGCGTCGAGGGCCGACAGCGGCTCGTCAAGAAGCAGCACCTTGGGCTCGATGGCGAGGGCCCGGGCGAGCGCGACGCGCTGCTGCTGCCCGCCGGACAGCTGATATGGGTAGCGCGAGGCCTGGACGAGCAGGCCGACGAGATCGAGCATCTCCTCCGCCTTCCGCCGCCGCGTCTGGGTGTCCATCTTGCGCAGCCGCAGTCCGTAGGCGACGTTGTCCCGGGCCGTCATGTTGGGGAAGAGGCTGTAGGCCTGGAAGACCATGCCCATGTCACGGTGGTTGGCGGGCACGTTGGTGAGGTCCTTGCCATCGACGACGATCCGACCCGCGTCGGGGTCGTCCAGCCCAGCCAGGGCGCGCAGGGCGGTCGTCTTGCCGCAGCCCGACGGTCCGAGCAGCGCGACCAGCTCGCCCGGAGCCATCTCGAGGTTCAGTCCGTCGAGGGCGTGGACCGGACCGTAGAAGCGATGCAGGTCGATGAGCTGGACGGTCACCCCGGCCCGCGCCTGAGCAGCCGATTCCGACAATACGTTCGACATCGACATCAGGCAGCCGCCTCCTCGACCGGCTTCTCTTGGGTGCGGCGGTCGCCACCGGCCACGACGGCGATGCCCAGGATGAGCACGAACGCGAAGAGCAGCGAGGCCAGCGACACCGCGACCGAGACGAACGCGTTGCGCAGCCCGAGCGCGTTGATGACGACCTGCAGCGTGTCGTAGTTGAGCAGCGACGAGATGGTGAACTCACCGAGGACGAGCGCGACCGTGATGACTGCCGCAGACAGGATGGCGCCGCGCAGGTTCGGGAAGATGATCTGGAACATGACCCGCGGCCAGCCGGCGCCCAGGCTTCTGGCCGCCTCCGCGAGGGTCGACACGTCGATCGATCGGAGGCCCGCGTCGATCGCGCGATGGGCGAAGGGCAGGACGAGGATGATGTCGATGAACACGAGGACGAGCGCATTGCCCCGCGTTGCCCGGGTGAGGATCGAGTAGATCGGCACGATGCCGACGACGAGGACGATGGCCGGGATGGCGATCGGCAGCAGGCACAGGAACTCGACCGGCCGCTTCATCCGCGGCGCCCGCAGGTACGTCCAGGCCATGGTCGGGACGAGCAGCAGGAGCATCCCGGCGGACGTCAGGGCCGCGATCGACAGGGTGGTGACGATCGCCTCGACCAGATTCGGGTCCTCGGTGATGGCGATCCACGCATCGAGGCTGCGCGAGCCGAAGTCGCCGCGGGTCGAGAACTCGGCCATGGACACCATCGGCAACAGCAGGTACCCGCCGACGACGACAAGGATCACCCAGCGCGCGATCGAGCGGCGGGCGTGCCGACGGGCCCTCATCGGAGCCACCGGGTGGTCATCGTAGCCATCGCGACGCGCGCCGCTGGAGCAGCGTGTACAGGCCCATCACCACAACCACCACGATGATCATGCCGAGAGCGAGCGCCTTGCCCAGGTTCGCCTGGCCGAGGACCACCTCGCCGGACATCGCCTCTGCGATCTGGAGCGGCACGATGGGACTGCCCTGGCTGACCAGAGCAGCTGCCGTGGCGTAGGCCGAGAAGGCGTTGGCGAAGAGCAACAGTACTGCGCCGAGGAAGCTCGGCGCGAGGATGGGCCCTCCGACATGCCGCCAGTACGACCAGGAGGAGCCCCCGAGGCTGGTCGACGCTTCCCACCATTCTTGGCGCAGGCCGTCGAGGGCCGGCAGGAACACGATGACCATGAGCGGGATCTGGAAGTACGTGTAGACGATCGTCAGCCCGGTCATCGAGTACAGCCAGGTGCCGTCCCCCGAAACGTTGATCCCGGTGTAGTCCTTGAGGACGATGGTGACGAAGCCTCTGAGACCGATCGTGGCGAGGAAGGCGAACGCCAGCATGACGCCGCCGAACTGGGCCAGGACGCCGGACGCGGCCACGGACACCTGCCGCAGCTTGCCGCCGGGACCACCGACTGACACCGCCCACGCGAACAGGCCGCCGACGACGGCGCCGGCGAGCGCCGACACAAGCGAGAGCTGGATCGACCGACCGAACGCCACGAGGGTCTGCTGACGGCCCAGCACCGTCGTGATGTTTTCCAGGGACGGCGCCCCGTCCGACGTTTGGAACGCGCCTACCAGGACGAGGATCGTGGGCAGGATCAGGAAGATCGAGACGTAGACGAAGAACGGGACGACCGGCAGGTAGATCCTGGCCCGGCCCTTGCTGCGGGAGCCGGCCCCGCCCGTGGCGGAATCGGCTCCCTGGTGCGTCACGGAGGCGGGCGATGCCGAAGACACGCCGCGTCTCCTGTCTTTGTCGCCATTCCCTGGATCAGGGAATGGGGATGTTCCAGTTGGCGTTCACGTAGTCGGCAGCCTTGGTGTTCTGCTCCTGCGTCATGACGACAGGGGTCCCGGTCACTTGGGCCAGCGCTCCGAGCGCGGCCTGGTCGACGGTGCCGTTCTTGGTCATCGTGTCCAGGAGGATCGGACGCGCGAAGCCCTTCAGCCATTCGTTCTGCGCCTCGGGCGTGAACAGGAACTCCTCCCACAGTCGGGCGGCCGCCGGATGCGGCGCGTCCTTGTTGACGGCCTGGAAGTAGTACGAGGCGACCGGCGGCGCATCCGTGGGGACGCTGACCTTCCAGTCGATGCCTTTGGTCGCGAGGTCCGCGGTGAGGCCCGCGTTGTTGTACTCCCAGTCGATGACGCAGGGGGTCTGCCCGGAGGCGATCGTCGCAGGGGTCGGGTCGACCGGAAGCAGGTTGCCCGCGGCGCTGAGGTCGTTGAACCACTTGACGCCCGGGGCGATGTCGTCGGCGGAGCCGCCGTTCGCGATCGATGCCAGGAGCACGCCGTTGAGTGCCGCCCCGGCGGTCTTCGGATTGCCGTTGAGGGCGATCATGCCCTTGTACTCGGGCTTCATCATATCGGCCACCGTGGCCGGCGCGGCCACCTTTTTGGCGTCGCAACCGACCGACTGGAAGCCGGCGTAGTCGCCGAACCAAAGGCCGGTGGATTCCTTGAGGTTGGCCGGGATGTCGTTCCAGGCCGCCACCTGGTACGGCGCGTAGAGCGCGGTGTTGGCCAGCGCGACGGCCGGCGCGAGGTCGAGCACGTCCGGCGCCTTGTCGGTGCCCTTCTGGTTGTTGACGGCGTCGATCTCCTTCTGGCTGTTGAAGTCGAGCCCGGCCTCGTCGACCTTGATGTTGGGGTACTTGGCCTTGAACTTCTCCAGGACGCCCTTGTAATTCGCCCACTCCGGGGGCACGGCGATGACGTTGAGGGCGCCTTCGGCGTCGGCGGCCTTGACCAGGTCCTCCATGGTGCCGATCGCTGCCAAATTCGTAGCCGTGGCGGCCTTCGAGCTGCCTCCACCGCCGCCGCACGCCGCGACGATCAGGGCAATCGCCGCCAGTGCAACGACGACCGTCGACCGAGTCGTTCGCATGTGTTCCTCCAGTTCGGTTCGGTCCCGCCCCTCAGCTCGCAATCGGCAAGGCGACGGAATGAATGGACGGTCCCACCCGCTGCTCCATGCCGCGGGCCGGGTGACCGCTCTTTCGATGCCCGCTGCAGGATGCCGTGTGGATCGAGAGAGGCCACATCAGCCCTCGACCACCGACTCAAGTCTCGTCGCGCGAGCAGCGTTCGCAACGATAGCAACTTCCCCGCTGTCACGACAGTCTGGCCGGCGGCTGGAGGGCCGCTCCGAACGTCGAGGATGCCCGGTGGGTCAGCGACCCTTCGCGTAACCCAACGCCGTGAGCTTGTCCCAGAGGGAGGCGGCGTTGAGCGTCTGGATGTGGTCCATCATGTAGCCCTGCCCGATGTCGACGGGGCCGAACTTGTCGTCGAACCGGACCCGCGCGATCGTCTCCTCGCGTGACCAGCCCTTGGCGACCGCATCGGCGACGGCCGACTTCCAGTCGAGCAGGACGGCTCGCTGGGTGTGGAGGTAGTCGAGCGTCGTCACCGGCCCATGGCCAGGCACGACGTGGTCGACGTCGAGCTGGCGGATCCGCTCGAGCGCCTCGATCCATTGGTCGACATTGGACGTCATCAGCCACGTCTGGCAGCCGGAAAAGATCGTGTCGCCGGTGAAGACGACCCGTTCCTCGGGCACGTGGACCGCGACCTGGCCGGGGGTATGCCCAGGCGTGTGGATGATCTCGAAAGTGTGGTCGGCCACCCGCAGCGTGAGATCGCCGGTGAACACGATCGTGCCCTTGTTGGGGTCGGCGTAGTAGGTGTCGCGATCGGGAACGATCGTGGCGGCTTCAGGGTCGTCGGTCGGGATGGCCTCGAGGGCGTAGGCGAACGGATCGAGGTCCGGGAAGACGACCATGAACCGCTCGTACAGCTCCCTGTGCTCGACGACAGGCACACCCTTGAACCAGTAGTTGCCGAAGATGTGGTCGACGTGGTGCTCGGTGTTGATGAGGTATCGCAATGGTCCGTGCGTCTCGGCCTCGCGTCGCATCGCGACGGCACGGGTCGGCAGTTGCGGCGTGTCGATGACCACCACGCCGTCGGAGGTCACCACGAAGCTGGGGTTGCAGCCTCGAAGTAGCGTGGTCGTGAACACGTTCGCGGTGACCTGTTCCATCATCGTCGTCATCTGATCCATCGGTTCGGGCACCTCTCGTCGGGCTATTGGGTTGCGGTCAGGCCGCCATCGATGCCGAGGACCTGACCGGTCACGAACGCGGCGGCATCAGAGCACAGGAAGATCGCCGGACCGACGAGGTCGCGAGTCTCACCCACGCGGCCGAGCGGGATACGGCTGACGATGCCCGCCTTGAATACCGGGTCCTCGAGCAGCATGGCCACCTGGGGCGTGTCGACGAACGTCGGCATGATGGCGTTCACCCGGATGTCGTACTTGGCCCACTCTGTCGCCCACTGCCGAGTCAGCGAGTTGATGGCGCCCTTCGCCGCGACGTAGGCCGAATAGCCGGCATTGATGCCGAGGTTCGCCCGGACCGAGGAGATGTTGAGGATCGCGCCGCCTCGGCCCGCCTCGATCATCGTGCTCGCGACGGCCTGAGTCGCCACGATGGTGCTCCGGACGTTCAACTCCATGATCCAGTCCCAGTCGGCCCGCGGGTACTCCTCGGCGGGATGAAGGACCCTCCCGGCGCCGCCTCCGACGGCGTTGATGAGGATGTCGATCCGGCCGAACCGCTCGACCGTCTCATGGACCATCCGCTCGCAGTCCTCCTCATTGGTCACGTCGGCCGTGATCGCCAGACCCTCGGAACCCGCCGCCCGGATCCGCTCGACCGTCGCTTCGCAGGTGTCGGGAGTCCGGCCTGCGACCGCTACCCGAGCCCCAGCGGCCGCCAGCGCCTCGGCCAGGGCGGACCCGATGCCGCCGCCGCCGCCGGGAACGACAGCGACCCGCCCGGCGAGGCTGAAGATGTCGAGCTGCCCCATCGTGCTCCTTCTCGGCCGGGGATGGTGGTGTCTTTGGCTGTGTCATGAGGGCGAGCGACGGACGACCGCCTCCACCCTGGACGGCTAGTCGATTATCGAGAATAGACAACCATCAGGCGTGCGTCGACGCGACCGAAGGTCCTCGACGGTGGCCACGCGGTCCCGGCCCTACGTTGGGTCAAGGACCTTCTTCATCATGGCCAACGCTGGGTCTGGGCCCTTGAACCCGACCAGGTACTCGAGCCTGATGGGCGCGAAGCTCTCAAAGAAGACGACGTCCTCATCGCTCAACTGGCGAAAGGCGTGGACCCAGTCCGATGGGATGATGAGCAGGGCGCCCGGCCCGACCTCGGACTCCTCCCGGCCGACCTTGGCCCACATCCGACCCTGCTCGACGAGCATCACCTGCTCGGCTGGGTGGCTGTGATCGGGGACCACGACACCTCCCCTGTAGACGATGCGCGTCAGCATCACCTTCTCGCCCGACACGGTCTGGCGGAAGACGCCGGGCACGTATTCGATGGTCGGGAACTCGTCCCACGTCGTGATCTGCCCCATCAGGATCTCCCTGCTTGCGTGTCCACGAACGATGAACGGTAGACGAGGGCCTGCGCGGACCGCACCGCCGCTGCGCAGCGAGTCGGGGTCACCCCGCCGTCTTGGCTTCGAGGCCCCGCAGGATCTTCTCGGGCGTAACCGGCAGCTCGTCGATCCGGACGCCCGTGGCGTGATAGATCGCGTTGACGATGGCCGGGATCGGCGAATTCGCGGTCATCTCGCCGACCCCCTTCACCCCATACGGACCAGTCGAGGACGGGATCTCGAGGACGACGCTCTCGACCTCCGGCATCTCGAAAGTGCCGGGCAGGAGGTACTCGCTGAAGTCCTTGGGGCTGTGATCGACCGCCGGATAGTACGGCGCGGTCGTTTCGTAGAGGGCGTGGCTCATCGCCATCCACGCACCGCCCACGATCTGGCCCTGGACCAGCGCCGGATTGACCTGCCGTCCGACCTCGTAGGCGCTCCTGATGCTGATGACCGTGACCTCGCCCGTCTCGGTGTCGACCTCGACCTCGGCAACCGTGCACGCGTGCGCCTCGGTCGAGTCGGGATCCATGGCGCCGGTCTCGGGATCGACATCGCTTTTCGGTTTCATGTAGATGCCCCGCCCGGCGATCGTCCTGCCGTACTTGAACTGGGCCAGCGATGCGATATCGGCGACCCTCACCGATCGCCCGGGGACACCTCTGACCATCAGGTTGCCCTGCCCATCGAACTCGAGATCGTCGACAGCCGCTTCGAGTTCCTCGGCCGCCACTTCGAGCAGAGTCTGGCGGGCCTCCGAGGCGGCCGCGATGACTGCGTTGCCCACCCGGTGCGTGGCTCGGCTGGCGAATGTCCCCATGCAGTGCGGGCCTTCGTCGGTGTCGCCGATGTCGACGACGATCTCATCGAACGCGACACCCAGAGCTTCGGCCGCGATCTGTCCGATGACCGTCTTGAGCCCCTGTCCGAGATCGGCGCTCGAGAGGGAGACCACGAACGACCCGCTGGTCGTGGCATGGATCAGGGCCTGCGACGGGTCGCCGCCGAGGTTCATGCCGGTCGGGTAGTTGACGGCCGCGATGCCCGTTCCACGCAGGGTGGCCATGACTAGGCGCCCCCGTCGTGGTCAGCCGGTCGAGGCGCCGACGTCATCGCGCTGAATTCGTCCGGCAGGTCGTGCCCGACCAGCGTCGCCGCTCCTTGCATCGTCTCGATCAGGGTCGCGTCCTCGACGAGTTTCCGGTGGGGCTTCATGTCGCCGTCGTGGTAGGCGTTGATGAAGCGGATCGTCCACGGATCGACGCCCACTCGCTCTGCGATCTTGTCCATCTGGACCTCCAGCGCGAACGACGCCATCGTCACGCCAAACCCCCGCATCGCACTGCTCGGTTGGCGATTCGTGTAGACGCAGTAGGCGTCGATGGACACGTTCGGGATCGCGTACGGGCCGGCCGCGTTGGCGGCGTGCTTGGTGAGCGCATACGGAGTCTGGCGGCTGTACGCCCCAGAGTCCGCATAGCTGGTGACCTTGCGGGCGACGATATGGCCGTCCCTCGAGACGCCATCCGTGATGTAGATGCGCCAGGCCGCGCGCGTCGACGACACCTGCATCTCCTCGGATCGGCTGTAGGCGTACCGCACCGGCCGGTTGGTCTTCATCGCCGCCAGGGTCGCGATCGGCTCGACGATGACGTCCACCTTGCCACCGAACCCACCACCGACCGTGCCTCCCACGAAGTGGAGCCGACGACCTGGGATCTGCAGGATGATCGCGGTGTTGTCGAGGCTGAAGAAGAGCGCCTGGGTGTTCGTATAGACCGTGTATCGGCCATTTGCCTCCGGCACTGCGATGCAACCAGTCGTCTCGACGGGCGCGTGCTCGATCGGGCTGGTGTTGTAGACGCCGGCGACGATGTGGTCGGCCTCCTTCAATGCCTTCCCGACGTCACCCAGGCGTACGCGCCGACATGGGTGACCCTCGTACATGAAGGTGTTGTTGCCCCAGTGGGTCACGATGGGAGCCCCCGGCTTGAGGGCCTCCTCCACGTCGAAGACAGCGGGCAGCTCTTCCAGATCGAGGTGAACCTTGGAGACGGCTTCGAGCGCGGCGGTCTCGGTCTCGGCGACGATGGCGGCGATCTGTTCGCCTTTGAAGCGAACGCGGTCCTCGGCAAGCACGAACTCTTCTTCCGGTTCGACTCCGATGAGCGACAGGATCGTGTAACGGTTGTGTGGGACGTCTTTGGCGGTCAGGGCTCGGACGAAACCGGGCACCCTTTCCGCGTCGGATAGATCGATGCCTTTGATCCGTGCGTGATGAACCGGACTCCGGACCATCTTGAGGTGGAGCATGCCCGGAAATACACGGTCGGCGGTGTACTGGGTCCGACCGGTTACGTGGCCGATCCCGTCACTCCGACCGACCGACTGGCCGACGATATTGAGGTCGGAGCTCATCGTGGCTGCACTCCCGCGTCGTTGCTCATCGCATCTGCCGCGACCTCGATGGCTCGGACGATCGGTCGGTATCCCGTACATCGGCAGATGTTGCCGCTGAGCGCATCGGTTATCTCGTCATCATCGGGAGCCGGGAAATGGTCGAGGAGCGCCTTCGCCACCAGGACCATGCCCGGAGTGCAGTAGCCACATTGGAAGGCGTTGTTGTCGAGGAACGCCTGCTGGATCGGGTGGAGTCCCTCGGCCGGCGTCATGCTCTCGAGCGTGGTCACCCGCCGGCCGGCGACGTCCTCGACCGGCAGTAGGCAGGACAGCATCGGGTCGCCGTCGACGAGCACGGTGCAGCTGCCGCAACCGCCCTGGCGGCAGCCATCCTTGACAGCCGTGTAGCCGAGCTCGTTGCGCAGCACGGCCTGGAGAGTCGTCATGGGCTTGACCATGACCTCGACCTCGCGGTCGCCGAGCCCGAAGGAGACGATCGTCGACGGCACGCTAGCGATCCCCCGCGACAGTGTCCGGCACCAGCTGCTCCAGCGCCCTGGCGACGAAGACGCGGGCCATCCGACGTCGGTACCAGTCGGTTGCGATGCCGTCGGTGAACGGCTCGCATCCCTCGGCGGCTGCGTCGGCGGCCGCGGCGACCGCGTCCGGACTTAGGCTGCTCCCGACCAGAACCCGTTCGGCCTCCATGGAGCGAATTGGGTGAGGACCGACAGCACCCAGGGCGATACGCGCGTCGGCAACCCGTCCACCATCCCACTCAAGACGGACCGCGACGGTCACCACGGCCGGCGTGTTGGCGTGCTTACGACCGAATTTGATGAAGGCGGTCGGCGTGGTCGGGATGGGCACCTGCGCCTCGACAAGCAATTCGTCGGCTGCCAGTCGGTTGGTTAGGAAGCCGGTGAAGAAGTCTGCCAGCGGGAGGACTCGCTCGCCCCTCGCGTTGGCCAGAACCACGCTCGCGTCGAGGGCCAGCAAGGCCACGGCTACATCACCGCCCGGCGGCGGGGTGAAGAGGTTTCCACCGACCGTGCCCATGTTCCGAATCGACCAGCTGGCGGTACGTTGGGCAGCCTCGCGGAGCATCGGAACGACGGCCTGTTCAAGCAGCTGTGTCAATGTCGTGGTCGCTCCGATCCGCAGCGTCCCGTTCGTGCGCTCGAGCCGGTCGAGGCCTGCGAGCCGTAGGCCCATCACCCTCTCGGGCATCGAGATCCCTTCGTTGACCAGCGGCATGGCGACGGTGCCGCCGGCCATCACCAGGAGCGAAGGACCGTGCGTCTCGAGCAGGCCGAGTGCTTCGGGCAGTGATCTCGGCAAGAAGTAGCTGCCGACGGTCACGCTGGACTCTGCCGGGTCGTCGATCGGCTTTCATTCGAAACAGCCTCGGGCGGACGGCTCATCAATCGCGAGTTCAGGTTGCCCAGGCCCTGGTGAACAAGCGATCCGGCCAGGCCCTCGACGAAGCGGCCGTCGAGCCTGGCCAGCGGCCCGCCGATCACGGCGCGGCCCTCGTACGCGACCGTCGTCTTGCCGTCAGTCTCGGCAAGCCGGAACGTCGCTCGGCCCGTGATCGAGCCTCCCCGGCCCACGACCTCTCCCTCAAGCTCACCGTAGGAGGGGGCGTCGGCATTGACCAGTCGGACGACGGTGCTGTAGATGTCCACGATGCCCGGCAGCCGCAGGGCGATCTGGCCCCGGTACTCCGTATCGCTGATCTGCTCGATCTCGCTGCAGCCGGGAATCACGCCGAGGAGCGTGTCTGGGTCACAGATCGCGGCAAACACCACCTCACGTGGGGCGTCAAGCGTTTCGCTGCCCCGAATGTTCATCGAGAATCGGACTCCGTTGGCGGCCGGGCTGCGCATTGTCCGAGCCGATCCCAGTGTCGGCGCTCCCAAAGGCATCGTCAACGTGGACCCAGCTCAAACTGGGACACTACCGACCGATGGCACCGAGTCTGATCAGGTGAGGCCGACATGATCGAACGACACATCACCTTCAATGTCCACCCCGACAAGACCGCCGAGTTCGAGCGGTTTTTCGCCGACGACTACCGACCGACGATGGCGAGGTCGGTCGGATTCCGGAAGGCGGAGCTCCTCCGGGAATCCGAAAGCCCGACCCGATACCAGATGGTGCTCCGCTTCGAGGACCCCGACAGCGCCGTCGGCTGGCGAACCTCCGATGACCATGCCGCGCTGCAGCCGGCGCTCCTCGCGCTCTACGCGGACAATGAGATCCAGAGCTATGACGTGATCGGCTGAGCCCGGAGCGGCGGTTGAAGCATGGGGTGACGGCCCGTGCCCATCGTCCCCGGAACCCTAAGATTGGAGCCGACCATCGGCCCTCTCATACACGACTCGGAGCAGTCATGACCCTGAACCTGAACGGCCTCATCCCGGCGACCGTCCTGCCGATGCACGCCGACGGCGATATCGACGAGACCGCGCTTCGCTCCTACATCGGCTGGATCGCGGCGCAGGGACCCGTTGCCCTGGCGATCAACGTCGACACCGGCGAGGGCCCTCACCTCACTCACGACGAGAAGGTGCGTGTCCTGCGGATCGTCGGAGAGGTGACCGACCTGCCTATCGTCGCCGGTCTGGCCGGACCCTCGACCGACGCGGCGGTGCGCCAGGCGAGAGACTTCAAGGACGCAGGCGCCGATGCACTGCTTGTCTTCCCGATCCCCGCCTACCTGAGCGAGCCGCTCGACGTGCGGGTCCCGGTCCGCTACCACGAAGCGATCGCAGAGGTCGGGCTGCCGATGATCCTGTTCCAGCTGCAACCGGCCCTGGCAGGGCTCAACTTCGAGCCGGAGACGCTGCGGGCCATGGCATCGGTCGAAGGGGTCGTCGCCATCAAGGAGGCGTCGTTCGACGCTCGACGATTCGTCGACACGGCCCGTCTCATCGCCGAGCTGCCCCGGCCGATCACGATGCTGACCGGCAACGACAACTTCATCCTCGAGTCGTTCATGCTCGGCGCGACCGGGGCCCTGATCGGATTCGGGGCCGTCATGACGCGCGAACAGGTCGCCATGATCAACGCCTGGAACGAGGGCCGCATCGACGACGCTTTGGCCCTCGGCCGACGGGTGCAGCGTCTCGCTGACGTCGTGTTCGCGAGGCCGGTCGGCGACTATCGGGTGCGACTCAAGGAGTGCCTGCGCATCCTCGGCGTGCTCGAGGCGGCTCACGTGCGCCGTCCGCTGATGCCGCTCGGCGACGCCGAGCGTGCTGATCTGACGAGTGTGCTCACCGAGGTCGGCCTGCTCGTCGAGACTCCGGCCTGACGGATCGGGGCTCCAGCGGGAGTGACGTCACGTCGGGGACCCTGGCCCGCTTGCGATAATCTGTCGGAACACCGATCGGCACCGACTTCCTCGAGCCAGGGAACCCCGTCTCCCAGCCTGCCTTCGCAAGGAGTCAGCCTTGGCCACCGAACCAGCAGACGTCGTCATCATCGGCGCCGGAGCCTCCGGAGGTGTCGTCGCCCGGCGACTCGCGGAGTCGGGGTTCCATGTGGTCTGCCTCGAGCAGGGCGACTGGCACGACCGCTCCGAGTACCGCGGCGCCGAGCTCGACTGGGAGCTCACCATGCGCAAGCAGTGGTCGACGAGCCCCAACATTCGCGGCCTGCCAGAGGACTACCCGATCGACGAAGCCCACGCAGAGGTATCGCCTCTGATGTACTCGGCGGTCGGCGGATCGATGCTGATCTTCGCCGGCGCGTGGCCGCGCATGCTGCCGTCGGACTTCCGGGTCCGCTCACTCGATGGGATAGCCGACGACTGGCCACTGACCTACGACGAGCTGCTGCCGTACTACGAACGAGGCGATCGCCATTTCGGCGTCTCGGGTATGGGCGGCGATCCGGCTTATCCAGCGGGCGGCGAGGACCCGCCCCTGCCGCCGCTCCCGATCGGGGCAGGCGGGCTCAAAGTCGCCCGGGCCCATTCTCGTCTGGGCTGGCACTGGTGGCCAGAACCCAACTCGATCCTGTCCGTCCCGTACGACGATCGCCATCCGTGCGTCCAGCGCGGCACGTGTCAGCAGGGCTGTGGCGAAGGAGCCAAGGCGTCCACCGACCTGACACACTGGCCGAAGGCGATCGCCAGCGGGGCCCGACTGGTGACCGGCGCCAGGGTCCGCCGTATCGAGACGAACGCCTCCGGCCTTGCCACCGGCGCGACCTGGCTGGACCGCGACGGCGGCGAACAGTTCGAGCCGGCGAAGGTCGTCGTCCTGGCGGCGAACGCAATCGGTACGCCCAGGCTCTTGCTGCTGTCGGCGGCGCCGACACATCCCAACGGACTGGCCAACTCGTCGGGCCTGGTCGGCCGCCGGCTGATGATGCATCCGTTCGCGAATGTCGGCGGGCTGTTCGACGACAACCTCGCGAGCTGGCAGGGCCAGTTCGGCTGTTCCATCGAATCGTTCGAGTTCTACGAGACAGATGAGCGGCGCGGTTTCGTCCGCGGGGCTAAGTGGGGGCTGGCCCCTACATTCGGTCCGATCAATGCCGCCTTGCCCAGCCGAGCCGGGACGCAGGTGTGGGGGCCGGACCATCATCTGCATGTCCGCTCACACCTGGGGCGCGGCGCCAACTGGGGACTGTTCGGCGAGGACCTGCCCGATGAATCCAATCGCGTGACCCTGTCCTCGACAGTCAGCGACTCGTCGGGGATTCCGGCCCCGCAAGTGCACTATGCGGTTTCCGAGAACTCACGGCGGCTGCTCGACTTCCATATCGAGAAGGCGTCAGAATTGCTGCTCGAGGCCGGCGCCCACACGGTCGAGGTCGACCGCCTCATGCGCTACTCGGGCTGGCATCTGCTGGGCACGACGCGGATGGGCGACGACCCGAAGACATCGGTCCTCGATCGCTGGAACCGGACCCACGACGTGGCGAACCTGTATGTCGTCGACGGCAGCTGTTTCGTGACCTCGAGCGGCGTCAACCCGACCTCCTCGATCGTCGCCATCGCCCTGCGCGCGGCCGACCACATCGTCGAGACGAGCTCCCACCAGCAGGTGCCCGTATGACCCGACCCGATATCGATGCGGCCCAGCTCGATGCGCCGCGGATGGCGATCTTCGCCGGGGTCGCCGACCGCCTGATCCCGGCTGCGCACGGCATGCCCTCTGCCGGCGATGTCGTGGGCGCGGATCGGCTGCGCTTCGTCCTCACGGCTCGGCCGGACCTCATCGAGCCGCTCGTTGCGGCGCTCCGTCCCGAGCTCGGCGAAGAGATCGCGGCGCGCTTGGCGGTGCTCGAGCGCGACGAGCCGGTGAATCTGGCCGCCCTCCAGCTCGTGGTCGTGGGCGGCTACTACACGGACAGGAACGTCCGCGAGCGGATCGGCTACCCCGGCCAGGAGGCGATCGAGCTCAAATCCTGGGTCGTCCCGCCATATATCGACGAGGGGCTCATCGACGCCGTGATCGCCCGCGGCCCTGTCTGGCGTGATCCAGATACGGGACAGCGAGCGGTGGCGGACGTCGTGCCCCAGACGTACGCCGAGCGCTTCATCGGGACAGCCCCTGCCACCGAAGGAGGAGACGATGGTCGCCACGGCACCTGACACGACGGCAGGGGGCGGCGCGGGAAGCTGGCTGGACCCGTTCCTCACCGAGTGGCAACCGGGCACCGGCGCGCCCCACGAGACCCGTGAGCCGGCCACCGGCATCGCCCTCACCACGTTCAACCAGTCGAGCGGAGAGGACGTCGGTCGCGCCGCCGCGGCCGCAGCCGCCGCCCAGCCGGGCTGGGCGGAGACGAACTACCAGGAGCGAGCCGCGATCCTGCGCCGAGCGGCCGAGATCTACGAAGCTCATCGACCAGAGTTCGGCACCTGGACGCAGCGCGAGACGGGCGCCCACCGCAACAAGATGCACCACGAGCAGAACTTCACCGTCGCCGAGGTCCACAACGCGGCGACGATGCCATCCCAGGCGTACGGCTCGCTCCTGCCCACGGCGCAACCCGGGCGGCTGTCGATGGTCCGACGCGTGCCGGTCGGCGTTGTTGGCGCGATCACGCCATGGAACTCGCCGAGCGTGCTGGGGATGCGCGTCGTCGCGCCCGCCCTGGCCCTCGGCAACGCGGTCGTGCTCAAGCCCGATCTGCAGACACCGGTCTGCGGCGGGGCGATGTTTGCGGCCGTGTTCAAGGAAGCCGGGTTGCCCGACGGGCTGCTCCAGATCGTCATCGGCGGCGCTGACGTGGGCGAGGCGCTGGTGACCGATCCGAACGTGAACATGGTCTCGTTCACCGGTTCGACGGCCGCCGGCCGGCGCGTCGGCGCCCTCGCCGGCGGCCTCCTCAAGAAGGTCTCGCTCGAGCTGGGCGGCAACAACGCCTTCGTCATCCTCGACGACGCGGATCTCGACGCCGCCGCGTCCGCGGGCGCCTTTTCCTCGTTCCAGTTCCAGGGCCAGGTCTGCTTCGCCGTCGGGCGCCACATCGTCCACCAGACGGTCGCCGATGATTACGTCGACCTGCTGGCTACCAAGGCGAAGCGCCTCCGCCTGGGAGACCCCTACCGAACCGACGTCGACCTGGGCCCCATCGTCAACGAGAAGCAGCTGGCCCGGGTGGATGGGATCGTCCAGGACTCGGTCGCCGGAGGCGCCAGGCTGGTCGAGGGCGGGATCCACGAAGGGTTGTTCTACCGACCGACAGTGCTTGATGACGTCACCACCAGCGTGCCCGCCTGGACCGACGAGATCTTCGGTCCGGTGGCACCGGTCATCCGCTTCGACACGGACGACGAGGCCGTCGCGCTGGCCAACGCCACCGACTACGGGCTCGCTGCGGGCGTCTATTCGCGGTCGATCTCGCGCGGCCTGGCGATCGCCAACCGGATCAAGGCCGGGATGGTCCACGTCAACGACCAGACCATCAATGACGAGGCCCTCATCCCGTTCGGCGGGATGGGCATCTCGGGCAACGGCGGCCGATTCGGCGGCGAGGCGAACCTCGAAGCGTTCACCCAGTGGCAGTGGGTCACCGTGCGTGACGAGCCGAAGTCGTACTCCTACTGATGGCGGAGGGGCTGGCTGGCCGGGTCGTCCTCGTTACAGGCAGTAGCCGAGGCATCGGGGCCGAGGTCGCGGTCAAGGCCGCCTCCATCGGAGCATCGGTCGCAATCCACTTCCACAGCTCGGAAGACCGCGCGCAGCAGACGCTGGCGCGGACGCGTGCGGCGGGCCCGACCGCGGAGGCCGAGGTGTTCACAGCCGACCTGTCGGACGGCGCCGCGGCCGAGGACCTCGTCAAGCGGGTGCTGGACCGCTTCGGGCGGATCGACGGCCTGGTCAACAACGCCGGCCTGACGCAGGTTGGTCCGTTCCTCGAGATCACCCCGGACGAGTGGAACGCCGTCATCCGGACGGACCTGACGGCCGCCTACCACACCTGCCGTGCGGTCCTGCCGTCGATGCTCGAGCGGGGCAGCGGCACGATCGTCAACATCGCCTCGCGGTTGGCCCAGATCGGTATTGCCGAGACCGCCGCATACAGCGCGGCAAAGTCGGGGTTGGTCGGACTCACGCGTGCGCTGGCCAAGGAGTTCGGGCCGCGCGGGATCCGCGTCAACGCGGTCGCGCCGGGCATGACCATCACCGACATGACGACCGACCTCGCCGATTCCGAGGAGGGCCGGCGGCGCCTTCGCGACATGCCGCTTGGCCGCTTTGGGCGGGCCGACGAGGTGGCCGATACGGTCATCTTCCTCCTGTCCGACGCGTCGAGCCTCTTCCTCGGCCAGACCCTCAACCCGAACGCCGGGGGCTACATGCCGTGAGCGAGACGGACGACATATGAGCACCGTGATCGACGTCCGCGATGCGGTCGGGCTCGTCGCCGACGGCAGCACCCTGCTTATCGGCGGCTCGGGCGCCGGACACGCCCTCCCGCAACGCTTCATCGACGAGCTGGCGACGGTCTTCGCCGAGGAAGGCCGACCTCGCGACCTGACCACTGTGCGCGTCGTGGGGATCGGCGACTTCGCGGACCGCGGCTTCTCGCAGCTCGGACTGCCCGGTCTTATGCGCCGGACGATCGGCAGCAACATCGGCAACGAGCCCCGCCTCGGGGCTCTCGTCGAGGCCAACGAGGTCGAGGCCTATTCGTTCCCGCAGGGCGTGCTGTCGCAGCTTATGCGCGAGATCGCGGCCGGCCGGCCGGGTCTCGTCACCCACGTCGGCCTCGGTACATACGTCGATCCGCGCCAGACCGGCGGCAAGCAGAACGCGATCACGACCGAGGATCTCGTCGAGGTCGTCACGCTTCGCGGCCGCGAATGGCTCCTGTTCCACGCCTTCCCGATCGATGTCGCCGTCATCCGGGGCACGACCGCCGACGAGGACGGCAACCTGACGATGGAGGGCGAGGCGATCCAGGGCGAGATGCTGGCGATGGCCATGGCGGCCCGCAACAGCGGCGGGATCGTCATCGCCCAGGTGCGCCAGCTGGCGAAGCGGGGCAGCCTGCGGATGCGCGATGTGCGGGTGCCCGCAGCGCTCATCGACCACATCTACCTCGACCCGGAGCAGTGGCAGACGTACATCACCCAGGACTCGCCGTACTACGCCGGCGCGCTGCGCCGGCCTGTTGGCCCAGAGCCGCCGCTGCCGCTCGATGTCCGCAAGATCATCGCCCGTCGCTCGCTCCTCGAGTTCCCCCGTGGTGCCATCTGCAACCTTGGCTTCGGCATCAGCCAGCTCATCGGCCGGGTGGCATGGGAGGAGGGCATCACCGACCAGCTGGTTCTGACCGTCGAGCAGGGCATCTTCGGTGGCGTTCCGGTGGCCGGCAACGAGGGTGGCGCGGGGTTCAACTACCAGGCCATGATCGACCAGCCTTACATGTTCGACTTCTACGACGGCGGCGGGCTCGACGTCGCGAGCCTCTCGTTTGCCGAGGTCGATGGGGAGGGCAACGTGAACGTCCACGCCTTCGAAGGCAGGGTCCGAGGTCCGGGCGGCTTCCCGAACATCAGCGCCAAGACCCGCAAGATCTGCTTCGTCGGAAGCCTCACGGCCCAGGGTCTCCGGCTCGACATCGAGGGTGGGGTTCGCGTCGCGCAGGAGGGAAGTCTCCCCAAGTTCGTGGCGAGGGTTCGCCAGGTCTCGTTCAACGGCCACCTGGCGCGGCAGCGCGGGCAGGAGGTCCGCTACATCACCGACCGGGCGGTCTTCGCCCTGGCAGACGACGGCCTCGTGCTCACTGAGGTCGCCCCAGGCATCGATGTCGAGCGTGACGTCCTGGCCCAGATGGGCTTCCGTCCGCGGGTCGCCGACGATTTGCGCACGACCGACCGACGGGTCTACGCGACGGGGGCGATGGGCCTGGCCCACGATTTCGGGGCGGGGGCATGAGCGAGCTCATCACACTCGAGCTGGGCACCATCGCACACCTCGAGCTCGTCAACCCGCCGCTCAACCTGGTCACGCACGAGCTCACCGAGCAGCTTCGGACGGCGCTCGGGACCCTCGCCGCCGCAGACGACGTCCGGGCCGTGGTCGTCAGCGGGAGCGGTGAACGCGCCTTCTGCGCCGGCTCCCACATCGGTGAGTTCGAAGGGCTTCGCGGGCGCGTCGCAGAGGGCAAGTTGCTGCTCGAGAAGCTCGCCTACCGACAGCTCGCGGATCTGCCGATGCCGACCATCGCCGCCATCGAGGGCGACGCCCTGGGGGGCGGCCTCGAGCTCGCGTTGTGCTGCGACCTCCGCATCGCGTCTTCCCGCGCCCGGCTGGGCATGCCCGAGGTGCGCCTGGCCGTGCTGCCGGGCAGCGGCGGCACGCAGCGGCTGCCCCGGATCGTGGGCCCGGCACGGGCCAAGGAGCTGATCCTGACCGGCCGGATCATCGACGCCGACGAGGCGGAGCGGATCGGCCTCGTCAACCAGGTCGTGCCCGCTGGGGAGGCGCGGACGGCCGCAGACGAGGTGGCAGCGGAGATCGCCGCCCGCGGGCCACTCGCCGTCCGGGAGGCGAAGCAGCTGATCGATGCCGCCCTGGAGCTGGACCTCGACGCGGGCCTGGCGGCGGAGCTTGACGCGTCGGAACGCATCTTCGCCAGCGAGGACATGCTGGAGGGCGCGAACGCCTTCTTCGCCAAGCGCGATCCCGAGTACCGCAACCGTTGACTCCGACCCGTATGGAGGCAGCAATACCCGCTCGGAGGCAGCCAATACATGAGTGATACAGGACGTTTCGGGGTCTTCCTGCCCTCATATATCTGGGCGGGCGACGGCCCGGAGCGCGCCCGTGGCATCCGCGAGTTCGCCCGGACCGTGGAGGACCTGGGTTTCGACTCGCTCTTCATCACCGACCACCTCCTTGCCGCCAGGCGCTTCTACTCCGTGTCGTTTCTCGAGCCCCTCTCCGCTCTAGCCGTGGCGGCCGGGGTGACCGATCGCGTTCGTCTCGGCACCTCGATCCTCATCATGCCGCTGCGAAACCCGGTGCTCCTGGCCAAGGAGCTGGCCACGCTCCAGTTCCTCTCCGAGAACCGCATGATCCTCGGTGCCGGCGTCGGCTGGAACGACGCGGAGTACGAGGCGATCGGGGTCCGCAAATCGGATCGCGGCAAGCGGACCGACGAGATGCTCGACATCATGATCCCCCTCCTCGAGGGCCAGACCGTTACGTATCACGGGACGTTCTTCTCGGTCGACGACCTGTTCATCGAGCCGACCGCGTCGCAGCGTCCCGAGATCTGGATCGGCGGCGGGTCGCAGCTGGCGGATCCCAAGTCGCCAGATCTGCCGCGCTTCGTCGAGGCGGTCAAGGCTCGCACCCTGCGCGTGGACGGCTGGATCCCGCGTCCTACCTGCCCGCCCGACGACATCGCCCGCGACTGGGTCGAGCTCCAGGCCTACTTCCGGGAGCATGGTCGTGACCCCGACGAGTGCGTCGTAGCCCACGAGAACTTCCTGCACCTCGTGCTGACCAATGACCCGCTGAAGGCCCGCGAGGAGCAGCATCGCGCGTTCCTGAAGGTCATGAGCCCCGAGCGCGGTGAGAAGTACCTCGAGTCCGTATATCTGTTCGGCACACCCGACGAGGTCATCGCCTCGCTCCAGGCCCGTGTCGATGCGGGCGTGGAGTACTTCGTCCTCCACACGATGACGCCCGATCCGGCTCAGCTCAAGCACTGGGTCGACGAGATCATCCCCAACGTGACATTCCCATCGACGACCGGCCCGGTGCGGCGACTGGCGCCAGTGTCGCGGTGACTCGACGGGTCGGCCTGATCGGCAACCCGCTCAGGCGACGCCATTCGCAGGTGATGCACGATGCGGCGTTCGCGGCCGCCGGGATCGACGCTCACTACGAGCTTCTCGAGCTCGAGCCCGACGCCGTGGAGGATGCCGTGCGGGAGGCCCGGGGCGCCGATTGGCTCGGTCTCCAGGTCACTGCGCCGTACAAGCGATTGGTCGCCGGCCTGTGCGACGAGGTGGAGACCGAGGCGGCGACCATCGGAGCCGTCAATAGCGTCACCAGGACCGAAGTAGGCAAGCTGGTGGGCTTCAACACGGACGCCCCGGGCTTCCGTGCCGGAGTCGAGCTCGCGATGGGTCGGCCGCTCAGGGGTGCCAATGTCGTCGTCGCCGGGGCTGGGGGCGCGGCCCAGGCCGTCGTCTTCGCCTGCCTGTCCGCCGGCGCCCAGCGGTTGACGATCGGGAATCGCACGGTGGCGTCCGCTGTCGAGCTCGCGCAGCGACTCGCCGGCGTCGGAGCGGGGTCCGTCGCCGCGGTTGGCCTGGACGACCCCGCGTTCGAGACCGCCCTCCGCTCGGCCGACGTCGCTGTCAATGCCACCACCGTGGGCATGGTGGATCCGGGCGTGACGCTCGCGGTCGACCTGCTGCCGGCCGGAGCGACCGTGTTCGACCTGGTCTATGTGCCGCCCGAGACGTCGCTGTTGCGAGCGGCTCGAGCACGAGGGCTGCGGGCGGCGAACGGATCGGAGATGCTCATCGCTCAAGCCGCCATCGCCTTTGAGCGCTGGACCGGCATCGCCGGGATGGCCGAGGTCATGCGCGCCGCCGTCGCGCCGCTGCTCGCCGACGCAGGTGCCCGGGCCTGACGATGCGCTTTGCAACTGTCCTGGACGATGGAGTCTGGCTCGCTGTAGTCGTTCGCGACAGCCGTTTCCTGCCGCTTGCACTCGGCGACGCGACACAGGCTTCCGTACGCGGCATCGCCGCGAGCGGCGCCACGGGACTTCGCACACTCAGCGCGCGGGTCGACGCTCAACAGCCTGGCGCCTGGCGTTCGCTCGACGTCGTCGAGGAGATCGGCCCGCCGCTCGAGCCAGGCGCCATCTACACAATCGGACGGAACTACCGTTCCCGGGACGGGCACGACGACCTGCCTTTGACGCGGCCGCTCGTCTTCGGCAAGGCGCCCGCATCCATCGCCGGGCATGGTGGCGTCCTCTGGTGGGACCGTGCGCTCACGGCGAAGGTCGATCCGGAATGTGAGCTCGGCATCGTTATCGGCGAGGCGGGGTGGCGGGTCGATGTGGCCGACGCGATGCGCCATGTCTTCGGCTATACAGTTGTCAACGACGTGTCGTCGCGCGACCCGTGGCTCGATGGCGACCAATGGCTTCTCGGCAAGTCGATGAACGGGTTCTGCCCGATGGGACCATGGATCGTAACGGCGGACGAATTGGCCCCCGACGCTCTCCGGCTCGGCTGCACAATTAACGGCGCAGCGATCCAAGACGGCACGACAGCCGATATGCGTTTCAGTGTGGCCGAGATCATCGCCTACATCAGCAGCCACGTGACCCTTCTCCCGGGTGACCTCATTGCAACAGGGACCCCAGAGAGGCTCACGTCTCCGCCTGGGCCGCGCCGTCATCTCGAGCCTGGCGATGTCGTGACAGCGTGGATTGAGGGAATTGGAGAGCTCGTCTCGACGGTCACTGGATAGCGCGCAAGGAGAACAGCGCCATGAAGCCACAGACCGTGTTCCTGGGCCACATGACTAACCCGGAGATCGAGGCCTTCCTCCACGACCACCACACCGTTATCATCCCGACCGGCTCGACCGAGCAGCACGGCCCGCATGGCCCTCTGCTGACCGACGCCCTCGTCCCCAACGAGGTGGCGCGGCGCGTGGCCCCCCGCGTCGGCGCATTGGTCGGGCCCACGGTCAACTACGGGTTGTCGTACCCGCACGCCGGGTTCACCGGCGTCGTCCACCTGCGGATGGCGACGTATGCGTCGCTCATCGAGGATCTCTGCTCAGGCTATGCGACGATGGGCTTCACGCGGATCGTCTTCCTCAACGGCCACTACGACAACACGTACGCGATCGCGTACGCCTGTGCGAGCGCGGCCGAGCGGCTGCCCCGCGACGCACGCGCCTTCCCGGTGAACTACTGGGACGGCATGACCGCGGACGAATCGGCAGAGTACTTCGGCCCGACGGCCGGGCTCCACGCCAACAGGGCCGAGACGTCCGCCGCGATGGCCATCGACCCGGCGCTGGTGGACCTCGACAACGCGAACATGGAGATGCCCCCCTTCCCCGAGGTCACGAACCCGGGCGCGGTCCACACCGCCTATTTCTTCTCCAGGCCGGGCTCCGTCTACAGCGCCAGCCAGTCGGGCACCTGGGGCGACGCCCGCGAGGCATCCGTGGAGTACGGCGAGCGCTACCTGGCGGTGGTGACCGAGGCGACGATCCGCATGCTCGACGACATCGAGCGGACCTTCGCAGCGATGCCGGAGCGCTGAACCGGTCAGGCCTCGCTGGTGGCGCGGGCGTGCAGGGCGCTCACAAGGATGATGATCGAGCCGAACAGGATCTGCCGCACCGCCTCGGCGAACCCCAGCGAGGACAGCAGCGAATCGGCCACGACCAGAATCAGAGCGCCTACGATCGTGCCGGCGTATCCGCCGCGGCCGCCGAATATCGACGTTCCGCCGATAACCGCCGCGGCGACCGACGGCAGCAGCCTGGGGTTGACGAGAGTGACGCTGGCCACGTTCGTCAGGCCCGAGACAAGAAAACCCGCGAGGGCGGCGAGGATCGCGGCGATCACGTAGAGCACGATGAGGACCTGCCAGGCCTTCACCCCCGACAGCCGGGCCGCTATCGGGTTGTCGCCGACCGCGTAGAGCAGTCGGCCGTAGCCGCTCCGGCGCAGGCCGACAAGAATTACGACGGCGACGGGGATGAATACCAGCAGGCTCACCGGGAGTAAGCCGAGCTCCGTCGTCGAGCCCAGCCAGCGCAGCTCGGGCGGCACGCCGCTCCTGGTCCGGACGGTGAGCAGCTGCCAGGCGTTGGCGGCGCCCAGGATCACCAGGCCCATGCCCAGGGTCATGATCAGCGGATGGACGCGGAACACGCCGACGCCCAGTCCGTTCACGGCGCCGATCAGGACCGCAAACCCTAGGGCGACGAGGATGGCAATCCACAGGCTATTCGGTCCCGTATACAGCGACGCCGCCACGAAGCCGGCCATTGACGCCGTCGCCGCCACGGACAGGTCAATGCCGCCGGTCAGCATGACCAGCGTTTGGGCGCCGGCGAGAATGGCCAGCGGTATCGCGGTCCGGATCGTCGTGGCCAGGTAGCCACTGAAGTTCGCTTCGGGGTTCACGATCGCGAACGTGGCTATCAGCGCGGCCAGCAGGACAAGCAGGGGCAGCAGCGGGTGGTCGCGGAAGCTGCGCGCCAGCGTCGCCGCCATGGACGGTGAGCGCTGCGCTTCTGTCTGGGCGGTCATGCTCGCTTCCGGCGCAACTCGGCGAGGCTACCCAGCATCACCACCAAGATCAGGATGGCGCCTTGGGTCACCGTCGCCAGGTTGGAGTTCAGGCGGAGGAAGGTCATGTCCGTCTGGATCAGCGACAGGATGACGACGGCCAGGATGGGGCCAACAACGCCACCGCGACCGCCAGCCAGGCTAACCCCGCCCAGCACAACGGCGGCGATACTCGCGAGGGTAAAGCCGCCGGGCAGCGGCGCGCCCTGGCCGGTGATGGCGGTCAGGGCGAGCCCGCCCATGCCGGCAAACAACCCGCACAGGGCGTAAGCAAGGATCTTGGTTCGACCGACCGACACGCCGCTCCTGAAAGCGGCGAGCTGGTTGCTGCCGACGGCGTAGAGCGTCAGGCCCAGCCGCGATCGACGCAGAGGGATCCACGCAACTGCCACAGCGATGGCCAGGACGACGAAGGCCTTGGGGACCCACTCGTTGCCGACGGCCCCGTTCACCAGGTTGGCGAGCCATGGGTGTGGAGAGCGGATGGGCGCCTGCGCGATCCACAACGCAAAGCCGCCCCACACGAATGCCATCGCCAGCGTGACGATGATGTCGGCAACCCGCGTCGTCACGACCACCACGCCATTGATCGCGCCAATGACGAGGCCCAGGATGACCACGCCTATCGCGATGCCCACGCCGATCTCGTCACCCCGGCCCAGCATCTGGGTTGCGGCCACGACGCTAGTCAGTGCCATTACCGACGCCACCGAGAGATCGATGCCGCCGGAGATGACCACGATCGTCTGGGCCATGGTGGCCAGTGCGAGCGGCAGGACGCTCACCGCCAAACCCTGGATGCCGCCGGCGCCGTAGTTGTCGTTGATGGCCCGGGTGAAGACCAGGAGCAGCACGACCAGGCCAACCAGGCCAACCAGCCAAGCCTCGCGCCGGATCGCCTCGCCCGCCGCGGCCAGTGGGCTGGTGCGCGCGGTGTCGGCGGGCGGATTGGCGACGGTCACTCTTCAGGCTCCATGGCCATTTCGTCGTCAGCCGGCGGCCCGGCCACGACCGGCGCGGCGGCGATGTCCTCAGGCATCGGCGCGTCCTTCTTCAGGTTGTACGCTGCCCGCAGGAGAGCCGCTTCATCGGCCTCGGCGGCGGGCAGCTCGGCCACGACGCGACCGCCGAAGATGACGATGACCCGGTCGCAAACGAGCTGGATCTCCTTCAGCTCGGACGTGTAGATGAGGATCGCCGCGCCGGCCGCGGCCAAGTCCCGCAGCAGGCCATAGATCTGGTTCTTGGTCCTGATGTCGATGCCGCGCGTGGGGTCGAAGCAGAGCATCGTCCTGACACCGCCGGCCACCCAGCGGGCGATGGTTACCTTCTGTTGGTTGCCGCCGGAGAGGCGTCGCACCTCGGCCCCGGCGCGCGCATCGATCTGCAGCGTTTCGACCGCGTCGGACACCCTTTTGCGCTCGGCCTTGAGGTTGATCAAGCCCCACCGCCTGACCCGCGCGCTGACCGGCAGCGTGATGTTCTCGCGCACGCTGCGCTGCATCAGGAGCGCCTCCGCGCGATCGGCCGCCACGTAGACAAGGCCCGCCCGTATCGCGTCCGCCGGGTGCCTGAGCGAGACGGTCTTGCCGTCAACGGCCACCTCGCCCGAGCTGGCGCGCTCAGAGCCGGATAGGACGTCGAACAGCTCGTCCTGGCCCTGGCCTTCGAGAGCGACGACGCCCAGAACCTCGCCCGGGTACAGCTCGAGGCTGACGTCGTCCAGCCGCGTGCCGACAGCCAGCCCACGGACGGCAAGGCGCGGGGTCATCCCCTCCTGCCGTTTCTGCGCCGCGCGCGTCTCGGCGACGGTGGTGGCAGGTGCCTGGCCGGCGATCTCACCCAGCATGAGGGAGACAATTCGTTCCTCCGAACCGGCGGTGACGTCGACTACGCCCACCGTTTCGCCTTCGCGCAGTACGGTCGCGCGATCGCACACCGCAGCGATCTCGAGCAACCGGTGTGAGATGAAGATCACCGATCGGTCGCCGCCACGCAGCCGGCCGATCACCTCGAGCACGCGCTCGGTGAGGTTGGCCGGCAGCGCCGCCGTCATCTCGTCGAGCATCAGCACGTCGGGCTCGATTGCCAAGGCCCGCGCCAGGTCGATCACCCGCTGTGTGGCCAGTGGGGCATCACGCGCCATGTCGGACAGATCCAGTCGCGACAAGCCCAGTTCATGGCTCCAGTGACGGAAGGCGTCCACCGGCGTCTGCGTCAGCCGCAGGTTGGAGCGCAGGTCGAGGTCGGGGATGAGCGACGGCTCCTGGTAGACGGACACGATCCCGTGCCGGCGCGCCTCCGCCGGCGAGTGCGCGCTGCGCTCACGACCGCGTACGCTGATCCGACCGGTGTCCGGCCGCACAGCACCCGAAAGGATCTTCACCAGCGTGCTCTTGCCGGCGCCGTTGGCGCCCAACAGCGCATGTACCTCGCCTGGGCGGACGGCGAGCGATGCGGAGTTCAGCGCGACGACCACGCCGTACGTCTTCGAGACGTCGGTGGCCTCGAGCAGCAGGTCGGTGGCTGTCGCTGTGGCCGTCATATAGTCGGCTGCAACCTTACATAAAGAGAAGGGATGCCGGCAGGGCCGGCATCCCTTCTTCAGGTTCGCTGTTCAGGCTAGGGCTATTCGCCCGGGCCCTTGCAGGCGAGCATCTGGTCGAGCGTGTAGTCGGTCCAGCCGTCGATGTACCAGCTGACCGGCCACAGCACGTTGAGACCTTCGACGTCGATCTCCGCGAGCTTGGCCTTACCTTCATCGGTCGTGTTGTCGTATGCCAATGGTTTCGGCAGCAGCGTCACTTTGATGTCGTGCTCGACGCCGTCGGCGGTCGTGCGCTTGAGTGTCGTGGTTTCGTGCGTGACGCCGTTGAGCGCATCGAGCGCCAGCTTGACGCCGGCGCCGCCGATGGCCGCCGGGTTGTAGACGGCGAGGCCTTCGAGGCCCTCGTATTTGCCGCTCTTGTTGAGGAGCTGCTCGACGAAGCCCTTCAGGTCGGCCCCGACGATCGGCACGAATTTCTTGCCGGAGGCCTGGATCGCGTCTACGACCTGCTGGTCGATGCCCGACGTCCAGATGCCGTCAATCGTGTCGTACGTGCCGTCGTTGATGATGCCGTTGGCGAGCTCGGTGCCCTTGTCGGGGTTCCAGCCCGTGTCGACACCGTCGTTGCTCGGCAGCAGCTTGATGTTGGGGTTCTCCGCGAGCGCCCGCATGACGCCCTGGTGGCGGTCAAGGTCGGCCGGGTGGCCAACGATGCCGCGCATGTAGTAGACGTTACCTTTGCCACCCAGCTTGTCGAACAGCCACTTGGCGCCGATGTAGCCGTAGTTCTCCTGGTCGTTGTTGATGTTGAGCGTTTCCGGATCGGTCACGTACGCGTCGATCGCGATGGTCTTGATGCCGGCTGTCTGCGCCTCGTCCAGAACTTCCTGGTAGCCGTCCGGGCTATTGGGGTTGAAGATGATCGCGTCCGGCTTCTTCTGAATCAGGTCGCGCAGCTGATTCAGCTGCGGATAGGTCGCGTCCTCGGCGTGAGTCCACGTCGAAGGTCCTACTTGACCCGACTGGAGCGCCTGCGCCTTGGCGGTGCACAGCTGCTCCTCGCGGAAGCCGTTGCCGACGCCGAACGCGTTCGAGAAGCCGAGCGTGTACTGCGCCGCCCCCGACGCAGACGCGGAGGCCTCCGCGGAGGCCGCCGCGGACGCCGCCGCTGAGGCCGCGGCACTCGGCGAGGGCGACGCGCCGCCGCTGCAGGCGGCAGCGATCACCGCGACCCCCGCAAGCCCGATTAGCAGTCGAGCGCGAGTCGCTGATCTGCTCAACATGTTCTCCTCCTCGTTTGAGAGCGACGTGCCGATCTGGTCACGTCAGCCAGTGTCCTGCCCCGTTGCCGAGGTCGGACCGTGTACTCCCACGCTTCGCCTCCTTCGAGCCCCTTGCTGCCATTGCGTGCCATCGATCGCGTTGCGATGTTGGCGGGTCGGTCAGCGTGTCGATCGACAGGGTCATCGCGAGTTCGTGGTGTACGGTCGGAGGATATCCCGGTCAGACGTGTTCCCGCTAGTGACATATGGCCCCGCCGGCTGAGAGTGCAAGACCCGTATCATCCGACCCATGAGCGTCGGGACGGCTTTCCACGCGCGCACCGCGCCTGCAAACCGCAAACAATCGTGGCGCGAGTGGTCGGGCTATTTCGCGGCCTCGACGTACGCGGATTTCCAGGACATCGAGTACAACGCGATCCGGGAAGCGGCGGCGCTCATCGACGTCTCACCCCTCTACAAGTACCGCCTGTCCGGACCTGACGCGACGGCCCTCGTCGACCGAGTCATCACCCGCGATGCGACCTCGATCGAGGTCGGGCGGGTCGTCTACACGCCGTGGTGCGACGAGTACGGCAAGGTCATCGACGACGGCACCGTCCATCGTCGGGGCGACAGCGAATGGTTCTGGACAGCCGCCGATCCGCAGTATCGCTGGCTCCGGATGAACGCCCACCGGCTGGACGTGGCCATCGACGACGTCTCGGAGGCGGTCGCGGGCCTGGCCCTCCAGGGCCCGTTCAGTCGGGCCGTCCTCGAAGCGGCGACGGGCGCGTCGTTCGCCGATCTGCGCTACTTCGGCCGGCGGGCCGCCACGATCCGCGCCGGGCGACGCCGCGTCGCCATCGATGTCAGCCGTACCGGCTACACCGGCGACCTCGGCTACGAGCTGTGGGTCCCGGTCGCCAACGCCCCGGTAGTCTGGGATGCGCTGATCGCGGCCGGGGCGGACTACGCGATCCGGCCGGCGGGCATGCTGGCCCTCGACGTCGTCCGGCTCGAGGCCGGGCTCATCCTCCTCGAGGTCGACTACACGTCGGCGCGACATGCCCTCAATCCCGACCAGAACTACAGCCCGGGCGAGATCGGCCTCGACCGCCTCGTCGACCTCGACAAGAATGACTTCACCGGCCGTCTCGCCCTCATCGAGGAGCGCCGGAGGGGAGGCCCGCCTCGGCGGCTCGTGGGCCTCGAGCTCGACTGGTACGGGATCGAGGGCCTCTTCTCGGCCCAGGACCTGCCGCCGGCGATCAGCCCGTCCGTCGATCGCTCTCCCGTGCCTCTCTTCGCGCCCGGCGGGCGCCAGGTCGGCAAGGTGACCTCACACGGCTGGAGCCCGATCCTCAAGCGGGCGATCGCGCTGGGCTCAGTTCCGCCAGCCTACGAGTCGATCGGCTCGCGGCTCGAGGTCGAGTGGACGGTCGAGGGTCGCCGCGGCCGAGTCGCCGCACGAGTCGTGGAGCTTCCCTTCCTGGATCTGCCCCGCAAGCGCGCCTGAGCGCCATTCTCCAGGTATGTTCGACTCCCTGTGGCGATCACCACGCGTGGCGTCGGCGCATTTGGCCCCTCGGGCCCGTTTGCCGGGCGCCGAACTCAGTCTCCCGTGACTGAGTCGTAGCGGGCGAGGAACGCCTCGAACCGCGCGAGCGCAGTCGGCATGTCGGTCCGACCGAAGCCGAGCCGGAAGTGGTTGCCCGGATGGCCGAAGACCGAGCCGGGAGCGATGAGGACACCCTCCGCGGCAAGCAGATCATCGGCGAATCGCTCGATCGCGAGGCCGTCGCGAAGGCGGGGAAAGGCGATCGATCCGCCACTCGGGGACACCCAGGACAGTGTCTGCGTCCATCGCTCGAAGAAGGGACCGAGGAGACTGAGGTTGGCCTCGACGATCGATCGCGACCGGGCCAAAACGGCCTCTCGAGCACGGAGGGCGACAACGGACAGGATCTCGGACGGAGCGGACGCGCAGATCGTCGTGTAGTCCTTGAAGCGAGCGGCTCGATCGAGAAGCGGGCGGTCGTGAGTCGCCAGCCAGCCGATCCGCAGGCCGGCCAAGGCGAACGACTTCGACATGACACCGAGCGACACGACATGGCCACCACAATCGGCGCCGGCGGGTAGCCGGTCGGCCGCATCCCTCTCGAGGAAGCGGTATACCTCATCCGACAGGAGCGTCGCGCCGGCCTCGGCGGCAAGGTCTACAAGTGCGCCGAATGTGGCGGCGTCGGCGAGCATGCCAGTCGGGTTGTGGGGCACGTTGACGACGATGAGCCTCGTTCGCGGGGTCAGCTGACTTCGCAACCGTTCGAGGTCGATCGCCCACCCCTCGGACTCGTGGAGCTCGTGGAGGGCGATATCCGCCCCAACCGCTCGCGCGACCTCGTGGAGGCTCTGGTAGGCCGGCCAGACGACGATCGCATGGTCGCCCGGCGCCAGGACGACGTTGGCGATGATGAAGATCGCCTCCTCGGCGCCGGCGAAGACGAGCACCTCGGTCGGGGAGACCGTCTCGTAGAGCGCGGCGATCTCCCCGCGCAGGAGCGGGTGGCCGGTCGATTCCGTGTAGCCGAGGCGGAGGTCGTTCCAGAGCCCGCGGGTCTCGTCGTCGGCCAAGGCGAGCAGGTCGGCCATCGGGAAGCCCTGGACATCCGAAGCGCAGAGGAGGTGTGGCGCGCTGAACTCATGCTGAGCGAAGAACCGCTCAAGGGCGAAGTCCGTGAGTTGCACGGAACGATGATGACGGCTTCTGCGATGATCGATGCATGACCTCGACGATCGTCGTCATCGGTGTCCCGACGGCCCTTGGCGGCAACCTGCCTGGCGATCCGTCCGCTGCCGCGGGCATGGCCGAGGCTCCTTCCGGGTTGCGACATCTCGGGCTCCTCGAGCGGCTCGCTGCGGCAGCCTCGCTCGGCGGGGCGCCCCTCCACGACGCCGGTGACGTGCCGATCGACCCGGGCTATCGGGCCGATCCCGATCGCCGCGCCAAGAACAGGTCGCTGATCGGGTCGGCCCTGCCGCGGGTGGCGCACGCCGTCGCCGAGGCAGTGCGGGCCCACGACTCGGCTCGCCTTCTCGTCCTTGGCGGCGATTGCACGGCTCACCCCGCGGCGATCGCTGGCATCCGACGGGCTCGCCCTGGCGCGCGCCTCGCCCTCGTCTGGTTCGACGCCCACGGCGACTTCAACACCCCCGAGACGACGCCGTCGGGCAACGTCTGGGGCATGCCCTTCGCAATGGCCTGTGGCCGCGGCGACCGAGACCTGGTGGCCGCGGTCGATGGACCGGTCGTACGCGAAGAGGACTGCGCCATCGTCGGCGGCCAGGTCCTCGACGAGGCCGAGTCGCGCATGTTCGCCGCGAGTCCGATCGCCCAGTTCGGCGCCGGGATGCTCGGGACGGACGCCGGGATGGCCGCCCTGGCCGCCTGGGCGCAGGTGGTAGCCACGCGAGTCGATGGCTTCTATGTCGCGATCGACCACGACTGCCTCGACGCCTCGGTCCGTCCGGCTGTTGCCATGCCCGAGCCCGACGGCATCCTGCCCGACGCCGCGATCGCAGCCGTGCGGACGATCGCGGCAGCCGGCCCCGTCATCGCTCACGGGGCCACCGGGATCAGCCTCGGCAACGGCGATGCGGAGAGGACGGTCGCGATCGCGGCCGATCTCGCTGCGGCATCGCTGGCGGGCATGTAGGACACTCGAGCTCGTGCGCTGGCACTCGACGGGCGTTCAGGCCGACCCGACGACGATGAGCCCGTGCGCGATGGTCATCGAGGGAACCGCGATGCTGCTCGTGGCCTGGTCCGGTCAGTGGTATGCGATCGAGGATCGCTGCAGCCACGCTGGCTGTCGGTTCAGCGAGGACGGTGAGATCGACGAGTTCCGAGTCATCTGCGACTGCCACGGCTCCGAGTTCGACGTCCGGACAGGCGATCGATTGGCACCCCCGGCCGTCGATCCGATCGCAACCTTCGGAGTTCGGATTTCGGGCCGGCATGATCGAGATCGCACGGTGATCGGGTTCGCACGATGATCGATCTCGCGGCGATCCAGGTCGAGGACCTCGAGCGCGATCCATATCCGATCTACGCGGCGCTGCGCGAACAAGCCCCGGTCGCTCACATTCCTGCCCTCGAGACCTGGATGGTCACCCGCTGGGCTGACGTCGAGGCGGCCTGCGTTGATAGCGATCGCTTTCCCGCCCATGTCGAGGACTCGCCGACCGACATCGCCTTGGGCGGCATCTCGATGATGACGACCGACGGCGAGCCGGCGAGGGTTCGACGCCGTCCTTTCGACTCGACGTTCCGACCCCGCGCCGTCGAGGCGTCGATGCAGATCGTCTTCGAGGAGCTCTGCAGAGAGCGCCTCGAGGTCATGGCGACGGCCGGGCAGGCCGATCTCGTGTCCGACTACTTCGAACCGATCTCGCTTCGCGCCCTGGCCATCGCCATCGGGATCGACGAGCTCGTGGACGTCACGACACTGCGGCGCTGGTTCGCAGGCCTTGCCGCCGGCGTCTCCAACTACGAGCACGACCCCCGGAAGTCGGCCTTCTGTTCGGCGGTATCGGCGGAGATCGACGAGCGCATCGGTCCTCTGTTCGAGGCGCACTTGCAGGCGTCCGATGGTGGACTCATCTCCCAGCTGGTCGCCGCCACCGATGGCGCGATCGAGCAGCGCATCGCCTTCGCCATGCCCTCGTTCAAGCTCGTCCTCCTCGGCGGGCTTCAGGAACCAGCCCACGGCGGCGCAACGATCGCCGCCTGTCTCCTGGGCCATCCCGACCAGCTCGCCGCCGTCCGCGCCGACCCGTCGTTGATCGGTGCCGCGGTCGAGGAGGGACTGCGCTGGACGGCGCCGATCGGCAACCTCCTTCGGGGGGTCGCGCCGGGGACGACCCTCGCGGGCGTCGAGATGCCGCCGGGTGCACGAGTCATCCTGGTCGTCTCATCGGCCAACCGCGATCGCGAGATCTGGGGGCCGACGGCCGATGCCTTCGATATCCACCGCCCGCGCCGCGAACATTTGTCCTTCGCCACCGGGCCGCACTTCTGCATCGGCCATCACTTCGCCAGGGTCCAGCTGCGCGTCGCTATCCGGTCCCTGATCGAACGGTTCCCGGGCATTCATCTTGACCCGGAGCATGAACCCGTCTTCTGGGGTCACGAATATCGGTCCCCGAAGGCCGTGCAGGTCCTGCTCGACTAGCCGGTCGCGGCCCCGGACCATGCCGTCGTCGAGTCCGAGCACCGTCATTTTCAATTCCGAGCACCGCCGACGTCGATTCCGAGCACCGTCTTTGTCGAGTCCGAGCACCCTCGTGCTCAGGCGGGCGTATCAGCAAGTGTGGCCGGACCCCATGTCCATCCGGATCGCCGTGCGTCAGGCGTGACGCTCGCGCATTTGAGCATGTTTGTGCTCAACAAGTTGCGCGCCGTAGCGCGCCGTAGCCTCACGACCGTTGGCCAACGCGTCAGGAACGCTGGAGTTCGGCGGTAGGTCATCCTCAGATCGGCTCCGGCAGGCGGACCAGGGCAGGATCGACGCCGAAGACGTCGCGGATGCGGTCCGGCGCAAGCACGGTCGCGGGAGCTCCGTCGGCCACGATCCGACCACGATCCATGAGAACGAGCCGGGGGAAGTAGCGAGCCGCCAGCCCGACATCGTGAAGGACGGCGACGATGGCGACCCCTTCTCGCTCGTTGAGATCGGCCAGGAGGGCGAGGACATCCACCTGGTGACGGAGGTCGAGATGGACGGTGGGCTCGTCCAGTAGCAGGATCGCCGCCCCCTGGGCCAGCGCCATCGCCACCAGGACGAGCTGCCGCTCGCCCAGCGAAAGCTCGCGAGCGTCGCGACCGACGAACCCGCCGAGGCCGACGCGCTCGATGGCGGCCGCGACGATGGCGCGGTCGGCGGGGCGGTGACCGCGGAAAGGGTCCTCGTGTGGAAGCCGCCCGAGCCCGACGACCTCCTCGACGCGCATCGCGAAGGGCAGACTGGCTCCCTGGGGGACGACGGCGAGTCGCCGGGCGACGGCCATCCGGTCGTGGTCGGCGATCGGCCGGCCCTCGAGCTCGACCGTGCCGGTCGTTGCGGTGACAGTGCCGGCGATGGCGCGAAGCAGCGTCGACTTGCCCGCTCCATTGGGCCCGACGAGAGCGAGCCGCTCGCCTCGTGCGAGGGCAAGGTCGACGTCCTCGATGACCGGACGCCCGCCGTAGCCGGCAGCGACACCGCGAAGCTCCACGGCAGGCACCACGCTCGCTGGCGCTGCGCGCGCGGGGGTCGTGACGGTCGCCGTCACAGCTCGTAGCCCGTCCGGGCACGGCGCAGGATGACGATGAAGAATGGCGCTCCGATGATGGCCGTGACGACGCCGATCGGGATCTCCCCGGCGAGGCGGGAGATGACGTCGGCGACGACGAGGAGCAAGGCGCCGCCGAGGGCCGAGAGTGGCAGGACGACCCGTGCGTTCGGCCCGACGACCAGCCGCACGAGGTGCGGGACGACAAGACCGACGAAGCCGATGAGCCCGGCCACGGCGACCGCGGCAGCCGTGGCGAGCGACCCGATCGCGAACAGGATCTTGCGCTCCCGGGGGACGTCGACGCCCAGGTGGGCGGCAGTCTCCTCGCCGAGGATGAATCCGTTGAGCGAACGCGTCCGCCACAGAGCGGCAACAAGAGCAAGACCGATGAGGATCGTCGCCCCGGCCAGCCTCGACCAGGAGGCCCCGTCCAGCCCCCCGAGGAGGAACGAGAAGATCTGGCGGAGATGGGCGCCCGACACGTACATGGCAAGGGCCAGCCCTGCGGCCAGAAGCGATCCGACCGCATAGCCCGTCAAGAGAAGCGAGGTCAGAGGAGAGAGTCCGTTGGTCCGGCTGAGTCGATATACGGCCCAGACGGCGACGAGGGCGCCGACGAACGCGAGCCCGTTGACGAGCCCGAACTCGAGGACGACGAAGCGAACGGGAATGAGGACGGCGATGGCGGCCCCGAGAGCGGCTCCCGAGGCGGTGCCGAGCACGTACGGATCGGCCAGAGGGTTACGCAGGAGTCCCTGGAACGTCGTCCCGGCCACCGCAAGGCCGGCGCCGACGACGGCCGCCAGCAGGACCCGCGGCACGCGGAGATCCCAGACGATCGTGTCGACCGTGGCCGTAGCGCCAGAGCCCATGCCCAGAAGGTGCCCGACCACGACCGAGAACGAGTCCGCCGGCGGGATCGCGACGGAGCCACCGAACACTCCGACGACAAGGGCGATGGCGAGGAGAGCAACGAGAGCGAGGGCGAGCCGAACCGGACGTCGACGCAACGCGTCGAGTTGGGCGCCGACGGTCGTCGTCGGCAGCGTGTCGGTCCGGCTGGCCACCCTCGTCAGCTCGCAGGAAGCACGATGTCGGGATGGATCGCCTTGGCCAGCTCGGCGAATCCGTCGGCGATCCGGGGACCTGGACGGGTGATGATCGCGTCATCCGCCGGTCGAATGTCCCCGTTCTTGACCGCCGTCATCACTGCCCAGCCCGGCCTGGCGGCGACGGTCTCGGCTGTCACCCCACCGGCCGCATCGGCCAGGATGATGACCTCGGGATCCGCTTGGATGAGAACCTCGAGCGGGATCGAGAAGGCAGTGGGGCTGCCGGTGGTGATGGGAGTCGCTCCGGCCAGCGAGATCATCTGGGCGATGAACGAGTCGTCGGCGGGACCATAGAGCTCGGGGGTGTCGCCGAGCTCGTAGAACGTCCGCGGCTTCGACAGGCCGGCTGCGCTGCCGGCGATTGCCTCGATCCTCGTCTTCAGGTCGGCGGTCAGCTCATCCGCATCCGCTCCCTGGCCAACGGCGTCGCCGATGAGCGCGATGTTGTCGAGGACCCCATCGAGCGTCGCGGGATAGACGACGAGGACCGGGATCCCGAGGGAGCGCAGCTGCTCGATGTCATCCGGGGGATTGCCCCCGTTGCCGCCTGCGATGACCAGGTCCGGTTCGAGGCCGACGACCTTCTCGACATCCACGCCGAGATACGTCGCCACGACCGGCAAGCCATCCGCTTCGGGCGGGTACGGCGTGATGTCCTCGACCTTTCCGACGACGCGGTTCCCGGCACCGAGAGCGAACAGCGTTTCGGTGATCGCCGGCTGCAACGAGACGATCCTCTGGGGCTCCTCGGAGATGGTGACGGCCGCGCCCTCATCGTCCGTGAGGGTGATCGGGAACTCGGCCACCGGCGTTGGTGACGCGGATGGCGACGACGAGGGCGATGCAGACGGCGATGTCGACGGGGAGGGAGCAGGCGATCCGAACGACGGCGCGATCGGCGCCGGCGTACATGCCCCGAGCACGACATTCGCGACCAGGGCGATGGCAATGAGCATGGGGTGGCGGCGAGACGCGTCCATGGATACCTCGGCGATGCGCGGGGGGTGATCGCGAGGGGGCCGAGAATCGTCGCGACCCCTCGCTCCGTTGATCGGAGGGGGGTCGTCAGCCGGTAGAACGCATCGGTGCCTCACCCTTTCTCTCGAAGGTTCGAGCAGACCACGGGGTCGGCGACCGGACTTCCGTCGCAAGAGCGACGGTCACCGTAGCGGGACTGTGCCGGACTTACACCGGCTTCGCGACCACGCGGTGCTTGGAAGCGGTCGCAGCGTAGCACGGGCTCGGGTGCGGTGACCGGCAGCTAACCGGCCCGTGCGACGATCCAGGCCTCGCCCTCCTCCCGCCCAGACCGCCGGAGGAGGTCACCACGATGAGGCCGGTCAGACGGCCGTTTCGGGGCGCCATCGACGGCGCGATCCCGTTGATGTTCCTCGGGATGATGGCCGCCGGAGCCATCGCCACGCATCCAGTCGAGGCCGCCGCGATCTCACCACCGCGCTGTCCAATCCAGGCCGTGGGGTCGCCCGGCCGAGAGGCAAGCGGCGATTGGTGGCGCCTTGACCCGCTCCTCGATGGATCCGGCGGGCTCGTCGGCCAGGACCTTCGCGCCGGCGGACCCGGCGGGCCACGCTACCGGGTGAGCCTGCCCGCCGAGTCATTCGTCTCCGGCCCCGTTGGGGGCATGATCCTGATCGGCGCCGACGACGGATCCGCCAGCGAGATCTCCCTGCTCGACCTGGCGGCAGGCTGCCTCGATCCGGTCGCGACGGATGCGACGGTCGTCCGCCGGGCAGTAGTCGGGCCGACAGGCTCATCGATCTTCGAATTCCACCTCGACAGGACGACGCGGGCCGATCTCGGCGTCTGGCGACGGGATCTCATCACAGGCGGCCGGCCGGTTCGTATCCTCGAGCCCCTGCGGTCCGACAACCGCTTCGGGATCACCTGGTCCACGGAGCTCAACTGGAGCGATGACGGTCGCCTCGTCGTCGGATCGTGCGGCGCCCTCGCCTGCCGGACCCGGATCGTCGAGGCGGGCGGCGGCTCGGTCATAACGGTCGACGATCCAGACCTCGGCGAGCCACTCGGCGTCGCCCGCGGCCAGCTGGTGTCGTATCAAGCGTGTCGGGGCCTGCCCTGCCCGATCGTCACCGTCGACCTCGAGGACGGCGCGCGACATCCACTGATAGCGGCGGCAGGTCGCGCTGCCCTCGTCGACGTAGGCGGCGAGACGGTCCTCGTCCATGAGGCGCGGGACTCAGATGCAACGCTTGAGGTGGTGGGCCTCTCCGGGGTGCCTCTAGGCGAGATCGGTCTCTCGGCTTCGACACGTCTTGTGACTTCCGCCAGCAGGACCGCGTCTGCGGTCGACCTGCCATCCGGCTGGATCGCCGTCGGTATCGCCGGTCGCATCGACGCTCGCGGTCCGTCCGAGATCGTCCGCCTGCAAGACGGCAGCAGCTCGTCGGTTTCGGAGGTTGCCCCATGACCCGGACACGACGCCCACGACCATTCGTTGTCGTTGCCCTCCTCTCAGCTGCCTACCTGACGGCCGGCTCGGTCCTTGGCCACTCGCCGGATCCGGTCCTCGGCAGCACATTCTGGCCCAAGGACACGACCCTCACCTTCCGTTGGCGGGCGGGAGAGCTGCCGCCGGCCGCGCTCCAGACCGCGATCAGGGCGGCCGCCGCCGACTCGAATGCGACGAAGGCGTCGCGCGCCGCCAGCTACGTCTACGCCTCGAACGGTTCGAATCCCATCGAATACGGGCTCGACGTCACCTGCGGTGTCAACGGCATCGCCTGCTTCACGCGGAGCGTTCCGGACGGCTTCACGATGGGCTTCCGGGAGCAGGGGCATCGTTTCGACTGGGGATCGCTCAAGTGGTGTCAGATGTTCACGACCCCGTGGCCGAACGGCTGCTTCGACGTCGAGACGATCGCGCTCGATGAGTTCGGCCATGTGCAAGGCCTGGACCACCACGTCAATCACAGCGACGCGAGCGACTACAGCGACGCCGTGGTCCAAACGGTCTCGCGGACGAAGCCGTCGACGGGCTGGAACATGCACCGCTACGGTCGATGCGATGTCGCGACGCTTCAGACGCGATATGACGTCCCGGCCGCCACCAGCGGCATCTCGACCTGCCTCGACCTCGCCTCGTCGCTGTCGCTGACGGCGAGCCGAACGTGGGTCGTCCACGGCGGATCGGTCACGTTCACCGCCGCCCTCAAGATCGGCAGCAGCACCGGCTACGGGCAGCTGGCGGGGAATGCGCTCTCCAGTCGCACCGTCGTCCTGCAGCGGCGAGTCCTCACGGCCTCGGCCTGGACCACCGTGGCCACCATGGCTCCCGGAACGAGCGCCGGAACCTATGTCACGTCGTTCGTGCCGTCCACTGCCTACGAGTGGCGAGCGTCCTTCGCCAAGCCGTCGGCGGAGGGCCTCCGGGGCTCGACATCTAGCGGCGTCATCGTCGACGTCATCATCCCGTGCCAGTACCTGGCGGTCGCCGTGGCCATGCCATGCGAGTAGAGCGACGGGCAGGGACATCGGCGATCCTCGCCCTCGTCATGGCAGGCTGTGGGGGCTTGTCCGCAGGTAGTGTCGGCGCGCCCGACGCCTCTGGCCCCTCAGCTGAGGCGGTCGACCCGAGTGAGCCCGTGGTGCCGGCTGCCGTGATGACCGTCGCCGGCATGCGATACCCGGGTGAGCTGGGGAGCTACAGCCTGCCGACCGGCGGCAGCGATGGGCCATGGCTGCCGGCGGCCGCTCTCGGCAAGACCGTCGTCGCGTCGGTGCACGACGTCCTCGTCGTGTCGATCCTCGGCGCCGAGGGCACGACGTGGCGCGCCGTCTACGCCGCCGCCGACGAGCCGGAAACGGCGTCGCCGGTCGTCCTGGCCACGTCAGGCGGGCCGGCCGGGGCCGACGGGCCGGCCGGGATCGAGGTACCAGCACCTCCGGCGGGCGATTGGGTCGTCATGGTCGATGTGCATTTCGCGACCGGCGGTTCCGGCGCCTACTACTGGCATGTGGCCGTCACGAAGTAGCGAGACCGCCCCCGCGCCTACGCGGACAGAGCCGCGTGTGCCTCGCCGACGACCGTCTCGAACCGCAGGCCCATGAGGAGGACGCCGGCGAACCCGGCGTCCTTCGCCTTCGCACCGACCTCCCTGACGAGCGCCCAGGCCTGCGGTCGCATGACATCCGCTGCAGTCGTCCCAAGTCTGTCGAGGAGATCGCGGCTCGGCGGTACGACGCCGAGGTCGACCATCCGCTCGACCCAGTCGGACGAGAACGGCGGAATGACGCCGAGATAGACCGGCGGATCGTCGGCCGACAGGGCGAGCCGCTCGGCGACCTCGCCGACCGATGCCGGATCGATGACCGGGCCGGTGACGAGGAACTGGGCACCGGCCCGGACGCGGCGCTCCTTCATCCAGCGCTGGCTGCGGCAGGACATCCCGACCTCGATCGTGGCGAACTCGTCGCTCAGGCGTCGAAGGTGCTCGACGATCTCGTAGGCGTTGGCGAGATGGTCGACCTCGGGCAGGACGTCGCCCTGCACGACGAAGAAGCTGTTGACACCGTTGCCGACCGCCCCCCGGACCTCGCTCTCGATGGCCAGGATGTTTCGGTCGCGGGTGCTCACCGTGATCGTCGGCGTGACGTCGGGGACGTCGTGGGTGATCCGGGCGGCGAGCGCATACGGGCTCACGCGGACCTGGCGGAAGACGTTGTCGGTGATGACCACGTGCCGCCACGTCCCGGCCAGGGACATATGCGTCGAATTCTGGAAACCGCGGTGGATTGACCTCGGCCAGCTCGAGGAACCCGCCCGGATCGGAGAGCCGTGCCACGGCCGGAGGGACCGGCCTCGCCAGGTTCCTAGGCTTCGACCGGCGTGGGCGCGCTGAAGATCGAGACCTGGGCGTCCTCGGGCAGCATGACGCCCATGATCTTCTGGAGTGACAGGGTGTGGACGCAGGCGCCCCAGCTCTCGAAGTAATGGCAGGTGCAGCGCCACAGACCGGCGTCGAGTCCGACATGATGGGTGTCGTTGTCGCCCCGGAACGTGACCGACAGTCGATCGATCGTGATGCGATCGAGCTCGCGGGCGTACCGGTTGGCCTTCTCGACCTTGCCGATCAGGGAACTGTGCATCGCTGCGGACCTCCGTCGCCCTTTCGGGCGCTGCAGGGGCCGCCGTCCGGCGGTCGCATCAGCCGGAGGTGACGGTCGCACGGACAGAGTACACCCCGGTGGTAGCCCCGGTGAAGGACCCGTTCGGGTCACGCTCTACGGGTCGGACGTCCCCTCTCTCCCGTAGTCGTCCTCGACGCGCACGACGTCCCACGTCTCGGGCGACGAGACCTCGACAAGCTCAGTTCGATCGATCGCCTCGAAACGGTGGCGACGGCCGACCGCGATCCGGCGATGATCGCCTGGACCGAGCTCGACGCTTCCGATGACGCCGTCGTCGCCCTCGAGATAGAGTCGCAATCGGCCCGAGATGATGAGGATCGACTCGTCTTTCTGCTCGTGATACTGCAGCGACAGGCGTCTCCCCGCCTCGATCGTGATGACCTTGCCGACATAGCGCTCGGTCTGGGTCCAGATAAGCTCCTCGCCCCACGGCTTGGCAACCCGGATCGCCTGCTGTGCTGGCGCGTCGTCGGTGCTCATCCGCCGCGGACCAGCGCCTCGCCGGCCTCGACCATCGCGTCGCGGAGTGCCTCTGAGCTCGCCTCCGTGTAGACGCGGACGAGCGGCTCTGTCCCAGACGTTCGGATGAGCAACCACGAACCATCTGCGGTGAAGTACTTTGCGCCATCGTTCGTGTCGAGCGGCTGCACTCGGACGATCGCCTCGCCGGCCATGGTCGTCGGTGGATCGGCGGCCAGGCCGCCGATGAGGCGCTCCTTCGTGGCCGGGTATGCAGCCGGCGCCACGTGGACGTCGATCCGTCGATACCACGACGGGCCGGCGATCTCGTGGAAGCGCTCGAGGATGGCCGACACCGGCCAGAGGCCTCTGGCGCGCTCGCGCAGGAACAGGTCGAGAAGCAGCAGGTCGGCGTAGACGCCGTCGCGCTCGGGGAGGTGCATCCCGAACCCGAAACCGCCGGACTCCTCGCCACCCATCATGGCCTCGGTCTCGATCATCTTCGGACCGATGAACTTGAAGCCGACTGGCGTCTCGTGAACGGCGATCCCGTAACGCTCACCGAGGCGGCCGGCCATGCTCGTGTTGTTGACGCTGACGACGACCGGATCGCGCAGGACGCGGTGCTCGGCGAGGTAGTACATGAGCAGGCCCGTGACCTCGAGCTGATGGATGAACGTGCCCCGCTCGTCGGCCGCACCGGCTCGATCGGCGTCGCCGTCGAGAAGGAGGCCCATGTCGTAGCCGCCGCCGGCCAGGATGCCGAGGGACTCGTCGATGTGCGGTCGGATCGGTTCCGGATTGATACCGCCGAAGAACGGATTTCGCTCGCGATGAATCTCCGTAAGCCGAATACGGCCGCCGGCAAGAAGCCGGGGCAGCCAACCGGCGCCCGATCCGTAGAGGGGATCGACGAGCACGGACACGTCGCCGGCCTTCAGGGCGTCCAGATCCACGGTCCGGCGCACGAAGACCTCGTAGCCCGGATATGGATCGAACCGCTCGACGAGGCCGGCCGCCTCGGCATCGGCGAATGGCCGACGCTCGATCGGTTCCCCCGCGTGGGCGGCGATCGTGGCCTCGATCGTCTTGAGCATGTCAGGACCGCCGGCCGAGCCCGACGGCGACTTGACCTTGAAACCGTTGTCGGTCCAGGGATTGTGGCTGGCGGTGATGACGATGCCCGCAGCGGACCCGCGCATGACGACCTCGTACGAGGACATCTGCGTCGGGACGGCCGTTTCCGCGAAGGCGATCTGGATGTCGCGCGAGACGAGGACCTCGGCGGCGGCCATCGCGAAATGCTCCGATGCGAAGCGCCGGTCATAGGCGATCACGACGCCCTTGGCAGTCTCGCCGCGCGACACGACGTACTCGGCCACGCCGTCGGCGCAGCGGCGGACGTTATCGAAGGTGAAGTCCTCGGCGATCTTGGCCCGCCAGCCATCGGTCCCGAAGACGATCGGCGTCGTGGCTGTCTCGGCGGTCATGGTCACGAGGTGCCCTCGGCTGCGGAGGTCCGGCTGAGCAGAGCCACGACGATCTCCCGATCGGGAGCGGTCCCCTCGAGGATCGCGACCGGGTGTGAGGCGAGGGTATCGCGCGGGCCGTCGAAGAGGACGAGCTGCCCGTCGATCCGCTCGACGACGAGATCATCGGCCCCTGAGCGGGCGGCTTCGCCGGCGGCGACGACCCGTCCCGTCCCACGAGCGCCGAGACGGGCGAGAAGGGCGGTCCACGATCCGAGGTCGGACCAGCCGACGTCGGCCGAGGCCATGACGACGAGCCCATCGGCTGCCGCCGGCTCCATCACGGCTCGATCGATCGACGTCGCCCGGACCTCGTCGTAGGACGTCGCAAGAGCGTCGCGTCCGAGCCCGTCCGCGATCGTCGTGGCGATGTCGCCGGCGTACTGGGCGAACGCGTCGAGGATCGCCCGACGTCGCCACAGGAAGATGCCGGCGTTCCAGGCCGTGCCCGGTCGGGCAAGGAGCTCGGCAGCCCGGGCCGGGTCGGGCTTCTCGACGAAGGCGGCCAGTGGGTAGGCCATGAGGCCGGCCATCTCGGCCCCATCCTCGACCCTGGGAACGAGGTAGCCGTACTCCGTCGCCGGGTGGTCGGGTCGGATCCCGAACGTCACGAGAGGGGACGGCACGCCGAACCCCCCGGTGGCCAGCATCCCGGCCGCCGGGAGCATGCCCACGAAGGTGGTCTCGTCGCCGATGGCGTGATCGGCCGGCAGGACGACCATGACCGAGTCCAGCGATCCCTTCAGGGACTGCGCGGCGAGGGCCACCGCGGCGGCGGTGTTGCGACCTGCAGGCTCGGCGACGATCGTCACATCGGGGAGCTGCTGGCGGACCAGATCCGCGTACCGGACGTCGGTGACCACGGTCACATGCGAGGCGTCGACGAGCGGTTCCAGCCTCGCGACCGTCCGCTGGATGAGCGTCTCGTCTCCGAGGAGCGGCAGGAACGGCTTGGGTCGCGCCGGATCCGAGAGCGGCCAGAGGCGGGTCCCGCCTCCGCCTGCAAGCACGACGATGTCCATCGGTCGTCGATTCTCGCACGGGCAAGCAGTCGGACGACGAACCCGGTGCCCTTCGGTACCATGCGCCCGGCCGTTGGCCCCGAGGGCTCCGGCCCGGGTGGATCGAGGCATAACGTGAGGTCTGCATAGTTCCCCTGTCGCGCCCAGCGCGCCCCAAGCCGACGACGGTCATCGACAACCGGACGGTCATCGACCGCCGGACGGGCGTCGACAACCGGAAGGTCATCGACCGCCGAACAGCCCTTCGGTTCCTTGGTCTCACTGGCTCGGCCGCCATCCTCGCGGCCTGCGGCGCCGATGCGTCTCCCCCACCCTCGCTGGCGCAATCGTCGTCGCCGGCCCCATCGGGCCCGCCGGCCTCGCCCAGTCCATCCGTCGGGACCGAGCTCGGCATCCTCGACTGGACCGACAACATCGCACCCGACAACATCGACGAGTTCGGGACCCGGTTCGGCGTGACCGATGTCCACCACGACAGCTTCGGCAGCCACCAGCAGCTGCTCGACGATCTCGCGGCCGGACCGACCGGCTCCGACATCTGCTGCCCTTCCGCGGAGTACCTGCCGCAGCTGATCAAGAAAGGTTACATCCAGAAGCTCGACTTCAGCCGGCTCCCGAACGCCCAGCTCATCAACCCGGCCTTCCAGCACCTCTGGTGGGACCCCCAGCAGGAGTACCACGTCCCGAAGGACTACGGCGACACGACCGGCATCCTCTACAGAGGCAAGGCGGTCCCATTGCCGCCACGATCGTGGAAGGAGTTCGAGGCGCTCGTAAAGGGCGACGCCTCGGGCAAGACGATCCTGGTCGACTCGATGGACGACGTGTTCGTGTTCCCCCTCAAGCTCCTCGGCTACTCCCTGAACTCGGTCGACAAGAAGGAGCTGGCGGCCGCCCGGAAGGTGCTGCTGGGCGTGGCCCCACACATCCTGGCCATCGATTCGGACACCTACGGGGCGCGCCTGGCTTCCGAGGAGGCGTGGCTCGCCCTCGGCTGGACGGGGCCGCTGCTCGCCGAGCTTGGGACGCCCGAGACGTCCGATGCGGGCTACATCGTCCCGATCGAGGGATCGCTCTTCCGCCTCGACGCGTGGACGCTCCTGACCGGCGCACCCCACGTGGACGCCGCGTACGCCTGGCTCGACTTCATCCAGGAGCCGGCGATCCAGGCAGAGGAGTCGAATCACAACGGCTATGCGACCGCAAACGACGAGGCCCGACCGCTCGTCGACGCAGCCTTGCTCGACGATCCGGCTATCTACCCGCCGGCCACCGTCATCGCCAGCCTCGAGGCCGCAAAGGACAACTCCTCGAACACACAGCGGCTCGACATCTGGGAGGAGTTCAAGGCCAAGGTCGCCGCCGCGTGACGCCTCGCCCGAGGGCGGGTCGGAGGGCCCGAGGTCGCGTGCTACAGTCCGCGCCATGACCAGCATCGTCGACGACGCCCACTACCTCTTCACGTCCGAGTCGGTCACCGAAGGCCACCCGGACAAGATGTGCGACCAGATCAGCGACGCCATCCTCGATGCGATCATCCGCGAGGACCCCTACGCTCGCGTCGCCTGCGAGACGGCAACCACGACAGGGTTGGTCGTCGTCCTCGGCGAGATCTCGACGAGCACGTACATCGATCTCCAGGTCGTGGTCCGCGATACCGTCCGCGACATCGGGTACACGAAGGCCGAGTACGGCTTCGACTACCTGACCTGCGGCACGCTCGTCTCGGTCAAGGAACAGAGCAAGGACATCGCGATGGGCGTCAACGACGCGCTCGAGGTTCGCGAGGATGGCGCCGGGTCGGGCGAGCTCGGCGCGGGTGACCAGGGGATGATGTTCGGTTTCGCCTGTCGCGAGACGCCCGAGCTCATGCCGATGCCGATCATGCTCGCCCATCGAATGGCTCGCCGGCTGGCCGAGGTACGCAAGTCGGGCCAGCTGCCGTATCTCCGACCCGACGGCAAGACGCAGGTCACGGTCGAATACGAATACGGCGTTCCGAAGCGCGTCAGGACCGTCGTCATCGCAGCTCAGCACGACCCCGACGTCCGGCCCGAGAGGATCCGCCACGACCTCGTCGAGACGGTCATCCTGCCGACGATCCCCGACGAGCTGCGGGGTGTCGATCCGGTCATGCACGTCAACCCGACCGGTCGCTTCGTAACCGGCGGCCCGATGGGCGACGCCGGCCTCACCGGACGAAAGATCATCGTCGACTCGTACGGCGGGATGGCTCGCCACGGCGGCGGCTGCTTCTCGGGCAAGGACCCGACGAAGGTCGACCGATCGGCCGCCTATGCGGCTCGCTGGGTGGCCAAGAACGTCGTGGCGGCCGGGCTCGCCGATCGCTTCGAGCTCGAGCTCGCCTACGGGATCGGCATCGCCCGCCCCATCTCGATGTCGATCGAGACGTTCGGAACCGGACATATCGACGACGAGCGGATCGAGGCCCTCATCGACCGCCACTTCGACCTCCGCCCGGCCTCGATCATCTCGGCTCTCGAGCTGCGCCGGCCGATCTACCGGCAGACCGCCACCTACGGCCACTTCGGCAGGAGCGATCTCGACCTGCCGTGGGAGCGGGTCGACAAGGCCGCCCTCCTTGCGGCCGATGCCGGGTTGCCGGAGCCGATCCTCGCCGCTGCGGGGTGACCGCGGCCGCCTCACCGCCCGCGGCGACGGCGGCGATCCGCCTGACCGGACTTCGTTTCGCCTTCGACACCTCTGAGGGCGGCGCCCCGGTCATCGACGACATCTCCCTCGACGTCGCCGCGCGCGAGGTGGTGGCGATCGTCGGGCCCAACGGATCCGGCAAGAGCACGCTGCTCCGCCTCATCGCCGGCCTCCTCTCGCCGGGTGGTGGATCGGTGGAAGCCGTCGGAAGGCCGGTCCACGGGCCGGAAACTGCTGTCGGGCTCGTGTTCCAGGAGCCGCGACTCTTGCCGTGGCGTTCGGCCGTCGACAACGCCACGTATCCGCTCGAGCTCGAGGGCGTGCCCATCGAAGATCGTCGTGAGCGCGGTATCGAGCTTCTCCGCCGGGTCGGGGTCGAAGGATCGGCCGACGCCCGCCCTCACGAGCTGTCGGGCGGGATGCGCCAGCGCGTGGCGATCGCGCGCGCCCTCGCTCGAGGGCCCTCCATCCTCCTGCTCGACGAGCCCTTCTCCGCCCTCGACGCCCTGACCCGAGAGCGCTTCGACGTCGAGCTGCTCCGACTGTGGACCCGGATCGGGACCACGATCGTCGTCGTCACCCATGATGTCCGCGAGGCGCTCTTCCTGGCCGATCGGGTCGTCGTCCTGTCCGAGCGACCCGCCCGAATCGCCGGCGAGATCCGGAGCCCGCTCGGGCGACCGCGGACGATCATCGACCTCGACTCGCCCCTTCTTGCGGCGGCGTCGCTCGAAGTCCGCAGCCTGCTTGGGTGGCCGGCCATCACCGACGATGCGTCCGCGGCAGACACGGCACAACCGACGGACGAACCATGAAGCGTTGGGCGGCCGTGGCCCTCGGCGCGGTGGCGATCCTCGTTGGATGGGCCGCGATCGTGGCGATCTTCGACTACCCGCCATTCATCCTGCCGGGGCCCATCGTCGTCTTCGAGCGGTTCGTGGATGCCCTGGTCGACGGGACCTTCTGGCCGCACCTCGTTACGACGCTCGTCGAAATCCTGCTCGGGCTCGCGGTCGGCGGCACGCTGGGGTTGCTCGTCGGATATGCGCTGGCCCGGTCGCGCGTCGCGGGCGCCGTCCTGTCCCCCTACATCGTGGCCGCCCAGTCGACGCCGATCCTCGCCCTCGCCCCGCTCATCGCCCTGTGGTTCGGGACCGGACTGGGGGCCCGCGTCGTCATCTGCGCCCTGATCGTCTTCTTCCCGATCGCCGTCTCCACGATGATCGGCTTCCGTAGCGTCGACCAGGGGCTCCTCGAGATGGGCCGATCGCTTCGGGCGACAGGAGGCCAGCTCCTCCGAACGATCGAGGTCCCGGCCGCCCTGCCCCAGATCCTGGGTGGCTTCCGGATCGGCGTGACCCTGGCGGTCGTTGGCGCGATCGTGGCCGAGTGGGCGGGCGGCGACCGCGGCCTGGGCGTCCTGATCAACCTGGCAAGGGGGGCCCTTTTCGACATCCCCCTCTTGTTCGCGACGCTCCTCCTGATCGCCGTCGTGGGGGTCGTCATGTACGGGATCGTCGTCGCCATCGAGCACCGCCTGCTGGGTGCCCGCGGCTAGTTCCGTTGCCGATTCAGGACTCTCCGGGGCTCCGTGCTACGATTTCGCGGGCCTTCAGGGCAGGGTGAAAACCCCGACCGGTGGTAGGACCCGTGAGAGCGGGCGAGCCCACGAGCGGCCCGGCGACAACGCTGGGTGTCAGCAGATCCGAACGGCGGCCGCGAGGACGTCGAGCCGGAGCCGACGGTGAGAGTCCGGATGGAAGAAGGCGGGCCGCGTGTCCTTGCGACCGTGCCCACCCTTCCGACCCCTGAGGGCGACCGACAACCCAGGTCGCAACGGGCCGGAGGACATCGATGCGGACGGCACGCCTCACGATCGCAAGTCTCCTTATGGCGACGACTGCGATCGCCTGCACCGGTGGTGCCTCGCCCTCGGCGAACGAACCCGTCAAGCTGGCCGTGGGCCTCGGCTTCTTCCCGTCGGTCCAGTTCGCCCAGTTCTACCTCGCCGATCAAGCCGGCTACTACCGTGACGCGGGCCTCGAGGTCGAGCTCATCAACAAGATCGATCTCGAGCTCGTCACGCTCGTCGGCCAGGGGGCCGTCGACATCGCCCTCGCCGATGGGACCTCGGTCGTGCCGGCTGTCAGCCAGGGCATCCCGATCCGCTACGGGGCCACGATCTATGCCGACTTCCCCAACGTCGTGTTCGCCCCCGGCGCATCCGGAATCAAGACGATCGCCGATCTCAAAGGCCGCAAGATCGGCACACCGGGCCGGTACGGCTCGAGCTGGATCATGCTCCAGGCGCTGCTCGGTGATGCCGGCCTGACGCCCGACGATGTCGAGCTCGTCCTGTTCCCGGACTTCAGTCAGAGTGCATGCGTCGACCGCGGCGAGTGCGATGCGGCGACGGGCTTCGCCAACAACGAGCCGGTGGTGCTCGGCCTGGCGGGTGGCGATCCTGTGGTCTTCACCGTCGACGACATCGTCCCGCTGGTCGGCAACGGCTTGATCGTCGGCGATTCGACGCTGGCCGCCAAGGGCGATGCGCTGCGTGCGTTAGTGGATGCGACGCTGCGGGCCGAGAGGGAGATCATCGCCGACCCTGAGAAGGGCCTGGAGGCGGCCATCGTCCGCGTGCCGGAGGTTGGTTCCGATCGCGACACCCAGCTGGCGGTGCTCAAGGCGACGATCGACATGTGGCAGGACGAGACTACGGCGACCGCCGGACTCGGTGCCCTCGACCGCCCGGGCTGGTCCGCCATGCTCGACTTCATGACCAACCTGCCCGACAGTCCGGTCGCCAAGCCCGTCACCGTCGATCAGCTCCTGACCGACAAGCTTCTCCCGAACTAGGGACCCCAGCGAACATACCGAAGTACGCACACCGAGTGAGCATTGTGGGGGCGCTGGTATTGTGGCGGGGACACGGTGGGCGGTCGCGGTACGCTCGGCGGAGACCAGATCTGCCCCGGAATGCTCACCCCGGCGTGCCTGGCGCGGTGACGCACTTCGCGCCCCTGCGCAATCCGACCTACAACGCTCATCTGGCGTGCATTCTGCGAGGACGTGGCACGCCCCAAGCCCGAGGAGGGTGCGGCCTGCCGTCAGGACGCGGCCTGCCGTCAGGACGCGGCGGGCCGTCAGGACGCGGGGAGGTTCTCGATGACGAGAGGCTCGACGTCGTCGGCGAGGCTGAAGCCGAAAACCTGGGCATAGAAGGACAACTCGGCGCCGTAGGCTCGGATGATGGCCTCGGCGCTGCGGAAGCCGTGATCCTCGCCGGGGAAGAGCAGGTAGGCGTGGGGCACGTGGTTCGCTCGCAGGGCGGCGACGATCGCCTCCGCCTCGCTCGGCGGCACGACGCGGTCCTCGGCGCCCTGGAGGATGATCACGGGAACGCTGATTCGATCGACGAAATGGATCGGTGAACGCTCGCGGTACAGCTCCTTGGCCTCGGGATAACGACCGACGAGGCTGAACAGGTAGCGCGATTCGAACTTGTGGGTGTCCATGACGAACTTCTCGAGGTCGGCCAGGCCAAACCAGGACGCCCCGGCCGAGAAGCCGTCGCGAAATGCGAGGGCGCACAACGTTGTGTAGCCCGACGCCGAGCCGCCGCGGATCGCCAGGCGCTTGCCGTCAACGAGGCCACGCGCCACGAGGGACTGCGCGGCCGCGACGCAGTCGTCGACATCGACCACGCCCCAACGGCCCTCCAATGCCCGGCGGTAGGCCTTGCCGTAGCCGGTGCTGCCACGGTAGTCGACGTCGACGACCGCGATCCCCCGACTCGTGAACGCCTGGGCCGCCGGCGAGAGGCCCGTGTAGGCGCCCCCCGTCGGCCCTCCGTGGCTGGTGACGATGAGCGGCGGCAGATCTCCCTCGGGGCCCGCGAATGCCGGGTTCGTGGGCGGGTAGAAGATCGCATGAGCGATCGCGCCATCGGTCGTCGGGTAGGTGATCGGCTGGGCGGCCGACACGATCGCCGGATCGAGATCGCTGTCGGAACCGGCCCGAACGACCGCCCATCGCCCGCTGCCGACATCGAGGTTCATGACGGCGAGGCGCGCTGCGGGATGGGCGCCGATGAAGTACACCGCATCGCCGTCGATCGAGAGATGCAGGATCTCAGTGAAGGGAAGGGCGATCTCTCGTGTCGAGCCCGCGCGCCGGTCGATGAGATAGAGGCGGTCGCGGCCACCGGTCCGAGCGACGGCGAGGGGCCGCCCGTCGGCCAGGAAGCCGTATGTCTGCTGGCCGAATGTCCAGTCTGGCCCGGTGAACTCGGCGGCCATCGCGGCCACGGGCTCCACCCGACCGTCGAGGCCGAGGCGGTGGAGATTTGCCCACTCACCGGGCTCGGCGACGAACCACAGCTCGCCCTCGGCCGACCAGTGAGGCTGGCTCACCCACGTGTGGGCGTTGCCGAAGACGGTGACCGGCGCCCCAAGCGAGCCGTCCGCCCGAACATCGGCAAGGCGCAGGCTCGTGCCGTCCCAGGGCAGGTTCGGATGATCCCATTCGAGCCAGGCGAGGCGGTCGCCGTCGGGTGCCAGGCGGGGAGCGCTGTAGAAGTCGCGGCCGGTAGCGATGACTTCGAGATCGCCGCCGCCGAGCGGGATCGCAACGAGCTCGTTGACATGCTCGCCACCCGTCTCATGGTCTTCGCGGACGGCGACGAGGCGGCTCCGGCGGGTGTCATGGATGACGTCCGCGTAGCGCCAGGCTCGTTCCGGCGTGATCGGCTCGGACGTCCGGCCCGGGCCCAGGCGGTGCAGCCGGCCGGTGACGAAATCCGACACGACGACAAGGTCGCCATCGACGAGGAATGCCGCGCCGCCGTACTCATGAACGCGGCTGCGGACGTTCATCCCTGGAGGCGACATGTCCTCGGGCTCGCCGCCGGGCGCCCAGCGCACGAGCGTCGCGCGGCCGCCATCTGAGGGCCGTCCCTCGAGCCACCAGACACGCCCATCCTGGGCGTGAACGCCGATGAGCGCCCGACCCGACGTGGCGAGCATCTCGAGGGTGATCGGCGATCGCCAGCTCCCGTACGGTGCGACGATCGGCTCGTTGGAGCCGGTGGTCTCGTCCCCCTTCATCGGCTACGTCCCGTGCCGCCAGGATGCTACGTAGGCAGCCTGCTCGGCGGTCATCCCCTCGAGCTCGATGCCCAGCGCGGCGAGCTTGAGCCGGGCGACCTCGCGATCGATCGCCTCGGGCACGACATAGACGAGGTTCTCGAGACTGGCGTGCTCGCGGGCGACGTACTCGGCAGACAGGGCCTGATTGGCGAAGCTCATGTCCATCACCGCCGCCGGGTGGCCCTCGGCCGCCCCGAGATTGACGAGGCGTCCCTCGGCGATGACGTTGATCCGCTTGCCGCCGATGTCGTACTCGACGACGTTGGTGCGGACTTCGCGGACGTGGCCCTCGGCCATCTCCCGCAGGGCTACGAGGTCAAGCTCTGAATCGAAGTGGCCACTGTTGGCCATGATCGCGCCGTCACGCATCGCCGCGAAATGTTCGCGCCGGAAGACGTTCAGATTGCCGGTCGCGGTGACGAACAGCTCGCCCCACGGAGCAGCGTCAGCGGCGGTCATGACCGCATACCCGTCCATGAGCGCCTCGAGCGCGCGAACCGGATCGACCTCGACGATGGCGACGTGCGAGCCCATGCCCGCCATCCGCGAGGCGATGCCCCGACCGACCCAGCCGTAACCCGCGACGACAACGTGCCGTCCGGCGAGGAGGATGTTCGTCGCCCGCAGGATCCCGTCGACCGTCGACTGGCCGGTCCCGTATCTGTTGTCGAAGAAGTGCTTCGTCTGGGCCTCGTTGACGGCGATGACCGGGAAACGCAGGGCGCCGTCGGCGGCCATTGCCCGGAGACGAACGACGCCTGTCGTCGTCTCCTCGGTCCCCGCCCAGACCTCGCCGACCTGGTCGGGTCGCTCGCTGTGGAGGAGCGAGACGAGATCGCAGCCGTCGTCCATCGTCAGCATCGGATGGGTGTCGGCCACGGCGTTGAGGTGGGCGTAGTACGTGTCGCGGTCCTCGCCCCGGCGGGCATACGTCGCGATGCCATAGCGGGCGACGAGCGCGGCCGCCACATCGTCCTGTGTCGAGAGGGGGTTCGAGGCCGCCACGACCACGTCGGCTCCACCGGCCACCAGGGTTCGGACGAGATTCGCAGTCTCAGTCGTGACGTGAAGGCAGGCGGCGACCCGGACGCCGTCCAGGGGGCGCTCGCGCTCGAAGCGCTCGCGGATGAGACGCAGCACCGGCATCTCGCGCTCGGCCCATTCGATGCGCCGGGTGCCCTCGTCCGCCAGGCCGAGATCGGTGAGGTCGTGGGCGGGCAACGCGGTGGGCGCAGAGGTCATCGGCGGCTGGCATCCTTTCCAGAGCGAAGAAGCCGGCGGATGCCCGTCATCCAGCCCGACCATGGAGCCTCGAGTCGATAGCCGAGCCGCTCCTCGAAGCGACAGTATTCCGCATATCCGATCGACCTGTAGGCCTGGAGCGCCGGTGGGTTGTCGGAGCGGACGTTGAGGACGACCTGGTCGCAGTAGCCGAGGAGGGCTTCAGTCACCGCCGCGGTCACCGCTTGGGCGTAGCCGCGACCGCGATACTCGCCGCTCGTCAGGACGTTGCCGACGACCGCCAGGCGGGCCCGCGGGCTCACGACGTGAGTCCCGGCGGCGGATACCAGCCGGCCGCCGATGCGCAGGCCGTAGTAGACACCCTCGGTGATCGCAGTCGAGGGCAGCCACGACGCGAAGCCGAGCCGGTAGAGACGGTTGAGGTCGCCCACCTCGGCTGGGGCGAGGCGCTGGACGGCCGGCTCGACCCGCGGCCGAAAGCGCGTCTGATCGACCCACATCCGGACCATCGGGACCGCCGGCTCGATGCGGTAGTTGCGGGTGACCGCGCCGAGGACCTCGGTTCGTGTTGCGATGTAGGCGGCACGAGGCCTCAGGACGTCGCGGAGGATCGCGTCGATCCCCTCGCTGCTGCCCATCGCGAACAGCGGCTGGGGTGTCGGCCCGGCGTATTCGACCGCCAGGGCGACGAGCCGATCGCCCTCCCAGGCGCCGCCCCAGCGAGTGCGCCGGAACTCGTGATCCTCGAGGTCGCAGATCGCGTAGGCCGCCCAGAGGCGGTCGCGATCGAGGAAGGCGCGCAGGACCATCCGGTCGGTGACCGGCTTGGCGACGATCCCGCTGCGGTCGCGCGCGACGGCGACGGTCGCCATCAGCCGCTCGCTCCAGCTGTTGCGGTCGGTTCGGGCTCGGCGCCGCGATCACCGTCGGAGACGTAGCCCGGGAACGGCGGCGGCGGCACGCGCCGCGCCGCGCGCCGCTCGAGGGCGGCCGGGAGCGACATCTCGAAGGGCGCCCGAAGGACACCCTCCTCGGTCACGATCGCGCTGATGAGCTCGGCCGGCGTCACGTCGAATGCCGGGTTGAGTGCACCCGTCCGGATCGGTGCGACGCGCTGACCGCGGAACAACAGGACCTCCGAGGGCGACCGCTGCTCGATCGGGATGGCCGCACCATCGGGCGTCGCAAGATCGACCGTCGAGGTCGGCGCCACGACGTAGAAGGGCACCTCGTGGCGGGCGGCGAGGACAGCCAGCCCGTATGTCCCGACCTTGTTCGCCGTATCACCGTTGGCGGCGATCCGATCGGCGCCGACGAGGACGGCGTCGATGAGGCCGTTGGTCATGAGCCAGCCGGCCGCGACGTCGGCGACGACAGTGTGCGGGATGCCGGCCTGATCCAGCTCCCAGGCGGTCAGGCGCGAGCCCTGGAGATACGGCCGCGTCTCGTCGACGTAGACGTGCAGCCGCCGTTCGTGGTTGTGGGCCACCTGGACGACGCCGAGCGCCGTCCCGAACTGGCCACAGGCGAGTGGCCCGGTGTTGCAGTGGGTGAGCAACCGCAGCGGTCGATCCTCGGGTTCCGGCAGGAGCGCGAAGCCTGCCTCGGCGAGCCGGCCATGGTCGTCGGTCGCCTCGAAGACGATCGCATCGGCCTCGGCCCGGAGACCGTCGGCGAGCGCGTCACCGTCGGCCGCGAGACCGCCCAGGGCCTCGTAGCGAGCAAGCATCCGATCGACCGCCCAGCGAACGTTGACCGCGGTCGGGCGGGCGTTGGCCAGGGCGTTAGCGGCACCGTTCAGGTTCGCGGCGCGGGCGTGGGACTGCATCGTCCGCGTCCGGTTGGCGGCCATCGCCATGGCGATTGCGGCGACCTGGCCGAGGGCCGGCGCCCCGCGCACGACCATGTCCCGGACGGCGACGGTCACGTCGCGGGTGGTCTCACAGCGGAGCTCTACGAGCTCGCTCGGCAAGCGTCGCTGGTCGATGAGGAAGAGCGCGCCATCCTCCTCCCGGAAGGGCGTTCGGAAGCCGCTCGCCTCGCCATTCGGAGGGCTCTCGGGCTCATCGAGCTCGACGTCGGCAAGGAGCGTCCTGGCCGCCTCCATCGACGTCGCAGAGATGGAGGATGCCGCCCCGACGACGCCGACGGCCGCGTTGACGACGTCGCCGGCGAAACGGCGGAAGAAGAGGCGACGGCCAAGGTCGACCTCCTCGGCCTGGGGAGCGGGTCCCTCGGTCGATTCGTCAGGTTTCGGCGGCGTCTCGTCCACCATCCGGCTCGTTCGCTCGCCTCAGTAGTGGATGACGCTCGTGACCTGGCGACCGGGCAATCGATCGCGCCCCTTGAGGAAGTCGAGCTCGATGAGGAAGGCCAGTCCAACCACCTCACCACCCAGGCGCTCGACCAGCTCGATCGTTCCAGCGACCGTGCCCCCGGTCGCAAGCAGGTCGTCGACGACGAGCACGCGTTGACCGGCTGTGATCGCGTCGCGGTGGATCTCGAGCGTGTTGCTGCCGTATTCGAGGGCATACTCGATCGAGTACGTCTCGGCCGGCAGCTTGCCGAGCTTACGAACCGGCACGAAGCCAGCTTTGAGCTCGAGCGCCATGGGGGCGCTGAAGATGAATCCGCGCGACTCCATCCCGACGACGATGTCGATCCGCTCGTCGCGATATGGCCCGAGCATCTGATCGATCGCCTCACGGAAGCCACCTGAATCCTTGAGGAGGGTCGTGATGTCGTAGAAAAGGATCCCGGGCTTGGGAAAATCCGGGATCTCACGGATATGAGCGCGCAGGTCCTCGACCGACACGAGAACGGCATCCTCCGGCTGGGCGGATTGGGCGCGGTCAGTCTAACGCAGGCCGATCGAAGGTCGACCTGGATCAAGGGCTGCAGGGGTGGCGCCTCGACCCGCGATCTGCGGCGGGCGTCAGGCGTTGGCGGATGCGACCGCCGTCGCGATCTCTTCAGTTTCGGTTCCGGGCTCCAGCCCGATGATGAACACGACGTCGCCGTCCAGCAGCATCACGGCGATCGGCGTGCCGGATGCCGTGCCGAAGTAGACGTCGGTGCCGTTGATTGTCTTGGACGTGAAGGTGGTGGCGGATCCGCCTTCCATGCCTTTCCGGAAGGCCTCCCAGGAAGTGGCGTCGAACGGCACATCATTCGGGAGGCTGAGGGTGAACAGGAAGCCGGCCAGCTTGTCGTCGCGGTTGACCTGGACGCCGCCGAAGTCGAGGAGCGACCCAAACGACCCCGCCCCGGTCAGGAAGAGCTCCCTCATCGAGTTCTCCATGAACGGATCGATGGCCGAGGTCGTGTAGGGCGGGGCGATCTTGATCGCGGCGGCCGGATTCGGGCCTGCACTCGAGGCCGCGGACGGGTCGACTGACGGGCTCGGCGACGGAACCGGCGACGGGCTCGCCGACGGAACCGGCGATGGGCTCGGCGACGCAGCCACGCCGCATCCTGCAGCGACCACGGCCGTGATGACCATGAGGCCGGCGAACGACCGCCCGCGCAGCTTCCAGGCTCTCAGGGCAGCGACCATGTATGCGCTCATGTCAGTCCCTCCATCGCCAGCCGTCGGCTCGCAGGCCTCGCCATCATCGGCGGGGCGCGATCGGCTGTCCAGTCGCGAGCGCTGTCCAGTCGGGTGCGAGGATTGCATGGCCGAGCGGCTTACAGATCCAAGCCCGAGGGAGGCGGGACGGCTCCTTCGACCTCGTATGCCGTCTCCAGCGTGCGTACCCACTCGTAGTAGATGCCCTTCGTGGTGGTCACCATGGCATCTGCCAGCCGTATCCGCTCGAGGCCGGAGGCATGGCCATCGCCCGGCGAGCCCGTCGCATCGGCAAGGACGACCGTCCTGTAGCCGCGCTCGACGAGCCCGATCGCGCTGTGGGCGACACAGACGTCGGTCTCGCAACCGACGAGAACGGCCGTCCGGCGCGCCAACCGCTCCACGGCGGCCATGATGTCTCGCTGATCGGCCAGTCCGAAGACATTCTTGCGGTGCACCGATGCACCGGTCGGCAGGGCTGCCGCGACTGTCGCATCGGTCGAACCATTACGATCGGGCTCCTCCTCGGTCGCCACGATCGGGATGTCGAGCCTCGTCGCCACGCGTGCCAGCCAGGCGATGCGGTCGACGATCCGCTCGGCTTCCTCGATCGCCAGGCGCGCCAGGAAACCGGGTTGGACATCGATGACGAGGAGCATCGAATCCGACGCCCGGATCAGCGATCCGTCGCTCATCGGCCAACGGCGTCCGCGGTCGATGGCTCGCGCTCGTCGTCGCCGAGGCGGGCCACCACGGCCTGCGTCAGCGCCCAGGCCCGGCCGGGATCGGCCGGCGCCCGGATGCGGACCTGATTGCTGGCGAAGACGACATCGGTCGGTCGCACCCACGGCAGGCCGGCGCCGGCCAGGAGGCGCATCGCGGTCGCACGCGACAGACCGGCCCCGAATCGGACGACGAGCTGGCCGTCCTCGCGGTTGATCGACGACACCCCGGCGGCCTCGGCGGCCAGCCGCAGCTCGGCCACCTCGACGAGGCGTTGCGCGGCCTGGGGTGGCGGCCCGAAGCGGTCGATCAGCTCGGCTCGGAAGGCCGCGATATCGGCCGGCGTACGGGCGCGACCGAGGCGCCGATAGAGCTCGAGCTTCTGGGCAACGTCGGGCACGTAGTCGTCCGCGAGATGGGCGTCGACGGGCAGATCGACCACTGCCGCCGGCGTCTCCACGACGGGCTCGCGACCCTCGCGGTGGGCACGCCGCTCCTCGACTGCCTCGGACAGGAGCCGCGAGTAGAGGTCGAACCCGACGGCCGCCATGTGGCCCGACTGCTCGGCGCCGAGGATGTTGCCCGCGCCCCGGATCTCGAGGTCAGCCAGGGCGATCTGGAAGCCCGCGCCGAGCTCCGATGCGTTGAAGATGGCCTGCAGGCGGCGGCGCGCTTCTTCCGTCATCCGCTCCCTGCGCCGGTACAGGAGATAGGCGTAGGCGCGGCGCGACGACCGACCGACCCGCCCGCGGAGCTGATAGAGCTGGGCCAGCCCGAGGGCGTCGGCGCGATCGATGACAATCGTGTTGGCGTTGGGGATGTCGAGACCCGACTCGATGATCGTCGTGCAGACGAGGACGTCCGTGTCGCCCGCCGCGAACGAGACCATGACCCGCTCGAGGGCCCCCTCGGCCATCTGGCCATGACCAACCCCGATGCAGGCGCCCGGCAACAGCCGTCGGAGCTGCTCCGCCTGGGCCTCGATCGTCTCGACCCGGTTGTGGACGTAGAAGACCTGGCCGCCGCGGTCGAGCTCGCGCAGGATCGCGTCGCGGACGAGGCCCGCCGACGCCTCGGCAACGCGGGTCTGGATCGGCAGCCGATCCTCGGGCGGCGTCTCGATGACCGACAGGTCGCGGACGCCGGCGAGGGCGAGATTGAGCGTCCGAGGGATCGGCGTCGCCGACAGCGTCAACACGTCGACCTCGCGACGGAGCTGCTTGAGACGCTCCTTGGCGGCAACGCCGAAGCGCTGCTCCTCGTCGACGACGACAAGGCCCAACTCCTTGAAGCGGACGTCGCGCGACAGCAATCGATGGGTGCCGATGACGAGATCGACATCGCCGCTGGCGAGCCCCACCACCGTGCGTTGCTGCTCGGCGTGGGCGACGAACCGAGACAGCAGCCGGATCTCGACCGGGAAGGCTCCAAAGCGCTGCAGGAAGGTCCGATAGTGCTGGTCGGCGAGGACGGTCGTCGGCACGAGGACGGCCACCTGGCGACCGTCGGTCACGGCCTTGAAGGCGGCCCGAAGGGCGACCTCGGTCTTGCCGTAGCCGACGTCGCCGACGACGATCCGATCCATCGGCCGGACGGCTTCCATGTCGAGCTTGACCTCGACGACCGCCCGCAGCTGGTCCGGCGTCTCCTCGTACGGGAAGCTCGCCTCGAGCTCGCCCTGCCATGGGCCATCGGGCCCGAAACTGTGGCCCGGCGCATCGGTCCGAGCGGCGTAGAGGGCGAGCAGCTCGTCGGCCAGGTCGCCGACGGCGCGCCGCACCCGCTCCTTCGTCCGCTGCCACTCGGTTCCTCCGAGGCGCGACAGCTGGGGCCGCTCACCGCCCGCGTAGCGCGTCACCCGGCCGATCTGCTCGACCGGCACGAACATCCGATCCGTCCCCGCGAATGCCACCTCGAGGTAGTCGCGCTCCTCGCCACCCGGCCCGCGCCGGCGGAGCATCCGTTCATAGCGCCCGACGCCGTGATCGATGTGGACGACGAGGTCGCCGGCCTCGAGGCGCTCGAGGACGTCGCGCGGGACGACCCGTCGAAGGGCCTTGGGACGGCGGACGCGAACCGATCCGAACAGCTCCCGGTCGGTTACGACGACGAGGCCATCGGGGCCGCCGGCGAACCCGCTGCCAAGGCTGCGGTCGACGAGGACCACGGCTCCCGGTGGTGGCGGATCGACGACGTCGGCGACGACCGCCACCGGCCGGCCGGCCTCCTCCATCACTTCGGCGAGACGCGGCGCCTGGTCGGATGCGACGACGATGCGAGCCCGCTCGGAGACCCAGCCCTCGACCGCCTCGGCGATCCGGCCGACCCGACCGAAGGGCAGCTCGGGCTCGTGCCAGCCGAACAGATCGCCAGACGCGAGTCCGCTTCCGGCGATGGCCGTCTTCCGCGAAAGCTCGCTCTCCCAGGTCAGCTCGAGCGTCCGGGCGGCCCTGAGGCGGGCCGACCAGTCCTTCCGACCGAGATAGGCGGACAGCCAGCTCTTCGGCAGCTCACCGGCTTCGACGAGCTCGGCTCGACGCTCGTCCGCCTGGCGCCACAGGAAATCGGCCGACTCGGCGATATCGCCCGGCTCGTCGAAGAGCAGCAGGGTGTCGACCGACACGTGGTCGAGACCGGTCGCCGGTGCCAGATACGGCGCCCAGACCTCCGCCGCGTCCCCGGCATCGATCGCCCGCCGCTCGCCGCGGCCTGCGAAACGGGCGAGATCCGCCGCCAGACGCTCGGGAAGCGAACGATCGCCGGGCAGGGCTCCCGCTGCCGTGAGTCCTGCCACGCGCTCGACGGCCTGGGGGAGCAGGAACTCGCTCGCCGGCAGGAGCTCGAGCTCGCCGATCTGCCCGACCGTGCGTTGGTCGGCCGGGTCGAAGGCCCGCAGGGACTCGATCTCGTCTCCGAAGAACTCGAGGCGGACGGGGAGAGACGATGAGGGCGGGAAGACATCGACGATGCCGCCGCGGCGCGCGAACTCGCCCCGGCCGGCCACCTCCATCGTCGGCCTGTAGCCGAGGGCCAGAAGCTCCTCGGAGAGGGTATCGATCCCGACACGGGCACCGGTCGCAAGGACGCGCGGCGCGGCCGGCAGGTCGGTCGCATCGATCGTGTGCTGAAGGAGCGCCTGGACCGACGCTACGAGGACGCGCGCCCCTCCGCCGCGCCAGTGGGCGAGCGCCGCCACCCGGGCTGCCGTCTCATCGGCAACGAGCTCGCTGCGTTCGTAGGCGAGGGCGGTCCGCGGCTCGAGGACGGCGATCCGCCCGGGGTCGCCGAGCCAGGCACCGAGCTCATCGGACACGCGATCGCCGATCTCGGCATCGCGAGCGATCCAGCAGATCCGCTCGCCGGCGGCGACGAGGGCGGCCGCCAGAAAGGTCTTGGCGCCGTGTGGGACGCTGGTGACGCCTGCGTGACCCACCCTCGCGTCGAGCCGCTCGCGGAGGGAAGCGAAGGCTCCGGTATCGATGAGAAGCGGCGGCAGCGCCGAGAGGTCCGGGATCCGCGCCCCGCTCCGCGGCCGCGCGTCGGACGCCCGGGTGGCCGCCACCCGCCGGGCGACGGCGGTCTTGCGCGAGAGGCGTTGGCCGGGAACCTCGAGTCTGGGCACGGTCACGGCTCCCCGCGTCGAAGGACGCGTCGCCAGCCGGTCTTCGTTCGGCGGATCCCGTCCGGCCCAGGCGGCCCATCGACCTCGCCCGGTGCCGCGGTCATCGTCTCCTCGGCCGGGCGGAGCTGGAATGTGTTGAATCGATTCGCGGCCTTGCTCGTCCCGTCACGAGCCCACGCTTCGACCGCGTCCGTCGCGGCGTCGAGAAGCTCCGGCAGCCGCGCCCGCTCTTCGACCGTGAAGCGGGACAGGACGTGGTCGACCGCGGCCGGGCCGGGCTCCCCGATCCCGATCCGCAGGCGCGAGAACTTCTCGGACGCCATCTCGTCGATGATCGATGCGAGGCCGTTGTGACCACCGGCTCCGCCGCCCTCCCGGAAGCGGAGCTTGCCGAACGGCAGGGCGAAATCGTCGGCGATGACCAGGATCTCCGAGAGCGGCGCGTGGTGACGCACGAGCAGCTTGCGGACGGCCACGCCAGACTCGTTCATGAACGTGAGCGGCTTGGCGAGGACGAGGTCGAGGCCGAGATGACGACCTTGGACGACGGACGCCGCATCTCGCTGACGGCCGTGACCGGACCAGCCGGCCCGATCGGCCAATCGATCGAGGACCATCCAGCCGATGTTGTGGCGGGTCTCGGCATACTGCGACCCCGGATTCCCGAGGCCGATGATCATCTTCACGAGCAGGCGATCCCTCTCCAACGGACGCGTGAGCTGCGGCGGACACGCGAATCGGGCCCGAACGACTCCGTCGGGCCCCGCGTGCCGATATTACCCCCGTCCGCGACGGCCCCGTGACGGACGGTTGAGGATCGTTCGCTCGAGGTCACGCATCGCGGCTCCTTCGGCCGGTCGCGCATGATCCCAGCCGCAGATGTGGAGCGTGCCGTGGACGACGAGGAGGCGCAGCTCGTCGGCCGGCGACCAGGTCACGTCGTTCGTCTGGCCGCCTGCGCCGGACTCGGACTGATCAATCGCGCGTTCGACCGAGACGACGATGTCGCCGAGGTGCGGGCGCCGGCCTGGCGGCAGCCGAAAGGCCGTAGCGGTCGGTCGATCGGCGGGTTGGTTGAGGCGACCCTGATGCGGCGGATAAGCCTCAGGCTCCAGCAGCGGGAAGGACAGCACGTCGGTCGGCCCAGAGTGGCCCAGGTGGGTAACGTTCAGCTCGGACAGCTCGGCATCGCCCGTGAGGATCAGGCCGATCGAGGCTGGCGCTGGCGGACCGGTCGAATCGAGCGCGGCGGCGATCGTCCGCGCGAGGGCAGCGATCGAGACGACGTGCGCGACGCCCGACCGGATGGTGACGTCGATGCGCCACGGGGGTCGGTAGACGCGGACCGCCCGCTCAGGCGCCGCCGTCGCCTCCCGCCGCGCGACGCGACTCGAGCTCGACGACCTTGTTCTGCGGGTAGGCGATCCGCTGGTGGTACATCCCGAGGAGCTGGCTGACAAACGCCTCGCGGATCCGCTCGAGGTCGCGCAGGGTGAGGTCGCACTCGTCGAACTGGCCGTCCTCGAGACGATCCGCGATGATCCGCCCGACCATCGCCCGGATTGCCGGCTCGTCGCGTGAGATGAGCGACCGGACCGACGCCTCGACCCCGTCGGCGAGCATGAGGATGGCCGCCTCGCGCGACTGCGGCTTCGGGCCGATGTGGCGGAACTTGTTGTCGTCGAGCGCGTCCGCAGCTCGGCGACCGTCGGCCGTCTCGAGACCTCCGTAGGGCACCGCGGCCTCTTCGCGGGCCTTCGCCCAGAAGTAGCTCATGCGCGACGTCCCATGGTGCTGGGGGATGAAGGCGATGAGCGACTTCGGCAGGCGGTTCCGGTAGGCGAGCTCGATCCCGTCGGTCACGTGGCGGGCAAGGACCTGGGCCGACTCGGCCGGCTCGAGGATGTCGTGGACGTTCTCCCCGCCGGCCTGGTTCTCGATGAATGCGAGTGGATCCTCGAGCTTGCCGATGTCGTGGTAGTAGGCGGCCACGCGGACGAGCAGCGGATCGGCGCCGATCGCCTCGGCCGCACGCTCGGCGAGGTTGCCGACCATCAGCGAGTGGTGGTACGTCCCCGGCGCCTCGACGAGGAGGCGGCGGAGGAGTGGCTGCGAGGGATTCGCGAGCTCGAGGAGCTGGAACACGGTGAGGATCCCGAAGACATTGCCGAGGACTGCGAACGTGCCGAGCGCGGCGATCGCCGATCCCGCCGCTGCTGCCGCGGATGCCCCGAGCAGCTGGAGCAATCCGGTCGTATCCCAGGAGCCAAGGAGGGCGAAGGCGAGGACGACCCCTGCGTAGACGAGAGCGCAGGCAATGCCGGCCTGGAGGAAGACCACGTAGCGATCGCCCCGTCGGATGGCCACGATTTCGGCCAACCCGCCGAGCAGGATGTACGTCGAGAGCTCGAGCGACCCGTTGAGACCACCGCCGATGAGAGCGATCACGGCGACGACAAGGCCGGCCAGCGACGCGTCGAGGAGGATCGCCAGCAGCATCCCGGCTGCGGCAGTCGGGACGAAGAAGGGCAGGATCGATCGCTCGGCCGTCAGCTTCAGGGCGAAGGCGAAGAACAGGATGGTGAGCGCGATGAGGATGAGGGCGTTGTCGCGGTTCCAGAGCAGCGGCCGGAAGCGCCAGATCCAGGCGAGGGCGATCCCCGCCAGCAGGGCCGCCAGCAAAGCCCACCCGGCGATCGCGGTGACGTTCGGCTCGACGTCGTTGAGTCGGAGCGCGGTGAGGGCCTCGAGGGCGAGCGGCGTGATCGCCTCGCCGTCGCGAACGACGACCTCTCCGAGGCGGACCTGCTTGGCGACGGGTTGGATCGCCTCGGCCGCGCGATCGCGCGCCTGGCTGGTCAGCTGGTCGGAGAACGAGGAGTTGGGGACGACGAGCGGCCCGATGAGCTCGGCGGCAAGTGCCCGCTCGCCGTCGTCGAGATCTCCGCCGAATCGGCCGGCCAGGCTCGATCGGATCGGGGCGACCTGCGTGTCGCGCAGCTCCGAACGGAGCAGGGAGTCGAGGACGCGTGCGGCTTCTTCACCGACAGCCGTCCATCGGTCCTCCGAAAGGCCGATGAGCGTTTTCCGAGACGCTTCGGTCAGCCCGGGAACGACCGTCTGGAGGAGCGCGAGGCGCTCCTCCTTGGTCAGCGTCGAGGCGTAGGCGGCATTCACCGGCGCTGCGAGCCGGGCAAGCGCCGCGGCCTGTTGCGATGCCAGCGAGTTGGCCTGGGCCGCGCTGAAGTCGTACTGGGGCTCGACAGCCAGACGGGCCTTCTGGACAGCCTCGGCGGTCAGGATCGCGCTGTCATACGACGTCGCGCGAGGAGCCCGGATGTCGCCGATCGCGACGTCGCCGACGGCGAGCGCCCCCTGGGACGGGGTGATATCGGCGGCCAGGATCGTCGTGAGGGACATCGTCATGAGCACGAACGCGATGACGGCCCGCCGGGCGTCACGCCCGGTGAAGCGGAGGGCGGCCGATCCTGCCTGCTGGGCGATCATCCGGCGGCCAGCGCCTCGTTCACGAGCTGGGCGACGCGCTTACCGTCCGCCCTACCTTTTGTCTTCGGTGAGAGCCAGCCCATGACCTTGCCCATGTCCTTGGGCCCGCTCGCGCCGGTCGCCTCGATCGCGTCGTGGACGAGTGCGGCGACGGCCTCGTCGGAGAGCTGCTCCGGCAGATACACGCTGAGGATCGCGATCTCGGCCTCTTCCTTGGCGGCGAGATCCTCGCGGCCACCGGCTCGGAACGCATCGACGGACTCGCGCCGGGTCTTCACCTCGCGCGTGAGGACGGCGGTGAACTGCTCCTCGGTGAGCGGTTCCCGCTGCGCCTTTTCAACGTTGTAGGCCGCGCTCGACGCCATGCGAAGGGTGTCGCGCGTCAACGCGTCGCCTGCCTTCATCGAGGCGGTGAGGTCGGCCTGGAGTCTGTCGCGAAGTGTCACCGGTATGGCTCCGTTCGGGGTCTGCCCCCGTTCGGCATTGCCGAGGTGGGCCTAACCCGCCTGTCCGAGACGCGCTGCCTTGCGGCGCTTCGCTTCCTTGCGCTTCCGCTTCACCGAGGGCTTCTCGTAGTGCTCGCGCCGACGAGCCTCGGCCAGGATCCCGCTTTGCTGGATCTTCTTGTTGAAGCGGCGAAGGGCGCTCTCGAACAATTCGTTCTCACCCACACGGACTTCCGCCAATCCGGATTCACCTCCCCAGGCTTCCTGTTTGCCTTCTCGGCCACGCTCGGCGCCACCGGCGTCGGCCGTCACCCCGTTCAGGGCCGCCGGAGTGTACCAGATGCCTGTTTCGCGTCAGATCGTGCCTATCTGGAGCTATCGAAGCAGTAGTTGCGAGCGAGCTCGCTCGACCAGCGGCGACCGAGCTTGGCGGCATTCGCGGGCACCCAGTCGCTGAAACGGATTCGGCCCCGGGGAGGCTCCGATGAGGACAGCCAGCCACTCGTCAGCTCGCGGATCTCGTCGCGCGTCAGGACAACGTCGCGGACGGCGAGGCCGAGCAGGCGTCCTGCAGCGAGCACGAGCGGACCGGGCATCGTGACGACGAGTGCCCGGCTCCCGATCGATGCGCGGACGATGGCGACCATCTCCCGATAGGCGAGCGTCTCAGGTCCGGCGGCATCGGTGAGGGACCCGGCCGGTTCATCCGCCGCCTCGATGCAGATGCGAGCGACGTCATCGACATGGACAGGCTGGATGGGATATCGGCCGTGCCCCGGGATGCCGTAGACGGGCAGCCGGCGAAGCGCCCAGGCGAGGTTGTTGACGAGGATGTCGTTCGGACCGTACGTCAGCGTCGGCCGAACGATCGACCAGTCGAGGCCCGACGATCTGATCGTCGCCTCGAGTAGACCCTTCGCGCGCACGTAGGGAGTCGGACCGGCGGGATCCGCTCCGACGACGCTGACATGAACGAGCCGCCGCACACCGGCCTCGCGGGCGGCGACGACGAGGGTTGTCGAGTCGGCTATTGCCCGTTCGAAGGTCTCGCTGCCGCGCGGGAACCGGATCCAGTACGTGTTGAAGAGCGTGTCGACGCCGTCGAGAGCCTCGAGCAGCCGATCAGGGTCGCCGAAATCCAGCCCGACGACATCCATCCGGCCGGTGAGCGGGTCGTTGGTGGGCGTCCGCCGCGTGAGGGTGACCACGCTCCGCCCCGCCAGGAGGAGCCGTTCAGCGATGGCTCGGCCGGTGAACCCGAACGCCCCGGTGACGGCGTCCCGCCGCGTATCCATCATTCTTTCGATAACATGCTAACTGAAGGTAGCACGATATGGGGACGACCGCAACGCGCAGCCGCCGTCGGACGTCGGTCCGATAGCATGCGCGGTCAGATGGAGACGCTTCTGGACCTGCTCGACGAGGCGGTCGGACGGTACGCCGATCGGCCGGCATTCGGGATCCGGCGTGACGACGGAAGCACGGATCGATGGACGTACCGGGAGGTCGAGCGGCGGAGCCGGATCGCGGCCTGGCGCCTCCGGGCGCTCGGGCTTCAGCCCGGCGATCGGCTGCTGACCTGGAGCCCCTCCACGCCGGAGCTCCCGGCCACCTACTTCGGAGCGATCCGGGCGCGGCTCATCCTCGTCCCGCTCGACCTGCGGATGAGCGCCGAGGCGATCACCGGCGTCGTCGCCAAAGCCGAGCCGCGCCACCTCATCCTGGGCACCGGGCGCGATGCCCCAGATCCGCGCGAGGTCCGACTCGAGCACTTCCCGACGACGACCGTTGAGGCGATCTGCGCCGAGCCCGACGACAGTTTCCCGGCCGATTGGGAGGAGCAGCTGGACACTTGGGAGCGACCGCGACCCGACGAGATCTGGGAGCTGGTGTTCACCTCCGGCACGACCGGCACCCCGAAGGGCGTCATGCTCGCTCACGACAACATCGTCGAGTCGGTGGGGTCGATGCATCGGGTCATCCCGCCGCTCGAGCACCGGATCGTGTCGCTGCTGCCGTTGTCCCACCTGCTCGAGCAGTCGGTCGGCGTGCTCTACGCGATGTCCGTCGGGGCCGACGTCCTGTACGTCCGTAGTCGCAACCCGCGGGTCATCTTCGACGCCCTGCGCGATCACCGCGTCACGTCGCTCGTGGTCGTACCCCAGGTCCTCGACCTGTTCTGGGAGGCGATCAGCCGCGAGGTCGACAAGAGCGGCAGGCGAGCCATGTTCGACCGCCTCCGTGGATTCGGGCGGCACCTCCCCTACCCCGCACGTCGACTCCTGTTCCGACGGGTCCACGCCGCGCTCGGCGGAGAGCTCCGCATCATGGTCAGCGCCGGGGCCTTCCTGCCGCCGGCCCTCCAGCAGAGCTGGGAGGACCTCGGCGTCATCGTCATCCAGGGCTACGGCTCCACGGAGAACGGGTTCGGAACCTGCACGACGCGCGAAGACCACGGCCTCGGCACCGTCGGCCGACCGCAACCGCCGGTCGAGATGCAGATCGCGTCGGACGGCGAGATCCTCTTCCGCGGCCCGACGCTGTTCAAGGGCTATTGGAGCGATCCAGCGGCGACCGCCCGGGCTATCGACGTCGACGGCTGGTATCACTCGGGCGACATCGGTCACCTCGACCCCGACGGCCGCCTCATCCTCTCCGGTCGGACGAAGGATCGGATCGTCCTGCCGAACGGCTTCAAGGTGTATCCCGAGGACATGGAGAACGCCCTCCGCAACGCCGGGATCCGCGACTCGGTCGTCCTCGAGACGGAACCCGGCCGCCTCGAGGCGATCGTCCTGGCGCCCGGAACTCATGGCATCCCCCAGGGCGGCGACATCCCATCGCGCGGGTCGTCGGAGGTGGCGGAGGATCCGGCGGCCGTCAAGGCTGGCATCGATGCGGCCGTGAAGGAGGCCAATTCGAACCTCGGCCAGGCGCAGCGGATCGTCGGCTGGCGTCTGTGGCCCGAGGCCGATTTCCCGCGCACCCACACGCTCAAGGTGAAGCGCGATCTCGTTGCCGCCTGGGTCGCCTCGGACCGCTCCTGATCACCGTCCGGCGAGCGGGTCGGGTATCAGCGATCGCCCGATCGGGTATCAGCGATCAAGGTATGCGAGAAGTTCCGCACGTTTCGGGCCAAAGGCCGCCGTAGCCGAACAACGCACGCCCAGCGGGCGTTGAGCGGCAACCGAGCCTCTAGTCGGAGCAATCGATCGAGATTCGGTACCGGCTGACGTCCTCTGATAGCCGCAGGCGGCTATCCGCCAGCTGATTCCGCCGTGAGAAACCGACAGCGCACTGTCCGATCTCTGACCGGGCGCAGTGCGCTCACCAGGCGTGCGTTGTTCGGAGTCTCTGGTGGCCGCGGCCCAACCGCCGATCGACCCCCGCCCGCTCCGGAGAGAGGCACCCGCTGACACCGCCCTCCGCGGTCATCCGACGATCGGGACGGCCGTTCCGATCGACGAGAGGCCCTCGGCGACCGCCGCGGCCGCAGCAGGGTCGCTGAGCGAGCCGGGCGCATACGTGTAGAAGATCAGTGTCGGCCCGAGCTGGCGCACCACGAACACCGAATCGGGCGTGAAGTTCACGCGACCGGGTCCCGAGGCGATGAACTGTGCCATCTCGCGTCCGGCGCTGTCGGCATCGGCCGCGGTCGGCAGCTCGTAGACGACGATGTGGCCGGCCAGCGGGTCCGCAGGCAGGAAGGCTTGCAGGACGAGCCGCGGCGCCGACTGCAGGAGCGGCGCCTCCGGTGGGCGATACGGCGTGATGGCATTCTCGACGCCGATCGATCTGGATGACAGGGCGCTGACGACCTCGGCCCGGGTCGCCTGGGCAGCCAGCGACGTCGTCGGCGAGGACGATGGGGATGGGTTCCGCGAGGGCACCGAGCCGGATGGAGCGGGCGTTCCGCCTCCACCAGTCAGCGAGCCGATCACGACCAGGACGAGAACGAAGACCGCGATCCCCGCTGCAAGCGCGACGAAGACCCGCATCAGCCGGGCGGCCACTCGAAGGGACGGCCACCCATGAGGTGAACGTGGAGATGGTCGACGGTCTGGCCACCCCAGCGACCGACGTTGGTCACGAGCCGGTAGCCGGCGTCGGCGATGCCCTCGGCCCGGGCGATCTCGGCTGCAGCCGCGAACAGCCGTCCGACGAGCGGCGCGTTGTCGTCGGTGAGCTCGGCGGCCGACGCGATGTGCTCACGCGGCAGGACGAGGATGTGCGTCGGAGCCCGCGGGGCGATGTCGCGAATGGCGATGACGAGATCGTCCTCGTGGACGATCGTCGCCGGGATCTCACCGGCGACGATGCGGCAGAACAGGCAATCGGTCGTCATCGACCCCTCCGTTCAGGCCGCGCTCAACAGGCGGCCGATCGCCCGATCCGGCACGTCCCCGTCGATCGCCTCGATGCGCACCCGGCCGACGCGATTCGCCAGCTCGAGGGCACCCCCGACGGCGACCTCGACATAGTCCTCCGCCCGACCAACCCACCGCCCGTCGCTCCCGCGCTCCTCGAACAGGACGCGGCGCTCCTGGCCGATGGCGCGACGAGCGAATCCCGTGCGTGCCTCGGCTGCCAGCCGCAGAAGGTCGGCCGCTCGCCGCTTGCGGGACGGCGCATCGACGCCGCCGGCCATCCGCACGGCCGCTGTTCCCGGCCGCTCCGAATAGCGGAAGACGTGGAGGCCGGCCGGCTCGAGCGAGCGGAGGAAGGCCAGCGTGCGCTCGTGGGCGGCCCCATCCTCCGTCGGGAAGCCGGCCATCACGTCGGCGTGGACGGCCAGGCCGGCCACTGCCGCGCGGGCCCGGCCGACGATCGCGGCGTAGCCGGCCGTGTCGTACCGACGGCCCATCCTCCGCAGGATCCCATCGTCGCCGGACTGCAGCGGCAGGTGGAAGTGGGGCAGCGTGCGCGGCGCGCCATCGACCCAGGCCGCCAGGAGATCCTCATCGAGGTGCTGCGGCTCGATCGACGAGATGCGCAGCCGTTCGACCGCCGTCTCGTCAAGGATTCGCCGCACGAGCCCGGCCAAGGTCAATGCCGAGCCATGACGCGAGCCGCGATAACCCCTCTCCGATGAGCCACCGTCGTACGTGCCGATGTTGATCCCGGTCAGGACGATCTCGCGATGCCCCGCGGCGATCGCCCGTCGAACGTCGGCCAGCACGGCCTCAGGTGCCACGGACCGCTCCGCGCCACGCGCCCGCGGGATGAGGCAGTAGGTGCAGAAGAACGAGCAGCCGTCCTGGACCTTGACGAAGGCGCGGGTTCGATCTGCGACGGATCGGCGATCGGCGGCGCCGACGAGCTCGGGTCCGGCCAGGGTCGGCAGCGGCCCACTGAGCGGCACCCGATCGGCCGGACCGTCGAGCGCGCCCAACAGCGTCACGACCTCTGCGCCGAGGCTCGCCTTCGACGCGTTGTCGATCAGCACGGCGGTCGGATCAAGATCGACGTAGGTTCCCGGAGCGACGCTGACCGAGCAACCGGTCACGACGACCGTCGCATCGGGGCTAGCCCGCCGTGCCCGGCGAACGGCGGCCCGAGACTTGGCGTCCGCTTCAGCGGTTACGGTGCAGGTGTTCACGACGTGGAGATCGACCCCGGTCCCGTCGCCGCTCACCGGGACACCACGCTCGCGGAGGGCTCGCGAAAGGCCTTCGAGCTCGGACTGATTGACCTTGCAGCCGAGGTTCGTGATCGCGGCCGTCGGACCCGATACCGGCATCGCCGTCACCAGAGTTCCGGCTTCTGTGTCATGAGGAACGCGATCAGGCCGACCATCGCTGCGAGGCAGTACGACATGTAGCGGAGGCGCTTGGCGCGTTCACGCCAGCTCGGGTCATCGGGGCGGGCGGGGGCGCCGAAGACCGTCGCCAGGGCCGGTCGCTGGACGAAGAACGCGACGACGAGGATCACCGTGTAGATGCCGAGCGCCGCGATGAGCCAGGGCTGACCGACGATGGCCGGCCCGATGACGACGATGAGCAGGATGCCGGTCGCAGCGACCCCCAGGCCGAGAACGCCGGTGCCGTGCATCTCGAGCCACATCAGCGTTCGGACGACCCGGCCGTTGTCGACGTCGGGCGACGCTCGCCGCTGCGCCCGAAGGGCGAACGGAAGCAACAGCGACGGCATGACGAGGGCCAGGGCGAGGCAGATGTGGGTGATGAGCACCACGGGGAACAGGGACACGGCGGGATTGTAGGGTCAGCCGTTCCCGATCAGCCGTGCCGGGTCACCCTCAGCGCGACCCAGTCGCCCTCGTCTCGTCGCCCGATCGTCGTCAGGCCGATCGAGTCAAAGGCCGCGCGTACGTCGGCCTCCCGATCGATGAAGATGCCCGACGCGATCAGCGCGCCGCCATCAACCATCTCGTCGCGCAGCTGCTCAGCGAGGTCGACGAGGACGCCTGCGACGAGGTTGGCAACGACGACATCGAACGGCCGATCGCCGGATGGCGGCGAGCCCTGGCGGGCGGTCAGCCGTCGGTCGAGCCGATTGCGCCGCGCGTTGGCGGTGGTCGCTTCGATCGCGATGGGATCGATATCGAGCCCGACGATCTCGGATGCGCCAAGCAGCCCGGCGGCGATGCCGAGGATGCCCGATCCACACCCGACATCGAGGACGCGATCGCCAGCTCCGAGGTCGCCGTCGTCCGCGAGGGCCTCGAGCTCCGCGAGGCAGAGGCGGGTCGATGGATGGAGGCCCGTGCCGAAGGCCATCCCCGGGTCGAGGGCGATGACGATGTCGTCGGCGGCCCGCCGGTGGCGGCGCCAGGTCGGGCGGATGACAAGGCGCCGCCCGACGCGGAGCACGGGGAAGTGGCTCTTCCACGCTTCCGCCCAGTCTTCCTCCGCCACGACGTTGACCTCGAGGTCGCCGATCGGGCGCAATCCGAAGGCCGCCAGATGGTCGAGCGCGGTCCGCGTCTCGTCGATCGCGGTGCGTGCGGCTCGGACATCGATCGCCGGAATGTATGCCCGGACGATCGCTGGTCGGGTCGTATCGAGCCGGGCGCCCAGCCCGTCGTCGATCGGCACGAATGCGGGCTCGACGCTCACGCCACCGCTCGCATGTCGCGACAGGATCTCGCTGACGACCTCGACCGCCTCGTGGTCGGCGCTGACCGCAAGCTCGTACCACGTACCGGCCGCGGTCGTACCGTCGGAGCCGTCGGTGCTGGCGGCGATAGGCGCACCCTCGGGCCCCGGGCCAGTTGGGCCGTCGTCAGCCAAGCGCGTCGCGAACGCGACCGATGAGGCCCGGATCGTGGCCCTTTACGAACTCTCCGCCTTCCTCGGCCAGCTCCAGGAGGAGCTCGCGCTCGCGCTTCGAGAGCCGCGTCGGAACGGTCACGTCGACGAGCACGTGGAGATCGCCACGGACCGATGACCGACGGACGTGCGGGACGCCGCGGCCGCGGAGCTTGATCTCCGTCCCGGGCTGAGTGCCCGGCTTGATCTCGACCTGCTCGTCGCCCTCGACCGTCGGGACCGTGATCGTCGTCCCGAGGGCCGCTCCGACCATCGGCACGTCGGCCTCGTAGTAGAGCTCGGTGCCCTCGCGCTTGAGGCTCTTGTGCGGCGTGACGTGGACCGCGACGTAGAGGCTGCCGGCGGGTCCGCCGCGCGGCCCAACCTCGCCCTGGCCCGACAACCTGATCTGGTGGCCCTCATCGATGCCGGCTGGGATCTTGACCCGCAGGGTGCGCGGCTGTTGGATCCGACCCTCGCCCTGGCAGTCGACGCAACGCTGCTCGACAACCTTGCCCTCGCCTCGGCAGCGCGGACAGGCCGACATGTTGACCATCTGTCCGAGCATCGTCTGGCGGACCGTCCGAAGCTCCCCGCGACCTTGGCAGTTCGAACAGGTAATGGGTTCGGCGCCTTCGGCAGCGCCCGAGCCACCGCACGTCTCGCATCGATCGAGGACCGGGAACTCGATCTCCTTCTCGGTCCCGTTGACCGCATCGGCGAACGAGATGCGAAGGTCGTAGCGGAGGTCCGACCCGGCGGCAGGTCGCCCGCGCCGCGCGCCAGTACCGCCCCCGAAGAAGGCGTCGAAGATGTCGGCGAAGCCCGGGAAGCCGCCATCGAACCCGGCTCCTGCGTCGCCGAGGCCGGCCCGCCCGAACATGTCGTACTGCTGCCGCCGCTGGGGATCGGACAGGACCTGGTAGGCCTCGTTGATCTCCTTGAATCGGTCGTGGGCGTCGGACTCTTCGCTGACGTCCGGATGCCACTGCTGGGCCAGCTTGCGGAAGGCCTTCTTGATATCGGCGTCGCGGGCATCCCGCTGCAGCCCGAGGATCTCGTAGTAGTCGCGCTCGCTCGCCATCGCGCCGGACAGTCTACGGGAGCCAGCCCCAAGGGCCGAGGGCTACCATCGCGTCATGCCTCCTCCACGCCTGACGGTCGCCATCACCGTCGACCATGACGCGATCTCCGACGCGGTCCGGCGCGCGGATCCCCCGGTCAAGGTGTCGCATGCCGAGTTCGGCCCGCGTGTCGGCGCCAAGCGAATCCTGGCCCTTCTCGCGCGACGCGGCGTTCCGGCCACGTGGTTCGTGCCCGGTCACTCACTCACCACGTTCACCGACGATACGGAGGCGATCGTGGCCGGCGGCCACGAGCTGGCCTGCCATGGCTGGTTCCACGAGGACTTCGCCGAACTCCCCGACGCGTCGCAACAGGAAGTTCTCGCTCGGTCGGTGGAGGCCGCCCGGGCCGTGACCGGATCGGCGCCGGCCGGATTCCGGGCGCCGTACTGGTCGCTGGGTGCGAAAACGACCGAGCTCATCGAGGCGGCCGGTTTCCGCTACGACAGCTCGCTCATGGCCGATGACTACAACCTGTACCGGATCCGGCACGGGGACCGCCATTCGACGGCCGAAGGCACGACCTGGGGACGCGAGAGCAGCCTGGTGGAGGTCCCGGTGTACTGGGCGATGGACGACTGGCCTCACTTCGAGCCCGGGCCCGGGCGATCGGGTCTCGCTGCGCCGTCGAGCGTCCTGGAGATCTGGACCGAGGAGCTGCGCTACGCCCACGAGCACGCGCCCGGTGGCCTGGTGATGGTCACCGTCCACCCCGAGTGCATCGGGCGCGGCCACCGGATGGCCATGCTGGAGCGGTTCATCGACGCGGCCGCGTCCCTGGAAGGCGTCGCGTTCGAGAGGCTCGTCGACGTGGTCGATCGATGGACGGCCACCAACCCGCCACGCTCCTGATCGCTCGTTCCGGGCCCAACTCGGCTGGCGAGTCCTGGCGCTGTGCTGTGGACAAGGCTACTTACCCGAGTGTCCATCAAGCTGATCCTGAACCGGCCAGCCTGAAGGGATGACGTGAATTCGATCGTCGGCGAGTACCTTGCCGCCTCGTATTTCCCGGAGTACCAGGCGTTGCGCGACCAGCTCATGGCACTGCTGACCGACGGCGACCTGGCCTTCCGACTGGGTGGGTCGACCGTTAGCCTCGGCGCGCTGTGTCGTGAGATCGGCGAGATCGAGCATTCCTACGTCGAGTCGTTCAGAACCTTCCGGCAGGACTTCGGCTACCGGAATCGTGATCCGCAGGTGGAGATAAGCGTGGCCGCGCTGGCGGCCTGGTACGCCAAGCTCGATGCCGACCTGATGGCCGCGCTCGAGGGCCTGACCGAGGAGGACATCGCCGGCCGGAGGATCCTCCGCGCCGATTTCGAGGCCGACTACTTCGAGCCGACGGTGGCCCAACAGCTGGACGTCTATCGCGAGGCCCTGCTGATCTTCTACGGCAAGGTCAGCATCTACATGCGAGCGATCGACAGGCCCCTGCCACCACAATGGCAGCAGTGGATCGGCTGAACAGTCTTCAGACGACGTGGGCGCCATCGTTCCGCACCGCCGACCAGTTCGCGGGCCGCCCGATGACGTCTAGAAGCATGGAAGCGGTGAGTCGTCCCGTAAACGTGCTCTGCTGCGACGGGTCCTAGGCCCTGGAACCACGTCGGACATCAGGTTCCGGGATGCGGGTAGAACGTCTTGTGGACGATGCGCCAAGTGTCGTCGATCCGGACCAGGGACAGGTCGTCGCTGTACCACACGCCGGCGAACTGGCCCCCGAGCCTGACCAGGGCGGTATCACCTTCGAACGAGAGGCCCTCGATGCGCCACTCGTAGGGTCCCGCCTGCCTGGCCGCCTCCTTGCACTCCGCGACGAATTCGTCGAGGGTCGACCAGGACAACCCGCCACCCTCGTTGCCGACGATGCAGGCTCGGGGATGGAACGCGCGGCCGAGCCTGGCCTCATCACCCGCCGTCATCCCGTCGTAGTAGGCGCGAACTGTCTCGGTCACTGCCGCGATGTCCGCCTCGTTCGTACGCTGACTCATCTGGCGCGCTCCCTTCTCCGCCTACGGCGGACAACGACCTGAACTGGGCATCGGCTTAGCCGTCGGCAGCAGGTTGCCTATCTGAGAACCCCGACGGCCACGACTGCCGCCAGCTCCTGGGCGCGTCGGAGGACCGCCTCGAGCATCGCTGCCGTCAGTCGACCGGTGAACGTGTTCTGTTGCGATGGGTGGAATGAAGCCACGAGGCTGTACGGCCCAACCTTGGTCTCCACACCGTGGCCGAAGCGCGGGCGTGGCCGCGGCGTGTCGAGGCCAAGGGCATCGAGCGTGCGGAAGGCTGCGTCCCAGCCGAAGGCTCCGAGCGGCACGATGACCCGCAGCTCTCGCAGCAAGGCGATCTCGCGGACGAGGAACGGGCGGCAGGCATCGCGCTCGTCTGGTGTCGGCTTGTTGGCAGGCGGTGCGCACCTGACGGCCGCAGCAACGTAGGCGCCGGAGAGCGCCAGACCGTCGTCGCGCCGACGAGCCGACGCCATGTTCGCGAAGCCCGTCGCATGGAGCGCCGCCCACAGGAAATCGCCCGACCGATCGCCGGTGAACACGCGGCCGGTGCGGTTGCCGCCGTGCGCGGCGGGCGCAAGGCCGATCAGGAGGATCCGTGCGGCGGGGTCGCCGAAGCCCGGGACGGGCCGGCCCCAGTACGGTTCCGCGGCGAAGCGGGCGACCTTGTCCCGAGCCACCTGCTCGCGCCATGAGACCAGGCGCGGGCATCGCCGGCAGTCGACGATCTCCGCGGTCAGAGCGGCCAGCCCGGCCAGGGTGTCGGGCGCGGTCGGCTCGCTCACGAGCGCATCGACGACCGACAGGTCACTTCAGGAGCAGGACGTTGAGGCGCCGGGCACAGATGGTGAACCCGACGAGCGCGTAGGCCACGAGGATCGCGATATGGACGACGATGATCGGCCCGACGGCGCCGAGCATGAGCGCCCGGATGATCTCGGTCCCGTGGTACAGCGGCGACAGCCATACGACGGCCTGCAGGAGCGGCGGGTAGACGCTGATCGGGTAGAACGTGCCCGAGAAGAGGAAGACCGGCAGGATGATGATCGAGATGAGATCGAGGTCGGTCCAATAGCGCAGCCACGTCGAGCCGGCCATGGCGATCGCGCCGACGGCGAAGGCCAGGAGAAGGGCGGCCGGCAGGGCCAGGATCGCGAGGGGCGACTCGATCAATCCGAGGATCGCCGCCACGATGAGGAATCCGACGCCATAGATTGCCGCACGCGAGGCCGACCAGATGAGCTCGCCCAGGGCGATGTCGTGGAGCGACAGGGGGGTCGCCAGGATCGAATCGTACGTCTTCTGCCAGCGCAGCTTGAAGAAGAAGTTGTAGGTCGCCTCGGCCACCGCGCCGTTGAACGCCGACACGGCAAGCAGCGCGGGGGCCACGTACACCGCGTACGAGATCGGCTGGCCATCGGGCCCTGGCACGTCTCCGACGAGCGCCCCGACCCCGAACCCCAGCCCGAACAAGTAGAAGATCGGCTCGAAGAAGCCGGACACGATGATCGTCCATGTCTGGCGGTAGACGAACAAGTTCCGCTCCACCAGACGACCAGCCCGCCGACCGCCGAAGAACGCGGGGCGCGGTAGCGAGCGGACGAACGTCGTCATCGCCTAGACCACGAGCCGCTTGCGCGACTGACGAAGGGCCAGCCAGCCGCCAAGGCCGACCCAGACGAGGATGACCGCCAGGTGCGGCAGAGCCGACGCATCGAGCATCCCGAGGGTCGCCGCTCGGGCGATGTAGATGCCGTTGGCGATCGGCGTCGACCAGGCGATCGCGGCAAAGATCGGCGGCAGTTGATCGATCGGGAAGAATGCGCCGGAGAACAGGAAGAGGGGAATCTGGATGAACCGGAAGATGAGGGCGAACGACTCGTCTTTGGTGATCGTCGCGGTGAACGCGAACATCGGCAGGGCGAAGCCGAGGCCGGTCAGGATCGCGACCGGGATGGCCACGATGCCGGTCGGCGAGTAGACGAGACCGAACAGGAGGAGGGCGACAAAGAAGCCGATCGCCCCGACGCTGAGGCGGAACGAGAGCCACATGACCTCGCCGGCGAACAGGCTGCCGACCGACACGGGCGTGGCGAGGATGCCGAAGAACGTCTTGCGCCACTCGAACTTCCCCATGAGGGGGTACGAGCACTCGAAGATGGCCGCTTGCATCGCCTGAGTCATCAGAAGGGCCGGGGCGACGAAGGCCGCGTACGACACGCCCGGGATGACCTCGTTGCCGCTCTGGTCGACGAACGAGCCGAGGCCGACGCCGAGGGCCGCCAGGAAGAGAACGGGCGACACGAAGGTCGACGTGAGAGTCCCGCGCCACGTCTGGCGGTAGAAGCGAAGGTCGTGCTCGAGAACCCGCAGGGCGCCGGTCATGGCCGTCATCGCCGCCCGCCCATCAATCGACGAGCGTCCGGCCGGTCAGGCGGAGGAAGACGTCCTCGAGGGTCGAGCGGCGAACGAGGACGCTCTCCGGCCGGAGGCCGCGGTCGTGGACGGCGACGGATGCGGCCTCGCCGTCGTTCGTGTAGAGGATTACCCGCTCGGCGAGGTGCTCGATGCGGTCACCGAGGCCCGCGAGCACGGCGTCGATGTGCCCGTCCCGTTGCTCTTCGCCGGCCATCTCCGGGAAGCGCAGCTCCAGGACTTCGCGCGTCGAGTGGCGCTCGATGAGCTCGCGGGGCGATCCCTCGGCGGCGATCCGGCCGCCGTCCATGATGACGAGGCGGTCGCAGAGCTGCTCGGCCTCATCCATGTAGTGCGTCGTGAGAACGAGCGTCGCGCCGCGCCGCTTGAGTGTGTAGAGGCGATCCCAGAGCAGGTGACGGGCCTGCGGGTCGAGCCCAGTCGTCGGCTCGTCGAGGAGCAGGAGCTCGGGCTGGTTGATGAGCGACCGGGCGATCGTCAGGCGGCGCTTCATCCCCCCAGACAGGGTCTGGACGCGGGTCTCGGCGCGGTCGCTGAGCTGGGCGAATTCGAGAAGATCCACGGCCCGCCGCCGTGACTCGGCCCGCGGGATGTCGAAGTAGCGGCCGTAGACGATGAGGTTCTCGAGGGTCGAGAGCTCGTCGTCGAGGATGTCGGTCTGCGGCACGACCCCGATCCGGGCTCGGATCCGCGGCCCGTCCCTCGCTGGGTCCAGGCCCAGCACGCTGAGCGTGCCGTCGGTCACCGGGCTGACGCAGCCGATCATCCGCATCGTCGAGGTCTTGCCGGCCCCGTTCGGTCCGAGGAAGCCGAAAGCCTCGCCGCGCGCGACGTCGAAGTCGATGGCGTCGACGGCCGTGAAGGCCCCGAACCGCTTCGTCAGCGCCCGGGCGGAAACGAGCGGCGCGGTCTCAGGCTGGCTCGACATCGGGACTCAGCATCCTACCGCCCGAGCAGGGTCTGCGCCCCGATCAGGGGCGCGTAACGTGGCGGCGGTCCCCCAGGGTCATGGCTGTGTGGGTGAGCTCGGTGAAGGCGGCGAAGGACTGGACGATCGTGGCATCGGGCCAGCGGTACTCGGCGATCCCGTCGGCGGGGCGGAAGACGGCCGTGTAGAGCGTGCCGAAGTGGTCGGCGCCGGCCGAGTCGCGGAGCGGCGGCTCGAGGAAAGCGGCAATCAGGTGCTCGTCGGTCGTCGCGGGACCGTCGAGAGCGGCTCGGATGAGTGCCTCGCGCTCGTGGGAGCGGGTCGCGGTCGTGTACTCGGGCCAGTCGAGGACCTCCTGGTGGTTCGTCGCCCAGGGCACGTCGGCGAAGACGGGCGGTCGTTCCGGCGCGAGATATGCCGTGACGAAGGCGCCAGATGCGTCGAGCAAGGTCAGGTTGTGGGCGAGGTGGAGCGGCACGCGCTCGAGGACAGCCCGACCATCGGCGACCGTGGCGCACGTCTCGAGGATGTAGCGGACGATCAGCGGGATGCCGAAATCCATGGCCGAGCAGCCGTCGACCCCCGAACGTCAGCGACACAGCGAGCCCGGCATCGTTGACCCCATCGAGCAAGCCCCACAGCGAGTCGGACGTCCCGATGACCCGTCGTCCTGTCCAGGCGGTCGAGAGGACGATGCCGTCGAAGCGGTCGGCCAGGTAGTCGTAGTTGCGGACGAGGGCAGGCCGCCCCTTCGTGAAGGCGACCTGCGAGCAGGCTGCGAGGTACGAGGGCGGGTCGACCATCGAGAGCATCCGAGCGGCGAGGTCGCCGCCGCCAGCGAGTTCGACCAGCCACTCGTAGGTCGGGACGATCTCGGGCAGGTGCTCGCGCAGCATCCCGATCGACGCCCCGAACGAAGCTCGCGCCTCCTCGCCCTCGCGCAGGAACCAAGCCTGGTATGCGGGCCACTGCTCTTCGAAGATCGCCGCCCATCTCGGCCCCGGCTGCGGCTCATCGATGAAACGGAACGTGGTCGGTACGAGTCGACACGTGCGGGCGGCTAAAGGAGCTTGAAGCCGAACGGGTCCGGCCGCGGGATGGCGAACGTCGGGACCTCGACCGGAACTGACTCGAACTGGGCCTTGACGCCGTCGATCCAGGCTCGTGCTCGATCGGTCAGCTCGTGGTCGTCGGTCATGAGCCGTCCGCGTGTGACCAGGATGCCGAGGTCGGCGCCGTGATAGCGATATCCGCCCGTCTCGGCGATGCGGAGGTAGAAGGCCTCCGATTCGTCGGTCAGTCCATGCCAGTCGGTCGCGCTTCGGGCGAACGTCAGGAGGCCATCGTCGCCCATCCGCCAGACGCCCGATCGTGGGGCTGACGTGATGAGCTCGACTTCGTCGTCGGTGTCCTTGAGGATGAACTGTGCCCAGGCATCGACATTCTCCGGCTCCGCCCAGCGGGCGTTGAGCTCGTCGACGTCGAGCTCGTAGTCGACGCCCATCCATTCGAGGAGGTGGAACAGGAAGAGCGGCATGTCGCCGTAGGCGAGGGACGAGACGTTGGTCATCGGCGAGGCACCAGTCACCCGAGGGTTCAGCTCGCCGAGGTAGAGCTCTCCCGAGGCGGTATCGGCCAGGAAGTCGAGCTCGAAGTAGCCGCGGTAGCCCTCTGTGCGAAGGCGCTCGCCCATCGACCGGGTCCGCTCGCGGGCCAGCGCGCGCATGTCGGCCGGGAGCGGCTGACCGAAGACTTCGTCGCCGCACCACCCACCGCCGTAGGGCGTCAGCTCGGGGAAACCCGTCAACTCGGTCATGAGCGGCCCCACGAGCGTGCCGTGGCGGGTGACGACCGCCTCGATGGCCGTCTCGCGAGGCACGATCCGCCTCATGACTTTGATGTCCTGGCCGACGATCTCGGCGGCGTGCTCCTGCCAGCCCTCTACCCGGTCGATGAAGAACGTCGTCTTGCCTGAGTCGCCATAGGGGGTCTGGACGACGAGGTCGGTGCCCAGTCCGCCGCGCTCGGCAAGTCGTTCGAGGTCGACGTAGCTGTCCGCCCGACCGAGGACGTTGGGGACCGATGGGACGCCGGCGTCATTGCCGAGCCTCGTCGTTTCGATCTTCGAATCGAGCCGATGGCGCAGGGCGGCCGATGGGAAAGCGACCTCGAGCCCGGCCTCCCTGGCCAGCACCTCGGTCTCCTCGTCGAACATGAGGAAGGTCGCAAGGCCTCCCCGATCGCCCACGAGATCATGCGTCTCCTTGTGGGCGAGGAGGTAGTTGCAGATCTCCTCGATCGACTCGAACGCGCGCGGGCTCCTCTCGCGCGGGACGACGACGGCGGGATGCTGCCCGTCGAAGCTGTCGTAGTAGTTGATGTAGCGGAAGGTCGGCATCCAGCGGTCGATGCCCAGCAGGTTGAAGGCGGTCGCCGAGACGAAGTAGACCGGCTTGTCCGTCGTCCGGAAGAACTGACGGATGTCGTTGACGCCATCGAGCCGGCGCTCTTTGCGGCGGCGTCCCTTCGGCCTTGCCGGCTCCGCCCCGGCCTTGGGTTCGGCGGCTGGCTCGGCGGCTGGCTCGGGCGCCGGCTCGGGTTCGACTGCGGGTTCCGGTGCCGGCATGTTCGAGCCCGGTACGGCCGCGGAATCCGGCTCGATCTCGAGCATCGGCGTACGCCCAGGGCGCATCAGCTTGCGGATCCCGAGGGCGGTGAGCAGGCCCACGACCGCTGCGATCGCAACGCGGATCAGCGCCATGGCCATGAGCCTACATCGGCAGCAACCGCCCTACGGCCAGGACCGAGCACGCACGTGCTCAGAGCCGACTGTCAGCATGCGTGGCGCTACGGGCAGATCAGCAGGATCGCAGGCGGGCCACGCCTACTGACAAGGACTTTGAGCACCACCATGCTCAGACCCGCGGGTATCGGCGAGCCACGCCCGGATCGGCAGCTCAGGCTGTACCGTGCCAGAACCCGCCGAGCATGACCCGGGTCACGACGAGCTGGTCATCGAGCTCGATGAGGTCGGCACGCAGGCCGACGGCGAGACGACCGCGACCGGTCGCGCCGACGAGCGCGGCCGGATCGCGGCTCGCGGCAGCGATCGCGCGAGGCAAGGCAACACCGGAGGCGACGAGGTTACGGACGGCCGTGTCCAGGGCGATGAGCGATCCGGCCAATCGGTCCTCGCCGGCGATCACGCAGCGGCTGCCGTCAACCTCGACAGCGATGCCACCGAGGCGACCGCGCCGGACATCCGTGCCGGCCAGGTGGACGGCGTCGCTGACGAGGACCACCCGATCGGCGGGCTTGGTCCGGAGGACGATCGGCCAGAGGGCTTCGTGGACGTGGTGACCGTCTGCGATGAGCTCGACGAACGCCGGATCGGTGGTCAGGGCAGCGACCGCCAGGCCCGGATCACGGTGGTCGAGGCCGCTCATGGCGTTGAAGAGATGGGTCGTCGACACGGCACCTGCCGCATACCCTGCGCGCGCTTCATCGAGCGAGGCGTTCGAGTGGCCGAGTGACGGCGACACGCCGGCTGAGGCCAGGCGGCCGATCAGCTCGAGGGCGCCCGGCAGCTCCGGTGCGATCGTCATGATCCGCATCGCCTCGAGCAGCGCGTCGACCTCGGCTGCCGGCACGTCAGCCGGGATGCGCAGGGCGGACGCGTCGTGGGCGCCACGGCGGACCGACGCCAGGAAGGGCCCCTCCAGATTGAACCCCAGCGGCTGGGCGCCATCCGCCGCGGGACTCTGCATCCAGAGCCGAACGCGCGCGGCGAAGGCATGGAGCGATTGCAGCGGGGCCGAGACCGCCGTCGGGAGGAACGCGGTGACCCCGCGACGGAGGAGGGCTCGCGCCATCCCGTCGAGCGCGCCACCTCCGCCCATCGCATCGTGCCCGCCCCAGCCGTGGACGTGGAGGTCGATGAGCCCTGGTGCGACAAATGGCCCTCGAGCTGCGGCTTCATCAGGCTCGACCGCAACGATGCGACCGTCCTCGATCACGAGACGACCTGGAACGACCTCGTCGTCGATGACGAGTCGCCCAACGACGATCTCGCTCACCGTCCGCCTCGTGTGGAGCGTGGGCGCCGAAGGGGGCGCTCACGCGGCGCCTCGACCTGGAATGCGACATCGAGCCCGTAGCGATCACCCGGATAGCGGGACTCCGTCCGCTCGAGCGGTCGTCCATGGTCGTCGCGGATCACTCGCCGCTCGACGAGCAGGGGATGGCGCGCCCGAACGCCAAGCAGGCGTGCGTCCTCGGCCGTCGCCGCCTCGGCGGACAGCGTCGCGTAGCCGCGCGCCAACACGAATCCCCCGCCGATGAGCGCCTCGTGGAGCGAGCCCTTCTCGAGATCCGCCCCCATGACCACATCGGCGCAGCGCTCCGGCAGGGTCACGTCCTCGATGGCGATGGCCTTGTCGTCGGCGAGTCGGATCCGGCGCAGGGCCACGACGCGTTGGCCCGTCCTAAGACCCAGATCGGTCCGTTCCTCCGTCGTCGGCGCGCGCACCTGGCGGAGGATGAGACGCGACGAGGGGGCTCGACCCTGACGGCGCATCTCGTTCGAGAAGGAGACGAGGCTGTCGGCCCGCCGGTGGTGGGGCTGCTCCGCCACGAACGTCCCGCGGCCGGGCTCCCGCGAGACCAGGCCCTCGTCGGCGAGGACCCCGAGGGCGGCCCGCGCCGTCATCCTGCTGACACCGAACTCGCCCACCAGGTCGGCTTCGGAAGGGATCGGGTCGCCGGGGCGAAGGGTTGCGATCCTGATCCGAAGGGCCTGCTCGATCTCGCGGTAGCGCGGGAGGTAGGGATCAGTCATCGATTGCCATCCGACCCTGCCTCCAGCTTGGCCACGGTTCGGGCTCCGTGCACGGCCGCCCCGATCGCCCCGGCAAGGGTCCCGAGCTCGGCCGCCACGACGTCGATCCCGGCCAGTGAGGTGACGTGCACCCGCGCGGCGATCTCCGTGCGGATCGGCTCGAACAGCAGGTCGCCTGCCCCGATGGCGACGCCACCGCCGATCACGATGCGATCCGGGTTCACGAGGACGATGAGATTGGCGATGCCGATGCCCAGGCATCGACCGACCTCGGCCAGACCACGAAGCGCCCTGCCGTCACCGGCATGCGCCGCGTCTACCGCGTCCTCGGCCGACGCCGTCCCACACAGCTCGGCGATCCTGGCGGCGCTGGCGTATGGCTCGAGGCAGCCGCGATTGCCACAGGTGCATGGCAGGCCATCGGGCTCGATCGTCTGGTGACCGATCTCACCGGCCGTCCCGTCGTGGCCGAAGAGGACCTGGCCATCGATGGCGATGCCGCCCCCGACGCCGGTCCCGATCGTGAGAGCGACGATCGAATCGCAGTCCGAACCGGCACCCAGGGTGAGCTCGGCCAGCGTGAAGGCCCGGGCGTCGTTGATGAGCGCCGCCGGCGCTCCGATCGCGGCCCCGACGGGCCCGGCGACCGGTCGGCCGGCCCACTCACCGGGCACATTCGGCAGGAACCGCGTGGCGCCGGTCGCCGGATCGTACAGTCCCGGAACGCCGATGCCGATGGAGACGACGTCGCCCCCGACCTCGCGTTCGGCAGTCAGGCCGACCTCGGCCAGCTCGGCCACGATGCTGTCCGGACCGCTCCCCGAGCGCGTCTGCGTCTGGCCTGTCGCCGCGGTCTTCCAGCCGTCGTGTGTGCGCTCGAGGACCGCCCATTTGAGGTTCGTCGCCCCAAGATCGAGCCCGAGATGTAGGCCCCCGGCCGGCATGCCCACAGCAGCAGTCAGCGACCTCCGATGGATTGGTCGAGGGCGCGGGCGATACGCCGCGCATGGTCCGCATATGCCTCATCGAAAAGGGCTTGGGAGCGTTCCGGTCCGACGACCACCGGACGTGTGATGACGGGCGGCATGGCCTCTCGATCGACCAGCAGCTCGGCGACGCGGACCTTGATCGCGTTGGCCACGGCAACGGCGGCGAGCGTCGATCCCGGACCAACCGGTGTCTCCAGTCCCGGGATGTCGCATAGGGCGTCGGCAGGCGGGGTACACAGGTCGATGACGAGGTCCGCTTCGTCGAGGAGGCGGGCTCCCGCCGCTTCCTGCGGCTCGCTGGCGAGGGACTGGGCGACCGAGGTCACGGCGATCGTGCGGAGGCCGCGGCGCCGCGCCCCACGGGCCATCTCGACCGGCACCGTGGAGAGACCGCTGGCCGAGAAGACGATCATCACGTCGGTCGGTCGATACGAGAAGTTCGAGAGGATGACCTCCGCGAGGCCCGGCGTCCGCTCGATGAACATCGCCTGTCGCTGGCCGTTCGCCCCGACGACCTGGGTGTGGAACGTCATCGACAGCTCGACGATCGGATTCCATCCCGGATAGGACCCGTAACGCGGGAACATCTCCTCCACCGGGATCCGCGAGTGCCCGGTGCCGAACAGGTGCACGAGGCCCCCGGCAGCGATGGCCTCGGCGCACCACCCGCTGGCTGTCTCGATTGCCGCTGCCTGTGACTCGGCGAGTCGCTCCAGCAGCGCGCGCGCCTGGCCCATCCAGGCCAGCGCCGGGGCGTCGGGGATGGTCATCGTCACCGGCCTAGTAGGCGGTCGTGTCGTGTGTCGCGGCTACGGGGTCGGGTCGACCACCGGCCTTGCGGGCACGGAAATCGTCGAGGATCGCGGCGGTCGCGGTTGCCCCGACGCGGGTGACGCCGAGCTCCATCACCGCGAGCAGCGCGTCGAGCGTTCGGACGCCGCCGGCGGCTTTGACCTGGACGTGGGGCGAGACCGACCGGCGCATGAGCGCCAGGTCCTCGTGCGTCGCCCCAGACGGTGCGAATCCAGTCGACGTCTTGACGAAGTCGGCCCCGGCCGCCTCGGCCAGGTGGCAGGCGCGCACCTTCTCCTCGTCGGTCAGGTATGCGTTCTCGAGGATGACCTTGACGATGGCGTCGCGTGCATGAGCGACATCGACGATCGCCGCGATGTCGGCCCGAACGTCGGCGTCCCGACCGGACTTGAGGGCCCCGATCTGGATGACCATATCGAGCTCGGTCGCTCCGTCGGAGAGCGCCGTCGTCGCCTCGAAGACCTTCGTCTCGGTCCGATGGCTGCCGTGAGGGAAGCCAATGACCGTACCCACGGCGACGCCCGTACCGTCGACGATCGCCCTGGCCCGGATCACGTCCGCAGGCCGGAGGCAGACCGAGGCGACCTCGTAACGGACCGCCAGTCGACAGCCGTCCTCAATGAAGGCGTCATCGAGCTCCGGACGAAGGAGCGAATGATCGATCGTCCTGGCGACGTCGCTGTAGGTGAGATCGTCGATCGAGAGAGACATCGCCGTCACTTCACGTACGGTCGGAGGACATCGCGGGCGATGAGGAAGCCGCGCTTTACCAGCTCGTCCGTGCCCTCGAACCGGCGATCCTCGTGCTCGATGATGCAGTCACCCGCATAGCCGGCCTGGTAGAGGGCTGCAAAGATCCGCGCCCAGGGCGCCTCGCCGAGGCCGGGCAGGCGGGGAACCTGCCAGCCGATCCCCGACGAGAGCGTCCCCCGCTCGTAGAGGCCGTCTCGATCGATCTCGAGGTCCTTGGCCTGGAAGTGGAGGATGTGCGGTCCGAACTCGCGGATGAACCGCTGCTGGTCGATCATCAGCCAGACGAGGTGGGAGGGGTCGTAGTTGAGGCCGATCGTGCCGCCCCACTGCTCGATGATCCGGCGCCAGATGTACGGCGACCAGGCGATGTTGTTGCCGGCCGGCCACTCGTCGCGGCTGAAGATCATGGGGCAGTTCTCGATGGTGATCTTCACCCCTTGATCCCGGGCGAAGGTCACGATGTCCGGCCAGACCCGGAGCGCTTCGTCCCAGTTCTCGTCCGTTGACTTCGAGCTGTCGCCGCCCATGAAGGTGTTGACGAGCGGGATCCCCATCGCCTGGGCGGCGGTCATGACGTGCTTGAGGTGACCGATGACCATCTCGCGATGGGCCGGATCGGGATGAAGGGGATTCGGGTAGTAGCCGAGGGCGGAGATCGTGAGGCCCTTGGCGGCGATCTCGTCGACGATCTCGGTGCCCTGCGCAGCCGAGAGCCCGGTGACGTCGATATGGGACGTGCCGGCATAGCGGCGGGTCGGTCCACTCGAGCGTGGCCAGCAGGCGATCTCGAGTACCTCGAAGCCGTTCCCGGCCGCCCAGTCGGCGACATCCATCAACGGCGTCTCGGGGAACGGGGCGGTGAGGAAGCCGAGCCTCATCGGAATTCTCCTTCGTATCGTCGGATCATCGGTAGGTCACCGCAGTCCAGCGCCCAACGCGGGCGCTCTCGGCGATCGCGTCGCCGACCAGCATCTTGTCGTGGCCGTCCGCGAACGTTGGATAGACAGGCTGCTCGGCCGGATCGCCACGGGCGACATCGGCATAGACGGCCCGATAGAGAGCGGCGAACGTGTCCGCGAAACCCTCGACATGACCGCCCGGCAGGACGGCGGCGGCGCTCCCGAGATCGGTCAGGAGGGCCGGGTTGCGGATGAGGACCTCATTGGCCCGGTCACGGTGGCCGGTCCAGAGCTGGTCGGGTTGCTCCGAATCCCAGCTCGCGGCGGCCTCTGAGCCGTCGATCTCGTATTGCAGCGAGTTCTTTCGACCGGCGCTGAGCTGGGACACGGCGACCAGACCCCGGGCGCCGTTCTCGTAGCGCAGCAGGATCGTGGCCAGGTCCTCCGTCCCGATTCGGCGGGCGACGGTATCGGCGGATCGCTCCGTCGAGAACGTCTCGACCGGCCCGGCCGGCTGCTGGCGTGTCTCGATGAAGGTGGCCATCTCGGCCATGACCTCGCCGACGCGCAGACCGCTGATGAAGCTCGTCAGATCGAGCCAGTGCGATCCGATATCGCCGACCGCCCGAAGGGCCCCGCCGAGCTCGGGGTCGAGACGCCAGTTCCAGTCGGTGTCCAGGAGCAGCCAGTCCTGGAAGTAGCGACCGCTGATGAGCCGGATGTCACCCAGCCCGCCGTCTCGGACGACGCCGCGGAGATGCTGGTTGAGGGGGTAGAAACGGATATTGAAGTTGACGGCATTGACGCGACCGGACTCGGCCGCGAGCGCGACAAGCTCCGCCGACTCGGCGCTCGTCAACGCCAGAGGCTTCTCGCAGACGACGTGGCGGCCGGCGGCCAGGATCGCTTTCGCCTGTGGGTAGTGGAGGTGGTTCGGGGAGGTGACGTGGACGACCTCGACCTTGTCGTCGGCCAGCAGCTCCTCGAGGCTCGCATAGGCGCGCTTGACGCCGAGGCGCTCTGCTGCGGCGCTCCCCCTCTCCGGTGACGATCCCAAGAGCCCACGAACCTTGACGCCGATCCGTCGAAGTGCCTCAACATGGACCGTGCCGATGAAACCACTACCGATGACAGCCGCACCGATCTCGCTGATCCGCCGCATGATGGACGTCCATGCCTCCGCTGACGATGCGCAGCTGTCTAGCCATCTAGCCGTCTAGACAGCCATGCCAAGATACGAGCCGGGCGGGCGACCGTCAACAATCGCGGTGCCACACCGGCGTCAGGGAGATCGATGACCGAACCATCGCGCACTGGACGGCTCGACGGACGCGTGTGCCTCGTCACCGGCTCCACGGGCATCGCAGCCGCATCGGCCGTCATGTTCGCCGGCGAAGGCGCTCGAGTCTTCATCACCTCGCGCACACCCGGGCACTGCGCCGCCCTCGCCGAGCGGATCGCCGCCGAAGGCGGGACGGCCGCCTGGCGAGCGGCCGATCTTGCCGAGTCAGGCGACGTCACCGCGGCCGTCGATGTCTGCCTCGAGACATTCGGTCGGATCGACGGACTGTTCTCCGTGGCCGGCGGCAGCGGTCGGCGCTTCGGCGACGGGCCTCTGCATCTGATGACCGCCGAGGCCTGGGAGGCGACGCTCCGTCTCAACCTCACGACCCAGGCGCTCGTCTGCGGCGAGGTCGTGCGCCGGATGCTGGCCCAGGAGCCGGACGGGGCCGGCAGTCGCGGCTCCATCCTCCTGATGAGCAGCGTGCTGGCGACCGAACCAGTCCCGGAGCTCTTCGCGACTCATGCCTACGCAGCCGCCAAGGGCGCGATCCTCTCGCTCATGACGACGATGGCGGCCTACTACGCATCGGCCGGCATCCGGGTGAATGCGGTCGCACCGGGCCTGACCGAGACGCCGATGTCCGAGCGCGCCGCGGCCGACGAGGCGACCCTCGCCTACGTCCGTCGGAAGCAACCGCTTGCCGGTGCCATGCTGGCGCCGGAGGACGTGGCCAGCGCGGCCGTCTACTTCCTCTCCGCCGAGTCGCGGGCGGTAACCGGCCAGGTCCTTGGCATCGATGGAGGCTGGTCGGTCGTGTCGCCGGGCGGAGGCCAGGCTGGTCTCCCGGGCGGTTCCGCTCCATGATTGGCACCGCTCGCTCGATCCCTTGTGGAGGGTTCTCGTGACCGATCCCACGTCGCTCTCGGCGACCGCGGCCAACCGGCCGGATGGCCTCCTCACGAGCGTCGTCGGCTCGCACGCATGGCCATCGTGGTTCGTCTCGGGCATCGGAGCCGCCGAGCGCGGGGAGTTCGGCCCCGACGATCTCTCTGAGATGCTCGACGATGCGGTCGACGTCGCCCTGCACGACCAGGAGGAGGCGGGCATCGACGTCGTGACCGATGGCGAGATGCGGCGGGCGGGGTTCTTCACCGCCGAGTTCTACCGCCACCTGACGGGCGTCAGACCGCTCGCCTCGCCTCGCCGGCTGGGGCCCGGCGGACACGACCAGCAGCACAGGTTCGAGGTGACCGAGGGGATCGCCGCGCCAGATGGGCTCGGCGTCGTGGCCGAGTTTCTCTATGCGAGGTCGCGAACCGATCGACCCCTGAAGGTGACGCTGCCGGGTCCATACACGCTCTCGGGCCGTCTCCGCACCGGCGCAGGTGACGTCTACGCCAACCGCGTCGCCGCGGCCGAGGCGTTCGTCCCGATCCTCCGCGCCGAGCTGGCGGCCCTGGCGGACGCAGGCGCGACATCCATCCAGCTCGATGAGCCCTCGGCGGCCATCCATCCGGACGCGCCGGCGAACTTCGCGGCCCTCTTCTCCGAGGCCGTTGAGCCGATCGTCGGGCGCGTCCGTCTGGCTGCTCACCTGTGTTTCGGCAACTACCTCGGCCGACCGCTGGCCAAGCGAACGTACCGACCGATCGTCGAGACGATGCTCGACTTCCCGGTCGATGAGCTCGTTCTCGAGTTCGCGAACCGGGAGATGGCCGAGATCGAGATCGCCGGCGAGATCGCGGCCAGCGGCCGGGACCTGGCCGCCGGCGTCATCGACGTGAAGAACTACTACATCGAGACGCCCACCGATGTGGCCGAGCGAACCGATCGCCTCCTCGCCGCTGGCGTTCCCGGCGAACGGCTCACCCTCGTGCCCGATTGCGGCTTCAGCCAGACCGCCCGGTGGGCCGCGCTGGCGAAGCTGCGGGCGCTCGTGGCGGGCCGTAACCTCGTCACTGGGAAGGAGCGAGCCCACCGATGAACGGCCACAACGTCACCATGCTCGGCACCGGGCTCATCGGCGACTTCTACACGATGACGATCCACGCCCAGCGAAGTCGCGATCGCGTCCGTGTCGTCTATTCGCGCAGCGCGGAGCGCGGGGCGGCATTCACTGAGCGCTGGGGCATCCCTGAGAGCACGACCGATCTGGCCGCCGCCATCGAGCATCCCGACACGGACATCGTCGTCGTCGGCCTGCCGAACCACCTCCATGAGGAGGTGGTGGCCATGGTCGCCAGATCGGGCAAGGCCGTCCTGTGCACGAAACCGCTGGGCCGGAACGCCGACGAGGCCCGACGGATGCTCGCGTCGGTCGAGAAGGCGGGTGTCTTCGCCGGCTACCTCGAGGATCTCTGCTACACGCCCAAGACGCTCAAGGCGGTCCGCTCCGTCCAGGCTGGTGCGATCGGTGACGTCACCTGGGTGCGCTCGCGTGAGACCCATCCGGGACCTCACTCGGCGTGGTTCTGGGACGGGCGCCTTACCGGCGGAGGCGCGATCATCGACCTCGGCTGCCACTGCATCGAGATCATCCGCAACTTCGTCGGCAAGGGAAATCGGCCGGTCGAGGTCATGGGCGTCATCGATACCCTCGTCCACCCCATCGCCGACGAGGACAACGCCATCGTCCTCATCCGCTTCGAATCCGGCGCCATCGGCCAGTTCGAGGTCAGCTGGACGTTCCGGGGTGGGATGGATCTGCGTGACGAGGTGGCCGGCACCGGCGGCACGATCTGGATCAACCACTTCCTGCGCACCGGCTTCGAGATCTTCACGGCCGGTGGGGGCGGCGGCTATGTCGCCGAAAAGGCGGAGACGACCGCCGGCTGGCTGTTCCCCGTCGGTGATGAGATCGCAGAGCTCGGGTATACGGAGATGTTCACCGACATGTTCGATGCCCTGGAAGGCGGCCGTGCCCCGATGGAAACGTTCTACGACGGCTACGTCGTGAACGCGATCATGGACGCCGCCTATCGGTCTGCGAAGTCCAAGGCCTGGGAGCCGGTCACCTTGTTCGAGTGGCGCGGCGGAACGACGCCGCGCATCTCATCGACGCCGGAGACGCTCGACGGCCTTGTCGTGATCAAGCGAGAGATCCTGCCCGACGGCCGCCACAAGCTCATCCTCCGCGACCCGGCCAGCGGCGACATCATCGACCGGATCGTCGCTGGCTGATCGAAGAGCTCAATTCGCGCCGATCTTGATCACGCCGAGCACAAACAGGCTCAGGATCGGCGTTCAGCACGGGTGGCCCAGTGCGGATCGGACAGATCGGGACGAGGGCCACCGCCCGCTGCCGCCGACGATGAGCACAGGCATGCTCAGCGCGGCCACTCAGACCTCCTTGTAGGTGCCCTCGACCGTCTCCTCGCCCTCGGCGGCGCCTTCGCCCGCCGCTCCGTCGTCCTCTGAGGGCGACTCATCGCCGGGCCCGGCCGAACCGTCCGTGCCGTCAGCGGTACCGTCGGATGAGCCTGCCGATGAGGCGGCCGCATCGTATGCCTTCGTCGAGACCCGCGAGAGCGACTCCGCCAGGACCGATGCGCCGGACCTCACGGCCTCGTCGTCGGTGCCTTTCAGTGCCTCGCGCAGCGAAGCCACCTTGGACTCGACATCCGTCCGATCGTCCTCCGAGACCTTGTCGCCCAGGTCGCGGAGAGTCCGCTCGGCCTGGTAGGTCAGCTGTTCGGCCTGGTTGTGGAGCTCGACCTGTTCGCGACGCTCGCGATCCTCGGTGGCATGCTCCTGGGCATCCTTGACCATCTTGTCCACGTCGTCCTTGGACAGCATCGACGACGCGGTGATGCGGACCTGCTGCTCCTTGCCGGTTGCCCGGTCCTTGGCCCGGACATCGAGGATCCCGTTGGCGTCGATGTCGAATGCGACCTCGATCTGGGGGATACCGCGCGGTGCCGGCGGGATGCCATCGAGGATGAACCGTCCCAGCGTCTTGTTGTCCGTCGCGAAATCGCGCTCGCCCTGGAGGACGTGGATCTCGACCTGGGTCTGATTGTCGGCGGCGGTCGAGAACGTCTGCGACTTCGAGGTCGGGATCGTCGTGTTCCGCTCGATGAGGCGGGTCATGACGCCGCCGAGGGTCTCGATCCCAAGGGACAGCGGAGTCACGTCGAGGAGGAGGACATCCTTCACTTCGCCGCCCAGGACACCGGCCTGGATGGCCGCGCCGACCGCGACGACCTCGTCGGGGTTGACGCCCTTGTGTGGCTCCTTTCCGCCGAAGACGGACTTGACCGCCTCGACGACGGCCGGCATACGCGTCTGGCCGCCAACGAGGATGACCTCGTCGATGTCCTTGGCCGCAAGACTGGCGTCCTTCAGCGCCTTCCGGACGGGCTCCTTCGTCTTCTCGATGAGGTCGGAGACGAGGTCCTCGAGCTTCGCCCGGGTGAGGCTGATGACGAGATGCTTGGGGCCCGACGCGTCGGCCGTGATGTAAGGCAGGTTGATCTCGGTCGTGGCCGTCGTGGACAGCTCGATCTTCGCCTTCTCGGCCGCCTCCTTGAGGCGCTGCATGGCCTGGGCGTCCTTCGAGAGGTCGATGCCCTGGTCCTTCTTGAACTCGGCCAGCAGCCACTCGATGACCCGCTGATCGAAGTCGTCGCCGCCGAGGTGGGTATCACCGTTGGTGGCTTTGACCTCGAACACGCCGTCGCCGAGCTCGAGGATGCTGATGTCGAACGTGCCGCCGCCGAGATCGTAGACGGCGATCTTCTCGTCCTTCTTCTTGTCGAGCCCGTAGGCCAGGGCGGACGCCGTCGGCTCGTTGATGATCCGCTTGACGTCGAGACCGGCGATCCGCCCGGCGTCCTTGGTCGCCTGACGCTGGGTGTCGTCGAAGTAGGCCGGGACGGTGATGACCGCCTCGGTCACCTTCTCGCCGAGATACGCCTCGGCGTCGGAGCGGAGCTTCTGGAGGATCATCGCGCTGATCTCGGGCGGCGTGTACCGCTTTCCATCGGCGACGACGACGACGCCATCCGACTTGGGGTCCTTCTCGACCTTGTAGGGAACGTGCTCGCCGGCTCGCTTGGCCTCGCTGTCGTCGAAACGACGGCCCATGAAGCGCTTGATCGAATAGATCGTGTTGGCCGGGTTCGTGATCGCCTGGCGCTTGGCGAGCTGGCCGACGAGGCGCTCGCCGGTCTTCGTGAAGGCCACGACCGACGGGACCGTCCGGCCGCCCTCGGCCGAGGCGATGACGGTCGGCTCGCCGCCCTCCATGACGGCGACCACGGAGTTCGTGGTACCGAGGTCGATGCCGATGATCTTGCCCATGTCTGTTCCGCTCCCTGTCAGTCGTTCGTGGTGTCGGTGGATGTGGTTGTCTCTTCGTCGCCTCCGGCGACCGCCACGATGGCGGGCCGCAGGACGCGGTCGCGGAGGCGATAGCCCCTGATGATCTCTTCGACGATCTCGCCGTCGGCTCGCCCGGTGCCCGGGATGTTCACCACGGCCTCATGCTCGCGGGGATCGAACGGCGTGCCCGGCGTCGACTCGATGGGCGTGACGCCCTCGCTCTCGAGGAGGATCCGCAGCTTGCGATCGATGGCGGCGATGCCGTCGACCCAGGCGTGATCGGCAAGCTCCTCCGGGCGAGCCTCGATGGCGCGGTCGAAGTCGTCGGCCAGGGTCAGGACCTTGCGGAGCAGCGATTCCGAGGCGAGCCCGAGCGCTGCCTGGCGCTCCTCTGTCGTCCGGCGCTTGTAGTTGATGAACTCGGCTCGTTCCCGCTGAAGCGCGGCCAGGAACTCCTCGCCCTGTCGCCTCGCATCGGCGAGCTCGGCCTCGAGACGCTCGATCTCGGCACGGCCGTCGACCGACGGCTGGCCGGGGTGCTGGCGGGTCGATCGTCGCGGTGTCGTCATCGATGCCTCAGGCGTACAGGTGGTCGACGAGCTCGTGCATGAGCCCGGATACGAAACGGACAGTGCCGATGGCCTGCGAATAGGCCATTCGTGTCGGCCCCAGGACGCCCACGATGCCGACAGCCCGGCCTGGCCGGCCGTAGGGCGCCATGACGAGCGAGACCTCGTGCATGTCGGGCATCGCGTTCTCGGAACCGATGAAGACGCGGATCGTGCCGGCCTCGGCGACCGCCCCGACCAGCGCACCAAGATAGGCCCGGTTCTCCAGCGCGGAGAACACTCGTCGCAGCTTGTCCGCCTCGGCGAACTCGGGGGCCGCCATCACGTTGAGGAGGCCGTCGGAGTAGACGTCTTCGACAATGGCCGCGTCGTACTCGCGGAGGATGCCGGCGATCCGCTCGCCGACGCGCGTTGCGAGGTCGGCGTAGGGCATGCGAGCGTCGATCGACTCCAGGCGCCCGCCGATCTCCGAGGTGGAACGTCCGGCGACCAGCTCGTTGATGACGCCGGCGACGATAGAGAGCGCGGTCTGGTCGACACCGTCGTCGAGGGTCAACAGAACCTGCTTGATGGTCCCCTCGCGAAGGACGACGACGAGGCTCGCCAGCCGATCGTTGATGGCGACGAGATCGACGCGACGGACGCGAGCGGTGGCCGGCTTGGCAGCCGTCGCGATGCCCGCCGATCTCGTCGCCGCGGCGATCGTCGAGGCAGCGAGGCGGAACCAATGCTCCGAGGCGAATTCGACCTGGCCGAACTGGTGGCGGATCATGAGCTGCTCGACGGCCGGCAACGGCACCGCATCCATGACCGACTCGACATACCAGCGATAGCCGGCGTCGGTGGGGATCCGTCCGGCCGAGGTGTGGGGATGACGGAGCAGGCCCGCACCTTCCAGCTCGGCGAGCGTGTTACGCACGGTGGCCGAGGACACGCCGATGCCGTAGCGGTCGACGAGCGCCTGGCTGCCGACCGGCTGAGCAGTGGTGACGTATTCCTCGATGACTGCCCGCAGGACCGCCTGTGTTCTCTGGTCCAGCGAGCCCCTTGTGCGCCGCACGCGGCTCATCGGCTCCTCGTGGCTCTTAGCACTCTAAACATGAGAGTGCTAAGTTATGACCCGCATCGTAGCAGCCGCCAACCGAGAGTGTCAACGACCGATCAGCGTCTAGCCCGCCTGGGAAGGTCCGGCGTCCGGTCAGAGCACCCGGGCGAACAGCTCGTTCGAGAGAAGGCGACCGCGGGTCGTCAGGCGGAGCCGATCGTCGATGGCCTCGAGGAGGCCCGAATCGATCGCCCATGGCGCGGCCGAGGCGAGCGGCGGGCGCTCGGCCCATGCGCGTGGGATCCCGGAGTCCAGCCGGAGGCCGAGGATGAGCCGTTCCGCATCGGCCGTTCGACGGTCGATCGGCTCGAACCCGCCGGGTGGCATAGAAGGTGGTGAGCCGTCAGATGGTGCTAGAGGGGCGACGTAGGCGTCCAGGTCGGCTGCGTTCCAGCGCCTAACGGCGCCGTCGAAGGCATGGGCGCCCGGACCCACCGCTTCGTAGGGCCGGCGCTCCCAGTAGACGAGGTTGTGGCGGCTCTCATGACCGGGGCGGGCCCAGTTGCTGATCTCATACCCACGCCAGTCGTCCCCGCGAGGCGCTCGACGACACTCTCGTACATCGCGGCGGCTCGATCGTCGTCCTGGCGCGCCCGCGCCCGCTCGCGCCATCGCCGGGCGCCTGGAGTCGTCGGCAAGTGGTCGCTCGTCGGCACGGCCAATCCCTTTGCATCGAGATCGTCGAGCGTCAGCGCGTAGAGCGACAGGTGATCTGGGCCAAGAGCAAGGGCCGCCTCGAGGGAGCAGGACCAGGAGTCGAGGGTCTGGCCTGGGATGTCGTACAGCAGGTCGAGGCTGACGCTCGCGATCCCGGCCCCGCGAGCCTCGGCCACGGCGTCGACGACGTCCGCTGCCGAGTGTCGTCGGCCGAGCGCTCGGATCTCCCCATCGACCATCGACTGCGCTCCGATCGAAAGTCGGGTGATGCCCGCAGCCCGCCAATCGGAGGCGCGACCACGCTCCGCGGGAGCTGGGTTCGCCTCGAGGGTGATCTCGGCGTCCGGCGTCAGCCCGAACCGTTCCCGGGAGAGCCCGATCAGATCCTCGACGGCCCGAGGACCGAGCAGCGACGGGGTGCCACCCCCGAGATAGACACTCCCCAGCGGCGGCCTGCCGGGTGTCCCCGGTGGTCCGAACTGCGCGTCCGCCGCAGCGGCTCGAAGGACGATCTCGGCCTCCAGAGCGGCGACAAACGTATCTATCCGGTTCCGTGGGCCCCGAGCAGCAGCGCCGGCGTACACCACGAAATCGCAGTAGGGGCAGCGGGACACGCAGAACGGAATGTGGAGGTAAAGCGAATCGGGCGGCGTGGGGCGGGGACGTGGCGCCGCGTCGGGCATCACGCCGGCGTCGGTCAGGAGCGGTCCTTGACGACCCGCCAGCCGTCGGGCGGCCGGCGCTCGCGCTCGATCTCCTCCTCCTCGGTCCCTCGCCACGTCACCTGGCCGGCGTGACCAGTCACCAGGAAGACCGAGAAGCGAGCCACTGCGTGGCCGAGGAAGGCGGCGCCGATCCCACCCGTGATGAGCGTCAGGTAGCCGCCGATGACGCCGACCCCGAACGTGAAGAAGAGCATGTACGGAGGGCGCCCGCGCGCGGCGACCCGTGTCGCCAGGACGTAGACGAGCGCCGCGGCGACGATCGCGACCCACGGCGAGAACCCGATCGCGTCGGTCATGAGCACGAGGTAGCCGAGAACGATGCCGCGGAACACGGCCTCGTCGATGAACGCCGTCGCGATGTCGTTGATGAGCGCGCCCGGATACGAAGCGGGCGGCGGGAAGCGCAGCCGCCCGTAGCGCCACATGGCAAAGGCCACGGCCTGGCCGACGCCGATGAGGGCGTAGACGACGCCGAACAGGATGGCCGGCAACCGGTCGCCGAGCTGGAGGTGGAGGGTGGTGTCGGCCTCGGGGTCGAGAATGAGCACCCCGGCGATGAGCAGGAAGCCCGTGAGGTACCAGTAGAGGCGCCGTCGCAGCGGCGGCATCCGACCGTCCTGGACCTCGTCGAACTCGGCCGCGCCGGCGTTCTCGGCCTCGAGTCGGTGAAGCACCGCAAGCCCACCCAGGGCCAGGCCCATCAGCGGCCCGAATGTCGCAAGCAAGTCGCCCATCAGGCCTCGTCCGTCCGAAGCACGGCCAGGAACGCCTCCTGTGGGATCTCGACCGACCCGACGCGCTTCATCCGCGCCTTGCCCTCTTTCTGCTTCTCGATGAGCTTGCGCTTGCGAGTGATGTCGCCACCGTAGCACTTCGCCAGGACGTTCTTGCGCATCGCCCGGATCGATTCGCGGGCGATGACGTTGGCGCCGATCGCGGCCTGGATCGGCACCTCGAACATCTGACGCGGGATGAGCTCCTTGAGCTTCTCCACGAGCAGCCGCCCGATCCGCTGAGCCTTGTCGCGGTGGGCGATGAGCGAGAGTGCATCGACAGGCTCGCCGTTGACGAGGACGTCGATCTTCACGAGATCGGCCGGACGGTAGCCGGCCTCCTCGTAGTCCATCGAGGCGTAACCCTGGGTTCGGCTCTTGAGCTGATCGTAGTAATCGACGATGACCTCGCCCAGGGGCAGCTCGAAACGCATGACGACACGGGTCGGGTCGAGGTATTCGAGGTCGATGAAGCTGCCGCGCCGACCCGTCGAGAGCTCCATGAGCGTCCCGATGTAGCTCGACGGCGTCACGATCGAGAGGGTCACCCAGGGTTCGTGGATCTCCTCGATGTCCGAGGGCCCCGGCATCCTGGCCGGGTTGTCGACGACGACCTCACCCCGGCCGTTGGTGAGGACGACGCGATACTCGACCGATGGCGCGGAAGCGATGAGATCGAGGTCGAACTCGCGCTCGAGCCGTTCCTGCACGATCTCCATGTGGAGTAGCCCCAGGAAGCCGCAGCGGAACCCGAAGCCGAGGGCCACGGACAATTCCGGCTGGTAGGTGAACGACGCGTCGTTGAGGTGGAGCTTCTCGAGGGCGTCGCGCAGCAGTGGGTAGTCATCCCCGGCGAGTGGATAGACGCCCGCGAACACGAGGCTCTTGGCCGGTTGGTAGCCAGGCAGCGGCGCGGCGGCCGGACGGCCGACCGTCGTGATCGTGTCTCCGACCTGGGCGTCGCGGACGCTCTTGAGGCCCGTGGCCACATAGCCGACCTCGCCCGCGCTCAGCGTGTCGACCGGTACGAGCCCCGGCCTGAAGAAGCCGAGCTCGAGGATCTCCGACTCGGCGCCCGAGCCCATGAGCCTGATGTCGTCGCGGGCGTGGAGCTGTCCGGCGACGAGGCGGACATACGCCACGACGCCCTTGTAGGGATCGTAGTGCGAGTCGAAGACGAGGCCCTGCAGCGGCGCCCGCCTGTCTCCGCTTGGCGCGGGTACCCGGGCCACGATCGCCTCGAGGATCTCGGTGACGCCGGTCCCCTCCTTGGCCGATGCGAGGAGGACCTCCTCGCGGGGGATCGCCAGGACGCTCTCGAGCTCCTCGATCACGAGGTCGGGATCGGCCGACGGCAGGTCGATCTTGTTGACGACCGGCACGATGACGAGACCCTGGCGGTGGGCGAGGTGGACGTTGGCGAGCGTTTGGGCCTCGATGCCCTGGGTGGCATCGACGACGAGGATCGCGCCCTCGCAGGCCTGGAGGCTGCGGCTCACCTCGTAGCTGAAGTCGACGTGACCGGGCGTGTCGATGAGGTCCAGCCCGTAGATGAGCCCATCCTTCGCGGGGTACTCCAGGCGGACCGCGCGGGCCTTGATCGTGATTCCTTTCTCGCGCTCGAGGTCCATCGAATCGAGGACCTGGCTTGTCATCTGCCGCGGGTCGATCGTGTGGGTCGTCTCGAGCAGCCGATCGGCGAGCGTGGACTTGCCGTGATCGATATGGGCGATGATCGAGAAGTTACGAATGCGTTCCTGGGGGATGGTCACCAGGCGGGAGGGTAGCCGGTCGTGCCCGCGGCACCGCCAGCCGTTTCAGCCGCCTGATTCGACACTGGCCACCAGATCCGCGAGGGTCTGGCGCAGCGGGATCGACGGCCGCCAGCCGGTCAAGGCGCTCAAGAGCGTTGCGTCTCCGACGACCTCCGGTGGGTCGTTCGCCCGAGTCAGGGACGGATCCTGGATCGGTCGGACCTCGATACCGACGATGTCGGCGATGATCGCGAGCATCTCCCGGATCGCAATGGGCTTGCCGGCAGCCACGTTCAGGACCGAACCCGATGGGATCGTTCCAACAGCGAGCGCCTCGAGGATCAGACGGTACGCGCGAACGACGTCTCGGACGTCTCCGAAGTCCCGCCGGACGTCGAGGTTCCCGACCGGGATCTCGACCTGACCGGTGTCGCGAGCGGCGAGCACGCGGCGAGCCAGGGCGGGGGCCACGAATTCGGCGCGCTGTCCCGGCCCTGTGTGGTTGAACGAACGGGTGACCGCGATGGTCGCCGCTCCGGCGTGGGCGGCTGCCAATGCGGCCTCTTCCTGACCCAGCTTCGAGCGGCCGTACGGCGAGGTCGGACGGGTCGGGGCACTCTCGGACAGCGGGAGGTCACGGGGATTCGGGTTGCCATACACCTCCGACGAGCCGACGACGACAACGGCTGGCCGGTGTTCCAGACGCGCAAGAGCCCGCAGGAGCACGACGGTTCCGCCGGTGTTGATCCGTGCGGCCATCTCGTGGTCACGTGTGGCGTCCGGCCCGAATGACATACCGGCGAGGTGGACGACTCCATCTGGCCGGGTCTCCTCGACCAGCGCACCGATCGCCTCGTCATCGGTGATCTCGACACGCTCGAAGGGTGCGGCAGCCAGGACGTGGCCCGCGTGGAGGAGCTCGTCCACCATCCACCGACCGACGAAGCCGGTAGAGCCGGTGACCAGTACCCTCACGCCCGCGTGGGAGCTCCGCCTGCTGGCGCCGCGCTTCGAGCGCGCTGCTCGGTCGCGGACGCATACCGCGCGACATCGGCATCGACCATCATGTGGACGAGGTCGCGGACGGCTACCGTCGGGGCCCAGCCAAGGTCCCGGGTCGCCCGAGACGCGTCGCCGAGGAGATGATCGACCTCGGCTGGCCGATAGAGGCTCGGGTCGACGACGATGTGATCTTGGTAGTTCAGGCCGGCTCGTTCGAACGCGATCCGACAGAACTCCCGGACCGACGTCGCGACCCCCGTCGCGATGACGTAGTCGGTTGGCTCATCCTGCTGGAGCATCAGCCAGATCGCCCGCACGTAGTCGCCCGCATAGCCCCAGTCGCGCTCAGCGTCGAGGTTGCCCAGCGCGAGCGTCGATGCCTGGCCGGCCGCGATCCGCGCCACCCCATCGGTGATCTTGCGCGAGACGAACTCGAGTCCACGGCGTGGTGACTCGTGGTTGAACAGGATTCCGGAGACCGCATACAGCCCGTAGCTCTCTCGGTAATTGACCGTCAGGAAGTGGCCGTACGCCTTCGCGACGGCGTAGGGGTTGCGCGGGTGGAACGGTGTCAGCTCGTTTTGCGGAACCTCGCGAACCTTGCCGAACATCTCGCTCGAGGACGCCTGGTAGAAGCGCAGCGGTCGCGAGACCTGGCGGATCGCCTCGAGCATGCGGGTGACGCCGAGCCCCGTGAATTCGCCGGTCAGGACGGGCTGATTCCAGGAGGTCGGGACGAAGCTCTGGGCTGCGAGGTTGTACACCTCGTCCGGCTCGACCTCGCGCAGGGCCGCGACGAGCGATGCCTGGTCGAGGAGATCGCCCTGCACGATCTCGAGACGATCGACGAGGTGGGCGATGCGCTCATTCGTGGCCGTGCTCGACCGGCGTGTCATGCCGACCACGCGGTACCCCTTGTCGAGCAACAGCTCGGCGAGATAGGAGCCGTCCTGGCCTGTCACCCCGGTGATCAATGCGGTCTTCGGCACGGACGCGAGTATAGTCAGGATCAGGCCCCGAACCGCGGTTCACCCAGTCGCGGCGCTCGATGCCAAGCCGCTGCGCCCCGGCACTTGATCCCCGGAGCGTGAGGCCGTGACCCGCACCGAATACCCAGTAGGAGGCCGCGGATGGATCGCCTGAGGCGCCTCATGGCGGGAGCGTATTCGCGGATCCGGGGCATGCGGCTGGTTCGGTGGGCGGCCGCCAGGTTGTCGCCCGAGACCCGGCGGGTCGGGCGACGATTCCTCGGGCGTCCCTCGCCGGCTCCCCGGGTCGCGACAGTCGCCGAACACGTGCCCTTCGTGGCAGATGGATCCGGGTCGGACCCACGAGTCAACGTCCTCGGACATTTCCGTAGTGACTCCGGCATGGCGGAGGCTGCGAGATCGCTCGTCACCGCCGCCCAGGCGGTCGGCGTCGATGTCGCGCTGGTGAGCGCGAGCACGAGTGACGCACAGGGTGCCGACCTGCAATTCGCGAACGCGATCGGGGTCGAGACGCCGCACCCGATCAACGTCATCTGCGTGAACGCCAACGATACCGTGCGGCTCATGAACCAGTTCGGACCTGGGCTGACCTCGGGTCGCTACAACATCGGATTCTGGTTCTGGGAGCTGGGCCGACTTCCGGCCGCCTGGCAGGGAGCTATCGACCGGGTTGACGAGATCTGGGTCGCCAGCCGGTTCGTTGCCGAGACCATGGCCGGCTCAACGTCCAAGCCGGTGCGGACGGTCCGCCTGGCGGTCAATGCGACCCCTTCGCGCATCTATCGGCGATCGGAATTCGGGCTCGCCGACGACGTGTTCACCTTCCTGTTCACGTTCAGCTTCAACTCGTATGTCGCGCGCAAGAACCCGCTCGGGATCATCAACGCGTTTCGGAGCGCATTTCCGGGGACGGACCAGCGCGTCGCCCTCGTCATCAAATCGACCAACGCCGACAAGGGCGACGATCGGCTCGGCTACCTCCATGAGGCGATCGATGCCGATGATCGAATTCAGGTGATCGACCAATTCATGCCGCGGGACGAGGTCTTCGGGCTGGAGAGCGTCGTCGACAGCTATGTTTCCCTTCATCGCAGCGAGGGCTTCGGTCTCGGCCTCGCGGAGTCGATGTTCCTCGGCAAGCCCGTCATCGGGACCGCGTATTCGGGGAACCTCGAGTTCATGGACGACACCAACAGCCTCCTCGTGGACTATCGGCTGACGGCGGTCGGCGAGGGCGAATACCCGTATCCCGAAGGTCAGGAGTGGGCCGACCCCGATGTCGATCAGGCCGTCGAGCACATGCGTCGACTCGTCAGCGATCCGGCGTTCGGCCGGGACCTCGGCGCGCGAGCTCGCAGCCCACATGATGCGGCAGTTCAGCGCCGCAGCCGTCGGCGCGGGCATCGCCCGGCGGCTGAGCCAGATCCTCGACGGCGAACCCTAGATCCGGTCGAGGTCCGCCACGGCAAGCATGGAACCCGTGATGACGTCGACCCGACGCCCCGACGATTCGGGGCGCCAGGATCAGGCCGACGGTGCCCGTGCTACCATCCGCCGTCGCGTTCCCCGCGCTCATCCCACCACGTCCGATGAGGTCTTCTCTTGGCCAAGACGCCCCGCACATGGACCGGCGCCCGGAACCCGTCCGGACTCAAGCGCGTGCGCGCATCGAAGCGCCGTCATGAGATTCTCGCCCCCCGTCGGACCAAGGCCAAGACGCTGGTCAAGAACGCCCTCTTCGTGGCCACGACCCGGCCCGATGGCGAGGATCCGCAGGATGCTCTGGCCGACGCGATCAGCGCCCTCGACCGGGCAGCGAAGTCGGGCGCGATCCACCCCAACGCCGCCGCGCGTCGCAAGTCGCGCCTGGCCCGCAAGGTGAACGCCGCAGCCGGCGGGGCAAGCGTCAAGACCGCCGCCCGCGAGACGAAGACCGGCGGTGCGGCTCAGGCCAAGGCCGCCAAGGCGCGCATCGCCGCCTCGAAGGCGACGAAGGCCAAGGGCGCCCAGACGGCCGCCGGCAAGGCTCGCGCAGCGCTCGCCAAGACGACCCGGGCAGAGGCCGCCGCGGCCGCCGCTGCCGCAGCAGCCGAGCAGGCCCCAAAGGCCGCGGTCGCGACGAAGAAGCCCGCTGCGAAACCCGCCAGGAAGCCCGCCGCGAAGACCGCGGCACCGGCGACGACCGAGGCCAAGGCCGCCCCCGCGGCGAAGGCCGCAGCGGAGAAATCGGCCCCCAAGGCGACGGCCCGCAAGACGACCAAGAAGTCCACCTAGGCCGGCGAACTCGGGCCCACAAGCGCTCGCGCGCTCGTCAGGCCGCCGGCTTCGTCCTGTTCGTCAGCCCGTAGGCGACGCCGCCGAGGATCCCGCCCGCCACTGTCACGACGACGAGCGTCCCGGCCGTCGACAGCTGCTCCCCCCAGTAGAATCCCGAGAAGGTTTCGACGTCTGTCACCCCGAGGTCGGCGAGCTGCGGACCACGGCCTGCGGCGAGGTACCGCTGCCAGACGCAATCGGCTCCGCCCGTACAAGCGATCGGACCGCCGAGCGACGCGTCCCGATAACCGTCATCGGCATTGAAGAAGATCGCCTTGACGCCAAGCAGGAGGATGGCGCTCGTCAGGCCGGTGATGAGGCCGGCCCATGCCGCGTTGGCCACGATCCGGAGCCACGGCCCACCCCGCCGATCGGACCGCTGGTTCGCGTAGTAGCCGATGATGAGGCCGGCCGGAAAGGCGAACAGGGCGACTGCGACATCGCCGATCGGGATGACGAGAACGAAGCTGACGATGATGACCATCGCCATTCCGACTCCGACCCATCCGGCGACGATGGCACCCCGGTCGATGACGCGGGTCACCTGCGGGTCGCCGCTCCCGCCAGCGCCGCTCGTCCTGCGTAGATCGCGCGATCGCCGAGCTCCTCGGCGATCCGCAACAGCCGGTTGTACTTCGCCACCCGCTCCGAGCGCGACGGTGCGCCGGACTTGATCTGGCCCGTCCCCTCGGCTACCACGATGTCGGCGATCGTGGTGTCCTCCGTCTCGCCCGATCGGTGCGATACGACGGCTGCCCAGTCGGCCGAGCGGGCCGTGGCGATGGCCTCGCGCGTCTCGGTCAGCGTCCCGATCTGATTGACCTTGATGAGGACCGCGTTCGCAGCTCGCTCGGCGATCCCGCGCCGGATGAAGACAGGGTTGGTGACGAGGAGGTCGTCGCCCACGAGCTGGATCCGACCGCCAAGCCTGGTCGTGAGTGACCGCCAGCCATCCCAATCGTCCTCGGCCAGACCGTCCTCGATCGAGACGATCGGATAGCGATCGACCCAGTCTGCCCAGAGGTCGATCATCGCCCCGGAGTCGAGCGTCCGACCCTCCTTGGCGAGGCGATAGAGGAGCTCGCCTTCTCCATCGCCATCCTTCGGGACGAGCTCGCTCGTCGCGGGGTCGAGGGCGATGGCGACCTCCTCGCCGGGCCGGTAGCCGGCCCGCTCGATGGCCCGCAGGATGACCTCGATGGCGGCCTCGTTGGACGGGAGCGACGGCGCGAAACCACCCTCGTCGCCCTGACCCGTCGCGAGACCGTCGTCATGGAGGATGGCTCGCAGGGCGTGAAAGACCTCAGAGCCAGCACGCAGCGCCTCGGCGAAGGTCGGGACGCCGATCGGCATGACCATGAACTCCTGAAAGTCCGTGGAATCGGCCGCGTGGCGCCCGCCATTGAGGATGTTGAACATCGGAACGGGCAACGTGCGGGCTACGGCGCCGCCGAGGTGGCGGTAGAGGGGCACGCCTTCTGACGCTGCTGCAGCGTGAGCGCAAGCCAGCGACACGCCGAGGACGGCGTTGGCGCCGAGGCGGGACTTGTTCGGCGTGCCGTCGAGCTCGCAGAGCGCGGCATCGATAGCGGCCTGGTCGGTGACATCGCGGCCGACGATCGCGGGCCCGATGTCCTCGCCGACGGCCGCCACGGCCCCCAACACGCCCATTCCGCCGTAGCGCGCCAGATTACCGTCGCGGAGCTCGACCGCCTCATGGGCACCGGTGGAGGCACCCGATGGCACAGCCGCGCGCCCGAATGCCCCGCCGACGGTCGTGACGTCGACCTCGACGGTCGGGTTGCCGCGCGAGTCGAGGATCTCGCGGGCGGTCAGCCGCGCGATCGCGGTGCTCAAGCCTTCTTCCCAGTCGTCGCAGGCTTTCGTGTCCGGGTGGGTTTGGCGGTCGGCGGACGGTCGAGCAGGATGGCGACCCCCGGTAGCTCGCGGCCCTCGAGGAACTCGAGCGATGCCCCGCCCCCGGTCGAGAGGTGCATCGACGAGGCCAGGCCCTGCTGGGTGATGGCGGCGATTGAATCGCCCCCACCGACGACGACCGTGGCGCCTTCGTCGGCGCGGGTCGCGAGGAGGCGGGCGATCGCCTTGGTGCCGTGGGCAAAGGACGGGATCTCGAATACGCCGAGGGGTCCGTTCCAGAACACGGTCCGGGCAGGAGTCAGGGCCGCGCCGAACCGCTCGATCGAGGCGGCCCCGACGTCGACGATCCGCCACGACGCGGGCACCTTCTCGGCCGGCACCGTCTTGTACTCCGTCCCGCGGGTGACCTCCTTGGCGATGACGACGTCGGTCGGCAGGACGATCCGCACCTTCTTCTTCTCGGCGCGAGCCAGGATCCGCCGCGCGTCGTCGACCATCTCGTGCTCGGCCAGGCTCTTGCCGACACTGCGGCCCTCGGCCAGCAGGAACGTGTTCGCCATGCCGCCACCGACGACGAAGATGTCGACTCGATCGAGTAGGTTCTCGATGACATTGAGCTTGTCCGAGACCTTGGCACCGCCGAGCACCGCGGCGAAGGGCTTCTCAGGGTCCTCGAGCAGCTTGCCCAGCATCGCGATCTCGCGCTCCATCAGGAGCCCTGCATAGGCCGGCAGGATGCGCGCGATCCCGACCGTCGAGGCATGGGCGCGGTGAGCGGTCCCGAATGCGTCGTTGACGTAGATGTCGGCGTAGGACGCGAGGCGGGCAGCGAACTCCGGATCGTTGGCTTCCTCCTCGGCATGAAATCGGAGGTTCTCGAGAAGGAGGACTTCGCCGGGGCGCATCCGGGCGACGGCATCCTCTGTTCCGACTCCGAGCGCGTCGCCGGTCACCGGAACGCGACGCGACAGGATCTCGGCCAATCGTTGACCAACGGGTCGGAGCCGCAGGCTCTCCGATACCTTGCCGTCCGGTCGCCCGAGATGGGACGCCAGGACGACTCTGGCGCCCTGACCGAGGAGATGGACGATCGTCGGGATGGCGGCCCGGATCCGGGCGTCGTCGACAACCTTGCCGTCTGAGATCGGGACGTTGAAGTCGACGCGGACGAAGACGCGCTGGCCGGTCGCGTCGAAGTCGCGGACCGTGAGCTTGTCCATCGCCACGACCGTCAGGCCGCTGCGACGGGCAGTCGCGCCCCCACGAACCCGATGAGATCGGCAACGCGGCAGCTGTAGCCCCACTCGTTGTCGTACCAGGCGATGACCTTGACCATCGACCCACCGATGACCATCGTGCTGTCGGCGTCGATGATCGACGAGCGGCTGTCGCCTCGGAAGTCCGACGAGACGAGGGGTTCATCGGACACGCCGAGGATCCCTTTCATGGGTCCGGCAGCGGCCTCTCGGAAGGCGGCGTTGATCTCCTCGACCGTCGTCTCGCGGCGGACGTCGGCCGTGAAGTCAACGACGCTCACCGTGGGCGTGGGAACGCGAAGCGAGAAGCCGTCGAAGCGGCCCTTGAGATCGGGGATCACGAGAGCGAGGGCCTTGGCCGCCCCGGTCGTCGTCGGGATGATGTTCTGGCCGGCCGACCGGGCCCGCCGTGGGTCCTTGTGGATGACGTCGAGGATGCGCTGGTCGTTCGTGTAGCTGTGGATCGTGTTCATGAGCCCGCGCTCGATCCCGAGGAGGTCGTGGACGACCTTTGCGGCCGGTGCCAGGCAGTTCGTCGTGCAGCTCGCATTGCTGATGATGTGGTGATTCGCCGGGTCGTAGGCGGCGTCGTTGACCCCGAGGACGATCGTCACATCCTCATTCTTCGCCGGCGCGCTGATGATGACCTTGCGGGCTCCGGCCTCGATGTGAGCCGCGGCCTTCGTCGCGTCGGTGAAGACGCCTGTCGACTCGAGGACGATGTCGACTCCGAGGTCGCCCCAAGGCAGGGCGGCCGGGTCCTTCTCCTTGAGGACGCGGATGTGGCGTCCGTCGACGATGAGCGCGTCGTCGGTGTGCTCGACCGTTCCGGGATACGAGCCGTACGTCGAGTCGTGCTTGAACAGCAGCGCATTCATCGACGTCTCGGCGAGATCGTTGACGGCCACGACCTCGACGTCCGGGAGACGCTCGATGAGCGCCTTGAGCGACTGGCGGCCGATTCGGCCGAAGCCGTTGATGCCGACGCGGACCGTCATGATCGGGAACCTCCAGGTCTGAGCTCGCGCCGCTCATGCGCGCAGCGCCGGGATGCGAATGGCACAGGGGCCAGGCAGTCGGAAAGGCCGCGGACGGTGCCTCTCGATCGTCTTCGGGGATGCCTGATCATTCTACCCGAGGCACGCTGTGCATCCGAGCCACGACTGACCCCCGCCGAGATCGGCGGGGGTCGATGAGTGCGAGTCCGGGGCTTCGGCGACCGCCGGCCGCCCCGGGCAGGAAGGACCTGAGCCCCGATCCGCCGGTCGAGCGCAGCAGATCGCCGCTCAGCCGAGCTCGATCGGTGGGTTCGGGCTTAGCCCTTGCCGATGCGGAAGACCTTGTGGCCGTTCGCGCACGTGCCCGTCAGGGCCGGCTTGCCATTCTTCATCGTGATCTGCGTGGGATTCTGGATCTCCATCATCTTGCGGTCCTTGACGCAGTAGGCCTCAGCCATCCGACCACTCCTCCTTCGATCCGCGTCGCGCGGTCCATGCCGCGCATCCGCCATATCTCACATCGCCAGTCGTAATGTCGGCCCCCAGCGGTCCACTCCCGCGGAGCGCTTGACGTCGTCCATCGCGGCGAGGATCGAGAGCGACTCGAGCCCCGTTTCGACGCACGCCGCCTCGGCCCGATCCTTGATCTCTCCCTCGACGAAGGCCCCGGTCGTGCGTTGTGCGTAGACGGCACACACGACGCCGGCTCGACATCCGGCAAGAGAGGCGAAGGTCAATAGCGCCGATGCCTCCATCTCGAAGTTCAGAACTCGTTGACGTGCCATCTCGGCAGCGAAGTCAGGGTACCGAATCGGAAGCTGGGCGATGGGTCGACCCTGCGGGCCGAAGAATCCGGGCGCAGTGGCCGTAATCCCGACGTGATAGCGGTGGCCAAGCCGGCCCGCTGCCTCGATCAGGGCCAGGACTGCCTCGCCGTCGGCGATCGCGGGCCAGCCCTCGTGGACGTACCAGGCGGTGGTCGTCTCGAGCCGCACCGCACCGGTGGAGATGACGAGGTCACCAAGCCCCATCTCGGGCTGAAGGGCACCGCAGGAACCGACTCTGATGAACGTTGGTCGATCGGTGATCGCGAGGATCTCGGCAACGGCGATCTCGATGTTGTCGGGGCCCATGCCGGTCGACATGATGGTGATCCGGAGGCCCTTGTATGAGCCGGTGACGGTCGAGAACTCGCGGTTTCGGCGCTCGAGCTCGATCGAGTCGAGTTTGGTCGCGATGCGAGCCGTCCGATCGGGATCGCCCGGCAAGAGGATGTATTCGGCGACCTCGCCACGCCCCAGGGCGATGTGGTACTGGCGCTCCCCACCCGGCAGCGCGACCCGTAGATCGTCCTCCGGCACGGCCTCCCTCGTTGCAGCGGCTCGATCCGGCCGGCGCTCGCTGCGCCTGGCCGCGGCCAACGATAGAGCCCGCTTCTCGCAAGGGTCAAGCCGCCCACCCTGCCGAACGGCCCTTATCGCGGTTCCGGCGGTCCCTAGAATCGAGACCATGGCCGGCCTCGTTGCCCGCAGGCAGCCACGGATATGACCACGCCCCGTAGAAGGGCCAGCCTGCGTCGGCGCCTTCAATCGATGGGTGATCGCCTTTTCGATCGCCTATTCGGTATCGAGACGGCCGGCGACGTGCCCATCGACGAGTTCGGGTTCGATCGCTCCATCGGGACCCCGTACCAGGCCTCGAACTGGCTGAACCTGTTGAACCTGTATCGCGTCCTTCGGTCGCTGCGCATCGATCGGGACGACGTCTTCATCGATTTCGGTTGCGGGAAGGGCCAGGTGCTGTTCGTCGCGGCGTCGTTCCCATTTCGTCGACTGATCGGTCTCGACATCTCACAGCGGCTGATCGACATCGCGACATTGAACGTGAAGCGGAAGGCGGACAGGTTCGCCCAGACCGAGGTCGAGTTCGTTGTCACGGACGCCAGGAGCTACGAGATCCCGGACGACGTCACGGTGTGCTACTTCTACAACCCCTTCCCTACCGAGGTGGTGTCGCGCATCGCGGGCGGTATCGCTGCATCCGCCGCGCGGGTGCCACGCGACATCTCGCTCATCTACCTGAACCTCCAGGGTCCCGATGTTCTTGTCGAGCACGGCTTCCGTCCGATCCGAAGGCTCCGCAAGATGACGGTCTACTCGCGTCCGGCAGAGGCACCACCGACCGGTGGCGCGACCGTCCCGACCGGTGGCGCGACCGTCCCGACCGGTGGCGCGACCTTCCCGCCCGAACGAGCGTGAGCCTGGTCGACCGGCCTTGTGACACGCGCAAATCGGGCGACGACTCGCTCCGCGAGGCGCCCGTTGGCCCGGCGTCGACGTAGAAGCGCCAACCCAGCCGACACGGCCGCGACGGCCACAAGCGACCCGATGCCCGTCAGCGGAGCGGCCAGATCGCCATTGAGACCCAACAGGCCGCGGCGAGGCGCTGAGGTGGTGCCCATCGCCGAGGAGGCCACCGGCGACGCCATCGCATCGGGCTCGTTCGTCGTCTCAGCCTCGATCGCTTCGGGCTCGCCGGCCCTGGCGACGTCAGCGCCGTCGCTCACGACGACCACGTAACCACCGTCCCTGTCGGCGCGGATGACGCCGATCACGTTGATGGCTTCGGCCGGTTCGAGCAAGGTGAGGTAAGCGGCCGCGTCCGCTTCGAAGGCGACCCGGCCGTGAGCCGTCCCGTCGTCGAGGACGATTCCGCCTGTGAGGACGTCGACGACCAGACCCCCGACCCGGACCCGTTCGCCGACGTGTTCGGCGAGGGCCGACAGGTCGACGTCCGGCACGTTCGGTGCGAGCGAGCCGCTGGCCGGACCACCCCAAGGGTGAGCCCCGTCTCCTGACGCCGGTCCGCCTGCCGAGTGCGCCTGGCCGAGCACCACGACGTCCTCAGTTCCGCGCGGGAGGATGGCGTATCGACGATCCTTGGCCGTCGGATAGGGTCGCCGCACGATCCCGGTGATGGCGACCCGTCGGCCCTCGGCGACGCGACTCGGAGGGATGCCCGCGCCGGCAAGCCCATCGATGACCACCGTCCGACCGGCGCCGATTCGGAGCTCGGCGCGCCAACGCTCGCCGAGCTTGTGGAGGTCGGCGATCAAGCCGGTCACCCGCACGAGACGCCACTCATAGGCAGCTCCCGGTGGACGGCTCAGGTCGGACGGACGGATGGCTCGTCGGCCGAGCCGTTGGATCGTGTCGGCTCGCATTCGCGGTGCTCCGTAGGCTCGACCGACATCGCCGCTGACGCGGACGCTGGAGCCCACGGGCGGGGCCGCCGCATCCTTCGGGACAAGGATCTCGATGCCCGCGCTCGAGTCGGACACGACGATCCGCCGGCCGCTCGCATCGAGCAGGCTCGGGCCTGCCAACACGACCGCCTCGATCGTCGCCGAGCCACCGGCCAGGATCGCTCGAGCGATCGGGATCGGGTTGTGGACCGTCGGCGGCGCACTCGGATGGCCTGGCCCCGGCGAACCGTGAGGAGGTTCGGCGATCGCGACGACGTCGCCAGGGTCGCGGACCCAAACCCGATAGCCATCGAGGCGGCCCTTTCGGCTGGCACGCTGTCCGACGATGCCCACGATCCTGAGAGTCGCTCCGAGCCTGATCGACGCACGTTCGACGCCAGATGAGGTGTCGGCCATCGCGCGGACTAGACCCGTCGCATCACGGATCTCAAAGGACAGATCGCCGCTCGTGGCCTTTGACGCGGATCGCGTTACCCGCCCTTCGATCGAGACGAGGCGACCCTCGAGACCCTCGCCTAACGCGGAGGCCGAGGTTGCGATGGGCGCCCTGATCGAACCCGGGCCGAGATCGACGAGACCGCCGTCACGAGGGCGGATCTCGCGTTGCCCGTACGGCTCGGCAAGAACACCGGACACATCGAGGATCGTGCCGCGGGCGACCGGCGCCGACATTGCCGGCAGGCGGACGAGGATCCCAGCGCCTCCATCGTCGATCGCGATCGTTTCCGGCTGGCCGACCTGGCCACGCTCGGCGGTGACGACGCCCACCACGCGAACGACCGACCCTACGCCCGCTCGACGAGCGGCAGTGATAGAGATCGGTGCGGCTTGGGGGGAGGCCGACGGCGAGGGACTCGGTGTCGGGGTCGAGACCGGGGGCGATGGTGGGGAGGTCGATGGCGCTGTCGATGGCTGAGTTGTCGGCGACGCACCGGCGCTCGGCGCCGGGGACGGAGGGCCGCTTGGCCCGACTGACGGCTCGGCCGAGGGTCCTGAGGTCGGTTCGGGCGACGGATCGACGACGAGCGTCACGTCACCCGGGTTGGTGGCGTGGACCCGATAGCCGGCCGATCCGGACCCCGACGAGTCCCGCTGACCGAGGGCACCAACGACTGCCAGGCGCATGCCGATCGCGATCGGCGTCGACGGCAGGGCGTCGGGTCCCACGACGATTCGGAGCGACCCCGAGCCATCGTCGATGTCGACGCCGAGACCATCCGCGAGGTCGCCCGGGTTCGACGAGACGATGCCCGACACCGACACCCAGCTCCCTTCCATCGCTTCGCCGGCCGCACCGGTGGTCATCGCGATGGGCGTCGGAAGCTCGACCGTCCCGACGATCCGGAGCCGATCCAAAGACGCGCGGAGCGTCCTCTGGGCGAAGCGATCGTCGATCGTGCCGGCGACGGAGACGAGGCGGCCCGGCGGGATCGGTTCCGCGATCGCAGCATCCAGATAGACCGAGATGCCGGCGCTCGCGTCCTGGACGAACCCGGCTCTTCCGGCCTCGAGCGATCCCAGGGCCACCGTGACGACGCCCTCGACGGTCACGCTCGCGTCGTTGGGCAACGCCCGCGCGACGGCGATCGCGACGAACGGCGGCAGCGGTGACGGCGATGGCGACGGCGATGGGCTCGGGGACGGCGATGGGGTCGCGCCTGGCGATGCTGACGGCGACGGAACGGAAGACGGGCTGGGCGAAGTCGACGCGCCGGGAGCTAGCGAGGGGCTCGGAAGCGGCGTCGCGCTCGGCGACGGCGATGGCGACGAGGTCGGGATCGGCGACGGCGAGGGTGTCGGGATGGGCGACGAGGTCGGCGTCGGCACAGGGCCCGAGCCTGAACTCCGGGGCTACGGCGCCGGGTTGATCATCAGGTCGGCCGCGTTGTCGTTGGTGTCGACCCGGTTCCCTGCGGTGCCACCGGGCAGCCGCTCGATCGACGAACCGGCCGGAGGAGCGGCTGCCGCCTGGCCCTCGACGAATCCGTTCGTCGCATCGCCCCATCCGACGGCATCGATCGGGGCCCCGCCGACGATGCGCAGGACGATCGCCCCGCCGGTCGCGGCAAATCCGCCGCTGTAGGTCACGTCGGCTGCGGCGGCAAACGCGCCCGCTGCGTTGGCGATGAGAACACTCCCACCCGGCTGGACGATGGCGGTGGCCACCCATGTTGCCTTGCGCGTGACCGTCGACCCGGAGGATGTGGCGTAGGCGACTTCGAGACCGCCCAGGTCCACCGGACCCGCACCCGCGTTCACGAGCTCGACGTACTCATCCGAGGCAGACGCTCCCCCGGTCACGATCTCAGCGATCAGCAGACCGTCCGACGCAGGCCAGCCGACCGCGGCCGCCAGCAGGCCCTGGGTCGCGGCCGGCGTCCGTGGAGTCGGCCGATCGGCAAACGACGCCGAGCCGAGCAAGATGACGAGGCAGACGAGCGCGATGCGCCGGGCACGTTCCATGGCCGATCTCCCTGCGGGAACGTGGGGGCGGCGGTGTGACCTCTCGGCGGCGAGTCGACGGCGACCCTAGCAGGCCCCGGTCGCCGGCCCATCGCTCACGGGTTGACGCGCCATCACCCGCCGATCGGCCCGGCTCACCGGGGACTCATCGACTACGATGTCGGCCTTCCCGCACGAGAGGGTTCAGGTGCCCAGCGCCAAGCGAACACGACGGGCCGCAGCACGTCGGCGTAATCGCGCCTTGTCTGCAGCCGGGAACGGAGGCGGCGCGGCCGATAGCTCAACGCCGGCGCAACGGGGGTCTTCGTCGAACACCGAACGGCCCGGCGCACTGGCGGCCTTCAGGATGGCCTACCGTCCCCCGCACTTTCTCGACGACGTGCGGTTCTTGCCGGTCCTCCTCATCTCACGGGCTTTCCTTATCCCGGCCGCGATTGTCGTCGCGGCGGGGATCCTCCTGCTGACACAGTTCCGGACTGATCCCCTGGTCAGGATCGTCATCGGCGCGGTGGTGTTCGCACCACCTGTATCGGCGCCAGCCGGGGTGGCCGTGTCCTACGCCCCGCCGTTGATCGCGCCATTCCTGGCGGGGTTTCTCGCGACGCGAGCGAGCTATCTGCTCGGCGGGTTCATCGGGGTCCTGACGGCGGTCATGTTCGCTGTCTTCGTGCTCGTCGAGCCGGTCGGTGTGACGGGCGTCTCGGATCCGCCGATCGCGATCGCCCAGGCGCTCATGAGCGGGGTTCCGTTCGCGATCGTGTTCGCTTCGTTCGCGGCCTACTACAAACGGCTCCTTCGAGTCTGGACGCCGCAGCAGTCTCAGCGAGACCGCCGAAAACGATGATCTACGAGGGTCAGCCGATCCTGCGCATGCCGGCATAGCCGAGCTGACGCACGCCGGGCGGCGTGCCCTTTGGTCCTCCGACCGCGGCGGCAGCGTCGGGAAGTGGCCGAACCTCGCGGGCGATGACGTTGACGACGTCGCCCTCGCGTTGGAGGGTCCCGTCGATGAGCAGGAGCGCGTGACGGCGAACGACTCCTCGGAGACGCGCCCACGTGTCAGGCCAGAGGGTCACGTTGACCATCCCGGTCTCATCCTCCATCGCCAGGAACACGGTCCCCTTCGCCGTCATCGGATGCTGGCGGGTGACGACGAGGCCGCCGATGACGACCCGACCGGCCCGATGCGTCGCCAGGTCCGAGTTGCGGACGGCACCCAACCTGTCGAGCGCGCTGCGGAACAGTGATACGACCTGCAACCGGGCGTCGACGCCAACGACCGCATATGCGTCGCCGATCCGCTCGGACTCAGTCGGCGGCGGCAGATCTGGCGCCGCGGTGGGAGGAAGACGCAGATCGGCGGGTCGACCGGCCGCTCGACGCGACACGCGAACGGTCGACCGGAGGGTCCGCCCATCCATCCGCCCACGCGCCGATCCGGCCACCTCGCGGAGCTGCCAGAGGAGCTGCCGTCGCGGGACGCCGATCGAGTCGAGCGCCCCGGCCCGGATAAGCCGCTCCAGCACTTCTTCGTGAAGCCCTGTTCGTTCGACGACATCGGCCAGGCTCCGATACGGGCCCCGGGCGAGTTCCGCGTCGAGCAGCTCGGCCTGCTCGTCGCCGATCCCCTTCACAAGATGGAGCCCGAGGCGGACACCCCAGCCCGTCGCGCTCTCGGCCGCCCAGCGCGTTCGGGCTCCGGCGGTCGGGATGACGCAGGCGGGTGAGCGGACCGGGTCCGGTCGGATGGCGATCCCGCAGCCGGCGGGGAGCTGTTCACCCGGTTCACCGTCCGCCGCCCCGTCGTCGCCTCGCTCACCCGCGATGGCCCAACCCGGTCGGCCAACCCACTCGCTCGTCGTCCGGTAAGCGCTCGCATTGATGTCGATGGGCAGGACGGCGACGCCGTGGCGTTTCGTGTCGTTGACGAGGACCTCGACGGGATAGAAGCCCATCGGCTGGGCGTTGATGAGCCCGACGAGGAATTGGGCCGGATAGAACAGCTTGAGGAAGGCCGATTCGTAGGCTGTCCGAGCGAAGGCGGCAGCGTGACTCTTGGCGAAGCCGAAGCTGGCGAATGCGGCGACACGGCGGAAAAGCTCTTCAGCCGTCTCGACATCCATCCCCGGCTGGCGGAGGCAGCCGGCGACGAAGCGGGCGTGGAGCTTCTCCATCTCGCGGGTCGAGCGCCACGTCCCCATCGCTCGCCGGAAGCCGTCGGAATCGGCCGCTGAGAAACCGGCCACATCGATGGCGATCCGCATGACCTGTTCCTGGTAGAGGATGACCCCAAGGGTCTCGCCGAGGATCGGCTCGAGCGAGGGGTGGGGATAGGTGATCGGCTCGATCCCCTGCCGACGTCGAAGGTAGGGATGGACGGCGTTGCCCTGGATCGGACCCGGTCGGATGATCGCCACCTCGACGACGAGGTCGTCGAGCGTCTGCGGCCGGCTCTTCGGGAGCGTCTGCATCTGGGCCCTGCTTTCGACCTGGAAGGTGCCGACCGTATCGGCCGCACAGAGCATGGCGAAGACCTCGGGGATGTCTTCGGGGATGCGGTCGAGGTCGATGCAGGTGGCACAGTCGTGCTCGATGAGCTGGAGCGTCTCGTCGATGGCGGCGAGCATGCCGAGGCCAAGCAGGTCGAGCTTGACGAGCTTGATCGTCTCGACGTCTCGCTTGTCGTACTGGACGACGACACGGCCGGGCATCGTGGCACGCTCGAGGGGGGCGATATCGATGAGTGGGGCAGCGGTGACGAGCATCCCCCCGTTGTGGATCGAGAGATGACGTGGAAAGCCGTCGAGACGACCGCACAGCTCGAGCCATCGATCCCAGTCCGAGAGCCCGCGGGTGCTCCCGCCGCGTATCGCGGGTGGCATGGCCGGATCGAGCCGCGCCACCGATGACCGCGGCGTCTTCGAGTCCTGAGGCCGCGACGGTGGATCCCAGCGCGACGGGCGTCCGAGCCGATCGGTTTGGCGGGAGGCATCCTCCTCATCGCCCGTCCCGCTCGCCTCGCCCGCCTCGCCCTGCTCATCGCTCGCCTCGCCCGCCTCGTCCCTGGCCGCAGCCGGCCCGTGGCCGCTCAGCCAGGCCACGCTGACCGGCGTGTCGCCGGGGCCGCCCTCGTCGTCGGACAATCCGCCACCTCTGATCGACGTCCGCGGCGCGAGCCGATCCGACAGCCGGCGAGATGTAGGTCGTCCGGCACCCGCACCGATATCAGCGGGGGCATTAGCAGAGACGTTTCGGACACGGTGCAGGCTGTCTATCGGGCTGTCCGACGTCCTCTGGCTCTCTTCGGAAGAGGGTTCGCGATCCTCCCACGCTTGATCGACACTCGCCAGACCATCTAACTCGCGCCCAGGGACACCTTCGGCTCGCGAAAGGCGGCCCGCTAATGCTGGAGGTGATATCGATGCGTCCGCATACGGACCGGCAGCCGCACGTGGACCGGCCGTCGCAAGCTGGCCCATCCGATCGACGAAGCCGCGCGCGCCGGCCCGCCCAGCCGAGGTGGCGACGACCGCGTCGGGATCGTCGCTCGGGCGGTGGAAGAACTCGGCGAAGCCGCCGTCCGCCTCGAGGTCCCGGCGGACCATGACCGAGTCGTACGTCTCGAGCGCCTTGGCGATCCGATCCACGAGCGGACGCGGAAACCCCAGCGCATAGCCGACCTCGCGGACGGCGGATCGCGCCCGATATGTCACGACATTGCAGACCATGCCGGTGTGCTCGGTGCCGTAGCGCTCGTAGACGTACTGGATGACCTCCTCGCGCCGGGCCGAGGAAAAGTCGATATCGACGTCCGGATACGTCGTCCGGCCTTCGTTGATGAACCGCTCGAAGAGCAGGTTGTGGCGGATCGGATCGACACGGGTGATCCCCAGGGCGTAGGCGACGATCGAATCGGCCGCACTCCCGCGACCCTGGGCGGGGATGCGGCGCGCGCGTGCGAAGCGCATCAGATCGGCGCAGATGAGGAAGAACTCGGCGAGGCCGGTCCGCTCGATGACGTCGAGCTCGTGGGCGAGCTGCCGAACGACCGGCGGACTCAGTGGGTGATAGCGATGCCGGACGCCATCCCAGCAGAGTTGTGAGAGGTGCGAGAAGGCGGTCTCGCCGTCGGGTACCCGGAAGCCCGGGAAGCGATAGCGCTCGAACCCGAGATCGACCGTGCAGGAGGCGGCCAGCTCGGCTGTGGTCGTGATCCCCTCGCGCCAGCGGCGGGCCACCCGCTCTCCCGCCGTCACCGGGTCGGCCGGCGGCAACGCCAGGAGCTCGGCCTCGCCCTTGAGATACGACTCACCATCAGGCCGACGCAAGGGACCGAGTGTCTCGAGCGTGCGCCCGTGACGGATGGCGGTCTGGACATCGTAGAGCTCGCGATCGTCGGGCTCCGCGTAGTGGACATCGTTCGTCACGACGACCGGCAGCGACAGCTCGTCGGCCAAGGCGACCGCCTCTCCGACCAGCCAGTCGTCGTCGGGCAGGAGATGGTGGGAAAGCTCGACATGGAATGTCTCGAACACCGTCGCGTAACGCATCGCGACCGCCCGGGCGCCATCCCGATCGCCGGCGCGCAGCCGTCTGGCGAGCTCTCCCTCACGGCAGCCTGACAGGGCGATGAGGCCCTCCGCATTGGCAATCAGGAGCTCCTGGCTGAACAGAGGCGCACCCTTCGTACCGGCGAGATGCGCTCGCGAGACGAGCCGACAGATGCTCCGATAGCCGGCGTCGTCGCGAGCGAGGAGCACAAGATGCGGCCCGCGCTGCGCAACGCCGATGCCGCGCAGGTCCTCCTTCACGACCTCGCGATGACCGGGTGGGCGTCGACGCTCCGGCCGCGGTCGAACCGGCATGCCATCGACCGGCTCGCGATCGTCGGGCTCCGTCGGCGCCGATCGACGGCCGCCCGGACGCCAGGATCGACGCGCCGGCACGACGATCCCGGTCGGATCCGCGACACAGGGATCCGCCAGCTCGATCTCCACGCCGATGATGGGCTTGAGACCTGCCTCGACGGCCGCCATCGCGAATCTGACGGCACCGTACAGACCGGCGGAATCGGTGACGGCCAGCCCGGCGAGGCCAAGATCGACCGCCCGCTCGACGAGCACATCGGCCATCGAGGCCCCATCGAGGAACGAGAAGTTCGTGTGACAGTGGAGCTCGGCATATGCCATCGGGACGCGTAATCATAGAACAAACGTTCTATTCACGTGTGTCGTGGGACCAAGGTACGGCTGGTCGTTGTGAGGTGCGGTATGGTTCCCTACCTTCCCGTGAGAATCGAGATCCGCACCCCCTCCGCGGCCGCCCTCCTCGCGTCCGTCGTCATCGCCGCGGCCCTCATCCCGGCCGCCTCCCTCGGCCCAGGACCGATCTCAGCACCCATCGCCCGCGCGGCCGATCCTGGGCTCATTCCTCGCGTCGAGGGGATCCGGACGCTCAGCCGCGAGGTCTTTGGCTACCTGCCCTACTGGCGGCTCGACTCGACCTCCGCAAGCACGCTCCAGTACGAGCTCCTCTCGACGATCGGCATCTTCGGTCTCGGGATCAAGAGCACCGGCGACCTCGACACGGCGTGGGTCGGCTACCAGGAATACGTCGGGGCGGATGCCGCCGCCGTCACGAACGCAGCCCACGCAGCGGGGGTCCGTGTCGTGCCGACCTTCCAGCTGTTCGACTCGGGCAGCCTCCCGAAGCTCAAGGCGTTCCTCGGCTCGACGACCGCCCAGAACCGCTTCATCGCCCAGGCCATCGCCCTGATGGAGCGACGCATGGCCGACGGCGCCTCGCTCGATTTCGAGCCGATGCCACGCGAGCAGACGCCCCAGTACCTCGCTTTCGTCAAGCGCTTCGCCGACGCGATGCGGGCGGCGATCCCCGGCGCGATCCTCGTCGATGCGACGTCGGCCGGGGCGCCATGGGAGCTCATCCAGGGCCTGGCAAAGATCGTCGATCACATGTTCGTGATGACGTACAACTACCGCTGGTCGGGATCGACGGTCGCCGGCGCGGTCGCCCCGCTCGACCACGCCTCGAGGAACGTCCGGATCCACATCGCGCGCTTCCTGTCCAACGCGCCGGCCTCGAAGGTCATCATGGGGGTGCCGTACTACGGCTACGACTGGCCGGTGACGTCGAGCAAGCCCAACGCGACGGTCCAGCCCAATAAGGCGAAGTACGGTGGAGCCTGGTCCTTGACCTACAAGGGCGCCAAGGACTTCCTCGCCCTGCACACCCACATCAAGCGCCAGTACGACGCGGTCGAGGGCAGCGCCTACTTCACCTACCAGTCGGCGAGTGGCACGTGGCGCCAGGCCTATTACGACGACGAGCAGAGCCTCGGCGCCAAGTACGACTTCGCCCTGACCGAGGGCCTGGCCGGCGTCGGGATCTGGGCCCTTCAGTACGATCGCGACTACCCCCAGCTGTGGAACGTCCTTCGCTCCAAGTTCTACGCTCCGACGCACGCTATGGCGCCGAGCGGCCGTGTCGGTTCCCTGAAGAAGAGTGGGGGCGTCGTGACAGCCAACGTGGCGGCCCGACTGACCAACGTGGGCACCGTGCCCGAGCGAGGCACGCTCCGCTGGGGCATCAAGGACAGCAAGGGTCGCTGGTTCCTCAAGGGCTCCCGAATCGTCCAGCTGATGCCCGGCAAGTCGAGCGTCGCCTATGTCAAGACGACGTTCGGCAGCGCGTCCAGCCTGCCCGCCGGCACGTACGGTCTGGTGGTCCGCTTCCAGAACAGGAATGGGCTCTGGTCGAGCCCGATCTACAGCTTCCGCCAGCCGTACTGATCGACGCGCAACGGGACGGCCGTTGCTGCGATGCACCACTCGCCGATTGCAGCTACCATCGACGCGATCGGTGCCCTGACGCCGGTCGGCGTTATCGGGGACTTGTTTCGGGTGCAGACCACACGGCCGCGAGACCTGGGGGCGGTGGCTCTCATCGTCGGCCTCTTCCTGATCCTGTTCATCGTGTCGGCCCTCGGAGGACAGACGACCGGTCTCTGAACGGCAGAGGGACAGGTCAGTCGTAGATCCGCTCCAGGTGCCAGGTCCCACTGACCCGATCGAGATAGACGAGGGCGAGCCAGCGAGCCCCGGCGAGCTTCATGTAATCCCGCTCGATCGGGTCGCGCCACCATCGTTCCGACACGCGCCAGCGATTACAGACCTCGACCGGCTCGCGGCGACCGTTCCAGTTGATGGCGACGAGGCGGCCGTCGCCGGTCATCTCGACCTCGATCGGTGGATGCTCGCGCATGAGCCGGGTCATAGCGCCTCCCAGCGTGACCGGACTTCGGCGAGCGGAGCCTCGCTGTCGGCGGGCGAGACCCGATAGACCCGCCCCTCGCCGAAGGCGAGGGCGAGGCGGGCAAGCTGCCAGGCGAAACGACCGCCCCGGGCGGCCTGCGGCACGAAGAGCGGGAGCTGCGCCCCGACCGCCGTCTCGACGCCCGCCAGCTCGAGCTCGATGCGTTCGACGGCCGCCTCGGGCGGCGTTCGAAGGAGGCGAGCGAGAAGGAGCCGTTCGATCGCCTCGGCATCGGCCGTCGGCTCGGGAAAGCGCTGGCTCGCCGTCCAGTGGAGCGGCGTCCCGCGACGCGCGAAGGCCGGTTCGATCTCGAGCCGGAGGTGCGCCCGGGAGGCGACCATCCCACGGGCGCCGACCTGGTCGGCGAGAGCGGCTGCGAGACGACGAAGGAGGAAGCGGAGCGGCTCGATCTCGGCCGTCGGCGGCTCGACAGGCAACCCCAGGGCGAGACGTTCGGGAGCCCGTCGCGGCTCGAACCGTTCGGTCTCCTGACCGCGGGCCCGAGCCCCCATCCGCTCCCCCACGACACCGAAGCGAGCGACGAGCGAGGAGCTGGCGATGGTCGCGATCTGGTCGATCCGGCGGAGGCCGAGACGGGCGAGTCGCGCCCTGATGTCCGGATCGTCGGTCAGGAGCCCGGCCGGAAGCGGGCCGAGGAAGTCGGCCTCTCCTGTCGGCTCGACGATGCAGGTCTCACCGCCGCTGGCTCTCGCAGCGGCGACCGTCGCCGCGAACGACGTCCCGGCGATCCCCGCCAGGGGCGGTCCCGGAAGGAAGGCGGTCGTCGCGTGCGCGAGACGACGGGCGGTGATGGGTTCCGGGCCCCAGAGCCGCTCCAGCCCGTCGAGCTGGATCCGGACGAGCCCGAATGCGGTATCGCTCGGATCGGATGTTCCGGCGAGACCCGGTGAGAACGACGCCAGGCCCTCGAAGGTCGCCTCGACGGCGGCTCGATCGTCGTCAGGGGATGGATCGAGGAAGGTCGCCTCGGGAGCGAGTCGATGAGCGCTCCCGAGTGGCATCCCGCGTCGCACGCCGAGGCTTCGCGCGCCCGGGCTCGCGTCCATGACGATCCCGTCCGTCCATGGCTGGCCGCCGAGAACCAGCGGGCCCATCGGGAACCTGCCGGATGGCTCGGATCGCGCCCGGGCGAGCCGGAGCGGGAGGTGGGGCCAGTAGAGGTGGAGGAGTCGCATCGCCGGGTTTCGCTTCGTCGATCGTCATCTCGTCGAGGAGGGGGTCGCGGAGGAGGCAGGCATCCCGGTCACCGCCCTCCGCGTAGAGGATCCGCAGTTCCGCCCGCCTGCCAGGCGGGCCCCGACGATTGCGGGCGATCAACGCCTCCGTCTTCAGGCCGACGACGTCTCGCCCAAGGCGAACCCAGGCGCATCGGGTCAATTCAAGGCGGAGGTGGGCCGTATCCCCGATGGCCTTCCCCCTTCCGGCCATTGAGCCGGGTGGTTCGATGACGACGAGGAGGGCCTCGGCACGACGAGCCAGCGCGGTGAGGCGATCGATCCGTGTCGCGACCGCCGCCCGGCCCGATGCCCGACCGACCGGCAGGTCGAGGACGAGCAGATCGACCGTTCGTGACGCGAAGAGGTCGCCCGCCATCGCCAGGCCTTCGTCGAGGTTCTCGGGGACGAGCACGGCCAGCCAGTCGGTCCGGACGCCCCGGCTGACGGCTTCGACCGGATCGAAGCTTCGCGAGACGTCGATCCAGGCGACGATCGCGCCGCCGACCTGGGCCTCCGCGGCAAGGCGAAGGGCCAGCGTCGTGACGCCAGCAGAGCCCGCTCCTGCCAGGGCAACGCTGCCGCTGCGCGGCACACCGGCCGATCCAAGGATCGCGTCGAGGGCGGCGAAGCCGGTTCGAAAGGCGGGCTCCAGACCCGCTAGCCGATCTGGTTGGAGCGGCATACTCCGCTCATCGGAGAGAGGCTGTACGGCCAGCGAACCGACGACTTCAGGCCTCGTCCGCGGCGCGGCATCGCCCCATCGCACCCGGAGCGTCGAAAGTGCCGCCGCGAGATCCCCTGGGGCCGTTGCCATGGGCAGAATATAGAACATCCGTTCTACTTACGCAACGCCCTTTTCCCGTCCTCCGACCGTCACGGACCCGTCACGCTGTCGGCCTAGCATCACCGGCCCTACGATGCACGCGATGCCCGCCCAGGCCACCACCGAGCGCCCGATCCTCGTCGTCGACGACGACGCCAAGATCGTCGCCCTCGTTCGGACCTATCTCGAACGCGACGGCTTCTCGGTCGTGACGGCCGGCGACGGTCGAGCGGCACTCGAGGCGATCGAGGAGCGGCGGCCGGCCCTTGTCGTCCTCGACCTCATGCTGCCCTCGATCGACGGCCGGGCCATCCTCCGCGCGGTCCGGAGCGGCGACGCGAACGCCGAAGCGGACATCCCGATCCTGGTCCTGTCGGCACGGGGCACGCCGGCCGATCGCATCGCCGGGCTCGAGGACGGTGCCGACGACTACCTGCCCAAGCCCTTCTCGCCGGCCGAGCTCGTCCTGCGGGTGCGCGCGATCCTCAAGCGAGCGGCTCCCGACGAGCCCTTCGGCGGTGAACCTCGGCCGGTGCTCATCCACGGCGATCTGGCCCTCGATCGAGATCGCCACGAAGCCAGGATCGCCGGCCAGCTGGTGCCGCTGACACGCGTCGAGTTCCGCATCCTGGCGGCGCTCCTCGAGGCCGATGGCCGCGTGCTGACCCGCGATCAGCTGCTGGACGCGGTTTGGGGCCGTGATCAGGACGAGGTCCTCGACCGCACGATCGACGTCCACATCCGCCGCCTCCGAGACAAGCTCGACGACGATCCCGAGCAGCCGCTCTACGTCATGACCGTTCGTGGCGTCGGGTATCGGGCCGCACCGGTCCCACGCGACCGATGAGCGGGCGGGGCCTGGCCACCCGGATCGCGATCGCCGCGATCGCCGCAGCCGGGCTCGGCCTGGCCATCGTCGCGGCCGGCGTCATGGTCATCGGCGCCAGCACGTTCACCGACATGATGGTCGAGGCGGGCGACTCCGCCGACCACGCCCAGGCGATGTACGACCAATCGGTCACCACCATCTTCGTGGCCGCGGTCATCGTCGCCGTCCTTGCCAGCGTCGGGCTGGCCATCGTCCTCGCCAGGATGCTTGCCGGCCCCCTTGGCGCCCTCGGATCGGCCGCGCGCCGCGTCGCCGAGGGCGACTACGGCGCCCGTGTCCCGCGCGACGGTCCTGAGGAGATCCGGAGCCTGGCCGACTCGTTCAACCAGATGGCTGCCGCACTCGAGGAGCAGGAGCGGGTGCGACGCGATTTCATCGCCAGCGCCGCCCACGAGCTGCGGACGCCGCTCACCAACCTTCAGGGCTATCTCGAGGCGCTTCGCGACGACGTCCTCACGGCCGACCGATCGACCTACGAATTGCTGTGGGAGGAGGCTGATCGCCTCGTCCGACTGTCGCGTTCTCTCGATGCCCTGGCCGAGGGCGATGCCCGGACGTTGCCGCCCGAGGCGATGGAGCTCGACATCGCGGCCGCCATCCGCTCGGCCGTGGAGCTGGCCGGACCCTCGTTCGAGCGTGCCGGCATCACCGTCGCCCTGGACGTCCCACAGTCACTGCCGGCTCGCGCCAACCCCGATCAGCTGGCTCAGGTCCTCAACAACCTGCTCACGAATGCCGCACGTTACACGCAGGCCGAGGGCACGGTGACGATCCGCGCCGAGCGCCGGCCGGCCGACATCCTCGTGTCGGTCGCGAACACCTCCGACACGATCCCACCCGACGATCTGGCCCGCGTCTTCGAGCGCTTCTACCGGGTCGACAAGTCCCGCGACCGAGCGACCGGCGGCGCGGGAATCGGCCTCGCGATCGTCAAACAGCTCGTCGAAGCTGCCGGCGGGCAGGTGGGTGCCGAGTCCGTCAACGGCCGGACTCGCTTCTGGTTCAGTCTCCCGGTATAGCGGTCCCAGCCGGCAACCGGACGACGTCCGGACGACCGGAGCACGGCTCAGGGCAGGCCGACGAGGATGATCCCGGTAGCGATCGCAGCCAGGCCGACCCATTGGATTGGACGGGGCCGCTCTTCGAGGAACCAGACGGCGTAGATCACCGCGACGACCGGACCCAGCGACGAGGCCAGGCCGACAAGCCAGACCGGAGCGATCTCGAGACCGACCGCATACATGATCGTCCCGGCAGTGTCGAGCAGTCCCGCAAGGACGACGAGACCAACCGCCATTCGCCCCGAGCCGACAGCCTCGGTGACGATGAACGCGCCGAGGATGCGCGGGCGGGCCAGGATCGCCACTGCCAGCAGGGCGAGGCCAAGGAACATGTCCGTGACACGGCTCACGAGCATCACGGGCAGCCATCCCACGGCTCGGATCGGGTCGGCAAGGACGATCGTGACGACCGAGAAGCTGACGAGGGCCACCAGGGCGAACGCGACCCCCGGGCCACGGACGCGCGGGAACCGGCCGCCGTCTGGCACGACGAAGCCGACGGCGATGACCCCGATCGTCGCCACGATGGCTCCCACGGCCTCGATCGTCCCCAGCGTCTCGCCGCGTACCGTGACGGCCAGGATGACGGTCAAGCCGCCGTACGCCGCCACGGTGGGGCTGACGATCGAGATCGGTCCGATGCGGAGCGCCGTAAAGAAGGCGAGGTAGGCCACCATCGCCAGGGCGCCGCAGATCATCGCGGCTCCGATCCAGTCCGCGGCGAGCGGCGGGATCGCAGCGGCCCCGACAACCGCAGCGACCGCGAGGAGGGCAAAGATGGCGAGCCCGACGAGCTGGGCGCCGACGAGCATCTTGAGACTTCCAACGATCCGGCCGCCGAGCGCACCGGCGACGTCTGTCAGGCCCCAGGCGAGGGCCGCGCCGAGACCGAGGAGGAGGCCGGGGGAGGGCACCAGCGCAGTCTAGGCAGCCGTGCACCTCGTGGGGGTCGGCCGTGCGCCGGGCGGAGGTCGGCCGAGCACCCCGTGCTACACTCCGCGACCGGTCCGGCGCCCTGCGCCGGGCGCGCATCCGTGGGGATGTAGCTCAGCTGGGAGAGCACCGCGTTCGCATCGCGGGGGTCAGGGGTTCGAGTCCCCTCATCTCCACCATCCCACGCATACGGGACCTGTCGGTGCGCGCTGACCATGGGCAGGTTGGGCAGGTGGTGAGCCCAGCTGACTGTAAATCAGCCGCCTTCGGCTGTGGAGGTTCGATTCCTCTCCTGCCCACCATTTCCCCGATTGGGGCGGCAGACAAGAAGACTGATCCCGGCCGCGGAGACGGTCATCGATCCGGCCCTAGGGAATCCACGCCTTCGCGAGCCCGACGGCGGACCGACCAGTCGGGATTGAGTAGCGGCCCGATCCGTCGGCGTTCACGATGTCGACGCTCGCTTCCTCCGAGATCGTGTTCGTGACCGCCAGGAAGCGCCCGTCAGGCGACCAGATCGGCTGGTCTGCGCCGTCCAGCACGGTGACGGCGCCTCCATCGACGGAGACGATGAACGTTCGTTCCGAGCCGGTAACAGCGTCGCTCCGCTCACCCGCGACGGCGATCCGTGCGCCGTCCGGCGACCACGCCACCTGGCGGTAGCGCGCCGCATCCGGGACGCCCAACTGGCGCAACTCGCCGCTGCCATCCGCCGCGGCGATCCAGAGCGTTGTGCCGCGGCTCACGGCGATCCACCTGCCATTCGGCGACCAGGCCACGTCGGTCACGCTACCCAGGTCGAAGGCCGTCAGCGCCCGGGAATCGGTGCCATCGGCCATGGCGACCCAGGCGTTGCCATCGCGGACGAACGTCAGGCGCTCGAGGTCGGGTGACCAACTCACCGGCGCGCCAGGTGTGGACATAAGACCTGTGGGCATGAGGTCGGACCCGTCGCCCGAGCCGACAAGGATCTGGCCGGCGGCATCCTGGACGGCAAGCCGCGTATCGTCGGCCGACCACCAGGCCGAAGGATCGTTAGACACGGCCGCGGACGGGTCGGCGCCGGGGATCTCGGTCCGCCCCGAGCCGTCGGGCCGTAGGATCGCCGGCCGGCGGTCGCCGTCGCCCCCTTGATCGAACAAGAACCGTCCGCGAGCCGACCAGCTGTATGCATTCCGCTCAACCCCCGACAGGTCGGCCATCGTCGTCCCGTCGCGTGCGATGACCCTGGTCATGGGGTAGTCGGGATCGTCCATGGCGATGAGGATCGCCGAGCCGTCCGGTGCAAACGCTACCGAACAGCCGCCCCTACAGGCGATCGGCAAGTACGAGACCCTACGAGGCTCGTTGGCGGCGAACTCGTGCGCGACGACCTCGGAATCGGTGGCGAACAAAATCCCGGTAGCCGAACGGGATGGATCCGCTGGTGCCGTCGGTCTCGGCGTCGCGGGGGCGATGTCGGGTTTCGGCGGCTCATATATGAAGGCGCCCGTCGTCGGCAGGGCACGGCGCGGCCGCGTTCGCGACGATGGGCTGCCAGGAGAACCCTTCGGCGGAGATGTCCATTCTGCGACGCGATCCGGTGGCCGGGTCGTATTGCCAGATCGGGTTCTCCTCCGGCTCGACCGTGCTCCCCATGGCGTAGAGGATCGTCGTCCCGTCGGGAGCCCACGCCCATCGCGTCACCCCATCGGCGATCACCCGCGAGTCCGTGCCGTCGGGACGGATGATCGACAGCGCGTTGATGGTCGTGCTGTCCGTCTGGTCGGTAGTCGGGAGCTCCTTCTGGGCCCGACTTCCGTAGGCGATCCACCTACCATCCGGCGACCAGTCGGGATCGGAAGCCACGGGGCCGTACTCGGTCAGGTCAACCAGCCCGGTGCCGTCCATGCCGATGATCGCCAGCGCCCTCGGGCAGTGGAAGGAATGGGCGGTGTGGCCAAGCTCCTGACACTTGACGTGCGTGAATGCGAGTCGCGAGGAATCGGGCGCCCACGAGGCGTCCATGCCGAGGGTGTAGCCGTCGAACGGGATCAAGGCGAAGGTGTCACCACTCGTGACGTCGACCCGCACGAGGAGATCACCGACGCCATTCTCGCTGAGGTCCCAGCCGGCGGCCAGCCAACGGCCGTCGGGAGACCACGCGTACGGGTACGTGCGGGCCGCCGGCTTCATATCCAGGACGACGTCGCGCCCTTCGCCGGTCTGCCCGTCGACGAAGCGGAGTACCCCTTCCCCGCCGGCGGCGAGCGTCGAGCCGTCCGGAGACCAGGTGATGTTCTCGAGGTCACCGAGCGGTCGCACGTCCATCGCGTCTACATCCAGCAGGTAGGGCATCCCCTCCTGTTCCGAGAAGACGACGTAGCGTCCGCCGGGCGACCACGATGGGTCGAGGAACCGCAAGCCGTCGTCGACGACGACCCGCTGCTCGCGACCGGTCGTGGCGTCGACGAGGACGATCGCGCCGTCCCTGCTGATCGCCAGGAGGCCGGGGCCGAACGGCGTGTTCCGTCGCTCCGCGCCGATGATCGTCAGCGCGATCGTCAGCAGCACCAGCAGACCGACGGCAACCAGCACCGCGACGCGGCGGGCTCTCGACTCCGGCACGAAACCTGCCTCTGCCCGCACCGAGGTGCCGCGCAGGGCGATCATCCAGGCGGGCCGTTGGCCCACGACCCCGGCGCGTTCCAGGATCCGTCCGGCCTGACCCTCAACGAGGCTGGCGTCGACCCGCGACGCGAAGTGGTCGCGCAGCAGCCGATCCGTCGCCATCTGGTCGGTCATGCGACTCCCTCCGGCGCCAGCGCGTCGGCACGATCATTCGCTGCGAGCTCTGCACGCAGAGCGTCGATCGCGCGATGCAGGCGTGACTTGACCGTTCCGAGCGGGACGCCCAGCGTTTCCGCGGCCTCCGCGATCGGCAGGTCGAGGTAATAGATGAGGACGAGCAGCGTCCGCTGGTGGACGGGCAGGCGTCGGAGGGCGCCCTCCAGTTCGTCACGAACCTCGAGCGATCGCTCCGCGTCGATGGAGGCCGGTCGGTCCCAGGGAGTGACCTGGATCTCGCGCACCCGCCGCTGCGACCTTCGCTTGGCGTGGCTATAGCAGGCGTTGACGAGGAGCCGCCGGAGCCAGGCATCGAAACGGTCCGGATCGCGGAGGCCGCGCAGGTCCCGCCAGGCATCGACCAGCGCGTCCTGGACAGCGTCCTCGGCCAGGCTGGCATCGTGGAGGATCAGCCGCGCGAGCGCATTCATCCGGCCGAGGCTGGCGTGGACGAGCGCGGCGAACGCTTCGCGGTCGCCATCACGTGCCCGGATCACCAGCTCTCGATCCACCCACACACCAGCTGCGGCGTGAGCATATGCCACGCTCGTCTGCTATGGCTCTCGGGCCGCCTCCGGGGTTCCATCTACGTGCAGGGCGCACGTCGGCGACCCATCCTGCCGTCTTCGCTGGCGGAGGCCTCTGGTTCCTCTGAAATCCTGCCCGCCTTGAGGCGGTGGTAGGCGCCTCATTGAGGTGCCATGCTCAGCGCCGCTACGCTGACCCGCCGACGATCGTAAGTCAGCCGCCTTCGGCTGTGGATGTTCGATTCCTCTCCTGCCCACCAATCCTCGACCCGTTGTCGCTGGACAAACCGACCTCCCAGGCTCGATCCGCGCTGTCGGGTCCGAGGCTCTCGGTCAGCTCGAGCAGAACCATGCCGTGAGCGAATGCGCGCACTGCCAGGGCGCGGTCGGGATCGCCCGCCGCGGCGCGCTGAAATGGGGCATGGGCGCGATGTTCGAGACCATCGGGCAGTCGCTCCGTGGGAAGTGGACGTTCGGTCATGAGGACGTACAGGTGGGGGTGCCGGCGGGCATAGCCGCGATAGGCCTGCGCAACGGCCGCGATCGGGTCGGCCGCATCGTTCACGGCCGCTTCGAGGGTCAATGCCAGCTCGAACAGACCCGACGCGATGAGGGCGGCTTCAAGCGATGCCTTGTCGGGGAAGTGGTTGTAGAGGGACGGTGCCTGGATCCCGAGACGGGCCGCCAGAGTCCGCAGGGTGAGCGCGTCCGGACCGGACTCCTCGAGCAGAGCGCGGGCGGCGGCGGCGATCTCGCGCGCCCGCGGACTCAGCGTCTCGGGGGCCGTCGTCCGACGCGTCACGAGCTCCTCCAGCTAACGGCGTTAGCCGCAGCCAAGGCTAGGACTCGGGACTCGCCTCGTCAAGGGCATGATGGAGCTCGTAGGAGTGTCTCCGGAGCCAGCGTCGCCATTCGGCGTGGTCGGGCCGACGCTCGGCGACCAGGGACCAGAACCGAGGACCGTGGCCGAAGACGCGGAGATGGGCGAGCTCGTGGACGACAACGGTCTCGAGCGCCTCGGGTGGCGCCAACACGAGCCGCCAGCTGAGCATGAGCCGGCCCTCGCGCGACGCACTCCCCCACCGAGTACGCGGATCGCGGATGGCCACGACCGACGGCGAGACCCCGAGCGACGCCCGATGGCGGTCGATCTCGTCTCCGATCGCGCTCGTCGCCCGGTCCTTGAGCCAGGCCCCGAGCACACCAGCCACCCGATCCCGATCGCGGTCGACGAGGTGGACGACGACCTCATCGTCGTTGTCCGAGCCGACGCGCGAGACGATGGATCTCGGTCCCGCGGCTGCGACGATGCGCAGGTCGTGAAGCTCGCCGCGGAAGCGGAAACGCGATCCGTCGCGAAGGCCGCCGCGTGCGACCAGCGCCTCTCGCTCGTGCCGTTGCCGCTCGAGGTGGCGTCGCAGCCACGGCTCCCGCTCCTGAAGAAAGCGCTCGACATCGTCTTCCGGTCGGGCCCAACCGCGCCGCGACGCAGGGGGCACGCTGACGACCAATCCGCGCCGGCTGTCGATCGTCGCTCGCATTCCGCGGGCACGGGCCGTTCGCCGCAGCGTGTAGTCGAGCGTTCCGCCCGCGATGACTGCGGTTGCCAAGCACTTCGGTGGTTGTCGTCATGCCTCTTAGTCGTATCGGAGGACGCGCACGCCCCGCGACTCGAAGTCGCGCGGATTCCGGGTGATGATCGTAGCGTCAAGTGACCACGCAACGGCCGCAATGAGCGCATCGGCGAGCGAGCGTGGGGAACTGGCCCGCCTGTCGCTGCGGGAGGCGGCCGCCCACTCCGCCGTCTCCGGCGCCGCGGCTACGTACTCGAGCACCCGTAGCAGCGATCTGATTACCGCCCACTCCTTCGGATCTCCGCCCGACAGGGACTCGACGACGATCACATCGCAGGTGTAGAGGTCGTTCGGTTCCTCGAACAGCGACTCAACGAGCTGATCGACGCCGGCTCGGCCCTTGGCGTGGTCGATCAGTAACGTCGTGTCGAGCAGGTATCGCATGGCTCTCCTCGAGTCTGGAGCGTCGATCCCAGGAGGCACGGGCCTCGTCAAGCAGGCGGTCCGTCTCGGTCGGGGTGGTCCCCCATGCCGGCGAGTCCTTCAGCACGCCGGCAGTATCTCGAAAGACCTTGCGCTGGAGATCGCGGCGGACCTGACGCGCGACGACCTCAGCCAGGTATCGGCTCCGACCGCGCGGACCGGCCACCTCGTCGATCTGGGCGAGGAGCTCGATCGGCAACGTGATGTTGGTGCGGGCGAGAGTCATGCGCGCGGGTCTCCATGCGTGTTCATACCATAACACACTATCTCTCACATTCTGGCTGACGATAGGATACGAAAGCGATGACGAAGATCGGTTATGCCGCCATGCTCGAGCAGTTCCACCCGACCGACCTGCTCGACTGGTGCGCGGCGGCCGAGAAGGCCGGCTTCGACGCCGGCTTCATGGTCAGCGAGCACTTCCACCCATGGACCCCCCATCAGGGTCAGAGCGCCTTCGCCTGGAGCTTCATGGGTGCCCTGGGCCAGCGGACGAGCCTGCCGTTCGGGACAGCCGTGACGTGCCCTGGCTTTCGCTACCACCCGGTCGTGATCGCCCATGCCGCGGCAACCCTCGGAGCGATGTACCCGGGCCGCTTTTATCTCGGTCTCGGCGCCGGCGAGGCCCTCAACGAGCACGTCATCGGGGGTCAGTGGCCCGAGATCGGCGTCCGCAGTGCCATGCTGTTCGAGTCGATCGAGATCATCAGCCGTCTGTTCGCCGGCGATGTCGTTCGCCACCGGGGCGAGCATTTCACGGTCGAGAGCGCCCGGCTCTACACGCGCCCGGAGAGCCCCGTCCCGATCTATGTCGCAACGGCCGGCCCCGTCAACGCCAAGCGAACAGGGCGGCTCGCCGACGGGATCATCACCGTCGGAGCGGCCGACGAGAAGATCGACATGCTGTGGGCCAAGTTCGACGAGGGCGCCCGCGAGGCCGGCAAGGAGCCGGAGTCGATGCCGAAGCTCCTCCAGATCCACATCAGCTGGGCCCGGACGGACGAGGAGGCCCTCGACAGCGCCATGCGCGAGTGGCCGAATGGGGGAATGCCGTTCCCCAAGCAGGACATCCGCAACCCGGAGGACTTCGCGGCGATGGCGAAGCTCGTCCGAGCCGAGGACTTCGCGAACCGGGTCCTGATCAGCTCGGACGTCGCGACACACATCGCCCAGATCCAGCGCTACGTCGACATGGGCTTTGACGAGATCCACATCCACAATGTCGGCCGCAACCAGGCCGAGTTCATCGACGTGTTCGGCCGCGAGGTTCTTCCCGAACTTCGACTCGGCTGAGGATCGGCGCCCGCGACTCAGGGCTTGCGGAGCGCCCCGGCTGTCGCCCGAACCGCCTCGACAATCCCGACGTAGCCCGTGCATCGGCAGAGGTTGCCAGCGAGGCCCGCCCGGATCTCGTCCTCGGTCGGGTCGGGATTCTCGGCGAGGAGCGCCGTCGCGCTGATGAGCATGCCGGGCGTGCAGAAGCCGCACTGGACGCCGCCGTGCTGGAGGAAGGCTTGCTGGAGTGGATGGAGTCCGTCGGAACCGGCGAGTCCCTCGACCGTCGTCACCTGGCGGCCGTCGGCCTGGACGGCGAGGTACGAGCACGAGTTCACCGGTCGACCATCGAGGAGGACCATGCAAGCGCCACACTCCGAGTCGTCGCAGCCCTCCTTGCTGCCGGTGAGGCCCAGCTCACCGCGGATGACGGACAGGAGCGAGCGGCCGGCCTCGATCTCCACGGGGTAGGCCGTGCCGTTGACATGCAGGGTCGTCGAATGGCGCATCGTCAGCCGGCCCCGAACGTGCTCGCCGAGGCCGGAATGGCGAGCGTCTCGCCGCGGGCCCGAGCGAGCGCTCCCAGGATCGCGCGCCGGACGACGACGGCAGCCATCGCCCGGCGATAGTCGAGCGAGGCACGGACATCCGAGATGGGCTCGGCGGCGTCCGCGGCGATGCGGCCGGCCGCATCGGCGGCCGCACGGTCGCCGCTGGTCCCGATCAGGGCGGATTCGGCGGCGCCGATGCGGCGGACGGTCGGGGCGAGCGCCGTGATGGCGATCCGCGCGTCGCTGACCAGGCCATCCTGAAGGGCCACGACGGCTGTCGCCCCGACGACGGCGATCTCCATCTGCCGCCGAAATTCGAGCCGGACGTAGCAACTGCCCGCGCCCGGGAGCTCGGGCAGCTCGACGGCGACGATGAGCTCGTCCTCTCGGATGGCTGTGCTGACCGGGGCCGGTGAAGAAATCGGCGATCGCGATCCGACGTGTCCCGCTAGAGGACCGCAGCTCCAGCGACCCATCGAAACAGAGCACCGGACCGCTCGTCTCGGCGGCCGGGGACGCGTTGGCGAGATTCCCGCCGAGCGTGCCGACATGCCGCGTCGCCGGCGAGCCGACGATCGAGGCGGCATCGGCGAGAGCCGTCCAGCGGTCGCGGATGGCCGGATGGACGGCCATCTCCGCATGACTCGTCGCCGCGCCGATCCGGAGTCCGTCCGCCGTTCGCTCGGATGCCGCGGAGCTCCTCGATCCTGTGGAGGGCCACGATGTCGTCGGGAAGCTGCCACTTGCCCTGACGGTTGCCGACCACGAGATCGGTGCCTCCGGCGACCGCTCGATGACCCGAAGCGAGCGCTGCGACGGCGCCCGAGAGATCAGCCGGAGCCTCGTACCGTCCTGCCACGTCAGGTCTCGGGCTGGGGCGAGGCGATCGCCGACCACACCCGTTCCGGCGTCATCGGCAGGTCGTGGATCCGACGGTTGGTGGCACGGGCGATGGCATTCGCGATCGCGCCGGGGGTCGGGACGCAGGGCGGCTCGGCGATGCCCTTGAGGCCCTTGGGCCCGCCGGTCGGGGATGGCGCGTCCACGAAGTCGACGTGGATCGGCGGCATGTCGGCCGTCGTCTGGAGCTTGTAGTCGAGGAGATAGGGGTTTCGCTGGCGGCCGTCGTCGGACAGCAGAACGACCTCGCTCAACGCCTGGCCGATGCCCATCGCCACGCCGCCGTAGACCTGGCCGGCTGCACCGATCGGGTTGATGACGACACCGGACTCGTGCGATGCCGCGATCTCCATGACTCGGACGACCCCCGTGTCGCGGTCCACCTTGACCCGGGCGGCGTGAGTGAAGAACGTCGGCGCCGCGAACGACTCGCTACCGAGGCGCCCGACGCAGCTCGCGACGTCGACCGCCGGAGTCGGCGGCGGTTGGCCCGATCCCTTGCCGAGCAGCAACCCGGCGCCGGAGGCCACAGACGCGAGTTCGGCGATCGAGACCGATGCGGTCTGGCTGCCCCGTACCCTCGCCGTCCCCTCGACGAGCTCGATGTCGGCCCGGCTGGCCTCGAGATGATCGGCGGCGAGATCGAGGAGCTGTTCGCGCACCTCTGTGGCTGCGGCGATCACCGCGCGGCCGTTGTTGAACGTCGTCTGCGAGCCGCTGGCTCCGCCGTCGTAGGGCCCGGCGTCGGTGTCCTGGTAGAGGATGCGGAACTCGTCCGGTCGCATGCCAAGGACTTCGGCGGCCAGGATCGGCAGTGCCATGACCGCGCCGGTCCCGCACTCCTGGGCCCCGGTGACGATCGTGCCGGAGCCATCCGCATTGATCCGCACGTGCGCTCCCGATGCGCCCGGGAACGACGGCCACCAGCCGGTCGCGATGCCGATCGCCTCATCGTCGGGCAGGCTCTGTCCCCAGCCGATCGCCGCAGCGGCCTGTTCGAGGGTCTCGAGAGCGCCGATCCGTTCGAAGACCTGACCCGTCGGTCCGGTGTCCCCTTCCTTGACCAGATTCCGCCGACGGAACTCGACCGGGTCGAGGCCGAGCCGTTCGGCGACCACGTCATGGTGCTGCTCGAGCGCCCAGCACACGGTCGGTGCGGTAGGGGCACGGACGGAGCCCGATGGCTGGGTGTTCGTGTAGACGACATCGGCCGTGACATCGACATGTTCGATCCGATACGGCCCGACGGCGAAGATCGCGGCCATCTGGCCGAGGGTCGGCTCGTCCATGCTGTAGGCGCCGTTGTCGATGATGAGGTGGCCCCGGCGGGCGACGATCGTGCCATCCTGGCGGACGCCGGTCTCGAGCTCCACGATCATCCGCTCCCGGCGGTGGTCGGGCAGCAGGAACTCGTCGCGTCGTGAGAAGACGAGCTTCACCGGCCGGCCCGCGGCGCGCGAGAGAGCGACCACCTGGGGCTCGAAACCGAGCTCGCATTTGGCGCCGAACCCGCCGCCGAGATGGGGCACGATGACCCTCACCCGGTTCTGAGGCAGGTTCAGCGTCTCGGCCACGCCGGTTCGAACCCCGAACGGGACCTGGGTCGACGACCAGATCGTCACCTGGTCACCAGACCATTCGGCGACGATCGCCCGCGGCTCGATCGGGACGGCGTGGGATCCATCCGCCTCATACCTGTCCCGAACGACGATGTCGGCATCCGCCATCGCCCGGTCGGCATCGCCCTTGACGATGGTCGACCGCGACGCCAGGTTGCCGTCGCGAACGAGATTCTCATCTCCGTCGTATGTCGCCCATTCCTCGTGGACGAGCGGGGTTCCGGCGTCCGTAGCCGTCTCGAGATCGATGATCGGCGGGAGGATCTCGAGGTCGACATCGATCAGCGCGGCCGCCAGGGCGGCGATCTCGGGCGTCTCGGCCGCCACTGCGGCGATCACCTCTCCCTCCCAGCGCACGACGTCCCGGGCGAACAGCGCCCGATCCTGGAGGAACGCGCCGTAACGCACGTCGGGGACGTCGGCCGCCGTAAGCACCGCGTGGACGCCCGGCAGACCGCGCGCTTCGGACGTGTCGATCCGGCGGATCCGTGCGTGGGGGACCCCGGCCGTGCGGAGCGCGCCGTAGATCATGCCGGTCAGGGTCATGTCGGCCGTGTATCGACCGCTCCCGGTGACCTTGTCGCGACCATCCTGCCGAATGAGTGCCGGTGCGGTGGTGATCGTCATCGTGCCCTTGAGGATAGCGGCCCGGGCCCCGCCCGAAGCGTCGGCACGTGCGGCTCAGCGACCGAAACGCATAGCCCATGCCCTGGCTATCCTCCCTCCGCGAGATGGCCGGCCGGCACCGGCTCATCGGCGACGTGCGCGGTCGGGGCCTCCTCCTTGGCGTCGAGCTTGTTCGCGATCCTGAGACGAAGGTTCGGGCCATCGACGAAGCCGAGGCAGTCATGTACGCGGCTCTGTCGCGGGGACTCAACTTCAAGACGACGATGGGCAACATCATCAATCTGTCGCCGCCGCTGATCATCGAAAAGGAGCAGCTCGACGCCGCGCTCGCAATTCTCGATGCCTCGATTACCGAGATCGAAACGCAGTCGACGTAATCCTCCTGGGGGGATGGCCGAGTCGACAGGGCTGCGAAAGAGCCACGCTATACTCGCCGCTCCGGCGTGGGGCTATAGCTCAGCTGGGAGAGCGTCTGAATGGCATTCAGAAGGTCAGGGGTTCGAATCCCCTTAGCTCCACCACCCCACTAGGCACGAAACAGGCCCTCCGGCGATTGTCGGAGGGCCTTTCTTACGACTCTGTACCGACGCGTCTGGAGCCACTGCAAGACCGCTATTCACCGGTTCGACCCCGGTCGTCGCCTCCAGAATCCAAGCAAGGGACCGGCCATCGAGCCGGTTTCGTCGCGCCCGCTGCTCGGGGAGGTTACCAGCCGGGTCGACGAACGGCCCGCTCCGCGGCGATCCAGTCCCACGCGGCCGGCCAGCACGCGCCGTCCCGCGGCAGCGCGCGGCCGGTCGCCTCGAGGACCCACGCGTCGAGCTATGGGTCGACCATCCCGGGCTGCATTTCGATCCCGGTCAGTCGAGCGCGGATGCCGGCGCGCTGGGCCTCGACGATGCGTTCTGGCTTGTCGGACCCGGCTGGCGGCATTAGGGTTCGCATAGACATGATCGACAGTGGGATCCGCCCGTGCGGTTAAGGTCTGCGCTCGCCGGCGGGGCGGTCGGAGCGTTCGGCGCATACGCCCTGCTGAGAATGCGCCACGTAGCGAGGAGGACCCGCCGGCGGCGCCAAGCGCTTGAACGCGCGGCGGGGATCGCCCCGACTGCGACCGCACGCCTTGGTCGTCCATATCCCCCTGCGCTTCCCTCCGACGATCCTCACGGACACCTGGACCTGCCGCTGGCCTCGCCCGCGGTCGACGTCGTTCCGCTCAATGGCTTGTGCCGGGTGGCAGACTTCGAGCCGCTGCAGCCCTGGCTCGAGTTGGTGATCCCATTTGGTCGAGCCAGTTTCGGGGACCGCTACCCGACCGGCGTGGAGTATCGCAAACACTGGGAGGTGGCTCAGGCGGTGCGAGCCCTCGCGATCGGCGGGGCGATCGGTCGGGACGCCGAGATCCTCGGCATCGCGGCGGGGAACGAACCGACGATCTTTGCACTCACCAACTACGTCAAGCGCGTCTTCGCGACCGACCTGTACCTCGGAAAGGGCTGGGAGGAAATCAGCGAACTACACCATGCTCGCCGAGCCCGGGAGGAACTGGATCGGCCCTTGGAACTACCGGCGTCTCGTGACCCAGCATATGGACGCCCTTGACCTACGCTATGAAGACGACTCGTTCGCCGGCGCGTTCTCGTCGAGCTCCCTTGAACACTTCGGCGATTACGGCGCGATCATCCAGTCGATGCGCGAGGTCTTCCGGGTTCTCAAGCCTGGTGGCGTCTACGCGCTAAGCACCGAGTTCCGCCTGGCCGGTCCGCCTCCGGGCCTTCCCGGTGCCTTGCTGTTCGACTGGGAGGAACTCTCCGAATACGTGATCGGGGCCGCGCCGTGGGAGCTGGTCGGCCCCAACGGGATCCTCGATCAGCGGGAGACCGATGATCCAGTCCTTCCATTCAGTGAATCGGCCGCGGCAGTCGCCGCCCATTCCAGGGAGTACGGCGAACTGGTCTGGGACCTCCTGCACTGGCCCGAGTATCCGCACGTTCGCCTTCGCGAGGGCGACCGAATCTGGACTAGCGTTCATCTGGCGCTCCGAAAACCCGTTCGCTGACTTACTGCACGGTTCGCGCGCAGCGCCTTCGGTGGACCCTGGTGACGTGAACGGTCCATGTTCAGCGGGGATAACTGCCGCCTAACGGACGAAGGCCAGGCTGCCGCGGCCGCGGCTTCGGTCCCGGACTCGCGATCCGCCTCGAGCGGCCGGGCCTGTACCCAGTAGTCACGAAACAGGCCTCCGGCGATTGCCTGTGGCCTTCCTACTGACTCTGTACCACCCGCCGTAGCACAGGTCCGACGGCGGCGGTGGGGTCGCGCGATGGGTAGCGCGTTGGGGCCGAGTTGTCCGAGTACGTCATGGTCCTGGCCAAGTCGGATCCTGACCAGGCCTCCTATGATGTGGGCGTGGCTCAGGGTTGACGACCATCCCTTTGTTGTCGGAGGCGAGACGCGGGCAGAGCAGTCTCATCAGCCGCCCGGCCGATGACCGGCAACGAATCCGCAGCACGCGAGGCGACTTATGACGCGGAGGTTCGTGTCGTACGCCCAGAACTTCGAAGACGTGATGCTCTGGCGCGCGCTCAAGCATGTCGAGCGCGGCTTCTATGTCGACATCGGCGCCGGCTCTCCCGACGAACTGTCCGTGACCAAGGCCTTTTACGACCGCGGCTGGCGCGGCATCAACGTCGAGCCATACGCGGGATACCACCGCCAGTTGCTGGTCTCCAGACCAAGGGACATCAATCTCCGAGTGGCCGTGGGCGATCGCGCCGGCGACGTGACGATGCACGTCGTGGGTGACACGGGTCTCTCGACGCTCGATGGGAGCGAGGCGAAGAAGCGACTACACGAGGGTTACAGCGTCGTCGACGACGTGGTGTCCTTGAGGAGGCTTGCTGCCATCTGGGCTCAACACGTTCCGCAGGATCAGCCGGTTCATTTCCTCAAGGTCGACGTGGAGGGTTCCGAACGAGCCGTGCTCCAGGGCGGTGATTGGAACATCTGTCGACCGTGGATCGTCGTCGTCGAGGCGACGAAGCCGATGACACAGGAGCCCTCGTACCAGGACTGGGAGGGTGTCCTCACCGGTGCCGGCTATGGGTTCGTGTATGGCGATGGGTTGAACCGGTTCTACGTCGCCGCGGAGCGGGACGAACTCCGACCGGCGTTCGCCTACCCGCCGAATGTGTTCGACGATTTCGTCCGGGCGTCCGAGGTCGAACCAGCTGCCCGTGCTGCGCGCGCCGAGGCTGAGCTGGCGGCGATCCAGGCGACTCGCTCGTGGCGCTTCACGCGGCCCCTGCGCAGCGCTGTCCGACTGGCCCGGAGGGCACGAGGGGGGGCGCGCGGTCGGTCGCGTCAAGCTCTCCGACCGCTAGGGACACGCTCGATCCGGCTGACTCTGAAGCTGTTTCCGATCGTCCGGGGCAACCAGACGCTCAAGCGCAGGGCATCCGTCCTCAAGAAGGTACCTGGGATACTGTCGATCTACCGACGACTCGACGACGCCTCGAAGCCGTCTGACATCTCCGAGCTCTCGCCTCAAGCCAGGCGCATCTACAGGGACCTGAAGGCTCCGGGCAAACCGGGGCACGCCAACTAGCCCCCCGTGCGCATCGTACTGGACCTCCAAGGAGCGCAGGGCGGCAGTCGCTTCCGCGGGATCGGGCGCTACACCCTGTCCCTTGCTCGGGCGATTGTTCGTCAACGCGGCGAGCACGAGATCATCCTGGCCCTGAGCGACCTGTACCCGGACACGGTCGAACCGATCCGTGGCCTGTTCGACGGCCAGCTGCCACAGGAACGGATCAAGGTCTGGCAGGCGCCGGGACCTGTCCGATCCCAGAACCCCGCCAATGAGTGGCGGAGAGCGGCAGCCGTTCGGATTCGCGAAGCCTTCATCGCCAGCCTGGAGCCCGACCTCGTCCATGTGTCGGATCTCTTCGGTGGCTCCGCCGACGACGTCGTCAGCAGCGTCAGCGCCACTGACGCGAGGTTCCAGACGACGGTCACCCTGTACGACCTCATCCCTCTCCTGGATCCTACTTCGTACCTTGCGCCCAATCCCAGGTTTGAGCGCCACTACCACGATGCATTGGCCCAGGCCAAGCGGGCGGACGGATGGCTCGCGATCTCCGAGTCGTCGGCCCGTGAGGCTCGGGACCACCTCGGGCTGGACCCGGGATCCGTGGTCAACGTCTCCGCGGCCTGCGACCCGATCTTCGGGAGGATGGCGGTGTCGGCGGAGACCGAGAGCCGCCTACGAGCGCGTTTCGATCTCACTCGGCCGTACGTGATGTATTCGGGGGGGTTCGATCCCCGAAAGAACCTGGATCGTCTGATTCGTGCCTATGCCGACCTCCCGTCGGCAGTGCGCGAGGCCCACCAGCTCGTGCTCGTCGGGAAGATGCATCAACGTGGCGTCGACGCCATGAGTGCGATGGTTCTTGCCTCGGGATTACGGGCGGACGATGTTCGGCTCACGGGATACGTGGAGGACGACGACCTCGTGCTCCTCTACAACCTATGCGAGCTGTTCGTTCTTCCGTCCTTGCACGAAGGATTCGGCCTGCCCGCTCTCGAGGCGATGGCGTGCGGGGCCGCCGTCGTAGGGGCCAACGTCACGAGCCTGCCCGAAGTCATCGGGTGGCCAGACGCGATGTTTGACCCGCTCGACGTCGCCGCTATGAGTGCGAAGATCGGCCGGGCTCTGACCGACGAGGCCTTTCGGGCCGAGCTCATCGTCCGAGGCAATGAACAGGCCCAGGCGTTCTCCTGGGATGAGAGCGCCAGCCGCGCGATCGCGGCGTTCGAGCGGTTCCATGGGCGCTGGACCCCCGGGCGCGCTCCCCGAAATGCCGGTCCCAAGGACTACACCACAGGCCTTGTTCGCCAGATCCGGGCGGCGCCTGGCAGGCCCAACGATCAGGACCTGATCTCCACCGCACGTGCGATCGCCCTGAACCTCCCGGAGTCGAGCGAGCCGCGACTCCTCCTGGATGTCTCGCGGCTTCTTCATGTCGTCCCCGCGGCCGGCGTCCAACGTGTTGCTCTGGGCATCCTCGCGAGGCTGCCGAGCGAGCTGCCCGCCCCATACCGGATGGAGCCGGTCTTCGCGACAGCGGATGGGCGCACGTATCGGCATGCGCACCAGCCTGATCCCGGCGATGCGACGGGCCCTGTCATCAGTACCGACATCGTCGTTGACCCTCGCCCGCGCGATGTGTTCCTGGGACTGGATGTGGATCCGGGGGTCGTGGCAGCCCAGTCCGGGTTCTACGCCGAGCTCCGGCGCCTGGGCATCCCGGTCTACTTCGTCGTCTACGATCTGCCGCCTGCGCTCGTGCCCCGGCCGTCCTCCGTCCGGGACCCCGAGGTCGCTGCTCTGAAATGGCTCGAGGTGGTCTCCGCGACCGATGGCGCGCTGTGCGTCTCGGGAGCCGTCGCCGAGGAGCTTCGATCGTGGATGACAGCCAACGGGCCTGTCCGCCACCGCCCGTTCCGCATCAGTGTGCTCCATCTCGGAGCCGACGTCGGCCTGTCGGATCGCAAACCCGGCTTGCCGGACACCGCCGGACAGCTGGTGTCGATCCTGTTCGACGAGTGGTCCCAGGTGCCAGGGGAAAACCCAGCTCCAGCTCATGTCACGAGCGGAGAGGAAGAGAGGAGCGCGACGCCGCGCCGGAGCGCAGAGGCAGCCGACGCAAGACGGCCCACGTCCACCGCGGGATGATGGCTCGGCTTCCGGGGGCGATGGCGACCTCGAACTCGATCTCAAGGCCCCGGCTCCGCTCAGCTCCGCCACGTCCTCGATGCCCTCTATCGGCCGGGCGGGTCGCAGGGCGCCATGGTCGGCGTGCTGTACCACTTGATGGTCGATGTGATGGGTCCCCTCGCCCGGTGGATGTCCCAGCTGCCGGTGAGCAACGGACTGTATGCGGGGCCCGACCCATCGACCACCATCACCGGCCTTGCCGCGGAAGCGATCGCCGCCGATCCCGGCGTCGGCCCGATCGCCGCCCCGCTACGCGAGGAGGCCGCTCTCGCCATCCTGACCTGACTCGCCCAAAGAGCCGGCCAGGCGCGGAGGCCCGGGCGCCCGACTAGAATCCCAAGCGCCCATGACTGAGACGACCGATCGCCCCCGCGACACGGTGGGCCGCAGCCGGATCGACCGCTACGAGCCGACCGTCATCGAGCCTGCCTGGCAGGCGCGCTGGGCGGAGGCCGGCCTGTATCGGACCGACCTCCACGACGACGACCGGCCGAAGTTCTATCTGCTCACGATGTACCCGTACCCGTCGGGCGACCTCCACATCGGCCACTGGTACATCAAGACCCCGACCGACGCGCTGGCCCGATTCCATCGGATGCACGGCCAGAACGTCTTCCTGCCGATCGGGTTCGACGCATTCGGGCTGCCTGCGGAGAACGCGGCGATCAAGGGCGGCTTCCACCCCCGCGAGTGGACGATGCTCAACATCGAGAACATGCGGCGGCAGCTGCGCAGCATGGGCGCCACGTTCGACTGGGAGGCTGAGGTCGTCACCTGCGACCCGGCGTACTACCGCTGGAACCAGTGGCTCTTCCTGCGCTTCCTCGACGCCGGGCTCGCCTATCGTGCGATGGCCCCCGTCGACTGGTGTCCCAACGACGGGACGCTGGCCCGCGAGCAGGTCGAGGGCGCTGACCGGCGCTGCTGGCGATGCGGCGAGAGGGTCGAGAAGCGAGACCTCGAGCAATGGTGGCTGCGGACGACGAAGTATGCCGATGAGCTCCTCGACTTCTCGGGCATCGACTGGCCGGAACCCGTGCGGATCATGCAGACGAACTGGATCGGCCGCTCTGAGGGCGGCGAGATCGTCTTCCGCACCGCGCCCGACGCCAACCAGCCCGGCGGCGACGAGATCCGCGTCTTCACGACGAGGCCGGACACCCTGTTCGGAGCGACGTTCATGGTCCTGGCCCCCGAGCACCCACTCGTCGCCAGGCTGACCGCTCCAGAACGGCGGGCGGAGGTCGACGAGTACGTCGCGCGAGCCCGTGCCGCGACCGAGATCGAGCGACTCTCGACCGAGCGGGAGAAGACCGGCGTCCCGATCGGCGCCGATGCGATCAACCCGGTCAACGACGAACGGATCCCGATCTTCGTGGCCGACTACGTCCTGGCCGGCTACGGCACCGGCGCCATCATGGCCGTGCCGGCTCATGACGAGCGGGACTACGAGTTCGCGGTCGGATTCGGGCTGCCGATCCGGCGAGTCGTGGCCGCGCCCGGCGACGAGGGCAGCGCCCTCTACGGAGCCTACGTCGCCCATTCGGCCGGTGAGAGACTGGTGAACAGCGGCCGGTTCAGCGGGATGTCGGCCGATGAGGGCGGCCGCGCCATCGTCGCCTGGCTGGCTGAGACGCGGGGCGGCGACAGCGGCCGTGACGTACCGGCTGCGTGACTGGCTCGTCAGCAGGCAGCGCTATTGGGGTACTCCGATCCCGGTCGTCTACTGCGATCGCTGCGGGATCGTGCCGGTGCCGGAGAAGGACCTGCCCGTCCTCCTGCCCGACACGGTCGACTACCACGGTCGCGGCGACAACCCGCTCAACCACGATCCGGCCTTCCTCGAGGTCGCCTGCCCGTCGTGCGATGGCCCGGCGCGCCGCGAGACCGACACGATGGACACGTTCATGGACTCGGCGTGGTACTGGTATCGCTACCTCTCGCCGGCCAAGGAGGACGGCCCGGTCGACCGGGCGATGACCGATCGCTGGACGCCGGTCGACCAGTACACCGGTGGCGCCGAGCACGCGGTCATGCACCTCCTGTACAGCCGCTTCTTCACCAAGGCGATGCGCGATTGCGGCCTCATCGGCGAGAACGAGCCGTTCCGCCGGCTGTTCAACCAGGGCCAGATCCTCGGCGCCGACGGCGAGCGGATGTCGAAGTCGCGCGGCAACGTCCAGGAGCCGGGCGAGCTCGTGAGCACCTATGGCGCGGACTCGGTCCGTCTCTTCCTCATGTTCATGGGACCCTGGGACCAGGGCGGGCCGTGGAGCCCGACCGGGATCGAGGGCGTCCATCGCTTCCTGCGTCGCGTCTGGACGCTGACCCTCGACCCGACGCCCGCCGACGCCGGCGACGGTCGTATTCCCGACGGCGAGGACGGCCGGACCGCCGAGCGGTCGATCCGGATGGCGGCCCACCGCACGCTCCGCGACGTGACCGCGGACTACGAGGGGTTCCGCTTCAACACCATGGTCGCCAAGCTCATGGAGCTCTCGAACGTCCTCTACCGCTATCGCGGGACGTCGGTCGCCGGAGGCCGCGGCATGGGACGAAGCGATCCGCCTCCTCCTGCTTATGCTGTGTCCGGCCGCCCCTCACATCACCGAGGAGCTGTGGAGCCGTCGCCTGGCCGCCGCGGGTAAGGACTGGCGTTCGATCCACACCGAGCGCTGGCCCGATGTCGATGCGGCCATCATCGTCGAGGCGACGCGCGAGGTGCCGGTCCAGGTCAACGGCAAGGTCCGCGATCGGGTGACCGTCCCCGCCGATCTGTCGACCGACGAGCTCGAGCGACTCGTTCTCGCCTCCCCGAAGATCCAGGCCTACCTGGCGGGAAAGCCTCCGGAGCGTGTCATCCACGCCGGTGGCGGCAAGCTCGTCAACATCGTCGTCCACTGACCGACATGCCGATCGTGGAGCCCATCGAAGCGGACGTAGACAAGCTGCTGGCGGATCACTCGCCCGAGCTCGTCGCGATCGAGCAGGCGCTCCGGGCTCTCATCAAGCGCGAGCTGCCCGAAGTCGAGGAGCGCGTCGACTTCGGCAACAAGCTGATCGCCTTCGGGCGCTCGATGGCCATGCGCGACCTGCTGTTCGCGATCATCGGTCACAGGGAGCACGTCAACCTTCAGCTCGCGGATGGGGCGGCGCTGCCGGATCCTTCGAGCATCGTAGAGGGCACCGGCAAGCGGATCCGCCACGTGAAGTGCCGCTCGCTCGCGGATGTCGAGCGACCTGCCCTCGTCGACGTCGTTCGGGCCCAGATCGTCCTCAACAGCTAGCCCCGAACACCGCCGGATGGGAGGTATCCATGACTGAGGCTCGCATCGATTCGCCGGGAGGCCCGCCCATGTCCGACATCAAGCTCGGGATCCTGCTCTGGAGCCAGGCCGCGACCTGGAAGGAGATGCTCGACGCGGCGAAGCTGGTGGATCGCCTGGGCTATGCCCATCTGTGGACGTGGGATCACCTTTACGCCATCTTCGGCGACCCGTATCAGCCGATCTTCGAGGGCTGGTCGCTCGTGTCGGCCTGGGCGCGCGAGACGCAGCGGACAAGGCTCGGACTCCTGGTCGGCGCCAATACATTCCGTAACCCCGGGCTGGTCGCCAAGACCGTCACGACCCTCGACCACATCAGCGACGGGCGGGCGATCCTCGGCATCGGCGGGGCGTGGATGGAGCCTGAACACCGGGCCCACGGCATCGACTTCGGGAGCGGCTACGGCCAGCGCCTCGACTGGCTTGACGAGTCGGTCGGAGCGATCCGCCGTCTGCTGGACGGTGAGTCGGTCACCTCGGCGCCCGGCGGTCGGTACGCCTTCGACGACCTGCGCCACGCTCCTGCCCCCGTCCAGGCCCACCTCCCCATCCTGATCGGCGGGAGCGGCGAGAAGAAGACCCTGCGCACGATCGCCCGTTACGCCGACATGTGGAACGGCATGGGGCCGCTGGACATGATGGCCCACAAGATCGACGTCTTGCGCGGCCACTGCGAGGCCGTGGGGCGCGACATCGCGGAGATCGAATTCACGCTCGGCGTCAAAGTGACGATCCGGGACAGCGAGGCCGAGGCCGACCGTGTATTGAGAGCGGCCATGGCTCACAACCGCACGCCGCTGGCCGACCTCGAGGGCGACTCGACCTTCTGGAACGGCACGCCCGAGCAGATCGCCGACCGCCTGCGTCCCTACGTCGACCTGGGGTTCCGGACGGTCATCTCCGAGCAGCCGGCGCCGTACGACGTCGAGACACTCGAACGCTTCATCGGCGAGGTCGTGCCGCTCCTCGCCTAGCGCCAACGACGGGTTTGATCACCCGGCACACGGCTGCCGAATCACCGCGATCGCGACAATGTCCATAATCCTTCCTTCCCTGACAGCGAGGTACCGGTGACCGAGGTCAAGATTGGCGCGCTCTGCTGGAACCAGTACACGGAATGGCCAGCCCTTCTCGAGGCGGGCAAGCGGGCGGATCGGCTCGGCTTCGACACCCTCTGGACGTGGGACCACCTCTACCCGATCGTCGGCAATTCGAATGGACCGATCTTCGAGGGGTGGATGGTCCTCACGGCGTGGGCCATGGCAACGGAGCGCATCCGGATCGGTCTCATGGTCGGCGCCAACACGTTCCGGGAGCCGGCCCTCGTCGCGAAGATGGCCGCGACCCTCGACCATATCTCGGACGGTCGGGCGATCCTCGGCATCGGGGCGGCATGGTTCGAGGAGGAGCACAAGGCCTTCGGCCTCGAGTACGGCGACGGTCCCCCCGAGCGACTCCGCTGGCTGCGCGAGGCTCTTCCGATCATGCGCGGCATGCTCGACGGGACCGAACCGTCGGCGACCGGTCCTCGCTACCGGTCGCGGCGCACGCGCAACCTGCCAGCTCCGATCCAGGATCATCTGCCGATCGTCGTCGGCGGCAGCGGGCCCCGGGTCACGCTGCGGCTCGTCGCGGAGTACGGCGACATGAACAATGTCGGCGGGACGCCCGCGAACGTCCGCATGAAGGATGCCCTGCTCATCGAGCATTGCGTGGCCATCGGCCGAGATCCTGCCACGATCGAGCGGAGCTGTGGCGTCGGGACCGTCTTCATCCGCGATTCACGGGAGGAGGCTCAACAGGCCTTCGAGGCGGCATTCGCCCGGAACGGGTCAAGCCGGCCATGGTCGGACCAGCCGGTCGGGACGCCCGAGGACGTGGCGAATCGGCTATCAGGCTACGTGGAGGCCGGCTACCGGCATCTCATCGTCGGCTTCCCATCGCCGCACGACGAGGAATCGATGACCCGGCTCATGGGTGAGGTCAGGCCGATGCTGGAGCGACTGGGCTGATCCCGCCTTAGTTGGCGACCGGGCCCTCCGTGGCCTCGGCGTTGGCGCTGTTCCGCTGCTTCGCTCGGTGGCGTGCCGCCTTGGCCCGGTTGCCGCACGTCGACATATCGCACCAGCGGCGCTGACCGGTCCGACTCGAGTCAAAGAAGACCCACTGACAGGTATCGCTGTCGCAGATCCGAAGGCGGTCGGGTCGACCGGCGGCCATCTCCGCGATCAGCGGCTCCACGAGGCGGGCCAGCGAGTCTGCGATGGGATCGCCGACGTGGCGGTGGGACAAGGCCACTCCTTCGTCCGACGGCACCAGCTCGAGGATCGCCCTCGAACGAAGGGCTCGGTTCGCCTCGGCCAGGGCGCCCGGCGCGGCCGGTCGATCGGCGACGATCGACTCGCTGATCTGGCGCAACGCCCGGCGTACGGCACGGATCCGATGGAGATTGCGATCGGCATCGTCGGCACAGGCATCGGCGTGGACGAGGCCTCGCTGCGCCAGCCAGTCGACGGCGGAGGTCGCGTCCGTGAAGGAATCGGTCCAGCCGTCCCGGCCGTAGTCGAACGTGTTGATGAAGTCGATCGTATCGTCGAGCGTTGCCTCGTGAGTATGACGATCGGCTGGCCTGTCGGTCATTTCGTAACTACTCTATACCACTTGACAGGTTACGCGCAAGACCCTAAGATACTAACCAGAAAGACCTGACTGACAGGTTACCAATCGAGATCGAAAGGACTCACCGTGATGCTGATCGTCGTATCCGTCGCCTTCGTCATCCTCGGCCTCGCGGCCCTCGGTTGGGGAACCGACTCGCGCGACCAGATGCCCGACGACTACCGCCGGTAGGTGGTGTCGTGAGCTGGCAGATCCACGCCATAACGGCTCGCGAACTCGTCGGCGCACGCGAACGCGAGATCGCCTCCCTCCTCCGTGAGCGTGAGCTCCGGGCGCATCGTCCCATTCATTCCGGCCTGCCACGGTTCGGTCGCATCCGGCGGCCCCTGGCGCGCCTGGCCGCAGCCATCGGTTCGGGAGCCAGCCGGGCAGCAGCCGCCCTCGACCCACAGCCGAGTCGCAGTTGATCGTCGCGTGATCACCGGTCGAGCTACCGGTGATCCGCGGGCGATCGCCTCCCCCTAGACTCTCGATCCCGACAGCCCAATCGGCCCCCGGACCACGTCTTCGCCGGGGAGCCCGAGGTTTCAGGTCCCGCTCGCCCGCCGGTTGTCGCCATCCCCGCCGGGGAGCGTGATGATTGGACGGGCAGCCTCCGCCGTGGCGGATCCTCGATTCAGAGGTCCCCACCGGGACATCGACTGACGCGACGGCGCCGAGCGGTGTCAACCCCTGGCCCATCGTGCTCGGCGCTCTCTCGATCATCAGCGTGGCAGTCGCAGTCGCCATCATCATCTGGTCCCCACGCGAGCCGACCGCCTCGGACGGAGCCATTGATGTCGCGGGAGATCTCGCGAACGACGACGCCCTCATCCTCGTCGTCGAGGTCGAAGGCGCGGTAGCCAAGCCAGGTGTCTACCGGCTGCCCGATGGCAATCGCGTGGGCGACGCCATCGCAGCCGCGGGCGGATATTCGCCGCGGGTCGACGCGACAGCTGCAGAACAGGATCTCAACCTCGCCACGATCCTCAGCGATGGGGATCGGATCGTGGTCCCGTCCCGAGACGCCAGCGGTGCGGGCGTGGCCCCGTCCGCCTCCACGGGATCGGCCACGTCATCCGCTGGACGCGTCGATCTGAATTCGGCGACCCAGGCGGAGCTGGAGGCCCTGCCCGGGATCGGTCCCGTGACGGCCGGCAAGATCATCGCTGCACGCGACGAGCGGCCGTTCCGGTCGGCGGCCGAGCTCCTGGAGCGCAAAGTCGTCGGCAAGGCCACGTTCGAGAAGATCCGCGACCTCGTCAGCCCGGCGCGTTGATGCCCCGGAGCGGCTGGCTCGCGATCGGTGCAGTCGGGGGGGCGCTGGCGGTTCCGGCGATTGGGCCCGTCGCTCTCCTCCTCGCCCTCGGCGCTGCCGGCTGCGCCGCCTGTCTCATTCCGACCAGCGTGCGGCCGCACGCCGTCCGAGGCCTGCTCGTCGCCGTAGCGGCATCGATCGTCCTGGCTCGCGGCATTTCGCTCGAGGAAGGGCGACCCGCCTCTTCTCTGCCCGTCGGCGAGGGGCCGTGGACCGCTCACGTCGAATCGGTCGCCAGCCCGCGTGATGGACGACGAGCGGCGATCATCCGCATCGCAGGCCAGCCTGTTCCTCTGCTCATCGCGGCGCGGCTCCCTCTCGTCCCCGAGGTGAGGCCTGGGATCAGCGTCCTCGTCGGCGGCACGCTCGACAAGGTCCCGGATGGGACGTACGGCGAATACCTCGAGCGGATCGGCGTCTCGGCCACTCTCGAGGCCCGGTCGCTGGCCATCGCCGAGGAACAGCCGGATGATCCGATGGCCCGGCTCGAGCAGGCTCGCCAGACGGTCGGCGACGCCCTGGAGAGGGCCCTGCCCGAGCCTGCCGCCGGCCTCGCGGCCGGGATCGTAGTCGGCCTGCGCGAGCGCGTCGATCGAGAGCTGGCGACCGATTTCACGACGGCCGGCGTAAGCCACGTCGTCGCGATCTCAGGCTGGAACATCGCCATCGTCGCGGGCGCCGTCATGGCTGCCTCGTCGCGGGTACGACGCAGACGCCGAGTCCTCCTCGCGGTCGTGACGATCGCCGCCTACACGCTATTCGCCGGGGCGTCGCCCTCGGTCGTCCGGGCCGCTGTCATGGCCGGCGTTGCCCTCATGGCCCGGGAGACGGGCCGGCCCGCCGTCGCGGCAGCGGCCCTCGGCTGGGCTATCAGCCTGCTCCTTCTCGTCGATCCCGGCATGGCCGCCGACGCGGGATTCCAGCTATCCGTCCTGGGAACCGCCGGACTCATCGCCTGGGCCGATCCCATCGAGGCTCGGCTGCGCCGGCTGGCTGGTGGTCGGATCCCCGGGCCGCTCGCGGAGAGCCTGGCGATCTCCCTTGCCGCACAGGCGGCGACCCTGCCCGTCGTGCTCGCCACGTTCGGCCGCCTGGCGACGGTCGCGCCGCTCGTGAACCTCGTCGTGGTGCCGCTCGTCCCGCCGGCGATGGCGGCGTCCGTCGTCGCGGTTGCCGGCGGCACGGCCGTGCTCGCCGGCGTCCCCGATGTCGTCGGTGTCGCCCTTGGGACGCCGGCCTGGGCGCTCCTGTCACTGGCGATCGCCGCGGTCCGGCTCGGGGCGAGCGTGCCGGGAGCCAGCGTGGCGATCGAACCGCCGCTCGATACGCTCGTCGGCGCGGCCGCTGCCGCCATCCTTCTGGTCGTCTGGCGACGACCGACATTGCCCAGACGATCGGCTGGATCGGAGCAGAAGCAGCGGTCCCCCACGATCGCGCTGCCCCACCGTACGATCGTCGTCGCCTTCATCGTCGTCGCGGTCGCCCTGACGAGCGGCGCCACGGCCATCGTCTCCGCGCCTGACGGTGGCCTTCGGATCACCGTCCTCGACGTCGGGCAGGGCGACGCGATCCTCCTCGAGGGGCCGGCCGGCGGACGGATGCTCGTCGACGGCGGACCCGACCCCGACCGGCTGCGGCTTCGACTCGATGAGCGGCTGCCGCCCTGGGATCGGCGGCTCGATGCGGTCGTCCTGACCCACCCCCACGAGGACCACGTGGCGGGGTTGATGGCGCTGGCGGCGCGTTATCGGGTCGGCCGCTTCTACGAGCCCGGGATGCGCGGCCCAGGTCCCGGCTACAGGGCCTGGCGCGACGGGCTCGAGCGCGCCGGCATCAGACCGCACGGGCTCTTCGGCGGCGCGCGCCTGGCGCTCGATGGAGTCACCCTGCGGGTCCTGTGGCCACAGCGCGGATCGGTTCCGGCCGAGCCGGCCGATGACGGAACCTCGATCAACAACGTGTCGATCGTCCTGCTCGGCTCAATCGGCCGTCAGCGATTCCTCCTCACCGGGGATGTGGAGCAGGACATCGACCCGTTCCTGTTGCGTCAGGGTCTGCCTCGCATCGATGTCCTCAAGGTCGCTCACCACGGCAGCCGGACCTCGTCGACGCAGGCGTTCCTCGACGTCGTTCGACCGAGCGTCGCGATCGTGTCTGCCGGGCGCGGCAACCCCTACGGCCACCCGACGAAGGCCACGATCGGCCGTCTGGAGGGGACCGGTGCGCAGGTGCTTCGGACCGACGAGGATGGTTCGGTCACTGTCCGCCTCGACGGACGTTCGATCGCGACCGGTGCGACGCGATCGAGAGCGGCGGCCGCCACGACGGCCGGGCCGGTGACGCGGATCCCGCTCGCGACGGGCGGGTTCGGCTGCCTGATCCGCCCGGCTCCCGCCGCTCGGACCGGCGATGTCGATCCCGCTCCGCGCCCGGACGATGCCCTCTGGGCCGATCGAACCCTCCGCTACCATCCAATCGATGAGCTGTGGCACGTACCCCGCCCCGTGCTCGACGCTCCAGGAATCAGGTTCGGGACGTCGCCGTCGATCTGCGAAGCTCGCCCGTTCACGGTCTCGGCGATTCGACGCAGGCGCCGTCGCTAGAGGGCTCGCGTGACCGGCGGCCCGGTCGCCTTTGTCCACGGCGACGATGAGTTCGGCATCGATCAGGCGGCCATCGCCATCGCCTCGCGATTGACCGAGGATCCGACCGAACCGCCGCTGCGCTGGCGGGTCGCCGGGGCGGACGTCGATGCGGCGACGATCGCCGAACGGGTGGCCACGGCGACACTCTTCGGCGGCGGCACGCTGGCGATGATCGTCGACCCCGGCCCGCTCGTCCGATCGAGTGAAGGTCGCGCGGCGATCGTCGGCGTCATCGGCAGCGTGGCGCCGGGCAATGGGCTGGTGTTCCTCGCGCCGCGAGACATGGCTCGCGGTCGCCCATCTGCCGGTCTCGACGCGCTCAGGGCCGCGGTCGTGGATGCCGGCGGCGAGGTCGTCGAAGTCATCTCACCACGACCCGACCGCTTTCCCGGCTGGATCGCCGAGCGCGCCCGTGAGCGGGGCATGGATATCGCGCCGGACGCGGCCAGGGAGATGGCAGAGCGCATCGGGGCCCACGTTCGCGAGGGGGACATCGATCGGAGTCGGATGAGCCGACTCGCCGTTGGCGAGCTCGAGAAGCTCTCCCTCTACGCCCCCGACCGGCGAGTGACCGCCGACGACGTCAGGGCCCTCGTCCCGGAAGCGACTCCGTCCTCCATGTGGGGCTTCCTCGACGCCATCGCGGAGCGACAACCGGCGCGCATCGCCGCGGCACTCGACCCGCTCCTCGAGGCGACCCCGGAGCCCGTCCTCGTGGCCGCTTTGCATCGCCGTCTCCGCGATCTCATCGAGGTCGCAGACCGGCTGGACGCCGGCGAGACGGTGCCATCGCTCGTCCGCTCGATGCACATCAAGGAGTATCCGGCGAAGAAGCTCGCTTCGCAGGTGAAGCGCTGGCGGCTCCAAGAGCTCGTGGCCGCGCTCGACGGGCTGGCCGATCTCGACGCGATCGTCAAGGGTGAATCGGCGGTGAGCGAGACACAGCGCCGACTGGCGTTCACGCTGTGGATCGATGAGAGAGTGATCGCCCGCTGACCTGGCCGGCGGGCCGAACCCGGGACGGGTTAGGAGGAGGACCAGGCCTGTTCCTGGACGACGAGGTCGCTCTCGATCGCGAACACGCAGCGGCCATCGGACAGATCGAGAAGATCGATCAGATCCGGATCGATATACAGCTGGTGGCAGTCCTCGCACAGGGCGCCCGGAATCCCGAAGCACAGCCGCTCCGACCGATCCGTCATGCGGAAGGTCGTGTCAAAGCGAGTGACAACGAGGCGGCGGCTGCAACGCGGGCAGCGCTCGCGAAGGCGGGACATGAGCGGATGCTAGGAATACGCCCTCGCTACCCGGCATGACCCGACGGTACCTCCCCATGGGGTACTCACTCGCTACTACTCACAACCGCACAAGACTGCACTGTGCCGCTCGCACGAGCGTGACCGCTATTGGACGCGGAGGATCGTGCGGGCGGCGGACCAGTGCTTCTCGAGCTGGTAGAAGTCACGCTCGGGCTGGGTGAAGATGTGGACGATCACCGATCCGAAGTCGAGCAGCATCCAGTGCGATGTCGACTGGCCCTCCCGCCCGATCGGCCGGACGCCCTCGGTCCGCAGGGTTTCGACGATCCCGTCGGCGATCGCCCCAAGCTGCCGTTCCGACCCGCCCGAGCAGACGACGAAGTAGTCCGCGATGGTCGTCAACTGTCGAAGATCGAGCAGCACGATGTCGGCGGCCTTCTTGTCCTCGGCCAGCTCGACGATGCGGCGGGCGACCTCGAGTGAGGCGGCCTCATCGGCGGATGGTGGGAGGGACACGAGGCGGCTCGGCAGCCCATCGGGCCGCCGCGCATCGGACTTGTCGGGAGCCTCAGGATCGTCGGTCAGTTCTTCCTCCACACATCAGAAGTGTAGAGCTCATGGTCGAAGATGTACCTCGCGACAGCCGGCGGGACGAGGCCGGCGAGCGACCCTCCGGCTGCAGCGATGCGCCGAATCTCGGATGCGGAGACAGCCATTTCGGGGCTGTCGAGGGCGACGAAGCGGTCAGCGCGGCCCGGGAAATGCTCCTCGATCCAGGCCGCTGTCGGCGTCCCGACACCACTCCGAGGTGCAACCGCGAGCCGACAGAGCTCGAGCAGTCGGTCGGGCTCGTGCCAACCGGGCAGCGTGACGACGGCCTCGCTCGAGAGGATGAAGTACGGCTCGCGCCGCCGACCCGAGACTCGCTCCTCGTTCACGAGGAGGGCCATCGTGTCGACGGCATAGGACGGACCTGGCCGATCGATCTCGAGGTTGGACACGGCCAGCGTCGAATCGCCGACGATGGCCAACTCGACCATCGCCAATCGATGGTGGGCGGCAGACACGGGGCGATCGGTCTTGTGGGGGGGCGCCCCGGCCGGCATGAAGACGACGCTCTCGAGGCCGAGTGCATCACGAGCGAAGGCCGCCACGGCAAGGTGCCCGAGGTGTACCGGATCGAACGTCCCACCAAGAACGCCGAAGCGACCAGCGCCAGGCGTTGTCAACGCTCGATCCACGACTCGTCGCTCCACTCGAGCTCCGAGCGGCCGATCCGCACCGTATCCCCATTCATGACCCCGATCTTGCGCAGCTCGGCCTCGACGCCAAGTCGAGCGAGCTCCTTCTGGAACCGCTCGGCCGATTCATCGTTCTCGAAGTCGGTCTGGTTGGCGAGCCGCTCGACGCGCCTCCCGCGGACGCGAAAGCCATCGCCGTCACGGGCAACGCTGAAGCCGACGTCGACGGCCTCCGGGCGATGGATGACGACACCAGTCGGCTCGGCCGGCTCCGCCATCTCGGTCGCCGACGGCAACAGGCCGGCGATGCGGGCGCGCAGGTCATCGAGACCCTCGCCCGTGTCGGCCGAGATCGCGATGCAGTCCCCTACGTCGCGGCGGCGAGCCTCGCGGAATGCCGGCCAGGCGCTGCGGGCGGCAGGGAGGTCCATCTTGTTGAAGGCGACGACGATCGGTCGCCGGAGCAGGGCGGGGTCATGGAGCCCGAGCTCCTCGCGAATGATCTCGTGATCACGATCCGGGTCAGCCGCGCTGCCATCAACGATGTGAACGAGGACCCTGGTCCGCTCCACGTGGCGCAGGAACGCATGACCGAGACCGGCTCCGCCCGAGGCGCCCTCGATGAGCCCGGGCACGTCGGCGATCGTCGGACGGCGCTCGTCGTCATCGTCGAGGTCCATGACGCCGAGGTTCGGCTCGAGCGTGGTGAACGGATAGGCCGCGATCTGGGGCGTGGCCGCAGTCAGGGCGGCCAGCAGGGTCGACTTGCCGGCATTGGGGAGCCCGACGAGGCCGACATCGGCGATCAGGCGAAGCTCGAGGCGAATCCGGCGCTCCTCGCCTGGCTCGCCCTTCTGGGCGTGCCGAGGGGCCTGATGCGTCGCGGTCGTGAAGTGGACGTTGCCGAGCCCGCCGCGGCCGCCACGAGCGATCGGCGCCTCCTGACCGACGGCGACGAGGTCGCACAACAGCTCGCCGCTGCCATCGTCGAAGGCGGCGGTCCCGGGCGGGACCGCGATCGCCAGGTCGAGGCCGGCTTTGCCGTGACGCCTCGAGCCGGTACCCCGACCCCCCGACGTCGCCTTGAAGTGATGCCGATAGCGGAAGTCGCGAAGGGTCGTCTGACCGGCGTCCGCGAGCAGGCTGACGGAGCCGCCGCGACCACCATCGCCGCCGTCCGGGCCGCCGCGCGGGACGTGCGCCTCGCGCCGGAAGGTGGCCGCCCCGTCGCCGCCGTCGCCCGCCTTGACGAAGATCGTGACGCGGTCGAGGAACATCGGCGATCCAGCCTACAGCCTCGCCTCACCGTCGCCGGGAGGCGGATCCGCTGCGTCTAGAGGTACTTCAGCGGGTTGACGCGGACACCGCCGTCCCAGATCGGACCCCTCCACACCTCGAAGTGGAGATGCGGTCCGGTGCACCAGCCGGTGCAGCCGACGTGGCCGACCCGCTGGCCACGCGAGACATGGGCCCCGAAGCCGACGCTGACGTTGGACATGTGGTTGTACGTCGTGTAGAGCCCCGACCCGTGTGAGATCCAGACTTGATACCCGCCGCCGTTGTTCTTCCAGCCGGCGAAGGTCACCGTCCCGCTGGCCGCGGCCCGGACCGTATCGCCATAGTCACCCGAGATGTCGAGCGCCTCATGACCGTAGTGGAAGTACTGGACGATCCGACCACCCGGCAGCGGCCAGAGGAGCGGGCCACCCGAATATCGTGTCGGCGTGCCGATGACGTGGTGCCGGACGCCACCCGAGCTCGATACCGTCGTCCGAGGCCGCGAGACCACCTTGGGGATCGGGATGGCCTGGCCGCGTGCGCCCGGCACGATGAGCACCTGGCCGGCGATGAGGACTTCGTCCTCGAGTCCGTTGTACTCGTAGATCATGTCCTTGGTGACCTTGTTCCGGCGGGCGATGGCGTCGAGGGTGTCGCCCTCGCTGACGGTGACGACGAGGCCCGAGGTCGGCGGGATGATGAGGGACTGGCCGACCTTCAGGTCGTCCTTGCGCTTGAGGTCGTTGGCCCACCAGACGGTCATCATCGAGACGTTGAACCGGTTGGCGATACCTGTCAGCGTGTCGCCCGGTCGGACCCGGTAGCGCATGAGCCTGTCCTTGCCGTCGGAGACGGTCGTGTCGACCACGACCGGCTTCCACAGCAGGGCTTCAATCGAGCCGGGATCATCGCCGACGTCACCGAGGGCGGCCACATCGGCGCCGTTGACCTGGGCCGCTTCGAACTCGGCGATCTCTCGATCGTAGTGGCGCTGCAACGCGGCGTCGTTGGTTTCGAGGCCGGCGATCGCGATGCGGGGCGTCGCCTCGGGTTGGGCGATACCGCCTCGCGCCGCTCCGACGTTGTTCACCGAGAACACCGCAGCCGCGACGAGCACGACGCCAACGCCGATGGGAAGCAGTCGCTCGTGGCCGGCCACGGCGGGAAGGTGGTTGACCGATCGACGAGCGAATGCGGGCACGGCTGCGACCCGATCCACGATCGAGCGCCGATGCGCCCCGATCGCCGGTCGATGAGCTCCGTAGCGGATGCGGTGGGCGCTCGTGCGCGATGGCACGGCCTGGGAGAAGGTTCGGTGCACCGGCTCTGCTGCATGGTGCGATGCCAGCCGCAGGGTCATCGCCAACGCGAAAAGGCGGTGGCGGATCCGCCGGGCCGCAATGAGGCTCCGACTAGGGAGCGCTGCCGCCGGCGCGGGCCTGTCGGTCGTCTGGTCGGGGCGCAGTCTCGCAAGGATGCGGTGCACGCCGACCGTAGCATTCAGCAATACGGATTCCTCGAGGGCGGACGGCCAAGACGCGAGGGTCGCGGGGCGTCTGGCTGGGCGGCGGCTGAGGGCCGTCCGGGGGTTGACGCGGTATTGAGCTGGGGTCTCGATACTGCGGTTAGCCCGCCCAATCGGGCGTGTAGTCGCCGGCGAGCGTAGCAGAGGCGTAGCTACTCGCGCAAACAGGCGAGCCTACGTTTCGCACGCTGGCCATGAGCCAACGGCGCGGATCAGCTGTCGAGGCTCTTCGTCAGCCCGGCCAGGAACTCGGTGTTCGTGTCCGTCTTGGACAGCCGGTTGAGGAGCAGCTCGATGCCCTCGTTCGACCCGACGGCGGACAGCATCCGGCGCATCGTCCAGACCATCTTGAGGGTGCCGTCCTCGAGGAGAAGCTCCTCACGGCGGGTGCCCGATCGCATGACGTCGATGGCCGGCCAGATGCGCTTCTCGGCTAGCTTGCGATCGAGGATGAGCTCGCTGTTGCCGGTGCCCTTGAACTCTTCGTAGATGACGTCGTCCATCCGCGAACCGGTGTCGACCAAGCACGTCGCGATGATCGTCAGCGAGCCGCCCTCTTCGATCTTCCGGGCAGCCCCGAAGAACCGCTTGGGTGGATAGAGGGCGATCGGATCGATACCACCCGACAGCGTCCGACCGGACGGCGGGAGAGCGAGGTTGTAGGCCCGGGCAAGACGGGTGATCGAGTCGAGCAGGATGACGACGTCGCGGCCCGTCTCCGTCTGGCGCTTGGCGATCTCGAGAGCCATCTCAGCGACGTGGGTGTGGTTCTCCGTCGGCTCGTCGAAGGTGGAGCTAATGACCTCACCCTTGACGCTCCGGCGCATGTCCGTGACCTCCTCCGGCCGCTCCCCGATGAGGGCGACCATGAGCAGGATCTCGGGGTAGTTCGCGCTGATCCCGTTGGCGATCGCCTTCAGAAGCATCGTCTTACCGGCCTTGGGCGGACTGACGATGAGCGCGCGCTGGCCCTTGCCGATCGGGTTGACGAGGTTGACGAGCCGCTGCGAGAGGTTCTTCGGGTCCGACTCGAGGTTGATGAGCTGGTCGGGGTGGATCGGCGTCAGGTCGTTGAAGACCGGGCGGCGGCGGGCGGCTTCGGGATCGATGCCGTTGACGGTGTCGACGCGCAGCATCCCCCAGTACTTCTCGCCCTCGTGCGGGGTGCGAACCGCGCCGCTGATGCGATCGCCGACGCGGAGGCCGTAGCGGCGGACCTGGCTCGACGAGACGTAGACATCGTCTCGCGATGGCAGGAGGCCCTCACGTCGAAGGAAGCCGTAGCCCTCGTCGACGATGTCGAGGATGCCGGTGGCCCAGGCGTGCCCGGCCCGCTCCGTTTGGCGCTGGAGGATCCGCCCGACGAGATCGTCCTTGCGTTCTCCGGTCGCCGTCTCGAGCTCGAGATCGCGGCTGATGGACTGGAGCTCGGTGACCGACATCTCGTGAAGATCGGCATAGTCGAGATCGTTTCGCTCGCGGGCAGCTTCTATCTCGGCGAGCTCCTCGTGGTCGGAAACCGGGACGCGGATGTGGCCGCCTGTCGGGCGGCGTCGGCGCCGATTACGGGAACGGGCGTCGCGTTGGTCGGGTGCGGGCATATGGATAGGGGCCACCTGCGGCAACATGAAAGATGGGCGCTCGCGCGGAACAACAGCTCGCGGCGCAAGCCGGGGGATAACGGAAGTATGGCCCGCTCGCGCGCGCTCGTCAACTCGCCGTTTGGCGCCTACGGCATCACCGATCGGGTGATGCAGCGACTCGTCCGCGGCCGGCGGTTGCCCGCCAGGCGATCGGTCAGTCGCCGCGCTTCGCCGCCAGCGCTTCGCGAGCCTTCTCCCAGTCCGCCTTGAACTGGACGATGCCCTGTTCGGTGAGCGGGTGGCGGACCATCTGCTGGAAGACCTTGAAGGGCAGGGTGGCCACATGAGCGCCCGCCAGCGCCGACTCCGTGACATGGCGAGGGTTGCGGATCGACGCGGCGAGGACCTGGCTGTCGATCTCGTGGATGGCGATGATCTCGGACAGCTCGCGGATGACGATGAGGCCGTCCTCGTTGATGTCGTCGAGGCGACCGACGAAGGGCGACAGGAGATACGCGCCCGCCTTCGCCGCCAGGAGGCCCTGGTTGGCCGTGAAGATGAGGGTGCAGTTGGTCCGGATGCCCTCAGCCGTGAACCGGCTGATCGCCTCGAGGCCGGTCTCCGACATCGGAACCTTGACGACGATGTTGTCGGCCAGCTTGGCGAAGTGGCGGCCCTCGGTCAGCATTCCCTCGACGTCATCGGCGATGACCTCGGCCGACACCGGTCCCGGGACGATCTTGCAGATCTCCTGGAGGATCGCGTCGTAGCTGGCGCCGCCAACTCGTGCGTATAGCGTCGGGTTGGTCGTCACCCCGTCAAGCACGCCCCAGCGGGCGACGGTCCGGATCTCGTCGATGTCGGCGGTATCGAGGAAGAGCTTCATCGGGGCAGGCTCCAGGGGTCGGATGACGCGGGACGCGTAGCGTCCGGCCTAAGGATACTCATCGATGTTTATCGACTCGTGAATGCCCGGGTGTGCCTCACGGCCGGGTCGGCGTGCCCTCGGTCGGTGCGAGTGCCTCCTCGGGAGGCAGAGGCGAACCCGCCGCCTGGGTGGCCGCCACGCGCGGCTGGAGGACTGGCTCCCGGCCCTCGAGAACGGCGAGCGTGGCGGTGACGAACCCGTCGAACAGCGGATGCGGTCGCTCGGGACGGGACTTGAACTCGGGGTGGAATTGCGAGGCGACGAACCAGGGGTGATCGCGAAGCTCCACGATCTCGACGAGCCGATCGTCCGGCGAAACCCCGGACAGCGTCATGCCCGCCCCCTCGAGGGTCTGGCGATAGCGGTTGTTGACCTCGAACCGGTGTCGATGTCGCTCGTAGACGACCTCCGAGCCGTAGACCGCCCGAGCCTTGGATCCCTCGGTCAGCTTGGCCGGATAGAGGCCCAATCGCATCGTGCCGCCCTTGTCCTCCATGTCGCGCTGGTCGGGCATGAAGTCGATGACCGGGTTGTCGGTGAACATGTCGAACTCGGTCGAGTTGGCGTCGTGAGTGGCGAGGATATCGCGGGCCAGCTCGATGACTGCGCACTGGAGCCCGAGACAGAGCCCCAGGTAGGGGATCCGATGGTCGCGGGCGTAGTGCGCGGCGAGGACCTTTCCTTCGATCCCGCGATGGCCGAACCCGCCGGGGACGAGGACTCCTGCAGCGCCTGCCAGCCTCTCGTCGACGTTCTCCTTCGTCAGGGCCTCCGAATCGACCCAGCGGACGCGGGCGTCGACGCCGTTCGCCCAGGCCGCGTGCTTGAGCGCTTCCGTGACCGACATGTAGGCGTCCGGTAGCTCGATGTACTTGCCGACCAGGGCGATCTCGATCTCGGGCTTTGGCGCCTTGATCCTCTCGACGAGGACACGCCAGGACGCCAGGTCGGGCTCAGCCTCGGGATCACCGAGACCGAGGTCGCGAACGAGGAGCCGGCCGAAGCCTGCCTCCTCGAACATCAGGGGGACCTCGTAGATCGTCTCGGCCGTCGGGGCCGGGACGACCGCGTCGACATCGACATCGGTGAACAGGGCGATCTTCTCGCGGATCTCGTCGGGCACCGGTTCGTCCGAACGGAGGACGATGACGTCGGGCTGGATGCCGATGCCTCGCAGCTCCTTGACCGAGTGTTGGGTCGGCTTCGTCTTTAGCTCGCCGGTGGCGGCCAGGGCGGGCAGGAGGGTCACGTGGACGTACAGGACGTTGGCCCGGCCGACGTCCTTGCGCATCTGACGGATCGCTTCGAGGAACGGCAGGCTCTCGATGTCGCCGACGGTCCCACCGACCTCGACGATGACGACATCCGGATCGCCGAGACGAGCAACACGGACGATCCGCTCCTTGATCTCGTTCGTGATGTGGGGAATGACCTGGACGGTGCCGCCGAGGTAGTCGCCCCGCCGCTCCTTCGCGATGACCGCCTGGTAGATGCGCCCGGTCGTGACGTTCGAGAGCTGGGTGAGATTCTCGTCGATGAAGCGCTCGTAGTGGCCGAGGTCGAGGTCGGTCTCGGCTCCATCGTCGGTGACGAAGACCTCGCCGTGTTGGTACGGCGACATGGTCCCCGGGTCGACATTGATGTAGGGATCGAGCTTGAGGACGCTGACCCGGAGACCTCGGGCCTTGAGGAGCCGTCCGATGCTGGCGGCGGTGATGCCCTTGCCGAGTGAGGAGGTCACCCCTCCGGTCACGAAGACATACTTCGACATGGGTCAGGTCCTCCGGGGGTTTTTCGAATGCTATCGGAAAGCGGGCCGATGGGCAACCTCCGGGCCCGCGACCACGCCCCTCGTCAGGGCGAGCCCCGCGCTATCCGGACGGACTGCGCTACGACGTTGTCAGGAAGCGGCGAACACGGCCGGGTACGAGAACCTCACGCCGGGCGATGAGGATGCCCGAGACGATGACGAGGCCGCCCACGAGCTGGGCCGGTCGGATCGGCTCGCCGAGGAAGATGTAGGCGAGGACGACCGCGGCGAACGGGATGATGTACTGGAAGCCCGTGATCCGCGTCGGCCCGAGGAGACGGACGCCGTTGAGGACGACGACGTTGGCGATCCCCGCCGACAGGATCCCCGAATAGGCGAGGGCGGCGACGATCCCGACGCCGAGCACGGCCGTGTCGAGGTCCTGTGCCTGGAACAGCCCAAGAGGGATGAGCGCGATCGCCCCAAACGTCATCGCCCACGCAGTCGTGCGAAGGGGCGAGTGGCGACGCAGAAACGGCGCACCGAAGGCGGCGTAGACGGCCCAGCAGGTCGCCGAGGCGAGGATCAGCAGGTCGCCGACGACCGATGAGCCGAGGGTCAACCCGGAGCCAGCGGCGATCACGAGAACCACGCCGATGAGCGCCAATCCACCTCCGGCGAGCTTGGACGCCGACAGCGTGTCGGAGCCCGCGGCGACCGCGAGGAATGCTGTCAGCATTGGCGTGACGGAACCCAGGATCGCCGCGTCGCCGGCGGGGATGAGGGTCAGTGCGGTGGGCCAGAGCATTTGATACAGACCGAAGCCGAGAAAGCCGAGGACCGCGATCGGCAGCAGGTCCCGCCTCGGCAGGGCCACACTCCGCTCCTGCCAGCGGGTCAGAAGCATGAGGGCGATGGCCGCTAGGGAGAATCGGACAAGGGCGAATGTGATCGGCGGAACGACCCCGACAGCGGCTTTAACGACGATGAAGTTGCCGGCCCAGGCCAGCATGACGCCGATGACGAGGGCTTCGGCCACCCGCGTATCGCGCGACCATCGGAGCAGGTTCTGACGGATCCCTGGCACGCTGCCTCAGGACGTGGTGACGCCCGGCGCGCCCATGGCGGCCGGGCGTCGGAATTTCGTGATTGAAGCGGGGGTCAGACGGCGGTTTCCGCCTCCATCTCGAGCTCCAGCGCCTCTTCGTCCGCCTCTTCGGTCACCTTGAGCCAGATGAACAGGCCCGCCAGGACCGCAAGGGGGATGACGATGAGTGCGCCGAGGGTGATGCCCAACGCGACTGCGATTGCCTTCATAGAACCACCTCGTACATGTGCTGCGCCGCCTTGGACCCTGACCTCAGCTCTTCGCGGCGGCCGTCCCGGCCGGCCGCTCCGGAGCCCTGAGTCGGGGGCCCTCAGCGATCATGACCTCGATGTCCTCGCGAGTGAACTCTGCAAGGACGTGATTGGACCCAGTTTGCGTCATGGAGAGCATTCGCACCACAAACGCCCCATCCTGCTCGAAGAAGAAGACGTCGCGCGGCTTCTGTTCATCGAGGTAGCGGCCGATGACGCGGAACGCTTTCTCGTAGTAGCCGGCCTGGCCCGGCGGCGGTGCGAGGCCTGCGGGACCGAGGCCCGACCGGCGCGATCGCGCTTCGTCCATGAAGCGGACGATGTCGTCGTCCTGGAAGGCGAGGGTCTCCTTGATGAGCTGGCCGAGCGAGTCGGACCAGGCGCCTGTGTTCGCCGACACGACAAGGCCTTGGATCATGAAGCCATCTGGCGCCTCGACCAGCAGGATCTCGCGCATGCCGCGCTGATCGAGGAACGCTCCCATCGAGCGAAAGACTTCTTCGAAGTCCTGTCGCGGCGCTCCGTCGTAGATCCGCATGAGCCTCCATTCCCCGAGCCTGCCTCCGGGCCGAGTGTACAGACGGCCCCCCGCCCCAGCAAGATGAATGAGCGGCTGGCGCCGACTAGTGGTGCGCGGACACCCTCACCGCGAGACGACCGGCAACCCGGGCGTCGTTGACAATCAGGGCCGTATTGGCCCGGACAGATGCGCCATCCGTCAAGGCGGCGATGCGGCCGAGCAGCCACGGCGTGAGAGCTGGCCCGGCGATCCCTTCTGCCTCGGCATCGGCGATCGCGCGCCCGACGGCGCCGGCCGCCACATCCGCGGGAAGGGCAGCCGTCACGGGAACCGGTACACAGATCACGATCCCGCTGCCGAGCCCCAACCCGAGGTGCGCTTCGATCATCGCCGCAGCGCTCGCCTCATCCGGCACGCTTGCCGGCGCTCGGACTCCGGCCGACTGAGCGTAGAAGCCGGGCAGGTCGTCCTGGCCGACGGCCACCACGGGGACGCCTCGTGTCTCGAGGTACTCGAGCGTGGCGGGGATATCGAGGATGGCCTTCGGCCCGGCGCAGACGACCGCTATCGGCGTCCGGGCGAGCTCTTCGAGATCCGAGGACACATCGAGCGTCGGGTGCGGACCTCCGATCGCGCCTCGGTGGACGCCGCCGATGCCCCCGGTGGAGAAGAAGCGGATGCCAGCAGCGTGCGCGGCGATCGACGTGGCCGATGACGTGGTCGCCGCCCAACCCGCCGACATCAGGGCGGCCGCCAGTGACGGCCGGGACGCCTTCCGCACCGAACCAGCCGGCGCCGTCGCCAGCGCCTCGAGGCTGGCGCGATCGAGGCCGACGAGGATGCGCCCATCGCGGATGGCCACAGTCACGGGGACGGCGCCGGATTCGCGAACGGCGGCCTCGGATGCTTCCGCCACCTCAAGGTTCTGCGGATACGGCAGGCCGTGGCTGATCAGAGTCGATTCAAGTGCGACGACGGCGCCGCCGGCGGCCAGCGCCTCGGAAGCCTCAGGCGCGATGACGATTCGGTCACTGACCATGGCCACAGCGTACCGCCGTCCAGCGCCGAGCCGTCCGCTACGCTGCCGCCCGTGTCAGCGTCGTCCACCGAACGCATACTCGACCCGGAGGTGATCCGGCGCCAGATCGTCGTCGAGGAGCACGACGTCGCGCCCGACGGCAGCATGGCCGTCGTCGTTCGTCGGCGAGTCCGCGGGAACCACTACGTTTCGCACCTATGGCTCGTGCCGCTCGAGCACGATGGCGGCGAGCCGCGGCGGCTGACGAGCGGCGATGTCCGCGACACGAGTCCGCGCTTCTCGCCAGACGGCGGTCGGATCGCGTTCGGGCGGCGAATCCGTCCGCTGAGTGAGTCCGAAGCCGCCGGTGTCGATCACATCAGGCGGCTCATGGTCGTGAAGCTCGACGGGAAGAGATCGTCCGCCCGGCCGATCACACCATCCGACGCATACGTCACCGAATACGCCTGGGCGCCCGACGGTCGATCGATCGCGTATACGGCCGAGGCCGAGGAGCTCAGGTTCATCATCGGCAGATACAACGACGAGGAGGAGCCTCTCGGCCGACGCATCCGAAGGATCGACTGGCGCTACGACGACCATGGCCCGGTCGATGCGTGGGAGCACCTATACATCGCCGACGCAACGCGCAAGGGACGCGTCACCCGCCTGACGTTCGGCGACTTTGGCGTGTCGGAGCTTGCCTGGCGGCCGGATGGCTCCGAGATCGCCTTCGTCGCTGACCTAGGACCAGAGGCGGACCTGAGGCCCAGAACGACCATCTGGGCCGTGCCCGCGGCTGGCGGTGAGCCGCGCGAGATCATGGCGCTGGGCGGCAGCGTCGGGGCGCCTGCCTTCTCACCGGACGGGCGCTGGCTGGCGGGCGTCGGCATCCTGGACGCGAACGCTCTGGACGACGTGAGCCCGGGCGTCGTGATCGGCCCAGCCGATGGTTCGGACCAGGCGCGAGCCCTTGCGCCCGACCTTGATCGACCGATCGGTCCCTGGGCGGACACCGATCTCAACGGCTGGATCAACTCCGGTACGCGGCGCCCCGTCTGGGCAGACGAACGGACGATCGTCGCCCTCGTCTCGAATCGCGGCCGGGTCGTGCCATGGCGCTTTCCAGTCGACACCGAGTCAGGTGGGCACGGCGGAGACCCCGAGCGACTCGTCAAGGCCGATGCCGCATGCTGGACGCTGGCGGTCGCCCGGCGTGCGCCCGATGGCCCGCTCGTGACGGTGACCGGAACGCTCGGGACGCGGGCTCAGGACCTCATGGTCATCCGGGACGGGGTCTTCGACACGCCGGCGCCGATCGGCTCGCGCTGGCAGCACCGCTACGCATGGCCGTCGATGCGGCTCGTCGAGGCGCACGGACCCGGCGGCCCGATCGAGACATGGATCGCCTCCCCGGACGGAGCCGGTGGCGAGGCTCTCCCGACCGTCATCGACATCCACGGCGGCCCGCTCGGCGCCTGGGCGCCTACGCCGTCGCTCGAGGTGGCTCTCCTGTGTGCGCGCGGCTATCGGGTCCTGCTTCCGAACATTCGCGGCTCGCAGACTTACGGCGCGGAGTGGATCCGCCCGCAGCTCGGCGACTGGGGTGGCGTTGACGCCGCGGACGTCCACGTTGCGCTCGACCATGCGATCAGCCTCGGTCTCGTCGATCCCGATCGCGTCGGCGTTCTTGGTCTCTCGTACGGCGGGTTCATGGTCCACTGGCTCATCGGGACGTCCACCCGTTTCGGGGCGGCGGTGTCCGAGAACGGCGTCGCCAACCAGATCAGTGCCTGGGCAAACTCGGACACCGGGCCGGAATACTGCCGGACGTCCCTCCTCGGCGACCCGTTCAGCCCGGAGGGGGTCTTCAAGCTGTGGGGCCAGTCGCCGCTGCGCCACATCAACAGCATCGAGACACCACTGTTGATGTTCCAGGCCGATGCCGACGAGCAATGCCCCCGAGCCGACAACGAGCAGCTCTTCACCGCCCTCCGGCTGCGTCGAAAGGAGGTCGAGATGATCCTCTACCCGGACGAGTACCACGTCTACGCGACGACGGGCCGACCGGACCGCCGCATCGACCGGATGACGCGGATGCTCGACTGGTTCGACCGCTTCCTCAAACCGGAGACAGCGACCGAGCCGGAGCCTCCGGAGACGGGCTAGTCTCGACTCCCGTGGGCGATGCCCTTGTCGCGCGCGATCAACCGGGCGGCAGCTCCGGGCGTGAACCGCTGAGGTGGCGCGCCGCGGCTCGATGACCGGCCAGCGTTGCGCGATGGAGCGAGATCGCGATCGGTCGACCGGCCCCCCGTGACGCCAGCCAGACGGCGAGGAAACCGGCATCGAAGGCATCGCCGGCCCCGGTCGTGTCGGCAGCGATGACATGGGGCGTGGCGATCTCGAATCGCAGCGGACCCGAACCAGCGTCGCGGGCGAGGACGGTGGCGCCGCGCCCACCTTGCTTGACGACGACGATCCCCGCGAACTCGGTCATCCCCTCGACCGCGTACCGGCCGAGGAATGCCTCGGCCTCGCGCTCGGTCGAGAACAGGATGTCGGGATGGACGCTCCCGATGAGCTCGCGAGCGGCTCGCCGACCGTGGGCCAGGAGGGGACCGACCGACGCAAGGTCGATCGATACGAGGGCGAGGCGCGCTCGGGCCATCTCGACGGCTCGTCGGCCGGCCTCTCCGAGCGGCTCGCCGAGCAGCGAATAGGCCGGCATATGGAGGAGGTCGAGACGATCGAACCAGCCGTCCTTGAGATCGCTCGGCCGAAGCCCATCGGCCGCTCGCCGGTCGGCCACGAAGGACCGTTCGCCGCCGGGGCCGACGAGAACGCCGATGCGACCGGTCCGCTGGCCGACTACACGACTGGCCCGGACGACGACCCTGTCGGCGCGCATGTGCTCGACGAGCGCACGGCCCGCCCCGTCGCGGCCGACCGAGCAGACGAGCTGCGTCCGGACCCCCAGTCGGGCAAGCCATCGGGCGGTATTGGCGGCCGAGCCTCCAGGCCGGATGCCAACCTTTCCGGGGACGTCGGTGCCCGTTTCGATCGGCCGGTCGGGTGTCAGCACGACGTCGAGGATGAGGTCCCCGACCACCATGACGCGAGGCGCGCGAGCGGGCGGCCGACGCGGCGCGCTGGTCATGCTCGGAGGGTACCGGCCCTACAATCGGCTCGTTCCCACGAGCAACCAGGCAGGGTGCGCCCGATGACCGTCCACGCCGAGACGCTCGACCGGCTTGCCATCGACACGATCCGGACTTTGTCGATGGACGCGGTCCAGAAGGCGAATTCCGGCCACCCCGGCGCCCCGATGGGCGCGGCCCCGATGGCCTATGTGCTCTGGACGCGGCACCTCCGACACGCCCCGACGCAGCCCGACTGGCCGGACCGCGACCGATTCGTCCTCTCGGCTGGCCACGCCAGCATGCTCCTCTACTCCCTCCTCCATCTGACCGGCTACGACCTGCCGCTCTCGGAGTTGGAGCGCTTCCGCCAATGGGGATCGCGGACCCCAGGCCACCCGGAGTACGGCCTGACATCGGGCGTCGAGGCGACGACCGGCCCGCTGGGCCAGGGGTTCGCGAACGCGGTCGGAATGGCCATCGCCGAGCACCGCCTCGGGGCCGAGTTCAATCGGGACGGCCACACGATCGTCGATCATCGGACGTACGGCATCTGCTCCGACGGCGACCTCCAGGAGGGAATCGCCTCCGAAGCCGCCAGCCTCGCCGGCCACCTCCGCCTGGGGAAGCTGATCTTCCTCTACGACGACAACCACATCCAGCTCGATGGACCGACGTCGTGGGCCTGGAGCGAAGACGTGGGCGGGCGCTTCGACGCCTATGGCTGGCACACCCAGCGAGTCGACGACGGCAACGACATCGATGCGATCGATGCTGCGATCGGGGCCGCCCGGAGCGACCAACGACCATCCCTCATCGCGGTCAGGACCCATATCGGATACGGCAGCCCGAACCGCCAGGACAGCCAGAAGGCTCACGGCCAACCGCTCGGCGAGGAAGAGGTGCGGCTCACCAAGCAGGCCTACGGCTGGGATCCGGACCGGACGTTCTACATCCCCGATGAGGTCGAGGCCGTCTTCTCCCGGGCCATCCCCTATGGCGAGGCCCTCCATTCCGACTGGGAGCTGCGCTTCGCGAACTACGAGCGCGATCACCGCGAGCTCGCCCGGGAGCTCAGCCGCCGCCTCGATGGATCGCTCCGGGCCGACTGGGACGTCGGCCTTCCCACATATGCAGTCGGCCAGGACTTCGCGACCAGGCAGGCGTCCCAGGCTGCGATCGCGGCGCTGGCCGAGCCGGTACCCGAGCTGTTCGGTGGAGCCGCCGACCTGTCCGAATCCAACCTGACCGATGTCAAGGGTGCCGGTGACTTCAGCGCGGCCGAAGCCGGGCGCAATATCCGATTCGGCGTCCGCGAGCACGCCATGGGTGGCGTCGCCAACGGCATCGCCTACCACGGCGCCTTCATCCCGTACGCCGGGACGTTCCTCAACTTCAGCGACTACATGCGCGGCTCGGTTCGCCTGGCGGCTCTCTCCGGCCTCCACGTCATCTACGTCTGGACCCACGACTCCATCGGCCTCGGCGAGGACGGCCCGACCCATCAGCCGGTCGAGCACTACGCGGCGCTCCGCGCGATCCCCAACCTGTGGTTCGTCCGGCCGGGGGACGCGAATGAGGCGACCGCGGCCTGGGCGTTGGCGATCGAGCGTCGCCGCGGCGGACCTGTCGCATTGGCGTTCACGCGCCAGAAGCTGCCGACCCTGCCGGGGACGGCGGAGCTCGCCTCCGACGGGGTTAGGCGTGGTGGCTATGTCATCCGGCCGGCCTCGACTGAGGCATTGGGCGGTGAGCCAGCGCTCATCCTCATCGGAACAGGCTCCGAGCTTCACCTGGCATATGAAGCCGCGACCATCCTCGAGACGTGGGACATCCCGACGCGAGTCGTTTCCCTTCCCTGTTGGGAGCGATTCGAGACCCAGGATGACGCGTATCGCGAAACCGTCCTGCCGGCGAATGTGCGCAAGCGCGTCAGCGTCGAGGCCGGCGTCCACCTGGGCTGGGAGCGCTGGGTCGGTGACGAGGGGGCCATCATCGGGCTGGATCGCTTCGGGGCCTCGGCGCCGGCCGCCACGATCTTCGCCGAGCTCGGGTTCACCATCGATCGCGTGGCCGAGATCGGCCGCCGCGTCGTCCGTGACGGTCTCCACGGCCGGATCGCCCCGCCCCAGGGTCACTGACCGGCGCCATGGCCAACGCCTCGCCGCGGGTACCGAAGGAGCAGCCGCGCACGATGCGCGACCTTCGGCTCGCCCGGGCGGGCCGACGAACGCGGAGGAGTCGCCAGAAGCTCGACAACCCCCTTCGAGAAGGGCTCCGTCTCGAGCGAGTCCCCGACCCATCGATCTTCGTCCTCTTCGGGGCGACCGGCGATCTCGCCCATCGGCGAGTCGTCCCGGCTCTGGCCCAGCTGTGGCGCTCGAACCTCCTGCCCCATGAATTCATGGTGGTGGCGGTCGGTCGGCGGCCCTTCAGCGACGATGAGTTCCGAACGGAGATGAGAGGGTCTCTCGAGCAGTTCAGTCGGGTCGTACTGGAGCCGGTCGTCCTCGACGAATTCCTCCAGCGGATCGTCTACCACCAGGCCGACTTCGCCGACGACGACGCCTTCGATCGTCTTGCAGCACGCCTCGACGATATCGATCGCGAGCACGGGACCCGCGGCGACCACCTCTATTACCTGGCGACCCAGCCATCGGCCTTTCCGGTGGTCATCGGCCAGCTCGGTAGGTGCGGCATGGACCACGAGATCCATGGCGGCGGCTGGCGGAGGGTCGTCATCGAGAAGCCCTTCGGTCGGGACACGGACACGGCCAAACGGCTCAACCGCGAGGTGGCGCGGGTCTTCCGTGAGGCGCAGGTCTATCGGATCGACCATTACCTCGGCAAGGAGACCGTTCGCAACCTCCTCGTCTTCCGCTTTGCCAACGGGATCTTCGAACCGATCTGGAACCGGCGCTACGTCGACCATGTCCAGATCACGGTGGCCGAGTCGATCGGTGTCGAGGGTCGCGCCGCCTTCTACGAAGAGACCGGAGCCTCGCGCGACATCCTTCAGAACCACCTCATGCAACTCCTCGCTCTCGTGGCGATGGAACCGCCGGCCTCCTTTTCCGCGGATGCCCTTCGCGATGAGAAGGTCAAGGTCGTCCGGGCCATCGCGCCGCTCCCGCCCAGGGACGTCGCGCGCGACATCGTTCGCGGCCAGTACGGGCGAGGGTGGGTCGCCGCCACCGAGGTTCCTGGCTACCGCGAGGAGCCCGACGTCCATCCCGAATCCGAGACCGAGACGTTCGTCGCCGCACGGTTCCACGTCGACGATTGGCGCTGGTCGGGCGTGCCCTTCTACCTGCGCGTCGGCAAGAGGATGCCTCGCCGGGCGACGGAGATCGCGATCCGCTTCCGCGAGGTCCCGCACCGATTGTTCCGCGACGAATCGATCGACCCCGAGGCCAACCTCCTGGCGATCCGAATCCAGCCCGACGAGGGGATCCTCTTGCGGTTCGGGGCGAAGGTCCCTGGTCTACGGTTTGACGTCCGGGCAGTGAACATGGACTTCACGTACGGCTCGTCGTTCGCGGTCGATGCGCCGGAGGCGTACGAGACGCTCATCCTCGATGCGCTCCTTGGCGACGCCTCGCTGTTCACCAGGGCCGACGAAGTCGAGGAAGCGTGGCGGGTCGTCAGCCCGATCATCGACGCCTGGGCCGAGGGCAAGCCACCAGTCTTCCCGAACTACGCGGCTGGCACCTGGGGCCCGCCGGCTGCGGATGAGCTGATCGAAGCCGAGGGCCGGCAATGGCGACGGATCTGATCGGCGCGTCGCCCTGGTCCGTCGAGCCCGCCCAACCGGGCGAGCCGATCCAGCGGTGGTCGTCGCGGGCGTCCACGATCGAGGGCATCCATCGCGAGCTCGCGCGGATCTGGGCCGCACCGCATCTCGCCGTCGAGATCGACGGCCAGGAGGAGCGCCACATCTCCGCCCGGACGTCGGTGCTCAACCTCGTCGTCGTCGCTCGCCGGCCGGAGATCGCCGTCGGCGCGGCAGACACGATCCGTCGGCTCACCGGCCGCCATCCGTCGCGAACGCTCATCGTCATGCCCCTCGATCCGGATGGGCCGTCATGGCTCGACGCCCGGATCTCGGCTCACTGCATCCTGCCGCACGACGATGCGCCCGAGACATGCGCAGAGATGCTCGATGTCCATGCCGGCGGCGAGGCCGGTCGCCACCCCGCTGCGATCATCGCCCCGCTTCTTATCCACGACCTGCCGGTGACCGTGTGGTGGCCGGGCGAGGTCCCGTTTCACCAGCCGATGGCGGGTGACGTCTTCGCGCTCGCCGACCGGCTCGTCGTCGACGGCTCATCATGGTCGGGCGATGGCCTGCCCCAGCTGGTCCTGCTCGCGGAGCTTCTGGGCCGGCGTGAGCTGACGGTCAGCGATTTCGCCCTCGATCGCCAGGCACGTTGGCGCGAGGCGATCGCATCCATCTTCGATATGCCCGAGTTCCTGCCGTATCTGCGGTCGTTGCATCGGATCTCGGTGACCTATGGCACCCACGACGACACCGGGTCGCCGGGGACGACGAACATCGTCAAGCCCGTCTACCACGTTGCCTGGCTCGCTTCGCGCCTCGGGATGCACGTCGTCCGACCCTTGACGGCCGTCGCCGGGCCGAACGTCGCGCGCAGGCCCGGGGGCGGCGCCGTCGCCATGCATGGAGGGCTCGCCGCGACGCTCCGACTCACCAAGGATGTCGCAGTAGCAATCCGGCCCGTCCAGTCGACTGCGCGGGCCGGCACGACGTTGCGAGTCGAGCTCATCTGCGATCGTCGCGGCTCAGAGCTGCGGGCCGATATCACGGCCGAAGCCGAGACCGTCCGCGCTCGAGTCTGGCAGGACGGCGTCGAATGCATCGATCGGATGTTCCGGGCGTCGCGCAGAACGGACGTCGATCTGCTGACGGAGGCCCTCGAAGAGAGCGGCCGGGTCACGGTGACGAGCGACGCCATCCGGTTGGCGAGCCAGCTCGCCGGCACATCCACGGCATGACGACGGGCTCGCTGGACGTCGACATCATCGCGACGTCGTGACGGACCCAGTCATCGTCGGATCCCGAGACGGGACTGCGATCGCGACATTCGTATCCGGCTCAGGCCAGGCGCTGGTGCTCGTCCACGGCACGACGGCCGACCACACGACGTGGCGGACGGTCGGTCCCCCTCTCGCCGAGACCCACACGCTCTTCGCCCTGGATCGCCGCGGCCGAGGGGCATCCGGCGACGCGTTGCCCTACGACATCGCCCGAGAGGAGGAGGATGTCGCCGCTGTCGCCGAACATGCGGCCGCCAGAGTCGGACGGCCGGTCACGGTCCTCGGCCATTCGTACGGCGGGCGCTGCGCGCTTGGCGCAGCTCTCCTGACCGAGGCGATCGACCGGCTGGTCGTCTACGAGGGGCCCGTCACACGTGACTCGTTCGGTGACACGGAGGCGATCGCCGCGGAGATGGACGACCTCCTGGCGGCCGATCAGCCGGAGCGAGTCCTGGAGGTCTTCATGCGCAAGGTCGTCAAGGTCACCGACGACGAGTGGGAAGCCTTCGAAGCGTCGGAGACATTCCCGCGCCGCGTCACGGCCGCCAACACCGTCATCCGTGAGCTGCGCGCCGGCATCGGTGACAGGGCGGCGATCGAACGCTTCGGCACCGTGCGACGACCGGTCCTCCAGATCGTCGGCGGCGCCTCGGACCCTCGATTTCCGGCGTCGGCCTGGGCCCTCGCCGCCATCCTCCCCGACACCAGGATCGTCGTCATCGACGGTGCTCGCCACGCTGCCCACCACACCCACGCGGATCGGTTCGTCGCCGAAGTGAATGCCTTCACGGGTGCCTCGGGGAGTGGGGCTACCATCGCACCGTGACCGATTCGACGGTACTGGCAAACCCGCCCGACACCCGCCCCTATTCGCCCGGGCTCGAGGGGGTCATCGGCGCCGAGACAGCCATCGCCCACGTCGACGGAGCGAACGGTCGTCTCCTCTATCGTGGCTACCCGATCGGGCAGCTCGTCGAGCGCGGGTCGTACGCATCCGTCGCCGATCTGCTATGGAGCGGAACCTGGGACGCCGCCGCCGAGCTCCACCCGACAGCTGTCCCGGCTCCGGTCATGGCCGCTCTTCGCTCGCTGCCCCGCGACGCCCACCCGATGGACGCACTGCGCACGGCGATCTCCGCCTGGGGCGCGACCGAGCGGCTGGCACATCCGCCGACGGTCGAGCAGGCCCGGGCTTTGACGGGGTTCGCGCCATCGGCACTCGCCGCATTCGGGCGGCTGCGCGATGGGCTTGGTCCGGTCGAGCCCGATACGTCGCTCGACCTGGCCGGCGGCTTCCTCCAGCAGCTCTTCGATCGGTCACCGGATCCAGCCGCCGCGCGGGCGCTCGACGCTTACTTCGTCGTCGCCGCCGAGCATGGCCTCAACGCTTCGACATTCACCGCCCGTGTCGTCGTCTCGACCCGGTCGGACCTGGCCTCCGCCGTGACGGCCGCCATCGGGACATTGAAGGGTCCGCTCCACGGCGGGGCGCCATCGGAGGTCGTCAACCAGCTCCACGAGATCGGCTCGCCCGAGCATGCAGAGGCTTGGGTCCGGGAGGCACTTGGCCGGGGCGAGCGGATCATGGGCTTCGGCCATCGCGTCTACCGAGCGTACGATCCCCGGGCGGCGGCCCTTCGTGGTGTCGCCGAGCAGATGGGGGGCAACGCCGAGTGGCTTGATCTTGCGGTCCAGGTCGAGGATGTCGTTCTCCGCGTCCTCGCGGAGGAGAAGCCGGATCGCGTCATCAAGACCAACGTCGAGTACTACGCCGCGGCCGTCCTCCAAGGCATCGGCCTTCCACCGGCGCTGTACCCCGCCGTGTTCGCGATCGCCCGAACGGCGGGCTGGGGCGCCCACGCCATCGAACAAGCGTCGGCCAACCGCCTCATCCGCCCCGACCAGCGATACATCGGGCCGGCCGAACGGGATCTGCCCGCCTAAGCAAGGCGCCCGTCTGCGTCGCGATCGTCAGGCCAGCGGCGGCGCATCGAGCCAGCCTTCGCGCAAGGCGCGGGTCGCCAGCTCCGTCCGTGAGGCGATGTCATAGCGTTCGAACAGCCGGCCCAGATGGGTCTCGACCGTCTTGCTACCGATCCCGAGAGCGTGGGCGATCTCGTCGTTGGAGCCGCCCTCGGCGACGAGGCGGACGACATCGAGCTCGCGCGGCGTCAGCCTCGCGACGGAACCACCCGGACGTCTCTCGAAAGCGAGCCCGCCGGCGGCGGCGCGCCGGATCGCATCGATCAGCTCGCTCATTGGAGCCGTCTTGAGGACCAAGCCTGAGGCCCCGAGTCGGAGGGCGGCCTCCGCATACTGCGGGTAGTCGTAGGCGGTCACCACAACGATCGCCGGTCGATCAGACTCCTCGATCGAGGAAGCAAGCAGGTCGAAACCGCTGCCCTGGCCGAGACGGATGTCGAGCAACAGCACGTCGACCTCCGTCCGATCCAGGAGTGCGGATGCCTCGCCGATCGACGCGGCCACGCCGACCACGACAAGGTCGGGCTCGATCGCCAACAGCGCGGCCGTCCCATCGCGTACGACGGGGTGGTCGTCGATGATGGCGACCCTGATCGGAATCGGAGGAGGGTCGATCAACGCGCTCTCCATTCAAGGGCGACGTGTGTGCCGCCTGCCGGCCACTGGCGCACATCGAGGAGGGCCCCGATCTGTTCGGCCCGTTGCTGCATCCCGAGCAGTCCGAAGTGGCCGGCCGCCGGAGCAACTTCGGCAGCTTCAGCTGGGATCCCGGGTCCGGCGTCATCGATCGTGAGCGTCGCCCCGCTCACTGCCGACCGATACCGAACGAGAATCGGGGGCTTGCCGTGTTTCACAGCATTTGACAGCGCCTCCTGCGCGACACGGAAGAACGCCAGCTCGATGTCCGACGGCAAGCGCGAACCCTCGTCTCGTTCGAGGATGACTTGGCCACCCGCCAAGGCCTCGATCCGGCTCACGAGCCATTCGAGAGCCGGTCCGACCCCCAGATCGTCGAGGATCGGAAGGCGGAGCTCGCCAGTGAGGGTCCGGACCCGCTCTGCGATCCGCCGTCCGGCCTCGGCGCCATCGACATCGCCTCGAGCCTCGAGTTGACGGACGAGCAAGGTCAGGTCCTGGAGGGTCTCGTCGTGGAGATCCGCGGCGATCCGGGCCCGTTCGGCCTCGGTCGCTGCGACCACCAGGTCGCGTTGCAGTGTCGCCCGCGTCGCGAGGCGTGCCAACGGTCGGATCGTGTAGCGCTGGGCGACGAGCAGGATCAGGAACCACAGAAGGAGGGGCGACAGGAACGGCGCGCTGTCGCGGGCGATGAGAACAACCCCTGCGATGAGAGGGGTCGCGCCGACTGCGACCAGCTCCATCGTCTCGACGACTCTCCGAGACGCCGACGCGCCGGACGTCGCCATCGCTGGGCGCGCCGCAACGTATCCCGGGATGAGTGCGACCGCGCCCGCGGCCAGCCATTGACCAACGATGAACCAGGGATCCAGACCGAAGACGAGCGTCGCCAGCCCGGCGACGGCCGAACAGACGGCGGCAAGGAGCGCCGCTGCGCGCACATTCCGTCGAGCGACGCGGTCGGCGACCAGGCCGGAGAGCCCGTCCGCGAGCGGCAGCGCGGAGACCGGCCACAGGATCGCGACGATGACGAGGCCGGCGGCCGTTGCAGTTAGGACCGCCGGGACGAGGAACAGTGGCGTCGCGGTGGCCACGATCGTCGGAACGGCAAGCTCTTTCAAGGTCTGACCCCCGCGCCCCGATCCGAGCCACCATCCGCCGACGATCAATATCGCGATTCCCAGGAGCGGCGCCATGCCGCTCTCGTCGAGGGCCCACCAGCCGGTGTAGACGAAGGTGGTCCCATAGCGCTCCTCTGCCGGTGCGCCGAGGTTGTGATCGAGTTCCTCCGGCCGAATCGCCTGAAGCATGTAGATCCGATCGGCGAGCAGGAACGACAACGCTTGGCCCGCTACCGGAGTCCCCTCGTCACCGGGCATGACGATCAGGGCCTGGTCGTTGAGCGTGGTTACCACCATTCCTGGCAGCTCGCTCCCACTCTGTGGGCTCCACGGATCCACGTCGACGACGTAGACGCGCCCGTCGTCTCCCAGCGCCAGGCGGATGCCGGACTCGACATCGCCCAACACGAAGGCCACGGCGCCGACCGCGAACGCCGACGCGACGATCGCGACGGCGATGGCGTCGCGGGCCCGAGCTCGGGCGGGCTCGGCGGACATCCGCCTGATGTTGACGCGGATCCACGACATGCCCAGACGGTACACCGGGGATTGCCCGAGCGGCGTACGGGATTCCCCGGAACGCGAGCCGGATCCCGGCACCTACGATGGCGCGGTGGTCATCGATGTTCCCGATCCTGCCCTGGTCGTGCTCGTTGGGCCGGCCGGAGCGGGCAAGTCCACGTTTGCCGCACGGAATTTCGCGCCGGACGAGATCGTGTCGTCGGATGCGATCCGAGGTCGCATGACCGGTTCGGAGGATGACCAATCTCAGAATCGGTTGGTCTTCCGGGTCCTCCACGATGAGGTCGCCGGTCGAGCGCGAGGTGGCGCCCGCGTCGTGGTCGACGCGACGAATGTCGAGCGTCGTGCGCGTCAAGACCTCCTGCGCATCGCCGCGGAGACCAGGTCACCAGCGATCGCGATCGTGTTCGATCTCGCCCTCGTTGATGTCCTCACCCGCAACGCGGCTCGAGAGGGCCGCCCGGTGCCCAGCGATGTCGTGACACGGCATTGGCACGCTCTCGACCGAGCCCTGCGCGACGGGTCTCTCGGCAGCGAGGGCTTCTCCGCTGTGCATCTCCTCAGCGGCGGCAAGGCCATCGACGACGCCGAGGTCAGACTGTCGAGCCGCCGGCGATGAGGACGATCGCGACTGCGGCCAGACCGATCCCGACGGCGTGGCCACCGACGATCCGTTCCCGGAGGACGATCGCTGCAAGGACGACCGTCACGATCGGATAGAGCGACGACAGCGTAGCGGCCACGTCGAGCCGATACGCCTGGATGGATGCGATGAAGCACAGATTGCCGATGGCGTCGAGGATGCCGATGAGAGCGACAACCGGCCACAGCGGGCGCCCGATCCGCCACGGCTGGCGTCCGCCGATGACGACCACGACCATGACGGCCACGGCGACGAGTCGAATGACCACCAGGGGGCCGGCGACGAGGTCATCGCCTATCTGGGCCAGGAGCACGGCGAAGATCCCAAAACAGGTGCCGGCGGCGACCGCGTAGCCGAACCCGCTACGGTCGGACCCGCGATCGGCTCCGGATCTCGACACCAGGATCACGGCCGCGATCGCAATGACGAACCCGATCAGGACCGTCGTGCCAGGAATCCCATCGAGGATCGAGCCGATGACAACCGGGATGGCCGCGGTGAGCAAACCGGCGATCGGCGCCACGACAGACATGCGGCCGACGGCAAGCCCCGTGTACAAGGCCAGGATGCCGACACCGGTGAGGAGACCGGCCGCGACGATAAGAGCGAGGTCGGTCAGGCTGGGCGCCGCCTCGCCACGCCAGATGAGGATCGCCACGGCAAGGGCGATCCCGACGAGTTCGTTGCCGAGGATGACGCCGACGACCGGCGCTCGACGGGAGACCGAGCCGCCGGTGAAGTCGGCTCCTCCCCAGCTGAGAGCCGTTGCGAGGCCGAGAACGACCCCGGCGAGGGCGGGGCCGATGTCAGCCGGCCGCAGCCGCGGCGGTATCGGTGGCGGTCGGACCGTCGAGCACGACGACCGCATCGGCAAGGGCGTCGTAGCGCTCGGACGTCGTCATGAAGACGACCTGCAGGTCGCCCGCCAACGCCCGCAGACGTTCGAACGCCCGAGTCGCCCGATCATGATCGAACGTCACGAACGGGTCGTCGCAGATGAGCGGCGGCCGACGATCTCCGGTGACGAGTCGGACGAGTCCGATCCGGGCGGTCAGGTAGACGAGGTCGATCGTCCCCGTCGACAGCTGGTGGACGTCGATCCAATCCCCTCGCTCGGGTGCCCACACCTCGATGTCGAGGGTCTTGTCGTCGACTCGCACCCGACGATAGCGCCCGCCCGTCACAGCGCCGAGCTCGCTTGTCATGTGCTTCTCGAGATAGCGGGTCGCCGTCTTCATTGTCGCCTGCTCGGCCGCCTCGATCGCCCGAAGCGTCGTCTCTACGATCCGGGAGCGACGCTGGACGTCTGCCAGGCGCACGTCGGCCATCGCCGACCGCTCGGCCGCGACGGCGACTTCGTCGGCGTCGACTGCGTTCTGCTCCACCCTGGCCCGCGCGTTCGCCTCGCTGTCGCGGGCGGTCTCGACGGCCGCTTCCTGCTGTGCGACTTCGCCCTCGAGCCTCTCCCGAGCCCGTGGCTCCTTGGCGATGGGACCGAGGGCCTCGAGGGCCGCCGTCTTCTGCTCGACCTCGAGGGCGGCCGCGTCTCGAAGGCGCGGCAGCGCCTCGGCCGGCTCTCGGCCGACGAGACCCTCGTACTGGGCCGTGAGGACGTTGACCCGTTCGACATGCGCCGATTCCGCCTCCAGCAGCGCCTCAGCCTCGACGAGCGACGGTTGCTCGAGGGCAGCCAGCTGCCTCTCGACGTCCGCCTCGGCGATCTTCAACTCCTCCTGGAGATCAGACCGTCCGCGGAGTCGACGCGCGACATCGACTCGCACGTTGCCGAGCCGCCGCCGATCGAGTCGGCGCAGATAGAGCCCGACGGCCGCGAAGACGATGCCGAGCCCAACGAGCGCCAGACCCGGGACGGCGGCGAGGGCGCTGCCGATGCCGAGGGCGAAGGCCTGGTTGGCGACGACGAGAACGGCGGCGACCGCGACGCCTGCGATGATCAGCCCAACGGCGAACCGGGATCCCCGACGCCACCCAGGCTCGGCGGGTATCTCATCGGCGACGACCTCGGCCTCCTCGCCCAGGATGGCCCGGATCTCGCGGACGCGGCCGTCGGTGACGCGAAGCTTCTCGACAGCCAGCTTGAGGGCCGGCAGCGGCTGCTTGGATGGGTGGCTGTCGCGGAGCGTGGCCAGCTCTGCGATGATCCCGACGGCCTGGCGATAGCGCTCGAACTTCTCCTGGCTTGCGTCGCGCTCGGCGGCGGTTCGCTCGGCCTGGCGCGCCTTCTCGAGCATCGCCCTTCGTTCGGCGAGGGTCGCATCGGCCACGGAGCGGGCATCGCGGGCTTCGATGAGCACGGATCGATCGGTCTCAAGCTGGCCGAGCGCAGCTTCCCCACGGTCGACTTCCTCTCGAGCCAGGATCGCGGCGTCCTCGGCTACCTTGAGACGGCCCGGGTTCTTGTCACCCTTCGCGTTGGTATCGCGGAGGACGCGTTCGAGGCGCTTCTTGGCCCGCGACGTTCCGCGATCGGCTCCCGAGATCGTCGTCTGGAGGCGATCACGGAGGGCGGCCTCGTCGCTGTCGAGGACCGCCATTTCGTGATGACGGATCGACGCGGTCGAACGAAAGAAGCCTTCCGAGGGGACGCCGGTCATGGCGACGATGAGCTCGTCGGCTCTGGCCGGGTCCGTTGTGACCTCCCCATCAAGCTCCAGGCTGACGGTGCCCTTTTGTCCCGCGAAGACCTTCTTGAGCCGCCCCGTATGGGCACCATCCTCGTCCTCGTCGCTGAACTCGAGCTCGATCGTCGGCGCGATCTGCGCCCCGGCCGGTTCGTCCCAGGGTCGAAGCTGATCGAGCTCCGCCCAGGTGCTCGTGACCTTGCGCGTCAGCGCCAGCTCGATCGCCCGTTGGAAGGTCGTCTTGCCGGCCTCGTTCGGTCCGCGAACGATCGTCACGCCCGGTGCCAGCTCGATCGTGGCCGGGCCCCGCTGGGGCCCCCCGAAGCGGCGGAGATCGGTGAGCGTGAGGCGGCTGATCCTCACAGCGTCACCTCGTGGCCCGCCAGCAGCAGGCGCCCGAGCCTGAGTGCCTCCCGCAATTCCGAGGCCTCGTCGGCCCGACGACCGGCATCGGCCTCTCGGATCCGTCCCTCCAGGTCACGAAGGAACGCGCCGACGATCGTGTCCTCGGGGGGCAGGGGCCCGTCGGTGAGCGCCGGGACACTACGGTCGCGAACTCGGACGCCCAGCAGCCCCTCGCGCAGCGCCGCTTCGACCTCGGATGGGTCGATATCGAGCTCGTCGCGACGGACGCCATCGATCACGACATCGAGGATGAGGTCCGGGTCCGCCTTCCGACCAAGCCGCTCGATCAGCTCGGGCTGGCCACCGATCGATGCCGCATCGATGGTCTCGGCCTCGAACCGGGTCCGGCCGACGACGCGTTGCGAGATCTTGACGGTTCGACTTTCGCCCTCGCCATCGAGGGTCACGACGAGGACTCTGCCGGCCTTGTCCTGGTCAACGGCTACAGGTTCCGGTGCGCCGGAGTAGGCGAACGAGGTGGCGCCGGCGGACCACTGCTGGAAGCCGTGCCAGTGGCCGAGGGCGAGGTAGTCGAGCCCCGACGCGGCCACCTCTTCGCGACTGAAGACGACCTCGTCGGCGTCTGTCTGACCCGGGATCGAGAGCGACCCATGGATCATGCCGATGCGCCACGTCGCACGCTTCTCATCCTTCGCCGAGAAGCCCGCGAGTGGCGAGCGTGGGGCTCGTTTCGTGTCGAAGACGCGTCCGAAGATCACGGCATCGATGGCCTCGAGATGGACCTCCGGTCGGTCGGGCGTCAGGACGGTGACGAAGTCGCCGGAGGGATGTCCGGCCAGGGCGGCAAGATCATGGGCGCGGTAGACCGACGAACGGTCGTAGACGTCGTGCGTTCCGGGGATCATCACCGTTCGGATCCGGGCATCGGCAAGGCGTCGCAGCTCGGCGGCGACGGCCTCGACGGTCCGTCGTGGCTGGGTGTTCGAGTCGAACAGGTCGCCAGCGACGAGGAGGAGATCGGCATGCTCGGTGATCGCCAGATCGACCGTCACCCGGAACGCGGTCCACTGACGCTCGCGCTGCGCAGTGGCCCGTTCGCCCATGTCGGCATGTCGGGCACCGAGGTGGACGTCCGCCGTATGGACGAGTCGCAGCACGCGCGCTTCTTGCCTCCAGTCAGCGGTCTCTTCGGGTGGTCATTGTGACATCTCGAGGTGCCCGGCTGGCCCCGGTCCCGTGGTCCGCGGGCTGGCCGGGATCATCGGTGGTATCCTGCCCATCAACACTGGACCGGCGAGCCTGACCGGGCACCACAACGACGGCACCGAGCCCGGGCCCGGCCTCCCCCAAGACCGACCCTCCCCGGTCGTCGAGGTATCCACGGGCACGCCCCGCATCGCGCCACGCGCCTGGGAGAGTAATGGTCACCTACACCGACCGAACGATCGTCTGCGTCGACTGCAGCGTCGAGTTCATCCACTCGGCCGCAGATCAGGAGTTCTACGCGGAGAAGGGCTTCGCCTCCGACCCGAAACGCTGCGCGTCGTGCCGCGCCAGCCGTCGCCAGGCCCGCGAGTCGGGCTACGACATGACGGTCTACGGCGGACCCCGGGGCTACGAACGGGCGGACAGTCGTCCGGCCCGCGAGTACTTCGCGGCGATCTGCACCCGATGCGGGAACCAGGCCCAGGTGCCCTTCAAGCCGCGCATGGACAAGCCCGTCTACTGCTCCGACTGCTACAGGCTCGAGAAGCCCGACGCGGTCTGACCCGGCGGTCTGACCCGTCGCGCGACCCTAGAGGGTCACGCAGTCGCCGGCTCGGTGACGTGACCGTCGCCGACCGTGCCAGATCGTGACCCGGCCGCTGCCGTGGACCTGCCACGCGCCGCCACGCCCGAGGAAGGCCGTATCGTCGTCGATCCCGACGATCGCCACGCCCTCCGGCGCCTGCAGCGCGAAGATCGCCCAGAGCGTCTCGGGCACGCTGTCGTAGTGGGGCAGGATCGCGGCGGCCCCGACAACGCCGAGTGACTCACGCCAGCGCAGCGGGAACGGCAAGGTCACCCGCCTGAAGCGCGGCTGACGATCGGCGAGGACCATTGCCCCGGCCGAGCAGCCGGCGATGACCGCGCCCCGGTCGTTCGCCGCGCGCGCCGCAGCCCAGACCGCGGAACCGTCGAGGGTGTCAAGAAGGTGGTCGGGTTTGCCGCCCGACATGTAGATCAGGTCGGCTTCTCCAACCGCCTGGGCGTAGGCGGGATCGCAGGCCGCCGCGTGATCGCTGACGGGCACCGCCTCGACCTCCGCGCCGAGCGAACGAAAATGCTCGACTCCCATCTCGGCCCAGCGCCAGAACGTCTCCTCGCCGTCTGGCCATGAGGCCGTCGGCAGGATCGCGACGCGCGGCCGCGCAGCGCCGGACGCCTCGAGCAGGAGTCGATCGAATTCCGCCATCGGGGGGAGGAATTCGCCCGACCCGACCAAGGCGATAGGCCCAATCATTGCCCGGGATTTTAGTGGCGCGCCGTCCTTGCCCGTTTCGACAGCCCGCTGCGACACTGGCGGCGATAGCAGCGACGGTCAATGGTGTCGGCCGGAGGACACGGAGCACGAATGACCCGAGACTGGGATGCCACGACATACGACCGAGTCTCCGATCCACAGACGCGCTGGGGATCAGCGGTCCTCGATCGGCTGGCGCTCGTCGGAACCGAGACCGTGCTCGATGCCGGCTGCGGATCGGGTCGTGTGACAGAGCTTCTATGCGAGCGGCTCGGGGCGGGGCATGTCATCGCCCTGGATGGATCACCATCGATGATCGAATCCGCTCGCGAACGCCTCGGCCGTTTCGGCGACCGCGTCTCGTATGTCGTCGCCGACCTCAGCGAGACATTGCCGCTGCCCGGACCAGTTGACGCTGTGCTATCGACAGCGACGTTCCATTGGGTGCCCGACCACGATGCCCTCTTCCGCAATCTGGCCGCCGTCCTTCGGCCGGGGGGCCGGCTGGCCGCCCAGTGCGGCGGCGCCGGCAACGTCACTCGGGTCATGGCGGTCCTCGCGGGCATCGGCGACGGGTGGCTCGGCCCGGCTCACTTCCAGACGGCGGAAGCGACCGAGAGCCGCCTCGCGAATGCCGGGTTCGACCATATCCGCTGCTGGCTCACGGCGGAGACCACCGCCTTCGAACCTGGTGAGCCGTTTGAGAGCTTCCTTGCGACCGTGGTCCTCGGTCCGCACCTCGAACGCCTGCCGGCGGACGAACGCCCAGCCTTCGTACACGATGTGGCGACCCTGCTCGGCGAACCGATGATCGACTACGTCCGACTCAACATCGACGCGACACGCGCCGCCTGACCACTGGTCAGCGGACTCGGAACAGGTCCCCGTGGCCCGGGATGACGATGTCGGCGACCGCGAGGACGCGCTCCCGCGCGCGCTCGAGAGCCGCCTGGTCGGCGGCGACTGGATCGATCGTCGGCGACCGATCCGGCCGCCACCAGAGGTGGGTCAGTGCGTACACGCCGTCGTCCGCCTCGACGATGAGAGCCGTGTCCTCTTCCGTGTGCCCCGGCGTCAGCCACAGTTGGGCATGGGGCGTGATCCGGTAGCCGTCGCCGTCGTGATCGAGCCACAGATCGTCGCGATAGCGGGCCCAGAAGTCGATGACCTCGGCGTTCGGGAACAGGGCGATGTTCATCGTGTGGTCGGGGTGATGGTGGCTGATCCAGACGTGAGTGACGGCCGCCGGATCGACTCCCAGCGCGTTCAGCGGATCGATGATGAGCGAGCGGTCGGCCACCATGCCGGGATCGGCCACGAGGATGGCGTCGCCGTCGCGGATGAGGCTGACGCTGCTGGCGACGCGGCTGCCGTCGTCGCGGATGTAGCCGGCGTGGAGCAGATCGACGGACGTCGTCATGCGAATTCCGGCGCACCGACGAACGGCGCCAGGGCGGCGACCGCGCGATCGATATCGGCTCGATCGTTGTAGACGTGGGTCGAGAGGCGGATCGCGGTGCCGCGAACGGCGGCCTTGACACCGACATCCCGGAGCGCGCGCCTGACGGCCTCTCCGTCGGCGACCGGCGCACAGACGAGGCTCGCTCCGCCCCACCTCAGGCCGAGCTCCTCGGCCATCGCCCGCGCCAGCACGACCGGCTCGTCGAGCGCGCCGGATGCCGACCAATCGGCGATCAACCGCAACGATTCGACCGCCGCGATCCAGGGGATCCAGGCCAGCGACACATCGAGCCGCGACGCGGTCTCCGGCAGCGCCAGGGGGCCACCGAAGAAGGTGTCAAACGGCCGCTCCGAGGTGCGCCAGTTCGCGTTGTGCGCCGGCAGCTCCAGCAAGCGGTCCGGTCGGACGGTCATGAAGGCCACACCGCGGGGGCACAGGAGATGCTTGTAGGCCGCCGCGACGAGATAGTCCGCGCGGGCGGCCACCTCCTGGAGCGGGACGAACGGGATGGCGTGGGTCGCATCGAGAAGGACCCGGGCGCCTACGGCGTTGGCTCGCGCGACGATCGCCTCGACGTCGACGACGCGGCCGGATTGCATCTGGACCACCGTCGCGGCGACCAATGTCGTACCCGGGCGGATCTCCTCGGCGATGGACTCGAGCGGCACCTCGCGGATATGGGCGCCTCGCTCGCGGGCGACGAGCAGCGGGAACAGGACGGAGCGGAACTCATCGGTCGGTACGACGACGTCATCGCCAGGTCCGAGGGTCGAAGCGACGATGCCCACGCCGACCGACACGGACGGAATGAATGCCACAGCGCCGGGCGCTACGCCGACGATCCGGGCGAACGATTCGCGAGCCGCCTCTGCCGGCCGATCCCAGTCGGACACCCAGTCGGCGGTGCCCGCCTGCCAGGCATCGACCGCAGCCCGCATCGCCCGAGTCGTGGCCTCAGGAGGGAGGCCATAGGTCGCCGAATCGAGATAGGCGGTGCCCTCCGCCGGCCTGAACATCGCCCGAATCTGCGGATCCATCGTCCCTATCCTAGGCCGGAAGATCGGACGGACGATCGATGTCACGCAGCGTGACGGCTGTCGGGTCGAGGGCACGCCATGCCGTGTCGGGGATCGTCCGGACCACAATCTCGCCAAAGAGGGCGCGCAGGCTGCGCTCGCCGGTATCGCGGAGTCGCAACCCCGCCGCTCGTGCGGCAGAGCGCAGGAATGCCGCCGGGAGTGGGCGGATGGTCTCGCCGTCGAGAAGCGCGCTCGCCTGGACACCGTCGAGGCACTCGATGACCAGCCGCAACACGCCCGGGTCGAGAGAAGGCATATCCCCGGCGACGACGAGGACGGTCTCCTCGGTCACCACCTCGAGGCCGGCGAGGAGGCCGACGAGCGGGCCGCCGAATGGCTCAGGATCGCGAGCGAAGCGAACGCCCGCCAGGCTCGGCTCGGGTGCGTCCGGCGCGAGAACGACGACGACGTCGTCGGCGATCGCCTGGACGACCCCGACCGCATGGGCAAGCAGCGGTCGGCCATCGAGCGGCTCGGCAAGCTTGTCGCGACCGAACCGCGACGATCGACCACCCGCCAGGACGATGGCGGACACCGTCACGTCGCCGCGGCCCGCGGACCCGGCACGCGACCGGCATCCGTCCTCCGGAGCACGCCCCGTCGATCGAACTCCTCGAGGAGGGCCATGACGTAGCGTCGCGAGGTGTCCGTGGCGTCGCGGTACGCCGCCGGCGTGAGCGGACCCGCCCGGGCCATAGACACTGCCAGGGCTTCGAGCTCCCGGAATGTCGATGACGCATAGGCGAGATCCGGCTCGAGTCGGACGATGCGGCCGGCATTCTCAAGGGCCCTGACACCGTCCGACGGACAGCCAGCCTCACGCGCGGCCTCGGCGAGCGGCGGCGGGGAATGGACCGCCAACCGGGTCTCCAGCCGATCCATGGCCGCGAGGACGACGGCCGGCGTGCCGGCTGGGCGCGATGGGTCGCGAAGGCGGTCGCCGTCCCGGGCCAGCCGCCCTGTCGCGACGAGACCGCCAAGGCGCGCCTCGATCGCCGCGCCTGCCGCACGGGCATCGATCGTCACCCGGCGACGCAGCGCTCTGGCGAGCAGGGGCCGGATATCGGCGACGGAGAGTCCGGCCGAGTCGGGCTCGTTGACGTGATGGTCGCGGACTGCCGCGATGGCGGCCGCATCGATCCCGGCTTCGACGTCCGGGGCCAGCCTGACCGACCCAGCGACCGCGACGAGCGAGCCATGCAGGTCGAGTCGGGCGGCGTCGCGTTCGTCCCAGGTCCCGGCGTTCGCGAGCGCTGCGAGCCGATCCGTGTCGACGCGTCGGCGGGACGGCCCACGCGGCGGGTCGGGATCGATGACACGGCCGCCGATGGCCGTCGTGTCGCTGCTGGACCGGAGGGCGAATCGATCGCCCAGCACCATCGCGACCGGTCGATCGAGGCGCAGGAGCGTCGTCGTGGCGCCGGTCGCAAGCTCGGCGTGCTCCCGCTGGCCACGACCGAGCTCGGCGCCGACCTCGGCCGTCCCGAGATGGAGTCGCCAGGCGCCCGTTGATCGCCGGGCAGGTGAGCGGAGGACCACGAGCAGGCGATCGCTGACGGCCAGGCGAAGGTCGTCCGCTGGGACGATCACCATGCCTCGATGCAAGTGGTCGGCATCGACCCCCGTAAGGTTCAACGCCGTTCGACCCCCGGTCGCCCGGTTCGTCGGCTCATTTCGGCTCTGGATCTCGCGGATTCGTGCCCGCCTGTGCCCGGGCTCGATCCGCACGACCTGGCCTGTCTCGAACGCGCCGCCGCGTAGCGATCCGGTCACCACCGCACCGTGGCCGCGGATCGTGAAGATGCGATCGATGGCCAGTCTCGCCGGGCCCTCTCGAGCGGTGACTTCGGGCCGGACTGCATCGCGCAGATCGATAAGTGCCGTCCGCAACTCGTCGAGACCACTGCCAGTCGACGCAGAGACGGCGATGACGGGTGAATGAGCCAGGCCTGTCCCGGCCACGATCTCACGGACGGCCTGCTCGGTCGACATCGTCCTCGGATCGCCGGGACCGGTGAGGTCCGACTTCGTGATGACGACGATGCCGTGGTCGATGCCGAGTGCATCGATGAGGCGGAGATGCTCATGCGTCTGCGCCCGCGGCCCATCATCGGCCGCGACCACGAGCAGGGCGGCGTCGACCTCAGCGGCGCCGACGAGCATGTTTCCGATGAGCCGGTCATGCCCTGGGACGTCGACGAAGTCGAGGACGTCGCCATCTGGGAGGGTCATGTGGGCATAACCGACATCGATCGTCATGCCCCGCGCCCTCTCCTCCGGGAGCCGATCGGCGTCGATCCCGGTGAGCGCCCGGAGCAGGGTCGTCTTGCCGTGATCGATGTGCCCGGCCGTCCCGATGACGACCGTCACCCAGCGCGTCCCAGCGCGCGGACCAGCGCACCCGCCAGCGAACCTTCGGCGTCCCACCGCTCGTCGACGGTGCGCATGTCGAGCACGACGGCGCCGGCCTCGATGCGCGCCACGATGGCCGGTATCCCCTCACGGAGACGCGCGAGCAGATGGTCCGGGCTTGGGTCCGAGAGAGCCACCGCCCACGACGGAAGCACCGCTTCAGGAAGTGCGCCTCCGCCGATCGTCGACTCGACAAGGACCGGGAGGGCAGGAAGGCCGAGCTTCGTGAGGCGTCGACAGAGCGACTCCGCGCGGACGCGGATCGCGTCGCTCGACTGGGCGATCATCCGCCAGACTGGAATCTCCCGGGTCGCCGTTCCGGCGACATAGATCGCCAGGGTGGCCGCGACTGCGGCGAGCGTCACCTTGTCCGGTCGCATCGCCCGAGACAGCGGGTCCTTGCGGATCCGGGCGATGAGGTCCCGCCGACCGACGATGAAGCCCGCCTGCGGCCCGCCGATGAGCTTGTCGCCCGAGAACGTGACGAGATCGGCCCCGGCCAGGAGCCGTTCCATGGGCGTCGGTTCGTGGGGCAGGCCGAAGGCCGCGGTGTCGAGCAGGGCACCCGAGCCAAGGTCGTCGATGACGATCGCGGCATGGTCTGCCGCGATGGCGGCGAGCGCCGCCGTGTCGGGGCTTTCGACGAAGCCACTCATCCGGAAATTCGAGGCGTGGACCCGGAGGATGACGGCAGCTCGACCGTCCGCGAGGACCTCCTCGAAATCGGACACACGGGTCTTGTTGGTCGTGCCGACCTCGACGAGACGTGCACCGGAGCGGCGAACGACCTCGGGGATCCGGACTCCTCCGCCGATCTCGATGAGCTCGCCTCGGGCCACGGCGATCCCACGCCGACCGGCAAGGTGACAGGCGAGCACGACTGCCGCCGCGTTGTTGTTCGTGACGAGGGCATCCTCGGCCCCGGTCAGGGCGATCAGGTGCTCCTCGGCAGCCCGGAATCGGGGCCCGCGCCGGCCCGACGATCGGTCCATCTCAAGGAACAGATTCTCCGACGCTGCCCGGGCGGCATCGACGGCGGCGTCCGGCCACGGTGCCCGGCCCAGGTTGGTGTGAAGGATCACACCGGTAGCGTTGATTATCGGCGTCCATCCGTCGGACATCGCCGCGTCAAGGCGACCAACAACGGCCTCAGCGAGTTCGTCAACCGGGCGGGGTGCGTCGCCCCGCGCAAGCCGATCGCGCTCGTCCGCGACGACGGCCCGGGTGGCCTGAACGAGGATGTCGGCGTCCCGCTGACCGGCGAGCGGACGCACGGCCTTCAGCAACCGCTCGACGCCCGGGGGCCGCGGGGATGACTCGCTGACCATCTCGCGGACGTTACACCGCACAGCCCAGATCAGGCATCAGCGGTTCCGGAGCCAGCGGTCGAGGTCGGAGCGGTGGACGATTCCCAACACGAGTACCACTCGATCCTCGGCAACGAGGTCGTACATGATTCGAAAGTCGCCGACGCGGAGGCGGTGAAACCGATCGCCGGTCCCCCGGATCGTCTTGATTGCCTTCCCGCCGCGACCTTTCCTGGTGGCGGTGCCGGCCAGGGCCTCGAGCGCCTGCCGGATCCGGCCTCGATCGATCGCCGTGAGCTTCAGGAACGCACGAACGGCCGCCGGCGCCAGTTGGACGTCGTACGGAGCGTCAGCCGAGCTCACTCAGGGGGATCGTCCGGCGCTTGGCGTAGGCTGCCCGGCCTTGCCGGCGAATCCGGATGTACGCGTCGGCGTTGGCGAGGACGAGATCCTCAGCCTCGTCGATCGGAAGAAGTACCGCCGCCGGGCGTCCTCGCTTCGTCACGACGTAGGCGGTGCCGCCCTCGACGTCCTCGATCACCGCTGAAGCGAAGGCCTTGAGCTCCTTGATACCGATCTCTGCCACGGCCATCTCCAGTGACTACCTAGGTGACTACTATAGCAGCCGTCCCCGACCGGCCGCGTCGCGGGTAGTCGGGCCTAGCCCTCGATAGAGACGGCGTCACCCTGCGTCCGTGCTTCGATCGCAAGGGGACGCGTGGCGGGAGCGCATGGGAGTCGAACCCACCACGCCACGCCGAGCGCGGCGTCACCGGTTTTGAAGACCGGGGGACCCACCGGGACCCCTCCGCTCCCGCCGGCGATGGTATCGCCGGGGCTTTGCGGCCCTCAGCTGTCGTTGGCCGCGAACCAGTCCCGGGCGAGGCTCACGAACTCCTCGGCGCGCTCCATCGACGCCATGTGGGCGACGACCGGCCAGCGCACCAGGCGGACATTGGGGATCTCCTCGGCCGCCCGCTCCGCGACTTCGAGGATCGTATCGACGTCGCCGTCGCCTACGAGGACGAGCGTGGGCGCGGCGATGTCGGCGAGACGGTCGACGGCCGCCGGATCGAGCTCGTCTTCCTCGACGTCATCCCAGTCCGCGGTGACCTCGAAGATGCGCCGTTGCATCTCGCCGACGAATGCCCTGACGTCGGGGTCGACCTCGCGAGCCTCGCGCGCCGGCCCATCGACCCAGGCCCGCAGGTTGACCTCCACGGCGGCATCGGTGTCACCCACGTCGAGGGCATCGACCTCGGCCCGCCAGGCCGCACTGAGCCATTCGGACGGATGCTCGATGAGCGAGCCACCCGGGCCGACGAGCAGCAGAGACACGACCCGGTCTGGAGCCGCCAGCGCCAGCTCGACCGCGACGCCCGCTCCCATCGACGCTCCCACGACGTGAGCGTGTTGGATGTCGAGGGAATCCATCGTCGCCAGCACGTCGGCGTGATGGAGGAGCAGGCCCACCGGCTTCGCTATCGACTCACCAAAACCCCGGAGGTCGAGCCGAAGGATCGGCCGATCCATCGTCAGATCGCCCCACACGACGTCCCACATCCGTCGATCGGCGACGCCGGCATGGAGGAGAACGACGGGCGCGACCTCGAGGGTGGGCGGGCCGGCGACCTCGAAGACGATGCCTGTCGCAGTGCGCCCGATGCTCATGACCCTCGAGGATAGCCGGGCGCACTATCATCGCGGCTCATGACACGGCTCGAGCCTCCCGCAACACCGATCGACATCCGCCTCACCGACCTGACGGACTGCGGCGGATGTGCGGCCAAGCTCGGTGCCGATCTGCTCGCGGAGGCCCTCGCCGGGCTCGGTGCGACGAATAGGGAGAATCGCGATCGAAACATGATCGCCGGGCTGGATCCGCCCGATGACGGCGCCGCCTACCGCATCTCGGACGACCTGGCGATCATCGGGACGCTCGACTTCTTCCCACCGCTCGTCGACGACCCTCGGACGTTTGGTGAGATCGCCGCGGCTAACGCCGTTAGCGACATATTTGCCATGGGCGGCCGCGTCCTGTTCGCGTTGTCGATCGCCGCCCTGCCCGAGGATCTGCCCCGGGAGACCATGGCCGCGATCTTCGATGGCGCGGCCTCCGTCGTCCGCGAGGCTGGGGGCACCCTGGCCGGTGGCCATACGATCCGCGATCCGGAGCCAAAATACGGTTTGGCGGTCGTCGGCGCCGGCCATCCGGACCGTCTGCTGCGCAAGGGTGGCGCGCGACCGGGAGACCGCCTGCTGCTCACGAAACCCCTGGGCACGGGCGTCCTCGTGAGCGGACGGCGCCAGGGTCGAACCTCCGACGAGGACCTCGACGGGGCCATCGAGTCCATGCGTCGCCTCAACCGGGCGGCCTCGGAGGTGCTCGTGGCCCATGGCGTCCGGGCCGCGACCGACGTCACCGGCTTCGGGCTGCTCGGCCACGCCGCCGAGATGATCCGGACCGACGCCGGCGCCGGAAATCGGACGCGCTTCGTCATCGAGGCGGACGGCCTGCCAGCCCTCGCCGGCGCGCTCGACAACGCGCGGGCCGGCGTCGAGACCGGGGGTGCCGCCCATAACCGCCGGTCCGTGGCCGATGCGGTGACGATCGACCGGGACGTCCCCCCCGAACGCGTCGTCCTCGCCCACGACCCGCAGACCTCGGGCGGCCTCCTTGCGGCCGTCCCGGAGGACGCGGCCGACGCCGTTGGACAGGACCTCACCTTCCGCGGCGTCTCTCATTGGTGGATCGGCCACGTCGAGACCGGCCGAGGGATCGCCCTGATCGCGGCAACGAGATGACCGACCACTCCCAAGGGACGGTGACGTTTCTCTTCACGGACATCGAGGGCTCGACGACCCTCGTGGCGGCCCTCAAGGATCGCTGGCCTGCAGTCGTCGACGACCACAATCGCCTGCTGCGCCAGGCATTCCGGGCCCATGAGGGGAGCGAGATCGACGTCGCCGGCGACGGGTTCTTCTATTCGTTCGCGAGTGCCCGCTCGGCTCTCGAGGCGACGCTCGAGGCCCAACGTTCGGTTGCAACCCACACCTGGCCCGACGACGTCAGGATCCTGGTTCGGATGGGTATCCATACCGGCGAGCCGCAGACGGCGGCTGCGGGCTACGTCGGCATCGACGTCCACCGAGCGGCGCGCATCGCGGCCGCGGGTCACGGAGGCCAGATCCTGATCTCCCAGACGACGGCCGAGCTCATCAGGCACGGGGTGCCGGATGGCGTCCGACTCATCGACCTCGGCGAGCACAGGCTCAAGGACCTGGCCAGGCCCGAGCATCTCTACCAGGTCGCCGCAGACGGACTTCGCGAAGACTTCCCCGTCCTTCGGTCACTCGACACCCTTCCCAACAATCTGCCACGCCTCCTGACGAGGTTCGTCGGCCGGGACGCCGAGACCGTGCAGGTCCGGGAGCTCCTTGCCGGGTCGCCCATGCTGACCCTGACCGGAGCCGGTGGTATCGGGAAGACGAGGCTGGCGCTACATGTGGCGGCCGATCTTCTCGACCGCTATCAGGATGGCGTGTGGGTCGTCGAGCTCGGCACGATCACCGACCCGAGCCTCGTCCCCCAAGCTGTAGCGACGAGCGTTGGCATCGCCACTCCACCGGGCGCGGCGCCGATCAATTCGATCCTCAGCCATCTTCGGCCGCGGACGACCCTCCTCGTCCTCGACGACTGCGAGCACCTCGTCGACGCCGCGGCCCGGCTGGCCGACGCGCTCCTGCGCGGCTGCCCGAACCTCCGCATCATCGCCACCAGCCGCGAGGCGTTCGGCATCCCAGGCGAGACGATCTATCGGGTCCCGTCGCTATCGCTGCCTGACGCCGCAGACCGGCAGCCAAGCGGAAATCTGCTCACCTACGAGGCCGTCGCCCTGTTCGCCGATCGTGCCCGGGTCGTCGACCCCACGTTCACCATCGACCAACGGAGTGCGTCGGCCGTCGTGCGCATCTGCCGCAGCCTCGATGGCATCCCGTTGGCGCTCGAGCTTGCGGCGGCTCGGGTGCGCTCGATGCCCGTCGACCAGATCGCAGCCCGGCTGGATGACCGGTTCCGCCTCCTGACCGGAGGCAGCAGGATCGCGCTTCAGCGCCAGCAAACGCTCCGTGCCGCCATGGATTGGAGCCACGACCTGCTGACGGATCAGGAGAAGGCGATCCTGCGCCGGCTTGCCGTTTTCGCGGGTTCGTTCACGCTCGAAGCTGCCGAGGCCGTCTGTCGAGGCGCCGACATCGAGTCGCACGAGGTGCTGGATCTGCTGTCCAGGCTTGTCGACAAGTCGCTCGTCATCCTTGACGTCGAGAGCGGCGGCGGCCGATACCGACTCCTCGAGACTGTTCGGGAATACGCCCGCGAGAAGCTCGTCGAGAGCGAGGAGGCCGGCGAGGCGCAGAGTCGGCACCGCGACTGGTACGTCGCGCTCGTCGAACGAGCGAAGCCGGACTTCTTCCGGGGCTCAGATCCGACCGAGTGGATCGCTTTGTTCGATCGCGAGCGTGCCAATCTCGGGGCGGCGCTCGACTGGAGCGCGTCTGACCCATCGTCGGGTGATGCGCTGGTTCGAATGGCGGCCGGCCTGTGGCGCTATTGGGAGATCCGGGGCGCCCTCGCCGAAGCGAGCACCTGGCTTGCCAGGGCAGTGGAAGCCGACGCGGGCGATGCCAGCGAGGTGCGGGCCACGGCACTGACGGGAGCGGCCGTCATCGCGGGGCTGCGGGGCGACCCACAGGGGGCGATGCGTTATCTGGAGCGCTGCGTCGACACCCAGCGCGCGATCGGCAATCCCCTGGCCATCGCGTCCGCCCTCAGCAATCTTGCGAGCCTGTGCGTCCAGCAAGGCGACTCGGAACGCGCCGTCGCGCTGTACGAGGAAGGTCTCGCTCTCGCCCGGTCGGTGTCCGATTGGCGTGGCGTGGCCTTCCAGCTCATGAATCTCGCCAGTGTTGCCGAGGGACGGGGCGACCACGAGGGCGCGTTTCGGTCGTTCGAGGAGGCGGCCGAGATCTTCCGTGCTGAGGGCGACATCTGGGGCGAGGCGCACGCCCTTGGCCAACAGGGGGCGACAGTCCACGCGAGCGGCGATCCTGCGGCGGCTGAAGAGATCCTCACCCGAGCGCTGACGCTCTATAGGTCGATCGGTGACGGCCGCGGTGTCGCTCGGATGCTCATGCTCCTGGCCGATGCGGAGGCAAGTCGCGGCGAGACGACACAGGCGATCGCCCTGCATCGCGAGGGCCTCGAGATGCGGCGCACGCTGGGCGACAAACCCGGCTCGGTCAGGGCGCTCGAGCGACTGGCGATAACGGTGGCGGCCACTGACCCGCGACTGGCTGCACGACTCCTCGGCGCGGCCGAGGCGCTTCGCCTCGAGATCGGCGCAACCCGCCAGGTCGGCGCGCGGGCCGAACACGATCGGCTAGTCGCCGACCTCACCGAGAGCCTTGGCGCGGCGGCATTCGGCGTTGCCTGGGAGGGCGGACTGTCGACCGGGCTCGATGAGGCGATCGCCCTTCTCGCGCCCGCGGTCGACCTGGAGGTCAGATCCCCTCTCTGACCTCGGTGATCTCGTCCGCCAGGAGGCCGTGAGCCTCGCGATGGACCTGGATGGCAGCTTCCGCGGAGGGCGCCTCGACGAGGCAGAAGACCTTGCCGGTCGCCTCATCGAACCAGTACCGCAGGTAGCGCACGTCGTATTTCCCCTGGACTCCGAGATCGGCGGCATGGGCACCGGCGACCGCCTCGGCTGTCAGGCCCTCGACGTGGTGATGTGTATCGAGGTAGAGCGGCATGTCCGACCTTCCTGGTTCCGTTGGTGCTCGAAGCGCGCGGGTGCGGGCCAATATCGTATGCCACAACCCGGAGATACACTCGGGAGCGTGGCGTACACATCGCCATCGAGTCGAGGATCGAGCATGGCACAGGCCTATGCCCGACTCACCCACCCGCTCGTCAGAGTCGGCGGCAAGACCGGCGATCTCCGGCGGGCGAGCTGGGCCGAGGCCCTGGACCGGACCGCGGAGCTCTTCTCGAGCGTCGTGGACCGGCACGGACCCGGAGCGTTCGGGCTCTTCAGCTGCTCGAAGGCCACCAACGAGCTGAACTTCGCGACGCAGAAGTTCGGCCGCGCGGTCATCGGCAGCAACAACATCGACAGCTGCAACCGCACCTGACACGCACCCTCTGTCGCCGGTCTGGCGACCGTGTTCGGGGCTGGCGGCGGGACCAGCTCATACCGGGAGGTCGAGGAGACCGACCTCATCATCTTGTGGGGTAGCAACGCTCGCGAAGCTCACCCCATCTTCTTCCACCATGTCCTCAAGGGGATCCACAACGGGGCTCGCCTGTATGCGGTCGATCCGCGCCGGACGGCAAGCGCGGAGTGGGCCGACCTGTGGCTCGGCCTGGACGTGGGTTCGGACATCGCCCTGGCCAACGCGGTGGGCCGCGAGATCATCGCCGCCGGCCTCGAGAACCGGGCGTTCATCGACAACGCGACGATCGGCTTCGACCTCTACCGCCAGGGCGTCGAGAAGTACACCCTTGAGTACGCGGAGCGCGAGACGGGCGTGCCCGCTGAAGCGATCCGCCAGTTGGCGCACGCGTATGCGACGGCCAAGTCCGCCCAGCTCTGCTGGACCCTGGGCATCACCGAGCATCACAACGCGGTCGACAACGTCCTGGCCCTGATCTCGTTGTCGCTGCTGACCGGTCACGTCGGCCGCTACGGAAGCGGTCTGCAGCCGCTGCGCGGCCAGAACAACGTCCAGGGGGGCGGCGACATGGGCGCCCTGCCAGACCGGCTGCCCGGCTTCCAGCACGTCGAGAACGACGCCGCGCGAGCGAAATTCGAGGCGGCCTGGGGCGTGACGATCCCGCCGCGCCGGGGTCGCTCGTTATCGGCGATGTTCCACGGCATGCAGACCGGCGAGGTCCGGGCGATCTACTGCGTCGGCGAGAACCCGGTCCAGTCGGAGGCGGACCAGGCCACGGCAATCGAGCTCCTTGGCGGTCTCGAGGCCCTCGTCGTCCAGGACCTGTTCCTGACCAAGACGGCCGCGCTGGCCGATGTCGTCCTGCCGTCGGCAGCCTCGTTCGCCGAGACCGAGGGGACGGTGACCAGCAGCGAGCGACGGGTCCAGCGGGTGCGCAAGGCGATCGACCCGCCGGGCGAGGCACGCGATGACCTCTGGATCGTGTTCGAGGTCGCCCGCCGGATGGGCCACGACTGGGGCGAGCCGGTCGCAGAAAGGGTCTGGGACGAGGTCCGATCGCTCTCCCCGGTCCACGCCGGGATGAGCTACCGACGCCTCGACGAGCTCGGCGGCATCCATTGGCCGTGCTGGGACGAGACCCACCCGGGCGAGCTGTACATCCACTCCCGGCTGTGGGCACAACCGCGCGTCGGCGCTCCGGCACCGTTCATGCCCGTCGAACACGATCCGCCGGTCGATCGGCTGACCGACGAGTTCCCGATCCGCCTCACCACCGGCCGGCGACTCGACTCCTTCAACACCGGCGTCCAGACGGCCGGCTACACATCGCCGCTGCGGCGAGGCGAATCGCTCGACATCAGCCCCGAGGACGCGCTGACGTATGACCTCAGCGACGGGGAGGTCGTTCATGTCCGCTCACGCCGGGGCGAGCTGAATGTCCCCATCAGGATCGATGAATCCCTGCGGCCAGGTCTCACATTCATGACCCTGCACTTCCAGGACGACGTGGCGACGAACCTCCTGACGATCGACGCCACCGACCCGAAGTCGGGAACGGCCGAGTTCAAGGCGACCGCCATCCGCATCGAGAAGCTCTCGACACCTGTCGCCTGACTGCTACGATCGCCCGCGATGGCGACCGAGGCCTCATCGGCCACCGACTTCGCGACCGGGTCCAGCACGGCAGCGACCGCGACGAGCCAGCATCTTTCGGGCGACGAGCGGCCGTACGGGCCGAGCTGGGTGAACCTGCTCATCAACTGGATCGAGCGGCTGCCCGGCCCCACGTGGCTCGCTTACATCGCCATCGCGGCGATCTCGGTGGTTCTGAGCTTGCTGGGCCCGTCCGGCCTCCAGAGCAACAGCGACCCGGTCTATCTTGCTGGACAAGCGTTCTGGGCCGTCTTCCTGCCCCTGACACTCTGGCTGATGGGCTATCTCGCGGATATCGCAGGGACCGCCCTCGACACGTTCAGGCCGGTACTCGCTGCGACCGATGCGGAGGTCGCGCGCCTTCGCTACGTGCTGACCGTTGCTCCAGCCCGCCCAGCCGCGGCCCTCCTCCTCTTCACGGCTATTACGACGCCGATCTACTACCTCGCCGATCCGGTCGGTTCCCAGGTCGTCGGTTTGTCGCCGCTTGGCATGCTGTTCAGGTATGTGAGCGAGGTCTTTTTCGGAAGCCTCATCCTGGTCCTCGTCCTCCACTCGTTCCGTCAGCTTCGAGAGGTGGGCCGGACACACTCGCGAGCTACCCGCGTGGATCTCTTTCGGCCCGCACCGCTGTATGCCTTCTCGATCCTGACGTCGAGGACGGCCATCGTTATCGCCCTCGTCTTCATTCTTCCAACCTTCCTGACTCTCGGGTTGCTGTCGACGAGCCTGGGAGCCGTGTTCTTCTTCTTGTACCTCGGCGGCGGTATCGTGGCCGCTATGGCCGTATTCGTTCTGCCGCTCCGTGGAATGCAGAAGCGGATCATCGCTGAGAAGCGGCGACTCCAGGGCGAGGTGGGACTGCGGGTCGAGGCGACGATCGCGGCGATCCACGCGGCGGTTGACCGAGGTGATATGACGGCGGCGGCCGGGATGCACGATGCGCTAGGCGTCCTCGTGATGGAGCGCGACCTCGTCGACAGGCTCCCGACACTGCCGTGGCGGCCGGGCACCCTCGGAGCCCTCGTGTCGGCGATCGTCCTGCCGATCGGCCTGTTCCTCCTCCAGCGAGCCCTCAGCCAGTTCATCTGACCAACCTCGGCAGCAGACTACACTCGGCGGGATGGATCTCCACGTCATCGGGCCGCTCGCCTCGGCCGCCGAGCGGGCAGCCGTCGACGCCGTCGTCGGACCGCCCGAGAGTGGCTGGGTGGGCGGTCAGCGCGATGCGCGCACGGAAGGGCACGTCGCCTACGGCGGTCACGCGGCACGGGCGCGCCGCGACCTGCTGCTGCCAGCCCTTCGCGCGATCCAGGCTCGCTTCGGCCATATCAGCCAGCCCGCCCTCAACTACATCTGCAAGCGGCTGTCGGTCCCGCCAGCCGAGGCCTACGGCGTGGCCACCTTCTACGCCCTCCTCTCGACGACTCCCCAGCCGCCGACCGTGGCCCATGTGTGCGACGATCTGGCCTGTCGGTTGGCCGGCGCCGAGGAGACTGCGGCCGCGCTGGAGCGTTCGCTCGGCCCAGAGGGCCAGCCGGTCCACGAAGGAGCCGTGACGTGGCATCGCAGCCCCTGCCTCGGGATGTGCGAGCGTGCCCCGGTCGCCCTGTTCACGATCGCCGGCGAGGAAGCCGTTGAGCTGGTGGCCGGGCCGATCGACGCGGCGGGCATCATCCGCCGCCTCGAGCTCGTTCCAGGCGACGCCCTCCCGACGCGAGACGAGCTGCGTGCATCGGTGCCGCAGGTCGACTCGGCGGCCGCGGCCGATCTACGCCTCATCGGCCGCATCGGACGCATCGGGCCGACCGACCTCGACGCCTACCGGCAAGATGGCGGCTACGCCGGGCTCCAACGGGCCATTGAGCTCGGCACGGCGGCGACGATCGCAGAGGTCACGACCTCGCACCTCGTCGGGCGAGGCGGGGCGGCCTTTCCGACAGGTCGCAAGTGGGAGGCGGTGGCAGGTCAGCCCGACACCCCGCACTACCTCGTCTGCAACGCCGACGAGTCGGAGCCCGGGACGTTCAAGGATCGCCTGCTCATGGAGGGCGACCCGTTCGCCGTCATCGAGGGAATGACGATCGGCGCGTTCGCCACTGGGTCGGAGCACGGCTACATCTACATCCGTGCGGAGTACCCGGCCGCGACCGCTACGATGGCGGCCGCAATCGACGCCTGCCGTACCGCTGGACTGCTCGGAGCGGACGTCCTGGGCGCAGGGTTCGCCTTCGACATCGAGATCCGGCGCGGCGCCGGCGCCTACATCTGCGGCGAGGAAACCGCGCTCTTCAACTCGATCGAGGGCAGGCGCGGTGAGCCCCGCAACAAGCCGCCGTTCCCGGTGACTCACGGCCTCTTCGGCAAACCGACGGTCATCAACAACGTCGAGACGCTCGTCAACGTGCCCCTGATCATGCGCGAGGGTGGGGCGGCATACGCGCGCCGCGGGACGGCCGGATCGAGCGGGGTCAAGCTCTTCTGCCTGTCCGGCAACGTCGCTCGACCGGGCCTCTTCGAGGTCCCGTTCGGGGCGACCCTCGGCGACCTCATCGCCATGGCCGGCGGCGTCGCGAATGGCCGGGCGCTGCAGGCGGTCCTCCTGGGCGGAGCGGCCGGAACGTTCGTCGGCCCCGACAACCTCGACCTGCCGCTGACGTTCGAGGGCACGCGAGCCGTCGGGGCGTCCCTCGGCTCCGGCGTGATCCTGGTGTATGACGAGCGCGCCGACATCCTCGACGCACTCCGTCGGATCGCAGCGTTCTTCCGCGACGAATCGTGTGGCCAATGCGTGCCCTGCCGGGTCGGCACGGTCCGCCAGGAGGAGCTGCTGGCCCGGCTGCTGGCCGACCTGCCCATCGGCGACCGGGCTTCGGATATGCGCCTTCTCGCGGAGATCGGCCAGACGATGCGCGACGCCTCGATCTGCGGCCTGGGCCAGACGGCATCGGCGGCCATCGAATCGGCTGTCCGCGAAGGCATGGTCGTGGCATGAGCGAGCACAGCGAGCCCCGCAAGCACCTGGAGCACCTCGGACCCGAGGACCAGCCGGAGCATGCCGGCCCGGTGCCGGGCAACTGGGTACCGACACCCAGGGATGGGTGGGACGAGATGCCGGTCTGGTTCGTCGGCCAGCCCCGTACACCGCTTGCGCCATTCGCCCCTCATCCGGACCACGCCGCGATGGTCGAGGTCACGATCGACGGCCGGGCCGTCTCCGTACCCGAGGGCTCGACGATCCTCGAGGCGGTCCGTGTGACGGGCGGCGATCTGCCGACGCTCTGCTACCTCGAGAACCTCACCCCGGTCAACGTCTGTCGCGTCTGCGTCGTCGAGGTGACCGGCTCGCGCGTTCTGGTGCCCGCCTGTTCCCGCAAGGTCGAGCCGGGGATGGAGATCCAGACCGAGTCGGATCGCGTCGCGCTCTCTCGCAAGGTCGTTCTCGAATTCCTCGGCTCATCCGTCGACCTCTCGCTCGCCGGACCACGCGAGCCGGACGGCTCCATCGCGGCCTGGATGGAGCGATATGGAGCCGACCCCTCGCGGTACGGCGAGGCTTCTGAGCCCACGGCTGCCGGCGAGCGCGACGGCCGCGTCACCGGCCAGCACCACGGCACAGCCGGCGATGTCGCGGCGACGGTCGCCCAGCCTGTCAAGGTCGACAACGAGCTTTACGTCCGCGACTACTCGAAGTGCATCCTCTGCTACAAGTGCGTCGAGGCCTGCGGGGTCGACGCCCAGAACACGTTCGCGATCGCCGTCGCCGGGCGCGGCTTCGACGCCCGAATCTCGACCGAGCAGGCCGTCCCACTGCCCGACTCGGCCTGCGTCTACTGCGGCAATTGCATCGGCGTCTGTCCGACGGGCGCGCTCATGTTCAGTCGTGAGCACGAGATGCGGGCAGCGGGCACGTGGGACGAGAGCGCGCAGACCGAGACCACGACGATCTGTCCCTATTGCGGGGTCGGCTGCAACCTCGAGCTCCACGCCCAGGACGGCCGGATCGTCAAGGTGACCTCGCCGATGGACCACTCGGTGACGGACGGTCACCTGTGCATCAAAGGGCGCTTCGGATGGCAGTTCGTCGAAGGCGGCCGCGGGCCCTGAGGCGGACTCATGGTGGGCTCAGGTGGTACGAAATCACCCTGCTGCAGCGGCCCAACGGCCGAAACCGAGCGGTATGGTCGGTGGTGCGAGGTGACACCTAAGGCATGAGCGCGTCTACCACATTCCGCGTCAGCGGCCAGGCGTCCAAGCGTGGCATCGGCATCCAGAGATCCAAGCGCGGCATCGCCCGCAAGCCTCGAGACGGCGAGAAGCTGCTCGCGGAGGCGAAGGCATGGCTCGATGCCGAGTACGGGGACACCATTCGGTCGTCCGAAGCGTCGCGGCTCGCCTCTGGTGAGTCGAGGCTCGCCGTCGGGCTGCACCCGGTCGCTCCTCCGCTCGTCGCGATCGCCGACGACGAGGGCATCATCGCCCTCGAGGGTGAAACGGCGGGCGTCGGCCCGGGCTACCAGCGCTTCCTCGCCCACGTCGCCGAGCGATTGGCGCTCGAGCTCGATCTCGAGTGGACGACGAGCGACGTCCATCCCATCGTCGATGGCAAGGTCAGTGTCGATCGGCCGACGGTCGAGCGGGCACACCTTGCCTGGCTCGGCTCAACTCTCGTCGGCGCCCGGGACGCCCGACGACTCGGCGCCGGCGGGATGCTCATCGGCCTGCCGGCCGACCTTCGGATCGAGGTCCCAGGTGCCATCGCGACGCCACTCGGACCGCGCGACGATCGATGGCTCGAGCGCGCCCTCAGCGAGGTCCCGACGGCCATCGACATCGTGCCCTGGTGGGCCGATGCGACCGACGCTCGCTACATGCTCAACAGGGCGCTCTGCCTCATGTGGTGTGATGTCCGCTGGCGGGGGCCGGTGACACCGGCCGAGCGCCGGGTCCAGGACGAGGTCCTCCAGACGCTGAAACACGGCGTCGCTCTCGACACGAAGCTGCCATGGCCGTGGCGTGAGTGGGGCGAGCTCCTCAAGCTCCGGGGCATCCACGACGCCGTCGCGCCCGACGTCGAGGCACGCGCCGCGAAGGCGGCCGCAGAGGGCGGCGAGAGAGAGCCGATCGGCTATCGGCGAGGGCAGGTGACGATCGTCCACGAGGGCTGGGCGCTACCTCTGCCCGGTTCGTTCAGCGACGTCCGGACGGCCGAGGAATGGACCGGCAGCGACGCGGGCCGCACGATCACCCTGGCGGGTGTCGTGACCGGGACGGATCGCGGGCCCATGCCGGCCTCGGACTTCCTCGACCAGGTCGCCTCCCATCTGGGGCGCGACATCATCACCCGCCAGGACGGACCGATCCTCGGGCGGGCGAAGATCAGCACCGACGGCAGCTCGGGCGTCGAGGTCGGCGTCCTCGAGGGCTACGTGGCCGTCCGTGGACGCGGCGCCGCCATCCGGATCGCGTTCCAGGATGTCGGCGATTGGCAGTGGTCAATCGACATGTGGCGAGCGCTCCACCCCGCCTGATCTGTCGCCACCAGCCTGATCTGTCGCCACGCCGCTGTGATCAGATACTCGGACTCCGACGAATGCACGCCACATGATCGTTATCGTGATGTTCGCTACGGCTTGGCCTGCCGACAGCACGAAGAGTGCTTGTGTTAGCTGTCAGCGACTATCAACCGCCATCCCCGGACACCCAATCTGCCGGCTCGACCATCCCGAGTTCCTACTGCGCTCACTGGGCGTGCGTTATGCGGGGTTACCACCGAGAGCGATCCGATCTGGGTGGGTGTAAACGTTGAACGCGTCGCCGCGGAGGAAGCCGACAAGGGTGACCCCGAGGCGCCGGCCCGTCTCGACCGCGAGATCCGACGGCGCCCCGACCGCGCACAAGATCGGGACACCTGCGACCGCCGCCTTCTGAACGAGCTCGAACCCGATCCGACCGCTCAGCAGCACGACCCGATCGTGGAGCGGCAGGGCTCCCGCCATGAGCTGGGAGCCGATGAGCTTGTCGAGGGCGTTGTGGCGGCCGATATCCTCGCGGGCCGCAATGAGCTCGCCCTGCGGGGTGAACAGCGCCGCGGCGTGAAGCCCACCAGTGGCTTCAAAGACCGCCTGTGCCTCGCGCAGTCGCTCCGGGAGAGCGAGGACGATCGCCTGATCGACCATCGGCCCGGAAGGGATCGGGGCGCACCGGACGGCGATCTCGTCGATCGAGGCCTTGCCGCAGATCCCGCACGATGCCGTGGCGATAAAGTGTCGCTCGGCGACGACCGACGCATCGAAGGGTCGGGTCAGGTGAACGAGCACCGTGTCATCCGGTTGAGCGTCTCGAGACGGGTCGCCGAAGCTGATGTCCGCGACATCTGCAGGTCCGTCGATGAGGCCCTCGGTCCGCAGGAATCCGACCGCGAGCTCGGCCTCGTTGCCTGGCGTCCGCATCGTGACAGCGACGGCGACACTCTCCTGATCCGGGCCGGCCGCCCGGATCTCGAGCGGTTCCTCGCCGGCCAGCCGATCCTCCAAGCCCTCGACGCGCCGACCGCGGACGCGTATGACCTGCGCCCGGCCGGCCTGCCGCGGCGGGATGGCGACCATCGTCAGCGCTTCGGGAAGATGGACCCAGCGGGCTCGCGGAGGCAATGGCGTGACGACATCGCCCGGAGGTACCCGCCTGCCCACAGGAGAGCGACGATGTCGCCCTCGGCGACGGGCGCCATCGGGGGTCCGCCATCGAGCCCGTCGCGCGACCACCAGGCGGTCGCGACGGCGTCGATCGTCATCGAGCCCGAGCGGCCGATGGGACCCAGCGATCGGGCCCCTCCTCGACGGACACGCCGATGGCCTCGAGCAGTCGCTGAGCGCTGCCCGCGACGTCGGCGATCGCGGCCTCGAAAGCATCCTCGTTCGCCCGAGATGGGACGCGATAGCCGCTGACCTTTCGCACGAACTGGCGGGCGGCGGCCTCGATCTCGCCGGTCGTGGCCGCCTCTTCGGGGCGGCGGAGCTGCTTGATGCTTCTGCACATGGCGCTACCGTAACCGCGACGGGCGACTCGTGCCAGTCCGACGCCCCAGGGAAGGAGACTCATGGCCGATCGGATCTCCGAGGCCGACCTCGCAGACGCCATCGAAGCGACGGGTCGTGCGCATCACGCCGCGTTCGCTGCAAGCGATGGCGCCGACCCGGAGTGGGCCCTCTGGTACGCGGCTCACCTCCAGACCGTCATCTGGGATCGCCTCGGGGCGATCGCGACGCGCAGCGAGCTCACCTACCTCCTCATCGGCGCCGAGCGCGCCTACAAGGCCGCCGACAGTGACCGCGGCGAGTGGCCGCCGTTCTACGCGCGGTTCATCCTCGAGCACTACGGGAGCGCCTGACCCTGCGGATCCGCGCGCGGGCCATCGCCTTCGCCGTCGTCGCGGGCCTCGCCATCGCCGTCAGCCTCGACGTCGCTCGGGCCGGTTCGCCGTCTTTCTGGCTCTCGCGACACGGCTGGACCGAGCCGTACGTGGCGGACGGAGGGCTCGTCGACCTCGGCGATCGGTCGCTCTACCTCGACTGTCGGGGCTCCGGGTCGCCGACTGTTATCTTCGAGGCGGGCGCTGGCGGCGATTCCAGTGGCTGGGGCGTGGTGTTCAGGGAGACAGTCGGCTTCACTCGCGCATGCGTCTACGATCGGGCCGGCTTCGGCCGGAGCCAGCCCGACCCCGCACCCGATCGAACGGCCGTCGACGTCGTCGACGATCTGGCCGCTCTGCTCACGGCCGCCAGTGAGGAGCCGCCGTATGTCCTCGTCGGTCACTCGCTGGGCGGCGTCTACGTCCGGATCTTCGCCGCCCGCAACCGCGACGATGTCGCCGGCATCGTTCTCGACGACGCCTTCAACCCCGACCTCTTCGAGGGCCAGGTGGACGCCGCCCCGGAACGCGTACGAAGCGACTGGCTGGCCGATATGGCTGCCACATTCGACCTGATCGAACAGGTCGAGGGCATCGACTGGGAGCCCTCAGCCGCTGAACTGGCAGGCTCGTCGGTCGATGGTCTGCCCGTCGAGGTAGTCGTATCGCCCCGGCGCGATCCGCGGTTGAGCGCAGCCGAGGCCGCGGCCGTCGACCGAGCAGCCATGGCGGCACTCGAGACGTTGTCGTCCGACACCCGGATCACCATCGCGGATGGTGCGGGACATTTCATCCACCTGAGCCGGCCGGATCTCATCCTTGACTCGATACGTCGACTCGTGGAGCGTGCCCGCGGGTGATGGCCGCACACGCGGTGAACGTTGCGGGCCACCGGGTCTATGCTCGGTGCGATGGAGCGCTGGCGGACGATCATCGAGCCGTTCCGCATCCATTCAGTCGAACCGATCCGGATCACGTCCCGCGAGGAGCGCGTGCGGGCACTCGAGGCGGTCGGCTGGAACCTCTTCGGGCTACACGCCGACGACGTTCTCATCGACCTGCTGACCAATTCGGGCACCGGCGCGATGAGCCGCGACCAGTGGGCAGCCATCCAGCACGGCGACGAGAGCTACGCCGGCAGCCCATCGTGGTACCGCTTCCTCGAAGCCGTCCAGGAGCTGTTTCCGTTCCGTCACGTCATCCCCACCCACCAGGGCAGAGCAGCCGAGAAGATCCTGTTCTCAGTCGTCGGAGGAGCCGGCAAGGTCATCCCCAACAACACCCACTTCGATACCACCCGGGCCAACGTCGAATACACCGGCGCCGAGGCGATCGACCTGGTCATCGCGGAGGGTCGCGAGCCGGCGACCGTCCACCCGTTCAAGGGCAACATGGATGTCCGGGCGCTCGAACGGCTGCTTGCAGAGCGAGGCGACGACATCCCGGTCGTGTTCGTCACCATCACCAACAATTCGGGAGGCGGTCAACCGGTCTCGCTCCAGAACCTGCGCGCCGTCCGGGCCCTCTGTGATCGATTTGACAAGCCGCTCTTCCTCGATGCCTGTCGCTTCGCCGAGAACGCCTGGTTCATCAAGACGCGTGAGGACGGTCAGGCTGAGCGGGCGATCCCCGATATCGTCCGCGAGATCGCCTCACTGGCCGACGGCATGACGATGAGCGCCAAGAAGGACGGCCTTGCGAACATCGGCGGCTGGCTGGCGCTGAACGACGACGCACTGGCCGAGCGCTGCCGGATGCTCGAGATCCTGACCGAGGGCTTCCCGACGTATGGTGGCCTGGCCGGGCGCGACCTCGAGGCGATCGCCCAGGGCCTCAAGGAGGTGGTCGATGAGGACTACCTGCGGTACCGGATCGTGTCGACGGCTTACTTCGGGCAAGCCCTCGATACGGCGGGGGTGCCGGTCGTCAAGCCGTTCGGCGGCCACGCCATCTACCTCGATGCCCGGGCCCTGCTGCCGCACATCTCGCCGCTCGCCTATCCAGGCCAGGCTCTGGCGATCGCCCTCTACGTCGAGGGTGGGATCCGCGGCTGCGAGATCGGGACCGTCATGTTCGGACGCCGGCCCGATGGATCGGAGGCGCCGGCCGCGATGGACCTCGTCCGCCTCGCCATTCCGCGCCGGACGTACACGCAGAGCCACGTCGACTACGCCATCGAGGTCGTGAGCTGGGTCGCCGAGCGCGCCGCCGACCTTCGTGGCTACAGGATCGTGTCGGAGCCACCCCAGCTCCGTCACTTCACCGCCGGCTTTGCTCCGATCACCTGAGGAGGAGTCCTGCCATGCCCTACGACGTCGAGGTCCGAAATGTGGCCGGTCATGTTACCGCGATCGGATCGGCCGACACCTTCACCCTCATCGTCGATCGGCCCGTCGAGGGCGGGGGCGGCGGACTGGGATTCAACGGCGGTCAGCTCCTGAATCTCGCTGTCGCCGGATGCATCTCGAACGATCTATTCCGCGAGGCGGCGACGATGGAGATCAGTCTCGAGCGGGTCGTCGTCAGGGTATCGAGCGACTATGTCGGCAGCCCGGCCGTCTCGACGCCAATCAGCTACGACGTGGAGATTGTCGGCTCAGCCTCGGAGGAGAGCCTCCGCGAGCTCGTCGCCCACGTCGACCGGATCGCCGAGATCCCGAACTCGATTCGAAATGGCACTCCCGTCGAGCTCACCGAGGTTCGCGTCGGTGATCAGCTCTCGCGCATGCCCCAGGGGGAGCCGTAGGCAGTCAGGAGGTCGAGGAACGGAACGGCGGGGAACGCCTCCGGGCCCAGGACGCCGGCCCCGGTCCAGACTCCGCCGGCCAGCAGCTCGAGGGCGACGACCGGGTTGATGGCCGTCTGCCAGACCACCGCCTGCGACCCGTATTCGCGCATCGACCATTCGTTGTCGACGACGTGGTAGAGGTAGACGTCGCGGGGGCTACCGTTCTTGCCGGTACCGGTCACCCACAGTCCGGCGCACGTCTTGCCGCTCATCCTGTCACCCAGCGTCGCCGGATCGGGTAGGCAGGCGGCCACCACATCGCGCGGCGAGACCTCGGCGCCGACGACCCGGATCCTCTCGGTCCGATCGAGGCCGATCTTGTGGAGGACCTGGAGGACGTTGATGAACTCGTCACCCAGGCCGTACTTGAACGTGACCCGCTTGGCCTTCACCCAGCGCGGGATGAGGAGGACCTCCTCATGCTCGACATTGACGCATTCGACCGGCCCGATCCCCTCCGGGAAGGTGAACGTCTCGGGCTCGCTGAACGGCGGCGTCGTGAACCAGCCGCGCCCTTCCTCCCAGATGACGGGCGGGTTGAGGCATTCCTCGATCGTCGTCCAGATCGAGAACGATGGCGCGAAATCGTAGCCCGCGACGACGAGATTGGCCCCGTCGCGGACGCCCGCCTCGTCGATCTCGCTGAACAGCTGGTCCTGCGCATAGCGGGCAAAGACATCGGAAAGGCCGGGCTCGACGCCGATGCCGACGACGGCCAGGCGACCGGCCGCCTCCCACTCCGGAGCCTTGGCGAACTGGGCGTCGCCGAGCTTCTCGCCGGTCAACGCGTAGGGCTCGTCCGGATGGGGATGGGACAGCGACATGGCCATGTCGAGGTAGCCCGCGCCGGCCGCGAAGGCGCCGTCGAAGATCGGCATGACGAAGCGCGGGTCGACCGCATTGAGGACATGGCTGATGGCGTTGGCGCGGCACAGCGCGGCGATGTCGTCGGCACTCGAGGCATCGACCTTCGCGGCCGAGAAGCGGGTGTCGGCAAGGCGGTCGACGACCCCTCGCGCCCGACCCTCGTCGTAATCGGCCATGACGATGTGTTCGAAGAAATCGCGCCGCGCCGCGATCGGCGCGAAGGCACCGCCGACGCCGCCCGCGCCGACGACCAGGATCCGCATCGGACTTTCTCCCTCGGGATGACCGTGCCATCAGCCGACCAAGTGCGGTCGCGCCCTGTGGTGCATCCTACGCTCGTGGATGCCGCGCGACTCATCGAGTCCCTCGGGCTGCAACCTCATCCCGAGGGCGGCTGGCATGCGGAGTCGTGGCGGGCGTCCGCGTCACCCGGCGAGCTGGCGCCTGAAGGCTGGGTGCCGGCGGACGCCCTCACTGGTCCGGCGGCCCACCCATGAGCACGGACGTGCTCAGAATCGGGCGCTGCGCACGTGGCGCTGGGCCTGCATCGTCGAATCACGGCCTTCGCCAAGCGTCCTGGATGGATCCTTGAGCACAATCGTGCTCAGCGGGCGATCGGCCGTCGCCGACGCGGAGCTCTCCATCGATATCGAGGGGCCCTTCGACCTGGGCGACGTTCTCCGCCCCCACCTGCGCGGCCTCGGCGACCCGACGATGCGACTATCGACCTCGGAGGCGTGGCGAGCGCTGCGCTCGCCAGATGGACCGGCCACGCTCCGGCTGACGCGCACCGCTCCGGGGCGCGTGCTGGCACAGGCATGGGGCCCGGGGGCCGCCTGGGCAGTCGGGCACGCCGGTGGGCTCGTCGGCGCCGACGACGATCCACTCGGTGGGATCGGGTCGATCGCCGGTGCGGTCGACGCCTCTCGACTGCTCCGTGAGCTCGTTCGGAGTCGTCCGACCCTCTTGCGTGTCGGCCGGACGGGCAGGGTGATCGAGGCGCTAGTACCAGCGATCCTCGAACAGAAGGTGACCGGCGGCGAAGCTCGACGGGCGTGGCGCTACCTGTTGCGTCGATACGGCGAGCCGGCTCCGGGTCCGGGTGCCGCGCTGCGGCTCCGGGTGCCACCGGCCTCCGAAACCCTGGCCAGCCTTCCCTACTTCGCGTTTCACCCAGCCGGCGTCGAACAGCGTCGGGCCGATGTCGTCCGTCTGGTCACCGCCCGGGCCGGGCGGGTCGAGGAGGTGGCTGCCATGCCGCTGACCGATGCCTACGCCCGCCTCCGCTCGATGCCCGGCATCGGGCCGTGGACGGCGGCCGAGGCCGCGTCACGCGCACTCGGCGATGCCGACGCCGTCTCGATCGGCGACTTCCATCTACCGCACATGGTTAGTTGGGCGCTGGCGGGTGAGCGTCGGGGTTCGGACGAGCGGATGCTCGACCTGCTGGCGCCCTACGCTCCCCACCGCGGGCGGATCCTTCGCCTGCTCGAGGCGTCGGGGGTCGGTCCCTCATCGAGGGGCCCGCGGATGCCGCAGCGCCGGATCGAAACCCACTGAGGAAGAGTCTCGGCGTTTCCTACTATCGCCCCGCACAGGAAGGGAGGTCGACATGAGCGCACCAACGATCGACATGACAGCCGCCGAGCGTCGAGACGCTCTCCTCGAGCGACTCTTCCAGGCGGCCATCGGGTCGATGGACCTGATCACGGCGTACATCGGGGATCGGCTGGGCCTGTACCGTGCGATCAAGGAGCGTGGACCGACGACATCGGTCGAGCTCGCGCGAACCCTCGGCCTCGACGAGCGCTACGTCCGCGAGTGGCTTGAGCAACAGGCGGTCACGGGATTCCTGGTCGTCGACGACGTCGCCGCCGCTGCGGACGAGCGGCGCTTCTCATTGCCCGACGGCCATGACGAGGTGCTCCTGGCTGAGGAGAGCACGAACTATCTCGCTCCGGTCGCCCGGATGCTGGTGGCGTGTACGCTCCAGGCACCGCGGGTCATCTCGGCATTCCGGACCGGCGAGGGCGTCGGCTGGGAGGACTTCGGCGACGACATGCGCGAGTCACAGGCGGCGATGAACCGACCCGCGTTCATGACATCGCTCGTACCGGACTGGTTCGGGGCGGTACCCGATCTCGACGCCCGGCTACGGTCGGATCCGCCGGCTCGTATCGCCGATGTCGCATGCGGCTTTGGCTGGTCGTCGATAGCGATGGGTCGCGGCTATCCCAAGGTGGAGGTCACCGGGCTCGATCTCGACGGGCCATCGATTGACGCGGCGAGAGAGAACGCGAAGGCGGCCGAGATCGGCGATCGGGTGACGTTCGAGGTTCGAGACGCCGCAGATCCGGTCCTCGCCGGGCGCTTCGATCTCGTCACGATCTTCGAGGCCCTTCACGACATGTCGCATCCCGTCGAGGCGCTTGCTGCAGCCCGCGCGCTGCTCGGCTCGGGTGGTTCGGTCGTGGTGGTGGATGAGCGCGTCGCCGAGACGTTCACGGCCCCGGGCGACGAGGTCGAACGGTTCATGTACGGCTGGAGCGTGCTGACCTGCCTGCCCGGCGGGCGGACCGCCACGGGATCCGCGGCGACGGGAACCGTCATGCGTCCGTCGACGCTGCGCTCGTACGCGACCAGCGCCGGCTTCGCCTCGGTGGACATCCTGCCCGTCGAACACGACTTCTTCCGCTTCTACCGCCTCTGGCCCTGATGTCTCGAGGTCCGATTCGAGCCGAGGTCGTAATCGTCGGAAGCGGCATCGCCGGAGGGGCGTTGGCAACGGTTCTCGCTCGCGCCGGCATCGACGTGCTCGCCCTCGAACGGCAGAACCATTATCACGACCGCGTCCTCGGCGAGGTCTTCTACTCGTGGGGTGTGGCCGAGATCCAGCGGCTCGGGCTGCTCGAGGCGCTCCAGAGCGCAGAGCATGGGTACCGGATCCTCGTTGGCTGGCGTACCTATGGTCTTGGGCTCGATCCGGCCGCAGCCGACGCGGAGTACGCACGGCACGAGTTCGTGCGGGCGGTCGGAGACGAGCCGGGCGCGCTGGCCGTCCGACATCCGGACGCCTGCGAGACCCTCGCTCGCGCCGCGCAGAAGGCCGGGGCGATCGTCCTCCGTGGCGTATCGGAAGTGTCGGTCACCCCCGGGCACGCCCCGTTCGTGACGTACCGCCACGATGGGGAACCGCATGATGTCCGCCCAAGACTCGTCATCGGGGCGGATGGCAAGGTTTCGACCATCCGTCGCCTGGCGGGATTCGAGCTGATCCAGGACGAGGCCCACTCGATCGTTGCCGGGATGCTCGCCGGCGGCCTGGGGAACGCACCGGACGACGCCGGCATCAGCTCACAGGAGTCGGATCGACTGCTGATCGGCATCCCCCAGGCCGCTGGTCATGCACGGCTCTACGTATGCTGGCCGATCTCCGATCGCAAGCGATACGACGTAGCCGACCGTGAGCGAGTCGTACTGGAGGCGTGGCGCGGGGCGATCCCATGGGGCGACACGATCGCGAAGGGATGGCCCGCCGGACCATGCGGGATCTTTCCGCTCCACAGCGCGCGGGTCGATCGACCCGTCATCGACGGGGTCGTCCTCGCGGGGGACGCCGCCGGCTGGATCGATCCACTCATCGGCCAGGGGACGTCCGTCGCGATGAGGGACGCGAGGGTCCTGTCGGACATCCTGCTCGCAAGCAAGGACTGGTCGGCTGCGGCCTTGATGCCGTACGTCGAGGAGCGGGCAGAACGGATGCGACGCCTGCGACTCTCGGCCCACCTGTGCGAGCGGCTATGGATCGCCTTCGATCCCGACGGCGAGCGTCGACGAGCAGCGGTCGATGCGCTGCCAGACGATGACCCGCTGAACCTCATCCTGCTGGCCCAGACGATCGGGCCGGACAGAGTGCCCGGCGAACCGTTCGACGAGACGGCCGTCGCTGCGAGGCTCGACAGCCTGTAGCGTCGGGCTCGGGGTCTAGCCCGATTCGCCGGGGATGTGCATAATCCCGGCACGCGCTCTCGCGAGCGCGCCTATCACGAGTGGCCTGAGAGACCTGACTCTTCGAAGGCCTGGCAACCGGCCCGCCGGACAAGTGGCACGGTGCCCCCGTCAGGACGCGATAGGAGCCGATCCATCGTGACCGCCATCGCCGCCGCTTCGGTGCACCCGTCGCCGGCACCGCCTGTTTCGGCCGACGCGCCGCCTAGCGCGCCGTTCGATCGCGAACGCCGTGATGCCCTTCTCGAGCCCATGTTGCGCGAACGGATCCTCGTCATCGACGGAGCGATGGGCACCGTGATGCAGGCGTATCGGCTGACCGAAGAGGACTACCGGGGCGAACGCTTCCGCGATCATCCGCGCGACCTCAAGGGCGACCACGACCTCCTCGCCTTGACTCGCCCGGACGTCGTCTCCGAGGCGCATCGGGCATACCTCCAGGCAGGCGCGGACATCATCGAGACGAACACCTTCACGGCGACCCGCATCAGCCAGGCGGACTACGGCCTCGGCGACATCGTGGCCGAGGTCAATGAGACGGCGGCCCGCCTGGCACGGGCCGTCGCCGACGAGTTCGAGCGGGCGGACCCAAGTCGGCCGCGCTTCGTCGGCGGCAGCCTCGGGCCGACGAATCGCACGGCCAGCCTGTCTTCTGACGTGTCCGATCCAGGCAAGCGCGGCGTTCATTTCGCCGAGCTGGCCGAGGCCTACGAGGAAGCGGCCGGCGGGCTCGTCGCCGGTGGGGCCGATCTCCTCGTCGTCGAGACGATCTTCGACACGCTGAACGCGAAGGCTGCCATCTACGGGATCGAGTCGCTCTTCGAGCGCCTCGGCCTTCGGCTGCCGGTCATCATCAGCGGGACGGTCGTCGATGCGTCCGGGCGGACGCTCTCGGGCCAGACGGTCGAGGCGTTCTGGTACTCGGTCGCCCATGCTCAGCCGCTCGCGGTCGGGCTCAACTGCGCCCTCGGCGCCCGCCAGATGCGCGGCTGGCTCGACGAGCTCGCCCGCGTGGCCGATATCCCGGTCAGTGTCTACCCCAACGCAGGCCTTCCGAACGCCTTCGGCGAGTATGACGAGACGGCCGAGATCACCTCTTCGATCCTGCGCGAGTTCGCCGAGCACGGTCTCGTCAATCTCGTGGGAGGATGCTGCGGCACGACTCCCGACCATGTGGCGGCGATCGCCGAGACGGTCAAGGGCTTGCCGCCGCGCATCCCGCCGGAGCGCGATCCCGCTCTTCGCCTGTCGGGCCTGGAGCCGCTCGTGATCCCGCCGCCGGGCAACACTTTCGTCAACGTCGGTGAGCGCCAGAACGTCACCGGAAGCCGCCGTTTCGCCAAGCTGATCCTCGAGGATCGCTTCGACGAGGCGGTCGAGGTCGCGCGGCAGCAGGTCGAGGCGGGCGCCCAGATGCTCGACGTGAACATGGACGAAGCCCTTCTCGATGGGCCGGCGGCGATGACCCGGTACCTCGATCTCGTCGCCGCCGAGCCGGCCATCGCGCGGGTCCCGTTGATGATCGATTCGTCCCGCTTCGACGTGATCGAGGCGGGCCTCCGCTGCAGCCAGGGTCGGGCTGTCGTCAACTCGATCAGCCTCAAGGAGGGCGAGGAGCCGTTCCTCGCTCAGGCGCGGATCGCTCGCCGTTATGGCGCGGCGGTCGTCGTGATGTGCTTCGACGAGCGGGGCCAGGCGGAGACGGTCGAGCGCCGGCTCGAGGTGGCGAAGCGCGCCTTCAGGCTCCTCACCGAGGAGGCCGGCTTCGCAGCCCACGACATCATCATCGACGCCAACATCTTCGCCGTCGGAACCGGCATGGAGGAGCACGCCATCTACGGGATCGCCTTTATCGAGGCGGTCCGACGGATCAAGGCGGAGCTGCCTGGCGTTCGGACATCAGGCGGGGTCTCGAACGTCTCGTTCTCGTTCCGCGGCAACGACCCGCTCCGCGAGGCGATCCATTCGGTGTTCCTCTATCACGCCATCCGAGCCGGACTTGACATGGCCATCGTCAACGCCGGTGCGCTGCCCGTGTACGACGACATCGAGCCCGACCTCCTCGAGCGCGTCGAGGATCTGATCCTTAACCGCCGTCCTGATGCCACGGAGCGACTCCTCGAGGTGGCCGACACGGTCCAGGGCCGGGCGGCGCAGGCGAAGGATGACCTCGCCTGGCGCGACCTGCCGGTCGAGGACCGCCTCTCGCACGCCCTCGTCGAGGGCATCGGCGATTTCGTGGTCGAGGACACCGAGGAGGCGCGTCAGAAGCTCGGCCGCCCGATCGCCGTCATCGAGGGCCCGCTCATGGCCGGCATGAACGTCGTCGGCGATCTCTTCGGAGCGGGCAAGATGTTCCTGCCCCAGGTCGTCAAGAGCGCCCGGGTCATGAAGCAGGCGGTCGCCCACCTCATCCCCTATCTCGAGGCCGAGCGGGAGGGCACGGGGATCCGCTCGAAAGGCACGATCGTGACCGCGACGGTCAAGGGCGATGTCCATGACATCGGCAAGAACATCGTTGGGGTCGTTCTGCGCTGTAACGACTACGAGGTCATCGATCTCGGCGTCATGGTTCCCGTCGCCCGGATCCTCGAGACGGCGCGCGAGATCGATGCAGATGCCATCGGGTTGTCCGGCCTCATCACGCCCTCCCTCGAGGAGATGGTCCACGTCGCCTCGGAGATGGAGCGCGAGGGCTTCCGGATCCCGCTGCTCATCGGTGGCGCGACGACATCACGGACCCACACGGCGGTCAGGATCGAGCCGGCCTATTCGGGGCCCACCGTCCACGTCCTCGACGCGTCGCGCGCCGTCGGGGTCGTCGGCGCCTTGACCTCGGAGGACAACCGCGAGCGATACGTGGCCGGGGTGCGCGAGGAATACGAGGAGATCCGCCACGAACGGAGCGAACGCCGCGATCGCGAGGTCCGCCTCACGATCGAGGCGGCGCGGGCCAACCGCTTCGCGATCGATTGGCCGACGGCGGCGCCGGCCATCGCACCGACGTTCGTCGGGGTACGCCCAGTGCTCGACCAACCCCTCGCGGACCTCGTCGATCGCATCGACTGGAGCCCGTTCTTCGACACGTGGGAGCTCAAGGGTCCGGGCTTCCCGGCCATCCTCGACGATCCCGTCGTCGGGCCGGCTGCCCGCGATCTCCATCGCGACGCCCTGGCCCTCCTCGACCGGATCGTTCGGGAAGGGATGCTGCAGGCGAACGGCGTGGTCGGATTCTGGCCCGCGGCCTCGACCCCGGATGACGACATCGAGCTCTACGCCGACGAGTCGCGGTCGGCGATCGTGGGCACGTTCCGAACGCTTCGCCAGCAGATGGCCAAGCCAGGCGGCCGTCCGAACATCGCCCTGGCGGACTTCGTGGCCCCGCGTGAGGCGAACCTGACCGATTACGTCGGGGCATTTGCCGTGACCGCCGGCGTCGGGACGGACGAGGTGGCCCGTGCATTCGAAGTGGCCAACGACGACTACAGCGCGATCATGACCAAGGCCCTTGCGGACCGACTGGCCGAGGCGTTCGCCGAGCGGATGCACGAGATCGTCCGGCGCGAGCTGTGGGGCTACGCGGCCTCCGAGTCGCTCACCAACGAGGACATCATCCGCGAGGCCTACCAGGGCATCAGGCCCGCGCCCGGCTACCCGGCCTGCCCCGACCACACGGAGAAGGGCGAGATCTTCCGCCTCCTCGGCGCCGAACAGGCGGCGGGAATCACGCTCACCGAGTCGTACGCGATGCTGCCCGGCGCTTCGGTCAGTGGCTACTACTTCTGGCGACCGGAGTCGCACTACTTCGGCGTCGGGCGGATCGGTCGCGACCAGCTGGCCGACTACGCGACTCGCAAGGGCATCGCCCTCGACGAAGCCGAACGCTGGCTTCGCCCCAACCTTGCCGACGACTGATCGTCAGGCCGCGCCGCGCCGGCCAGCCAGGACGAGGGCCGTTCGGACCAGGATCCCGATGAGCAGGATCGGCAGGGCAAATCCAACGGCCAGCAGCAGGCTGGGCACCGACGTGGCGAGCCCAAGCATGATGCCGCGGCGTCTGCCTTGCCATAGCCAGGTACCCGCGATCGTGTCGAGGGCGCAGACCGCCACCAGTGCCGACCCCAGGACAGCGAACTGTTCAGGACTGAGCTTCTCGAACGGGCCGCCGGCAAGCGACCGGAACCCGAACGGCGTCATCGGCAACTCGCCGTCGCGAGCGTAGTACGCGAGCGTGATCGCGATCCCGATCCCGAAGCCGAGACCCAAAGCGACGTACATGGCGCCGGCGACACGCAGGGCATTCACGATGACAGCTGCACGCCCGACCTCGGCCGTGTCCAGTCCTACACGTAGCGCGCGACGGCCATGCTCAGGGCAGCGACCGTGAGCAGGGGCAGGTCGATACGGGTCGCCAGGCGCATCTGCCGATCCGCCCGTTCGAGGCGTCGTCGCTGGTCGTCGTCGGGCGCGTCAACGCCAGCCGCGGCGAGCTCGTTCCGGACGGCGGTCTGCGCGGCCACGCTCGGACCGACAAGAACGAGGCCACCGATGAACGAGAGGAGAGCGGCGATCGCGCCGATCGTGTAGGCGATCCCGATCGAGGTTGTGATCCAGCTGACCTGGAGGCCGCCCGAGTCACGCCAGTACAGAGCCGCGCCGGACAGGATCGCCGCCGCCGCGACGATCGGGAAGAAGATCCCCATCCGGCGCCGGTTCACCAAATGATCCATGAACGGCTGGCCGGCCTTGCCGAGTGCCTCCGCCGTCGGCGCGAGGAAGAACGATCCGATGATCGCCCCACCGAACCAGATCATCGCCGAGCCGACGTGAAGGATCCGCTCGATCAGCACCAGCGAGTCCATCTCACGCCCGCTGTTTGGTGTCGGTCACAGTGAACCGCGGTCGATCGATGAGTAGGACCATCGCGGCCAGCAGCCCCAGGATCGGGCCGGAGACCATCGGGGGCGGTGACGGCTGGTCGGGCGCGATCCCCCATGCGAGATAGATGAGGAACACCCCAATCGCCCATCCCGGGAAGATCCACCCGGCGTACCAGGCCCAGCGTCGACCGCCTCGATACGGGATCAGCAGCACCACCGTCAGTAGGACGCCGAAAGCCACGAGCACGATGCCCTGGGTCCGTGTGAAGAAGTCGAAGAGGCGGTAGGCAGCGGAACCCTCCGCCTCGAGCTGAGCCAGCGTCATACCCGACAGCCCGACCGCGATCCCTGGATCGGCGGTCGCCCCCAGGATCACGTCGCCGACACCGAAAGCGATGATGAGGATTGACAGCGCCGGGAGGACCCACCATACCCGTCGACGCATCCCGCTCATGACGCGCTCCCTCAGTCTGGTCTCCTGCCAATCTCACTAGAGCGCACAACTAGTGTCGCACTCTAGTGTGCGACTCGCGTAATATGGACGGTGCGATGACCCCTGTCAAGAGCGCGCCGAACGCCAGGCTGTCGCGCCGCGAGAAGTCGAAAGCGACGCATTGGCGGATCGTCAAGGCAGCCTACGGGCTGTTCTGCGAGCGCGGTTTCAGCGGCACGACCATGACGGCCATCGCTGAGGAAGCCGACGTCGCCGTCCAGACCGTCTACTTCACCTTCCACACGAAGGGTGCCCTGTTCAGTCGGGCGATCGACTTCGCCGTCATGGGCGAGGAGGAGCCGGCGATCCCGGAGCAGCAGCCCTGGTACCGGGCCATGATCGCGGCGCCCGATCTCAGGCAGGCGGTCCGGCACTTCGTCACCGGCGCGGGCACGATCTTGACCCGGGTGACGCCCCTGAGTCTCGCGGCGCGAGCGAGCGCCGATCCGGAGGTCGCAGCGGTCATGGACTTCCACGACCGTTGGCAGGCCGATGGCTATCGGGCAGCCCTCGAGATCCTGCGCGCCAAGGCGCCGTTGCGACCCGGCATCGACCCCGAGCGGGCGAACCAGCTGCTGCTGCTCCTGGTCGGTCAGGACGTATATCACGCCCTTGTCGAACGGCATGGCTGGTCCAACGACGATTGGACGGACTGGGTCGTCGAGACGGTGGCAGAGCAGGTCTTCGCGCCGACGCAGTCCGAACGCCGCCCGGTGCGGCGTCGTCGAACCGGGACCGGAAGTACGAATTGTTGAGTCGGCGAGGATGAAGCGCGACATCCGCTTCCTGGTCACCGATCCGTCCGGCGAGTTCATCCTCACCCGGTTCGGCGAGGGTGATGCGCTCGTCCTTCCGGGCGGCGAGTCAGCGTCCTGGTCCGACGATGCGGCGCCCTTCGTCGAGGGTGCCCGGGCCCTGCTCGGTGGCGATGTCCCGGTCCTGCGAGTCATCCCGCTGGACCCGGATCACGATAGCGCGAGTGAGTGGCTGGTCGAGCTGGAACCCACGGAGCGATCCCGACGCGGGCACCGCTGGGTGCCGCGTGGCGAGCTCGATCCGGCTCGGGTCGATCCGCCGGCAGCCCGAGCACCGCTCGACCGCTGGCTCGCTGAGCTGGCAGGCGTCCGATCGGCCCGCCGCCCGCCGTGGTCTCATCCGGGCTGGTTCGATAGGACCTCGGACTGGATGGTCAAACGCCTCACGGGGATCGGCGTCGATCCGGAGCCTCCGACGCTGCACCAGCTCTGGGGCATCTCGGCGATCCTTCGGGCCGAGACACCGAGCGGCGCGTTCTTCGCCAAGCAGCCGGCCCCGATCTTCCACGCCGAAGCTGCCCTGACCGAGACGATCGCCTCGGTCGTCAACGAACTCGTACCCGATGTCGTCGCCACGGACGAGACCACAGGGCTCTTGCTGATGCGGGACTTCGGCGGGCGGACGCTCGAGGATCAGCCAGTCGAGCGCTGGGCGGCCGGTCTCGAGGTCCTCGCCCGGATCCAGCTGGCGTTTCTCGACCGACTGGATCTTCTGTCATCGTCCGGCGCCCCGCAGCGCGGACCCATGGAAACCGCGGCCTTCGTGGCTCGCCTCGCTCCGGGCGACGCGACGATGATCGGGCTCACGGCAGACGAACGGAAGCGATTCCGTGGCGCGATTCCGGCCATCGTCGAGGTCTGTCGCCGTCTCGAGTCGCTCGTTCCGCTGCGCACGATCGTCCACGGCGACTTCCACGCAGGCAACGTCGTCGAGACGAACGAGGGGTGTCGAGTATTCGACTGGACGGACGCCGTGATCGGCCACCCGTTCGTCGACCTGACGACCTTGCTCGGTCGGGTCGGCGACCCCTCCGTCAGACGGGAGCTCCGCGACGCGTACCTCGATTCATGGTCGGGCCTGGCGCCACGGGAGGCCCTCATCGAGGCGGCGGACCTGGCCCTGGTCGTCGGCGCGTTCCTGCAGGTAGAGGGCTACCAGAGAATCGCCGCATCGTTCGATCCCGACGACATGTGGGACCTGGCCGATGCCGCCCCCGGCTGGCTTCGGCAGGGCCTGCGCCACCTTGACGACGGCATCGACGCGGCTGACGAGCACCTCGACTGAGGCTCAGGCGCGACGGGCCTGCTTATGATGCCGGGAGTGTCATCGCTCGGAGGACTGACCATGGGCCGCCAGACGATCGAACGATGAAGATGGAGAAGGCGCCGCCGGAGCTCGTCGAGCGATTCGGGACGTTCATGGAGGAGCACTTTCCAGAGGTCGCGCGGCGCAAGATGTTCGGCTATCCGGCAGCCTTCGTGAACGGCAATCTTGCTACCGGTCTGTTCGCATCGTCGTGGTTCGTCCGCCTGCCCGAGTCGGAGGCCGGCGATATGGAGACCTTGATGCCGATGGCCGACCGGCCGATGCGCGGCTACTACATCGTTCCGACCGCGACTGTCGCCGACGACGACGAGCTCACGCCATGGGTGCGCAAGGCGATCGGCCATACTCGCAGCCTTCCCGCCAAGTAGCCCGGATGGCGATCCCGTCTCGCGAGGATGCCCAACAGCTCGATCGCAAGGATCCCATCGCTGGCCTTCGCGATGCGTTCGTCATCGACGACGACGAGCTCCTCTATCTCGATGGCAACTCACTTGGCAGGCTGCCCAGGCGCACGGCCGATGCACTCGATCGACTTGTCGGAACTGAGTGGGCCAGCGGCCTCATCGAGGGCTGGGAATCGTGGGTCGAGCTTCCGAAGCTGGTCGGCGACCTGCTCGCACGTAACTTTCTGGGCGCCGGTCCGGGCGAGGTGGTCGTTGCCGATTCGACGAGCGTCAACCTGTACCGCCTGGCGTCAGCCGCGATCGGCGCTCGGCCCGGCCGACGGGTCGTCCTCACCACGGCCGACGAGTTCCCGACCGATCGCTACATCCTCGAGGGCATTGCCGCGGAACGCGGGCTCGATCTCCGCTTCCTGGTTGGCGACCCGATCGACGGCCTGGGTGTCGAGCGGCTGTCGGCCGCCCTGGCCGCGGCGGAGGCGGATGGCGGGGTCGCTCTCGTCGCGATCTCGCACCTCAACTATCGATCGGGTTCCCTCGAGCCGATGGCGGCGATGACAGCCGCGGCTCACGACGCTGGGGCGCTCATGCTGTGGGACTGCTCGCACTCGGTCGGCTCGGTCCCGATCGAGCTCGAGGCCGCTGGTGCCGACCTCGCCGTCGGCTGCACCTACAAGTACCTGAACGGCGGGCCCGGCGCGCCGGCATTCCTCTACGTCAGGCGCTCTCTCCAGGGCACGCTCGATCATCCGATCTGGGGTTGGTTCGGTCAGCGCGATCAGTTCGCGATGGGTCCACGCTACGACCCGATCGAGGGCATCGGCCGGTTCCTCGTCGGCACACCGGTCGTGGGCGGGCTCGTGGCGGTCCGCGAGAGCGCATCGGTGCTGGCGGACGCGGGCATCGACGCCCTGCGATCGAAGGGGATCGCCCTCACAGATCTGGCGATCGGTTTGGCCGACTCGTGGCTGGCCCCGCTTAGCTTCACCGTCGGATCGCCGCGTGACCCGGAGTCACGCGGCTCCCACGTCTCGTTCCGCCATGCCCAGGCGTGGCGGATCAGCCAGGCCGCGCGCGAGGCGCGCGTGCTCGGCGACTTCCGGGCGCCCGACTCACTGCGGCTCGGGTTCGCCCCGGCCTATACCCAATTCGTCGATGTCTGGGACGCGTTCGATCGCATCCGCACGATCGTCGACGCCGGCGACCATCTACGGTTCGACGAGGCCCTCGCCCGAGTGACGTAGGCCACTGGCCGCGACTACTGGAACTTGCCCCCGAACGACGGCTGCGGCTTGCCGACGATCCGGTCGAACACCGACGGCACATACCAGCGCAGGACGTAGAGCTTGCAGCCGAGGCAGTAGCCAGTCGCTGCGAGAAGCGTCTGGAGGCCGACGACCGCCGCCACCGGCAGCCAGGCCGCCGGTACGGCCCCGGCCAGGAACAGCACATCGGCCACGGTCAGGACGATGAACCCCAGCGCCTGGGCAAAGCGCGGCGGGTATTCCGATTCCAGCTCGGCCGGCGGACCCAGGCGAAGGGTCCGTCGGACGTAGGGCCACGGCTTGCCGAGGAGCGAGTACTGGGTCCCGAACGCCGCGCTCGCCCCGAGCATGAGTGTCACGGCCAGTACCAGCAGAGGAACGTTGGCGATGAAGGCGATGGCGAGGATGACGACGGAGAGGGCTGCCCCGAAGCGATGACCGCGCGGGTCGATCATGCGGCCGGAGGGATCAGGAGACGATGCCATGGGTGACCTCGACTTGGGAGACGATCGAAGGATGATCGCGACGGCTCCGCGAGTCCGTCCGGTGCGAGGTCGTCGCGTCCCTGGAGGCCTAGGCCCCTCGGTCAGTCACGCGTGCGCCCGTATCCGGCCGGCACTCGCCGGGTACAGGAGCAGCAGCGCTCCATCGGATCACGGGCTGTTGGACGCATCGTGAGCGGCAGCGTAGGGGCTCGGGCGTAGGGCGTCAACGGATCGTGGCCAATCGTCAACGGATTGTCATCAGAGCTGGATTCTGGTGGTCCCGAGCCACTCCCTGAGGCGACGAGCGGAGGCGACGTTGCCCTTTCGCTCGTAGATGGCAAGGGCTTCGTCGAATGATCCTTGAGCCTCCGTCGGCCGGTCGGCAGCGAGCAGCACCTGACCGCGGACCCGCAGGGCGTCGGCGGTGTGGTTCAGGTAGTCGGTCCTCCGAACCCTCGCAAGCGCGCCGTCGATGGCCGTCATGGCCGCGGCGTGGTCGCCTCGGGCAAGCGAGACGAGGGCGGTCGCAACTCCGATCTCGACATGGGTCGCAAAGTCATCCGAGGCAGCCATCGAGACGGCTTCAGCGATCAGGCTGTCAGCCTCGTCGATCCGTCCGGATTCGGCGAGGACGATCGCCAGCATAGCCGTCGTGGTCGAGTTGACGCCGGTCTCGCCCCTGCTGTCCAGGTACGCCTTCTCCTCGCGCAGCACGGCCACCGCTTCGTCGAGCCTGCCGAGTAGCCATAGGCTCTCGGCGCGGGGTTGAGCACCTGGATCGTGCGCTTCAAGGCCGAGGTCGGATCTCACTTGGTCGTACCGGTCAAGGGTCGCGTCGAACTCGGGCACCCGATCTGCCATGGCGAGGAGGGCGGCCCGGGTCGCCTCGGTGGCCAAGCTACCGAGAACGCTGTCGCCCGAGATCCGCTGCATCGTCCCGACCATGCCAAGTCCTTCGTCAACGGGGGCCGATCCCCAGAATACGTCCATCCGAAGTCCTGTCCCGACCCAGTCGCGGTAGATCGTTCGGAGGTCGGCGACGCGTGGGAGCAGACGCTCGCAGATCACGCGCTGCTCGTGTGTCCGACCAAGCCAGGATGCGAACTGACCGCCGCCGAGCAGGCCGGCGACGATCGCATCCTCGTCCCCGAGCGCCTCGGCCTCCGCCAACAGTATTTCGATAGCCGAGTAGGCGCCCTCCATGGTCTGCGTTGGATCGGTCGCAGTCCCGGCGAACACCAGGTACATCTCGGCCCGGATCCGAAGGCCAGGTGACTCGGCGGCGGCGGGCGAGGCCAGGAAGTCGCGCAGGAGCGGGATCGCCCGCTTCTCCTCGTCCTTCCAGGTGAGGATCTCGCCGAGCTCAACGATCGTGGCTGCGCGCTCGACTCCGTCGAGCAACTCAATGGATCGCTCGAGAAGTCGGGTGGCGCCATCCAAGTCACCGCGCGACAGGGCACGCTCCGCCGAAGCCCGAAGAGCCTGCCCAGCCTCCCGCCCGAGCTCAAGCGTCCGCTCGTCACTCGGTCCGAGCTCCGTTCGATACCGATGCGCCTGCTCAAGATGGTAGCCGAGGATCTCCTCGTACTCGGCGACTCGCTCCCCGGCGGCGCCGGTTAGCCAGCGGGCGAAACCCTCGTGCAACTCGGCCCGCTGCTCCTTGGGCATCGCCTGGTAGGCGGCATCGCGGATGAGCATGTGGCGGAAGCGGAAAGCGTCCTCGCCGGCGAACTCGGCCCGATCGGGGCGGATGAGCTCCTTACGGGCGAGCGCCAGAAGGCGTGGTCGGACCTGGGCACGGAGCCCCTCGGGCGCGAGCGAGGTGATGGCACCAGTATGGAAGACCTTGCCCTCGACGGCGCCACGTTCAATCACCGCCCGCTCCTCGGCCTCGAGGCGGTCGAGACGGGCCGCCAGCAGGAGCTGGATCGTCGGCGGCACCGTCAGGTCGGCAAGGTCGGACACCGCCCGCCAGGCACCGTCGTCGTAGCGGAGCAGGCCGTCGTCGATGAGCATCCCGATCATCTCCTCGACGAAGAGTGGGTTGCCCTCGGCCGCCGCGAGGATCCGCTCCCGGGCGGTTCCCGGCAGGACGGCCTCGCCGAGGAGGTGGTCGAGCAGGGCATCCGCCTCGCCTGCGGCTAACGGCTCCAATAGGATCGAGGTCGCGTTCACCTTGCCGCCGCCCCAGCCGGGCCGGAGCTCGAGCAGCTCGGGACGTGCGACGCAGAGGATCAACAACATGGCCTCACGGGTCCAGTCGGCGAGGTGCTCGATGAGGTCGAGCATCAGCGGCTCGGCCCAATGGATGTCGTCCACGACGACGACGAGCGGTCGCTCGCGAGCCAGGTGTTCGAAGAGCTTGCGTGTCGCCCATGAGGCGTCCTCGGCCGTGCTCGGGTCGGCCCACCCAAACAGCCCTCCGACGAGCCGGGCGATCCGGTCGCCGTCCTCGACGCCGTCCATGACGGCCTTGAGCTTCGCCGCGGCCGTAGCACTGTCGTCGGCCTCAGCGACCTCGGCAGCCTCACGGACGATCTCGCCAAGAGCGTAGAAGGTGATGCCGTCGCCGTAGGAGAGACATCGACCGCGCAGGACCCTCGCATCGTCGATCGCGCCAAGGAACTCCCCGATGAGCCGCGACTTGCCCACGCCGGCCGAGCCGAGCAGAGTGAACATGTAGGAGGTTCGCTCGTCCCGGGCGCGTTCGAGCGACTGCTTGATCAGCTCCAGTTCCCTCACCCGTCCGACCATGGGCAAATCGAGGTTGCGCACGTGACCTGCAGTGCCCGCCCGGACCGCTCGGAGTCGGTACGCGGCCACGGGCTCGGTCTTGCCCTTCAGGTCGAGGGCCGTGACCTCCTCGACCTCGACCGCGTCCTTGACAAGCCAATACGTCGACACCCCGATAAGCACTTCCCCGCTACCCGCCGCTTGCTCGAGTCGGGCGGCGACGTTGACAGCATCCCCGGTGACAAGGCGCTGGCCAGCCGTCGGGTCGCCCGCCACGATCTCGCCGGTGTTGACGCCGATCCTGATCGCTATCCGGACACCGTGATCGCGCTCAAGCTCGTCGTTCAGCGACGAAAGCGCCTCCTGCATCCCGTGCGCGGCTCGGACCGCGCGGACCGCGTCGTCCTCGTGGAGGAGAGGGATGCCGAAGACGGCCATGACTGCGTCGCCGATGTACTTCTCGACCGTGCCGCCATGGCGCCCGAGCACGGCCGCCATCGCGTCGAAATAGCGGGCCTGAACACGGCGGAGCGCCTCCGGATCGAGCTTCTCGCCGATCTGCGTCGAACCGGCCATGTCGGCGAACACGATCGTCACGACCTTGCGCACATCTGCTGTCGGTTCGACTGATTCGGGCAGCGGCGTTGCGCACGCCTGGCAGAAGCGGGCGCGCTCGGAGTTCTTCTCGCCGCAGGAGGGACAGGTCTGCACCCCCACATCCTAGGGAGTTATGGCGGGCCTTCGGCAGAACACCGGAGCGTGGGTATTGACATTCGAGTGACTCCAAGGTCTAGGGTGGCACGCAGCGGATTGAAAGGAGGCGACCGTGATCCTGTCTCAGTGCCAGCGGACGATCCGCGCCACTCCGACATCGTGAGCGCGGTACCTGAGACCGGGACGCTCGTCCTGGCCGACCTGACTGGCTACACGGCCTATCTGTCTCGGGGCGAGATCGAACACGCGCCGGTCATCGCCGGCGACCTCCTCGAGACCGTCGTTGGCCGCCTCGAGCCGCCGTTTCGGCTCGCCAAGCTCGAGGGCGACGCGGCATTCATGTACGTCGAAGACGGTCGCGCCGATGGGTCGCTCCAGCTCGACGCGATCGAGGCCGCCTATGTAGCGTTCAGGCGGCGGCTCCGCAGCATCGACGGCGCCTCCTCGTGCGACTGCGCGTCGTGCGCGATGGCACCCCGACTGGGCCTCAAGATCTTCGTCCACCACGGCGCTTTCGTGCGCAGCCGGATCGCCGGGCGCGACGAGCTGGCGGGCGCGGACGTCATCCTGGCCCACCGACTCCTCAAAGGGGCGACGGCCACCGAGCGCGAGGCCGGTTTCGCCCAGTTCACGGCGGCCGGCGCGGCGGCCCTCGGGATCGAACCCGCAGAGGCCGGCTTCGTTGCTGCCCGGGAGTCCTTCGATCACATCGGCGACGTCGACACGTTCGTCCTCGATCTCGAACAACACTGGGTCACCGAGAGCGACCGCCGAAGGCTCGAGATCGGGCCCGACTCGGCGATCCTCGACGAGACCGTCGACCTCGCGGCAGATCCCGCCGTGTGCTGGGCCCACGTTACGTCTCCGTCGCTTCGACCGCTGTGGGAAGGCCCGATCGCCATCACCGAGGTGGCGGGAGCGGGACGTCGCGGTGTCGGAACAACCTCCCAGTGCGTCACCGGGCGACTGGCGACGCTCGAGGAGATCGTCGACTGGCAACCCTTCGAGCACATCGCCTGGCGCCTCACGGTGCCCTCGATCGGACCCGTCGGCGCCACGGCCGATCTCGAGCCCATCGATCGTGGCACCCGCCTACGGGTCCGCTGGGCGGCGGCCCTCGACGCAGACCCGACCCCTGACACCATCGGCCGAGTCAGGGCCGAACGGCGCGCGGCTCTCGATCGACTCGCCGACGTGCTCCGGACGCACGGCGGCTAGTCGACTGCCGACTCGACCCGAACGATGCAGCGAAAACCGAGATGGCTCGTCGAGGTGTCGATCGGCTCGGGAAAACGGGCGGCCGGTCGGTATCGTCGGCAATAGTTCTCGGCGCACAGATGTGAGCCACCCTTGATCACCTTGCGAGGGATCCGGATCTCGGGCTCGGATGGGTCGTAGCTGCGTTCCTCGCGCCCTCCGCGCGGGTCGACCGGCGCACAGCAGGCGTGGGCTGGCTGGACATGGCCAGCCTCGTACCAATCCGTGGTCCATTCCCAGGTGTTCCCGATGACATCCACCAGGTCATACCCGTTGGGCGGGAACGTCCCGACCGGGGAGGTGCGCGTCCATCCATCGAGCTCAAGGTTCTCCCATGGAAAGCTGCCTTGCCAGTAGTTGGCCATGAACCGGCCGTCCAGCATGAGCTCGTCGCCCCATGCGTACGGCGAGCCGGCAAGCCCACCCCGGGCAGCGAACTCCCACTCGGCTTCGGTCGGAAGGACCTTGCCCTCCCACGACGCGAACGCTTCGGCGTCCCCGTACGCGACGTGAACGACCGGGTGCTGTTCGATACCGTCGAGGGTGCTGTCCGCCCCGTACGGGTGCCGCCACTGGGTTCCCGCGAGGAAGACCCACCAGTTTGTGATGTCGCGCCTGTCGACCGGACCGGCCGGCTGGACGAAGACGAGCGAGCCCGCATACAGCATCTCAGGCCGGGCGCCCGGGTAGGCGGCCGGGTCTGGCGGGATCTCGGCCGCCGTCACGTGGCCGGTCGACTCGACGAACCGGCTGAACCTCGCATTGGTGACAGGCGCACGGTCCATCCAGAAGCCGCTGACCCGGGCACGGTGGGCCGGCCGCTCCTCGGGATAGTGATGGTCGGAGCCCATGGTGAACGCCCCACCGGGAACCCAGACCATGTCGGGAAACGGCGCTGGTCCGGGCGCTTCGATCACCGGACGAACGCTAGCAGGGGCCCGCTCGATCCGCGGCCGGCAGCGCCTTGACATTGGAGAAGCTCCAAGGTTCCCTGTCGTCATGAGGATCGGTGAGCTTGCGGATCGGGTTGGCGTCTCGCGGGACACGGTTCGCTTCTATGAGCGATCGGGATGGCTCCCGCGGGCGACCCGCGAGCGCGACAACAACTACCGCGACTATGCCGAGGTCGATGTCGAGCACCTCCGCCTGCTCATCGATCTGCGGCGACTCGACATCCCGCTCGAAGACGCGGCCCGGATCGCCACGTGGTGTCACTCGGGCCACTGCGCCGATACGACGGCCACCCTCCCAGGTCTCATCGCCGAACGACGCTCGTCCATCGGGGAACGGATCCAGAGCCTCCGAGCTCTCGACGCGCGACTGGCGACGCTTGAACGCCACCTGACGATGAGCAAGCCCGCTCGAACCCTCACGGTGATCGGATCGAGCGAGCCGTGCTGCGACGCGGCAACCGCCGTCGAGGCATCGATCGAGGGCGCCTGCGCCTGCTGCTCTTCGAGCCCTTGATCCGACGTTCTTGCCGGCGGTCGGCCAACGCCTTACACTCGCCGACAACCGAATACCGTATCAAGAGCGGTGGAGGGACCGGCCCTGTGAAGCCGCGACAACCTGCCGAGGCGGAAGCCAACGCAAGGTGCCAACTCCGGGCAGGTTCTCCTGCGAGATGCGGAATGTCATCCGTGACCCTTCCGACACCGTAAGGAGGAAGGGTCTCTCAATTCAGAGAGACGCTCCGGTGGCCGGTCGCTCCTCCTCCAACCCTGAGGAGTCATTGGCCATGTCTCGTATCGTCGGCCTCCACTGTCGGGCTTGTCAGACCGCCTATCCGACCGGGCCGTCGTATGTGTGCAGTCGCTGTTTCGGACCGCTCGAGGTGACCTACGACGAGGCCGAGATCCGTTCCCTCGTCTCGCGTGACGCCATCGGGGACCGTCCGTCCGGGATCTGGCGCTATCTCGAGCTGCTGCCCGTCGACGTCGCACCGGCCCGATCCCTGCCCGTCGGCTCGACCCCGCTCCAGCGGGCGGACCGGCTCGGCGCGACGCTGGGGGTCACGAACCTCTGGCTGAAGAACGACTCTCTCAATCCGACCCTGTCCTTCAAGGACCGCGTCGTGGCACTGGCCATCGCCCGGGCCATCGAGTTCGGCTTCGATACGGTCGCCTGCGCCTCGACCGGCAACCTTGCCGGGGCGGTCGCCGCCGCGGCTGCCGCGGTGGGACTCGGCTGCTACGTCTTCGTGCCGGCCGACCTCGAGGCGGCCAAGATCCGCCAGGCCTCGGCCTTCGGCGCCACGATCGTCCCGATCGATGGCACCTACGACCAGATCAATCGCCTCTCCGTCGAAGTGTCGGACGAGCTTGGTTGGGCCTTCGTGAACGTCACCCTCCGCCCGTACTACAGCGAGGGCTCGAAGACGCTCGCCTATGAGATCGCGGAGCAGCTCGGCTGGCGTCTACCGGATGCGATCGTCATCCCCATCGCCTCCGGCTCACAGTTCACCAAGGTCGCCAAGGGCATTGCCGACCTCGTTCGCTATGGACTCGTGGACGAGCACCCCGTGAAGCTCGTCGGTGCCCAACCCGCCGGCTGTGCGCCGGTCGCCGACGCCTGGGCCGTGGGCGGCGCGCACCCGATCCCGGTCCGCGAGCCGGCGACCATCGTGAAGAGCCTGGCGATCGGCGATCCTGCCGACGGCGCGCAGGTGCTCGAACTGGCCCGCCTGTCAGGTGGGTCGGTCGAGGCCGTGCCCGACAGCGCGACCTCGGCCGCGATCCGGAGCCTCGCCTCGCAGGAGGGCCTCTTCACCGAGACAGCGGGCGGGGTCACCATCGGGGCGCTTGCCCAGGCGCTTCACTCGGGCGTCCTATCGCGAGACGAGGAGATCGTCGCCCTCATCACGGGCAACGGCCTCAAGACTCCGGACGCGATCGACGATGCCCAGGCCGACCGGCTGTTCAGAGGCGGATCGATCGACCCGGAGGCTCGCATCCCGGCCAACTTCGACGCCTTCGAGAAGTGGCTCGCAACCCGCCAGCCTGAAACCGCGTCGGTGTGATCCGCTCCGTGCGGCGATCGGCCGACACGTGGTCGCGACGGGCGGGCTAGGACTCCTTCTCGGTCGTCTCCGGCGGAGTTTCCTGCCCGCGACCGAAGATCGTCGTCAATCGCAGCAGCGAAGACGAGCTCTTGGCCGAAGCTGAACCAACGGGCTCAGGAGCCTCTTCCGGTCGATCCTCGGGTTCCTTGGTTGGAAGGCCACTCCGCGCCCGAACCTCGACCGCGATCGGAGATTCGGCGGCCGCGGTCGCCGCGTCCTCTTGCTCGGACTCGGACGCGGACTCTGATTGAGCGGCTGGCTCCAATGCATCGGCCGGCTCAGATTCGGCGGCCGGCTTCAGTGCATCGGCCGGCTCGGATTCCGCAGCGAGCTCGGATTCGGGCTCCGACGCGGGCGCCGACACGGCATCCTCCGGCTCGGCCATGACGCCGACCATGACGATCTCGGCGTCTTCCGCGGTGTCGTCGGCCTTCGCGATGTCCTCATCCCGTGCCGCGTGGTCGTTCGTCGTGATCTCGGCGTCGCTGAGGGACGCAACATCGCCGAGGGACGCGACATCGCTGGGTGACGCGACGTCGCTGGGGGACGCGGCGTCGACGGCGAGCTCTGCTTCGGCTTCGGCCCGGGCCGCGGCGCTCGCGGCATCGAGGTCCGGTACGGGCGGGATGCTGCTCGTCAGTCGGATGATGGTCTGTGGATCCGACTCGCTCTGGAGTCTGGCGAAGAAGCCGTCCAGGTAGGTGCGATATGCCTGGATCGCGTTTTCGACGGCCAGGACCTCCCTGGCGATGACCGAGCGATGGAGCTCGAGCCGCTCGTCGAGGACCTTGTGCTGGTTCTCGACCTGACGGACGCGCTCCTCCTCGACCTCGCGGACACGGATCTGCGCCCACTCCTCGATGGCGGCGAGGTCGGTCGTGACATTCGTCCGCAACTCGGTCGTCTCGGACTCGGCTCGTTCGGCGATCTTCTCGACATGGTCGTCGCGGTAACGCTCGGCCTCTTCGGACAGTCGCGCGTGCCACGCCTCGGCAGCAGACCGCATGGCCTCGCCGAGCTCGGCGACAAGGGCTTCCTCGCCGGCAAGCGATTCGAAGGTCGGCGCAGCAGCACTGGCATCCGCCGTGGCCGGGCCGATGTCGGCCGTCGTCGGACTGGCATCCGCCGTCGCCGATGGCCGCTCGGATTCAGCGTCGGCGACGTCCGGGTCGATCGCCGTGCCGCCGTTCTGCGCGGCCACCTTAGGGCCGATCGACGGGATGCGCTTGACATCCGACATGGAAGGCCTCGCTTCGTTCGTGCTGCGGCTGGGAACGCGATGGTAGCGTCCAGGACACCCGCCTACCACCCGGCCGTGCGAGGCGACTACCGAGTAGTCATGTTTCAGGCGGGCGCGACCCTAACCAGTCGAGAGTGCCTCGTGCGTCCAGGGCAGCGACACGAAGACGATCAGGCCGATGTCGGCCACTACGGCGCTCGGCGCTGTCATTCCTCCGTCGATGGATGACGCGTCGAGTGCGCGATCCATCGCCGTCACGATGTCGGACGGCCAGTGAGGGGGCCAGTGCCGGACGGCCATTCGGGCGGTGCCACAGGGCCCGTAACATGATGCCCCGTGACGACCGCGGCCCCATCGTGGCTAGCCCGGATCCGCGCCAGGCTCGCTGGCCCGGACGAGTACGGCATCGCCCTTGTCCTGATCCTGGCGACGATCGTCCTGCTGGCGTCGATCGACACGAGCGGTCCCGGGCAGCTCGTCGCGGCCTCCCTTGGGGGCGCCACCCTGATCTTCATCCTCGTCACCTCGCGGGCGCACCCGCGGACGATCCGGATCGCCGTCGTCGTGGTCGTGGTCGCCATCGTGCTGGCAACGATCGTCGCGGTCCTCGGCTATCAGGCCCGGAACCCGTACTCGCTGGTCATAGCGCTGCTCGCTTTCGTAGCGCCATTCGTGATCGCCCGTCGGCTCCTGGGCGCTGAGACGATCACGGTGCGGACGGTCGCCGGGGCACTCTGCCTCTACCTCCTCATCGGCCTCTTCTTCTCCTCGATCTACACCGTCCTCGATGGCATCGCCGGACCGTTCTTCGTCCAGACCGACACGCCGTCTTCCGGTGACTTCGTGTATTTCAGCTACATCACGATCACGACGGTCGGCTACGGCGACTTCACGGCGGCGTCCCAGTTCGGCCACATGCTTGCTGCCACGGAAGCCCTCATCGGTCAGATCTACCTGGTAGCCGGCGTCGCTCTGCTCGTCGCGAACCTCGGCCAGAGTCGACGGCCCGGCCAGCAACGGCCGACCGATCTCGTCGATGAGCTGCGGGCCCTTGCCCCGGACGATGCGGATTCCGAGCCTGTACCCTAGCGTCCCCCAACCAGCTGAAGAGGAGCCGGCCGGCCGATGAGGTCACCGCAGGTACCGACCGCCGAGGTCGTACCCGATTGGCTCGTCAACATCGCAGCCTTGAGCTGGCGCGTGCTGGTGACAGTTGCCCTGGGCGCCGTTCTCGTCGCCCTCGCCCTGGTGCTCGGCACGGTCACCGCCTCGATCGTGATCTCGATCATCGCTGCGGCCGTCTTCGCTCCCTATGTGGTCGGTCTCCGAGACCGCGGCTGGTCGAAGATCAAGGCGGCCGCCCTCGTCACCGTGGTGGTCGTGCTCGTTATCGGCGGAATTCGTCGTGCTCACGGTGATCGCGTTCGTGCCATTCCTGCCACAGGTCGCCGATGCGCTTGTATCAGGCCTCGACAAGGTGCGCGAGGAACTGGCCAGGGCCGGAGTGCCGCCCGCGTCATCGGATGCCCTCGCGCAGACAACTGCCCAAATCAAGTCGTCGATATCAGCGACGGGCGGGGCGATCGTCGGCTCGATCGCCAACGCGTTCTCGATCGCGATCCTGTCGCTGTTCACGACGTTCTTCCTCCTTCTCGACGGCGACAAGGCCTGGGCCTGGGCGATCGGAGTCGCGCCGGCCGAAAAGCGCGGCGAGCTCACCGCGGCGGGCAGGGATGCACTTGGCCGGGTCGGTCGTTACTTCAGGGGCGCCGCGATCGTCGCGAGCATCGACTCCCTGTCGGACCTGGTCTTCCTCGTCCTCCTCGGCGTACCTCTCGCCGGGCCGCTCGCCGTCCTCGTGTTCATGCTCGGGTTCATCCCGTACTTCGGGCCGATCATCGCGGCGGGTGTCCTCGTGATCGCGACCTGGGCCGCGAGCGGGGTGACTGCGGTCGTTGCCCTCGTCGGGCTCATCGTTGCCGTCAAGGTGGTCCAAGCGAGGTTCCTCAGCCCGATGACGGCCGGCCGGAACGCCAGCATCCACCCGGCCCTGGTTCTTGTTGCCCTGCCCATCGGCGCCTCCCTTGCGGGCTTGCCGGCGTGTTCATCGTCATCCCGATCGTGGCGATGTTCGTGGCCGTGAACGGAGCTGTCATATCCGCACTCGATCCGGGACCGGCCGAGCAGCGGGACACGCTCGTGCCGGGCTGGCTCGATCGCGTTGCCCAATGGAGCTGGCGCCTGCTCGTCGCGTTCGCCATCGCCGGCCTGGCGATCGCTGCGATCTCAAGCGTGCCCATCCTCTTCATCCCGGCCCTCTTCGGAACGTTCGTCGCGGCCACCCTCGCGCCGGCCGTTTCGGCGCTCCTGCGCCGCGGTCAGAGCCGAACCATCGCGGCCGGGCTCACGACCGGGGCGACGTTCGGTGGGGTGGCCCTCATCATGTGGCTGTCGATCGAGTCCCTGATCCGCCAGTCGAGCGAGATCGCCGCCGCGGCAATAGGTGGCGCGAGCTCGATCGTCGGGGGCACGAGCCTCGACTGGCTGGGGGGAGTTGCCGGCTCGTTCAGCGGGGCGATAACCGGTGCCGCCACGGCTGCACTCGCAGGCGTCATGAGCTTGCTCATCGGGATGGTGCTCACGGCACTGCTCTGTTTCTTCTTCCTGCGCGATGGTGGGCAGATCTGGAGCTGGGCACTCAGTCGGCTGCCGAAGGGACCTCGGGCGGATATCGATGTCGCCGGCACACAGGCGAGCGGTGTCCTGAGCGGCTACATGATCGGGACGGCCGCCATCTCGGCGTTCGGGGCAGCGACGCAGCTGCTCATCATGTTCGTGCTCGGCATCCCGCTCGCCCTGCCTCTCGCGGTGCTGTCATTCTTCGGCGGCTTCGTCCCCTACATCGGGAGCCTGATCACGACGGGCATCGCGTTGCTCGTGACCATCGCCGTCGGCTCGCCGACTCAGATCGCGGTGATGGTGATCTTCACCCTGGTCTTCAACATCGTCCAGGGCAACTTCGTGGCCCCGCTGGTCTACGGCAAGGCCGTCAACCTCCACCCGGCGATCGTCCTCCTCTCGATCCCGGCGGGCGCGGCTGTGGCCGGGATCACCGGCATGCTCATCGTCGTGCCGCTACTTGGCGTCGTGGCGACGACGTGGCGTACGGTCCTGGCTGCCTTCGCATCGGATCCCGAAGGCGCGCTCCGTATCGTGCCGACCCTCGCGCCGGCCAACGGGACCGTCCCCAGCGGACTGCCACCGCCGATCTCGGAGGCTGCGCCTTCCGAACCCTGACCCGAGTCCGGTCCGAGGTCAGGGCTCGATCGCGACCTCGCCTGGACGGCCATCGCGAGGACCTCCTCCCGCGTCGCCTCCATGTTGTGGACGCGGCGGCCGTGTTCCTGTGTCGCCGGAACAACCTCGTCCTCGGTTCCCTGAGTCTGCCAGCCGCAGACACACCGGACGGTGACCAGATCGACGCCCATCTTGTCCTCCATTGCTATCCCAGGTTGCGGAACGGCTCGGCCACGTAGGCCTCGAGTGCCGACCACCAACCCACCGGCAGCTCGGCTCGGACGACGGGGTCGTCTCGCACGAGCCAGGCCATATGACGAAGGCCATGCTCGACCACCTGCGCCTGGGCGATCGAGTGGGGCGCCGCGGTCGCCTCGCCCCGAGCCAACTCCGCTCGTCCGATCGGAGCGGACTTCATGTCGCCGACACGGGCGGGGTCGATGACCACGACGAAGCTCAGGATGACCGCGTCGCGATCACGGCGCCACGATGTGGAATGGATGAGCAGTGGGTCGCCGATGACATCCCGAACGATCCGCTCGACGACCTCCACCGGGTGTTCCGCCTCGCGGATCTCGATGATCCAGGGCGCCGGGCCACACGGACCCGTCAGCTCGAGATGGTCGCCCGCGAGCCAGACGACGAACACCTCGGCCTGGACCGGTCCGTCGACGTCGAGTCCATCCGCCAACCGGGTCACGAACTGATGCTACGCCCGACCGGCCCGTCGCTGCGTCAGCCGACAGGGACCTCCGTGGCGAGATCCGCGGCGATCGCGCGAGCCCAGTCGCGGACGTGGTCCCAATCCCGGAAATCGCCTTCCATGCGGCGAAGCATCAACCCCTCGACGAACCCCGGCGTGCCCGTCTGGAGCGCACCGCCGAACGTCTCGTGATCGACGGGATTTAGCCCGGCCGTCACCTTGGCGACTGGCTGCGTCATCTCGATGTCCGAGGGATCCTCCCGCTCGCCGAGAGGCCCACTGCTGAACAGCCACAACGGACGCGTCGCCAGCTGCGCCCGATGGCGCTTCACGAAGTGAACGGCCTCGCCTCGCCAGCGACCGGCGTAGAGGGCGCTGCCCAGAACGACGGCGTCATACTGCTCGAGACTCGGAGCCTCTCGCACCTCTGCGATCGACACGACGAGCCCAGATTCGCGCAATTCTTCGGCGATCCGGTCCGCTATCTCCCGGGTCGCACCATGTTTGGTCGCATAGGCGACAAGTACACGCTTCTTCATGCGTGCAGCATCGTTCGCCGCCACCCGATAGCACAGGGCCGGGATACCCGCGGTTGGGGTCCGTGCGTCACAAGCCTCTTGACCTTCAAGTCACTTGAAGATGTACCTTCGCTCTATGAAGGTTTCCGAGGTGGCTGCGAGAGCTGGCGTCGCAGCGTCGGCCGTCCGCTGGTATGAATCGGTCGGCATCCTGCCGCCGCCTGCGAGACGAGAGAACGGCTACCGCGACTACGACGACGGCGATCTGGCAACACTGCGGATCGTGCTCAGCCTGCGACGGCTTGGCCTCGGTCCGCAGGACGCCGGGCGGCTGGCGCGCCTGTGTATCGACCGGCGCGAGATCGATGCCGATCTGGCGCCCCTCATCGCCCAACAGCGGGCTGCCATCGATCGTCAGCGAGCCGATCTCGATCGGCTCGAGAGCGAGCTCGTCGATCTCGAAACGACGATCGACGCCGCAGGTCGCTTCCGGGCGATCAAGGAGAACCATGCCATGTCCGACGCACCGATCCGGGTGCTCTTCGTCTGCACCGGCAACTCTGCACGTAGCCAGATCGCCGAGGCCCTGCTGAGGCAGTTCGGCGGTGGGGCCTTCGAGGTCGCATCTGCCGGTAGCCATCCCAAGGCCGTGAACCCGTACACGATCCGAGCGCTGGGCGAGCGCGGCATCGACTGGTCCGATGCCCGGAGCAAGTCGGTCGACGAGTTCACCGATCAGGAGTGGGACTACGTCATCACCGTTTGCGATCGCGCCCGACAGGTTTGCCCGGTCTTTCCAGGGGACTACAACTCCCTCCACTGGGGTCTTGACGACCCGGCCGAGGTGGAGGGTAGGGACGCCGAGAAGCTCACAGCTTTTCGTAGCACTGCGACCGAGCTGGCGCAGCGGCTGCGACCGTTCGTCGAGGTGGCGCTACGAGCGGCCGGCCGAGTCCCCCGCTCGATACTCGCCGACTGAACAAAGCAGGGGACGCCCGCCCCGATGGGGCGGGCGTCCGATCGCGGAGGAGCCGCTAGGGCAGCTGGATAAGCTTCGTCCCTCCGACGAGCTGGTTGATGGCCGACTTGAATGCGTTCGTGAGGTCGGGCGAGGTTCCTGACGTCTTGGGGACGCAGTAGAAGTGATCGCCATCGCCGTTCTCCGGGTCGCCGCAGGCGCAGATCGTCGAGCCGGGCTGGGTCGCCCGCAACGTGGGTGGCCATGTCCGCCAACAGCCGCGAAGCAGGCTGGTTGCGCCAAGGCAGGGACGGATCGGGGCAATCGAGGGAGCCATCATCGAGGCCGAAGCCGATCGTGAAGACCTCGATCCCGACGGCCTTCGCGTCATCCCCGGCCGTGGCCGCCTGGTCGCAGTAGTTCGTGTTGCCGGAGATCGTCGAGATGTTCGGTTCGCCGTCGGTCATGAAGATGATGCCCTTGGCGACGGCCGGTGCGAAGCGCGGACTCGTTTGGAGGACGTGCGTCGCCATCAGCATCGGGTCGCGGAGATCGGTGTTCGTACTCGAGTTCGGGTAGCACGAGATGGCTTCGGCCATGCCGCTCCCAGCCGCTCCCGACTTCGTGTAATCGCCCGAGACCGTCGGATTCCGGAACTTCCAGGTGAAGCCCGTCAGGCCGATCGGGACCCACTTGTTGACATCGGCCGGGATGTTGGCTGTCGCGCCCGGAGCCGGCGGGGGCAGGGGCTGCGTGTGCGCACCCCGAGGCCGCTGTGTTGGTCGGGCCGAGCATCGCGAGTGCGAGCCATTGCTGGGTGGGATCCAGGATCCGGCGCGCCGCCTGGGCGGCATTCTTCGCGTTGGTCGTGTCGGCGCCAGACATGCTCGACGTCCGGTCGATGACCATGACGATATCGATCGGGCTGTCCGGAGGCGACCCGCAAGGTCCCCTGCAGGCCGCAGAGGTAACGGGGCCAGTGTTGCCAGAGTTGACTCCGATGGCGGGGCCGAACCCGTAGGGCACCGTAACATCCGCCGGACAGGACGATCGTGTTGCAGATGTCGCCCTCGGAAGGCACGCATATCTCAGCGCAGATAGAGCCGACGCAGATGCGCTCTGATCTCCAGGTCACGTTAGAGCCCGGATCGCAGACGCTACGGTATGTCCGACGTTCGTGGGGCACCACCTGGCCGTCGCTGCCAATAACGCATCGGAAGCTCACCGTGATGTTGCTCGGGGGATCGCCGCCTGGGTAGTTCGTCTGAGATGAAGTGGTGGCCATGGTGTCGGCGTTCGTCGCGTCGGCCGGCAGCTGCGATGCCCCGGCGAGGGCGCCCGCATCGAGGGCGTTCCACAGGTTCTGGCTGGCGCCTCTCAGGACGCCAACGTCGACGACGAGGGCCACGAGGCCCATGATGAGGACGATCACAAGGGTGAAGAGGACGAGGATCTGACCTCGCTCGCCCTCCCGGTCTCGAGAAGGCATCGTCGGGTCCCTTTCAACCACCTTGCGCCGGCGACCGGCGGGTTCATTCGATCCTCATTTGGACTTCCGACGCGAGATCGAGCTGGGTGCCGAACGCTAGGGGCCATACCATCGAGTAGTGGTAGGTGACGTGCACCTTGACTGTGTCGCCCCCAACCGCTGAGCCGCATGCGACCGATGCGCCTCCGGGCTTCAGACAGGTCGGGGTGACTGTCAGCTTTGTCAGATCGAGCCCCGTCGACATGTCATTGACGCGCTGCACGACCTTCGTCTGATCCCAGGGTTGGAGGGTCACGCCGAGGCGGGCGCCTTCGCGAGCCGCGTTGATGATGGTGACGTTCGCGTAGAGGCCAAGGCCGAAGTCGACCATCCCCGCGAGCAGGAGGATGAAGACCGGAAAGACGACCGCGAACTCGACGAGCGATTGGCCCCGTCCGCCGCGCAGTCGGCGCCGCCCGCGGCGTCTGATCTCAAAGGGAAAGGAAGCGCTCATCTCCGTCGCGTGACTCCAGGGTGCAACAGCGTCGAATAGGCCGGCCACACGGCTGACCGGAGAAGGGCGACGATAGTACTAATGCCAACATTGCAGGACAACTTGCAATGTTGCGTATTGGCGATCTTCGGGCTCGATCGGCCACGCCAGTGGTCCCGACAGGGTAGGACCTCCGTCAGAATCGAGCGTCCGGCCACGACCCTGCCGGCACAGCGGACATGCGAACGCCCGCCCCGGTTGGGGCGGGCGTTCGCACCGCGGAAGTGCTGCTAGGGCAGCTGGATAAGCCTGGTACCGGCGACCAACGCGGCGGTCGCCTTCTTGAACGCGTTCGTGAGGTCGGCTGAGGCGCCGGCCGTCTTGGGAACGCAGAAGTAGTGGTCGGTGTCGTCGTTGTTCTCGGGGTCGCCGCAGGGGAGGTCGTTGTCGGAACTCGTTGCCATGCTGGCGACGAGATCCGATGCCTTCTGGGTCGACCAGAACCCGGTCGTGTCCGGACAGTCGATGTCGTTGGAGCCATCGAGCCCGAAGGCGACCGTGAAGATCTCGATCTTGTCGACGTTCTTGGCGGTCGTGGCCACGTTGTTGGCCTGGTTGCAGTAGTTGCTGCCACCGGGGTTGATCGTCGAGGCGTTCGGCTGACCGTCGGTCATGAGGATGATGCCTTTCGGCACCCCCGGCCGACCGTAGGTGTTGAGCTCGTACGTGGCCATCGGGATCGGATCCCGGAGGTCAGTTCCGGTGCTCGAGTTCGTGTAGCACGCGATCGCGTTCTGCATCGCGCTCGAGCCGCTCGTGAAGTCCTGCGTCACGTGCGGATTCTGGCCATGCCACTGGAGTCCGGTCAGGCCGATCGGCACCCAGCGCGGGAGATCAGCCGGCGCGACGGCGGTGCCGATCGTGCTCGCCGGCGTGGTCTTGCAGGCGCCAATGTTGCTCGGGCCGAGCATCGAATAGGACAGCCACTGGAATGCCGGATCGAGCATCCCGCGGACAGATTGAGAGGCATTCCGGGCGTTGGTCGTATCGACGCCGCTCATGCTCGACGTCCGGTCGACGATGAGGGCGATGTCGACGGGGTTCTCCGGTGGCGCCCCGCATGGTCCCTTGCAGGCTGCGGACGTCACGGGACCGGTGTCTCCGTTGTTGACACCTATGGCGGGGCCGAAACCATAGGGCACCGTGACGTTGCCGGTGAGGACGATCGTGTTGCAGGTGTCGCCCGAGGTCGGCACACACATGGCCACGCAGATGCTGCTGTTGCACGTCCATGTCGCTCCCGCCCCGGGGTCGCAGACGGTTGGGACGTCGCTGAGCCGCGGTGAGCCGCTGTTGCTCCCGATGAGACAGCGGAAGGTCGTTGAGACGTTGCCGGGTGGAACACCATTCGGATAGTTCGTCTGGAGGAACTGGTTGGCCATGGCGTCTGCCGCAACGCCGTCGGCCGGCAACTGCGAGGCGCCGGCGAGGGCACCCGCATCGAGGGCGTTCCAGAGGTTCTGGCTTGCGCCTCTGAGAACCCCAACGTCCACGACGAGGGCAACGAGGCCCATGATCAGGACGATCACGAGGGTGAAGAGGACGAGGATTTGACCTCGCTCGCCCTTGCGGTCCGGGGCGCTATCGCCGCCGCTGCGCGACTGCATCATCTGGTCCCTTTCAACCACCTTGTGCCGCGCGACCGGCGTGTTCATTCGATCCTCATCTGGACGGCCGACGCGAGATCGAGCTGAGTGCCGAACGCGAGGGGCCAGACCATCGAGTAGTGGTAAGTGACATTGACCTTGACGGAGTCCCCGGCCACCCACGACGGTGAGGTGCAGGCGACGAACGTCGAGCCGGACGGGCGAAGGCAGGTCGAGGTGACGCCCAGCTGGGCCTGGTCGAGGCCGGTCGCCATTGAACGGACCCGCGTATCGATCGCCGACGTGTTCATCGGCTGGAGCGTCACGCCGAGTCGGGCTCCTTCCCGTGCGGCGTTGATGATCGTGACGTTCGCGTAAAGGCCAAGGCCGAAGTCGACCATCCCCGCGAGCAGGAGGATGAAGACCGGAAACACGACCGCGAACTCGACGAGCGATTGGCCCCGTCCGCCGCGCAGTCGGCGCCGTCGCCCATGGGGTTGGGTGTCGTGGCTGGGGGTAGCAATCATCTCGGTCGCGTGACTCCCGAATCCATAGTTGTCGGTGGACCGGTCACGCGGCTAACCGGAGAAGGATGCTGATGTTTGGGGACCGAGATTTCAGCGCAACTTGAAACGTTGCCTCGAGTCACCACCTGCAGAAGAACAGGCCCAAAGCGTCTTCGGCTCGGCCGTCGACGTCCAGGGATTGCCTACGAACCGGACCGCAGGAGGCGACCGAGCTCCTCTCTCGTGACGTCACGCGGTCGCGATCCCAGCGACGCGGCAATGGCCGCACTCTCGCGATGGCCCCCGCCGCAGACGACGGCGACGACTCGGTCGCCGGCGGCCACGATGCCATCGGCGACGAGCCGACGCACGGCGGACACGACGATCCCGGACGACGGCTCGACGTACAGACCCTCGCGGGCGCCGAGCTCCTTGACGCCGGCCAGGGCTTCGTCATCGGACGTGGCAAGGATGAGCCCGTTCGACTCGCGGACGGCCGCCAGCGCTTCGGCGCCGTCCGGTGGCACCGTGTGGGCGATCTTGAGCTGGACGGTCGGTGGTCGGCTCGTGGGCGCGTTATCGCGAAGGTCCTGATCCGACGTCCAACCTCGTTCCATGGCCGTGACGAGGGTCGAGTAGCCGACCGGCTGGAGGCCGACGATCCGCGGTAGACGCTCGGCCAGGCCCATCCCGACGAGCTCGACGAAACCCGCGCCAGATCGCGGCGATCGTTCCGCCGCCTCCGATCGGGACGATGACCCAGTCCGGAACGCCGATGTCGCGGACGATCTCGTGAGCGATCGTCTTGGGGCCCTCGGTGCCCCACGGATCGCCGGATCGACGGGTCGACACATCGCGAAGGCCAACCTCGCTGGATGCCTCGGCCACGAGATCGAGAGCATCATCGACCGAGCCGTCGACGCGCAGTACCCGAGCACCCAGGACCGCGAGGGGCACCAGGCGCTCATCCGACGCGTCGGACCCGACGACGACCGTGCAGGCAATGCCGGCCCGGCCGGCGTAGGTGGCGGCAGCGAGGGCCGTGCTCCCGGCCGAGGCCACGACGACTGAAAGCTCGCCGGCGGCCCTGGCAACGGTCAGGGACACGGACAGAGCCCGGTCCTTATGGGAGCCGGACGGATTCCTGGTCTCGTCCTTCCACCAGGTGGGGCAGCCCGTGTCGATCCCTGCCGAAATCAGGGGTGTACCGCCCTCGCCCAGGGTCACGAGCGCCGCATCGGCTGGCACCGGCAGGAGCTCGCGCGATCGCCACATCGATGGATCGTCGTCGTGGAAGCGCACCGCGGAAAGGTCGTATGTGAATCCCATGACCTGACTATGGCATCCTCGTGGCATGTCCATCGAGGTGGTCACGCTTGGTGAGGCCATGGTCGGGCTGGTCGCGTCCGAGGTCGGACCACTGGCCGATGCCACCCGCTTCGAGCGCCATGTGGCCGGAGCCGAAGCGAACGTCGCGGTCGGACTTGCCCGCCTCGGCCACCGGGCGGCGTTCATCGGACGCGTCGGCGCCGACGGATTCGGCACGGCGATCCTGCGTCGTCTCCGCGGCGAGGGCGTTGACGTCGGCGGCCTCCGGATCGACGGCGATGCACGGACCGCAGTCTTCGTCCGTGAGCGGCGACTCGTCGGAGCGGCCGACCTCACCTACCACCGGACCGGGTCCGCTGGATCGCGACTCGATCCCACCGACGTGGAGGCGACCGCCGCTGGATTCTCCGCTGGCGGCTGGCTGCACGTCACCGGGATCACGCCTGCTCTGTCCCCGTCAAGTCGCGCGGCTGTGGACGCGGCGATCGGTCGTGCGCGCGGGATCGGAATGACCATCAGCTTCGACGTCAACATGCGGCGCAAGCTGTGGAGCGAGGAGGAGGCCCGACCCGTGCTCCAGGAGATCGCCACTCGCAGCGATGTCCTGTTCGCAGGCCTCGATGAGGCCGTCATCCTCATCGGCGCGACCGGCGGCTCGATGAGCGACGTGGCCCGCGGCCTCCTGGATCTCGGGCCATCGCTCGCGGTCCTCAAGCTGGGCGAGGCGGGCGCCCTCGCTCGCGAGCGCGATCAGCCCGGCGCCATGCACGAGGGTTTCGTCGTGCCCCTCGTCCTCGATCCGGTCGGGGCAGGCGACGCCTTCGTGGCCGGCTTCATCGCCGCCCGGCTCGAGGGGCATGAGCTGGCGACGGCCCTCGCCTGGGGCAATGCTGCCGGCGCGTCGGTCGCCGCGACGATCGGCGACATGACAGGATTGCCGACGCGCACAGAGCTCGATGCCATCATCGCCAGCGGCCCGGACACGACGCGATGAGCCAATCGACCCGCCCACCCATGGCCTAGCGAGGAGTAGATCGGATGATCGACGGCATCGAGGCAACGTATCGGGCTCGGACTCCGGGGTCGGCGTCCCTGGCGATCCGGGCCGAGGCCGTCATGCCCGGCGGTGATACCCGCTCTGCTACCTACCACGAGCCATACCCCCTCACGATCGCGGAGGGCCAGGGCCACGAGATCGTCGACGTCGACGGCAACCGCTATCTCGATCTCATCATGAACTACACGAGCCTCGCCCACGGGCACGCCTATCCAGCCATCGTCGAAGCCGTCTCCAGGCAGGTCGCGCACGGCTCCGCCTTCGCCGCCCGAAACCTGCCCCAGCTCGAGCTCGCGGAGATGCTCGTCGAGCGGGTCGGTTCCGTCGAACGCGTCCGGTTCACGAACTCAGGGACGGAGGCGAATCTCGTCGCGATCCAGATCGCGAGGCTGGCCACCGGCCGATCCAAGATCCTCATGGCCCGGTTCGGGTATCACGGATCTGCCGAGGAAACGGAGGTCGGCACGCACGGCCACGAGGGACCGACGACGCTCATCGCGCCGTTCGGCGACCTGGGTGCCTTCGAGGCGATCCTGGCCGAACGCGGTGACGAGATCGCAGCCGTGATCCTCGAACCGGTTCTGGGCTCAGGTGGGATCGTCGATGCCCCGCCAGGGTTCCTGGCCGGTGTTCATGCGGCCGCGCGACAGGCGGGCGCCATCTTCATCCTCGACGAGGTCATCGCCCTCCGCCTGGCCCCCGGTGGCGCCCAGTCGCGCCACGGCATCGTTCCCGATCTGACGACGATGGGCAAGATCATCGGTGGTGGCCTGCCTGTCGGTGGCGTCGGTGGTCGCGCCGACCTGCTCGGCCTGCTGGATCCGCGCACCGGCAAGGCGACCCATTCGGGAACGTTCAACGGGAATCCGATGACCGCGGCGGCCGGCCTGGCCTCCGTCCGCGCCCTGACGGCCGAACGCATCGAGGTCATGGCACGGCTGACCGAACGCTTGGCCGATGGCATCCAGGCAGCCGCCGATGCGGCCAGCATCCCGATCGTCATCCGGCGTGTCGGGTCGCTCCTCGGGATCACCCTGCCCGATTCACCCGCGCAGGCCAACTTCCACCTCGCCGCTCTCAATCACGGCGCTTTCTTCGCCCCTCGCGGGATGCTCTGCACGTCGACCATCACCGATGCGGCGATCGTCGATTCGGCGGTCGACCGGATCGGCACCGCGCTGGCGGACGTCGCGGCCGCCTGACTGCCCGAGCGACCCGGAGAGGAGCTGACGATGCCGTCGCGACCCGTGATCATCACCTGCGCGATCACCGGATCGATCCACACCCCGACCATGACGCCGTATCTCCCGATCACGCCCGAGGAGATCGCCATCGAGGCCGTCGCCGCCGCCGAGGCGGGGGCCTCGATCCTCCATCTCCACGCACGGGACGCGATCGACGGCCATCCGACCGCCGATCCCGAGGTCTTCATGCAGTTCCTGCCGGTCATCCACGAGCGGACCGATGCCGTCATCAACATCACGACGGGCGGGTCGGCCACGATGTCGTTCGACGACCGGCTTGCGGGTGCCCGCCGAGCAAGCCCCGAGATCGCGACCCTCAACATGGGCTCGATGAACTTCGGGCTCTATCACATGCTTGACCGCTACGACTCGTGGAAGCATCCATGGGAGCAGCCGTACCTCGAAGGCTCACGCGATCTGATCTTCAAGAACACCTTCAAGGACATCGAGTCGGTGCTCCGTGACCTCGGCGAAGGGCACGGCACGCGCTTCGAGTTCGAGTGCTACGACGTCGGGCATCTCTACACCCTCGCCCACTTCCTCGATCGCGAGCTGGTCAAGCCACCGCTCTTCGTCCAGACGATCTTCGGCATCCTCGGCGGGATCGGAGCCGACATCGACAATCTCGTCCACATGCGCCGGATCGCCGACCGGCTCTTCGGCGACGACTACGAGTGGTCGGTACTCGCGGCGGGACGCCACCAGATGCCGTTCATCACCGTCGCCGCGGCCATGGGCGGGAACGTCCGGGTCGGGCTCGAGGACAGCATCTGGCTCGGTCGCGGCGAGCTCGCCCGCTCCAACGCCGACCAGGTGGCGCGCATTCGCAGGATCCTGGGCGAGCTGTCTCTCGAGGTCGCGACGCCCACTGAGACGCGAGCTCGGCTTGCTCTGAAAGGCCAACACCGGGTCGGTTTCTGAGTCAGCGCTGGCCCGATCCTCGGGTCTCCCGAGGCGCATCGCCGCAACCGAACCGCATCCCTTTCGGCCTCGGACCGCACCTCCGACCGCAGCGGCGGGCGCCCTAACCTCGAAACGGCGAGATCCGAGCCGTCCGTCGGACGGGACGTCGCGCCGTACGGAGGGAGCGATCGATGGACTCCGGCGACACCGCCTGGCTGCTCGTGGCGACCGCGCTCGTCATGGTCATGCTTCCGGGACTGGCGCTCTTCTACGGCGGGCTCGTCCGCCGGAAGAACGTTCTGTCCACGATCATGCACAGCTTCTTCGGCCTGGCTCTGGTGAGCATCGTCTGGGTCCTCGTCGGCTTCTCACTCGCCTTCGCGCCGGACGTCAACGGCATGGGTCTCATCGGCGGCCTCGACTTCGTCGGCTTCATGAACGTCGGTCTCGAGCCGAGCACCGTCTACGCGACGACGATCCCGTTCGTCCTGTTCGCCGCCTTCCAGCTCATGTTCGCGGCGATCACGCCGGCTCTCATCACCGGTGCATTCGCCGAGCGCAAGCGGTTCGGCGCCTTCGTCCTGTTCACGATCCTGTGGTCGATCCTCGTCTACTCGCCGATCGCCCACTGGGTCTGGGCAGCCGACGGCTGGTTGTTCGGGCGCGGCGCGCTGGACTTCGCGGGCGGCACGGTCGTCCATGCCTCGTCGGGCGTGTCGGCCCTCGTCGTGGCCCTGCTCATCGGACGGCGGTTCGCCAGCGGAGACCCGATGGAGCCTCACGACATCCCGATGACCGTTCTCGGGGCGGGCCTCCTGTGGTTCGGCTGGTTCGGTTTCAATGCCGGCTCGGCCGCCGCTGCGAACGGCATTGCGGCCAACGCCCTGCTGGTCACCAATACGGCGGCCGCCGCGGCCACCGTCACGTGGGTCCTGGCGAGCTACATCCACAAGCGCAAGGTCAGCGTCGTCGGCGCGGCATGCGGAGCGGTCGCCGGGCTCGTTGCCATCACTCCCGCCTCGGGGTACGTGACCGCCGGCGGCGCGCTCATCATCGGCCTCGCCGTCGGCGGGCTGTGCTACTCGGCGACCCTGCTGCGCTCCCGGGTGAAGATCGACGACGCGCTCGACGTCTTTGCGGTCCACGGGGTCGGCGGGATGTGGGGCGCGATCGCGACCGGCATCTTCGCAACGACGGCCATCAATGCCTACCCGGGCCTCATCGACGGCAACCCGGAGCAGGTGGTCACCCAGCTCCTGGCGGTCGGGGCCACGGTGGCGTATGCGGTCGTCGCCACCTTCGTGATCGTCAAGGTCGTCGACCTCGTGCTTGGGATCCGCGTCCCACGGACCGAAGAGGAGGTCGGGCTCGACCTCGCCGTCCACGGCGAGGTCGCCTACCAGTCCTGAGACACCCGCGTCGTCGGCCCGCCACGGCTATCCGAGTCGGGCCATCGCCCCTAAGCGCGAAGGGATCCAATTTGGCTTCTCCGCCCCGGACCCCGCCCCGAAAGCCACCCCGGACGCCGCTCTACGACCAGCGGTTCGAGCACGACGCGTGCGGCGTGGGTTTCGTGGCGGATGCCGGCGGGAAGCGAACCGGCGATGTCCTCGCCCTTGCCCTGGCCGGCCTCGCGGCCCTCGGCCATCGCGGGGCCGTCGCCGCGGATGGTGAATTGTCGGACGGCGCGGGCGTCTCTCTTCCCCTGGAACCGGCCGTTATTGCCCGTGTGGCGGGACCCGGAGCCGGGCGGCCCGGTGTGGTGTTCGCGTTCCTTCCTCGAGGAGGCACCAATGCTGTTGCCGGTCGGCTGATCGTCGAGACAGCCCTCGCCTGTGAGGGCATCCCGCTCGAACGGTGGCGATCGGTACCGGTCCGGCCCGCGGTCCTCGGCCCCGAGGCGCGGGCATCGCGACCATCCTTTCGCCAGGCGATCGTGCCGCGGCCGGCGCGGATGTCGGACGAGGCCTTCGAGGTCCGCCTCGTCTCCGCCCGGCGGCGCATGGAGGAAGCCGCCCGCGAAGCCGGTCTGACCTCCTTCTCGATCGCATCGGCGTCGTGTCGGACGATCGTCTACAAGGGCCTCGTCGCGGGTGGGCTGCTGGGCTCGCTGTATCCGGACCTCGACGACGGCCCTCCCGTCAGCTACGCGATCTTCCATCAGCGATACGCGACGAACACGCATCCAAGCTGGCGGCTCGCCCAGCCGTTCCGCCTCATCGCCCACAACGGCGAGATCAACACGGTCCGCGGCAATCGTGAGCAACTGCGCGGGCGAAGGCTCGATCCCCTGCCGTCGACCGCCGCCCGACGGCTGGCCGCTGCCGGCTCTCTCGTCTCGCCGGATGGGTCGGATTCGTTGTCCCTCGACGAGACACTCGAGCTCCTGACGCTGACCGGCTGGTCGCTGCCGGGCGCCCTGGTGGCCCTGCTTCCCGAGGCTCTCGCCCTGCGCCTGGACGGCCATCCGCTCGTCGCCGCCCTCGCTCGCCGATCGGCAGGGTTCCTCGCTCCGTGGGATGGGCCGGCTGCGTTGGTGTGGGGCGACGGGACCGCGGTGGGCGCCCTTCTCGACCGCAACGGCCTCCGGCCGGCCGCCTACGCCCGGACCAAGGACGGGCTCGTGGCCCTGACTTCGGAGGCCGGGGCGATCCCGCTGCCGGCCGATCAGACGATCATTCGGGGTCGACTCGGGCCGGGCGAGATGCTGCTGGTCGAGCCTCGACGCCATCTCGTGCTCGAGGATGCCGAAGCGAAGGTCGAGGCGCTCCGCCGAGCGTGGGTGCCCGACGGCGCCTGGAAGGGGCCTGCGGACGAGCCGCTGATCGACGATTCCCCGGCCAGCGACACGCCAGCCGGTATCCGATACCTCCTCGGCCTCGACGCTGAGCGGTACAGGCTCCACCTGAGATCGATGGCGATCGACGCACGGGAACCGCTCTGGAGCATGGGCGACGACACGCCGACGCCGGGCCATGCCCGGATCGCACGGCAGGTGACCGATCACCTGCGACAGTCCTTCGCCCAGGTGACCAACCCGCCGATCGATCCGGAGCGAGAGCGAGCCGTCCTTGACCTGTCGATCGTCCTCGGGCGCCGCCAGCCCCTGCTCGGCGGGATGCCCAGGGCCCGACCATCGACGATGCATCTGCGCCGGCCATTCGTCGCCGACGGCGAGGTGCTGGCGGCTGGGTTCCCGGGCCGGGTTCGCTGGCTCGATGCGACCTGGGATCCGACGGACGGCCCGGCGGGGCTCCCGAAGGCCGTCGAGCGCCTCGCCACGGCGGCACTCGCCGCAGCGCGTCGAGGCGTTCAGCTGTTGATGGTGTCCGACCGGCGGGCGAACCTGGATCGGATGCCGATCCCATCGGTGCTTGCCGTCGGGCGCGTCCACACCGCCCTTACCGACGCCGGGATGCGCGGCCGCACGGATGTGGCGGCCGATGCCTCCGACATCCTCGACGTCCATGCCGCGGCCATGGCTCTCGCTGCTGGAGCCACGGTCGTCGCTCCCCGTCTCGCCGTCGAACTCGCCACTGAGCTCGCAGGCGGACGCGGAGCCGAGGGTCTGACAGCGGAACAGGCGATCGCCAATCTGCTCGACGCATTCGAGGGCGGTCTGCGCAAGACCCTGGCCCGGATGGGTATCAGCACGGCTGCTTCGTATGTCGGGGGCGCCCTGTTCGAGGCCCTCGAGCTCGACATGGACGTCACCGAGCGGTGCTTCCCGGCGGCGCCGACATGGCCCGGTTCGATCGGCTGGGACGCCCTGGCACGGCGGATCATGGAGAGGCGCCAAGGAGCGCTCGTCATCGAACCGGCGACACCGCCGAACCGACTCCGGGACCCTGGTCTGGCCCGGTTCCGAGGCGACGGGGAGCTCCATCTCTACGCCCCGGCGATGGTCGGACGGATCCAGGACCTCGTCGCGAACGCCGACGACACGGCCGCCGCGCTTGCCGTCTACCGGGCGGGCGTCGTCCGCGAGCCGGCCGTGGCCCGCGACGGCATCGCGCTGCGGTCGGTCGGGCCCGCCGTCGATCTCAGCGAAGTCGAGCCCGCCACCTCGATCATTCGCCGTTTCGTCGCCTCCGCGATGAGCGTCGGAGCCCTGTCGCCGGAGGCGCACCAGGCCGTGACCATCGGCATCCAGCGGGCGGGCGGGGCGGCGAACACGGGCGAGGGCGGGGAGGATCCCGCCTGGTACACGAGCGGTTCGGACGGACGGCGGCACGATGCCCGCATCAAGCAGGTCGCCTCGGCGCGGTTCGGGGTGACGGCTCACTACCTGACCCGCGCCGACCAGCTCGAGATCAAGATCGCCCAGGGCTCAAAACCCGGAGAGGGCGGTCATCTGCCTGGACGAAAGGCGAGCGCCTACATCGCCTCCTTGCGACGGGGCCTCCCCGGTCAGGACTACATCAGCCCCCCGCCCCATCACGACATCTACTCGATCGAGGATCTGGCCCAGCTCATCACCGACCTGCGGGCGATCAACCCCGTTGCGCGGATCGGGGTGAAGCTCGTCGCTACCCGGGGCATCGGGACGATCGCCGCGGGTGTCGCCAAGGCCGGAGCCGACTACATCCACGTTGCCGGCCACGCGGGTGGGACCGGAGCGAGTCCGCTGTCCTCGATCAAGCACGTCGGCTCGCCGTGGGAGCTTGGGCTTGCCGAGGTTCACCAGGTCCTCCTGCGGAACGGGCTCAGAGACCAGGTCGCGTTGCGAACGGACGGTGGCCTCCAGACAGGTCGTGATGTAGTCGTCGCGGCGATGCTCGGCGCGGAGGAGTTCGGTTTCGGAACGGCACTCCTTGTCGCCCTCGGCTGCGATATGGCTCGGCAGTGCCATCTCGACACCTGCCCGACCGGTATCGCCACCCAGCGCGACGATCTGCGGGCCAAGTTCGCCGGCAGCCCGGAGCAGGTAGAGCGGTTCGTGACCCTCATCGCCGAGGATGTTCGTCGCGAGCTGGCCGGGATCGGGGCTCGCTCGATCGGCGAGATCGTCGGCCGGGCCGCTGTGGGATTGAAGCAGACGAGGACGTCGCGAACCTTCGACCTTCGAGCGGTCCTCGACGCACCCGAATGGTCGGTCGGGGCAGCACGTCGCTCCGACCCGACACGGGCCTCACGGGTCGTCTCGCGGTCCCCCGCCTCGGCGGTCGAGGAGGCCATCCTCGACTCGCTTCGCAAGGGCGGCACTGTCGGCGACGCCCCGATCGCGCTCTCGACGGCCGACCGATCGTTCGGGGCAGGACTCAGCGGGGCGGTCGAGCGCGGCGAGATCGGACGGCCTGTGCAGATCGCGCTCCACGGGGCCGCGGGCCAGAGCTTCGGGGCATTCGTGACGGCCGGAATCGAGCTCCGCCTTTCGGGGGTCGCCAACGACTATGTGGCCAAGGGTTTGTCCGGCGGAACCGTGATCGTCAACCCCGAAAGCGAACTGGCCGCCGAGCCGGAGAGCCAGGCGATCGTCGGGAATACCTGCCTATACGGTGCGACAGCCGGTCGGCTCCACATCGTCGGTCGAGCGGGCATGCGCTTCGCCGTTCGCAACAGTGGGGCGACAGCAGTCGTCGAGGGTGTCGGGCCCCATGGCTGTGAGTACATGACCGGTGGCGTCGTTGTCGTCCTCGGGCCCGTCGGGGCCAACTTCGGGGCGGGCATGACCGGCGGGCGGGCATACATCATCGATCGCTGGGGCCGTCGGGGTCCGGGCCTCGCGACGGGTTGGGTGGTTGCGACGCGGCTGTCCGTCGTCGCTCGCGACCGGCCACGCGGCGCTGATCTGATCGATGAGCTCGGGCGGCTCCTGGCGGATCATGCCGCGGCTGGGTCGATCCAGGCGGAACGGATCATGGCTGCCGGCATACCGCTTGACGAGGTCTGGGTCGTCGAACCGATCGCGATCCCGGCGACGACCGCAACCGAACCGCAACCCAGCCGGCCCATCGCCGTCACCGACATCGGGGCGGGCGATCGGTACGGTGGGCAACAGCCAGACGGCATCCTGGCTGCGGTCGCCCCGCCGCCCGGACCATGACTGCTGAGGACGACGATGATCCAGCCAAGCGACGGTCGCCCCACGTACGCGTTTCGGGTGATGTCGCGACCTGGCGTCGTGACCTGCGCCACCTGTGGTTGTCGCCTCACACCATCCGCGAGTGAGGCTGGCACCTGGTATCACTTCTCGCCGTTCGACGGCCGTGATGCCCGCGGGTGCATCGTCCCGTGCGCCGAGGCCGCCCACGACGCAGGCGGGCACATCGTCGTCGCCTCGATCGCCTAGGCGGTCGCTCGCCGGTCTTCGCTCCGCCCGGCCGCCCGGCCGATCGCACACCAGTCCCTGGTTTCTGCGTGCCTCGCGCCTAGGTCTCGAGGCGGTAGCCGACGCCGCGGATCGCCACGATGACGGGGCCGTCTGCGTCCGCCAACTTCGTCCGGAGGCGGGTGAGATGGGGCTTGAGCCACAGCGGGTCGGGATCGTTCTCGGCCGGCCACCCCGCGCGCAGAAGCCGTTCATGGGCCACGACATCGCCGCCGGCACGGGCGAGAACGTCGAGCAGGCGGAACTCGGTCGGCGTCAGGGACAGGCTCGCGTCGCCGACCCGAGATTCGTGCCTGGCTGGGTCGATGGCGAGCCTTCCGAAGCCAATGACGCCCGTCGTTCCCGGCCTCGTGGCGTCCATCGTCGAGCGCCGCATCACGGCTGCGATCCTGGCCATCAGCTCGGCCTTGCCGAAGGGTTTGGTCAGGTAGTCGTCGGCACCGAGCGACAGCGCCCGGACCTTGGCCGGCTCGCCGATCTCGCCCGACACGACGATGATGGGCGTGTCGCCTTCGGCCCGGATCAGGCCCGTCACGGTGAACCCGTCGGGCCCGGGCATGGCGAGGTCGAGAAGGACGATGTCCGGATGCTCCTCACGGAAGCGACGCACAGCGGTCAACCCGTCGTACGCGGTGATCACCTGATGTCCCTCGCTCGCCACGAGTGCGGTGATCGCGCCGACCATAGCCGGATCGTCATCGACGACGAGGATCTGGAGCTGGCGACGAGAGGTCACGGGTGGCATGTCAGAGCCCAGCCACGGCAGTCAGAGCGAGGACGAAGCGAGCGCCCTGACCGGACGTCGGATCGGCCGGTTCGCACCACAGGTGCGCCCCCATCTCCTCGCTCATCCGACGCGCCGCATACAGGCCGATCCCCGATCCGCGCGCCGTCTGCGTCTCCTGGCGGGCGTACGGCTCGAAGATCCGGTCGCGCCAATCGGCCGGAACGCCGGGCCCCTCATCGGTGACCGAGAGATGGACGACGCCCTCGATCAGATCGGAGCCCACCCGGATCGTCGTACCTGGCGGCGCGTACTTGACCGCATTCTCGAGCAGATGCTCGAGGATCTGGCGGAGGCGGACCTCGTCACCGAGGACATGGCGGTCGACTCCGCCGGAGATCTCGACGACATGGTGACGCAGGAGCGGGGCCAGCGTCCGGACGACGTCCGCGACCACGGCGCCGGCATCGATCGGGCCGATGGTGGCCACGCTGTCATCCGCCCGGCGGACCGAGGTGATGATCGAATCGACGAGACGGTCGAGGCGCTCGATCTGGGCAAGAGCCCCTTCGTGCCATTCCGATCGCTCCGCCCGGCGGTTCGGATCGCGCGAATCGCGGCCCTCCAGCGCCGGCTCCTCGGCAAGGAGATCCGTATAGGCACGGACGACCGCGAGGGGCGTCCGCAGCTCGTGCGTCACGAGGGCGATGAGCTCGATACGAGCCTGGTCGATCGCCCGCAGCTGAGCGACGCGATCTTCGGCTTCGCGCTGCAGCCGGCTGCGCTCGACGATCCCGGCCAACAGGTCCGCGATCGCGCGAAGCTGATCGACGTCATCGGTCGTGAACGTTCGTGGACGCTCCGTCTGGACGTTGAGGACGCCGACGACGACGTCGTGCCAGACGAGGGGGACCGAAAGCATCGAGGCGATGAATCGCCTCTGATCGATTCCGCGGACCCACAGGAAGTCGGGATCGATCGGCACGTCCGGGATGACCCGGGCCTGGCGGGTCGCTGCGACCCGACCGGTGACGCCGCTCCCGAACGGAACGCGCGCCCGGCCGATCTGGAATCGATCGAGGCCGTTGGTCGCTGCCAGCGTCAGATACTCGGCGTCGCGGTCCAGGAGGTAGAGCGAGGAGACGTCGGCATGAAGCGCGTCGCGCGTTCCATCGACCACGGTCTCGAGGAGCTCGTCCCAGGTCGTCGCGGTGGCGGCCAATCGAATTACGTGGTGGAGGAAGCGGAGCTGCCGGAGTTGGCGGCCCTCGTCCTCGTGGCCCTCGATGGGCTGATCGAGCGCGGTCATGGCGCCAACGATACAGGCCGGGCCGACGGCGGCGGACCGGACACCTGTCGATGAAACGGGACGCCGGTGGCCGGAACGCCGCGCAGCGCGCCGAGCCGCGCGGGGTCGGGACCGGGCGCTCGCGCGATCCGCTCGCCCGCGAGGTCAAGCTCCTCGGCAGCCTCCTCGGCCAGGTCATCGTCGAGCAGGAGGGCCCCGACAAACTCGAGCTGATCGAGAGGGTCAGGCGTCGCGCGATCGCCCTTCGTCGCCTCGACGATCCCTCCGGGCGATCGGCCCTGGCCGACGAGCTCGAGCACCTGAGCCCGGACGACCAGGCGATCTTGATCCGGGCCTTCGGTCTCTACTTCGGGTTGATCAACCTCGCCGAGCGACGCCACCAGACGCGACTGGTCTCCCGCCGCTCGCGTCGGCTGCGCGATGGGCCGGTCCCCGGATCGATCGCCGACACAACGGCAGTCATCCGGCGCCGACTGGGCGACAACGACATCCATCGATTGGTCGCCGACCTGGCGATCACACCGGTCCTCACGGCCCATCCGACCGAAGCCCGACGCCGGACGATCATCGTCGCCCTCGGCCGATGTGCACGCCTCATCGAACGGCTCGACGACCCCCGCCTCACGACCGACCAGGATCGCGAGGTGCGACGACGGTTGCGCGAGGAGATCGCCATCCTGTGGCGAACGGCTGACCTTCGCGCCGTCGACCCGACGCCACTCGACGAGGTCCGGACGGCGATGGTCTTCTTCGACGAGACCTTGTTTTCGGTCGTGGCGCGCCTCTATCGGGCTGTCGGCGATGCGGTCCCGAGGCCGGAGCCTGAGCCGGCCCTCTGGCCTCCGGCGTTCCTGCGCCTGGGCTCGTGGGTCGGCGCCGATCGTGATGGGCATCCAGCCGTCACTGCGGAGATCACCGTCGCCGCGATGCGCATCCAGGTCGATCATGTCCTGCGCGGCTACGAAGCTGTCTGCCAGCGGCTCATGCAGGCGATCAGCGCAACGGTCCCCGACGATCGCGTCGACCCTGTGCTGGCCGTCCGGCTCGATGCGGACCGGGTCGATCTACCGTCGACGATGCGCACGCTCGAGCGGCGATTCCCGCACGAGCCCTACCGTAAACGCCTTGGTGCGATGGCCGAGCGGGTACGACGAACGCGGGCCGTGCTTGTCGAGGGGGACGATCGGCGGACCGGTGCATATGAGGACGCCGAATCCTTCCGGGCAGAGCTGACGGAGCTGGCCGACGCCCTGGTCCGCGATGGCCTCGACCGGGCGGCCGGAGGAGAGGTGGCCGACCTGCGCTGGCAGCTCGATACGTTCGGGTTCCATCTCGCGTCCCTCGAGGTCCGCCAGCACGCCGCGGTCCACCGAGAGGCGATCCGCGTCGTGGAAGATGGCGCGCCGCTCGAATCCCCACTTGCCTCGGCAGCGGGCATCTCCGCGGGTGAGGTCCTGGCGACCTTCCGGGCGATGGCCGAACTCCAGCGCCGGTTCGGAGAGGGGGCCTGCAGTCGGTACATCGTGAGTTTCACGGCGAGTCCTGCCGACATCCGGGCCGTGCTCGAGCTGGCCCGGCTGGCCGGGGCGGACGACATCGCCGACGACGCGACGTCCGGATTCCCGCCGGCCCGACCGAGGCTCGACGTCGTCCCTCTCCTCGAGTCGGCGGAGGCCCTGGGCCAGGCCGGGCCTTTCCTCGACGCCCTCCTCGCCGATCCCGTCTACGCGGCTCACCTGGCCGGGCGATCGGGCCAGGAGGTGATGCTCGGCTACTCGGATTCGAACCTGGAGTCGGGCTTCCTGGCCGCGTCGTGGTTGCTCTACCGGGCCCAGGAGCAGCTTGTCGACGCAGCGACTCGGGCAGGGGTCAGCCTGACGATCTTCCACGGTCGCGGTGGCGCCATCGGCCGTGGCGGAGGCCCGATGGAGCGCGCGATCGTGGCCATGGCCCCGGGCGCGGTCGCGGGACGACTCAAGCTCACCGAGCAGGGCGAGGTGATCGCGGCAAGGTATGGCGACCGGGACATCGCCCTGCGTGAGCTCGAGTTGATGACCGGCGCGACGTTGCGCGCCTCGACCCCTGAGCACGACGCGGAGGCGGCCGTGGCCCGCGCGCGTGGCGCTCCGATCATGGACGAGCTCGCTCGCGAGGCCAGAGACGCCTATCGGGCCCTTGTGTGGGAGGAGCCGGCGTTCGCCCCCTTCTTCGACACGATCACTCCGATCAGGGAGATCGCATCGCTGCGTATCGGGTCCCGCCCCGCGTCACGTCGGCGCGCCTCGGCGATGGAGTCGCAGCCCTCATTGGACGGATTGCGGGCGATCCCATGGGTCTTCGCCTGGTCCCAATCCCGCATCGGCCTGCCAGGCTGGTTCGGCCTGGGTGCGGCGCTGGACGGCTATCTCAGGGAGCACCGGAAGGCCGGCCTCCGATCTCTCCAGCGGCTCTACCGGACGTGGCCATTCTTCGCCTCGGTTCTCGACAATGCCGAGCTCGCCCTGGCTCGATCGGATATCGGGATCGGCCGGGAATATGCCCGACTCGCCGACGAGCCGTCGGCCGTCGCTCTGTGGTCGCGCATCGAGTCGGAGCACGCCCTCGCGATCTCGACCCTGCTCCGGGTCACCGGGCGGAGCCGGCTCCTCGACGATGAGCCGGACATCCGACGCTCGATCGAGCTTCGCGCCCCGTACGTCGATCCGCTGTCGCTTCTCCAGGTCCGTCTCATGCGTCGCCTCCGGGCGCGGCCGCGGGACGATCCTGCGACGGCCGACGATCGTCACCTCGTCCAGCTGACGATCAACGGTGTCGCGGCCGGGATCCTGACGACCGGCTAGATCGTTCATACACGGTTGTCGATTCGGGTGGTCGTCGTTCGTCGAAGAGATAGGACCGCCCCAGACGACGCCACAGGAGCGTACGACCCACGGCGGCCAGAAGGCAGAGGAGATCGAGCGATGGGAAACTACCTGCTCGTGTTCCACGGTGGATCGATGCCCGAGGGCGAGACGGAGCAGAAACAGGTCATGCAGGCCTGGACCGACTGGTTCGGGACGCTGGACGGGGCCCTCAAGGACCCCGGCAACCCGACCGCCCACACGAAGCACCTCAGCGCCACCGGGTCGGTGACCGATGACGCCAGTGGCCCGTCCGGTTACACGATCCTCAGTGCCAACTCGATCGATCGAGCGGTCGAGCTCGCACGGGGCTGCCCGGTTCTCGCCGGTGGAGCCTCGATCCAGGTCGCGGAGATCCTCGAGGTCATGTGACCTCGCGAGCAACTCGAAGAGGCCCCGCTCGCCTTGGCGAGCGGGGCCTTCTTGATATCCGTAGACCTGTCGGAAGAAGCGGGCTCAGCCCTCGGACGGAGCCGCTGCCGCCTCACCGGCGACTTCCTTGATCTCGCCCGCCGTGGCCGCGTCGACGGGGATCGTCTTGACCTCGGCTGCATCGGGCATCTTGGCCGCAACGGCCGGCGCGTCGGCCGCGGTGACCAGAGCCAGGATCCCGGATGTGCCCGGAGTGATCACATCGGCCAGTTCCTTCTCGACGTCCAAGCGATGGGAGAGATTGCGGGCCTTTCCGGCGGCCGCCCCGGCGATCCCAAGGCCCACGGCACCGGCAACGATCGTCACCGGCAGGAACACACCGGCGATGACGCCACCGACGATGCCCCACTTGAGACCGGTCCGGGTGCTGTGGTCGGTCATCTTCTGGACGTGGAGCTTGCCCTCATCATCGGCGTTGACGACCAGCACACCGTCGATGTGAAGCGAGCCTTCGAGCTCGGCGTCGAGCAGTCCATCGTAGATCGAGCGCGCCGACGACATGTCGGCGAAGCGGGCAACGATCAGGGCGTGATCTCCCTCGACCGCGACCGCAGCTTCGGCTATGACCCCCTGGTCGTCGGCGAGCGTGGCGGTCACGACCGCGACGTCGCCCGAGCCATTGTGAGGCGTGGTTGTGTCGTCCGTCATTCTGGAACCTCCGTGACGATGCCCCCGATCATGGTGCCGACCCGGCGCGTCGCGATCGCTCGAAGGAGGAGGCGATGCACAACGACGATCAATGCGGCAACGCGAATCGTACCAGCGCACCACCTAAGGCAGAATCCGCGGAGCGGTCCGCAATCGGAGGAACCTTGAGCTCGGACGCCGGGGTCGTCGATCTGCTCGGCGAGCTCGCGGCCATCGACTCGGTCAACCCGTCGCTGTCGCCCGGCGCAGCCGGCGAAGGTGAGCTGGCCAGGTTTGTCGTCGACTGGGCGACGGACGCCGGGCTCGGGGCTCAGGTCCTGGAGGCGACGTCAGGTCGCCCCAGCGTCCTCGTCCGCAGCCGGCCGGCCGCTACCCGGAGCGGGAGATCCCTTCTGCTCTGCGGGCACCTGGACACGGTCGGGCTTGGGGCGATGGCAGACCCGCTACGCCCCCGCATCGACGGCGACAGGATGTACGGGCGCGGCGTGTACGACATGAAAGGCGGCCTGGCTGCTGCCCTGATCGCCTGTCGCGATGCCGCCGCCGCTGACCTGCCCGGTGAGGTCCTGGTCGCCGCGGTCGCCGACGAGGAGCACTCCAGCATCGGGGTGCAGGAGGTGCTGCGTCACGTCAGCGCCGATGCCGCGATCGTGACCGAACCGACCGAGCTCACCATCGCCACCGGGCACAAGGGATTCGTGTGGACCGAGATCTCGGTCGTCGGTAAGGCAGCGCACGGCTCCCGCCCTCACCTCGGCGTCGACGCCATCCTGAAGACGGGGCCGATCCTCGTGGCCCTCGACAAGCTGGATCGGAAGCTCCGAGCCAAGGAGCACCCGACCCTCGACTCGGGCTCGCTGCACGCGTCTCTCGTGGCGGGCGGCATCGAGGAGTCGAGCATCCCCGCCCGCTGCGAGCTGACGATCGAGCGGCGAACCCTGCCGGGGGAGACGGCGGCGGACGTCGAACGGGACATCGAGGCTCTCCTTGCGGACTGCCGGATCGCCGATCCGGAGCTGGTCGTGACCAGCCGGACAACGCTCGCCCGGGATCCATTCGAGACAGCGCACGACAGTGAGATCGTTGAGGCCGTCGCCGCAGCAGCCGCCAACACGTTGGGCCGGCCCGCCGCGCTCGGCGGGGTGAGCTACTGGGCGGACTCCGCGTTCATCTCCGCGGCCGGGATTCCCACAGTGCTCTTCGGTCCGATCGGCGAGGGCGCCCATGCCGACATCGAGTGGGTGGACCTTCCCAGCACAGTCGCCTGCGCCCGCGCCCTTCTGGCAGCCGCGCGCGCCTTCTGCGGCTGATCGCCGCCGTCAAGCCAGACGCGGACAGCCGGGACCGCTCCAGTTCTCAGGCGGGATCGGCATCAGGCGGCATCGAGATCCGTCCGGCCTCGATCGCTGCTAGATAGGCCGCGTGGTCGCGCTCGTTCACGTCCGCGTAGGTCTCCGCGAAATCGGCGATCGCCCCATCGAAGGTGTCGCTCGTCCCGAGATAGGCGGCGATCGCAACCGCGTCGCCGGTGCGGGCATGCGCGCGGGCGAGGGCCCATCCACACAGGCTGCCGTAGAAGCCGAGGCCAGGCGGCCGAATGGTTGTGGTGTCGACCGAGCCCTTCATGTCCCAGAGCTGACGGAAATAGAAGTCGCGGCCGCCCGGACCGCGCGTCCAACCGAGGAAGATGTCCGAGCTAGCCTGCATCATCTGCTGACCGACGACGACGCGTTGAGCCTGGTTCGCGTGGGTTGACGGTCGGAGGTAGGGCTCGAGGACCGACGCGGTCGCCTCCTTTGCCTGGAGGATGAGAGCATCGTTCTCGTCGCGACCCTGGAGGACGACGACGAAGCAGCGAGTTCCGACGCTGCCGACCCCAACGACCTTCAAGGCGAAGTCGACGAAGCGGTATCGCTCGAGGAAGCCGCGTCGAGCCTCCGGCATCGAGGCCCGATAATCGGTGAACACCCGCTCGAGCGCGCCGGGGCCCGCTTCGATCTCCACGTGGGTCAATACCGGCGGGTCATCGAGGATGACTCGGCGACCGTCGACGATTCCGGTCAGCGATTCGAACGCCCGCATCCCATCACGTCGACGGGCCTTGGTGAACACGGCCTCGAGTCTCTGCCGCCGGCTTGCGGCGTCAGCCCCCCCGAGCAATCCGCTTGCCTCGGCCGCAACGCGGAGGTCGGCCTCGGTAATGGGGGAGTACCACACGTCCATGAGGCGCATGCCAGCGAAGCGGGCCATCCACTGGCGGTACCCGCGAACGGTGGCCATCGTCGCCTTCCGATTGAGTTCCGAGTTGAAACCGTTGGTGCGACCGGCGATGACGATGCTCGCGGCAAGCCGCTTGACGTCCCACTCCCACGGCCCCGGCAGGGTCTCGTCGAAGTCGTTCGAGTCGAACACGAGGGTCCGCTCCGGTGAGGCGAACAGGCCGAAGTTGGAGAGATGAGCGTCACCGCTGGCCTGAACCCAGATGTCGGTGCGGGCCGCGTCGGCTAGATCGAACGCCATCACCGCCGGCGTACCGCGGTAGTAGGCAAAGGCCGATTCAGCCATACGAGCATGCCGTAGCGGGACGAGGTCCGGGAGCCGGTCGGCCTCCTGGCCTTCCAGGATCGCGATCGGGTCGCGATCGGGTCGCGGTTCGAAGGTCGCGTGGCTGGGCCTGGGGACGCGCTTGCGGGCGGCCTTGGCCTCCTCGATCCGAGCCGTCGGGTGGACCCACGGTCGCGCCGTCCAGATGTCGCCGCCCGGAGTCTCGACTTCCCAGGCCGCATCGTATGCGGCTGCGATGGCCTCGTCCGGGACAGCCTCCTTCTTGGCCCTGGAGCGCGTGGGCGTATCCGTCATCGCCCTATTCTCGCATCAGCATGGCGACGGCCTCGCGCTCGAGGTCGACATAGGGCTCGCCGCTCACGTCGACGGCGATCCGGTCGATGTTGGGCGTGTCGATCGGGCCGCCATAAGAACTCATGGCACTGAAACCCACGTCGTCGAGGACGATGTACACGACGTTCGGCGCTCCTTCGGGAGCCTTGAGGGGCTCGAAGGGCGACCAGTCGGGCGCCGAGTCTCGAATGTCGACATTGATCGTGCCCTTGAATTGCCCGGTCATGAGGTGACTCCGAAGCTACGAAGATCCGTTCCCGGAACCCTGAACGAGTTGACACCCTCGGCCCCATCGAGCGGGGATCCGAGATCGACGGGGTGGGAAGCGATGGTACGCGTCGCCGACGCTCCGCCTGACCTGAATACGCTCACCGTCGATGGCGAGCATTGAGTCGGTCCGACCTCGGGCACGCCGTTAGACTGATTCGCGGGCTGACACGCGGCGCCCGCGTGAGGGACTCGGAGGAGGAGCTGACCATGGACACCAAGAAGCTGCTGGCCGAGCTCGTCGGCACATTCACCTTCTTCCTCATCGGATTCATGGCGATCCTGTCGGAGACGGTGTTCTCACCGGAAGGGAACCTCGTCGTCATCGCCTTCGGGTTCGGGTTGGGCCTCTTCGTCGCGATCCAGATCTTCGGCGCGGTCTCGGGCGGCCACTTCAATCCCGCTGTCACGGTCGCGGCGGTCATCGACAAGCGGCTCGACGCGATGACCGGCGTGGGCTATGTCGCCTCGCAGCTCATCGGCGGTATCGCTGCCGCCGCGGTCGTCCTCGCGTTGTTCGATCAGGCGGCGGTTGCGAGTACCAGAACCCTGCCGGGGAATGGGATCGACGACATCAAAGCGGTCGTCATCGAGGCGATCTTCACGGCGTTCTTCATCCTCGTGATCCTGGTCTCGACGAAGAAGGCGCCGACCCAGGCCGCATTCGCGATCCCGCTGACCCTTATGGTCATCCACTTCGCGATCGTCCCGTTCACCGGCTCGTCGGTGAACCCGGCTCGATCGATCGCCTCGGCGGTCGTCGGAGGCGACCTCACTTCGCTGTGGGTCTACATCGTCGGGCCGATCGTCGGAGCCGTGATCGGCTGGGCGATCTACCGCTACGCCACCGGGGAGACGCCCGCCGCCTGAGCGTGAGTCGAGGGCCCACCGGCCGCTAGAGGGGACCCTCAGAAGTCGATCAGGCGCACCTGCGGCTAGACTTCGGCGCCGATTTCGCATTTGGGCGGATCCGCGTCGGGAGGGGATGTGACCAGCCGAGCGCTGACGGTCGGGGGGAGCAGCTACCCCCTGGTCCTGCCGAGCATCCGCGATCCGCGTCTCCATGTCGCGGCGGTCATCATCACGATCCACGTCTTCGGCCAGCTCGGGCTGCACTTCCGGGTGAGCGTCCCGCAGATCCTCGCGGCGATCCTGACCTGCGCGATCATCGAGATCGTCCTGACCTTCCGCCAGAGCCGGGCGTTCGTGTGGCCGGCCAGCGCGATGCTGACGGGCAGCGGTGTCGCCCTGATCCTTCGCGTCGTCGGGACGCCCCCTGATGATCCCTGGACCACCTACGCCTGGTATGTGTTCGCGGTCGTCGGCGGCCTCTCTCTCCTGACGAAGTACGTCATCCGCTACCGCGGCTCCCACGTCTTCAACCCATCGAACATCGGGCTGGTCCTGACCTTCGTCGTGCTCGGCAGCTCGCTCGTCGAGCCGCTCGACTTCTGGTGGGCTCCGCTGAATGTCTGGATGATCGCGGCCTACGCCGTCATCATCGGCGGCGGGCTGCTGATCACCAGGCGATTGCATCTTCTCGCCCTGGCAGCGACGTTCTGGGTCGCCCTTGCGGTCGGGATCGGGATCCTCGCCGGCTCCGGGCACTGCATGACCGCGAACTGGGCGTTCGCGCCCGTCTGCGGCTTCGACTTCTGGCGGGTCATCGTCACCTCGCCCGAGGTGTTGATCTTCCTCTTCTTTATGATCACGGACCCCAAGACCGTGCCGGCTGGTCGCGTTGGGCGCGTCGTGTTCGGCCTCCTCGTGGCGGTGGCGAGCACGCTCCTGATCGCACCGCAGACCAACGAGTTCGGCACGAAGGTCGGCCTGCTCGCCGGTCTGGTCGTCATATGTGCGGCACGTCCAATCCTCGATCGCCTGCTTCCCGAGCCGCGTTCGGAGGCGGACGACTTCGGTCGGTTCGCGACGCAACTCACGGTCGGCAGCGGCTCCGGCCATGGGATCGCCAGGGGCGCCATTCGGGTCGGGCTGACAGTCGCCGCGGTTCTGGTCCTCGGGGTCGGCATCGTTGCCGCAGGCACCCCAGCGCGCGGGCTCGTGGTTCCGGACACGGCCGAGATGCTGGACGGCATGCCCCGCAACGTCGATCCGGCGACGTTCCCCACCATCTCCGTTGGACAGGATGTCGTGGAGTGGGACCATGAAGTCGCCGGGCCAGGGATGCAGGAGGTGGTGCTGTCGCTGGCCCAGAACCTCGAACTCGAGAATCAGGCGCTGCTCCGTCGCGACGAGAATCTCTTGACCGCCGTCGATCACGGAGACCGCCTGACGGAGATGCAAGGTCGACTGCAGGACGCCGTTGCCACGGGTTCGACCGTCCTCGCTCGCTACCAGTTCGACACGCTCGACGTGTCCCTGCTGGTGCCGTTTGGGAAGCAGAGCGGCCTGAGCCTTGGCCTCGACGCTCGCGGAACGATGATCACCGAGACCTATGACGCCGCCGGGAAGCTGCTGTCGCAGGAGGCGTCCCCCTTCGCCCAGACGTTCGCGATGCGTCGGGCGACAGGAGGCCGTTGGCTCAACGTGGCCGTGCTCCCCCCTGGGGCCGACGGCTGATCGAGGCTTCGAGCACGCTCGACCGGCCGGTCATCCGATGTCGCGCCGCCGACCCGGATCGACCGGTGCGGGCATACTTGGGCGCACTCCCACCAGAACGACAGGAGTTTGGTGCGCATGGCACGTGATGAAGAGCGCCTCGCGCGCTCGCAGGAAGAACCGATTGTCGGTGGATTGCCAGATGCCCCAGGGATCCTCACCGCAATCCGATTGACGCCCGGTCTCGGTATCCACCTGCGCGGGTTGGCCGACGAATTGCTCGTCAACGACTTCCCGGGCGCTACGCTCAGCCGCGCCGAACGGGAGGTGCTCGCAACCGCGGTCTCTGCCGCGAACGACTGCTTCTATTGCATGGATTCGCACGGTGCGTTCGCGACCGCGGTGCTCGAACGAAGTGGAGCGATGGAGTCGGTGCCGCTCGTCGACGTCGTCAAGACTCGGATCGTCCGAGGGATTCGACGACAGGATGCGCGCGCTGCTCCACATCGCCCGGACCGTTCGACGCGAGCCCCGCGAGCTGACCGCCGCCGATGTCGCGGCGGCATGCGCCGCTGGAGCGTCCGACGCCGACGTCCAGCTGGCGGTGCTCATCGCCGCCGCGTTCTCGATGTACAACCGGATGGTCGAGGGGTTCCGAGCCAATACTCCACCGAGTGCCGACGCATACCGTGCTCGCGCCGCCGAGATCGCAGCGCATGGCTACAGCGACAAGCGGGTGACGTCCGTTCCGGGCTAGAGTCGAAGACGGCAGTGCCGCGACGCACGCCACGAACAGCGCGTGCATGCCCGGCGCGGTGCTGTCGATCACGATGCCATCGCAGGGTCGCCGTGACGCTCGGGTCGCTCTTCACCCCGTCTGGTCGGCGCGATCCCACCACACGATGGTCGCCCCGAGACCGGCCGCAGCGACGACGAGGACGAGCAGGACCCCGGCCGCGGTCACCGGCTCGACCGATGTTCCGCCCGCCCCGGCGAGCAGCGCTGGGACAGACCACGGGAACCATGCTCCCCAGCCCAGCACCGTCAAGACTTGGGACACGACGATCACCGCCACGGTCCATGCCAACGGCGCGATGTAACCGCGTCCGACTCCAGCGAAGAACGCCGCGCCGGTTTGCAGCGCGATCGTCAGAACGGCGGCGAGCGCGATCGCCGACACGGTCGCACCGGCATCGGCCGCAGACCAGCCCGGCAGGCCGATGAGCGCGCCGATCATGAGCCCAAGCGCGACGACCCACGCAGAGATCGCGACGGCCCAGATCACGATGACGCACGCCTTGGCGAGGACGATTGTCCGTCGCGGCGTCGGGTTCGCGAGCAGGCCTCGAACGGTCCGATCCGCGAACTCGCGCCCGAAGACCCAGGCCGTTAGGAACGCGAACAGGATCGCCCCACCGACGGCGACCGCCTGACCGAGCATGTTGAGGAATGTCGGCCAATCCGCCGTGCCGGCGGTCAGTTGGGCCTTGGCGCCGAGTAGCCCGAGCGACCGAGCCCGCTCGGGATCCTTGAGGATGACCATGAACAGGCCCATCACCAGGGGTGCGAGCGAGAAGCCGACCGCCACGCCCCATGGCACCCGCGAGTGACGAGCCTTGAGCATCTCGGTCCCGACCGCGGCCATCAGGGCGTTCACGATGCCGTCTCGTTGCCACGGCCCGTCAGCCGGATGAAGTGCTCTTCGAGCGACTCGCGCGCGATCGCGAGTCGGGTCGGCGGGGCGCCGGCGGCCACCAGCACGACGGCGATCTCATCGGGTGCATCGAGCGCTCGAGGGTCACGCAGCTCGAGCATGGCAGGCCCACCGTGAGGCCCGCGGCGGCTGGGTGTCAGGCCGGCCGATCGAAGGGCGACCTCGGCCCGATCGAGGTCATTCGCCGCGACCTCGAGCCGACGGTCGCGATGGCGTTCGAGCGCGTCGCGGTCGAGTTCCTCGACCAGCCGCCCGCGATGGACGATACCGAGCCGCGTGGCCAGCCGATCGACCTCGCCGAGGATGTGGCTCGACATGAACACGGTGACGCCGTGCTCGGTGGCGAGCGACCGGATCAACTCTCGGATCTCGATGACGCCCGCCGGGTCGAGGCCGTTCGCCGGTTCGTCGAGCACGAGCAGCTCGGGCGCAGGGAAGCAGCGCCCGAGCCAGGGCAAGGCGCTGGAGGTTGCCGAGCGACAGCGTGCCGGCCCGCTGGTCCGCATAGGCCTCGAGCGCGAGCCGCTCGATGACCGCATCCACGGCGCCACGGTCTGCCATCCTCGCCAGGCGGCCCGCGATGTCGAGGTTGTCGCGAACGCTGAGTTCCGGGTACGCGGTTGCGCTCTCCACGAGATGGCCGACCCGTCGCCACAGGCTCGTCGCCCCGGCAGTGACCCGCTGGCCGAAGAGTTCCGCGTGGCCGGCCGTGGGCCGGATCATGCCGAGCAGCATCCTGATCGTCGTCGATTTGCCCGCGCCGTTGAGGCCGAGAAGAGCGTAGATCTCACCTCGAGCAACGCGCAGGTCGACGCCGTCGACAGCGAGGACTCCTCCCCGGTAGCGCTTGGTCAGGCCGGTCGTCTCGACCGCGAGATCGGTCACCCCTGGGCCTCGCCGTGATACCCGAGCCCGCTGAGGACGACGATGTCGAGTGGCCCGTCGTCGAACACCTGACAAGCGATCGACAGATCACCAGCAGTCGCGTACCGCGTCTCGGGCGCGTTCATGCCACCACTATGCCGGACGTCGTGGGCACCCATGTCGTAGGTGCGATCATGGCGCCCGCGGCGTCACAACACCGCGCCGATCCGCCACTCACCCGGGACGCTGACGGTTCGATGAAGAGCGCGTGACGTCGCCCATCGTACCAGCGCTACGATGCCGGAAGGACGATCTGCGGTGCGTTGGGGCACCGGATCCTGCGCCTGCGAGAACTAAGTCGCTATGGTCGGCCACGTCCGACCGGGCTGGCCGAATCGGCCGGATCGTGGGACGACCGCTCATCCCGGCGGATCGGACGCTTCGCCCACGGCCCGGCTGAGCAGACCGAGATCAGGGAGGTCGAAGATGCCCGATGGCAACGAGGAACCTGCGAGCGGCGGCGCCGTTTGGCATCGCCGCGACGTGTCCGGCGCGGACAGGCTGAGCCAGCATGCCGGCCCGCTCACGGCGATGGCCGGGTTCGTGCTCGTCCTCGTCGCGGTGCTCGCCCTTCGCGAGATGGCTTCGCTCGTCGTCCCGGTGCTGTTCGGGCTCTTCATCGCCCTCACCGCTTGGCCGATGGTCGGCACGCTCGAGCGGCGTGGCGTCCGCCACGCCGTCGCCCTGGCGGGGGCGATCGTGGTCGTTCTCGCCGTCGTCGTCCTTGCGGCCATCATCGCCGCGCTCTCGGTGGGCGAGCTCGTCGTCCAGATCCCCAGGTACGAAAGCCGCCTGAACGCGGCACTTGCGGCACTGCGCGATCTCATCGCGCAGCTCCCGATCGGCGTCGATCCCGGAGCCATCAGCGCGATCATCTCGCCGGAGCAGGTCTTCGCATTCGTCAGGCCGGTCGTATCGTCCGTGTCCGAGGCCGGCGGCGCGCTGTTCGTCCTCGCCTTCACCATGATCTACGCGCTCGCCGGCGGGGCGTCCTTCCGAGACAGGGCGACCGCAGCGTTCGGCGAGCAGCCTGCGGTCCTGCTCGGCATGGAGCGGTTCGGCACCGACCTGCGGCGCTACCTCGTTGTGCGCGCCAAGCTCGGGCTGTTCGCCGCGGTGCTCTCGTTCGGCCTCCTCCTCGTGCTCGGCGTGTCATTCCCCGTCCTGTGGGCGATGCTCGTGTTCGCCGCCAGCTTCGTCCCGAACATCGGCTCCGTCATCGCCGTCATCCCGCCGACGGTGCTGGCATACCTCGACAGCGGGCCGACGGCCGCGGCGATGGTCGTCCTCGGCTACGCGCTCATCAACTTCGCCCAGGACCAATTCCTCCAGCCGGTGGTCATGGGGAGCGAGCTCAACCTGAGCCCGCTGGTCGTTTTCGTCGCAGTCATCGTGTGGGCCTGGATCCTCGGCCCGGCCGGCGCGCTCCTCGCGGTCCCGCTGACCGTGGGGCTGGTCATGCTCCTCGAGGCCTTCCCGTCCTCGCGTGGCATTGCGAGCCTGTTCCGCAACAACGTCGAGCCGCACCCTGGGACCATCGCGTGACGCCGGACGCAGCATCCGCGGGCGCGATCGCGAGCCCGCCGGTGGCGCCACCGGCCCAGCCGACGCTGACTCGTCGAGCGATCGTGGGTCGTGCGCTCGTGCTCGTCGGTGTCTTCGTGTTCGTGTTCGGGATCATGCTGCCCCGGCTGGTCGACTACGACGCCGTTCGCGCCGCGCTCGCAGCGCTGACCCCGTGGCAGTTCGCGCTTCTCGGCGCCGCCAGCATCGTCGCCTATGTCGCCAGCTCTGGTCCCTACCGTGTCCTCGTCCCCGGGCTCTCCTGGCCGCATGCCGTCGCATCGGACCTGGCCGCGCGCGCGGTCGTCAGCACCGTGCCCGGGCCGACCGAGGTTGCCACGCGGTTCGTTCTGTACCGCCAGTGGTCGATCCCCGCCGACGTCGCGAGCGCCGGGATCGTCCTGGCGAGCCTGTTCGAGACGCTCTCCCCCTTTGCCCTGCCGGTGATCGCCACCGTCGGTCTGCTTGTCGACGGTCCCCCGATCCAGTGGCAGGCGCTCCTGCTCGCCCTTATCGGCCTCATCGTGCTGGCCGCAGCCGCGGTCTTGCTGGTCTCCGTCGTGCGGTCAGAGAGCCTCGCGCGGAGGCTCGGCGGCTGGCTCGACTCGATGGCCCAGCGCATCTGGAGGCTGTTCCGGAAGACGCCGCCAACGGGCATCGTCGAGGGCATGCTGGACCTGCGCGAGCGCTTGAAGGCGATGCTCACGCTGCATGGCCTGCTCGGATTCGCCGCGGCGGTGGTCGGCAAGCTTGCCTGGTTCGTCGTTCTCGAGGTCGCCCTCTGGTGCGTCGGCGTCGGGCCGGATGTCCTCCCGCCGTCGGCTGTGCTGGCCGCGATGGCGGTCGTCGGGATCGTGTCGCTCGTGCCAATCACGCCGGGAGCCGTCGGCGTCTCCGAGGTCGCCTACATCGGCATCTTGTCGAGCGTGGCAGGGTCGGGGATGACCGACCAGCTCACCGCCGCCGTGTCGCTGTTCCGGATCGCCCAATGGTTCGCCCCGATCCCCATCGGGTGGGTGCTCCTCATCGTGATGCGGCGAGGCCACTCGGGGGAGCTGCTCGGGGGCAATGACATGGCCCCGATGCCGTCCTCGAGCTGATGGAGCGCGCTGGACGCGGACGGCGACGTCCGACGCGGCCTCAGACGGTCATGCCGGCGTGCAACCATGACGGCATGGGCGGTCCCGAGGAGACGGTCGCCGTCCGCGCCCCTGGCGTCGTGGCACGAGGAGCTCTGTACGCGCGCCTGTCTGCCGGAGTCTCCGCTGGAGTAACGCTCGTCTCGGCGCCGCCCGGCAGCGGGAAGACGGTGCTGCTTCGCTCGTGGATCGATGAGGCGGGCCTCCGCGCACGAACGGCCTGGGTGCTGGTGGAGCGCCACGAACGCGACGCCCAGCGCTTCTGGCTGTCGGTCGTCGAGCGGCTGCGCTCCGCGGTCGGCAGGGATGGGCTCGTCGCAGAAGCTCGCGCCGACGCCGGAGTTCGACGGCGAAGGGTTGGTGCGGCGCCTCATCTCGGAGCTCGAGGCGCTCGATGAGCCCGTCGTGCTCGTGATCGACGATCTGCATGAGCTGGTCTCGCCGGATGCGCAGGCGCAGTTGGAGCTCCTGCTCGCGCGGCGGCCACGGTTGCTGTACGTGGTCCTGGCCACCCGCCATGACCCCTCCCTGGGACTCCATCGCCTGCGCCTGGCTGGCGAGCTGACCGAGCTCCGTGCCGTCGACCTCCGGCTGTCGGCCGAGGAGGCGCGGCAACTGCTCGATGCCTCCGGGGTCGAGCTGTCCGCCGAGGCCGCCGCCATGCTCCTGGCACGGACCGAGGGGTGGGCCGCGGGCCTGCGGCTCGCCACGATGTCGCTCGCCGGTCACCCGGACCCCGAGCGGTTCGTCGCCGAGTTCGCCGGCAGCGAGCGGACGGTGGCGGACTACCTGCTCGCCGAGGTCCTCGAGCGCCAGCCCGAAGAGGTCAGGCAGCTCCTGCTCCGCACCTCGATCCTGGAGCGGGTCTGCGGCCCGCTCGCCGACCGCCTCACCGGAGCGAGCGGCTCGGAGCGGATGCTCCTCGAGCTGGAGGACTCGAACGCGTTCGTCGTTTCGGTCGACCCTGAGCGGTCGTGGTTCCGCTACCACCCGCTGTTCGCGGATCTCCTGCTCCTCGAGCTTCGGCGCAGCGAACCCGATGCCATCGGGGACCTGCACCGGGTCGCCGCCGACTGGCTCGCCGAGCATGGGCACGCCGTCGACGCGATCCGTCACGCCCAGGCCGCCGGCGACTGGAAGCACGCGGGGCGTCTGCTCGCCGACCATGGTCTCAGCCTCTCGCTCGACGGTCAGGTCGCGACCATCGGCGCCCTGCTCGCGGCCTTCCCCGCCGATGCGCTGTCGCATCCCGAGCTGGCCGCGCTCCTCGCCTACGTCGAGCTGACGCAGCACTCCCTCGAGACGGCGGCCGCATACATCGCGCTGGCCGAGCGACATGCTTCGGAGGTCGTCGCCGAACGGCAGCATCAGTTCGCGGTCATGCTCGCGGTCGTCCGGCTGGAGCTCGCCCGCCGGCGCGGTGATCTCGAGTCGGCGCTCCGCGAGGTGGGTCCGCTGCTCGAACCCGTCGAGGCGGACTCGGTGACCGAGCTGACGCTGAGCAACGACGCGAGGGCGGTCGCGTTGATGAACCTCGGCATCGTCGAGCTCTGGTCGTTCCGGCTGGACGACGCCGAGCGACACCTGGAGCAGGGCCTGGCGCTCGCGCGGCTGATCGACCGGCCCTACGTCCAGATCGGCTGTCTCTCGCACCTCGGGCTTGGCGCCGCCCGACGCTCGCTCGCGCAGGCACGGCAACGATGCCTGCGAGGCGATCGCGATCGCCGAGGCGCACGGCTGGGCGACCGACCCGATCGCCTGCACCGCATTGGCGACGATGGCCTCGGCCGACGCGGCGCAGGGCCGGTTCGAGGAGGGACGCCGCTGGCTCGACCGAGCCGAGCACTCGATCCGGGCGGAGCTCGACCCCGCCACGGCCCTGCTCGTGCACTTCGTGCGCGGCGAGCTGCATGCCGGCGAGGGCCGGTTCGGGGAGGCACTCGGCGAGTTCCGGGCCGCCGAGCGGCTCCAGGACGTGCTGGCCACCTCGCACGCGCTGACCGGCCCGGCCAGGGTGTCGATCGCGCAGACGCAGCTGCGGATGGGCGACGTGACCGGCGCACGGGCCACGGTCGCCAGCCTGACCGACCGGGACCACGAGTTCGGTGAGGCGCGGACGGCCCTCGCCGCGCTTCGACTCGCCGAGGGCGACCACGGGGCGGCCATCGAAGCACTCGCGCCGGTGCTCGACGGGACGGCACCGGTCGTCCGCGCCGGGACCGTGATCCAGGCGCTGATGCTGCGATGCGGTCGCGCGCGACCAGCTCGGCGACCGCGTGACGGCCGAGCGCGATATCGAGCGCGGCCTCGACATCGCCGAACCCGACTCGCTCGTCTTCCCGTTCGTCGTGGTGCCGGCACGGGACCTCCTCGAGCGGCATCCGCGGCACCGCACGGCGCACGCCGCCCTGCTGGCCGACCTCCTCAGCGTCCTCGGCGGGTCGTCGCTCCCAGCCACGTCGCCGCGAGCCCGCGACGCCGCCCGAGCCGCTCAGTGAGAGCGAGCTCCGAGTGCTCCGCTTCCTGCCGAGCAACCTGTCCGCGGGCGAGATCGCCGGCCAGCTCTACGTCTCGACGAGCACCGTCAAGACCCACATGCGCCACATCTACGAGAAGCTGGACGCGCATCGGCGCACCGAGGCGGTGGACCGCGCGCGCGAGCTGGGGCTGCTCGGACCGTCGGCGCGATCGGGTCGCTAGGGCGACCGCTCACGGCGGGCGCCCCGGTGGTCGCTCTCACACGATCCGGTGGATGTGCGCTCATCCCGCCGGCGCCGACGCTGTGCCCGTGGACGAACACCTTGGGCCGACGCAGTACGTGATCCGGGTCCGCGGGGTCCTGAGCGACAGGCTGCTCACCGCCTTCCCCGGGCTCCGGTCGCGCACGGATCGCAGCGACACCGTTCTCGCGGGCGCGCTGCCCGACCAGGCGGCGCTGCATGGGGTCCTGGCACAGATCGAGGCGCTCGGGCTCGAGCTCCTCGAGGTCCGTCGCCCGAGACGCTGACGGTCACGCCGCGAGCCGCGATCTCCCGTGGAGCGCCGCGGCTCAGCCGAGCGTTGGAATTGGTCGGATCGGACGACGCACGCTCATCCGGGCGGGCGGGAGGCTCCACCTGATCGTCGCGAACCATCGCGACTATGGAAAGGAGCCACGAGAAGTGGGAAACAAGATCCTGGTTTCGGTGTTCGACTCTGAGCGAACGGCATTCGAGGGGCTGACCGCCCTCAAGGACCTGCACCGGGACGGTGACATCACCCTGTACGCGTCGACCGTGATCGCCAAGGACGCCTCGGGGACCGTGTCGGTCCGCCAGGCGGCGGACGCGGACCGATCGGCACGCTCGTTGGCATGGTCACCGGCGGCCTCGTCGGGCTGCTCGGAGGCCCGGTGGGCGTCGCGGTGGGCGCGTACGTCGGCGGCTTCGGCGGGCTCATGTACGACATGTTCAAGGCCGGCGTGAGCATGGACTTCGTCGACGAGGTCTCGGCCTCACTGACCCCGGGCAAGGCCGCCGTCGTCGCGGACATCGACGAGATGTGGGTGACGCCGATCGACATTCGCCTCGGAGCGTTGGGCGGGACGACGTTCCGTCGTCTCCCTGGCGAGGTCATCGACGCAGAGCTGATCCGCGAGACCGAGTCCGCGCGGCTGGAGCTCGAGCAGCTCCGCGCCGAGCTTCGGGAGACCTCGGCCGAGGCGAAGGCGAACGTGGAGAAGGCGATCGACGCGCAGCGGCAGCAAGCTGGAGGCCCTGGTGGATCGCATCGACAAGACGCTCGCCCAGCAGAAGGCCGAGTTCGAGGCGCGGCTCGCCACGCTGCGCGAGCAGCAGGCCAAGGCGCGTGAGAGCCAGCGGCAGCAGATCGACGCCCGCATGGAGGAGCTGAAGGCGTCGCACGAGGCGCGCAAGGCGAAGCTCGAGGAGGCCCGCCGGCTCGCGAAGGAGTCGGTCGAGGCCACGCGCGAGGCGCTCGTGCCCTGACCAGGGGCGAGCGTGGCGGGGCCACCGGGTGCGTGGAGCCTCCGGTGGCCCCGCTTTCCATTTGCGGACGGCGCGGAGCCACGCGCCACCCGAGCTGACGCGAGTCGGCGGCGGCTGGCCTGCGGGACCAGCTGGCCGAATCGGCCGGATCGGGTGACGACCGCTCATCCTGTCGGATCGGACGCTTCGTCCAGATTTCAGGTTTCAATCGAAAGGAGAAGGTTCCAATGCTTGGTCTGGTGACCCGCGACTGGTGGGTGTTCGCGATCCGGGGCATCGCCGCGCTCGTGTTCGGCATCCTCGCATTCATCTGGCCGGAGACGACGCTCACGGTGCTCGTCTTCCTGTTCGGCGCCTACGTCCTCGTCGACGGCGTCGCGCTGCTCGTCGCGCTCGTTCGCGGCGACCGGTCGCGCGGCGTCACGCCTGGGCCGTGGGGATCATTGGCGTCCTCGGCATCGTCGCCGGCGTCGTCACCTTCGCATGGCCGGGCCTGACGGCCCTGTCGCTGCTCTACCTCGTGGCCTTCTGGGCGATCGCGACGGGCACGTTCCAGGTCATCGCGGCCATCGCCCTCCGGCGCGAGCTCGATGGCGAGTTCTGGATGGCGCTCGGCGGCGTGGCGTCGATCGTGTTCGGCGCGCTGCTCATCGCCTTCCCGGGCGAGGGACTGATCTCGCTCGTGTGGCTGGTAGGGATCTGGTCGGTCGTGTTCGGGGTCTCGAGCCTCGGCCTCGCGTATCGGCTCCATGAGCTCGGCGCGGCGCTGCCCAAGCTCTTCAGCGCGCGGCAGCGCACTGACCCGCCTGGACCGCGGTTGTCCACGAGGGTTGCCTGCGCTGGGCGGCCGGGTGGACAGGACAGGAGCGCGGTGGCAATGGCGGCAAAACCGGTCGGCGGCCGGGCCCTAGGGGCCGGCCGCCGCTCCGGTTCGTCCGCGTTCACATCTCGTTGACGCCCTTGGTCTCGGCCAACACCGCTCGGTCATGGGCGGCCGGCGGGCACGGCTGCGCGGTCAGCCTGCGCTGCCTGGGCGCTGCGCTGACGCGGGGTCAGCGTCGGATGGACACTTCCTTCTGGCGCGCATAGATGCGTGCGTCGATCGCATCGAGGACAGCGATGCGAGCGTTGTCGACCGCCCATTCCGCGAAGTCGATCGCGGAAGCGGCATCGTCCTCGGCCATCGCGGCGTCCGACTCGGCGATATCCGCGTCGAACTCATCGCCGCGTCGATCGATCGTCCGCTTCGCCTCGGCCGCCTTGGCCGCGGCGTCCGCCTTCATCTGGCCCCAACGAGCCTTGGCATCGTCGCTGCCCTGGGCGGCCTCGGCCTTGGCGGCCTTGACAGTCTTGTTCATGTCGCCCTGGGCCTGATCGAGTCGCTCCTTGATCTGGTCGTGCGACTCCGTCACCGCCGCCCGGGCGGCGGCCTGGGCTTCGGCGACGTGGACCTGGAGTTCGGCGAGTTGCTTGTCAAAATCCACGGGAACGTCCTTTCATCCTTTGCTGCTCCTCGCTCGGGCCCTGCCGGGTCGAGCCGGATCCTGGTCTGCCCGATCGGCATCACCTCCCCTCGTGCGGGTTGTCGCTGTCGCACCAGCGGTGCGGGAGCGACGGCCACCGACCGTGCCGTCGGCCCCGGGGACGCCGCGCACCAGACTCGGCGGCACGTCGCCCCACGACGACATTGTCCTCCAGCGGCCCTGGTCGTACACCATCAAGCGGGTTTCGGTCCGTCTGGAATCGTTGTTTCTGGTTGAGGACCGGTTTGCCCAGTCACGAACCGCTGGCGAAGCTCCAGCGTGAGGTCGTGGATCGAGCGAGTCAGCTCGGTGTTCAGTTTGAGTTCCTGCTCTTCCTCGAGGAAATCGTGATCGGCCTTCGCCTGCTGAAACATTCCCTGGCGGTTCTGCCCGATCATGACGAACGTCGACAGGAAGATCGCCTCGACGGAAACGGCAAGGGTGAGCGTCGGCCACGGGCGCTGCTCGACAGCGATCATCCAGGTGACGAACACCAAGGCGTGGAGGTAGACGAAGTTCATCGATCCGGCGAACGCAGTGATCCGATCGGCGAGACGCAACTGAAAGTCGGCAAAGCGTTCGTCGTTCAGTCGGACGACGACCGGATGGTGCTGGCTGTTCGCGAACACGGATGGGTCCTCCTTCCAGCGGATGAGCGCGCCTTCCTGCGCCACTGTGACGACCTGCGCCCTAGCGTCGCCGGGCTCTGCCTGAGCCTTGGAGACCGACTTGCGGCCCGACCGTCTCGCGGACGCGTTTCCCGGCGCGACCCTGTCTCGGCTCCACGGGCGAAGGCTCAGTATGACCCCGAAGACGTCTTCACCCAGAACTTCCCGATTGCCCCGCGGACGGGCGAGGCGGATGCAGCTTTCGAACCGGCTCGATCTGCCGCTGCTCCTTCTCGCGCTCGCCCCGCGCCTGCCCGAACCTGAAGACCAGCCCCCAAGCGGACGAGTAGCGGTCTGGTAAACGGGACTGAACCCGCCGGTCCCACGCAGCAGATCGTGCTTCAGTCGCCGGTCGTTGTGGCCCTCGGGGCACCCGTGAGGTCACACTGGCCGAGGGGGACCATCCACACGTGGTGACGCCTGCCGTCAACCCTCGGGAGCAGTCGCTCTCCAGGGCCCCTCAATGACCGTCGCTTCCTTGTCGCCGGGCCAGCGCGGCATTGAGATGCAGAGGAACTGGAGCGGGTCGACACCGGTGCAGCGGTACTGGAATGCGGTCCCGACCGGAATGTCGATGGAAACGCCTCTCCCCAGAACGGTCGTCTCCTCACCAGTGGCGTCTCGTCGCCAGATCTGCCCCTGACCCGAGAGAATGTGCCAGAACTCGCTCACGGTGGCGTGAACGGTCGCCCAATTCACCTGACCTGGCGGGACGGTGGAGTGGATCATGTTGCCGGTCTCGCCTTCCATCAGGTACCGGATCTCAGCCCCGGCGGGGGAACGGGCATCCGGGGTGGAGGGGAACGGGCGTGTCTGCATGGGAACCTCCGTGTGCTCCAAAGCATGATCCCCACATGGACGCCTCGGTAGCTATCGGTCTTCGGATGTCATTCACGCACGCCGGCGGACTGTTGGTCGTGCAGCGGTTGAACGCGGTTGCGCTTTCCGTGCTTCCGTTGCTGGGTGTCCCCGTCGCGCTCACTCTTTGGGCGAGCTGCTGTAGTTGCCATTCATACACGCCGGGCAGCCAATCCTTGCCGAACGTGGCCGATGGGCCGATGCGCGGGTCGTCGGGAGCATGGCCGTCACGCAGGGCATGCACGTACGCGCGATCCTGTTCGATCCGTGCGCGTACCTGATCAGCTCCGCCGACGGACCCGTGACCGGGGATGAGGACATCGACGTCGTCCGCCACGCCCTCGAGCAGCCGCAGCCCAACGAGGTAGTCCTCGATCGGATCCGCGGCGTCCAGGTCGGGGAACGGAATCAGGATGTCAGAAAGCATGTCGCCGGCGACGAGAACGCCGCGCTCCTCGATCAACAGCGCCGCATGGCCCTGGGCATGCGCCGGATGCTCGATGATCCGGACTTGAGGGCCATCCCAGGGAATCTGCGCAGTTTCGGCAGGCAGACCGGTAATGAGGCCGAACAGGTCCAGCGGTATCTCCTCGGCGATTTCCGGCGGTAACCCCTCGGCGACGCGGGCCTTCCAGTCCGCGTTCGACAGCAGATCTCGCATATAGGCTGCGCAGCGGGCTGTACCGTAACGGGGCGCTTCGCCGAGCTCGGCGTGCCAGAGCACGTGATCCCAATCAGGATGCGTCGAGAAGCCTGCCACAACGGGCTGGCCCAACTCGCGAAGGTCGTTCGCGAGGCAGGCCATTTCGGAGCCCTGTATCCCGGGGTCGATGAGCAACACGCCGGCCCGGCCTTGCACGACAACGGCGTTGTTCTGGAGCAACTCGCTCTGGTGGATCAGCACACCATCCGCGACCTGCCTCAGCACGTGGGCTCCTTCCGCTTGTGGTTTGCCGCGATCGACGACTTCATGACCGTCCCTCGCTCGCGCCCAGGGTGACGAGAAGCTCGTCCAGTTGCTCGAACGTCTCTCCCATCGCATCCGCCGCCCCGGTGCCGGCGGCGTCGAGAGCTTCCTTCGAGGGATAGAGCTCGTGCATGACCAGCAACGTCTTGCCGCCTTCTTCCGCGAAGGTCACCGTCGTGACGGAACCCTCGTCACTTTCCTCATTGGTCCAGACGAGGCGCGAGTGCGGTGTCACTTCCTTGTACGTGCCGAAGAACGCCGACTGTGAGTCCCCGTGTGCGAACTCCAAACGGTACCTGCCCCCGACACGAACATCCATTTCGCAGGAAAGCAGGGACATTCCCATCGACTTCGGCACCCACCACTGCCTGAACAGCTCGGGCTTGGTCCACGCCTCGAACACGAGGCGCGCCGGGCCGTTGAAAGTTCGCGTGACGACGAGCTCACGCTCGGACTTCCGCTCCACCGTCGTACGGTTCTTCATGGGGGCAACCTCACTCTCTCTTGTTGCGTCCATCGACCTTCTCCTTCCGTTTCAGTTCCTCGACAACCTTGTCCAACTCGTCGAAGCGTGCGTCCCAGAGCTGGCGGTACCGCTCGATCCATGCCGTCTCTTCTTCGAGTCGGCGCGGGCCGAGCCGGCAAGTCCGCACGCGCCCGACCTTCTCCGTGGTGACGAGCTCGGCCTGCTCCAGGACGCCGACGTGCTTCCTCATGCCCGTGAGGGTCATGTGGAACGTTTGGGCCAGATCCGTGATCGAAGCGTCGGCACGTCCGAGCTGCTCCAGAACGCCGCGTCGGGTGGCGTCCGAGAGCGCGGCGAAGGAGGCATCGAGTCGGCCGCTCGGATACTGAACCATACGGTTCAGTATGCACCAACGAATCGGCGAATGCAAGGGGGATCCAGGAAGCTGGGGATGGCCGACTCCGGGCGCGCTCGGTAGCCGGCGAGACGATTGGCACAGACGATTGGCATACTGAAGCGAGTGCGCAAGCAGTCACCTCGGAGGACGTCGATGGCCGTGCGTGTTGACCTGAACATCTCCCTGGACGGCTTCGCGACAACGACCGACCAGACGCGCGAGAACCCGTTCGGGCCCGACTGGGCGCGCCTCGTCGAGGCCTACACCGCGACGCGCACGTTCCGGGCCCGCGTGCTGCACGACACGTCCGGCGAGGGGACGACCGGCGTCGACGACGAGTACGCGCAGGCGTACTTCGCCGAGGTCGGCGCGGAGATCATGGGCGCCGGCATGTTCGGGCTCCACGCCGCCGCGGACGATCCGGACTGGCGCGGCTGGTGGGGCGACGAGCCTCCGTTCCGTGTCCCGGTGTTCGTCCTCACCCACACCCCGCGCCCGGTGCTCGAGATGGCGGGCGGCACGACCTTCCACTTCCTCTCCGCGACGCCCCGCGAGGCGCTCGACCTCGCGCTGGAGGCCGCGGGCGGCAAGGACGTGCGGATCGGCGGCGGCCCGACCGTGGTCCGCGAGTTCCTCAAGGCAGGACTCGTCGACCGGCTCCACGTCGCCATCGTCCCGATCCTGCTCGGCCGCGGCGTCCGGCTCTGGGACGACCTCCGCGGGTTCGAGGACGGCTACAGCGTGACGTCGGAAGTCGCCCCGAGCGGGATCACGCACCTGACCTTCTCGCGCTGAACGTCCGGGTCTTCCGGCTCAGAGCCCCGACCGAGCCCCCGGGCCCGACGGCATGGCCCAGTCGGCCGAGCCATCCACACGTGGTACGCCTGCCGTCAACCCTCGTGAGCAGTCGCTCTCCAATTTCCCATCGTCGCAGCCCTGGCCATCATCAGCGGCGCGGCGCTCTACTGGCGCGACCCCAGCCGTCATCGCTCCACGGCCACACGCGTCGTCGGAGGGCCCGATCACGTGAAGACGTTGACGGCGCGGGCGAGGACGAGGCCGACCACGACGAAGGAGATGAGCGCCTGCGTGCCCATCGCCACCTTGGTCCAGTGGACCATCGGCATCGTGTCCGTCGGGCTGAAGGCGTTGGCGGTCGTGAAGCCCACGTAGAGGTAGTCGATGAACTGGGGCCGCCAATCAGGCGGCGCCAACTCCGGGTTGAGCTGCTGGGGGAACGCGAGGTCGGGATAGCGGGGCATCCCGTGGGCGCGGACGGCCGGCCCGCCGGCGTCGAACTCCCAGTAGAGGAACGCGAAGGCGATGTTGTTGCCGAGCCAGACCTTCGCCCCGGCGAGCAGGAGCTGGTCGGCCTGACTCGTCAGTGGCGATCCGGTCATGAGGTCGTAGATGAGGAGCGCCGTGGCTCCGAGGGTGCTGGCGAGGATCACGACCACGAGCGCGATCGACGTTCGCCGCTGCCACGGCCCGGTCCGGTCGATGCGGCCGGGATCCTCGACGATGAGCGCGAGGAGCAGGAGACCCTCGGTCGCCGCGAGGAGCCAGCCGGGCAGGATGGTCAGCCGTGGCGGGGCGATGAGGGCGGCGGTCATAAGGACGAGGACTGCGATCGCCATCGGCCAGCGCGACTCACCGAGCACCGGGGTGGCGAACGCCGGCTCGTCCGTCGTCACGTCGTCCTGGTTTGCGTCCATCCCCATGTCGATTTCTCCTGCGTGTCACCACCCGGCCGGTGCGCTGAGCGGATGACCCGGATCCTCTCCCTGAACGAACCGGCGGCCAACTTCCTCCTCAAGGCCAAATCGACCCACTCGCTCCAGGGACACGCGGCCTGGGGCCAGACAGCGTGCCGGGCGGGCCGTTCACGCCGACCGGGGAGTCCTAGTGCCGGCGCCGACGAAGGTGGATCAGCGGCAGGGCGAGCGCGAGGAACGTCATGACCAGATACACCCCGACGGCAGCGATCGGTGCGACGACGGCAAGCGCGATCGCAGCGACATTCAGGGCGATCACGATCCACCGCTGACGGACCTTCGCCCTCCAGGGTCTCGTCGGCGACCCCGTCGATGACGAGCGACCGCTCGCTGGCGATGTAGAACATCAGCAGGCTCAGGCAGAGCGACGCCAGGAGCACGTTGACCCCGTAGATGATGACCGCGGCCTCCACGTCCGGACCCGACAGATGGGTGACCATCAGGTTGGTCGAGAACGGGAGGACGCCGACGAACAGCAGCATCAGCAGGTCGATCCCGTACGCCAGGGTGTCGGCGTGCCGCATCAGCTTCGTCATCCCGGCGTGGCTGACCCAGATCCCGCCGATGAACACGAAGCTGATCAGGTAGCCGAGGAACTCCTGCCACTGCTCACCGAGCGCCGGCAAGAGGCGACCGCCGACAGCCGGGACCGAGAGCTCGAGCACGAGCAGCGTGATCGCGATCGCAAAGACGCCGTCGGTGAACGCGTTGAACCGGTCGAGGGGAAGGACATCGGCGGCTCGCGACGTGCGACGGTCGCGCACCGATCGCCCGATAGGCTGGTCGGCCACGGTCTCATCGGGGCGTCGGTCGGGCTCCATCAGTGCGAATCTACGTTTCGCGGCCGATCTTGGGTATCGAACCGCGGCGAACCCGTCATGCGGTCGTGTTCGCGGACGCGTCGGCCGGAGCCGCCCCTAAAGCGGCGTCGAGCTCAGCGACAGCGCTGTCGTCGAGCTCATGGGTCTCGGCTCGACCGCCGAGGGCGGCGAGCTCGGCGGAGATGGCCGGCGCGCTGATCTTGTCGGTCATCACCCCGAGCGCGGCCTTGCCCCCCTGCAGCTCGCGACCGAGGCGCTCTCGATCGTCCTTGGAGATGAACAGGCTCCTGTGGTGGAGAGCGCCAAGGATCCCGCCGCCGATGATCCCGACTGCCATGCCCACCGGGGTGAGCATCGCGAGGATGACTCCGATCCCGACGCCTAACCCGATGCTTCGCGGGCCGAGCTTCTCGGTCTTGAGTTTGCCGTTCTCGTCGAGTACGAGGACGCCCATCGCCTGGATCTGTTGCGTATCGAGCATCTTGGCCGCGGCTTCCTGTTCCGCCCACCGGTTGAGCCCATCGGCCGCAGCGTCCGCGGACGCCTCGTCGGCGAAGATCGCCAGGACCAACTGTCGGAGCATCGTCAACTCCCTTCGACCGACGGGTAGACCTCATCGCCCTCTGCGTGGCAGGTCCGGCTCGGGGTGGCGCCAGAGTAGGCTCGTCGACGGCGCCCCGCGCATCCTCCTTGACGGATGAAGACCGATCATCCCCGAGCGCCATGGCCAGTGGGGGCCGACGTTGCGGGAAACGCAGCGACCGCGAACGGACGGGCGCGCCCGATCCTCAGCTATGCCGCTGCCGGCGCGACCGTGTCGGGGGCGGCCGCGTCTTCGCCAGGCGCTGCCGTGCTTATCGGCACTTTCCCCGGCAGGCCGCCGGTGAACGCGAGCGAGACGAGGGCCAGGAGCGCCGCCGCCAGAAGGCCGGCCTTCAGCGACCGGAGCTGGGCCTGCTCGTAGTCGTCGACGATCGCCGCCGTGGTGGCCGCGTCGAGCCCGGCCTTCTGAGCGGCCGCCTCGACGGCCGCAGACGAGACGAAGTCGATCCCGGAGCTCACCTCGGTCCCGACCTGTGCCGCGACCTCCTCGCTGATGCGGGAGTCCGCCTGGATGCTCGAGACGAAGGTGGTCGTCAGCCCGGCAAGGACGATCGCGCCGATGAGGGCGACCCCGAGAGACGAGCCCAGCTGCTGCCCGGTGAACTGCAGCCCGCCGGCCTCGCCGCGACCCGAGGCGTCGACCGACGACTGGACCACGAGGCCGAGCTGCGACGCCATCAGCCCCATCCCGGCACCCAGCACGCCCATCGACGCAGCGAAGGCGAGATCGGCGAGATCGGGCTTGATTGTCGCCAGCAGCATGACGCACGCGATGCCGGAGAGGATGAGCCCAGTCCTCGTGATCGAACGCACGGAGTAGCGGGTCGAAAGTCGCGACCCAGCGGCGGACGCAGCGAACATCGCGATCGAGACCGGCAGCATCTTGAGGCCCGTCTGGAGGGCGTCGAGGCCGAGGACGAGCTGGAGATAGAGGGGGATGGTGAAGAAGACGCCCATCAGCAGAAGGTTCTGCGTGAAGAGGCCGACGAGGCCCGATCGGAGCGGGAGGATCTTGAGCAGGTCGAGGTGGACCAGCGGGTCGCTCCCGATCGCCTCGCGGTGCCGCTGCCAGCCCACGAACGCCCACAACAGGACCCCGCCGGCGGCGATCACGAAGAGGGTCGGAGCAAGGCCGAAGGGCTCGACCGGCGCGTCCTTCGGCTGGATCAGGCCCCAGACACTGGATTGGAGGGTCCCCAGGACGATCAGCCCGAGACCGGTGGCCGACAGGACAGCACCGACGATGTCGAGCCGGGGCTTCGGGCCGCTCCGGAGGGCGTCCGCGACGAACCGGGTCATGGCGAAGATCCCGATCACGAGGACGACCTCGCCAGCGAAGACGACCCGCCAGCTGAGCACCGTGGTCGCCCAGCCCCCGAGGATCGGACCGACCGCGATCCCGGCGCCGGCGACGCCCCCGATGACTGCGTAGGCGACCTTGCGGTCCTTGCCCTCGAAGTTGCCGGCGATCAGGGCGACCATCGCGGGCAGCACGAGGGAGGCGCCGATGCCCTCGAGGATCGACCAGCCGAGGGTGAGGATCGCCACCGTCGGGGCGAGCGCCGTCATGGCGGAGCCGCAGCCGTAGATGACGAGGCCGATCTTGAAGGCGCGACGGCGCCCGATGATGTCGCCGATCTTGCCGCCCGCGAGCATCAGCATCGCCATGACAAGGCAGTACAGCGTGATGATCGCCTGGATCGTCGTGACGGTCGTGTCGAAGTCGGCCACCAGCTGGCTGATCGAGACCCCCATGACCGTCTGGTCGAGGACCATCACGAACTGCGCGCCTGCGAGTGCGATCAGGGCTGACTTTCGATTCATCGATTACACCTCGCGCCGGCTACGGGCAGTCGTCACGACCTCCCCGACTTCATTGAGGAAGATCGCATCCGGCCCGAGATCCCCTCCTGTGCTCGAAGACTCACCCTCAGTCATCGATGTGGTCCCTATCGGAGCTCACCGGCACGGGAGGACTGAATGCCATGGCCTCACGCCCGCTGCCAGGGTCGAGCGCACGTCCATTTCGGCCCTTCCTGACAGCGGGAGCATCCTCCCCTTCGGAGGAGACGCTCGGTCCCGTGCATTCAGCCCCTGGAAGGTGATCTTCGTTCGCGGCGGGGTCGCCTCGGCCGGCCAGAAGCGCTCGAGGAGTCCGGCGTCGACGGCCAGGTCGACAGCGTCGCTGCGGGTCGCCGCGCCCAGCTTCTGGTAGATCGCAAGCGCTTGCGACTTGATCGTCGTCTCCTTGACGCCGAGGCGCTGCCCGATCTCCTTGAACGAGAGGTAATACGGCAGGAATGACAGGACGCGGAGCTCGGCGACCGAGAGGCTCGTGGCGCCCCCGCCGCGCACGGGCGCCCGTGCGTGCAGGAGCCCCTGGAAGGCGTCCACCTCGGCAGGGAGGACGCCCAGATCGGGCCGATCGCGGATCACGTCGTTCGCCTGGGCAACGAGGGCGCGTGCGCCGGCCGGGTCGTCGATCGCGACATGGGCGCGGGCGAACGCGAGAAGGAGCTGGACCGCTCCAGCCGGCGCAGCGGCAGTCAGGAGTGGTCGCAGGCTGGTCGCTCGAGCGAGCTCGCGACGTGCACCGGCGATGTCGCCGCCATGGATCATCAGCTTGATGCGGACCGCCCGAGACGGAACGCTCGACAGATACCCGTCTATCTGCGGAGCCGGGGTGATCGCATCGCTCTCCGCGATAGAGGCAGCCGCGGCATCCCAGGCCCCCTGTTCGGCGGCCACGAGAGCGCGGTGTCCGAGCACGCAGTACCAGATCGCGGCGTCACCCGATGATCGGGCCGCGACGGCCGCGGCGGCCAAGGCCGCGTCCGCGCCGGCCGCATCGCCGATCGTGAGGCGGGCGAAGGCCATCTGCCATAGCGCGAAGCCGCGCCACATGCCGTGGTCCCCTTCGAGTTCGACTGCTCGAGTGGCGTTCGCCAGCGCGTCCTCGGCTCCCTGGCGGATCGTGCCGGCCCGGAGCATGGCCCTCCCTGACTCGAATGAGGCCGTGCCATCGGGCGGACTTCCCTCGAACGCTCCGCGCTCGGCTACATCCGCGAAGCGCATCGCAGCGGCGACATCGCCCGCGGCGATCTCCTCCCAGGCTGCCAGCACGGCCAGCCATGGGTGTGCCTTTAGAACGTCCAAACCCAAACGCCGGGCCCATGCTCGGATCGTCGCACGGTGGCCGGACCAGTGGAATTGGACGAAGCCGTTGCCGACCAGCGTGGCGACGAGATCGGAGTCCCCTGCCGCGAAGGCGTGATCGACGGCACGCTCGATGGCGTGGTTCGCCCGGTACCACGCGGCGGCTCGCCCGTGCAGGGCCGTCACCCGATCAGGCTCGCGGATCGCGAGTTCCCGCTGGAGGAAGTCGCGCAGGAGCGTGTGGTAGCGGTATGACCCGCCGTAGTCGTCCATCAGCAGAGTCGAGCCTGCAAGGTCGCCGCAGGACATCGGTCGACCCTTGTCGATCCGCCACGACATCGCACAGCGGCGCGGGCAGCTGGTCGAGGATCGACGTGCGGGTCATGAACGTGATCTCGGCCGTGGATCGGCGCTCGAGCACCTCGGATCGCAGATAGTCGTCGATGAGGTGGTCAGTGCCGGCGTCGCTCCTATCGAGATCCCTCCCGAGACGTCCGGGCTCCCAGGATCGCGAGCGCCAGCAGAGCCGGCCACCCTTCGGTCTCTCGCGTCAGGCGCGTGGCGGTTTCGGCCGGCAGCCGCAGCCCGAGTTCGCGTCCCAGTCCGACGGCCTCACGCTCGTCCATCGCCAGCTCCGTGGGACCGATCTCGAGCAGTGAACCCTCGGCGCGCCAGCGGGCGAACGGGAGGCGCATCCGGGCGCGTCCCGCGATGGCCACCTGCGACCCCTCGGGCAGGTGTTCGACGAGCTCCGCAAGGATGTCGAGGCTCGCCCGTGAGGTGATCCGGTGCACGTCGTCGATGGCGATCCGGACCCGCTCCGGGGGTCGGGACATCGCTGCCAGCAATCGCCCGACCACGGTCCGGTGCGACACCGTGACCGCCGCGATCGCCCTGAAGAGCTCCGCACCGAGCGGTACGCAGCGGTCGACCGCCGTCGCAAGATCGGTCAGGAACGCGACCGGGTCGCTATCACTTTCGTCGGCCGTCAGCCAGGCGACCGGCGCGGAGTCTTCCGTCGCCCACTGGACGAGGAGGCTCGACTTGCCGTAGCCGGGTGGCGCGACCATCGAGATGACAGGTCGTCGGGTTGACCGGATCTGGCGCAACAGCCTCGTCCGGCGCAATGTCCCGACAGGCCGGCGCGGCATGACGAGCCTCGCCTCGAGGAGAGGATCGAGCAGGCCGCCGGCGCTGTCGCCGCTTGCGAGGCTTCCAAGCTCGATCGGTTCGATCTCGACAGGGGAAGTGGAAGGGGGCATGCGTCTACCGGCTGGCGGCGCGGTTCAGAGACCGAGCCCGTTGGTCAAGGTGGCATCCTAACGGAAGGACCAGACGGCGGTCCATCGGCTCCGCGTCGCTGATCACCGCGTCTCCATGCGCCGTTGCCCGCCCGTAGCAAGCTTCCTTCCTCCGACAGGGAGGATGCGGCTCGAAGGTTCGCGGCCTAGCGTGACAGCGTCCAGATGGTCCAGCGGTGATGTCGACGTGACCGGGCCCTTCGTCGCAAACGCGGTCGGCTGGCTCACGTCACGTCCATCGCGCCCGGATCGGGGTTCCGATCTCGGCCGTCCGCAGATAGTTATCGGCACGGCGGTCGACCGCGTGGAGGCGACCGCCGCACGCGAGCGGCCGTCACGTCCCGAACGTGCCACCGATCCCTGACCAACGCGCAGTCTCGTGACCGACGCTCGTCCATCGAAGCCACGCCGACCAAAGGGAATACCGATGCCCAGAGACTTTCGCCTCCTCGCCCCCGTGCTCTTCTTGACGCTCGCCGTCGCCGCTTGCGCGGCTTCCTCGTCGCCGACACCGGGCACGCCGACAGCCCCGGCCACGGCGCCGACGTCGGCAGCTCCGATCGTTTCGGCAGCTCCGACCGCGTCGGGCGCGGCCGCGATGTGCGCGGACGCGGCGCGATTCCGCGCCTCCGTGACCGCGCTCACCGATATCACGCTCGCCACCGTCGGTGTGAGCGGCGTGACGGCGGCGCTCACCGACGTACAGTCGGCCGCTCAGGCCCTCGCCGTGTCGGGGCACGAGCTTGTCGGCCAGCCGGTCGGCGATCTGCTGAGCTCCGTCCAGGCACTCCAGACCACGCTGACCGGACTCGGCGATCAGCCGAGCCTCGGCGCAAAGCTTGTCGCGGTGAAGGCGGCGATCGAGCAGATCAAGACGGCAGCTTCAGCTGTCGAGTCCGCGCTCGCGACTACTTGCCCAGCCATCTAATCGACGCGCTGTCGCTTGAGCGTCGGCAAGAGCTGCTGGAGCTTGGCCTGCTCGTCCGCGGTGAACACGCCGGCGACCGCCTTATTGACCGCGTCGGCCTGAGTCATCAGCTGCACGTCGCCCGGAGTGACCTTCGGGCGGGCGCTTAGGGGAACGCCGCGCTCATGGCTCGGAGGCGGCCCCGAGTCGTTCGATACGATCCCGGGCCGCCTCCATCGCTCGCTCTGCTGCCGGTGGGCTTTCCGCCGAGTGACGTCAGCCGGCCGCCTGGTCGCCTCCGGCCTTCGCAGCCTGCTTGACTGCAGCGGCGGCCTCGTCGCTGACCGGAGCGGACTTGACCACCTTGGCGTCCGGGATCGTCGCCTCCACGGCGTCGACCGCTGTGATGGACACGAGCGCCACGATGCCCGACGTGCCCGGGGTGATGACGCCGGCGAGCTCGTCGGCCACGTCGCTCTTCATGAGCACGTTGCCGGCCTTGCCGACGGCCGCACCCGCGATGCCGACGCCGACTGCGCCGGCGAGGATGGTCGGCGGGAAGATCAGGCCGATGACGGCGCCGCCGACGGCGCCCCACAGGAAGCCGTTGCGGGTCTTATGGTCGGTCATCTTCTGGATGTGGATCTTGCCCTGGTAGTCCGCGTTCGCAACCAGGACGCCGTCGATGTCGAGCGCCCGGTTGACCTCGGCGTCGACCAACGCGTTGTAGGCCGCCTTCGCGGAGTCCATGTCGGCGAACTGCGCCACGATGAGCGCCTGGTTGCCCTGGACGGCGATCCCGGCCACGGCTTCGACGCCGAGGTCGTCACTGACGGTGGCCACGGCGGCATCGATCGGCTGATCCGGCGCTGCCGGCGTGTTCTTCGTCTCATCACTCATCTGAGGAATCTCCCTTCGTTGACATTGGTTGACCCAGCGATCCCGGATGCGTTGGTACTCAGCTCACGCCGGCTGCGACCTCCTCGGCGGCGAGCACCGACGCGAGGGCCTCGTCCGCGGCTTCCTGTTCGATCATGTCGGCCGCGACGAGGGCGTCGACCGCCTCCTGGGCGGCCTCCCGCTCGATGAGGTCCGCCTCTATGAGCGCACGAACCGCGCGAAGAGCCGCAGCGGCCTCGATCTCGTCGGCCGCGACTACGGCCTCCTCGGCCTCCTCGGTCGCTGCCTCCTCGACGTCGAGCGACATCCGGACGACGTTCTCGGCCTCTTCCTTGGCCGCCTCCTCGATGAGCGAGGCGGCGAACAGCGTGTCGATGACGTCCTCGGCAGCGGCATCCTCGACCGCGAGCGCCGTGGCCACGACATCGGCTGCCTCGGCGATGGCCGCGTCCTCGATGAGCTCGGCCTCGACAAGTGTCTGGGCGATCTCCATAGCGGCGGCCAGCTTGATCTCCTCGGCCGCCTCGATGGCGTCCTCGGCTTCCATCTTGACGCGCAGCTCGTCACCCACGATGGCGAGGGCGTCGGGCGCGATCATCGCCTGCATGAGCGTTCGACCGCCGGCATCCACGATCGCGTCGCGGAGGCTCGCCGCCCAGTGATGCTCGATGACGAGGATCGCCGCGGCGCTGCCGGAGGGGATCGAGTCGGCGAGCTCCTGCATGCGGTCCACCGACAGGCCGGCGTCGCGCTCGGCGACGGCGAGGGCGCCTAGCTCGGCCCCTTCGGCCATGCCCTCGACACCACCCGCATGAAGTCCGATGAGCCCGCCGGCGATCGCGCCGAGACGCATCCGCTCATCCTCGGACAGGTCGGTCAGGTGCATCGAGTTCTCGATGTCGCCGTGCCGGTCCTTCTGGACGAAGATGACGTCCACGAGGCGGATCACGCCGCGCTTCCGCGCCCGGCGCAGCTCGGCCATGATCCGGCCGGTCGCCTCGAACTTGTCGAACCCGACCACGAACACCTGGATCGGGCCGGTCACGTGCTTGTCTGCCATGTCCCTGTGTCTCCTTCGACCCTGCTCCCCGATGTCCAGCGCCGGTCGCACGCCGAACGGGTCCTACCCACCGCGGACTCAGACTGGGATCGCGGGCGCGTCGTGCGACGCAGCCGCGGTCGCGGCCGCCTTGATCGCCCCCGCGGTTTCCTCGTCGACCGGGACCGTCTTGACCTGCTCGGCCTCGGGCATCTTCTGCGCGACGGCGTCCGCATCCATCGCAGAGACGAGCGCGAGGATCCCGGAGGTGCCCGGCGTGATGACGCCGGCGAGCTCCTGCTCGACCTCGACCCGGTGATAGAGGTTGCGCGCCTTGCCGGCTGCCGCGCCGGCGACGCCGAGCGCGACCGCGCCCGCCACGATCGTGGCTGGCAGGAAGACCGCCGCGACGACACCACCGACGATGCCCCACTTCAGGCCCGTACGCGTGCTGTGGTCGGTCATCTTCTGGACGTGGAGTTGGCCTTTCTCGTCCGCTTTGACCACGAGGACGCCGTCGACCTCGAGGAACCCCGCGACCTCGGCGTCGATGAGATCGTCATATGTGCTCATCGCCAAGGTCGGGTCCGCGAACCGGGCGACGATGAGCGCATGGGGCCCTTGAGCAGCGATCGCGCCCTCGGCGAGCACACCTTGCTCGTCCGCCACCTGGCCCGTGACGACGACGCTGTCGTCGGCGTCGGTGGCCGATGTCATCTCGGGGGTCGTCTGTTGGTCTGTCACATCGATACCTCAACTCCTCGCGGTCGACGCATCGGTCCCTCTGCGGCGGACCGTTTCTCGTGCGCAAGGGAAGCGTGGAAACGCTTGCGACGACCGTCCAGGCACGTCGACCGCTTGCGAGGCCACCCGGACGTTCGCACCGTAGCCCGTGTCACGGGCCGGCTACATCCTCCCCTTCGGAGGAAGGCGCCATCGAAGGAGCGCTCATGCCGATCGGCCAGATCGAGTGTGTCCTCCGAATGGGAGGATGCTCCGGCTGTCGCGAAGCCCTGAAATGGAGCCGGTTCTTCCTGTCGGCTTTGATCCGAGGACATCCCCATTGACTGAACCAGCACAACCGGTGCGACGGTCGCAGAGAACGACTCCGGGCCACGAGGCCCCGACCGCGTTCGACGCCGCATGGCAGGCGGATCTCCCGGCCCAAGGCGCCACCTGGACGGCTCGACCCTGGGTCCCTCCGAGTGAACGGTCCGCGGCGGGCAGGGCGGCCCGCAAGCGGGTCCCGCGAGTGGACCACGCCACCTTCGAACCCGCCCCCGGCCGCGACCCGATCGCGATCCTGGCCGCCCAGGAGGAGGACCGGCTCCAGGACCTCGTTCCCGTCCGCCACGAGCGGATGGCTGAGTCGGCGTTCGCCTACTACCGCGGGACCCCAGCCGTGATGGCGTTCGACCTCGGGACCACGCCCCGCACGGACATCCTCGTCCAGGCCAGTGGTGACGCCCACCTCAGCAACTTCGGACTGTTCGCCTCACCCGAGCGAACGCTCGTCTTCGACGCCAATGACTTCGATGAGACGCTGCCCGGGCCCTGGGAGTGGGATGTCAAGCGGCTCGCCGCGAGCGTCGTCATCGCGGGCCGGGCGCGTGGCTTCAGCGTCGCCCAGAACCGCGATGCAGCGATGTCCACGGTCCGAAGCTATCGCCAATGGATGGCCCGCTTCGCGGGGATGAGCCTCATGACCGTCTGGTACACCTCGATCACCGAGGCCGAGATCCGGGAGGCCGCCGAGGCGACCGGAAGGCTCCAGGGCCGAGAGGGCGCCTCTCGCCGCAAGAACCTCGAGGCCATCTTCAGCAAGGCCCGCCAGCGCGACGGGATGCACGCCTTCGAGAAGCTGACGGCCGTCGTGGACGGACGCCGGGTCATCCTCGACGACCCGCCCGTCATCACCCACGTCGACCTCGAAGGGATGGGCGGCCCAAAGGCCCTGGAGAAGGTCTTCAGTGACTACCGCGCGACGATGCCTGAGAACCGGCGAGACTTCCTGGAGCGGTATCGCTTCGTGGACTTCGCTCTCAAGGTCGTCGGCGTCGGCAGTGTCGGGACGCGCTGTTTCGTGCTCGTCCTCCTAGGGCGTGACGAGAACGACCCGCTCATCCTTCAGGCGAAGGAGGCCTCCGCGTCGGTCCTCGCGCCTTTTGTCGACCAGAGCGCGCATGCCAACCATGCCGAGCGGGTCGTGGTCGGACAGCAGCGCATGCAGGCGACCCCCGACATCCTCCTCGGCTGGACGCGGGGACCGGGCGGCCGCGACTTCTACCTGCGACAGCTCTGGGACATGAAGGGCTCGGTCGACATCACGACGATCGAACCGGTCGGCCTTGGCTTCTACGGCGGGATCTGCGGTTGGTCACTCGCGCGGGCCCACGCCGTGACGGGCGATGCAGTCGCGATCTCCGCATACCTCGGCACGAGCGACAGGTTCGACGGGGCGATCGCCGACTTCGCCGAGACCTACGCGGCCGTCAACGAACGGGACCATGCCGCCTACGTCGCGGCCGTCGAGGCTGGGAGAGTGTCGGTGCCGGCCGTCCCGTGACCCATCTGCCGGCCCGTGCGGCCTGCCGATGGCCACGGGTGCGGGCCAGGGGCTCGATGCCACCGTGCGCTGAGCGTTCTTACCGAGCCTCCCATGATGAGGTCGGTTTGGTCGGGGCGAGAGAGATAGCCCCGCCACCAACGACCTTCCGATCACGATGCGGCTCGCCGAGCCGCCAGAGCCGTTCGACTGGCTGCGGAGCGCATGACGCGCCGGCCGCCGCCACCCCGCCGAGCGCGCCACCGACCGCGAGGTCGGCGTGGTCGCGGCCGTCCTGGTCGCCGGGTCGGAGAAGGCGGCCGCCCACCGCCTCGGCCTGTCGCACTCGACGGTCAAGCACCACCTGGCGAACGCACGGTCCAAGGTGGGCGCGACAACCACGGCGCAGCTCGTGTGGATCCTGGCCCCGCGACTGCCTGAGCGCGAACGGCATGCCGCTCGACGGAAGAGTGGCCGCCTGCTCGGCCGATGGAGGACGTCAGCTTGCAGGGGGCGGGCGATTGGTTTCCGGGCTCTCCGGCGGCAGATACCCCGCCGGGCCGTCGGCGCGACGCACCTCTCCGGCGCGACCAGCCGCGGTGAGTCTGCCAGCGCGCCGCGAAGCACGACGCCGAGGAGGACGACTGCGCTCGGGACCGAGGCCGTGCCGACGACGCCCTGCGCGAAGGCCGCGAGGTCGACGAGCGGATCCGAGCACGTAGTACACCGCGAGCCCGGCCAGCACGATGCGGATCAGCCCGGGCGGACCCGCATCGCGCGTCGCCCAGAGGAACACGGCCCCAGCAGAGCAGCGCGACCCCCTCGGTCCGGAGCAGGAAGTCCGCAGTGCCGGGTGAGGCAACACCAACGACGGAGAGCATGGCGCCGGGCACGAGCAGGTAGCCGATCGCGGTGACCGCGAACACGACAGACGACAGCAAGAGGAGCGACCGCGCCAGCTTCATGCCGTCGGATGCGCGACACTGACGTATGAGGACTGGGCTGGCTACCAGACCGATCGTTCCGCGTCGCTACGGCACCGGCGAGATACCGACGACGGAGGTGCCCGAGACCGATCATCTCGGGCGCGACGTCACATGGGCATGGCCTCGTAGACCCACATGTCCATCGGGCACTCGGCCAGCAACGCGACCGCGTCGTCGATCGACTCGGCCTGCACGATGGAGTAGCCGAGCGCCGGCGACTGGTCAGCGGTGAGCTCCGTCACCGTCCGGTGGCGGGTGACGTCCCGTCCATTGAACAAGGGGTTGCCCGAGTCCACGACGTGGCCCTCGATCGACGACCACCACGCCCGATGCGCCTGCCGGAACTCCGGCGTCCGCTCCATCTCGCCGTGGGCCAGGAATACGAACTTCTTCACGATGCCTCCTCACTTGAAGGTGGGTCCCGACGGAGAGCGTCGACGTAGTTCTCCAGCGTCTCCGCATCGGTCCCCCACCATGGATGGAACTGGCCCGTCCAGGCCTGCAGACGGCTGAGCGGCTCCCGCTCGAGTGCCAGGAAGTTCGTCCGCCCGAGCTTGCGTCGGCTGACCATCGCAGCCTCCTCGAGCACGCGGACGTGCTTGTGGATCGCCGGCAGCGACAGACCGCGGAGCTCCGCCAACTGGCTGATCGAGCGGGGCTGAAGAGCAAGCAGTCGGATCATCTCGCGCCTGTGCTCGTTGGCCAAGGCGTCGAACACCCGGCTCAAGTCGTCCATGGTTGCCACTAAAGGTTCACCACATGGTTAACTGTAGACCCCAGACCACGTGCCCGTCAAGTCGGCGCACTGCGCTCGGCTGTGACCTCACTTGTCGCCCAGCTCGGCGGGTCTCTATCCCCAAACCCCCGGTCCCGCCAGAGCTCCAACCCGACGACATGGCCCAACCGACCGAATAGGAATCGCGGCCGGAGTCGCCCACGCACGACGGCGAGCCGGCCACTGAGGCAAGGCGGATCGTGCCGCCAAACAAGGCCGTTGGGCCCTATCCACCGTCTGCCAGCGGGCACACCATTCGAACATGTCGACCCGCACGAACGCGTGGCTGGCCGCGATCCTGGCGACGCTGTCGACTGCGATGATCGCCGCCGCAGGAGGGCGGCGCCGCTACCGGCGAGATCTCACCGCCGCCCGAACCCGCCTGGCCGCCACGGACACGACTCGGATCGCGACTGCATTCGGACACATCGAGTACGCCGAGCATGGCACCGGCGACCCGGTACTCGTCAGCCATGGGATCTTCCAGGGCTGCGCGAGCGCGTTGCTCTTCGGCGGCCTGTTCCCGGACCGGCGCATCATCGCGCCGTCGCGGTTCGGCTACCTCGGTTCGGACATCCCACCGCGGGCGACGCCGGCTGACCAGGCCGACGCCTTCGTCGCCCTGCTCGACACGCTCGGGATCGACCGGATCGACGTCGTCGGCGTGTCGGCTGGCACCACATCGGTGCTTCAACTCGCTCTACGGCACCCTGAACGAGTCAGCCACCTCGTGGTCCTGTCGGGCAACCTGCCAGGAAGCCCGACCGCCGTAGTCCTGCCCTCCTGGGCGCGGCTCGTGAACAGGCAGGTCCCGGTGTGGCTGATCTGGACGTTCCTTCCATCCACGATGAGGTTCCTGTCAGGCGTCCCGAGGGGATTGCCGCTCAGCGCCGACGACGCCCGGTTCGTGACCGACTTCATCGACAGCCTCTTCCCGATCAAACCAAGAGAGCAGGGCGTCGACTTCGATGTCTTCGTCTCCAATGCCGCCGTCAACGGGTACCGCCTCGAGGCGATCGACGTCCCGACCCTGATCGTGCACACGAAGGACGATCCGCTGGTGTCCTACGAGGCCGCCGAACGCGCGGCGGGACGCATCCCCGGGGCTCGACTGGTGAGCCTCGAAACGGGCGGCCATCTTCTGCTCGGCCAGACCGAGGCAGTGCGCCGGGAACTCGTCAGCTTCTTGAGGCCGAGTCTGCCGATTCCGGCCCGCACGGGCCATCGGTAGCTCGACGGCCACGTCGCACCGACCGCCTCACCGACACCGGACCCGGGGTCCTACCCGAACAGCTCGGGATTTCCGTAAGTGGTCGGGGCGAGAGGGATAGCCCCGCGACCACCGACCTTCCGATCACGATGCGGCTGGCCGAGCCGCCCGAGCCCTTCGACTGGCTGCGGAGCGCATGACGCAACGGTCGTCCCGTCCCGCCCAACGCGCCACCGATCGTGAGGTCGGCGTGGTCGCAGCCGTCCTGGTCGCGGGGTCGGAGAAGGCCGCTGCCCACCGCCTGGGCCTGTCCCATTCGACCGTCAAGCACCACCTCGCGAATGCGCGGTCCAGGGTAGGGGCGGCGACGACGGCGCAGCTCGTGTGGATCCTGGCCCCGCGCCTGCCCGAGCCCGAGGGCCACGCCGAAGCGGACGAGTAGGGGTCCGTCGAAGAGGTCGTGGGGCTACGCGGATCCTGCCTATTCCGTTGTCAGGTCTCGCTTGTCAGACAGGTCCCGGCTCAGCCATCCATGGCTGCGGACGGCCGACGGATCTTCGCGATCGCTGATGTGAGATGCGAGAGGCGACCGTCGCCGTAGGCTCCGCGAACCTCGGCGACGACCACCTGGTAGCCGTCGTACCACCGGTCGTACGCCGACTTCGCCGCGCGGTGCGTTGTGGCCTGGGCGAAGTCCGACAGGTGGGCGAGGTCCGCCCAGTAGTAGACGGCGTTGCACACGGTCCGATCGTCGGACCACCAGGTCTCCGAACCTAGGTACCCCTTGGTTGACTCGGCGACCGCCTGGGTTGCCGCGTCGAGGCGCCGGAATTCATCGTCGTACGTGCCTGGCTTGAAGATGAACGAGATGGAGAACATCGGTATCTCTCAGCCGAGCACGGCGCGCATGGCCACGTCGAGATCGGCCCACAGGTCATCGACGTTCTCGATGCCGACCGATAGACGGCACAGGGTGGGGCCGACGATCGCGGCGTCGCCGGCATATCGCGCACGGCGCTCGATCAGGGACTCGACGCCTCCAAGGCTGGTGGCGTGGGTCACCAGCCGCAGACGGGCCAGGAACGCCTCGGTCTGATCGACGGTCCCGGCGACCTCGAAGGACAGCATGGATCCCGACCCGTTCGGGAGGACCCGCGAGGCGCGCTCGTGCTGCGCGTCCCCGGGCAGGCCCGGGTAGTAGACCTTCGCCACATGCGGGTGCGATGCCAACCTCCCGGCGAGCACGGCCGCCGACGCCTCGGCGCGGTCAAGCCGGACGGCGAGGGTGCGCAGGCCGCGCAACGCGAGGAAGGCCTCCAGCGCGCCGGGGATGGACCCGTGGTCGTGGCGGTACGTCACCAGGGCATCCGCGTGCGCCGCGTCCTTGCACACGACCGCGCCCAGCAGGAGGTCGGAGTGGCCGCCGATGAGCTTCGTGGCCGAGTGCAGCACGAGATCGGCGCCGAGCTCTAGCGGACGCTGGCGGAGCGGCGTCGCGAACGTCGCGTCGACGACGGTGATGGCGCCTCGCTCCCGAGCACCAGCCGCGATCGCCGGGATGTCGGCGACCACGATGAGCGGGTTGGCGATCGACTCAACCCACACCAGGTCGGCACCGTCGGCGGCTGCGAGGACGGCGTCGGTGTCGTCGGCCTGGCACCGTGCGGACATGGAGGCGGCCGCTCGACTGCATCCGGTCGAAGATGTTCCGCACGCCGTGGTACGTCACCGTGGACAGCGCCACGGTCCCACCCGGCGGCACGAGCGCGGCGATCGCGGTGGCCGCCGCGAGGCCCGAGGCGAACGTCACGGCTTGACCGCCGTCCAGGGCGCCGAGCGCCGACTCGAGCGCGCCCCACCCCGCGTTACCGTCGCGGCCGTACTCGATGCTCGGCGTCGTGGACGTACGTCGAGCTCAGGGTGATCGGCGGATTCATGGGAGCACCAGCGACGCGCGCGGGCCGACCGGCCTGGACGGCCACCGTGTCGGCTGACCACCCCTGGTCCAGGTTCACGCTGGTGGGATACAGCGACTCAGTCATGTCCTGGGCTCCTTTCAGGCGCGGGGCCGGGTCAGCAGGCGTCGCGACGTCTCGACCGCCGGGTCCAGCGCCTGCAGCCGCGCTTCGAGGTCATCGCCAGCGGCGGTTGCCGTCGCGACGGCGTCGGGCCCGAGGGCGTCGATGATGAACAGCGCCCGCGTCGTTGCGGGCGAGAGCTGTGTGCGCGTGCACTGTCGCCAGTTCCATCGTCGGCAGGTGACGCCGGCGTCGTCAGTCCAGACGACCTCGCCAGGATCCGGACGCTCGATGACTGGCTCGCCGTCCGCCGTCGTCTCGAAGGGCTCCGCTCCAGTCGCGCGGACGAGGTGAGCGGAGCCGACATACCCGTCGAGGTCCTCGCCGCCGACCGGCACCTCGTGCAGGACCGACACCGAGTTGTACAGGTCGGTCAACCGGTTGATCCGTGGCAGCCCGTCCGGGACACGGCGCAGCAGCGCTTCGAGGCTGCTCCGCGTCCTCTGCGGCTTCGCCCCGAACGCCCGGAACGCCTCGCGCCAGAGCGCCACGTGTGGCCGCTCCTCGGGTGGCGATCCGGCCAGCCGTCCGGCAGCCGCGGCCTCGGCCTCGCGCAGCCAGCCGTCGGATTCCTCGTCGCTCGGCCCGCCCGGAAGGCCGTCCGCGGCGACCAGGAGCACGACGTAGTCCGGCCGGAGCTCGTGCACGGCCGGGTCGACGACTGCTGCGGCGAGCAACGCCTCGAGGCGCTCCGTCGTCATCGCGGCCCAGCCGGCTCGTAGACGGTCAGCGCGAACCGTGCGCCGGCCCCGCCGTCGTTGCGGTAGCCGTGCACGACATCTCCGCGGAAGGAGGCGGCGTCGCCCGGGTACAGCACGAGCTCCTCGCCCGCGACCGAGAGGATCACCTCGCCCTCGGTCACGGTGAGCAGCTCCCGCGTCCCAGCGACGTGCGGCTCGCTGGCGTGCGCGTCGCCCACCGCCAGCGCCCAGTCCCACAGCTCGACCACATCAGGTCCTGTCACGCTCGCGGCCAGGAACGCCTCGCCGCCGTGCTCCCCGGCCCATAGCGGCGATCGCATCTCGGCCCGGTTGACCTGGACCGCGCCGTCGCCGTCACTCGGCGCTACCAGGGAGGGCAGGCCGATGCCGAGCGCTTCGCTGAGGCGGAGGAGCGTGGCGATGCTCGCGTTGGTCACGCCCTGCTCGACGTTCACGAGCATCCTCCGGCTGACGCCGGAACGCTCGGCCAGGTCATCGAGGGTCCAGCCGCGGGCATTGCGCCGCGCGCGTACCCGCTCGCCGATGAGAGTCACGAGGGCAAGGTCGGCTGTGCTCATGACTGAGAGGATAAGCGATGATGCACCAGTAGTGCAACATATTGCTCTACACAGGCGCGGGACGGGCCGGTGATGGCGCGCGTGACCCAACGCCGCCGGCGACTCGGAGGCATGGCCCAATCGGCCAAGTAGAAACCGCGGCCCGTCGCCCGCACGCTACGGACATGACGGCGCGCTGGTCCGATCCACATCGACTCCCGGTTCCCCCGACCGGGTACGTCCGCGCCGTCAACCCTGTCGGCGCCCGATGAGCGGCGCCGATCTCGTCGTCGCATTCCTCGCCGGCGTGGTCATGGGCGGTGCCCTCGATCGCTTCGTGCTCCCGCTCCTCGTCGATGCCTGGCTCGACCGAACGCACGGGCATGGGCAGTGAGCCGGATGACGATGGACCGGAGCACCGCACCGGGCCGACGTCTACTCGTCGGCCCGGATCGGCGCCGCGGCCGCGCTCACGCTCGTCCTCGTCGTGCTCCTCGT
>CAWBMK010000006.1:0-14681 GCA_963789905.1 uncultured Chloroflexia bacterium | reverse complement strand
ACCCTGATCAGGGACCGACGGTTCCCCCCGACACCGGCGCCATGACGTCGGCGCGGATGCGGCGGAGGGTTTTCATCGCCGGATCGCCGCCGCGCCCAAGAAGATCATGGAGCCGGATGTACTCGGCGTACAGCTCGTCGTAGACAGCCCGATGCGCCTCCGTCGGGGCGAACGTCTCGTCCCGCAGACGGGCCATCCGCGCCGCGGCCTCCTCGATGGACGCATACCCGCCGGCCGCCGGGCCGGCAGCCACCGCTGCCTGCATCGCCGCTCCGAGGGCTGGAGTCTGGCTCGAAGCGGTGATTCGCAGCGGGCGGCCGGTCACGTCGGCATAGATCTGCATAACGAGTCGATTCCGCTCGGGCAGACCGCCGCACGTTACGACCCGATCGACCGCCACGCCGCCGGCCGCGAGTGAGTCGATGATGAGCCGCGTTCCAAACGCGGTCGCTTCGATGAGAGCGCGATAGATCTCCGGTGCCCTGGTGGCCAGCGTCATCCCGACGAGCAGCCCCGACAGCTCCACGTCGACCAGGATCGACCGGTTCCCGTTCCACCAGTCGAGGGCGAGGAGCCCGGATTCGCCCGGACGCAGCCTGGCGGCCTCATCCTCGAGGACACGATGGATGTCGGTACCTCGTGCCCGGGCGAGCTCGTGATACGCGGGCGGCACGCCGTGCTCCGCGAACCAGGCGAAGATATCGCCAACCGCCGATTGACCGGCCTCGAAACCGAAGAGGCCAGGTACGATCCCGTCCTCGACGACACCGCACATCCCCTCCACGTCGGCTGTCCGATCGGCCAGGACCATGTGGCAGATGCTCGTGCCCATGATGGCGACCATCGTGCCCGGCGCAGTGACCGTGGCGGCCGGCACCGAGACGTGGGCATCGACGTTGGCAACCGCCACCACGGTCCCCTGGCGCAGCCCCGTCCAGCCGGCCGCCCGTTCGCTCAACGCGCCGGCCGGTCGGCCGATAAGGGCGATCCGGCGCGACATCTTCTGGTCGACGACGTGCTCGAGACGTGGGTCGAGCGCAGCGAAGTAGGCATCGGGCGGGAAGCCGCCGCTCTTGGACCACATCGCCTTGTAGCCGGCGGTGCAGTTGTTTCGAGTCTCAACGCCCGTCAGCTGCCACACCACCCAGTCCGCGGCCTCGATGAAGCGATCGGCGGCGACGTAGACCTCCGGCGCCTCGTCGAGGATCTGGAGCACCTTGGAGAAGAACCACTCCGACGAGATCTTGCCGCCATACCGCCCAAGCCACGGCTCGGCCCGGGTCCTCGCGACGGCGTTGATGCGATCGGCCTCGGGCTGCGCGGCGTGGTGCTTCCACAGCTTGACCCAGGCGTGCGGAACCCGGCGAAAGGCATCGAGGAAGCAGAGTGGCGTACCGTCGGCGGTCGTGGGCAGCATCGTGCAGGCCGTGAAGTCGATCCCGATCCCGATGACGTCGACCGGGTCGACCGCCGTCCGTCGCAGGAGCGACGGAACGGTCCTTCGGAAGGTCTCCACGTAGTCGGCGGGGTCCTGAAGGGCCCAATCAGGATCGAGGACGACATCGTCGTCCGGCTCTGGCAGTCGCTCGTCGATGACGCCGTTGCGATATTCGAAGACCTCGACTCCCAGCTCACGGCCGTCGGCGACATCGACGAGGACGGCGCGAGCGGACTCGGTCCCGAAGTCGATGCCGATCGTGTATCGCGCTCCAGCCATCGTGCCTCCGATCATCGCCTCGCGGGTGCCGGGTTCACCACCACCTTGAGACCGCCCTGCGAGACCAGCATGTCGAACGCTTCGGGCGCCCTGGCGATCGGGTAGCGGTGGCTGATGAGGCCCCCGAGGTCGATCGCGCCTTCGGCGACGAGCGCGATCGCCCGCTCGAGATCATCGGGACGCGTCCGGCGACAGAAGGCGATCGTGAGGCCCTTCTGGCGGGCCAGGCTGGCCGTGAATGAGGTGCGATCGTTCGGCGGGATCCCGACGATCACGACTCGCCCGCCCGGCCGCACCGCGACCAGGGCATCCGCGAGAGCGCCGTCGTCACCGGCGACCTCGAACGCCACGTCGACCCCGCCATCATCCGTGGTCTGCAGCGCGGCTCTCAGGCCCTCGTCGACCACGCGCGTGCCGCTTGCCCCCAACGCGGCTGCGGCGGCCACCCGGTGCGCCAGTCGATCGGTGGCGACCACACTCGCGATCCCCGCCCTGCGAAGCAACGCCACGAGCATTAGTCCGATCGGCCCGCAGCCCAGGACGGCGGCGCTGTCGCCCGACGTCGGGCGGGCCAGGTCGAGTGCGTGGAGGGCTACCCCCAGCGGCTCGAGCAACGCGGCCTCGTCGTCCGAGACAGCAACGGGAAGTGGGTGGAGGAGTCGGCTTGGCCATGTCATGAACGATCGAAGCGCGCCGTCGGTGGTCCCGTGGCCGGCGAAGCGGATCGACCTGCACAGGTTCGACCGACCGGTTCGGCAGAGCTCGCACTCGCCGCAGGTGTCTGCAGGATCCGCCACGATGCGTTCGCCAGTGCGATCCCCGTCGGCGATGACGCCGGCGAACTCGTGACCGAGCACGAGGGGCCGGGAGAGCAACGCGTCACCGATGCCGCCCTCGAGGAACCAGTGACGATCCGATCCGCACAACCCCACCGCGGTCACCTGCAGCAGGACTGCGTTGCGTCCGGGGGTTTCGGCAGCCTCGCGATGGAGCCTGATGTCGCGCGGCGCATGGAGCCGCGCGGCCTCGATCCGCCCGACGCTACCGGTCATCGAGGGTCCTGGCCGTAATACGCATTGGGACCGTGTTTACGTCGGTAGTGCCGCTCCAGAAGGGCATCGCCGATCGGCCCGGTCGAGGGCCCGATCGCGAGCGTGCGGGTCGCCATGGCCGCGACGGCCTCGAGGGCGATCGCGTTCTCGACGGCGGCAGCCACATCGGCGCCCCAGGAAAACGGCCCATGGGAGGCGACCAGCACCGCCGGCATCTCGAGCGCGTCGAGGCCCGCCAGATCGAGTGTCTCGACGATCAGGAGACCGGTGGCCAGCTCATACTCTCCCTCGATCTCCTGGCCGGTCAGCGGCCGCGTCACGGGCACAGGGCCATGGAAGTGATCGGCATGGGTCGTGCCAAAGGGCGGGATCGCCCGGCCGGCCTGCGCCCAGGCGGTCGCCTCGGTCGAGTGAGTGTGAACGACTCCGCCGATTTCGGGGAAGCGCTGGTACAGCGCGAGGTGGGTCGGCGTGTCGGACGATGGGCGGAGTCCGCCCTCGAGTGGCCGACCATCGGACAGCGAGACGACGACGAGATGGTCGGGCCGAAGCTCGTCATACGGCACGCCGCTGGGCTTGATGATCATGACGGCTGCAGATCGATCGACCCCGCTCGCGTTACCGAACGAGAGCGTCACGAGCCCTGCCCGAACGAGGGCCTGATTCGCCCTCCATACCTCGTCACGTAGCTGAGTCAGCGCGACACCACCTTCGGCTGCCATCAGCTTCCCGCCAGCCGGTAGTAGGCATGATTCCAGCGCACCTCGTTGCGGAACCTGGAAACCTGCGTGTCGGCATCGATGAGCAGGAACTCGACGTCCGCCATCTCGGCCAGGTCCGCCAGCGGCTCGGGTCCCAGTGCCTGTGTGAGGACCGTATGGTGCGATCCACCGGCGATCAGCCAGGCCGTCGCGGCGGTCTGGAGGTCGGGCCGTGGCTTCCAGACCGCGCGAGCCACCGGCAGACGCGGAAGCGGCTCGTCCGGATCTACGACGTCGATCTCGTTTGCGACGATCCGGAATCGGTCGCCGAGGTCGACGAGACTGGCGACGAGACCAGGACCCGGAGATGCGCTGAACACCAGCCGTACAGGGTCTGACTTGGCACCGATTGACAGAGGGTGGATCTCACACGACGGCCGATCGCCAGCGATCGAGGGGCAGACCTCCAGCATGTGGGCACCGAGAACCTTCGGCGAAAGCGGATCGAGGTGATAGGTGTAGTCCTCCATGAAGGAGGTACCGCCCGGCAGGCCGGCGGCCATCACCTTCGTCAGCCGGACCATCACCGCCGTCTTCCAGTCGCCCTCGGCACCGAACCCGTAGCCGTCGGCCATGAGCCGCTGGACACCGATACCCGGCAGTTGCGGCAACCCGTCAAGATCCTCGAACGTATCGGTGAATGCCCAGAAGCCGCCACGCTCCAGGAATCCGCGAAGCCCGGCCTCGATGCGGGCAGCCTCGCGAAGCTCCGCGCGACGGCCGCCACCGGGTCCCAGGGCCGGCACGACGCCGTAATCGCGGTCGTACGCTTCGAGGATCTCGTCGATAGTGGCGTCCGGCACCGCACGTACTGCATCGACGAGGTCGGTCACGCCGAACCCGTTGACGGCGACGCCGAGACGGACCTGCGCCTCGACCTTGTCGCCCTCGGTCACGGCCACCTGACGCATGTTGTCGCCGAACCGCGCGACACGGAGTCGGTGCGCCTCGCGCCAGGCGCTCGCGGCCCGGCTCCAGGCCGCGATTCGATCCGCGACGTAAGGCTCTTGCCAGAATCCGACGACGGTCTTCCTCGCCTGCCGGATCCTTGTCTCGAGGTATGCGAACTCCCGGTCGCCGTGAGCGGCCTGGTTGAGATTCATGAAATCCATGTCGATCTCGCCCCACGGGAGATCGCGATTGGATTGCGTGTGCAGGTGGAGCAGGGGCTTCTGGAGGGCCTGGAGTCCGCCGATCCACATGCGGGCGGGCGAGAACGTGTGCATCCAAGCGATCAAGCCGATGCACGTGTCTGCTCCGTTGGCCTCAAGGCAGACGGCCCGGATGCTCTCTGGAGACGTCACGACCGGCCGGTACACGATCCGAACGGGGATCGCCTCGGCTTCGTCGAGCGCCCGGGCGATCCGCCCGGCATTCTCGGCGACTTGGCGCAGCGCGGCTTCGCCATAGAGATCCTGGCTGCCGGTGACGAACCAGACCTCCAGCTCTTCGTACGGCTTCATGATCGGATCCCTCATTCGGTTCGCGGCGGCCCGGTGGATTTGCGGACGATCAAGTCGGGCTTCAGGACGTCGCTGCCTGCTGGACCGCTCGATGTGGCGCCGATCGCGATCTGGACGGCGCGCGCCGCCATCGCACCAACCGGCATGCGAACGGTCGTGAGCGCGGGGACCGTGAACGTCGACATGGGCAAGTCGTCGAAGCCGGTCACCGAGAGCTCCTCCGGCACGCGGATCCCCCGGCTCGCCGCGCCGTGCAGGCAACCGATCGCGAGCTGATCTGTCGAGCACACGATGGCGGTCGCCGGTTCCGCCAAGGTCAGGATATTCGCCAGGGCGAGGTTCCCACCAGCCGGGTCGTTGGAGACGTGCTGGACGTAACCCTTGGATCGAGCCAGCCCTTCCGCCAGTATTCGCCGCTCGTAGGCGGCCTGGCGCTCCTGGATGTCGCCGAGTGGCCGTCCGCCGACGAAGGCGATCCGCCTGTGCCCGAGCCCGATGAGGTGATCGAGCGCTCGCTCGATCCCCCAGCCATTGTCGACGTTGACAGAGGGCAGATCGTGCAGCGCGGCTCCCTGCCAGAGCCCGACGGTGGGCACGTGACCACGTTGGAGTTCCTCGATGAAGCGCGGCTGGTCCGTCATGTCGCCGAGCAGGAGCATCGCGTCGACGTGGCGCGTCTCGAGGACCGAGCGGAGGGCGATCGCCTCGTCCGCCCTGCCGTGAACATGGCCAAGCACGACGTTGTAACCGTGGCCCGCGGCGGCCGTCGTCACGGCCTCGATCGCCCCCGAGAAGAACGGGTCGGTGATATCGCGGACGATCACGCCCAGGAGCATGGTCTTCGAGCCCCGAAGGCCGCGTGCCAGCGGATTGGGCCGATAGCCGAGACGGCTGGCGGCCACCAGCACGCGTTCGCGGGTGTCGTCGCTGATCTGGATCGACGAGGGGGCAGAGTTGAGCACGCGCGATACGGTGCTCTGGGACACGCCCGCCTCGCGGGCGAGGTCACTCATCCTCACCGGTCGCCGCCCACGTGGGATGGGCGCACCGCTCATCGAGCCAGACATCGTGAGGCTTAGTCCTCGATCCAAAGAGGGTGAGGCGGAAGCGGTTGCAAGCATAGCATTGACTGCATACGTTTGCACGTAACGCGAGGAGAGTCCCGTCCGAGCTGACGGGGCAGCGGCCAGCAGGCCCCTGCACCTCGCATCGGCGGGCGGACCTCGAGCGATACCCTGGGCAAACCTAGAGCGGACGAGCACAGCTCATTCGTGTTGACAGCATACCATTGACCGCATACGATTACTGGGCACCAGCAGTCGGCTGTGCTCGACCTCCGGTCTGTGTGCGTCCGTAGGACCCACGACCGGGAGGTCTGTGAGCCACGCGCGAGAGGAAGCGTTGGTTTCGGTCAGCGAGAAACCAGCTCGGTCAACGAGAAACCAGCCTGGATCCTGACGGGAGGAGGTGACATCGTCACTGCGGGATGCACGACCCGGTCTCAAGGGCTGTGGTGGATGGTCCCGAGTCCACGTTGATCCAGCCCTCCCGGCGGGATGGGCGCCCCCGAGGTGCCCGCGGATCTGGAACACACGGAGGAATCCCCATGCGCACTACCTGGATCATGAGGCGGACGAAGGGCTGGTCACGGCTGGGCGGGCTGTTAGCCGCCGTCCTGATCGTCGGCGGGGCCTGCACGACCGCCGCGAGCACGACGCCGAGCGGGGCGGCCGCGAGTGGCGCGCCTGTCACCGCGCAGTTCTGCCAGGGTACGAAGCTCACCTTCTTCCCCGGCGGCACTCCCGGCGGCGGCTTCGAGACAGTCGTCTATAACGGCGCGAAAGCCGCGGAGGCGGCCTTTGGACCGACCGTCACATACCAATGGTCCGACTGGGACCCGAGCAAGATGATCACCCAGTTCGGCGAAGCCGTGGCGACCAAGCCCGATGGCATCGCGATCATGGGTCATCCGGGCGACGATTCGTTCGACCCGGCGATCGATGACGCCCGATCCCAGGGCATCCTCGTCACCGTCATGAACACGGAGCTGCAGAAGGCCCAAGACAAGTACGCGGCTCAGGGCACCGGATACGTCGGGGCAGTCCTGCACGATGCCGGGGCAGCGCTGGCGAACGAGGCGATCGCGCGGGGCGGGCTCAAGAGCGGGGACAAGGTCTTCGTCTGGGGCCTCAAGGCCCAGCCCGGTCGCGGTGAGCGCACGCTGGGCATCACCGACGCCCTCGAGGCCGCCGGCATGAACGTCGTCTATCTCGAGATCGACGATGCCACGAATGCCGACCCGGCCGCAGGCGTCCCCGCTTTCACGGGCATGGCTTCTGCCAACCCGGACCTCAAGGCCGCCTTCTTCGATCATGGCAACGTGACCTCAACTGTCCCTGCGTATATGAAGGCAGCCAAACTCGACCCAGGCAAGATCTACACAGCTGGCTTCGACCTCTCGCCGGCGACGGTGCAGGGCGTGAAGGACGGTTACGTCAACCTGGTCATCGACCAGCAGCAGTACCTCCAGGGCTTCCTGGCCGTCCTGCAGCTGTGCCTGACCGACAAGTACGGGTTCAGCGGTCTGTTCGTGAATACGGGCGGCGGGTTCGCTGACAAGAGCAACATCGACGTGATCGCACCCCTCGTGGAGCAGCAGATCCGGTGACGATGGGCCATCCTTCCAGGATGAGCTCATCAACGGCTGGCGAGAGCGAGAGCCCTCGCCAGCCGACCGACTCCCTGCCTGCACCGACTGGAGCGCTGCGACTCGAGCTGCGCAACATCTCGAAATCCTTCGGCGGGGTCAGCGTCCTCCGGGACGTCGACTTGCAACTGGCGGCCGGCGAGGTGGTCGGTCTGCTTGGAGACAACGGCGCGGGCAAGTCGACCCTGATCAAGATCGTCACGGGCGTTCATCGGCCGGATCACGGTGAGATCCTCTTCGACGGCCAGGCGGTGGCCGACCTCGATGTCCACAAGGCCCGGGCGCTGGGCGTCGAGACCGTCTACCAAGAGCGCGCCCTTGCCGAGCAGCTCCCGCTGTGGCGGAACATCTTCATGGGCCGGACGATCACCGGGCCGCTTGGATTCCTCAAGGTCGACGAGATGCGCCAGGTCACGTCGGAGCTCATGGGCGAGTCGATGGGCTTCACATCAGCGGCCCTAACGCCCGACACGACCGTGACCGGTCTCTCGGGCGGTGAGCGGCAAGGGCTCGCGATCGTCAGGGCGCTCCACTTCGAAGCCGACGTCATCATCCTCGACGAACCGACGATGGGCCTCTCCCTGAAAGAGACCGAGAAGCTCATTGGATTCGTGGCCGGGATTCGAGACGCCGGGAAATCGTGCATCTTCATCGACCACAACATCTTCCATGTCTACTCGGTCGCCGATCGGATCGTGGTCCTGGACCGCGGTCGTGTCGCGGGCGAGTTTCCTACCAGCCGCTACTCCCTCGACGAGTTGATGGGCATCATGCGTGAGGTGGCATCGACCGGCACGTTCACCGAGGCCGTGCGCTATCGACCAGACAACGGTGGGGCCGCGCCAGCGCCCGGGGCGGCGAATCGCACGTGAGCTCGGCTGCTTCTCACGTCAGGCGGCCGCTTCCGCGTCGTTCGATCACCTCGCTCACAGCGGCCTACGCCTCGCAGATCGGGATCACCGTCGCGTTTCTCCTGCTCTGGCTCACCTTCATCGTCCTCGCACCGGCCACATTCCTATCCGATCGGATCTACCTGTCGTTCGCTCAGACGACTCCCTACTTCGCCCTCGTGGCGCTGCCCCTCACGATGGTCATCATCGCGGGGGACATCGACCTCTCGTTCCCATCGATCATGGCCCTCGGGATGGTCGGCTTCGTCTTCTCGTGGCAGGCGACGGGAAGCGTGGAGATCGGAGTCGTTGCGGCGCTCGGCGTCGGCGCCTTGGCCGGGCTATTCAACGGCGTCATCATCACGTTCATCGGGATTCCCTCGCTCGTCGTGACGATCGGGACCCAGTTCCTCTTCCGAGGGCTGACGCTCGTATTGGTGTCGGGCAGGAGCTCGGCCTTGGTTGCCGCCCAGCCGGCACCGTCGTACGAGGTCCTGGTCGGCAAGCTGTTCGGCATCCCGATGGAGTTCTGGTGGCTCGTCATGGCGGCGATCGGCACGTGGCTGCTCCTGAACCGCCATCTCGTCGGTCAGAACGCTTACACGATCGGTGACAACCTACAGGCGGCGCGGCTGATGGGCATCCCGATCCGACGGACGCGCATCCTCCTCTTCGTCCTCACGGGCCTCGCAGCGGCGTTTGCTGGGCTGATGAACAGCCTCCAGGTGGTCAACTTCTATCCGTCGATGGGAGCCGGATACCTCTTGCCTACCCTGGCCGCCGTCTTCGTTGGGGGGACCTCCGTCTTCGGCGGCCGCGGGAGCATCTGGGGCACCTTCATCGGGGCGTTCATGATCGGCGGGATCACGGCCGGCATCGTCGCCGTCGGGTTGACCGACTTCTACGTCAACCTCATCTACGGCGCGATCATCCTCATCTCGGTCTCGATTTACGCGGTCCTTCAGCGACGCTTCCAGCGCTGATCGGTAGGCGATCGATGTCGGCCGCCGCGCCGGCAACGTTGACGAGTCGATCGTGCCGAGAATACCGAGCCTCCGGTGCTCTCCCGGAGTCCAGTGCTCTCAGCGAGCGTTGAGCGTGCTGCCGAGCAGCACACCATTGGCCCAATAGGAGCCGGTCTCGCCCGCCGGCAGGAGATCGAACGTCCAGCCGTCCAGGTTCGGCATCGTCGCGATCGTGGCAACGGTCGAGCCATCGACCGGGTCTCCGACGGCGAGCGAGCCGACGGTACCGCCATCGATGAGAGGGTGGCCCGCCGAAGCCGAGATCGATCGCCCGTCCGTCAGCTGGACTCGGACGGCATCGTGGCCAGGCCCGACATGGACGCGCCCGACGTCGATCACGGCGGCCTCTACCCGTCGGCCCACATCGTCCGTTGTCCAGATGGACATGCCGTTCCGAATATTTTCGACGGCGATCGAGCCGCCGGGAGCGGCGATTCGGGTGCCGCGCACGAGACAGATCGGGCACATCGGCTCGCCGGACTGGGCGTCCTGCTGGATCGTGATCGTTCCATCCATCCCGATGAGGCCGCCGACACGGCGGCCCTCGGCCGCGCCCGGGGCTGGCTGGGCAAGATAGTCGAAGCGGTATGTGCCGCCTTGCCGGTCGAGGAAGATCGCGTTGAGCACCTTCCATTCGCGGTAGACGCTGAGCCGCTGCTGGTCGGTCAGCTGAGCGGTGGGATCGACGCCGACTCGCCTGGCTACGATGGCGAGGACAGCCGGATCGGCGACCACCTCGGACCAACGATCCTTCATAGACACAAGCTCGTCGCGTCCAACGGGATAGAAATCCGGATCGCAGAACCAGAGTGGTCCAAAGGCATCGAGGAGAGCCACCTTGAGCTCGATCTCGGAGCGGGCCGGGCCGGGGGATGGGCTTGGCGACGGGCTGGGCGATGCGGCGGTCCCACACCCGGTGACGATCGCGAGTGCGATCAGAGTGGCTGCTGCGACGACCTTCGGCTTCACGACCGCCCGACGCATCGTCGAGAGGTCGGGTTCCCAGTCACGCAGCGATCAGGCGAAGGCGTAGCGTTGCTCGAGCGAATCGCAGGGATTGCCGGCCCCAAAGCGGATATCGCCGGCCGTGACGTCTGCGATGCACCAGAACACGGTCCGCGTGCTGGCTGCATCGGCCGTGTGGCGGCAGATCGCCGGGTTCGAGTCGTGGTCGGAGATCGCCGCCCGCAGCCAGTCCACGTCGATCTCACCGGGCCCGGCGGCGGCGAGAAGACGGCAGGCGCGCTCGTAGCGAACGGATGACGAGGTCCTCGCATACTCGGGGTCGCCCTCGTAACCGAGCATCCGCGGATGGGTGTAGTGGTTCGTATGAGCCAGCGTTCCCCGCTCGTCGACCCCCCACGTCTCCGCATCCCCGGCCGACCCCTCGACGTTGACGACCTGGCCGTCCCGGTGTGCGAACACGGTGTTGTACGAGCTGGCGCGGTCCTGGCGGAGCGCCATCTCGACGGCGTCATCGAGCGTTCGAGCCGTGAGCTGCTCGCGGACCATGAGCAGTCGCGGGACGCCGAGGCGGTCGTCGGTCGGCGACAGCTCGTTGCCCGTCAGGGAGAGCCCGGCGTCGTTCCAGCCGACGCTGAGGAACGGCCCGATCCCGAGACTGAAGACGACCGGCTCGTCGGGCACCCGCCACTCGATCGCGACGACGTCTTCCGCCGCGTCCGTGAGGTCGTTGGTGTGGGCGACCCAGAGGTGACCGTCGGCCGTTGCCGGCGGACCGGCGACCAGATCGGAGCATCGGCCGGAACCCTTGGGAGTCCCCGCCCACGACGGCCGTGCCGTCCAGATCTCCTCGACCGACGCCGCGAAGAGCGCCAGGGAATCGACGCCCGCGCCCTCGGCCGCGCCATCGACCTCCTCGACCAGCCAGGGCGTCGCAGCGATCGTCGCTCGGCGATAGGTGTCGGCGAGCGCCAGCTGCTCCTCGCGCGTCCGTCCGACGGGCAGCTCGGCGTCGAAGGCGACCGTCCGCCGGATGACGTCGGCGGTCGCTTCGCCCACCTGGCGTCCGACCTCCCGATGCGTCCCGGCGACCCGCACAGTTGGGATGAGCGGGATCATCGGATCAGTCGATCGTGAAGTGGTCGGGATCCTGATAGCGGCCCGTCCGTTCCTTCTCGATCTGCATGAGGACATCGTTGAGGAGCGATGAGGCGCCGAAACGGAACAGGTCGGGAGTCATCCAGCGCGGCCCGAGCGTCTCGTACAGCACGACGAGGTACTGGATCGCCTCCTTGGCGAAGCGGATGCCGCCGGCCGGCTTCATCCCGACGACGCGTCCGGTCGCCCGCTCGAAGTCGCGGATCGCCTCGAGCATGACGAGCGTCACCGGCAGGGTCGCGGCGGGCGTCACCTTGCCGGTCGACGTCTTGATGAAGTCGGCCCCGGCGGCCATGGCCAGGACCGATGCACGCCGCACGGCATCGTACGTGCCGAGCTCGCCCGTCTCGAGGATCACCTTGAGGTGCTTCTCGCCGCTCGCCTCCTTGACCTCGACGATCTCGTCGTAGACCGTCCGGTAGTCGCCGGACAGGAACGCACTGCGGTCGATGACCATGTCGATCTCGTCGGCACCGGCCTCGACCGCGGCCTTCGTCTCGGCGATCTTGATGTCCCGGAACGTCTGGCCAGACGGGAACCCGGTGGCGACGCTGGCGACCTTCACGGTTGAGCCGCGCAGTGCCTCCCTGGCGTCGGCGACGAGCGCCGGATAGACACAGATCGCGGCGACCGAGGGGATCGACGCGTCACCCGGCTGCGGATGGATCGCCTTGGCGCAGAGTGCTCGGACCTTGCCCGGCGTGTCGCGCCCTTCGAGGGTCGTCAGGTCCATCATCCGAATGGCGAGGTCGAGCGCCCACAGCTTCGACTCGCGCTTGATGCTCCGGCGCTTGAGCGAATCGACCCGTTCCTCGACGCCGACCTGATCGACCGCCGTCACCCGGCCGAGCATCGCGCCGAGACTCCCAGGCCGGGCGTCCCAGGCGCGGATGAGTTCGTTGGCGCGCTCGCGGGCGAGGGTGTCGGGCCGGTCGGCGGTGACCATGGGACGCGCAGGATACACCCGGCCATGCCGATCAAACGTTGACAGCCGCGCGATTATCCAGACTGGTGATGCGCCAGCCAGCGCCGGCCACGATCGATGGCCCGAGCTGAGTTCGTGAGGCGTCGCGATGAACCCGCTGTTGCTCATTCCGGCCGTCGTCATCGGTCTGCCGATCGTCGGCGCGATCTACCAAACCCTCGCTACGGCGCGCGACAGGCGTACTTTTCCGCCTCCCGGTCAGATGGTCGACGTCGGTGGCCATCGACTGCACCTCCACGTCACTGGCACGGACACAGGCAGGCCGACCGTCATCCTCGAGGCCGGTATGGCGTCCTTCTCGGCCAACTTCGCCTGGCTACAGGAAGAACTCGCAACGGTTACGCGCGTCGTCGCCTACGATCGCGCCGGTTTGGGCTGGAGCGATGCTGGCTCACCACCACGCGACGCGCAACGCAGCGCCAAAGAGCTGGGTAGCGCCCTCCGGCGCGTCGGGATCAACGGTCCCTTCGTCGTCGTCGGACACTCGTACGGCGGACTCGTCGTGCGTGCATTTGCCGACCTCTACCCGAATGACGTGGTGGGCATGGTGCTCGTGGATGCCTCGCATCCCGATCAGTGGACACACATTCCCGCCTCGAGGAACGGCCGCACGGTCGCCTTTGGAACAAGAGTGACGGGCCTAATGGCCCGCTTCGGCGTCCTGCGTTTCTGGAACCCGAAATCGGCATTGATCGGTGGACTACCCGAGCGGCAGCGCGCCGAGATGGATGCGATCCTGGCGACTCCGCGCCCGTGGTTCACCGGTGCCGACGGTTTGATCGCGTGGGGCGAGATGTCGCGAGATCAGATCAACGCGGCGCGCGGTCTGGGGTCCCTTCCGCTGGCCGTGCTCAGCGTCACGGAACAGGACAGATACGCCGACGTCCTGACCGCACTACAGGCAGAACTGCCACACCTCTCCTCGAACAGCATCCACCTCACCGTCCAGGGCGCGACCCATGATGGTCTGGTGTGCCGGCACGAGCACGCGCTCGTCGTCGCCGATGCGATCCGATGGGTCGTCGAAGCAGCGCACACGGGCGGGCTGCTTACCCGGAAGTAGGAGCCAGCGCGGGGACAGCCGCTACCATCGTCCCTGAGTGTCACCCGTGGCTTCTCCTGGTGGGCCGTCCACCGACCAACTGTCGCTCGATCTGGAATCGAGTCTGCCGGGCCTGCCCGCGATCCTCCGTCCGATGATCGCCCGGCACCACGCGACACCGTTCGACTCACCTGATCATCTCTTCGAACCGTCGTGGGGCGGACGCCGAGCGATCGCCTTCCTCGAGCCTGCGGTGTCGGCCGCCGATGGCGAGGGCGCTGGTTATGTGACCGCCGATGGACGACCGTCTCTTCGTCTCATGGACCCCGGGTTGCGGGACCTGGCGCCGAGACTGCCCGAGCTGGCCGACCTGCCTTCGCGGATCGACGCGCGATCGGCGGTCGTGGACGGGGAACTGGTCGTCGTCACTCCCTCTGGCCGACCCGATCCGGCCTCTCTCGACGATCGATTGGCGGGCAGGGCCGGGCCGCCGGTCGCCTACCTCGTCTTCGATCTCCTCTATCTCGACGGCCGGCCGTTGTTCGCCGAGCCGCTCCACAAGCGTCGGGCCCTTCTCCGCCGGGTCCTCGCGCCGGGCGAGTATGTCGTCGCCGTGCCCGCCATCCCGGGCGAGGGCCTCGCGCTCCACGACGCCGTCTCGGGCCAGGGCCTGGCCGGGATCCTCGCCCGCGTGCGCGCATCGCCGTACCTGCCCGGCATCCGCAGCCGCCTGTGGCGATCGATCCCGGCCGGCCCGCCCGTCGAGTCGGCCGACGCATGAACTGCCGGAGCAACCTCCGGCGACAACCTCACGCTGCCTGTCGCGGGCTCGCCGGTCCTCGCCCTGATCGCCCGGCTACCGCTCCTCTTCCCCGACGGCGACTGACGCGATGCGGGTAACCGTCGGCTAGGCGCGGC
>CAWBMK010000005.1:0-266238 GCA_963789905.1 uncultured Chloroflexia bacterium | reverse complement strand
CGAGGACTCCGATCGGCAAGCGCGGCTGCTGAGGTCTATTGCAGGACAGCGGGTAGACGGCGCGATTCTCCACCTCCACGATGATCGGCGGCGAGGCGCAGATCGAACCCTTCCTCGACCAAGGCCTCCCGATCGTGCTCGCGAGTAGGATCAATGAGGCCCTCGCAACCGACTCAGTCTCGCTTGACAACTTGGAGGGCAGTCGGATCGCAACACGCCATCTGATCGACACAGGCAAACGACGGATCGGATTCGTGGGGGGGCGAGTTGACACCTCCACCAATCGCGACAAGCTCGCCGGCTATCTGACCGGCCTTCGTGAAGTGGGCTTGGAGGCGGATCCGGCCTTGGTGCAACACGGTGACTACACGCGTGGGTCGGGCGAAAGAGCTGTTCAGAAACTCGTCGGGCTTGGCGTGGACTTCGACGGGCTGATAGCTGCCGACGACACGATCGCGCTCGGTTGTCTCGAGGCACTTGCTACAGCGCGGATCGACGTTCCGAACCAAGTCGGCCTAGTTGGCTTTGACGACATCGACGTCGCCTCTCTTCAAGTAGTGTCGCTATCAACCGTCGGTTCCGAACCCCAACAGCTCGGCCGAATAGCCATCGAGCTCCTGCTCGATCGAATTGAGGGCCGCTATGCCGGCCCGCCGCGTCGCGTCGTTGTTGCCCCGACCCTAATCGTTCGGCGCTCCTCGAGTGCGAACGCTACGATGCCACGCACCGAGGGAGGAACGTCATGAAAGTGAACGTGTGACTGTCCTCGGACGCGGCGAGGATTCTTATCGATGTGGCTCTTCCGGCGCAGGTTCCTTCCGCGGCCAACTAGAGAGCTTGGACCCGAATGACGACCCCAACTCGGTCCACCAAATCTCGAGGGCGACGCCTGCGAAGGCAGCCGGCCAACCGTCTGGTCCCCGGCAAGACTGCTGCCGACAAGCCGATTGTTCCTAGCCGAGGTCCCGCGACGAGTCAGCGGCCTCGCATTCCACGTCGCGTACGCCGAGGTCGGCCGCAGCTCCTCAGAGCCGCCCGAGGGGCCTATTTCGTGCCTAGATCAGTGGTCGGGGCGGAGCGATTCGAACGCTCGACCTCCTGAACCCCATTCAGGTGCGCTACCAGGCTGCGCCACGCCCCGACAGGCGGCCGAGTCTAGCACCCGGCCTCCATCGCGCCGGCGTCAGGTCCCAGGACCTCGCCACAAGAGAAACGACCCGACGGATCGTCCGCCGGGTCGTCGTGTGCGCCTGAGGTGCGCCGGAAGCGCGCTCGGTTCAGCTCTGGCCGCGATCCGGGCCGAAGCCGAAGGCGGTCTTGACCTCATCGGTCTGGAGGTACCAGAGGATGATGGCGGGCAGGAGGGCCTGGACGAGGCCGTAGCCCGAGCCCGGGTAGGTGAGCATGAGGAAGAAGGCGTTCACCAGGGCGAAGATCGCGATGATGTTGGCGAACATCCAGGCCCACGACTGGAGGCCCCACAGGCCGATCCCGGCGGCGACCCAGCAGCCGCCGACGATGACGGCCATCCAGCCCCACACCCCGACGCCTTCGAAGGCCGGCAGGTCGCCGAGGGCGCCGAACCAGTCGAAGCCGACGGCCCGCAGACCGACGACGAGCCAGACGAAGCCGGCCATCACGGCGAAGAAGCCGAGGATCGAGATCATGATCGGTGGGTTACGCATCGTTGAGAACATCCTCCCTACGGCTGTCGGCCGCCCCGCGGCCGTGTCGGAGACGTACCGTCAATAGCCGCTGCCCCCCGAGGGCGCCGGCGGATCGGCAGAGGGCGGTGGTGCTGGGGCTGCCGGTGGCGGTGCAGCCGGGGCAGCCGGTGGGGTCGCGGCGGCGGCGGCCACTTCGGCCTCGAGGAAGGTGCCCTTGACCTCGTCTGTGTTGAGGTACCAAAGGACGATCCCGGGGAAGAGCGCGGCGCCGAATCCTGCTGCCAGGCTATCGGCGGCGAATACGACCAACACGGCCTCGAACAGGCCGAAGACCGAGAGGATCATCGCGAATGCCCAGGCCCACGGTTGAAGCGACCACAGGGCGACGCCTGCGGCAATGTAGATGATGCCGGCGACGAGCGCCAGGAGACCTGTCAGGGCGATGCCCTGGCCGCTCGGGACGGGCCCGAAGGCGACCGTGCCGATCCAGTTCAGGCCAAGAATGACGTATGCGAAGCCGGCCATGAGCGCGAAGAAGCCCAGGATGGCGATCCCGATGGGTGGGCGACCCATGTTTCCTCCTCAATATCCGAAGGGGTCGGACGTGACTCGAGCCCAGGCGCTCCTGGGCATCTCGATGATACGACCCCTTCGCTAGCCCGAAAGGCCCTCCAGCCACATCCTGAAGTCGGCCAGCTCGTCCTTCTGTTCCCGAGAGACGAGATCGATGAGGCAGCGCATGACGCTCTTGCCCTCGAAAAGCGCCGCGTGGACCTCGCGGGCGATCGGCATCTCGACGCCGTGTCGAGCGGCCAGCTCGAGCGCCGCCACGACCGTGTAGGCACCCTCCGCCACGCCCGGCAGCGTCGATTCGATGTCCGACCACGCCCGCCCTTTTGCGAGCTCCTCACCGAGACGATGGTTCCGCGACAGCCGTGAGCCGCAGGTGGCGATGACATCGCCGATCCCGGCAAGCCCGGCGTACGTCAGGGGATTGGCTCCCATCGCAAGGCCGAGCCGCATCATCTCTGCCAGTCCGCGGGTCATGAGGCCGGCTTTGCCGTTGTCGCCGAAGCCGAGCTCGTCGGCGGCCCCGGCGGCGATGGCGACGATGTTCTTTGTCGCACCGCACAACTCGACGCCGACGATATCGGGATTCACGTAGAGCCGAAACGTCCGCCGGATAAGCCTGGCCGAGACGCGACGGGCGAGCTCCAGATCGGGGGCGGCAACGACGGCCGACGCCGGCCGTCGGCGAGCGATCTCGAGGGCGAGGTTGGGGCCTGACAGCGCCGCCACCCGGGCCGCGTCGATCCCGCCGGCGTCGGTGATCACCTCACTCATCCGGAGCAGGCTGCCCTGCTCGATGCCCTTGACCAGCGACAGGACGTCTGCCTCACGAGGAATCAGAGGCGCCAAGGCGGCCAGAGTGCCACGCAGATGTGCCGACGGGACGGCCAGCACGACGAGATCGACGTCAGCCAGGACGGAGGCGTCAGTCGTGGCCATGAGATCGCGCGGCAGGTCGATGCCGGGCAGACGCCGCTCGTTGCGTCGCGTCTCGACGATGGCGGTGGCCGTCTCGGCCGATCGGCAGATGAGGGCGACGGGCTCCCGCCGGCCGATGAGCGCGGCGATCGTCGTACCCCAGGCCCCGCTCCCAACGACCGCCACGCCGGGCGTGGTGGTCGTCATCGGCGTGCCTTCGCTTTCCCGCCCCTCCTCCTCGACGGGTCGCCGACGCGCTCACGGATATGGAGGCGGATCGGGGTGCCGTCGAATCCGTAGGCCTCGCGGATCCGGTTCTCGAGGTAGCGCCGATAGCTGAAATGGAGATCGGGTGCGCCGGCCACGAAGAAGACGAAGGTCGGAGGGCCGATCGCGACCTGGGTGCCGTAGAGGATCTTCGGACGCTTGCCCCGCACGAGCGCGGGCGCCTGACGATCGACGGCCGCCCGAAGCAGGCGGTTGACCTCGCCCGTCCCGATCCGCCGCCGCCGTTCTGCCCAGGCGTCGACCGCGAGCTCGAGCACCTTGTCGACTCGTTGACCGCTCTTTGCGCTGATCGACACGATCGGCGCGAAATCGAGGAACGGGGCGTCTCGCCGCAGGGTCTTCACATACTCGTCGAATGTCTTGTCGGTCTTCTCGACGGCGTCCCACTTGTTGATCGCGACGACGAGCCCTTTGCCCTCCTCGACGACATAACCGGCGACGTGAGCATCCTGGGCCGTCAGGCCTTCGACCGCATCGAGGACGAGGACGGCGACATCGGCCCGGGAGATCGCCTTGAGGGCGCGGAGCGTCGAGTACCGTTCCGCGGCCGGACCCGAGGCCACCCTGCCTCGCCTCCGGATGCCGGCCGTATCGATCAGGACGACCTCGCTGCGGCCCCATTCCAGGCGCGTATCGATCGCGTCGCGGGTCGTCCCCGGGATGTCCGACACGATCACCCGCTCCTCCCCCATCAGGGCGTTCACGAGCGATGACTTGCCGACGTTGGGGCGGCCGACGATCGCGATGGCGACCGGAGCATCGATCGAGGCGATCGCGATGTCCACGTCGAATGGGCGGTCACCGTCGCGGCCATCGGACTCGTCGGCCCCTCCGGCTCCGTCGGTCTCGTCGGCATCCTCGAGATCCGAGGCCGCGGCGACGGCGGCTTCATCGACATCGAATGGCTCGAGGCGGCCCTCGGCGACGTCGCGCTCGAACGCATCCGCCTCCCGCTCACGAACCTTGCGAGCTCGTTCCTCGTCGCTCTCGGGGGGGAGCGCTTCGACGATGGCGTCCATCAGATCGCCCGTCCCGCGTCCATGCGAGGACGAGATCGCATACGTCTCATCCCAACCGAAGGCGTGGAACTCGGCCACGTCGAGCTCACGGCGGGCATTGTCGACCTTGTTGACGGCTACGATCACCGGTCCCCGCGCAGTGCGCAGGAGGGCGGCCGCCTCGGCATCGGCTGGTGTCGGCCCGGTCACGGCGTCGACGACGAAGAGGATGACATCGGCCTCACGGATCGCCAGCCGTGCCTGCTCCTGGACCCGCTCCTCGATGATGTCTCCCGGCTGGACCTCGAGTCCACCGGTGTCGACGACGAGGAACCGTCGATCGTTCCACTCCGTGTCGCCGTAGAGTCGGTCGCGGGTGGTCCTGGCCTGGTCCTCGACGATGGCGCGACGCTCCCCGAGGATCCGGTTGAAGAGGGTCGACTTGCCGACGTTGGGGCGACCGACGATGGCGACGACCGGCAGGGCGGCCACGACCTAGGCCGCGCCGACGGGATGCGTCGGCGGCGTCAAGTGCGGCAGCGACGTCGTGCGGCCAGCCGGCGTCGCGGCAGAGGCCAGCGCCGCGGCAGCAAGCTCATCGGCTCGCGATGCCATGTCGGACGTCCCGGCCAGCTCGTAGATCCGGGCGGCGACCGCCTCGAGGTCCTCGATCGGAGTCGACGTGCCGCCGGTCACCCCAGCGATCGCCACGCCATCGAAGACCGTCGCATCGGTGAGATCGGCGGCCGCCTCGATCTGGATCGCGGGTGTGCCGGCGATGCCACACAGCCGGGTCAGCTCCTTCGTGTTGGCGCTGCTGCGCCCACCCACGACGACCATCAGATCGACCTGTCCTGCCGCCTCGAGCGTGTCCTGCTGCCGCCGGATCGTGACCGGACAGACGGTGTTGACGATCTTGAGCTCATGGCTCCGCCCGACCATGAAGGCGGCCAGCTTCTCGAACTTCCAGGGCGGCTGCGTGCTCTGGCTGATGAGCGCCATCCGCTTCCGGCGCGGGATGGCGTCCCACTCGTCCTCCTCGTCGACGACGATCGCGTCCGGCGCGAAACCCAGCAGGCCGATCACCTCGGGATGCCGTGGCGTGCCCAGGAGGACGATCGTGTAACCCTCCTCGACGAGACGGACGATCTCCTTCTGTTCCTGGATGACCCAGGTGCAGGTGCCGTCGATGACCTCGAGCCCGCGCTCGCCCGCGCGCTCCATGACCTCCGGACGCACGCCGTGAGCCCGGATGACGACGGCCGCGCCGCCATCGACGTCGTCGAGCGTCTCGACCGTCTCGATGCCCATTGCCGCGAGATCGGCGATAACACCCTCGTTGTGGACGACCTGGCCGAGCGTGTGCGTCCGCTTGCCGGCAGCCGCCGACTCCTTTGCCTTGTCGATCGCCTCGCGGACGCCGTAGCAGAACCCCGTGCGCTGCGCGATCCGAACGTCGGTGACCGATCCCATGGCGTCCGGATTATCCCACCCATCGCTTCGCGTACCCCCAGCGCGGACGTCAGCCGGGATCGGCGCTCGTGTACCGGCCACGCTGGGCTGGCGGCAGCAGGTCCGCGATACGGCGCATGATGAGCTCGGTCGCGGCCGTCTTGGCAGCCCGTCGATCGAGTCCGGAGGCAGCTCGTCGCCGAGCATGAAGGGCTCGCCGACGTTCATCGTCACGTGGGCGCCGAAGCGTGGCTTGCCGCCCTTCGGCCAGAGCCGGCGAGTGCCCGTCAGGCCGATCGGCACGATCGGCGCGTTCGCCCGCAGGGCGAGCGAGGCGAGACCATCCTTGCCCTCGCCAAGCACACCGCTCGGCGCTTCGCGTGCCCTCCGGGAACGCAAGGAGGACGTGACCGTCATCGAGAACGCGAAGGGCCGTCCGGAAGGCGTCGACATCGCCTGTCCCGCGATCGATCGGGTGGACGCTGACCCGCCGGACGAACCAGCCGAGGATCGGCCACTCGACCATCTCGCGCTTGCCGAGCCAGTGGATCCGACGCTTGAGCCTGGGCTCGAACCAGCCAGCCACGATCACAGCATCTGCATTCGAGACATGGTTGACGGCGACGATGAGCGGACCGGTCCGGGGCAGCGAGCTGAACGAACCGTCGACCGACACCCGGCCGAAGATACGGACGCCGATCCTGGCGAGGATCGTCGAACCCCCGACGACGATGCCGATATCGTCGCGATAGGAGGCGTCATGCGGTGGGAGGCTCATCGTCGGAGACCCCGCGAGGCGTCGCTCATCGACCGGTCGCGACCTCCGTGATTGTCGCCACGACCGCGGCCACCGTGTCCTCGAACGCGTTGCCATCCGTCGAGACGATGCGCGCGTCATCGGCGACCCGGAGCGGCGCCACCGGGCGATTGCGATCCAGCTCGTCTCGTCGTCGAAGCTGTTCAAGGATCTCTGCCGCCTCGGGGCCATCCGGATCGAGACCACGCTCGAGCGCCCGGCGTTGAGCGCGCTCCTCGGCCGACGCATCGAGGTAGATCTTGAGGTCCGCATCGGGCAGGACGACGGTCCCGATGTCGCGGCCGGCCATGATGATCGCGCCGCCTTCGGCGAGGCGACGTTGGCGCTCGAGTAGCGCCGCCCTGACCTCCTGCACGCGGCTTACCGCGCTCACCTGTTCGTCGACCTCCGGTGTGCGCACGTCAGCGGTCTTGTCGATCGAGTCGACCAGCACGTGGTTGAGCCGACGGTGATCGTCCTCGGCCAGCTCGACGTCATCGACGAGCGCCACGAGCCCCGGCACGTCGGCCGGGTCGACGCCACGGTCGACCGACAGCCAGGTGACCGCCCGATAGAGCAGCCCCGTGTCGCAGAACCGGTAGCCGAGCTCGAGGGCCGCCGCCGCCCCGACGCTGCTCTTGCCAGACGACGCGGGTCCATCGAGGGCGACGATGAGCCTCCTCATCCGCTGAAGCCTAGCCGGACCGGTCAGGCGATCTCGCGTCGGATCGTTCGAGCGGCGAGGACCACGAAGATGAGGGCGATGACCGTCAACACGACGAGGTCGATCTGGACCGTCCGCGACGCCAGGTCGGCGCCCGTGATCATGACGGCCCGCAGGCCCTCGACGGCGTAGGTGACCGGCAGCACCCGGGCGATCGGCTGGAGCAGCGCTGGCAGGTTCTCGATGGGCCAGAAGATGCCGCCGAGAAGGCCCTGGGGGACGATGACGATCGGGATGAACTGGATGACCTGGAGCTCGGTCCGAGCGAACGTCGAGAGGAAGATACCGAGACTGACCGCGCCGAAGGCGAGGGCCAGGGCGATGGCAAGGATGAGCGCCACGCTCCCTGCCGAGGGGACATCGAGGCCGATGGTGAAAGCGGGTATGGGCCCGATCGAGGGCACGTCGATGCCGGCCAGCACGTATACCGTGAGCAGCAATACCTGGATCGTCGCGAAGATCCCGAACCCGATGCTGTAGCCAAGGACGATCTCGCCGCGCGTCACCGGCGTCGCGAGGAGCCGCTCCAACGTCCCGCCGATGCGTTCGCGCAGGAAGCTGACACCGGTGAGGATGAAGACGAAGAAGTAGGCGAAATAGCCCAGAAACACGGGCGCCAGGGCATCGAGTGCATCGGCGTCGGGCGGCAGGTAGAGGGTCTCCCGCGCGACCGTCGGAATCCGGGCGCTGACCTCCGGCGGCAGGCTCTGTTCGAGCGTCGAGGTCACCAGGGCTCCGACCTGGGCGACCTCGCCGGCCTCATCGATCGGGGCGATGCCAGGAGTCACGATCCGGAGCGTCGGCTGGGTGCCGGCCAGGATGTCGGTCCCGAACGCCGCCGGGACGATAAGGGCGACATCGGCGTCGCCATCGGCCATCCGCTGGATCGCCACGATGGGATCGCTCCCGCCATCGAGCACGACGATCGGTGAGGTCTCGGTCGCGGAGAGGAGGGCATCGCTGATGAGAGCGCCCGCCGCGCCATCGGCGTTGACGACGAGGAGCCTGATCTCGGGTGTCGACGAACCACGGATGATCCAGCCGAGGAGGACGGTGATGACCAGGGGGACGACGATGATGAGGGCGAGCGTCCGGTGATCGCGTCGGATTCCGTCGACGACCCGGCGCGTGACGGCAACCAGGCGCCGTGGCTCCATCAGCTCGCCTCAACCGGATGGCCCGTCGCATCGAGCCCGGCGAATGTCAGGAAGGCGGCCTCGAGATCGGTCGCGCCGGCCTTCGCCCGCAACTCTTCGCCCGACCCGCGGGCGATGACCCGTCCATCGCGGATGAACAGCAAGTCGTCGCAGCGATCGGCTTCGTCCATGACGTGGCTCGAGACGAGGATCGTCGTGCCCGCGCTGGTGATGGACCGGAAGTGATCCCAGAACTGGACCCGGAGGGCCGGATCGATCCCGACGGTAGGTTCGTCAAGAAACAGGACGGCAGGATCGTGGAGCAGGGCGATCGCCAGGGACAGGCGCCGCCGCATACCTCCCGACAGGTCGAGGGCCGGCGTCCGTTCGCGGTCCGCCAGATCGACGAGCTCGAGGACCGCTCGGACCCTCGCAGGGTCGAGTCGTCCGTACAGGCTGCCGAAGAACCGCAAGTTCTCCCACACCGACAGCTCGCCGTACAGTCCCTCGCCCTGGGGCATGTAGCCGATGCGGTCAAGGATCACGCGCGACGGCATCCTGGTCCCGAGAACCTTGGCCTCCCCGGCGCTTGGGCGAGCCAGACCCATCAGGAGTCGGATGAGGGTCGTCTTGCCCGAGCCGTTGGGGCCGAGGAGACCGTAGATCCGACCTGGCTCGAGGGCCAGGTCGATCCCGTCCACGGCGTGGATGGGACCGAACGTCTTGTGCAGGCCTCTCGCCTCGATTGCAGGCGTCAGCTGCGAGTCCGACCCGCCGATGGCCATCGAATCGATTCTAGGACCGGCGGCGACCCTGTCGTTTGGCGCGCCGTCTTGTCGGGCCGATCGTTGCCGTGGCCTGGACCTCGGTCTCGCTGAGGCGCCTGCACCCGCCCGAAGCGAGCGTGCCCAGCTCGACGGCCCCGACGCGAACGCGCACGAGACGGGCGACGGGATCGCCGATCGCCGCGAACATCCGACGGATCTGGCGCTTCCAGCCGGTGCGGAGAGTCGACCCGGTACCAGGTCAGGTCGCGCCCCTCCCCGGGGCCGACAACGCCCTGGATCGCCTCGGCTTCCACGCTCGTTTGGGGATGCAGCCGCACGACGCGGGCAACGCCTTCGTCGAGCGACACGCCCGACCGGAGCGCGCGCTGCTGGTCCTGATCGAGCGGCCAGCGAACACCGACGGCGTACTCCCGCTCGACCCCATAGCGCGGGTGCATCACCCGATTCGCCCACTCGCCGTCGCTGGTCAGGAGGATGAGCCCCTCCGAATCCCGGTCGAGGCGGCCGACCGGCACGAGCCGCCCAGACGGGGGTCGCAGTCGCGCCGGGACGAGATCGATGACGGTCCGATCGGCGTGGCGGTCACGGACCGTCGAGGTCACGCCAGGCGGTTTGTGACAGGCGAGGTAGGTTGCATTCGTTGCCTGCGCCACGACCCGACGGCCGTCGACCGCGATCGCGGCGCTGTCCTCAATCACCCGCTCGCCGAGCTCGGCGACCCGGCCATCGACGGTTACCCGGCCCGCGGCGATGAGCTCGTCCGCCCCTCGGCGTGACGCGATGCCGGCCGCCGCCAGGACCTTCTGGAGGCGAACCGGTTCGCTCACGTCGAACCTTGTTCGCCTGTGTCCCGTGAGAGGTTCAGGTCGTCTTGGTCGCTATCGTCGGCGGCATCACCTTGCCCGCTCGGCATCAGGGCGACGATCCCGAGACTGCCAGGTTCGTCACCCGCACCGGCTCCCTCCTCGGCGATGCGGGCAGCGATGTCGGCGTCGAGCGGCGGCAGCTCCTCGAGCGAGACGATCCCGAACCTGGACAGGAAATCGAAGCCCGTGCCGTAGAGGAAAGGGCGACCCGGCGAATCGGCGCGGCCGAGCTCGACGACGAGACGGCGGTGGAGAAGGCCACGGATCGTGTAATCGGAGTCGACCCCACGGATCCGCTCCACGGCGGCCTTGGTGACCGGTTGGCGATAGGCAACGATCGCCAGTGTCTCGAGGGCGGCTGGGGTCAGCCGCGTCGGATCGGCGCCGACATAGCGGGCGACCAGCGGCCCGACCTCCGGAGCCGTCGCCAGCATGACCCTGTCGCCGTCCACAAGGACGCGGATGCCTCGTGTTGCGAGCTCGATCTCAAGGTCGCCAAGCCTGGCATCCACGGTCGCGCGATCGACCCCGGCGAGCGTCGCGATCTCGCGCCTCGACAGGGGTCGCTCGGCGACGAAGAGGAGCGCCTCCAGGCCGGCCACCGTGAGCTCGCCGGGCGCCTCGATCGACGCGGCGTCGTCCATCCGCTCGACGTCGTCGGTCACGATGCCACGACCCTGGCCCGGATCGGCCCGAACGGCTCGTCCTGCTCGACCACGATCTCTCGACGCTTGGCCAGCTCGAGGAGGGCCAGGAAGGTGACTGCGACGACGACCCGGTCCCGGACCCCGGCCAGGAGTTCCTGGAGGACGATCGCGCCGGAGCCCGCGAGGGCGGTCCGGATTGCCGCCGTGCGCTCGGCGATGGTGACCGTCCGTCGGACCACCTCGGGAGCCGCCTCCGGTGGCTGAACGACCTGAGCGAGGTTGTCGAGCGCTTCGGCGAGCACCTGCGGGTCGAGCGGTGGCAGGTCGGCCTTTCTGGCCCCAGCCCGCCCCGACGAGGCGGCGGCTCCCGGATCGCGCGCGAACAGACCGACACGTTCGAGGGCCATCGCTGCCAGGCGTGCGCCGGCATCGCGATAGGCCCGGTACAGGAGCAGACGCTCTCGCAGGGCAGCCTCAGGATCGGCGATCTCGTCGACGGCCTCAGCCGGCGCTGGCTCGTCCCGCGCGACCAGCGCTCGACTCTTTATGAGGATCAGTTGGGCGGCGACCGTCACGAACGCCGAGATGTTGCCCAGGCGGTCGTCTTCGAGCGATCCCAGCGCGTCAAGGTAGGCCTCGGCGAGGGAGCCCAGGGGCACCGTCAGAACGTCGAGCTCGCGACTCTCGATCAGCGAGAGCAACAGGCCGAGCGGTCCTTCCCACTCCCCGACCGCGACACGGGTCGCCGCCTCCGGTCCGCCCTCCGCGCCGATGGCGACAGTGGCCGCCCACGGCCCAGGCGCCGTACCCTCGATCATCGATTGGCCTCGTCGGCGAGACGCAGAAGCTCGCCGAACTCCGGGTCCTGCGGGGCGTCCTGGTGGCGGATCAGCTCGACCGTCCGAGGGCCACAGCCGGCCGTTGCGGCCAGCTCGGCAGATCGCTCGGCGTGGACTCGCAGCCGCTCGAGGGCGCGCGCCATCCCGGGCATGACACCGGCCACGCGCCAGACGACCGGTCCGTATTCCTGACCGAGCGTCCATGCCACCCGGGGCCAGACGCCGGTGTTGCCCTTCCCTGCATCATGCAGGAGCCCCGCCACGAGCACCTCGTCGTCCGTCACGCCCTCCGCCCGCAGAGCGGCCACGACATCGAGCCCGTGACGACGATCCGCGACGTGCATCGCGTCGAACAGCGCAAGCTGCGCCGGCGACAGCCAGCCCGCCAGTCCCGTCCGCTCGTCCGACCTGACCCGGGCCGAGACGTGCGAGCGGAACTGGCGGACCTTATGCGCCCACCAGGACGCCGACGATCGCATAGGTCACCGGTAGAAGGACTGCCCCGCCGATCGTTCCGATGCCGGGGAAGGGAAAGAAGAACAGGATGATGATGATGAAGAAGCCGTACTGGGCGAGCATCGGCCGGAGTCGCCAAGCGGTCATCGGGGGGACGAGGGCCAGCAGGATCGCACCGCCGTCGAGGGGCGGGATCGGCACGAGATTGAACAGCCCCAACAGGACGCTGTAGAGGACGATCAGGTACAGGACGTTGGTGAGCAGCGCGACCTGATCGGCCAGCTCCGGATTGGCGAACAGGTATCGCAGCGGGATCGCCGCGCCGGCGGCGATGACGAGGTTGGCGATCGGCCCGGCCGCCCCCACGTACGCCTCGGAGCGCCGACCGCCGCGAAGGTTCGACGGATTGACGGGCGTCTGGGCGAAGCCGAACGGGAACCCGAACAGGAGCGTCGAGATGATGAGCAACGTTCCGCCGACCCGGTCGAAATGGGCGATCGGATTGAGCGTCAGGCGCCCGAACAGGCGAGGTGTCGCGTCGCCGAGGCGAACGGCCATCCAGGCGTGGGCGAACTCATGGATCGGGAACGCCAGACCGAGGAAGAACGCGACGAGGATGAGCCGTTCGGGAAGGTCATTGATCAGTTGCTGGAGCACGCAGCGACCTCGGTGACGGCGGGGACGCCGCGAATCCTAGAGCCGGTTGAGCAGATCCGCCTTCTTCGAGTCGAATTCCGCCGGCGTGATGAGCCCCCGGTCACGCATGTCGGCCAGCCGCGTGATGGCGGCATCGACCTCCTCTGGCGACATCGCATCGGGCTCGTCGGGTGGCGGCGGAGGTGCCATCGGCGCCGTGGACATCGGTTGGGCACTCGGCGCCTGCGATGCCGCGGCCGCCGCCTGAGCGACCGCACGCCCGCCACCGATCTCCATCTCATGCTCGTACTTCGCATCGAGCATGACCTTCTTGAAGCCATCGGCGTCGGGCAGGAAGCGGATCTTGTTCGTCCCGCCTTCGGATGCCGTCAGCAGGTCCATCTCGCCATAGCCGACGATCCGGCCGAGCCACGGATGACCGATCACCATGTCGGTGATCATCCCTAGTGACGTGTCCTTGGTGTACTTGTTGACGACGCCGCCGGACTCGATGACGCGGCGGGTCGTCACGATATAGCGCTCGTTGTACCAGACGACGATGTACCAGCCGATGCCGATGATCCCGAGCGCGAGGCAGATCCAGAATGCCCACGTCAACAGGGTGCTCAGGAAGCCGAGGACGCCGTCATCCGGGATGAACCCGTTGATGAACCAGACGCCGATCCCGGCCAGGATCGCCAACCCGAACCAGCGGCCCGCCTCGAGGAACGTCAGCCAATGACGCTGCTTGACCAGGAGGACGCGCTCGCCGGTCGCAAGCAGGGATTCGTATTTGGCCATCGGGTCCGCCGGGGCGGGCGCCGGCGCCGGTTCCTGGCTGCTATCGGTCATCTCGATCTCTCCTCCTCACGCTCGAGGGTGCGCTCGAGCGTAGACCTCCTTGACGCGCTCACCGGTCACGTGCGTATAGAGCTGTGTCGTGCTGATACTGGCATGTCCGAGGAGCTCCTGTACGACTCGCAGGTCGGCCCCACCCTCGAGCAGATGGGTCGCGAACGAGTGGCGGAGGGTGTGCGGGGTCACGCGATCCGAAAGGCCGGCCTCGTGTGCGGCCGCCTTGACGATCGCCCAAGCCTGCTGACGGGCGAGCCGCCGGCCACGCGGCGTGAGGAAGAGTGCCCCGCCGCCATCGGGCGCGACGTGAGCAAGCGACAGCCAAGTCGGTCGCGGGTCGGTCTCGTAGCGGCGCAACCACTCGAGAGCCACGTCTCCGACCGGGACGAGCCGCTCCCGGTCGCCTTTGCCGACGACGCGCACGAAGGCCCCCTCGATCGACAGGTCGTCGGCGTCGAGTCCGATGGCCTCCGAGACGCGCAGACCGGACGCGTACAACAGCTCGACAAGCGCGCGATCGCGGACGCGAACTGGATCGGCCGGCCGCCCGTCGCTTGTGGCTTCCAGGAGTCGCTCCACCTCGGTCACCGATAACGTCTCGGGGAGGAGGCGCGGCTGGCGCGGCAGCGGCAGGTGACTCGCGACGTCGACGGCGATCAGGTCATCGCCGTAGGCGAAGCGGTAGAAGCCGCGGATGACCGCTGTCCGTCGACGGAGGCTCGAGGGCGCCAGGCCGCGAACACCCGGCCGGCCGCGACGTGCCTGGCCGGCCAGGTACGAGACGGCCGCATCCGGCGAGCGGTCCCATGACGCGCGGACGCCGCGCCCGTCGGCGAAGTCCGACAGGTCGGAGCGATAGGCCGCGATCGTCCGTGGAGCAAGGCCGCGCTCGACCGCGAGGTGATCGAGGTAGGCGGCGATCGATCGATCAAGGTCGGGGCGTGGGCGAGAGCCCCTCCCCACCGCTTGGCGCGGACCCGGCTCAGCCGGTCGGCGCGAGCTGGCCACGCCACGCCTCGGCGCGATCGAGCAGCTCACCGGCACTGGCGCGAGCAGCCGGTCCCCCACCCGGGCCGCCGATCATCGCGGCCAGCTCCACGATCCGCTGATCCCGGTCGAGGCGCTCCACCGCGGTGACCGTCCGCCCATCGACCTCTCGCTTCGTGATCCCGATGTGGACGTCGCCGTACGCCGCGATCTGAGGCAGATGGGTGACGACGATGACCTGGCGTCCTCGGGCCAGCGCCCACAGGCTCCGGCCGACCGGATCGGCGCTTCGGCCGCCGATGCCAGCATCGACCTCGTCGAAGACGAGGACCGGCGTATCGTCGACCCGGGCGAGCACCTCCTCGATGGCGAGGGCGACGCGCGACAGTTCTCCGCCGGACGCGATTCGGGCCAGCGGACGGGCGGGTTCGCCGCTGTTCGGCGCCCAGCGGAACACGACCGAGTCGATCACCGCTCGTCTCAAACGCGACCGCGTCGCCGTCGAGCTCCACGGCCGGTTCGTCGGCACCTGCGGGGCGACGGCCGACCGCGACCGAGAAGGCACCGCTCGGAAAGCCGAGCGAGACGAGGGCAAGATCGACGGCCTCCTCGAGCATCCTCGCCACGACCACGCGAGCCTCCGACAGGGCTGCGGCGGCCGTCGCGACCTCGGCCAGTCGATTGGCATCGTCCGCTTCGCGCGCCGCGCGCTCGGCGTCGAGGCCTCGCAGGCGATCGGCCTCGGCCGCGACTCGTTCCCCCCAGGCGAGGACGGCATCCTCGTCATCCCCGTAGCGGCGGAACAGTCCGTACAGAAGGGACAACCGCTCTTCGAGCCTGGCCAACTCCCGCGGGTCGTGCTCGATCGACTCGGCCAGGAGGCGGACATCAGCTGCCGCATCGCCGACGTCAGCCTCGACGCCCTCCAGGCGGGCCGCGATTGCCGCCCAGCGATCGTCGAGACGCGCGAGGGCCCGAGCTTGATCGACAGCGACCGCGATGCCTCCGCCGGCTCCCCCACCCTCCCCGCCGAGCGCGTCGCGGATCGATGCAGCGCCCCGCAGGATCGACTCGGCGTGTCGCGCTCCGTCGAGGGTGGCCGCGATCTCGGCGGCCTCGCCCGGTCGGGGCCGGGCGGCCGCGATCTCGGTCGCCTCATGATCGGCCATCTCGATCCGTCGGGCGAGCTCGCGCGGGTCGACGACGAGCTCGGCCAGGGCGGCACGATTGGACCGCCAACGCTCGACCGCCGACTCCATCTCGGCGCGCAGCGATTCATGACCGCCATACGCGTCCAGGAGGTCACGCTGCCGGCGCTCGTCGGTCAGCCGATGCTGCTCGTGCTGGCCATGGATCTCGACCAGCTGTCCGATCGTCTGGGCCAGCCGGCTGGCCGTCGCCGCCTCGTCATCGAGTCGCCCGGACGAGCGACCGGCGCTCGTGACCTCCCGAACGACGATCAGCGGCTCAGGCAGCCGATCGAAGAGCGCCTCCACCCGCGCCGCGTCTGCGCCGTGGCGGACGATTCCGGCGTCGGCTCGTCCGCCGCTGATGAGGTTGAGGGCGTCGATGACGAGGCTCTTGCCGGCGCCAGTCTCCCCGGTCAGGACGTTAAGGCCCGGCTCGAGCTCAAGGCGGACGCGGTCGATGACGGCGAGATCGCGGACCGACAGCTCGAGGATCCGGCCGCTCACGAGGGGAGCAGCTCAACCTTCTGGCGCAGGAGATCCCAGAACGGGACGGCAGTCTCGGGCTCGATGAAGCGGATCGATCGCTCGAGGGCCGACACCTCGACGATGTCACCCACGGCGACCGGGAGGTCCTCCCGGCCGTCGATCGAGAGGATCGCCTCTTCCGCCTCCACGATCCTGCAGCGCACGACCTGCTCCGGGCCGACGACGATCGAGCGGATGGCCGAGAGATAGCCGGCGATGGGCGTCACGACCAGGTTCCGCGACGCCGGATCGAGGATCGGGCCGCCGGCCGAGAACGAGTAGCCTGTCGAGCCGGTCGGCGAAGCCACGACCAGGCCGTCCGAGATGAACGTCGCCAGGTGGCTGTCATCGATCGCGACGTCGAGCCGAACGACCCGGACGCGTGACCCGCGGGCGACGACAACATCATTGAGGGCGATGTGAGCAGGTTCATCCGCAGCGCCACCGGCCGGCCGGATGACTGCCCGGAGGGCCATCCGGGGCGCGATCCGGGTTCGACCCTCGACGATCTGCTCGAGGACCGGCTCGAGACCGTCCGCCTCGGCCTTCGACAGGAAGCCGACCTTGCCAAGGTTGACCCCGAGAAGCGGGACATCGACCTCGGCAACGGCTCGGGCGGCACGCAGGAACGTCCCGTCACCGCCAAGAACGACCAGGACGTCCGTGCCGGCAAGAGCGGCCACGACCGCGGCCGTGTCGCCGGCCTGCTCGGCCCAATGCTCGAGGCCGCGGACGGTGCACCAGCGCTCGGCCCGATCGCGGAGGGCGACCGCCGCCTGGTTCGTCGGATTGAAGGCGAACCCAAGCCGACTGACCGTCACGAAGCCGCGACCTCGGCGATCCGATCAGCCAACCCGGCAACCGATGGCCGTCCTGGCTCGAGGTGGACGAGGAACTCGCGGTTGCCATCAGCCCCGGAGATCGGCGATGCCACGAGTCCACGCGTCCCGAGCCCGGCTCGCTCGGCCTCTCGAAGGACCCGCTCGAGCACCTCGCGGTGGATCGCCGGATCGCGAACGACCCCTCGCTGGGTCCGGCCTCTGCCGGCTTCGAACTGCGGCTTCACAAGGGCCACGATCCCCCGCGAACGCGGCTTGAGGGTCGTGACGATCGGACCGAGCAGAAGTCCGAGCGAGATGAAGCTGACATCGACGACGGCAAGATCGAGCTTCTCGGGCAGTCTGTCGGGCCCAAGCGTGCGAGCGTTCGTCCGCTCGAGCGAAACGACCCGGGCGTCGGAGCGCAACACGGCTGCGAGCTGTCCATGGCCCACGTCGAGAGCGTAGACGCGCGTCGCTCCGCGCTGCAACAGGACATCCGTGAAGCCCCCGGTCGACGCGCCGACGTCGAGACAGACCAGACTGCGCGGGTCGATGCCGAAGGCATCGAGGGCCGCCGCCAGCTTGTATCCGCCGCGCCCGACGTAGGGCTCGGGCTCTTCGACGACGAGCTGAGCCGCGGTCTCCACGAGGTCGCCGGGCTTCCGATCGCGACGAGCGGCGTCACCGGTCCCGACCCGCACCTTGCCGGCCATGACGAGAGCCGCCGCCCGCGTTCGACTGTCGGCGAGGCCGCGGTCGACGAGGAGCTGGTCGAGGCGAGTCCTGCTGGTACGGGCGGCCGTCACGCTGGCTATCGTGGCATAACCACGGGAGAAAGAGATATTCACCTCAGCCCTACTCGAGCGTCTGTCCAGGGAGGGGTCCGTCGTCCTCGTTGAGGGCGAATTAGGTTTCGAAGACGCCCGGATCTCCTTCAACGGCCCCCTCGACCGGCGTCTGGCCGTCATCGTTCATCTGGCCGACTACAGGCGCGAAACCGATTTCGCTCCAACCACAACATCGAGCCCGCCCCGGACCTGACGAGCGGTCACCGCGGCCCGGGCATCACCGCGCGCCCAACGGCCGGTCCCGAACGAGTTCAGCTTCGAGGACCGGGGCTGGTCCACGGAATGCACCACCGGGCGGAGGAAGCGAGCGTGATCGGTGCTCCGTGGTCAGATGTGCCACGAGGTGGACCAACGGGCGGAGGAAGCGAGCGTGATCGGTGCTCCGTGGTCAGATGTGCCACGAGGTGGACCAACCGTGCAAGCCCGGGTCGTCCGATACGTCGAAGGCACGGCTGACTGCTGGGCGTTGGCCGGCAGAAACCGCTAGGCGACGGGCGTCTCGGCCTCGCGGCCACCTGGAGTGGCCTGCAGGATGACCAGCGTCTCCCGGATCTGGCGGGCGATCCCGTCAACGTCGAGCCCGACGAGGCGTCGAAGGTCGCCGACGGCGCCGTGATCGACGAAGCGATCGGCGGGGATTCCGATGACCCGGACATGGAGCCCGCGATAGATCGGATCCGTCGCCCGCGCCTCCTCCACGATCTCGAGGACGGCCGCACCGAAGCCGCCGACAGCGGCGCTCTCCTCGAGCGTCACCACCAATCGGGTGCCGCGCGCCTCGTCGAGGATGAGCTGACGGTCGATGGGCTTGGCGTAGCGCGCGTTCACGACGCCGACCGACCAGCCATCGGCGGCGAGCCGCTCGGCTGCGGCGAGACCCCGGCCGACGATCGGTCCGAAGCCGACGATGAGGACATCGGTCCCCTCGCGGAGGACCTCGCCACGTCCGATCGGCAGCACCTCGGGCTCGCGCTCGACCGCCCCGACGCCCGCGTCGCGCGGGTAGTGAATGGCAAAGGGATGATCTGTCGCGAGTGCGGTACGCACGAGCGCCCGGAGCTCCTGCTCGTCCTTCGGCGAGGCGATGATGAGGTTCGGCAGCTGCCGCTGGGCGGCGATCTGGAACATGCCCTGATGGCTGGTCCCGTCCTCGCCCACGAGCCCGGCTCGGTCGACCCCGAGGAGGACCGGGGCGTCGTTCTGGCAGACGTCATGGACGATCTGGTCGAACGCCCGCTGGAGGAAGGTCGAATAGATGGCCACGACCGGGCGCATGCCGCCGAGGGCCAGCCCGGTGGCCAGCGTCACCGCGTGCTGCTCGGCGATCCCAACATCGATGAAGCGCTCGGGGAACGTCTGACCGAATGCTGCGAGCCCGGTCCCCGTGGGCATTCCGGCGGTGATGGCGACGATCCGACGGTCGTCCCGGGCGGCCGCCAGGACCTCGGCAGCGAAGAAGTACGTGTAATTCGGGACCTTTTGGACCGGCTCGGCGGCTGGAGGAAGGGCCTCGCCATTCGGAACCATGCCGGAAGGCTCGTACCCATCCGCCATGGGCGCCACCTTCATCGGTGGCAGGGCAGCACCGTGGAATCCGACCTGATCATCCTCCGCCGGCCCGAAACCCTTGCCCTTCCTCGTCCGAACGTGAACCAGGACCGGACCGCCGAGCGCCAGGGCTGCCCGGAGGTTGCGCTCCAGCAGCGGCAGATCGTGGCCGTCGACGACCCCGATGTAGACGATCCCGAGGTCCTCGAAGAGCTGACCGGGCTGGGCAAACGTGACGACAGACTTGCGCAGCCGCCGCGATAGCTCGAGGACGGTCGGGCCGACGACGGGAAGACGCTCGACGAACCGGTCGTAGGCCGTCTTGCTGACGGCCCAGGCGTGCGACAGCTTGATGTCGGAGAGATAGCGCGACATCGCCCCGACGCTCGGGCTGATCGACATGTCGTTGTCGTTGAGGACGATGAGCAGCTGCGTCTTCCGGTTGCCGATGTCGTTGAGGGCCTCGAGCGACAGCCCGGTCATCAGCGCCGCGTCACCGACGACGACGGCGACCCGCTCCATGCCGTGGCGCAGGTCTCGTGCCGTCGCCAGACCCTGGGCGATCGAGAGCCCCGTCCCGGCGTGGCCGCCGTCGAAGACGTCATGTGGCGACTCCGTCCGCCGAGGGAAGCCGCCGATGCCGTCGATCCGACGAAGCGTCCCGAAGCGGTCGAGTCGGCCCGTGAGGAGCTTGTGGGCATAGGCCTGGTGGCCCGTGTCCCAGACGATGTGATCGCGCGGCGACTCGAGCAGGCGATGCAAGGCGATCGTAAGCTCGACGACCCCCAGCGAGCTGCCAAGGTGGCCACCCGTCGTGGCGACCGTCGAGATGATCGTCTCGCGCAGCTCGGCGGCGAGACTCTCGAGCTGCACGGCCGTGAGGCCACGCAGGTCGGCGGGGCCTGAAAGCCGGGAAAGGATCGTCACGTCCTGCCGGGGACCTCCTGCCAAAACCTGCTACCTAATCGTAGCGCGAGTGGTCTCGGGCGTCATGCTTCCCGATCCTCGGGCATCTCAATCGCTTCAAGCGCACCACCGCCCCGCTCGACGAGACGTCGGAACCGAAGCTCGGCGTCGCTGAGCAGACGTTCGAGATGGCGTTGAAGTAGCACGCCGCGTTCGAAGAGCGCGAGCGCCTCCTCGAGAGGCTGTCCGCCGGCCTCGAGGGCACCGACCGTCGATTGGAACTCGGTCATCGCCGTCTCGAATGACAGAGCCGCGATATCGGGCGGGATCTCGGGCGAGACCCCGGCCTCGGCGTCAACTCGGCTCGTCGCTTCCGTCACCCTCAGCCTCCGCTCGATCGTCGCCGCCGATCCGGGCGACGAGTGGGGCGACAAGCATACCGATGGCGACGCCAATCACCGCCACGATGAGGACGATCGCCCCGAACAGCGCGATATCCGCCGGCACGACCGACCTCTGTCACTCGCCGCTGACCGCGGGCAGCTCCCCACGGGCGACCCGCAGGACGAGCCTCGTCCCGGGAGGTGCCTCCTCCGGATCACGAACGATCGCGCCGTCGGTCCGGCGCGACACGATCGCATAGCCCCGGGCCAGGGTCGCGCCGGGTCCAAGCGCATCGAGGCGTCCAGCGGCAGCGGCGAACGTCGACCTCGCGCGCTCGATACGTCGCGGCAGGATCGGCGTGAGCCGACCGTCGAGGCGGGTGGCCTCACCGCGAGCCACGGCCAGCGCCGCGGCGAGACGTCGGGACGCCTGATCGAGCATGAAGCCGATGCGCTCTCGGGACGCTGCCAGCTGGATATCCGGCCGCAGCCCGCTCAGGGCGCGACTCTCCGCGGCGACCGTTGCTCGCTGGGCGACCAACCGGGCGGTCACGAGCGCGCCCGCGCGTCCGGCGTCGCGGGCGATCCGATCGAGGATCTCGACTCTGTCGGGAACGGCAAGCTCCGCCGCTGCGGACGGCGTCGGCGCTCGAACGTCGGCCGCGAAATCGACGAGGGTGACGTCGACCTCGTGACCGACCCCAGACACCACCGGGAGAACGTGCGCGACGACTGCGCGGACGACGCGCTCATCGTTGAAAGGCACCAGATCCTCGAGCGATCCACCGCCCCGGGCGATGATCGTCATGACGGGCGCGTCGTCGGGCCGGCCCTCACGATGGCATTCGTCCACCCATCGCCCGACACGCCGAAGAGCGGCGACGATGCTCTGCTCGGCACCATCGCCCTGGACCTGGCACGGCGAGAGGACGACTCGGACGAGCGGCCAGCGGCGCTCGAGAACAGTCCTGATGTCGTGCCAGACCGCCCCCGTCGGGCTCGTCACAACGGCGATGACAGGAGGCCGCTGCGGCAGCGATCGCTTGCGAGCCGCATCGAACAGACCCTCGGCGGCGAGGCGCGCCTTTGTCGCCTCCACGCGCAGGGCGAGGTCGCCGAAGCCGGCCGGCTGGATCGACGCGACGTAAAGCTGGTAGACGCCCTGCGTTTCGAAGACGTCGAGGCGTCCATGGGCGACGATCCGGAGGCCAGCCTGAGGCTGAAACGGGGAGGCCGTCCGATCGTCACGGAACCAGACGCAGGAAAGCTGGCTTCGTTCGTCCTTGAGGCTGAAGTAGGCGTGCCCGGCCGAGCTGACGGTCACCCGACTGACCTCGCCCTCGACCCACAGCTCACGCAGGCCGTCGTCAGCTCGCAGCGTGTCGCGAACGATCCGGGTTACCTCGCTGACGGTCCGGATCCGGAGGCCGAACGTGCCTCCAGGAGTCGTCCTGGCGCTCGAGATGGGAACCTGGTCCGGGACCGAGTCCCAGGCGGGCAGAGCCCAGTCGGGCGGCTCGGTCGGGCGATCCATATCGAGCCTCAGACCCTCGTCACATACTCCCCGGTCCGCGTATCGATGCGGATCGTATCGCCCGCCTGGACGAACAAGGGGACCTGGACGACGAGCCCCGTCTCCAGCGTCGCGGGCTTTCGGGCGCCCGTTGCCGTGTCGCCCGCGAACCCCGGCTCCGAGTCGGCGACGAGGAGATCGACCGATACTGGCAGCTCGACACCGAGCGTCTCGCCTTCGTACGTCGTCCGATCCAGGGTCATCCCGTCCTTCATGTAGTCGGCCGCGTCACCGAGCTGCTCGGCAGTCAGGTGGAACTGCTCGTAGCTCTCCGTCTCCATGAAGTGGAAGTCGTCGCCGTCGCGATAGAGGAACTGGACCGGCCTGCTGTCGAGTCGGGCGCGCGGCCATCGATCGCCTGCCTGGAACGAGCGCTCGACGGTCGACCCCTTGCGCACATTGCGGAGCTTGATCCGAACCTGGGCCGAGCCTCGTCCCATCTTGATGTGGTGGTAGTCGAGAATCTGCCAGAGGTCGTCGTCCAGTTCGATGACGACGCCCTTGCGCAGTTCACCGGTCGAGATCATCGATGAGGCTCCGTGCTCGGCGTTGAGGTGCCCAAAGAGGCGGCACCGGACACCGCTCCGGTTCCGGGATGGGTCGCCCGATTGTAGCCGGCTGTCAGGGTTCGGCCGTCGGTGGCACGGCCGTCCGTGGTTCGGCCCTCAGCGGCTCTGCCTTCCGCCGCGACCGACGACGAGCGGCTCGCGGGGGAACTGGGTCAGGTGCTCCAGTCGACCGGCTGTGGGGTCGTAGAGGACGAGGTCCTCGATCCGGACCCCGGTCTCGCCCCGGATGTAGACGCCGGGCTCGACCGAGAAGACCGTCGGGGCCGGCAGGGTGGCGTCCTCGGGAGCCGTACGTGAGAGCGCTGGCAGCTCGTGCGTCGCCAGCCCGATTCCGTGGCCGAGGCCGTGACCGAAGCGCTCCCCGTGACCGGCTTCGTCGATGACCGCCCGCGCGACGGCATCGATGGCCCGGCCCGTGGGCCGCTCGCCGGCCTGGATGCTGCTCTCGAGGGCCTCGATCGCCGCGGTCTGGGCGCGGTGGACGAGATCGTAGATCTCGAGATCGCGAGGGTTCGGATCGCCGACGAAGAGAGTCCGGGTCATGTCGCTTCGATAGCCGCCGACCTGGGCCCCGAAGTCGAATAGCAGGACCGACCCCTCAACGACCGCTCGGTCGCCGGGCGAGCCGTGCGGAAGGGCCGCCTCGGCGCCGGCCAGGACCGCGACATCGAAGGCGAGCGCCTCGGCGCCGGTCGTTCGCATCGTCCACTCGAGCTCCAGGGCCAACTCCCGCTCGGTCCTTCCGGGGTGGATCTCGGGCAGCAGCACCGCCAGTGCCCGGTCGGCGACCGCGCAAGCCGCCGCGATGCGCTCGATCTCGGCCGGTTCCTTGGTCGCCCGCCATCCCTCGACCCAGCCGTCGGCCGGGACGAGCTCGATATCAGGAGCCGCCACCTCGAGTCGTCGCCACAGTGCGAACGACATCACGGCGGCCTCGACGGCGACTCGCCGGGCCCCGATCGACGCGACCAGATCGGGCCAGCGCGACGGCAGGTCGCCGTAGGAGAACGCGATGGTCGCTCCGGGACATTCGCGCTCGGCCTGGACCGTGTAGCGCGAATCGGCGAGGACGACGACCGCCTCGCTGGAGACGAGGAAGCGGCCAGAATCGCCGGCCACCTTCTCCTCGCCGTCGGCGAGGGCGAATCCCGTCAGATATCTGCTGTTCTCACGACGCAGCCCGAAGTAGGCGTCGACACCCGCCTCGACCATGCGGTCTCGGAGCCGCCTCAGCCGGATCGGCCGGGTATCTCGATCGGCAACCTCCCAGGCAGCCAATTGGGCTGCCGTCGGCGGCCGCGCGAAATCGGCCGGCGTCGGCAGACCGCTCACCGATAGCCGTACTTGCGGAGGTTCGCGTCGTGCTCCTCGATCGTCTTGGCGAAGGCATGCTTGCCTTCACCATCGGGGATCGCCACGAAGTAGAAGTAGCCCTTCTTCGTGTCCGGCTTGAGGGCGGCGTCGATCGAGGCAACCGACGGCGACACGATGGGACCTGGGATGAGCCCGTTCGTCCGGTATGTCTGGAAGCCCAGCAGGTCCTCGCTGAGCTCGACGTCCTGCATCTTGCCGCCCGGCGGCCCCCAGAAGAAGTAATCGGTCCACTCGTCGTGGGTCAGCTCCCGCAGCTTCATCGTGTCGGCGCCATAGATGACCGTTGGGTCGGCATCCAGCAAGTCGCGGCAGACGATCGAGCCTGTTCTGGTAGACGCCGGCGATGATCGCGCGCTCATCGTCGAGGACGGCCTCCCGTTCCACGATCGATGCGAGGGACAGCACCTGGTAGAAGGTCAGTCCGCGCTCCTTGGGAACGGCGAGGCGCTCCGTGCCCACCTTGTCGGCGAATGTGTCGAGCATCGTCCGGACAAGCTCGTCGGCCGTCGTGGTCGGGGTGACCGCATACGTCGCGGGATAAAGGAACCCCTCGAGCGAGGCGCCGTCGGGCCGCCCAGCTTTCTTGAGCCAGGGATAGTCCTTGATGAGCGCGGCCGGTGGCTTGGACACGATCGAGTAGAACTCCTCCCAGTCGAGCCTGACCGGTTCCGTTTGCAGCTTGGCAACCATCTGCTCGAGCCGCAGACCCTCTCGGAACGTGACATCCACGACCTCGACCGTGACCCGGTCCTGGACCAGTGCTGTGGCGACTTCGGCCGGCGTCATGTCCCGCCGGAGGAGATAGCGACCCTCGCGAAGCTTGGCGCCGAGATCGTCCTCGATGGCCACGAACGTGAACGCCCGCTCATCGACGATGAAACCCTGGGTCACGAGGCGAGGACCGAGGGACGCGAGTGTGTCGCCGGCCTCGACGGTGAACTCGACCTCGCTCTTGTCGTTCGATGCGGGCTCGGTCAGGACAGGGCCGAGCTCCTCGCGGACCAGATCGCCGACGAAACCGATTCGCATCGCGCCGGGATTATCGAATGCAAAGCCGAGGATCACGCTTCGGCTCAGTGGTCGAAGGGCGGTCGCCAGGACGACGAGGATCACGCCTCCGAGAACGACGGCAAACACGGCGAAGCGGATGAGGCCCGCGAACCCCGAGCCCCGGCGCGGTCCGTATCGGTCGGTCCGCTGCCGGTTCGGCGGCCGCTTCCAGGGTTCTCTCACGCCGCTGTCGTAGCCGGGCGTGCCCGGAGATCCCCCGGGCGGCGCAGTGTCGCGCGGCCGGCCGCCTCCTCTCACGCTCATGACGACCGGGCCGATCGACGAGCGGTCAGCTCGTCCTCGAGGATGACCGCGGCCGACAAGCGGTCGATCAAAGCGCGCCGGCTCTCGCGCTGGGCCGGTGTCGGCGGACCGCCCGAATGGCCGCGCGGGGCCTTCGGCGCCCGTGACTCGGCGACATGCGTCGTCAGGCGCTCATCGCGCACCGTCAGGGGCAAGCCGATGGCCGGTTCGATCGCCGCGATCCACGCACGCGTGAGGCGCGCCTGGGTTCCTTCGCGCCCGCTCGCTTCGAGCGGCAGGCCGCAGACGATCTCGGTCACATGCATCCCTTCGATGAGGCGGCGGATGGCCGCGGCGTCGGCACCGGGATCCGATGCCCGACGGATGGTCTTGAACGGTCGGACGTGACCGCTGTCCGGCTCGGCGATGGCGAGCCCGATGCGGCGGTCCCCTAGGTCGACCCCGAGGAGCCGGCCGCTCACGATGGCAAAGACGACGGTGACGCCGATGGCGTGACGCCATCGCTGACCGTGAGAGTGACCCGCGAGTCGATCGTCGGGATCGATGTGACCAGGTCCGGCCAGACGGTGATCGTCACCGTGCCATATCGTTCGAGGGCGGCCCGGGCATCATCGATCGGCAGTCCGAGCACGTCGGCCTTGAGCGCGGCGGCATCGAGCGGCCGGATCTGGCTTCCCGTCGCGGTCACCGGGAACGTGACCACGGACCCGGTCACGATGGGATCGCCGATCGACACCTGAGCCGAATCCGGAACCAGCTGGGCGCCGGCCGCGACCTGCGACGTGAGCCGCTGCGCCGCGATCGCCTCGACTTCGGCAACATCGACGGCCGTGGCGGACCCGGTCGCCGTGGCCGTCAGCTCGAAGGTCTCAACCTCGTCGTTGACGAGGCTGTCCGGATTGGGATCGTACGAGATGGGTCCGAGAGTCGCCGTCTCGGGGAACAGCGTCTGTCCCTCGGGCACCCCTTCGTCGGCCGCGACATCGGCGGCGAACGACCGCGTCGCCTCGACCTGCAGCGCCGCCTTCGCTGCATCGACATCCTTGGCGGTCACGATCGTGAACTCGGTACGCGAGCCGCCACTGGTCGCCTTGGCGTTGTTGGCAGAGACCTGCTGCGTCGAGAGGAAGTCCGGGACCTGGGTGATCTCGCCCGGATCGACGTTGCCCTCGGGCCCCGCCTTGGTGGCGCGGATCGGCACGCTGACCGTTCCGTGCTTGATCGTCGTCCCGGCGACCGTCGCCTTGGGCACGGTCACGGCGCGTGTCGTGGCGAAGACGATGCCGCCAAGAGTCGACACGCGACTACCTGATGCAACGGCCACCGGCCCCACCGTGTTCACGCTGTCGAACGTCACCTGGCCCGCCGCGCGGGTCTCCTCGGTGCGCTTGCCGGTTGCCGGGAAGGACTGGCTCACGCTGACCGGAAAGGTCACGGTCGTTGCCGGCACGACCCCACCCTCGACATCGACGGCAGTGGCCGCCGGATCTGACGACACGGTGAGCTCGACCGGACCGACCTGCTCCGGGCGCGGTGTGACTGCGATCGTGGCCGTCGGGAGGTAGATGGCAGCCCCGATGCCGGCGGCGACGACGAGCCCTGCGATCACGAGGACTCCGATGAGCAGACCACGGGAGCGGCGGCGGCCTGCCGGAGCAACGATCGTGGCTGCTCGGGCTGCCTGCCGGGGCTTCGGGCCTGACGCCGCCGTAACTGGCGCCGGAGCGACCGGCACCGGGGCGCCGGGCGCGGCCGGTTCGGCGCCGATCGGCTGCGCCGAGCTCTCGTCTGGACGAGGAGTCGCATCGGCCGGAGTCGCCGACTTGCGACGACGCGCGCCCGCCTTGGCCGGCGGGCCGACCGCGGCCACGGATGCCGCTGCCGCCGCGGCGAGAGCGGCGTCCGAGGGCTCTCGAGGCTCGGCCGCGTCGGGCGCAGCCGCGACCTGCCCGGCCTCGCCGGCCTGGGAGTCGGCGTCGTGAAGCGACGTCTCGAAGGCGCCGACCGACGCAAACACTTCGAGTCCTGCCGACCCGGCGATCGATCGCGAGGCGGCGTCCGGCGCTACGACGGACAGGCGACGGTTGCGCGTCTGGGCCTCGCGGGCCAGGAGTCGGAAGTTGATCCGGGACGTCGCGATGTGGGAGCCAGGCGGGATGACGATGGCGATATGCGAGGGCTCCGCCGCCCTGATCTTCGAAGCTGCGGCAGTGATCTCGTCGTCGACGTCGAGGTAGATGATGGCGGGCTCAGCCATCGTCAGACCTTCATCGCGCGAAGCACCCGTCGGAGGGCCGCGTCGAGCGGTGCCTCGTCGGAGCTCATCTCGATCGCCTGGAAGGCGAGCCCGATCGGTGTGACGTCCTGCTGATCGACGAGCAGCTGGGTCGCGTCACGGATCGTCTCGATCTGACCCGGATTCATCACTTCGACTTCGGGTGGCCGGGCGAACGGCAGGCGCTTCCAGAACTCCTCGGCCGCAAGAGCCGCCCGGATCTCCGGCAGCCCCGAGCCGCCGCCGCACAGATGGATCCGGCCCGGCAGGAGATCGCCCCCCGACAGCTCCTCGACGACGAGCTCGACGCCTGTGATCCAGACGGCGATGTCCTCGGCGACGATTCCCGCGATCGCCTCGCGCTCGGCGATATCGACAACACGGGCGTAGTCCACCTTGAGCGCCTCGGCCCGGGGGAACGGAATGTCGAGACGGTCGGCGATCGATTTGGTGAAGGCCCGGCCGCCGAGGGCGAACATCCTGGTTCCCTCGATGCCGCCGCCCCTGACCAGCGCGACGTCCGTCGTGCCTCCCCCGACGTCGATGAACAGCCCGCCGCCGCCACGCAGCTGCTCGGCCCCCAGCACGCGAGCCACCGCATACGGCTCGGCGACGACTTCGAGGAGCTCGAGATCGAGCTGGCTGGCGACGCTCTGGAGCGCCCCAAGGTGAACCAGCGGGGCGAACGCGTTGAAGATCGAGATCGAGACGTGGCGACCCTGAAAGCCGACGGGATTCGTCAGGGCATAGCCGTCGATGGAGGCGCCTGTCACGGCAGCATGGACGAGCCGGACGTCGACGTTGGGCAGGCCGGTCTCCCAGGTGATCGAGCGCTCCGCTTCGCGGAGCGCCTCGCGCTGGACGCCGTCGATGAGACGCTGAAGCTCGGCCTCCGTGATCGGCTGATCGGGCTTTCGTCGCTCCTGGGCGTGTGTCGTCGTGAAGCCCTTGACAAGCTCGCCGGCGATCCCGACGACGACCTGGGTCGGTCGGAAGCCCGCCATCTCCTCGGCCTCGGCCAGGGCGACCGAGCAGTTGTCGACCACGGCCGAGATATCGGCGACGGTCCCTGATTGCATGTGCGAGAGCCCCTGGCGCTTGCGGCCCACACCACGCACCGTGCCGTGCCCGACGTCGTCGATCTCGAAGACGAGGGCCTTGGCGAACTCCGTGCCGATATCGAGGGCCGTGCAGGCCGCCAGAGCCTCGACGTCGTCGCGCGAAAGGAAGCGTCGGAGGAAGGCCATCGGTTAGCCGATCGCCTCGGCGACGCCGGCTCTCACCGCCGCCAACGCATCGGCGATCCCGTCGGGCCGGGATCCCTTGCCCTGCGCCATCTCAGGTCGACCTCCGCCCCGCCCATCGATCGCCGGGGCGGCCACGGTGACGAGCGTGCCGGCCGACACGCCGCGCGCCACCAGGTCGTCCGAGACGGTCACGAAGATCTGGGGCTCATCCGCCTCCATTGCCAGGGCCACGACGCCCGATCCCAGGGCGGCCCGGACGTCCTTCGCGGCGCCCTTCAGGGCTTCGATGCTCTCGTAGGGGCCGGCGAACGATACGAGCCGCACCCCATCGGCGACGGTGTCGGCTCGTGCGGCCAGATCGGACGGCGTGGGCAGGACGCCAGTTCCACCGGCGCGCAGTCGTCGCCGGGTCTCGCGGAGGTCGTCCTGGAGTGACACGACCCGATCTTCGATCGCGTCAACCGATGATGCGCCCAGCCGCTCGGCAAGCCGATCCAGAAGCGCCAGGCGACCGCTCAGCCAGGCGTCGGCGCCCTCCCCTGTCAGGGCCTCGACCCGGCGCTGGCCGCTGCCGATCGAGCGTTCCGCGGTGATGACGAAAGTGCCGATCTGGCCGCTGCTCCGACAATGCGTCCCACCACAGAGCTCGTGGCTGTAGCCCTCGACACGGACCGTCCGCACACGCTCACCGTACTTCTCGTCGAAGAATGCATCGGCGCCGGCCGCCTGCGCATCTGCCATCGACAGCCACTCCACGCTCACCGGCCGGTCCTCACGGACGATCCGTCGGACCTCGGCCTCGATCGAGGCGATCTCCTCGTCGGTCAGCGGCCGTTCGAAGGGGAAGTCGAAGCGGAGGTAGTCCGGATGGACGAGCGATCCGGCCTGCCTCGCGCGGTCTCCGACCACGTTCCGCAGAGCTCGATGGAGAACATGGGTGCCGGTGTGGTTGCGCATCGCGCGTCCCCGATGGATTGGGGCGACGTCGGCCTGGACGATATCGCCGACCGCGATCCGCCCGTGAAGCAGGCCCCGGTGGACGATCAGTCCAGCCACCGGCCTGACGGTGTCCAGGACGCTGAACGCGGTCGAGGCGGAATCTCCGAGCGTCAGGCTGCCGACATCGCCGACCTGGCCGCCGCCCTCGGCGTAGAAGGGCGTCCGATCGAGCACGACCTCCGCCGCGGCCGCCGGCTCGCCTTCCCGAAGCTCGATCTCGGCGACGGCGGTCAGCTCCTCGTACTCGATCCCATCGCGGACGATGGCGACGATCGTCGCCTCGGCCGACAGTGTCTCGTAGCCGACGAATGCCGTCTCGCCGGTTCGAGCGGCGATCGATGCGTAGAGGGCTGTCGCCTCGGCATGGCGGGTAAGATCCGCCTTCGTGCCCGAACGGCTGCGCTCGCGCTGTTCGGCCAGCGCCTCGTCGAATCCCGCCCGATCGATGGCCACGCCGTACTCGGCGGCCAGCTCGATCGTCAGGTCGATCGGAAATCCGTACGTGTCGTGAAGGCGGAAGGCGATCGCCCCATCGAGGACCGGTGCGTCGTCGGCGAGCGTCTCGGGTCGGCGCCCGATCTCTCGTTCGGCCGAGGTCAGCGGAATGAGAGCCTCCTCGAGCTGGTCGGTCCCAGCGTCGAGGGTCCTGGCGAACTGGCCCTCCTCGCGGACGATCGTGCCCAGGATCTCGTCTCGGCGTTCGGCCAGGTGCGGGTACGCGCCCGCCATCGTCGTGATGACGACCGAAGCCGTCTCGGCCAGGAAGGGCTCGTGACGACCCAGGAGCCGGCCGTGCCGGACGGCTCGCCGGAGGATCCTCCGAAGGACGTAGCCGCGCCCCTCGTTCGAGGGCAGCACACCATCGGCGATGAGGAAGGTGATGGCCCGTGAATGATCGGCGATGACCTGGTAGCTGAACCGTTCAGCCTCGAAGGAAGCCGGGTCATGGCCGAGGAGCTCCCGCATCCGCTCGTGGATCGGACGGAAGATGTCGGTGTCGTAGTTGGAGTCGACTCCCTGGAGGACGCTGGCCAGGCGCTCGAGGCCCATGCCCGTGTCAACGCCGGGTGCCGGCAGCGGCGTGAGGCTCCGGTCGAGGGCCAGCTCGAACTCCATGAAGACGAGGTTCCAGATCTCCAGCCAGCGCGGGCACGTCTCGGAGTGATCCGGAATGCAGTGCTCACCCTCGGACAGATGGGCACCCCGATCGAAGTGGATCTCGGAACACGGTCCGCACGGCCCCGTATCGGCCATGCGCCACCAGTTCTTCTCGTCGCCTGCCGGAAAGTCGCCCCATCGGGCGATCCGCTCTGGCGGCAAGCCGATGTCGTCGCGCCAGACCCCGTAGGCGAGCTCGTCGGTCGAGTAGACCGTCGCGGCGAGGCGCCCGGGCGGGACGCCCATGTCGCGGGTGAGGAAGTCCCATGCAAAGTGGATGGCCTCACGCTTGAAATAGTCGCCGAAGCTCCAGTTGCCGAGCATCTCGAAGAACGTGTGATGCCGCGGAGATCGTCCGACCTCCTCGAAGTCGTTGTGCTTGCCGGCGACGCGCAGGCAGCGCTGGTAGTCGACGGCTCGCTTGTATGACCGCACCTCGATCCCCGACAGGACGTCCTTGAACTGGACCATCCCGCTGTTCGTGAACAGGAGCGTCTGGTCGCCTGCAGGGACGAGCGACGCCGAGGGGACGACCTCGTGGTTCCGTTCTGCGAAGAACTCGATGAAGCGGCGGCGGATCTCGTCGGCGGGCAAGGGCCGGATGGGCGAGTCCGGCTCGCGCCCTGGGGTCGACATCGGCGAAATGGTACCGAACGGGACCGCCACTCCCGCCCTGCTCCGCCCGATCGAGCTAGCGATCGTCCCGACGGCGGCGCCGCGCTCCGGTCCTTCGCCAGATCGCCGATCCCGCGATCGCCGCACCGACGAGGGCGCCGACGACGAGGCCGCGCAGGAACGTCGCCAGCCGGTCTCCGTTCATGCCTGTCGACCCGCCGGCCCGAGGATCGCCACGAGGGCCACGATACCGATGCCGATCCAGGCCACGAGCAGAGCGGACACGAGGTGATAGTCACCGATCAGCAGCACATCGACCCCGATCCGCTCGCCGAGTGCGTCACCTGCCCATGCCCCGAGGGTCGCGGCGATCAGGGTGATCGGCAGCCGACCACCGGCGTGACCGCGGGCAAGGACGTAGATGGCCGTGCAGACGATGCCGAGAAGGACGGACAGCACGAGCGCCGGACCGAGCGTCATGCGGCGATCCGGCCCCCACCGATGACTTCGTCGCCGTCGTAGAAGACGACGGCCTGGCCCGGAGCTGCCGCCCAGACCGGGTCGTCGGTCTCGACCACCCAGCGCGGCTCGGCCTCGACATCGATCCGCCGGACCGAAGCCGGGGCGAGGCGCCCCCTGTGGCGGATGCGCACGTCGGCTCGGAACCCGTCGCCGGGCGGACGACCGGCCACGAAGCTGGCCGCGGCGATCGCCAGTCGGCGCGTCTCGAGGTCCTCGCGTCGGGCGATGGTGATGGTGTTCGTCAACGGTTCGATGCGCGACACGAAGCGCGGCTCGCCAAGGGCGACACCGAGTCCCTTGCGTTGGCCGATCGTGAAACCGACCGCACCGTCATGCCACCCGACCTCGGATCCCGACTCGTCGACGACCGCACCCGGCGTCGGCTGCCAGCCGGCCCGACGGACGAGCTCGTCGCGGACAGATCCCCCGGGAACGAAGCAGATCCCCTGGCTCTCCGGCTTGTCGGCAGTTGTCAGGCGGAGCGATCGGGCGGCCGAGCGGACCTCCGCCTTCGTCATCTCGCCGAGCGGAAACAGCGCACCGGAGAGCTGATCCTGGTTGAGGCCATAGAGGAAATACGACTGGTCCTTGTCCGCGTCGGCTGCGCGATGGAGGTGGGTCAGCCCATCCGGACCATCGACGCGTCGGGCGTAGTGGCCGGTCGCGACCGCCTCGCAGTCGTAGAGGTGACGGGCCCGCCCGGCGAGGGCGCCGAACTTCACGGCGCTGTTGCAGTCGACGCACGGCGACGGCGTCCGTCCGTCGAGATAGGCGCCGAGGAACGGCTCCAGAACGCCGGCGGCAAACTCCCGTTCGAGGTTCATGACGTAGAACGGGATGCCAAGCTGACCAGCCACGCGGCGGGCGTCATCCGCCGCGTCGGCCGAACAGCAGCTCTTCTTGAACTCCGAATACGAGTCAGCCACGTCGTGCAGGCGCATCCAGACGCCGACGACCTCGTGGCCCTCCTCGTGCAGGATCGCCGCCGCGACCGAGCTGTCGACCCCGCCTGACATGGCAACCAGGACGCGCGCCATCAGCCGGCGGCGACCTCGAGCTGGCCGGCCATCGCCCGGGCCCCTTCACGGACCGCTTCGATCGTCCGCGGGATGACTCGCAGCGCCTCGTCGACGTCGTCGTCGGTCGTCGTCCGCCCGACGGTGATGCGCAGGGCGCCGCGAGCCTCTTCCTCCGGATAGCCCATCGCGGCCAGGACGTGGCTAACCTCATCGGAGCCCGTCGTACAGGCCGATCCCACCGACACGGCGATCCCGGCGAGATCGAGCGCGGTCACAACGGCTGAGCCGTCGATGTCTCGAGCGAGGACCGAGAGGCTGTTCGGAAGACGCTCGGATGGATGACCCGTGAGCTCGACGCCACCGACGCCAAGGATCCCGTCTGTCAGGCGTCGCCGGAGCTCGGCCACATGGGCGTATGTGGCGGGGCGCTCTCGAACGGCGATGTCCAGGGCCGTGGCGAGTCCGACGATCCCGGCCACGTTCTCGGTCCCCGCTCGGCGATATCGCTCCTGTGTTCCGCCGTGCTGCTGGGCCAGGATGTGGGTGCCCGATCGAAGGAACAGGACGCCGACGCCCTTGGGGCCCTCGAACTTGTGACCGCCGATCGCGAGCATGTCGACGCCGAGCTCATCGACGTCGATGTCGAGCCAGGCCGCCCCCTGCACGGCATCGCAGAGGAAGAGACAGCCGCGCACGCCGTGCACCCGGTGGGCGATCTCGGCGATCGGCTCGATCGTTCCGACCTCGTTGTTGGCGAGCATCACGGCCACCAGGATCGTGTGGTCCGACATCGCTGCCTCGACGGCATCGGGATCGATCCGCCCATACCGGTCGACGCCGACCGTGACCACCTCGAAGCCGAACCGTTCGAGGTAGGCGGCGCACTCGGTGACGGCATGATGCTCGACGGCGCCGATGACGATCCGGTTGCCGCGCGCCTTGCCGGCCCACGCTGCGCCCTTGAGGGCGAGGTTCAGCGCCTCCGTGCCGCCCGAGGTGAAGACGACCTCCTTGGGTCTGGCGCCGATGGCATTCGCGACACGCTCACGCGCCTCGTCGATCGCGTGCCGGGCACGCCGACCGGCCGCGTAGGGCGACGACGGATTGCCCCACTCGGTGGTGAGGTACGGCAGCATCGCATCGAGCGCTTCGCGACGAAGAGGGGCCGTCGCCGCATGGTCGAGGTAGATCGCCATCGCGGTCGATCGTACACCGCTTCGCCGCCCCGGCGGGTGGGGTACCGGCCCCGGATGCCCACCCGTACACTGAACGGCGTGCCCAGTGTCGCGAGCCAGACGTGACCGTCGCAGCGGTCATCCTCGCCGCGTCCCCGACGTCGGCTTTGGCCGATGCCGACGGCCTGCCGCGTGTCCGACGGCTCGTCGATGTCGCCTGGTCCGGTGGTGCCCTCCCCGTGATCGTGGTCGCTCCCGACCCTGACGGCTCGGTCGCTTCCGCCCTGGCCGGAACGGAGGTGACCCTTGCCACGCCGGCTCCGCTCGAGGGCGGGCCCGTCGGCCAGATGGTCCGTGGCGTGGAGGTCGCGATCGCCGAGGTCCACGAGACGAGCGCCGCCCTCATCTGGCCGGCCCGGCTCTGCTGGGTCGGCCCGGAAACCGTCACGTCGCTGATCGAAGCCCATGGGGCGATGCCCGGCGCGGTGCTCCGCCCGTCGTTTCGCGGGGAGGCCGGCTGGCCGGCCCTCGTACCGCTCGACCATCTGACGGCTCTCCGCACGATCGACGCGGGTCGCGATCCAGGCGGCGTCATCGACGACCTCGGCCAGGATGGTCGGCGCGTCGTCCGGCTCGAGCTCGGCGACCCGGGAACGATCATCGACGGCGACACGCCGCGCCTCGAGCTGCCGGCCTACCTGGGCCCGCCGGAGCCCGCCGGGCACCATCAGCACGAGTGGGGCGAGGCAATCGACGAGCGTCCCGACGACGCCCCGATCGGGGGCCCACGGATCGCTCGCTGACGCCGCCTATGGCTCCGGCAGGATCGGCTCGGCGGTCGCAGGTCGACGGATCGTGGCCACGACGATCCCGCCCAGGATGAGGACCACGCCGACGAGCTGGAGCGGTGAGGGACGCTCGTCGAGAAGGATCGACGCGAAGCTCAGGGTCACGACCGGCTGGGCCATGAGCAGGATCGAAGTCAGGGCTGCGGGAAGCCTGGGCAGGGCGACGTTGACGAGGCCGTAGCCGGCTACCTGCGAGGTCATGGCGACGATGACAAGCCAGAGATGGCTCGGCAGGGATGGAACTAGGACGAGACTGCCGAGCAGGAGGCCCAGCACGGCGGCGCTCGCCGCCGACGACGCCGACGCGTCCAGGAGGGGCCCGGCGATCCGGCCATCGCGGTTGCCTCGCCGGATGAGGAGTAGATACGCGGAGTAGAACGCCGCGGCCGACAGCCCGAAGACGACGCCTGCCACCGGATCGTCGCCGTACGCGTCCGCTTCGAGGACGCCGGAGATGAGCACGGCTCCGCCCATGACCAGCCCGATCCCGATGAAGACCTGTCCCGACGGTCGCTCCTTGAGCAGGGCCCAGCCGACGAGCGGGACGATGACGACCTGCATGTTGGCGATGACAGTCGCAAGGCCGGCACCGACCATGTCCACGGCCGTCGACCAGGTCATCAGGTCGAGGGCGAAGAAGACGCCCGCCAGGAGCGCCAGCCCGCGATCGTTCCTCGAACGTACGCCCAGGGCGCGATCCTCTCGCCGAGCGAGCGGCCACAGGATCGGCAGGGCGTAAAGGCATCGGAACACGGTCGCCGTGGCTGGTGTGGCGCCACTGAAGCGGTAGAAGATGCCCGAGAAGGCAAGCAGCCCGGAGGCCACGATGGCGGCCGACCGAGGATGCGCCGCAAGGCGCGGATAGAGCTCCGCCGCCCTATCCGGCGAACCGCTCACCAGGTGCTACGCGAGGTCGTCGTCACCGACGAAACGCAGGCCGAGCTCCGCGAGCTGGGCGGGATCGGCGGGCGAAGGCGCCTCCAGCATCAGGTCGCTCCCCGATTGCGTCTTCGGGAATGCCATGACCTCTCGGATGTTCGTCTGACCGGCCAGGATCATGGCCCAGCGGTCGATGCCCAGGGCGATCCCGCCGTGGGGCGGGGCGCCGTAAGCGAAGGCCTCGAGGATCGCCCCGAACTTGGCCTTGGCTGCGGCCTGGTCGTGACCCTGGAGAGCGAAACTGCGCTCGAGAAGGTCACGCCGCCAGATGCGGACCGATCCGCCGCCGAGCTCCCAGCCGTTGAGAGCCAGGTCGTATTGCATGGCCCGGGCCCGTCCGGCGGGATCGTCCGGCGACGGCCTCGCGGCATCTCCCGACACGGTGGTCAAGAGCTCCTCGTCCTCGGGGACGACCCCGGAGAACGGATTGTGGGTCGCGTCCCAGCGCCCGGCATCAGCGTCCCACTGGTACATCGGAAAGCGGTGGATCCAGACGTATGACAGGGTGTCCGGGTCGGCGAGCCCCAGGCGACCGCCAAGCTCGAGGCGCAGGCGGCCAAGGACCCCGTTCGCGATGTCGGAGCTGTCGGCGACGACGAGGATGAGATCTCCCGCCTCGGCGCCCGTCAGCTTGACGATCCTTCCCTGCACCTCGTCCCCGAGGAACTTCACCGCCGGCCCCCGCAGCGACCCGTCAGCCTGACAGGCGAGGTGCACCAGGCCGCGGGCTCCGAACGCCTTGACAGCGTCGGTCAGCTCGTCGAGCTCACGACGGGTCGCACCGGCCATACCCGGTGCGACGAGGGCCTTGACCCGACCACCAGATGCGAGGGTCTCGTCGAAGACGCGGAAGCCAGTCGCCGGCGTGCCCGCCGCATCTAACAGCGCGGGCGCCACATCGACCAGTTCCATGCCGATGCGAACGTCGGGCTTGTCGGATCCGAAACGCTCCATCGCCTCGTCGTACGTGAAGCGTGGGAAGGGCACCTCGTGAAGGGGCCGACCCGGGCCGACCCGCCGGCTGACCTCGATGACCATCGTCTCGACGAAGGCCATGACGGCCTCCTCATCCACGAAGCTCATCTCGAGATCCAGCTGGGTGAACTCGGGCTGTCGGTCGCCCCTCAGATCCTCGTCACGGAAGCACCGCGCGATCTGGAAGTAGCGGTCAAGCCCGGCGACCATGAGGATCTGCTTGAGCTGTTGGGGACTCTGGGGCAGCGCGTAGATGCTCCCCGGCTGGAGGCGCGAGGGGACGATGAAATCGCGGGCGCCCTCGGGTGTGCTCTTGATGAGCAGCGGCGTCTCGATCTCGAGGAAACCGTGCTCACGATGCACCGCCCGGATCGCATCGATGAGCGAGCTCCGTAGCAGGAGGCGATCGAGCATCGGCTGGCGCCGCATATCCAGGTAGCGGTAGCGCAGGCGGAGGGCCTCGTCGACCGGCGCGTCCGGCTCGTTCACATAGAACGGCGGCGTTTCAGCCTCGTTGAGGACGCTCAGTTGGGCCGCCCTGAGCTCGATGTCCCCGGTCGGCAGGCGTGGATTCTCGGTTCCGGCCAGACGCAGGGCGACGGGCCCGGCAGCGCTGATGACGAACTCGGCACGGCAGCGGCTCGCCTCGGCGTGGGCCTCGGGGCTCTCGGTGGCATCGACGACCACCTGGGTCAGACCGTAGCGGTCGCGGAGGTCGAGAAAGATCAAGTGCCCATGATCGCGCCGTCGATGGACCCACCCGGCGAGCCTCGCCGATGAACCCGCATCGGCCGCCCGAAGCTCGCCGCAGGTATGGCTGCGATAGGGCGTCGTCGAGGTCGCCATGGCCGGCGTATCGTATCGGGCCACGCGGGTCGGCGAGTGCCCACCCAAATCTCGAGGGACTGCCATGTTGAGCGAACGACGAGCGCATGCCGTCATTCCGGCGCCGAACCCGGACCGGCTCCGACCCTTCTACGAGGATGTCCTTGGCTTCAAGCCGGTCCTCATTCAACCCGGCGCCGTGATCTACGCGGCGGGCGACGGATCCAGGTTCGCTCTATCGGGATCGGGAGCAGGCGGCGGAATGCATACCGAGATCGCCTTCACGGTGCCCGACCTCGCGGCCGAGATGGCCCAGCTGCGGGCCCGCGGCGTGACATTCGAGGAGTACGAGACCCCGAAGACCGAGGATGGCATCGCCGAGCTGCCTGCGGGGCGGGCGGCTTGGCTCAAGGATCCGGACGGGAACATCGTCGGCCTCATCCAATTCAGCGAGCCGGTCTGACAGGCGCGATCAGCGTTTCCTCGCCAGGGTCAGCCCATCGGCGATCGGGATCATGCTGATGCTGACCCGCTCGTCGGTTGCGAGGCGCTCATTGAGGGTCCGAATAGCCCGCACCCCCTCATCGTCGACGGTCGGGTCGGCGACGCGGCCGCCCCAGAAGACGTTGTCGTAGGCTGCCAGACCACCCGGCCGCAACAGCTCCACGACACGCTCGTGATATGCAGGGTAGGAGGGCTTGTCTGCATCGACGAACGCGAAGTCGATGGTCCCGGCCGCCCCTTCGGCAAGGAGCCCGTCGAGCCCGGCCACCCCGTCGCCGAGCCTGAGCTCGACCTTGTCGGCGACCCCCGCCTCGGCCCAGTATCGACGAGCGATCGTCGTCCATTCAGCCGACACGTCGAAGCAAGTAAGTCGTCCGTCGGACGTCATGGCCATCGCCACCGCGAGCGAGCTGTAGCCGGTGAACGTCCCTACCTCGACGCAACGCCGCGCACCCATGAGCTCTACCAACAAGGCCATGAAGGCACCCTGTTCGGGCGCGATCTGCATGCTGTGCTGCGGCAGGGCCGACGTCTCCGCGCGCAGACGAGCGAGCAGTGGATCCTCGCGCATCCCGACTCGCCGCAGGTAAGCGTTCAGCTCGTCGGGCAGGCCCAGGCTGGCGTTGCTCACCGGGGGTCACCTCCATGATGGTGGCTGGCGTCCGCCCGACGCAGGTTGGTGACGAGATCCGCAACGGACACGAGCTTTTGCGTCCCTGCCAGGAGATCTCGCAGCTGGACGTTGCCGTCGGCGAGCTCGTCGCCGACGATGACCGCGAAGTGCGCCTCCTGCCGAACGGCGCTCTCGAGCTGGCGGCCGAGCTTGCGACGTCCGAGATCGGCGCTCGCCGCGACCCCGTCGGACCGCAGGTCGGTGGCAAGGCGGAGCCTGGTCACGGTGTCATCGGGATCGGCACCGACGACGACCGCGAGCGGGCCGCGCTGCGGCTCCGGATCGGCGCCGCTCTCCTCGATCGCGAGCGCCACACGATCGAGACCGAGGGCGAACCCGATGCCTGGCGTCGGCCGGCCACCGAGAAGCTCGGTCAGGCCGTCGTATCGCCCGCCGCCGCCGAGGGCCTGTTGCTGACCCTCCCTGCCCGGGACATAGAACTCGAACGCCGTTCTCGTGTAGTAGTCGAGGCCCCGGACGATTCGCGGGTCGACCCGATGGGCAATGCCCAGAGCCTCAAGGTGGGCTTGCACCGCCGCGAAGTGGTCCGCGCACGCGGGGCAGAGATGGTCGACCGTCGTCGGGGCTGCCGCGATGAGCGGCTCCATGACCGGGTCCTTCGAATCGAGGAGGCGCAGGGGGTTGGTCTCGAGCCGACGCAACTCTGCGGCCGGCAGACGCCCTTCGTGACCCCGGAAGTACTCGACGAGCCTGGCGATGTAGGTCGGGCGGCAGGTCGAATCGCCGATCGAATTGACGCGCAACTCAACCCCACGGAGTCCCGCCTCGACATAGAAACGAGCTGCAAGCTCGACGATCTCGGCATCGACGGCCGGGCCGGCATCCCCGATCGCCTCGACGTCGAACTGCCAGAACTGGCGGTACCGCCCGGCCTGGGGTCGGTCGTAGCGGAACATCGGCCCGATCAGGGACACCTTCACCGGCTGGTGCCAGGCGTGCATGCCGTGCTGGATGTAGGCGCGGACGATGCCGGCGGTCGCCTCCGGTCGCAACGCCCACGACTCGCCTTCCTCGGATCGAGCGGCGACCCGGAACAGTTCCTTCTCGACGATGTCGGTCGACTCCCCGACGCCTCGCTCGAAGACCGCGGTCTGCTCGAAATGCGGCGTCTCCATCGGCCGGTAGCCGTAGCGCCTCGAGAGATCGAGGGCGACGGCCGTCAGCCTGTGCCAGCGTGCCGCGTCTTGTGGCAGTAGGTCCCGGGTACCGCGCGGCGCTCGGTGCTGGCTCACCGCCTAGATCGTCTCGCCCGCAGCCGCCGCCTTGAACTCGGTCGTAGTCGGCAGCATCGAGCGACCTCGGCGGGCGACCTTGAGGAGGATCCAGGCCAGCGGGATCGGCAGGAACCACTGGTAGGCGCGATACAGGAAGACGCCAGCGGTGATCTGGTCCGAATACTGCTCGCCGGCGATGGCTGTCAGGCCCGAGATGAACAGCAGCTCGGGCACGCCGGCGCCGCCGGGCGAGATCGGGATGATCGTGATGACGAACACGAGGGCGAAGACCGCAAAGACTTCGGCCGGCGTCAGGGCGGACTCCGGGACGCCGCAGAAACGGAGGGCGACGATCAGGACGACGGCCCACATGACCAGCGACCCGACCGACACGGCGAGAGACATCAAGCCGCGCTGGCGGATGACCTCGCCGAGCTGGGTCCGAAAGTGCAGGACGGCGGTCACCACGTCGGCCGTGAGCGGGCGTCCCACCCGCCTGATGACATCGTCGGTCCAGCGCTGCAGCCGATTGGCGAGCGAGATCGCCAGCTTCTCTGATCGGACGATCGCGATGATGAGAGCACCGGCCACGAAGAAGGCGATGATGCCGACGATAGCGATGATCCAGGCCGTCCGGGCCGAGTCGTCATCCGGCATCTGGCCGGTTACGACGAGCGAGCCGATCGCCAGCAGCGGCAGGAAGAGCCGGCCGAGGATGTTGACGATGCCATAGAGGGCGATACCGGACGACGCCGTTGCATTGGGGATGCCCCAGCCGCGCTGAACGACCCAGACCACGCCCATGTTCCAGGGCCCAGCGGGGATGCTGGCGCCCATCCCGGCCAGGATGAGATAAGAGGACATGCCACGACGGGGTCCGAGGCCGGGGATGAGGGCGCTGAAGACAAGCCCGCTCGCGAACCAGCCGATGATCCCGAGGATCGTCATCACCGCGATCTGCGCCGGTTCGAGCGACTGGAAGGTTGCGAGGACCTCCTGGTAGTCGACGTAACGGGGCAGGATGATGACGAAGACGACGAAGAGGATCCCGACGATCAGGCCGGTTCGGGCGATCTGGCCGCGCCTACTGGGCGCATCGGCGATGGGAGCGGCCGGCGCAGGACCTGGGGCCGCCGCATCATGAGGCATCGGTTGCTCGGTCATCGGTGGAAGGTGAGTCTAGCCGTCCGGCAGAGCTGCCAGCGCGCTACGCTCAGCCCGCTATGAGCCGATCGAGCGGCCGATGAGCGGCATGAGCGACGGACCCCTGACGAGCGAGCAGCGCGAGCTGCGCGACCTCGTCCGGACGGTCGTCCGCGAGCGGGTCGCTCCAAGGGCGGCCGAGATCGATGCCACGGCCGAGTTCCCATGGGACGTCGTCGACGCCTTCCGCCAGGCCGACATGTTCGGCCTGCCCTTCTCGGAACGTCATGGCGGCACCGGCACCGGCGCGCTCATGTTCCTTGTCGCCATCGAGGAGATCGCCCGGGCATGCGCGTCCTCGGCCCTCATCCTCGCCCTCCAGGAGCTCGGCGCCCTCGCCCTCAAGCTCGCCGGCACCGAGGCCCAGCAGGATCGCTGGCTGCCCAAGCTGGCATCGGGTGAATGGCTGGGTGCCTACGCCCTGACGGAGGCGGAATCCGGCAGCGACGCGGCTGCGCTGCGGATGACCGCCCGGCGCGACGGCGGCCAGTGGGTCCTCGACGGAACGAAGCGCTTCATCTCGAACGCCGGCGTCGCCGGTCTCTACTCGGTCTTCGCCCGAACGTCCGACGAGCCCGGCCACGGCGGCATCTCCTGCTTCGTCGTGGAGGCCGACGCGCCGGGGTTTTCCGTGTCGCGCTACGAGCACAAGATGGGCATCCGAGGCACGACGACGGGCGAGCTGACCTTCGACGGCTGCCGGATCGACGTCGATCACCTCGTCGGTGACGAGGGCGCGGGTTTCGCCATCGCCATGCGCGTCCTCGATCGCTCTCGACCGGGCATCGCCGCTCAGGCGCTCGGCATCGCGACCGGCGCGACCGATGTCGCCCTCGACTACGCGAAGACGCGGACGACGTTTGGCAAGCCGATCGGTGAGCACCAGCTGGTCGCGGCGATGCTGGCCGACATGGAGACGAAGTCCGAGGCCGCCCGAGGGTTGCTGTACCGGGTAGGGCAGATGCTCGACGACGGCGTCGACGGGCCAGTCCTGACCAAGGCAGCGGCCATCGCCAAGCTGGCCTGCTCCGACGCGGCGATGGAGGTGACGACGGACGCCGTGCAGATCCTCGGCGGATACGGCTACGTCACCGAATACCCCGTCGAACGGATGATGCGGGACGCCAAGATCACCCAGATCTACGAGGGCACCAACCAGGTCCAACGGCTCGTGATCGCCCGCGAGATGCGAAGCGAGCCGCGCTCCTCTCCGCTGTGATCGGGCTCACGTCCGTAACGCGAGGCCCTCCGCGACAAGGCCGGCCACGGTTCGCAGACGATCGAGGACGGCCTCGTCATAGCCATGGCCGTCCGCCCGGGCCGCAAGGCGCAGCTCGCCGATGGCCCGCCTACCCGAAGCGATGGGGATGACCACCGAGGGCGATCCGGGCGCCCAGGACCCGGCGGTGATCGTCCGCGGTGGTCCGCCATTGGGGTGCTGAACGACGACCGCGCCGCCGGCCGTATGGACTGCGGCCATCGCCTCGTGGAGGAGGCGCTCGAGGGCGCGAGCGGGGTCGACGACGTCGAGGACCCCCTGAAGCTGCGCCTCGTAGGCCTCGAGCCCTCCGGCTTCGTACCGGAATCGGCGATCGACGAACCGTTCGATACGATCCCGGATGGGGTGATAGGTCATGGCCACGACGATGGCGGCCAGGGCGACTGAGACGTCGGACGAAGCCCCCGAGATCGCCACCACGATACGCTCGCTGATGGTGACGATGCCCGCGAACATCCCGGCCAGGATCGCCGTCAGCGAGCCGTACAGGATGGTTCGGTTCACGATCCGATCGATCGCGTAGAGGCGATAGCGGGTGATCGCGATCAGGGTCGCGACCGGCACCAGCCCGAAGCCCAGGAAGAACAGGACGGAGGCCCACTCCGCGGTCATGTCCCCGACCCCCGTCGTGACCGTGACGATGGTGAGCGGGATGCTGAGCGCAGCAGCCGCCGCCGCGGCCAGGACCACCCATCGGATCTGGCGCCGAAGGGTCAGGTCGGCGCCGTGGTATCGGTCGACGAGCGAAAGCGCCGCCAGGACCACGGCCACCTGCTCGAGGACCCTGCCGATCCCGATGTCGTGGCTGCGCTCGAGCAGGGCGTCCAGCGGGCCGGCGAGGACGTCCGGGTTCAGGACCGTCGGGTACCCCGTCATGAAGGGCGCCGCGAGGTTCTCAAGGGTCCGCAGCACCGCACCTGCGACGGCGATCGCAACGGCCGCGCGCCACACAGGCCGGGGCAGGCGGCCATCGGGGAACCAGAGCATGGCGAGCGCGACCGTGAGGAGGATCAGCCGCCCGAGCAGCGAGTTCGAGATCATCGCCGCGGTGAGGCCGGCCGGCGTATCGACCCCGACCCACGCGACGGCGTAGAAGACGAGGGCGCTCACGCCCAGGATCGGCGCCGCCACGACATACAACCAGCCGAGCCGATTGGTCGGGTGGGCGCTCACGATGATCGCCCCGGTCACGCCGGTCACGACAACCACGACGCCACCCGCGAGGAGCGCGGCAATGGAGTCGCCGTAGTTGAGCGGCAGGGCGTCGGGACCGGCCAGGAGCTCGCCGATCACCGAGAGCGCGACCAGTCCGGCCGTGAGGGCCACGAGTGCCCACGCGATCCGTCCGGCGTTGACGCCGATCAGGCGGCGCACTGCGCCGCCCTGGTCCTCGCTCCGCCCCACGACCGGCGCCGCATCCATCGATCTAGGCCAGGTCGCGACTCACGCTCGAGACATCTTTGAGGCCCTCGATCCGGCTCATGACCCGCGCCAGCTGGGCGACCGAGAGGACCTGAAGGGTCACCCGCACCGTCGCCGTATGATCCGCCGACACAGCCACGCTGGCAGCGACGATGTTGACCTTGTGCTCGGCCACCACCTGGGTGATGTCGTTGAGCAGCCCGGTCCGATCGTAGGCCTCGACGGTCAGGGCGATCGGATAGGTCTGGGCGGGCGCCGCTTCCCATTCCACCTCGACGAGGCGATTGACCTCTCGTTCGTTCACCACCGTCGGGCACGTCCGAAGGTGGACGGTGACGCCCTTGCCGCGCGTGATGAAACCGACGATCGGATCGCCCGGAATCGGGTTGCAGCACTTGGCGAACCGAACGAGCAGATCCCCGACGCCCTTGACCCGGACGCCACCGCTTCGCTCGATGGGGGGTGGCGGGGCGACCGCCGGCAGGGTCAGCTCGGCATCGTCGACGACACCAAGGCGGGTGACGACCTGCTGGGCACTGATCGCGCCATATCCGATGGCGGCGAAGAAATCGTCCTCGGTGTCGAAGTTGAACGAGTGGGCGACCTCGGTCAGGCGCTCGTGGCCGACCGATGCGATCGTCCGTCGGGCGAGGCGGCGCAGCTCGCGCTCGAGCGCCTCACGGCCGTGGACGATGTTCTCGCCTCGGGCCTGGCGCTTGAACCATTGGCGGATCTTTTCGCGGGCGTGCGAGGTCCGCACGATGTTCATCCAGTCGCGCGAAGGGCCATGCTCGCCCTTCGTCGTAACGATCTCGACGATGTCGCCGTTGCGAAGGCGTGAATCGAGCGGCACCAGCCGGTTGTTGACCTTGGCGCCGATCGTCCTGTGGCCCACATCGGTGTGGATGCGGTAAGCGAAATCGAGAGGCGTCGCCCCGGCCGGCAAGTCCTTGACGTCGCCCTTGGGCGTGAAGACGAACACCTGGTCCTGGAAGATGTCGAGCTTGATGCCCTCGACGAACTCGGTGGCGTCGGCGACGTCGCGCTGCCAGTCCATGAGCTGTCGCAGCCAGGCGAGCTTGGCGTCGTAGTCGCGGTCGGCCTTCGAGCCTTCCTTGTAGCGCCAGTGAGCGGCGATGCCGACCTCGGACACCTGGTGCATCCGGTGAGTCCGGATCTGGATCTCGAGGGGCTTGCCATCGAGGGCGATAACGGCCGTGTGGAGCGACTGGTAGAGGTTGTTCTTGGGTACCGCGATGTAGTCGTCGAACTGGCCCGGGATCGGGCGCCACAGGGCGTGGACGACGCCCAGGGCCGCATAGCAGTCACGGACCTCGTCGACCAGGCAGCGGATCGCGTAGACGTCGTAGATCTCGCCGAATTCTGCGCCCTTGCGCTGCATCTTCTTCCAGATGGAGTAGATGTGTTTGGGCCGGCCCGACAGCTCGGCCTCGATCCCGGCTTCCTTGAGCCTCGGTCGGAGCGTCTCGATGGCCTGATCGATGAACGTCTCGCGGCCCTTCCGCCGCGTATCGAGCAGCTTGGCCAGCTCCCGGTAGCGTTCAGGCTCGAGGGTCTTGAAGGCGAGATCCTCGAGCTCCCACTTCATCTGCCAGATGCCCAGCCGCTCGGCCAGCGGCGCATAGATCTCCATCGTCTGGCGCGCGATCCGGACCTGCTTCTCGGAAGGCAGCCCGTACAGGGTCCGCATGTTGTGCAGCCGATCGCCGAGCTTGATGAGGACGACGCGGATGTCCTCGGCCATCGCCAGGAACATCTTCCTGATGTTCTCGGCCTGCTGTTGCTCGTGGCCGTGGGTGCTGAACTTGGAGAGCTTCGTCACACCATCGACGAGATGGACGACCTCCGGTCCGAAGCGTTCCTCGATGTCGGCGAGTGAGAAATCCGTGTCCTCCGGAACGTCGTGGAGGAGTGCGGCCGTGACGGCGACCGGATCGATCCCCAGATCGGCGAGGATCTGAGCCGACGCGATGGGATGGGTGACGTACGGCTCGCCCGTTGCCCGCTTCTGCCCCGCGTGAGCCTCGATGGCAAGATCGAGCGCCGCCTCGACTGTCGAGAGATCGATGCCCGGATGGTGAGCGGTCATCGTCGCCAGGAGCTGCTTGCGGAGCGGCCGAATGCGACCGTCCACCGGCGCGCGTGTCCGGGGCGTGGCCGGAGCCGTCGTCGCCGTGGCTACCGCCCCCTCGTCCCGGGTCGCGCGACGGCGGGGAGCCTTACGCCGGCTCGCCTTGTCGGAGCTGGAGGTCGGACTGGCCATCGTCGCCGAAGGATACCAGCGGCCCCCCACGCTCCAGCCCGCTCACGTCTCCCGTGCGTAGCCCATCGCGCCGAGGAGCTCTCGGGCAACGGCCGCCTCGTTCCAGGCGTGCGGACCGCCCGGTCCGATGATCGATCGCTCGTGACCTTTGCCGGCGAGCACGACGATGTCGCCCGCACGAGCTCGCCCAAACGCCTCCTCGATCGCGGCTCGACGGTCGCGGATCACAAGCAGGTCAACTCCCCGACGGCGCCCGGCCGCCACGGATCCCGCCGCGATCTCGTCGACGATGGCATCGCCGTCCTCACCGCGGGGGTCCTCGTCGGTCACGATGATCAGACCCGCCCGCTCAGCGGCCACGCGACCCATTAGCGGCCTCTTTTCCGTGTCACGCTCCCCCGCCGAGCCAAAGACGACGATCGTCGTCCCACCTCTCGACAAAGCGGCGGGGCCGACCTCGTCGAGCACGACCCCCAGCGACGCGGGGCTGTGCGCGAAATCGACGAGCACGCCGAATGGCTGCCCCCGATCGATCCACTCCATCCGCCCCGGCACCTGGGAGACCGACTCGAGGCCATGGCGGACGGACTCGGGATCGAGGTCCCAGGCACGACCCAGAGCCACCACGGCGAGGGCATTGTGGACGTTGAACCGGCCCCGCAATCGCAGCCCAATGTCGCTGCTCCAACCGTCCGTCGTCACCTTGAAACGCACGCCCGAGTCCACCACCACGACAGCACTTGCCCGGACGTCGACGGAGTCGCCCGCGCCATAGGTGATCAGGCGGGCGCCCGCCGCCCGGGTCGCGACGCTGAAGCGGCCGGCCTCGGGGTCGTCGCCGTTGACGATACCGACGGGCGGGCGGTGGCCGGTCCCGGCCGGCGCGAGTCCCTCGAAGAGGCCGAGCTTGGCGGCTCGGTACGCCTCGTATGTGCCGTGAAGCTCGAGGTGCTCGTGGCTGAGGTTGGTGAAGATCGCGGCGTCGTAGGCGATGCCCGCCACTCGATCCAGAGCCAGGCCGTGAGAGGTCGTCTCGATGACGGCAGTCAGGTCGCCGGCCGCGACCATCGCCCGCAATGCACCTTGCAGCTCGGGCGCCTCGGGGGTCGTCTGATGCTCGACATCGGGCTCAGCGTGGCCGCCGATCCGCGTCTCGATCGTCCCGAGCATGCCCGGCCGCAGACCTGCGGCGGCCAGGGCGCCCGCCGCCAGATACGACGTCGTCGTCTTGCCGTCGGTCCCGGTGATGCCGACGACGTCCAGCTCTCGCGATGGGTCGCCGAACCACCAGCATGCCGCCTCGGCGAGAGCGGAGCGGCTGGCGGCGACGACGAGCTGCGGGATCGCCAGTCCCGCGATCGGCCGCTCGACGACCGCAGCAACGGCCCCCCGTGCGGCTGCGGCGGCGGCGAAATCGTGGCCATCGGCGTGGACGCCGACGACGGCCACGAAGATCGCACCAGGTTGCATGTGTCGCGAGTCGTAGGCGACGCCGCCGCTGACGGACTCGTCGCCGATCGCCGCCGGCGGCGCCACGAGCATCCCGGCCGCGGAGAGTCGCTCCGTTAGATCGACCAGTGGGCGTCCCTCGCTCGGAGCCGCCGCGGCGATGAGGTCAGCGATCGATCGCCCTGTCATCGCGACCGTCGCATGGCGTCGGCGAGGCGCTCCCGGGCATCACGCAGGAGGTAGAAGGGCCGATCCACGACAAGATCGAACGTGCCCGGATGGCGGATCGGTCGGCCGCCGAAGCGGCGCTTGAAGAGAGAGAAGCCGGCCCACGATGGATCGGCCGCTGTGTCGTCCGGCTCGGCAACACCCCACAGATCGAGGCTCCGCACGCCGTCGGCGGCGAGGGCGGTCATCGCCGACGCCATCGCTGCGTCCGATGCAAAGGCGTTGCGGAGGGCCGGATCGCGCGACGAGGCGCCATACAGGTAGAACGCTCGGTCTCCCATCCGAGGCGTGACGGCCCCCGCGACGACACGGCCGTCGCGGTGGGCCAGCGTGAGATACCACGCTCCATCCCGCACGAGCTCGGTCGCGAGGCGCTCCAGGAACGCCGGCGATCTGGCTCGGAATCCTTCTCGCTCCGACGTCTCCGCGAGGATCCCTGCGAACGCGTCGATCGCCACCGGGTCAGCCGTGCGGTCGACGGTCGTGGTGACGCCTTCGCGGCCGGCCCGCCGGACGCGGTTGCGCTCGTCCTTGACCCAGGTCGCGGCGAGCTCCGGCCCCCCGTCGCGCAGATCGACGATCCGGGTCGTTCGGGCCTGCAGATCGTGGCGCGCCCGACGCAAGCCGTGACGGGACATGATGGCCTCGACGCCACCGTCATCAGCCGGCTCGATCGACGACCCGTCGATGGATGCCCGATCGATCGATGCGCGCGGGTCGAGCTTGACCACGACGGCGCGGTTCGCCCGGGCGACGTCCAGCAGCCCATCGATCATGGCCGTGAACAACTCCGCCGCATCCGATGCCGATCGCGGCCAGACCGGCCCGTGCGGGACATAGACGATGGATCGCCCGGCGCTCGACACCCGAACCAGCTGTTGGGCGGCCGCCCGGACCTCATCGGCGTCATCGACGACGAACAGGCGGACCGGTGTCTCGCCCTCTGGCCGCCAGGCCTCCCCCCACGCCCACGTCTGGAGGATATCGGCCTCGGGGATGGCGGCGATGAACGCGTCCCACCGCTCTCGTTCGCGGAGTTCTGCCTCGCGAACCCTGAAGCTCATGCGTCGGAGCCGGCCATACGGCTGATGCGTGAAGCGATGCGGCCGATCGCATAGCGGCGCGGTCGAATCCGCTTCTCGTGGGCACCGACCTGCTCGATCCACTGGGCTCCGAACGATGCTTTGTGCTCGTAGAGGCCGTACAGCGGCTCATCGGGCCGGGGTGGGCGGCGCGCCCCGCGGACATCGGCACCACCCAAATCCATCTCGTCACAACCCTCATCGATCGCCTGCTGGATCGCCCGCCAGCGCAACAGATGAAGAGTCCCGGGATGCGCGCGCCGCGCCTCGTGACGATCGGCGGACTGGACGGTGGACAGCCGCCTGCCGTGGCGGTAGAGGATGAGTCCGCCGATCGGCCGGGCTCGGTCGTCCGGCGCCACGGCCTCGAGATGGATGAGGTGTCCTGCGCGCATGGCGGCCTCCCACCAGTCGAGGAAGCGACGCCTCGGCCCGAGCGCGAACCCGCGACGTGCCGCGGTCGCCGTCTCGAGGTCGAAGAACGCGTCGAGGGCTGAACGGGCCTCGTCGAGCGGGCCCTGGACGACGGTATCGGCGATGGGCGCCGTTCCGCCGGGCTGTCGCGCGTCGAACCGGCGCACGACGATCCCCGAAGCCTCGGCCGTGCGGATCCGGGCCCGCGTCGCCTTCGCGATCCCGGCCAGCACGGCCGCTTCATCCGCAGTCGGCCCCAGCTGGATCGCCATTCGATGGCGAGATGGTTGGATCTCCTCGATCGGCCGGAAGCCCATCCTGCGGATCGCGTCTCCATATCCCCTGTCGGCGCGGACCTCGGCGTCCGATGCCACGACATCGATGCCCAGGGACGCGAGGTGATCGGCCACCGCATCGAGGCAGTCGGCCAGCCGATCGGCCTCGTCCGATGTCGGAACCGGTCCACGCGGCACGTAGGCCGAGCCACCAGGGATGAGCGACCAGCCGCGGGTCACGGCAAGCACGAACTCCCCTCCGGGCCCGACGAGGTGGAGCGGGGACCACCCGGTGGCGCTGCGATGACGCGCCCAGGCCAGCGACTGGAGGACGTGACCACCGGCACGATCGACGGTTTCGGCGTCCCACCGGGCGATCTCGTCTGGGCTCGCCTCGCGGACGACGCCGCTCATTCGGGGGCCGGTCCGGACAATCCGTGGCGCCGCCGGGCGAGCCAGGTGTTCGCCTGTCGAGCGGCATCGATCGCCCGGCTGCCCATTCGGTCGAGGACCAGCCGATACGCTCCGATATAACGCACCTCGCGGCCTCCAAAGCCCGCCTTGAATTGGGCGATGCCGGGGTGCGACAGGCCCCACATGTCGTAGACCCGGGCGCCCTGCTCGCACGACGAGCGGATGGCCTCCCACTTCAGCAGATAGTTCGCCCTGCTCACGGCCCCTGCCTCGGTCATGCCGCCATAGGGCTCGACCACTCGATCACCACATCGCAATAGCAAGAGGCAGGCCGTTGCCGGCCCATCCGGCCCACGGGCGAGGAGGAGGCGGGCGCGACCCGATGCCGAGAACGCCTGCCAGACATCGCGGTAGGAGGACTCTGAGCGGATGATGAAGCCCGCCCGGGTCGCCGTCTCCCGGTAGATCGCGTAGAACTCGCCGATGTTGCCCTCTGTGCCCTCCTCGATCGTCACGCCCGCCCGCCGGGCGCCATTCACGTACTGGCGCCACTTCGAGCGCAGTCCCGCCCACAACGCTGCCTCGTTGAGGCTGAGATCGAGCAGCCGCGTTCGGTCCGGCTGGATAGGTGCGGTCGTCTCCCAGCCGGCCGCGGCGAGTGCGGTCCGCACCGCGCCATGCGCGTCAAGCGGCCCGTCCACCTCGATCTCGGGGTCGATGGTCACGGCGCTGACCCGTCCCGCGAGAGCCTCGCGAAGGGCATCCGTCAGGGAGCCCACCCAGGCGCCGCCGAGACCAGGCAGGACCGGGCCGCGGGGCGCGTAGCCGATCGACCACGGCAACGGTGCCACGCGCCGGACGAGGACCTGCGCCGCGACCGATCCGATCTCCGTATCCACACCGACCCGCGCAGCCGACCAGCCATTGACCGCTTTCACGACCGCCCATCCGGATAGCTGCGTGTAGGAGCCGTTGACGCCTGCCTCGACCCTTGCGTCCCAGGCGCCGTCGATGCCCGGTGCGATCGTCTCCGCCACGCCCGCGTCCGCGACCGCGCCTGGCGTCACGAGCCGCGCGGGCGCCGCAGGATCCCGACGATGACCGTCGACGCGGCAGGCAGCTCATGGATCCGCAGCAGAAGGCTCATCGCGATGAAGGCTACCCCACCGACGGCCGTCGCCACGACCGCCACGGCGAGCGCACCGATCGTCGTGGCCTCATCGAATGGTCCGCCGGCCGCGATGTCCCTGACGATCGAAGCCAGGACGGCCGCGGCGGTCGCCGCGATGAGCGACAAGATCAGCGTCCGAACGACACCGGCGAGATCGAAACCGTGAACCCTGTGCCACAGGATGAGGACGAGCGCCGCCGCCTCGACCCAGGCCCCGAGGGCGACTGCGGCAGCCAGGCCCGTCAGGCCGAACGGGTCCACAAGGGCATAGCCGACACCGACGTTGATGGCGACGGCGACGAGGGCGGCCAGGACCGGCGTGCGGGTGTCCTGCGCCGCGTAGAACGCCCGCGCCAGGACGGCGATCGAAGCGTGGGCGGGCAGGCCGATGAGGAGCACGAACAGGGCGGCCGCCGAAGCCGCGATCGCCTCCGAAGAAAAGTCGCCGTAGCCGAACAGGACGACGACGATCTCGGTCGCCACGACCATCCCGAGGGCCGCGATCGGGACCATGACGTAGATCAGCAGCCGGACCGAGTGGGTCACGAGCCGGACGTAGCCGGCGAGAGCGCCGACAGCGTGCTGGGACGACAGAGCCGGCAGGAGGACGATGCCGAGGGGGACGCCGATGAGCCCCAAGGGGATCTGAAGGAGGGTGAACGCCACCGCGAAGGCGGTGATCGCTCCGGGCCCGATCGTGGATGCGAATGCCGTGATCGCGATGAGGGCGAGCTGGCCGGCCCCGAGGCCGACGGCCCGCGGTCCCATGAGCACGAAGGCCTTTCGTGCGGCCGGATCGGAGGTGTCGGGGCGAGCGGTCGGCCGAAAGCCGACTCGTCGGAGCGGGATGAGCTGCACGAGGATGTGGGCGAGCGCTCCAAGGACGACGCCGGCCGCAACGGCGGTAATGCCCAATGTCGGGGCCAGCAGGAGGGTCGTGATGACGATCGCGATGTTGTAGACGACCGGCGCCAGGGACGCTGCGGCGAAGCGATGCTTCGTATTGAGGATGCTCGTGGCGACGGCTCCCGTGCCGAGCAGGATCGGGGCGACGAGCATGAGCCTCGTCAGTTCGATCGTTTGAGCCAATGTCGCGGCGTCGAAGCCCGGGGTGATGATCGGCACGAGCGCCGGCGCAAGGATCCAGGCGACCACGCTCAGGATCGTCAGCGCAACAAGCATGAGCAGGCCGACGGTCGACGCGACGCGCCACGCTCGCGCTTCCTCGTCGGTCGCGAGCAGCCCCGCGAGGACCGGGATGAGCGCGCTCGACAGCGCGCCGGCGGCGACGAGCTGGAACATGAGGTCGGGGATCCGAAACGCCGCCAGGAAGGCGTCGAGGTCGGAGCTGGCGCCGAACGTCGACGAGATGACGACCGTCCGGACATAGCCGAGGATCCGCGCGGCGAGGAATGCGCCGGTGACCACGAGGCCGGCCCGGGCGATCGCCTGGTTGGTCGTCACGGCGGTGGGACGTCGCCGGGTCGTGTCCCGTGTCGTGCGCGCGCCCGCGGATGAGCCGCCGAATATGCCGTTCGCAGTCGAGCCGGAGAGACATGCGTGTAGACCTGTGTCGTCGCGAGGCTCTCGTGACCCAGGAGATCCTGGACGACGCGCAGGTCGGCCCCACCATCGAGGAGATGGGTGGCGAAGCTGTGCCGGAAGGTGTGGGGGCTCACCCCCTCTGGCAGTCCCGCCCGTCGACACAGCCGATCGAGCCGTCCGCGCAGACCTCGAACGCTGAGCGCGCCGCCGCGAGCGTTGAGGAAGACCTCGGCCGGCGTCGGAAGTGATCGGGGACGCTGTCCGAGCAACGTGACCCGTCCGTCGTCGATATAGGTGGCCAGGGCCGCGATGGCGGGTCTGCCGAGCAGCCCGACCCGTTCCTTGCGACCCTTGCCGAGAACACGCAGCTCACCGCGCCTCAGGTCGAGAGCCGACATGTCCGCCGCCGCCAGCTCGCTGATTTCGCAGGCCGGCCGCGTATGCCGTTTCAACGAGGGCCTTGTCACGCTGGGCTGCGGCACGCGCCAGCGGGGATCGTCCGCCAGCCGCCAGGTCGTCGTCAACGACGGCCAAGAGCCGATCGATCTGGTCCGTCTCGAGGACGCGCGGCAGCCGTCGCTGGAGGCGGGGTGTCGAGATCGCGCCCCAGGGGTCGCCGACGACCATGCCCGATCGGACCGCGTGCCGATAGAAGGACCTGATGGCTGCCATGCGCTGGCCCACGGTCGATCGGGAACGTCCCTCACCCAGCGCAGCGAGGTAGGCGCGAAGCTCGATCCGCGACGGGGAGCGCCAGTCGATCTGTCGTTCGGCCAGCCAGTCGAGGTAGGCTCCGACAGCGGTCGCGTAGGCCCGCACCGTATGCGGCGAAGCGTCTCGAGCGCGGAGCGTGGAGAGGAAGCGATCGAGGGCCTGTCGACCCGTCGACGCGTCGCTCACGCGGGCGGCACCGACGAGCGGCTGCCCGAGTCGTCCGTACGCCCGCGACGCCCAGCCGATCTCCCACCCGATCGCCCACCTCGCCGAGCGCCGCCGCCCCTTCGCGCCGGCCGGGCGATCGCCGCTGGATCGGGTTCGCCTCCGGCCAACCGTCGACCGACGACATCCTCGTCATCCGGGATCTCGATGGGTGCCCCGCAGGCGAGACAGCGGGCGGTAGACGCGTCGAACCGGGCGACCGGACCGTCGTCCGTGTCGTGGATGGGCCCGATCGGCTCGTGGTTCGTCGTGTAATCGCAGCGTGGGTAGGCCGAACAGCCCCAGAAGACGTTGCCGGTCCGCCGCGCCCGACGGGCGACGAGATGACCGTCGCGGTTCTTCGGACACGTCACCTCGAACGGGAGCTGGTCCGGTGGCGGCGGGCCGTCGCGATGGATGTAGTCGCAATCTGGATAACGAGAACATCCGACGAAGGCCCCGAAACGCCCACGCTTGACGACGAGCGTGCCGCCTTCCGTCTCGCCGCAGGTCGGACATGCCTCGCCAGCTCCGGGCAGTGACGGTAGCGATTCCTCTTCTCCTGGCAGCGGGCGCGTTTCCTTGTGCTCGGGATACATCGAACAGGCGAGGAAGCGGCCGTTCCTCCCCAGGCGGATGACCATGGGGTGCCCTTCCGAGCAGACCTCATCGGTCGCCTCGGTCGTGAGGTCGCGTCGCCGGAGCACGGCGCGCTTCTCATCGACGAGCGCCCGGAATGGCGTGTAGAACTCGCGCAAGAGCGGGACCCAGTCCTGCTCGCCGCGGGCCACCCGGTCGAGGTCGGCCTCCATCCGGGCCGTGAACTCGAGGTCGACGTACTCCGTGAAATGCTCGACGAGGACGTCGGTGACGATCTCGGCGACCGGTTCGGCGTGCAGGCGACGCTCGCGGATGCTGATGTATCCGCGATCGACGATCGTCGAGATCGTCGCGGCGTAGGTCGAAGGCCGTCCGATGCCGTGCTCTTCGAGCGCCTTGACCAGCGATGCCTCCGTGAACCGCGGTGGCGGCTCTGTGAAGTGCTGGGCGGGCGAGACATCCGTCACCGTCGTCACGATCCCCTCCGACAGGGGCGGGAGCGCACCTTCAGACTCCTCGGCGTCGCCATCGTCGCGCCCTTCCGTGTAGACACGGGCGAAGCCGTCGAAGAGCGTCCGCGTCGCCGTCGCCCGCAGCTCGTAGGGGTCGTCGACGAGATCGACCGTAGTCGTCTCGAGACGCCGGGCCGCCATCTGCGAGGCGATCGCTCGCTGCCAGATGAGTCGGTACAGGCGGGCTTCATCCCGTCCCAGCCGATCGCCGATCGTCTCGGGATCGCGGGCGAACGATGTCGGCCGAATAGCCTCGTGGGCCTCCTGTGCGCCGCGCGTCTTGGTCTTGTAGGCGCGTCCATCCGGAAGCGCATAGTCGGGGCCGAAACGATCGCGGATCACGTCGGTCGCCTCGGCCATCGCCTGACGTGCCATGGCCACCGAGTCGGTCCGCATGTAGGTGATGAGCCCGACCTGCCCTTCCTCCATCTCGACGCCTTCATACAGGCGTTGGGCCACGGACATCGTTCGCTTCGGCGAGAAGCCGAGCTTGCGGCTGGCTTCCTGCTGGAGCGTCGAGGTCGTGAACGGGGGTGCTGGATTGCGCGACGAGGGCCGGACCGCCACCGATCGGACCAGCGGGTGCCTTTGGGAAAGCGCCTCCGCGTGGCGATTTGCGGTTTCCGTGTCGGCGATGTCGAGCTTGACGCCGTCGATGCGGACGAGCTCGGCGCCGAACGTGGCACCCTCCGGCGTCGCCAGGGTCACGGCGATCGTCCAGTACTCGCGGGCCTCGAACGCCCTGATCTCGCGCTCTCGGTCGACCACCAGCCGAACGGCCACGGATTGGACCCGGCCGGCCGACAGGCCCGAGCGAACCTTGCGTGACAGGAGCGGGCTGAGCGTGTAGCCGACGAGGCGGTCGACGATCCTGCGCGCCTGCTGGGCGTCGACGAGGTTCTGATCGATCGCCCGGGGGTCGGCGAACGCCGCCCGGATGGCCGGCCCGGTGATCTCATTGAACGTGACCCGGCGGGTCTTGTCGGGATCGATCGCGGCGGCCTCGGTCAGGTGCCAGGCGATCGCCTCGCCTTCGCGATCGAGGTCGGTGGCGAGCCAGACCGTGGACGCCTTGCCCGCTTCCTCCTTGATCCGCTTCACCTGCTGCCGCCGGTCGGCGACAATTTCGTACTCGGGTGCGAAGTCGTGATCGATGTCGACGCCGAACTTGCCCTTGCCGGGGTTCTCGGGCAGATCGCGGACGTGGCCCATCGACGCGACGACCCGATAGTCATCGCCGAGATAGCGCTCGATCGTCCGTGCCTTGGCGGGAGACTCGACGATGACCAGGTTGCCCGACATCGGGCGGGAGTCTACCAAAGGGCCCTTTCGTGACGGTCGTTCGGGTGATTCGCCCGATCGATCGTCAGGCCTCGCGCACCCTCCGCAGGAAGTCCTCGTCGAGATCGAGCTCGGTATCGCCCTCGGCGGCGGTGCCGTTGGACGATGCCGGCTCGCCCGCCGACGTCGTTGGACTCACCCCACCCGTCCCTCGGCTCGAACCGGGCGGGAGCTCGATAAAGCGGATCTGGCCGACCGGGAAGACGAACAGCGATGCCGAATCGTCGGCGAAGACGGGCCGCTTCCCGGTCATCGCCCGCAGGTTCGTGCAGAGCAATTGCGTGTCCGTAGGCTTCGGCGCGTCGAACAGGTCGGCCAGGAGCGGCTGCTCGTTGGTCAGGTGGATGACCACGTTGCGGATCACCGCGCCATCGTCCGACGCAACCGCCCGATGCGACTACGGGACGATGGTCCCGCCCGCTGGACGCCCGATCAGGGGTGATAGAAATCGATGACCAGGCGAACCCGGCCAGATGAGACCCAGACGCCGACGCCGACACGGTCGTAGCGCGAGTTCATCATGTTCTTCCAGTGGCCGCCGTTCGAGCTGCGCTCGCTCTGGAAGTTGAGGTGGGAGCCAAGGACGGCCGAGTAGGCGTTGCCGCTGCGGCAGCCGATATTCTCGCCCCACGTGTAGTTCTTGTAGCCGGCGGCCTTGAGCCGAGTCCCCGGCGTCGTGCCGCCGAGGAAGTGATCGCAGACCCCAGCCTGGGCGATGCGCTTGGCGTAGGGCCGTGAGACCTTCGCACTGATCCCGCTATCGAGCTTCAGCGCCGCCAGGCCAGACCCACCTGGGCTGCTGCAGCTCCCGCCCGACGTCACGAGTCCGCCGCCACGGGTGCAGCTCAGGAGCTTGTGGTAGTACTTCTCGACCGCCAGCCATGTCGCGGAGCCTGTGCTGCTGCCGCCGGTCGGGATCCTGACCACCGTCTTCGAGCTCTTGGATGCCTGCGTCTGTACGACGGGCTTCGCGACCACCCTGAACGCGCCGTGGACGGATCTCGCGATGGGCACCCCGGTCGACGAGCGGGCGCTCCCCTCGACCGTCATGGTGACCTTGGCGCCGAACGGCAGGGCTCTGGTCGGGGCGAAGATCAGGACCTTGTCACCCTCGGCCCAGCGGAACTTTCCGGCGATCGCCCTGCCACCGACACTGACCGAGAACGCATCGCGTGTCGCGGCGCGATCCATCGGCTGGCTGAAGCGGACCGACACATCCTGGCCGCGCGGGACATCGCTCCAGCCGGATCGGGGCCGGAAGCGCACGACGGCCGGGGCTGACGCGGTCTTGAAGGAGAGCTGCGGCTGGCTGCCGAGAAGCGCACCTTCCCCATCCCGAAGATCCTCGGCGAATGAGAACGTGTAGGTGGTCCCGGGAGCGAGCGGCTGGTCCGGTGTGAACACGGCCAACGTGCCGGTCGACGGGGCGAGCTCGGTCCACGAGCCTTCGACGGCAGGTTGCGCCTGGAAGGACGTCTTGAGGGCGGCGATGTCAACCGGCCCGTCGAACTCGACCACGAGGCGCGCGCCGATGCCTGCCTGGCTGCCGTCGGTCGACATCGCTGTGAGCGAGCCGTTGATGCCAGGGCGGGTGAGGAATGTCGATCGCATGACGTTCGTGGCCGGCGTGCCAAGCATGTCGTGCGCGCCCTCGCCGATCGTCAGCGTGTGGAACGTGCCGGGCAGCCACGTGCCCACCGGCACGACCGCCAGGGTGGTCGAGTCGGCCGACCAGCGATAGGTGACCGGGACCGACGGAGTCACGACGAGCGACGACTCGACCGAGGCCCGGTCCATGGCCTGGCTGAAGTCGACGATGATCGGGCTCACGAGGCCGTGTGAGACGACGATCGGCCGGAACGCCGCGGCGGGGACGGGCTTGATGACGGGCTTGCCTGTGGCGACCGTCCCTCGCGGCGAAGCCACTGCGAAGGCGCCTGCCACGACGATCGCGCCGGCCCCGAAGATGAGGGCGACGCGGGCCGCGACGCTGCGTCGGCCGAGGAGGGGGATGTACAGACTCGCAACAATGGGCAGCGCGGCGAACGCGGTCAAAGCCTTACGCAATAGGAGGTCTCCTGCAGCGTTCGCGCGATGGATCGACGGCGGCCGCCCTGGACCGTCGCCCACCGGAGAGTCCTGCTCTCCGCCCGCAGGCCGTGCCACAGGTTAGCATCGGCCCTTGCGCGCAGGCAAACCCGACGATCTGGCTATCCGACCGGGACCCGACGCCAGACGACCTGCGGGTCGGTAGCGACCATAGATCCCGGTCACGTAACCCCGCATCTCGAGCAGCGTCAGGGTTCCGAGGACCGTCGCGACCGGCAGGAGCGTCGCCTCGGCGATCTCGTCGACGCTGGTGTGGCCGTTGAGGAGCGTGCGCGCCACCGCCGCCTCCGTCGTGCCGAGCTCGGCCATGACGATGGAGTCTTCGACGGCCGGTCGGCGTCGGCGTCCGCAGCGCGTTCCATCCTCGATCAGATCGAGATCGTCGAGCAGTTCGCCGATTCCGGCAACGATTCGGGCGACGGGCGCATATGTGCGGAGCATCTCAAGACAGCCCGCCGATGTCGGCGCGTCGATGGGCCCCGGGACCAGGAAGCATTCGCGACCCTGTTCGAGAGCCCAACGAGCGGTCGACAACGCCCCGGACCGCCATGGTGCCTCGACGACCACCGTGGCATCCGCCGATCCCGCGATGAGCCGGTTGCGACGGATGAAGTAGCGACCGAGATGAGGGGTTCGTGGAGCCATCTCCGAGACGATCGCGCCGCCTGTCGCCACGATCTCGTCGGCGAGTCGAGCGTGGGCCGAGGGATAGAGTCGGTCATGGCCACCGGCGATCACGGCTACAGTCCGGCCGCCCTCGGCGATCGCGGCCGCGTGCGCTGCACCATCGATCCCGATCGCCAGCCCCGACGCCACGACCGCATCGAGTCGAGCGAGTGCCCCGGCGATCCGCGAGCCGATCAGCCGACCAGCCTCTGTCGGTCGCCGAGTACCGACGACCGCAACGCAGGTCTCGGCCTCGAGCGCCGCCACGTCGCCCAGCACGAACAAGACCGGCGGCGCGAGGTCGATCGCGCGCAGGCGCGACGGGTAGGACGGATCGTCCGCGATCACGATGGTGAGGCCGAGCCGTTCGATATCCGAAGCGACGATCTCGGTTTGGCGCGCCGCCTCCACCAGGAGCGTCGGGAGCTCCTCGCGATCACCGACCGATCCAAGCGCGGCAAGGGCGCGCGGCCCGCGGATCGCGGCCTCGAGGACGGCGCGGGCCGAGCCATGGGCCCGGATCAGGTCCATGAACGTTGGCGGTCCGAGCTGCACGATCGAGGCCATGACAGCCCACGCCAGTCGCTCGTCGATGATAGCGCGCGTCCGTTTCGCTGGCGGACTATCCCGCGTCGCGCCGGCTGGAGTGCCGACCGTCGGCCCCGAGGATCCGATGGTCGCCGCATGCCGTCCTCCTGAGTCGCCCGAGCTCACATCGGCTGCGATCCGGCGAGGACCGAGCGGACCGTATGGGCCTACACCGAGCATTCGGTCACGATGCGAGGCGCTGGCCGATTGCGACGGCGGGATCGCGGAATCGCGCAGCCTCGATGAGATGCGGTGGCTCGACACACGCCGGCGTCGGCAAGGTCGGCGATCGTCCGCGCCACGCGAAGGAGGCGTTCGGTTCCGCGTGCGGTGTACGACTCGAGGCGGGCCAGGTCCGCCGCTGTCCGAAGTCCGATCGCCGACAGACGACAGCCCGCCCGGAGAGCTCGACCGGCCAACCGGCCGTTGAGTCGCCCCCGGTTGCGTCCCTGCTGCAGGTCCCGAACGGAGGCGATACGGGCCGCGACCACCGAGCTTCCCTCCGGTTCCAGGGCACCCACCAACTCGCCCGGATCGACTCTCGGAACTCCGACCCACAGATCGATTCGGTCGCGCAGCGGACCCGATACCCGGCTGGCGTACCGCTCGGCAACGGACTTCGTGCAGGAGCACCCACGGCCGTCAAGCCCGTCGCCACCACATGGGCACGGGTTCATCGCGGCGATGAGCTGGAAACGGGCCGGGAATGTCGCCGCCCGCCCCGCACGAGCGATGGTGACGCGTCCGTCCTCGAGTGGCTCGCGAAGCGCTTCGAGGACGTCTCGGCCGAACTCAGGGAGCTCATCGAGGAACAGCACGCCGCCGTCCGCGCGTGTCACCTCACCGGGCGTGAGGCGCGGTCCACCGCCGACCATGGCCGCATAGGAGATCGTGTGGTGGGGCGATCGGAAGGGCGGCTGTCGGATCAGACCGCTCGGGGGCGCTATTTCCGACACCGACGCGACGATCGTCGCTGATAGCGCAGCCTGATCGTCGAGCGCCGGAAGCAGCCCAGGGATCGTTCGTGCCAACAGCGTCTTGCCCGCACCAGGCGGACCGATGAGGAGCATCGCATGCCCACCAGCAAGCGCGATCTCGAGCGCTCGCCGCGCCTCACCCTGCCCGCGAACCTCGGCCAGATCGGGATGTTCACGCACGGGTGGACGGTGGTCGAGGTCGGCGGTCCGGCCGACGGCATCGCCGGTGAGATCGACCTGGGCTTTGATGGGTGATCGTCGCCGTGGCCTGCCCACCGCGATCGTGTCCACGGCTTCCGAGAGCGATGTCCACCCCGATCGGTTCGGCGGCCGGAGCGAGCGCCGCCTCGCCCACGGCATCGGCGGCGACGACGATCCGCCGGGCGCCCGAGGCCGCGAGGCAGGCAGCGAGCGGCAGGATCCCCGGCACGCGCCGGATCTGGCCGGAGAGCGAGAGCTCACCAAGGAGCGCCCAGATACCCTTGGAACGAGCCTGCTCGGATCCCAGCAGGATCGCAACCGCGATCGGCAGGTCGAGGGAGGCGCCGGCCTTTCGCACTTCCGCGGGGGCCAGATTCACGGCGATCCGGCGAGCCGGATACTCGAAACCGCTGTTCCTGATCGCGCCACGGACTCGCTCCCGGGCCTCTGACAGGGCCGCATCGGGAAGACCGACGATCGAGAACCCCGGCAGGCCCGGAGCGACGTCAACCTCGACGCGGATGAGGCGACCCTCGAGCCCGAACAATGTCGCAGACAGCACGGTAGCCAGCACGCCACGCACCGTAACCGGGCCCGGTCAGCGCGCGGTCACCGCCCTGACCGCGTGGATCTACCGCCGATCAACCGCCGCTCACCCGGCCATCGTCTTCCCGGACGCGGAACGGCGGCCGGGCTCAGTGCGCCAGGGCCGGCAGCGGCGAGACGGTCGCCGTTCGATCGATCTCCTTGGCGAACTCGAGGAGCGACCGACCGAGCGGCGAATCGGCCTTCGAGTACATGAACGGCGCGCCGTTATTGAGCGCCCCGATCGCGCCGCGATACTCGTTGATGACCTGATGCTCGATCGACCGCTTCAGAGCCATCTCGGCGTTCTTGACGTTGATGCCGGTGAAGGCGTTCGACCGGTTCAGGACGAGGTGGACCTTGTCCGGCGTATAGCCGAGGTTGTTGATCGTCTCGAGGACGAGGCGGACGTTCTTGAGGCACGACAGGTCGGCGGTCATCACCACGTACACCGTGTCGGCCAGGTCGATGATCCGGAGGTTGTGCTCGTCGAGGACCTTGTCGGTATCGATGAGGACGTAGTCGTACATCCCGCGAAGGAGCCCGATGATCTCGACGAGGTGGTCCGGTGACACGAGCTCGGCCGTTTCGGGCGATGGCGGCGCGAGCAGCAGGTCCGTACCGGAATCGTGGGTCACGATCACCGTCTTGAGGAGATCGGCGTCGATCGTCTGGGACGAGACCGCATCGACGATGCTCTTGCGGTCGAGACCGAGGTCGAGGAAGACGCGGTGATCGCCGAACTGGAAGTTCCCGTCGACGAGGACGACCTTCCGCCCCAGCTCCCGGCGCAGGGCGATGGCCGCATTGATCGCGATCGTCGTCGTGCCGACGCCGCCCTTGGCCCCATAGAAGGCAAGGACGCGACCCAGGGGCGGGCGACCGACGAGCGCCTCCTGCGGCGCGAACCGCGCCAGGAGGCTCTTCATCCGGGCCAGCAGCTCAGCCTGATGGAAGGGCTTGATGAGGTAGTCGTCGGCACCGGCCCGCAGTCCGCGGACCTTCTGCTCGACCTCGCGCTCGGCGGTGAGCATGATGATCGGGACGTGGGCGGACCCGCCCTCCTCGGCCCGGATCTTCGCCGCGACCTGGTAGCCGTCGAGCTTGGGCAGCATGACGTCGAGGAGGATCAGGGACGGGTTCTGCTCGCCCCATAGACGGAAGCCCTCGGCGCCGTCCGCTGCGATGGAGACGTCGTAGCCCTCCTGCTTGAGGGTGTACTGAAGCAGGCGCTGGACGTTCGGGTCGTCGTCGACGACGAGGATCGTGGTCAAATTCGGGCCTCGGGCAGGATGAAGCGGCTGGTGCCTTCGGGCACCGCGATTATAGGCAGCGCCGGTTGCCCCCCCTCACCCACCCGGAGGTCCCTCGACCGACCGGGACCGATGGCGCCTACGGCTGCACCTTGCTCTTGACGCTGTCGGCCACATACTCCGTGATCGGCTCGAGGAAGCGAGTGAACTCGGCGGGGATGATCCACTTCGTGGACGCCCCGGCCCCGAGATCCTTGAGGGCCTCGAGGTACTGCAGTGCCATCGTCTTCTGGTCGACAAGGGATGCCGCGGCGAAGATCCGGCTGAGGGCTTCCGAGAACCCCTCGGCGCGCAGGATGGCCGCCTGGCGGTCGCCCTCTGCCCGAAGGATCTCGGCTTGCTTCTGGCCCTCGGCGACGTTGATCGCCGACTGGCGCGCGCCCTCGGACTCGGTGATGACGGCGCGTCGCGTGCGCTCGGCCGAGAGTTGGCGGTTCATCGCGTCCTGGACGTCGCGCGGCGGGATGATCTCGCGGATCTCGACGGTCGTCACCTTGCCGCCCCAGCGCTCGGTCACCTCGTCGAGCTTGACCCGCAGGATCTCGTTGATCTGCTCGCGCTTGGACAGTACGTCGTCGAGCCCGATGTCGCCGATGACAGCACGCAACGTCGTGGTCGCAACACCCTGGAGGGCACCGTCGAAGTTCACGACCTCGACGACGCTCTTGTATGGCTCGCCAATCTTCCAGTAGATGAGGAAGTCGATGCTGATCGGTGCGTTGTCCTTGGTGATATTCGTCTGGCTGGGGATCTCGATGAACTGCTCGCGCAGGTCGACCTTCACCCCACGCTGGACGATCGGAACGATGAACACAACGCCAGGTCCCTTGACCTTGCTTGGGCTCGTCGTGCCAAGGGTGAAGACGACGAGGCGCTCGTACTGGTTGACGATCTTGATGGCAAGGGAGAGCAAGGCCAACAAGACAACGATGACAAAGAGCACCGATGCGATGGCGATGATCCATTCCACGGCGATCTCCTACTGCGACCCGCCGGCCGAGGTCATCGGCTCGACGATGAGGGTCAGGCCGTCCTGGCCAACGACGGCGACTGTGGCCCCCCGTTCGAGTCTCGAGCCGTCGGCCGTACGAGCGGTCCACTCCTCGCCGACAGCGTACACGGAACCCGTCGGGGAGAGCGGGCTCTTGACCTCGCCCTCGGTGCCGGTCGGGACCGTCGACGTGCCACCGGCGCCGTAGCCGGCCCAGCGAGCCTCGCGGCGGGCGCGCAGGATGACCACGACCACGAATGCCATGAAAACAGCTGTCACGCCGGTCATCGCCCCGATCAGAGGCAAGGCGACGCGGACGTCCGGGGCGGTCGGGCTGCCCGGCTCGGTGTACAGGGCGAACGACCCGAGGACGAAGCAGATCAGGCCGCCTACGGTCAGCAAGCCATGGCTGACGACGGTGAACTCGAGGATGAACAGGACGATGGCGAGGCCGATGAGGATCAGACCGGCGAGGTTGAGCGGCAGGCTTCCGAAGCCGACGAAGGCGAGGACGATCGCCAGGGCGCCCAGGATGCCGGTGACGAAGTTGGGGCTCTGCACCTCGAACAGCAGACCGTAGAAGCCGACCGTGAAGAGGATGAACGCGATGTTCGGATCGGATAGCAGGTGCATGAGGCCCTGGAACGGGTTCATGCCCAGCTCTTCGACACGTGCACCGGCCAGGTCGAGCGTGACCGGGCCACCGGCCACATCGACGGTCTTGCCGTCAGCCTGGGCGATCACCTCGTCGATGGTCGCGGCCATGCCGTCGGCTGCGCCGGCCGCGATCGCCTCGCTGGCGGAGTACGACTTCGCCTCCTTGACCGTCGACACCGCCCATTCGATCGGGCGTCCACGGGCCCTGGCGATCGAGGTGATGTTGGCGATCGCGTCGTTCTTGACCTTGTCGCCGAGGGTTCCCGGGATGTCCTCGCCCTGGGAACCGACCGGCGACGCCGCCCCGATGTTCGTCCCAGGCTCCATGTAGGCCAGGTTCGCTGCAAGGGTGATGAATGTGCCCGCGCTCGCGGCTCGACCGCCGGCCGGAGTGACCCAGACGATGGCGGGGACCGGCGACTCGAGGAGGGCCGACACGATCTTCTGTGTCGAGTCGAGGCTGCCACCAGGCGTGTTGAGCTCGACGACCACGGCAGCCGCGCCGTTGCGATCGGCCTTCTTGATCGACTCCTCGATGTAGCCGGCCATGACGCTGTCGACCACACCGGTCGTCGGCATGCGATAGACGACCGCGCCATCGCCCTGGCCGATCACGACGGAGGCCGCGGCCATCCACGCCCCGATGACGATGATCGAACCCAGAGCGATCCGGCGTGCCTTCATTGGCTCACCTGAATCGTACTGCGATGTCCACGCCGGAGCCTCCCATCACGCGATCAGATCGTCGAGAACGATCGCGCTCCAGCTCTCCATTCGGTCACGGACCGCTCGGGCCTCGTCCGGCTCGACGAAGGATCCGCTCAGCTTGTCGGTCTCCCGGATGGCGATCGATCTGCCGCCAGCGTCGACGACGTAGACGAGACCGACATGGACGGCGCCGACCGGCGTCGAATCGTCGTTGAGGAGCCCGATGAGCGCGAAGTCCGGAGTGAAGTCGGTCTCGAGCTCCTCGACCCATTCGCGGCGGAGACCACCGTCGATCCCACCGTCGTCGGGTCCGACGTGGCCGCCGACGCCGATGCTGAACCGATCGTGGAGGCGCTCGTCGGCCCCGGCCCGGGTCCGGCGCATCAGAAAGACTCGCGTCGCGTCTCGAACGACGACATACGGGATCACCTGCTTGAGCGTCCGATCGGCCTCGGCGACGCCGCGTGGCACGAATGTCGCGGCGCGGCCGATCGCCTCGAGGCGGGCATCCAGGCCGTCCCGGCTGATCCCGTACCAACCCGGATCACCCATCAGGACGTGGCGCGGGACGACGAGGACCAGCTCATCCACCGTCGGATCGGTCGTCGTCTTCGCCCCCACCGACCAGGGCGGCGCGAGCGGCGGCGAACGCGCTGCGCAGTTCCGCAGCGTCAGGCGAAGGTTGACGCTCGAGTGACGCGATCCAGCGATCGAGGACGGTTCGGAGATCGCGGGCCCGAACGGCGAGCTCGGCTGGATTCGTGGCCGCGATTCCGGCCGCCATCGCGGCGTCGCCCCGTGCGAGACGGGTCATATCGCGCCAGCCGGACGACGCGAGCTCAGCGGCGACCGACCAGTCCGGCCCTCCGACCGCCGTTTCGACCAGAGCGGCCGAGAGCAGGAGTGGGAGATGGCTGACGGCCGCGACCGCTCGATCGTGTGCCGCCGCGTCCATCCGGACCGGTCGCGCGCCACAGATCCGAGCCAGGCGCTCGACCAGCTCGACCCGCTCGAGGGCTGAGTCCGTGGCCGGCGTGACGATCCAGGGACGATCTACGAAGAGGTCGGCCACCGATGCGGCAAAGCCAGACCGTTCCGAGCCGGCCATCGGGTGGCCCCCGACGAACGGCAACACGAGCTCGGACGCTCGGTCGACGATCGCTCGCTTCGTGCTGGAGACATCGGTCACGACCATCCCCGGCGCGAGGCGTGTAGTACCCGGATCGGCCAGCGCGGAGAGCAGATCGAGGCAGACCAGGGGTGGGACCGCGAGGACGACAAGGTCCGCCTCGTCAACCGCTTCGCCGATCGACGTCGCTGCCGCGTCCACGACCCCATCGCCCAACGCCGCGGCCGGGCCGCGACCGGACGGCGACCAGGCGACGATCGACCATCGCTCGTCGATCGGCGCGCGCACCCGCACCGCTCGCGCGATCGAACCACCGATCATCCCCAGGCCGACGATGGCCAGACGCACCTGTCAGTCCCTTTCCGGCCCGAATCGGGCTGGCGCCTCAGTCGTACCAGCCGGCCTCGTTGCCCATCCGGGTGGACGACGATTCTCCGCGCCGGCGCTGGCCCTGGCGTCGAGCCGTCGTTCGACGCTCACTGCCGTCGGGCGGGCCGGGATCGTCGTCGGGGTTCTGCCGCCGGATCACGTCGCGCCGCTCGACGTCTCGGCGTTCCGGATTAAGGAATGCGCCGCAGCGCGGACAACGACGCTCCTCGGCGAACAACGCCTCGATCGGGGCCGTGGTGTACAGCTGGCGGCCGCAGGCCCAGCAGGCGAGTCGAGGCACGGTTATCCAGCGATGACGGGCAGCGCTTCGAGCGCCGCGGCGACGGCATCCGCCGGATACTCGTAGTCCTCGAGCGTGCCGGCCAGGTGCTTCTCGTAGGCGCCCAGGTCGAAGTGACCGTGCCCGCAGAGGTTGAACAGGATGACTCGTTCGTCGCCCGCCTCGCGGGCCGCCAGGGCCTCGTCCATGACGACCTTGATCGCGTGGCTGGGTTCGGGTGCGGGCAGGATGCCTTCGGCCCGGGCAAACATGACACCCGCCTCGAAACAGGCCCGCTGATGGACGCTGCGGGCCTCGATCGCACCCAGCTCCTTCAGGTGGCTGACCAGAGGCGCCATCCCGTGATAGCGCAGGCCGCCGGCATGGATCGGCTCGGGGATGAAGCCCGAGCCGAGCGTATGCATCTTGACGATCGGAGCCATCTTCGCGGTGTCGCCGTAGTCGTAGGCATAGACTCCCCGCGTCAGCGACGGCGCAGCCTCGGGCTCGGCGGCGATGATCCGGTAGTGCGCACCATCGCGAAAGACGCGGCCGAGCCACGGGAAGCTCAGTCCGGCAAAGTTGGACCCGCCCCCGGCGCAGCCGACGATGACGTCCGGCTCCTCGCCCGCCATCGCCATCTGCTCGATCGACTCCTGACCGATGACCGTCTGGTGGAGCAGGACGAAGTCGAAGACCGAGCCGAGCGAATACTTGGAGCCCGGATGAGTGACCGTGTCCTCGATGGCCTCGCTGATGGCGATCCCAAGCGAGCCGGTGTGGTCCGGGGTCTCGGCAAGGATCGACCGACCATAGCTCGTGTCCGGGCTCGGGCTTGGCACGACCTCGGCACCGTAGGTCTCCATCAGGATCCGGCGATACGGCTTCTGGTCGTAGCTGGCTCGGACCATGTAGACCTTGACGTCGAGGTCAAAGACCGCGCCCGCGAATGCGAGCGCGCTTCCCCACTGGCCGGCCCCCGTCTCGGTGGCCAGGCGGGTGGCGCCCTCCGCCTTGTTGTAGTAGGCCTGGGCCAGAGCGGTGTTGGGCTTGTGACTGCCCGACGGGCTGACGCCCTCGTACTTGTAGTAGATGTGAGCGGGCGTCCCCAGGGCGGCCTCGAAGCGCCGGGCCCGATACAGCGGACTCGGCCGATACAGTCGGTAGGCATCGCGGATGGGCTCCGGGATCTCGATCTCACGGTCCTGGCTGACGACCTGCTTGATGACCTCCATCGGGAAGAGAGGCGCCAGGTCACCCGGCCCGATCGGCTGGCCGGTTCCCGGGTGGAGGGGCGGGGGCGGTGGGCTTGGGAGGTCGGCGGCGATGTTGTACCAGGCTCGCGGGATGCGGTCCTCGTCGAGGATGTACTTCGTCTGCTGGGTGATCGTGCGAGCCATGGTGGTCCTCCTCCACTGGGACCGCGGAGCCTATGGTCCCGACGCCTCGCCTGCAAGCGGGGCGGTGAACAGGCTCTCGTACCGTGCCGGACCGCGACCGGTGAGACTCTCCATGAGGGCGATCTCGTGGGCCGTGAAGCCGACCCTGAGATCGGCGGCTGCGGCTGTCAGGTGACCCGCGGTCGCGGGACCGGTCGAGACACCATCGGTCCGGGCCAGGGTGAGGTGTGGCCGGTAGGGCCGATCCTCCGCCGGCCAGCCGAAGCGGACGAGCGCCCGCGACAGGGCGTCGGCGATCACAGTGAGCCCATCCTGGCCCTGTGCCAATCCGAGCCACAAGGCCCGCGGCCGGCTCGGGCTCGGGTAGGCGCCGGCTCCCGCCAGAACGATGTCGATCGGGCTCGTCGCTGACCCGATCTCGGTCAGGACACTCGAAATGGCCTTGGCCTGCTCGTCCGTGGTCGCGCCAAGGAACCGCAGCGTGAGATGCAGCCCGTCCATCCGGACCCAGCGAACATGCGACGGGTCGGGCTCCATCGCTCGGACCGTGTCGACCAAGGCGGCGACCGCCGAACGGGCATGCTCGGGAAGCGGCACCGCGACGAAGAGGCGGCGCGAAGCGATGCTACCCGTCACGCACCGTCTGCTCGCCCTCCCAGGCGACACGATCCGCCCGAAGGACCTCGAGGGCCGCTTCGCGATCGCGCCACCCGACGACCTGCGTCTGCTTGTTCTCGAGCAACTTGTAGGTGTCGAAGAAGTGTTCGATCTCGACGAGTCGGTGCGGCCGGACCTGGTCGAGCCGCTCGATGTGCGCCTGGTGAGCGTCACCGAGGGCCACGCACAGGACTTTGAAGTCAACGCCCTTCTCATCGGTCATCTCAAGGCCGCCGATCGGGCGGGCCCAGACGTGACAGCCGGTGAACGTCGGCTCGTCGATGATCAGGAGCGCGTCGGTGTGGTCGCCGTCGCCGGATCGGGTGCCCGCGACGAAGCCGTAGTCGAAGTTGTAGAAGACCGCGCTCGAGAGGACCCGATCGAGCCGGAAGACGCCGGCTGCCTCATCGAACTCGTACTTGTTGCGGCTTCCGCGAGGGATCTCGACGACGACCTCGATGACGCCTGGGTAGCCAACCTCGGGGAGGCCCATGGCCTAACGATAGCGGGTCGCCGGCCGCGCGCCGGCGGCCGGATCAGTCGTTGTAGAGGCGCTCCTCGATGAGCTTCTCCTGGACCGTTCGACCGTTCGGGTCGAAGCAGGAGAACTCGAAGTGCTTCTCGAACTCGAGGTCGACGGCATCCTGGCCGCCACGGTTCTTCTCGACCGAGAGGATGATCCAGTCGCGGAACCGCTGGGCCTGGTATGGGTTGAACTCGATGTTGACCTTGGCGACGATCTGATACTTCTCGTTGAGGATCAGGATGATGTCGGCCTCGTAGTTGATGGCCGAACTGCCTCGCAGGTGGAAGTTGCGCAGCCGGGCCGCCTTGAGGCCCTCCTTGTCGGCCGCCACGATGGCGATCATCGGGACCTCTTCGGAGAGGGCGATGTCCTTGAGCCCGTTGACGACGAAGGTGACCTTCTCCGCCTCCGTCAGTGGCTCGGGGATGACCGGCACCTTCTGGAGGTAGTCGACGACGACGAACAGGCGCCGGTCGCCGGACAGTTCTCGATGCTGCTGGACGAGCTTGCGCATGTTGTCGACCGTCGAGGCGGTCTGGGACCCGCGCATCGAGGAACAGGTTCTGGCCGTAGCGGGCGATCCTGTCGAGCGAGGGTCGGAGACGCGGGTTCGTGGCCAGCTGCGGTGCACCATCGGCGCCTTCGGCCATCCACGTCCCGAGGACCTCCTTGCGGACATCCTGGATCTTGATCGCCCCGGTCTTATGGGGCAGATGAGCGAGTGCCGACTCCATCGCGATGAGACGATTGAGGAGGTAGTGCTCCTCGTGTTCGAAGCAGATGTAGAGCACATTCGCCTGCCCGCCGGACGCAACGTTGCGGGCCATCTGGAGGGCCATCGTGGTCTTGCCGGTCCCCTGGGCCCCGCCGATGAGGAGGAGCTCCCCGGGCCGCAGGCCGGTCCCGATGGTCTTGTCGAGCGGGGTGAACCCGAGCGGCACCGGCTGATAGTCGCCGATGTGCCCGGTCGTGATCTTCTCATTGAGATCGACCAGAACCTCGAGCGCGGAGCGCGGATTCATGCTCCCGTTCGCGGTGTCGAGCCGCCAGGAGCCCTGTGGGCCCGAGTCGGTCGTCGCTGTCTCTTGCTCGGTGGTCACCCAGTCATTCCTCCGATTCGCGGACTCGGCCGAGGATAACACCGCGGTGCGCGCGGTCATCACCACTCGGTCGGGCCTCCCGCCATGACGAAAGTACCTGCCCTCCAAGGGGGGAGCCGCGGCCGTCGCGGGGTCAGCCGGCGAGGCCCCGGCGACCGATAGCGGCCAGCTCGTCCCAGTAACAGGCGATGGTTCGGATGCCGGTCTCGTAGTTCGACAGGTCCATCCACTCGTTGGGTGCATGGGCGTTGTCGTCGGGTGGGCTGAACCCGAGCAGCACGACCGGCAGGCCGAGGATCGTCGCAAAGCTTGCCGCCACCGGGATGGAGCCGCCCTCACGGATGTAGAGCGGGGCCAGGCCGAACGTCGCCTCCAGAGCGCGGGCCGCGGCGCGAGTCGCCGGGTGGTCGATCGGTGTGAGCGTCGGGCGTCCCGCCCCGATAAGTCGGACGTCGACATCGAGGCCACTCGGGGCGATCCGCAGGACGTGCTCACGGAACAGGGCGAAGATCCGCTTGGGATCCTGATCGGCCACCAGCCGACAGGACACCTTGGCATGGGCATGAGCCGGGATGATCGTCTTGCTTCCTTCACCCGTGAATCCGCCCCAGATCCCGTTGACGTCGAGGGCCGGCCGTCCGCCCTTCCGTTCGAGGGTCGAGTAGCCGTCCTCCCCGGCAAGCCCGCGAACCCCGGCACCGGCCGCCCAGGAGCCTTCGTCGAAGGGCAACGCCGCGAACGCGGCACGATCCGCATCGGTCAGCGGTCGAACGTCGTCGTAGAAGCCGGGGATGGCGATGACCCCGTCCGGACCCTTGAGATCGGCGACGATCCGGGCGATCGCGCTGGCCGGATTGGGGACGGTGCCTCCAAACGACCCCGAATGAAGGTCGACAGACGACCCGACCACGTCGATCTGGGCGTACATGATCCCGCGCAGGCCGATCGTGATCGCAGGCACGTTGCCGGCGAAGAAACCGGTGTCGCTGATGACCGCCACTTGAGCGCCCAGACGCTCGAGGTTGGCGGTCAGCCAGTCGGCAAGGTGGATCGACGTCGACTCTTCCTCGCCCTCGAAAACGAAGCGCAGGTTGATCGGGAGTCGCCCACGCGTCGCGAGGAGCGCCTCGACGGCGCGAAGGTGCATGTGGATCTGGCCCTTGTCGTCGGCCGCACCCCGAGCCAGGATGCGCCCGTCTCGCACGACGGGCTCGAACGGAGGTCGCTGCCATAGATCGAGGGGGTCGACCGGCTGAACGTCGTAGTGGCCGTAGACGATCGCGGTCGGTGCCTCCGGACCGGCATGCAGCCAGTCGCCGTAGACGACAGGATGACCTCCCGTCTCCGAGACCTCGACGTTGTCGACGCCACTGGCCGTCAGGTCGGCAGCGATCCAGGCGGCGGCGGCTCGACAGTCATCGGCGTGCTGCGGGAGGGTCGAGATCGACGGGATCCGAAGCAGCGCCTTGTAACTCTCGAGACGGGCATCGGCCGTATCGGTCAGAAAACGCTCGAACCCGACCGTCTCAGACCCGGACATCCGCCCGACGCCCGCCTTCAGGCGGGATGTGCCGACGAAGCCGCCGGGGCGGGTGCGAGCTGCGGGATCATGCCGTGGATGGCCTCTTTGGGCGGCAGGTCGCTGAAGAGTTTCTCGAACTCGGCAGCGTCGACCGTCTCCTCCGCCACGAGCTTCTCGGCCAGGGCCGTCAACTTGTCGCGGTACTGGACGATCGTGTCCGTGGCTCGCTGGTAGGCCTGGTCGATGATGAGGCGAACCTCCTCATCGATCTGCTTGGCGACGTCGTCCGAGTAGTTGCGCTGCTCGCCGATCTCGCGGCCGAGGAAGACGAGCTCATCGCGCTTGCCGAACGACAGCGGCCCAAGGCGCTCGCTCATCCCGAACACCGTCACCATCCGGCGGGCGAGGTCGGTCGCCTTCTCGATGTCGTTGGACGATCCCGTGGTCGTGTCGCCGAAGATCAGCCGTTCCGAGGCGTTGCCGCCAAGCAGGCCGGCGATCTTGTCCTCGAACTCGGTCTTGCTCTGGAGATAGCGATCCTCCGAGGGCAGGGCCATCGTGTAGCCCAGGGCCATGCCACGCGAGACGATCGTGACCTTGGCCACCGGATCGCACTTCGGGAGGACCCGCTGGACGACGGCGTGGCCGCCCTCGTGGTAGGCGATGATGAGCTTCTCCGTGTCGGAGATGATCCGGCTCTTGCGCTCCGGACCGGCGACGATCCGCTCGAGCGCCTCCTGGAACTCCGACATCCCGATGACCTTCTTGTTGCGACGCGCGGCAAGGATGGCCGCCTCGTTGACGAGGTTGGCCAGATCCGCTCCCGAGAATCCCGGCGACTGCTTGGCGATGTCCTCGATCTCGATGTTCTTGTCGAGCGGCTTGCCCTTGATGTGGACCTTGAGGATCGCAACCCGGCCCTTGATGTCCGGCCGATCGAGGATGACCTGGCGATCGAAGCGACCGGGCCGCAGGAGCGCCGGGTCGAGGACGTCGGGGCGGTTGGTGGCCGCCACGACGATGACGTTCGTGTTCGTGTCGAAGCCGTCCATCTCGACGAGGATCTGGTTCAGCGTCTGCTCGCGCTCATCGTGGCTGCCACCGAGGCCCGCGCCGCGCTGGCGACCGACGGCGTCGATCTCGTCGACGAAGACGATGCATGGGGCATTCCGCTTGGCCTGGTCGAACAGGTCGCGGACGCGACTCGCGCCGACTCCGACGAACATCTCGACGAACTCGGAGCCCGAGATCGAAAAGAACGGCACGCCGGCTTCACCGGCGACGGCGCGGGCGAGCAGCGTCTTGCCCGTTCCGGGAGGCCCGACGAGGAGCACGCCGCGTGGGATGCGGGCGCCAAGCTGGTTGAACTTCTCGGGGTACTTGAGGAACTCGACGACCTCCTGGAGCTCCGTCTTCGCCTCGTCGACGCCGGCCACGTCGTTGAACGTGACGACCGTCTTGTTGCCCAGGAACATGCGGGCACGGCTCTTGCCGAACGACAGGGCCTGGTTATTCGTGCCCTGCGCCTGGCGCATCATGAAGACGATGAATCCACCGATGAGGATCAGCGGCAGGAGCCCCGTCAGGATCAGGCCCAGCCACGAGGTGTCGGGCGCCTCCTTTGCGGAGTAGGCATTGGCCGGCAGTTTCTGGCCGCCCTCGCTGGCCGCCTTCTGCATGTCGGAGTAGACGTCAGTCAGGACCGACGGGATCACAACCGTGTAGGTCTTTCCCTGTTCGGTGACGGTCAGCATCTGATCCTGCTGGACGACCGTCTGGACCTTGCCGGCCTTGACCGAACTCAGGAACTCCGAATACCCGACCGTCTGCTGGTCGTTGCTCTGGACGAGCCACGTGTACATGAGGGCGACGGTCCCCACGACCAGGAGGAGCATGAGGATGCCATTTCGGAAGAACTTGGCGTTCAAGGGTTCGAGGACCTCGTAGAGCGGCTGACGGCTGCGTCGCCGACGCCTGGCGGGCGAGTATAGCGCCGCCCATCGTGACGGCCGGATGACCCGTCGGTACGGGTTCGGTCCGAGCATACGGGGACCGATGGTGGGGTGGAGATGCGGTGCGGTGAAGTTCTCTTCATCGGGTCACTCTGTCGACGTGGTAGCGGAGGGCGGATTCGAACCACCGACCAAGGGCTTATGAGTCCCCTGCTCTACCACTGAGCTACTCCGCCACCGAGCGATCCATGCTACCAGAGGCCGAAGCGAACCCCCGATCAGAGACCCAGGTCACGGGCTCGGCTGCGCTGGGCTGGTCGCCTCGGCGTCGGGGCTTGCTCCGTCCGATGCCGCGGGTACCGTCGATCCGGAGGCGGCGGGTGAGCCGCTTGGTGCCGTGGACGGCCTTGGGGATGGCGATGGGCTGGGCGAGCCGGAGGCTCCCGCCCGGCCGGTCGACGCGACGATGACGATGTTCGACCCGGTCACGACATCGCGGCCGGCCGGCGGGACAGTCCCGATCACGCTTCCCGCCGGGATCACGGTGCTCGGATCGTGGACGGTCCGGCCGACGCGCAGGCCGGCACGGTTGAGCTCGACGATGGCTTCAGCCTCGGTCATGCCCACCACGTTGGGCACAGCGACGAGACCACGCGTCGTCGAGACCGTCGGGATGACGCCGGAGCCCGAGGCCACGCTCGTCCCTGCCGCCGGCGCCTGCTGTACGACCGTGCCCTCGGCGGCGGACTGGCTCTCGATGAACGTCGGCTCACCGAGCTCGAGGCCGTTCGCCTCCACGGATCGTCGGGCCCGTTCGAGCGACATGCCGACGATGTTCGGGACGGCAACCTCGCCGGCCGGAGGGCTCACCGCTCCCCCGCGCTCGCCGCCGAGGATGGCGATCGCGAGGAGGGACGTGATGGCGATCGCGCCGATGATCAAGAGGCCGGCACGGAGCCGGACCCGCCGCCGGCCCCCGTCCGTGGCACCACGGCGCGTCGATTCCTCACGCAGCGGCGCCCGCGCTGCCTCAGCGTTCGACGAGAGATCCTCGAGAGGCTCCGGGGTGCGGGTCGCAAGGCGCGAGCCGATGGCCGCGACGATCGTCCGCCGCACCTCGGACTCGTCGCCGACCAGATCATCCAGGCCGAATGTGCGCATGAGATCGCGAAGGGCACCGGTCGGCCGGGCGATGATGAACTCGATCCCGGAGACCCCGAGCTCCTGGTGGAGCTGACGGAGCGCATCCGCAGCGGTCAGGTCGAGGTCGACGATGGCCGATGCATCGAGGACGACCACCCGCGGGTCGCGTCGAGCCGAGGTGAGCGCGCGAACGCCCCGGATGAGAGACGTGGCAGTGGCGAAGAACAGCGGTCCCGCGAATCGGACGACGACCAGCCCCTGGATTCGCTCGGCCTGCGGGTTGCGGCTGAGCGACGCGAAGGTCGCACCGTCGGGCAGTCGACCGAGCTCATCGATACGCGGGCTGGCCGCACGACGGAAGACATTGACCGCCGCCAGCAGGACCGCGATGCCGACGCCGGCGAGCGTTCCGTAGAGGATCACCCCGACGACGGCGGCGATCGCGATCGCGCCCTCCGTCCTCTCGAGCCGCCAGATCCGCCGGATCCCGCCCACATTGATGAGCTTCGCGACCGCGACGAAAATCACGGCACCGAGGGCGGGCATCGGCAGCATCGCCATCGGACCGGTGAGGAACAGCAGCACCAGCGCGACCGCGACAGCGGCGATGACGCCGGTGAGCTGCGTCCGCGACCCGGCGTTCTCACCTGCGGCCGTCCGCGACGGGCTGGCACTGACCGGGTAGCCGCTGGTCAGGCTCGATCCGATGTCGGCCGCGGCCAAAGCGACGAGCTCGCGGTTTGGATCCGTCTCCTCGCCGAGCCGTGCGGAGAAGCTGCGACCGGTCAGCGCCGTGTCGGCGAAGCTCAGGAGGGCGATCCCGAGAGCCCCCGGCAGGAGAGCCAGCGCCTGGTCGAGCGAGACGAGAGGCAGGCCGACGGGCGGCAGGCCGGCGGGGACCGGGCCAAGGACGGCAACGCCCTCGGCCTCGAGATCCAGGGCCATCGTCGCCGCAAGGGCGACGATGAGGGCGCCGAGCGCGATAGGGAGCCCGGGCAGCAATCGGTCTCCGACGACAAGGGCCGCGACGACGAGGAGTCCCATGATCGCCGAAGGCGCGTCGATCCCCGACTGGGCGATCGCCAGCCCGACAGCGTCCAGAGCCACGCTCGGGTCGACCCCGACCAGTCCGCTCGTTGTGAGGACCGACAAGGCGTCGCCGAATGGGTCACCGCCGAGGATCTTGGGGACCTGGCCCAAGGCCACGTCGATGCCGACGCCCGTCAGGTAGCCGACCAGAATCGGGCGGGACAGTAGATCGGCCAGGAAGCCGAGTGAGGCAAGGCGCATGGCGGCAAAGATCGTGGCGACGAGCACGGCCAGAGCCGAGGCGAGCTGGAGACGCTGATCGCCGGCGACCGCGAGGGGCGCGATGGTGGCTCCGACGAGAGCGGCCGTCGCGGCGTCCGGCCCGACGATGAGCCGACGCGACGAGCCGAAGATGGCATAGGCGATGAGCGGCACCAGGGATGCATACAGACCGGCCTCCGGGGGCAGACCCGCGACCTGGGCGTAGCCGATGCTCAGCGGGACGATGAGCGCAGCGACGGTGACCCCGGCGACGGCGTCGAAGCGCAGGCTCCCGCTTGGGTAGCCGCGGAGCGTCCAGGCGAGCGGGGGGCCCTGGTCGGTCAGCCTGACGGCCAGCGCATCGACGCGCTCGACGACACCGGGCGGAAGGGAGGGTTCGGCCATGGTGGCCCGTCAGCCGCGCTCGCCGATCGCGTCGAGGACCGCCCTGGTTGCGGCATCGGCTGCCAGAGCACCGACGATCGAGACAGCGGCCGGCCCCCAGTCGTGGGCTACCACCCCGTCCTCGTCGCCCCGGTCCGCCGTCGACAGGGCGAAGACGACGTCGCCGTCCACTCCCGTGTGGATCGGTCGGATCGCCCGAGCCAACCCATCGTGGGCCATCGTGGCGACCTGTCCCAGTTGCGCCTTCGACAGTCGGGCGTTGGTGCCGATCACGGCCAGCGTCGTGTTCCCACGGGCGGAGGTGATCCGGCTGAAGTCGGGTACGGGACCCGGTTCATCGAATCCCCCGCGAGTCGCCCACGGAGAGCCATCTGCCCGGAACGGCGAGCCGGCGCTGTTGACGACGACGAGCGCGGCGGCAACGAGCTCGCGACCGCCGATCTCGACAATCAGGCTCGCGTGACCGAGACCACCGGACCGTCGTGGCGCGACGATTCCACCGACCATCGCCCCGACCCCTGCGCCGCTCGGCCCGCCTGCCGGCCGCCCCATCGGGTCGTCGAGCGCGGCCGCCACCGCACGGCGCCCATCGATCGGCCCAGGACGAGCGCTGGGATCGCCGGCCCCGAAGTCGAAGACGACGGCTGCGGCGACGATCGGGATGGTGATCCGACCGACCTCGGTCGCCTCGATCGGGAGGCCGATGCCACGCGCCTCGAGCTCGACCGTCGCGCCGTCCGCTGCCGCCAACCCAAAGACGCTGCGCCCGACGAGAAGCACCGCATGGACTCGTTCCCCGGACGACGTTGACGCCAGGGCATCCGTCTCTCGAGTGCCGGGTGCTGCTCCTCGCACGTCCACGGCGCCAAGCGCGCTCGACGGCGCGACCACCGCGGTGACGCCGGTCACACCGTCCACCTCGACGCTCCCGACCCGGAGGCCCGGCACGTCATGAAGCGAATTGGTCGGTCCAGGGCGCGGCGTCACGGCCGTAGCGTAGGTCAGTCGAGCGGGCGTGGGCGACCCTCGCGGGCGCAGATCAGCCGGCGGGCCCGAACAGTAGCGAGAGCCAGACCTCGACCGGCGGACGGTGCTGCTGCGAGGCTCCCAGGGCCTCCGATGCGGATCCCGGCGCGTCATCGCCGAGCGGCGGAGCATCCGGGGCCAGGGAGAATGGCCGTTCGCGCCCGGTACCGAGCCGCTCGGCGCGGGCCGCAAGGTCGACGAACTCCGGTCGACCGACGAGGTCGAGCTCTAGCCGGAGGGCGCCGATGTCGGACGCGACCGCCTCGTTCTCGACGGCCAGAGCCTCAGCCCGCGACGACGCCGCCGAGGCTTCGCCGACCTGGCGTCCGAAGACGATGACGATCCAGGCACTGACAAGTGCGGCAGCGATCCAGGCCAGCCGTCGACGGGTCAGTCCGCCGACCGACAGGCCGAGCAGGGCTGGTGGGATCGCAACGGAGTCGTCCGGCGCGGCGTCGCCTGCATCGTCGGCGGGCGGTCGCGTGACGTCCTCGCCGTCCGACGGTGACATGAGCGGCAGGGTAGCTGACTAGCAGCTGACAGTGTCAATGGCGCCCGTGTGCGTCCGTCAGCGAGCCGCTGTGACAGGCGAGATGGCACACGGACCCCCAAGACTGCGTTAGACTCGCGCTGTTTTCGCACAGGCGTTCTATATGGAGGCATGATGCGGACCTACGCACCGGCAGCGACAGCCACGGTGCTCGATCGTCTGCTGGACGAGCCATCCCTGGCGCGCGGCGTCGTTCACCACGAAGTCATCGAAGCACGCGATGGCATCTATGCCGGTTTTCCGGAGTGGCTCGATGCGCGGATAGCCAGAGGCCTCGAGGAACGGGGCATCGAGCGCCTGTACAGCCACCAGGCCGCGGCGATCGAGACCGTGCATGCCGGTGATGATGTCGTCATCGTCACGCCGACCGCCTCCGGCAAGACCCTGTGCTACGCGCTTCCCGTCCTTCAGGCACTGGCTGAGGATCCGTCCGCCCGGGCGCTGTTCCTCTTCCCCACCAAGGCGCTCGGCCAGGACCAGGTCGCCGAATTCGCGACCTTGTCCAAGGCAGCCGGGCTGAGCATCTCGTCGAACACGTACGACGGGGATACGCCGGCCCCCATCCGCTCGGCCATCCGAAAGGCCGGTCAGGTTGTCGTCACCAATCCGGACATGCTCCACTCAGCGATCCTGCCGCACCACACCAAGTGGTTCCAGCTCTTCGAGCAGCTGCGCATCATCGTCATCGACGAGCTGCACACGTATCGCGGGGTCTTCGGCAGCCACGTCGCAAACGTGATCAGGCGACTCCTGCGGCTGTGCGACCACTACGGCAGCCGGCCCATCATCGTCTGCTGCTCGGCGACGATCGGGAATCCCGGCGAGCTGGCGCAGATGCTGACCGGTCGTACGGCTCGGCTGGTCGATCGCAGCGGCGCGCCGACCGGCGAGCGTCACGTCCTGCTCGTCGATCCACCGATCATCGATCCCGCGACGGGGGCGCGAGGATCCGCCCTGACGCTCGCCCAGCGTTGGGCGCTGCCGTTCCTGCGGGCCGGTCGCCAGACGATCGTCTTCGGTCGCTCGAGAGTCGCCGTCGAGATTCTCCTGACCGGGTTACGCGAGGCGCTCCGCCAGGACGCCGGACCGCGGAGCCGCGTGCGCGGCTATCGGGGCGGCTACCTCCCCACAGAACGGCGGGCGATCGAACGCGGCCTCCGCGACGGCGAGATCCTCGGTGTCGTCTCGACCAACGCCCTCGAGCTCGGAGTGGACATCGGCCGCCTCGACGTCTCGATCCTGGCCGGTTACCCGGGCTCGGTCGCCGGGACCTGGCAGCAGATCGGTCGCGCCGGACGGCGGCAGGACGTCTCGGTCTCGATCGTGGTCGCCTCTTCGGCCCCGGTGGACCAGTACGTCATCCATCACCCGGAGTTCCTCCTCGAGCGCACCCCGGAGGAGGCGCGAGCCGACCCGGACAACCTCCATGTCCTGTTGGCCCACCTCCGCTGTGCGACGTTCGAGATGCCTTTCGAACCGGGCTCGATATTCGGCCCGGGACCGGTCGACGATCTGTTGGCCTTCCTCGGCGAGTCCGGACATGTCCGTCAGGCGTCGGACGGTCGCTGGTATTGGAGCTCGGAGAACTTCCCGGCGTCGGAGGTCAGTCTCCGCAGCGCGGCGCCGGAGAACGTCGTCATCATCGATACGACGCCGGATCGGCCGCGCGTCCTAGGTGAGGTCGATCTCTTCTCGGCCCAGGTCCTCGTCCACACCAATGCCATCTACATGCACGAGTCCGTCCAATACCACGTCGATCGGCTCGATTGGGACGAGCGCAAGGCGTACGTCACCCGCGTCGACATCGACCACTACACCTATGCCAACCGGGCGGTGACCCTCAAGCCCCTCGACGTCTTCGCCGAGGCCGACGCGCCCGGCGGTCGACGGGTTCACGGCGAGGTCATGGTCGCGAGCCTCGTGACCCTCTTCAAGAAGCTCAAGTTCGGCACCGACGAGAACGTCGGCTGGGGTCCGATCCATCTGCCAGAGTTGGAGCTCCAGACGACCGCCTACTGGCTCACCGCGGAGGGGCTCGTCGCGAACTGGCGGCGCGATGAGCTCGACGTCGCTCTCCTGGGCGCGGGCCGAGCGATCCAGGCGGTGGCGGCCGTCCTCCTCATGGTCGATCCGCGCGACCTTGGGCTGGTAAGCCAGGTCCGCTCACCGCACCAGGACGCCCCGACGATCTATCTGTACGAGTCGATGCCCGGCGGTGTTGGCCTGTCCGAACGACTGTGGCAGCGGCATGACGAGCTCGTGGTCGGCGCTGCCAGCCTCGTCGAATCCTGTCCGTGCGAGGCCGGGTGCCCGGCCTGCACGGGACCTCGCCTCGAACCCGACGTCGACGCCAAGGCCCTGGCACTCCGGTTGCTCGGCGGCCTGGGCGCCAAGACCTCCGCCTCGGCAAGCGCCGCATGACCGAGGCGGTTCTCCTGGCTCGGCGCCTCGAGCGCCACCGAGCGTGGCAACGTCGCTCGTCCAGTCTCGTCGCGGCGGATCGACCGGCTGGACCGACACGAGCGCTGACCCTTGCCGGCCGGATCGCCGAGGCCGTCGATGGGGAGGTGATTCAGACGGACCTCGGGACGTACGTCAGGCGCGACGGTGCGACGGTGACAATACCGATCGACAGGCTCGCCCTTGCCTCGCTGCCTGGACAGCCTCCTGCCAGAACGCCACTCGTCTTCCTCGATACCGAGACGACCGGACTCGGCACGGCAACCGGCACATACGCCTTCCTCATCGGGCTGGCGCGGTGGGAAGGCGACCAATTCCACCCGGTCCAGCTGCTGTTGCCCGATCAGTCGGAGGAGCGGGCCTTTCTGGCTGCGTTCTCGGACCTCGTACCGGCCGATTGCTGGCTCGTGACCTACAACGGTCGGGGATTCGACTGGCCGCTCCTGGTCACGCGGTTTCGGATGGGGCACGGACCGCCCCCGGACCACGCCGGACATCTCGACCTCCTGCCGATCGTTCGTCGGCTGTTCCGCCACCGGATGTCCGATGCCCGCCTGGCTACTGTCGAGACGGAGCTCCTGTCCGTGCAACGCGGGTCGGATGTCGGCGGCTGGGAGATCCCGGCCAGGTATCTCTCCTTCCTCCGTGACGGATCACCCCACCACCTCGTGGAGGTGGTTCGCCACAACGCCACCGATGTCGCAAGCCTCGCCCGTCTGCTGGGACACGTCGCCACCGGATTGGGAGATCGCCGCCGCTGGCCGGACGCCGACGCGGGAGACCTGGCCGGCTTGTCGCGCCTGTTTCGTCGCGATCGTCGCGACGACGACGCCCTCACCTGTCTCGATGCCGCCCTAGCCGCAACCGATCGACGACCGCCGCGTCGGCCGCCCCTGATGATGGGCACCGAGCCATGGTGGTCGCCACGGGCTCGAGCCGACTTCGGCGGGCCTCCTCGCCGGCCTCGGCCGGCCTGGCCGACGGGTGCCGCGTTCGGCTCGGGCTGGTCGGAGACGCGTCTCCTCGTCGAACGCGCTCGCCTGCTGCGTCGACTCGGCCGGATCGATGAGGCACTGGCCGCCTGGGACGGGGTCGCTGCCACGGAGGGACCGACAGGAGCCGCGGCTCTCGTCGAGATCGCAAAGGTCCGCGAGCACGTCCGGCGCGACTACGCCGGTGCCCTCGAGGCCGCATTGCGCGGCAGGGCGGTCCTGGATCGATGTCGGGCCATGGGACGAGCCGCTCCACATCTGGAGCGCGACGTCGGCCACCGAATCGGGCGCCTTCGACGCCGCATCGCCACAGGTCGTCTGCTCGCCTAAGCGGGCCGGCCGGGACCCTCCGGCCGCCGCATGCGCCGGACGACGGCCGCAAGGTCTGGCACGCCGTCCAATCCGTTGGCCTCGACCGCGAGGGATCCGGCCGCCGACGCGAAGCGAAGATCGCCGCCGCGAACGCGTGCTCGAGCGAACTCGGGCGTAAGCCACGTCGCGACGAGAGCCGCCAGAAATGTATCGCCAGCGCCGGTCGCGTCGACCACACGCTCGGGCGAGAAGGCCGGATATCGGCGCGCGGTTGGCCGACCATCTCGACCACGATGCCAGAGCAGGCCGCCCTCGGCACCCTTTGTCAACAGAAGGTAGGCGTCCGGCTTGAGCATCCCCAGGAGATCGTCGACGCGAGTCTCGGGCTCGACATCGTGATGGCTCACTCCGACGAGATCGGCTCGTTCGACAAGGGCTGATCGCCGGGGGGGCCTGCGATGGACTCGCTCGCCGGCGACCAGGTCGCGCAGCAAACCCTGCCAGGCGACCGCGACGATGGCGTCGCCGGGGATCGCGCCCGCCCAGTCATCGGCCGTCTCGTCGGCGACGGGCGCGAAAACCCAGAAGGGTGAAGCCGACCAGGCCGCCGGCAGGGCGTCGATCGGAACGAGCGACGATGTCTGGCCGCAGATCTGGATACGGCCGGCGGGCCGCTCGATATTCTCGAAGATCGGGCCCTTCTCAAGCTCGACGAGCTCGAGCCACGCTCCGGCCCGTCGGATAACATCGAGCTCGACGGCCGTGGCAGCCGCTCGATCGACGCCCAGGACGACGCCCGTACGTGCGCCAAGCCGGGCCATGGTCAACGCCGAATACGGCGCTCCGCCGCCTAGTCGCCAACCCCGCGGATCGGCGGCTGTGATGTCGCGACAGGCCGCGCCGACGACGACGACATGGGGGATCGCATCGCCTCCGGCCGGGAGTCCCGGGACCCGCGCGTATACTGCCGCGGTTCCATCCGCGTCGCCTTCGGGCGTCGACGGTCGATCAGGCACCGGAGTCGGCGTGTACTTCTACGAGCTGCGCGAGGGGGATGAGGACATCTTCACCGACCTCGTGCTTGTTCGCGATGACGAGATGTCGCCACCCGATTTCTTCGAACTCGTCCTGGCCGTCCGCGAGCGGATCGTGGATGCGTATGAGGACGATACGCTCATCGAGGCCATCGCTGCCGTCCTGGAACGCGAACACGGCTTCACCCATGTCTCCGACGAGCGTCTCGTGGCGTCCGTCAACGTGGCCGAAGCCGACGACGAGACGTACCTCGTCGAGCCGTCGGACGATGCGCGGGCCGCTGACTATCGGGGCATCCTGCTCGAGTGGGACCCGGAAGGCGACACGCCCCTCAACTGATCTCGTCAGCGCGAGAAGAGGATCTCCACCACGTCCCCATCGCGCACGGCGTACGTGCGACCCTCGGACCGGAGCTTGCCCACCTTGCGCGCCTCGGCCGTCGAGCCGAGAGCGATCATGTCGTCGTATGCGACCACCTCGGCCCGGATGAATCCGTGGGCGAGATCGGTGTGGATCGCCTCAGCCGCATCGACAGCCGTCGCCCCTTCGCGGATCGGCCAGGCGCGGACCTCGTCAGGACCTGCCGTCAGGAAGCTGATGAGACCGAGCAGCCGATACGAAAGATTGATGACCCGGGCGAGGCTCGACTCGATCAGGCCGTAGGCGGCCATCATCTCGGCAGCTTCTGACTCGGCAAGCTCGCCGAGCTCCATCTCGATCCGCGCGGACAGACCGTCGACCAGGGTGTGACGGTGGAGATACGCGGCGGCGAGCTTCGTGGTCACCTCGTCCAGCCGGCCGAGATCCTCTTCCCCGATGTTGGCGAGCACAAGCATCGGTTTCTGGGTCAGGAAGCGGAAGCCGCGAATGGCTCGCTCTTCATCCTCGGTCAGCTCCTCGTCTCGGATCGGCCGACCGGCTCGCAGGGCGATGGCCAGCCGCTCGAGAACGATCGCCTCTCGTTCATTTGCCTCGCGTTCGGCCTGCGTCCCATGGCGCCCGCTGGCTCCGAGTCGCTCGAGGCGGCGCTCGACGAGGGCGAGGTCCGAGAGGACGAACTCCAGATCCAGGTTCGCCACGTCGCGTTCGGCGTTGATGGAGCCCTCCGGATGCGGATGGGCCGGGTCGTCCCAGGCGCGGACGACGTGCACGAGTGCGTCCGACTCCCGCAGTCTGGCCAGGTGCTCCGGCGGCAGCTCATCGGTTCCGACATGCCCGTCGGTCGATCGCGGCGGCGCTGGAAGGTCGACGTAGGTGACGTCGGCGTGGACGATCTTCCTGGGATGGAAGATCTCGGCCAAACGGTCGAGTCGCTCGTCGGGCACCTTCACCACACCGACGTGAAGGGTCAGCCCGCCGTAGCCGCCGGTCTCCGCATGGCCGCCCGCAAGGGTGTTGAACACGGTCGTCTTGCCGGCACCGGCCAGCCCGACGATCGCGATCCGCATCAGTAGCCGGCGGTCGGATCGACGATGTTGAGAAGTGGCTCCTTCACCGCGAAGCGGCGCAGGTTCTCGCAGAAGAGCTCGACGCTGCGATCGAGGACACGGCCCGACGACCACGACGTATGCGGCGTCAGGATGACATTCGGGAGGTCGTAGAGCGGCGACGTCGGCGGCAGCGGCTCCTCCACGAAGGTATCGAGGACTGCCCCACCGATGACGCCCGTCCGGAGAGCCCGAAGAAGGGCGCGCTCATCGATGAGGGCCCCGCGAGCGACGTTGATGATCCACGAACCCGGCTTCGCCCGCGCGAGGACAGCCTCCCCGATCATCCCCTGGGTATCGGGCGTCAACGGAGCCGCCAGGACCACGAAGTCGGACTCCGCCATGAGGTCGGGCAGGCCATCCGGACCGCTGATGCGCTCCAGAACCGCCTCGCCGAGGGGCATCCCTTCAAGATCCTCTGCAACGGGTAGGGCATCGGCCTCCGCTCGTCGGCGGACGGCGATGACCCGACAGCCGAAGGCGGTCGCCAGGGTCCCGACGGCTCGGCCCATCGATCCGAAGCCCACGATGCCCACGGTCACGTCGCGCAGCTCCGCTCCCTCCAGTGGTTGCCAGGTCCGTTCTCGCTGGAGCTCCAGGAGCTGAGGCAGGCGCCTGCTGACGGCGAGGATCATGAGCAGGACGTATTCGGCGATCGGCCGCGAGAAGACGCCCCGGGCGTTGGTGATGACGATGCCGCGCTGGCGGGAGGCGGGAGTCAGGACTCGCTCGACGCCGGCCGTCGCGGAGTGGACCCAGGCGAGACGCGGAGCCCGAGCAAGGACCCGGTCGAAGACGGCTGCCGGAAGCGGTCCGCGGAGCATGACCTCGACGTCGTCGAGTGGTCCGTCGGCGATGCCCTCGACCGAGAGCATGACGATCCGGGCGCCGGGCGCCGCGGCCCTGATGCGTTCCAGGTCTCTGCTCCTGTAGCGGGCGGACAGGATCGGGCTGAGCGCGATCGCGCTCGGTTCGCTCACCGGCCCATTACCCGCTCGAGCCAGGCGGCGGGTTTGGCGATCTCATCGGCGGTCGGCAGCGTCTCGGGTCCCTCCCAGAGTCGCCTGAGGGCGTCCGGCCCACCATCCTTCGCGATCGCCGCCACGAAACGCTCTCCCGTCTTGTACTGCTCGAGCTTGAGGTCCATGCCCGTCAGACGCATGATGGCGCGTTCGAAGGGTGTCTTGCTCTCTCGGCGCTCGTGGAAGCGGGCGCTGATGGTCTTGACGTCGGGAACGAGCCCCTCACCCAGCTGGTCCATGACGTAGTCGGCAAAGCCCTCGAGCAGGCTCATGACGGCCTGCGTCTCCCGAAACAGCCGGCGTTGTTCGGGGGGCATGAAGCGCTCCATCCAGTGATCGCCGCCCTCGCCCCGGATCACCCTTCCGACGCCGGCCATCGCTTCCCGCCCGACCGCCGATGCGCCGCCCGAGAAGCCCGCCAGCTGGCTCTCGAGGCGCTCGGCGAGGTACGGGCGAAGCCAGGGATGAGCCTCGAACTCGAAGGCATGGGTCGCCTCGTGGAGGGCGATCCAGGTCCGGAAGGGACCCAATGGCACGCCCAGGCTTCGACCGGTCATCCGGATGTTCTCCTCCACGAAGAGCAGCCGGCCGGGTGGCACCTCGCTCTCCGCGGCCAGGAGTGCGATGTCGAACTGGCCCAGGACCCGCGTCCCGAGGAAGCCCAGCACGAAGCCGATCTGTCGCGTCGTGACCCAGCGGTTCGCCAGGGCCATCGAGGCCCGCGGCAAGCCCGCGCCGGCGGGGATCAGCTCGTCAAGCAGCTCGCCCTCCAGGCGCCGGATGAGCGATCGAAACGTCGAGACATTGGCTCGGACCCAGCCGCCTCGGTCGACGACGCCGGCTCGCTCGACGATCTGCGGCAGATCGACTCCCAGCGCCTCGGCGAATGCCGGCCTGATCTTCGCCAGAGCCTCCGTGTAGGCGGGTTCGATGGCCGCGAGCTCGGCGGCCGTGAGGGCGCCCGGCGCGCGCGAGGCTCGCGTCACCGCGACGCGCTCGGCTGTCTCCCAGTCGACGAGACCGCCGGCCCGCGCCGCACGCTCGGCGTGGCGGCCCAGGACGGTCACCGCGGCACCGACCGCAGAGCCGACGAGGAAGCCCGCCTGCCAGAGACGATCGTCCCGAACGGTGCGCCGCGTCATGCGACGGCGGCCCCCACGTCGGCGGACGCGACGTCGAGGAATGCTTCGCCGAAGAGCCGCCGGGCGATGGTGCGGAACGCGTCGACGTCGCCCGTGGTCAGCTGGATGTGAACGGGCGCCGCGCCGGTCGGCGCCTCGAGGTCCTCGATGGCAAGGTGCTCGGCCAGGGCCGAGGCGGTCGCCGTCGCGGAATTGACGATGGCCACGGCGTCACCGACCAGGCCCGCGATCACGGGCCGCAGGAGCGGGTAATGGGTGCAGCCGAGGAGGAGAGTGTCGATCGTCGCGCCCGCCGATCCGAGCAGGGGCCCAAGCGCCATCGCGACCGTCGCCTCGACCTCCGGACCTTCGAGGCCACCTGCCTCGACGAGCGGAACGAGGGCTGGCGTCGCGTGCTCGAAGACCTTCACACGTGGATTCTCTTCCTTGATCGCGTCGCTGTAGGCATGCGAGCGGATGGTGGCTGGTGTCGCGATGACGCCGACGCTCCGCGTCCGAGTCGCGAGGGCCGCCGTCACGGCGCCAGGCCGGATGACCCCGAGGATTGGCACGTCGTGGCGGCGCCGCAGCTCGCCGAGCGCAACCGCAGTCGAAGTGTTGCAGGCGATGACGATGACCTTGACGTCGCGTGCGACCAGCGTTCTGATGCATTCCTCCGAAAAGCTCCGGACCTCCTCGTCGCTGCGAACCCCATAGGGAGCGCGGGCGTTGTCGCCGAGATAGATCGTCGATTCATTCGGACAGCGACGGAAGATCTCGGACAGGACGGTGAGACCGCCGACCCCGGAGTCGAAGATGCCGATCGGCCGGAGATCGGGCATCCGCCCCTCAGCGACCCGACGCGACGGGGATGCGGGCCCCGAGCAGATCGGCCGCCAGTCGGACCACGTCGCGACTGATCTCCGCGTCTGGAGCCGCCAGCACGAATGGCACGCCCTCGTTGTTGGCCTGGACCACCAGACGACCATCGGACACGATCGAATTCTCTGGTGTCCGCCCGATCGCCTGCGCCAACTGGGCCGGATCGATGCCGCCAGACGAGTCGACGCGGTTGATGACGTAGCGGACCTTCGTCGGGGCATAGCCGATCTGGCGGAACGTGTCGGCCATGGCGATCGTATTGTGGATCGTCGTCGAGTCGAAGGTCACGATCTCGACGATGACGTCGGCCGGATCGAAGAATGCCAACGTCAGCTCGCTGATCGAGGCCGGGACATCCACGACGACGGCCCGATACACGCGCCGCAGGATACTCAGGATCTTCTCGACATCACGGGTGTTGATCATCTCGGCCATCTCGATCCGAGGCGGCGCGAGGAGGATGTCGATGCCCGAAGGATCGCGCCACAGGACGTCGGCAAGGTCCGATTCGGCGATCCGATCGGTCGGCAGGTCGAGGATCGACGGCGCGTCGGCAGGCACGTTGAGGAGGGTCCGAAGGTCTCCGAACTGGAGGCTCGCATCGATAAGCGCGGTGTGCGTCCCCTGCTGTTCCAGTGCCACCGCGAGATTGAAGGCGAGGGTGGTCTTGCCGACGCCGCCCTTCGGCGCGAACACGGGGAACAGCAGGCCGGCGCCCTCGCCGGCGCGAGCCATCGCGGCCTTGTGTGCAGCGGCCACCTTGTTGACCAGGTCGAACCCGGAGAACGGCATCTGAAGGACCTCGTCGATGCCCTCGGCGGGATCGACCGTCACCGGGCGCTGGGGCACCGTCAGGACGATGACCGGGACGCGAACATCACTGGATGCGATCTGCTCGACCAGGGTCATCCCCTTGAGCCGGCCCTGAAGGAGGGCGTCGACGATCACGACGTCGGGTCGCAGCTCGGCGATGACGGGAAGCGTTTTGGCGCCATCGCTCAGGACATCGAGCAGCTTGATCGACGCCTGAGCGTTGAGCAGGCCACGGATGTATTGCGCCACCTGCGGTACATCCTCGACCACGAGCAGGCGGATCTGATTAACGGCGGCCATCGGCGGCGACTATACCAACTGGTGCGTCCACGCCCCGCTGGGACGATGGTCCGGCCTCATGGGCGTACTGCGACGAGGACCGCCCGCTCCGAGCCCACTCCCAGCGGCGTCAGATGATGATCTCCGGCGAGGGTTTCCACGCGCAGTCCGGCGGCCTCGGCCATGGTCACGAGGTCGTCTGCTCCGACCAGCCGCAGCCGATCCGTTCGCAGCCACCTGACCGGAGCCTCGCCCCCAGCCGACTCCTCATAGATGACCGTGAGCTCCACGACTCCGGTCGCCGCGTCGTGGCGGGCCGACGCCATCTTGGTCACCTGGTTGCCGCTCGTGGGATCGGTCCGCGCGTATTCGAGCGACAGCCGGCCATCGAAGCGAGCGAGATCCTCGGCGTCGGGGAGCCACACATCGACGGCCGCGACTCCGCCCGGCGCGAGATGCGAGGCGATGGCTCGGAGCGCCGCGACCTGGCGATCGCGCTTGCCGAGCAGTAGCAGAGAGTTGAGGGCGATGAAGCCGAGCTGAAAGTCGCGCGCGTTTCGCAGGCGCAACTTGACCATGTCGGCCTCGACGAGGGTGACCCGTCGCTCGACGGCGGCGCCGGCCTCGGCCAGCCGGACCCGGGCTCGTTCGAGCGTCGCCGGATCGCGATCGACGGCGGTGACGTCGAAGCCGGCCTCGGCGATCGGGACGGCCAGGCGGCCGGTGCCGGCCCCAAGCTCGAGAATGGGTCCACCGGTCCTGGCGGCAAGAGCGAGATAGAGGTCCAGGTCGCCCGGATCATCGACGAGGTCGAGGTCATACAGCCGCGCGAGAGCGGCCCCAACTGCGGAGTCGTCGCCGCTCACGCGCGCCTCATCCCTCGTGTCGCACGGTCCGCCCGTCGGCCCTCTTGACTGCCAATGCGCTGATCGCCTCCAGGGCGCAGCGATTGGCCAGCATCGCCGTCGTCTCGGACTTGTCGTATGGCGGGCTGACCTCGACGATGTCCATCCCGGCCAGGTCCACCGCGCCGACGATCCGGCGGACCGCCCGGAGGATCTCGCGCGGCAGCATGCCGCCCGGTTCTGGTGTTCCCGTGCCCGGCGCGGGTCCGGGATCGACGACATCGATGTCGAGCGACAGGTATATGACGTCCGGGCCATCAAGGGCCTCGGAGATGGCCTGGTCGATGACGGCCTCGGCGCCGCGTTCCTCGATTTCGCGCATCAGGTGCCAGCGCATGCCCTGTTCCTTCATCCAGGCGAAGGTCTCCTTGCCCGGCCAGTAACCGCGCAGGCCGACCTGGACGAAGTTGCGCCCGGCCACGGCACCCGACTCGATGAGCCGTCGCATCGGCGTGCCGTGGCTTGCGAGCACGCCCCAGCTGTCGCTGGCCGTATCGGCATGGGCATCGAAGTGGACGATGCCGATCGAGTGGGGGCTGCGGACTTCGGCGATGGCAGTCGCCGATGGCCAGGTGATCGAGTGATCACCACCGAGGACGACGGGGATCGCGCCGCTGGCGGCGACGTCGCGGACCTTTCGATAGATGAAGGCATGGGCGCGATCGATCGAGCCCGGCACGATATTGGCGTCGCCTGCATCGACGACGGTGAGGACCTCGAATGGCTCCGAGCCCAGCTGCAGCGAATGGATCGAGCCCGAGGTGTACTGCGCCTCGCGGATCGCGCGCGGCCCGAATCGCGTTCCCGGCCGATGCGTGACCGCGTTGTCGAACGGCGCACCGACGATGGCCACGTCGACGCCGCGGCGCCGTAGCTCGGCGGGGTCCTCGACCCATGGGAGCTTCATGAAGCTGACCGGCCCGACATAGGTCGGCAGATCGAAGTCGTCGTAGGCCTCGAACGCGGCGTCCCAACCGTTGGCCGCGCCGAAGCCGCCCTTCGACGGGGAGTCGTGTCGCTCCGTCACCGGTTACCTCCCGGGAGTCCAGCCGCGTCCCGGCAGATCGCCGGAGGGCTGACGGAGCGCCGCCGGTTCGCATCGGGCGTCCAGCGGGGCGCACCGCGATCGATGGTAGCACCCACCTTTGCCCGCTCCGGCGCCGCTTGCCGGCCCTTATCGCTCGACCGACAGAGAGACTTCGGCAACCACGACCATCGCGACGACGAACAGGGCGATCGGCCACTGGAATGCGTCCTGGAGGCGAAGCACGACCAGGATCCCGACGACGAGGGCGACCCAGCCGCCGCGCCGGATCGCTCGCGTCCAGTCACCCCTGAGTGCGATCCGGCCGTGCCGGGCAAAGCCGGCAAGCCAGAAGAGGGGCACCGCAGTAAGGCCCGCCGCGAGCCCGATGAGAGCGGCGCCGAGGAAGCCCGCCGACGGGTCCGCCAGCGGGTCGCGCGTCAGGATAACTGCGGCGACGGCGAACCAGGCGATGATGGCGGCTCCGAACAGGGCGAGGTTGGCGGTCCGGTCGCGGAGCTCCATCGACTGACGAGGGTAGCGTCGGCCCGGCGATCTACGGGCCGAGGCGCGTTTCGAGCTGGTCGAGGCTGTCGAGCTCAAGGTCGGGTTCAACCTCGGTGTCCCGAGTCGACGATGGCAGTGGTGAGTCGCCGGGTCGCCGGCGCAGATAAGCGGCTCGCCAGCCGGCTCCCTTGGCGCCGACCACGTCGGCGGCCCAGTCGTCCCCGACGTGGAGGATCACCGAGGCGTCCGATGGCGAGAGGCCCAGGGCGAGCTCCGCCGCCCGGAAGATCGCCGGGTGCGGCTTGATCGAGCCGACCCGCTGGCTGACGACGATGGCTGTGAAGAAGGGACTCCATCCGCTCGCCTCGACGTAGCGATCGATGGTCGCCGCGAGCGGCCAGTTCGAAAGGACGGCGAGAGGGCGATCCCGAGACAACCGCTCGAGGAGCGGTGTCACCGATGGCATGGGCGGCAGGCCGGCCACGAAGGCCCGCGAGTATGTCTCGACTGCGAAGTCGATCTCATCGGCAGCCGACAGGGTGGCGGCGGCGGCATCGTCCCACGACCCATCGACCGACGGCGCGGGCATGCCTCGCAGCCGGGCCAGAACGCGGACCATGCGCTGGCGCAGGTCGACCTCCCGGAACTGGGGTACCTCGTCGCGGAATTGCCGCTCCCGCTCGTCGGCCCAGGCTGCCAGAAATTCATCGACCGTGAACGGCCCACTCCGCTCGACGACGGCCCGGGCCGTGGCATCGACAACGCGCCCGAGCCCGACTCGATCGACGGGCACGAGCGTGTTCCCGAAATCGAGCGTGATGGCCCGGACGCCGTCCAGGCTTCCGCTCACCGGCTCATCGGGCGACGCTCGCGGGACAGATGTCGCGATAGGCGCAGTTCGTGCAGGCCTGGAACGACGGCGTGGCCTCGAACGCTCGGGCCCGGATCCCGGCCGCCGCCGTGGCGATCACCTGGCGAGCGCCAGCCAACCGCTTCTCGTCGACGCGAGCTGTGCCCGTGACGCCCGACTCGAGGAAATGGAGGGCGACAGCGTCGGGCAGATGACCCGTCTGAGCCTGCCAGCCCATGGCATAGATCTGGAGTTGAAGCGAGTCACGTGCGCGCGCCGCCGCCTTGCGGCGATCGTCGACGGCGGAGCTCTTGTAGTCGGTGATCGTCACTCGCTCGGGCGCCAGTTCGAGCGTCGGCTCCACGACATCGAGGCCTGCGATGGGCTCGGCCGGTCGCTCTGGCGCGGGCGCCGCGTCCACCGTCGCCTCGACGTCGACGCGGTCCCACCGGCCACGGATCCGATCGCCGTCGAGGATGAACGAGAACTCGCGCTCGACGTAGGCGGGGATGGTCGCTCCTTCGGCGAGTGCGGACTCGCGAAACCGGCGCAACGTCGTCCGCCCGGCTTCGAGCCTCGCCTCCTCGTGCTCACGGGACAGGAAACCTTCGTTCCGCCACGCGCGCTCGAACGCCTCCCCGAGCTCCTCGTTGGTCATGACGACGCCCTTCCGATGGCGGCGATGGAACTCCGAGACGGCGACATGGAGGGCCGCCCCGTAGACCATCGAATGGTGTGGCGATATGGGGACGCGGAGGACCTGCCCGAAGCGATATTTGGCCGGGCAGGTGAGGTAGTCGTCGATGGCCGAGAAGGACAGGGTCAGCGGCCCCTCGACGGGCCCGACGAGAGCCTCGACCGCGGGCGTGGGCGGTGCCGCGGCGTCGATCCGCTCGAGCGGTCGGATCGGCGTCGCGATCGAGTCCGTCCCGACCGGCCGGTCAAGCGCCTCGGTGACGAATGGCGAGACACGGCGGGTGCGCCCGCCGCCATAGTCGGCCGCGTGGCTGAGCACCAGCTCGTCTCGAGCTCGAGTCATCGCGACGTAGAACAGGCGGCGCTCTTCCTGGATGGGAGCGTCTCCCTCGGTCGGCTCCCACCGACCAAGGGCGGACGGGAGCTCGAGGGCGTCCTTCCATTGGCGGATCGGGAAGCGGCCATCGGCCAGGCCGACGAGGAACACCGTCGGCCACTCGAGTCCCTTGGCCTTGTGGACGGTGAGGACCGCCACCGCGTCGGCATCCGGGTCGATGTCCGCTGTCGCCGGATCGTCTCCCGCCTCGATGAGCGTGGCCAGGTGGCGGGCAACAAACGGAACACGGTCGTCGGCGATCAAAGCCGACTGGCCGCGGACGATATCGAAGAAGCGAGCGATGTTGGATGCCGCCTCCTCGGCCGCGACCGTATCGGCGCTGGCCAGGCCGGCCAGGATGCCCGACCGTCGAAGGAACCCGTACAGAACCTCGCCAGTCGGTCGCTCGTGAGCCATCGTCGCGAATTCGCGCATGTCCGCGACGAGGCGAGTGACGGCCTCGCGCGTCCCGGTTGCCAGGCGCAGGATGCCGGGCTGTCGCTCGAGCTCCTCCAGGATCTCCCACAGCGTGCGGTGGCGTCGGCGAGCGGTGTTCATGATCGCGGTCATGTCGGGTCCACCGATGCGATACGGGTCGGCTGTCGCGACGGCGTAGAGGTCGATCGATGAATCGAGGTCGGCCACGGCCCGAAGGAACGCAAGAAGGTGACGGACTTCCGGTCGACCGTACAGACCGCTCGTTCCGGAGAATCGCCACGGGATAGCGGCGAGGTTGAGGCTGCGAAGGATCGGATCGGCGGCTGCATTCGCCCGAATGAGGATGGCGTGATCGCGAGGTCGGGCACCGGCGGCGATCCGACGAGCGATGTCCGCGGCGACCCAATCGGCCTCGTCGGCCGCCGTGGCGTGGGCGTGGTCGCCGACCGGCGCCGAGCCCGCATCGGTCCGCTGGGCGATGAGGCGCTTGTCGATGCCGGTGCGAACCTCGAGCCGGTCCGGATCGTTGAATCGGACGAGGCGGTAGGCCGCGTCGAGGATCGGCGATCGAGAGCGATAGTTCCGCCGGAGGACGATCGTCCGACAGCCCTCGTAGCGAGCCTCGAAGCCGAGGATGTTGCCGACCGCAGCTCCCCGGAAAGCGTATATCGCCTGGTCGTCGTCGCCCACGACCGTCACGTTCCGGTGCCGCTCGGCGAGCAACGCGACGAGCTCCGCCTGGACCCGGTTCGTGTCCTGGAACTCGTCTACGAGGATGTAGCGAAAGCGCTCGCTGACAGTTCGGCGTGCGGATGGCGACCGGCGCAGAAGGCGCAGCGCAAGACCCACCTGATCGCCGAAATCGATGAAGCCGTGCTCTGAGAGAAGCTCCTGGTAGCGAGCGTAGGCTGAGGCGATCTCAGAGGCAGCCTGGGCGTCCTCGGCCAGAGCGGCGGCCGTCTCACCATCGGCCGCACCGGCCCGATGGGCGAGCGACTCGGCATGGGCCAGATAGTCGGCCGGACTGACATCCTCATCCTTGCAGCGCGAGAAGAGAGCGGCGATCGCCGCCAGGAAGCGGGTCGGATCGCCGAGCGGTCGATAGCGATCGAGATCGAAACGGAATAGGTTCTCGCGCAGGAAGATGACGGTCTCAGGGCGCGACAGAACCCGCACATCGGTCGGGAGTCCGAGCTCGAGGGCGAACTCGCGAACGACCTGGTCTCCGAAGGCATGGAATGTCGCGATCCGTGTATCCGTGTAGCCATAGGGAACGAGCTGATCGACGCGCACGGTCATCTCGTCCGCGGCCTTGTCGGTGAACGTCAGGGCCAGGATCTCCGACGGACGCGCACGGCGCGTCGCGATAAGCCAGGCGATCCGGCGGGTGATGACCTGAGTCTTGCCCGTCCCAGCTCCGGCCACCACGAGAAGTGGCCCAGTTCCGTGAGTCACGGCCCGACGTTGCTCGGCGTCGAGACCGGCAAGCAGCGCCCCGACGCCGCGTTCGTCATCTTCCGCTTCGTCGGGGTCTGCCTGCGGTCCGTCCGACCAGACGGGGATCTGGACGAGCTCACGCGGGACTTGGCGGTTCTTGGCTCGGCGCGTCAGCACTGGGACATCGGAGGCGGGCACGAGACGAGGATGAGCGCCGACGGTGACAGCTTGGCCGTCACTCCCTCGCCCGCGCCAGCCGGAGGGCCTCTGTCTCCTCCTCGGATAGAGAGGAATCGGCCTGGCCACCGCGGACGCCCTTGGCGTAGATCCGCGTCCCGTTGCGGGTGTGAAGGCTGGTCAGGACGACACCATCCCCCCGCGCGTCGAGGGCGGCCACGACGAAGCTCTGGTTGCCACCCGTGTCCTCGAAGGGGTTGTAGCGAACGAGGCCGAGACGCGACAGGGCGTGCTGGCTCTCCACCTCCAGACGAGTCGTCCGGCCGGCGACATCCTGAAGCTCGCGGGCCACGGTGAAGACCTTGTCGACATGGGCCGACAAGAGCTGCTCCAGGCTGTCGCCGTCGGCTCCCCGGGTCAAGCCGGCAAGTCGCCGGTCGACCGCGCCGGCGCGCCGCACGGCGAACAAGGCCGCGCCGAGCGCGGCAACGCCGACGAGCGTGGCGATGAGAGCCAGGGTCGAAGGGTCGATGGGGTGCCTCGCAGTGTCACGAGAATCTAGCAGTTGCCGCTCACGCGTCATCGACCCGCTACCATCCCGCCGATGGCGAAGCGAGCACGGGGCACGAGACCAGGCCAGCGTGGGCGCATGGTCCGGCGCGCGCCAAGACCCGCGACCCCGGCGGCCCAAAGCCCCTCCGTGGCGGCCTCTGCGGGAGGCCTGACGTCGAGCGAGGAGGCTCGTGCGGCGGCACTCGAAAGCCAAATCGTGGCCGAAGAGCGAGCTGCGGAGTCGCGCAGCCGAACGGCGAAGAAGGCGGCCGAGACCGACACCGCGGTCCGCTCGCGCGGCCGGGAGTCCGGGATGCTCGCCGTCCGCACGGCTGACGAGGTTGTCGTCGTCCGACGCGACCTGCGTCACATCTTCCTCATCGACGGCGGGCTGATCGCCTTCCTCATCGGTCTCTGGATCGTCGCCATCGTCACGGGCGTCCTTCACTTCTGAGGCCCGTGGTCGCGGTTCGCGACCTGTCACGGCGCCTCATCCCGCGAGGCGCGATCCTCCTCGCGGTCCTCACTTTCGTCGCTTACGGCATGGGGCTGCTGCGCGACCGGGCATTCGCGCGAACGTTCGGCGCGGGCCCGGAACTCGACGCCTACAACGCCGCCCTCGTCCTGCCGGAGCTCGTCCTCAGCATCCTCGTGACGTCCGGCCTGGTCGCCGCGTTCGTGCCGATCTACAGCGCCCTCGGCCGCGACGAGGAGGAGAAGGCGCACGCGTTCGGTCGGGTCGTGCTGTCGGTAGCGACACTCGTCATGGCCGTCGCGGTGGTCCTCATGTTCGTGTTCGCCCCAGCCACGGCCGAGATCGTTGCGCCCGGCTTCGGGCCCGCCCAGCGGGAGCTCTACGTCTCGCTCTTCCGGCTGATGTGCGTGACCGGCGTCATCTTCGCCGCCTCATTCACCCTCGGCGAGGTCCTCGTCGGCAAGCAGCGCTACCTCGCCTATGCCACGGCTCCGATCCTCTACAACGCCGGCATCGTTGGTGGCACGCTGCTCCTGGGCCAGACATACGGCATCTACGGGGCAGCGATCGGGACCGTCGTCGGGGCACTCCTCCATCTCTCCATCCGGCTCCTCGATGTCGGCCGGGCGGGATTTCGCATCGCCGTCTCCCTCGCCGTTCGAACGCCCGCTTTCGGCGAGTACCTCCGGCTCGCGATCCCCAAGATGGTCAGCCAGCCGATCGAGCCGCTGACGTTCCTCTACTTCACCCGGGTCGCGTCGGACTTCCCCGCGGGCAGCGTGTCGGCGGTCAGCTTCGCAAGGAACTTCGCGAGCGTGCCGGTGGTCGTGATCGGCGTCCAGTTCGCCATCGCCGCGTTTCCGATCCTGTCGCGCGCCGCCGCAGCGGGAGAACGGGGCCGCTTCCGATCCCTCCTGGGTTCGTCGAGCCTCTCCATCGCCGGGCTGACGACCCTTGCGGCGATCGGCGTCTACCTGATCGCGGGCCCGGCCATCGAACGCCTCCTCGGCGGCGGCGCGTTCGACGCGGAGGACGTGGCCCTCACGACGCTCCTCCTTGGGGCGTTCGCATTCTCGATCCCCTTCGAGAGCCTGGTCCAGCTCTTCGCGCGGGCCATCTACGCGACCAAGAACACCATCCTGCCGGTCCTGGCGGCGCTCACCGGCCTGGCCGTCACGATCGTGGCCGTCGGCGCCCTCGCCGACCGGCTCGGGATCGTCGCCCTGCCGGCCGGCTATGCCCTCGGGATGGTCGTCCGGCTCGGCCTCCTCGCCATCGCACTGCCGGGCCGGATCCGACGGATCTAGTTGTCAGCGCGGATCTAGCCGACCGGGCGGATCTAGCCGACGGGAATCGTCGGCACGACGACGATCCAGCGTCCGTCACGGTCGGGGTACTTGCCCTCCGGCCGCTTCCAGGCCAGGAAGTTGCGCTTCATCTCGGCGGAGTCCTGGTAGGTCCCGGGCGGATCTGAGGGTCCCCAGATCGTCGAGACTCGCGGGTACCACGGGTCGTAGATGTAGGCCCCGGCAACCACTGCGTCGTCGAAGATCGTCGGATCGGCGTCCGCCCGGTAGCCGGTCATAACCCAGGTGTGGGCGCCCCGCCAGGCGACGACGATGGCCGGCGAGCCGTTGAGAGTCAGGGCCTTGGCCGCATCGCGCAGAGCGGCGGCGCGCGACTTGTGGGCATGGATCTCGTAACCCTTGGCGCCGTACGCCTCGAGGGCCTGGACGATGGCGGCCGGGCCCCAGCCGCCATTCCTGCTGTCGCGCTTGCTCTCCCATTCGCCGATCCGCCCGGCCAGCGTCTTCTGGAATGCATCGGTCGACGGCGCCAATCCCATCAGGGCAAGGGTGATCTGCGTGCCGGACACGGCGCACCAGTCCTTGGTGATCTGGGAGTTGAACTTCTTGGCAGAATTCGGATACAGGTTGACGTCGACCTTCCGACGGACCGGCTCGGGCGAGGGTGAGGGCGGGGGCGGCGAAGGCGTCGTGCTCGCGCCGGGAACCAGAGGCTCGGGCGACGGCGAGGGTCGGGGGGATGGCGAGGGGCTCGGGTCGATCAGAACGGTCTCGACTGTCGGCCGATCCGGCGGCGGGTTGACGGCGAGGCGGACCTTGTCGACGAGGTTCTCGAACCGAGTGCCCGCTCCGAAGGCGTTCGTGGCCACGGCGCCGATGCCTGAAAGGAGCCCGACGAGAACGACCGCGAACGCGAGCGCCAGCCATGTCGATCGGCTCCTGCGCGGACGGCGACGCCGTGTCGCCATCGGCGGAGGCGGAGTGATGCGCTCGGGTCCGAAGGTTTGGCTCATCGGTTTCTCGCGGCAGGGTAGACCTGGGAGGGCGAATGGACGTTCGGCGGGACATGCCTGCGACGCGATCCGATAGTCCGGCGGGTCCGGGCTACCATCCGGCCATGCCGGCTCGTCGCCCTCCGGGCCCGCGGCAGGAGGGCCTGTTCCAGCCTCCGCCGGAGCGCCAGCCGCTCGCCGCCCGAATGCGCCCGCGGACCTTCGACGAGTTCGTGGGCCAGGCCCACCTCGTCGGACCGGATGGCCCACTCCGGCGCGGCCTCGAGCGTGGCCATCTCGCCTCGATCCTGCTGTGGGGCCCGCCCGGAACGGGCAAAACGACGCTGGCCCGGATCCTTGCCGAGGCCGTCGGGGCCGAGTTCCAGACGCTCTCGGCAGTCATGAGCGGAGTGGCCGACGTTCGGGCGGTCATCGCCGAAGCGCGTGATGGCCTTGAGCTCCACGGTCGGCGGACGGTCCTCTTCATCGACGAGATCCACCGCTTCAACAAGGCACAGCAGGACGCGCTCCTCCCGCAGGTCGAGGACGGCACGATCACCCTTATCGGGGCAACCACCGAGAACCCTTACTTCGAAGTGAACTCGGCGCTTCTGTCGCGGCTCCGCGTGTGGCGCCTCGAGGCCCTCACCGACGAGGAGGTCGCGACCGTCGTCCGGCGGGCGATCGACGACGCGGACCGCGGCCTGGCGGGGCAGCTAGGGCCCGACGGAGGCGTCGCCATCGAAGCCGAGCCGTTCGATCATCTCGTCTCGGTGGCCGGTGGAGACGCCCGCGGCGCTCTCAACGTCCTCGAGGGTGCGGTAGCCCTCGCCGAGGCGGATAACACGCGCGACACCGATGGCCGGGTCCGCCCGACCCTCGTTCACGTCGAAGGAGCGGCCCAACAGCGGGTCCTTGCCTACGACCGGGCCGGCGACGGCCACTACGACACTGTCTCGGCCTTCATCAAGAGCCTGCGGGGCAACGACCCCGATGCGGCTCTCTACTGGCTGGCGGCCATGGTCGCCGCCGGGGAGGACCCCCGCTTCATCGCCCGTCGACTCATCATCAGCGCGTCCGAGGACGTCGGGAACGCCGATCCGCGAGCGCTCCAGATCGCCGTTGCTGCGGCCCAGGCACTCGATCATGTCGGGCTGCCGGAGGCCCAGTACGCCCTCGCCCAGGCGACCACGTTCATCGCCAGTGCGCCAAAGTCGAATCGGTCCGGTCTTGCCTACTGGGCGGCCGCGGCCGATGTCGGAGAACATGGCTCCCTATCCGTCCCGATGCACCTTCGGAATGCGCCCGTCGCGAGGATGAAGAGCCACGGCATCGGCGTCGGCTATCGGTACTCCCACGACTTCGAGGGGGCCGATGTCGACCAGCAGTATCTGCCCGACAAGCTCGTCGGGCGACGCTACTACCGCCCGTCCGACCAGGGCTACGAGCGGACGATCGGCGAGCGGATGACATCGCGCGAGGACGCCCGGGCCGAGACGCGACAGACCGGTCGAACGAAGCGCAGCAAGGTCGAGCTCCCATCGGTCGACCCAATGAAGACCGGCGGGAACATCACCCGGACCCGCGAGGAGAACCGTCGCCGTCTCGCCGAGACCGAGAAGCGCGATGCGGCTGACAGTCGCGACTGACCGCGACGATCACGGCGAACTGCCCGGGGCAACGCGGCCCTGTTCGGCGAGCGGTTCGACTGGCTCCACGCACGCTTCTGCTGCGCGCGCTGGGTTGCCCCACAACCCGACCTTTGCCTCGATTCACCTTGCGTGACAGGCCGCCGAGGCATAGCATGGTCGGGCACCCTCACGAACCTCAGAGGGGGCCATTCGGCAGGCTTCGGGCGGAAGCATCCCCAGGGACGAGTCACTGGCCGTCGATGGGTTGATCCAGGCCCGGACGAGATTCATCCAACCACAACGGTGGCGCCCACAGTCCCAGATGAGAGGAGCCTCGATAGATGAGCGACGAGTATGGTCAGACCCTTGCTGCGTTCGTGCTGGACACGGGCAAGCAGTCGAGGCGACTCCTGAAGCGGCTCCAGGAGATCGACGAGGTCGACCCCAACGTCAAGATCGTCGATGCCGCCATCGCCGACCGGACGAGGTTCAGGGTCAAGGTCCATCAGACCGAGGATATCGGTGGGGCCAAGGGCGCCGCGCGTGGCGCCGGGCTCGGTGTGGTCGTCGGCGCCATCGTCCTTGGGCCGGTCGGTGCTGTCGTCGGCGGCGCGGCGGGTGGCGTGCTGAACGGCGTGCGCAACCGCATGCACGACATCGGGATCGACGACAAGTTCATGCGGCAGGTCACGAAGGAGATCGACAAGGGGAAGAGCGCCCTGTTCATCCTGTATGAGGGGAACTGGGGCGGATCCATCGGGATGATCGAGCAGGCCCTCACGACCGATAAGGCCCTCCTGATCTCGAGCACGCTGCCCCCCGAGAAGGCAGCCGCGCTGAAGGCGCTCGTCGACCCGGCGGTGGAGCAGCTTGGGGGTGCCGAGGTCGTGTCGGACTACGAGGCGGAAGTCCCCGAGGCCGCGCCGGCTGAGGCTGCCGCGCCGGCCGCGGCGGTGGCGCCCGCTGAGGCTGCACCGTCAGCAGTGACCGCCGACGACCTGACCCAGCTCTCCGGCGTCGGACCCAAGGCCAGCGTCGCCCTGGCGACCGTCGGGATCACGACCTATGCGGCGCTGGCCGAGGCCAACGAGCCCCAACTCAGGCACGCGCTGCACGAGGCGGACATGGTGCCGCCCGCCAATGTCGCGTCATGGCCGATGCAGGCGAGCTATGCCGCGAAGGGCGACTGGCAGGGCCTGATGAAGTACAACAAGCGAGGCTCCGAGCCCAGCCACCACGCGGCGACCAAGTCGAAGGCGGCCAAAGAAGCGGCGCCCGACGACCTCACGCAGCTCAATGGCATCGGACCACGGATCTCGTCAATCCTGGCCGATGGCGGTGTGACGACCTACGCCGAGCTCGAGCACACTGATCCCTCGCAGCTGCGAAAGGTCATCGCTCAAGGCGGGGCGCTGCCGCCCTCGAGCCTCGATACGTGGCCGACCCAGGCATCGTACGCCGCACGGGGCGATTGGCAGGGCCTGGCGAGCTACAACAGCCGCAAGTAGCGTCAGACGGGCCGGTCGGCGTCGGATATCGACACTCGCACGACTTCGAGGCTACCGACGCCGACCAGCACTACCCACGACAGGCTCGTCGGGCGGCGCTACTACTACCATCCGTCGGACCAGGCCACGAGAGGACGATCGGCGAGCGGGTGACGTCGCGCGGGCACCCTGATGCCCTCGCGCGTCGCGGCTGAATCCTTGCCAACATTCGTCGCGGTCTTTGCGGCCATCGCTATTGCCGGCTTGTTTCTGATGTTTGGTGGCAGCAACACTTACTACTGATGGATGAGCGAAGATATGCACGTTCGAATCAACCAATCTGAGGAGATCGATGGCGATCAAGGTTTATGAACTGAAGGACATCCCGAATCGTCGAGCCAGCGCATCGGACGCGACGATCCGGCCCTACCTCGACGCGGTCAAGGCCGGCAAGGCCGCCGGTGACGGCGTCGCCTATGCCTCGAAGAAGGAGGCGTCACGGGCGTCGGTCCGCGTCCTGCTCAAGGCCCGCCGCCTCGCCGACAAGGGCGACCCATACCCGGGCCAGCGCATCTGGGAAGACCGCTCCGGCAAGTGGTTCTGGGCCGTCGTCCCGAGCAAGCGCCGCGCCCGCTGACGGTTCGGCTCCGGGAGAGTCAGAGCCCGGCGTCCCGGTCCAATAGCTCCTGGAGGAGCTGCCACGGGTGGACCTGTATCCCGTGGAGGATCCATTCCTGCACCGCTTTGGGGATGTAAAGGAGAACGAGCAGCGCGCGAGCTGAGGGAGTGTTCGGGGCACCACTCGCGGGCACCACCGTTTGGCGACAAGGACGTAGATAAAGAAGTTCTCGAACAGGTTCGGGAACAAGACGAGGACGGCCCGAATCGCTGTCAGCTCGAAGATGCAGACTACCGCTGGCGACATCGCCGGATGTGGCCCATGACGATGGATCGCCTGCACGGATCGACCGTCTCGTGCCACGATTCATCGAAAGCACCATCGATGGAGACCCACGTGAGTCGAGACGATACGAACCTCCGGATCCCGGGGCCGACGCCGCTGCCTCCCGAAGTGCGGGAGGCCGGGGCGCGCCAGATGATCAACCACCGCGGGCCGGAGTTCGCGGCGCTGTTGCGGCGGATCGCGACGGGACTCCAGCCGTGGTTCGGGACTTCGCAGGACATCGTCCTCCTCTCCGCCGCCGGCACCGGTGGGCTCGAGGCCGCGGTCGTCAACACGCTCTCGCCGGGCGATGCGGTGCTTGCGGTCTCGATCGGCGCATTCGGAGACCGGTTCGCGAAGATCGCCGAGGCATACGGCGCCACCGTCACTCGTCACGAGGTGGAGCTCGGCCGGGCGGCCGACCCTGACGATATCCGCCGGCTGTTGGCCGACGGACCCGCCGGCGGCTGGAAAGCGGTTCTGTTGACCCATAATGAGACGTCGACCGGGGTCCAGAACGACATCGAGCCATTGGCGACGGCGGTCCGCGACGTTGCGCCCGAGGCGCTCGTCCTCGTCGATGGCATCAGCGCGGTCGGCGCGGTGCCCTTCGAGATGGACGCGTGGGGGGTGGACGTCCTCGTATCGGGGTCGCAGAAGGCCTGGATGGCCGCTCCGGGGATGTCGTTCGTGGCCCTGTCCGACCGCGCCTGGGAAGCGACCCGGTCCGCACGCATGCCGCGGTTCTATCTCGACGTCGCCCGCCACCGCGACGATGCCGTCTCGGGTCAGACGCCGTGGACGCCGGCCGTCGCCGTCATGTACCAGGTCGACGCGGGCCTTGGCTTGATGGAGCACGAAGGTCGCGAGGCGATCTTCGCCAGGCACGCAGCCTGCGCGGAGGCGGCTCGACGCGGCCTGGCCGGTCTCGGGTTTCGCCTCCTCGCCGATCCGGACCACGCCAGCAAGACGGTCACCTCCGTCTGGCTGCCAGAGGATCTCGACGGTAAGGCGTTCTTCGCGGCCCTCCGCGAGCGTGGTCTCGTCGTGGCCGGCGGCCAGGGCAGGCTCAAGGGCAAGGTCCTTCGGGTGGGTCACCTCGGTTGGGTGACGACGGCCGATATCGCCGACGCCATCGCGGTCATGGGCGATGTCCTCGCCGCCGGCCACGTCGCCAACCCCGCCACGGCCGCCTCGGCCGGCGCATGAGGATCCTGGTCGCCGAAGCGATCGCCCCTGAGGGCCTCGCCCTCCTTCGCGAACGTCACGAGGTCGACGAGCGGATCGGCTTGTCCGCGGACGAGCTGCAGTCGTGCCTGGGTGACTATGACGCCCTTGTCGTCCGCAGCCAGGTCCAGGTCGACGCCGATCTCATCGCCGCGGGCACGCGGCTTGCTGTCATCGGCCGGGCAGGGGTAGGTGTCGACAACGTCGATCTCGAGGCAGCGACCGCTGCCGGAATCACCGTCGTCAACGCCCCGACCGGCAATACGATCGCGGCGGCCGAGCACACGCTGGGACTCCTGTTCGGGGTCGCCCGCCGCCTGCCCGGGGCGGATGCCTCGGTCCGCCGCGGCGAGTGGAAGCGATCGGCGTTCACGGGTGTCGAGCTGCGCGGCCGAACCCTCGGGATCGTCGGACTCGGCAAGATCGGGCAGGCGATCGCCGATCGGGCTCGCGCCCTCGAGATGACCGTCATCGGAAGCGATCCGTACGTCTCGGCGGAGACGGCTGCCAACCACGGCGTCGAGCTCGTCTCCTTCGACGAGGTCCTCGCTCGCTCCGATGTGGTGACGGTCCATGTCCCGTACACCCGCGCCACCCGCAACCTCATCGGCCGGCCCGCGATCGCGAAGATGAGGCGCGGAGCGATCGTCCTCAACGTCGCCCGTGGCGGGGTCGTCGACGAGGAGGCGGTGGCCGAGGCATTGGCCGACGGCCGCCTCGGTGGCGCCGGGATCGACACGTTCGCCAAGGAGCCGCCGACGGACTCGCCTCTCCTCGACGCGCCCAACACGGTCCTCACGCCCCATCTCGGAGCCTCGACGGCCGAGGCCCAGGTCGCCGTGGCCGAGGAGGTCGCCGCCCAGGTGCTCGATGTCCTCGATGGGCGACCTGCCCGCCACGCGGTCAACGCCCCGCTGCTCACGGCCGAGAGCGCTCGGGTCCTGGGCCCATACCTGCCGCTCGCCCAGATGCTCGGCCGCTTCTTCGGCCAGTTCCATCGCACCGGCGTCCACCGGCTGACGCTCGAGCTGGCCGGCGAGCCTGCGGCCTTCGACGGGGCTCCGCTCGTCGCCGCCACCCTGCGAGGCCTCCTCGAGCCGACGACGACGGAGCGCATCAACCTCGTCAATGCGGCAGCCATCGCCAAGGCTCGCGGCATCACGGTCAGCGAGCGCCGAACGCCCGATGCGGGTGCCTATTCGGCCCTCATCACCGTCTCGGGCGGCGGCGGTCGCGACGGCAGGGCGACATCGGTGGCCGGGACGCTCGAGGCCGGAGCGCCGCGGATCGTCCGGCTAGGCGACTATCGACTCGACATGGAGCCGGCCCCGACGATGCTGATCACCCACCACAAGGACAGGCCCGGCATGATCGGGCGGATCGGGACACTGCTCGGCGAGGCCGATGTGAATATCAGCGCCATGCATCTGGGACGCAGTGCCCCGCGAGCCGACGCGCTCATGGTCCTGGCCCTCGACGATGACGTCCCCGACAAGGTCGCCGACGAGATCGCGACGATGGAGTCGGTCGTCGACGTGTGGACGATCCGCCTCAGCGGCGACGGCAGCCACGAGGGGATCGACCGCTGAGCGACCGTGCCACTCGACCTCGACCGCTCGTCCCCGACGGCCTCGACGCGACGGTAGTCCTCGTGCGCCACGGCGAGACGCCCGACATCGTCGAGCATCGCTTCCAGGGCCAGCGCGCGACACCGCTCTCCGTCCTCGGCCGACGCCAGGCCGTCCTGGCTGGCGTCCGTCTCGCCAGGCCGCATCACCCGCCGCCGCTGCCGATCCCCGCAGGGCCACCGGCAGCCATCGTTCACTCTCCCCTGCCCCGCTGCGCCCAGACGGCATCGGCGATCGCCGCCGTGATGGGCCAGGCGGACGCGTTCGGAAGCCCGCCCGAGCTGCTACCGGACGAGGGCCTCAAGGAGTTGAACCAGGGCGCGTGGGAGGGCCTCGCCCACGACGAGATCGTCGAGCGATATGCCGACGAGCTCGGAGGGTGGAGACGCCGACCGGCCGAGGTCAATGCGCCTGGGGGCGAGTCGCTACAAGATGCCGATGCACGCCTCCGGCCGAGCCTGTCCGGTGTTCTGACACGCCTCGGCGAAGGCCGCGCTCCCGGGACGATCGATCGGTCGCAGGTCCCCGGATCGCGCGATCCGGTCGCCGATCATCCCTGGGTCGTCCTCGTCGGCCACGACGGGATCTTCAAGCTCGCACTGCTCGCCCTGTTCGACATGCCCCTCGAGCGGTTCTGGTGGGTCGCGTTTCCTCTCGCTGGGATCACGATCGTCGAGCTGCGGGCGGGACGGCCGGTCCTGCGCGCTCACGGACTGACCGATCACCTGGCACCTCTCTCGGTCGAGCCAGAACAATCCGAGGACGACCGCGGCGGAGCCCTCTAGCCGGCCAGCTCGGGCCCTGTGCCCGGCCCTGATCAGCGGCGCGGCCGGCGGACGGCTCGACGAACGCCCCGATTGCGCCGGAAGAAGAGGCGCAGCAGGCTGGTCCGCAGACGGCGAGCAGCCGCCGCCACCGCGGCCAGCTGATCGGACCCCAGGATCCGTCGGCCATACGTCGTCTCGACGCGCGCCGCCGCCACGGTCATCAGGTCGCTTCGCGCCGCCGGAACGAGGACCGCAAGTGAGTCGGCGTACTCGTAGATCGTCTGGTTCGGTCGTGGCGCGTGACCGAGGCGCGAGGCAGTCCCGACGATCTGTCGATACATTTCCGCGACTCCCACGTCGCCACGCCCGGCGCGGATGCGCAGGGCCACGACTGCCACGACCAGGGCGACGAGGAGCAGGGCGACGATCGGGAAGAGGATCTGCTGGGCGGAGGGCCCGCTCGAGGTTGCGACGGGTGGTTGCTGCCCGTTTACGCCTCCGAGTCGTTGCTCGAACTTGTTCTCGGGATCCGAGGCCACGGGCTCCAGCGATGGGATCGGCACGGGCCGGCCGGCCGGCAAGACGGTGCCGCGAGCAATCGTCGAGGTCGGGTCGAACTTGACCCATCCCCAACCTGGGAAGTAGACCTCGACCCAGGCGTGCGCCTGGTCGTTGCCGACCGTGACCTTGGTCCCAGTTCGCTGCCCGGGCAGGTACCCCATGACCAGCCGAGCCGCGATCCGCTCTTCGCGGAGCAGGGTCACCATCGCACTGGCGAAGTGCATGCAGTAGCCCTGCCGCTTGGCCATGAAGCACTCAAGGAAGCGCCGGCCTTCGCAATTCACCCCGAGGACGTTGGCGTTGTAGGTGAAGTCCTCCTGGAAGCGCCGCTCCATGACTGCGGCGATGTCATAGGGCTGAGCGCCGGCCTCCTCCTTGACCTGGCTCAGGAAGACGAGAGCGGTCGGCCCCAGTTGGGCGTCTTCGACCGGTGCGGCGTACTGGCTCGAGATCGCTGGCGGATACGCCTTCCCGGCGGCGCGCAGCTTGTTCGCCGATACACCGTCCGGGTTCGCGGCCGACTCGACGCGCAGGATGGATGCGGTGACCTTGTAGGCCACGTCCCGCTGCGACAGATAGACCCGGATCAATGAGCCAGATTCGCTCGTACTGACGGTCGTTGGCTGATCGAAGGCGACCGGCAGGCCCGGGGCGACCGCGACTTTCGCCTTCTCCACGGCGGTGACCGTCGCGTTGTATTCGATGTGGCCGGTCGTCGCGACCGGATCGGTCATCACATCGAGCAATGAGGCGCCCGAGTCGACCGATTCCTGCACCTCGGACGATGGCAGCCACGCCGGCGGGTCTGGCACGAACGTATCGAAGGCGGCCGCCCGCCAGTATTGGTTCGGCGGCAGATCGGCGGGAACTTCCGCGGTGAAGGCGATGCCCTGGGGCGTTGGCCAATAGCCGCGGATCGAGGCGTTTGCCGAGAAGTCCTGCCCGGCCGGTCCTCGGACGCTCGTCACGAACGGGAAGAGGTTGGCAAGCTCCTGGCCTGCGTCGACAAGGCCACGCTCGACGCCGTCCGGCCAGGCGGTCGCGAGGGGCGCCGATGAGGCGGTCTGGGTCAGGGCGAAGGCCCCAACGAGCGCCGCCACGACGAAGGCTGCACCGGCACGGAGGGTATGCCCGATGACCGGCGATGGGTCTCCAAGGCGAGCCCGCAGCCAGTTCACGCGCTCGTCGACGGCGTGCAGTCGGACCAGGAGGAGAAGCGATGCACCGCTGAAAATGACGAGGTATCCAAGTTGGTCGAACGGCGTCGCCGAGATATTGACGACGAGCAGGACCCCGAATGCGACGATCGCTGCCATCGGGCGACGATGGCGGAAGACCGCGCTCGCGGCGAACATTCCCGTGCCCCATACAAGCAGCCCGAACAACAACAGCGTTAGCCCGAACTGGTGAGCGGAGATGCGGCCGTAGCTGCTGAACTCGATCCCCGCGTCGACGATGCTCTGGGCGGTTCGCTCGTACACGGGCACCTCACCCGGGAGCCTCTCGCCGACCACGAGCGGCAGAAGCAGCGCGGCCAGGATCGCCCCGATGAGATAACCGGTCCACCGCCCCCAGCCGACCCGTGCGCTGATCAACCCGATCGTGATCCCGCCGACTGCGGCAGCGGGGAGGAAGTCCGTGATCGCGGAATCGCCGAGGAACCAGCGGGCGTCATCGATGGACAGGGCCGTGCTGATGCCGATCACGTAGAGGAGCCCAACGGCGACCCAGCCCTCGGGTGGTGCGAGCCGCGACAAGGACCCGCGGTTCATATGAGCTGCGCCGCGAGGGGCTGGTTTGGTCCGATCATTCGGACGGGGATCTCATATTCGGCAAGGGCATGACGGACGGCACGCAAAGGTGCCGATTCGGATCGGTCCTGGGCCGACTCGGGTCGATCTGGAGCCGCCGCGTCCAGGGCGAAGACGCCTCGCTTGGGTCTGGAGCCGGCTTCTTCGCAGGCACCTGCGTCAATGTGGACCACCACGCAACCGATGCCCCGGCCGCGCAGCGTCGCCAGTGGCCGGATCCAGTCCCGCTCCGTCGATGCGGTCACGACGATCACGGTCATGCCGCGGCGGATCCGGGGCAGACCGGCCACGACGCACTCGGCGAGGGATGTGATCCCATCCCCGTCGACGGCGGCGAGCAGCGACATGATCTTGGCCTGCTGTCGATGGCCGCGGTCGGCGGGCAAGACGGCCTGGTGACGGCCATTCGTCGTCAGTCCGACCGCTCGGCCCTCGAGGATCGCCTTGTCGGCGATCGAGGCCACGGCGCGAACGGCCAGCTCGACGGTCGAATCGTCGCCCACGCCGGCCTGGCTGCCATGATCGAGGTCGAGGAAGATCCAGGCGTCGGCGGTCTGCTCCAGGTCGAAGTCCTTGACGACGATGTCACCGTGGCGCGCGGTCGACCGCCAGTGGATCCGGCTATAGGCGTCGCCCGGCGCCCACGGACGGACCGTTGTCGCCAGCGGGGTGGCCTGGAGTGTCCGCTCGGCATGGGCGTGGCTGCCCTCGATCCCGGCCGGCGGGAGGCGCCAGAGCGGCAGCCTTTCGAGGCGCGGATAGACGACGACCGTGACCCCCTGGCCGACAGCGGCCTGCGCCTCGAAGAAGCCAAAGGGGTCGCCCGTGCGGATCGTCAGCGGCTCGATCCGGAAGTGGCCTCGCCGGACGAGCGGCGCTCGGATGAGCCAGCTTCGCTCGGCTCGTGGACCGAGGCCCATGACGCGGCCGGGCAGGCCGGTTGGAAGTGTCGTCGGGTTGTGCGCTTCCAGCCAGGGCTTGGGCATGCGCGACACGTTGCGGAGGGTGTACGTCACGCGCAGCTCCTCGCCCACGTGCGCCGACATCCGGTCGAGGGCGTAGCCGGCCTCGAGGTCGGACAGGCCGATGCGGGTCAGGAGATACGAACCCCCGACGACGAGGAGGAGGAGATACAGGATGAAGAACAGGAATTGGATCCCAGTCGACAGTGCGGTGACGACCAGAACCCCGACGAGGATGACGGCAGGGATGCGGCGGAGCATGATCCTGACCGCGACCGACCGGCGCTAGCGCTCGCCGCCGGGGGTCGTAGGAGCGACGGCGCGTGGTCGCGCGCCACCGGTCGGCCGAACGGAATCGACGGACGTGGTGTCGAGGATCTCGCGGATCACCGAGGCGGGCAGGACGTCGTGGATGGTCGACGACGTCTTGATGATGAGCCGATGGGCGAGGGCCGGCTCGGCCAGCTTCTTGACGTCGTCGGGGATGACGTAGTCGCGGCCATCCAGGGCCGCCCAGGCCTGGCTCGCTCGGTACAGTGCGATCGAGCCGCGCGGGCTCGCACCCAGGTAGACATCCGGGTGATCGCGCGTCGCCGTGACGACCCGAACGACGTATTCGGCGACCGTCGAGTCGACGTACACATCGCGGATCGCGGCCTGCATCTCGCGCAGCTCCTCGACCGAGCAGACGACCTCCAGCTCATCGAGGGGATGGCTTCGTTTCTGCTCGTCGAGGATGACGATCTCCTCGATGGGTTGCGGGTAGCCCATCCGGAGCCGAAGCATGAAGCGGTCGAGCTGGGCCTCGGGCAAGGCGAACGTACCCTCGTACTCGATCGGGTTCTGGGTGCCGATGACGAGGAAGGGGTCGGGCATGAGATAGGTCGTGCCATCGACCGTCGCCTGGCGCTCCTCCATGCATTCGAGCAGCGCAGATTGCGTCTTCGGGGTGGCCCGGTTGATCTCATCGGCGAGGACGACCTCAGCGTGGATCGGTCCGGGACGGAACTCGAACTCGCGAGTCTTCTGGTTGTAGATGGACAGGCCGGTCACGTCGGAAGGAAGCAGGTCGGGCGTGAACTGGATCCGACGGAATGAGCAGCCGAGGCTTCGTGCGATCGACTTGGCGAGGACAGTCTTGCCGGTGCCGGGCACGTCCTCGATCAGGAGGTGGCCGCGACAGAGGAGGGCCACCAAGGCCAGCCGAACCTCGTCGTGCTTGCCCACGATCACCCGCTCGACATTGGCGACGACCCGCTCGCCGGATGTCTGGATCCTGTTCGTCACGGCAGCCCCTAACGCGACGTCACCGGCCCGGACGGCCGATCATGGTCTGGCCCGCCCGTCCCGCGGCGGTCGCCAGATGGTACGCCCAAGCCGCCGATCCGGTTCCTGCTTGCCTCCAGCCCTTGTGTCGATGGTCGGATCAGCCTCGCATCAGGGTGACGGCGCCAACCCACAGCGTCATCAGGGCGCCGATCGCCCCCATGATCCCCAGAAAGGGCTCTCCGCCACTGAACGCAGCAATTCCCACGCCACCGAAGAGGACCGCGATGACGAGTGCGATCGAGGCCATGCCAATCCGCTCGAGCAGCGGCCGCGACGCCGCGGGCGAGGGGCTGGGACTCGTTCGTTGAGGACGCGACGGCGGCTCGGGCTCGATCTCGTGTGCCATCCGCCGATGTCGATCGTCGAGCGGGTCGCCCTCGTGGGTCATGGCCTCCCAACGGTAGCCCGTCCGGGCGACGGGAGGGGGACCATCGGCGACGCGGTGGGTTACGGCCGTGGGGGAGGTCTCTTGGAGCCTGCGATATACTCTCGTGCCCGTTCGGGCCCTTCGGGGGACCCGAGCGGCTTCTCCGCGACCTGGGGTATCGATGGCCGAGATCCTGACCGAATCGTTCTGTGAACGGTGTGGCACACGCTACACGTTCGAAGCGAGTGCCCCGCGCAAAGGTCGCGTGGGCAAGTTCCGAACGCTCTCCAAGGGCCTGAAGAACTACGTCCTGTCCGACGAAGCCACGCTCGAGGAGGCCCTCGACGAAGCGCGCGGCGAAGAGGAGCGGACGCTGTCGACGCAGCAACTCGAGGCGTTCCACCAAACGTTCAACTTCTGCATGTCGTGCCGGCAGTACACGTGCGCCAACTGCTGGAATGAGCTCGAGGCCCGCTGTCTCTCGTGCGCCCCCGACCTCAGCCACGACGTCCTTCCGACCGCCTTCCCCGATCTGCCCATCGTCCCGACGTATGGCCTGCCTGCGACAGCGATGGCCCCGGACCTCCAGGCCGCTCCAGATGCGTCGTGGCCGACGACCGATGTGGCGCCAACCGACTACGGCAACGGGCAGATGGCGCCACCTCAGCCCATCCTCGATGTGCCGGCTGAAGCGTTCGCGGCCACTGCGCCGGCTGAACCGTTCGCGGCCACGGCGTCCACGGAGGCCTTGGCCCAGGCGGACCCGAGCCAGGTCACGGTCGAACCGCCCGCGGAAGCTCCGTCGATCGATGAGCCGATCGACGAGGAACCCGACGAGCGCCTGGTCGCCCGCCTCGCCGCTCTTGGAGCGGTACGCGTCGTCCCGACGATGCGGCCCGAGACTCCGGCGGTCGAGGACCCGATGCCCACGGCGCTGGAACCCGAGCGGTCGGTCGAGGAGGACGAGGCCGAGATCGCGGCCATGATCGCCGCCACAGAGGTCGTCGACGCCCAGCCCGAGCCAATGGCGCCACAGGTCGAGGTGCCGGCCGCCGCACCCGTCGACATTCCTGCCGCAGAACCGATCGCCGCACAGGCTCCCGAGCCGATCCAGTTCGACCTGCCCGTGTCGCCGCCGCCGCAGCCGATCCAGCCCGAGACGCCGGCCAGCATGCCCGCCGCGGCGACGCTCGCCGACCGCGTCGGATGGACGATGGTGGCGCCCGAGGCACCACTCGTGAACGAGGATCGAGTCGCCGCCGCTCAGCCGACAGGCAACGGCCATCATCCGACCGCGGCACCGCCGCCGGTGTGGCCGACCCCCGTCGAGGTTCCCCAATGGCCGGCGCCCCAGGCCGGTCCGGCACCTGTCGCGGCCGGTACAAGCGTCAGACATGGCACAGCCGCCCTGTGGGTCGCCTCGTCTCGCGACGTCGTGTCGCACCCCGGATCCGGTGTCTCCGCCTGCGTCTCGTGCGGCCTGCCGCTCTCGGCAAATGCTCGTTTCTGCCGGCGCTGCGGAAGCCGCCAGGCCAGCTAGGCAGGTTCCTCGGGCAACAGTCTCATCCGGGACCAGCGGACGGCCGTCCAGGCCGCGCCCATGAGCAGGATCTGCGCCACGATCCCGACCCAGGCGAGGGTGACGAGGATCGTCGCCAGCGATCCGTAGAGGAAGGCCAGACCCGCGAGCCGCGGTGCGATGAGCACGTACAGGATCGTCAAGATGCCGATGCCGGAGCCCGCTCCGACCCCGGGCACGATCGCCGCCCTCCACGGCGGCCGAGCCGTCGGCAGGTAGCGATATGCCGCCGTCACCACGAGGGCCGCGGCGGCGATGCTGACGACCCGTCCGAACGGGAGAGGCAGGCTCGGCAGGACGATCTCCTCGGGCAGGAGCTGGCCCAGGACATCGAGCACCGCTGCGAAGGCGAAGATCGCGACCACGGAGCCGATCAGGATCACGACGGCCAGCAACCCGAAGATCGTCCGCCGAGCCGGATCGCGAAGGGGGCCGAACGGGATCATCCGGGCCACGCCTTCCTCGATCGCTCCATATAGGCCGCTGGCACCCCAGAGGAGGATGGCGATGCTGATCAGCGACACCGACACAGCCCCGGCTGCGAGGGCCTCCATCGAGGAGTCGAGGATGTCTGCTAGCGGGGGAAAGACACTGCCGAGCGCGTCGATCAGGGCCGCGCTCGTGGCGCTGTCCGCCACGACGAAGCCGAGGATGGCCACGAGCAGCAGGACCGCCGGCGCGATCGCAAAGAGGACTCGATAGGCGATCCCGGCTGCCAGCAACCCTCCCCCGGCACGACCGTAGACCTCCATGACCACGCGCAACTCACGGATCGGAGGAAGGTCTAACAGCCGACCAACGAAGTCCGGGACGAATCCGGGCAGCCCGATCGGCGCGGGCTCGGTAGGTATCGGCCCACCCAGCGGGCCGCCGGTCGGACGCCCGGCGTCCATCGTCAGGGCTCGAGACCCTCGAACAGACCCGGCTGGACCTCGCCCAGGGAGACACGCCGAGGCGCGGCGACCAGTCTCCGGATCTCACCTCGTCGGACGTAGCGTCGCCCGCCGAGCTTGATCGACGACAGCCGCCCGCTGCGAGCCCAGCCGCCGATCGTCGATGGACGGAAGTGGACGTTGGCGGCACCAAGGATCTCGGAGGCCTCGTCGAGCGTGATCCAGTCGGAGGCTGCGCTCATGACGTCATGGGTCCTGGGCCTTCCGTGTAGCCGCTGCGTCGGCGGAGGCCGCTGTCGACGACGTCGAGGACGACCCGTCGCTTTCTTTCTTGTCGCCCTTCTGGCCCGCCCGCTCGGCCTTCTCGGCGCTCCGCTCTGCCTTCTCGCCAACCTGGTCGGCCTTCTCGCCGCTGGACGCTCGCGACGCGCGAGTGGTGGTCGAGGTGCTCGAACGATCCTTCTTTGCCCAGCCCGACCCCTTGAAGACGATCGTCGGCAGGGTGAACGCCTTCTTCATGCGTCCCTTGGCGCCACAGGCGGGGCAGAAGAGTGGACCGTCCTCGTGGATGCCGTGGACCACTTCGGTCGTCGTGCTGCATGCCCCGCAGACGTAGTCGTAGATCGGCATCGCCCGGAAGCGTCAGCCGCGAAGGAGCCGCATGCCGCACTTGGGGCAGTAGAACGCCCGCTCGTGGCCGGATGCGAAGCCGCAATGGGCACAGACGAGGCCGCCTCGTCCGGCGGCGGGGACGGGCCGCTCGAGCGGCGTCAGGCCCATCGCATACTGGCTCGACAGGATGTTCTGAACGACGCCGCCGATGAGCTTGTTGCCGATCCGATCGGTGTCGCCGCGAACGCCCTTGCCGCCCCACGCGATGACCGCCCGACTGATGAGATCGCCTGTCGACTCATCCCAGTGGGATGCGACCCCGCCGACGATCGCGCTGTATTCCGGATAGCCCGAGGTATCGACCTCACCGTCGAGAAGGGTCAGGCAGACCGTATCGAAGGCCAGGTCGATGGCGTCGAGCATCTCCAGGACGAAAAGGGCGTGGCGGGTGATGGGCGAATGGGCGTGATGGGCGTTGAGCCACTGCATCGCCTCGGACGGCTTGACGATCTGGGCCATTGCGCCCGAGTACTCGATGGGCAGCGGACTGACGACCTCGATCTCGCTCTTCGCCAATCCCGCGAGCATCGACGGAAGCTCGTCGAGAGCCCGGGGTCCGGCCTGCATCCGGACGCCTTCGCTGCTCTTCCCGGCGTAGTACAGCTTGAGGACGTACTCGGCAGCGACGATTTCCTCGGGTGGTGGTCCAGTGGGAGCGACGACAGCCCCGCCATCGTCCTTGGGACCCTTCTTCTTCAGGAACTCGAGCGGCACGGCCTCTCCCGGACATGGCTGGATGACATCAGTCCTATCGTACCAGCGGGCGGATCAGCCCAGCCTGGCCCGGAGCCTCTCCACATGGTCGGCCAGCTCGGCTTCACGGGCCCTGGCCCCGGCGACGATGTCGGGCGGTGCCTTGCCGATGAACGACTCGTTGGCGAGCCGTACCCGCGCAGCAGCAAGCAGACGCTCCGCATCGGCGAGCTCACGCTCCAGGCGGGCCCGCTCCCGGGCATCCATCCCTTCGCCATCCGACGTCGCGAGGTGGACCGTCGCCTCACAGTCACCGACAACGACCGACAGCGTGGCCGCGCCCGAGGTCGCCGCGACGGCCTCGGGAGTCAGGAGGCGACGAAGCGGGCGGGCCCGGGCGAGACGCTCGAAAGACGGTCGAATCGCCTCGAGGGCATCCCCTGTCGCACCCGACGCGAACACGTCGACCGGAAGCCAGGAGCCGGGCTCGACCCGAGCCTCGGCACGGGCGTTGCGTATCCCGCGGACGAGGTCGATGAGCGTCACGATCGAGGCCTCGGCACCTTCGTCGCGGTCGGACGCCGCCGGCCACGGTGCGACGATGAGGAGGTCCGGGTCGGTGGCCCGGTGGGGCAGCTCGGCCCAGATCCGCTCGGTGACGAAGGGCATGACCGGGTGGAGCAGCCGGAGGTATGTATCGAGGACCTCGACCAGCGTCCACCAAGTCGCCTCGCGGTCGTCATCGCTCGCCTCGACATCGGCGAGACGGACCTTGGCGATCTCCAGGTACCAGTCGCAGTACTCGCTCCAGATCGCCTCGTAAATGAGGCGGGTCATCTCGGCGAGATCGTCGTGGGCGAGCGCCCGGTCGACGGCGGCTGTGGTCGCCGTGGCCCGCGAGAGGATCCAGCGTTCCGCCGGGCCGACAAAGCGTTCGTCCGGAAGATGCCGCTCGACGCCCTCCCCGATCGACGAGGGCCGTGCACCGAGGACGAACCGGGCGGCGTTCCAGAGCTTGTTGGCGAAGTTGCGTGCCTCGGCCAGGCGCTCTTCCCGGAACTTCTGGTCGTTGCCTGGCGATGTCCCGTTGATGAGCGCGAAGCGAAGGGCGTCCGCGCCGGACCCATCGATCGCCTCGAGAGGATCGACGACGTTGCCCCTGGTCTTCGACATCCGTTTGCCGTACGGGTCCTGCACCAGACCATGGAGATAGACGGTGCGGAAAGGCTCCACGCCGGTCAGGTGGATGCCGAGCATCATCATCCGGGCGACCCAGAAGAAGATGATGTCGTAGCCGGTCTCCATGACCGATCCTGGGTGATACCGGCGGAAGTCATCGGTCTCGTCGGGCCAACCGAGGGTCGAGAACGGCCACAGGCCCGAGCTGTACCAGGTGTCGAAGATATCGGGATCCTGCTCGAGCTCGACCGCCGGCCGGCCGCAGGCCTCACAGGCGGACGGTCCGTCGACCTCGTCGGAGACCGTGACGTGTCCATCAGGACAGTACCAAGCCGGTATCCGGTGGCCCCACCACAGCTGGCGCGACACGTTCCAATCGCGGATCTCGGTCATCCAGTGCTCCCAGACCTTCTCGAACCGGCGCGGGACGATGCGCGTCCGCCCATCGCGCGTTGCCGCCAGCGCCGCCTCCGCCAGGGGCTTGGTCCGGATGAACCACTGGATCTTGAGGCGCGGCTCGAGGACGTCATTGCTGCGCTGGCAGCGGCCGATCAACATCTCGTGGGGCCGCGCATCGACGAGGTCTCCGCGGGCATCGAGATCGCGCAGGATCGCTTCCCGCGCCTCGTAGCGATCGAGACCTTCGTATGGCCCGCCGTTCTCGTTGATCGAAGCGTCGTCGGCCAGGACCGAGATCATCGCCAGCTCATGGCGCCGACCCATGGCGTAGTCGTCGTGGTCGTGAGCGGGCGTGACCTTGACCGCCCCCGTCCCGAACGAGCGCTCGACCGCCTCGTCGGCGATGACGGGGACCGGGCGATCCACGAACGGGATGAGGAGGGTCCGACCGACGAGGGCTCGATATCGGTCGTCGTCGGGATGGACGGCCACAGCGGCATCACCGAGGATCGTCTCCGGCCTCGTTGTCGCGACCGCGATCGTCTCGTTCGCGAGCGGGCTCCCGCTCTCGTCGAGCAGGTGATAGCGGACCGACCAGAGCGTGCCCGTCTCCGGCGTCGGGACGACCTCGAGGTCCGACACGCTCGTCCGACAGCCTGGGCACCAGTTGATGAGCGCCTCGGTTCGGTATGCGAGGCCGTCGCGGTAGAGTCGGCTGAACGAGACGCGGACTGCGCGGGCGGAGCCCTCGTCCATGGTGAAACGCAGGCGCGACCAGTCGAGCGACGCGCCGATCCGCCGCTGCTGGCCCAGCATCACCTGGCGCGTTTGGTTGATGAAGCTCCACATCCGCTCGAGGTAGCGCTCGCGACCGAGCGATTGGCGCGACTCACCCTCGGCGGCGATGATCCGGTCGAGGACGTACTGGGCGGCGATGCTGGCGTGGTCGAGACCCGGCAGCCAGAGCGTCGGGTGACCGCGCATCCGGGCATGCCGGATCATCGTGTCCTCGATGGTCGATGTCAGGGCGTGCCCGAGATGGAGCGCGCCGGTGATGTTCGGCGGTGGCTGGATGATGACGAAGGGCGGAAGCCTCGGATCGGCCAGCGAGCCCGCACCATCGGGCGCGAAGACATCGGCAGCCAGCCAGCGCTCGTAGATCGCGGCCTCGTGGTCGCTCGGCTGGTAGGCCTTGGGCAAGCCGCCGGTCGTCATCGGTCTGGTGCTCCGTCTGGTTCCGGCCGGAAACGAAAAGACCCGCTCGTCCAGCGGACGAACGGGGTCGTGGTGCCACCTGCTGGTTCGGCTCCAGGGCGGTCCGTTCATCGCGGCCCGCGCGTTCCGAGTGCCCTCATGGCGCTCTAGCGGGCGCCTCCCGTCACGACTCGCGAGCGACCTTCAGGCCCTCGTGCCGGCGCGGCTCGCACCGTCCCGCGCTCGCTCCCCGGCCGTCTGGGCCCTACTCCTCTCGGTCTCCGCCGTGAGGGCGGGAGCATAGCACGGACGCGTACCCCATCCGACGCCAGGAGCCGGAGAACCCTAGAGCGGAACGCGCTCGCAGACCGCCGCATACATCGCCCCGAGGAAGCGACTCGGCACGCGACCGACGAGTCGCATCCGGTTGAAGCCGGCATCCTGCGCCTCCACCTGCCAGCGCTCGAACGAGAACGGGTGTGGCACCCAAGGATTACCCACATCATTGTCGTACTCGACGACGAGCAGCCGGCCGTCGGGCCGGAGCGAACGGCGGATCGCCCCGAGGACGGACCGTCGATCGGCAACGAAGTGCAGAGAGTTGGCGGCGAGAATCCCGTCGAGCGACGAGGGCTCGAACGGTAGTGGCGCGGTGAAGTCGGCCACATGTATCTGAAAGCGCACCCCGGGGGCCGCCGCGGCCATCGAGCGAGTCAAATCGCCAAGCGAGCCGCGATCCCGGTCGACGGCCTGGATCGACGTCCCCTCGCCGAGGAGCTCGGCGAGGGCGAGGGTGAAGGCGCCACGGCCTGCCCCGAGCTCGGCCCAAGTCGCCCCAGGTCGTCTCGCCACCCCGTCCCGGATCAGCGCGACGTGGTCAGCGTGCTTCACGCCGATCGGCTCCGTCAGACGCGGCCGACGCGCCGGGCATGGTCAGGCGCTCTCGCCGCGCTCCGCGATCAACTCGGCGTAGTTCGTCTCGTCGACGCCCTTCTCGATCTCAGTCTTCGTGAGAAGCAGCGGAGGGCGGCCTTCGCGGATCGTCTCCTCGGTGATGATGCACTTGCGGATCTCCGTCCGCTCTGGGATGTCGAACATCACCTCGAGAAGCGCTTCTTCGACGATCGAGCGCAGCGCCCGGGCGCCGGTCTTGCGGCGAAGGGCAACGTCGGCCGCCGCCACGAGCGCCGCGTCGGTGAAGACGAGCTCGACCTTGTCGAGCGAGAGGAACTTCTCGAACTGGCGGGCGACCGCGTTCTTCGGCTCGGTCAGGACCCGCACGAGATCCTCCGCCGTCAACGGGGCCAGCGTCACGACCACCGGCAGCCGACCGACGAACTCGGGGATGAGCCCGAACTTCAACAGATCCTCGGGCATGAGGTGCTCGAGGATCTTGGATCGATCGGCCCTGGCGACCCCGGCCTCGGAGCCGAAGCCGATGCCGCGCTTGCCGACACGCTCCTCGACGATCCGTTCAAGGCCGTCGAACGCACCGCCACAGATGAACAGGATGTTCGTCGTGTCGATCTGGATGAAGTCCTGGTGGGGGTGCTTGCGGCCACCCTGGGGCGGCACGTTGGCAACAGTCCCCTCGAGGATCTTGAGGAGTGCCTGCTGGACGCCCTCGCCCGACACGTCGCGGGTGATCGACGGGTTGTCGGCCTTGCGCGAGATCTTGTCGATCTCGTCGATGTAGATGATCCCGCGCTGAGCCCGGGCGACGTCAAAGTCGGCCGCCTGGATGAGCCGCAGCAGGATGTTCTCAACGTCCTCGCCGACGTATCCGGCTTCGGTCAGAGACGTCGCGTCGGCGATGCAGAAGGGCACGTCGAGGATCCGGGCCAGGGTCTGGGCCAGCAAGGTCTTGCCGGATCCCGTCGGTCCGACGAGAAGGACGTTCGACTTCTGGAGCTCGACGTCATCAACGGCGTGGCCGGCGTTCACCCGCTTGTAGTGGTTGTAGACCGAGACCGAGAGGACCTTCTTGGCCCGATCCTGGCTGATGACGTAGCGATCGAGCTGATCCTTGATCTGGCGCGGGTTGGGTAGCTTCGCCGCCGCCTGCTTCGGACGCGGCGTATCGAGGAGCTCCTCCTCGATGATCTCCTGGCACAGGTTGATGCACTCGTCGCAGATGTAGACGCCCTGGCCCGCGATGAGCTTGCGGACCTGTTCCTGGCTCTTGCCGCAGAAGCTGCAGCGATACGGGACCTTGGATCCCTTTCCGCTGCCGCTCGTCGTCGTTGCCACTGCGTCTCGTCCCCTGTCGTCCCGACCCTAGCCCTTGGCGGGCTTGGCTTCGGGCGCGTCTCCATCGTCGGCCCGCGAGCCCTTCGCCTTGCCGGCATCGTGCGCTTGCGCGATCAGCGACTCGTGGGTCACCGCATAGACCGCGTCGATGATGCCATAGTCCTTCGCCTCGTCGGGAGCCATGAAATAGTCCCTCTCGGTGTCCTTGATGACCTTGTCGAGGGTCTGGCCCGTGTGGCGGGCGAGGATGTCGTTGTTGAGGGCGACGAGCTTCTCCCACTCCTTCATTTGGATGACGGCGTCGGGGGCATTGCCGCGGAAGCCGCCGGAGCCCTGGTGGATCATGATCCGGCTGTGTGGGAGGGCATAGCGCTTGCCCTTCGCGCCAGCCGCAAGGAGGACCGCCGCCATCGAAGCGGCCATGCCGATGCAGATCGTGCTGACGGGTGCGCGGACGTACTGCATCGTGTCGTAGATCGCCAGCCCGCTGTTGACGATCCCTCCGGGCGAGTTGATGTACAGAAAGATGTCCTTCTCGGGATCCTCCGATTCCAGGAACAGGAGCTGGGCGATGACGAGGTTGGCCGTGTGGTCTTCGATGGCGTCGCCGAGGAAGATGATCCGGTCGCGGAGGAGGCGCGAGTAGATGTCATAGGCGCGTTCGCCCCGGCTGGACGATTCGATGACCATCGGCACGAGCATTGACCGTTCTCCTTCGCTAGCTGTTCGAGGTCAGGATGCCGCAGTCGCGGCCACGTCGTCGGGCGCGGCAACATCACCGGGCGCCCCGACGTCGACCGGCTTGTCGACATCGACCGCCTCGGAGACATCGGCCACAGCCATGGCATCGTCGCCGGCCGAGGCGGCTGCGGCCGCGGCCGCGGCCTCCGCCGGGACCGAATCGACTTCAGCGTGGGGCAGGGGCGGATGATCGGGATGGGCTGCCAGCCAGTCGTCGACCAGCTTCTCGGCAGTCCGCGTCCGGCGGAGTGTGCTGCGGATGAATCCCCGCCCGCGCTCCAATTCCATGTACTCGACGAGCTTCGCGTCCCCGGCGTACGACACGCGCGAGCGTGCGACCTCGGCCTCGACATCGGCGTCTGAGACGACGACCCCCTCGACCTCGGCGATCTTCGTGAGGACCAGAAGGACCTTGCCTCGCTGCTCGGCACGGGGCCGCCATTCGGCGTGGAGCTCGTCGAGCGACTTGCCGGTCACCTTGATGTAGGCGTCCTCGGTGATGCCCTGTCGAGCCAGCGACGAGCGGAACTCGTCGTGCATGATCTCGACTTCCTGCTCGATCAGGACATCGGGCAGCTCGAGCGTCGCGTTCGCGACGGCGTATTCGATGATCCGATCGGCGAACTCGTGGCGAGCGCGATCGACCGCCGTACGCTGGAGCCGAGCCCGGATGTCGACTCTGACGTCGGCCATGTTCGTGTAGTCGCCGAGGGTGGCTGCGAAGGCGTCGTCGACGGGAGGCGGGACCTTCTCCCGCAGCTCCTTGAGCTCGACCGTGAAGTGGGCCTCCTTGCCGGCCAGCGAATCCTCCGGATAGTCGTCCGGGAAGGTCAGATCGAACTCCCCGGTCTCGCTCGGCCGGAGGCCGACGATGTGCTCTTCGAAGCCGGGGATGAAACGCTCCTGCCCGAGGATCAGGGGCACACGCTCGGAAGATCCGCCCGCAAAGGCCTCGCCGTCTCGCGTGGCCGCGTAACCGATGACGGCATAGTCGCCGTTCTGCGCGCCGCGATCCTCGACGGCGGCGAGAGTCGAGTACTCGTCAACCAACTCACCGACGACGTGCTCCACGCGGGCGTCATCGATCTCCTCGATCTCAGGCGCGAAGTTGAAGTTCCGGTAGTCGCCGAGCTCGACCTCGGGCCGCACTGGCACGGTCGCCCGGAAGACCAGGGCCTTGCCCTCCTCGGCCTGGACCATCTCGACCTCGGGCCGGGCGAGCGGCACGATCTCCTTCTCGATCAGGGCCTCGCGGTACGTGGAATCGACGAGATGGTCGACCGCTTCGTCGAGGATCGCACCTTGCCCGAGATGGCGCTCGAGCACGGCGCGGGGCGCCTTGCCGGGTCGAAATCCGGGGACGCGCGTCCGCCGCGAGAGAACGCGTACCGCCTCACCGACGGCCCGATCGAGCCGTTCCGGTGGGACCTCGATCTCGAGGCGCACGCTGCTCTTGGGTGCGCTGGTGACCGTGACATCCATCGGAGCGGAGTATAGGAGCCAACCTCGTTGGACTCCCGATAGGGTGCCCCGCTCATCCTCGGCCCGGGCAGTGTGGGCGAGGAGGGGGTCGAACCCACACGCCGCTCACGCGGCACCGGCTCCTAAGGCCGGCGCGTCTGCCATTCCGCCACTCGCCCGGCCGGAGAGTCTATCGCGCGGTCAGTCCGGGCCGGCCTCGTCGGATGTGGTGTCCTCGCCTGAGGGAACCCATCTGGCCCGCGCGCGATCGAGGCGAGAGCCATACGTCTGTGGATCCGCCGTCGCCATCTCCCGTGCCAGCCGGAGACCCACGACACGTGCCGCCGGTTTAAGCAGCGAGCCAAGGATGTCGCCCGACGCATCGACGACGGTCGTCTTGCGGAACGACCCGCGCTCCGCAAGGTAGCGTGCGAAATCGCGCTCCAGGGTCCCTCGTGCCGTGTCGCCCTCGGCGCCCATCCTGCGGAGTGTCCGCTCGACCTCGTCGGGGAGCATCGACGGTGGGAACTCGGGTGGCGGCCCGTACAGGGCGCGCCGGATCGAGCGCGCGATGAGGCGGTAGAGCCGGAATGGACCCCCAGTGACCATGAACACGGCGGCGCCGGTGATGGCGACCGCCTTGACAGGATCCTCGCGCACCCGCGAACCGACATCGAGTGACGAGCGGGCGACGGCCTCGAGCCGGGCGACCTCATCGAGGACGCCGGCCCGCGCGTCCTCTACTCCCGCCCGAGCGGCGTCTGATTGCGCACCCATTCCATCGTCTCCCGTGTCGTGTCCATTGTCTTCTGGGGGATGAAGCGTGCCATGAAGGCGTCCATGTCGATGCCGTCGCGCTGGACCCGGTAGCCCATGAGGGCCGACCAGGCCGCCAACGCCACAGTCACGCCGATGGCGGCCGCCACCCGGATCTCGACGCCAACCGCCGTGATGAGCCCGATCGTGGCGCCGATGATGAGCCCGGCCACGAATCCATTCGCGGCTGCACGACCGCCACCGCGGATCCCGCGCACGATCGCCGCGACGAGGCCGCCCACGACGCCGATCGCCACGGACGCCACGACGACGCGACCGATGAGCGGATCAAGCCCCGGCACGACCTGTTCGGCGACCGACGCCCAGATCGCCGTCCCGATGTCGCCGACGAGGCCGATCCCGATGATCAACCCAATCACGATGGCAACAGCGAGGTCGCTGACGATCGATCGGACGCTCACACCGAGGGCGAAGAGGATGATCGCGATGGCGATGGCTCCGTAGAACAACGGGGCCTGGATCAAGGCCCAACCCATCGACCCGAACAGGACCTCCGCGACGAAGAGCGCCGAGCCGATCGCCACGATGAGAATGGCGATGAGAAGCAGGACGAGGGCGATCGTGAACAGGATCGCGAGGCGTTTGATCTCGCCGAGGATCTCGCCGGCCTCGGCCTTCGCCAGCTCGATGTGAGCCATGACGAGTCGACGAATCGCATCCCGGAGCGCCCTGATCTGGCCGAACAACCCTGGGGGGCTGGTCGCGGACGCCTCCTCATCCGCGGCGGCCTGGTCGGCCGACGAGGGCTCGGGGGACGGCGGCGGATCGGTGGGCAGGGACGGGTCCAGGGCTCGGCTCCATCGAGGCGCGGGGGAATCTCGATGATACCAGTGGACTCCGGTCCCCCGATGCCGCGGGCCTCATGGGCGGCGAGTTCAGGCGGCGATGCCGAACGCCCTCGAGCCGAGCCGATCGGCGGCATCGAAGAAACCGTAGGTCCGGCGCACCGCCGGATCGGTCACCGTCACGGGACGACCGGTCGCCGCCAGCCAGACCTGTCGCTCCAGCTCGTCGACCCTGGCGGACAGCTCGGCAGGACCGTGGGGCGGTGCGATGTCCGCATAGGTCCGTCGCATGCCGGGGAATCGGACGGCCTCGTCGGGCAGGCGCGGAACCATGGCCAGGACGACGCGGGCGTGGGCGAGAGCGACGAGATCCCAGGGCTCCTGGCCACCGATGACGATCCTGCCGCCGACCCTGACTCGGTCGATCGCAGCCTCGGCGGCGATCGCCAGGTCCTCGGCAGGTGTCGACGGCGGGCCGACCCGAAGGGCCGGCGTCTGGCCGAGAAGGTGGCGGAGCTCTGCCTCGGTGGCCGCCTCGCTCCGCAGCGAGCCGAGGAATCCGGCATGGACGTGATCGATATGGGGGAGTGTCTCAGAGGCGAGGAAATCGGCGCCGCCGTCGGGAAGCTGGCCCCGACCGATGAGGAAGTCGAGGAGCACGCGCGTCCGCGCGACCAACTCGATGAGCCGGTCGACGTCGGCGAAGCCGGTACGTTCGATCTCGGCCATGGCGACCCTCCGAGGATACACGGACGGCGTTCCTGGAGGCGCTACTCTCGGCATCGTGACCCGACACGTCCATCGCGCGGAAGTACTCTCGATCGGCAGCGAGCTGACCGTAGGCGAGACGCGTGACACGAATGCCGGCGAGCTGGCTGGCGACCTGTCCGCCGAAGGCGTCACGGTCGGCCGGATCACAGCCGTTCCCGACGATCTCGAGATCGTGGTCGACGCCTGGCGAGGAGCGCTTGATCGGGCCGACCTCGTCGTCTCGACCGGCGGCCTTGGTCCGACGCCCGACGACCTCACCCGCGAGGCGATCGCCGAGGTTGTGGGCGAGTCACCAACGGTCGATCCCAAGCTCGAGAAATGGCTTCGGGGCCTCTGGAAACGCCGTCGACTCCCCTTCCCCGAGATCAACCTCAAGCAGGCCTGGCTGATCCCGTCAGCCTCCGCGATCGCCAACGACAACGGCACCGCACCAGGCTGGTGGGTCGAGACTGCGGGCGATCGCCTGATCGTGGCGATGCCCGGCCCGCCGCGCGAGATGCGGCCGATGTGGCGCGACACGGTGCTGCCTCGGCTCCGGGCAATCGGCATCGGCATCGACCGCGCGGTGACGATCCTGCGAACCGCCGGGATCGGCGAGTCGCAGCTGGCCGACATGCTCGGCGCCGAGCTGCTGGCCGGCCCCAATCCGTCGGTCGCAACCTACGCCCGCACCGACGCGGTCGATATCCGCATCAGCGCCGTCGGTGATGGCGATGCCAATGCTCCAGACATTCTGGCCGCGGCGGAGGCGCGTGTCCGCCAGATCGTTGGAGGCTTCGTGTGGGGACAGGGTGAGGAAACCTGGGCCGATGCGATCGCAGAAGCCCTCACGGACCGGGGGTGGTCGCTCGCCCTGAGCGAACTCGGCTCGGGAGGCAGCCTTGCCGGTCTTCTGGCCGAAGTGGACGCCCTGCGGCTGGCTGAAATCCCAGCGCGACGGATCGGAACCCGACGCCCTCGAGATGGCCGTACGCGTTCGCCGGGCGGGTCAGACAGATGTCGGAGTCGGCGTCGTGGCCACGCCGGTCGGAGCCGACACTGCCGTCGATATCGCGGTCGTCACCCCGACGGCCGTCCATCGCGAGAAGCGCACCGCATTCCTGCGTGGCTCGTACGGTCGACATCGCTCGGGTCTCGCGGCGGCCGCCGTCCTCCTCGATCGCCTGAGGGTGGATGGCGCCTGATGCGAAACGCCCACCAGGGCGAATGGCACCGCAGACTCAGCTGATCGTCAGGTCGGGCCTCGTGGCGTTGGCTGCGCGGATGCTCATCCGCGCGGCGACAAGGCCGGCGATCCGCGTCAGGGCCTCGGCGGCGGGACCAGGCTCTCGCTGGGCAACGGCAGGGACTCCGACGTCGCCGCCCTGGCGGACCGTCACGTCGATCGGGACGCCTCCGAGGTAGTCGAGGCCTTCGTCGGCCGCAAGTCGCTCGCCGCCGCCGCGCCCGAAGATGTCGGTCGTCTCGCCGCAGTGGGGACAGACGAAGCCGGCCATGTTCTCGACAACGCCGATGATCGGCACGCTGACCCGGCGGAACATCGCCAGCGCCTTCTGAACGTCGGACAGGGCCACGTCCTGCGGGGTCGTCACGAGCACCGCGCCCGAGATGGGGACCGCCTGGGCAAGGGTGAGCTGAGCATCGGATGTCCCCGGCGGGAGGTCGACAACGAGATAGTCGAGATCGCCCCATTCCACGTCCCGCAGGAACTGGCTGATGGCACCCCCGACGAGCGGACCTCGCCAGACGACGGGCTGGCCCTGCGGTACGAAGAAGGCGATCGAGATCACCTTCACGCCATGGCGCTCGAGGGGCAGGATCCGATTAGCCTCGCTGGCCTTGGGCTGGCCGGCGGCGCCGATCATCTGGGGGATGTTCGGCCCGGTGATGTCGGCGTCGAGGAGGCCGACCTTCGCCCCGGCCTGGGCCAGCGCGACGGCAAGATTGACCGACACGGTCGACTTACCGACGCCACCCTTGCCCGATGCCACGGCCAGGATGTTCTTCACGCCGGGCAGGAGCTGGGCCGGCTGACCCGGCGCGGCTCGCCGCACGACGGCGTCCCAGGCGACGCTCACGTCGCTCGCCCCGAGAGGAAACAGCACGCCCCGGATGTCCAATTCGATCTTGTCCTTCAGCGGACAGGCGGGCGTCGTCAGCTCGACGGTGAACGAAACGGCCGCACCATCGATCGCCAGGTCACGGACCATTCCTCGACTCACCAGATCGCCACCGAGCTCGGGCTCCTGGACGTTACGCAACGCGTCCAGGACGGCTGATTCGGTGAGCGCTGACATGACCACCTGACACCTCGGGCGAGCTGACACGAGTTTCGACGTCGTCGGTGCCGCAATCCTACTCCCGGGTCCCGGGCCGTGCCGCCGCGGCTGATGTATCGCCACGCGATGCGGGCTCGTTGACACTACCCAGACGCAAACCTATCCTCGCGCCACCCCGACGACGTGGGCGAGGACGTCGTGTCGTGGCCGGCACTCGGGGAGCCGGCGCTCGGATGGCCAGGAGGAGCGTGCCAGCCGTGCCTGCAGTCCGTCTCGTCGGCGTGACGAAGAGCTTCGGCGACTTCAATGCCGTCGACAACATCGACCTGGAAATCCAGGACGGCGAGTTCTTCTCGCTGCTCGGACCGTCGGGTTGCGGCAAGACGACGACCCTGCGGATGATCGGCGGCTTTGAACAGCCGACATCGGGCACGATCGAGCTCGCCGGCCAGGATGTCACCTGGCTACCCGCCTACAAGCGAAACGTCAACACCGTCTTCCAGAGCTACGCCCTGTTCCCGCATCTCACGATCGGCGAGAACGTGGCATTCGGGCTGCGTCGGAAAGGCGTCTCCGGAAAGGACGTCGATGTCCGCGTCCAGGAGGCCCTCGAGCTCGTCGAGCTGACCGGCTTCGACAGGCGCAAGCCGTCGCAAATCTCCGGCGGCCAGGCCCAGCGGGTGGCGCTCGCCCGGGCACTCATCAACAAGCCGGCCGTTCTCCTCCTCGATGAACCCCTCGGCGCGCTCGACCTCAAGCTCCGCAAGCAGATGCAGGTCGAGCTCAAGCGGATCCAGCAGGAGGTCGGGATCACCTTCGTCTACGTGACCCACGACCAGGAAGAGGCGATGACGATGTCCGATCGGATCGCCGTCATGAACAAGGGTCACTACGAGCAGCTGGGCGATCCGGAAACCCTCTACGAGCGACCCAAGACACGTTTCGTCGCCGGGTTCCTTGGCGTCAGCAACCTGCTCAGTGGCGATGTTATATCGAGCGACGGAGACTACGGTGTCGTCACGCTGGCCGACCAGGTCTCGGTCCGGGTCCCCCGCAGCACCCTTGACGGGCGGACGCGAGTCGACGTCGGCGTGCGACCCGAGAAGATCCGGATGCTCGCTCGTGACACCGATGCGCCGGCCTCACATAACCGCCTCTCGGGCGTCGTGAAGGACGCCTCGTACATCGGGGTGAGCACGCAGTACATCGTCGAGACCCTCCATGGCGCAAGCGTCATGGTCTACGAACAGAACGTCGAGCGGGCGACGAAGTCCGAGCTATGGGAGCCGGGCGAGGAGGTTCTCCTCACCTGGGCGCCGGAACACTCGTTCGTCGTCGAGGCCGTACCACCTACCACCAGCGCCGGCGACGAGCCGGGAGGAGACAACGCGACATGACCCAGCAACGACCACCGATCGGAGAGGGTCTGACCCGCCGACGGTTCCTTCAGGGCTCCGCCCTCGCCGGGTTCGGCGCTTTCCTTGCCGCCTGCGGTGGCACCGGTGGCCTTGGCTCGGCGGTCCCATCGAGCAGTCCAGCGGGTTCAGAAGGGCCGGCCGCGTCGCAGACGCCGAAGGTCGCGACCGGGCCGCTCCATTTCGCCAACTGGCCCGCCTACATCGATCTCGTCGGGACGGCCGGCGAGGAGGGGGCATATGCTCCCGGATCGTCGCCGACGCTCGAAGAGTTCAAGAAGACGTTCGGCGTCGAGGTCGACTACCAGGAGAAGATCGGCGACAACGCCGAGTTCCTCCAGACGATCGAGCCCGCCATGGTGGCTGGGCTGCCGACCGGCTGGGATCTCATCGCCATGAACGACTGGGTGGTGGCCAAGCTCATCGCCGCCGGCTGGCTCGAGGAGATCGACAAGGCGAACGTGCCTAATGCCGTGGCGAACCTTCGGGATGCCATGCGTGGTGTCGACTTCGATCCGGACAACAAGTTCCACTACCCGTGGCAATCGGGGATGACCGGGATCGGCGTCAACACGGCCGCCTTGAAGGAGAACAAGATCGCCGAACCGACCAAGATCGCGGACCTCTGGAGCATCGATCCGAAGCGGGTCACGTTCCTCGTTGACGCCCGCGACACCTTCCCGATGACGATGCTCACGCTGGGCATCGACCCGGTCGCGGCCACGGTCACCAAGGAAGACTTCGACAAGGCCGCCGCCGCCATCCAGCCGCTCGTCGACAAGGGGCTCGAGTTCGTCGACAACGCGTACCTGACCAACTTCAACAACAAGCACACCTGGGCAGCGTTCGTCTGGTCGGGCGACCTCGCCTCGTCGGGGACGGCAGATGACAAGTTCATCTTCCCCGAGGAGGGGGTCATGCTCTGGACCGACAACATGATGATCCCGAAGGGCGCCGCCAACAAGTACACGGCCGAGCTCATGATCAACTTCGTCTACGACCCACGCATCGCTGCCCAGATCGCCAACTACGTCTACTACGTGTCGCCGGTCGAGGGAGCGGCCGAGGAGATCCTCAAGCTCGATCCGGACGCGGGCGAAAACCCACTCCTCTTCCCGCCGCCGGACGTGATCGCCAAGGCCCACAGCTTCGATGCCCTGTCGCCCGAGATCGAGGCCTACATGGCCGACCTCTTCGGCAAGCTTCGCGGTCTCTAGGGCCAATGGCGACGGCGACGGCGGCCATCCAGGGACGGCCACCCGGCCGCCGGCTTCGCCGCGCCTTTCCCTATCTGCTCCTGGCGCCCGGGATCCTCTATCTCGTCGTCTTCTTCGTCCTGCCCTCGATCCAGATGTTCCTCTACTCCGTGTCGGAGGGCACCCTGCAGACCGGCTTCGTCCGGACCTGGAACCTCGACAACTACATCTACGCCCTGACCCAGTTCCCCGAAAATTTCGCCAACTCGATCATCTACGGCGGCCTGGCCACGATCCTGACCTTCGTCATCGGCTTTCCGGTCGCGTACTTCATCGCCTTCCGCGGCGGCCGGTACAAGAACCTCCTGTTGTTCATGGTCATCGCCCCGTTCTTCACCAGCTTCCTCATTCGGACGGTCAACTGGAAGATCCTCCTCGGCGACGAGGGACCCCTCCTCGGCCCCCTCAAGGCGATCGGACTGCTGCCGCCCGACTTCAGCGTCCTGTTCACGCCGCTCTCACAGACGGCGGGCCTGACCTACAACTTCCTGCCCTTCATGATCCTGCCGCTCTACATCGCCCTCGAGAAGATCGATCCACGCCTCATCGAGGCGGCCGCCGATCTCTACTCCGATCGTCAGGCGATCTTCCGGCGGATCACGTTCCCACTCGCACTGCCCGGCATCTTCGCGGGGACGATCCTGACCTTCATCCCGGCGATGGGCGACTACGTCAATGCCCAGCTTCTCGGCAACCCACACACCCTCATGATCGGCAACGTGATCCAATACCGCTTCCTGCTCCAGAACGACTACCCGGTGGCATCGGCGCTTGCGTTCATCCTCATGGCCGGCATCCTCGTCCTCATCACGATCTACGCCCGCGCCCTCGGCAGCGACGCGCTGACAGGCTGACCGATGGCTGCTTCGACCGTCCCAGCACCAGGCGGCCCCCCAAAAGCCGGCAGCCGCACCGGGCAGCGAATCGGCCGGCTGGCCCTGCCGGTCTTCACGGCCCTCGCGATCGCCTATCTCCTGGTGCCGATCGGGGTCATGATCGTCTTCTCGTTCAACAAGCCGGTCGGCAAGTTCAATTACCAGTGGAACGAGTTCTCGCTCGACGGCTGGCTACACCCACTCGACTGGCCGGGCCTGCCGGACTCCCTGGTGACGACCCTGGCGATCGCCTTCCTGGCCACGATCGTGGCGACGATCCTGGGCACCCTCATCGGACTTGCCATCACCCGCTACTCGTTCCGCGGACGTGGCGCGACGAACAGCTTCATCTTCATCCCGATGGCGACGCCCGAGATCGTCCTCGGGGCGAGCCTCCTGACCCTCTTCGTGACGACCGCCCTGCCGCCCTTCGCCGGGAACGTCCCGACCCTCTACCCGACCGGCTTCATCACGATCCTCATCGCCCACATCATGTTCTGCGTCAGCTTCGTCGTGGTCACCGTGAAAGCCCGTATGACCGGCTTCGACCGGCGCCTCGAGGAAGCCGCGATGGACCTCGGCGCAAACGAGATCACGACCTTCTGGAAGGTGACGTTCCCGCTGATCTTCCCGGGCATCATGGCGGCCGCTCTGCTGGCCTTCTCGCTGTCGATCGACGACTTCATCGTGACCAACTTCGTGTCGGGCACGACCAACACGTTCCCGATCTGGGTCTACTCGATCCAGCGCAATGCCCTGCCGGTCCAGATCAACGTCATCGGCTCGCTGATCTTCCTCGGCGCGGTCGGCGTGATCGTTCTACAGACGCTCGTGTCGGCCCGTCGCAATCGCGCCTGAGCGACGGCGAGGTCCCGGTTCGGTAGGATGATGGCCGGACCGTTCGCCGGGAGACCACCATGCTCGAGACGACGAGGCCATCGACCGAGGGCGACCTGACAAACCTGCCCGACCGCTCGGTCATCCCGCCCGTCTGGACGCGGATCACGAATCTCACCGTCAGCCACGGCGAGGGCTCCTGGCTCGTCACGACGGACGGTGATCGATACCTCGACTACTCGGCTGGCATCGGCGTCGTCAACACCGGCCACGCCCATCCACGCATCGCCGCGGCCATCGCGGCCCAGGCGACGCGGCTCATCCACGGCCAGCAGAACGTCGTCTACCACGAGCCAGGCCTGCGCCTGTATGAGCGCTTGCCGAAGGTGATGCCGGGTGACGACTGGGCCGCCTTCCTCTCAAACTCCGGGGCCGAGGCGATCGAGGCCGCGGTCAAGCTGGCGCGCGTAGCGACCGGCCGGCCGGCCATCATCGCCTTTCGCTACGGCTTCCACGGCCGAACGGGCCAGGCCATGGCGCTGACCGCGGCCAAGGACGTCTATCGGGCCGACTTCGAGCCGCTGCCGGGGTCCGTCTATCACGCCGACTACCCCTATTGCTACCGCGCCTCGGGTGGCGCGCACAGCCCCGCTGCCTGTACCTGCGACTGGGAGGAGCGGCTGGACCTGCTCTTCCACCAGTTCATCTACCCGGACAAGGTCGCCGCCATCATCTGCGAGCCGGTCATCGGCGAGGGCGGCTACATCGTGCCCCCGCCATCGTTCTGGCCGCGACTGCGCGAGATCGCCGATCGACACGGCATCCTGCTCATCGCCGACGAGGTCCAGACGGGGTTCGGGCGGACGGGTCGCTTCTTCGCGGTCGAGCACTGGGATGTCGTCCCCGACATCGTCGTCATGGCCAAGGGCATCGCCTCGGGTCTGCCGCTGTCGGGCCTGCTGGCCCGTCGGGAGCTCCTTGCCAGGTTGGCGCCGGGGACACATGGCGGCACCTACGGCGGCAATGCCGTGGCCTGTGCAGCCGCGCTGGCGACCCTCGACGTCATCGAAGAGGAGGGTCTCGTCGAGAATGCACGCCTGCGGGGCGACCAGTTCCTGGTCGGCCTGCGGCGGATCGCGGCTCCCCATCGGTCGATCGGCGATGTCCGCGGGCTTGGACTCATGCTCGCCCTCGAGTTCGTCCAGCCCGATGAAGGCGACGGCCGGACGCCCGACGCCGATCTGACGAAACGGGTCATCGCCGAGGCACTGTCGCGGCGGCTCATCGTCCTCTCGGCCGGCACCTACGGCAACGTCGTGCGGATCATCCCGCCGCTCGTCACCACGTCGGACGAGGTCGACCTGGCTCTCTCGATCATGGCCGACTCGCTGGCCGCGTCGGGCGCCTGAGCCCATCCGGGCGATGAGGTGACGACCCAGCGAGCCACCAGGGACGCGATCGCGGCGGCGGCTCGCCGACTCCTCGCCGAGGGTCTCCTGAGCGGGTCGTCGGGAAACCTCAGCGTCCGGCTCATCGATGGACGGGTGGCGATCACCCCGGCCGTCGTGGCCTATGACGAGATGGAGGGCGACGACATCGTCGTCATCGGTGGGGCCGAGTTCGCAGCCAGAGGCGACCGCCGGCCGAGCTCCGAATTCCGACTCCATCTCGCGATTTACGCCGCCCGACCCGACGTCGGCGCCATCGTCCACACCCACTCGCCCTTCGCCACGGTCTTCGCCGCGGCCCGTGAGCCCATCCCGGCCGTCCACTACGTCATCGCCCCGCTCCTCGAAGGGCGAAGCGATCGGATCCGTGTGGCGCCCTACGCGACCTTCGGGACGCAGGAGCTGGCCGACGCCTGCGTGTCGACGCTCGGCGCTGACCATGCCGTACTGCTGGCCAGCCACGGGTCGGTGGCCGTGGCCGCCGATCTAGGGACGGCCATGGACCGAGCGCGGACGATCGAGGAGCTGGCCGGCCTCACCTGGCGGGCCCGCGCCCTCGGCGGGGCGAACGTCATCGACCGGGCCGAGCTCGAGCGCGTCCGCGAGCAGCTCCGGATCCGAGCCGGCGAAGCCGAGGTCAGCCCAGCGGGTTAGGACGCGGCGTCTCATCGTCGCGAGGCGGCGACGGGAAGTGGACGGGGATCCCCTCGACCGAGAGTCGAGCTGCCTGCACGCCGACCGCAGCCTGAATGACAAAGAGAATGACGAAGGTCACGAGCCCGACCGCCAGGGCGAGGCCCGATTCCAAGCCCAGCCCGAGCGCCACAACCGTGACAAGCGCCGCGGCGATCACCGTATTGATCACGGCGACCATACCCGGCGTCGTGGTGAGGCCATGGGCAAGACTTGCCACAGGTCCACCGGCGGGTTCCTTGCCCGCGCTGTAGGCGTCAAGGATGGCCGCCGGATCATCATGGAACGGGGCGACGAAGTACGGCTCGAGGTCTGGAGCGATCTCGAGATAGGCGTGCCGGATCCGGTTCATGCCCCGCACGCAGTGGAGCTCCTCGGCGCCGGCGCTGGCGATGCGGCCGAGGGTCGCAACTCCGATGAAGAGATCCAGCGCCAGGATGATGGCGGCGATCAGGGCGAGGTCCGTCCCAAACCCCGTTGCCTGGGCAACGAGCGCCAGGGCGACGAGCGACGCGGCCAGGAATGAGAGGAACATCCCGGCCCGGGTGAATGCCTCGTTGTAGGACAGTGACCGCGTCGCGAGGAGGCTCCAGTGCTCCGTGGTAAGGATCTGGAGCGCCCGAGGATCGGCCAGGTGCGGCGGCGTCAGGCCGGGCGCTGATCCGGGGTTGCCCGGCCAGGCAGGGGTTCCCTCCGGGAAGGACCCGGCGCCCGTCCGTTCTTCCATCATGGTCTGGCCCTCCCGCTCGGCTCGGATTGCAGCCGCGAACGCATATCGTCGTGCAGGATCCCATTCGTGGCCAGGACCGTCCGCGAGTCGATCCGTCGACGGCCCTCGAAGTCTGTCACGCGGCCCCCGGCTTCTTCGATGATGACGAACGGGGCGGCCAGGTCCCAGGCCGAGACATCGACTTCGACCATCACCTCGGCGGCCCCCTCGGCCACCAGTGCATAGCCCCAGAAGTCTCCGAAGCCGCGCTCGCGCCAGACATCGCGAAGCAGGTCCCGGAAGCCGGGCACCCGTCCCGACACCTCGAGATCCTGCAGCGAGCCGTAGAGGACATGGGCGTCCTCGACGCGCCCGACCCGGGACACCCGGAGCTGGCGCGGGGCTTCGCTGCCGGCCGCTCCTGCGGCCCAGGCTCCCCCACCCCGCCAGGCGTACCACCGCTCGCGCAGGGCGGGCGCGGACATGACCGACAGCTGGAGCTCGTCGTCGATCTCGAGCGCCAGCAGCAGCCCGAAGAGCGGCACGCCCCGGATGAAGTTGTGGGTGCCGTCGATCGGGTCGACGTACCAGCGGGCAGTGCCCGCGCCATCTTCCGATCCCAGCTCCTCGCCGACGAAGCCGTGATCCGGGTGGACTGCCGAGATCCGCTCCCTGACGAGGCGCTCGATCGCCGTGTCGGCGATCGTCACGAACGTCCGATCGGGCTTTTGCTTGACCTCCACGTCTCGTCGAAAATGCGCGAGCGCAATATCGTCCGCCTCGTCGGCGATGGCGAGAGCGAGGTCGAGCCAGCGACGCAGGTCGGCGTCGGAGGCTCGAGCGTATTCGCTCGTCATGAGCGGATCCGCTCGCCGGCCGGATCGTAGAGCGGCTCACGGACGACCTCGCAGCCGATCCAGTCACCGAACACATCGATGTCACCGAGCACACCGATCTCGACCTCCGGCGGTAGGTACGCGTAGGCGATCGATCGTTCGACGGCCCAGCCGTAGTTGCCGCTCGTCACCCGGCCGACCACGTCGCCACCGATCCGGACCGGCTCGTTGCCGAGGCAGACGGACCGCGGATCGTCGAGGACGAGGCAGCGCAGACGCTTCCGCGGGCCTGCATCGCGCGCCCTGAGGAGGGCGTCGCGCCCGATGAACGACCGCCCCTCGAGGCGGACGGCGAAGCCGAGGCCAGCCTCATAGGGCGTCTCCTCCGGGGTGATGTCCGACGACCAGACCCGGTAGCCCTTCTCGATCCGGAGGGCGTCGATGGCCCGGTAGCCGGCTGCGGCGAGACCAAACGACTGGCCCGCCTCCCAGAGCGCGTCCCACAGGGCGGTGCCGTACTCGGCCGGCGGGTAGAGCTCCCAGCCAAGCTCGCCGACGTAGGTAACGCGCAGCGCGAGGAGCGGTACCGACCCGACCGTGATCTCACGGCCCGACATGTAGGGGAAGCCCTCGTTCGACAGGTCGTCCGAGGTGAGGACCGTCAGGATGTCGCGGGCTCTGGGGCCCCACAGCCCGAAGCACGCCCGCGCCGACGTCACGTCGCGGACCGCGACCGTGCCATCGTCCGGGGCGTGGTTGCGGATCCAGCCGAGGTCGTGGTTGCCGAACGCCGTCCCCGTCACGATGAAGAAGCGATCATCCGCCAGGCGGGTGATCGTGAAGTCGCACTCGATCCCGCCTCGTCGGTTGAGCATCTGCGTGTAGACGACGGCCCCAATGTCGCGGACCACCTCGTTGTCGCAGAGACCGTCGAGGAAGGCCCCAGCGCCCGGCCCGCTCACCTCGAGCTTGGCGAAGGAGCTCTCGTCGAACAGGGCGGCCGTGCGTCGCGTCGCCAGCGCCTCGGCGCCAATGGCCGGCGACCACAGCTCGCCCGCCCAGCCACGGGGCCGTCGTTCCTCGAGCCAGGCCCGATCGATGCCGTCCAACCCGCCGCCGTCGGCGTTCGGCTCGTACCAGTTCGGCCGCTCCCAGGCCGATTTCTCGCCGAACGACGCGCCCAGCGCGGCCACCCGAGAGTACGCCGGCGACAGCCGCAGCGGCCGGCCCGCCTGTCGCTCCTCGTTCGGATAACGGATGTCGTAGTACGTCGCGTAGACCTCGTGCGTGCGGGCGAGCGTGTACGAGGGCGAGCCGTATTGGGCGCCGAAGCGTCGAATATCCATCTTCCAGAGATCGAGCTCCGGCTCTCCCTCGACGATCCACTGGGCCATCTGCTGGCCGATTCCGCCGGCGCCGGCGATGCCATGGGCCGAGAAGCCTGTTGCGACGAAGAAGCCGCGGACGTCGGACTCGCCGAGAATGAACTCGTCGTCGGGGCTGAACGCCTCGGGCCCGTTGATGAGTCGGGTCACTCCTGCATCGGCGATCGCCGGCACGCGCCGGACGGCGCCCTGCATGATCTCCGAGAAGCGCGGCCAATCCGGCTCGAGCAGGCGGTGATTGAAGTCTGCCGGGATGCCATCGAGGCCCCACGGCGCCGGGTGGCGTTCGTAGCCGCCCATGCACAACCCGCCGACCTCTTCCCGGAAGTAGCACAGGTTGTCGGGGTCGCGGAGGGCCGGAATATCGGACCGAACCCCTTCGATGGGTTCGGTGAAGAGATATTCGTGGGCGAACGGCACGATCGGGATGGTCACCCCGACCATCGCCCCGATCTCGCGACTGTACATGCCGCCGGCACACACGACGACCTCGGTGGCGATCTCGGTCCTCTCGCCCTCGTGGTCGACCGTGACGCCCGCCACCCGCCCACTCTCCGTCGCGATGGCGACGACGCGAGAATGCGTGCGCACGCTCGCCCCACGCTTCCGGGCGCCCGCCGCGAGCGCCTGGGCGAGGCCGGACGGGTCGAGCCAGCCGTCGGTCGGGAGCCAGACGGCGCCCTTCACCCCGTCTGTCGACATGAGCGGGAACAGGCGTTGAGCGTCTTCGGCGGAGATGAGATCCAGCGGCAGTCCGAACGTCTGGGCCCAACCGGCCTGGCGATGGAGCTCCTCGTAGCGCGCCTTCGTCGAGGCCAGCCGAAGAGACCCGACCTCGTGCCACGATGGATCGACGCCCGTCTCCTCCTTGAGTCGCCGGTAGAGCGCCGTCCCGTACATCATCATCCGGGTCAGCGTGGGACTCGCCCGGAGCTGGCCGACAAGCCCGGCCGAGTGGAACGTCGAGCCGGAGGTCAGCTCGGCTCGCTCGACTAGGACGATGTCGCTCCAACCGAGCTCGGCGAGGTGGTAGGCGATGCTCGTGCCGCCGACGCCACCACCGATGACGACAGCCCGCGCCTGCTCAGCCAACGAGGCCTCCGTGCTCCGGTGATGGTGGGAGCGTATCGAACCGTCAGGGCGTCGTGCTCGGCTGGCGAGGATCTAGTGGCGCGTCACGGAGCCGGCGTCGCCAACAACCCTTACGCTGCCTGGCAACGAGAACGAGGAGGTACGGTGCCTGTTGCTGTCGATCGGGTCATCGCCGCGATCCCCGAGTGGCGCGGGCATGATGTCGGCGTCGAACCGATCGCAGGCGGGCTGACGAACGCCAACTACATCGTCCGCGTGGATGAGACGCCCTACTTCGTGCGGATCCCGGGAGCGGACACGGATCTCCTGGCCATCGACCGCGCTAACGAGCTGGCGAACAACCGGGCGGCGGCCGAGACGGGCATCGGACCGCGGGTCGATCCATCATGTCCCTTCGGTCGGCGCGTTGGTGCTCGAGTTCATCCCGGGCAGGACCCTCTCGAACGAGGCGCTTGGCACGCCCGGCATGCCGACCCGTGTCGCCGCGTCGCTGCGTCGCCTCCACGCCGGGCCTCGCTTCCTGCGCGATTTCGACATGTTCCGGCTCGCCGAGCGCTATCTCCAGCTATGCGATGAGAGGAACTATGCCGTCCCGCCAGGCTATCGAGACGGCATCGTCGCGGTGCCTCGGATCGAGACGGCCTTCGCGGCACAGCCGCTGCCAACGGTTCCCTGTCACAACGACCTGCTGGCGGAGAACTACATCGACGACGGGACCGCGATCCGGATCGTCGACTACGAGTACAGCGGCAACAACGACCCGACGTTCGAGCTCGGCAACACCTGCCAGGAGCTCGGCTGGGACGAGGCCCGGATCGAGGAGCTGTGCGCCGCCTACTTCGGCGAGGCCAGGCCCGCCATGCTGGCCCGGATGAAGCTGAACATGATCATGAGCGACGTCGGCTGGACACTGTGGGCGGCCATCCAAACCCGGATCAGTACGATCGACTACGACTTCTGGGGCTGGGCCGAGGAGCGCTGGGGCCGAGCCGCGGCCAAGCTGGCTGATCCTGCCTTCGAGGGCTGGCTCACCGAGGTTGCCCGGGCCGACGGGTCAGCCTAGCCGCGCATTCGCGCGCCGCTCGGATCCCAGGCAACGTCTGGCCCGACGATCGCCGCTTCTCGTCCGTCGAAGACGTCGACGTCGAGGGTCGTCCCGCCGGCGACGGCGGTCGGCAGGTAGACCGTCCCGATGGTCCGCTCGACGCTGTAGCCGTAGGCGACACTGCGCAGGCGCCCGACCACCTCGCCTCCCAGGCGGACGGACTCACCGCCGAAGAGCGGAAGCCATTCGGCCCCTCCAATGAGAATCGTCCGCAGCCGATGGCGGAGGCCGGTCGCTCGGCGTGCGAGCACCACCTCGCGGCCGAGAAAGTCGCCCTTGTCGGGCCGGACGAACGGGCCGAGGCCGGCCTCGTCCGGCGTTTCGAGCATCGTCAGGTCGGTGCCGTAATAGCGGTAGCCCTTCTCGAGGCGGAGACCTTCGAGGGCCCTGTAGCCGACGACCTCCATGCCGTGGGCGCCGCCGGCAGAGACGATCCGATCCCACGCCTGGACCGCCCATTCGGGGGCGACGTAGAGCTCCCAACCGAGCTCGCCGGCGTAGGAGATGCGTGCGGCTTCGGCCGACGCGGACCCGATATGCAGGGAACGCATCTGGCGCAGGGGGAAGCGCCGCATCCGACAGGTCGTCCTCCGTCGTCGCAGCCAGGATGTCGCGCGCCCGTGGGCCCCACAGGGCGAGGACAGACCAATCGTCGGTGACATCGCGCAAGGTGACCGGTGGATCGTCGTCGGCCACATTGAGGCGGAGCCAGCCAAGGTCCGAAGCGACATAGCCGGCGCCGGTCACGACCCGGAAGCGGTCGGCCGCGAGGCGAGTCACGGTCACGTCGGCCACCATCCCACCGCTCGGCGTACAGAACTGCGTGTACACGAGACTCCCGATCGGGCGGTCGACATCGTTCGCCGCCACGCGCTGGAGAAGCCCGAGCGCTCCCGCACCGGCCGCCTCGATCTTGCCGAACGAGGTGAGGTCGATGAGCCCGGCCCGTTCGCGGACGGCCCGGTGCTCCTCCCCCACCCTCTCGAAGAATGGCGGCCTGGCCCAGCCCCAGGCGCGCTGATCGGGGCCGGCTCGCCGCCACGGTTCGCCGGGCCGAACGTACTCGACGCGCTCCCAGCCGGCCTTCGTCCCGAACACCGCCCCGGCATCCTGGAGACGCGCGTAGACGGCCGACAGGCGCCGCGGCCGGCCGGCTTCGTCCTGGTCGGCCGGGTAGCGCAGGAAGTAGTAGTAGCCGTAGGCCTCACGGGCCAGGCCGGCCGCGAAGACTGGGTCGCGATAGGTGTCCGTGAAGCGCCAGGGGCGGTAGGCAAACACGTCGGCGTCCGGCTCGCCGGTCGTGATCCAGGCCGCCATCGTCCTCCCGATCCCACCGGCGCCACCAAAGCCGTTAAGCGACATCCCGGCGGCGACCCAGAAGCCGTGGAGGCCGGGCATCGGCCCGAGCAGCGGGTTGGCATCGGGCGTCATCGCGTCGGGGTGGCAGATGAGGTGGGTGATCTGAGCGTCGCCCAGGAATGGGAAACGCTTGGCGGCTCCCTGCAGGAGCGGCGTGAAGCGCTCGTAATCGGGTGGGAACGAGCGCTCGGCATGGTCCCATGGGACACCGTCGGCCCAGCGGGCGGGCGGCGATGCCTCGTAGCCGCCGAGGAGCATCCCGCCGGTCTCGCTGCGGCCGTAGACGAGCCGATCCGGATCGCGGAAGCAGGGCATGTCGCGCGGCAGCTCGTGGCCTGGGACCGGCGCCAGGGCGGCGTGTTGATGATCGACCGGGGTCGAGGGGACCCAGGCGCCGACCATCGCCGCCACCTGGGGTGCCCACATCCCAGCGGCGTTCACCACGATCTCCGCCTCGATCGGGCCGTGCTCGGTCAGCACGCGCCGGACCTCGCGGCGATCCGAGAGCTCGATCCCGGTCACCCGCGTGTTGAGCCGTACCCTCACCCCCAACGCCCGGGCGGCCGCTGCGACGGCGTGCGTCGCGCCGTGCGGGTCGAGATATCCGTCGCCCGGCAGCCAGACCCCGCCGAACAGCGCATCGCGCGACATCGCCGGCAAGATGCGGGAGGCATCGTCCGGCCCGACGAGCTCGGCGTCGAGACCGATCGCCCGCGTCCGCGAGGCCGTCCGCTGCAGCTCCCGCAGCTGACGTTCCGATGAGGCGATCCGCAGGCTCCCGACCGTTTCGAAGACCCCGAGTCGGCGATACAGCTCGATGCTGTAGCGGCGGTAGCCCATCATCGTCGAGGACGGGTTGAACATCGTCACGACGCCCATCGCCTGGCAGGTCGAGCCGGAGGTCAGGGCGGCCTTCTCGACCAGGAGGACGTCACGCTCGCCGGCCTCGGCCAGGTGGAAGGCGATCGAGCAGCCGACGATGCCACCGCCGATGACGACGATACGGGCGCGATCGAGCGGCTCCGTCATGCCCCGATCATGCCGGACCGGTCGCCCGCTCGCCGGCGGCCTCGTGAAGCGCTCGCTGGAACGCCGGCGTGGAGGCCGTCGCCAGGAGTCGGTCGAAGTGGCGACCTGCGTAAGCGACGAAATCCTCGTCGAGCGTGCTGATGGCCTGCTGGAGGACCCCCCACATGGCTTCACGGAAGTCGGAGACGACCCTCATGAGCCGGAGGTGAGCCAGACGCCGCCCGACGACAGGCCCGCGATCGTATGCCGCCAGGAGGATCGGATCGGCGTCGAGCGGCAGCTCGTTGTTGGCCGCGAAGTTGCCGAGGTCGAAGAATGGGTCGCCCATCCCCGCGTATTCCCAATCGACGATCCGGATGCGCTGGCCGTCATCGATGAAGTTGGCGTTGAGGAGGTCGTTGTGACCGGGTCGAAGGTCGGTGGGATCGGCGAGGAGGGCCAGCTCGATCCGTCGGCCGACGGCCTGGGCGAGGCCGTATTCGATCGGGATCGGAACCCCCCGCACCTCCGCCAGTGCTCGATAGGCCTCGACGATGCGGAGGGGGATGAATAGGCCCGGAATCGCCGGGCCGTCGTGGAAGCGGCGCACGGAGTCGGCGACGCGCTCCAGCATCGCCGGCTGGCGGACCTTCTCGACGGGCACGGGGTTGCCCTCGATGAAGCGAGTCACGAGGTAGCCCTCGGGTCGAATGAAGGCGACGACCTCGGGGCCGATGCCGACGCCCGCCGCCGCAACGGTCGCCGCCAGCTCGACCTCGCGGCTGATCCCGAGCAGATGGGTGTCGTTGCCGGCCAGGCGAACGACGAAACGTTCGGGCAGGCCGTCGACGACGATGAGGAAATTGCGGTTGGTGATGCCGCCCGACAGCGCCGTCAGGCTCAGGTGCCTGCCGCTCAGCTCCGGCAGCCGATCGAGCGCGACGATGAGCTCGAGGGGCGGTTGGCCGTCCGTCACCGCGTCATTGTCGCCGCTGTCGGCGGCGCGACGGGTGGACCCGCCGCGCCGCCACTGATGCGGATGATGTGATCTAGCCGATCAGAGCCTCGCCGGTCACGAGATCGGTCGATTTAACATCCGGCGCCTGACGCCGGACGACCGCGATGTAGTAGATGGCGCCGACGACCAGGATCAAGCCAATCATGGTCTCGAAGAAGGGCCAGGTTGGCATCCCCGCGACCTCCTGCCCGAATGGCTTGATCACGGTGTTCAGCGCCGGGTTCCAGAAGAGACGACCCTCGGTCCCGAAGTCGCCGAACAGGGCCGTGTCGTTCCAGAGCCCGATGTTGATGATCATCAGGCCGCCCCAGATGAGCGCGAGGATGTTGATGAGCTTGCCCCAGCGTCCAAGGCTGAACCAAGCTGCAGCATGCGGCCAGCCCCTGGTTCGGGCCCACATGACACCGGCGTTGCACAGGAAGTAGCTCAGGTAGATAAGGCCCGTTGCGGCGATCGAGACCGAGATGGCCTGGAAGGGCTCGAGCACCAGGAGCGGCAGCGCCGCGATCACCCCAACCGTCACGGTCGCGTTGGCCGGCGTCCGGAAGCGCGTGCTGACGTGGCCCAGCCAGCCGCCAGCCGGAAGATGCCGATCACGGGACATCGAGAACATCAGCCGGCTCGCCGCACCCTGGATCGCCATGGTGCACACGAACACTGAGGCCAGGATCACGAAGAGGTAAAGCTCACCAAAGGTGATGCCCAGGATGAGCTCCTGCTGAAAGGCGTTGGCGATGATCGTTCCGATCGGGAATCCGCCCAGCGCCCCCTCCTCCATCGTCGCGGTGATGTCGGGCGAGGCGAGGATCACGGCGGGGATGAAGATCACACCAACAAGGAACGAGATCAGGATCGACGACAGGACACCCTTGGGGGCCTGCCGTCCGGCGTCAACGGTCTCCTCTCCATACGTCCCGGCCGTGTCGAAGCCGTAGACGATGAAGACGGCCATGAACATGCCCAGCAGCAGGGTGGCGGGGATGTTGCCGTTCTGAGCGGCTTCCGCGCCGTTAGTCGAGAGAAGGGTGTCAGGTGGCTGGACGTTTGCGAAGAACAACAGCACGAGGGCGAACACCAGCATGCCCAGGATCTCGGTCGCCACCCCGATGTTGTTGAGAATCGACATCAGGCGAACGCCATAGGCATTGACGATCGTGGTGAGGATCAGGGCGATGATCGCTACGAACTTGAACATCGTGGTGAAGCCACCTGGCGACTGCGTGCCGAGGTACTCGACCGCGTCGGTCCCAGCACCGGACGCCACCGCGATGCTCCCGACCACGAACGCGACGATGACGGCCACGGCGGTGACGGTCACGATCTGCGCCCAGAAGTAGAACCAGCCGGTGAACCATCCCAGACCACGGTTCGACAACCGCTTGGACCATTGGTAGACGGAGCCAGCGACCGGGTAGTGGCTGGCCAACTCGGCGAAGACGAGGGCGACCAGGAACTGCCCGCCACAGATGACGAACCACATCCAGAACATGGCCGGCCCGGCAAGAGCGATCCCGCCACCGAAGTTGCCGAACGAGCCGGTCGAGACGCTGATGAATGCGAACGCGATCGCGAAGTTCGAGAGAAAGCCGAGCGTCCGCCGCAGCTCGGGCTTGATGCCAAGCGCCTGGAGATGGGCGTCGTCGCGTGCGGCGACGTCAGCCGTACTGCTTGGTTCTGACACGAGCCATCCTCCTCCTACCGCCGCGACGGCCCGGCCGTCGCGAGACTGACCTCTGGGGAGAACGCGAGGGCACTCGCGTGTCCGACGACCTCCCTCAAAGCGCCGGACGTGCGAGGCAGCATAGGAGTGCCGGTGGGCCGAGTCAACGCGATTTCTCGCCTCAGGCGACGCTCGTCGTCAGCCCCTCAGGCGTGGGACGATCGAAGGGCACCGCGGCCACGTAGCGATCGACCATCGATCGCGATCCGATGACGCCGAGCTGCTCGAACAGGAAGACGACCTTCTGGCGCTGAGTCTCGAGGATCGCATCGCGTGTCGGAAGGTCCCACAAACGGCGCTTGAACGGTCCGAGCGCCTTCTTCCGCGTCGTATAGACGAACTGGGCGTCCGTCTGCTCGGCCTTGCGTTCGTCGACGGCATTGTCGAAGCACCAGCCCTCGATCTCGGCGTGAAGCTCTGCCGGGAAGGCAGGATGCCCGTAGAGCGTATTCTGGAAGCCCGTCGCCAAGTGGATCTCGGCCGTCTCGACGTCGCGGAAGTGATGGAACAGCTCGTCCGGCAGCGTCGAGGCGCCATGTTGGACGGTCCCGGCGGTGCCGTACTCGTGGCGCGCCACTTCACCGAGACGGGCGTGGACGTCGAAGTCCACGGCCGCCGCCCCGACCGAGCCGTCGGGCAGCACGACGCCGCCGTGCGATGTCCCCGTCTGGACGCTGACCTTCGAGACGCCGATCGCACCCGGCGCGCGACCGTCGAGCTCGCGCCGGAAGCCGTCGAGGAACGCCCGCAACTCGCCCTCGTTCGAGTTCTCCTTGCCGACCTCTCCGATCTCGCCACCCACGCTGATCGTCACGCCGTCCGTCTCGAGCGATCGGATGAGCGCCGCCAGCTCGGCCGTGATCGTGTAGTTCGCACGCTGCTGCTCGTCGAGCGTGCCGTGGGCGAGGTCCACGAGAGTCGAGGCGTCGATGTCGATGTTGCGATAGCCGGCGTCCACGGCGAGACGGCAGGCGCGCCGGATCTCCTCGGTCATGCTCTCCGGGTCGGCGGCGAACTTCTTGGCGTTGAACTGGTAGTGGTCGCCCTGGAGGAAGACGGGCCCCTGCCAGCCCGCGGCGACGGCACCTGCCAGGACAGCCGTCGCATAGTCGATCGGCCGCTGATACGTGTACGTCTGCTCGGAGCGGGCCAGCTCCAGGATGACTGCGCCGACGTCGTTGGCCGCCGCGGCCTCATAGACGACCCTCGCCATGTCGAACGTCTGGGCCCGGATGTTGATGGCCGGCACGGTGAAGCCGCGGACCTCGCCGCGGCCGCGAGCCGTGTAAAGCTCCTGGATGCTCGCCGACAGCGCGCCCGTCGCCTGACTCGCCTCCCAGACGATCCAGCGGGCCGCGTCGACCGTCGCTTCGTCCTCGGAGAATGCCGCGGTCCAGGCGAGGTCCCGGACCCCGTCGGAGCGGAGCCGGGCCTCGTCGTCGATGACGAGGGAACCGCCATCGATCCGGATGATGCCGCTGAGGCGGCCGAGCAGCTCGGCCGGCGACGAGGCAACGAACGCCATCAGATCCCGAACTGCGGCTTGGTAACCATAAGGAAGGCGATGAGGACGACGAGGGACATGAGGACGAAGGAACCGATCTTGGCCCGCTGAATCCTCGCCAGCAGCTCGGGCGGCGGTCCGCCGGTGGCGCCCGGTGGCGGTGGTGTGGCGGTCAATTCGACGATCCGGCGAGCATTGGGCAGCTGAACGAAGATCGAAACGCCGAGGGCGGCCACGTAGAGTGCGATGGCCAGAAGCAGCCAGCGAAACGCGGGGGCGAGCGGATCGATGTTCGCCGACCAGATGATGAGCCCACCGGTCACCGCCATCGAAAGAGCGACCGGGACGATGATGCCCCGACTGACGGCCACCGCGGAGCGGGTCATGAAGTTCGCGTGCTGCGGTTCACGACCGGCCAGGTTCGACAGGTATGGCAGCGTGAACGTCGGCCCGAAGGCGATGATCGCGCCGAGCACGTGCAGGAACAGGAATAGCTTGATGTACTCCGGCACCGGTCCCTCCTTCGACCGCCGACTCGGTCTCTCGGCCTGCCACACGATAGCCGTTCATCGGCTCGGTGAGTCAGCCGAGCCCGGCTCCGTGCCGATAGCCATGAAGGGCAGACACCACGGCGTCGGATCCGTCGATCCCGGCCTCGGCCAATCCGGTCAGATACTCGGCCCGACGGGCGAGCTCTGGCTCCACGTCGCCCGACCGGACGCCGGCCAGCTCCGCCAGCTCCGGAGCGATGCCCCAGGCGAACTGATCCCAGGCCTTCGTCCTTCTCGTCGTACGTCGCGAGGACGGCGGGACCGGGCTTCTGGATATGACCGCCGGCATCGCGGAGCGGCGGGCGGACGAGGTGGGCGGCCAGGACCCGGCCCTGGGCGAGGATGAGGACGACCCCGGTCCGCGGGCCGGGGGCCGGCGGCGGCGACGCTCCGAGAAGAGGCAACGCCTTGCGCGACGTCCGAGCAAGGACATCCGCGAGGGATCCTCCACGGACCGCGACGGGCCGGGGACCGGAGGGCGGCACGAGATCGTCCAACGCGGCGGCCACAGCATCGCGCTCACCCTCGTCCTTGGTCGAGGCGACCGTCATCTGCACCCCCCCCTCACCGAGCAGCCACAGGAGGGCCCCGAGGTCCGCATCGAGGATCCGACTGCGGATGAGCGCGACGATCGAGGTGCGCGGCCGAACGTCGAACACGGTTCGATCGTACGCGAAGGCCTCACTGTCGGTTCGAGGCGACGGGCCCTAGTCCACCGCAGCTAGCGGGAGAGAGCGCTCGCTCCCAGCACAGGACCGGAGGTCTTCGTCATGCTCCGCCAGGGTCGTCCTCAGATGCCCGCACCGGTGTCCCGCTGCGCTCGTGGAGCCTGGACACGGCGTGGACATGGACGGGCCGGGTAAATCCGCGCATCTCGAGCATCCCGATATCCTCGGCATCGACATCTTCCTCTACGACAGCGAAGGCACGCTGGTCGACAAGGATCTGGCCGGACCTGGCCGCCTCGCCAAGCCGCGAGGCAAGATTGACGACGCTCCCGATCGCGGCGTAGTCATAGCGGCCCTCATAGCCAACGCGTCCGAGCGTCGCATAGCCGAGGGCGATCCCGACACCGATCCCGAGCTCGTGGCCGCGTCGTCGCCAGCTCACTGCGAGGGCCTCGACGGCCTCCCTGATGGCGATCCCCAGATTGACCGCCGCCAGTGCGTGGTCAACTCGTCGAACCGGGTCGTTGAGGAACAGGAGGACCCCGTCGCCGGCGAAATGCTCGAGCGTGGCGCCATGCGCCGCGCCGGCCTCGCCGACCGCTGCGTGATATGCCCGCAGGACGTCGAGGATCTCCTCGGGTTCGGCCGTCTCGGAGAAGGAGGTGAACCCTCGGAGGTCGCAGATGACCACCGAGATCTCGCGCCGATGGCCAGCCAGGAGTTGATCGCCGTCCTCGTTGGACAGGAGATCGGCGACCTGGGGCGACACGAAGCGGGCCAACTCCTGTCTCTGACGACCGATCGTCTCGGCGGCCGCTGTGACTTCCTCGAGAAGTCGGTTGATCCCTAGCGCGATCGACGCCTGGCGCGCGAACAGCGAGGCCCGATCGATCTCGGCCTCGGCATAGGGTCGCAGCTTGCGGCGATGGAGCTCGAGCGCGCCGATTAGCCGGTCCCCCCGTTTGATCGGCACGCCGAGCATCGTGTGGTAGTCATAGACCTTCGTGCCCGGCCACTCGTACGTCTGGGTCGGTCTTGACGTCGGGGATATGGACGACATCGCCCGATAGCCCCACGCGGCCCAGGAGCGACGACGGGCCGATCGGCGTTGGGTGCTGCGACTCGTAGTCCTCGAACCCTTGATCGTATGCGGAGTTGGGTCCGGCCGATCCGAACACCCAGTGGAACTCATCACCCTCGAGCAGGAACGCGCCGCCGTAGTCGCTATCGCAGAGTGCGGTCACCCGCTCGAGGATCGTGGTCATGACCCGTGGCAAGTCGAGCGGGATGCGGCCGATGTCCTCTAAGAGCGACGAGACAGCTGACAGTTGCTCGTCGCCCGACGGCGCGACTGACCAGTCAGCGGAGGCGGACACGCACAACCTCGTTAGGCGAATGCCGGTGAGTTAGGCCAAATGCCGACGCGATGTCGAGTTTAGTAGTGTCCCCGCCTGAACGTGTCGGTGCTGGGTGGAGCGTGGCGTACCCGAGAGCGCGACCCAACCCCGATCCCGAGCTCATGGCCCCGCCGCCGTCAGTCGGCGGCCAGGTCCTGGACTCTCTCGCGGATCGAGGTCGTCTGGCCGATCGAATGGCGGTTGCCCGCCGGCGAGTGCGGAAGTCGGTCGTTGCCGGTGCGTTCGTGGCGGATATCCTTGGGGTCGTTCTCCGGCCCGTGACCACTGATTCGATGAAGGGATCCCAGGTGCGCCGACGAGCGCTGTCCCTCGCGATGATCGCGCTGCTGCTGGTGGCCGCTCCGGCGGACGGCGCTTCCCCGCCTGGCTGGCTCGACCCGGGCTTCGGGAGTGGCGGGGTGGTCGTCGTTCCCGCCTCGATCACCATTTCCGACATCAGCGGTGTCGCGCCGATCGCCAGGATCGCCCGCACCGCAGGGGGGCGGATCTATGTCGTTTCCGTGTGGCCGCGCCCCTCGAACCGCGTCCGGGTCGAGGTCGTCGCGATCACCGGGGCCGGCCGCCTGGATCCGGCGTTCAACAATGGACGGCCGGTCGTCGTAGCCGCATCGCTCGCAGGCTTCTGGACCGTCGCCGGGCCCTACGTGACGGCGGCGGGCGGCGTCGAGACCGCGCTCCTCACGCACACAGCGACGACTGTGGTCCGGCTTACCGCCAGCGGGCGCCGTGATCGTGCCTACAGCGGCGACGGCATGGTCGCGTTGGCGTCTGCGCCTGGTTTCGCCCCGAATTCGGCGACCCGCTTGCCCGGTGGCTCGACACGGTGGGTCGAGATTGGGCAATCACCGTCGGCGTCGTACCTCGCCGGGTTGACCCCGGGCGGCGAGGTGGACGTGCGTCTCGGGCCGTCGGGCCGGCGCGCACTGCCGGTGGGTGGGCAACTTGCCGCGATGGGCTCTGACCCGGCGGGGCGCCTCTACATCGTGCACGTCGCGGCCGGATCGAACCAGGTCGAGATCCTGCGGACGACCAGTTCAGGGACGCCCGATGTCGCCTGGGGGATCCAAGGCGTCGCGACGTTCACCTTGACCAACGCGATCTGCTGTGTCGCCCAGTTCATCGTGCCGACGCCGACCGGTGATGTGTTCGCGGTCGTTCCGACCGGTTCGGCCGACGGGGCGTATGTCCTGAACTCCGAGATCATCAAGATCGACGCGCACGGCCAGCTCGTGGCCGGCTTCGGCACCAATGGCATGCTCCGGCTGCCGTCGCCTGGCGGCAATGGCGTGATCACGGCGTTCGACGTCGATCCCGCGGGTCGACTGCTGGTCGGGTTCGGGGATTCGGGCCCGAACCGGTCGAACCTGACGCGACTCTCAGGTCTTACCGGGGCAACCGACACCGCCTTCGGTCAAGCTGGCATCGTGCCGACCTCGGGCGCGACGACCGACATCGTCGCTTCGTCGCGGTTGCTCACCGCAGGTCGGTCGCATTCGACCGGATCCTGGAGACTGGTGGTCGCCCGTCGCTTCCAGTAGCGAGTCGATCCTGGGCGTCAGACTCGATTCCGGGACGAGAATGGACCATGGTGGAGATCGAACCGCTCACCGCCGACAACTGGGACGCCCTCGATCGGCTCTTCCAGGCGGGTGGCGACCCTCGCTGGTGCTGGTGCCAATACTTTCGCGTCCGCGGCCTGGACTGGACGAACTCCTCGGCCGAGGACAACCGCGCCAGACTCCACGAGCGGGCGCTGGCTGGGCCGCCGCCAGGTCTCATCGCGCTCCGCGACGGCGAGGCGGTCGGCTGGGTGAGCCTTGGACCCCGCGAGGCCTTCGCCCGCCTCGAGCACTCCGTGGTCCGGGCACCCGTCGACGACACGCCGGTCTGGTCGATCGTCTGCTTCGTCGTCGCCCGCCGGGCTCGCCGTTCGGGTGTCGCCAGCGCGCTCCTCGATGGCGCCATCGCGTATGCCCGCGGGGAGGGAGCCACGATGCTGGAGGCATATCCGGTCGACCCTGCCGGATCACGGATCGCGGCGGCCGCCGCCTACACCGGCACTCTGTCGATGTTCGAGCAGGCCGGTTTCTCGGTAGTCGCCACACGGCAGTTCAACAGGGCCGGCCCCATCAGACCCATCGTCCGCCGCGCGCTCTGACCGATCGACGTCGCGACGACCGCTGGCGGGTCGTCTCGGGTTGACGCGGCGGAGACACGGCGCGTACCATCCGCGGCCGGTGCCGGAAGCACCACGTCCAGCAACCCCTTAGTGGAGGCGGCGCAGATCTGATGTCGATGCGGATCGTCCTCGCGCTCGCACCGGTTCCCGGTGCTGCAAGCGGGAGATCTGTGCCCACGTTCTGGTGACACGCCGGCGGTAACGCCGCCGAACCTAGCGACCAGGAGCCGTGGGCCGGATCGGGCCCATGGCTTTTCGTTTGCCCCAGGCATGACCTAGTCGGCCGGAGGCAGGAGCGATCGAGCCGCGTGGCCCACCCGCACGAGACGGGAAGGGGCCCGCGGCTTTTCGCATTTCACATCGAAACGAGGAGAACGACTCGTGAACAGAAAGGAGGTGAGACAGATGCACGACATGTTCCGACTTCACATCGCCCGCGACTATCGGGCGAACGACCAGCGCCAGGCGCGCCTGAACGCTCGGGTCCGCGAGGCCCGGGCACTGCAGGCGAGCTCCGCTGCCCCCGCGCCAGCGCGGCGGGTACTCGGTCGCTCGCTCATCAGGCTCGGTGAGCGGATCGCCGCTGAGCCAGCCTTCCGCTCTGCCCGGTCCCCCTAAAGCCGGGCAGAGCACCACTTACACGAAAGGAGACGAGCGATGACGCTCCTCACGCACGAGGTCAAGCCGCGGACCGGTCGGCTCAAGAGGGTTGGCTGATGTCGACCCTCGAGACCTTCGGCTGGGATGAGACGTGGGCGGCGACGTTCACGGCAGCCGTCGCCGAACACGCTGCCGATAGCGACATCGGGCCAGCACGAGTCCTCATTGCCCATCGAGACGCCTGGCACATCCAGACGGATGAGGCAGAGCTGACCGCGGGCGTGGCCGGCCGGCTCCGATCGGGGGCCATGGGCGCCGCAGAGATGCCGGCGGTCGGCGATTGGGTCGTCGCCGGGACGCGAACCGCCGAGGGCAAGGCCACCATCGTCGGCCGTCCTGCCTCGCCGCTCGGCCCTCACCCGGTCGGCCGGCGAGAGCGGCCGTCGAGCCGGCGCGGACGCGCAGGTCCTCGCCGCCAACGTCGACGTCGTCTTCGTCGTCGCCGGCCTCGACCACGACCTCAACGTCGCCCGGCTCGAACGATACCTGGCTGTTGCGTGGTCGTCGGGTGCGCTGCCAGTCCTCGTCCTGAACAAGGCCGACGTCGACACGCGCGTCGATGAGCACCGACGTGCCGTCGAAGCGATCGCGCCGGGTGTCGACGTCCTCGTCATCAGCGCTCGTGACGGCCTCGGTCTCGACGATCTCCGGGCGCGCCTGACTCCCGGCTCGACTGCGGTCGTCATCGGCTCCTCGGGCGTCGGCAAGTCGACGCTCATGAACGCCCTGCTCGGCGAGCAGCGTCACGACACGGCGACCGTCCGCGAGGATGACTCGCGTGGTCGTCACACGACGGTGGCGCGCGAGCTGGTCAGGTTACCGGGCGGATCGCTGCTCATCGACTCGCCCGGACTCCGCTCGCTGTCCGTCGCTGGAGCAGAGGATGGACTCGCCGACGCCTTCGCCGATGTCGCCGAGCTGGCCTCACGATGCCGATTCTCGGACTGCCGTCACGACACGGAGCCAGGCTGCGCGGTCACGGCGGCCGTCGTCGCCGGCGGCCTGGCGGCCGATCGGCTCGAGCGATACCACAAACTCGAACGAGAGATCGCCATGTTGGCTCGCCGATCCGATCCCCTCGCAGCGCGCCAGGAACGGCGCCGCTGGGCGGCGGTCGGCAAGAGCGTTGCCGTACACATGCGGACGAAGTACGGAGACGACTCCTCATGACGACGGACACCACGGCACGGGTCCCGATCCTCCCCGCCGATGTCGCGGGCCTTCGGGCCCGCGCCTATGCCGGGCCGGCCGATCACCCAGCGATGGCGATCCTCATGTCCGAGACATACCGTCAGGACGGGGTGGCTGAACGGACGGTCCCGGCCGCCCTCGACACGTGGCTGGCGAGCCCACGGAACCTGAACCCGCGGACCGACATCGTGCTTGTCGAAGCGGCCGACGGGCGGATCGTGGCATCCGCGATCGTCCGCTGGATCGACCGCAACACGACCGGGGAGCGCAGCTTCGAGGGGCACTGCGACGTCCTGCCGGAGTTCCGTCACCGCGGAATCGGCGCCGCCCTCCTCGCCTGGCAGACGTCCCGCGTGCAGGAGCTGGCGGGCTCGATGACCGACCTCGGCGAACGCGCGACGATCATGGCCGGCTACATCCAGGAGGCAGACGGGGGTGGACACGTCCTCCTCGAGAAGGCCGGCTATCGGGTTGTTCGCCGAGCGGCGGAGATGCGGCGCGGCGACCTCGACGACATCGCCGAGGTCCATCCACCGGACGGGATCGACATCCGGGCGATCGATCCAGCCGACGAGAACGTGCTGCGTCGGCTGTGGATCCTGGGCGGCGAGGTCTTTTCCGACCATTGGGGCGATCCGCTGCCGGACCTGTCCGAGGCCTCCTGGCGCCGCTTCCGCGATAGTCCTCACACCCAACCGCAGCACTGGTGCGTGGCCTTCGCCGACGACGAGATCGTCGGCCACATCCTGAGCTACCTCGAACCCAACGACCAGGGCGACATCATCGGCTGGACGGAGAACATCGCTGTCCGCGAGCCGTGGCGTCGACGCGGCGTCGCGCGGGCGATGCTCGCCTGGAGCCTGCGGCGCGTCCGCGACGCCGGCGCGCGCGAGGCGGCGCTGGGGGTCGATCTCGACAACCCGAACCAGGCGCTCGCCTTGTACGAGTCGCTCGGTTTCAGGACGAGTGCCATCGAGCTCGAGTATCACCGACCTCTTCACCTCGGCCGCGCGTGATCGACGGGCGGGAGGCCTACGCGAACAGGCGTCCCGACGAGCGGATCAGGTCCATCCACGAACGCTCCCGCCCGATCGTCGATGCGGGGCCATGGCCGGGGAGCACCCGGACGGGATCCGGCATCTCGGCCAATCGGCCGATCGATGCGGCCATCGCGTCCTCGTCGCCGCCCGGCAGGTCGGTCCGGCCCCAGCCGTTGGCGAAGAGCGTGTCGCCGGTGAACAACCGCCCCTCATCGGCATCTAGGAGACAGACCGACCCCTCGGTGTGGCCCGGCGTGTGCAGCACCAGGAGTCGGATCGATCCGAATCTGATTTCGCCGCCTTCGGCCAGCTCGACAGCCGGAACCGACGGAGGGATCTCGAACGGGGCGAAGAGGGGCTCGGGCCGTTCCAGGCGAGCGCGATCGAGGGGATGGACCGCGATGTCGGCGCCGGTGTGCTCGGCAACGGCAGCGTTATCGCCGATGTGATCCCAGTGACCATGGCTCGAGACGATCAGCCGCAAGGTCCATTCGCGGGCTGCGAGCTCGTCGCGGATCCAGGCGAGACAGGGTGTCGCGGTGTCGATCGCGATCGCTTCGCGTGACCGCTCGTCGGCCAGGACGTAGACGTTCGTGGCGATCGGGCCGACTACGCGGTGGAGCAGCTCCATCATCGAGCGAGCCTAGCGATGTAGCGAACCCTGCTCACCGAGATCGCGGCAGGACTCGCACAGGAGCTCCGGCAGCCCGACGAACGAGTCGATATCGGCGGGTTCGCGGCCTCAAAACGGTGCGCGTTCCAGCGGGCGCCGTACGACTCGATCCTGGTGATCTGCGGGTGATCGAGGATCCGGCTCAGGGCGAAGTTCAGCCGGACACGATCCGAGCGTGTAACGGCCACAGTTGTGCCAGATGTTGGCGGTGATGAATCGATGCCCGCACGTCAGGCACGTCCACAAGTCGGCGATCCCGCCGCGACCTTGGGACACCGATGTGACTTATCGAGTGGGCGTCAGGCGGGGGCTCACCGGCTAGGTCCCGATCAGCCCGCTCCCCACGGCGAAAGCGGCGGCCATCATCAGACCGACGATCAGGCCGACCGCGCCAGCGCCCCAGGCCGGCCAGTCGATTGGCCCGAGCACTGGCTCCGCGTGGGCGTGGTCGTCGTGTTCGTGGCCGGGCGCTTGGGCGTGATCCCCGGCGCCATGCGGGCCGCCCGGGGTAATCTCGTCAGTGCCCTGGGGGCCGGCCTCGATGATCTCGGCGCCGCCCCGCGGGCCGCCGGTGCCGACCTCCTCGCCGTGGACGTCACTCTCCAGGCGGGCGCTGATACAGTCAAAGCTCTGACCGATCATCTTGTTGGCGCTTCCCTCGATGAGGCGTGCGCCCATCGAGGCGATGGTGCCGGCCAGCTGGACGTCCGCGGACCAGTCCATCACCGTCGTTCCGGGCTCGTCGCCGTCGCGCAGGGTCATCGTTCCGCTGCCATCCACGGCGCTGCCCGGCGCCAAGCCATGGGCCTTGATGACGGCCCGGTCGGGTGGCTGCCGAACCGCGAACTCGAGATCGATCACGAACCGCATCGAGATGAAGCCGATGCCGACCTTCGCGCGCGCCTTGAAATGGTCGGCGTCGATCGTCTCGATTGACTCGACACCGGGGCCGCAATACCCGACCTTGTCCGGGTCAGTAACGAACGCGTAGACCCTGTCACGCGGAGCGCGGATGGCGACCGTACCCGAGAACTGCATGCGGACCTCCGTGTCAGGTAGCGGACGAACCCTCCGGCGACGCGTTCGGCTGCGTCTCGATGGGCGCGGCGATGAACGCGGTCGGATCCTTGACGAAGCGCGTCCGACAGCCGAGCGAGCAGAAGGCGTAGACGATCCCGCCGTGCTCGGCCAGGTGGCGCGCCTCAGCGCGATCCACGGTCATGCCGCAGACCGGATCGAGCAGGACGATATCGCCGGCCGGGGCGGCCGTGAAGGAGCCCGCGGGCGCGTCGATCGTTTCGCCGGCCAGGGTGGCCGGTCCCGGCGCCGCAACGAACGCGGCTCGCCCACGACGGACCTCGACGAGCTCCGCCAGGACCGAGAGGGCGATCTCCTCCGGCGTTTCGGCCCCGATGTCGAGCCCACATGGCGCGCGGAGGGCCGCCAGGCGCTCCGGGGCGACGCCGGCGTCGGCGAGGAATTCACGGACGACGGCCGACCTGGTCGGACTGGCGACGAGACCGACATAGGCGGCGTCTCGCCGCAACACGGACAGGAGGGCCTCCTCATCCCAGACACCCTGGCTGGCGACGATGACGTAGGGCGTCGCGTCCGGATCGAGCGACGTCAGGTTGGCCGTCCGGAGCACTCGTTCGGCGGCCGGAAATGCGTCCTCATCGGCAACCGGGTCGACGAGGGTCACCCGGTATCCCATCGCCGAGCCCAGTGTCGCCAGGGCGCCCGCGACGGGCGTGGTGCCGGCGATCCAGAGAAGTGGAGCGGGCAGGTGCGGTTCCACGTAGATCTCCAGGGTGCCACCGCTGTGGCAGGTCATGACGTAGTCGACGATGCCGTCACCGCGGCGACTGTCGGATGGCTGGTCCTTGGCGATGCGAAGCAGCCGCGGCTGGCCGTCGGCCAGCGAGCGGAGTGCCTCCTTGACGACGATCGGCTGGGCGCAGGAGCCACCCACCCAGCCCTCGATCTCCCCGTCCGGGTGGACGATGCCGTGTGCGCCGGGACGAGCCGACGTCGGCCGCCGCACGGCGACGACGGTGGCGGTAGCGAAGGGGCGGCCGGCTCCGTCGAGCTCGGCCGCCCGCAGGAGGAGCGGATCCATCCGGTCGCCTAGCCGGTGGCGCCCTTCTCGTTGAGGATCGCCCAGACCTTCTGGGGCGTGATGGGGATGTCGATATTGCGCACGCCGAGGTGCCACAGGGCATCGACGACGGCATTGGCGATCGCCGGCGGAGCGCCGACGGTCGCCGATTCACCGACTCCCTTGGCGCCCAGCGGGTGGTGCGGCGAGGGTGTGATCGTCTTGCCGGTCTCCCAGGCGGGGGTCTCCATCGCCGTGGGCACGAGGTAGTCCATGAACGTCCCGGTGAGGTTGTTGCCCTGCTCGTCGTAGACGATCTCCTCGAAGAGCGCCGGCGCCAAACCCTGTGTGAGACCGCCGTGGATCTGGCCCTCGACGATCATCGGGTTGATGATGTTGCCGCAGTCGTCGACGGCGACGAAGCGGCGGATGTTCACCTGGCCGGTGCCCTTGTCGATGTCGACGACGCAGATGTAGCTCCCGAAGGGGTAGGTGAAGTTCGGCGGATCGTAGTAGTCGACCGCCTCGAGGCCCATCTCCATCCCGGCGGGGAAGTTCGTATAGGCCGCAAAAGCGATCTCCTGGATCGTCTTTGAGCGGTCGGGCGAACCCTTGACCGAGAACTTGCCGTTCGTCCATTCAAGATCTTCTTCGGACGCCTCGAGCAGGTGCGCGGCCAGCTTGCGGGCCTTGTCGCGGACCTTCCGCGAGGCGATCGCCGTCGCCGCGCCCGAGACCGGGGTCGATCGCGAGCCATAGGTGCCCAGGCCGTACGGGGCCGTGTCGGTGTCGCCGTATTCGACGGCGACATCGGCGGCGGGGATGCCCAGCTCCTCGGCGACGATCTGGGCATACGTCGTCTCGTGGCCCTGGCCCTGTGTCTGGCTGCCGATGCGGAGCATCGCCTTGCCGGTCGGGTGGACGCGGAGCTCGGCCCCGTCATTCATCTTCAGGCCGATGATGTCGAAGTCGTGAGACGGCCCCGCTCCGACGATCTCGGTGAAGCTGCAGATCCCGATGCCCATCAGCTCGCCCTTGGCGCGCTTCTCGGCTTGTTCCTTGCGAAGGTCGGCGTAGCCGATGAGGTCCATCGCCTTCTGGAGCGCCGTTCCATAGTCGCCCGAGTCGTACTCCCAGCCCGTCGGGGACGTGTAGGGGAACTTGTTGGGCGGGATGAAGTTGCGCATCCTGAACTCGGCCGGATCCTCGCCGCGCTCGTGGGCGGCGATGTCGACCAGGCGTTCGATCGCGTGGACGGCCTCGGTCACCCGGAACGAGCAGCGATAGGCCACGCCACCCGGCGGCTTGTTCGTATACGCCCCGTCGACCTCGACGAACGCGTTGGCATAGTCGTATGAGCCGGTGATGACATTGAAGAGACCGGCCGGGAACTTCGACGGCGCGGCCTGGGCATCGAACGCGCCGTGATCGGCCAGCGTCTTGACCTTGAGGGCCGTGATCCGGCCGTCGGCCGAGATGCCCATCTCGGCATCGATGTGATAGTCGCGAGCGAACGAGTCCGCCTGGAGGTTCTCCGAGCGATCCTCGATCCACTTGACCGGTTTGCCGGTCAGGAACGAGGCGGCCACAGCGAGGACGTAGCCCGGGTAGACCGGCACCTTGCCGCCGAACCCGCCGCCGATGTCGTGAGTCTTTACCCGGATCTTGTGCTCGGGGATGGGCAGGCCCGCCCCGGCGGCGACGATGGCGAGAACGGTCCGGATGGCGTGTGGCGCCTGGCTCGTCATGTGGAGCGTCAGGTGACCGTTGACGGCATCCCAGTCGGCCACGCAGCCGCACGTCTCGATGCTGGCGACGTGGATGCGGGGGATGTACATGTGCTGCGATACCCGCGTCGCCGAGGCGGCGAGGGCGGCGTCGGTCGCGTCGCTGTCCCCCGATTCCCAGTGCCAGATGTGATTGTTCTGCTTGTCTTCGCCACGGTCCGGTCGAAGGACGGGCGCACCCGGCTCGAGCGACTTGTACGGGTCGACCACGACCTCGAGCGGCTCGTAGTCGACGAGGACGGCGGCGACGCCGTCGGCGGCCGCGTAACGGGATGTTGCGATGACCGCCGCGACCTCCTGGCTCTGGAACATGACGGTGTCGATCGGCAGGACCATCTGGTTGTCACCGGCGATCGTCGGCATCCAGGCCAGGCCGTACGTATCGAGTGCCTTGCCGGTGATGACCGCAGCGACCCCGGGCACCTTCATCGCCTCGGAGTCATCGATGCTCTTGATGCGAGCATGGGCGTATGGGCTGCGGACGATGTCAAGCCACAGCTGACCCGGCAGGTTGATGTCGTCGATGTAGTGACCGGCGCCCCGGATGAATCGGGCGTCCTCGACCCGCTTGCGGGCGTGGCCCATCCCGCCGACCTCTTCGGTCGTCGTCGGTGCTTGAGCCTCGAAGGTGTGTGCCATGTCGTACCTCCTCAGCTCGCGGCCGCTGCGGCCTGGTCGACGGGGGTCTCGGCGGCAGTCCGAATCTCCCCGGCAGCCTGCTGGATCGCCTTGACGATGTTGACGTAGCCGGTGCAGCGGCAGAGGTTGCCGCTGATGCCCTCGCGGATCTCCGCCTCGGAAGGATCGGGATTCTCGGCGAGGAGCGAAGCAGCCTGCATGATCATGCCCGGCGTGCAGAAGCCGCACTGGAGACCGTGCTGGTCCCAGAAACCCTGCTGGAGGGGATGAAGAGTGGCCCCGTCGGCCATGCCCTCGATGGTCTTGACGGTCGCACCGTCAGCCTGGACGGCAAGCATCGTGCAGGACTTGGCGGTCATCCCATTGACGTGGACGGTGCATGCGCCGCAGTTCGACGTGTCACAGCCGATGTGCGTCCCGGTCAGGCCGAAGACATCGCGGATGAGGTGGACGAGGAGGAGACGGGGCTCGACGTCGGCCTCGCGGGCCTCTCCGTTGACGGTGAGGCTGACGTGTTGGGTTGGCATCGTATCAACCTCCCTCAGCCGTATGCCATCGCGCGCTGGACGGCGCGGCGGAGGGCGCGGACGGTCATCTCGGCCGCCATCGCCCGTTTGTAGTCGATCGGACCGCGGACGTCGGAGGCGGGCCGGCTCTGCGCTCCGGCTGCCGCACCTGCGGCGTGGAAGAGAGCCTCAGACGGAAGCTGGCCCACCAGGGCGGCCTCGGCGTCGGTAGCCGCGAATGGAGTCTCGGCGACGCCCGTCATGCCGATTCCGGCCTTCGTGATGATGCCTGCGTCATCGAGCTGGATGAGGGCGGCTGCCCCGGCCGTCGAGAAATCGCCGGCCTTGCGCTCGAGCTTGTCGTACGCCGCCCCGGCTCGCCGCGGACGCCCCGGAATGCGAATCTCGGTCAGGACTTCGGTCGGCTCGAGGGCGGTCTGGAAGGTGTCGAGGAAGAAGTCACGGGCGTTGACGATCCGCTCCCCGGCGCTGCTCCGACAGACGATGTCCGCCCGCACGGCGATGAGGGCGGCCGGCCAGTCGCTCGCCGGGTCGGCGTGCGCGACCGAGCCACCGATCGTGCCCCAGTTGCGGACCTGAGGATCACCGATACCGGCTGCGACCTCGGCGAGGAACGGCAGCCTGTCGCCCTCGGCTGCGTAGGCGTGGATCTCGGCGTGCGTCGTCCTGGCGCCGATCGTGATCCAGTCGTCTGAACGGACGATGCCGGACATGCCGCCGATGTCGCGGAGATCGACGAGAAGGCCCGGCTGAGCCAGGCGGAGCTTGAGGAGGGGGATGAGCGAGTAGCCGCCGGCGAGAACCTTCGCCTCGCCCTCGCGTTCCGTGAGGATCCGGAGTGCATCGTCGAGCGACGACGGTCGCACGTAGTCGAACTGTGGCGGGATCATCGTCGAGCCGTCCTCCTACCGCTTCTGCGGACTGGCCGCGAAGATGGGCGGCCCGCGACTGGCGAGGGACCGCCGGCTGCGTGGACAGATCGGTGACGGCCCTTCCGGTTTCTCGCGTAAGGGGCGAGCCATCCCGGGAGACCCGTGGGACCGAAGGAAATGATGGTAGTCCCGCGCTCGTTGCCCGGTCAATCGAAATCGTGCCCCCCGAGGGGCCCGTCGTACTCCCAGCTCGCAGGCGACGGGACGGATCCGACAGGGCGTGGAGGTGGGCCGGCGGACGAGCCGGCTACCTCGCCACGCGGTAGCGGAGGTAGACGACTCCCGAGCTGAAGGTACGGGTCTCGACGAGTTCGAGATCCACCCGGCGCTCGCGCTGCGCAAAGAACGGAATGCCACCGCCAACCAGCACCGGGTAGACCATGGCCCGGTACTCGTCGATCAGACCCAACGCGGCCGCCTCGGCGGCGAGCGTCGCGCCGCCGATTGCGATATCGCCCTCCCCCGGCTCGGCTCGCAACCGCTCGATCTCCTCCGCCAGGCCGCCGGAGGCCAGGCGGGCATGACCCTGCACCGCCGACAGCGTGGTGGAGAACACGACCTTCGGCAATGGCTTCCAGAGCGCGGTCCACTCGAGCTCGGCGTCGTCGAGCGATGTTTCCTGGTCGGCGGTCTCCCAGTACAGCATCGTCTCGTACAGCCGTCGTCCCATGAGGTGGACGCCGACCTCTCGGATCTCGTCGATCCAGAAGCGGAAGACCTCGGCGTCGGGCTCCGTCCAGTCGAAGCCGCCGTCCGGCCCGACGATGTAGCCGTCAAGCGAGACGCCCATCGAATAGGTCACGCTGCGCACCAGACATCCTCCTCGCTAACGGGATCGACAATACGACGCCGGACGCCGCAGGACTGATCGCGGATCGCCGGATCCCTTGGGCTGCGACTGCCGCCGAGCGGCAGTATCTGGCAGCCGCCTTCCTTCGGGTTCACCCCCCCAGCCTCGACATGCCAATCGTGCTTGACGCACAAGCCGGCGGCTCGGCGAATTGTCCACGTAGCGCCCGGATGGTACGGTTGGCCGCACTCACAAGGAGCCTCGCAGCCTCATGAACTCAACACGGACCTCGACCTTGGCGATCCTGGCGAGCCTCGTGCTCCTGGCGGCAGCCTGCGGCGGCGGATCGTCGCCCAGCCCCCTCGCGTCAACCGAGCCTTCGGCTGGCCCATCCAGTGAGCCCTCCGCGCCGACCTCGGCCGCGCCCTCAGCTTCGGCTTCCGCGGCGGCCGGGTCGCCGGCGGCCTCGCCGTCAGGTCAGCCGGCCACCTTCTGGGTGAATCCCGCGACGCTGTATCTCACCGACGACGGCACGACGATCAAGGGCTTCCTCAACGAGAAGGCGTGCGCCAGCGGCCAGTCGCCCGAAGGTCGCGTCGAGGACCCGGTTATCGAATACGGCACCCAGGCGGTGACGGTGACGATCTATGTCAGGCCACTCCCCGGCAACCAGGACTGCCAGGGCAACCCCGACTCCCCGGTCGTGGTCAAGCTGGCCGAGCCCCTCGACGGCCGCCAGATACTCGACGGGAGCGCGAACCCTCCCCGCGATGCCACGACACATCCATCCTGACGGGCCCAAAGGCGGGGATCACCTTCGGGGTGCCCACGTGGCGATGCCGACCTCGAGCGGCCCCTGGTCGCGGAGCTGAACCCCGCCATCGACCTCCACGGTCCATGCACTGAGCAGATCGCGCATCAGCCGTTCCTTGGCGGTCCCCTCCCCGACCCACAGCTGACGGCGGACCATCCGTTCCAGCTCATCCCCCGACGCAAAGGTCCGCGCGGCTCGCTCGACGATGCGCACGGACGGCTCGCGGCCACGGGCGCGCAGCAGGTCGATGAACTGGGGCAGGGCAGGTAGCGGGACCCGCTCCTCCCCGTGGATCGGCGGCCAGAACGGTGCGGCGACGACCGCCGGGCTCATCGTCATCAAGACCGCGACACACAGCCGATCCGCTGCCGCCTCCATCGCGTCAAGGAAGGGACCGATCGCCTCGACGTCATAGCCGACGTGGGCGATGAGCGCGACATCGCCGTGGGGCTGGGCATCCGCCGACGCGTCAGGCGGCCAGCGGCCCTCCAGTGGCCGGATGTTGGCGATGCCGTGGTCGGACATCGCTGAACGCAAAGCATCGAGCATCGAGGCCGACGGGTCGATGGCCACTACCTCGCGGACTCGACGAGCGATCGGGAGAGCGTAGCGTCCGGCCCCGGCGCCGATGTCCAACCAGACGTCGTCGCTCCCGGCGAGGCCGACCAGCGCGTCGAGGGTGGGGTCGTCCGTGCGGTCCGGATCGGCCACGAACATCGCGCTCACGGGGCCGTAGAAGTCCTTGCCGTCGGGCGTCTCGCGAAGCCGGTCGACCTGCTCGCGATTGGCTCGAACCTGGGCAGCCCACGTAAGGATCGCGAGGTCGACCGGTGTGTCGATGTCGGGGTTGTCGCCCGAGACCTCGAGGCGTCGGACGAGCTCGGGGTGCGACGCGATGATCGCGCCGAATCCTCGCTCACCCGTCAGCTCATCCGCCATCGCCCAGGCGATGCGCTCGGCCCGAACCGGGTTCGGAGCGCCATCGGCGGGGTAGCTGGCGACGAGGATCGGACGGGTCGCATCGAGCGGCTCATCGGCAAGACGTCGGATGACAGCCCGATCGACGAGCGGCTGATCGCCCAGCAGGATGATGGCCGCGTCGACCTCGGGACCGAGCGCGCCGAGGCCGATTCGGAGCGAGCTCGACAGCCCACGATCCGGCTCGGGGTTGCGGACGAGGCGCTCGCCTTGCCATCGGACCGCCGCCTGGACCTCTGCGGCGTCGTGACCGACGACGATCACGCTGTCGGTCAGGCCCGCACCACGAATCGCCTCGATGACATGCTCGATCACGGGTCGATCGAAAAAGGGTGCGACCAGCTTTCGGCCACCGAATTGGCGGCTCGCACCGGCAGCGAGGACGATGGCGCGCGGGGTAACCGGGCCGTGCATCCGTCAATCATCCTCGACCCGGTTCACCCTGTTCGGTCCGGTGCGGAACGGGGTGGTACGGATGCCTTGCGCACGCGGGACCATGGATCGAGCCCCGTGATTCGCCATCCGGGGTATGGTGGAGCGACCGATGCAGTCTCGGACATCGGTCGGCCGCCGTGCGCCCGGCCTCCTCCTCGCCGCCCTTCTCGCGTTGACCGTCGCGTTGCCGTCCGCGGCCCTCGCCGAGGAACCACCCGACGCGCTTCCCTCGGTCCTCGACCCATCGCCCTCCCCGCTCGTCGAGTCGCCGGTGCCAAGCGAGGAGCCATCGGTCGAGCCGATCGCACCGCCATCGCCGGATGAACCGGCCGATCCGCCGCCAAGCCATCGCGCCTGGCCCGGCGGGCTCGATCCGACCGGCCGTTTCATCGTCGTCGTCGATGGCAATACCGACATCTGGCCGGTGCTCGGCCGTCAGCGCGATCGCGGCGTCCACTCCATGCGCCAGTTCCACTCGGCGGTGAGCGGGTTCCTTGCCCAGCTCGACTCCGGCCAGGTCGCCGCACTGCGAGCCGATCCCGACGTCACCGCCGTCGTGCCCGACGAGGTCATCTCGATCGAGCAGGCCCTCCCGACCGGTGTCAGCCGAGTCTTTGCGACATCGAATCCGATCGCCAACATCAACGGCGTGGACGATCGGGTCGATGCCGACATCGCGATCGTCGATACCGGGATCGACGGTACGCACAACGATCTCAACGTCGTCGGCGGCATCAACTGCTCGACCAGCGATTCGACGGCATGGCGCGACGTCCATGGCCATGGGACCCACGTTGCCGGCATCGCGGCCGCTCGCGATGACGCCTGGGGCGTCGTCGGCGTGGCACCCGGTGCACGTTTGTGGGCCGTCAAGATCCTCAACGACTCAGGCTACGGATACCTCTCCTGGTACGTCTGTGGACTCGACTGGATCACTGCCCAGCGAGACCCGAACAACTCGTCCCGTCCCCTGTTCGAGGTCGCCAACATGTCGGTCGCCAAGAGCGGCCACGACGATCGTGCCTGCGGCGCCGTCGAGCACGACGTCATGTACGCGGCGGTCTGCCGGCTTGTCCAGTCGGGCGTCACGGTCGTCGCCGCGGCCGGCAACGACTCGGGCAGCGCTGCGGCGTTCGTTCCGGCCGCCTACAACGAGGTCATCACCGTGTCGGCCCTGGCCGATACGGACGGCAAGCCCGGTGGGCTCGGGGGCAACAGCTGCCTCAGCTTTGGTTCCTACGACAAGGACGACACATTCGCCGATTTCTCGAACGGCGGATCGGACGTCGACCTGATCGCGCCGGGAAAGTGCATCAAGAGCACGCTCCCCGGCGGCAACTATGGCCTGATGTCGGGAACCTCCATGGCCACGCCGCATGTCACCGGGGCGGTCGCGCTCTACAAGGAGAGTCGGCCCGATGCCACGCCGGGCGAGGTCCGCGAGGCACTCATCTACCTCGGAAACTACGGCTGGGATCGCGGCAGTGACCGAGACACCTATGACGAGAAGCTGCTCGACGTGTCCCGCCTCGGACCGCTCGGGACCTTCCAGGTGACCGCCACGCCGCCTTCAGTCGTCGGCGGCAACGGCGGAACGATCGGGATCCCGATCGGTGTGAGCCGCAGCCCAACATTCTTCGAACGGGTCCGGTTCACCGTCCAGGCGCCATCGGGCTGGGGCGCTTCATTCGATACGTCCTCGCTGTTCGGGTTCACCGCAAACGCCACCACATTGCGATTGACGCTCCCGAGCGGGGTCTCCTACGGTTCCTATCCAGTCTCCGTGACCGGCGCCTATTACGGGATGACGGATCGAGTGTCGTTCACGGTCCGTGTCGAGGATGTCCCTCCTGTCACGACTCCACCGATCGTCAACCTCAAGACCGGCGGCATCATGACGGCGGCGACCGAGGCTCCTGCCACCGTGAGCTGGGCGCCGGCCACGGATGTCGTGAGTGGCATCGCCGAATACGAGCTGTCCGGGACGGCCAACGGATCGCCCACCGGCACCTGGGAGCTGCCCGGCACGACGACCGCGGTGACCCGTTATCACCGGCCCGGGGCGGCGGTCAGATACGCCTTGTCGGCGACCGACACAGCCGGCAACGAGAGCGATCCGGCCTGGTCCAACCCAGCGACCGTCAGTGTCATCGAGGACACGGCGGCGAGCGTCGCCCGCAGTTCCGGTCAGTGGACGACCCTCGTCTACTCATATGCCACTAACCAGCGGGTGACCTACGCGACCAGGACCGATGCCTGGATGCGCTTCACGATCGCGGCCGGCGCCCGACAGGTCGCCCTCGTCGGGGCAAAGGGCCCGACGCGCGGCAAGGCCAAGATCTTCATCGACGGCGTGTACGTCGCGACGGTCGACCAGTACGCGTCGGCGGGGATGAGCCGGGTCGTCCAGTACACCCGCAATGTCAGTCCCGCGACCTCGCACACCCTCACCGTCAAGGTCGTCGGCACGGCCGGCCGCCCGCGCATCGACATCGACGCGGTGCTGGCGCTGCGCTAGCCGCTCAGGTCCTCGCGGCCAGGGGGACTCCCGAGCCGCCGTAGCGTGCGGCCACGACCTCGGACATGATCGCAAGCGCTGTCTCGGCCGGCGCCCGGCCCCCGAGATCGAGGCCGATGGGACCTCTCAGGCGGCCAAGCTCCTCGACCGTCACGCCGGCCGCAAGAAGGCGTTCACGTCGGTCGCCCTGGGTCTTCTTCGATCCCACCGCCCCGACATAGCGGCAGCCGCGTCGGAGGGCTTCGACGATCGCCGGCTCGTCGAACTTCACGTCGTGCGTCAGGACGGCGACGGCATCGGCCGGACCCAGGCCGATCTCCTCGGCGACCTCATCGGGCCAACCGACGATGAGGCGGTCGACGTCGGGGAAGCGCGCCTCGGTCGCGAACGAGGCACGGCCGTCGACGACGATCGTTTCGTAACCCAGCTCGTGGGCGAGCCTGACGAGCGAGCGGGCGACCTCGACCGCCCCGACGACCACGAGCCGGGGGCGGACCGGATATGCCTCCACGAAGTACGATCGCTCGCCCGCCTCGATGGTCCGCGACGTCCCGCGGTTGAGTGCGTCGACGGCGGCCGTCGCGATGGCTGCATCGACCTCGGCTGAGCCGGCCGAACCAGCGAGGGTCCCGTCGGTCGACACGAGGATCGGCTCGGCGGGTGGGGCACCGATACCGGGTTCGTGAGGACCAAACGTCGGCGGTGGTGAATCGGACGGCAGGGGCGTCACGACAGCCATCCCCTGGCGACGGGCGGCATCGACGGCCTCGTTGCGGACGGACGGCTCGACCAGCACATCGATCGTGCCGCCGCAGGCCAGCCCGACGTCCCAGGCATCTTCGTCGCTGATGCCGTAGCGAACGACGAGCGAGCGGCCTGTCCGGCGGGCGTCCTCGATCCGCTCGAATGCGGCCCCCTCCACGCATCCACCCGACACGGACCCGGCCAGCCGTCCATCGGCCGCTCCGAGAAGGACGGCGCCCTCGGGACGTGGCGCCGACCCGAATGTCCGAACGACGACGGCCCGCCCGAAGGGCACACCCTCCGCCTGCCATGTATCGAGCGTGTCGAGGAGCTCCCTCACTGGAGCGGCCTCGGGAGATCCGGGTCCGCCGAATCGGGCAGAGGCAGAGGCACGGGCCGCGTCGCGGCGAGCAGGGCGTGGTCGCCGCCGGCGCTCGGCCCTCCCCCGACGCCGTGACGGTCGCGACGGCGCTGCGATGGGTCGCGGGCTCCGGCAAGGACTTCGCCAAGACGTTCGAGCGAGGCGAGTGTCCCGGCAGCCAGGAAGTCGTCCACGTACGGGTAGGCAGCTGCCATCCCGGCGGCGATCGGTTGATAGCCGGGCGCGCCGGCCAGCGGGTTGAGCCAGACGAGGCGATGGCAGTTGCGGCGGAGGCGCGCCGTCTCCTGCGCCACGAGCCGCGGGTCGCCGCGATCCCAGCCGTCCGAGACGACGATGACGACGCCGCTCGTCCGCAGTGTCCTGCGGGCCCAATGTTGGTTGAACTCGCGAAAGGACTCGCCGATCCGCGTTCCTCCGGCCCAGTCATTCACGGCCGCCGAGACGCGGCCCAGTGCCCGATCGCGATCGCGGTCGCGCATGAGTCGCGTGACCCGCGTGAGACGGGTCCCGAACACGAACGACTCGGTGCGAACGGCGCCCGAGGTCTGGAGGGCGGCGATGAACCTGAGGAGCAGCCGCGAATGCCGCTCCATGGACCCGCTGATGTCGCACAGGACGACGATCGGGCGCGGCCGGCGTGTCGGACGTCGCCAGACCCACTCGACCATCTGACCGCCGGAGCCGAGATTGCGGCGGAACATCGCCCGGGCGGCGAGGAGGCGGCCATGACGGTCGAGCTCGTAGCGGCGGGTACGACGGGTCTCGAGGCGGGGCGCGATGAGGTCGATGAGTCGTTCGGCGTCGCGCAGCTCGGCCGGCGTCATGCGGTCGAACTCTCGGTGACGCAGGACCTCACCCTTACTGTAGGCGTCGGGCGCGATGACGAGCATCGCCTCGCCATCCTCATCCGATTCCTCGTCCTCGTCGGATGGCACCGGGACGCCCCGCTCATCCTCGCGGAGGGTGATCCGCTCCTCCCCATCCTTGGGCGGCGGCGCAGCCTGGTCCTCGAGACCGGCCTCGGCGTCGGGCGGCGGCGGTGTCGGCCCGTCGGGGAACCCACTCCGGATCCGGCGGCGCCAGTAGCGATCGAACACCCGCTCGTAGGTGTCGAGGTCGTCCCGGCGACGGACGAAGACGGTCGCCCCCGCCGCCCGGACATCGTCGCGCCGGCCGATCTCCACGATCGTCAGGGCCCGCGCGAAGTCGACCGCCGCAGCGAGATCGGTGGCCAGGCCGGCTCGCCGAAGCGCTCGGCCGAAGCCCACGGCTGTCGCCAGCAGCCGGGCGCCATCGACCTCATGGCGGGTGAAGGGAACGGTGGCGTAGCGGCGAGAGTCATCCATCCGCGTCACCTGATGAGCGTCCTGATATCGCCCCGCGGTCAGGCGCTTGCCGCGGCCGTCTCGGCGAGATAGGCGGCCGCGGTCTCACCCCGGATCGCCCGAATGTCCTCCTCGTACTTGAGGACGACGCCGAGCGTCTCATCGACGATCCCCGGCGTCAGTTCGCGGGCGCCAAGCGAGAGGAGAGCCGCCGCCCAGTCGATCGTCTCGGCGACGCCCGGAACCTTCGTGAGATCCGCCTCGCGGAGCCGATGGACGAACGCGACGACGGATCGGGCGAGGTCCTCGGGTGCCGCCGGCACCCGGGCGAGGACGATGTCGAACTCCTTCTGGACCGTCGGGAAGTCGATCCAGTGATAGAGACAGCGGCGCTTGAGCGCATCGTGGACCTCGCGCGTCCGATTCGAGGTCAGGACGACCCGAGGCGGACGAGCCGCGGCGATCGTCCCGATCTCGGGCACCGTGACCTGGAAGTCCGACAGGATCTCGAGGAGGTAGGCCTCGAACTCCTCGTCGGCCCGATCGATCTCGTCGATGAGCAGGACCGGAGGGGCGTTCGCATCGTCGGCCTCGAGGGCCTGGAGAAGAGGACGCTTGATGAGGAAATCCGACCCGAAGATGTCGTGTGCCTTGGCCCGATCGATCTCGCCACGCGCCTCCAGAAGCCGGATCTCGAGCATCTGGCGGGGGTAGTTCCACTCGTAGACCGCCGTGTTGACGTCCAAACCTTCGTAGCACTGGAGGCGGATCAGCCGAGCCCCCAGGCTGGCGGCAAGGACCTTTGCCAGCTCGGTCTTGCCGACGCCGGCCTCGCCCTCGAGAAGGAGCGGCTTGCCAAGCTCCAACGACAGGAAGACGGATGTCGCCAGCGATCGATCGCAGATGTAGTCCCGCTCGCGAAAGGCTTCCACGACGGCGTCGATCGATGGCAGTGGTCGGTCTGTAGCCACGGGCGGAGTCTACACGCGCCGGCCGATCCATCGGCCCGATCGTGGGCCGGCGGAAGGCCTTCCCTCGCGTCGTAGCATCTGTACAGCCATCCAGAGGGAGAAGGACGGAGGAGAACACCGATGACCGACGACGCGAACGCCCCAGACGGGGCCCCTGCTCCCACGCCGCCCGGAGCCCCGGCGCCCACGCCGTCCGGAGGCCCGGCTTCGAAGCCGGCCGGCATGGCCGGGCTCGACGGGGCAGCCTTGCAGGTCGTCGGTGGCGGGATCGCGGTCGCCGTCATAAGCGTGATCGGCCTTGTGTTCAACATCTGGCCGTTCACATGGACCGGACTCGTCCTGATCGTCTTCGGTCTCGGCACGGCCGCAGTCGCCTACCTGCGGGCGACCGGTCTGACCCCTGCTCAGATGCCGATCTCCGGCCGCTTCATCGAGCTCGCCACTGCGCTTGTTGCCACGGTCATCGGCGTCGGAGGCATCGTCGAGTCGATCTTCGACCTCGACAGTCTCGACGTCGCCGAGATCATCGTCTACGCCCTGTTGGCCGCCACCGGGATGGTCCTTATCCTGGCCGTCGGCCGTACATGGCCGGGAGGAGCATCGGCCATCACGGCGCCGCTGAGGCCCGGCGCGAATCGAGGTGGCCGGCTCGCTTTCCTCGGCGTCCTCGTCGCCATCCTCGGCTGGCTCGTCAATGTCACAGTGGGCGTCTGGAACTGGTACCCGGCAGCCCTCGTGCTGTCGCTCCTCCTCCTGGTCCTGGTCATCATCCTCATGATCTCGGAGGACGCCACAGGCCCGCGGCTGCCGATCCCGGCGTCGTGGGTTGCTGCTGCAATCGCGATCGTCGCGGGCGTGATCGCGCTCGACCATCTCCGTGGATTCCTTGCCCTCGGCTCGGACGGCTTCAGCGCCGGTCTCGAGGACTGGCTGGGGATGCTGCTCTACCTCGCCGGCGTCGCCCTCGTCATCGCCGGCTCGATCCTCATGGCGATGGCAGATCGACCGATCGCCGCGCACCCGGCCAGGGCGCGAGTGGTGACACGCCCAGCTCCGGGACGACGGCCGGCTAGCTCCGACCGAGGCCAGCCGTCGGGAATTGCTACCCCTCCGGGGCGTCGAGGGCCCGGGCGTACGGGGGGAAGCGGAACCGCATGTCCCGGGTGAGGATGCCGCCGTGGCCGAGGGCCGAGACCGTCTGAAGCGTCGGCGGCTCGCCTGTCAAGAGGCGCGGCAACAGCAGGTCGGCCGCAGTCGCCTTGGAATAGGCGCCGCACGTCGGCAACCCGAGGATCGCCGTCTTGCCGATCCGCGCCAGCCATAGCATCGAGCCCTGGGTGCGCCGGGACGCCGCGGCGAACGATACGTCCGCCGAGATCGGCGATCGCCACGAAGAATGGGTCGGTCGGATCGGTCGAGCGGCCACCGGCGGTCAGGACGACATCCACTCGATCGCGACCGGTCGACAAGGTGGTCAGGGCCGCCAACACGGCCGACGCCTCATCTGCCGCGTATTCGATCCGCTCGATCCGTGAGCCGAGACCTTCGACCTTGGCCCTGACGCTCCTCTCGAATCGCTCTCGGTCGGCAGCCCGGAGCGATTCCTTGACGATGACGCCGACCGTCATCGGCCGGAACGGGGCGACTCGGACGAGCGGCCGCCGTCCCCCGTCCGTGAGGCGGACGCCCTTGGCGACCACGGCCCCCGGCACGACATGCGGTGCGACTTTCACGCTGGCCACCAGCTGGCCGGCCTGCACGACCGAACCGTCGAGAGCGGTGAACACCTCGAGCGGGTCGATCCGGTTCAGGAGCTCGAGATCGCGGGCACGGACGTGGAGCACGCCGTCGACGCTGGCAAGAAGGTCGACCCGGCTCTCCGCCGGTCCACGCATCGACAGGCCTTCACCGGCCACGGCGCGAGCCAGGCGTATGGCGGCCTCGTCCTCGTGAAGGTCGCCTGCCTCGATCACCAGGACGGTGAGCTCGGCGACGCCAACGGCCGCCGGATCGGCGGCGGCCAGCGCGCCGAGATCCTCGGCCGACAGGCGGCGGCCCTTCGACCAGCGATCGGCGCCGATCCGCAGGTCGCGGGTCAGGACTGCGCCGCTCGGGACCGTGCCTGTCGGCACAGCCGCGCTCAACCCGTCAGGCGGGCGCCGACCGACGGCGAGACGCTCGACCCGCACGCGTGCCGCGCGGTCCCCGAGAAGCCGCTATCGCCCGAGGGCGGAGTGGATCGCGCGGCGCGTGTAGACCTTCGCCATCGCCCCGCGGTATTCCGCGTCGGCGTGGATGTCCGATCGGACAGTGACGCCATCGATGGCATGCTCGGCCGCCGCGCTGATCGCGGCATCCGAACCGTCGCTGCCGGTCAGGGCATCTTCGACCTCGCGCGCGCGGTAGGCCACATCGCCGACGCCGGTGATCCCGATCCGCGCGTGGGTGATCGTGCCCTGTCCGGGACCGACGATCGCCGCCACACCGACGATCGCGTAGCCGGATGCCGGTTGGGGCAGCTTCGCGTACGCGCCCGCCGCACCTTCGGGGATCGCCGGCCGGCGAAGCTCGGTCAGGATCTCGTCGGGGCCACAGGCCGTCTCGAACGGGCCGTGAAAGAAGCGATCGGCGGGCACGGTTCGCGTGCCCCCGGACGTCGCGAGGACGACCTCGCCATCGACGGCCAGGAGGATGGCCGGCATGTCGGCCGCCGGATCGGCGTGAGCGATCGCCCCGCCGAGCGTGCCGCGGTTGCGGACCTGGATGTCGCCGATGCCCTCGAGAGCGTCACGGAACCAGCCGAAACGGGTCGCCTCCATGGCCTCGGCGTAGGTGGTCAGGGCGCCGATCGAGAGGCTGCCGTCGCTGCCGTAGCGGTAGCCCTTGAGCTCGTCGAGGCGGCCGATGTCGATCAGCCGACCTGGCGATGCCAGGCGGATCTTCATGAGCGGCAGCAGGCTGTGGCCGCCGGCCAGGATCTTTGTGTCGCCGCCCTTGGCGAGCATCGAGAGCGCCTCGGGCAGTGAGGTCGCGCGGTCGTATTCGAACGTCGGCGGGATCATGCCCGGCCTCCCTTCGCTTCCTGCATCGCCCGCCAGACGGTCGCGGGCGTGAGCGGCATGTCGATATGGCGGATGCCGAGTGGGCTGAGAGCGTCGACGACGGCGTTGACGACGGCCGGCGGCGACGCGATCGTGCCGGTCTCACCGACACCTTTGACGCCGAGCGGGTTGTCGGGGCTTGGCGTCACGGTCTCGTCGAGCTCGAAGTCTGGCAACCACGACGCCCGTGGCAGCGCGTAGTCCAGCATCGACCCGCTGAGCAGTTGACCGTCATTGGCGTAGACGGCACCCTCCCACAGTGCCTGGCCGACGCCCTGGGCGATGCCGCCGTGGATCTGGCCATCGACGATGAGGGGATTGATCTTCTTGCCCACATCGTCCACCGCGATGTAGCGGACGAGCTCGACCTTGCCGGTCTCCTCGTCCACCTCGACGATCGCCACGTGCGTCCCGAAGGGGAACGTGTTGTTCGTCGCGTCGAAGTAGCTTGTCTCGTCGAGGAAGGGTTCGACGCCCTCCGGCAGATCGAACCCCAGATCGCCGGCGAAGGCGATCTCGGCGATCGTCTTCGACTTGTCGGGCGACCCCCGCACCGAGAAGACGCCGTCGGCGAACTCGATGTCGTCGGGCGACGCCTCGAGGATGTGGGCGGCGAACTTCTTGCCTTTCTCGATGATCTTGCGCGATGCCTTCAGGGCGGCGGTCCCGCCCACGGCAGCGCTGCGGCTGCCATAGGTGCCGTAGCCGAAGGGCGTGCCCTGTGTGTCCGAGTGCTGGACGATGACATCGTCGAGCGGGACGCCCAGCTCCTGGGCGACGATCTGGGCCATCGTCGTCTCGTGGCCCTGGCCATGGCTCGACGTGCCGATCGTGAGGACGACCTTGCCGGTCAGGTGAACACGGATGTTGGCCGATTCCCACATCGCTGCGCCCCAACCCTCACCAACCGCACCGATCCACTTGGACGGTGCGACGCCGCAGGCCTCGAGATAGGTCGACAAGCCGATCCCGAGGTACTTGCCGCGGCTCCGGGCCTCCGTCTTTGCCTTGTCGATCTCGTAGTAGCCGGCCATCGTCAGAGCCTTGTCGAGGGCCGGCTCATAGTTGCCCGAGTCGATCCAGACGTCGACGCCGTTAACCGCCCGCAGCAGACCCGATGGATGCTTGTACGGGAACGAGTCCGGCGGCAGGAAGTTCTTGCGGCGGACGGCTGCCGGGTCCATGCCGATCTCGTCGGCCAGGAGGTCCATGGCCCGCTCGAGGACATAGGTCGCCTCGGGCCGTCCGGCTCCACGGTAGGCGTCGACGAACGCGGTGTTCGTGTACACGCCGGTCACCTCGCACCACACCGCCGGGTAGGAATAGGGACCGCCGAGCAGTCGGCCGTAGAGCGTGGTCGGGATACCTCCGCCGATCGTCGACAGCCGGCCGCCGAGGTTGGCGAACGTCTTGACGCGCAAGCCATTGACCTTGCCGTCGCGATTCGCGCCGAGCTCGATGTAGGTGATGTGGTCGCGGCCGTGGACCGTGGACTGGTAGTTCTCGCTGCGGCTCTCGATCCATTTGACCGGGCGGCCACCGAGCTTCCTGGAGAGGCTCATGACGAGGGCCATGTCCGCGTAGCAGTAGATCTTCGAGCCGAAGGCTCCACCAACGTCGGGCGCAATGACCCGGACCTTGTGCTCTGGGATGCCGGTCACGAACGCCGTCAGGAGGAGCCGCTGGATGTGCGGCGTCTGGCTTGACATCCAGACGGTGTACTCATCGGTGCCGCTGTTCCACCAGCCGATGTCGCCGCGCGCCTCGATCGAATTGGGGATGAGGCGCTGGTTGACGAGCCTCTGGCGGACGACGACCTCGGAGCCTTCGATCGCCTTGTCGGTCGCTTCCTTATCGCCGACCGTCCATTCGAAGACGACGTTGTTCGGGGCGTTCTCATGGAGCTGTGGCGCGCCGGGCTTCGTCGCCTCCTCAGCGTCGGTGACGGCTTCCAGCGGCTCCCAGTCGACATCGATGGCCGACAAGGCATCGTCGGCCTGCTCGGGGGTCTCGGCCACCACGACCGCGACACCCTCGCCCGTCCACTTGACGCTCTCGGTAGCGAGGGCTCGGGGCATGTTCACGTTGTTCGGAAACTTCGGCGTGCCGTCGGGATTCGTGGCCGCCCCTCCGGCCGGCCAGGCATACGGAAGGGCGTTGTAGTCCATGAAGTCGGCGCCGGTGTAGACACCGACCACACCGGGCATCCGCGCCGCGCGAGACGTGTCGACGCTCTTGATATTGGCGTGGGCGTACGGACTGCGGAGCACGGCCGCATAGGTCATGCCGGGCAGCTTGATGTCGTCGACATAGTTGCCCGCGCCGGTCAGGAAACGGGGGTCCTCCTTGCGCTTGATCGCCGCACCGAGGATCTCGGTCGCCATCGTCGGTCTCCTCTCGTCTGCTTTCGGATCAGGAGCCGGAGCCGGCCGCGGCGGTCGGGGCGGCCTCGCCCTCGCGCATCGATGCGGCGGCCACGCGGATCGCGGTCACGATGTTCTGATAACCGGTGCAGCGGCAGTAGTTGCCTTCGAGCCCGTGGCGGATCTCGTCGTCGGTCGGGTCCGGGTTACGGGCCAACAGCTCGGCGGCGGTCATGATCATGCCCGGCGTGCAGAAGCCGCACTGGAGCCCATGCTCCTGCCAGAAGGCGGCCTGGATCGGGTGGAGGGTGGTGCCCTCGGCCATGCCCTCGATCGTCGTGATCGCGCTGCCGTCAGCCTGGACGGCCAGGACCGTACATGACTTCACTGCGAGACCGTCCACGTGGACGGTGCAGGCGCCGCATTGGCTGGTATCGCAACCGACGTGCGTCCCGGTCAGGTCCAGGTCTTCCCGGAGGACCTGAACGAGCAGGCGTCTGGGCTCCACGTCGAGCTCGCGCTGAATCCCGTTCACGACAAGCGAGATGTGCTCGGCCACCGGCGGGCCTCCTTCCCCTGACAAGGCTGACGCTACGCGGTGAGAGTGCGCTGAGCCCGTCCGTCGCGACGACATCGCGGTGGTGCGGAGCACGACGGGAACGGACCGCTATGGTCGCACTCCGTCAGCCGGGTTTCAAGCCGATACGACCCCCTCTGTCGATGCGTCCGCAACGGCTGGCTCCTCGTCGACCGCGGGCGGCCCAGCAGCCATCGCGGCGTCGAGGCGCTCCAGGAACGGTCGGGCACCGAGACGCTCGAAGGTCGCCCGAGCCTCGGCCGCGGCGGTCTCCGTCCCCGGGGCATCGGGCATGACGATGACTCGATCAAGCTGGGACCGGGCGACCTCGAACTCGACTCCGAGGTCCTTCAACGTGGCGATGGCCTCATCGTACCGTTCGATGGCCGACAGGCGGTCGCCGGCAATCGCGTCGGCGGCAGCCTCGAGCGCGTCGGTCCGGGCCGAGTCGAGGCGACCGGGATGCAACCGACGGACGGTCGCAATCATCTCCAGCAGCACAGTCGCATCACGAGCCCAGATGCCCACCCGGCCGACATTGAGTACATGCTCCGCCAGCTGCGACCCGATGGCACCTGCGACGCTCTCGACGGCGGGTCCGACCGCCTCGTCGGCATTGCCGCGCAACATCTCGAGCTCGAACTCCATCGTCGCCGCCAGCGAGATCGTCTGGCGGTCAGATCGCTCGCCGATCCTGGTCCGGTGCTCCTCGAGGTCCGCGGCGGCTCCGGCGAGATCGCCACGGTACATCCGCAGACTGATGAGAGGACCGGCGGCCCAGAGCGACCCAGTGTTCGTGTTTCCGATGCCCAGGTCCAGCTCACCGGATATCGCGTCGACCCACAGCCAGTCGCCAAGAGCCACGGCGAGCTGGGCCCCGTTCGAGAACAAGAATGTCGCCGACACAGTGTCGCCGATCGCCAGGGAGCGCTCCATCCCGATGCGACAGACCTCGAGCGCGGCACGAGGATCCTCTCCGGCTAGCACCGACGAGAGCATCATCCGCGCTCGCCGCTCGCTGCGGCCCGCTCCGACCCGCTGGGCATAGCTCACCGCTCCATAGGCGACTGCCATGGCCTCCTGCGGCCGGTCGAGATCAAAGAGGGCGAACGCCTTCGATGGCAGGAGCTCGGCCATCACCAGTGGCAGCCCGTACCTATCCGCCTTCGGCAACGCGTCCTCGATGATCGGCAGGGCGGCTGATGCGTCGCCCGACATGAGGCAGGCGCGAGCGAGCTCCGACGCCAACGGAACCATCGACGGCGAGTCGACCGCGCCGCCCTCATGAGCAAGGCGATCCTCGAGGACCTGCCGCCCTTCATCCGGTCGGCCGTCGTAGATCAGGCCTCTCCCTCGCCACGTCGACGCCCGGGCGAGGCCATCGCGGTCGCCGCGAGCCTCGTACTGGTCTTCGAGCGCCTTCGCTCGATCGACGACCATGGACGCTAGCCCTGCGTCCAGGGCGGCTTCCAGGATGCGTTCCTCGAGCGCGAGCCGTTCCGGACCGTCCTGCGTGAGGCTGAGGGCATCGAGCAGGTGCCCAACTGCGCGGTCGCGGGCGCCGAGCGCAGCGGCCCGATCGGCTGCCGCCAGGAGAGCGCCATGGGCGCGGGCTGCGATCTCCCCCTGCTCGCTCTTCGGAGCGGCGCGATAGGCATCGACATAATGGCTGGCGACGACGCCCGCCAGCTCGTCGTTGGCGAGGCGCTCGAACAGCTCAGCCGCGGCCAGGTGCCGCTGCGTCCGCTCGCGCCGTGACAACCGCCCGTATGCGACCTCGCGCATGAGCCCCTGGACGAACCGATGTTGGCCACGCGTCGGCGATCGTGGGTCGTCGTCGAGCTCGACGATCTCGCGCCTGACCAGATCGTCCAGCGCGGCCACCGCATCATCCTCCGACAGGCCGCAGAGGAGCACCAGTCGATCGGTCGCGAACGTCTGCCCCAGCACCGCTGCGTGACCTAGAACCTCCCGTTCGGGCACCGGAAGCGTGTCGATCCTCGCTCCCAGGAGTCCGGTGAGTGACTCGGGAACGGCGAGCGCGCCGAGGTCGCCGGTCAATCGATACCGACCTTCGTGCTCGGTCAGCAACCTCTGATCGAGGAGCATTCGGACGGTCTCGACGGCATACAGCGGGACACCCTCCGAGCGCTTCCGGATCGCGTCGATCGCCTCAGGCGGGATTCCCGGCACCAGACCGATGAGGAGCAGCTCCATCGCCCCATCATTGAGGCGCCCGAGATCGATCGAGCTCAGGCGTCGCACCCCGGCCCCCCAGTCGGGCCGGCGCTCGAGGAGCTCCGGGCGGGCGAGGGTGATGACGAGGATCGGCCGATGGCGCGGTGACGCCACGAGAGTTTCGATAAAGTCGAGCAGTCCGGGCTCGGCCCAGTGAAGGTCCTCGAACAGGAGAACGGTCGGCCCCCGCTCGGCGACCCGCTCGAACAGGGTTCGCCAGGCGAGGTAGGTCTCCTCGGCCGTGCCAGAAGGCATGTCGGCGAGCCCGAGCAGGGCCGCGACCCGTGGACCTATCCGCTCGCGCTCGTCGGCATCGTCGACGTAGTCCTCGAGCATCGCCGCGAGCTTTGCCGAAGACGTCTCGGCGTCGTCCGTCTCGGCGATCCTGGCCCGCTCGCGCACCATCTCGCCGAGCGCCCAGAAGGCGAGGCCCTCGCCGTAGGCGACCGATCGTCCCTGCTGCCAGTAGGTCGTGTCGACAAGCCCATCGATGTACTTGAAGAACTCCCAGGCCAGACGGCTCTTGCCGATTCCGGCGATGCCACCGACGGACACGAGCCGGGCCCGACCTTCACGAGCGGTCGCGTGGTAGAGATCCTTGAGCATCCGAAGCTCGTCATCGCGCCCGGCGAATGGCGGCTCGAGCTTGGCAGTCCGTCTTGCGCCGCCGATGCCCCCCACGACGCGAAGGGCTTGCCATGCCGGTAAGGGGGCGGTCTTGCCCTTGAGTGCCTGCTCCCCGACGGTCTCGAAGATCACCGCCTGCTCGACGGCTTTGCGTGTCGCTTCGTCGACAAGGACGCTCCCCGGCGGGGCCAAGGCCTGGAGCCGACTGGCGGTATTCACGAGGTCGCCCGTGACCATCCCCTGCCCGATCGCCGCCGGATCGACGGCCGCCTCGCCGGTCAGGACGGCCGCCCGCGCCGTCAACCGGTCATCACCACCCGGGCCAGGCTCGAGCGCGGCAACAGCATCGACGAGCTCGAGGGCCGCTCGAACGGCACGTTCGGGGTCATCCTCGTGGGCGACGGGTGTGCCCCACACGGCCATGACGGCATCGCCGATGAACTTCTCGACCGTGCCGCCGTAGCGTTCGATCCGTTCGCGCGCGACGTCGAAGTAGCGGGCCAGGGATTCCCTGACGGCTTCCGGGTCGCGTTCCTCGGCGAACGGCGTGAAGCCGACGAGGTCGGCGAACATGACGCTGACGATGCGTCGCTCGGTTTGCGTTCCTTGGACGCCGGGACGTCCGATGGCTCGACTGGTCTGGGATGCTACTCCCGCCCACCGGCCCGTTGCCCAGCGGACTGCCGCACGTCCCGCAGAACCGATCACCGGGGTCGTTTGCTGCGCCGCAGACTGGACAGCCGGAGGCCAGAGGCTGGCCGCATGCGCGGCAGAACCGCCGGTCGTGCCTGTTCGACGTGGCACAGTTGGGGCACGCAAGCTCGCCAGCCATCGGCCCAAGCGTACCGCGGCCTATCCGGAGGGAACAGATGGACCTGTCAGTCGAGGTGCTCTACTTCTACCGGACACGCTGGGGCGACCACGACGAGTTCGTCGAGCTGTTCCTGCGCAACCACTGGCCGATCCTGCGCGAACAGCTCACAGCCGGTCGCTTCACCGACGTCCGACTGTGGACCCCACGATTCCACGGCGAAGGATCTGCCGGCTGGGACCTCCTCGTCTCGATCTCCTACCGCGATTGGGCGGCGGTCGAAGCCCACGCAGATGACGAGATCGCCCGCAGGTTGTTCCCCAATCAGGAGCTCTTCAAAACCGAGGAGCAACGGCGGTTCGCACTTCTCGAATTGCACTGGGACGTCGTGTTGGAGGGGCGCACCCTGCCGTAGGTCCCGGATCTCACGACCGGGCGATCGTCATCCAGAGACGGGCTCGAGGCGGAAGTACATGCCGACAGCCTCGATGTGGCGACGACCAAGCCAGTAGAAGAGATTCGCGGGGATCGGCTGCTGACCGAATGTCGAGCGGATGACGGCGGCTCGCTCCCGGCCGCCGGCCACGACCGTCGCTCTATACGGGATCCGACGGCCGTCGCGATAGAGGATCGCGGCATGACCGGTGGCCAGCACGTCCCGGACCCACGCGGCTCGAACACCGTTGGGATGGCCGACATACGTCCGTCCGTCCACTGCGAGCACGGTGACGAGGATCCCCCGCTCACGTCCGCTGCCCCGGCCCGTGACCAGGAGGTCCTCGATCGTCATGATCGGTATGCCCCGGCGAACCGCGCGGATCGCCGGGTCGAGCAGCCTGACAAGTCGATACGACAGTCGAAAGAAGCGATCCCAGAAGGGACTGCCCGCCCGTGTCATGGGCGGTCCGCGGCTTCTCGTCGTCGTCGGGCGAGACGCGCCGAAGGCCCCATGAAGGCGCGCGGATCGAGCACGCGTTCGAGCTCCTCCACCGGCAGGGCCGCCGCCTCGGCCGCCTGGGCCAGACCCTCGATCTTGCGTCGGGCGTCGGTGGGCGTGAGGTGCGCGAGGCCACCCGAAGGGGCGAGGCCGACGCGATCCGATCCTCGCCGGCCGGTCGACGCGGCGTAATGCGCCGCCCAGACAAGGAGCACCCGATCCGCGGGTCCCGCCGACCTCGCATCCATGGCGCCGCAGATGACGCCACGATCGCCGGGCAGCCGGGCGATGAGGCGCCAGTTGTCGGGGCCTTCGATGAGGTCGAAGAAGTAACTGAGGTAGGGAGCCGCCAGGAACGTGTCCACGTCGGTGACGTCGGCATTCCCGCCGCCGATTGCGAGCGTCGGGTGGATACCCGAGACTCCTTCCAACAAGCGGCGATGGGCGTCCTCGAAGATGGAGCGCTCGGCGAGGCGATCGCCGATGAGGATGGCATCGGGCTCATCGATCCAGACGAGCGGGCAGCCAGCTTCGGCGAGGGCGACGATCTCGTCGTGAAGGCGCTCCGCCGCGGTCATCGTCGCCCGCTCTCGAGTGCGTCGCCCTCGCGCCCCGCCGCGGCGCCCGATCGAATACGGCCCCGGAAGGCCCTGACGAACAGGTCGTCCATCGGCCTAACGCGGCGGTGAACCGCCACGCCGCCACCGCGAAGCCATCCTCGGCTCGCGTCAGCTCCGTGAACGGGTCCGACCAGCGGAGACCGCCGTCAGTTAGGGGGGCCAGGCCCACCTCGATCTGGGCCGCAACGACAGCTGCGAGCGCTTCATCGAGGGCGAGGCCGGCCGGCGCTGGGTAGCTCGAGGACAACGTGGCGAACATCGGCTCGATCGTAGGGCATAGCGCCGAATGAGCTGTCCTCCATCGCTCAGGCGAGCCATCCCTCGCGGCCGACGAGGAGCCCTGCGATCAGCACGACGATCAGACCGACGACGCCGATCGCGCGGAGCAGACGCGTCGTCTGATCGTCGGCTGCCGATCGACCGCCGGCCCCCTGTTCGACGTTCCGGGGAGGGACCAGGAAGCCGATCCAGGCCCCCGCGGCGAGCCCACCAAGATGCGCGGCGTTGTCGATGATCGGATTCGTAAGGCCGATCGCAAGGTTGAAGATGACCATCACGCCGAGGGAAGCTGCGAACCCGCGCGTCCGCCGATCGAACGCCCAGTGGTGGACACGCCCAGCGACGAACACCAGGCCGATGAGCCCGAAGATCGCTCCGGACGCCCCGACCGAAAACTGGTTCGGAGAGAAGGCCAGGGAGGCGATCGAGCCAGCGGCGGCGAACACAAGATAGAAGAGGAGCATCAGCCAGCCGCCATAGAAGCGCTCCACGATCGGTCCCACCACATAGAGGGCGTACATGTTGAAGGCGAGATGGAGGATCCCAAAGCCGTCGGTCGGCGGCGCGTGGATGAGGGTCACGGTCCAGAGACGCCAGACCTCGCCAGCGGCGACAGCGACCTTGTCGAGTGCGAGGCGATCGTAGAGGTCGAACTCCGTCCCAAGCGAGGCGTACGCCGCGACCGATGTCACGATCGTCACACCCATGAGGAGCCAGGTGACAGGCATCACGGCTGTTCCGCCGCGGGCGATCCGGAACCAGTGACGCGAGCCCTTCTGGTCGCCAGTCTCCTTGGCCAACCAGCCCAGACGAGCCGCGATCTCAGCTCGTTCGTCCGGCGGGGCGAGGCGCTCCGCCTGACGGTAGGCGGCGATCGCCCGGTCGAGATCGCCTTCGCGAACATGAGCGGCCGCGATCTCGCGCCAGGCAAGGTATGTGGCCTCGGTCTGGGGCAGCTCCGTGATCGACATCCATGTCGCGACGGCCTGGTCCGGCCGGCCGAGACGTCCGAGCGCCTGGCCGAGCCCAAGCAGTGCCGCGGCGGTGACAGCGACCTCGGCGTTGCCTACGACGCGCCGGTAATAGCGTCCTGCCTCGGCCGGCTCGCCGCCGTCGAGCAGGTCGTCGCCGCGCGTGAGGAACGCCCTCGCAAGCTCTCCGTCGAGCGGGCCACTGATCGAATCCGGGTCGGGGAGCGGCTCGGCGGCCGGATCCGCCGTCGGGGTCGCCTCGGCAAGCGGACCGGCGCCCGCCTTCGGGGTGGGCAGCGCCTCCGGCGACTCATCCATGGGCCGCGACTCTACAGGAGAGCCGCCTAGACTGGCTCCGATGTGCGGTCGGTTCGCCCAACAGCGTCCGGCGTCGGAGCTGGCGGAGATCTTCTCGGCGGAACCCCTTGTCGAAGATGCCGACGCCCGTTACAACCTGGCGCCGACCGACCCTGCGTTGGTGGTCGTCGAGCGGCCGGACCGCCGCGGTCTGACCGCCTATCGCTGGGGCCTCGTGCCTCATTGGGACAAGACGCCGGCGGGGGCAGCAAAGCGCATCAACGCTCGCGCGGAAACGGTCGCCAGCACGCCTGCCTTCCGAGACTCATTCGTTCGTAAGCGCTGCATCGTTCCAGCCGATGCGTTCTATGAATGGAAGCGGAGCGGCGGCGAGAGACAACCCTTCGCTGTCCGGCGCCTTGATGGGCGGCCGTTGGCATTGGCCGGGTTGTGGGCCAGCTGGCGCGCGTCGGACGAGTCGGAACCGCTTCGAACGTTCACGATCATCACATCGAAGGCGAACGAGGCCATCGCTCCGATCCACGATCGGATGCCGGTCATCCTCTCGCCGGACGACTGGGATCGCTGGCTCGATCCGCTCCTCGCCGACCCATCGGAGCTGCTCGGCCTGCTCGTACCGACCGATCCCGAGGGACTCGACATCTACGCGGTGGATCGGCTGGTCAATAGCGTTCGAAACGACGGACCGGCTCTCCTGGAGCCGCTTCGCGCGTGAAACCCTAGCGGTCCACTCGCTCGGGGTTGAACAGGGCGGCCAGATCGGAGAAGGCGCGACTGGGGTCCGTGCCGCGATCGATGGCCGCGGCATAGGCGCCGACGAAGGCCGCGAATGCGTCAGCCGCATCGACCGGCGCATCGCCTCCCCGATCCCCTTCCGGCTGGACGTCGGGATCGATCTTGTGCGCGCCGCCTGGTTCGTTGGACGCCTCGGCATCGGGCACTGCAAGGACGGTCGAGGCATCCGGCATCGCGGGCAGCTTCCGTTCGGTAGCGGTGATGACGACGAGGTGCGCCCCGGCCCACGAGGCCGCCTCCGAGGTGGCGCCAAGAGCTGCATCGTCGAGTTCGTCGGCGACGACAACGACCCGATATCCCGGCAGGTAATGAAGCGCGAGCTCGACGTCGCCGGCGTCGAGGCCGGGTGCGGGCTCCGCGTTCGTGTCGAGCGTCGTCAGCCCACCCACGCGGAGCAGGGCTGCATGACCGATGCCGTGCGTCGCCAGGTCGAGGACAGCGGCGTCGCCGTGGCTGTCGTCCCCGATACGGCCGGCGATCTCCACGTCTGCGCCGGCCGCGACCGCTGCCCGCGCGATGGCCACTGCGCGTCCGGTCGCGAAGATCTCGCCGTTTTCGCCACGGCCGGACCGTGGGACGCCGATGATGACGATCACCCGGGGAAGGGTACGCCGGGCGCGATCTCAGCCCGGGCCTGGTCCACCGGCGTCGTCGCTGCCACCGCCACCACTACCGCTGCTGCCACTACTGCTGCTGCCGCTACCGCTGCCGCCTCCGCTGCCGCCCCCGTGGTCGTCGGAACCATCAGGCTCATCCGGTTCGTTGGTGCCGGTCGCCTCGGGCGTCTCGTTGGGCTCGTGCGAGTCGGTCGGCTCGGCAGTCTCGGTGGGCTCCGCCTCATGGCTCGGTTCCGCCGGTTCAGTCGGTACGACCGACGGCGACGGCTCGACGGATGGCGACGGCGACGGCTCGACCGATGGCGACCGGTCGGGTGACGGCCGGGGACTCGGCAAGACGGAAGGCACGGTCGGTGGTGGTCCGGATGACTGACCGATGATCCAGCCAGCACCTGCGACCACTGCTCCGCCGGTCGCGGTCAGACCGATGGCCACGGCGAGCACCAGACCGATCGCGGCGACTCGGGCCGCCATCGGTCGCGGTCCGCTGGTGGCCGTTCGCCAGGCGTCGCCGATCGCGACTGCTGCACCCGTGATGCTCAGGTGTCGGACGGCGAGCACCAACCGCGACGCCGGGGCCGGCGCGGGCTCGGCCTCGATCGCTGCCATGACCGCATCGGCGAAGTCTGGTGACGGGTCCGGGGCGATCATCGCACTGTCCTCGAGAGACCTTGTGACCACGGTCAGGCCGGCTACATCAGCAACCACCGCAGTCGGGTCATCACCGATCAGTTCGGAGGGGTCGAAGCGCGGGAGCGAGGGGAGGCTCATGACGTCGCCTCCGCCTCGAGCTCGGCCCGCAGCCGAGTCAGCCCGCGATGGAGATGCGTCTTGACCGTGCCCAGGGGACGACCGGTAGCCGCGGCGATCTCAGCCAGCGTCCGCTGCCCGAAGAATTGGAGGGCAACGGTCTCGCGATACGGCTCATCGAGCCGCGCGACGGCCGCCCTGACGGTCGCGGCAGACTCTGCGGCGAGGACGGCCGCGGCGGGATCGAGGACGAGGGATCGCGTCCCGCCGTGGTCGAGTGCGGCGCGCTCGATGGTGCTGGCCGGTGCCGCGGGATCGATCCACACAACGGTTCGGCGGGCGGCCGCCTTGCGGAGCGCGATCCTGACGGCGATCCTCGACAGCCAGGCGCCGAGGTTGCCTTCGGCCCGCCAGGACCCAAGTGATCGATAGGCCATCACGAAGGCTTCCTGGGCAGCCTCCTCGGCGTCTTCGCGACTGCCGAGGATGCGATAACAAGCGCGAACCATCGAGGGGCCCTCGCGCTCGACGATGACGCGGAAGAGGTCGCGGTCGCCCTGAAGGACAGCCGCGACCAGGGCCGTGTCGTTGGCGCGGCCGATGCCCGGTGGCGAAGTGTTCCACTGTGCGTCGTTCGACATGACTCCGTCGGCGGGCCATGGTGGCGGCTCGGGCCCGGACGCATGGGCTTCGTACCTCACCGGTTTGGGTTCGAGAAGCCTAACCGTCGCTACCGGAATCGCCGTTTGGGCCGGAATCATCGCCCGGACCCGATTGACCGCCGTGGTCATCGTTGGTGTCTGATCCATCGTCGCCGCTGTGGCCCTGACCCGACTGGCCGCCATGGTCGTCGTTGGCATCGCCGTGGTCATCGTTCACGTCGTTAGCCTCAGGCGTCTCATTGGCCTCGGGCGTCTCATTGGCCTCGGGGGTCTCCGTCGCGTCATGGGTCTCCGTCGCGTCATGGGTCTCCGTCGCGTCATGGGTCTCCGTCGCGTCATGGGTCTCATGAGCGCCCGGCGTCTGCCCCGCATCCGGCGTCTCGGTTCCGGAGGAATTGGTCGGAGCCGCTGCCGGCGCGCTGGCCGGTCCCTTGAACAGAGCGTCGCTGGCGAACACCGCTCCCGCGACGAGGAAGGTTGCGACAAGAGCGACGCCAAGGCCGCGGATCGTCTTCGTTGACATGCGTTCCATCGAGTCGGTTCTCCGAATGTCAGACCGTCGTCGGTCGTGTCACCCGGTTCGATACGTAGATGGCGCGCAAGGTTTCAGCGCGGAGACGAACTGGTCAGCCCGCGACGTCCTCGTCGCGCTCGATGACGAGCGGCGTCAGGCCGGCGGCCTCGAGATCGGGCCCGACCTGATCAGCGTCGGCGACCATGACGATCGCGAAGCGATCCGGTCGGATCCGCTTCCGCGCGGCGTCGAGGACGGCATCGATCGTCACACCCTCGATCGCCGGTCGATAGCGCGCCAGCTCGTCGTCGGGCAGCCCATGGATGACCACTCCCGACAGGGCGCCGGCCACTGGCCCCGGCGTCTCGAATCGGAGCGGGAACACTCCGACGAGGAAGTCGCGGGCTGCGGCCAGCTCGGACGGCTCGACCGGTGCTTCGCGGATGAGCTCGAGTTGGTCGAGCATGTCGGTGACGGCTGCGGCCGTGACCGCGGTCGCGACCGCCGCTCGAGCGGTGAACGGTCCGGACGCCCGACGGAGGTCGAAGCCGGCGCTGGCACCGTAGGTGTAGCCCTTCTCCTCGCGGAGCTTGCGGTTCAGGCGCGAGTTGAAGAGTCCGCCGAGGATCGCGGAGAGAACGGACACGGCATGAAAGTCTTCGATCCGCCGCGGAACCCCGACGTGGCCGACGCGCAACTCCGACTGGACCGATCCCGGTCGATGGATGACCCGGACGTGGCGTCCCGTAGTCGCGGCTGAATCGACCGGCCGCGACACGGGTCCAGCTTCGGGCGCCTGCGACCAGCCGCCCAGCAGGCCTTCGGCGATCGTGACCAGATCCAGGCCGCCCAGATCGCCAGCGACGATGAGCGTCAGCGACGCGGGATCCAGTCCCCTGCGGTAGACGTTCCGGACCGCATCCCGTGTCAGTCGACCGACCGTCTCCGTCGTGCCCGCAAGGGGGCGGTGGTAAGGCGATTCGGCGGCGTAGATCGCCGCCACGTAGCCCTCCTCGGCGCGTCGCCGCGGATCGGCCCGGGCCTGCAGGATGTCGTTCAGACGCTCGTCGCGGAGACGCTCGATCTCCGAGTCCGGGAACGTCGGGTGCTCCACGACCTCGGCGAGCAGCTCCAGCGCCTGGCCGAGCCGCGACGCCGGCACGTCGACACTGGCCTGAAGGGCATCCCAGCCGGCTTCCACGTGAAGCGACGCACCGAGCCGTTCGGCCGCCTCCGTGAGCTCGACGGCGGCATAGCGCTCGGTCCCCTCGGTCAGGGCACGGGCGGCGAGCACCGTCGCCCCGGCCAAGCCGGCCGGCTCGTCGGCGGCGCCGATCCGGTAGACGAGACTCGCCGAGACCAACGGGCGGCCCGGCAGGTCGGCCGCGATGAGGCTCAGCCCGTTGGAGAGCCGGTGCCGTCGGAATGGCGGGAACTCGTAGGCGCGCGGCGACGCCGGACCGGGCCGTTCTGCCACGACGATATCGCTCACGCCGCGACCTCCGAATTGGCCTTCTCGACGGCGTCGTCGGCAGGTGGAGTCTCGGGCAGATACGTCAAGACAACGCGATTGGTGGGCTGGAAGACCAGGTTCGAGACCGCCTTCACGGCTGCTGCGTCGACGGCCAGGTAGCGATCGAGCATCCGGTTGATCAGGTCGGGGTCGTCGAACAGGGTTGCGTACATCGACAGTCGGTCGGCCCGTTCCTCGACCCGCTGGAGGGCGCCAAGCTCATCTGATTCGACGAGCGCCTTCGCTCGGGCCAGCTCGTCGTCGGTCACCGGTTCGCTGCCCAGTCGCGCGAGCTCCTCCTCGAAGACCTCCTCGAGGTGATCCAGGGCGACGGCAGGCCGCGCCGTCGCCCAGCCGGCCGTGATCGAGGCACCGCCGACGAACCCCATCGTGAAGAGCGACACATCCTGGGCGATCCTTTCGTCACGAACCAGCCGCCGGTAGAGGCGACTGCCCTTGCCGCCGGCCAGGATCTGACCGCCGATCTCGAGGGCGTCAAGACGCGTGTCCCCGTAGGTCGGCGCCCGGAAGGCGAAGTAGATCCGCGGCAATGGGACCTTGTCGGTGATGGTCTCGCGTCGCTCGCCGCCGAGCGTTGGCGGCAAGCTCATGTCCGGCAAAGGCGGCACCGGCTCGCCCGACGGGAGGGCCCCGAAGTAGCGCTCGACCCATCGCCGCGCTTGCCCTGGGTCGACATCGCCAACGATGGAGAGGACCGCATTGTCGGGGTTGTAGTACGTCCGGAAGAAGGCGCCGACGTCCTCGACCGAGGCGGCATCGAGGTCCTCCATCGAGCCGATCGTCGGGTGGTGGTATGGATGCTCGGGCGGGAACAGGTGAGCCTGGAGCTGCTCGTTCCAGGTGCCGTACGGCCGGTTGTCGTACGACCAGCGCTTCTCGTTCTTCACAACCTCGCGCTGGTTGTCGAGGTTCTCCTGAGACAGCGCATCGAGGAGGGTGCCCATTCGATCGGCTTCCAGCCATAGGGCGAGCTCGAGCTGGTGCGATGGGAGCGTCTCGAAGTAGTTCGTCCGATCGAGCCACGTCGTGCCGTTCATGGTCCCGCCGGCTGCCTGGACGAGGGCGATGTGCTCGGCCTTGGCGACATGGGCCGAGCCCTGGAACATCACATGCTCGAAGAGGTGGGCAAAGCCCGTCTTGCCCGGCTGCTCGTGCTTGGATCCGACGTCGTACCAGATGTTGATGCCCACGACCGGGGCCAGGTGGTCCTCCGCGATGATGAGGCGGAGGCCGTTTGCGAGGCGTTCGTCGCTGAACTCGACGCGCGGGATGGGCATGCGCTCTCCTGCCGATGGTGGGGCGGTGCGCGGATTGTACGGTCCCGGCTGGCTCCCAAGTACCCTCGCCGGCTGGCCCCATCGAGCGGCTGTGCCAACCGGCACCGGGGCCCGACCATGCCTCCGTGCCCACCCACCGCGGCCGTGCGGCGTCGACCGCGCGGCTCGCTCTGGCCGCCGCCATCGCCCTGATCGCTCTGAGCCCGCTTGCTCCCCTGACGCCGGCCGCCGAGGCGAAGAGCTGGCGCTACTTGCCGCCCCCGAGTGGCATGTACTCGCCTCGGCACGTCTGGCAGATGAAGGACAACTGCATCTGGGCAGCCGGCTCGATGCTGCTCGACAAGTGGAGCCATGGCCGGGTGAGAGCCAGCCAGTTCAAGCTCCGCAAGGCATCCGGCGACAAGGAGGGTGGGTCCACCCTCCGCGAACTGTCCAGGGGATTCGCGAAGGCCGCGCGCGTGAAGCTCAAGACGCCGGGCTATGGCGGCTCCATGGAGTGGTGGCAACTGCTCGATCGGCTGGAGTCCGGCGGTGGGGCCGTCATCGTGGGCGAATACAACCGGCTGCCGGCCCACTTCAGCCGCTGGAGTCGGGGCTATGCCGCTCGCCGATCGTCCAGCCACGCCGTTTTCGTCGAACGCTACGACCGGCGCCACGGCCGTGTCTGGATCGACGACCCGCTCGCGCCTGGCGGATGGCCCGGCGAATGGATCCCGGTCGACGATCTGCGGCGTTTCGCAGACTTCGAGAACGGATCCGTGCAGGCCGCGGCGACCCCGGCGCGTCGACACCCCACGACCGCGCCATTGATCGACCAGGCATATCGGCTTGGCGCCCCGAAGACGGCCGACATCGCGATCATCGGCACCGGCCTCGGGATCTCGGTGCCGCTCCGCATCACCGGTGGCTTCCCACGCCCGGCGGCACAGAGGTTCGTCGCGACGTGGCGGCCGGCCGATGGCGGCTCCAGCGAGAAGCCGGTCGTCACCCGCTCGAAGAAGATCGCTCCCTCCAGGAACGGCTTTCGCGGGGTCCTGCCCCTCCCGACCGAGCCGGGGCACTACTCGGTCGATCTGAAGCTCGCTCCGGCTCGCGGCCATAGTCCGGCACGAGACCTAGGGACGGTCGAGGTCCGAGTCGTCTACCCGTACGCTGCGGCTATCGCGGTGACTGCCGAAGCCCAGACCGATCTCGGAGAGCCAGTCCCGCTCGGCCTGACCGTCGCGAACATCGGCTCGGTCGCCTGGCTGACTGCCCCGAAGCCCGAGGACAGCCAACCCGATCTCGTTGGTTCGCCCGATGGCCCTGTGGATGCGGGCCCGACCACAGACCTGGCCGCGACGCTGACCCTGTACTGGCGAGCGCATGACGGGGCCGCCGTCCGCGCCTTCAGCCTTCCGCTCGGCCTGGCGCCGGGAGACTCCCTCGATCAGGACATCTGGGTCAGCCCACCCCCCGATCCGGGTGTCTGGTCCCTCGAGGCTCGCATCGACCATCCGATGAATGGGCCGATGTCCGACATGGAGGATGCGATCACGCATGTCGCCGTCCACTTCCTGGATCCCATGGCCGGGGTAGGGCGCTGACCGATAGACTCAGCGGCCGTGTCGAGGGTCGCCGGCCACCGGATAGCAATCCCGTTCGGGGTCCTGATCCTCTTGGCGATGCCCGCACCGGCGCTCGCCCACCAGCTCAGCGGCCGGTACGAGTCGCCCCTCCCGCTTGTCGCCTACCTCGGCGCGGCCGCCTTCGTGGTCGCCCTCTCGTTCGCCCTGGTCCTCGCTCGCCCGGTCACTCGCCCGGCTGACGCTCCAGCGGCCCATCGAACGATCCAGGCGCCCCGCGCTCTTCGGATCGGCCTTCGGATCGTCGGCCTCGCGGGCTGGGCCCTTGTCGTCGGCCAGATGCTGACCAGCGGTTCAGGCGCGTCCGATCCGGCGTCGCTCATCCTGTGGGTCTACGGCTGGGTCGGCCTTGCCATGGTCTCAGCGCTCGTCGGACCAGCGTGGCGCTGGATCGATCCCTTCACGACGATCCACGACGTGGGCGCGTCGCTCGTCCGGCGCGCCGGAGCGACCGGCTGGCAGACGGTCGAATACCCATCCGGGCTCGGGCGTTGGCCGGCCGTCGCCGGGCTCGCCGCTTTCGTCTGGCTGGAGCTCACGGTCCAGGCCGCCCGCAGTGGCTCGACGCTCGGCGTGGTCCTCGTTGCGTACACGGCGCTGACGCTGCTCTGCATGGCGCTCTTCGGGCGTGACCCCTGGCGGTCGAATGGGGAAGTGTTCTCGGTCTGGTTCGGGACCCTCAACCGGATGGCGCCGCTAGGCCTTGTCGAGGGCGCCGCCGAGGGGACGCTCGAGGTGCGTCGCCTGGCCGCCGGCCTTCGGCATGCCGACTGGACGGTCGATCGGCTCGTCCTCGTCGCCATCGCCATCGGGGCCGTCATCTTCGACGGGCTGTCACAGACACAGCCGTGGTACGACCAGTTCGGTCAGCAGGCCTTCCTCGGGTTAACCGGCCAGCTAGCGGTCTTCCTCGGGATCATCCTCGTCGCGGTGCTCGCGACCAGCCGCGTCGTCGGCGTTGCGGCGCTCGGCGCCGGGCTCGTACCCGTCGCCGCAGGCTATGTGATCGCCCACTACCTGACCTACCTCCTCGTCGACGGCCAACGGATCGTCATCGTCCTGTCCGACCCGTTCGCCCTCGGCTGGAACCTCATCGGGACGGCCGACTTCCAACCCAACGGCGCCTGGCTGCCGCCCGCCCTCGTCTGGCTCGCCCAGATCGGAGCCGTCGTCGGCGGCCACGTCATCGGGGCCATCGCCGGCCACGACGTCGCCGTTCGCGAGGCGCTCGCCGAGGGGGGCGACGAGACAATGGCCATCCGACGGGCGCGGCGCCGTCAGATCCCCCTGGCGGTGCTCATGGTCTGTCTGACCACCCTCACCCTGTGGTCCCTCGGCCAGAACCTGGTCGAGGAAGGCGATGTCGTCGCGCCCGCGGCGGAGGCGCCCTCGGCTGAGGCGGAGGCGCCCTCGGCTGAGGCGGAGGCGCCCTAGCGGAGGCGCCCTCGGCGGAGACGTCCTAGGCTGGCACGGCCACCCAGTCCCCGAGTGGGCGGACGTCGGCCATGCGTTCGGCTATGGCCGGGTCCAGGGCCTGTGCCGCGGCGACGGCCGTCTCGATGGCCGTCAGACAGAGGACGCCTTCGGCGATCGCGGCGTGGCGGATCTCCGCGGCGTCGCGGACCGGTCCCGACCTCGGCGTCGGCGTATTGACCACGAGTCGGACGCTGCCCGACCCGATGAGCTCAAGGATCGGCGGACCCTCTCCGCTGCCGTCGTCGCCCAGCTTGGCAACGGGCGTAGCGTCGTACCCGGCGCCGGCCAGTGCCGCTCGCGTCCCCGGCGTCGCAGCGAGCATGTAGCCGGCCCGCTCGAGGGCGGCGGCGAGAGCGGGCAGCGCCTCCTTGTCGCGATCGGCGATCGTCAGGAGGGCGACCGCGCCCGGGGTGGCGACTGGCGGCAGGAGGGACGCTCCGGCCAGCGCCTTGGCCATCGCCACGCGTGGATCGTCGGCGATCCCGATGACCTCACCGGTCGACTGCATGTAAGGCCCGACGGACGGGTCGACGCCGCGGAGCTTCGCCGTGGAGAAGGCCGGCGCCTTTACCGCCGTGAAGGGCGGCGGCAGCAGCAGGCCTGTCCCCCATCCCATCTCGCTCAGCGTCTCACCGAGAGCGATCCGGACGGCCAGCTCGACCATCGGCACCCCCGTCACCTTGCTCATGAATGGGACCGTTCGGCTGGCCCGTGGGTTGACCTCGATGAGGTAGACGCCGTCCTCTCGGACGATGAACTGGGCATTGACGAGTCCGCGCGATCCGAGGGCGATGGCGATCCGTTCCATCGTCGCCACGATGAGGCCCTGATCGGCGTCGCTGACCGTGCTCGGCGGGAACACGCCGACCGAGTCACCGGAGTGCACCCCGGCCTTCTCGACGTGCTCCAGGAGCCCCGGGATGAGAACAGCGGAGCCATCGCTGATCGCGTCGACGTCGACCTCGATCCCTTCGAGGTAGCGATCGATGCGGACGGGTCGGTCGGGATCGACGACCGTGGCGGCGGCGAGGCCCCGGATCAGGTCGTCGGGGCTGTAGGCGAAGTCGATGGCGAGGCCACCGAGGACGAACGAGGGGCGCACGATGACCGGATAGCCGATCCGCTCCGCGAGTGCCAGGGCCTCCTCGACGCTCTCGGCCATGCCGCCCTCGGGCTGGGGTATGCCCAGCCGGTCCAGCAGCGCGGAGAAGCGCGTCCGCTCCTCGGCCTGGTCGATGGCCTCGAGATCGGCGCCCAGAAGCGGAACGCCGTCGTTGCTCAACGGTTCGGCGAGGTTGAGGGGCGTCTGTCCTCCGAACGCGACGACCGCCGGCAGGACCGGGGATCCGGCGGGGCTCTCGGCGTCGATGACGGCTCGGACGGACTCGAAGTCGAGGGGCTCGAAGTACAGGCGCGTCGAGGCGTCGAAGTCGGTCGAGACGGTCTCGGGGTTGGAGTTGATCATGACGGCGCTCCAGCCGGCTCGGCGGAGGGTGTCGGCGGCATGGACGGCGCAGTAGTCGAACTCGACGCCCTGACCGATGCGGACGGGGCCGGACCCGATGACCAGGGCTGCCGGCCGCTCGACGACCGGGGCTTCGGGCGCCGATCCGGCGGCGGCGTACGTCGCGTAGAAATATGGCGTCTCGGCGGCGAACTCAGCGGCGCACGTGTCGACCATCGCATAGCCGGGACGGAGCCCGACCGACTCGCGGGCGGCGCGGATTGCGGTCGCCGGGATGCCGGCCAGCGTCCCCAGGTCCCGATCGCCCCAGCCGGCCCGCTTCACGGTCGCCAGCAGCGCCATCGCCTCGGCGTCGGCCGGGTCGGCGATCCGGGAGCCCGCTGTCCGAACGGCGCCTTCGAGGGCTACCGACCGGCCGAGCTCGGCGAGGAACCAGGGGCCGATGCCGGTCGCCGCCCCGATCGCGGCCTCCGACACGCCGCGGCGCAGGAGAGCGAGCACGCGCCAAAGCCGGCTGTCCGACGGCTTGAGGAAGCCGGCCATGTGGATTTGCCCCGCACTCGGCTCGGCGCCGTGGGCCCCTCCTGAGTCGGGACCGACGACCTCCGCGTCGGCGACGATCGCGGCTAGATCGGCGGCCCAGGCGCCGTCTTCGGCAAGCGGCCCCGCCCCAGCCTGCTCGAGAGCCCGCAATGCCTTGTTCAGGGCCGCCCCAAACGTCCGATCGATGGCCATCACCTCGCCCGTCGCCTTCATCTGCGATCCGAGCGTTCGATCCGCGCCCGGGAACTTGTCGAAGGGGAAGCGCGGCAGCTTGACGACGAGGTAGTCGAGGGCCGGCTCGAACGCGGCCACCGTCGTCCCGGTGATGGCGTTGGGGATCTCGGCCAGGCGGCGACCGATGGCGATCTGGGCGGCGACCCGAGCGATCGGATAGCCGGTGGCCTTGCTCGCGAGCGCCGACGAGCGCGAGACCCGAGGGTTGACCTCGATGACGGCGTGCTCGGTCGAGTCGGGCGACAGCGCGAACTGGACATTGCAGCCGCCCTCGACGCCCAACGCCCGGATGATCGCGAGCGATGCGCTGCGCAGGCGCTGATGGACCTGGTCGGTAAGGGTCTGGACAGGGGCCACGACGATCGAGTCGCCGGTGTGAACGCCGAGCGGATCGACGTTCTCCATCGAGCAGACAGCGATGCAGGTGTCATCGGCGTCGCGCATGACCTCGTACTCGATCTCCTGCCAGCCGACGAGGCAGCGCTCGACGATGACCTGGCCGATTGGACTGGCGCGCAGGCCCGAGCGGATGCGCTCCCAGTAGCCGTCCTCGTCGTCGACGATGCCGCCACCCGTCCCCCCCAGCGTGAAAGCAGGCCGGATGATCGCCGGCAGGCCTATGGTCGCCAGCGCGCGTCGGGCGGCCTCGTCACGGTCCTGGCTGGTCGCCCCCTCGACGATGTACGAGGGCGGGTAGGGCTGCCCGATCCGATCGAGGAGATCCCGGAACTTCTGGCGATCCTCAGCCATCTCGATGGCCTCGAGCGGCGTGCCGAGAAGACGGACGTCGTGCCGTGCCAGGACGCCTGCCCGCGACAGGGCGACGGCCAGATTGAGCGCCGTCTGCCCACCCAGGCCTGCGAGCAGTCCGTCGGGTCGCTCGCGAGCGATGACGGCCTCGACGGCTGCCACGGTGAGCGGCTCGAGATAGACGGCATCGGCCACGGCCGGGTCGGTCATGATCGTCGCGGGGTTGCTGTTGACGAGGATCGTCCGGACGCCCTCGGCGCGGAGGGCCCGACAGGCCTGCGTCCCGGCGTAGTCGAATTCGGCAGCCTGACCGATGACGACCGGCCCCGATCCGAGGATCAGGACGCTCGCCGGTCGATCGGTCACACGGACCTCACCGGGCGGCGCAGGCAGCCACGAACCGATCGAACACCGCGAGAGCGTCGAGGGGACCGGGGGCACCTTCGGGGTGGTACTGGACCGTCTCGATCGGCAGCTCCCGATGCCGCAACCCCTCGACCGACCGATCGTTGAGGTTGCGCTGGCTGACGTAGAAACCCGAGGCGGCGGGCATCTCGTCCGCGACGACCTGGACCTCGTGATTCTGGGCAGTGATGACGACCGCGCCGCTGTCCTCGTCGCGGACCGGGTGGTTTGCCCCGTGATGCCCGAACCGCAGCCGCTTCGTGTCCGCGCCGACCGCCCGGCCGACGATCTGGTGGCCGAGACAGATGCCGAGCAGCGGACGGCCGTCCTCGACGATGGCTCGGGCGAGCGCCACCGGCCCGGCGAGTCGGGCGGGATCGCCGGGCCCGGGCGACAGGATGATGCCGGCAACATCGTCAGCGAGGACGTCGGACGCCCCGGATGTGTGGGGCAGGACACGGACGCGCGCGCCCCGCCGCCGCATCGAGCGGACGATGTTCGTCTTGAGCCCGTAGTCGACGATCGCGATCAGCGGCCCGCCATCTGCCGCCTCACCGTGCTCGGAGACGGCAGTGGGCGAAACCTCAGCCACGAAGTCCTGATCCTCCCAGCGCGGCACTTCACGAGCATCGGCGACAGCATCCCCGGGATCGGTCGCGCCCGGCATCGTGATGAGGGCGCGCTGGCAGCCGGTCGTGCGGAGGTGCCGGGCGAGCGCCCGCGTGTCGACGCCTGCGATGGCCGGGATGCCGCTCGTCCGGAGAAGCGAGGAGAGCTGTAGGGCATCATCGACCACAGCGGCAGTCGCGTTGGCGACGACGAGGCCGCGAAGCCACGGCCTCATCGATTGGTCGTCGTCGATCAGGCGCCCGTAGTTTCCGATGAGGGGGTAGGTCATGACCACGACCTGGCCGGCGTACGAGGGGTCGGTGCAGACCTCCTGGTAGCCGGTCTGGGACGTGTTGACGACGAGGTCACCGCCTGCCGAGGTCGGGGCGCCGAATGCCACCCCGCGGAACACCGTTCCATCCTCGAGTGCCAGAAGAGCGATACCCAGGGCGCCGATGCGTGGGTCGACGACGGCCGAATCAAGCGGGAATGGAGGATGGAGACTGGTCGGGAAAGCGCCCATGGCGCCTCGGACGGCCGCGGGCATACGCGATCGGACCTCCTTTCCGGCCTCACGGGACCGGTACGCCGGCCTCACGGGACCGGCCAAAGGGCAACCGAAATGTAGCATGGTCCGCACTCTCATGACCTCCTCAGGGAGCCGCCCCAGAGTGGTCGACAAGGGCCGGCCTCCTCCTCCGCCGGCCCTACCCACCCAGGAGGTCATCGGCCGATGCAGGAACTCCCAACCACCAGCACCATGCCCCGTCGAAGCGGTCCCCGAGCGGTCCGGATCGCCATCGTGATCGGGGCGACCCTCGCGCTGCTCGGCTCGGCAGTCGCCGTCCTGGCGGCCCCCGTCGCATCACCGACCGCGGCATCGCCCGACATCGAATTCGGGTTCGGGCCAGGCGGACCCGGCCGTGGTGGCGGTGTCGCTGGCCCGATCTCGATCACCGCCATCGACGGTTCCAACATCTCTCTCAAGACCGACGACGGGTGGACCCGGACGATCACCCTCACGAGCTCGACGACGATCACGAAAGGCAACGACACGATCAAGGTCACCGATCTCAAGGTGGGCGACGACATCCGTCTTGCCCAGACGAAGAACGCCGACGGCACCTACACCGTCACCGCGATTCGCGTCGTCATGCCGCACGTCGTTGGCACCGTGACGGCCAAGAGTGACTCCTCGATCACCGTGCTACAGATGGACGGGACCAGCAGCACCGTCCACACCGACGGCGATACGACATATCGGGTGCCAGGCGCGACCGATGCGAACCTGGGCGACATCTCGGTCGGCATGATCGTGATCGCGTCCGGGACGCTCCGATCCGACGGCTCGCTCGACGCCGACGCTGTCGCCGCGGGTTTCGGCGGTCGTGGGTTCCACGGCCCGGGTGGCTGGGACGTGGCGCCCGGTGCCTCACCGAGCCCCTCGGCGTCCACCACTACGTCGTAATCCCCTTCCCAGGGCGCGCCGACCAGACGGTCGGCGCGCTCATCTTCGCCAGCCGACTCTCAACACGTTCTCAGCTCAAAGGCCAAACTGGAGTGTCATGAAGGTCAAGATCGCCGCCACCGTCGTGCTCATCGTCATCGGCATCGGCGCACTGGCCTTCGTGCTGGCACCCCGGGGCCAGACGACGGACGCCACGTACCTGACCGCGGCCGTCGAGCGCGGTGACGTCAACGACGAAGTGGCGGCGACCGGATCGGTCGCGACCAGCGCCACCTATGGGCTCTCCTTCGGCGCACCCGCCCGGCTCATCGAGGACGACACGGCCGGACCCGAATCGCAGACCACCTGGCCGGTGGCGGAGGTGGCCGTCGCGACCGGGGAGACGGTGACCAAGGACCAGGTCCTGGCGCGGGCCGACACGACGGACCTTAAGCTCGACCTCGCGATCGCCACGGCCGAATGGCGCGCGGCCGGCAACGACCTCGCGATCGCCCGCGATGCCCTCGAGACGGCCGAGGACGACGGGACGACGGACGAGATCCGACGCGCCCGATCCACCTACTACGGGGCCCAGAGCCGGTATGAGCAGGCCCGCCGATCGCGGGCTGAGCTGATGGACACGATCGCCAGCGCCGAGATCCGCTCCCCGATCGACGGGGTGGTCACCGCGGTCGAGATCGAGCCGGGCTCCGATGCTCCGAGCGGAGACGCGATCACCGTCGCCTCCACGGTCCTCGAGGTCACCACCAGTGTGGTAGAGGGCGACATCGCCGACATCGGCGTCGGCCAGGACGCCACCGTCGGGATCGACGCCCTGGGCCAGGAGATCGCCGGGACCGTTGCATCGGTCGGCCTGGCGGCCGAGGATGCCAGCCAGTCGGGCGTGGTCTCCTACCCGGTCACCATCGTCCTGACCGAGACGCCCAGCGGGCTGCGCGACGGGATGTCGGCCGACATCACGATCGTTACGGCCACTGCGGGCGACGTCCTGTCGGTCCCGACCACCGCCCTCGAGAGCGGGCTCAACGGCTACACCGTCCAGGTCATGGGCGCCGATGGCGTCCCGGTGGCCCGCACAGTCGAGGTGGGCCTGATCACCGAGTCGCGGGCCGAGATCACCGGCGGCCTGGACGACGGTGAGACGGTCGTAACCGGCACCCTGAGCGAGCAGCAGCAGGGTCAGAGCGGGGGCTTCGGCGGCTTCGGCGGCGGAGGGGGCGGCCGCGTCATCCAGGGCGGCCCGCCACCGGGCGGCGACTGACATGAGCCCGATCGTCAGCCTCGCCAACGTGTATCGAACCTATGACATGGGGTACATCCAGGTCCACGCCCTGCAGGACCTGAGCCTGACCGTCGACGAGGGCGAGTTCGTCGCCATCGTGGGCCCGTCCGGTTCGGGCAAGTCGACACTCATGAACATCGTCGGCTGTCTCGATCGACCGACGGCCGGGACGTACAGCCTCGCCGGCTCGGACGTGGCCACACTGGATGACGACCAGTTGGCCGGCTTCCGCAGCCGCTCGATCGGCTTCATCTTCCAGACCTACAACCTGCTGCCCCGGACGACCGCCCTCGAGAACGTCGCGACTCCCCTCGCCTACCAGGGCGTGCCACGCAAGGAGCGGCTGTCACGGGCGACAGCCGCTCTTGAGCGCCTCGGCCTGGCCGATCGACTCGACCACGAGCCATCCGAGCTGTCCGGCGGCCAGCAGCAGCGGGTCGCGGTCGCCCGGGCGATCGTGACCGATCCGGCCCTGATCCTGGCCGACGAACCGACGGGCAACCTCGACAGCCACACCGGCGACGAGGTGCTGGGAGTCCTCCGCGATCTCCACTCCAGTGGACGGACGATCATGCTGATTACCCACGACGCGGACGTCGCCACCGCGGCCGACCGGCAGGTCCACATCCGGGACGGGAGCGTGGCCCAATGAGCCCGCTCGACCTCGTCCGACTGGCTCTCTCGCGACTCCGAACGGCCCGCCTGCGGGCGGCCCTGACGATGCTCGGGATCATCATCGGCGTCGGCGCGATCGTCGCCCTGGTCGGCGTGGCGGAAGGCACGACAGCCAACATCGAGCGCCAGCTCAACGCGCTCGGTACGAACCTCCTGACGGTCACCCCCGGCTTCAGCGCCAGCGGCGGTTCGAGCCTCAGCCGCGACGATGCCGATGCGATCGCCGATATCTCCCAGGTGGCCGGCGTCGCGCCCGAGATCCAGACGCAGCTGACCGTGACGGCCGGCGACGAGTCGACCACGACATCGGTCGTCGGGACGACAGCCGACTACCTCAGCGTCCGCGCATTCGAGGTCTGGGCCGGCAGCTTCCTGTCCGACCTGGCGGTCGAACGCGACCTCCGGGTGGCGGTCCTGGGCGCCTCGACGGCGGAGGACCTGGGCCTCGACGAGACGGACATTGGGTCCGAGATCACGGTCGGCGGCCTGCCCTTCCAGCTGGTCGGCATCCTCCAGCCCAAGGGCGGCCTTGGCTTCCAGGATCCCGACGACCAGGTTACCGTGCCGATCGGCGTCGTCAGCCGCCACTTCGTGGGCGGCGATTCGGTCCGCACCATCGGGGTGTCCGCCGCCTCGCCGGCCGACATCGAGACCGCCAAGGCCTCCATCACCGGCCTGCTCCGCGAGCGCCATGAGATCGGCGCCGGCGACGATGACGACTTCTCGATCTTCGACCAGGCCCAGCTCCTGGAGGCCGTGTCCACGATCTCGGCGACGCTGACGATCCTGCTCGGCGGGATCGCCTCGATCGCCCTCGTCGTCGGCGGCATCGGGATCATGAACATCATGCTCGTGTCGGTCCGCGAGAGGACCCGCGAGATCGGCATCCGCAAGGCCATCGGCGCACGCCAGCGGGACGTCCTTGCCCAGTTCCTCATCGAAGCCCTCACTCTGTCGGTCCTGGGCGGCGCGATAGGCACCGTTCTAGGACTCCTGACCTCGGCCGTCATCGCCAACGTGGCCGGCTGGGAATTCACCTTCAACCCGCTGACGGTCGTCGTCGCCCTCGTCTTCAGCCTCGGGGTCGGCGTCGTCTTCGGCGTGTGGCCCGCCCGTCAGGCGGCCCGCCTCGATCCAATCACCGCCCTGCGCTACGAGTAAGGAGACACCATGCAGACCCCATCCCAGGGCACGACCCCGCAACCGGATCCCGGCGCCACGCCGGCGGCACCCCAGTGGACGCCACCTGTCGAGGCACCGGCCGCACCTCAGGCTCCAGCTCCCCTCGCACCGTCTCCGGCTCCTCCGTCACCGGCCTCGCGACCGGCGACCCGCTGGCTGAACGTCGCCCTGATGGGCGCGCTTGTGGTCGCTGTCGCCGGCGTATCGTTCGCAGCCGGGCGGGCGACGGCGCCCTCCGCGCTGGACGAGCTGCGGGCGAATGCTCCCGGCGGTGGCCAGGGCTTCCCCGGCCAGGGCGGCCAGGGCGTACCGGGCCAGGGCGGCCAGGGCTTCCCCGGCCAGGGCGGTCAAGGCCCGCAGGGCGGACGCTTCTTCGGCGCCGGCGGAGGGATCGCCATCGAGGGAACGGTGGAGTCGGTCGACGCGGACAGCGTCACCGTCAAGACCGAGGATGGCAACTCGATCGAGATCAGCCTCGACAACGACACCGCCTACCACACGGCCACCGACACCACGGCTTCGGCTGTCACCAGCGGCTCCAAGGTCGTCGTCCGGGTCGGGGCCGGCGGCGGTCAGAGCGGCGGCCAGGGCGGCGGCTTCTCGCTCGACGCCGAGGACGTGACGGTCGTCCCGTGAGCGGCGGCTGACCCATGCACCTGTTGCTGGTTGAGGACGACGCCCGGCTGCGGCGCGTCCTCACCCGGCTTCTCGAGGAAGATCGCCACGTCGTGGATGCGGCCGAGGACGGGGAGACCGCCCTCGAGCTGGCGTCAGCCAACGGTGGCTTCGACGCCGTCATCCTCGACATCGGCCTGCCCGACATCTCCGGTCTCGAGGTCGCCCGCCGACTGCGCAACGACAAGGTCGACGTCGCGATCCTCATGCTCACAGCCCGCGACACCGTCGGCGACCGAGTCCGCGGCCTCGATTCGGGGGCCGACGACTACCTCGTCAAACCGTTCGCGTACGAGGAGCTCTCGGCCCGCCTGCGAGCCCTGGCCAGGCGCGCATCGAACGGACCGCGTCGCCCGGCCCCGATCCTCTCGGTCGGCCCCATCGCCCTCGACGAGATCGGCCGGCGTGTCACCGTGGACGGCGCCCTCGTCGACCTCAGCCCACGCGAGTTCTCGCTCCTCGAGTGCTTCCTCAGGCACCCGGGCCAGGTCCTGACCCGCGACCAGCTCCTCGATCAGGCCTGGCCGTTCGGCGTTGCGATCACTCCCAATGCGGTCGAAGCGTACGTCCATTACCTGCGCACGAAGCTCGGGCCCGCCGGGTCTCGGGTCGAGACGGTGCGTGGCGTCGGCTACCGGTTGAGCGATGCCTGAGTCCGAGATCCTGACCGCCGCGGCGGACCCGGTCGAGCTGGCGTCCCTCGAGAACGATCAGCGGCTCGTCCGCTCCGTTCGCCGACGCCTCGTCCTGTGGAGCGGGGGCGTCACGCTCGTCATCCTCCTCGTCCTTGGCTCGATCCTCTATCTAGCCGTTGCGCGGTCGCTCGCCGTTGCCGGGACCGAGCAGCTCGAGATCCGGGCGCGGGCGATCATGGAATCGTTGCAACGTCCGGGCGGACCTCCCCTGGGCTTCGCGTTCGGAGGTCGCTCGTCGGGCACTGTCGCCTTCCTCGTCGACCCCGACGATCGGGTGGTCGGCCCGTCGGGTTTCGAGCTGCCCCGCGGACTGCCCGATTCGGACTCGGTCGGAGCCGCCCGATCCTCAGGTTATGACGTTCGGACCGCCACGATCTCGGACGTGCCCTGGCGCATCCTCAGCGACGATGTTCGTTCACAGGCGGGGACGTTCATCATCCAGGTCGTCGCCGATCGCAGCGCGGAGCAGCACACGCTCGATGTCCTGGCCGCGGTCCTCGTCGTCGGTGGGCTTCTGGCCGTGCTGGTGGCGTCGAGCTTCGGTGCCGTCTATGCCCGGCGCGCCCTGGTGCCGATCCGCGACTCGCTCAGCGCCCAGAGGGTAGCTCTCCGTCGCCAGCGCGAGTTTGCGGCAGACGCCAGTCATGAGCTGAGGACCCCGTTGACCGTCGTCCGCACGTCGATCGAGCACCTCGATCGACATCGAGACGAGCCTGTCGGCTCCGTCGGTACGGCTCTCGACGACATCCGGGCCGAGACCGACCACCTGACCCGTCTCGTAGACGACCTGCTCCTGCTCGCGCGTTCGGACTCCGGTGCCGTCGAGCTTGAGACGATCCCGGTCGACCTCTCGGAGGTCGCGGCGGAGGCGGCCGCGGGATTGGCCGGGCCGGCCGAAGCTCATGCCGTCGGCCTCGTCCTCGAGCTCGATCCGATCGTGACGACGGGCGACCCGACACGCCTCCGTCAGCTCCACCTGATCCTCATCGACAACGCCATCCGCCACAGCCCGCCCGGGTCGGCGGTACGCATCGTGGTCCGAGCGGATGGGCGGGACGCGACCGTCGTCGTCGAGGATGCCGGGCCGGGGGTCCGGCCGGACGACATCCCCCACATCTTCGAGCGTTTCTGGCAGGCGCCGGACGCCCCTGAGGGCGGCACGGGCCTCGGTCTCTCGATCGCCGCCTGGATCGTCGAACGACATGGCGGCACGATCGCGGTGACGAACCGCGAGGAGGGCGGTGCCCGGTTCAGCGTCCGCCTGCCGGCCACGCCCGCACCGCCAGCGGCCCCACTGCCGCCGCCCTCCGTGCCGCCGCAGCTCTCATGAACGTCTCAGGTTCGCCTGCACATCATTGAGCCAGCAACTATCCTGCAGGACCCGCAGACCGGAGAGTCAACCCAATGGACCGATCCGCCACAACCCGGCTCGTCGCCGTCATCGCCATCGTCGCCGTGGTCGGTGCCGCCGCAGCCGGGCTCTGGTATCTATTCCTCCGCCCTTCGGGCCCTGCACCGGTTGGTCAGGCAAGCCCGGTCGCATCGCAGCCCGCTGCGTCGTCGGACGCGGGAGCGTCGGCCGCGCCATCGAAGGATCCATCGGCATCGTCGAATCCGGCGACCGGCCTCGACGGCACATGGACGGTGGACCCATCGATCGGCTCGTTCGCGGACTCGACGGGCTCGTTCGTCGGCTACCGGGTCACAGAGGAGCTGGCGGGGATCGGTGGCCAGGAGGCTGTTGGGCGAACGCCTGACGTGACCGGAACTCTGACCCTGGCCGGCTCACAGGTGACCGCCGTCGACATCAAGGCCGACCTCACGAGCCTGCAGAGCGACGACAACCGGCGGGACGGACAGCTTCGTCGCCAGGCCCTCCAGACAGAGCAGTTCCCTGACGCGACCTTCACCCTCACGTCGCCGATCGAGCTCGGCTCAGTCCCAGCGGACGGTCAGCAGCTGACGGCGACAGCGACGGGCGACCTGACCCTCCACGGTCAGACGCAGAGCGTGACGATCCCGCTGACGGCGACGCTCGACGGCGATACGGTGACCGTCACCGGTTCGACCGATATCGTCTTCGCCGACTACGACATGGAGAAGCCGAGCTCGTTCATCGTCCTCTCGGTCGAGGACCACGGGACCATGGAGTTCCAACTCCACTTCACCCGCAGCTGATCGCCGGAGGCGGTCCGAGGCGGCCGCGGCGCCGGATCAGCTGGAACAGGAGCGGCCCGTATCCGCGGCGGAAGACCTCGAACTCGAGCCGGTCGCCCATCAACCGAATGTCAGCGCCATCCTTTCACAGCTCGCGCACGACCCCCTCGAGCCGGGCGGCGAATGCGCGCGGATCCTCACCCGCCCCGATCATCAACGGTGGTCCGAACCGCACCTCGACATGGCGGCGCCGTGGTCGTCGGGCACCGGGCGGCAGCACGCCGTGGAGGCCCACGATGTGGACAGGCAGGACCGGCCGCCCGGTTCTGGCGGCCACGAGTCCGATGCCTGGCTTGAATGCGGCGATCTCTCCCGTGCGGCTTCGCGTTCCTTCGGGGAAGAGCAGGACATTCCAGCCCGACCCAAGGAGCCGCTCGATCGTCTTGATCGACTCCGTTCCCGCCGCGTGCCGTTGGAACGCCATTGCCCCGACCCATGACGAGAGGAAGGATCGCAACCGTCGCGTCTGCCAGTAATCGGCGGCCGCCGTTGCGACAAGCCGGCGGCGGTGGCGTCGTCCGAGAGCCAGCCGCATCGTGGAGAAATCGAAATGGCTGGTGTGGTTCGGACAGACGAGGAAGGGAGGTTCGACTTCGCCTAGGTGCTCGGAGCCCGACACCGACGGACCATGGACCAGCCAGCCCAGGATCGGTCCGAAGAGCCATGCCGTCGTTTCGCGGGCCACAACGGCCGGCGTTGAGAACTGCCACTCGCTCATGGCTGATTGACCTCGACGAGCCTGAGAGACCAGTAGGCCAACGGCAGGACGACGAGCAGCGAGTCGATCCGATCGAGGATCCCGCCGAAGCCGGGCAGCCAGGATCCGGCGTCCTTGACCCCGAATTCCCGCTTGACCGCCGACTCGAGCAGGTCGCCCCAGATGGCCCCGAACGCGACGAGGGGGATGAAGACCAGCAGCATCGCCGGACCGAGCCACGGCAGGAGGATCGGGGCGAACACCGCAAGACCGATGGCCGCCCCGACGACGTTGCCGACCGCGCCGGCTCGGGTCTTGTTCGGGGACAGCGTTGGCGCAAGGGGAGTCCTACCAAGGCTGCGGCCGATGAGGAAGGCCGCGACGTCCGAGACCGCGCACGCCACGGCAAGGGCCACGAACAGCGATGTCCCGAGCTCACCGTATCGATAAGAGAGCGCGACGCCATGGACAAGGAGCACCGACAGGACGATGCAGCCGACGGCAGCGATGCCAAGGTCACGGATGGCGCGGCCGGTGTCGGCACGGACGACGGGCCATGCGATGCCGATGAGAACCAGTCCACCGATGAGCGCCTCAGCCGCTTCGGGACCGCGGACGGCCACTGCGGCCACGATCGCCACGTTCGCCACCTGGAGCGCGATGCGATGCTGCGCCGGGAGGTCGGTCAGTCGACCCCATTCGATCAGCCCGACGCCCGCCAGGACGGCGCACAGGAGGGCCACCCCGGGAGTTCCCGCCAGCGCGGCGATCGCCAGGACGAAGGCGAGCGCCGCATAGCTAGCGGCACGCTGGAGCGCCGTCTGTGGCGCTACCCCCGCTCCGGGGCGAAGACGTCGATAGCCGGCGAACAGCCCCGCTGCAGCAAGGCCGACGGCCGCTGCCCCGATCAGCACCGCTGCGCAGTAGTTGACTGGGTTCAAGGCAGCCGCCGCACGCCGATGACGATGCGTTCGGCGGCCGTGAGGATCGTGCCGACCAGGAGAATGGGCCCGAACGGCCACCATGCCTGTGGACCGGCGATGAGGACGATGATCGCGAACGTCGACAAGAGCACCATGCGGCCGGGCTTCGAGAGGATCCCGCGGTATATACGTTCCCCTCCGGCCGCCCGTGGGGCAAGGCCGGCGAAGCTGGCGAACACCGATCCGAGCACACCCAGCAGGACCGTCTCCCGCTGCGCCCCGGGCAGGAATGCGACCGGGACCAGGAGTGCGACGTCCGCAACCCGGTCGGCAAGCTCGTTGAACAGCTCGCCACGGGCGTGCATCCGACCTGTTCGTCGGGCGAGAGCGCCGTCGAGAAGGTTGAGCACGAGCCGACTTGCGCATGCGATCGGCACGAGGATCAGAATCGGCGGAGCCGCCGGTGACATGAGCAGGCAGGCACCACCTGCGATCGCGACCGGCACCGCGGCCAACGTGACGGCGTCCGGGCTCACCTGCCTGCGTTCCAACCAGGCGAGGAGCGGTGTGAGCCGCCCGACGATCGACGACTTGGTGCTGTAGAGGTCCATCAGGTCGTCATCCTGGAGAGATCACGCCTGAAGACCTCGGTTGTTACGAGCCGCGTCGCGCGCGGATGGGTTCACGCACCGGGTGGCCGGTAGCTGACCGTCATCTTTGTCGCCGCATCGATCTCTGCAGGTGTCAACAGGACAGTCGTCCGCGAGCCGACTGCGCCACTCGCTGAGACGGTCAAGCTGAGTGCGGCCACCGTCGTGTTGTCGGGCGCCTCGATAATCAGAATGACGTCCTCCTTCCCGAATGCGAAGTAGAACGCCTCCAGCCGTCCACCCAAGGCCTCGATCCCCTTCGCGATCGCGTCCCGCCGGGCCGTGCCACCCTCCTTCATCACACCACGGACACCCTCGGTCGAATACGACGCCGAGATCAGATACTTCGCCATGACAACCTCCTCGTGGATGTAGGCGTCGATCGTACCGCCCCACTCGCGGTGGCCGTCGGGCCGCGGCGATCGCCGCAGTCGACCGTTGCAGGAAACGTCAGGCCGGATTCGCGCCTAGAACGGGTTTCGAGCCAGGTCGATGGCTATCAGAGCGTATCCGCCAAGCAGCAGCGCGGCGACGGTCCCAGCGGCCGCGGCGACTCCCAGGTGCCTGGTCCGGGGTCCACCACCATCGATCCAACGTCGGCGCCGCACGACGAGAGCGATTCCCGCGGCCGAAAGACCGCCCAGCAGGACACCGAGCAGAGCCCCCAAGGTGACCAAGGCTCCGCCATCGATCGGCACGCCCGACGCCCCGGATGGCCCAGCGACAACCTCGAATACCTGTGCGTCATGAACGGGGCTGGATCCAGCTGCATCCGGCTCGTGAAGCCCGTCCCAGATCACGAATGCGTAGATGCCGGGCCCCTCGAACTGGACGTGGCGCCGCTCCTCGCGAGTTCCAGTCGATCCGCCGATGAACGTTTCGTTGATCTTCTCGTACGGGACCCGGCCCGACTCGAGGGCGACGCTCTCGGCCGGCGTCAGCCTGGACGTGATCGCAATGTCTCCGAGTCCATCGCGGATCCTGCGCACGTCGATTCCCGTGCGCCCGGCGAGCAGACCCACGGGAACGCCGCTGGTGATCTGGTCGCCATCCACCTCGAGACCGACGCTCGGCTGGTCGCTGGGCATCACGTAGGCAGACTTGGCGGCACTCGCAAGCAGAAGCGCTGTGACGAGTCCCGTCGCGACCAGCACGCCCGCCACGAGGACAACGCGCCGCGACCAGCCCGGCCCGGGAACCAGCTCTCCGCGTCTGCGGCCGCTCACGGCGCGACCGACGGTCACGAGCAGGTAGCCGCCGATCACCGCCGCCAACCCGATCGCAAGCGCCGCCGCCACCCGTTCCGACCAGGGCGGCTCGCCCAGGCCTGCAACGACACCGATGTTCCCGACAGCCTGGCCTACGAGAACAAACAGCTGGATCGCGACCGCGGCTGCGAATCCCACGATGGCGCCCGACGCCCCGAACGCGCCACCGCCGGCCAACCCGGCGAGCATGCCCAGTGCAACCAGCCCCACCAGCGCGCCGATCCCCCAAGTCCCCACGGCGTACGGCTCGACTGACGTGAAGAAGGCGAGGATGAGGATGCCCCACTGGACGATCGCGGCTGCTGGCGCGGCATCGATGACGGCCAGGAAGACGGACTGCGGGCGACTCGTCGAGGCGACCGTCACTCGACGATCTCGAACCGGCCTTCGGCCAGGAGATCTCCCGAGGCAGAGACGATGCGCATCAGGTAAGCGCCCGGCCGCGCGTCATGGCCGTACTGGCCACGCATCGAGTACTCGGTGGCGGGTTCCTGGGTCGCCGTGTCGACCACTACAGGCCCTTCCGGATCGAGACGCAGGAGGGTCATCGTCGGCAGGATCGGATCGGGTGTCGTGAGATTGCCCGGGCGGGCAAGGGTGGCGACCCAGAAGATCCTGTCTTCGCCACCAAGCGATGAGAACGAGATCGTGGTCTCGGCATCGCGGACGGCCTGCGCTCCGCAGGTCTCGTCACTCCCGCTGACATTGCGGAGCCCCATGTTCGACCCGAACGCGATCGTGCCCGGAGCCACCAGCGTGTGGCCGGGCGGTGCCGGCGCGCCGCCGGACCCTCGAACGGACAGGCGACCAGTGGGAATTCGGGACGGCCAGCGCCTGGCGTCGCGTAGCCGGTGCACCCGGCCACGGTAGCGATGAGGAGGGCCAGGCCGACGACTACAACCCGCAGTCGAGAGGCAGTCGCGATCTGCATGCTCAAAGGACGTCCTCGGGTTGGGTGTGTTACGAAGTGATCTCGTCAGTCATGGCAGGTGGGCGAACCACTCGTCAAAATGATCGCCAGGAGGTTGCATGTTCAGACCGCTCCCTCGGTCATTGCGACTGGTACTCATCGCATCGTCGATCAGCATCCTTGCTTGTTCGTCGTCCGCCAGCCCAGAAGCCACGACGGGTCCAACCGAGAGCCCCATCGTGGTCGAGACCCCGAGCGCATCGGCGAGCCCAGATCAGGCGTCGGCCGGCCCGATCGCCTCGCCTTCGTCGACCGCCTCCGTTCCGGCTGCCAGCCCGTCCCCGGTGGCAAGTCCCACGTACACCGCTGCCGAACGAAGGCTGCTCGATGCCCTTCGCGCAGACGCCCATATCGGCTGCGCGCCTCGACGAACCAACTTGCCCACTCTTAGTACGGCAGCGGTCGAGTGTCACGTGGACACCGCCCTTGTCGACCGCGTCGGCGTCTACGGCTTTGGTCCAACCGCGGGCGCAGAAGGACTCGATCCCGCGATTCAGACGTACCTGGACAAGCTGGCCGAGTACCGGGTCAAACCGCGGACAGGCGATTGCCAGGCCGGCAAACCCGGCGACAGCTCGTGGCCCGACTATCAGCCCGATGAGCAAGACGACGGCAGTCCAGGCTATCGACCCATGCGCTCCGGTTGCTTTCTCGATGAGAACGGGACGGCAAACATCCGCCTGACGTGCTACGGCGACATCTACATCGGAATTCTTGGGAAGAACGCCGATATTGCCGCTCTCTACGCGTGGGCCTGGCGTGTCGCCCAAGGCGAGAGCACCGACCGCGACCCTCCAGGGATCTGCGCCGCACCAGATTGAAGGGACCGCCGTCGAGACCGGTTTAGGCGATCGCTGTCGAGACCGGTTGAGGGGGTCTCTGTCGAGACCCGGATCGCGCTGCCGTATGCTGGCGTAGATGAAGCCCGAGGATCAGCGAGCCGAGACGCGCCGCCAGCGTGATGCGGCGGCCGACCGCCGTGATGGGTTGCTGGGACGGGCCCGCGGCCTCCTCAACCGGGCCAGGCTCGCCGACGCCGAACGCTGGGACAAGAGCAACGTCGCGCTCGCCATGCGACCCGAGACGGCTCGCTTCCTCCTCGACAGCCGCCCCGAGCTGTTCAAACACCCCAAGGACAGCCCCGAGGAAACCTTCTGGCTGGATGGTGTCCGCGTGTTCCTCAGCGAGCAGCTCGACCTCGATCAGGTCGTGTTGTGCCACGGCTGGTGGCCGATCGTCGACGAGACCGCAGAGCCGGAGATGACCAATTCGGCATAGCGTCGACCGGCGACTCGCTACTGCTCGATGGCCCAGCGACGAAGTAGCACCCACAGGATGACGACCTGAATTGCGACGCCGACCGCCAAGACAAGAAGCGGGATCGCCGAGCCCGAGGCAGTCACGTCGGCAGCGGTCGGCAGTCCATCCAGCGCAAGCGTGATCACGACTACGACCACGCCCAGCCAGCGACCCCACGTCCGGCCGAGGTAGACACCTACGGCCGCCAGCAGGCTGGCGATCCCGAACAGCTGCCAGACGATCGGGACGGGCACGTCGCTGAAGGGCGCCAGGGGGAGGAGGCCTGCGTAGACGATCGCCTGCGCGCCGGACAGGGCGAGCAAAGCGGCGGCGACCACGTGCATCCGCTTCAGGGACACCGCCGAGCGATTGTCGCTTCCCATACGGAACGAGTGTACGGGCCGCTGGGTGGACCCCCGGTTGCCCGCCAGACCGGGTGGCCCAGGCTCCCGAAGCTCGAGCTTGGGACGTCGGACTGCGTCCAGGGGTCCACCTTGAATACGTCGTCTTCGCGATAGTGGATCGCGCAGATTCCAGTGCGCGGAGGCCCGTGGCGGATATGGCTAATGCGGAGGAGTCGATCTCGATGGTGACATCTGTCAACAAGTAATGTCGGCGGGATAGTACTTTCGGCTTTTCGACAGGCGATCGACGTGCTAGATTTGCCGCCGCCCACCCAACCTGTGTCGCCACGGGCGGGGTGGACGAATGGGGGCGATGCTGATGGGACTGCCCTGAGGCTGAACCCTTGTCGGGTGCAGGTGGAGTAGGAACCGGGATCTGTCAACCCGTTTCGGGGATGGATCCGGCTCGCTGGGCTCAAGCCTGGGAGGAGAGGGCAAAGCCGGAGGGCGGCGCTCGAACCTCGAGGGACGATACCTGGGCTTAGCGTTCCGGACGAGTTCTCGGCAACGGTCGGGACCGGCAGCCCCGAGAGGGGTCGATACCCGACCGAGTCGGCCTACGGCTCCTGTTCTGGCGGTGTAGCGAGCCGCCGGGCGGTCCTTTCACGAGGGCTGCTAACTGCAGATAGGTCGTCCTCCACGGCGTGGTCCGGAGCTGACAAAGCCGGGTAACGCAGTTCAGGGTCAAACGCCTATCGCGGCGCATCAGATCTGTTCGCGAAATTGGCTCATGACCGGGACGCGAATGGGTTTGTAGAGGACTCGGCGGTGCCGGGTCCTCTCGTCGTTTCAGGGGCCGTATCGGCTCCCGTGCGCTGGCCGCGGCGGTGTCTCTGCAGTGGGCCTCCCAAAGACGCTGCGGCCCTGCGCCGGACGCGTCTCCGCGACGCTAGAGCTCGAGGAGGTAGACCGGGGCAGCCGCAGCGACCCAGGCAGCCACCTGGAGCGCGAGGACCAACAGCACTTCGCGCGGACGGCGCGGCAGCCATGTGATCGCGAAGTATGCGATGACCGGAATTTGTCCGGCCATGAGGAGCTGCCAGAGATGGGCGGCGGTCCCTTCATCGGCCTCTCGGGCGACGCCGACAAAGACGATGTGACCGACAAGCACAGCCAAGGCGGCGAGCGACATCACCAGCGGAATGAATGCGCTCGGTTGCTTGAGCGTCGTGGCGATCACGCCAGCCATCCCGAATGTTGTACCCGGCTTCGTGGTGAGCCCGCAGGGATTCGAACCCTGAACCTAGTGATCAAGAGTCCTTCTCGAGCACGCATGGTTGCACGTTTCGAGCGTGCAGGGTGTCCGCCATTGTCCACGATTACCCCCATAAACCACCCGCAGGGGTAAGGATTCGGGTAATCCCCCGGGCGCCTCCGCTCGGGCTGGCCGGGACTAGCTCGGGATCGCCAACGCACTATCTCGGTGAAGGGATCGGACGTCGTCGCGGGCAGATCAGTGCCAATGGCCGTCGTCTTGGCTGGTTCCCGTCCATGGTTGGCCCGGATCGATCAGCCGCGGTGTCGCGTCTCCCGGCCGAAGGCCACGAGCGCGACCGCGCTGGCGATCGCAAGCACGACGGTGCCAAGCATGGCGAACGTCAGCCCGACCGTGACGGACAAGAAGCCCATCAACGGCGGATAGACCGTCGAGCCGATGATCGCCATGCCGGCCAGAGACCCGCCGACGGCCGCCGATCGATCCGGGTGGTGGTCGCCGCCGATGGCAAGGATCATCGGGAAGACCGGGCCTGACGCGACGCCGGCAACCGCAAAGGCGACAATCGACAGCGGCAGGCTCGGGACGAGCACCGCGACGGCGATGAGCACGGCCAAGCTCGTCACGCAGGCGATAGTGAACCGCCGGTGGTCGAATCGGTCCGCGATGGCAGACGAGACGAGGCGTCCGACGGTCAGCCCCGCCCAGTAGAGCGAGAGGGCAAGGGTCGCAGTCGTCAGCGGCGCCGGTTCCAGGAACCGTACGAGCCAGCTCGAGACGCCGACCTCCGATGCCACGTATGTTGCGATCGCGATGCCGAGGAGCAGCAGAGGGCCAGCGAGCACCCCGCGGCCACCCCGTCCGCCCGAGGTCGCAGACCCGGGTGTGCCTTCAGCTGCGGCCGTCTGCCGACCGCTGGGCATCGGCACAACGGCATAAGCGATGGCCAGCAGCGAGACGACCACACCCGTCCCCACGGCGATGGCCTGCCACGGGACGCCGGCCTCCACCAGGGTGCCCACGACGACGGGGGCGGCGAGGGCTCCGACGCCGAACGCCACGTGCAGCAGGTTCATGGCCCGACCGCGGCGCTCGCGGTAGACGTCGAGGACGAGGCCATTTGCTCCGCCGTCCAGGCAGCCAGCCCCGACGCCCGCCGTCAACGCCGCCACCACGAAAAGCATCCACGAGGGGGCCAGGCCGAGGCCGGCGACGCCGAGCGCGTGGACGACCACCGCGCCGCCCAGGACCGTGCGACGACCGAGGTGCTCGACCAGGGAACCGCCGCCGAACGAACCAGCGACGTAGGCGAGGGCGTAGGCCAGGTAGACGGTTCCGATTCCCGCGTCGGTCTGCCCAAAGGTCCCCTCGATCGAGCGGACGAGCGACGGGATGAGCAGTCCTGTCCAGCCGATGGCGAGGAGGGTCAGCCACCCGACGATGCCCGCCCCCAATCGGGCGCGAGTGTTCACCGCGGACAAGGGGCGCGCACGACGCACGCTAGCAACGAGGGGTGGTCAGGCCCGTCCAGGGCTTCCAGCTCCTCCGCCTGGGCGACCGGCATCTTCATGCTCTCGGGGGATGGTGCCCTCCCTGTGCCTGGCGCTCGCGCGGTACACGACAATGTCGGGCGTGCGCCGATGGGCGCGCGGCATCGGAGATGCCTTCGGCGGACACCGAAGGGGCCTTTTCGTGCCTAGATTCGTGGTGAGCCCGCTCGGATTCGAACCGAGAACCTAGTGATTAAGAGTCACTTGCTCTACCGTTGAGCTACGGGCCCACGAGCCGGGGAATAGTAGCGCACGGCTCTCGTCGGCCCCCGGCCGACCTGGCCTGAGTGAGAGCTCGCCGTGCTCCGCGGAATCGAGCCCGCGCGGCACCGCCTCGGGCAGATGGTCCGATCTTCAGACTTGGTGGCTGGCGCGAGCGTGCGACAATCGAGCGGCAGGGTGTCGGGCTTCGAAGCCCCACCACCAAGCGGGGGAGCCGTCATGCAGCGTCGCTTCCGATCGATCGCCATCGTGTTGGCGATCGCCTGCGGCTGGTCGGCCTCCGCTAGCTTCGCCGGCGCGGCGTCAACGGGCGGCTGGCTGGATCCCACGTTCGCCGGACGCGGCTATGCCGTCGTTCCCCGAGGGCCGAACACCAAGCCCAACTGTGGCTCCGGTGGCCAGGTGGCGATCGCGCCGACCGGGCGGGTCTTCGTGCTGGTCTACCGGTGTGGGACCGGCCTCGATCACCCATCGGAGGTGACGGTCTACGACGCAGCCGGGCGGCTCGACCGAGCTTTCAACGGGGGTCGGCCGCTCGCCGCGTTCTCGAGCGATATCGGCGGCGTGACCGTCATTCTGCCGACCGCTGACGGCGGGTTCCTCGCCCACCTGGCGGACTGCTGCCCATACAGCGCGATCCGAGCCTTCGACGCCCGGGGGAGGATCGATACCGGCTACGGCCTGAGCGGGGGGCGGAGCCTGCCTCGCGATATCCGCGCGGGGTATGAGCATGCGACCGTTGTCGTGCGACTCGCGGGAGGATCCGTTCGCGCGTGTCTCAACAATGCCAATCTCACCGGCACAGGAACGGAGCTCTCGGGCCTCACGCCGAACGGGGCCATCGATACGAGGATCGGGCCAGCCGGCTACCGCGATATGGGGATCCCGGAGTGCCACGCCCTGGGGGTGGATTCGGCGGGACGCCTGTACTGGGTCAGTCGCCGCTGGCTCGCCGGACCGCGCGGCGTCATCGACGTCTTCCGCATGAACCACACCGGGACGATAGATGCGAGCTGGGGCACTGCCGGCCTGGTCACGATCGAGGATCCGGCTCGCCATCTCAAGCCGGCCCTCCGCGAGATCTCGGTTGCGTCCGACGGATCGATCTATGTCGGCCTTGGCGCGTCGGCTGCGCCGTCCGGATCGCCGTGGACGGCCGGCGTCGCCAAGCTGACACCGGCCGGCACGATGGATGCGTCGTTCGGGACGAATGGGATCGCCGACGTCGCGCCTGTCGCCGGGACATCGCGACTCGTGTCGATTGCTGTCGACGGGAGTGGGCGCCCCCTCCTCAGCCTGGTCTTCTCGATCGGCGGCCGCCCCGATCCCGTGCTGACCCGTCTCACGGCCGTCGGCGGTTCGCCAGATCCAACCTATGGGATCGGCGGGATCGTCCACGTCGCCAACACTGCCCAGGACATCTCCTGGGAGCCAAGGGGTCTCGTCGGCGTCACCTTCGATCGACCCACGGTCTTCCGTCGGACGAATTAGGCACATCACGATTCACGGGATGCAGCTCGCATCGACGCGACACCACGGGCGAACCGTGGCGAGGCCGGAAGAATCCGAACCTTCATCCACTGATCAGGAGTCACTTGCTCTACCGTTGAGCTACGGGCCCACGAGCCGGGGCATGGTAGCGCAGGGCCCTCCGCCTCGCGGCAGTGAACGAACTAGACGCCACCTTCGTCGGACGGCGCGGCAGGCTTTGGGGACGCGTCGTCGAAGCGCATGGTGATGTCGTAGGCGCCGTCATCGAGCCGACTCTCGAGCGACGGGACAGCGTCGTGGAACAGCCGCATCATCGCGACGTTGTCGGCCAGGACGCTGGCGGTGAAACCCGCGATGCCATGCTCGCGGGCGATGTCGATGAGCGCCGCAAGCAGCTGGGTTCCGAGGCCCTGCCCCTGGTTGTCGTCACGAACGACGAAGGCGACCTCGGCGAGGTTCGTGCGCTGGTCGAGGTCGTAGCGGGCAACGGCCAGGATCGCCTCGTCGCCCTCGATCCCGGCGGTCACGACGAGCACCATCTCGCGCTCGTAGTCCACCTTCAGCCATTCCTGAAGCCGCTGATGGGGCATCGTCGGAAGGCTCCGGAAGAAGCGGTGGTAGACGGTCTCCTCGGAGAGGGCGTAGAACATCTCGCGGAGGCCCGGCTCGTCGGTCATCCGGATCGGGCGCATGAACCCGCGCGAGCCGTCACGGAGGTCGATCCAGCGCTCGTAACGGTCCGGATAGACGGGCATCGAAAAGGGCAGTTCGACCTGGTCGGCGTAGACGATGTGGCGCGACTTCGCTTCGGCCAGGAGCCACGGCCGGAAGCGCGGGTGCGCGATCTGGATGAGGGCCGTCGCGCGCTCCCGGATCGTCTTGCCGTGCAGGTAGGCCACCCCGTACTCGGTCACGATGTAGTGGACGTCGCCACGGCTCGTGACCACGCCGGCACCGGGCTTGAGAGCCGGCACGATCCTCGAGACCGTGCCGTCCTCGGCCGTCGCCGGCAGGGCGATGATCGCCTTGCCGCCCTTCGAACGCGCCGCACCGCGGACGAAGTCCACCTGTCCGCCGATACCGCTGTAGAAGAGCGGCCCGAGGGAATCGGCACAGACCTGTCCGGTGAGGTCCACCTCCAGAGCCGAGTTGATCGATGTCATCCGCTCGTTCTGGGCGATGACGAACGGATCGTTCGTGTACTCCGTCGGGTGGAATTCGACCATCGGGTTGTCGTCGATGAAGTCGTACAGGGCGCGTGACCCGAGAACGAAGCTCGCGACCATCTTGCCTCGATGGAGCGTCTTGCGGGCGTTGGTGATGACCCCGGCCTCGATGAGCGGGAGAACCCCATCGGAGAACATCTCGGTATGGACGCCGAGATCCGTGCGGTCGCCGAGATAGCGGAGGACGGCATCGGGAATCTGGCCGATACCGAGCTGGAGGGTCGCCCCGTCTTCGACGAGATCGGCGATGTGGCGACCGATCGCCAGGGCGAGCTCGCTCTCCTCGCTCTGCGGAGCCTCGAGGATCGCGTCGTCGCACGGGACGAGCGCCGCGATGTCGCGGACGTGGATGAAGCAGTCGCCGAGAGCACGCGGTACCTGCGATCCGACCTCGGCGATGACGACCTTGGCGCTCTCGGCAGCCGATTTCACGATGTCTGTCGACACGCCGAAGCTGCAGTAGCCGTGGATGTCCGGCTCCGAGACCTGGATCAGGGCGACGTCGATGACGATCCGGGCATCGCGGAAGAGGCGAGGGATCTCGGACAGGAAGACGGGCGTGTAGTCGGCGCGGCCCTCGTTGACAGCGTCGCGGGTGTTGGCGCCGATGAAGAATGCGTTGTGACGAAACCGCTGGTCGAACTTCGGCTCCGTGTATGGCGCGACACCGAGGGTCATGATGTGGACGATCTCGGCGTCATCGAGGTTCTCGCGGGCCGACAGCGCCCGGACGAGGGATTGCGGCTCGCCCGCGCCCGATCCGATGAAGACACGCGAGCCGTGTCGAATCCGGCGTACGGCCTGGCCCGCGGTCTCGACCTTGGCGGCGTGACGCTCGCGCCAGGTGGTGTCGATCCTGGTCGCCATCACCCGCTGCCTTCCAGAGACTGTCGACGCAACGCGATGGCTGCGGCGTGCGCGTGGAGGCCCTCGCGATGGGCGAGCGCTTCGATGTCTGGCGCCGTGGCCCGGACGGCGTCCGGCGTCATCTCGACATACGCCGCCGCGACCTGGTAATCGGCCGTCCGAAGGCCTGACGAGAAGCGAGCCGTGCCCATCGTCGGGAGGGTGTGATTCGAGGTCCCGCCGTAATCGCCGACGACGATCGAGGTCAGGGGTCCGAGGAACGCCGCACCGTAAGCATGCGCCCGGCCAAGGACGGCATCGGGATCGTCGGTAAGGATCAGGAGGTGCTCCGGAGCGAGCCGATCGATCGTCTGCAGGGCCTGGTCCAGTGAACCGCAGACGATGACCGCGGACGCCTGCAGCGCCTCCCCAACGATCGATGCTCGCGGAGTCGTTGCCGCCAGGCGTTCGACGGCGGCCACGACCCGTTCGGCGTGCGTGCCATCGGTCGTCACCAGGAAGCCACGACTGTCGGGATCGTGCTCGGCCTGGGCGACAAGCTCGGAAGCGACCAGCTCGGCGTCGGCGTGGCCATCGGAGAGGACAGTCGCGTCCGAGGGCCCCGCCAGCCCATCGATGCCGACCATCCCGGACACGTGGCGCTTGGCGGCAGTCACCCAGGCGTTGCCGGGCCCGACGATCTTGTCGACGCTGGAAACGCTGTCGGTTCCGTAGGCCAGGGCGGCAACCGCCTGCGCCCCGCCGATGCGGTAGACGCGATGCACGCCGGCCACCGTGGCCGCCTGCAGCAACACTGGCGCAACGTCACCGCCGGTCGACGGCGGTGAGCACAGGGCGATGTTCGCGACGCCCGCCACGACGGCCGGGACGGTGGTCATCAGCACCGTCGATGGGTAAAGCGCCCTGCCACCAGGCGCGTAGGCACCCACCGCTCGGATCGGCCGAACATGCTCCCCGAAGCGGACTCCGTCTCGGACGACCTCCCAGTCGGCCAACCGCTGCCGTTCGCAGAAGACCGAGAGTCGGGCCACCAGTCGCTGGAGGACGCCAATGATCTCGTTGTCGACGCCAGCGACGGCGGCCGCCATCTCCCTGTCGTCGATCTGGATCCGGCCGGCGACGTCCACACCGTCGAAGCGACGGGTGAGCTCGACGAGCGCCGCATCACCTCGGTCTCGAACATCGTCGCAGATGGCGGCGACGCTCGCCGCGATGTCGGGATCGATCGGTTCGCGCAGGGCGATGGAATGGAGCTCGCCCCCATCCGCTGAGGTCGACGATACGCACCCGTGTCTCCGCTAGCTGACCGGGAGGGTCGCGAGCTCGAGGCCGGACCTGATCACGATCGTGGCCGGGAGCCCCGGATCCCAGGCGAAGCCGCCCTCATGATCGACCGGCCAGGCGACGATGTCGGGTCTCGCCCCGACCTCGATGCGGCCACGATCGAGCAGTCCGAGCGACGCCGCCGAGCCGGCCGTGGCCGCGACGAGCGCATCGGCCACCGCCATCCCCATCGTCGTTGCCGCCCACACGACGGTCGCCATCGAGGTGACTCCGGTCTGGCCCGGGTTGTGATCGGACCCCAGGCCGATCCGGCACCCCGCCGCCTGGAGATGGTCGAGGGGCAGGGCTCGCTTCATCGCGAGGGCCGTCAACGGGCACAGGGTCGCCACCGTGCCCGCCTTCGCCATCGCGATCGCGCCGGCCTCGTCAAGGCGCAGCAGATGATCGGCCGACGCCGCTCCCAGCTGGGCGGCCAGCTTGGCCCCGCCGGTGCGAGCCAGCTCGTCGGCGTGCGGTCGGAGGGCCAACCCGACATCGCTCGCCGACTGGAGGATCGTTCGAGCCTCCTCGATGGAGAAGAACCCTTCGTCGACGAACACGTCGCACGAGTCGGCGCCACGCCGGACCGCGTCGAGACAGGCCGCAGCGACCTCGGCGACCCAGTCCGCGCGCCGGCCGACGTACTCCGGCGGGACATCGTGGGCGGCGAGGAAGGTGACGGACACATCGGGCAGGTCATCTCGTCCACGGAGGGCGGCCAGCAGCCCGACCTCTCCGAGCTCACCCTCGATCGTCAGGTGGTAGCCGGTCTTCGCCTCGAGCGTCGTCGTGCCATTGGCGAGGAACGCGGCCAGCCGCTCGATGACGATCGAGCTCAGGATGGTCGGCGGCAGGGCCCGCGTCTCGTTGACGGTCCGCCGGATGCCGCCGCCGGCGGCAGCGATCTCCGCATAGCCGACGCCCGCCGTGCGAACGGCCAGCTCATCGAGCCTCGGAGCCGCGTAGACCGGGTGACAGTGGGCATCGATGAGGCCCGGCGTGACGAGCGACCCGCCGGCATCGATCCGAGCTTCGATCTGCTCGCGCAGCCTTGCCGGCGGTCGGGCTCCCCCACTCCCCACCCACCGCACGGCCTCACGATCGAAGGCGACGGTCGCATCCTCGAGGACACCGGCGTCACCGGACGTGAACAGGCGCCCGATGTTCTCGAGTGCCGTCAGCGTGGTCACTTCGGAAGCGTATCGCCATGCACCCGCCGGGCGCTGGCCCTACGTCAGGGAGAATTCCGACAACGTCAGGCGACCCGATCGGGAGGCAGCGGAGCATCGGCGCCTATCCCCAGGCGGAATGCGATCGCGGCCGCCTCGACCCGCGAATCGACGCCGAGCTTGCCCATGATGTTCGAGACGTGGACGGATGCCGTCTTGCGGGTGATGAAGAGCTCATCAGCGATCTGCTGGTTCGTCCAGCCACCGGCCACAAGCCGCAGGACCTCCATTTCCCGAGGCGTGAGCCCGTGGCTTCTCTCGTCGGTCGAGGTCAGCGGGGCCAGCGGGGAGGCGCCGCCCAGGTTGATATTCGCCTGGCGGGCCAGGAGTTCGATCTGGGCCATCAGCGGTTGCGCCCCAAGTCGGCTGACGATCTCATGTGACCGGCGCAGAGCGCTCTCCGCGCTCGACCGCGAACCTCGCGTCGACAGAAGCGCCTCGGCCTCGCGATATCGCGAGTAGGCCGAGGGATACGGCCGATCCAGCGACTCCCACGCGGCCGCCGCCTCGACCCACGGCGCCGGGTCGGGCTGCCCGACCAGCCGGGCGACCTCGCCGTGGCACAGGGCGGCGATCCCGGCTCCGCGCAAACCGGCGGCCGTCGCCAAGGCCGGCATCCGCTGGGAGACCTCGTCCATCGCGTTCATCACGTCCGCTGCCCGGTCCGCAGCCTCCTCCCCGGCGACGTCATCGCGCTTGGCTCGCGAATCCTCGGCGACATCGGCTTCGGCGCGCAATGCCAGGGCGGCAAGCCACGCCAAACCTGGTTCGGGGAGACCGCCGGCGCGCGCGACCGCCAGTCCCTCGTCCGAGATCGAGCGTACGTCCTGAGGCCGCCCGGCGGCCAGCGCGAGCTCCGCCTCGGCCGTGAGCAGCGCCGTCCGGAACTCCGTGCCGCGAACGGCCACATCGAGGCGACGCGCCTGAGCGAGGTGATCCGCTGCCGCCGTGGTGTCGCCTCGACGCGTCTCGAGTCGCCCTCGGTTTATGCGCAGCCAGACGCCCGCCCGGCCGGGCGCCCCTCGATCGAGACCCTCAGCGGTCAGCCTGTCGGCCTCTTGCCACCGACCGAGGTCGATGAGGACCTTCGCCGCATGGCCGAGCATGACACCGCCGTATGTGCGGGCCAGGCCTCGAGCGGCCGCATGGTCGTACCCCTCCATCGCCGCGGCGAGAGCCTCCTGCGAACGTCCGATTCGATCCAAGAGGACGGAAAGATTCGCGTATCCCAGGACGAGACCGTCGGTAGAGTCGAGGGCGATCGCGATGGCCAATGCAGCCCGGAGGTCGGCGACACCAGCCTCGGCGTCGCCGAGAAACGCTCCGGCGAGACCGCGAACACCAAGCCCGAATGCCTCGACGGATGAGTCGCCAATCGATCGCGCCATGGCGACGGCTTCGGCGGCCTTGGTCCTGGCCAGGTCCCATCTGCCGCCAAACAAGAGGATGCCCGCGAGATGGGCCGTTGCCCGAGCGCGAGCCACGGACGGCGGCTCCGTCGGCAACAGCTCGAGTGCAGCCCGAACCACCTCCTCCGCGGCCACCCGGTCGCCAGCCTCCCAGAGGAACCAGCGAAGGCGTTCGTTGGCAAGGCCTGCCCGAACGGGATCCGCCGAGGCGTCGATGGCTGCGACCGCCTTTCGTCCGAGCTCGACCGCCCGATCGTACTCGCCTGCTTGCACGGCGGCTTCCGCTGCCAACTGGATCACGCGCGTTCGATCGCCACCCGCGACCCGTTCCGGCTCCTCGACCACGCCCCACAACTCGAGGGCGCGCGCGTAGTGACGCAGCGCTTCGGCGTGCGCGAAGACGCGGTCCGCCTCTCCACCGGCCTCGACGTGCTTCTCGAGGGCGAGATCGAAGACCCGAGCGGCATCCCAATGGAATGCCAGCTCCGCCGCTGGCGGCGGTCGGTCGGTCTGCCGACCGAGACAGCGGGCGAAGGCGGCGTGCAGCCGCATCCGCTCGCCTGCGAACAGGCCCTCGTAGACCACCTCCCGCAGGAGCGAGTGCCGGAACGCGTGACCCGGCGCGGTAGCAGGGTCGCTATCGTCGTCCGCCGGCACCAGGATCCCTTGCTCGACGACCTCGTGCAATGCCGACGCGACGATGGCGTCCGGCTGTTCGAGGACCTCCGCCAGCAGCCGGTCGTCCAGGCGGCGTCCGGCCGCCGACGCCGCTCGCAGGACCATCTGTCCGTCGTCCGAGAGGATCCCAATCCTCGCCGCAAGGACGTCCCGCAGACGTGGTGGGAGGTCGCCGTCGATCAGATGACTCCCGATCGAGGCGAGCTGCTCGACGAAGAAGGGATTCCCGTCAGACCGAGCCAGCAGCCTGTCGACGTCCTCTGGGGGCGGGTGCATCCCGGTCAGGTCCTCGAATTGGGCGGCGACCTCCGCTCGATCGAGCGGTGCGAGCTCGATCCTGTCCACCCAATCGTCGCGCTCGAGCTCAGCCAGGAATGGCAGGATCGGATGTCGATGATGAAGATCCTCGCTCCGAGCCGTGACGACGAACAGGACCTTGCCCGTTAGGAGCGTCGTGACCAGGAACAGGAGGAGGTCGCGGGTCGACGTGTCCGCCCACTGAATGTCCTCGATGACGACGAGCACCGGTCCGTCGCGGGCCATGCGCTCGATAACCCCGAGGACGAGCTCGAACAGCCGAGCCTGGGCCTGGGCATCGTCGGGGCCGGTCGCAGTCCCGGCCACGGGCCCGAGCTCAGGAAGGAGCCTCGCGAGCTCAGCGCGTCCTGGTCCGAGCAGTGCCGGAAGCCGGGCGGGCTCGGTCGACCGGGTCAGCGTTCGCAACGCTGAGACAAACGGGAAATACGGCAGGGCACCGGCTCCGTACTCGAGGCAGGCGCCCCAGAGCACGCGGGCGCCCCGGCGCCGCGCGGAGTCGGCGAAGACCTCGACGAGGCGCGTCTTCCCGATCCCTGCCTCGCCAGCGACGATCACCGTGCGGGAGGCGCCTACCGTTGCGGCCTGGAACGCGAGCTCGAGCGTCGCCCGCTCGGTCGCGCGTCCGATGAATCGGGTGCCACGCCGGTCGTCGACCACGCCGGCGATGATACGCGGCGATGTTCATAGCTCAGATGCCTCGAAGCCGTCCGACACCAGCTCGTCTCGTACTCGCGCCCGGGCTCGACAGAGTCGCGTTCGGGCCGCGATCTCGCTGATCCCAAGCCGGGCCGCGATCTCCGATCCGTCGAAGCCGGCGGCGGCAAGCATGACGATCTCCCGGTCGGCCTCGCGGACGCGAGCCAGCGCGGCGTGGACCGCGCGGGCTCTCTCCATCTCACAGACCTCGACGTCGGGCGCGGCGGCATTCTCCCGAATCGCGATCTCGGGCGCCCGCCTGGTGACGACCGCCAGGTGTCGGCCGCGGCTTGCCGCGAGATTCGCCGCGACGCGGAACAGCCATCCACGCACGTTCGTTGGACCGCGCCCGGCCTCGACCTCGCCGATGAGCCGGATGAACGCCTCCTGGGCGAGATCCTCGGCCGCCTCCGGATCCCGGATCAGACTCGTGAGGTACCTCGTCACAGAGCTCGAATGAGCCGCATAAGCGGACGCCACTTCGATATTTGCTGAGGCCACTGCCATGGCAGCCGCCCTCCCATCGCTCGCTCCGGCGTGTCTCGCCGGTCGCGTACGACGGTCCGTCTAAGGCGACTCACCGACATCGGGCTGGATGCCTAGTCGCGCCGGAATGGCGGCGTATTTCTGGCTTCCGCGCGCGGGTGAAACCCTGGCCCGGACCGACATCGGGATCGCTTGCGAGTACGCGCGGCTGGCGTCACAGCCGACGGGCGCTGCGATCTGGCGGTCGATCGAGGCCGAGCCCGAGGCGACGGTCGCCGGATTGCTCCGGGTCGCCGACCGGTGGAGTCTCCTCGAACAGCGCCCAGCCCTCCGGCGCTCGATCGAACTCCGGCGACCGTCGTGCGTGCAAACGATCGGGCAGAACACCTACCGGAGGACCGCATACCTCACGACGAGCTGCACCTTGGCGACGTCGAACGACTTGCCACCTGGCCCGTACTCGACGTCGATCATCGCGCGGGCGGTCCTTCCCTGGTGCAGCGCTGAGCCAGGGCCACTCGTTGAGTGCCAGGCGTATCGCGGCCCGATGGCCTTCGCCTGCGAGTAGCTCTCCCCGTAGCGGTACGAGCCCCAGTTGGGGTTCCAGATACCGATCGTCGCCCGAGTCCCATTCGGCGATCGGCCCAGCACCTTGAAGGTGATGCTCTTGTAGACGGTGGCCGAGGGAAGGCTGAACGAGTAGCTGACCCCAACCCAGGAGTGACCGCTCGACAGCCTGACCCCGCGGCTGTAGCTGGACCGAGCACGGCTGATCGATCCGTCGCCGTGATCGCCATAGATCGAGTAGGCGTTTCCATTCTTGGTGATCGTGGCGGTGTGGTAGTAGAGACGCTTTCGCGAGACGTTCGTGTAGGTCGTCACTGTCAGCTTGTTCGCGGCGGTGTCGGTCAGGGTCTGGACGATCCGGTACTTCCCGGCGGGCTGAAGCGCGCCCGATGTCGATCGACCGTTCCACGTCCACGCGTAGCTGCCAGACGCGACGCCGACGTTCGCAGAACGAACGACCTTGCCGGAGCTGACCGAGTAGATGCGAATGAGCACGGAGATCGGCTCGTTGCGAACGCCGCGGATCGAATTCGTGTCCTTGTAGCCGTCGACGATCGGATAGAAGGTCGCGGGAGTCGAACTCACCCCACCCGCGTCGACCGTCTGGTCGGCCTCGATCGATTGCGTCAGCTGCACGCTCGAGGCACGGAACAGACCGACGCCGCTGTACCTCGCCTCGAGTACATGGCTCCCGAGCGAGAGCTTGGTCGACACCGCCAGCGTCCGGGCGTCGGCGGTCACACCGAGGCTGCCGAGGGTCGCATCGGTCGTCGTGTCGACGATGATCAGGGTCCCGCCCACGGGGGCATCGGCCGGCCCCTGGTTGCCCAGCTTGCCGGCCACGGTCGCCGTGAAGGTGACCTCCTGCGTGTGAAGCGCGGGCTCACGACTCGATGTCAGGGTCGTGGCCGTGGCGCTCCCGACCTCGATCGTGATCGGGGCGCTCTGGCTTGGCTCATAGTCGTTGAACCCGGAGAACACGGCGTGGATGACATGGCTGCCCGGGCCCACGTCAACGGCTTCGACCACGGTCCCATCGGGGCTGATCGGCCCGCCGCCGATATTGCGGTCGCCTTCGAATACGAAGACGCCCGGGATGAACCCATCCTGCGCCTGCGGGGCGGGCGAGACTCGGACCGTCACGAAGACAAGATCCGGCTTGTCGGCCGGCTCCGCGGGCCCCGTCACGGTCGTCGTGGTCGGGATGGAAGCTGCACGAACCTCGGCCACCCCGAAGGGCAGGCAGAGTCCCGCCATGATGGCGGCAGTCAGAAGCGTGCTGAGCCGACCGCGGGATCGGGGTCGCAGGCCGTCCGGGAACCGGCGCAGAAGCGATGACACTGTGTCCCTCCTCGCCATGCCAGCCGTGCTCGCGTGGCGTCCTGTGCGTCTGTCCGGGGAGCCCGGAAACGTCAGCGCCTGACGTTGCTCGGCGATCGGCCGAGTCCCTGGGCATACGACGCGACCAGGCGCACGATTGTTACAGCCGTGGGCTCGTAGGACTGGCGCGGAACGCTGTACATGACGAAGTCCTTCCTGCCGTTCCTGCTCGAGCGGGAAGAGCGACACGGGATCGAGCGACCTTCAGCCCTTGTCCGGGTACCCCGCTCCCGCGCATCGTTGTGTCGCCCTCGAAGGTTGGAGGATGACTGCCATGACCGTTCTCGTCGCCTACGCCACCCGCCACGGGGCCACCCGCGGCATCGCCGAGCGGATCGCCTTGCGGCTGACGGAGACCGGGTTCCCGGCCGAGGCGCGGAGTGTGACCGATGTCGGCGAGATCACGTCATACGACGCCTATGTCATCGGCGCTGCCGCCTACATGTTCCACTGGCTCAAGCCGGCGACCGAGTTCGTCAGACACAACCGGGTCATCCTCGCCGGACGGCCGGTCTGGCTGTTCAGCAGCGGGCCGCTCGGAACGGACCTGGTCGATGAGAAGGGACGGGATGTCGTGGAGTCCAGCGTGCCCAAGGAGTTCGCCGAGTTCGAGAAGCTCGTCCGGCCCCGCGGGACGACGGTCTTCTTCGGCGCCTGGGATCCGTCCGCACCACCCGTCGGCATGGCCGAGCGGCTCATGACCCTCACCCCGGCGGCTCGCGATGCCCTCCCGGCCGGCGACTTCCGCGACTGGCCGACGATCGATGCATGGGCCGACACGATCGCAGAGGCACTGCGCCAGCCTGTGGCGGCCGGATAGGGCCGGCGGCAGGATCGAAATAGTCTGCTGAGACTTCCTCGGCGACACCCTGTGCCTTGCTGAGGCATTCGGCGGCCTTCCCGCGCAGAGCGTCGTGTGAACTAGCGTGCTACGCGAATAGGCCCACCGGACGCTTCGGCTCGTCGCTGGCCACTGATGCGAGATCGCTTCGCCGTCGGCGTTCGCATCGACCGCGGTTCACTCGTAGGCACGCCCGGCTGCAAGAGCTTGCGCGGCAGGTCGCCAGTGCTGATCAGCAGACGAGTCCGAGTCGAACGCCCAGTCGCGTAAGCCGGCGAGGTACTGCCGGAGGTCTTGCTCGTCCCCAGCGAAGTCGGCTGCTCGAAACCGAGAGTGCAGTCCATACGCCCGACTCGCCCCGGTCGATCTCGGTCCAGCCCGAGTCCGTCATCCAGGCATCTATCGCTACACGATGGCTCGGAGGTGGACGCACCACGGTCCAGGCGTCCAACGGCGGCATCTGTGCGGGCTGCTGCGAGGCTTGAAGACTCGGATGTCTCTGGCGCTCCAAGCCAAACCCGATCCCGACCAAGATCAGGCTGACCATGGACATGATGAAACTGAGGGCCCCGTCCCCCTCGGTCGCGACCATCAACGTAAGCCACACGATCAGTATCCCGGCCACGATGGCGCGGCCCGCGAGCCCCGAGTCGCGGCTCGACCGGCCCACGGCGACGCCCGTGATCAACCTGCCCGCCAAGGGCAGGATGAGGAGCATGAACCCAGTCACGAGCAGCTGGATCTCGCAGTGCAATTGCCGCACTCCGCATCCGGGCACGGAGGATTAACGGCGTCCACGACTACCAGGTAGATCGCAATGTTCCCCACCACGCCGCCGATCGTGATCAGCAGCGGCTCCAGGAACGCCCGTGACCGCCACCATCCCGTGCCCGGTTTTCCGTCGGGCGATGCCATAGCCGCCCACCTCTCTATGCGATCCCAAGGCCCACGACGCCGCCGAGGGCACAACGTTACGCCCCCCGTCGCCCCGCACCCGCTGGCCGCACTGGGCGTGATCGCGGGTCCGCGCGGACGGAACCGTGTGATCGGGCGATCGAAGGGCCCGATGGAGACTACCGCGCGTGCAGGCGATCGACGTCCTCCGAACGCCCCTAGCCACGGTTCCGCATAACAGCGAATGCGAGGTCGTCCAGCCTCTCGCCGAGCGCGCGCTACGAGGGCTGGTTGTCGATCTGGGCCTTCTGGAGTCGGCCGGAGAAGTCGACATAGATCGACTTCCATTCGGTGTACGTATCGAGCGCGGCGTGGCCGGCTTCGCGGTGGCCGTTGCCTGTCTCCTTCCAGCCACCGAACGGCAGATGGGTCTCGGCCCCGGTCGTGCCGGCGTTGACGTAGACGATACCGGTCTCGAAGTCGCGCATGGCCCGGAAGGCCGCGTTCACGTCGCTGGTATAGATCGAGGACGAGAGGCCGTAGCGAACCTGGTTGACGGCGGTCACGGCCTCGGCATAGTCGGCCACCGGAATCACGGCGAGGACTGGGCCGAAGATCTCCTCCTGGCCGATCCGATCCATTGGCCGGACGCCGCCGAAGATCGTCGGCTCGAAGAAGTGACCGTTGGCGAGCCCATCGCCGCCCGCCGGGCGACCACCCACGACGAGGTCGGCCTCGGCTCGCCCGATGTCGATGTAGCTCTCGACCTTCTCGACGGCCGCCGCATTGATCAGCGGACCGACGTCGGTCGTTGCATCCTGGCCGTCGCCCAGCCGGAGGGTCGTCGCTCGCGCCTCAAGACGCGACAGCAGCTCATCGGCGACCGTGTCCTCGACGACGACGCGCGAACAGGCCGTACAGCGCTGGCCCGTCGTCCCGAAGGCCGACCAGAGGATGCCCTCGACAGCCAGATCGAGATCGGCATCGCGCAGGACGGCGATGGCGTTCTTCCCCCCGAGCTCGAGCGAAAGGCGCTTGAGCCGGCGACCGGCCCGCTCGGCGATCCGCTTGCCGTTGGCCGAGTGGCCGGTGAAGGAGATGACGGCGACATCGGGCGACTCGACGAGCGAGTCGCCGACGTCGGCGCCCGATCCGGTGACGAGATTGACCGTCCCGGGCGGGAAGCCGGCCTCGGCCATCAGCTCGACGAGGAGCGTCGCACAGTGGGGCGTGTCGGACGCCGGCTTGAAGACGACCGTATTGCCGGCGACCAGGGCGGGCATCATCTTCCAGCACGGGATCGCGATCGGGAAGTTCCAGGGCGTGATGATGCCGGCGACTCCGAGCGGCTGACGGATGCTCATGGCCCACTTGTCGGGCAGTTCCGAGGGCACGGTGTCGCCGAACATTCGGCGGCCCTCGCCGGCCATGAGGAAGGCGATGTCGATGCCCTCCTGGACGTCGCCCCGGGCCTCGGCGATGACCTTGCCCATCTCGCGGGTGAGCGCCCGGGCAAGCCGTTCCTTGTGCTCGGCCATGAGCTGGCCGAACCGGTAGAGGATCTCGCCCCGCTTCGGAGCCGGCATCGCCCGCCAGGCGGGAAATGCCATCTCGGCAGCCTTGATCGCCATCCCGACGTCGGGCGCGCTCCCCGCCTGAAAGTGGCCGACCACGTCGCGAACGTCGGCCGGGTTGCGACTCTCGAACGTTCGCCCCAGAGATGGACTCGACCCATTCGCCGGCGATGAACAGGCGAAAGCTCGGCGCGGGTCGAGCGTCGGTGGCGCCCACGGCGGGGGTCGTCGACGCGGTCATCGGGACTCGTTCCTCATCGCCCATGGCTGAAGGATCGCATAGGCGGCCTCGGTCCACGGCGTGGGGATCCCGACGCTCCGCCCCATCCTGATCAGCGTCCCCTGGAGCGCTTCGACCTCCATTCGGTGACCGGTCGTCATGTCGTTGTAGAGGGAGGTCACCCCATCCTCCTCCTGCGCGGTGAGCAAGCGTGTACTGCCGATCGACGAGGTCGTCGGCAAGGGCGACACCGGAGGCCCGGCCGACGGTCCAGGCCTCGGTCATGATCGAGCGCAGCATGGCCGCCGCCGCGGGTGACCGAGCGATCGGGCCGACCGGCAGGCGGACGGCGGCCGTCATCGCCGAGAACGCCACCAGGAGCGTGTACTTCTCCCATTTGGCGACCCGGATATCGGCTGCGGCGATGGCCCCGAACCCGCCCCGCCGCGCCACTTCGATGAACGCCTCCAGCCGGGGCGACGGTGGCCCGCCGGCCATCTCCCCGACGACGATGCTACGCGGGCCACTGGCGGTCACGACACCCGGCTCGCTGATGGCGGCCATGATGTAGGCGGCCCCGCCGACCACGTGCTGGGGTCCGATGGCCGCTGCGATCCGTTCCTCGTTGTCGATCCCATTCTGGAGCGAGATCACCGCCGTATCGGGGCGGAGCAGCGGCTCGAGACGAGCGGCGGCCGCCTCAGTGTCGTACGACTTGACGCAGAACAGGACGATGTCGACCGGTCCGATCGATGCCGGGTCGTCCGTCGCGGGCAGGTCGTAGGTCTTTGCCTCGTCGGCCGTCTCGACGGTCAGGCCACGCTCGCGAATCGCATCGAGGTGAGCACCTCGGGCGATGAGGTGGACGTCGGCGCCACCGTCCGCGAGGCGCGTGCCGTAGAAGGCGCCGATCCCCCCGGCGCCGTAGACGGCGACCCTCATCGGTAGCGGCGCCATGTCGCAGAGTTTAGGAGCCTAATCTCGCTATCGCCGCCTGGACCTTGGCGACCCCGACGGTGCTCCCCTTTTGCTCGTGCAGAGCGGCCGCCGCCATGAGAGCCTCGACCGCCTCACCGTTCCTGCCGGCCAGGGCCAGCACGTCACCCAGCGCCTCGAGGGTCCAGGCGTGGTAGGTCAGGTAGTCGGTCGTTTCCCAATAGGCGAGACCTTCGCGGACGAGCGCTTCCGCCTCGTCGTAGCTGCCCTGGGACGCGCGGACGCGACCGAGTGTCCCAACGGTGAGCGCCCGGGTCCAACCGCCCGCCGCCATCCCATCCTCGGCGGTCTCCTCAGCGAGAGCCACCTCGCCGGCGTGCCAGGCGACATGGCCAAGATGAGCCGCCAGGACCGCACTCGCCTTGCCGAGTTGCCGCGTCGTCTCGAGACCATCTCGCAGCACCGCGACGGCCGCCGAGGCGTCGCCTGCGTGGTACTCCACGTCGGCGACGAGCTCGGCCATGACCGCATGCTCATACGTCTGCCCGTTGTCCTCGAGCACACGCCTGTTGAGCGCGGCGAGCCGTCGCGCCTCGGCGAAGTCGCCACGCCTGGCACGCAGATGCGCGAGTGCATGGGCCATCCACGCGCCAACCATCCGATCGTCACCCTCCGACTCCATGATCTCGTCGCAGCGCGAGATCCCGACGTCGACTGGCGTCGGCCCCGTGGTGAGGATCGCGCTGAGATTCTCGAAGGCCACGATGATGTCGCTCTGGCGTCGGGCGCGCCGAGCGTGGCCAAGCGAACGCTCTATTGCCGCCTCGGCCGCCGCCGCCTCTCCGGCGAACCAGTGAGCGTCGCCCAGCAGCCGCCAGGCTCGCGCAAGGCCCAGCTCATCGCCTGCAGCCTCGAGCACCGAGATCGCCTCACGAGCGCCTGTGCGAATGCGTGCTTGATCCTCACTGGCTATGTCGCCGAAACCCCACAGCTGGACGAGCGCGTTCGCTCGGGTGATGGCGTCCTTGGCATCCGTTGCGCGATCGAGGACGCCCCGGAGGATGTCGCCGGCTCTGCTTCGGTCATTCGAACTCGCGAGGGCCACGGCAAGCTCGAGGAGGATCGCTTCGCGCGCTGGATCGTCGGGCGACAGGAGCGCACTGGCTCTCTCGAGAAGGTTAGCCGCGGCGCGAATGTCGCCTCGGTCGGCCGCTCGGGTGGCCGCCGCGGCAAGCCGTCGCGCGGCCAGGGGAGCCAAGCGCTGTGCCTCGGCGGCCGAGCCAATCTCGCCCTGGTACAGCGCGGCTTGCTCGAGGTGATAGCCAACGATCTCCTCGACCTCGGCGAGCCGATCGCCCGAAATCGCCTCAAGCCATGTGCCCAGGCTCTCGTGCAGGCGGGCGCGCTCGGCCTTGGCCAGCGACCCATAGGCGGCATCACGAATCAGGATGTGTCGGAACCGGTATGCAACCTCCTCGATGATGGACGAATCAAGGCGGATGAGGTCCTTGCGAACGAGGATGGCGAGTTGTTCGGAGAGCGCCGACGGCGCCGTATCCGCCGAGAGATGCGCAATCGCCCGTGCCTCGAACACACGGCCGACGACCGAACCGCGCTCCGCTGCGGTCCGCTCGGGTCCGAGGCCATCGAGACGCGCGCTAAGCAGGGCACCGATGGTCGGCGGCATCGAGACGATGTCGGCCGACCCGACGACCTCCCAGCCACCATCGATGCGTCGAACGGTCCCACCATCGACGAGCATCCCGACAAGTTCCTCGACATAGAGGGGATTGCCATCGGCTGCCTCGGCGATCCGAGCCCGCAACTCGACCACGTGGCCGTGCCCAGGCAACAGGCGTTCGATCAGCTCACGTGCAGCAGCGTCGGCGAGGGGCTCCAGATGGACGACGACTCTGTCCGGACCCGATATGAACGCCGGGTGAGTCTCGAGAATATCCGGTCGGGATGGCGTCACGACGACGATAGGCGCGCGACCATGGCTCAGGATATGGTCGACGAGGTCGAGCAAGGCTGGCTCGGCCCAGTGGATGTCCTCGATGACGACGACCAGCGGCGAAGGGGTGGCCACCCACTCGAGGAGACGGCGCGTCGCCCACGACAACTCCTCAACGGGGGAGCCGCCGCCCGCTCCAAGCCCAAGGAGCCCCTCGAGCGCGGCGCCGACGTGGGTCGCCTCGGGCATGCCGTCGAGAAGCTCGCGAAGGCGCGCACGCGCACGCTCCGCGCTGTCCGCCTCCTCGATCACTGCGGCCTGCCGCACGATCTCGGCGATAGGCCAGAACGTGATGCCTTGGCCATAGGGGAGGCAGCGGCCGCGCAGGATAGTGGTCCGCTCTGCGACCGACGCGAGAAACTCACGGACGAGGCGACTCTTGCCGACACCGGCAGTTCCGATGGCGGCCGCGAGCAGCGGTGAGCCCAATGCGACGACTCCATCGAAGACTCCCTGAAGGGCGGCCAGCTCGGCTTGCCGGCCGATCATCGGCGTCTCTGCGTGGAGCAGCGCCACGTCCGGCACCGTTCGCAGCCCGTGGAGGCGGTGCACCCCCACCGCCTTGGCCTTCCCCTTGAGGACGAGCGGCTCGAGCCGCTCGAGATCGGCTACGTCGCGCAGCAGTCGTGCCGTCGTCTCGCCGACCAGGATCTGGTCCGGCCCGGCGGCCTGTTCGAGGCGGGCGGCGACATTGACGGCATCACCCGTGACCAGGGTCTCCCGCGAACCCGGCGAGCCAGCGACGATCTGGCCCGTGTTGATGCCGGTGCGGATCTGGATTCGCGCACCGAGCTCGACGTCGAGCCGCTCGAGCGCCGCGCCCATTTCGACAGCCGCGCGGGCGGCCCGCAACGCGTCGTCCTCGTGGGCAACGGGGATGCCGAACACCGCCATGACAGCGTCGCCGATGAACTTCTCGACGGTACCCCCGTGTCGTTCGATCACGGTCCGCATGGCAGTGAAATACCTGGCCAACAGAGTGCGGACGGCCTCGGGGTCGAGCCGCTCCCCCAACTCGGTCGAGCCGGTGATATCGGCGAAGAGGATGGTGACGGTCTTGCGCACGTCGCGAGGTGCGGCCGCCGGCGCGCCCAGCGCCGCCCCGCACTCGAGACAGAACTTCGCCCGCTCCGGATTCTCCTCTCCGCAGGACGGGCATCGAACCTCAGCCACCGGCCGCTATCCCTCCCCCTCGGTCCCCCTCATTCCCCGTTCTTCCCGCTCGGTTCAGACCCGCTCGAACGCCATGGCGACCGACCCGCCGCCGCCGAGACACAGCGTCGCCAGACCGTATCGCCCTTCTCGCCGGCGCAGCTCGTGGAGCAGGGTCGCCACGATCCGGGCACCGGATGCTCCGATCGGGTGGCCCAGAGCGATGGCGCCGCCGTTGACGTTCACCTTCGCCCAGTCGAAGCCCAGGGCGCGACCGTCGGCGAGGGTCTGGGCCGCGAAGGCCTCGTTGATCTCGATGAGATCGAACTCGCCGATCGACAAGCCCGTCTTCTCCAGGAGGCGGCGGACACCCTCGATCGGAGCCAGGAACAGCCACTTGGGGGCGACCTCCGCCTGAGCGTAGCCCACGATCCTGGCCAACGGCCGCAGGGCGTTCGCCTCGACGACGCGCTCGCTGACCACGATCGTCGCGGCCGCCCCATCGGTGATGCCCGGCGCATTGCCCGCCGTCACGGTGCCGACCTCGGCATCGCCGGCGTCCTCGCCCGCCGGGAGCGGGAAGACCGGCGCGAGCCGGGCCAGTGCCTCGCTCGACGTATCGCGACGGGGCGACTCATCGACGCTGACCGTCGTATCGCCCTTTGGGCCGCGGACGGTCACTGGCGTGAGCTCATCGTCGAAGCGGCCGGCATCGATCGCTGCGACCGCGCGCCGATGGCTTTCGAGGGCGAAGGCGTCCTGATCGTCGCGACTCACGCTCTCCTTGATCGCCACGCGTTCCGCATGGGTGCCCATGTGACAGTCCTCGACGCTGCACCACAGGCCGTCGGTGATCGTCGCATCGCGCAGCTCGCCGTGGCCCAGCCGGTAACCGAAGCGCGCCCTGTCGAGGAGGAACGGTGCCTGGTTCATCGACTCCATCCCCCCGGCGACGTAGACCTCGCCATCGCCGGCCCGGATCGATGCCGAGGCGAGCATGATCGCTTTGAGGCCCGAGCCGCAGACGCGGTTGATCGTCGTCGCGCTCGTCGTATCGGGCAGACCGGCGGCGAGGCCGGCTCGTCGCGCGGACGCCTGACCGACGCCCGCCTGAAGGACCTGGCCCATCAGCACCTCGTCGATTGCCGTGCCCTGGGGCAGACCGGATCTGTCCACGGCCGCCCGGATCGCCACGCCTCCGAGCTCGACGGCCGGCACAGATGCAAGGCCACCGCCGAACTTGCCGATCGGCGTGCGCGCGGCCGACACGATGAAGACGTCGCCGTTGGGATGCATCAGGTCGGGAGTCTACGCCGGGGTGCTTGCGGAGGGCCCCGTCGAGCTCGCGTATGTGTGAAAGCCCTGGCCGGTCTTCTGCCCGAGGTGACCCTCGGCGACGAGGTCCTCCAACACCTTGGGCGGCCGGAACTGTTCGGCACCGAGGCCCTCGTGGAGGGTGCGCATGATGCCCAGAACCACATCGAGACCGATGAAGTCGGCGAGCTCGAGCGGACCCATCGGGTGGTTGAGCCCGATCTTGGTTCCGATATCGATGTCTTCCGCCGTCCCCGTCCCCTCTTCGTACGTTCGCATCGCTTCGGCGAGGAGCGGCATGAGGATCCTGTTGACGATGAAGCCGGGCCGGTCAGCCGAGACGATGACGTCCTTGCCGAGCTCCGTCGCCAGCGCCCGGATCGCGGCGGCGACATCGTCGCTGGTGGCCGATCCGCGGATGATCTCGACGAGAGGCATCAGCGGAACCGGACTGAAGAAGTGCATGCCGAGGAATCGCGCTCGTCGCTGCTCGGACACGGCCTCCGCGAGACGGTCGATGGAGATCGAGGACGTGTTCGTCGCGAAGATCGCATGCGCGCTGGCGATCGCATCGAGCGATGCCCACAGGTTGGACTTCACGGCGGCGTCTTCGAACACGGCCTCGAGAACAAGGTCCGCGCCGCGCACCTGCGCCGGATCGTCCGTCACGGAGATGCGCTGCAGCATGGCGTCGCGTTCCGATCCCTTCAGGCGACCCTTGGACACGGACCGCTCGAGGTTGCCAAGAACTCGGACTCGACCCGCCACTGCCCGCTCGAGATCGGGCTCGTAGAGCGTCACCGGGCGGCCCGTGGCGGCCAGGATCTGCGCCATGCCATGTCCCATGAGGCCCGCACCGGCGATGAATACCCGATTGATCGGCATCACGCATCCTCCCGCAGCTCGAGCGCATCGATGAGGCGATCGGCCGCAGCATACGGGTCCAGGTCGTGACCGGCCACGGCGGCGAGGATGCGCCCGGCGTCGGTCGCTCGATCCGGCTGACGGAGACGATCCCGCAGCCGCTGATCGACGATCGCCCAGACCTGGGCCTCGGCCCGGGCGAGGCGCGCGCGAGCCCTCGTGCCATCCACCTCGCCGTGAGCGGCAATCGAGACACGCGCATCGAGCGCGGCGATCAGCTCGGGGACGCCGGTCCCGTCGATCGCCGTGGTCATCAGCACGTCGGGTCGCTTCGGGCGAGGACGGTCGTCGGCGACAGCCGCCGCACCGACCTTGGCCGCGGCCGTCAGCATCGCCCGCAGCTGGCTCACGGTCCGCTGGGCGCCAGGTCGATCGCCCTTGTTGACGACGACGAGATCAGCGACCTCGAGCAGGCCGGCCTTGATGGCCTGGATCTCGTCTCCGGACTCGGGTGCCTCGAGGACGATCGTCGTGTCGGCCATCGCCGCCACCTCGACCTCGGATTGGCCGGTCCCGACCGTCTCGACGAAGACGACCTCGAAACCCACCGCGTCGAGGACGGCAGCCGCGGCGCCCGTCGTCGGGGCGAGGCCGCCGGCGTGGCCGCGCGACGCCATCGAGCGGATGAACACCCCTTCGTCTGACGCGTAGTCCTGCATCCTCACCCGATCACCCAGGAGGGCGCCGCCCGTGATAGGCGACGATGGATCGACGGCGATGACGCCGACCGGTCGGCCCGCCCGCCTGAGCTCGGCGATGAGTGCTGACACGAGCGTGCTCTTGCCGGCTCCGGGCGGCCCGGTCATCCCCACGACATGAGCTCGGCCGGCCTTCGAATAGAGGCGACGCATGGCATGTTCGGCGATCGGTGTCCGATTCTCGATGGCGGTCAGGAGTCGCGCGAGTGCGCGCCGATCGCCGGCCAGGGCTCGCGTGGCTAGGTCGGCGGCCCTCGCCGCCGGATCGGCCACGCTATTCGCGCGGCCGGACGTTGGCCCGGAAGAAGTCCCCCACCTCACGGATCGTCGTGCCCGGCCCGAACACGGCAGCGACGCCGGCCTCGCGAAGCGATGCGACGTCGTCGTCGGGGATGATGCCGCCGGCCGTGACGAGCACGTCGTCGAGACCACGCTCCTTCATGAGGAGACAGATCCGCGGCAGCAGGGTCATGTGGGCTCCCGACAGGATCGAGAGCCCGACGACATCGACGTCCTCCTGGAGGGCGGCCGTCACGACCATCTCGGGCGTCTGACGGAGACCCGTGTAGACGACCTCGAAGCCCTCGTCGCGCAGCCCACGCGCGAGCACCTTGGCCCCGCGGTCGTGCCCATCGAGGCCGGGCTTGGCGATAAGGACCCTGATCGGCCGATCGCTCACCGACCGATCGTAGCGCAGCCGCCTCGCGAGGTGCGGGCTCTCAGGCGGCCGCCCGACTGAACGAGCGCGCCCCGGCGAGCACCGCCAGCACAGCGGCGATGGCGGTCACGGCGACGCCGATGGCGACCTCAGGATTGCCGAATTCGCCGTTGAAGAGGGCCCGAGCGGCATTCACCGTGTGGGTCAACGGGTTGATGTCGGACAGGGTCTGGAGCCATTCGGGTGCCAGCGCCATCGGCAGGAGGATCCCCGAGAGCAAGAGCAACGGGACGACCGTCCCGTTGAGCAGCGGGGCGAGCGCATCCTCGCTTCGGAGGATGAGCGCAAGCGAGTACGACAGCGGCGCCATAGCCAACCCGAGGAGGGCAATCAGGCCGAGCGTCCCGACGACCCCGGCCGGATCGACCTCGAGGCCGAACGGGATGGCCAGCAAGATCATGATGAGCGCCTGACCCTCGAGGATGACGATGTCGCGAAGCGAGCGGCCAAGGAGCATCGAGACGCGGCTCATCGGTGTCACGCGCATCCGCTCGACGACGCCGTAGCGCACCTCGGCGATGAGCCCGAAGCCGACGAAGAAGGCGCCAAACAGGGCGACCTGGATGAGCAACCCGGGCAGGAACCAGTTGTAGGCGTTCGTTTCGGCGCCGGCGGCGACCGTCGCTCCCTCGAGGAGCGGACCGAAGAGGACAAGGAACAGGATCGGCTGGATGATCCCCAGGACGACCCACACGGGCTGCTTGATCGTGAGATAGAGCGACCGCTCGAAGATGAGCCAGGTGTCGCGGGCGGCGGCGATCATGGGAGGGTTCTCCTTTCAGAAGAGATCTGTCGACAGATGCGTCATTGGGTCCGAGGGGTGGGCTGTCATGCCGCAGGCTCGTCGCGAAGCGACCGCCCGGTCTGGCGGAGGAAGACGTCATCGAGGCTCGGCCGATGGAGGGCGATCGACTGGGCCGTGACACCGGCCCCGTCGAGGACGCGCAGGAGATGGGGTACCGCGGTCTCGCCGCGATCGACATAGAGGCGAACCAGTCCATCGTCGTCATCGCTCGACGTCTCGCGGACGAATGGGAGATCGTTGAGCAAACCGATGACCCGCTCGCGCGACCCATCGACCCCGAGCGTCACGACGTCCCCCGCGACCTGGCGCTTGAGCTCGTCCGCAGTCCCCTCGGCCACGATCAGACCGTGGTCGATGATGGCCAGGCGGTCGGCGAGGGCATCGGCCTCCTCGAGGTAGTGGGTCGTCAGGACGATCGTCGTGCCGGCCTCACGAAGGCCGCGGATCTCGTCCCACATCCGGGCTCGGGCCTGGGGGTCGAGGCCGGTCGTCGGCTCGTCGAGGAAGAGCACCATCGGTCGATGGACGATCCCGAGGCCAACGTCGAGGCGGCGTCGCATGCCACCTGAGTACGTGCCCGTCGCCCGGTCGGCTGCCGGCTCGAGATCGAGGGCGGCGAGTACCTCACCCGCCCGCTTCTGGGCCGCGCCACGGTTCATCCCGTAGAGACGACCCTGCAGCACGAGCTCGCCTCGCCCGGTCATCGCCGGGTCGGTCGACCCACCCTGTGGGACATAGCCGATCCGACGTCGGACCTCCTGGGGGTCGCGCCGCAAATCGATCCCCGCGACCACCGCGTCTCCGGCCGTTGGTGGAATGAGGGTCGCCAGCATCCGCAACGTCGTCGTCTTGCCCGCGCCGTTGGGGCCGAGGAACCCGAAGACTTCGCCGCCCGCGACGCTCAGATCCACGCCCCGAACGGCCTCGACCACGCTCCGTCGACTCTTGAATGTCTTGCGAAGCTCCCGGGTCTCGATCATGGCTGGGCCCATCGCGCTCATCGACCTGCTCCTTCGTGCGGTGAACTACCCTGTCGACAGCGCTGGTTGCACTGGTCAGCAACATGGGGCATTATCTGCACGGCGCAGATAGTGCCCGGTAGATGGAGCGGTGTCAAGCCATGACCACAAACGAACGAGGATCGATCAAGTCCGTGGTTCGTTCGCTGCGGCGCGTCAGCATCCAGGGCTCGTTGTTCGGCCAGACGGTCGCCGTCCGGTTCGGACTCTCGGAGTCCGATATCGAGGCCCTCGAAAGCCTCATCGACCTGGGATCCACAACGGCCGGCAGGCTCTCCGAGCTGACCGGCCTGACGACCGGGGCCGTCACTCGCGTCGTCGATCGCCTCGAGCAGGCCGGCTACGTCCGGCGGATTCCCGACCCCGCCGATCGTCGCCGGGTGGTGGTCGAGGTCGTGCCCGAGAAGATCGCGGCCATCGAGATGACCCTCGACCGTCTCGACGAGGCGAGCGGATCGATGGTCGACTATTACACGCCCGAGCAGCTTGCCCTCATCGACGACTTCCTGACCAGGATGGCCGAGATCACCCGTTCGGAGGCGACCTCGCTCCGCGACGAGTCTCCCTCGACGGTCGATGAGGGAGCAATAAGCCAGCATGCCGCCCCGCTCGGCGGCCTCACCAGCGCTCGGCTCTTGGTCCGATCCGGCGTCAACGACCTGACGATCGGCTCGGTGGACGATCTCCAGGAGCTGTACATCGGACGCTTCACGGGCATGGTGCCCCACGTCCGTCTGCGCGAGGGCACGGTCTATCTCTACTACAAGGGCCGGGGCATGCCCTGGGAGTGGAAGAAGCGCAACGCCGATCTCGCCCTAAATGCTGCGATCCCGTGGGCGATCGATGTGGTGGGCGGCGCCAACACGATCGACGCGAAGCTCGCCGCTCTGAACCTGTCGGCATTCCAGATGACCGGCGGCGCCGGTGACATCCGGCTGACCCTCGGGCGGCCGCAGGGCCGCGTGCCGGTGCGGATTACGGGTGGGGCGAACGACATCGGAATCTCGAGGCCGGCCGGCGTGTCGATCCGTCTGCGACTGTCCGGCGGGGCGAGCTCGGTCGAGTTCGACCGACAGAAGCTCGGCCGCACTGGTGGCCAGACCGCGCTGTCATCGGCAGACGCGGATCAGGCCGCGGACGTCTTCGACGTGGAGCTGACCGGCGGCTCCAATCGGATCGCCATCCGCGAGGATACCTAGGTCGCCAGCCGGCCTACCGGCGCGGGGCGGGACGTTCCAGGTGGGCGAGGAACTCGGCCCGGGTGCGGTCGCGGCTGCGGAACAGCCCGAGGACGGCCGAGGTCGTCATGATCGTGCCCGGCTTCTCCACGCCGCGCATGACCGCGCACAGGTGGGTCGCCTCGAGGACCACCCCGACGCCTTGCGGCTCCAGCCGCTCCATGAGCAGGTCGGCGATCTGCTGGGTCATCCGCTCCTGTAGCTGGAGTCGGCGAGCGTACATCTCGACGATACGGGGGATCTTCGAGAGACCCACTACCCGACCGCTCGGGATGTAGGCGACGGCGGCAGTGCCGAAGAACGGCAGGAGATGGTGCTCGCAGAGCGAATAGAAGGGGATGTCCTTGACGACGACCATCTCGGAGTAGGCGACGTCGAAGAGGGCGCCGGCAAGGAGCCGGTCGGGGTCGACGTGGTAGCCCGCGGTGAGCTCCGCATACATCCGCAGGATCCTCTCGGGGGTGCCCGTCAAGCCCTGTCGGTCTGGATCCTCGCCGACCTCGATGAGGATTTCGCGCACGGCCGACTCGACGCGGCCGTTGCTCGCGCCACCGAGGCTGCGCGTTCCTTCGATCGGCAGCTCGTGGTCGCTTTCGATCGCCTCGACGATCTCGCGGACGCTGTCCGACAGGGGCGTGGGCGTCGTCATGGTCGCCGCATGGTACCCGCGGTCACCCGATCCGCTCGACGGCCAGGATCGCAGCCGCGACCTCGGTCGGTCGATATCGCATGAGGTTGTGAGCGTCGCCGGGAAATCGAGCGACGCGGATCGGTGGCCGCTCGGCCTCGATGAGGGCATCCTGTGTCGCCACGAGCGTCCTGCCATGAACGCCATCGTCGTCGGCCGCCGTGAGGGCGGCGATGGGCGCTTCGACCGAGGGCAGGACGACGGTCGGGCGGTACGCGAACATCGCCCGCACGCACGCCTCCATCACGTGAGGACGGGTGGCCGGCGCGAGGCGTCCAACGGGCAGCTCGACGACCGCCTCACGGGCCGCCGCCTCCTGGTCCGCGTCCCAGGTCGTCGGATCGAACGCCCGTCGGTCGGCCAGCCACGCCGACATCGAGCGGAGGACCTCCGGCGGCTCGGCGATCGTGCGCAGGAACTCTTCGGTGTCCGTTCCGGTCGCCTCCTCAGCCTCCTCCCAGCCGCCGTCGACGAGCACGAGGCCGGCGCAGGCGTCGCCCAGGACCGCGGCGGTCCACGCCGCAACGATCGCACCGAAGCCATGACCAGCGACGACGATGGGCCCCTGCGATACCAGCCCGGATCCATCGGCCACGGCCACCGAATCCTCGGCGAGCGTGTCGGGATCGTAGCCGTGCGTTGGGGCGTCGGAGATCCCGTGGCCACGGAGGTCCATGGCGACGACCCGCCTGACCGACGACAACCGGCGGGCGACGGGCGCCCAGATGGCGGCCGTGCCCGCGAGGCCATGGATGAGAAGCACCGGCGGCCCAATGGTGGATGGGCCCCCCCAGTCATGAAAGGCGATCCGTTCGACCGCGTCGACGACGACGACAAACGACTCCGGAGAGGCTCGCGGGTCCGGCGGTGGGACGACGGCGAGGTCGAGGTCGAGGTGGGAGGCGTCCATCGGGGGCTAGCATACGGAGCCGATGCCCAAGCGCCGTCGTGGATCGCGCAGGATTGGTCGTTCGGTGGACCTCCGTCCGGAGGATTTCGAGGCCCTCGTCGAGCGAGCGCTGGCGGGCATACCGTCTCCGTTTCGCGAGGCCCTCGCCGAGGTCGCCGTCGTCATCGCCGACGAGCCCTCCCCTGCCCAGCTGGCCGAGAACGAGCTCGGCCGGGACGAGGTGCTGTACGGCCTCTACGAGGGCGTGCCACGCACGGAATACGGCGCCGACTGGTCAGCCGCGCCGAACAAGATCACCGTCTTTCGGCTACCGCTCGAGGAAGACTTTCCAGATCCGCTCGACCTCGAGGAGGAGGTCCGCCTGACGGTCATCCATGAGCTCGCGCACCACCTCGGCATCGGCGAGGACCGTCTGACCGAGCTCGGCCTCGATTGAGGCCCGGACTGAGGCCCCGGACTGAGGCCCGGACGACCTGTTCTCAAGAAGCGGAGACCATGGCAGCGATGGAGCAGAGCACGGCGGCCACGATGGCGATCGCCATCGGCAGCGTCATGTAGCGGACCGCCGGTCGCAGTACGGTCTCGTCGCGGGCGCGATCGACGCCGCCGGAGTAATGGGTCAAGCCGAGGAAGGCGATGACCTGCGGCGCGACGACGATCGCGGTCACAGTCAAGAGGAGCGACCCAAAGGCGGCCGACAGGGCGAGAGCCAGCCCGAGAAGCGCGAGCAGCGCGAGGGGACCGTTGTCGATTCCGATACCGAGTGGAGCACCGAGCGTCGTCACGATGCCGATCGCCCCGAGGTAGGCGAAGGTCGCGATGTACCAGGCCACGGCCCCGACGAGGCTGATGACGATGGCCAGCCGCCATCGCGCACGCGCCAGCTTGATCGAGCGACGGGCAGCTTCGACGACGCCGACGTCGCCCAGCACGATCGAGGTGACGCCGTACACGAATGGCAGGCCAAGGAGGGCCGCGAACGCGGTCGTGACCAGGGAGACGGTCTCGTACGCCTCGCCGATGATTACGAACAGGATCGTCGCCAGGAGCTGGCTCGCGATCGAGATCGGGATCTCCGTCAGGAGCGCATAGCCGACCAGACGCCAGAACACCTGTCGCGAGCGGCGGAGCGCCTCGTGCGTCGACACGGGTCGACCGAGAGCGACACCTGCCAGGATCGTCGCGGCCATCGCCTGACTCTCGACCGCCATCGCGATCAGTCCGGCCACGGCCACCAGGATCCCGAGTGAGAGCCATAGACCCGCGATCGCGACCTGTGGATCGTAGGGAAAGGCCCTCGGATCGGCGTATGGGTCCGCGAATACATCCAGCAGGAAGTAATCGGGATTGGCCGCCATGAACACGATGAAGGCCACCACGACGGGACCGATCAGGCCCAGCGAGATCATCGCGACGTAGATCGAGGCTCCGCGCAGCCGGCGGGCGGCCTCGGTGCCCAGGTCCAGGCTGATTCGAACGAGGTTGCGTGCGCTGGGCAGATCGGGGACGGCGCTCGAGGTCGTCACGGGATGTCGAGCGGGGCGGCTCCGGCAAGGTACTCGCCGAGTCGCTCGATCGCGACGTTGCCGCCCGAGAGGATGCAGCAGACACGGTCGCCGTCTCGGATCGGTATCCGGCCGTAGATCATCGCCGCCAGCGCCGCCGCTCCAGCCGGCTCGAGAACCTGCTTGTCCCGTTCGAGAGCGAAGCGGAGCCCACCCAGGATCGTGGCGTCGTCGATGACGACCACGTCCTCGACATAGCGCCGGACGAGATCGAGGGTCCATTCGCCGGCTCGAGGCGCCCCGAGTCCGTCGGCCACGCTCGTTGGGACCACCCCCACGGGCTCGCCCGCGTCCAGCGCCTGACGCATGGCGTTGGCGAGCTCGGGTTCCACGCCGAAGATGCGGACCTCTGGCCGGACCTGGCGGATCGCGGCAGCCACCCCCGAGATGAGACCTCCGCCGCCGACCCCGACGACGACCACGTCGACGTCGGGCAGGTCGTCGACGATCTCGAGCCCGACCGAGCCATGGCCGGCGATCACGTCCGGATCGTCGTAGGGATGGACGATCGTCAGTCCACGGTCGGCCGCGAGCTCGTTCATGTAGGCGATCGCCTCGAGGGGATGCGAGCCCCGCTGGACGACAGTCGCTCCATAGCCTCGAACCGCCGCGACCTTCGCCTTGACCGCGTTCTTCGGCATCACCACGGTCACCGAGACACCCAGCTCGCGACCGGCGAGCGCATAACCCTGACCGGCGTTGCCGGCCGAGATCGTGATCACGCCTCGATCCCGATCACCGGGCGCGAGTGAGATCAACCGGAGCATCAAACCCCGCGGTTTGAACGAACCGGTCCGCTGAAGATGCTCCGCTTTCAGGTAGAGCCGGCCATCGGCGATCTGCCGGCCGGTCGTCGCTGCGATCGTCCGGGCGGCCGTAGCCGACGACAGCATCGGGGTCCGATGGACACGACCGCGAAGCGAATCTCGGGCCCGACGGATCCTGCTGATCGGAACGTCTCTGGGCACGCCCGCAGTATGTCAGGCGCCTAGTCCGATCCCGGACCCTTCGGGGCAGCACTTGCGTATTTGCGCAAGTGGTGAGAGACTATCGATGTGCTGGATCTGAGCTCCTCCGATATCGACCGGTCGCGGTACGCCGCGGTCGGGCGGGCCCTGGCCGATCCGAAGCGCCTCTGCGTGCTCGAATTGCTCTCGGCCGGAGAACTCTCCGTCGGCGACCTCTCGACACGAGTCGGATGCCATGTGCCGAACATGAGTCAGCACCTAGCCGTCCTCCGACGGGCCGGGCTCGTCTCGAGCCGCCGGGACGGCACGACCGTCTACTATCGCCTCGCCGACCCGCGCGTCCTCGAGGCCTATCGACTCATCAGATCGATCGCCGACTGAAGGAAAGGGACCCAGGACCGATGGCCGAGATCAAGCATGCGACCGACGAAACGTTCAACGAGTTGGTCGTCAACAACGAGCGACCGGTCGTGGTCGACTTCTGGGCGGCCTGGTGCGGTCCGTGCAAGCTCGTCGCACCCGAGATGGAGAAGCTGGCCGCGAAGTACGACGGCCTCGTCGATGTCGTGAAGGTCGACGTTGACGCCAACCCACACCTTTCTCGCCACTTCAACATCATGAGCATCCCGACCGTCGCCTTCTTCCAGCCGGGCAAGCAACCCATGGGTGTCGTCGGCTTCCGGCCGATGGAACAGCTCGAGGCACAGTTCGGGCTGGCGGCGATCGGCGCCGAGACGGGCAAAGCCGACAGCGGCGCCGCCTGATCTAACGCCCGGCCGCCGCCACGATGGCGCTCAGCTCGTCGATGTGATCGGCGTAGTGCTCGACCGTCTCCTCGAGTAGCGTCTCGCGGTGCTCGGGGTTGCCCCACCAGCGGACCTCGGGTGCGCTCGCGAGCGCGGCTCGCAGGTCCGATGGGGCCGCATCGAAACGGGCTCGAACTTCGGCCAGCGGCTTCGCTCGCCACTCCTCGAGGATCTCCTCGTTCCAGGCATCTCGCTTGGCGGCCCACTGGGCCGACACCCGCTCGGCCGACGGACTCTCGTCGCCGACAGCCAGGTCGCGAGCGAGATCCACGGCGACCTCCTGCCAGAACACGAGATGAGCCATCAGGTCGCGTCCGGTCCAACCGTGGGCGGCTTCGATGGACCGCTCGAGGTCAGCGTCGGTCAGGCCCGCGAGAGCGAGGAACGGCGCCCATGTCTCGGCCTCGGCGCTGAGAAAGGCGGGTCCGTCCTCCATCGCCCCGATGGTAGAGCCGCGACCGGGGCGGCTACCTCCCCCAGCTCACGATACGCTCGGGCGTCACCACGATGACGACAGGTTCACCCCTCGTCGCCATCCGCTCGGCGGTCTCGCGGGTCGGCTGGTCCGGCCGATAACGACGGACCTGCTCGATCGTGATCCGGACGTACTCCTCGCGACCCTCGTAGCCGTCGACGACGAGAGCGGAGCCGACCGCCAGGAGGCCGCGCTTCCGGCGAAGATCGCCGTCGACCTCGATGGCCGCCCTGCCATGGCGTCGGACATTGGCCACCTTGTGATCGCCGGCATCGACCCCGAGCCAGAACCGCGAGCCGTCCCACCAGAACCAGGTCGGTACGACGTGCGGGTCACCTGCCTCGTCGACGGTGCCGATGCGGCAGAGGTTGGCTTCGGCGAGGAAGTCGGCCAGCGCGTCCGCCTCTGTCGCCCAGCCCCTGATCTCCAGGTCGTTCACCGCTGAGGCTCGACACGGCGTGGCACCATCGCGCTGTGAGCATAGGCGGAAGGAAGTCTGCCGCGAAGGCACCCGACGTCGACCGCTGGTTCGGGGAGACCAATCATCAGGGCCTGGTGCGACGACCGCGACGGACGATAAGCACTCCCGCGCTGCGGACGTGCACCTGATCAGACGGCGACCGGCTCGCGATACTCGCCAAAGACCTCGCGCAGGACGGCGCACTGCTCGCCAAGGGTCGCGTACGCCTGGGCACAACGGATGAAGTGCGGCATGAGATTCGTTTCGCTCGTGCCCGGCCGACGAGCCGCCTCACGAAGGCCGACCAGGGCCGCCGCTACCGCTTCACCGTCACGGCTCAACCGCGTACGAGTGAGCCGCTCGAGGTGCGCCTGCAGCGACGATTCGGAGACCTGGAGAACCGGGATCTCCAGAACTTCGTTCGGGTCGGCATAGCGGTTCACGCCCACGATCGTCCGCTCGCCCTCATCGATCTCACGCTGGAAGCGATATGCCGCATCGGCGATCTCACGCTGGGGGAACCCGGCCTCAACGGCGGCGACCATCCCGCCCAAGGCATCGATCTCGTCGATGTATCGCCAAGCCGCAGCTTCGGTCTCGTCCGTCAACGCCTCGAGGAACCATGAACCACCGAGCGGATCGACGGTCGACACGACGCCGGTTTCCTCGGCCAGGATCTGCTGCTGGCGGAGAGCCAACAGGGCAGCCTCGGCCGTCGGGACGGCCCAGGCCTCGTCGTACGAATTGGTGTGGAGCGACTGCGTCCCTCCCAGGACGGCTGCCAGGGCCTGAACGGCGACCCGGGTGAGATTGTTGAGCGGCTGCTGGGCGGTGAGCGAGACACCGGCGGTCTGGGTGTGGAAACGCAGCCAGGCGCTCCGCTCGTTCTCGGCACCGTAGCGTTCGGTCATCAATCGATGCCAGATCCGCCGGCCGGCTCGATATTTGGCGATCTCCTCGAAGAACTCGTTGTGGGCGTTGAAGAAGAACGACAGACGGGGCGCGAAGTCGTCGATCCGCATGCCCCGGGCGATTGCCGCCTCGACGTAGGCCATTCCGTCGGCGATCGTGAAAGCCAGCTCCTGGACCGCGGTACTGCCGGCCTCACGGATGTGATAGCCGGAGATGCTGATCGTGTTCCACCGGGGCAGCTCGCGCGTCCCGAACTCGATCGTATCGGTCACCAGTCGCATCGACGGCGCCGGCGGGAAGAGGTACTCCTTCTGGGCGATGAACTCCTTGAGGATGTCGTTCTGGGTCGTGCCCTCGAGGGCCGACCGCGGGACGCCTCGCTTCTCGGCCGCCACGATGTACATCGCCCAGATCGGAGCGGCCGGCGAATTGATCGTCATCGAGGTGCTGATCCGGTCAAGCGGCAGGCCGTCAAGAAGGACCTCCATGTCGGCGAGGCTGCTGACCGCCACGCCGCAGGTCCCGAACTCGCCGGCCGCCTCAGGATCGTCCGTGTCGTAGCCGTACAGCGTCGGCATGTCGTAGGCGATGGACAGGCCGGTCTGTCCGGCCTCGAGGAGCTGGCGGAAGCGAGCGTTCGTGTCCTCGGCAGAGCCGAAGCCGGCGAACATCCGCATCGTCCACAGGCGACTCCGATAGCCGGTCGGATGGACGCCCCGTGTGAAGGGCGGCTCGCCGGGCAGGCCGATGGTCGTCCCGATATCCCGGTCGCTCAGGTCCCACGGCCCATAGAGGCCGCGGATCTCGACATCGCTGATCGTCGAGAAGCGGAGACGTCGCTCCGGAGCGCGGTCTCGAGCCGGCCCGAGACGCTCGCGCTCCCACCGACTGCGGCGCGCATCCCAGTCCCCTGCCTGCCCGCTCACGGCCGCGACGATAGCAGCCCTCGCGGCTCGGGGGCCGGTGCCTGCGGGCAACTGGTACGGCGGTCCCGGCGTGGTGCCAGGACGCCATCGACCTTCGAAGGGGCCTCGAACGGGACGAGGGTGCCATGGAGTAACGGCTGGTGCGGGAGTAAGTTTGGTATCGCCGGACGCGACCACCGGGGACCACCTGGGGCGTCGGTCACGGACTAGGGACGGACGCTCAGGAGCCCGAACGCGGACGGGCGGGGCGACCCCGGACCCCGGTCACGAGCCGAGTAACCATGGTTCATCGGCCAGCAGGCCCGGAGGCAGTGGCCGGCGGGAATCATCGCTGCCTAATACGATCGCCTCCTCATCGCCGCTCCGGAGGACCGGACGGACAGGGGAGGCGATCGGCGCGTTCAGGGACCGGACGCGGCGATCCGGAGCCGGGCCCAGGCGCGATCCCTAGAACGATCGCTCGAACGGGTGCCCGTTGGGCCGAATCGAAGGTCGCGTGCGGCGGACGACACCACGCTCATCGAGATCGGACTTCACGACTCGGGCTGCCGCAACCAGGTCCGGATCCCGCGTCACGGTGCGGGCGAGCCAGTCGATGTAGGACGGCTCGAAGGCCGCCACCTCGCCGAGCGTATGGCCATGGAACCGCCCGAAAGCCAGCTCGGTAGCCGCAGCATCCAGAAGCGACGGATCCTCCCGGCGCCGGAACTTGCGGGACCGTCGTCGGTGGAGCGGCCCGGTCGGGTCCGACGCCCTCGGGGGCTCCCGATCGGCGGCCCTGGCGGGGGGTGCCTGGCCGGGCGGGTGAGCCCTCGTGCCGGGCGGCGATGTCGTGGCGTTGCGCGGCCGGAACGTCGCCGTGGTGTCGAGGCGCCCTGTCACCGGCCGTTCCGGGGGCGGCGGAGGAGGTCCGCTGGGACGCCGTGGATCTGCCGACGGCGGGTCCGCGACCGTCGGTCCGCTCAGCTGCTCATAGGCTCGATTGATCTCTGCCATCTGACGAGTGGCAAGGCGCTTGGCCGTCGCATCGTCGCCAACGAGGTCTGGATGATGCTCGCGGGCGAGACGCCGCCACGTCGCCTTGATGGTCGCCCGGCTAGCGCCTCGCGGTATTCCGAGGACGGCGTGGGGGTCGCGATCCGGCATCCCTCGAGTGTATGCAGCCGCACTCCACGAAGGCCCCCACTACCATTGGGTCACCGTGTCGATCTTCCGCAAGGCGGGTTTGATCGCCGCCGCGGCCGCCGTCCCGATGGCGGCGGCCTATCGCTTTGCCCTCGTCTACCGCAGCCGTGCCGGATACCCGCGCCGCATCCCTTCGAATGTGGACCCGGCCGACCTGGACCTGCCATTCGAGCCGACCGTCATTCCGTCGGGTGGTCTCGAGCTGCCGGCCTGGTTCATCGCCGCCCCGGGCGGCGGACGAGGCCCTGGCATTGCCCTCGTCCATGGCTGGGAATTGGCGCATCATCGGACGTTGCCCATCGCCCAGTTCCTCCATGCCGCGGGATTCCATGTCCTCGTCTTCGACGTCCGGGGCCACGGCGCCAACCCGCCCGAGGAATTCCCCATCACCGGCGGCGAGTTCGGAGCCGATGCGGCCGCGGCCACGCGAACCCTGGCCGACCGTCCTGAGGTCGATCGGGTCGGCGTCATCGGTCACTCGATGGGCGGGATCGGCGCGATCCTCGCGGCGGCCGAGGAGCCTGCCATCGAGGCGGTGGTGTCCATCTCCGCCCCGGCCGATCCGTATCGGCTGACCCGGCTCACCTTCCGCCTGGCCAAGCTGCCGATCCCGGATCCGATCGCCTATCCGCTCGCCTGGCTCACGGCTCGGATGTACGCCCAACCGCGCGGCCATCGCATCGCCGACGTATCTGCGTCGCATGTCATCCGCCACGTCACCGTCCCGATACTGCTCGTTCATGGCGCCGACGACGTGATCGTGCCGCCGGACCACCTCGACCGCCTCGCCCGCCGTGCTCCCGAGGGCACCGAAACCTACATCGTCGCGGGCGGCGGCCACAGCTGGCTGTACGAGGACGCGGGCTTCCGACGGACCGTCGCCGCATTCCTCGCCCGCTCGCTCGGAGGTCGGTTGACGCCCGATGAGGCTGCCGAGCGCGCGGCGGCTTTCGATGCGCGGCGGCTCGTGGAGCCGGACGAAGGTGGCGACTTCAGCGCCGTCGAGGAGGCACCCCGATCGACACGCTTGGCTGCCGAGATCGCCGGGCTGCGTCGTGTTGTGGGACGTCACTGATGGACGTTCGGACGGCGATCGCCCGCAAGCGCGTCATCCGACGGTTCGCCGATCGGCCCCTGGCAGAGGACGACCTCACCGCCATCCTCGAGGCCGGTCGGCGCGCCGACAGCTCGAAGAACCAGCAGCGGCGGGACCTTGTCGTCGTCCTGGATCGAGAGCGGCTTCATCAGCTGGCGACCGTCGGCGCATATGCAGACCATCTCGCCGGCGCGGCCGCGGCGATCGCGATCGTCACCCCGGATCCTCGAGCGGCCGGCGCATCCCTCTCACTCGTCTTCGACGTCGGGCTGGCGGCCGAGGGCATGATGCTGGCGGCCTGGGAGCTGGGCGTCGGCACGTGCCCGGTGACCGTCTATGAACAGGAGCGATGTCGCGAAGTCATCGGCTACCCCGAGGATCGCTGGTGCGGCTATGTCCTCTCGGTGGGCTACCCGGCCGACCCGGCCGACCTCGAGCGGCCGAAGCGCCCCGGCGGGCGGCGGGCCCTCGACGACATCGTCCACCACGAGCGCTGGTAGCGCGCCGCAGAGGCTGACGGTCCGTCTACTGCCAGCGGAAGAAGCGCGACGAGATCCCGAAGAAGACTGCGAGGAAGACGGCCAAGACCCCAAAGTCGACCCATAGTGGAGCGAAGGGGACCCCGCCGACCATCGTCTGGCGGAGCGCGTCGGCAAGGTATGTCAGGGGCATGATCCGGGCGATCGCCTGGAGAAAGTCGGGCATGGCCTGGATCGGGAAGAAGATCCCGGACAGGAACATCAGCGGGAACTGGACCACGCTCGTCGCCCCGTTGGCGGCGTCCTCCGTCGCCGTGAACGAGGCGATGACATAACCCAGGGCGATGAACGTCATCGAGCCCAGGAGGATGAACACGGCGGCCAAAGCGAGGCTGCCGATGATCTCCACACCGAACACGAGCACGCCGACACCGACGATGATGACGGCCTGGACGACGGCCACCATGAGCCGCATGGCAACGTTGGAGCCGACGAGCTGAGAGCGTCGCAGCGGCGTGGCCGCCAGCCGCTTGAGGATCAGCTTCTCGCGGTCCGCGACGAGCGGGATGGCGGCAAAGATCCCGAGCTGCATGAGGGCCATGGCCAGAACCGATGGCACGAAGTAGCTGATGAAGTTGACGTCCTCGGTCTCGATGGTCTGGGGTACCGGCACGACGAGCGGCGGTCGGCCGCCCAGGTTGACGACCCCGATGACGCTCCCGACGATGCCGTAGACCTGCCCCTGGAGCGCCTGCTGAGCCGGGTCCGTGTAAACGTCGAGGCTGGCGGGCGGTCCCGTGCCGGCCGACGCCGCGGCGGCGGCCACACCGTAACCGGCCGGGACGACGATGACCGCGTCCACGTCGCCATCCTTCATCTGCCCGATGACCACCTCCTCCGAGCCGTCGACCAGCTCGACATCGGGCACCTGCGCGAAGGCCGCCCGGAGCGAGGCCGACGCCGATGAGCCATCGACGTCAGCCCAGCCGATCGTGAGCGTGTTCGACCCGCCCCCCTGGAAGATGAAACCGAACATGAGGACGAAGATCAGGGGAAAGGCGATCGTCCAGAAGATCGCCGCGCGATCACGAAGGAACGACTTGACGTTGGCGACGGTGAGGGTTGAAAGGCCACGCATCACGGTGTCAGTCCCGTAGTGCCCGACCCGTCAGGGCGAGGAAGACGTCCTCGAGGCTCGCTCGCCGGATCCCGAGATTCTCGGCCTCCGTCCCGCCTGCTTCTGCCAGCGCCAAGAGACCCCCGATCGTCGTCGGGACATCGGCCGTGAACAGTACGACCTCGTCGGCATCGCCGGCGACCGAGACGACGGCCGGCAGGCTGGCGAGGTCGGCGTCGGACAACGCCTCGTTGCGGTCGAAGCGGACCGCCCGCTCCTTGAAGTGCCGGCTGACGAGCTCCTCGACGGTACCCATCTCGAGGATCTGGCCGTGGTCCATGATCGCGATCCGGTCGCACAGGATCTCGGCCTCCTCCATGTAGTGCGTCGTCAGGAGGACGGTCTTGCCCTTGTCCCGAAGGTCTCGAACGATGTCCCACAGCGATCGCCTCGCCGCCGGATCGAGCCCCGTCGTGGGCTCGTCGAGGAACACGAGCTCCGGGTCGTTGACGAGGGCGAGAGCGACGGCCAGCCGCTGGCGCTGGCCGCCCGACAGCTCCCGGGATTGAGCGCCCTTCCGCTCGTCGAGGCCGAGGACGTCGACGAGATACTGGGTCGGCAGGGTCTTGTCGTAGAAGCTCCGGAAGAGGTCGATGATCTCGACGACGGTCAGCCGCGGATAGAGGGCGGCCGTCTGGAGCGTCACTCCGATCCGCTGCTTGAGCGCGTCGGCGTCGCGGGCGACATCGATGCCGAGGACCTCGAGCGAGCCACCATCGGGCTTGCGGAGGCCTTCGAGCATCTCGACGGTCGTCGTCTTGCCGGCGCCATTGGGCCCGAGCAGTCCGAACACCTCACCGCTGGCGACGTCGAACGAGACGCCGTCTACCGCCCGGACATCGCCATAGCTCTTTCGGAGATCCGACACCCGGATCGCCGTCGACACCCCCGAGACGGCCGCCACGTCAGAGGCGTTTGCGGAGGTACGCGGTGACCGATCCGTCGTAGCCGAGCGACTCGAAGAGGTGATGTGCGTCCGGCCTGTGATGACCTGCGGTGACCTCGACGAAGGCCGCGCCGACATCGATGCCGACCCGCTCGGCCTCGGCCATGAGGAGATGCCCGACACCCCGTTCGCGGACTCCCGCGTCGACGACAAGGGCGAGCACCCGGACGATCCGGTCGTCATGCTCGAAGCGCGGCAGGACATGAAGGGCGAGGAAGCCCAGGACCTCGCCGTCGATCTCCGCCACGATGACCCGTGAGTAATCGGAGGCGAAGCGTTCGAGGCGAGCCACGATGCCCGACGAGCCGACCGGATAGCCCTCGTCGGTCAAGAGGGCCGCCATTCGTGGGGCATCGTCGACCGATGCTGCGCGAAGAACGACCGCCTGTTGTTCGATCATCGATGCCGATGATATCCCGGGCGACGAACGATCAGAAACGGACCATCTCGTGGACCAGCCGCGAGGACGGGCGTCGCGCCCGTTTCGAGGTCGGCGTAGATCGCGCAGGGACCCTCACCGTGCCGAACGAGCGCCCCCGCAAGTCGTCCCTCCGTCACCGGCTCGAGCAGCCGAATGGCGCAGCCGAACGCGGTCGCGACGATCGGCCAGACGGTCGCTCCAAGGATGTCATCGGAGTCGACGTCCGGAGGGTCGGCGGCGAGCGGTCCAGCCTCGATGATGTGCACCGCCACCAGGTCCCGGAACGCGCGTTCCAGGTCGACAGTCGCCCAGCCGATGGCCAGGGCGACGTCCACTCGATCTAGGATCTCAGCGGTGGCGGGCCGCGGCACCATGACGAGCTTCTCACGGGAGTGGGCCACCGGTTCGCGCACGACGATCGACAAACCACCTATCGCCACTGGCCTGTCGATCGCGATGGCAAAACCCACCGCCTGGCCAAGCGACCTCGCGACCCCGGCGGGATCCGATGCCTCCCATACCAGACCCAATCCAAGGCGTGGTTCGCCGATCTCGGTCATGATGCCCGCGTTCGCAGGGGGCCGAGGCGACACAAGGAGGCACCCGAATGCAGAGAGTCACCATCATCGGCCTGGCAATCGTGGCCGCGCTCGCGGTCACGGCGTGCGGAGGCGCGGCCAGCCAGGCGCCGAGCTTCACACCCAGCTCGGCACCCAGCGTCGCCGCGAGCCCAGCCGCGAGCTCCGAGCCGGCGGCGTCCGGCACGTTCAACATCCAGGGCAACAAGCTCCCGGCGGTGACCGCAGCGGCCGGCGAAACGGTCGTCTGGAAGAACCTGGACGGCGTCGCTCACACGGTGACGCTCGATGACGGGTCGGTCGACCAAACGGTGGCCCCAGGGTCGCAGTTCAGCCACGCCTTCGACACGCCGGGAACGTATCCCTATCACTGCAATATCCACTCGACGATGAAGGGGACGATCACGATCACCCAGTGACCGCCCTCGAATGACGGGCGGGCGCCGGATCAGTCCGCCCCGGGCTTCACGGAGACGGCGAGCGTTGCTCCGGACGGCAGGTCGATGACCTCTGGGTCGCCGATTCCGGCGGCTCGGAACATCGCGACGAGCTCCTCCTCCGTCGGCAGGCGCCGCCCGACGATGGCCAGATCGAGCTGGATCCCGGCCACGAACTGACCATGGAGGCCGACCCACGCGTCGGCGGACGAGGGAGCGCACCACTCCAGGGCGACGAGCCGACCTCCAGAGCGGAGCGAGGCCCAACCGGCCGCGAGCGAGGCGATCGATCGCTCGCCGAAATGCAAGGCGTACTGGAAATAGGCGAGATCGAACGAGGACGTGCTGCGATCGATCGCCGGGATCTCGGCTTCGACGATGTCGATCCTGTCCGCTAGCCCTGCAGCAGCCACGTTACGGCGTGCCCGATCGACCGAGTCGTGCTCGCTTTCGACCCCCAGGAACTCACTGGCGGGGAAGCGCTTGGCCATGGCGATAAGCCAGCGGCCGCCGCCGCAGTGGACGTCGACGACGCGGATGCCGCGAGCGAGCTCGGCGGTCAGCTCGGGTAGGGCCGCAAGCCCCTCCTGAAAGAAGACGGCGATGTCCTGGACAGTCAAGCGCTCGATCGAGGCCCGGAATCGATCGGGCCGATCGGAGATCGGACGGCCGGTCCGGACGACGTCGAGGAGCCGGTCGTAATCGAGCGACGCGATCGCCGCATGCACGAACTGGCCACCGAGATAGTCCGGCAGGTCCTGGTCGAGGAGCACGGCGGCTGCATCGTGGTCGATGTGCAGCCGATCGCCCTCGAGTGTGGCGAGCTCGTAGGCATGGGCCGCCAAGGCCCACGTCTCGACGACTCCGGCGTCGCATCCTGTTCGCTCCGCGAGCTCGGTAGGTGTCAGCCCCTCGGGCGCCGCATCCCGCAGCGCCGCCAGGAGGCCGAGCTCGATACCGACGTAGACGAGCCATGTCTCGTGGAAGCCAGCCAGGCTGGTGGCGAGGTCGTCGAAACGCTCGTCGAGTGACACTGGGCGGCGATTGTCGCATGCGTCGGTCGGCCGACATCGACGAAGATGCAACGGATCCGACCGATCCGCTGTTCTGGATGATGTGAAGAACGACGACCTTCGAGCCCAGCTGGCCAGGGATCTCGACGCAGCGTTTCCGACCCTCGTCTCCGAGCATGTCGACCGCCTGTATTCCATCTCCCTACGCCTGCTCGGCGATGCGCGGGATGCCGAGGAGATCACCTCCGACGCTCTGATGCGCGCCCACCGGGCGATCGCCTCGTATTCGCCGGAACGGATCCGCGACCTCGACCTGCGGCCGTGGCTGACGACGATCGTCCTGAATCTCGCCCGCAACCACGGGCGACGGCGGCGGCACCTGACGACGACCATCGTGGAAACCCACGCCGCCGCGACCTCGACGCCCGAGTCGCTCAGCATCCGTCGCGCCGAGTCCGAGCACTGGGCGACGCTGTTGGCCGAGCTGCCGACTCGCTACCGAGTGCCCGTCGTCCTTCGCTACGTCGACGATCTCGACTACCCCGAGATCGCCCGCGTCCTCGACCGGCCGCCGGCCACCATCCGATCGCAGGTCCAGCGCGGCCTCGTCCTCCTCCGCGCGGCGCACGATGCCGCCACTCGAAAGGAACTCACGGCATGATCGACGTCACCCTCGCACTCCATGGCCTCCGCGCCGAGGCTCCCCCCACGGTCGCCGACCGGACCCTCATCGGGGTCGGCCTGGCCGACGCGTATGCGCCCCTGGAATCGCCCATCGGACCGGTCTTCGTCGCGTGGAATGGGCGCGGCGTGTCGGCCATCGGCACGGCAACGGACGACGGCACGTTCGCGGATTGGTTCAGCCGCGACATCGGCCGGCCGCTTCACCGGGCCGAGGCGCTGCCGGAGCGTCTGGCGAGCACGATCGGGCGTCGGCTGGCGGGTGATCGTCGGGCCAAGGTGGCCGTCGATCTGCGTGGCTCGAGCCCATTCGAGCAGGCCGTCTGGATGAAGGCGACCGAGATCCCGCGCGGCGAGGTTCGTCCCTATGGCTGGGTCGCCGCCGAGATCGGTCGGCCGAAGGCCGTACGTGCCGTCGGGTCCGCTCTTGGGCGCAACCCGGTACCGCTCGTCATCCCATGCCATCGCGTCGTGCGAACCGATGGGACGATCGGTGAGTACGCCCTCGGCAGCGAGCGCAAGCGCGCCGTGCTGACCTCGGAGGGCGTCGATCTCGATCGCCTCGAGCGGCTGGCCTCGTCGGGTGTCCGTTACATCGGCTCCGACACGACGAAGATCTACTGCCTGCCGACCTGCCGCCATGCCCGTCGCGTGACTGACCGGCATCGCCTCGAGTTCGGGTCGCTCAAGGAAGGGCAGGCGCGGGGTTACCGCGCCTGCCTCGTGTGTCGGCCGGGACCTGCGGTCATCGCGGCCGCCTAGGAGACTACTGGTCGACAGCCACGCGCTGCCAGTCGAGGTCGGCGCCCGATTGCCAGGAGACCGTCGTCCATGGGCCCCCGTCGGGATCGAGCAGGTACGCGTTCGGGCTCGAGTCGTCGTTGGAGTACATCAGGATCTTCGAGGAGTCGGGCGCCCAGACCCAATGGGCGGTGTCCTTCAGCTCTGGGCCGGTCGGGATCTCCGGACCCGTCCCATCGGCACGGATGACCGAGACCTGCCCCGTCCAGAATGCGATTCTGGAGCCGTCGGGTGATACGGCAGGCTGACCGTTCCAGGCCGTGCCCTGATTCGGGATGAACTGATGGGGATCGCTCCCATCGGCGTTCATGACCCAGAGGTCGCAGCACGTCCCGGTCGGTGTTTCGGACTGATAGGGGCGCGTGTAGAAGATCCGGCTGCCGTCGGCGGAGTAGACCACGCCGCCCCAGTAGTCGTTCCCCTCGGGGTCCGTCGACGTCACCAGCGGATGGGCATCAGTCCCGTCCGCCTTCATCGCATAGAGACCATACCTCCCGTCGACTTGCCCGCGGAGAAGGATCTCCCGTCCATCGGGCGGCCGGAACTGGATGAGGTCGATCCCCTGACCGGTCGCGATGGTCTCGACCGACCCGCTGCCGGTCGCATCGAAGAGGTCAACCTGGTTGACGCCGTCGACGTCATGGATGACCGCCAGGCGCCCGTCGGGCGTCCAGCCGAGATCCACGATGGCGACTGGCTCGGACGTGATCCGCCGGAGATCTGAGCCGTCGTCCGTTTACCACGTAGATGTCCTCTTGGAGGCCCGTTCCCGTCGTGGCTTCGCGGATGAACGCAAGCCTCGTGCCGTCGGGCGAGAATCGAGGAGCCGCGTCCGCCTCCGGGCCGCCGACAAGAAGCCGGGTCGTACCCGTCAGAGGGTCGCCAACGTAGAGGTCACCGGAGGCGACATACGGAATGACGCCATTGCCGGCCGGGCCGAAGGGCGCCGGCAGACGGCGCTGCTGACTGCCGACGATGAGGGCAGCCGCAGCGAGGGCCAGGAGAAGCAGGGCGATGACGCCGACCATGCGCCATGGGACGCGCGGAGCGGCTGCCATCCGTTCGGTGATCGCAGACATGGGGAGCCACCTTTCGGGGAATGACCAGCTGGGCCGCTGCGACGTGGCCGCGGTCCGGCTGATGATGTCGGTGAAGTAGTCGGGCGTTCGCGGCGCCGCCAGCTCGTCGAGGAGCGTCGGCAGATCCCGCTCGAAGCGATCGAACGTGGTCACGCGAACTGCCCTCCCGGGATCGGCTTCTGCGCGCCCTCTTCGGCGTGCTCGATCGTGGAGCGCATCGCTCCGAGCGACCGATGGAGACGCGACTTGGCCGTTCCCAGCGGGATTCGCAGCGCGACGGCAACGTCGGGCAGCGGCATCCCGAGGTAGTAATGGAGTACCACGACAGCACGCCATTCCGGCTCGAGCCGGCGCAGTGCGTCGTCGAGAAGGTCACGATTGGCCACGACCGACGAGACGTCTCCGACCGTCGGACCGATGATCGGGGTCAGCTCGACCTCGATCGGACGCCGACGTCGGCGACGCGCCGCGTCAAGGCAGGAATTCACGGTCAGGCGGTGGAGCCAGGCATCGAACCGCTCCGGGTCGCGCAACCCGGGCAGATCGCGCCAGGCCCTCACCAGTGCGTCCTGGACAGCGTCTCGCGCGAGCTCGTTGTCCCGGAGGATGAGGCGGGCCGCCGCGTCCAGCCGCGCGATCGCCGCGCCGGCCAGCGCCGTGAAGGCGTCATGATCGCCCTCTCGCGCCCGCTCGACGAGGCCTCGCTGATCCACGGTCGCCCTCGATGTCGGCGCGACCGCTCGGTCGCGCTCGGATGGTATGGCGCCACCTATACGGGATTCGTTCCCGGGTGTCGCCAAATCGACACTTCCAATGGCGGCGAGCGTCTGATAGTGTCGCCGTATCTTGGACCAGTCCACTATGCCAACAGCGGTCAAAGGGCCGGCGCCACCAGCGGGGCCGGCGCCGCCCGCGGGGCCGACACAGGCCGAGGTCTGGGCCGGCCTGATCTTCATCTACCTCGTCTGGGGATCGACGTACCTCGCGATCAGGCTTGCCGTCGATACGATCCCGCCATTCCTCCAGGCGTCGATGCGGTTCATCCCTGCCGGTCTCATCCTGCTGGCGTTCGTCCTGATCCGACAGCGCGGCATGCTCCGGCGGCCAACACGGGTCGAGCTGCGCGATGCCGCGATCATCGGGACCCTTCTCGCCTTCGTCGGCAACGGCTTCGTGTCGTGGGCCGAGCAGACGATCCCGTCGGGCATCGCGGCGCTTCTCATCGCGCTCACGCCTGCCTGGCTGGCCGTCATCAGCTGGCTGGCCTTCAGGGATCGCCTGCCTCGCGCCGCCGGGGTCGGGCTGCTCGTGGGCCTCGTCGGGGTGGCCATCCTCACGTGGCCGGTGGGCGGGACCGCCGACTTCGATCCGGCTGGACTCATCGTCCTGCTTGTGGCTCCGATCGGCTGGGCGACCGGGTCGACCTATGCGGCGCGGCGAGCGAGGCTCGCGCAGCCGCCGGCCTTCTCGCTGGCCCTCCAGATGCTCTTCGGCGGAACGGTCCTGTTCGTCGTGGCGACCGCGACGGGTGAGACGGCCCGCTTCGACCCCGCGGCGGTCACCCTCCAATCGTGGCTGGCCCTTCTCTACCTCATGCTCATGGGCTCGTTGGCATCGTGGACCGTCTACGCCTGGTTGCTTCGGAACGCACCGCTGCCACTCATCGGCACGTATGCCTACGTCAACCCGGTCATCGCGGTCGCGCTCGGGGCGATCGTCCTCTCCGAGCCCATCACGCCGCGGACGATCGTCGCCGCTGTCGTCATCATCGCCGGGGTGGCTCTCGTTGTGACCGCCCGCGGGAGGATGGTCCGACCCCCGTCGCGCGCCGAGGCGCTCCCCGATCGCCAGACGCTGGCGACGGCACCAATCCGATCGGGCAGCGACTGACGATCAGCCCGTCGCGCCTTCTGCGAGGACGGTCCGAGCGACCCGCCGAGCCATCGCCATGATCGTGATCTGGGGGTTCACCCCGATGCCCGTCGGAAGCAGCGATCCATCTCCGACATAGAGCCCGCCGATCACGCCGTCGCGCTCGCGCACTCCACCCCGGACGCGACCCCACGAGTCGCACACGTGATCCCTCGGATCGCCGCCGGCCCTCACGGAACCCAGCTGGTGGGCAGACCCAACGAGGCCTCGATTGGACGAGAAATCGAACCTCGCGAGGCGCTCCTCGTACGCTCGGAAGGCCCGTTCTTCTCCTTCGGCCACGATCCCGTCCCGGCCATGCCAGGCCGGTGGCGTCCCGACTGCGAGGATCTCCTGGGCGCCGGCTGCCCGAACGATCCGGGCCATCCTGACGAGCCCGTGCCGGAGCGTTGCGATGTCTTCGGCGGCAAGGTCGTAGTCGAGTCGAACGGTGTCCGCCCGCGTGAGGCTGACACGACCCTCACCCGAGTCTCGAGCGATCGCCACGTACGGGGCGAACCACCTGATCCGCTCGAGCAGGCGAGCGTGCTTGTCACGACCCTCCCAGGGGAATGCCAGGGCGATAAGCCCTGGGTGGCCGGGCGCCGATTCGATCGTGTAACGCTCGACACCGTCCCCTGGCCCCGGGACGAACCACGATCGGATCGCCTGGTTCGTCCAGCGCCACATCTCGATCGGCTCCGCGAACCTGCCCGCGACAACGGAGACCGGATGGATACGCAAGTGTCGCCCGATCGCCGGATGGCCGAGTCCGGCACGCAACAGGACGGCCGGCGAGCGGAGGGCGCCAGCGGCAACGACGACCTGCGGCGCGCGGACGACGACGCGGGTCGTCCCGCCATCGGTCCGACGAACGAGGGCCTCGATCCCGGTCGCACGACCGCCTTCGATGACGACCCGACGGACATCGGCATCGGCCACGATCCGCGCCCCGGCGACGGCCGCCCGCGCGAGATGCGCTCGGAGGCCCGATCGCTTCGCCCCGATCCGACAGCCGAACGAGCACGTCCCGCAGTCGCCGCAGCCGGCTGCGTTCGTCTCGATCGGTTCGACGTCGTAGCCAAGCGCCTGCGCCCCACGTAGCAGCACGGCGTCCTTGGGCGGCACGTTCGGCGCAGGGGAGACATCGAGCTCGCGCTCGATGACCGCCATGTCGTCCTCGAAGCCCGAGCCATCGACCGCCTCGAGACCGTGGTCGGTCGCCCACTCCGATCGGATCTCATCGGCGACCCGGACGCATGTCATCCAGTTGATCGTCGTGCCGCCTCCGACGCCTCCGCCGGCCAGGATGACGACGGCGCCGTCCCACGTCGACACGAGACCTCGGTTCAGGTACATCGTCCCGTGGGCGGTCAGCTCGTCACGCGGCATCGCCGTCTCGGGCGTGAAGGGCCCGCCCTCGAGGACGATCACCGATCGGCCCGCCTCGGCTAGTGCCGCTGCGATGACGCCGCCGCCGGCACCCGATCCGACGATCGCCACGTCGGCCTCGAAGGTGACCGGGTCGTCGGTCGCCGGCACTTCCGTCGGGTGGATCGGCGTTGGGTCGTCGGTCACGGCCTCGTACGTCGGGGCGTAGCCGATCGCGGCATGGAGGGCATTGACCCCGTCCTGCCCCGGTTCGGCGTAGGCGATGAACGTCAGGAGCTTCCGAAAGGCGGCGAACGCCGAGCGACGCATCGCGAGCCGCGAGTGCCCCCAGCCGAGCAGGAGTCGCTCGCGACTCTCCACCGGCATGTCCCGGAATCGAGCGGGACCTCCGCCCAGAGCCAGATTCGCTGCCCTGCTCTCGAGCGACCTGAGGACGAGCCGCAGCTGCCGGACCTGGGCCGGGTCCAACGACGACTCCATGGCCTCGGCGGCGATGGCAGCCCGCCGCACCCCGTCGCCGCCAACAAAGGTGTCCGAGACCAGCGCCAGGGTCGCGAGATCGGATTCCGAGAAGACGGCGCTCATTCCGGAAAGACGGCGCTCACGACCGATCTAGCCGCGCAGCGCGGCGGCCACCGACACCGGCAGCCGCTCGAAGCCCTGGGCCGGCAGCGGTTCGCAACGGAGCGGTCGATCCTCGCGGTAGCCGAGGGCGTAATCGGCCTGGATGAGGGTATGGAGCTGGCTCGTCCCCTCGTAGATGACGGCCGCCTTCGAGTTACGGAGGTATCGCTCGACCGGGAACTCGTTCGAGTAGCCGTTGGCGCCGTGGATCTGGATCGCATCGAGGGCGCTCTGGACCGCGTGGTCGGTGGCATGCCACTTGGCGAGCGACGTTTCCCGCGTGTTGCGGACCCCGTGGTTCTTGAGCCACCCGGCGCGCCAAGCGAGCAATCGGCCGGCCTCAGTCCCGGCGGCCATCTTGGCGATCATCTGCTTCACCAGCTGGTGATGACCGATCTGCTCGCCGAACGTCTCACGCTCGCGGGCGTATCGGACGCTGGCGTCGAGGCATGCCTGAGCGAGGCCGACGGCGCCCGAGGCGACCGTGTAGCGGCCCTGGTCGATGGCGCTCATGGCGATGACGAAGCCCTCGCCCTCCTCGCCGATCCGGTTCTCGGCGGGTACCCGAGCCTCGTCGAGGTTGATGAAGCCGGTGTTGCCGGCCCGGATGCCAAGCTTGCCGTGGAGCGTACCCGTGGTGAGGCCCTTCATGCCCCGCTCGAGCACGAAGGCGGTAACGCCCTTGTGCTGTTTCGAGCGGTCAACCGAGGCGAAGACAAGGAAGTGATCAGCCAGGTCGGCCAGGCTGATCCACATCTTCTGGCCGTTGAGGACGTAGGCATCGCCGTCGCGTCGGGCCGTCGTCGCCAGGTTGGCGGCGTCGGTGCCGACGCCGGGCTCGGTGAGCCCGAAAGTGGCCAGCTTCTCGCCCCGTGCCTGGGGCACGAGCCAGCGCTCCTTCTGCTCGTCCGTCGCCCACTGCATGAGGGTCAGCGAGTTGAGGCCGACGTGGACGCTCTGGACGACCCGAAAGGCGGTATCGGCCCGCTCCAACTCCTCGCACAGGATGGCGAAACTGATGTAGTCCATCCCGGCGCCGCCCCAACGTTCCCAGATCGGCGCTCCCAGGAACCCCAGCTCGGCCATCTTGTCGAAGACCTCTCGATGGACCTCGCCGCCTGCGTCCCAGTCGCGGATGAAGGGCAGGATCTCCGCCTCACAGAACGCCCGGGCGCTCTCGCGCACGAGCCTGTTCTCATCGGTCAGACGAAGGTCGATCACGGATCCTCCGACGGGGACGAAGGGAGTGCTCCGATCGTAGCAGTCGGCCTCCCTATACTCGGGCCTCCCATGTCCGACACTCCGACGACGACCGGCCCAGCGGTCATCTCGCCCGTCCTTGGCCGCTACTTCGAGCGGCACTGGAGCCACGGGGAGGGCCACCGTCTGTACGACACGGATGGCCGCGGCTACCTCGACTTCGCCAACGGGATCGCGGTCACCATCCTGGGCCACCACCACCCACGGGTGACTGCCGCCATTCACGCCCAGGTCGACCGCCTGATCGGTCCGACCGGTGCCATCGGCTTCACCGATCCGGTCGTCCGACTGGCCGGCCTGCTCGCCGATACGATGCCCGATCCCCTCGACACCGTCCTGTTCCTCAATTCCGGGTCGGAGGCGATCGAGGCGGCCCTCAAACTCGCCCGTCGGGTGACGAGGCGGCCGGCCTTCATCGCCTTCCGCGGAGCCTTCCACGGGCGGACATTCGGGGCTGCGTCCGTCACCAGCTCGTCGCTTAACTATCGAACCGGCTACGAGCCGCTCCTGCCGACCGTTCACCTGGCGCCGTATCCGTCCGTATGGCGGGACTTTGACGGTGACGAAGAGCGGGCGACGTCAGCGTGCCTGGCGACGCTCGACGAGCTGCTGGCGACGAGCGCCCCCGCTTCGAGCGTGGCGGCGATGATCGTCGAGCCCGTCCTTGGCGAAGGCGGCTACATCCCCGCCCCCGATGCGTTCCTGCGCGGGCTGCGGGCGCGCTGCGATGAGCACGGCATCCTGCTCATCGCCGACGAGGTCCAGACCGGTCTTGGCCGGACGGGCCGGATGTGGGGTTTCGAGCACTCCGGCATCGTGCCCGACGTGGTCGCAGTGGCGAAGGGCCTGGCCAACGGGCTCCCGTTGTCTGCCGTCGTGGCCCGTCGCGACCTTCAGCAGCGATGGGGCAAGGGCGCGCACGGCTCGACGTTCGGTGGCAATCCCGTCGCCTGCGCGGCGGGGGTCGCCGTGCTCGAGACGATCGCCGAAGAGGACCTGGTGGCAAACGCCGCCAGGATGGGCGCCGAGCTGACCGCCGGGCTTCGGTCGTTGGCCGAGGAGGACGACAGGATCGGCGATGTGCGAGGCCCTGGCTTGATGATCGGTGTCGAGCTCGTGACCAATCGGACGTCAAAGGAACCGGATGCAGCGCTCCTGGATTTCGTCCGCCAGCGATGCGCAGATAACGGCCTGCTGCTCCTCTATTGCGGTCGGGCGAGCAACGTTATCCGCTTCATCCCGCCACTCGACGTCAGCGGCGCTGAGGTCGATGAGGCGCTCACGATCTTCGCGGCAGCCCTCAAGGGAGATCGCTGAGTCGCTGTCTCAGGCGGCGGTTGAGCACGACCGCTGTCTCCCACGTCGGCTTGAGCACGGCCGTGCTCAAGCGAGGCCCAGTGCGGGCGTGGCCCACGACTCGGACCGCCGGATCGGTCGGCGGCCAGGCATGATGATCGGGATCTCCGAGCACAAGCATGCTCAGCTGTGTGCCCACCTGCGGCGAGGATACGCGGATGAAGCCGGGGAATCGAGAACGCCCGCCACAGGGCGGGCGTTCGGGTCCCCGAAATGCCGGACGCGTTCTGGTCTAGCGGTTGCGGGCGAGGAAGGCCATGACGTCGTCGAGGCGGAAGCGACGGTCGCCCCGCTTGCAGACTCGGTAGAAAGGCAGCTCACCTCGATCCCCAAGACGCTTCACGGTGTTCACGTGGAGATGAAGCATCTCGGCGACCTCGCTCGCGGTGAGCATCGGCCCGAGATCGTGGATTGCCATAGAAGCCATTCGACTGTCATACCCCTGTGCGCGGTGGGCACCTTGTGCGCTGTCAGGGCCTGTCCGCGTCGCTCGCTTGGCAAGCGGTGCAGTCGATGCCCCTGATGGGCGGAGTGTCGCGGTCCGGTGGCGATCGGGACAAGCCGTACCTTGGGCCAAACCTGGGCCAGTACCGTCGGCGGCTCAGCCTCGGCGGACTGCCCGGCGAGCCTCGCGGGTCACCCTCAGGAAGCTCGAAACGTGACTGGTCGGCCGGATGTGACTCGACTGCCCGGCGTAGATCGTGCTGATCGGCACCCAGGCGATCGAATCGCCTCTCCTGATGGCGGTCGTGATCATCTCGACCTCGAACTCGAATCCCGATTCGTTGCTTCCGGCTAGCGCCTCGAGCAGCCCTCGGCCGATGAGCCGATAGCCCGACTGGTTGTCGGGAATGGATCGGCCGACAGCCCACGAGAACGCCGCGGTCCCAAGGTTGTTCGAGATGCGCCGAACGAGCGGCATCTGGCGGAAGTCACGGCGCCCGATCACGAGCGCCGGACGGCCACCCCGCCAGGCGTCGAGGAAGCGCGGGATCTCGGCCGGATCGTGCTGACCGTCGCCGTCGAGCGTTACGACCGCTTCGCAGCCGAGCTCGAGCGCTCTGGCGAAACCGACTCGAAGGGCCGTTCCCTTCCCACGATTGGGCTCCTGGCGGATGACGGTCGCACCCGCCGACCGCGCGACGATCGCCGTCTCGTCGCTGGAGCCATCGTCGACCACGATGACCGGCACGTGAGCAGTCGCCTTCTTTACGACGGGCCCTATCCGTTTCGCTTCGTCGTGGGCGGGGATTATCGCCAGGATCGCGTCCGACATACTCGGCCGAGTGTACGGGTGGCGTCCCGGCCCGGATCCACGAGCGTCATGGGGCACGTCTTGCCGCACGGGCGCAGGCTAGAGCGAGGTAACGATGAACCACGAGAGCGCGATCTGGATGCTTCGCGACATGGCCGCGGGCTTCGACACCCACGATATCGACCGGATCATGGCCCACTTCGCCGACGATGCAGTCTTCGAATCTCCCCGTGGGCCTGAGGCATGGGGTCAGCGATTCACTGGCCCGACCGAGATCAGGGAGGCGTTCGCTGCTCGCTTCTCGGGTATCCCCGACGTTCGCTACACGGACGACGACCACTTCGTGGACGGCGATCGAGGGGCGTCGGAATGGACCCTCAGGGGCACCACCGTCGAGGGGCAGCAGCTTGGAGTACGCGGCTGCGACCTCTGGACGATCCGCGACGGGAAGATCGTGAAGAAGGACTCGTACTGGAAGATCCGAACCTAGCGCCCGGCCTACGCCTCGGTCATCCGCAACAGCCCGAAGATCGCACCCTGGGGATCGGTGACCATCGACATCCGGCCACCGGGGAAGTCCATCGGCGCCAGCATCTCCATGCCACCTGCCTCGACCGCCGTCCTGGTTGAAGCATCGACATCGTCGACACCGAAATAGACCAGCCAGTAATTCGGCATGTCGGCGGGCGCCATCGGGCTCATCTCGGTTGCGCCAGCGACGCGCACCCCGTCAACCTCGAACTCCGTGTACGGCATGTCGGAGCTGTCGCTCGGCTTGATAGCCCAGCCGAAGACGTCGTGGTAGAAGGCGAGCGAAGCGGTCACGCCGCGGGCGTTGAGTTCGGCCCACTCGAACGCGTTCGAGCCGCGCGTTTGGAACCCGTTCATCGTCGTCGTCTGCCAGGCCGAGACGACCGCGCCGCCGGGATCGGCGAAGACCGCCATCCGGCCCTGATCCCCGACGTCGAAGGCCGGCATGATCACCTGACCACCCGCCGCCTGGACCCTACGGGACAGCCCATCGATGTCGTCTGTCCCAACGTAGAACGCCCAGGCCGTCGGCTGGTCCGGGGACATCGTCGGGCCGATCCCAGCTACATCCCGGCCGTCGAGCAGGGCCCGGCCGTATCCGCCGTACTGCGGATCCGGGCTGACCTGGATATCCCAACCGAATAGCGTCGAGTAGAAGGTGCGCGCGGAGGCGGCATCCTTCGTGCCAAGGTCTACCCAGGCTGGCTTGTTCGCGATCGCAGTCGCTGCATTCGTCATAGAAGGCACCTCCGTGTTCTTTGCAGGGCTGTCGGCGAGACCCTACTTCGGGACGACTGTGATCTCGTGGGTCAGCGACAGTATGGTGCCATCCGAGAATGTGCCGATCGACTCGATCGTGTGCGTGCCGGGCTTGGTCATCTTGACGAGCAGGAAGTAGCCCTTGGTCATCGAGGGACCTGCCTCGGCTCCCCAGAAGTTGTCGGCCGGCAGATCGATCGCGCGCGTAGTGAGGATGAAGCGCTTGAGCCGTGGCACACGGTGCCCATCCACGATGATCTGCGCGGCGGCGATTTCGCTGGCGAAACGCTCGCGGGTGCAGGCACGAAGCGCCGCGGGCGTATCGCCGTTGCCTTCCGCCTTTGAACATTCCCACCCCGGGCCACTAACGAGCACGTAGGCACCCTTCGGCACTGTGCAGTTCGCCGTGGTCTCGCCCTCGGCCGTCGCGAAGGCCAGGAACCAGACCTTGCGGTTCCCTGAATCTCGCTCGCACAGGCCATTCAAGCCGGGATTCGTCGCGGCCGGCTCTTCGAACGCCCAGGCCGTCCAATCGGTCGCGACCCGCCGGAGACTCTGTCCGTGGACGCGAACGATGGGCGGCACGACGATGGCGCCGGCATGCGGCGAGCGGTGACCGTGCGCGTCGACAACTGCAGGGATCGCCAGGGACACGCTGATCAACCCGACGATCAGAGCCAAACGGGCTCGATTCATGGTTCCTCCTCCGGTCGCCGATCTGCACCGGCCGGCCATCGAGCGCGTCGTGGGGTCGGGGACTTGCTTCTGACGCGCCGACGTCGCTCGAGGGGCGGGACCTGTCGGCGGTCGAAGCATCGACCCGAGGTTTGGCCCAGTCAATTGCGAGTCTCGTCGCCTTGCGCTCGGGTGGTGCGTGGAGGCACCGATACCGGCTATCCCGAAAGCGACA
>CAWBMK010000004.1:0-8684 GCA_963789905.1 uncultured Chloroflexia bacterium | reverse complement strand
GCCCCTGCCACGTCGGGGAGCAACAAGGAGGCCTGCCGCGCGTCGAACGGTGGACGTGAAGACGCAGCTGGTCGATGCCCCCTGATGCGAGTTCATCAGATGCTCCGAAGCGCGGTGGTGGTGATCCTCATCGGTTTCGTCGCGACAGCGTGCAGTGCGCCGTCCGCGCCCGGGTCTCCAGCTGGGCCGACAACGGCGAGCCCGAGCCTTGGTGTGAGCCCGAGCCCGGCTGCCAGCGCGGACGCCGCAGAACCCAGCGGCGCAAAGCCCAGTCGAAGACCCAGTCCATCGCCCAGTCTCCCTATGGAGACCCCTGGCACCCCAGAGGCGCTTTTCGACCGGATCGCGGCGGACGCCGAACCGCTGCGCGAACTCGGGATCGTCGTGGTCACGAGCGCCCTCCGCGAGGAGGTAGGGATGGTGCATGTCGGCCTCTCGACCGAGCAAATCGATGCCGACGATGTCATGGGCATGCGGTACGGGCCATCGGTCGACGTGGAGGTCATCGACCCGACCGGTGCCTACCTCAAACCACGCGGGACGATCGACCTCCGTGTCACGGATCGTCGGGGCCGAGCTGTCGAGGCCGGTATCGGTCACACACCACTCTTCGCCGATATCCCACTCGACTCGCTCGGACTCCAGACCGACTCGAAGGGCCGGTTCCGCGACGAAGATCTGCTGCCTGGGCCGTGGCGGCTGACCGCGCAGGCCCCAGGCTTCGAGCCGGGATCCGTGGAGGTCGACGTTGCCCCAGGGACGCTCGTCACGGCGACGATCGAGCTCAAGCCTTCGAGCTGAACTCAGCCGGCGCCGGGTGTCCCCTCGGCCGTGGAATCGCCGACCGGCCGCACCTCGACCGCGTCGCCCGGCCAGGCGAGGCCCGGCCAACCCGCCGCGACCTCCAGTGCAGTGGCTTCGTCGGGTACCTCGAGCACGATGAACCCGCCGAGCAGCTCCTTGGTCTCGAGGAACGGCCCATCGGTCACCCCTGATCCACGGACCGTCTTGGCCGCCCTGGGCCAGCCGAGCTCCTCGCCGCCGACGATGCGACCGGCGGTCCCGTGCTCGCGGAACCAGGCGATCACGCGATCGATCTCGAGCTGCTTCTCCGCGGCCGTGCTGCGCTCCCAGGCCTCGACGTGGTCGGGTGCCTGGTAGGTCATCAGGATGAATCGCATCGGTCGGGCCTCCTCGCTTCGTGGCGGCGCTCGTTTGCGAGTGCCTCACCGGCTCGACGACCGGCCGCCGCGCCTTCGACGTCCGGCGCGGCCGTCCTACTGGGTGGGACTCGCCGCCGGCGGCAGCATGGACTCGATCAGCGCCGCCGCGCCGGCCTCGTCCACCGGCCCGTTCACGACCTGCCGGATCACGCCCTGCGGATCGATGAAGAACTGGGTCGGCAGGGCGTACACCTTGTACGCGTGGAAGACGTGGCCCGAGGCGTCGAAGCCGATCGTGTAGGGGAGCTGATACCGGGCGGCGTACGCAGCGATGTCGGCCGGGGTGGTCTCCTGGACGCTGATCCCGACGACCTCGAGCCCGCGGTCGCGATAGCGCTCGGACAGCGTCCGCAGGATCGGCGTCTCGTGCTGGCATGGTGGGCACCAGCTCGCCCAGAAGTTGAGCCAGACGACCTTGCCCCGCAGGTCGGCGAGTCGGATCGGCTTGCCGTCGAGGTCGGTGAGCTGGAACGTTCCTCCGTCCTCGAGCGCGACGGCCAGCTCGGGCGCGAGGCTGCCCGGCTGGAGCCCTTCAGTGGGTTGCCCGATCAGGAACGGGGTTGCGCGCGGGTCGGTGAGGGGCGTCACGCCGGTGGTCCCGAGTGGCGTCGTGACGCCGACGAGCACGACGACCGCGAAGACGATGGCCACGAAGGCGGCCAGCAGCTGCCGGCCGCTGAACGGCCCGACGAGCCCATGACGTTCTGGCTTGTGGATGAACCCCGGTCGCTCGGCCAAGCTAGATGGCCGTGTTGAAGTTGAACCAGCGCGGCATGAGCGCCAGCCAGTCGAAGATCATCGCGACGCCGATGAACGCCACGAGCAGGCCGCCGATGAGGGACACGACCCGCCCGTGGCGGATCAATGGCCTTATCAAGCCGGGTGCCCGGTCGTAGACGAGGGCGATCGCGAGGAACGGGAGCCCGAGGCCCAGCGTGTAGGCGACCAGCAGGACCGTGCCCTGGAGGATCGTCGTCGAGGTCGCGGCCATCGTCAGGATCCCGCCGAGGATGATGCCGATACAAGGCGTCCAGCCGACCGCGAAGATCGCCCCGAGTCCGAACGACGCAAGCCACCCGCCTCGCGAGCTGACCAATCGGCCGCCGAGGCGATCGGCGGTGCTCTGGCCGTCGGCGCCCGGGCTCGCGAGCGAGATCGAGCCGGTGGCTGTCGCGAGGGACCCGGCGGCACCGGCATCGAGTGGCCGCCACGTCCGTTCGAGCGCGGGGATCCGCAGGATGCCGGCGAGGTTCAGCCCGAGCACGACCAGGATGACCCCGCCGATGGTGCGCAACGGCGCGAGGTAGTCGACCAGCGGGCCGGCGAGGAACGTGGCGGTGACGCCGAGCAGCGTGAACACCGCACCGAAGCCCGCGACGTACGCCAATGCATGGCGCATCGCCGTCCATCGCGACGGCGTCCGCCCGCCCGCCGACGACGCCACCGCGATCGCCGTGAGCTGCCCGAGGTAGGCCGGCACCAGCGGCAGGACGCAGGGCGACAGGAAGCTGATCACGCCGGCCCCGAGGGCGACCAGGATCGTGAGATCGGTGCCGCTCATCGGGTCATTCGTCGAGCACGTCGGCGAGGAGGCCGCGAAGTTTCGCCAGGCTCGTCGCGAGCTCAAGGCGACGATCTCCGAGCTCGACGACGGGGATCGACGCGAAATAGGCGCGTTCGAGCGCCGGGTCCGACTCGATGTCGCGCTCGACGAAGGTCGGGCGAGCGAGATCGGCGGAGGCCCGTTCGGCCAGGAGCGCGGTCAGGAGCTCGCGCGTCTCGTCGCACAGGCCGCAGCCGGGGCGCGAGTAGAGGACGAGGTCGGGGAGGGGAGTGACGGCCATCTCGAACGGGATTGTAGGCGAGGGCTCCGTTCAGCCTCTGAGACGAGATAGGCCGTCGCAGGGAGGTGCGACGGCCATGCGCCCCTGACGTTCGGTCGGTGGGTGCGGTTCCCGGCTGGGGGTACGATGGCGTCCGCGCCCCCGTAGCTCAGTGGACAGAGCGAGGCCGTCCTAAGGCCTGCGTCGGCGGTTCGAGTCCGTCCGGGGGCGCCACGGTGACAGCAACACGGAGTCGAAGAACGGCTCCGCCGGTCCCGTGGGAACCCATCCGACAACCTGCCGGTCCCGGGTTTCCACAATGTGAAGCCGCTGAGGCCCGACCGCACGCCATACTCGGTGAGCGCAGCCACTTGAGCCGCGCCACCGCCTGAGGGCGTGATGACGCGAGACCTCGTGGTGCGAGCGCGGAAGGGCGATCATGACGCCTTCGCCGAGCTGGCAGGCGCCGCGATCTCCCGCCTCGACGCGACCGCCTGGCTCATGCTTCGGGATACGGACCGGGCGACGGACGCCGTCCAGAACGCCCTCGTTCGTGCTTGGCGTGATCTGCCCACGCTGCGCGACCCCGACCGGTTCGATGCCTGGTTGCACCGCCTGGTGGTGCGTGCCTGCATCGACGAGATCCGACGCTTCAAACGACGTCGATTCGACGTCGATATCGCCGACCTGTCCGACCCGCCGTCCAGCGCGGATGCCGTGTCGGGGATCGCCGACCGCGACCAGCTCGAACGCGGCTTCAGCCGTCTCGAGCCCGAGGAGCGGGCGGTCATCGTCCTGCATCACTACCTCGACCTGCCGTTGCCGGAGGTCGCCGCCACGCTCGGGATCCCCCTGGGTACGACCAAGTCCCGCCTGTACCGTGGCCTGAAGCAGATGCGTGCGGCGCTCGACGCCGACGCTCGCCCAGGCCCCGACATCCGAGAGGGGCGCCCGGCATGAACCTGAGCGACGGCTTCGATCGCCACGTCTCCGAGTGGCTCCACGCGGATGCCGAGTACCGGGTGCCTGAGCACCTCGATGCCGTCCTCCGCCGGACTCGCAACGAACGCCAGCGCCCGGCCTGGTCGAGCCTCGAAAGGTGGCTCCCCGTGGATCTGACCGCACAACCTCGGTTCCTCGCTCGTCCGACGCTCGGCAAGGCGCTCCTCGTCGGTGTCGTCCTCATCGCCTTGATCGGGATCGCGATCATCGCTGTCGGTTCCCGCGTCCAGCGTGTGCCGCCACCGTTCGGTCTGGCCGCCAACGGCCAGATCGTCTACAAGGCTGACGGCGACATCCTGGTGGCCGACCCCGACGGGACGCATGCCCACGCCGTCATCTCCGGCCCAAGCGATGACTTCGCGGTGGGATACAGCCGAGATGGCACGCAGCTGACCTTCCTCCGGACGGTGACGCCCCGCGAAGCAACGCTGATGATCGCCGCCCCGGACGGATCGGGGGTTCGGGCGCTTGTGAAGGAGCCCCTGACCGACGCTACCTGGTTCGACTGGTCGCCGGATAGCCGGTCGCTGGCGGTCGTGCATACGGCTGATGGCGTGCGCGTCATATCCATCGTCGACATCGAGAACGGCACGTTGCGCACGCTGGACGTGAACGGCCTGGACGTCGACTACTGGGTGGCCTTCTTGCCGGGCACGACCTCGGAACTGCTCTTCGGCACCCGTACCCCATCCGGCGATTCAGAGCGGGCCGGTATCTACTCGATCCAGGCCGATGGGAGTGGCCTGACACCCATCGTGCCTTCCGTGGTTGGTCCCGTCGAGTACAAGAGCATCGATCTCGCGCCCGACGGTCGAACCCTCACGTACTGGCGCTGGGAGTCGGCGACGCGGCCAGGGCGCATCCATCAGCTCGACATCACCACCAAAAGGGATACCGAGTTGAGGTTCGACCCGTCGGATTACGGCGAAGGGGGTCTGCTGCACTCGCCCGACGGCTCCCAGGTCGTCCTGGGCCGCAACGGCACGGCGTCGGGGCCGGCGTTGGCGCAGATCATGATCGCCCCTGCCGACGCCAAACGCCCGGGCATGCTCGTCGGTCGTCTGTACGACAAGGACACCGAGGAACCGGCGTATGGATTCTCGCCGGACGGTAAGACGGTCTTTGTCACGTTCGCTGGTGAAGCGCCGCAATTCTTCGACGCCGCGACAGGGGCACCCCGCACGGGTCCCTCGACAAAGTCCTCGGAATGTTGCAGCTGGCAGCGCCTGGCGCCCTGACCTGACCACGCCCCACTCCTGCGGCCGACTTGCCTGCCTGGGCAGGTCGGCCGCCGTCGCGTCGCGTCGACGACACGTTGCAGGCCGCCGCGGCGGTCCCCATTTCCGGCCGGCGGCGTCCGCCAGGAACGGGAAGACGACGCTCAATCACCCGTCGACACAAGGGAGGGATCGCCATGATTGGCCGTCCCGAGCGAGCAAGAACAAGTGTCCGCATCGTCCGTCGGGCGCAACCTAGCGCGACACGTCGACATGCGCTGCCGCTCACCGTCACGATCGTCGTCATCACCGTCTTCGTCGCGGCGTTGTTCACGCGCGCGACCGGGCCCCGTGCCGCTCTGATCGGTCCGTCGGAACCGCCGGTAGCGTCGACCCCAAGTCAAGCTCAGGATGATGGTGGGTCGCCGACGGCCCGGGATGCGTCATCACCTGGCTCTGCCGGTCCTTCATCGATGGCGACATCATCGGCAATGGTCGCCACATCGGTTGCGCTGGTCTCGTCCACGTCGCCCACCCCATCGATGCCGGAGCTGCCCGCCTGCCGGTTCGCCGACGAGCCCGCGGCGCTCGCGGCGTATGACGACTGGCAGCACACGATCGTCGATACGACGAGCCGACTGCCAAAGGGCTACGTGCCGCCGGACCTCGGGCGGTTTCCCGGGCAGGTCTGTCCGGCGGCGGCACCATTCGGCGCATCGCGATCGCGGATCTCAAGGCCCTCGCCGTCGCGGGGCGAAAGGCCGGGGTGCGACTCGCGGTCGAGTCGGGCTACCGGAGCGAGGCTCGGCAGCACCAGACGTTCTCGGGTTGGGTACGAAGCTCAGGAGAAGCCGAGGCCAGACGTTTCAGCGCGCGCGCAGGACACTCGGAGCACCAGCTTGGGACCGCCATCGATTTCAAGGCCGCGGGCGGCGGGTCCCCATGGACGCACGCCTTCGTGCGCTCGCGGCACGGGCAATGGCTGGCGGCGAATGCCTGGCGCTTCGGCTGGATCCAGAGCTATCCGTCGGGCGCGGAGACACGGACCTGCTACGGCGCTGAGGCCTGGCACTACCGCTTTGTCGGACGGGACGTCGCCGCCGAGGTCCACGCGTCGGGCATGACGCTTCGAGCCTGGCTGTGGCTCCATGCGAGCGCTGACTGAGGCAAAGCGTCCTGCTCCGGTGCTGAGTCCCGGAGCCCGTCCGGGGGCGCCATAGCAACGCCCGTCCCTCGAAGAACGGACGTGCGGGTGGCGTCCATTCGATGGACGCGGGCTCGACCGTCCGGCCTGTCGCCTGCACCCGCTCGACGAGGAGTTGCACGAGCGCCGCGAGCTGCGGCCGGGTTGCCCAAAGGCCCGACCCTTCGAGTCCGAGCCCGAAACCCTGGCCAAGGCCGAGCCCTTACGGTCTTGGCCACCCGATATCGAACGACTGCACGCCTGGGATGAGAACGGACGACTTGCTTCCGCCGGCCGCATCGATCGAACGGAGCGTCCAGGTGGCTGCAGTGTCGCCGGGGTCACGAACGAGGTACAGCAGCATTTCACCGTCCGGCGTCCACGCAACCGAGCCCCATTCCACGAGCTCGCCCGTCACCACGCCGGTGGCCGTAGCCGCGCCGGTTGAGTCGAAGACCAGCGATCTGATCCCAGATGTCAGCTCTGTGAAACGGGTGGTCGCCAGGTCGTAGCTATACAGCGTGTTCGTATCGGAGACCAGTGGTTCCGAGGTGAAGTCGAGCAGACCGCCGATAACCGCCACCCGGGCACCGTCGGGCGAAAACTCCGGCCAAAAGAGCTTGCCGTGCATGTTGGGATCCCCACCCGACGGGTGCCCGACCGTGGAAACGGGCCCGCCTTCGGAAGCGACGATCCCGAGGCAGACATCCTCCGCGCAGCCGATCGCGTTGCCTGAGATCCCGAGGCTGTACCCGTCGGGTGACCAGTCAAAGGAATCGACGTGAGACAGATTGTCGGTGAACTCTTCGATCGGGCGGGTGCCCGACCCATCGGCCGCCACCAGATGATGCTGCCCTCCTTGCCCCGCGACGATCACCGGAACCCCGATCCACCGACCGTCTGGAGACCACCGCGCCCACAGTTCCGGCCGGATCCAGACTTCGCGTCTCGCGCTCGCGACTGAGCGCCACTCCGGGGGCAGCGCGATCTGCCGGTCGGCCGAGGCATCGAGCCCGGCGATGACGAGCCCGATCCCAGAATCGACCGGCTCGATCGTGTCCCTCGGGACATCGGCCGGGCATGTCGCGATCGCGACCTCGGAGCTGTCCGGCGACCACGACAGGGAGGGACCGCAACCGGGGTCCAGGGCGACGGTTCTAACCAGGGCGCCGTCAGCGGTCATGAGGTCGACACCCGGCGTCAGGAAGGCGCCGCCGACGTCGCGGACGGCGGCGATGTGGCGCATGTCGGGCGACCAGGCCGCCGTGAGATAGCCAAACTTGGCATCGCCCGCATCGCCGCTCGCGATCAGGCTTGGTCCGCTCCCATCGATCTCGGCGACGAAGAGGTCGCCGTCGCGGACGAAGACGATCCGCGCGGGGCCATCGGGTGCCTGGACGAAGAGCGATGGACGCGAACCGACTGCGACGGCGAACGCAGCGATCGCTATGACGAGGGCCCCCAGGACGAGCAGCCAGGCCGCTCCTCGGTCGTGGCGGACCGGCCACAGGCGTCCGAGGACGCCGCTCCGGATGCCCGATGCCATGGCGGTCCTGGCCGTCAGGACCGGGTCGATCTGCTTGGCGACCGGCTCGGTGTAGGAGCGAACCAGCGCTGCCACTCGTGTCTCGAAGCCATCCATCGGAGTGTGATCAGTCATCCCCGAGCTCCTTTCGGAGACGCCCCAAGAGGCGGTGAAGGCGGACGCGGACACCGGATGCGCTCAGGCCCAACTCGCGGCCGATGGCTTCCGAGTCGAGCTCGGCGATGTAGCGCAGGCCGATCAGGGTCCGATCCCGGTAGTCGAGGTCGTCCAGGGCGTTGGCGAGATCGATGAGAGCCGACCGGTCCGGATCATGCGAATTCGCTGGTCCGTCCACGGAAAGTTCGCGGACCGTCCGACGACGCTGGCTGCGCATGATCTGGCGGGCCTCGTTGGCAGCCACCGACATGAGCCAGGGCTTGAGCCGGGCCGGGTCGCGAAGGGTACCGAGCCGACGCCAGGCGATCGCCCAGGCCGCCTGCTCGGCATCGGCCGCTACGTCCACGTCGCCGGAGACGAGGTAGGCGATGCGGGCCATGCCCTCGTGGTGGGCGGCGACGATCCGGGCGAACGCCATCTCGTCGCCAGCGGCGGCTCGCTCGATGACCGCCCCCGCGATCCCGCCGTCCATCACTGCCCTGGTCACTACCATGCCCTATAGATGCCGCCGCGACCTACTTGCGTTTCACGTGC
>CAWBMK010000003.1:0-4458 GCA_963789905.1 uncultured Chloroflexia bacterium | reverse complement strand
GACAGGTGTTGGGCGCGCGATAGCAACCTACGAGATCCCGATCGAGGGCCGGGACGAGTGGCTGGCCGCGGCGAGGCGGCTGGCGTGAGAGAACGGGTTCGGGCCGGTCGAGGCTCCGGCGGGACCGCCACGGACCGCGAGCTCGCGGTCATCGCGGCGGTGCTGGCCACGGGGTCGGAGAAGGCCGCCGCCCACAGCCTCGGCCTGTCGCACTCGACCGTGAAGCACCACTTGGCGAATGCCCGGACCAGGGCCGGCGTTGCCACGACGGCGCAGCTCGTCTGGATCCTTGGCCCCCGGCTGCCGGAGCCCGTTAGCCGTGACGGCTCGGCCGGTAGATGAGCTCCTGGGTATGCCCGTCGAAGGTCCGGCTCTCGATCAACTCGAGATCGAAGTCGGCCGCGCCCTCGAAGACCGGGCGCGTTCCGGTCTGACCCGAGATGACGGGGAAGACAGTGACCTGCACGCGGTCGACCAGCCCGGCGCCCATGAGCGCCCGATTCATCGACAGGCTGCCGTGCGAGCGCAATGGCAGGTCGGACTCCTCCTTGAGCCGGGAAACGACGTCGATGGCATCGCCGGGGAAGAGGGTCGCGTCAGGCCAATCGAGGGGTCCTTCAAGGGTCGTCGAGACGACCGTGGTCGGCAGTGCCCTCATCGCGCTGTTGACCGCGTCGACGTCCTTCAGGAACCCCGTGCGCGGACCGATGGACTGGATGAACATCCGCATCGTGTTCGCACCGAGGACGAGCCGCTGCCGCTCGCGATACAGGCCGAGACGGCGGTCGAGGAACTCCGGTCCCTCCTTGCCCCAGTAACCGCCCCAATCGCCGTCCGGGCCGTAGGAGCCGAAGCCGTCGAGGGTCGAGAAGACGTCGAACGTGTAGAGAGCGGTCAAGAGGGGTCTCCTTGCGTCTTCGGCTGGTTTCGCCTGGCGGCTGGCGCTCGCGGGTCGCCTCCTCGTCACCCATTCGGCTGTTGGGCGGGTGGGCCTGCCTGCCTCGCCCCGGATCACGACGAGCCCGCCCAGGCCGGAGGCGCTTTCGTCGAGGTAGCGCCGAAGGGTGGCAAGGGCTTCGTCGCGCTCGACCAGCCGGGGAGCGCGACGCTCGGCGGACTCGGGACGGGCAAGGGCCATACCGGAACGATATCCGCTGCATGCCATCTACGAACGGATCACGATCGCGGGCCCCGATCCCGATCGAGGGTCGCGATGAGTGGCTCACGGCCGCGAGGCGGCTGGAGTGAGAGAACGCGCTCCGGCTCGTGCGCGGAGCGCGAGCTCGTGGTCATCGCCCGTGGTCTCGCAGCCGGGTCCGAGAACGAGGCCGCCCACCGCCTGGGCCTGTCGCACTCGACGGTGAAGCCCACCCGGCGAGCGCTTGGTCCAAGTCGGGGGCGACGAGACCAGTCGGACACTGACGCAGGTGCAGCGACTGTCGGCGATCGTTGGCTGATTGATCTGCCTTGTGCGACGTATGCCACGATTGCAGTTCCGTGCCGCCCGGCGCGGACACACACGGGTGGGGCCGGATGCCGGATCAGGGTCACCTCGAGCCGCGCGACACACTGACCACCGATCGTCTGGCGCGTGAGGCTGGCACGACGTCCGAGTACATCGCCCGGCTCGTCGAGGCCGGCGCCATCGAGACGGATGCCGACGGGTGGTTCGCGACCGAGGACGTGCCCCGCGTCCGACTGACGCTCGCCCTGGCGGACGGCGGGATCAAGTTGGACGACCTGATGTCACTGCTCGGCAGCGGGGCCCTCCGGCTCGACTGGGTCGCTCGACTCTGGACCGTGGGTCAGCCATCCGGTCGGACGTTCGACGGTTTCGCCGAGTCGCTCGGCGAGCGAGCCTCGCATCTTGCCGGGGTATACGCGGCCCTTGGCCTGGCCCCACCGCTTCCGGACACCGTCATGCGTGCGGAAGAGGAGCGCGTCATCACCGACTTCCTCGAGCTGTGGAGCCTGGTCGACGATCGGCGGGAGATCTACCTCCGCGCCGCCCGCATCGCCGGCGATGGTGTCCGCCGGATCCAGGCCGCGACACAGGACCTCTTCGACGAGCTGGGCGGACCACCCGGCTACCAACTCGCCAAGGGGAAATCGCCGGCCGAGGCGATCCGGCCCGCACTCCGCCTGGGTCCGGTCCTCGCGGAGCTGATGGTGTGGCTTCAGGCCCGCCACCAGGAACACGAGGTCTTCGAGCGGATCGTCGCCTACGTCGAGGAGACACTCATCAAGGCCGGGCGTGGCGAGCGACACGGCCAGCAGCCCGCGATCGCGTTCATCGATCTCACGGGATACACGGAGATGACGGCCTCGGCAGGCGATGAGCAGGCAGCACAGTCAGCGACGACGCTGCAGACCCTGGCTGCATCGGCGGCTCGAAGCCACCGCGGCCGAGTCGTGAAACTGCTCGGTGACGGGGTGATGCTCCAGTACGTCTCGGTGATCGACGCCATCGCCTCGGTTCGCGAACTGATGGCGTCTGTCGTCGCGGCGGGTCTGCCGCCGGCGCACGCCGGCATCGCAGCCGGGCCGATGGTCGTCCGCGACGGCGACGTCTACGGGCAGACGGTGAACCTCGCGGCCCGGATCGCGAGCCACGCCGGATCCGGGGAACTGCTGGTCGCCGCAGACGGGGTGGACGAGTCGATGAGTGATCCTCTCGAGCTCAAGGACGCTGGATCGGCCGCTCTCAAGGGCATCGCTGACCCCGTCCGCCTGCTGCGCGTCACGCTTGGCTGAGTCGGGGCCACGCTAGAATGGACACCGGGTGCTGCCTCGGCCTATGCCCACGGCCTGGCGCTTGCGCTGCCCACCAAGGTGGCTATGGCGCGCCCGACAGGAGTCGGGCGCGCCACTTTCGTTGTCGCCGCCGCCGACGACGAAGGGAGGAGCCATGACCGAACAAGTCGACCTGGCTGCGACACCGCGGGGGCCCGCGATGCTGGACGACCTCTTCCCGGAAGGCCCTGCGTATCGGATCTCGGTCCGCTCCTACGTCGTGCTGCTGGCGCTCGCGTCGCTCATCGCAGCCTTCGGGCTGTACCAGGATTCGGTCGCGTCGATCATCGGCGCGATGGTCGTCGCTCCGCTCGGTGGCGCGATCATGGCGTTCGCCGGAGCGCTCGTCACCGGGCGCACCCGATGGCAGTCGATCGCGTTCCTCGAGGTGTTTCTCGGCGGCCTCATGGTCGTCGGAATCGGCTTCGTCGTCTCGTGGATCATCCCCGACCCGATCGCCCTGACACCCTCGCTCGACGCGCGCACGGCGCCCGGTCTCATGGATCTCGGGGTCGCATTGGCGGCGGGAGCGGCCGGGGCCTACGTCGCCGCCACGCGGAGCGGCGCGGACGCCCTGCCCGGCGTCGCCATCGCCGTTTCACTCGTTCCGCCGCTTGCGACGTTCGGGATCTGCCTCGAACTCGGCCGACTCGATGACGCCGCCGGAGCGCTGTTGCTGTTCCTCACGAACTTCTCGGCGATCGTCGTCGTGGCGTGCATCGTCTTCGTCCTGCTCGGGGCAACGCCGAGTCGCGAGATGCTCCGCGAACGTCACCGGTTCCGGAACGGCTTCATCGCCGCGATCCTCGCCCTCGTCGTGATCGCCATCCCCCTCGCGTGGCGCGCGGCCGACCAGCTCCAGACCCTGATCCGTTCAACGGCTGGTGCGCCGATCGTCCGGGCATGGATCGGGGAGCGGGATCTCGAGGTCACGTCGTGGTCGATCGATGGCGACCACGTTCGCATCGCCGTCACCGGGTCGGACACGCCATCGGCGGCCGGTCCGCTCGCCACGGACCTCGCCAAGGCATTCGGGTCGCCGATCACCGTGGAGATCACCTATGTGCCGGCTGCAAAGGAGGAGGCGGCGGGAGCTCCGTGACGCCATCACGCGATGTCAGCCCCTGATCGATGCCGTTCGGCGACGAGCTAGGAGCCGGACGCGGGCTTGCCGGAAGCGTCTCGCGTCGTGATCTTCGTCCCCTCGGTCGGGGTCGGCTCGAAGCTGATGTAGAAGGAAATGGCGTCGCCGCAGCGATCGATGGTCCAGAATTCAGTCCACGGGGTGGCACCGCCGGGCGGCTGGGTGGCACTGCCGGGCGGACCGATCGGCATGCCTGCCCACGGGTCGACGCCAGGTTGTCCCTCGCGGAGCAGGACCTCCGCGCTCACCAGGCTTGAAAGGTGGCGGTGCCCGGGGCCGTCTCGCTTGCAGTCGAACAGCTCGCCCGACAGATCGGACAGCACCAGCCCCCTGAACGCCGACAGGTAGCTGTCGCCCGACTCGCCGGGCGCCGGTGTCTCCGCTGTCGGTCCGAGCAGGCGTCGGAGGAAACCCATCCCGACGAGTCTAACCCGCGTCCACGACGCAGCAGCGGTTGACGCCCGAGCATCGGTCATCGTCGCAGAGCCCCTCGGTCAGATGACCGATGACGCGCAGGACCT
>CAWBMK010000002.1:0-10264 GCA_963789905.1 uncultured Chloroflexia bacterium | reverse complement strand
GATCGACCTTCTTCCACGCGCACGACGCCAGCCCCGAAGGCCGCGTCCCGGCCTCGTGCCTTTGGCGTGAGCGGTCAGCGTGAGCGTGTAGTCGGTCACCCCCAGGACATCAATCCGTTCGAACACGGCTTCGGCGATCGTGTGCCGCCCGGCGTCCGACGTCTTCGCCCAATTCGCCGGCGGTGCTACGCCTGCGAGACCATGGCAGTCCGAGCCCGCACAGGACCAGGGGCAGGTGGTCGATCCCGGCAGGGCAGCTCGAGGCGAGCTTCGCGGGTGCGGCGGTGCTCCAGCGTGAGATCGCGCGGAAGGATCACCTCCTCGTCCGGAGAGTCCAGGTACTCGCCAAAGGCCTCGCCGACTACATGCAGCTGAGAAGTCGCTCACCGACGCGGCGTGGGAGGGCGGCCGCCTGTCGGTGATCCCGGGCTTGACTTGGAGTGCGCTCCAGGTGCGAGACTGGCACCCATGAGCGGTATCACGATCAGCGAGGCATCTCAGCGGACCGGGCTGAGCGTCGACACACTTCGCTACTACGAGCGAGCCGGCCTCATCGATCCGGTCAGGCGCGCGCGAAATGGCCGTCGATACGAGGAGCTCGACCTCCTGTGGCTGGTGTTCCTACGACGACTCCGGGTGACCGGCATGCCGATCGCCCAGATGCGGCGATTCGCGCGGCTCCGTCATGCGGGTGATGCCACGGCAGGCGAGCGCCGGGAACTGCTCGAAGAGCACGCCCGCCTCGTTCGTGACCGCCTTGCAGAACTGTCCGTGAACCTCGAGATCGTCGAGCGCAAGATCACCCACTTCCGAAGCCTCGAGGAGGCCAGCCAGCCCAAGCCGACGAAGACGCCTCGCGAGCCGCGTCCGAGACGGGCTCCGACGGAGCAGGCGGCGACTGCCGACAGAGCGAGATGATCATCCATCGCGCGGGAGAGGGCCGGCTGATCGCGTTTCGCGGCGCGTCGATCGTGCGCAAGGTCGACGCCACTGACACGGGAGGCCGATGGGCGTTCGGCGAGGCCACGCAGCCGCCGGGATTTGAGAACTCACCCCACAGTCACAGCGAGCCCGAGGCGTTCTACGTGCTCGATGGTGATTTCGTGCTCTATGGCTCCGGCGAACCAACGGACCTCGATCGTGGGTGCTTCGTGCTCATTCCACCTGGTGAGACCCATGGGTTCCGAGCAGGCGTCCATGGCGGGCGTTTTCTCGCTATCTGGCCGGCAGCAATGGATGGGTATTTCGAGCAGATGATGGCGGCCGCCGCTGCGGGATCGGCAACTCCCGAGTCAATGGCCGAGATCGGGCGTCGTCATGGGGTTACCGGACACGGAATACTCCCAAGTCCGGAGAGCCGGATAACCGCCTGATCGACCATCGCGCTGTCCTCGCTCGCCCTGGTCGGGGCTCGGTCAGGGCATGGGTCGGGTCGCAGGCCTCTCCGGCGACGTGGCCAAGCAATCAGACGACGAGGTCCGGAGGATGAGGGGCGCCCCGTTCGGAATCGGCGTCTGACCCTCGGGCGGGCGAGCCAACCGAGGTGCCGCTTGCCGCGCTGCTCATGCCCCGTTGAGGAACGAAGGGTCCCCTGCTATGTCGAGGTCGTCGGCTCGGCTGTGGCGACGCGCACCGCTCGATCGACCCATTGTGCGAGATCGGTGTCACTACGAGTGCCTGCCGGTTCGACGTAAACCATCCCGCGCATCGGTCGACCGGTGAAGTCCATCGGCCGCGTGTGCGGCTCCGCTAGCGCCGCCTCGTGGCCGTCAGGCCCGACGCGGACCATCAAGTCATCATGGACGACGCCGCAGGCCATCCGCCCAGCGATCATGAAGGTGATCCCACCGAACATCTTCCTCTCTTCGATGTCGTCGCGATCGTGAAGTGCCTCTCGAATCCGATCGGCTAGTTCCTCGTCGTAAGCCATGTCGTTCTTCCTTCGCTCGGGCCGAGGCACAGTCGCGTCAGAACCTGGATCAGTGACCGCGAGGGTTGAGCACATCACGCCGACGGCAGCTGTCTGATCGCGGGTAGCCGACTCAACCGGTCGGCATCGACTCAAGGAGGCTCTTGAGGCGTTCTGTCGCCTCGACTTCCGAGTCCATCGTCTTCTGGACCGCTCCGCCCATCAGCAACTTCTTGATCCCGCCCAACTCGGCGTGCAGGGCAAAGGTCAAGTGAGTCCCGCCGTCCACTTCTTCGAGGGTGTACTCGCCCTCCGGACGCACCGGGCCAGCGGTCGCTACGAACGCCAGCCGGGAGTTCGGTTCGTATGTGGTGACCCTGTAGTCGGCATCGATGCGCCGACCGCCCGGACCCTTGACGCCCTGCTTGTACGTCGCACCGACACCGGTCCCGGAGACGTGGGCGATGTCGAGGATCCCGGTCCGCCACTTCGGCCCGTTGAGGCCATCTGCGAGGAATGCGAACACCTCGCTCGCGGGTCGCCTGATCGTCACCTCGTGTCGCGCTGCTGGCATCGCCGAGTCTCCTTGACCTACGCGCCCAACGATACGCGCAGCCCGCGGCCGCGATTCATGAATGAGGTCCATGCGACAAGCGAACGTGTGTCGTCGGACTGTGTCAAGCGAGTCCTTCAACCGGCCGTCCGTATCGCCTCGAGACGATCCGTGAGGAAGGCGTGTTCAGCATCGCTAGCAGTCAGGGCGGCGGCACGGGCATAGGCTTGACTCGATTCCTCCTGTCTCCCAAGCCTTCGCAAGAGGTCAGCGCGGGCGGCGTGGTAGAGGTGGTACTCGTCGAGATCCAGGTCGTCGAGGACTTCGAGGGCTGCCTGGGGACCTCGCACCTCACCCATGGCGATGGCCCGGTTCATGGCGACGACAGGCGTTGGGGTCATCGACAGCAGATGGTCGTACAGGGCCAGGACCTGGCTCCAGTCGGTCGCGTCGAATGTGGCGGCGTCGGCGTGGACGGCATTGATGGCTGCCTGGATCTGGTACGGCCCGGGCTGATTGCGGCGGAGGCAGGCCCGCACGATCGCTTGGCCCTCCTGGATGAGTGCCTGGTCCCACGTCGACCGGTCCTGATCCCGTAGGAGGACCAGGCGTCCGTCGTCGGTGAAGCGAGCCGGCCACCGGGACTCGCACAGGACGAGCAATGCCAGCAGCCCAGCGACCTCTGCCTCGTCTGGCATCAGACCGCTCATACTCCGGGCCAGCCGGATCGCTTCATGGCGCAGATCGTCGCCCTCGGGCCCATGCGTCCCAGCGTTGTACGTCAGGTAGAGCACCGCCAGGACCGGTCGGAGCCGCGCCGGGAGTTCCGCTTCACTCGGCACGCGATACGGGATGTGGGCCGCACGGATCTTGTGCTTTGCCCGGACCAGTCGCTTGGCCATCGTCGCTTCCGCGACCAGGAAGGCGCGGGCCACCTCCGCCGTGGTCAGGCCGCCAAGCAACCGCAAGGTGAGCGCGATCTGCGCCTCGGTAGCGAGCGACGGATGGCAACACGTGAAGATCAGGCGGAGTCGGTCGTCCTGCACAGGCCCGGTCTCCCCTCCTGGACGATCGTCGGCGTCATCGGCCACCTGGGTCAGGAGTTCGCGACCTCGCGACTCGCGACGAAGGTGATCGATCGCCCGATTGCGTGCGGTGGTGGTGATCCAGCCACCTGGATTGGGTGGCAATCCGTCCGCGGGCCACTTCCGAAGGGCGAGGGCGAACGCCTCCTGGACGGCATCCTCGGCAAGGTCGATGTCGCCGAAGATCCGGATCACGGTGGCGACCGACCGACCGGACTCCTCGCGGAAGATCCGGCCGATCAGCGCGTCATCAACGACCGGCAACGGTTCAGCCGCCAGCGGTATCCACGAACGGCCAGACCTCGATCGGCGATGAGATGAGTCGCGTGACCTTCGCAGCCCAGCCAAGCGCTTCGTCGAGATCGGCTGACTCGATGATGTAGAAGCCGGCGATGTGCTCTTTGGCTTCCACGAACGGACCGTCCGTGGTCACGACCTCGTCGCCCGAGATCCGGACCACCGTGGCGGTGTCGGGATCGTGCAATCGAGCCGAGAAGACCCAGGCACCGGCCGATTTCATCTCCGACTCGAGCGCCTGGATCGGCTCCCATGCCTTCTGCATCTGCTCGTTCGGTCATCGATTCGCGAGTCGCTACCGGCGGTGCTGTGGGTTGAAAGCAGGTATCGCGGCATGTGGCGCTCCTCGGGGTGGCTGGCGGGTCCAGCCTCTCACCTCCCTACGAATGGCGTCCGGCCAGATGGACAGCCAACTGCGACATGAGCGCCGCCGAACGCGTCCGCCTCGGGCGATCACGTCCATCGCGCGTCGCTACCCTTGCAGGAGATGATCCCGGAAACGCGGTACGCCCGACTCGGCGACCTGCACCTCGCGTATCAGGTCGTTGGCAACGGGCCGCCCGACATCCTGCTCCTCGACCAGTGGTTCGGCAATCTCGATGCCCAGTGGGACGTGCCGCCGCTGGCAGCTCTTCGGGAGCGCCTCGCGACATTCGGCCGGCTGATCATGTTCGACAAGCGTGGGACGGGCCTCTCGGACCCGATCCCGACCGCGACACTGCCGACGCTCGAAGAGTTCATGGCCGACATCCCGGCAGTGCTGGACACGGTCGGGTCCGAGCGGGCGGCGCTGATCTCGAACATCGGCGGTGGGATTCTCGCCATGCCCTTCGCGGCAACGCATCCCGAGCGGGTCTCGAGCCTCATCCTGGTCGATTGCTTCGCGCGGTTCCTCGAGGCGCCCGACTTCCCGATCGGGGCACCGATCGCTGAGCTGGCGCCCGCGCTCGAGCTTGCGGAGGACGACACCGGCCGCGGGGTGATGATCGACCTGTTCGCGCCCTCTGTCGCCGGCGATGAACGGATCCGCCGCTCGTGGGCGAAGTACGAGCGCAGTGCGGCGACGCCCGGCAGTACCAAGGCGATCGTCCGCCTCATCTACGAGAGCGACGTGCGCGACGTCCTGCCGGCGATCCGTGTCCCGACGCTGGTCATCCATCGCGAGGCGGCCAGAGGCTTCAGCGTCGCGCACGGGCGGTATCTCGCCGAGCACATTCCGGGTGCCAAGTACGTCGAGCTGCCCGGCGCCGACAACCTCATCTGGGCAGGCGACCAGGACGCGATCGTTGCCGAGATCCAGGATTTCGTGACGGGCGTTCGACCGGTGCTCGATCCACGTCGGGTGCTCGCGACCTTGATGTTCACGGACATCGTCGGGTCGACGCAGCTGGCGGCCGAACTGGGAGACGCCCGGTGGCAGCGGCTGCTGGAGGACCACAATCGGATCGTCCGGCACCAGCTCCAGCGGTTCGGGGGGACTGAGGTCAAGGTCATCGGCGACGGCTTCCTGGCCACGTTCGACGGCCCGGCCCGCGCGATCCGCTGTGCCGCAGCGATCCGCGACGAGGTCAGAGACCTCGGGCTCGAGATCCGTGCAGGGCTCCATGTCGGCGAGATCGAGATCGTGGCGGACGACATCGCCGGCCTCGCGGTTCACATCGCTGCAAGGGTCTCGGCAAAGGCCGGGGCCAGCGAGATCCTCGTGTCGAGCACGGTCAAGGACCTCGTCGTCGGGTCCGGGCTCGACTTCGATGATCGCGGTACGCACGAACTGAAGGGGGTCCCGGGCTCGTGGCACCTCTTTGCCGTACGACGCTGAAGGACCTCGAGGCGACTCCTTCACGTCCGGCCGGGTCGCAGGTCTGGCATCTCATCGGCATTCGCAACGACAGACCGGCCAGGGGGCGCGGCAGGTTCCGTCGGGTCAAGTCCTCTCGCCCCGACCAAACCGATCTCATCGCGTGAGGTCGTGGGGATGCGCCGCAAGCATGGCCGATCTCCTGGAATCTGGTCGGGTCGTCGGGGTTGGCCGAGCGCCCGTGGACGGAGCGTTGCGCTGATCTCGGGGGAGACTGGCGTCCGGTTCGGCATCGCTTCGACCGCATCACACCGGCTCGGATGACGCGCGCTCCCCCCGATACGCCCATTTCGTCCGGAGCGGATCGGCTCGACCGAAGGCGAGCAGCGCGACGGTTCCTCCCACGACCCCGACAAGCCCGCAGAGGAGGAAGGCCGCGTTGAGGCCGGCCGCGTAGGCGTCGAGATAGGGCTGGATGTCGGCAGGGGTCACGGCCGTCGCCACCTGCTCGAATGACGGCGTGCCGACGGCGACGAGGACGGATCGGAAGGCATCGATCGCCGCCGTCGCATCAGCCGGCGGCATCCCTGCGACGGAGGCCGAGTAGGTGCTCATGGCCACGTTCGCGACGACGGCGCTGACGAGCACGATCCCGATCCGCCGACCGAGCGAGATCGACGACTCGTTCAGCGCCGCCGCCGACGCCGGCAACCCGTCAGGCACGCTGGCGAAGATGATCGCCGTTCGGACGGTCGTCGCCACGACGAACCCGGCCCCGACAAGCAGGCACGGAATGATGAAGGCGACATACGACGCGGACTCGGTCGCGACGGCCGCGAGCAACAGGTTGCCGATCCCGACGAAGATGACGCCGAAGCCCACGAGCCAGCGCGGCGGAACCCGCTTGAGCAGGACCCCAGCGACGGGGCCCGCCAGGAGCAGCGCGCCCGCGAGGGGGGCTATGGCAACGGCGGCCAGCCACGGCTCGTAGCGGAGGACCAGATGAAAGTACAGCGGCAGGTTGAGCACCGCAGCCGTCTCTGAGACCGCGATCGTGACACCGACGAACAGCGCGACCGTCACGCGCCGCCGGATGATCCGGGCCGGGCCGGCTCTCCGCGCGCGGTTGAGGCCCTGGTAGCCGATCAAGAGCGCGAGACCGCCGACGATCATCGCCCAGCGCAGCGGGTTGTCGAGGCCGCCGCCGATCCAGGTCAGCCCCACCGTGAAGACGATGATCCCGAACGCGGACACGGCGACCTCGACCACGAGCGGACGCTCCGCCTGCGATGGCCGACGCAGCTCCAGCGTCCGGGTCCAGGCGAGACCGAGCGCCAGGGCGGAGGCAACGCCCGCGGCGAGCATCGCTGGCCACTGTTCTCCCGGTACCGCCCGCAGCAGGATCGACGCGGCGGCCCCGCCCGCGCCGTACGCGCCATAGGCCACGCCGATCGCGGTTGCCCGGACCGCACCTTGATAGCTGGTGGCGACGAGGGCGATGGACACCGGAATGACGAATGCGGCGCCGGCATGCCCGATGAGACGCGCAGTCACGAAGATCGGACCGGCGGGCACGATCAGGCTCACGAACGATGCGAGCAGCTCGACGACGAGACCGCCCAGGATGACCGATCTGGCTCGCCTCGAATTGCCTACGGCACCGCCGAGGAGGATCAGTCCCGACGCGCCGATCGAGGCCAGGAGGACGAGGGTCTCGAACCGCGGGTTCTCTCGGACGGCCTCCTGAACCGACGGCTGCGTGGGAGCCCAGACCTGCGGATCCATCGCCGCCGCGACGAGTGCGACGGATCCGGCGAGCAACGCGCCTCTTGCTACCGGGTCGCTGAACAGGCCGGTTATGGATGAGGGGAGTGCTGGGCGGCGCACGTCGGCGATGAGCTCCTGGCGCGATCACGGCATCGGAGGGCTGACGAGGATCGTGGCGTCTGGGATCCTATGCTCGGGGTTCAGACCGGCGCGGCTGGCGGCCACGCCCGATGGAAACCCGCGCATCTCAGGAGGCTGGGCACGTATTCCCGAGTGCGGACTCGACATCGGCAACCGCCGACTTGATCTGGTCGATCGCCGCCTTGACCGCGACGAGCCCGGCACCAGGACTCGGCTGTGCACCGAGCCCGGTCAGCGTGGTCTGGAGCGCCTGGACGGAGGCGAGCAAGGTGTTGACCTGCACGCCGACGAGCTCCCGGCCCGACACAGCGAGGGCTTGAGCAGACGACTGGACGTCGGTGAGCGCCGCAGTCACGCCGCTCACGCCGACGCTGGCGAGTTGGAGATTGGTGAGTGCTGTCATCGAGGCGCGAAGGTCGGCCGCGTCGGAGCAGATGGCGGACGCCCCCGAAGCGCTGGGCACGGACGATGCCTCGAGCGTCGCCGGCGTTGGTGATAAGCCCGGCGTCGGCGATGAAGCAACCGCGCATGCGGCGACGACAAGGCTCAAGACGAGCAATGGGGCGAGAAGGCGAGAGCAGCGCATGGGTAGTTCCTTTGCCTGGCGCCAGTGACCACAGGGCACGAGGAGGCTCAGCTCGCGATCGTCTTGGCCTTGAGCGAGTCGTACTCCGCCTGATTGATCGTGCCGGCATCCTTGAGCTGCTGCAGCTTGGCCAGTTCGTCCGCGGTGGACACGCCGGCGACGGCCTTGTTGGCCGCGTCGGCCTGTGCCATCAGCTGCACGTCGCCGGGAGTGACCTTCGGTCGGGCGATGATGTAGATCAGGCAGCCGAGGAACGGCAGGATGAAGATCAGGAGGATCCAGCCGGCCTTCGCGCCGCCGTGGATGTCCGTGCGGCGGAAGATGTCCGAGAAGATCGCGATGAATACCCAGATCGCGAGGATCAGGAAGAACACCTCTATCGACCAGAGCAGGAAATCGCCAAGACTGTTCATCGGGTAGCAGCTCCTTCGTGCGGCTGATCAGGCCATCTCGGCCTGACATGGGGAACCCCCGGTCAGTTCAGGTCGGCGGCGACCCTGAGCCGCTCCTCGCGGACCAGGGCCGCCGCCCGGGCTAGCCCGTTACCTCTAGGGACGGTCGCCCGCCCCATGACGTCAGCCGGCCTGGTCGCCCCCCGCCTTGGCGGCCTGCTTGACCGCCGCGGCCGCCTCGTCGCTCACGGGAGCGGATTTGACGACCTTGGCGTCAGGGATCGTCGCCTCCACCGCGTCCACCGCCGCGATCGAGACGAGGGCCACGATGCCCGACGTTCCCGGCGTGATCACGCCGGCGAGCTCGTCAGCAACCTCGCTCTTCATGAGGACGTTGCCCGCCTTGCCGATGGCCGCACCGGCGACGCCGACGCCCACCGCCCCGGCGATGATCGTCGGGGGAAAGATGAGGCCGATAACGGCGCCGCCGACGGCGCCCCACAGGAAGCCATTCCGCGTCTTGTGGTCGGTCATCTTCTGGATGTGGATCTTGCCCTGATAGTCGGCGTTGGCGACCAGGACGCCGTCGATGTCGACGGCTCGCTTGGCCTCGGCGTCGACGAGCGCGTAGTAGGCAGACTTGGCTGAGTCCATGTCGGCGAACTGCGCCACGATGAGGGCCTGGTTGCCTTGGACGGCGATTCCGCCCACGGCCTCGACCCCAAGGTCGTCACTCACGGCTGCCACTGCTACGTCGACCGGCTCGTCCGGCGTCGTCGCTGCGGTCTGCGTCTTGTCACTCATCTGCTAGCTCCCTTTCTGCATGTCGAATTGACGGCGACCGACTGAACTCGATTCGCCTCAGCTCACCCCGGCCGCGACCTCCTGACCCGCAAGGACCGACGCGAGGGCCTCGTCCGCGGCTTCCTGCTCGATCATCTCGGCCGCGACGAGCGCATCGACCGCCTCCTGGGCTGCCTCGCGCTCGATGAGGTCCGCCGCGATGAGCGCGCGAACGGCGCGAAGAGCTGCGGCGGCTTCGATCTCGTCGGCCGCGGCTACGGCCTCCTCGGCCTCTTCCGTCGCCGCCTCCTCGACGTCGAGGGACATCCGGACCACGTTCTCGGCCTCGTCCTTCGCCGCCTCCTCGATGAGCTCGGCCGCGAACAGCGTGTTCACGACGTCGTCTGCGGCGGCATCCTCGATGGCCAGCGCCGTAGCGACGACATCGGCCGCCTCGGCGATGGCTGCCTCCTCGATCAGCTCGGCCTCGACGAGCGTCTGGGCGATCTCCATGGCGGCGGCCAGCTTGATCTCCTCGGCCGCCTCGATGGCGTCCTCGGCCTCCATCTTCACGCGCAGCTCGTCGCCCACGATGGCGAGGGCGTCGGGCGCGATCATCGCCTGCATGAGCGTCCGGCCACCGGCATCCACGATCGCGTCGCGCAGGCTCGCGGCCCAGTGGTGCTCGATGACGAGGATCGCCGCGGCGGTGCCGGCGGGGATCGAGTCGGCGAGCTCCTGCATCCGGTCGCCGGAGAGGCCGGCGTCGCGCTCGGCAACGGCGAGTGCGCCGAGCTCCGCGCCCTCGACCATGCCCTCGGCGCCACCGGCGTGGAGCCCGATGAGGCCGCCTGCGATCGCCCCGAGACGCATCCGCTCGGTCTCGGACAGGTCGGTCAGGTGCATCGAGTTCTCGATATCGCCGTGCCGGTCCTTCTGGACGAAGATCACGT
>CAWBMK010000001.1:0-1911416 GCA_963789905.1 uncultured Chloroflexia bacterium | reverse complement strand
AGTGACCATCTACTGGGTCGGCTCACCCAAGTTCACGGCCGGCCACCCGGCGCCGCTCATCGCGCTCGTCCATCACCGCATGGTCGGCACCCTGCGCTCGACCGACGCCGCGTTCACGTCGACCGACGGACGTGAGGCCTCGACCAACTTCGGCGTCGGCTACGGCTGCGGCCGCGCCGGCCACCCGACGACTGCCCACGTCCACCAGTACGTGCGACTCGGCGACCAGGCCTGGGGCAACGGCAACTGGGACCCCTCGGGCGCCTGGGACGACCGCTACCCGACGACGCCTCCTCAACAGCCGCACGGTCAGCATCGAGCACCACGACAACGGCGGCCGCACGCGCAGGCAATGGCAAGGGCGTCGTGCCCGAGGCCGTCATCGCAGCCTCGATCGCGCTCGATGCCCTCCTGCTGCGCGGCGACCTCGCCGAGCTCAAGGCCGCCGGGATCCGGTTCCGCGCCGGCACCGAGACGGCGATCACCCGTGAGCTCCGGGCGATCCCGATCGATCGCGCACCACGTCATCGACCACCACTACATCGCCGGGCGCCTCAAGCCCTACTGCTGGCGGCCCTGGGCGGACGACCCGATGGGCTTCCCGCAGGCCCGCTACCTCGCCGCCCTGGTGCCAGCGCCGCCCGCTCCGGAGGAGACCGTGAACAGCTACCCCGTGCCCAAGGTCCCGAGCATCGCCACCGTGCCCGCGGGCACCTGGCTGTACGCGACGTCTGCGCTCGAACCCTCGCCCGACAACATCTTGGTCGACCCGGGGCGCGACATGCCCTATCTCGGCCAGCCGGCGAGCACGGTTCGCATCGTCGAGTACGTCGACGCGAAGGGCGTCCATCAGGGTCGCTCGATGTTCGCGAAGGCGCCCGAGGTCACCAACATCCGCCCGGCGCCCGACCCCACGCCGTTCAGCCAGGCGCAGCTCGACGCTGCCGAGAAGACGGCGGCTGCGGCGGTCAAGGCGGCCGCGGACCGGCGGCCGCCGTCTACGGAGCGTGACACGTGATGGATAGCCAGCCCGGCACGATCTGGGGCCGCGAACCTGCGATGGTCCTCGCCCTGGTCCAGGCGGTGATCGCGCTCGTCGTCGCGTTCGGCCTGTCCCTTGAGCCCGCCCAGATCGGCGCGATCCTCGCCGTCACCGCAGTCGTCCTTGGACTCATCACGCGCAGTCAGGTGTCGCCCGCTTGAGAGACCGGCACCTACGGGGATCGCTCCCGCCGACGCCGACCGCTCGCCAGGTCGACGTGCTGGCCGCGTTCGTCGCCGCTGGCGGATCCGTGGCTGGCGCCGCGCAGGCGGTCGGGGTTCGCCCGAGCACCGCGAAGCGCCATCTCGCCGACCTCCGCGCGCGCTCGGGCTTGACCACGGAGCAGCTGATCTACACCGGCCGGGCGCGCGGCTGGCTCATGGTCCCGAGCCTCGAGCCCAGCTGAATTCGCACCGGCCGAGCGCTGCGCTACCGCAACGATGTGCGGCAGTGATCACTAGTGCCAGCAGGTAGTTGCCGTCCGTCCGCGCAGGCTGGGACCCGCCGTGGGCTCGACCCGCTTGACCGGTCGCCCGGCGATCAGGCTCCCTGCAGGACCGGCCCGATGGCATCGAGGATGAGGTCGAGCCCAAACTCGAACTCGTCGGCGTAGTCGAAGCCGGACGCGAGCAGCTCACTGCCGACACGCGCGAGGTTCGGGTACGCATCCGCAGGCACCTGGGCGACCACCGCTGACAACTCCTCGGCGTTGCTGAACTGCAGGTTCACCTCCTGGAGCGCGAACCCTAGAACGTAGCTGTCGACGAGGTTGTAGGCGTGCGTCGCCATGACCGCCGAGCACCCGGCGTCGAGCAGGACGGTGATGGTGTCCTCGTGTGTGCGGAGATTCGCCGGGCCGGGCGTCATCCGCGATTCCATGAGCGCGATCGCCCAGGGATGCCGGCGCAGGGCCGCGCGGGTCGAGATCGATTGGGCACGGAGCACCGTTCGCCAGTTCGAGCGATCGGCCGGCCGCTCCACCTCGGCGAAGACGAGGTCGACGATCCCGTCGAGGATGTCGTCCTTGTTGCGAACGTGTCGGTAGAGCGACATCGCCTCCACGCCGAGCCGCCGCCCGATCCGCTGCATGGTCAGCGCCGCGGTGCCGCCCTCGTCGGCGAGCTCCAGCGCCGCGCGCAGCACGCGGTCCCGGGTGAGCGGCGCTCGTTTCTGAGTCGTGAAGCGTGTCATCGGTGGTCTCCTCTGGTGCCCTTGACGCCATCATAGCTTATGCCGTACGCTTATGCCCTACGCTTATGACATAAGCGATTCGAAGTCAAGGAGCTAGAGATGACCATGGAAACAACCAGCGACCGCGACCAAGCCCTGGCCGGCGACGCCTTGCTGGCCGACGCGGGGATGATGGCTGTCGTGCAACGCCGCTACGGGCCTCCCGAGGTGCTCGAGTACACCGATGTGGGCCGGCCGGTCGTGGGGGACGGCGACGTCCTGGTCGGCGTCCGCGCCGCTTCGGTCCACCCTGGCGACTACTTCGTGATGACCGGCGTGCCGAGCATCGTGCGGCTGGCGTTCGGTCTGCGTCGGCCACGCCACCCCATCCCCGGCAGAGACCTGGCCGGCGTGGTGGAAGCCGTCGGCGCGGCGGTCACGGACCTCCAACCGGGTGATGAGGTGTTCGGTTGGAGCACCACCGGGACGCTGGCGCAGTACGCGTGCGTGCCCGCGGACCAGCTCGTGCGCAAGCCCGACAGGCTGACGATGGCGCAGGCGGCTGCGGTGCCAACGTCGGGGCTCACCGCACTGCAGGCGCTGCGCGACATCGCGCACGTGCAACCGGGGCAGACGGTGCTCGTCACGGGCGCATCAGGTGGCGTCGGGACGTTCGCCGTGCAGATCGCCAAGGCGTTGGGGGCAGAGGTGACCGGGGTGTGCAGCACCCGCAACGTGGACCTGGTCCGGTCGCTGGGTGCCGCGCACGTCATCGACTACACGCGAACGGACTTTACCCAGGCGGGGCGGCGCTACGACGTCATCCTCGACAACGTGGAAGCGCAACCGCTGCAGGCGGTACGAAGCGCGCTGGCACCGACCGGCACGCTCATCCCCAACAGCGGCCGAGGTGGACGCTGGGTCGGCCCGTTGGGCCGGTTCGTCAAGGCGCGCGTGCGATCGCTGGTCACCCGCCAGACGCTGAAGCCGTTCACTTCCGTCCAGAAGCACCAGGACCTGCGCACACTCGCCGGCTGGCTCGAGGCAGGAGAGCTCACCCCGGTCATCGACCGCACCTACCGGCTGAGCGCAGCAGCCGACGCCCTCCGCTACGTCGGAGCAGGCCACACCCGCGGCAAGGTCGTGATCACCGTCTGAACGTCGGACCAGGTGTCACGACCCACCACAGCGCCACTCGTACACCAGCCACCGCTGTCAGGCGGACGGCTCACCAAGCGAACGAAGGAGCAAACCATGAACAAGACACGACCTGTCCCCATCAACAGCGCTTTGACAGGCCCGCCGATCCCGGTGCAGGCCAAGATCGCCGCCGCATGGACCAGCTTCATGTTCCTCTACATCTACGTCGACTTCTTCAACCTCTACAAGCCCGGCGTCGTCGACGGCATCCTGAATGGCCTCGTCTGGAAGTTCGACGTCAGCCCGACGTTGTTGACCTTCATGCTCGCGTCCGTGGCGATCCCGGCCCTGATGGTGATGCTCTCCATGACGCTGCCCGCCCGGGTGAACCGCGCCACGAACCTCGTCGTTGCATCGCTCCTCATCCCCTACTCGGCGTTCAACGCGGCAGGGGCGACCTGGGAGTGGGCGTCCTTCTACGGCCTCTCCATCGGAATCGAGGTGCTGATCCTGGCCTTCATCCTGCGCTCCGCCTGGACCTGGCCCCGAACGTACTCCGACGCTGCAGATGTCGCGACGGCCGACCGACTGCAACAGCAAGCCCACGCCTGAGCCATCGGTGCTCGACGCAGGCAGGAGAGTGCCTGCGTCGAGCCTGACGCTCACCGCGGCAACCGAGAACAAGAGGACTCGTCCCCATGCCCGCCCTCCCGCCGCGTCTGAGCCTCGAGCAAGTCCGGCGCCTCGCGAAGGACCTGCTCCGCGACCTGAAGGACGGCGATCGCGCCGCAATTCGACGCCTCGCGGTCGTGTCTGCACCATCGACGCTGGCTGGCGCGCAACTCGCCATTGCCCGCGAATACGGATTCCCCAGCTGGGCGCGCCTCAAGCGCGACGTCGAGCTGCGCGAGATCCTCGACTCTCTCGATGTGGGCCGCCTGCGCGCGCTCGTCGCTGAGGAGCCCGACCTCGCGTCGACCACGATGGAACATTGGGTCGATCACCCAGCGGGCGCCTCGCCGCTCGGCTACGTCGCGATGCTCCGGTACGACACCACCCGCGGCATCTGGCGTGAAGTCGACGGCGCAGGCGCTATCGCCGGCATCCTCGTCGCGGCCGGTGCCCCGGTCGACGGCCAGAAGGGTGTTCCCGAGACGCCGCTCATCACAGCCGCGAGCTACGGCGATGCCGGTGTCGCCCGGGTGCTCATCGGCGCAGGTGCCGACCTGGAGGCACGGGCCAGCGACGTTGCAGGCGGGGTCCCCGGCGGCACGGCGCTACTCCACGCGGCTGTGTTCGGGATGAGCGACGTGGTCGATGTGCTCGTCGAGGCAGGGGCTCGGATTGAGGGGATCGAGGTTGCGGCCGCCGTCGGCGATGTCACCGAATGGCTCGCTGGGGCTGCGCCCGACGCGCTGACTCGCGCCCTGGTGATGGCCGCGCGGCACGAGCGACTCGACGTCATCGACCGACTGCTCGCCCTCGGCACGCCGGTCGATGCAGTCGATCCCGTTTTCGGAGGCCATCCGTTGCGCGCCGCGGCCCAAGGCTGGCCGCCCCGGCAGCGTCGGACAGCTGCTCGCCGCTGGGGCGGACCCGAACCTGCGAGACAACCGCCGTCGGACGCCCCTGGACCTCTGCCGGAAGAGTCTCGCAGAGCACGAGGGCGTCGACGGCTATCGCGAGGTCGAGGCCATCCTCGTCCCGATCACCGATCCCATCTTCGGCGGTTGGCCCCCGAGGCGTAGCACCCGGGGCGAATAGACCCCAAGGCGCCCGCGACTCACGCTCATCACGATGTCGACGGGCGTGCATTCGAGCGTCACCAGCGTCAGACACGGCACGCACACCGGGCGCGGCACCCGGTGAGGCTGTGCACGGTCTGCGGCGTCTTGACGAGCCACGCCGGTAGTCGGTGCAGCGAGCACGCGCGCCAGTCGAACCGCAGTCGGCACAACGCGCTCTACAGCACGCGGGCCTGGCAGCGCCTGAGCGCCCGGGTGCTCCGCGCCTGGCGTGGTGAGCACGGCGACTGGTGTCCGGGCTACCAGCGCACCGCCCATCGCGCGTCGGACCTGACCGTCGATCACGTCGTGCCGCTCGCGGCTGGCGGTGCGCCGTTCGACATCGCGAACACCTCCGTGCTGTGCCGCTCATGCAACTCGACGAAGGGTGCGTCGACCGGGGGCGGGGTAGCCCATACGGGCCCGCGTTCGCACCCAGACCGCGCCGCGCGACTGTGTGCACGCGGCCAAGTTTCGCGAATTTTCCCGGTCGCCGATCGGGGATCCGCTCGGGTTGGCCCGTGGGCGCCACCGTTGGCCCACGTGCCGCGATGAACGGGAGTCTGGCCACTGGCGCCACCCCGGGCGCGCACCGTCCGGGTTCGCGTGCAGGGATGCCCGGCTCAGCTCGAATGACGGTGCGAGAACACCCTGATGGCCGAGCCGATCAGGATCAGGCCGAGCGCGAACTTCAGCGCGGCCGGCGAGACGAGGCCGACCAGGAGTCCCCCGATCACCGCACCGATCACCGACCCGACCGCCATGGGAGTGACTGTGTACCGCAGGGCCGCTCGGTCGGCGTAGCCGCCGCGACGCGCGTAGCGGGCGATCCCGATGAGGACGGTCGGGATCGAGACGAGCAGACTCGCGGACCCCGCGAGCTTGATCGGCGCCCCGAACGCGAACACGAAGCTCGGGATGATCAACTCCCCGCCAGCCACACCGAGGAGACTGCTGACCAGGCCGATCCCCAGGCCGAGCCCGAGCGCAGCAACCGGCCACAAGTCGGGCGGCACGAGGCTCGACGTCGCTTCGGGCAGGAACGCCTCGACGATCAGCGCAGCACCGATGGCGACGAGCAGCACGAGGATCACGCGGTCCAGCCAGGCGTTGCTGAGACGGCCGGCAAGCGCAGGGCCGACGAATGCACCAACGGCGGCGCCGACGATCATGGCGCCGATCGCGGGCAGGAACGGCGCCAGCGGCTCGAGGCTGAGGCTTCCTGCCCGCGTCACCAGAGCGGTGACGAGCGTCACGAGGCTGACCGCCAGGTTGAGCGGGACCGCCTGGCGCGCCGAGTACCGCAGGGGGCCGGCGAGGACCGGCAAGCGAAATTCCGCCCCGCCAAGCCCGATGAGGCCGCCGAGGACGGCGATCGGGACCGCGAAGGCAAAGGCGAGGCCGGGGCGGCGCATCGCGATACGGTAGTGGAGGGCGCTCGCCAGATCTTCGCCCGTTCGGCGACACGATCGGCGGATCGCGACCTCGGGCGCCTCGAGGCGACAATGACGCGCCTCGACGCCGAGGCCGCAGCGGCGGTGGTCCGCCCGTCACGCATCCCGACGGCCGCCGAGGCGCGCGCCTACCTCGAGTCACTGCCGGACCTGTGGGCGAAGACCTCGGACGCCGGGCGCCACGCGATCGCGGAGGCCGTGTTCGAGCGGATTGACGTCCTCGGGGTGACTGACTACACCTTCACGCTGACCGCTCACGCAAAGGCGCGGGGCTGGGACGCGGCATTCGGAGCCGGCGTCGTCCGCGTAAAAGAAGGTCAGTCTGGTCGGGGCGAGAGGATTTGAACCTCCGACCTCATCGTCCCGAACGATGCGCGCTACCAAGCTGCGCCACGCCCCGACCGAAAGACCCCAAGTGAACGGGGACGGCCGATGATACAGCACGACCCTGAGCGTGACTCCTAGGCGTCGCCCGCGCCGGCATCAATCGGCCGAGGATCGGCGCTCGCCGTGACACGGATGGGGATGACCGAAAGAGCGGCCACGATCGACGCCGACGCCATCACCCAGAACACGAGCGGCAGGCCGTTCCCCTGTCCGGCCGTCTCGACGATCGCTCCATACAGCAGGACCCATAGCGAGCCCACGCCGAACGCCAGGGCGAAATAGGTGGAGTACGCGGCGTCGCGAAGGGCCGGCGGCGTGACGTCCGCCAACAGCGCCTGGAGCTGGGGGCTCTCGACGAAAGAGAAGCAGCTCAGGAGCACGATGGCGATCCAGAGGCCTAACGGGTTGTCACCGACGAGCACGAAGACCGCGAGCGAGGACGCGCCGGCGAGGTAGACCCCGATGATGAGAGGCTTGCGGCCGAACCGATCCGACAACCACCCGGCGACGAGGGGTCCGGGGACGCTCGCCGCCAGAAGGACCGCGTACATGATCCCGACGGTTCCGATGGGCAGCCCGACCACGACCGTCAGGTAGAGCGGTACGAAGAGGTTGAGGACCCCAAGCCCGCGGGCGCCGCCGCCCAGCACGGACGACAGGAACAACCAGCGCAGATTGCCGTCGGCGATCACCTTGCGATAGGCGCTGCGGACGCTGCCCGCCTCGCGGGCGCTCGCCCGGTCGGCGCCCGACTCGCGAACGAACAGGAGGATGGCGATGGCCACGACGAGCGCGGGCAGCCCCAGCATCAGGACGGTCGTCCGCCAGCCGATCGTGGCGATGGCGGCGGCTGCGACGAAACCGATCACGACCGTGCCCACGTTGCCTCCGGCGATGTGAGCGCTGATCGCAAACCCGCGCCGATGTTCGGGATATTGCTCTGCGATAAGGGCATTGCCGACCGGGTGTTGGGGCGCTCCGCCGATCCGGGAAATGACACCGACGACAGCGAATGCCGCGAACGAGCCGACCGTCGACAGGGCGGCCGTCATGACCCCGACCAGGGCGCCGCCTGACCCGAGGAGGACCCGCCGGGAGACGACCCTGGTGAGACCCCCGAACGGCAGCTGCAGGAGTCCGGTCAGGAGGCTCCCGGCGGCGGCGAGCAGGGCGATCGTGCCGGCGCTGACGCCGAACTCGATGATGATCGCGAGGTAGACGAGGGGATACAGCGCCGCCTGGCCGTGGATGAGGGCGTGCTGCACCGACAACAGCCCAAGGGTCAGGCCGGGACGCACCCGCACATCGGTCCCGATCGCCGCCTCAGCCATGGGTCGTCGGTCCCGAGAGATCCGGTCGCCGTTGCGAGCAGGCTCAGGACTTCTTCTTGTGGACCTCATAGAGGTCGTCGCGGGGATCCGCTTTTGTCGTCTCGCTGTGATGCTCGAGATGGCCCTTGGGCATCAGGTACAGGGCGAACAGAGCGAATGGCCCGAAGATGACGCCGAGGATCGCCCAGGTCACCGGCCGTCGGTTGAACCGCGGCGCTGCCTGATAGCACAGGTACGCGCAGAACAACCACAGGAAGAGACCGAGCACGACGAAGCCGGTACCGACGAGCGTTGGGGTATCCATGGCTCGCTAGTCTAGGGGGCAGACCGTCGCGGGAGGCGCGCGACGCGCAACACCGTTCCGGCGACGTCTGTCCAAACCATTCCGTTCCCGATCGGCATCGGCACGGTCGAGTCGGTGATCGCTCCCAGCCAATCTCGCGACCCGCCGGTGAAGGCGGCCGAGAAGAAGGCCGAGAACTCGCGGACCAGCTTGCGATTGCGCTTGGTCCCCCTGACCACCCACAAGCCCGCTACCCGGAATGGCCCCGCATCGCGGATATCGCGGACGGTGGTGAGCTGCCGCTCCAACGTCGCGATCTTGCCGTCGAGGCTGCGCTGTGCAGCTCCGACATCGTTGAAGAAGTTCCAGATCTCGACAACCGCGGCCTCTCGGCGCTCCGCCCGCAAGAGCGCGACATCGATGCTTCGGCCACGCTCCGCATCCGTATCGAGCAGCAGTTCCGGCCGCGCCACCCACCTCCCGCCGCCCGCGGCCTCGATGACCAGTTGCTGGCCCTTGAGATGCTGGTAATCGCGTGGCCGCTCCGCGCCGGGTACGCCCTCGAGGAACCCGACGAGCTGTTCGCCGATGCCCTCGGCGGCCATGGCCCACGTCATGAGGCTCGATCCGGCTCCGTGCCCACGCTCCAGCTCACTGATCTCGGGTTGCGACAGGCCTGCGCGTCTCGCGACGTCGGCTTGCCTCAGACCGCTCGCAAGCCGAGCCTCGCGCAGCGAGGCCCCGAGCCGGCGTGCGACGTACACCCCGCGCTCGCGAGCGCGCCGCTCGGCATGGCCGGCCCGGCGGCGAACATTGGCCGATTCCGGCCCGCTACTGGTCTCCATATCGCGCAGAGCATTACCGAACCGGCTCAACTGTCGATCATCCGCCGATCACCGAAGGATCGGTCGCCAACGCAATCAGATATCAGCCGAATATCACGGCAGGTGGTATCCGAGGTCGGACGCAGCCGTCCGGATCAGCGGCCGTCCCGGGAAGCAGCACTGCTAATGCCCACGGTGATATCGATGCGCAGCCTCGGGCCATTCCGGTGACGGCGATGGAGTGCACGGCACGGCGGCTCCCCTGGCTCGGCGCGGGCTCCTCGGCGCGGGTCTTCAGCGCCCCCCGCGGAGGCTTCACGGCGCCGGCGCGGCTCAGTAGGCCTCGAGGTAGCGGTCGACCTCCCAGTCGGTGACCTGCGTCCGGTACTCGTCCCACTCGGCGCGGCGCGACTCGACGAAGTGGGTGAGAACGTGATCGCCGAGCGCCTCGCGGATGACCGGGTCGCGCTCGAGCTCGTCGATCGCCTCGCCGAGCGTCCCCGGCAGCTCGCGGATGCCGCGCTCCGCGATCCGCGCTGCGTCCATCTCGAAGAGCGACTCCTCGACCGGCTCGTCGAGGGCGAGGCCCTTCTCCACCCCATCCAACCCGGACGCGATCATGGCGGCGAAGGCGAGGTACGTGTTCGACGACGGATCGGGGCAACGTACCTCGATCCGGGTGCCTTCGATCGACTTGCCGGGCGAGACCTTGGGGACGCGAATGAGGGCCGACCTGTTCGTCCTGCCCCAGGTCAGGTAGGTCGGAGCCTCGTAGCCCGGCACGAGCCGCTTGTACGAGTTCACCAGCGGCGCCAGGACGGCGATCATCCCCCGCGCATGGGCCAGGACGCCCGCCATGTAGGATCGGGCGACGTTGGACAGTCCGTACTTGTCGTCGGGATCGGCGAACGAGTTCCGCTTGTCGGCGATCGACCAGAGGCTCTGATGGGTGTGCATGCCGGAGCCGTTGATACCGTGGATCGGCTTGGGCATGAAGGTCGCATAGAGGCCGTGCTGCTGGGCGATGGCCTTGAGCGAGAACTTGAAGGTGATCGCGTTGTCGGCCGTGCGGAGCGCATCGGCGTACTCGAAGTCGATCTCGTGCTGCCCCTCGGCGACCTCGTGGTGGGCCGCCTCGACGCGAATCCCGAACGCCTCGAGGGTGTCGACCATGTCCTGCCGGATCTCCTGGGCGAGGTCGGTCGAGAAGTCGAAGTAGCCGGCCAGATCGTGGGGCAGCGGCGCGACGGCGCCATCCTCGTCACGACGGAAGAGGAAGAACTCCAGCTCCGGGCCCATGTTGACGATGTAGCCCATCTCCTTGGCCCGATCGACCTGGCGACGCAGGACGTTGCGCGGGTCGCCCGAGAATGGGTCGCCGCGGGGCGTGAAGACATCGCAGATGATCCTGGCCGTGCCACGGCTGCCGGAACCCGGCTGCCAGGGGATCTCGGCGAAGGTGCTCATGTCGGGCACGAGGTACTGGTCGGACTCGGCGATCCTGGTGAACCCCTCCACCGAGGACCCATCGAACCACGTCCCATGGGCGACGGATCCCTCGAGCTGATGGATGGGGATCGTCACCGCCTTGACATGCCCCAGCACGTCGGTGAACTGGAGCTGGATGAAGCGAATGCCGCTCTCCTTCGCGGCGTCGATCCGCTTCTTTGCGTCGGCGGGGATCTCGTCGGCCAATCCGGACTCCTTTCAGGATGACGATGCGGCATCGACGGTGGCGTGAACCGACAGTCGCCACCAAAGGGTACGGCGGCGCCATCGACGACGCCGCCGCCGCTAGCGAGCTGTCAGGAGGTCACAGCTCGCTGAAGAGATAGAACTCGTGCGGATGTGGCCGCAGGGCGACCTCCTTGGCCGCGGCTCGCTTGATGGCGAGGTGCGCCTCGATGACGTCGGCCGTGAAGACGTCGCCTCGCACGAGGAATTCCTGGTCGGCCTCGAGCGCGTCGAGCGCCTCCTCGAGCGATGCGGGGGTGCCTTTGATGCCGGCCTTCTCAGCGTCGGACAGCTCGTAGATATCGGCGTCGACCGGGGCCGGCGGCTCGATCCTGTTGAGGATGCCGTCGATGCCGGCCATGAGCTGGGCGCTGAACGAGTAGTACGGGTTGCAGGTCGGATCCGGCGAGCGGAACTCGAGCCGCCGAGCGGCGGGCGTCGTGAAGTAGGTCGGGATCCGGATGCAGGCGCTCCTGTTGCGCTGGCTGTAGACGAGGTTGATCGGCGCCTCGTAGCCGGGCACCAGGCGGCGGTAGCTGTTCGTGGTCGGGGCGGCGAAGGCGAGGACCGCCGGAGCGTGAGCCAACAGACCCCCGATGTACCAGCGCGCGACGTCGGACAGCAGGGCGTAGCCCTCGGTCGAATAGAACAGGTTGGTGTCGCCATCCCACAGGCTCTGGTGGGTGTGCATCCCCGAGCCGTTGTCGCCGTACAGCGGCTTGGGCATGAAGACGGCGACCTTGCCGTGCGCCGCGGCCGTCTGCTTGACGATGTACTTGTACTTCATGACCCGATCGGCGGTCTCGACCAGGGTCCCGTAACGGAAGTCGATCTCGGTCTGGCCGGGCCCGCCCACCTCGTGGTGATGGACCTCGACATCGATCCCGACCGCCTCCATCCGCATGACCATCTCCGAGCGAATGTCCTGGAGCCTGTCCATCGGCGGGACGGGGAAGTAGCCCTCCTTGGGCCGCGGTCGGTGGGCCGCGTTGGCCGTCCCGTTGCGGCTGCTGTTCCACATCCCTTCGTCGGCGTCGATCTCGAACATCGCCGCCTGGGGCGTCGTCGCGAAGCGCAGCGAGTCGAAGACGTAGAACTCGATCTCCGGTCCGAAGAACGCCGTCGTCGCGATCCCCGACGACGACAGGAAGCGCTCGGCCTTCTTGGCGACATAGCGCGGGTCGCGGCTGTACGGAGCGCGGTCACCGGGCTCGACGACATCGCCTGTGATGACCATCGTCGGCACCGCGAGAGTCGGGTCGATGAACGCCGTCGATGGATCTGGCATGAGCAGCATGTCGCTCTCATGGATGTGCTGGAAGCCGCGGATCGACGAGCCGTCGAAACCGATCCCGTCGACGAACAGGCTCGCCTTGAGCTCACGGACGGGGATCGAGAAGTGCTGCCACTGACCGACGACGTCGACGAACCGGAGGTCGACGATCGCCGTCCCGGTACGCCGGGCCAGATCGATGACGTCCGTGGCACTGGTCGGGATGAGGTTCTCGTCGATCGCCGCGCGTTCCATGATCGTCATATCGCCGATGGGACCTCCGACTTGTGCGTCGAGCACGATACGCCCCCGTGCTCGAGCTTCGCATCCGAAGATACACCGGGGACTAAGCCTGAGACAGAGGCTCGCACCCTGCTATTTCTGTGCTGATTGCACAAGTCTGACGGCCACGGCAACGGCGAGGCGCAGGTCCGGGTCGCGCAGATCCCAGCCGGTCCGTCGCTCGATGGCACGGGTCCGGTACAGGATCGTGTTGCGATGCACACCGAGTGACGCCGCAGCCTCGGCCGGCGACGCATGGTCGGTGATCGCCCGGAGGGTCGCCACGACAACCGGATCGTCGGCACTTCCCCGGCGACCTGCAGGAGCCAACAAGGCTCGGGCGTGGCGGATGCCGTCCGGCGCGTTGTGCACCGCGCCCAGCAAGCGGTAGGCGGCAACCCGATCGGCTCGCGCCACCGCGATCGGCTCGTCGAGCCCATCCGCCGCCTCGAGGGCGGCCCGGGCGGCCGCTTCGGCCGGGGGTCGCCCAGCCGGATCTGCGAACGGCTCCGACACGGCGACCGTCCGAGCAAGCAGCGAGCCGATACGAGCGGCAAGAACCAGGCCCCCTGGATCTTCGGTGCCGGTTGCCATCACGACCCGCAGCTCGACCGACCGTGCATCACCCCGAAGGCCTATCCGTCGCGCCGGTGCGAGCCGACGAATTCGAGAGCGCCCTTCCTCGCGTCGCTCGATCGTGTCGTCGTCATCGCCGCTGCCCTGCCGGGCGAGGACGACGACCCAGGGAGGTCCGGCCGCCGGCAGCGCCTCAGCCTTGCGCTCGAGATCGAGCGCCCGACGGACGGCTTCCTCGCGCCCGAGCTCGAGGGCCAGGAATGGGGCGACACGGCGGCACGCCGCGAGGGCCGCCTCCCCGAGCGGCTCCTCCCCCAAGACGACCAGCGTCCCGCTGCCGCCTGGGAGGGGAACGCGGGTGGCACCTGATCGCGGTCTCGCGAGGTATACGGCCGCTGCCGCTGCGGCTCCCGGCACGGAGCCTGGAGCGTGAAGAGCGATGGCGGACCCATGCTCGTCCTCGAGTGCGATGGCTCGCCCGACGGCCGCCCCGATAGCGGCGGCGAGGGCTTCCGGATCCGCCCCGGCGAGGGCCAGCGCAGCCAGGGCAGCTTCGAGTTCCGTCGCCAAACGATCGATCTCGGCGCGGCGATTGACGAGGAAACCGATCACCCGTCGCTCGAGCGCGGCGGGATCGGTCGGTGGAAGCCGGAAGGCGGGGAGGCCGGCCGCCTCCAGGGCAGCGATGAACGAATCCAGGCCCGGTTCGGGAGACCGATCTGCGGTCTCGGCGACCACGAGGATCGCCGCTGCCGGCGCTCGTGCCAGAGCGTCGGCCAACGATCCTGCCTCGGCGGGACCCGGCGCGACGACAGGCAGTACGGCCGCCGGCGCGATGACGATGTCGCCCGCTTCGAGAACGTCGAGGGCCGGCGTTCGGGCCCGGATGAGACGGACCCACGAGACCTGCGCCGCCGCCTGATCGGCCGTCGGCTCGAGGATCGCCGATGCCGACGAGAGGAGCGCCTCGCGCAGCTCGCGAAGCGTGGACACGTCAGGCCGGCGAGCGACGTGCGACGAGCCCGTCGAGCAGCGAGCCGAACTCGCGCTCGGCGTCGACATAGCGATCGGAGCTCCAGACCAGCGCCGTCGAACCGTCGTCGGCGACCCGGGCCCAGACTCGACGACGAGGCAGGTAGAACGAGATGAGGAGACCCGCGATCAGGAACAGGAACGCGAGCCAGACGATGCCCTGACCGGGATCCTGCTTGGCGATGACGATCACGTGGTCGCTAACCCCGCGCAACCCGACGGCGAAGTCGATCGAGGCGTTGGTCTTCGTCTCGCCGGCGGCCACCGCCAGCGGGAACAGCTCCTGGATCCGGGGTGAGCCATCGGGGTTCTCGCCGATGACCCGGAAAGGCAGGGCGACGAGGATCGCCGTCCCGTCGGCCTGCTTCTGGAGCAGCAGCTCGAGGCCGACGTCGCGACCTGGCACGGACAGCTGTGCATACGGCAGCCCGGCCGCCTGATCGGTCATCGGCACGGGACCGTCCCACAGAGGATGACCCGAGGCATCGCTGACGACGACGAGCGGAGCGGGTCCGAAGCCGTTCTCATGGAACGTCCAGCCGGCGACCGACAGGGGGTCGTTGACCCGGACCGTCTTGCGGGCGATCTCCTGGCCGCCGCGGTAGACCGCCAGCTCGGTCGTGAAGTCGGATGCCTGCCCCGTCTCGAGGCCGGGTGCCTCGAAGTCGAGGTTCTTGACCGACAGGAGGTCGCTCGTCCCGATCGGCTGGACGGTCGCCGACTCGCCTTCCGCGATGAGCAGGCCGACCTCGTGGCCGAGCCTCGACGTCACGGCCGCGGCAAGAATGAACAGGATGAGTCCCGCGTGCGTCAGCAGCGTCGCGAGCTTGGTCCAGCGATAGCGCTCGCCGAAGACATGGCCGACGCCCGCGTCGGCGATGTGCCGGACGTGGAACCTGTTGGCGCGCAGGGCATCCGCGACGGCCGATGCGGACAGGTGGTCCATCGTTGCCCGGTCGGGCAGGCGCGGATCGTAGAACGGCTCGGGCTGGACGATCCGGACGACCGACACCTGGCGCCACAGGCGCGGCGTGCGATCGAGCGTGCAGGCCACGATCGAGATGAACAGGATCGCCAGGGCGGTGCTGAACCAGATCGAGGTGAAGACCTGGAACGCACCGAGCCGTTCGAGGATCGCCACGGCATCGGCCCCGAAGGCCGGGTCGTAGCGGTCATGGATCTTGGCCATCTCGGCCTGGTAGTCCGACGCGGAGCGGAAGGCAAATCCAGGCAGCTGGCGAAGCGTCATCCCGACGGCCAGCATGATGGCCAGGACGACGATCTGGACAACGGCGAAATCGACCGACGTCAGCAGGCGCCAGATCGGGATGCGCAGGCGCGGTCGAGCGACGGCGGTCCGGCCCGCCGCGAGCGTGGCGATGTCCGACCCCTAGGCGCTGACCCCGGACGGCGTCGCTGCCCGAGCCGCTTCGAGCCCGGCGGCGAGGTCGGCCTGGAGGTCTTCAAGATCCTCGAGCCCGACCGACACGCGCAGGAGGCCTTCGGCGATGCCGGCTGCAGCGAGGGCGGCGGCGTCGAGCTGACGGTGGGTCGTCGATGGCGGGTGGACGACCATCGTGTGGACCGAACCCAGTGAGGCGGTCCGGGCAGGGATCGTGAGAGCGTCGATGAGGTCACTTCCGGCGGCTCTTCCGCCGGCGACCTCGAAGGCGAGCATGCCGCCGCCGAGGCGGAGCTGCCGCGACGCCACGTCGTGCTGCGGGTGGGTCGCCAACGCGGGATGCCAGACGCGGGTCACGCCGTCCTGACGCTCGAGCCAGGCCGCGAGTGCCACGCCGGACGCCGAATGGCGCTCCATCCGGACGGCGAGAGTCATCATCCCGCGCAAGACGAGGAAAGCCGAGAACGGCGCCACCATCGCTCCAGTGTCGATCTCGACCGCACGAACCGCCCCGACACGCTCGATCGATCCCGCGACGAGACCGGCCACCACGTCGGAGTGGCCGGACAGCCACTTCGTCCCCGATTCGACGACCAGATCCGCGCCGAGGTCGAGCGGTCGACAGAGGTACGGCGATGCGAATGTGTTGTCGACGGTCAGGATCGCTCCAGCGTCGTGGGCGATCGTGGCGATCGCCGCGATGTCGGTCACCACGATCGTCGGGTTGGCGATCGTCTCGATATGGATGAGCCTGGTCCGGCCGCCGCGGACGGCCCCCCGAACGGCATCGAGGTCGGTCGGGTCGACGAACACGGCATCGACGCCGAGCCGACCGAAGTAGTCGGCGAGCATGTGGCGGGTGGTCCCGTACAGGGCGGTGCCGGCGACAGCCCGGTCGCCGGCCCGGAGGACCGACGCGAACGCCGCATGCAGGCCGGCCATGCCCGAGGCAAGGGCGAAGCCGGCAGGGGCTTCGTGCATCTCGGCGAAGGCCTCGCCGAGGGCGAACCCTGTCGGGTGGTCGAGGCGGGCGTAGGCATAGCCCCGGACGTCGTCCGTGGCGACCGCGCCGAGCGTCTCGGCATCGGGAGATGTGAAGGTCACCGCCTGGTAGATCGGCACCGAGGTCGGCGGCTGGTCGACGGCCGGTGGCCGCGACGCCGCTTCGATGGCCCTGGTCGAGAAACCTCGCTTGGGTCGTCGCTCTCCGCTCATGGGCGGATGTTACCCCGCGCCGTGGCAGGGTTCGATCAGTGGATGCCGGACCCGGTCAGGGCGTTCCCCATTGATAGGTCTGCTTGACCATCCGGAGATAGAGGAATGTCTCCGTCTCCCGGACTCCGGCGACACCACCGAGCCGCTCGGCGAGGAAGTGCAGGAGGGCCTCGTTGTCCTCGCATACGGTCTCGATGAGTAGGTCGTAGCTGCCGGCAGTCAGCACCACGTAGTCGACCTCGGGAAATGTCGCCACCTTCTCCGCGACTTCGAGCAGGCGATCGGCCTCACAGCGGACGCCGATCATCGCCATCTGACCGAAGCCAAGCCGCAACGGGTCCGTCACTCCGACGATCTGGACGATGCCGCCCTCGACGAGCCGGTTGGTGCGCGCCCGGACGGCCGCCTCGGACACACCGAGTTCGGCCGCGATCCGGGTGAAGGGTCGCCGGCCATCTTCCTGGAGGTGCTCGATGATCCGCTTGTCGAGCTCGCTCACCTCGTCGACCGGACGACCGCCGAGCCTCGGACGACCGCCGTTCCGGCCGCTCACGAGGACGGCTTCGGGGAGGCCTTCGCGGGCTTCCCCGAGGGTTTCGCGGAGGCCGACGGCTCGGGTGAGGGAGTCGGCTTTGGGGCGGGGAGCCCGAGGGCCGTCACCGTTCGTTGCGAGAGCGGCCCGAGATAGATGTCGAGCGTGTCGCCGAGCTTCTTGGCGACATCCTGGAATCGCTGGTCGGGGACGATCGGCACTTCATGGCTGGTGTCCGGGCCAAACGTCACCGCGATGTTGAGGCCGGCGAATGTGTAGGGCGGGTCTTCCTTAGTGGGAGGTGAGCCGGACAGGAAGCCGAAGTCCGCCTCACGAGCGGCAGTCGAGCCATATTCGATGAGTTGGAGTGGCCAGCCGTCCAATGACGCCGAGTAGCTACGTCGCGGCTCCTTGCCGGGGCTCCCCCCGGATGCGTTGGTGACGCTGATCTTGAGACCGGCCTTGGAGAGCGCCTTGTAGACGACCTCAATGTTCGCCGGATCCTGCAGGTGCGGATCTGGCGTCGGAGAAGGCCTGACGGTCGGCGTGGGACTTGGCGATGCGTCGCCACCACAGGCGACCACCACCAGCGCGATCACGAGGATCATCGCGTGCGAAGTTCGCATCGGGAGGCATGCTATCAGTCGTTCTTCGCACTGGACTCACCCTTACTGCCCAGTCCTTCGCAGCCGTTGGTCCTACCCGATCAAGAAACTCCGAGGTGCTCAAGGGCTGGAGCCAGCTCGGCGACCGACGCCTCGGTGATCGGGTCGAGGACCAGCTGGAGGTGGCCGATGCCCTCGGCAGCGTATGCCCTCAGACCTGCCGCGATCTCTTCGCTCGACCCGGCGAGGGGCGGGAGTCCGCGCAGCGAGCCGGCGTCACCCCGGCCGACACCACCGGTGAGCCGGACAAGGACCGCTGCCGTCCGCTCGACGGCGGCCGGATCGCGACCGGCCGTCCGGCAGGCCGCGTCGACGAGGTCGCGGAATGGGGCAAGCCCCGACGGACTGTTATCGATCTCGTCGTACCAGATGTTCCAGGCATCCGCATGGGGCATCGTGATCGAGAGCATCCGTTCGCCTTTCGAGCCGATGAGCAGCGGCGGCCCTCCTTCGCGGGGTCGGGGCAGGAGCTCACAGTCGCGGACGGTGTAGTACGTGCCTTCGAAATCGCACGTCCCGTCGCGGAGGAGGCGACGGATGATCGTGAAGGCCTCCTCGAAGCGGCTGATCCGATGGTCATAGGGGAAACCGAAGGCGTCGTACTCGACCTGGTTCCAGCCGGCGCCGAGACCCAGGATCAGGCGGCCGCCGCTGATCTCGTCGACCGTCGCCGCCATCTTGGCAAGCATTGCCGGAGCATGGAACGAGGTCGACGCCACGAGGGGCGCGATGGAGATGCGGCTCGTCGCGTCGGCGAGGCCGGCCAGCGTCGTCCACGCCTCCCACGGCCCGCGCACGCCCCGAACCTCCTCGCGGTAGAGGAGGTGATCGCCGATCCACAGCGAGTCGAAGCCGGCGTCCTCAGCGAGGCGGGCGATCGCTCGCATTTCGGGCCAGCGCACGATCCGCTCCACCTCTGGTAGCTGGATGCCAACCTTGATCAGTCGCTGTCGATCGCCCATATCGGTCAATGATGCCGGACGCCGCGAGCGGAGTGGCGGCTATGTCGGCCGGCGCTCGCGATCGTCTGGGGGTTCAGCCGCCGATGAGCTGGCCGGCCAGGGCCGCGAGGGCGACCACGACGACGGGCGGGACTCGCCCGGTCATGAGCAGGGCAAGTCCGGCGGCTGCGACGGCGATATCGATGGGAGCCTCGATCGCGCTCGTCCAAACGGGGGAATAGAGGGCTGCGACGAGGATCCCGACGACGGCCGCATTCGTCCCCGATAGTGCCCGCCGGAACGGCTGGGACTCCCGCAATCGGTCCCAGAATGGCAGGACCCCCCAGACGAGGAGGAACGACGGCAGGAAGATCCCGACCAGCGCCACGACCGCACCCTGGACTCCGTTCGGCGGGACGGCGGAAACGGCGCCGAGATAGGCCGAGAATGTGAAGAGCGGCCCCGGCACCGCCTGCGTCGCCCCGTAGCCTGCGAGGAACTGGCTGTCGGTCACCCAGCCCGGCTCGACGACGCTCGCATTGAGCAGCGGCAGGACGACGTGGCCCCCGCCGAAGACGAGCGAGCCGGACCGGTAGAACGCCTCGAACAGGGCCACCGCCTGTCCGTCCGCCACCCGCAGCAACGGCAGCCCGAAGAGCAGGCCAAAGAAGACACCCAGGGCGACGATGCCCGCGCGCCGCGGAATCGTGCTCCCCTCCCCGCTCGAATTGGCAATCGGAGGGGCGTCGAGCACGAGCCAGCCGATCAGCGCGCTCGTCACGATGATCGCGACCTGTGAGAAGGGCGTGGCCCAGGCGAGCGCGACCGCAGTCGCCACGACGGCGAGCGCTCGTCTTGGCCAGTCGGGCGTGAGTCTCCTCGACATGGTCCAGACCGCCTGCGCCACGACCGCCACGGCCGCCAGCTTGAGACCGTGGACCCAACCCGCCGTCGACAGGTCGACCGATACGGCCACGATGCCCAATGCCGTGAGGGCCACAGCGGAGGGCATCGTGAATCCGAGCCAGGCGACGATGCCGCCGACGAAGCCCGCTCGCCGCGTCCCGATCGCGATCCCGAGCTGGCTGCTGGCTGGGCCGGGCAGCGACTGGGTCAGGGCAACGAGGTCCGCGTAGGCGGCCTCGTCGAGCCAGCGGCGGCGATCGACGTACTCGCTGCGGAAATACCCGAGGTGCGCGATCGGGCCGCCGAAGGAGGTCAGGCCGAGTCGCAGTGAAGAGATCAGGACGTCAGTGACGGGTCCTCGGACTGGGACCGTGACATCGGGCCGTCTCAGGCCGTGGCCTCCTGGGCGACCTTTCCCTGTTGCAGGATCCGGATGGCGTTGCCGAAGGGGTCGCGCAGGCCCATGTCGGTGCCATAGAAGTGCTCGGTCGGCTCCTGGGTGAAGTCGGTGACGCCGCGTGTCTTGAGGGTCTCGTACAGGCCGCGAGCATCGTCCGTGATGAAGACGAGTCCGCCCAGGGCGCCCTTCGTGATCAGCTCGCGCAGCTGCGCAGCGGTCGCTTCGTCGTGCAGCGGCGGGCCGGGCTGCTCCAGGGAGACCTCCGTCTCCGGACTGCCGGGAACGCGCACCGTGAGCCAGCGGTAATCACCCTGTCGGACGTCATTGCCAACTTCGAGTCCGAGCTTGTTGACGTAGAAGTCGAGCGCCTCCTCCTTGTCGAGCACATAGATGGAGGCGACATTGAGCCGCTTGATCATGGCGATCCTCACCTCTGCGGGTTCGTTGGGTCGGTCCTGATCCTAAGGCGCTGCCACACCAGCGGCTTCTCCAAAACTGCTCGATTCCCTCGCCACCCTCGCCGCGACCCGCGGCCGCATGGCCGCCAGCTGGACGCAGTGAGGCGCCACGATCGGTCCATGCCCCGTGCGGTAGCCCGACGGGGTCTCGCCGACGATCTCCCGGAACGTGCGACTGAAGGTCCCCAGACTGGTGAAGCCGACATCGAGGCAGATGTCGGTCACGCTGCGGTCGGTCTCGCGCAGAAGGAACATCGAGCGCTCCACTCGCCTCCGCTGCAGGTAACGGTGCGGCGTCTCCCCGAAGACGGCGCGGAAGCTGCGGCTGAAGTGCGCCTCGGAGACGAAAGCCACCGCTGCCACGGCGCGGACGTCGAGCGGCTCGGCGTAGGCGCGATCCATGGCGTCGCGGGCGCGCAGCAGGCGCCGGTTCAGATCCTCGACTTCCCTGCTCACACTGCCACGCTACGGCATCCGGGGGATGTGTGCTCAGCCCGCCTTCGGCTTCCATGACGGCGCGGACTGACCGGTGTCCGCCGCCCAGGCGCCGATGGGTGGTCGGGGAGGCGGGATTCGAACCCGCGGCCTCGTGCTCCCAAAGCACGCGCGCTGCCAAGCTGCGCCACTCCCCGACGGGACCGCCATCGTAGCGCGCCGCCCAAGGGCGTCGGTTCCGCCGATCTTCATCACCTAGGATTTCAACAACCGCCCACCGCGAGCGCCTGCTCGAGCTCTCGAATGACAGCCGCTGGTTTGTCAACCTCTACGACCGCCCGAGTCAGACGCTCGTCGTGAAGGGTGATAACGATCGCGTCGCTGGCTCGCCCGACGTCCCACCATGTCAACTGCTCGCCCTGCCGGTAGATTCCCGAGGTCCTCAGGCCGGGGATCTGGATGCCTGCCAGGCGGATTCCCTTATACAACTGCTTCACCTCGGAAGGGTCAGCCGCGCTCACGGATTCGACGTGGGCGAGGGGCACATCGACGGACGAACCGAACCACCGAGCTAAGCCCGTTCGATGGATCCGCAGCCGCCCTTCTGTCATGGCAATACGAGCTTTCATCGCAGATCAGTTCAATGGTCGATGGGTGGCCGCGGCCTCGAAATGGACCATGTCAGACGCGGCCGAGGATCAGGCCCGCCACAAGGGTGACCCCGAGAGTATTGAGCGTGCAGTGCACGACCATCCCGAGGTACACATTCTCCTTCCAACGGACGGCGTAGACCGTGGGACCAAAGCCGATGATCCTGCCGACTATCTGCCACGGTGACCAAAAGTGATAGAGGGAGAACAGGCTGACATTGACGAGCGGCGCCCAACGGCCCATCCACTCCATCCGGGGCAGGAGGTAACCGCGGAAGTAGAGCTCCTCGACGATCGGGCCGATGAACCCATTCAGGACGAAGTACGCAGCGAGCGTCACGAGCCATACCTCGCGCGAGTACTCGCCGATCCGATCCACGTCGACCGGGCGAACGAACCAATCGGGAAGCCAACCGAATAGCCCGTCGATCACGGCCGGCTCGAAGGCCATCGACAGCCCGAAACCGACGAAGGCGGCAACGACGAGCAGCGGCAACAGCCAGAGCCAGTCACGAAGGGGCAGCGGTCGGCGATACGGAACGACCGAGCGGATCCGCTGCTCGTGGCCACGGCCGGCGCGCAGGATGACGCCCAGCTCGATGGGGACGAGCACGACCAGGATGGCCACCAGCAGGGCGGCGATCGGCGGGAAACCGGCCGTCTCGATGAACGGAGCGATCATGACGAAGGCGACGGTCATGAGCGCGCCCGGGACGAGGAAGAGCGCCAGCAGGGTCGGCAGCCGTAGCTGCTCGATCGCCCGTGTCGGTTGGCCCGCTTGGCTCAGGCTCACGTGCGAGTATCGTACGCGTCCAGATCTGGTGGCGTGCGGCCATCCCGTTGAGCGTCGACGCGATCCCGCGCACCCCGTTACAACCGCCATGGAGTTCGCCTCGTACGGAAGGCGAGAGGGTGACGTCCTAGGCGTGTTGGGAGATACTCGACGGCCGTTGCCGACATTCGGGGGCGCGAGGATGAAAGCGAACACACCGTGACCAGCGTCGCGACGCAGCATGCGGGTTCGCGCCCGACAGCCAGCGCGCGCGAACTCCTCTACGTGGCGTGGGCGATCGTGCTGCTCCTCACCGTACCCGAGATCATCCTGCGCGCCTTCATGCGTGTCGACACGTCTTGGATGCTCCTCGCACGAGTCGGACTTCTGGCCGGCTCATTCGCGTTGACGTTCGTCTCGCCGCTCGTTCGTCCGCTGCGAGGAATGCTTGTGGTCTTCCTCGTCATCTATGCGGTCGAGGCGTGGCTGTTTCTGACCGCCATTCCCCAGAGCCAGATTTATCGCGATGTGTTCGCCGGCGACCCTAACCTCGCGTTCTTGGGCGAACGTCTGATGCGACTCGGGGCCGTGGTCGTGATGCTCGTCGTCCTGCTGCTCATGGGGCTCAAGCGACGCGATTTCTACCTGGCAGTCGGCGACGTCAGGGCAATCGCCGAGCCGACGAGACTGAAGATCCCCCACAAGCCTCAGCCCTGGACCACGTTCGGGCGCAACTACGCGATCATCTCCGTCGGCCTGTTGCTCTTCTTCCTGATTCCGGCACTGCAACCGTCGCTCGCCGATTTCTCCATTGGACTGCTGATCGTTGCCGCCATCTGCGCAGCGATGAACTCCTTCGCCGAGGAATTCCTCTACCGGTCGGCGTTGATCCCGCAGGTGCTGCCCTTGTTCGGCAAGGGCGCGACTCTCATGCTGGTTCCTGCCTGGTTCGGGCTGGCCCACTACTTCGGTGTGCCGAACGGACTGACGGGCGTGCTCCTGGCCGGTATCGGAGGTTGGTTCTTCGCAAAGAGCATGATCGAAACGCGCGGGATGGCCTGGGCGTGGTTCCTCCATTTCCTCGCCGACTTCACGGTCTATCTTGTCCTACTGCTCGCGGGCGGCTTGTAGGCCCAGGGTCATTCAATAGCCCTGTGCGGCAAGGACAGGGCGATCGGGGCGGGCGACCCGGCCAGCCTGAGCGGAGGCGTCCGGGGGACTAGCCTCCCGAACAGCACAATAATCGGCGCCCTCTCGCTCGCCGGTCCCACGCTCCGACAGGGGATGCCTACACCGCAAACCCCAGCGGGAGTCCCAAAGCACGTGCGTTGCCAACTACGCCACTCCCCGCCGATTTCGTGCTCAGGAACCACACATGGTTCCTGAAACGGGCTTCCCGGCCTGGCCCACACCGCTCCAGTCATATCCTGATCGCCGGCCGGACGACCAACTGCGGCCGAGGGCGAGATAGCCGAGATGCCGACAAGCCGCGAGCATCATACGGCCCCGTCGGGGCTGGACGCGCCCATCGCCTCGAGGCGGTGTCACCTGACCGCCGAGCGGATGCGCCCGACGACGCTCCTCTCAGCCGACCGACTTCAGTCCGCCCCCGCCTGCAAGAACGCCAACACGGCATGGACGCGGCGGTTCTCGGTCACGTCCTCCGGCAGCTCCAGCTTGGCCAGGATGCTGCGAACGTGCGCCTCCACGGTCTTGCGCGTCACGACCAGCTCGAGAGCGATGCCGCGATCCGTCTTGCCCTGGGCGACGAGTGCCAGGACCTCTCGCTCGCGTGGCGTCAGCATGCCCAGGCGTCCCGAGCGGGCGAGCAGGCCGTCGACGAGGGTCGGCTCCACGACCACGCCGCCTGCCTGGATCCGATCGAGGGCGTCCACGAGCTGGTCTACGTCGACGACCCGATCCTTGAGCAGGTAGCCCACTGATCCATCGCCCCCGGCGACCAGCTCGAGGGCGTAGCCGCTCTCGGCGTGCTGCGACAGGACGAGCGTTCCGACGGCCGGGAAGCGCTGCCGGATCTCGCGCGCCGCGACGAGGCCCTCGTCGGTCTGGGTGGGCGGCATGCGAATGTCGATGACCGCGACATCGGGCCGAAGCGCGGCCACGAGCCTGAGCAGCTCCTCGGTCCGGCCGGCCTCTCCGACCACCTCGATGCCGCGCTCGGCGAGGAGTCGCGCCACGCCCTGCCGGACGATGACTGCATCGTCGGCGATGATCACGCGCATGAGATCGACGCGCTGACGTGGGTCCCGCCGCCGGCGGGTGACTCGACGCAGAAGCGGCCGTCGACCGCCTCGACCCGGTCGCGCAGGCCGCGTAGCCCGGCGCCATCGGAGTCCGCGCCCCCTCGCCCATCGTCGTCGACCGCTACCAGCACGCGCCCCTCGCCGGTCACGACCGACACACGGGCCCACGACGCGTCGGCGTGCTTGACGATGTTGGCCAGCGACTCTGCGGCGACGAAGTACGCGGTCGCCTCGACCGCCGGCGGGAGCCGGCCGGCGCTCACCTCCAGCTGGACGGGGACCGGCGTCCGCCGGGCGAGGGCCGCCAACGCCGGTCCGATCCCCTCCTCGGTGAGTACGGCCGGTTGGATCCCATGTGCGAGGTCGCGCAGCTCGGCAAGCGCGTCCATCACCTCGGCGTCGGCCTCCGCCAAGAGCTCGTCGACGCTGTCGGTACTGCCATCGGCGAGACGCATCCGGGCCGTCCGCAGGGCCAGGCGAACGCCCAGCAGGCGCTGCTGCGCGCCGTCGTGCAGGTCGCGCTCGAGCCGACGTCGTTCGGCGTCGCCGGCCTCGACGATGCGGGTACGCGAGGCGCGGACCTCGACCAGCTGGGCCTGCAGCTGGGCCTGTAGGCGCTCGACCTTGAGGTCGGCCTCCCGCGCTCGATGGAGTCGGACCCGCAGCAACCCGGCCAGGAACGCGATCGGGATGACCGCGAACAGCGTGCCGCCCACCTTGTTCGTCGCCGCGACGACGCCGTCCAGGCCCAGGCCTTCCGCGACGATCGCCACGAGGAGGAGCGACGTCGCGAGGCACGACACGGCGATGACCGGGTCGAGGGCGAGGCGAGACTCGGCGTCGGCATGGCGCCAGCGCTGGATCACCATCGCGATGGTCACGACCAGCAGGCCGACGATCAGGACCGTGCCGATCGCATCGATGGCGTCCGCCAGCGCGGGGATCTCCGTGACGAAGAGCAGGTTCGCCGGACACGCCAGGCATCCCGGCCTGGTCTCGCGGAACATCGCCGCCGCCGGCGCGAGGATCACCGTGGCGCCATAGGCGAAGGCGACCACCGTCCGTTCGCTCCGCGTCTCCAGCCTTCCGCTCGGGAAGGCGAGGAACAGGTGGACCCCGATCGCGAACACGAACGCCGAGGTCAACGCCGCGAGGGTGAACGGGAGCGCGGCATCCCAGTACAGCTGGCCGCTGATCTCGACGAATCCGAGTGCCGTCAGGAGCGGGCCGGTCCGGTTGTCCGGGACGCGCCACCAGGCGACGAGCCCGGTCGCGATCCAGATCGCATCGACGAGCACTCCGCCCAGGGCGTCGGTGCGCTGCTCGATGATGAACGTGTGGTCGAGGGCGACAAGGAGTGCCGCCGCTGCGACAACCGGGATCGCCAGGATCGCCAGGATCGGAACGGCGATGCGGGCGGTCACGTCCGGAGTCCAGCAAGCCTTGCCAGGGCCGCTCCGGTCAGGTCGTCCTTGCGGATGAAGCCGCGGGCCGTGGTCCGGCTGAGCCGCTCGCCGAACTCCTCGGCGGCGCGGCTGGAGGTGAGCACGACGATCGGCGGTTGAGCCACGCCGGCGAGACGTTCGGCGACTGCGAACCCGTCGATGCCAGGCAACAGGACATCAAGCAGGACGAGCTCTGGCCGAAGCGTGTCGGCGGCGACGAGTGCGCCCTCGCCGTCGGCCGCCTCGCCGACCACCATGAACCCGTCGGCTTCGAGGAGCCCACGGGCGAAGCGCCGGAAGCCCGCGTGATCGTCGACGATGAGCACCGTCCGCGGCATGCCCGGATCATCCCACCGCGAGTCGCGGGGTCGCATCGGTGATATCCCGAAATCTAGGGATGTCATCGATGCATGTCGGACGCGCCCGTCCCAGGCTGGCGACCATGATGACTCCAACGATCCTCCGGGTCGGCGCAATTGTCGCCGTCCTCTCTGTCATCGGACAGGTCACCGGCATAGTCCTCGCGCCCGACTGGAACGGTCCGCCCGATGTCGGGGCGAGAACGGTAGCCGCGGCTGACGTCTGGAAGGCATGGTTGCTCATTCAACTCGTCGGAATCCTGTTCGTCGTCCCGGCGGTGACCGTCGTGCTCATGACGGTCGAGGGGACCGACGGCGCCGGGTGGGCACGCCTGTGCCTGCCACTGATCAGCGTCTCGGTGGCGCTGGCTTGCGTGCAGACCCTGATCGGCGGCAGCCGCGCCAATCTGGTCGAGGCGGCATCGACCGAGTCTGCCACGCGGTCGGGGTACCTGGCCGCGCTCGACGCGATGAGCGCCGCCACCGACTTCATCGACTTCGGCGGGCTCCTGGCGCTCGGCATGGCGCTCGTCGTGATGGCGACGGCGATCCTGGTGAGTCGCGTGTATGCCCGAGCCATCGGCTGGTTGTGCGCCGGCGCCGCCGGGTTGGTGCTGGTCGGCCTCCTGGGCGGACTGGTCGTCTCCGAGACCGCCAGCTTCCTGGTCTATGCGGGATTCATCGTCTTCCTGATCGCGCTCATCGTGCTGGCGGTGTCGATGTGGCGCCGGGCGGCTCGGATCGCACACGCGACGGCCACGGTCGCAGCGTCGGGCCTCGATCCCGCGACGTTGGCGCGCTGATCGCTGTCGCGGGTCGTGAGCGCGAACCGCACAATAATCGGGGCCTTCGCCGCTCGACCCGCGATGCTCGGAGTGCTCGACCCTACAGCGCTAAAGCCCTCAGGGCTCCCAAAGCACGTGCGTTGCCAAGCTACGCCACTCCCCGACGGGAAACATCGTAGCGACCCGTGGCGGTGCTGACCGCCGGGCCGATATCGGCAAACGCCCCTTTGCGCCTGAACCTTGACTGCAGATGGTCCGGAGCCGCATCCTAACGCCTGTCAGACGGCAATCTGACTGTCCCGTCGCCTCATAGGCGTGACCCGCTCAGTCAGGCCATCCAAAGGAGGTGGTTCGCTGGCGTATTTGCGTCGCCGACCCACCGGGCCGTGAAGCGCGGATCCGAGCTGGCATTGTCACCGTAGCACCCAAACAGTTGGGGTGAAACGGACCGCCGGCCGCGCTAAGCCGACGCCTGGTGGGCATGCGATCGCGAAACGCACCATGAAGTCCGTGCGGTCGCGAACCGGCCGGCCCTGACATCGAGGGCGGCACGGGAAGACCGCGGCGGTGACCCGCGCAGATCCCGCGATGGGACGGGTGGGGGACTCGAATGTGCAGGAGGAGTGTGTTCTATGAGGTACCGATCTCTAGCATTGTTCGGCGCGCTGATGATCGCGCTGGCCGCCTGCGGGGGCGGCACATCAGGAAAGCCCGAGAAACTCACCGTCGCCACTCTCCAGGGCGACGAGAGCCTCGGCTTGAAGGCCATCGCTGCGGATTGCGGGACCAAGATCGGGACGAAGATCGAGTTCGTCGACAACCCGTACGATGCCCTCTACGAGAAGCTCGTCACGACATTCAAGGCGAACGACTCGACCTTCGACCTGGTCATGATCGATGACCCGTGGATGCCGAAGTTCGGGACTGACGGCTCGTTCCAGGACCTCGGCCAGTTCGGCATCACTCGTGACCCGGACATCCCCGCGATCGTCTGGGATGTCGGCACATGGCCGCCGCCCCACGGCGCCGTGCCGCCCAGTGAGAAGGGCAAGACTGCCCAGCTGCTCGGCGTGACGGTCGTTGGCAACGTCGAGATGTTCATGAACAGGAGCGACATCGTCCCGGCACCGAAGACTTACGACGACGTCCTGGCCAATGCGAAGGCCCAGGACAAGGCCGACTTCGCCGGCTACATCATCCGCGGCAAGGCGACCAACCCGGTCACCGCGGACTTCCTGCCGATCCTGTGGTCGTTCGGCGGCGATGTGTTCGACGACAACTGGAACGTCACCCTCGACAACGACGCCTCGAAGGCGGCCATCAAGTTCCTCGTCGAGGATCTGAAGGCGGTCGCCCAGGACGACCCGGCCAACACCGATGCGGCCGATCGTTCGCAGCTCTTCTCGACCGAGAAGGGCCTGCAGTCGTCCGTCTGGCCGGGCGAGGTCGCCGGCATCGTCAACAACGCCGAGGTCTCCAAGGTCATCGGCAAGGCCGAGTACATCCCGATCCCGGCCGGACCCTCCGGCAAGGGCATCGGCATGATGGGCAACTGGATGCTGGCCATCCCGAAGGCGTCGAAGAACGGCGCGACGGCGGCCGAGTTCATCAAGTGCGCCATGTCGGCCGACTCCCAGAAGGTTATGGCCAACAACAAGGGCATCCCGTCCCGGACGAGCGTCCTCAACGACGCCGATCTCGGGAAGGCCAACCCGTACTTCCCGGTCCTGGCCAAGGCCCTCGAGACGCCGCCCAACTGGCGCCCGCGGACCGACCAGTGGAATGCCGTCGAGAAGATCATCGGGACGCACCTCAACAACGCCCTGGCCGGTGGGGAGACGGCCGCGGACGTTGCTACGAAGGCGTCCGAGGAGATCCGCACCCTCATGAAGGGGGCCGGCTACCCGACCCAGTAGATCAAGACAACGGCTGAATGACTAGTCGGCCAGCCGCGCCTCGACCCGACGGGACGGGGCTCGGCTGGCCGCAGACGTTGAGATGACGGCTATTCCGGCGCGAGAAGGGGCCAAGGTCGCCGCGCCCAGGAGCAGCCAGGAACGGCTGGCCCGTCGCATCCTCTGGCCGGTCTTTGGGACGGTCGTCGTCATCGCTACGATCCCGTTCGTCCTGGCGGTCGTCGAATCGCTGACTCGCGAGGGTCGTCGATTCGTCGGACTCGAGAACTACATCCGAGCCCTGAGCAACCCCCTGCTCGCCGAGTCGGTCCGTCAGACGGCGATCTACGGCCTCGTCGTGGTGCCCTCTGAGCTCCTGCTCGGTTTGGGCCTGGCGCTGGCCGTCCACAGGACCATCAAGTCGGCGGCCATCAAGGCCGCGATCTACATCCTGGCCATCATCCCGATTGTTATCCCGGGCGTCGCGGCAGGCGTCATCTTCAGACTGATCTACGCCCCCGAGTACGGGATCCTCAACTTCATCCTCGAGCACGTAGGCCTGGTCCAGCAGCAGATACTGTGGCTCTCGGTGCCCCAGCTGGCGATGTTCTCGGTGGCCAGCGTCGACATCTGGCAGTGGACATCCTTCGTCTACCTAGTCCTGTTCGCAGCACTCCAGACCGTTCCCCAGGAAGCGGTCGAGGCAGCCCAGGTGGATGGGGCAACCTCCTGGACACAGTTCCGCCACATCGAATTCCCGTTCATCAGGCCCCTGGTCCTGCTGGTCATGTTCTTCCGGATCGCCGATGTCCTGCGGGTATTCGATCACGTCTTCATCCTGACCGGCGGTGGGCCCGGCGCGACCACGGAGTTCCTCAGCCTGTATCTCTACAGGATCGCCTTCAAGTTCTCGGACCTTCCCCAGGCGTCCGCTCTTGCCGTGATGTTCATGGTCGGCATGACCGTCTTCTACACCTTCATCGTCCGGTTCATGCCTCTCGAGACAGACTGATGCGTCGCCAGCGACCGATCGCCCGCCTCCTGACCGCCATCGCCCTGCTGGTGGCTGCCGTCGTCTTCTTCTTCCCGCTCTATGTCCTGGTGGCGACGTCGCTCAAGACGAAGGCCGAGCTATTTGCGCCCGAACCCACCCTCGTCCCCCAGAATCCGACGCTTGCCGCCTACGGCACGGTCCTGTTCGGGCGGAACATGATCACCTTGCTCGGAAACAGCATCATCGTCGGCCTGGCGTCGACGATCCTCGCCCTTATCATCGCCACGGCGATCTGCTATCCGATCACCCGACTGCCGACCTCTCGCCGGACGAGAGCCGGCGTCTTGAACTGGGCCCTTTCGCTCCGCTTCCTGGCCCCGATTGCGGTGGTCATCCCGTACTTCACGATCGTCCGCACGCTCGGCATCTACAACCAGCTGCCGGCCCTGATCCTCGTCTACACGATCTTCAACCTGCCCCTGTCGATCTGGATGATGAAGGGCTTCCTGTCCGAGATCCCTCTCGAGATCGAGGACGCGGCTCTCGTTGACGGCGCCAGCCGGTGGCAGGCGTTCCGGATGGTGTTGCTGCCGTTGACGCGGATCGGATTCATCGCCGCCGGGATCATCGTGTTCGCCTTCGATTGGGCCGAGTTCCAGTTCTCATTCATCCTGACCGCTACGCCTCAGGCCCAGACGTTCCCGGTCGGCGTGGCTGGGCTCGTCACCCAGTTCGAGATCATCTGGAACGAGATGGCCGCCGCGGCGGTCATCGCGGTGGTGATCCCGGTCATCCTCATGTTCGCCGCCCGGCGGCACGTCATGACCGGACTCACATTCGGCGTCATCCGTGAGAAGTAGACCGACCGCCATGCCATCCACAGCCTCGTAGGAAGCCGAAGCCCCGACATGCTCTACCTGAACGGCGCGACGATCATGACGACAGCCACTGCGCGCCACATCGAGGTCTCCCGCCTAGCTGGCTTCGACGGGGTGGAGGTCCGAGCCGAGCGCCTCCTCGACGCCCCGGACGAGCTCGCCGAGGCAGCTGCGATCATCCGACCGGGCGAGGTCTGGAGCCTCAATGGGATCCAGTTGCAGCTGAACCCTCATGCGTCGCTGGAGCGAACGCGCCTCGACTCGGAGCTGGCGCCGCGACTGGACATCTGCCGCGCACTCGGCGCGGCCTACCTCCTTGTCGTACCACCTCGAGCGGCCGGCGCCGACCGCGATCGATCGATCGCCGCGATGCGCGACGGACTCGCCGTCATTCGCGACCGGGCGGCGGCGATCAGCGTGGGAACGGCCTTTGAGTTCCTGGGTTTCGGGGACTGCCCGATCGACACACCGGCCCTCGCGGGGGAGGTCGTGGCCGAGGTTCCGGGAGTGGAGCTCGTGCTCGACTCCTGCCACTGGCACGCGAGCGGCTCGGGCTCGATCGACGACTTCCCTGTCGACCGGCTTGCGATGGTCCACCTCAACGACGCTCCGCCGAAGGCGCCGCGGGAGATCGAGGACGCCGACCGGCTGCTGCCGGGCGCCGGTGTCATCCGGCTCGAAGCCCTGGTGGGTGCCCTGAAGGCCCGCGGGTACCGCGGGCCATGGAGCCTTGAGACCTTCAATCCGATCTACTGGTCGGAGGATCCGCTCCGGATCGCCAGCCAGGGCCGACGGCTGATCGACGATCTCGTGCGACCAGAGCGGAGCATCGAAGGCGACGCAGAACGGAGGGACACGTGAAGATCGCACTTCTCGGAGCGGGGCGAATCGGGCAGCTCCACGGGCGACACGTCGCGTCTCTTGACGGGGTCAGCGAGGTCATCGTCGCGGACATGGACGCTACCCGGGCCCACGACACGGCCGATGCGATCGGTGGTCGCCCGGCCGCGACAGTCGAGGATGCCCTCGATGCGGCGGATGCCGCGATCGTTGCGGCGACGACCGACGCCCATTCGAGGCTGGTCTCGATGGCCCTGGATCGACGGTTGCCGATCTTCTGCGAGAAGCCGCTCGCCTTCGATCTCGACGAGACGATCGCTCTCGTCGACAAGATCGAGCACCTCGGCGCTGTCGTCCAGGTCGGCTTCCAGCGGCGCTTCGACCCCGCCTACGTGGAGGCCCGGCGACTGGTCGAGACGGGTGAGCTCGGCACCGTCTACCTCGTCCGACTCATCGCTCACGATCACGAGCCGCCACCGGACGCCTACATCCCAGTATCGGGCGGTCTGTTCCGCGATTCCTCGATCCACGACTTCGACGCCCTTCGGTGGTTGACCGGGCTCGAAGTCGTCGAGGTCTATGCGGCCGGCGCCGTTCGCGGTTTCCCGATCTTCGCCGACTACGACGATGTGGACACCGGCGCAGTGATCCTCCAGATGACAGACGGAACGTTGGCCGTGCTGGGACAGACTCGGCATAACCCGCGCGGCTACGACGTCCGCATGGAGATCATGGGCTCGAAGGACGCCGTGACGGTCGGCCTGGGCAGGTCCACCCCCCTCCGCCCGCTCGACGCCGACGCACCAGCCATGCCCGGGCCTGGCTGGACGACGTTCCTGACTCGCTTCGAACCGGCCTACCGGGCCGAGCTGGCCGCCTTCATTCAGGTCGCCCGGGGGGAGATACCGAGCCCCTGTACCGCGCGCGATGGTCTCGAGGCGATGCGGGTCAGCGTCGCCGCGACCCGCTCGCGGATCGAGCATCGCCCGATCGCCCTGTCCGAGGTCGGCTAGACGACCGGACGGTCACCAGTGGTCAGCCTCGAACTGGACGAACTCGATGGTGTTGCCGGCCGGGTCGATACCGAAGAATTGGGGCCGGCCCGGGATCTCGCCATCCTGATCGCGGGTCGGCACGCCCAGCCCCTCGAGGTAGGCGCGGAGCGCGGCCACGTCCCCTGTCTGGAAACAGGGATGGCGACGCGTACGAGGGTTGAGCTCCTCGGCGGACTCCTCGACGATGATGTGGATCTCCTGCTCGCCCAGAGCGAACCACAGGCCCGGCCGAGGCAGAGCCGGTGGCCGCGGTGCTTCCTCGAGTCCGAGAACCTCCCGATAGAACCGTCTACTTGCTTCGAGCGCCTCATCGCCGGGAGGGATCGGCAGGCTGACGTGCTGGACGCGGAGCAGGGCAGGGCGCGGCGGTGGCGTCGACATGCGGGCCTCGGCGATCGATACGTGGACGACTCGTATCGTACCGGTCCGACGAGGCTGCGGCGTCAGCGTCGCCGACGGAACATCGGCGGCCATTCGCTCGTCACATGACTCGACGCCGGGCGGCGACTGGCAGGCTGATAGACCGCCCGGCGTCTCCACGTCCTGGGCGCGCTTGACTGCGCGGCGCGGTTCGCAGCTACACTCGGTAGCCGATGCACGCCCGCCGGGTGCGGCCGTCGACCGGCCCCACCGACAGACGCCGCCTCGCCGCGGCGGCCTCCTCGGCCGTCATCCCGGGCACCGGCCAGCTGATCAACGGCGAGCTTCGGCTCGCCAAGTGGCTCCTCATCCCGTCGCTCATCGTCCTCGGCATCGGCTGGCTCATCGTCTCCACCCAGTCGACGACACGCCTGATGGTCGCGGCGATCGTGCCTGCCACGATGTCGGCCCTCCTGCTCATGAACGCCGTCGTCCTGGTCTGGCGCTTGTTCGCTTCGGGTCAGGCCTTCTTTGGCGCTCGCTACCGCGGCAAAGCGATGAGTCGCTGGGCACTGGGAGGCTTCGTCGCCGTCGCGGCGGTCATCACCATCCCCCATCTCGCGTTGTGGCAGTACGGCCAGCTCGCCGAACGGACGTTCGCCGGGATCTTCGGGATCGACCCGACAGCAGCCGGGGCCGAGCACTCCGATCGGGTGGCGCCGTCGATCGCTGGCCGGATGAATGTCCTCTTGATCGGCACCGATGCGCGGGTCGAAGGCAAACGAGATGCGCTGACCGACACCCTCATCGTCGTGTCGGTCGATCCGGTCGGCCGGACCGTATCGATGGCCTCGATCCCTCGCGACCTTGTCGACGTCCCCCTCGGCAACGGCGACGTCTTCGGGCCCAAGATCAACGCGCTCCGCCGATACGCGGACCACCACAAGGACGAGTTCCCCGACGGCGGCGTTCGCACGCTCGAGGAGGCCGTCGGGACTCTGCTCGGGATCCCCATCCACTACTACGCGGAGATGGACCTGTCGGGCTTCGTCGGGCTCGTCGATGCGGTGGGCGGCGTCGACATCACCGTTCGCAAGGACCTCGAGGATCCTGGATACCCCCGGCCCGATGGCGGGCGTGGCTTCTCGATCACCGCCGGAAAGCATCATCTCGACGGCCTGGACGCCCTCGCCTTTGCACGAATCCGCAAGGCACTCGGCGAATTCGACTTCACCCGCGCCGACCGCCAGCAGCAGGTCCTCGTCGCTATCCGACGAGCCGTCGGGACGGAGGATCTCCTCATCCGGCTGCCGACCTTGCTCGAGGCGATCGGCGACATGGTCCGGACCGACATCCCCGTCGAGCGGCTGCCCGAGCTCGCCGCCCTCGGCGAGGAGATCCCGATGAAGTCCGTGACCCGTGTCGTCATCCGGCACCCGCTTGTTCATCCGGGTCCGAAGGACCATCCCTACGGCTCGGTCCAGATTCCCGATGTCGAGGCCATCCAGGCGATGGCCGCGAAACTATTCCCGCCGGTCGGCGAAACGCCCCAGCGTTGGCCCGTCCCATCGCCGAAGCCGTCGGCCGCCCCGACCGTGCCGTCGGCCGCCCCGACCGTGCCGTAGGCACCGACCCAGCCGGCATGCTCCTTCACCACGTCTAGGTCTTCTCGAGCTTGATCCTCTCGAGCTTCGGGGACATCCGCCGGGCAGCCCGGGCCCGATGGCTGATCGCATGTTTCTCGGATGGGCTGTACATGCCCAGCGTCCGGCCGCCGGCCGGCTCGGCAGCCGGCTCGAAGATCGGGTCGTAACCAAAGCCACCGCTCCCCCGCTCCGACGTGGCGATGCGACCGCGGCACGTGCCACGGGCCATCGCGATGACGGGCACGTTGCCCGGCGATCCATGACGGCCTGGATCGGCCAGGGCCAGGACGCAGACGTATCGCGCGCCGCGACGCTCCGCCGGCAGCCCGGACAGCTCAGCCAGCAGCCTGGCGTTGTTGTCGGCGTCCGATGCGTCCTCGCCCGCGTAGCGCCGCGTCCGAACCCCGGGTCCGCCACCGAGAGCGTCGACCTCGATGCCCGAGTCGTCGGCCAGGGTCGGTCGCTGCGTCAGTCGCGCGTAGAAGCGGGCCTTGAGCCTGGCGTTCGCCGCGAACGTGGCGCCATCCTCGATGGGTTCACGATCCCGCGGCACGTCGGCCTCGTCGAGCGAGATCAAACGCAGACCCGGAACAGCGATCAGCTCGTTGAGCTCGTGGAGCTTGTGGACCGAGCGCGTCGCGAGGACGATCGTGCGCACGCCGGCCTAACGCTTGACGGTCGTGAGGACCTCCGCCTGGGCGGCGAAGAGCGAGTCGAGACCCGTCCCCGCGAGATCGAGGAGCCGGTCGACCATCGCCCGATCGAATGGCTTGCCCTCGGCTGTCCCCTGCAGCTCGACATAGGTGCCGGCGTCGGTGCCGACCACGTTGAAGTCGACGTCGGCCCGCGAGTCCTCCGAGTAGTCGAGATCGAGATACGGGACCCCCTCGACGATCCCCACTGAGACAGCCGCGACCTTGGCCACCAGGAGACGCTCCATCCCGTAGGTGATGAGGGCCGCGCCGAGAGCCACATAACCACCTGTGATGGATGCGGTCCGCGTGCCGCCGTCGGCCACCAGGACATCGCAATCGATGGTCACCGTCCGCTCGCCGAGCTTGGCGAGATCGACCACGCCGCGCAGCGAGCGGCCGATGAGGCGTTGGATCTCATGCGTCCGGCCGCCGATCTTTCCGATGGCGGCTTCGCGCGGCGTGCGCTCCGCGGTGGAGCGCGGGAGCATCGAATACTCGGCGGTCACCCAGCCCGTCCCCTTGCCGCGCAGGTGAGGCGGCACGCGATCCTCGATCGTCGCCGAGCAGAGGACCTCGGTCGAGCCCATACGGACGCGGCACGACCCCTCGGCCCATTTCTGAACGCCGAGAGCGAACGCGACCTTGCGCAGATCGGTGGGCGCGCGGCCATCTGCTCGCACCGCGGGTCGATTCCCGATGCCCGTCATCCGCTCGCCTCCGTCGTCCGTCCGTCCTCGACCTTGGCAGCATCCCACAACGCGTCGAGCTCCGCGAAGCTCATGGCGCTGAGCGGCCGACTGTCGGCAGCGGCCAGCCGCTCGACGATCCGGAAGCGGCGCCGGAACTTGTCATTGGCCGAGCGGAGCGAGGACTCCGGGTCGGCACCGAGCTTGCGGGCGACGTTGGCGAGGACGAACAGGAGGTCACCTACCTCCTCGCGCACGGCGTCGGAGCCCGCCCCGTCGATCGCGACCGCCTCGCGGATCTCGGCCAGCTCCTCGGATACCTTGTCGTAGACGCCGTCAATCGAGGGCCAGTCGTAGCCGAGGCTGGCGGCCCGCTCCTGCATCTCCGCGCTGGCTGCGAGGGCCGGCAAGGATCTGCCGATGCCGTCGAGCGCTCCCTCCGCCGGTGCCCCCTCCCCTTCCCCGCGTTCGGCCTTCTTGATGCGCTCCCACTGTCGATTGACATCGGAGGCCGTCCGGGCCTCGGCATCGCCGAACACATGGGGGTGGCGGCGGACGATCTTGGTGCTGATCGCGGCCTGGACGTCGGCCAGGTCGAAAACGCCCGCCTCGGCGGCAAGCTGGGCGTGGAGGACGACCTGGAGCCAGAGGTCGCCAAGCTCTTCGGCCAGCTCCGGCGTGGCGCCAGCCTCGAGGGCGTCGTAGACCTCGTAGGCCTCCTCGAGCAGATGGCGTCGAAGCGTCTGGTGGGTCTGCTCACGGTCCCAAGGGCAGCCGTCCGATTCGCGCAGTCGGGCGCTGATGGCCGGCATCGCCCATGGTCCGGCAAATGCCTCCTCCGCGGGAACCGGGCTCACGTACAGGGGAGCGCCGAGGTCCGCCTCCGCGAGGGTGCCGATCGTGAGGCCGTCGGGCGCCCCGAACCGCCCGATCGGGTGGTCTGTCGGATACAGGCGCCGCAGGACAGCGATCGGATCCGTGCCGTCCGGCCCGTGCCTGCCGGGCAGCGGTCGGACCGTGGAGATCGGTTGCCCAGCGGGTGCCAGGAGAGCGGCCGGGGCGACGATGAGGGGCCGCGAAGCTTCGATCGGGATGGCGACCAGGGCCTCGGCGGGAGCGACCTGGAGACCTCTCGACAGGTCGAGGCCGAAGCGCAGGCGCGCCTCGCTCACCAGGGCATCGAGCATCGTCAGCCGCCCGCGGCGCTCATCGACGGGCAGCCCGCCGTCAGCTGGCGGTCGGCGCCTGGACGGACGGGCTGATCGAGATCTCCGCCGCCGCGCGCTTGCCTTCGTACCAATTCGAGTAGGCGGTCGTCTTGAGCGTGTCCGCCTGCTCTGGATCCGGCATCCGGGTCGCCTCTTCGGTGACCTTGAGGATGTAGAACCCTTCCCCGGGAACCGTCACGACAGGCGTGATCCCGCCGATCGGGGCCCCGAAGATCGCCGGCTCCAGCCCCGGCGACGTCAGTTGGCCATGTGCAACCCAGCCAATATCGCCGCCGTCGGCGGCCTCCGGCCCTTCGGAGATCTCCGAGGCGACCGAGGCGAACGATGCGGCCGGAGCGAGCACTCGTTGGCGCGCCGCTTCGATCCGTTCCTGAGCCGGCGGCTGACGATCGTCGAACATCACGACGTGCCAGCCGAACGTGCTGCGGACCGGCCCAAGGAGATCGTTCTTCTTCAGGTCGGGCGCGAAGATGGCCGTCGCGAAGTCCGGGTCCAGCTCCTCTTCCGCGTAGTACGGCAGCAGGCCACCCGTTTCGGCGGCGCCCTCCTCATCGCTGTCCTTGGCCGCCGCGGTGAATGCCGCGAGCAGGTCATCATCATTCCCGACGAGCTTGGCCAGCTCGGCATGGAGATCGCGAGCCTCCTTCTCGGCCGCCGCCCAGGCTGGGTCGTCGTCGGGAAGGTCCGCTGCCGTCTGCGGGTCATCGTTGGGCGAGAACAGGATATGGCGGACACGGACCTTCTCCTGGGCTTCCTGAAGGAAGATCTCCGAGACGTGACGCTGGACCGTCGGCACGTCGACGACACTCGCCACGACCTTGTCCCGTAGCCGCTCCCGGAGAAGATCGGCGCGGGCGGCCGTCCGGTACGAGACGAGCGGGATCCCGGCATCGGTGAGCTCTTGCTCGAAGTCCGAATCGACGACCGCCGCCGCGATATCGGTCACCAGGCCGGCCCGGAAGACTCCGTCGGCGCCCTCGACGATCGCCGTTGGTGTGTCCGCCGTCGCCGCGAAGAGGGCGTCATGGAAAGCGCTGTCGAGGCTTTCGTCGCTGGCTGCGACGTAGCCGAGGTCGCCGTCCTGGGCAGCGGACGAGTCGGTCGAGACGGCGCTGGCCACCTCCTGGAACGTCTTGCCCGCGGCGACATCGCTCAGCGCCTTCTCGAGCTTCTCCCTGGCCGCCTGCTTGTCCGCGTCGGAGGGAGTGCTGGTCGCCGCCGCGACCCCGGGATCGACGGCGATGACCCAGGCATGGCGCAGCTCGGGCCGCGTCGACGCCTCGACGAGCCGGGCGTCGACATCGGCATCGGTCACCGACACCCCTTCTTCGACCGCCAGTTGGCCCTCGAGCTCGGCATCGACAAGCCGAGCGAGGGTGGCCTGCTGCAGTGTCGCGTCCTGGCGGCGCTGCTGGAGGACCTGCACCTGGGCGTCGTGATCGGCTTCGCTGATCCGGCCGGCCGCGAGCTCATCCCGGAGCCGTCGGAGCGTGTAGTCGATGTTGAAGGTGTCGACGAGGTAGCGGTCGCGGAATTCGCTCCGATTGATCGTCGAGCCGTTGACCTTGGCCACTTCGCCGAAGTTGTCCGTGTACCAGCCGATCCCGACGGCCGCCAGCAGGATCAGGACGGCGATGAGCACCACGCCGCCGAAGGCGGCGCTGATAAGCATGTTCCGCCGGCCATCGTCCATCCGCGACGGGCGGCTGGAGCGACTTCCGATCGGCTTGGCTCGTACGGTCATGCGGTCACATCCGTGTGCGGGTCGGGATGGGGTGGTCCGTAGGCCGACGGCGGGCAGGTCGCTCGTCGCGCAAGGACCGGAATACTACCGTATCGCCTGACGATCCCCGATCGGCCGATGTGACGGTAGATCAGGACATCGCCCGGTGCAGGAAAGCCGCCATCTGAGCCCGCGTCACCGGGGCGGTCGGGCAATAGTGGCTGCCGCCACAGCCGCCGGTGATCCCGGACGCCGCGAGTCGATTGATGTCATGTTCGTGGGTGCTCGTCTCATCGTCGCTGAAGTAGTCGGTCGCGGTCGACGGGAGGGAGAAAGCGCGGGCCAGGAAGCTCGCCATCTGGCCACGGGTGACCAATGCCGTGGGGCAGAACTTGCCGCCACCGCAACCCCCGGTGATCCCCGATGCGGCCAGCCGATTGATGCTGCCCTCGAAGGTGCTGCTCTCATCGTCGCTGAAGTAGTCGACTGCCGTCGGTGGGAGGTCGAGGGCGCGATCGAGGAATGCCGCCATCTGGCCCCTCGTGACCGACCCGCTGGGGCAGTACCTGAACGGCGCGCAGCCGCCGGTGATCCCCTGCTCGGCCAGCCAGGCGATATCGCGCCAGAGGCTCGATCCGCCAATGTCGTGGAACCAGTTCGTCCAGGCGACGACCGAACCAGGTCCCGAGGCCAGATGGGCGTTGACGCTCGCCTGGGCGGTGACCCCGACGTGCGGAGCGAGAGTCTCGACCCACTGCTGGGCCGTCTCGCCCGGATCGAGCTCCGGGTCGACGAGGCTGGCTGATCCCGCGTTGACGGCCTTCCCGTTCGAGCCGTAGAACGTCGCCACGACCGAATCGACGATCAGGGTCTGATCGCTGCTGTTGCGGACCTCGACGAGGACGGCATCACCGCCGTTGGCGCCCAATTCGACCGAGCCGACGGCATCGACGCCGACGGCGGCAGCAGGGACTGGCGCGTTGACGTAGCCACCGGCCGTGGCGAAGGTGATCGTTGCATTCGGGACCGAGCCGACGTAATGAGTCGAGAGCAGGAAACCGCTCCGAGCCCCGGGAGCAAGGTTCCCAACCAGGACGAGGTCGGACAGTGTCGTGCTGCCGCCGGTCGGCCCGGGCGTCAGGCCGACCGTCACGAACCCGGTGACCCGCTTCGTGGAGGTGTTCTTGACCTCGCCGGCGACGAACACAGTCGCGCCACCTGCGCCGTCTGGGACCACGGCAACCCGCCTCGAGAGGACCGTCATCTGGACCTCGGAGGTTGCGGCACTGACGCCGGCCGCGTCAGACGCCAATACGGCGAGTGCGACACCAATCACGATCACGACGAGGCGGGGGGAGATCGATCGGATCCTGCTCACGGTGCGCGGGACTCTATCACCCAAGGTGGTGCGTGCGGCCACCGTCGATGAGCTCGTCGATGAGGGCGACGTAGCGCTCGCCGGCGCGATCCCATGACAGCTCCTTGACTCGAGCCAGGGTGCGGGCCACACGGGCCTTTCGATCGGCCGGCTCGTCGACGAGGTGGAGGATCGCCGCCGCCAGGTCGTCCGCACTCCCGGGTTCGTAGGTCAGCACGGCGTCCGAGCCGAAGGTCCGCTCCACCATCGGCAGTCGAGACGCGACCACCGGCTTGCCCATGGCGGCGTACTCGAAGACCTTCGTGGACAGCGAGTAGTCGGTGAACCGCGACCGCCTCGTCGGAGCGACGCCGATATCGGCCGCCGCGATGACCGCCGGGACTTCGTCGAGCGGGATGCGTCCATGCAGTACGACCCGATCGCCCACCCCGAGCCGATCCGCCTGCTCGCCGAGCGGCACCTCGCCGAAGTCGCGACCGTAGATGTCCAGTCGCACGTTGAGGTCGGGGCGCCGGGCGGCGATCCGGGCCACGCTGTCGACGACGACATCGAGTTCGTAGATCGGCGACAGGCCTCCGGTGTAGACGAGGCGCAATGAGCTGTCGGACGCGAAGGAACGAGCCGGATGGACCGAAGGATCGAAGCGAGCGAGCGACGGGCTGTTCGGGACGATCGCCAGCTTCGCGGCCGGCACGCCGAGCGCGAGCAGGCGGTCACCGAGCGCATCGTTGACGGTGAGGACGCGATCGGCCAGGGCGATCGACGCCCGCTCCTGGGCGCGAACGAGACCCACGGCCGGACCGACGAGGGCGCCGGGTAGCCGCCCGGCGAACCTGCTCCGGAAGAATTCGGGCATCGCCTCATGGAGATCGAGGACGAGCGGAACCCCGGCGCCCTTGACGGGCGCGGCGGCGAACAAGAGGTAGTCGGGGATCGAGTGGACCTGCACCAGGCCGTAGTGACGACGACGGTGCGCCGCGGTGAGGGCGAACGCCGCACGGACGGTGAACGCCGTGTACTCGGCCAGATAGGTCAGGAGTCCCGCACCCTGATGACGCTTCACGTCGAGCCGGTGAAGTGCGATCCCGTCGACCTCGTCGGTCGGGGCGGCTCCGGGGGGACGGAGAGCGTACACGTCGACCGGGTAGCCATGGCCGACGAGCGTCTCGGCCTCGCGTCGGACCCGCGGATCCTCCTCGTAATAGCTGTGGACGATCATCGCCACGGGCCGGCGCTTCGTGTCGGTCATCGTCGGCATGCTAGCCGTGCTCGACGTCCCCGCCGAGGATGCCGGCGATGGCGTCGGCCGCGCCATCGGGTCGAAGCGCCAGCCCGGCCGCCCTGCGACCTGCCCGCTCCGCCAAGTCGTCGGACGAGCCGAGAGCCTCCAGCGCATCGCGCACCCGATTCGGATCGAGCCCGACCAGGGTGACTCGGCCGCCTGCCGTCGCCAGCGCCTCCAGCCATTCGGTCCGTTCGCGCAGGACGAGGCAGGGGACGCCGAGCCAGTCCGCCTCACGCTGGACGCCGCCCGAGTCCGTAAGGACGGCCGCCGCGTGGAGCTGGAGGGCCAACGAGGTTCGATACCCGACCGGGTCGACGACGGCCACACGGGCCGGCAGCTCGACAGCGGCCTCGCCGAGGGCGGTCCTCGTACCGGGATGGATCGAGAAGACGATCGGAAAGCCCGACTCCGTGACGACCGCAAGGACCGCGGCCAGCCGATTCATCGCGTCGGCGGTGCGATTCTCCTGGCGGTGGACCGTGGCGAAGACATAGCGACCCGGCTCGAGGAGGACGCTCGGAGCGGCCGACCCGATCAGCTCACCGATCGGGCCGAGGCTGGCGGGATCGACCACGGTCGGGCCGATTCGCGCGGCGAGATCGCGCATCAGGTCACCGACAAGATGGACACCCTCGCGACACCCCTCCGCTGCCAGGTTCTCGGCCGCCGTCGGAGTGGGCGCGAAGAGCCAGCGGGAGAGGTGGTCGGTGACGAGCCGGTTGACCTCTTCAGGCATCGCCCGATCGTGCGATCGGAGACCCGCCTCGACATGGGCAACGGGGACGCCCAGCTTGGCCGCCGTTAGAGCGCCTGCCAACGTCGAGTTCGTGTCGCCGTAGACGACCATCGCCTCGGGCGCCGCCGAGCGTACGATCGGCTCGAGGGCTCGGAGCATGCCTGCCGTCTGCTCGGTGTGCGTTCCGCCACCGATGCCGAGGCTGAAGTCGGGGCGAGGAAGGTCGAGCTCGCGAAAGAACGCCCCGGCCAGCTCGTCGTCCCAGTGCTGACCCGTATCGACCAGGGTTTCGTCGTGTCGGAGCCGGAGGGCGGGGATGAGCGCGGCTGCCTTGATCAGTTGCGGCCGCGTCCCGACGACGCTTAGCAGCCTCACGCCGTCGGTCGCTGCGAACCCGTCGTCCCGATCCCCAGGTAGCTCACATTCGTCGGGAGTTTCAGGTCCCGGAGGCTGTTGCGACCATCGACCAGCACCCTCAGATCGGGCGTCCAGGCCGGATCGAACGTCGCGAACAAGGGGTCCGCGGTCTGGGTCACGATCGCCTGGATGCCTGATGCAGGATTACCCCAGGCCCACGGTTCGGCGCCGCAGCGGGTGATCTCCTGGGGCGTCAGGAGCGGATCGAAAGCCAGCACGCTGGCGCCCCCGGCGACGAGGCCCTCGATGAGGGGGATCGCTCGCGAGTAGGCCAGCTCGTTGACACCGGCCCGGTAGGTGAGCCCAAGGACGAGGACGCCGACGCCGTCGAGCCCGCCCAGGAACTCTCGAACACGCCCGATCACGAGGTCGACCTGCTCGTCGTTCACCCGTCGGCTGGCCGCCACGATCTCCATGTCCGGGGCCCTGGCAAGCAGAAAGCGCGGATAGACCGGGATGCAATGGCCACCAACGCCGATCCCCGGCTGATGGATGTGCGAGTAGGGCTGTGAGTTGGCCGCGGTGATGACCTCGGTGATGTCGACGCCGACCCGATCGGCGTAGCGAGCGAACTCGTTGGCGAGGGCGATGTTCACGTCGCGATAGGTCGTATCGGCCAGCTTCGCGAACTCGGCCGCCTCGGCCGATCCCATGAGGACGATCTCGGCATCGAGGACGGAGGCATAGAAGGCGGCGGCACGCTGGCCCGAGGCTTCGCCGATCCCACCGACCAGCTTGGGGTAGGTCGCCAGGTTGCGGATCGCCGATCCTGAGTACAGACGTTCCGGGCTGAATGCGACGAAGAAGTCGCGATCGGCGGTCAGGCCGGACAGGGACTCGAGGCGTGGGACGTAGCGAGTCCGCGTATCCCCAACAGGCAGTGTCGTCTCGAAGATCACGACCGATCCCCGATGAACACCTGGCCCGATCGCCTCGACCGCGGCGTCCATGTGGCGATAGCCGGGTCGGCCATCCGCGTCGAGCATGACCGGCACGATGAGGACGACGACATCTGCCTCCCGCGCCGCGGCGACTCCATCGAGCGTGGCCGACAGGCGTCCGGCGCGGTGTTGTTCGGCCACGATCTCAGCCAGGCCCGGCTCCTCGGCGACGTGGGAGCGCCCCGAGTTGATGGCCTCGACGACGGCCGGGTCGATGTCGACCGCGATCACCCGCCAACCATGCCCGGCGAATTGACCGGCGAGGGGCAAGCCCATCTTTCCCGCGCCGACGACGGCGACGGTGCCGGCCGTTTCGGGATCGCCCTGCCAGGGCGAGACCATCCGCGGCCGGCCGTGCGTACACGGGTTGGGCGAGAGCTCGATCGAACCGCCGACGAGCGAGGATCCGCCGGTTGCGGGCGAGCGAACGATGCGGGTCACGCCGCTCCCAGCCGCAACGAAAGATCGGACAGATCCGTCGGCCGGCCGCTCTTTGCCGACGCAAGAAGGCCATCTGCGATCGCGACAGCCCAAACCCCATCGGCCACATCGACGTGCGGCCGACCACCCGTCTGCACGACGGCCACGAAATCGTCCAGCTCCAGGGCGAGGGGCTCGGCTGCGATGACCGGGAGGACGGCGACATCCCCTTCGAACGTCGGGGCGTAGCCGGCCAGCAGCTTCGGCTTCGTCGTGTCGGCCAATTCGGTGAACGTGAGTCGCTGGGACAGGTAGTCCAGCTCGAACATCCCTTCCTCGCCGACGACCACGAGCTGGCGTCGCTTGGTGGGGGTCAGCCAGTTGACATCGAGCATCCCGACCGCGCCGGACCGAAAGTGGAGCAGCCCGAACATGAGGTCCTCATGGTCCGCGGCCACGCGCCGAGCGATCTCGGCGTAGGCGCGGATCGGGCGCTCCCCGGCGATCCACGACAGGATGTCGACATCGTGGGTCGCGAGATCGACGGCGACCCCTACGTCACGGATCCGAGCAGGGAATGGTCCGGCGCGACGCGACACGATCGAGAAGACCGTCGAGAGCCAACCCTCGTCGAGCAACCGCCCCAGCTCGCGGACCGCGGGGTTGAAACGTTCGATGTGACCGACGGCGACCGGGACGCCCGACGCTCGCGACGCCTCGAGGATCGCCAGGGCATCGTCGACCGTGGCGGCGATGGGCTTCTCGATGAGGACCGGCAGGCCGCGATCGAGCGCCGCCAGGGCGATCGCGACGTGAGCCATCGTCGGCGCTGCGACGACCAACGCATCGAGCTCGGACTCGGCGATGAGGGCGAGGGGCTCCGGGTAGCCGATGGCACCGGTCGTCTCGATCGCGGCGGCAAGGGCGTCGGGGGCCGGATCGGCGACCGCCACGACGTCGAGCTGCGGATTGGCGCTCAAGACGCGGAGGTGGTTGCGACCCATGACCCCGAGGCCGATCAAGCCGACCCGCAGCGAACGCTCCCCGGCAGGCTGCCAGGCACCGCTCATCCGGGGGCCGACCCCGCGATCCGAGCGTCGTCTGCGATCGCCCCAGCGCCCCTGCTGAGGGCAACCCGAAGCGCCTCGATGACGCGATCCTGGTCGTCGTCGGTCAGGCCGGGGAAGACCGGCAGTGACAGGGTCGTCGCGGCCAGCATGTCGGTGACCGGGAGGTCGGCGTTGATCCCGCGTTCCAGGACGTAGGCCTGACGGTGGACCGGGATCGGGTAGTAGATCCCCGCACCGATGCCCGCCCCATGGAGCTCGGCCACGATCTCGTCGCGGCGCGACCCGACGCCGATCGTGTACTGGTGGAACACGTGCTCGCGGCCGACCGGGGTGACGGGCGTGGCGACCGGCAGGCCGGCGAACGCCGAGTCGTAGCGTCGCGCGAGCGCCCGGCGCCGCTCGTTGTTACGTTCGAGCTTCGCCAGTTGGACGAGCCCGATCGCGGCGGCGATATCGGTCAGCCGGATGTTCGTGCCAAGAATCTCGTGTCGATAGCGTTCGCGCATCCCCTGGTTGCGATACACGCGGAGCCAGTCGGCCAGGCGATCGTCGCGCGTCGTGACGATCCCACCCTCACCCGTCGTCAGGTTCTTGGTGGCGTAGAAGCTGAACATCGCATGCCCGAACGAGCCCGCCTTCCGTCCCCGGTAGGTCGCCCCGTGGGCCTGCGCCGCGTCCTCGATGATGGCCACTCCGTGGCGATCGGCGATGGCGGCGATCATGTCCATGTCGGTCACGAGGCCGAAGAGATGGACGGGCATGATGGCCCGAGTTCGTGTCGTGATCACGGCCTCGATCCGACCGGCATCGATGAGATACGTATCCGGTTCAACGTCGACGAATACCGGCGTCGCCCCCGCCGCCAGGATCGTCCCGACCGTGGCATTGAACGTGTGGCTGACGGTCACGACCTCGTCGCCGGGCCCGATTCCGAGACCGGCCAGGATCGCGGCCAGGGCGACCGTACCGTTGCTGAGGGCGACAGCGTGCGGCGCCCCGACGTACTCGGCCCAGCGCTCCTCGAACTCGGCGACGCGGGGGCCCTGGGCGATGATGCCCGAGGCGAGAACCTCGGCGACGGCGGCCGCCTCGGCTTCCCCGACATCGGGCCGGGTGATCGGGATCACGAGGGCCTTCCAGGCACGGCGGCTGGGAGCTCGACGAGCGCTTCCGCGTCCGGCACGTAGCCATATCGCCTCTCGCATCGCCCACAGTCGAGGATCGCGTCCGGGGGCGGGTCCGCGGGCGCCGGGTCGCCGGACGCTCCGTCGCGCAGCCGTTGACCGCAGTCGCAGACCCAGCCGATCCGGCGGGCGGGGTTGCCGACGACAAGGGCGTGCGAGGCGACATCCCGGGTCACGACTGCGCCCGCTCCGACTGTGGCGTACTCGCCGATGTCCGACCCGGCCACGACGATCGCACCGGCGCCGATCGAGCAGCCGCGCCGCAATGTGACTGGACTCAGGTCCCAGTCTTCCTCGCGCGCCAACTCGCCGGTCGTCGTGAGAGCACGCGGGAATTGGTCATTGGTGAGGATCGCCCCAGGGCCGATGAACACACCGTCCTCCACTGTCACGCCGTGATAGACGAGGGCACCATTCTGGATCTTGACCCGGTCGCCGATCCGCACACCCGCGTCGACGAACACGTCCTTGCCGAGCACACATTCCGCTCCGATCGTCGCGCCGGTCCTGATCTGGGCGCGGTGCCAGACCGCAGTCGATGGGCCGACTTCGACGTCGCTCTCGACGTCCGCGGTCGGGTGAACGCGGGCGGATGGATCGATCACGTCTGCGCGGGGCTCCTGTCCTCTGACGGCCCTCGCGTGGCGCCGACGGCCGTCCGGGAGTATAAGCCCGGCGGCTGCCTCGAGAGGGCGAGCCGGGCCGGGCCAGGGATCAGCGACCGCGGACCAGGCGGAACACGCCGACGATGAGGCCGAAAACGGCCCCGAAGGCGAGGCCTCCCCGCCAGTCGAACATGGCCCGCACGTTGCCGTCGACGCGCTGGGCCACCAGGAACATCGTAAGGGCGTTGCCGTGGACGCTGACACGCTGGGCGAGAACGCTCTGCGCGATGGCCCGCTCGAGGTGAACCTCCCGGGCCAGGATCGGACCGATGAAGGCCGTGTCGATCCTCACCTCGCTCGCGGCGACGGCTCCGACCGCGGCCGTGTCGATGGCGGCCGTGGTGGCTCGGATGGCGCCGACCGCGCCGAGCGACACATCGATCGTCTCCGCATTCGCAGCGCCGATCGCGCCGCTGGATACGTCGATGGCCTCCGCCTTGGCGGCGCGGATCGCACCGCCGGAGACCGAGACGACCTCGACGTCCTCGACGACCGCGCCGTTTCCTGGTTGGTCAGTCTGGATGCCTTGCTTGTCCATGATGTGCCGCACCTCGATCGTGATCTTGTATCGCAAGCCTAGCCGGGGACGGTCGATGGCGCGTCCCGAGTACCCTGTCGCGGCCGTGAGATTCGACCGTATCGCCGTGGCCACGCTGCTTGTCGCCCTGGTCGCCTCCGCGTGCGGCTCCGCCGTGGTCGACTCGTCGCCTTCGCCGGCACAGGTCTCCTCTCCGAGCCCGTCGCCGAGTCCGGCAGTGTCGCCTTCACCGAGCCCGGAGCCAAGCCCCTCGCCGAGCCCCGATCCGAGCGCCTCGCCGACGCCGCAGCTGGTTCCGGCGCCGATGACCGGTCGCCTCGTTGGTCCCGCCACGGCCGACGCGTCACCCGATTGCGGTCATGGTCGACGACCTGTCGCCCGCCCGGCCTCAGTCGGGCTTCGCCGCGGCCTCCGTCGTATGGCAGGCGCCGGCCGAGGGCGGCATCCCGCGCTACATGATGATGTTCCAGGATCAGGTCCCGGGCAATGTCGGTCCAGTCCGCAGCGCCCGACTCTACTTCGTCCTTTGGGCCGCCGAGTGGAACGCGGTCTACGCTCACGTCGGCGGCTCGCCTCAGGCCCTCGCCCGCCTTCGCAAGGACGGTCGGCGGCAAGCTCGTCTACGACGCCGACGAGTTCCGATTCGGTCCGCCCTACTTCTGGCGGATCAAGACACGCTTCGCACCGCACAACATGTACACCAACGGCAACCAACTGCGACGGATCTCCAAGACGTTCGGGGCCGCCGACAAGCCGATGACGTCAGCCCTGGACGTTCGCGGTCGATGCACCTCTCGACGAGCGCCCGGTCGGGGGCCGGATCGTCGTCTCGTACCTCGCCAACAAGATCCGCTATGACTACGACCGAAAGTCGAACACTTATCTGCGAACCGTCTCGAAGGAAGGCAAGCAGAAGGACGGAGATACCGGCGCTCGGGTCGCGCCGAAGAACGTCGTCGTCATGCTCGTGCGCTTCGGGCCCGCTCAACGACGGCTCGCCGAAACACCGCCTCGAAGCCAACCTCGTCGGCAAGGGCACTGCCTGGATCGCCACCAACGGCAAGACGATCAAGGGCACCTGGCGGAAGAAATCCGACAGCGATCCGACGCGTTTCTACGACGGCAAGGGCAAGCCCGTCACCCTGACGGTCGGCCAGACGTTCGTCCAGGTCATGCCCACGGGCACCCCTGTCTCGATCAAGAACGGCGCCTCACCGCCCTCGCACCACCTCGCCACCCTTGGTCAGTCCCGGTCACCCGGCCTGACGGCCGCCCGGTAGATCGCCCTCGTCTCGCGAGCGACGTCCGCCCATGTCCGGGCACGGATGGGCGCTCCGCGATCGCGGGCTCTCGCGACGAGCGCCTCGTGCAGGCGATCATCGATCGTCACCGACGCGATCGCAGTCGCCATCCGACCGGGTTGCCGAGGAGGGACCAACACGCCCGCGTCGCCGACGATCTCGGGCAGGGCGTCAACGCCGGTGGCGAGGACCGGCACGCCGAGCGCGAGCGCCTCGATCGCCGGCAGCCCCACCGAATCGGCGAGCATCGGGACCAGGACCGCACGCGCGCCCGAGACGATGGCAGCGACGCGTTCGTCGGCCACGGCCGGCACGAAGGCGATGTGATCGCCCGGCCCGATCCGGCCAGCAGCTCTGGCGATCGCCGTTCGATCGTCGGGCGAGGCCCCGACGACGGCGATCCTCGGCGGCCAGGACTCGACCGAAGGGAGATCCGCGGGTCGCCCGGCAGAGGCGAGCATGTCCATGGCGGCGAGAAGCGTCGGCAGGTCATGGCGAGCGTCGAACCGTCCGCCATACACGAGATACCGTCCGACCAGCCCGAAGTAGGCCGCCTCGGCGCGCGCGAATTCCGGGTCGATGGCCTCCCGTGCGAAGGCGGCTCGAGGGGCGAACGGGATGACGGCGATCCGCTCTTCGGCGACGCGGAGAAGGCGACGGACGGCCCTCTCGACGGCCGTCGAACCGACGATGACGGCGACGGCATCGCGCAGGACCCGTCGCCTCAGGCGCGCACCGAAACGCGCTCCGGTCGTCCGTTGATAGACCCCCGGCAGCTGCCAGGGGGCCAGATCGAGCACAGTCGCCACGAGAGGGATTCGTGGCGAGAGCGGCAGACCGATCGCGATCGGGACCGCCGCCCCAGCGGCGTGGTAGACGGTTCCCGCCGCACCCGACCGACCCGCTCCGCGACCGGCCCCGAGCGACGCTCCCCCGAGGACAAGGGGATCCCCGGCGGGCGTGGCGGCAACGAGCGGGCTCGGCGGGAGCAGACGCCTCCCGCCTATGGCGAGCTCGGGCCATCGCTCCGCCGGGTCGGGCCGATCGACGCGCTGCAGGATGACGAACAATTCGCCGACATCCGGCTGCGCGGCGTACGCATCGAGGAGCGACTCGAGATAGGTCGCCGTGAGGGGCGCGCGCTCCGGCTCCTGAAGGGCTCGCAGGTCGACGACGACGCGAACGCCGGGCTCAGTAGGCGCGCTCGTCACCTGTCGGGTAGGCCGCGCCCACGGATCTCCTCCCAGCGCAGCTGGACTACGACCAGCAATGCCTCGGCGATGATCCGACGGCTCATCTTGGATGCCCCGACCCGGCGGTCGCGGAAGGTGATCGGGATCTCCCGTACGCGGGCCCCGAGACGGCTTGCCCGATATGTCATCTCGATCTGAAAGACGTAGCCACCGCCGTGAACCCCGTCGAAGGGGACGGCGGTCAGCGTCGACGCTCGCCATGCCTTGAACCCACCGGTGAGGTCATGCGGGTCGAGCCGGAGCAGGGTCCGCGCGAAGACCGAGCCGCCGCGGCTGATGATCCGTCGCCCGAGACCCCAGTCCTCGACGCCGCCGCCCTTCGTGTAGCGCGATCCGATGACCAGGTCCGCGACCCCATCGCGGATCGGTGCGATGAGAGCCGGCAGCGATGTCGGATCGTGCGACCAGTCGGCGTCCATCTGGCAGACGATGCCTGCGCCGGCACCAAGAGCGACCCGAAATCCGTCCAGATAGGCCCGGCCAAGGCCCGCCTTGGCGGTGCGATGGCGGACCCGGATCCGAGCGTCCTGCGCGGCCATTCGATCGGCGATCTCGCCGGTCCCATCGGGGCTGGCGTCGTCCACGACGAGGAGCGTCGCGTCCGGCACGCTTTCGAGGATCGCGGCGGCGATGCCTGGCAGGTTCTCCGCCTCATCGTACGTCGGCAGGACGACCCACACCCCACCGCCGCCGGGCGTCGTCTCCATCGAGGCGAAGTCTAGGCGAGCGGGTGAGCCTCGGCCGCTCTGGGGATCGGTCAGCCGAGCGGAAGAGACAGATACGTCTCGTTGCGGCCGCCCTTCGTGTCGTAGCCGACCACCTTGAACTTCATCGGCCCAGCCGATCCGGGCTTGAGGGAGATCGTCGCCTTGTACGTGGTCGAGCTCACTTTCGACATCGTCACACCCCAGCCGGCCATTCCTGGCTGATACACGGCCAGATAGGGGTTCTTCTTGAGAGTCTCGCCGGTGATGACCGTGACCGTGATCTTCTGGCCGCGGGCCGGGGTTGCATCGCTCGGTGCGATCCGGAAGCCGATGGCGTAGACGCTCGGTGCCACCGTTGCCGCGTAGGTGCCGTCGGTGGCCGTCACCCGCGACGCGTAGCGACCCTGGGAGGCCCATGCGCCACTGTCAGTCCGGCCGTCCCACGTCCACGACTTGACGCCGGCACTCAGTGCTTTGTTGGCGTAGATCGTGCGGACGACCGTGCCGGCCTCGTTGACGATCTGCCAGGTGACCGTCGCGGGCTGCATCAGCTGGAACCGAAGGACGGTCGACTTGGCCACCGAGTCGCCATCCTGCGGATAGAACGTCGACGGCGAGGCCCAGAGATTCTTGAGCGAGGCGTAGACGATGACGTCGTCGGCGATCGAGCCACCGACGTTGCCGGCGTCGTCCGTCGGCGTCAGGGCCATCGTGTACGGACCGTTCGGCGCCGTCGCCCCCGAGGTGGTCTTGCCGTTCCACGACACGCTGCCATGCCCGTCGCCGTGCAGCACGGTGTCGCCAAGGACGACCGAGCCGCCGCTGTTGCGGACTCGGAGCTGGATCGAGCCGGCCTCGCTGGCGTCGAACCCCATCGCGATCGACTCACCATAGGTATCCCCGTTGGGAGTCAGGACCGGGGTGTCGCCGCCAGCCAGATCGGCGCCGCTCGGCGTCAGGACGGGTGCCACGGTGTCGACCACGACGTCGCCCGAGCGATGGGCGTCGGGATTGCCCCACTCGTCCGAGGCCAGGATCTCCCAGTGGTAGGTGCCATCCGCGACGGCCGTCGAGCCGACCTTTCCATTCCACGTGGCCGCGAGCTCGTCCCCAAATCCGCTGTCCGTGTCGAGAACCGCGCCCTGGTCGTTGGTCCAGGTAACTCGCCAGTCGGCATCCTCCGAGACCAGGGCCGTGAGCGTGAGGCTGTCGGAGTGTCCGTCACCGTTCGGCGAGAATGCACCCGTGCCCTTGTCGACCTGCCAGACGGTCGGCCCGGCGCTGTCGCGGGGCGTGAGATCGCCCGCCGCCATGAAGCCCGATTGCCCGCCGGTCAGCGCGTGGACGGCGATGACCTGGACCGCTCCGGCCATCCCCGCGACCTCGTCGACACGCAGGGGCGTGTCGAGCGCCAGCGGTGTCGAGGATCCGTCGAGGGCCTGGCTGTCGTGGAGTAGGGCGCCGTCGACCGCGACGGACGCGGCACCCGGTGCCACGAACCAGGGAGGATCGACTGACGTCGATGCCCATGGGGCGCCGGTGACATCGTCTGTCGAGATGCCCGCCTTCGTCACCAGGGATCGGTAGTAGCCGGACGGAGCCGAGCTGTCCGGGTCCAGTCGGGCTGTGTAGCCCGATGAGCGGGTGGACGGATAGGCGATGACGTGGTTGTGGAAGTTCGGGGCAGCCCGCCACATCTCCTCGATGGTCTGATGGGTGCTGAAGAGCGCCCACAGGTAGTAATCGGGGTCGGTGTGCCCCTCGGCGATCACGGCGCGGGCGTTTGCCTTCAGGAAGCCGGCCGCGAAGTTATCGGCGCGTTGCTTGGCGACGCTGAGCGAGGGCGCCGGCTGACCGGGCTCGGAGTTTCCCGACGCATAGCACAGGTGGTGGAGGAGCACGACCGCATTCGGAGCGAGATCGACCTGGCTCGCTATGTAGTGCTCGCCGTAGTAGGTCGTGTTGTTGTGGCCTGCGTTGCAGGTGGCGTTCAGGCCGAAGCCATTCTGGCTGTACGGCCACGGGGTGGTCCGGTACGGGCTCGGGAAACCGTTGCCGTGACCCATGTAGATCACGATTGACGCACCCTGGATGGCCGCCTTCACCTTCGCCCAGGTGGCACACGGCGAGAAGACCTTGACGACGTTCGAGGTGTACTTGCGGGCTTCCTGGTAGGCCTCCTCGCCGCGCTGGAGGTAGGACCCTGTCTGGCCGTGAACGGCCCCGACGATGATGACGACCTTGGGGTTGGCGGGAGCCGCAGCAGCCGGGGCGACGAAGGCGCCGATCGCCATGATGGCGATCGCGATGGCGGCGATGAAGCGTCGCACGATCGGTCCTACTCCTTCATCGGGGGCGTCGGCCCGACGGGCAAGCGGTGCCCGCGGCGGATGAGTTCCGACCGAGCGTCGCCGGAGGAGGGGGTTGGCTCAATCGCGGGATGGTCATCTGTCGCCTAGGCCCATAGGGCCGCGACAGGAGATGTCTGCAGGGACGCGGTGCGGTGAGGTGCACCAGGCGTCGATCCGAGCCGAACTCGATAACGGTGCTCCGGGACAACGCCCCCATGGGGGACCCTCGATCCGTCAGCTCCTCAATGTCGCCAGGAGATCGTCGAGTCGGGGTGCGCTCTGGTCCCGGCCCGAGAGTATCGGACGGCCATCGGGCGTCCCCGGCGCAACCGGCCAGCTGACCGCGACGGCGGGATCGTCCCAGGCGAAACCGAGCTCGTCCGAGCCGTCGTACTCCGCGCTCACGAGATAGAGGAGCGTCAGCGGCTCGAGGGCCAGGAAACCATGGGCGACACCGATAGGGATGGCGATCCAGTCGTCCGCGACGGACTCGAATGTCTCGACGAGGGGGGCGCCGCCGCCGACGGCCGACCGGGTGTCGACGAGGGCGACGAAGGCCCGGCCGTCGAGGACGACCCAGTGGTCGACCTGACGACGGTGCATATGCAGCCCGCGCAGGACACCGGGAGCCGACGTCGAGACGTTGGCCTGGACGAAATCGGGTGCCTGGCCAGACCTGCCGTCGTCCGCATACCAGGAGGCGCGCCACGCCTCCCGAAACGAGCCCCGACCATCACCATGACGCGCGATGCGACCGAGGCGGACGCCCTCGATCCGCGATCCGCTCACGCCGCCCCGGCCCTTGCTCTCGCCGTCCCGGCGATATGAACCGCGAGGGCGTCCTGCCAAGCGCGGAGCGGACCGAGCTCTGGCGAGGATTCGAGGACCGCCCACCGCGGAGCGCGCGACGGTCGCTCCCAGCTGTCCGCCGTCACGTCAACCGTGCAAATCGACGTCCCGGCGATACGAAGGACCTCTCGAGCCCATGCGCTGCGCGACGCCATGCCCGCGTTGACGGCATGGAACGTCCCTCCAGGCACCCGAGCCACGACGAAGCGGACGAGGGCAGCGGCCAGATCCGGCGCATACGTCGGCGATCCGATCTCGTCGACGACGAGCCGGAGCGGTTCATCGGCTCCGCGCGCCCGGCCGGCGGCGGCAAGGATCTTGGCCGGGAAATCGGTCGCCGGCGGCCCGAACAGCCAGGCCGTCCGAACGATGGACAGTCGCGGCCCGCTGGAGCCCGCCGCGCCAAAGGCCGCCCGGGCCCCGTCCTCTCCCGCCAGCTTGCTCGCCCCGTAGGCATTGATCGGAGCGACCGGATCGGTCGGTCGGTAGCCATGACCGTCCGTTCGCTGCCCATCGAAGACCTCGTTGGTCGAGACGATCAGAAGATCCGTGCCCGCCGCTCGGCACGCCTCGGCGAGAGCGGCCGTCGCATCCCCGTTTCGTCGCATGGCGAGGGCCGGATCGCGCGCGCAGCCGTCGACATCGGTCCAGGCCGCCGCGTGGATGACGACGCCGACCCGCGAGGCCCCCACCAGCCCCGCCACTTCGGCCGGCTGGTCGAGATCGAAGTCGGACCTCGTCCAGCTCACCACGCCACCCGGACCGATGGCTGGATCCGCGACGGCGGCCGCGACGATGGCTCGGCCCAATCGACCGCTCGCGCCGGTGATCGCGACGAGTGTCATTGGCACGCGCTCAACTGGCTTCCGCGGCCGTGGGCTCGGCGGCCGTGGGCTCGGCGGCCGAAGACTCGGCCAGTCGCGTCCCGTATTGCCGGGCGTAATAGGCGTCCCAGTCACCCGATCGAGCCGTCCGCCACCAGGCTTCGTTCGCCCGGAACCAGTCGACCGTCCGGGCGAGGCCCTCGTCGAAGCCGACGGCGGCGTGCCAGCCCAGAGCCGCCAGCTTCGTCCCGTCCATCGCGTAGCGGCGATCGTGACCCTGGCGATCCTCGACAGTGCGAACGAGGGACCACGGCCTACCTGTCAGCTCGAGGAGACGCCGAACGACCTCGCGATTCGGTAACTCCGTGCCGCCCGGCGCGTTGTAAACCTCGCCGGCGCTGCCGTGCCGCAGGACGTGCTCTACGGCAGCAGCGTGGTCGGAGACGAAGAGCCAATCGCGCCGCTGGAGCCCGTCGCCATAGAGCGGCAGGGGCAGATCCTGGAGTGCGTTCGTCACGAACAACGGGATGAGCTTCTCCGGATGCTGGTATGGGCCGTAGGTGTTCGAGCCGCGCGTGATCACGACGTCGAGGCCGTGGGTGACGCGGTAGCTGAGGGCAAGGAGCTCGCCGGCAGCTTTGGCTGCGCTGTACGGCGAGCGCGGAGCGAGGGCGTCGGTCTCGAGCGACGCGCCCTCCTCGACCGAGCCGTAGACCTCGTCGGTGCTCACCTGGACGAGGCGCGGGGCCGCATCTCGCCGTCCAGCCACGAACCGATCCGCCTCGCGGCGGCAGGCCTCAAGCAGGACATGAACGCCGATCACTCCAGTCATGAGGAAGGCCTCTGGATCGAGGATGCTCCGGTCGACGTGGCTCTCAGCCGCGAAGTTGAGGACAGCGTCCGCCTCGGCAACGAGTGGATCGACGATGGTGGGGTCGGCGATGTCGCCGCGCACGAACCGCAGCTGGCTGGCCTGCTCGGCATCGGCTCGGACCGGCTCGAGGTTCGCCTCGCTCCCGGCGTAGGTCAGCTTGTCGAGCACCGTGATGTGGGTGCCATCGGACCGGGCGAGCACCTGGCGGACGAACTGGCTGCCGATGAAGCCGGCGCCACCGGTGACGAGCAGACGAGCTCCGGGCGCGGCCCAGGGCGGTCTACTCGTCGAGCTCATCCGACCTGCCTGCCTGTCGAGCCGCTGTCGTCGTGCCTCTGGCCGGGGCGTGGCGGTGGCGGCGACAGCGCACCGGCCTCGTCGTCGTCGCGGGCAAGCTCCGCCGCGCGGATGAGCGAATCGACCGTCCCGGCATCGGTCCACTGGCCATCGTAGAGGCGCCAGAAGAGGCCCCCGCCCAGGCCGATGTAGTGGTTGAGGACGTCGGTGATCTCGAATTCGCCACGGCCCGAGGGAGACAGCTGGCCGATCACATCGAAGGCGTCCGGCCGCAGGAAGTAGACGCCGATCGGGATGAGATCGCTCTTCGGGGCGACTGGCTTCTCCTCGAACCCGACGACCTCGCCCGCCGAATCGAGCTCGGCCACGCCGAAGCGCTCCGGATCGGTGACCCGGTAGAGCAGCGTCCCGGCCCCGCTCGAAGATGCCTCGAATTCACCGGCCATCCCGGCCAGAGCCGGACCCCGCAGGATGTTGTCGCCGAGAACGACGCAGAAGGCGTCGTCGCCGACGAAATCGCGGGCCAGGCCGATCGCATGGGCGATGCCCAGCGCCCCGCGCTGGTAGCGGTATGTCAGGTCGAGGCCGAAGTGCGAGCCGTCGGCAAGGAGCTCGACGATGTCGCCGACGCTCTTGCCGCCGACGACGACCATGACCTCGCGGATGCCCATCCCGGACAAGGTCTCGAGGGGGTAGTAGATCATCGGCCGGTCGTAGATCGGAAGAAGGTGCTTGTTCGTCACGATCGTCAGCGGGAAGAGCCGGGTTGCCGTTCCGCCGGCGAGGATAAGCCCCTTCACGGGGCTAGCCTAGCAAGCCCGCGGGTCGTCGGATCACGACCCCGGACTGGGCGTGAAGCAGGGTTGCTCGCCAGCCGGCAAGGTTCCGCCGTTGGCCGGCTTGCACGGGATCGGCTCCAGGCCCGGGTCGGGCAGGCCGCCCTCATAGCTGGTGATGACGAGGACGTGGCTGAGCCTGTCGAGGTCCGCGGCGGGTTCGACGAACGCCGTCTTGACGACCTCGTTGGGATCGCTCCGGACATCGACCACGGCCCCGATGAGGAGCCCGCCAGGGAACGGCGAGCGGATCCCGCCGGCCAGCTCGATGCCCGCTGTGAGCACCTCGTCTCCGAGCACGACCTCGGCGGTCGCGTCGATGTTGCGCATCGAAAGGACGCTGCCCAGCTGGCCGGTGACCTCACCTCGGGCACCGTCCGTGCTCAGGGCGCCGGCGACCACCGACGAGGTGTCGGAGAGGAGCAGGACATGGGCGAAGTTGGGTCCGACCTCGATGACCTGGCCGGCCAGCGCGCCACCAACGGCGATGATCGCATCGCCCTTCTCGATCCCGTCATCGGTGCCCCGATCGAGGACGACGACCCGGCGGAACTCGGCCGGATCGCGGGCCACGATCGACGCGGTGACGGTCTCATAGCCCAGGTCGCTCCGGAGCTGGAGTAGAGCGGTCAGCTCGTCGTTCTCCCTGCGGATCGACTCGGTCAGGCGGTTCTCGATGCGCAGACGATCGTTCTCGTCACGAAGGGCCTGGTTCTCGGAGCGCAACCGGTCGATGGACGAGGCCGCCTCGATGATCCCGCCGATCGTCCCGAGGCCGCCGTCGATGGCGCTCTGAACGGGCCGGAAGGCGAAGGCGATGCCCCGCTGGAGGTCGGTCAGGACCGGTGACGAGGAGAACATCATGAGTCCGGTCGCGATCAGGAGGAGGATGCCGAAGGCGGCCAGCCGTCGCCGCGCGACGCGAGAGACTGCGGTCGGGGTTGCCGTCACGGCGCGTTACCGCGGGGCGCGGGCGTAGGTCTCCGTGACGAGCACCCGCTCCATGCTGCGGAGACTCTCGAGGGCGATCCCGGTCCCTCGCGCGACACAGGTCAGCGGGTCCTCCGCGACCACTACCGGCATCTGGGTCGCCTCGGCCACCCGGCGGTCGAGGCCGGACAACAGCGCCCCGCCGCCGGCCAGGACGATGCCCTGGTCCATGATGTCGGCGACGAGCTCGGGCGGCGTCTCCTCGATCGTGTCCTTGATCGTGTCGACGATCTGGCTGACCGACGGCTCGATCGCCTCGCGGATCTGGTCGGCGCCGACCTCGACGGCCCGCGGCAGCCCGGTCAGGAGGTCGCGGCCGCGGAGGGTCACGCGCTGGCTGTCCCATTCGCCCGGATAGCCCGAGGCGATGGCGATCTTGATGTCCTCAGCCGTGCGCTCGCCGAGGAAGAGGTTGTACTCGCGGCGCGCGAAGCTGACGATGTCCTGGTCCATCTCGTCGCCTCCGATCCTGATGGAACGACTCACGACGATGCCGCCGAGCGAGATGACGGCGACCTCCGTTGTGCCACCTCCGATGTCGACGATCAGGCTGCCCGACGGTTCGCTGACCGGCAGACCGGCGCCGATCGCGGCGGCCATCGGCTCTTCGATGAGGCGAGCCCAGCGCGCGCCGGCGTTGAGAGCGGCGTCGCGAACGGCCCGCTTCTCGACCTCGGTGACGCCCGACGGGATGCCAAGCAGCATCCGTGGCCTTGGGATCAGACCGATCCGATCGTGGACCTTGTGGACGAAGTACTTGATCATCTGTTCGGTCACATCGAAGTCGCTGATGACCCCGTCACGAAGGGGTCGGATGGCGATGATGTTGGCGGGCGTCCGACCGACCATTCGCTTGGCCTCCGCACCGATGGCGAGGACTCGCTTCGTCTTGGCATCGATGGCGACGACCGAAGGTTCGCTGATGACGATGCCGCGATCACGGACATGGACGAGCGTGTTGGCCGTGCCGAGGTCGATTCCGATGTCGCGTGAGAAGAGGCCGAGGATGGAGTCGATCATGCCGGGTGGACGTCAACCTCTGGATCGATTTGGGGCGCCGGCAGTCGCAGGCCGCACGCCCACGCGTAGTCTCGCGGGGTGGGAAGCCGGTGCAGTATAGCCTCGACTCCCGAGTTGACTCCCCTGGGGCGATGGCCCTATTTCGACTTGAGGCGTTCAGCCGGTTCGCATCTCGACGGCCTGATGAGCCAGCCAGGGCACGACGTCACGGAGCGCGTCATCCCAGGTCTCAGGCAACGTCGCGACACTCTGCGTGCGTGGGGCTCGCTCCAGGTCGGCCAGTTCCGAGACGGCCGCAGCCAGCACGGCGACAAGCGACTCGACCTCAGGTGGGGCCGCGCGGATGGCAGGCGAGATCGCCGCCAGGCCTGCCACCGTCTTCGGACCATAGGTATTGGTGACCACCAGGCCGCCGGCCACGGCCATCTCCAGGGGTGGGTAGCTCGTGTGAGGTGAGAGCATCAGCGACAGCAGGACATCGGACGACCCGAGGAGGGCCCCGTAGCGCTCGTACGAGAGCCACGGCTGCGCCTGGAGCACGTGTCGCTCGGACAGTCGCAGGTCCGGCAGATCCTGTCCGACGGCAAGGAACTCCCAGGGCTGGGCGTCGAAGACACCCCGACCAGCCGCCTCGCGGAGGACGCGCAGGCCGATCTCGAACAGGTTGCGCGGGTTCCGAGGGCGGGCGTAAAAAACGAGGCGACGCGGATCGTGGGCCGGGCGGTCAGATCGACGGCTGAAGATCGCGCGGTCGACGGCGGGCATGAACGTGCTCACCCGCAGATCGTCGCCGGCGAACCGACCGATCCGGCCGTCGCGCAGGAAGGATTCGAGGAACGGCTCGTTCACAATCGCCCGCATCGGCATTGCATAGGTGGCCTGGGCAGACGCGAAGTGGGAGGACCAGGCGTAGAAGCCGGGCTCGAAGTCCTGCACGATGTAGATGAACTCGGACGCCCGGACGAGATCCAGACCTGCCTGCGCCAGGTGCGCCGTCGGCCAGTACGTGGCGATGAGGACGTCATCGCGACCCAGGGACACGCTAGCCCGTCGTGCCGAAGCGTCGACGAAGTCGAGGTCATCGCCGGCGGCCTCCACGCCCGTGACGCTATGAATGTGGTCCACCATCGCTGCGCGGTCGGGCGCGAGTGGGCCGGACGTGGCGACGTACCGGACCTTGATCTCGGGCAGGAGCCGAGCGGTCAGCTGGAGCACGGTGTTTGGTCCGCCCGACATCTTCTCGACGTTCAGATGCGGGAGGAGCACGACCACGTGCGGATCGCCGTCAAGCGCAGCATCGTGACGGAATTCGGGACCGCTCGCGAGGGATGGCCCGTCAAGTGAACGATAGCCGGCGAAGGGGTCGTCGGCCGTCGACTTCGCGTTCGGGTGGGGATCCAACAGTCGATGCGCGAGGCGGGCGCCGAGACGAGGCAGCCGGTCGAGATAGTTCACGGGGCCCCGTCCTCGGTCGGAGGCCGATTGAGGAGGGGTTCGACGGCTTCGATCAACTGAGCGGCTCGATGGGCGAATGTGTGCCGCTCCAGCACGGCCCTCCGAGCTCGCCCGGCCGCGGTCGTCCTGGCCTCGGGATCGGCCAGGAATTGATCGACCAGCTGCCGCAGGTGCTTGCGGTCCCGATAGGCGAGCACCCCGCCATCGAACTCGTCATCCAAGCCGTCCACATCGTCGCTGATGACGAACGCGCCGGCCGCCGAGGCATCGTAGAGGCGGTTGGAGATGAAGCCCTCGCGACGCATGCCCGCCCAATGGTCATTAAGGACGATCGATGCAGAGGCGTAGTAACCGCCCAAAGCGTCGTTGTCGACGGACTCGCCGGCCAGATAGGCGGCGTCCAGCCGCTCCGGTGTCCACCCTCGCCCGTACACCGCGAGCAGCCGATCGGTCGGGACCAGGTCCTCGAGGATGAGCCGACCGGCTCGCCAGTTCGCGACGAAGAGCAACTCGTGATGGGGCCCAGTCGGATCGGCGCGAAAGCGCTCAGGATCGGCCGCCTGATGCAGCGGCCGCACCGGCACAGAAACCCGTTCGGCCATCTGACGGGCGAACGAATCTGAGGCCACGAATACGAGGTCGTACGATTCATAGAGTTCCGGGCTCGCGAGCTCTGGGTGACTGATCTGCCACAGGACTCGACACGATCCGGGTCTCGTCTTCGCCTCGTATAGCCCGAGCAGGTCCACGACGACGTCGGCATAGCCGACCGCCGGATCGTCCCAGGTTCGGTAGAACTGGATGCGCGCCGGCCATCCAGCGCGCCGGAACGCCGCGCGCAGGTCGCGAGCGACGTACGTGTCCCCCCACGACGCAGCCGTCTCCTCGGATCCGGCGGGAACCCTGATCACCACTCGAGTCGCACGCAGCCATCGCTCGACACCCTCGACGAACGCCTGGCCCGGATCGTCGCCCGGCGAGATGACGACGTCCCACGGGCCGCGGATCTCGGCCACGGGCGATGATGGTCTCGAGACTCCAACGCGTATGGCCGCGGAGGGCAGGCCGATGGGATCGCCCGATTCGTCCGCGACCACGATGACGTCCGGCACCGGGTCAACGGACTCGATCAGTCCGGCGGCGGGCATCACCGTCACGTCATATCCGAGGGTTGCGAGGGCCTTCAAGAAAAGGAGCTCGGTCTCGTCCGCCGACTCCGACCCGCCCGCCCTCTCGGCCTTCGACTCGCCCTTCGAATCGCGCCCGATGATCGTCACCCGCAGCCGCGCATCCGGCCCGGAGCGGTCAAGTAGCGCCGCGAGCAGCGCCGCGCGGTATCGCTCCGGCAGCGCTCGAGGGTCTTCGTGAGGCCCGCTGGCAATCCTCGCATGAGGTCGGCGCGATGTGCCGGCCAGCCCCTGCGGAGCACGGCCGGCCGCCTTGACGCGGCCGCCGCTGACACGCTCGAGGGCGACCACGACCGCCCGCAACCGGCCCGAGACACCGAGGGCAAGGCGCACAGAGCGCAGCCCCATGATGCCCTCGTGGCGACGCTGCTCGGATCGGAGCTGGGCACTGAGCTCCGCCAGGCGGGCTCGCTGCTGGGCGACCTCGTGTTCGGCACGCAAGGCGTCCGCAGAAGCGAGACGCGTCCGCGTTCGCTCGCGCTGGAGCTCGTCCGGCAGGCCCGTGCTCGCGTTCGAGTCCGGAGGGGGCGCGGCCGCGAATTGCTCGGGCTTCGGTTCATCGCTCATCGAGGAGCGAGGCCTCTGCACGCGCGCACGATGGTCCGTCCCTCAGCGCCGCGACCGGCCGACGAACGCGATCCCGCCGCCGTCCCGCTAACCACCGGCGATACCGGCCCGGACTTGGGCCATCACCGACGCCGCTTCCGCCCGCAGACCGGCCGTGACGTCGTCAGGGATCCTCTCGAGTCCGGCCTCCAGGCGATCGCCGAGATCAGGCGCGTCATAGGCGGCTACGAGGTCGGGCCGGTCGATGCGGCGCATGAAGTTGCGATTCTTCGCGGTCGGCATGAGGACGAGGCCGGGGATGCCGTACATCGTCGCGACGACAACACCGTGAAACTTCATGCTGGCAAGGACACTGCACTCGCCGATTGCGCTCGTCAGTACCGTCAGGTCGTCCGAATCGACGAGCTCCGCTTCGGGCAACCCCAACTCGGCCGTCGCCTCGAGGTCCCGCACTCGCGTCCGGCCCGTTGCAAGCACGATCCGGCGAACGCGGTATCCGATCTCCTGCGCCCGCTGGCCCAGCCTGCGCACCTGAGTGAGGTCGTCGGGCGTCGAGCGACGCCGGACGACGATGCCGAGGATCGGCGGATCAGATGCTCGCGCGACCACCGGGAGCGTCAGGGCGCAAACGAGGTCGGCAGCCGTGACGACCGGAACCACTGGGTCAATCGTCTCTCTGATCCACTGGCTGCTCTCATCATCCCTGGTCGCCAGGAAGCGGAGGCTTTCGTGCCGAAGGAATCGCCGGAGACGATCGATCGCCGACGGAACCGGGGTCGCCCACGTCGGCACCCCGACGCCGGCGACGAAGACCGGTCGCCTGAGGTAGGAGCGATGCCAGTACGCATCATGGGCGCGCGCCGGATTCAGGATGTCGCCACCGCCGATGAGCATCGCGTCGCTCGCCCGGACAGCGGCTCCGATCAGTCGACCGTTCTGATGGCGCCGCTCGGGGTCGAGGACTGTCTGCAGTGCGATCGCCGGCTCGAGGTACTCGCGGAACACCTTGAGGAACAGCTCGTCGCCGTAGTTGCCCCAACCGTAGAAACCTACGACGCCGACGACTGGCCTGGCCGTGGCGTCTCGCGCTGACTCGGGGAGGTATGCGTAGGGGTCGAAATCCGTGACCGCGCGGCGCCCGGCGCGTGCGATCCGCGCGAATAGCTGAATGGCGGAGGCAGGGTCCGCCGACGTCGATGGCATCCGTCCCCATCGTGCCACACCCGCTCCGACCAGCGTCGCGCGGCCAGCGGCCGCGAAGCCGACTGGCCTCGGACCCGTGCTACCTTGCGGGCCGATGCGACTGTCCTCGGAGGCGCCCGCCTCGTTCCGCTCGACGGCGGTGCGCCCGGGACCAATCGGCCTTGTCCGCCAAGGCTGGGTCGACATGGTGTCGCGTCGCCGGCTCGTCGGCTACCTCGTTCGCGCGGACCTCAAGAAGAAGGGCGCGGACACGCTCCTGGGCAACATCTGGTGGGTCGTGGATCCGCTCCTCCAGATGCTCGTCTACGTCATCCTCGTGTCGGTCATCTTCCAGCGTACCCAGCCCGACTACCCGCTGTTCATCTTCAGCGCGATCCTGCCCTGGAAGTGGTTCGCCTCGTCGATCAGCGACGGGACCCTGGCGGTCGTGAGCTCCGAGCGCCTCATCAAGCAGATCAACTTCCCCAAGCTCGTCCTGCCGGTGTCGTCGGTCTTCAGCGGCATCGCCAACTTTGCCTTCGGCCTCATCCCGCTCGTGGCGATGATGGTCCTGGTCTACCCGTCACGGCTGTCGCCGTGGCTCCTGACGATTCCGGCCATCGCGGCCGTCCAGCTCCTGTTCACCCTGCCGCTCGCCATCGCCCTGGCTGCCATCAACGTGTTCTACCGTGATGTCGGCAACCTGTCCCGCCACGTCCTGCGGTTGTGGTTCTACCTGTCGCCGTCCATCTACGGCATCGAGCTCATCCTGCGGATCAGCAAGGATTACCCCATCGTCGGGACGCTGATGCAGCTCAATCCGTTCGCGATCCTCTTTACCGCATACCGCGACGCGATCTACGAAGGAAAAGCACCCGACTGGCTTGCGCTCGGCCTGTTGGCGATCGTGTCGGTCGGGCTCCTGGCCTTGGCGACATGGTTGTTCAAACGCGTCGAGCCGACGTTCGCGAAGGTCCTCTGATGACCATCGACAATGGCGTCGCGTCGGGCGGGACCGAGCGGGTCGCGATCAATGTGACCGACCTCGGCGTCCGCTACAACCTGCGGTTCACGAGGAAGACGACGTTCCGCCAATCATTCACCAAGATGTTCAGGAGCCCGTCCGGGGAGAGCGCCTTCTGGGCGCTCAAGGGTGTCGATCTCCGGGTCGTCCAGGGGGGGTCGCTGGCGGTCATCGGACCCAACGGAGCCGGCAAGAGCACCCTCCTCCAGGTCCTCGCCGGGATCATCACGCCGTCGTCGGGGGTCGTCGAGATCGATGGCCATGTGTCGAGCCTGCTCAGCCTCGGAGCGGGCTTCGACAGCGAGCTGTCAGGCCTCGAGAACATCAGGCTCGCCGGGGCGTTCATGGGTCTCGACCATCGCGACGTCGAGGATCGCCTGCCGGCCATGGTCGACTACGCCGACCTGGGCGAGTTCATCAACGCCCCGATCAAGACCTACTCATCGGGCATGCGCGCACGGCTGGGATTCGCGATCGCGACGTCGGTCGATCCCGACATCCTGCTGCTCGACGAGGTGCTGTCGACGGGTGACGCCGCCTTCCGGACGAAGTCCAAGGCGCGCGTCCTTGAGCTGGTCCGCCAGGCCAAGGCGATCGTGCTGGTGACCCACGACATGAGCTGGGTCACCGAGTACTGCAATCACGCGATCTTGCTGGAGAAGGGACAGATCGTCGCGGAAGGCGAACCGGCCACCGTCGTCGCGGTCCACGAGGAGCACTCGGAGCAGCGCCGGGCGGCCCGTGAGGCCGCCGGCGTCATGCCGATCCCGCCCGCCCAGGTCGAGGTCGCCCGGCCGGTCGCTCCATCGTGATCGGCCGCGTTCTTGGCAACGAGGGCCTCCTTCGGCGCGGCGAACGGATCGTTCGTGATCTGGCCGGGCGGCTGAGGCCACCTCGAGACGAGGCCCTCCTTACAGTCGCAGAGGCTGGCTATACCTTGCTGACCGGACGTCGGGCGGTTAGCGGTCTGTCTATGCACGTGGAGCCGCGGATCAACCGCATCGCGTTCCGTGGGGCCGCAGCCGCCTACGACGCCGGCGATCTCGGCACAGCTCAAGCCCGGATCGATGAGCTGGCTCGTGCCCACCCCGACAGCATGCGCGTCCTGCGCCTCCAGCGCGACATCCTCGCCCGCCAGGGCGACCTCACCGGGCAGGCACGCGCCCTCCATCGGATGCACGTCCTGGCCGAGGACCCCGCCCGCATCGATGCCGAGCGACTCCTCATGGGCCGGATCCTCGAGACGGAGCCCGGCTGGCTCCCGCGGCTGCCCGGACCGCCCCGCCCGATCGATCCCACTGACGGAGTCGTGCTCCACCTGTTGAAGGAATCGGTGCCCTACCTGACGAACGGCTTCACGATGCGCAGCCGCTATAACCTTCGCGCGCAGCAAGGGGCGGGCCTGCACCCGGTCGTAGTGACGAACCTCGGCTTTCCCCGATCGCTCGGCATCGCCCGCGTCCGGGCCGAGGAGGACATAGACGGCATCGCCCATCACCGGCTGGATCTCGGGCCCGAGTACCAGACGGAGCGGCCATTCGACCTGGTGCTCCGCGATCAGGCGTGGCTGACGGCTCGCCTGGCGCGCTCGATCGCGCCGATGGTCATCCACGCCTCGTCCGGCCATCGCGGCTACGAGACGGCCCTGGTTGGCCTGGCCCTCCGGGACCATATCCAGCGCCCCTTGGTGTACGAGGTGCGCTCCTTCTTCGAGTCGACCTGGTCGGCAGATGCCGAATGGAACGAACGTGGTGAGCAATACCAGCGACGATTCGACACGGAGTCACGGGCGATGGCGGCGGCCGATCACGTCATAACGATCGCCGAGGCGATGCGCGCCGACATCGTCGCCCGGGGGGTCGATCCCGATCGCGTCACCGTCATCCCCAACGGCGTCGACGCGGAGGCTTTCACGCCCGAGGCACCAGATCCGGCCCTGCGCCAGCGTTACGGCCTCGACGACCGCTTTACGTTCGGCTACGTCAGCAACCTCGACCACCCGCGCGAGAACCAGGAGCTGCTGGTCCAGGCGACGGCTCGCCTGCGGGCGCGTGGTCGGTCGGTGGCGTGCCTCATCGTGGGTGATGGGAAACGACGTCAAGAGATCGAGCGGGAGGCAGCGCGGGCAGGGGTGGCTCAGGATGTCATCTTCACAGGTCGCGTCCCGCACGACGAGGTCCGGGCTCATTACGCGCTGCTGGACGCCTTCGTCGTGCCCCGCCGCGATGAGCGCGCCGCACGAGCTGTAACGCCGCTCAAGCCCTACGAGGCGATGGCCATGGAGAGGCCGCTGGTCGTAGCCGACCTGCCGGCCCTCATGGAGATCGCCGAGCCGGATGAGCGCGGCATCGCATTTCGGACGGGGGATGCCGACGCCCTGGCGACCGCGATCGAGCGACTCGTCGACGACCCCGCGCTTGCGGGGAGGATCGGCCGAGCGGGGCGGCGAATGGGTCGCCCGCGAGCGGACCTGGTCGGCCAACGGGCCTCGCTTCCGAGAGGTCTACGATCGAGTCCTCGCCGCGTGGCCTGAGCGGGCCGGCACCACCGGCCCGAGAGCCCGCTGATGGAAGGCGATCTCAGGGGACCGGATCGCTCGCGTGGCGAACTGACCGGCGAGGCGATCGCCGCCCTCCAGCGGCTCGATGGGATGGGCCACGACCCGGTGATCCTTGGCTACCACCCGATCGCCCGGATGAACCCCTTCCAGCAGCTCCTCTACCAGCGGGCGTGGGAGGCAGGCATCGCCCCGTTGCCGATCGTCCGCCAGGAGCGCATCTCGGAGTTGACCGGGCTCTCGCGCCTGGGCTTCTCGACGGTCCTACACCTGCACTGGCTCAACATGATCTTCGGGCACGCCGGGTCGGCGCGGGAAGGCCGGCGGGCCCGCGACGCATTCCTGGCCCGCCTCGATCGCCACAAGTCTGCCGGCGGGAGGATCGCCTGGACGGTCCACAACATCCTGCCTCATGGGGCAACCCTCGAATCCGAGGAGGCGACCCTTCGAGCCGCGATCGTCGAGCGAGCCGACGTCGTCCACATCATGGCCAGCCGGACGGTGGAGCTCGTAAGCCCATGGTTCGAGATCCCGGCGGCCAAGGTCCTCCACGTCCCGCACCCAAGCTACGCTGGGACCTACGAGGACTATCTGACCCGTGAGCAGGCCCGTCACGAGTTGGGCGTGTCGCCAGACGAGCTCGTCTACATCGTTGTCGGGTCCATCAAGCCCTACAAAGGCCTGGTCGAGCTGCTCGACGCATGGGAGACGCTGCCGCCGAGTGCCACGCCACGTCGCCTCATCATCGCCGGCGAGCCCGGACCGGAGGAGAGCGTCCCCGAGACAGTCGAACGCTGCGCGCGCATGCCCAACGTCATCGTCCATCCGCGGCGTATCGCCCGGGATGAGATGCAGGTCTTCCTGCGCGCCGCAGACATCGCCGTCCTGCCATACCTTCGGACCCTCAATTCGGGTGTCCTCATGCTTGTGCTCACGTTCGGGCTGCCGGTCGTCGTTCCCGACGAGGGGGCGCTCACCGACATCGTCGACGCACGCTTCGCCCGGACGTTCGACCCGGTCGTGCCGGGCCAGCCTGGTCGAGGCGCTCGGCGCCGCGGCCGAACTGACGACCCAAGAGGCCCGCGCGGCGGCCCTGACAGTGGCCGCTGAACACTCCCCGCGGATCCTGTCGCTTCGCTTCGCGACCGAGCTCCGCGACATGCTGTTCGGCCCCAGCACCCCCGCCACCTCCGATCCAGCGCTCGCCGCAGCCAACGCACCGAGCGGCCGCGGTCGCGGGTCCGCCTGATCTTCGATCGCCCGTCCGATCAGGCCGAGAGCCACTCCGCGATGAGGGCGGCGATCCGCGCGCCGGCGTGGCCGTCCCAAAGCGGCGGAGGCTCGGCCGGCGGAGACGGTGGATCGGCCACGATCGCCGCAGCGGCGGCTCCGACCTCATCCGGCTCGACGAGCCGGTTCGTGCCGTGGCTGATCGTCACCGGACGCTCGGTGTTCGGGCGGACCGTCAGGCACGGAACTCCGAGCATGGTCGTCTCTTCCTGGATGCCGCCTGAGTCGGTCACGACGAGAGTGGCTCCGCGAAGGAGGGACAGGAACGGCACGTAGCCGAGCGGCTCGATGAGCCGAAGGCGCGGTCCGGGCTCGAGGCCCGCCTCCGTGAGCGATGGCCAGCTCCGTGGGTGGAGCGGCAGGACGAGCGGGATGACCTCGGTGAGCTCGGCCAGCATCGCGACGATGCGGCCCGCGGCCTCGGGCGCGTCGACGTTCGCCGGCCGGTGGAGAGTCGCCACCGCGTACGGCCCCTCGAGCCCGTGGTCACGCCGGGCCGCAGCCACGTCGAACCGATCGAGGTTCGCCAGCAGCGTGTCGATCATCGGGTTGCCCACGAAATGGACCCGGCTAACGTCGACGCCCTCGCGAGCGAGGTTCTCGAGGCCTTCGGGGCAGGTGACGAAGAGCAGGTCCGAGAGGAGATCGGTCACCCGCCGGTTGATCTCCTCGGGCATCGAGTCGTCGAAGCTGCGAAGGCCTGCCTCGACGTGCGCCACTGCGACCTGGAGCTTGGCCGCCACAAGGGCGGCGGCCAGCGTCGAGTTGACGTCGCCGTAGACGACGATGAGGGATGGCGCGAGCTCCCGGAGGGTCCGTTCCAGCGCCAGCATGAGGGCCGCCGTCTGCTCGGCGTGGCTGCCCGATCCAACGCCGAGATTGACGTCCGCTTCGGGGATCCCGAGCTCGCGGAAGAACACATCGGACATCGTCGCGTCGTAGTGCTGACCGGTGTGGACGAGCCGCTGGTCGATCCCGAGCTCCGCCGTCGCCTGCACGACCGGCCCCGCCTTGATGAAGTTCGGCCGCGTCCCAACAACGTGGACGAGAGGGCCCGGGGCTCGGCGCGTCAAACGGGCGCCGCCACCCCGACGGCCCAGCCGGCGCCCAGGCGGAGGACCTGGCGCGAGCGGACCGATCGATCGCGTGAAGTGTCGACGGTGTCGACGATGAGGGCCGCGCGGCCATAGACGTCATCCCAGTCGATGGCGCGATGAGCCACCAGCACGACCACGACGTCGGCGCTCGACAGAACGTCATCGAGCGGCTCGGATCGCAACTCGGTCCCGTCGGCGCTCCGGAACAGGGACACGTGCGGATCGTGGTAGCCGACGATCGCGCCCCGCGAGGCCAGACCTGCGATGACCTCGGCGGCCGGTGAGTTGCGAGCGTCGCGTACGTCGGGCTTGAAGGCGACACCGATGATCGCGACTTTCGCCCCGTTGAGCGCCCGTCCACGATCGTTGAGCGCCTCGGCGACGAGATCGACGACATGGCGGGGCATGGCCAGGTTGATGTCACCGGCCAGCTCGACGAAGCGATCGACGAAGTCGAACTCGCGCGCGCGCCAGGCGAGGTAGTACGGGTCGACCGGGATGCAGTGGCCGCCGACGCCGGGCCCGGGAGTGAAGCGCATGAAGCCGAAGGGCTTGGTGGCCGCGGCGTCGATGACCTCCCAGACGTCGATGCCCATCCGCTCGCACAGGAGGGCGAGCTGGTTGACCAGGGCGATGTTCACGTTGCGGAAGACGTTCTCGAGGAGCTTGGCGAGCTCGGCAGCATCGGGCGACGAGAGGCCGATGACCCGATCGTTGATATGCCCAAGAAGGGTTGCGGCCCGGGCCGTCGCCTGGGGCGTCGTACCCCCCACGAGACGCGGGACGGCCTTCGTCGCGCTCGCCGGGTCGCCGGGGTTCACTCGCTCCGGGGCGAAGGCGAGGTCGAAGTCGGTCCCAGCCTTGAGGCCCGAGCGCTCGAGGACCTCGCGAAACGGGCCGGTCGTCGTGCCCGGGTAGGTGGTGGACTGGAGGATGATCAGCTGGCCCGCACGAAGCGCCGGCCGAATGAGCTCGGCCGCGGCCACGACCGGAGAGAGGTCCGGGTCCTTGGCGCGATCGATCGGCGTCGGCACGCAGACGATGACGACGTCGGGCGCCGCCAGGTCCGCCGTGTCGGGTCCCACGACCTGCAAGCCGCGCGCGAGCGCGGCGGCGAGGCGATCGTCGGTGACGTCATCGATCGGCGAGCGGCCATCCGAAAGCTCGGAGACTCGCGAGTCGTTCGCGTCGACCCCGACGACCTCGATCCCCGCCTCGACCAAAGCGATGGCGAGCGGCAAGCCGACGTAGCCGAGGCCGATGATCGCGACACGGGAATCGGTGGCCACAGCCGAGTGAGTCTAGCCGGTGAGACTCGCCATCGCGGTCCGGGCAGGAGCCGACGAGGCTCCGGATACACTTGCGCGCCGCATGGTCTTCTCCTCGGTCGCATTCATCTTTTTCTTCCTGCCCGCCGTCCTCGGCGCCTACTACATCTCACCTCGACGGTTCCGCAACCTCGTCCTCGTCCTGGCCAGCCTCGTCTTCTACGTCTGGGGCGCCGGCTCGATCGTCTTCGTCCTGCTCGGCTCGATCGCCGTCAACTACATCGTCGGGCTGCGGATCGAGCGGGCGATGGACGCCGAGCTGCGCTGGGCTGCCCAGCGCTGGCTGGCCCTCGGGGTCATCGTCAACGTCGTCCTCCTGGGCTGGTTCAAGTACGTCAACTTCGGGGTCGCGACCGCGCAGGAGCTCCTCGATGCCCTCGGCCTGCCGTACATGCCGTGGGCCCAGGTCCTCCTCCCGATCGGCATCTCGTTCTACACGTTCCACGCTCTGAGCTATCTCGTCGACATCTACCGCGGTACGGCCCGCCACCTCGTCGCCCCGATCGACTTCGCCCTCTACATCACGTTCTTCCCCCAGCTCATCGCCGGGCCGATCGTGCGGTTCCACGAGATCCGCGACCAGCTGGTCCGGCGGCGCGAGACGAGCGCGGCGTTCGCGGCGGGCGTCTACCGCTTCTCGCTCGGTCTGGGCAAGAAGGTCCTCATCGCCGATAACGTCGCGCCGGTCGTCAACGCCATCTTCACGACGCCGCCCGGGGAGCTCTCGACGGGAGCCGCAGTCCTCGGGGCCGTTGCCTACGCGATCCAGCTCTACTTCGATTTCTCGGGCTATTCGGACATGGCCCTGGGTCTGGCCCAGATGTTCGGGATCCGGCTGCCCGAGAACTTCGACCGGCCCTACAGCTCCCGCTCGATCACCGAGTTCTGGCGTCGCTGGCACATGTCGCTGTCTCGATGGTTCCGCGACTACCTGTACATCCCGCTGGGCGGGAACCGCGGTTCGACGCTCCAGACGTACCGCAATCTCGTCATCGTCTTCCTCATCACCGGCCTGTGGCACGGAGCCAATTGGACCTTCATCCTGTGGGGCGCATACCACGGCACGTTGCTGCTGATCGAGCGGGTGACGGGTGTCGGGCGTGACACGGCGACCGGTCGTCACCTGATCGGCCGGGCGCGAACCGTCGGCCTCGTCCTCTTTGGGTGGGTCCTCTTCCGCTCACCCGATGTGATCTACGCCCTCCGATACTATCGGGCGCTGTTCCGGCCCGGGATCGGCCTGCCACCCGAAGTCGTCCTCGCCCTCGACCCGATCGCGATCGCGTGCCTGGTCATCGGGGCGGCGAGCGTCCTCATCCCACGCGAATGGGTGACCGGCGTCCGGATCGAGGACCCGCGACCGCTCGGCCAGCGGGTGCTGCGCCTGGCAACGTTCACGATCGTCCTTCCGATTTCGATCATCCTGGTGTTGTCGAGTACATTCAGCCCGTTCCTCTACTTCCAGTTCTGAGGTCGACCCTGTCTCGAAGATGACCATTCCAGATCCCGAGCCCTTCGCCCCGCCGGACGTCCTCGACGAGGATTCGGCGCACCTTCCGCCGGCCAGCCCGACGCCGGCCTGGCGACGGATCGATCGGCTCGTCCTGGTCGTCTTCGCCATCGGGATCTCGATCCCGGCCATCCTGCTCCTTATTGGGATGCGGCCGGTGTCGGTCGAGAATCGGCCGCTCCTCAGTCCCCCGCCCGCGAACGCGGAAGCCCTCCTCGACCCGAAGTTCTTCGGTGGGCTCGGCGACTACCTCGCCGACAACATCCTGGTCAAGCCGCTTGCGGTGAGGATCAAGGGAGAGGCCGAGGCCAAGGTCGGCGTCGCGTCGAACCCGAACGTGATCTTTGGCATCGACGACTGGCTGTTCATCCGTTCCGAGCTCATCCCGAGGTGCACCTACAAGGCCGACGACATCACCGCGATGCTCGACGAGATGTCCGCCGCGTTCACGGCCGCACAAAAGGACTTCCGCTTCATCGTCATCCCCGACAAGCACACGATCTATCCCGATCGGCTGCCGACGAACACCGACCGTCCGACGCCCTGCTCGGACGAGCAGCGGACGGCCATGAGGGCCGATCTGGCGGAACGGAGTGCATGGGCGATCGACGGCTGGGGCCCACTCCTGGCGGCTCGCGCCGCCGACCCGACCGGGATCCGGCTCTACCACTCGCAGGACTCTCACTGGACGCCGGCCGGCGCCAATCACGCCATCAAGGCGCTCGTCCAGGCCATCGAGCCCGACGCCTGGAACGACGCCGAGGTCGTCCAGACGGGGACGAAGAAGGCCCCCCAGGACCTGGCTCGCCAGCTCGGCCTGAGCCGAACGGAGGAGACGCCTCAATTCCAGACACGGGCGGGCGTCGACATCGATCGCCAGAAGGTCGATGTCCCCTTCGAGCTCAAGAACGCCCAGGCCGTCTACCGGATCACGGCCAGCGGCGACGGCCCGTTCATCCCGGGCCGGACGGTCATCGTCTACGACAGCTTCTTCGGCATTACCATGGCTCAGGTCGCGCCCTTCTTCAAGGAATCGATCTGGATCCATGAGGCCGATCTGAAGGATCACCCCGAGCTGGCATCGTCTGTCGGCCCGGTCGATCGGGTCATTCTCGAACGGGTCGAGCGGGGCCTCTACACCACAGACATCTCGAGCCTGCTGGCACCCCTCGTCAAGGCGCCCTGACGGCCAACCGGCGGTAGAGCTCGACGAGGGGACGCCGCTGCACCTCCCACGTGTAGCGCTCCAGGGCGACGGCGCGGACGTGCAGCCGCAGCTTCCTTCGCTCATCCGGCGTCGCGGCCACAGTGCTGCCCACGGCGACGGCGATGGCGGCAGGGTCGTCGACATCAACGCACTGACCGAGGGACGACTCGGTGACAAGGGCGCAATGGGCGGTCCCTGTCGCCACCACGACCGGCACGCCCGCCCCGATGTACTCGAACAGCTTGTTGGCGAGGTTGAGGCGCTGGTTGAGCGTTCGCGGCGGCTGGCCGACAAACCCGACATCGGCATCGACGGTCAGGGCCAGCAGCTCGGCCGGCGGCACGGCGTCGACGAGGGCGATGCGACCGGGTCGCTCGCCCGCACGCGCAGTCAGCCACTCGCGGAGGCGTCCGTAGCCCATGAAGACGGCCGCCACCTCCAGCTCGCGGAGGGGGGACTCGTCCATCGCGGCGACCAGCTCCTCGATCCCCCGATCGACACTGAAGCCACCCTGGTAGAGCACGATGGCGCGTCCCTCCGGGATCCTCGCAAGCTCGCGGAGGCGGCCAGCGGGCGGCGGCAGGGCCTCCCCCGGTCGCCACGCAGGCGGGCAGTTGAGGACGACCGTTGGACGGGCGAAGGCGAAGCGACGGGCGATCTCGTCGGCGACGCCATCGCTGACGGCCGTGAGCGCCGCCGCATCGGCCATCCAGCGCCGCTCGCGGCGCCGGACGATCGAGCGAAACCACGACGGCATGCGGCCGAGCCGAGCGGCCTCGGTGTGGATGTCGGCAAGGTCGTAGACGAACCTGGCGCTCGATCTGCGCGCGGCTTCGTGGATGACCGGCAGGGCGATGAGGGCCTTGGCGTGGAATACGTCCGTGCCCGGGGCAGCTGCAAGGACGGCATCCGCCCACGGCCCTACTCGCCTGGCGTGGGCGGCGATCTCGACCAGGCGGCGGAAGGGCGCCCGCAGCCGGTCGAACCCCGTCGCCTGGGTCGGAGGCAGGGCCGTCCAGGCGGGATCGATCCCGAGCAGGCGGCACAGCACACGACGCGCCACCCGGGGCAGAGGCCGAAAGGCGCTGCCGATCGTCCGATCGACCGCCACGCGCCGGACGAAGGCGCCACTCGGTAGCTCCTCCTCGCGTTGGAGACCGGGGCCGGCATAGCCGATGCAGGTGACCGCGTGCCCGTCGCCGACAAGCGCGTCGGCGGTTCGCAACTGGCGTGCGTCGTGCTCGAACGTGTTGGCGGCGACGATCGTGACCCGCACCGCGCCAGCCTAGCGCGTGCCCCGGCTACCATCCCGGGGGCCCGCCGGCGCCGTCCGACATGCCGGAGCGCACGGGCCCGTGACAGCCGCGCGGAGGATCGATGCACCTGTTCATCGTCGGAGCCGGACACGTCGGGCTCGTCAGCGCCGTGGGCTTCGCCGACCTCGGACACGAGGTCACGGTCACCGACATCGATGCGCAGCGGATCGCGGATCTCGCCGCCGGGGTCGCTCCGGTCTTCGAACCCGGGCTTGAGGACGGCATCCGGCGCCATCTGGCGGATGGCGTCCTGGCGTTCACCACGGATCCTCGGCCGCCCGCCGAGGCGGCGTTCTCGTTCGTCGTCGTGTCGACGCCGACGGGACCGGACGGCCCGCTGTCGATGGCCAACGTCGAGGCCGCCGTCGCCGCCCTGCTCGAGAGGGTCGGGTCCGAACACGTCATCGCCATCCGCTCGACCCTGCCGATCGATGGCCCGGATCGCCTTCTCGGACTTCTCGCCGGTCGGCCTGAGCGGCCGGCGATCGTCACCAACCCCGAGTTCATGAGAGAGGGCTCCGCCCTCGCCGACTTCGCCCGGCCCGACCGTATCGTGGTCGGCTGGCTGGAGCCTCGCGATCGACAAGCGGCCGAGGAGGTCCTCTCTCTGTACGAGCGCACGGGCGCGCCGACGATGATCTGCCGATGCCCGCTCGATCGCCCTCGTCAAGATCGCCAACAACGTCCTGCTCGCCACGAAGGTCGCCTATGCGAACGAGCTGGCCCGGATCTGCGATGTCGTGGGCGCGAACGTCGACACGGTGACGGCGGGCATCGGCATGGACGCCCGGATCGGTCGGTCGTTCCTCACGGCAGGTCCGGGCTACGGCGGCTCGTGCCTGCCCGAGCAGGCCGTCGCCCTCGCTCTCGCGACGAGCACGCACGGCGTCGCGACCCCACTTATCGACGCGGTCGGCCACTCGAACGAGGTCCACCAGCAGGCCATCGTCGACGAGATCGGCCGGCTCCTCGCCTCGGGTCGGCCCCATGGCCTTGACGGCGCCCGCGTGGCCGTGCTCGGCCTCGCATTCAAGGCCCAGACCGACGATGTGCGCGAGTCGCCCGCGCTCTCCCTCGCTCGCTACCTCCGCGCCGCGGGCGCGGCCGTCGTGGGAACGGATCCGCGGGCGATCGACAAGGCTCGGCGCACCGATGCTGCCCTGGAAACCGCGCCGACGCCGGAGGCTGCGGCAGGCGGGGCGGACGCGGTGCTCGTGGCGACGGAATGGCCCGACTATGCCGAGCTCGACTGGGCCCGCCTTGCGCGTCTGATGCGAGGCGACCTCGTCTACGACACGCGGGCGGTCGTCGACGGCGCCGCCGTCCGGGCCGCCGGGCTGCGCTTTGCATCGCTCGGCCGCGAGCGGCCCTAGGCGACGACGACCTCGAGTCGGTCTGCCGCCGCGCGCAGGGATCGCTCGACCTCGGCCGGCGCCTCGCCGCGGGCGAACAGGAAGCCGAGATAACGGTCGCCCTCCGGCAGCGGTACGAGGTCGCCGTTCCTGGGGATCGTGATCGTGAGACCGGAGATGCCCGGGACGGCTCGCGCCTCGTCCTGGCCGCGGACCTCGACGAGCCTGCCGGCACTCCGGATGGGCAGCATCATGACGCCGGCCGAGGCGTCCTCGCGCCTGAGGGCTGTGTCATCGAGCGGCAGGCCGGCGGCGTGGCGGAGGATCAGCTCCTCGAGAGCTACCCCAGCTCCGAATCGCAGGGTCCGCGCACAGAGACCTCCGATCGATCGAGCGGCGACCTCGAGAATCCAGGCGCCCCTGTCGTTCAGCCTTACCTCAGCGTGGATCGGGCCCTCGGTAAGGCCGAGGGCGGCACACGCCCGCCCGGCCACCTCGACGACCCGCGCTCGGTCGTCGTCCCCCAGACGGGACGGCGTGACGTAGATCGTCTCCTCGAAGAAGGGCCCTTCGAGTGGGTCGGGCTTGTCGAATACGGCGAGGACCTCGAGGCGTCCACCGCGGAGCAGCCCCTCGACGGCGACTTCGACACCCGGGATGTAAGCCTCGACGATAATCCGCTGCGGCTCCGAGCCCGGCGGGCAGACATCGGGCGAGCGGACGATCGCAGCGACCCGCGCGAACGCCGTCGCCAGCTCGTCCGGGCCGTCGGCGCGGATGACTCCTCGGCTGCCGGACAGGTCGACCGGCTTCACGACGACGGGCAAGCCGGGCGTCGTCGCGACCTCCTCAGGGTCGGCGTCCGCGGACCATACCCGATGAAACGGCGTCGGCAGACCGGCCCGCGCGAAAAGCCGGCGGGCCTCAGCCTTGTCGAGCGATGCGGCGACCGCCTCGACCGTGTTGGCCGGCAGATCGAGCACCGCGGAGGCCGCCGCAGCCGCGAGCGTCGAGCCATCGTCCACCCCAACGACGGCGTCGAGCGGCCGGTCGGCGGCAAAGGCCCCGACGCGCCTGGCGGTGTCCTCGATGTCGTCCAGGGGCACCTCCAGGAACCGTCCGTCGCCGACTCCAGCGAGCGGCGACGCCTCACGCGATCCGACGACGACATCGATCCCAAGCGCGGAAGCCGCAGCCATGAAATCGGCCGTCCGGTAGGTGCGGTCGGGGATGAGCAGAAGGACACGGGTCACGATGGTGCGCAGTATCGGTCGTACCATCAGATCGTGGGCACCGCATGAACGACTGGGCTATCGCCGTCACCGATGCCGCTGCGGCGAAGATCGCCGCGGCTGCGATCAGCGCAAAGACGCCCGGAGCATGCCTGCGGGTCGCGATCGCCGGTCAGAGCGGCAACCGTTTCCGCTACGATCTCGGCCTCGCCGACCCCGTCGATCCGCCGGCCAGCCACGTGGCCGTCGACGCCGGCCCCGTCACCCTGCTCATCGACGCGGCCTCGCTCGATCGGCTTCGCGGCGCCACGATCGATGTCGACTCGACCGTCTTCGGCGGCGCCATCACCGTTCTCAATCCCAACGAGGGCTGGTCGGATCCGCTCGCGACGAGGGTCCAGATGGTCCTCGATCAACAGGTCAATCCGGGCGTCGCCTCGCACGGCGGCATCGTCGAGCTGCTCGAGGTGCGCGACGCGACCGCCTACATCGCCCTCGGCGGCGGCTGCCAGGGCTGCGGCATGGCGGATGTCACCCTTCGCCAGGGGATCGAGGTGGCGATCAAGGCGGCGGTCCCCGAGATCGTCGCCATCGTCGACACGACGGACCACGCATCGGGCACGAACCCCTACTACCAGCCGTCCAAGAAGTAGGGCTGCCGCCGGCCCGGCATCGCAGGTGCATCGAACGAGCGAGCGTCGTCAGGCGGCCGGCGGCGGGTCCACGTCGCCGTCATCCTCGCCCGTCAGGCGCTGCCGCCGAGGCCGTTCGAAGCTGACCCCGCGGTCGCGCAGCGAAACCCATCCACTTCGACCGATGATCAGGTGATCGAGCACGGTGATATCCAGGAGACGCCCTGCCGCGATCGCCTCCGCCGTCAGGTGGAGATCGTCGGGACTGGGCGTCGGGTCGCCCGACGGGTGGTTGTGGACGACGATGAGGCCGGAGGCACTCAGGCGGACGGCGTCGCGGAACAGCTCCCCGATGCGGACGAGGGAGGCCGACACGTTGCCGACATAGACGGTGACGATGCGGAGGACCTGGTTCTTGGTATCGAGGAGCACGACCCGAAGCTCCTCTCGCTCGAGGCGCCCCATCTGGAGCACGAGCCGATCGGCGACGTCGGTCGGCGTCCGAACCGCCCACCGAGCGACCGGCCAGTCGGCCATGAGGCGGCGACCGACCTCGAAGGCGGCGGCCAGGCGGGCCGCCTTGGCGGGCCCCATCCCCGCGAGGGAGGCGAGCTCGAGCTCGGGTGCCGCAGCCAGACCTGCCAGATCGCCATGGCGACGGAGAGCGTCGTCCGCGACATCGAGCGCCGAATGGCCCGGGCCGCCGGAGCCGACGATGAGGGCCACCAGCTCGGTCGAGGTGAGACCGGCCGCGCCGCGCATGGCCAGGCGTTCCCTGGGCCGTTCCGTGGCGGGCAGCTCGCGGATCAGTCGCGGACCGACCAGTCGCAGCCGTGGGCCGTCGTTCGTCATCGGGTCTCCGCATGGTGGAAGGCGTCCCCGGACCCGAACGACCGATGCCCGCCGATTCCACCGGCCATTCGGATCCGGGAACGTCGCCGACTCTACGGGCCGACGGTCATCTCTCGATGCCGACGACGCTGGTCGTGGTCACCCTCGAATGATCGCCCTCCGGCTTTCGATCATCGTCAGCTCATCGAGCCAGGGCGGGCGCCGTCCCGCCAAGCTGGCTGCCGAGGATGGCCAGCAGGACCAGGACGAGGTTGAACGTCGAGTGGAGACCGATCGACGCCCAGAGCGAGCCCCGCCGGAGGAAGATCCAGCCGAGCATGAACGCGATCGGAAGCCGGACGAGGAATGCCGTGGCAGCCGATCCGATGGCCAGCCCGGCCGTCGCCCCGGTCACGCCGAGGATGTGGACGAAGGCGAAGAACAGGGCGCCTCGAACGAGGGCCTGACGGGGCCCGTTCCCGCGCTCCCATGCAGTCGTCGCAAAGCCGCGAAAGAACAGCTCCTCGCCCAGCGGCGCGATGATGGCGGCGGCGATGATGTTCGACACGATCCCGAGCGCATCGGAGCCGGTAGGAAGCGGGGCCGGTGGCAGAGGAAGCAGACCGGACAGGATCACCGCCAGGATGGTCGTCGCGAAGATCGCCGGCACGGCGTAGATCGCGCCGCCGAGAAAGGCGGCCAGCGCAATACGGTCCGGCCGTCTGATGCCCATCTCCTGCCACGACAGGGCGCCGAGGTCGACGACGAGCAGGCGCACGATGACCAGGTATAGGAGCGAGGTCACCCCGACCACGACGAGTGCGGCGAATGGCGTCTCGAGGCCTACCCCGATCGCGGACAGTGGGATGGCCACGAGGTTGGAGATGACCAGGGCGAACGGGACGATCGGAGCGAAGGCGAGGAATGGCGACGGTCCGGCGAACGCGGCGCCGCGTGCCCGTCGCTGCATGGCCTGCGAACCGGCCCCGGCGAGCAGGCCGATCCCCAGCCCGAGCAACCCACCGACAAGGATGATCGCCTTCGCGACCGACGGTGCGGCCGCGAAGCCGACGACCGTCGCCACGCTGCCCAGGATCGTGGCGATCCAACCGACCACGAAGAGACCCGGTGCGGCCCGCCCTTCGATCGTGAACGTCCCGGCCCCCGGCCGCGACACCGGCACAGTCGATCCTGGCTCGGCCTGGATCGGATCGTCGGCCGCGACCGGCTCCGGCCGGTCAGGCCCGCTCAACCGTCGGCCAGCGGGTCCGGCGCCGGACTACTGCTGATCCGCGAGCGCGACGTGCCGCCGCGATCGCTGGACTGGCGAGCCGATGAACGCGGGTCGCCTCCCGCCGCGCGCAGTGACGGCTTGGCCGGCTCCGGCAGAGCAGGCACCTCGGTCACCGTCGGCTCGTCGAAGGCCGGTCGCTTGGACGGGATGGACTGGATCGTCGCCAGCGCCTCGCGGCGTTCGAAATCGCGGCCGCACCAGGCGCAGATCGTCCACTCTGTCCCGACCAGCTTGCTGCAGTTCGGACAGACGCGCTTGAGCCGTGTCCGACATTCGGGGCAGATGATCCATTCCTCGTTGACTCGTCGGTCGCACGTCGGACAATGGGGGATCGATTCGATCTCCGCCAGCATCGCCGCCTCGGCCAGATTCCTCTCGTAGACCTCGCCGATCTTCTCGTGCGGACGGACGATCCGATAGACGAGCAGGGCGATGAGGAAGAAGGCGGGCGTGAACACGATGATGAACGCGGCCGCCAGGTAGGGCATGACGGGGTTGTCCGTCCGTTGCTGCATGTCGCGGAAGGCCCAGTAAGCCGACGCGAACCAGACGACGATGAAGAAGAGGACGAGCCCCTGGATGAACAGCTGGACGATGGGACTGCCGAAGAATCCGCCGATGGCGTCGAATACGGGCTGGATTTCCTTCGGCATCGAACGGGTCCTGGAGCCTCCATCGGTGGTTCGGACACGCCGTCGGATCGGTCCCGCCCCCGACCGGTCTGACGCCGCCGGCAGTGTAGCAGGGGCGTTTCAGGGCCAGACGCGGCGCCGATCCCGGGTGTGACGGTCGAGGTGACCCTCCGTTAGGCCTCTGGCTCGCCTTCTGGGTGATGCCTGGCTCCCTCGTACAGAGCCACGATCCCGCCAGCCACGAGAAGGCCGCCCCCAAGGACCGTCACCCACAACCCGAGGCGCGGGCCGTAGGGGCCGAGGACGTATGGCCAGGTGACTCCGAGCAGGAGACCGCCGGCGATGATCGGGAGTGCGCCGACGCGCAGCCAGGCCAGGCCTTTGATGGGTGCCACGGCGAGCCAGGCGATGCCGAACGAGGCGAGCATCAGGAGGATGTTCGGAGCGTTCGCGAGGCCCCAGTGACCCAGATACGACTCATCGCCGACGCGGCCGCCGAGGACCACATCGGCCCACGGCAGGAGGAATGAGATGCCGGCGATCACACCTCCGGCGAGGACGAGCCAGCCACCCAGCGCGGTCGGCGCAGCGACAACCCCGGTGGCTGCGGCAGCTTCCTCAGCGGGTGCCTCGACCGGCGCCGGCGTCGGATCGGGGAAGAGCGGCTCACCGAACTTGCGCTGTCGCCCGGTCGGGGCGCCCATGACCGTCACGGACGACGGTTCCATCGCCGGCCCCGCAGGAACGGATGCCGCGCTGACGACGGCGATCGCGGGCGGTGGGCCGCTCCACTCGCCGATGACCGGCGGTGGACCGGAGCCGATCGGAGGCTGTGCCGTCGCGGTCGGATCCTGGTCGGGCGGTTCGGGCTCCGCAGCGGCCACGGGCTCCGCGGCCGGCTCGGGCTCCGCGGCCGGCTCGGGCTCCCCAGCAGTCGATTCGGGCGGTGCGGCGGTGTCGTCAGCCACGATCACAGGATCATGCATGGCCGGCGTCGTCTCTTCGGCCGCGGCCGAGGCTCCGCCGACTTGCACCGTCCCGGCGACCGAAGCCAGCAGCGTGCCGCACGCCTGGCACGACAGTCTTCCCTGGGGAACGGCCGCTCCACACGCGGGACAGGCGACTTCCTGCGTCATCTAGTCACCACCGCGTCAAGAGTGCCAGATGGAAGTCCCATGTGTCAGCCCCGCGAAGGTCAGGTGCTCCATGGTCCGGTTCCTGGAGTGGTCAGACTCTGGGTGCTATCGCCCGTACATGGACCGATGTCCAGGCGTACGACCGCCACGCACAGGCGATCCCTGCCAGCAGCAGGCCCCCCATCCAGCTCGCGACGAGGAGAATGACCGCGAGCACGATGGCCGGCGCGTTCGAGTCTCCGGCAGACAGACCACGAAGGCCTTCGAACGCGATCCCGGCGGCGATGAGCGCGGGCACGACCAGGATGACCAGGACGGCGAGAGATGCGATGGCGGCGATGGCGGCATCGACCGGTCGCCTCGCGATCGCCTTCGATCCCTGTCCGATCGATCCCACGATGGAAGCGCCGCTCAGCGCCACCGCTCGAACGGCGAGTGCGCCGAGCGCGTCGCACAGGACAGCCGTGACGAGCACGATCCCGATCGGGATCGGCATCGACTCCGCCACCCGGATGGCGATAGGGGTCCCGAGATCGCCGGGCAGGGTCAGCTCCCCATAGGTCACGGCGACGATCGGTCCGAGGAGCGCCACGAGGACGGCGACGAGCGGAAGGTGGGCGATCGCGCGGGCGGTCGCGAGGCGCACCGCCGTCGGGCGGATGCTGGAACGTCCCGCGATCCCGAGCTCGGCGGCAGTGAGCTCGATCATCCAGCCATCCACCGCTCCACCGATAAGGAGCAGGACGACGACGGCAATCGAGACAACAGCCAGGACGGTCGCTCCACCGAGCGCTAGATCGACATCCCAGGCCCGGAGTGCGATTCGGTCTGACAAGGGGCCCGAACTCTGTGGCCATCCCCGACAGCGAAGGCACGACGATGATCGGAACGATCGCCATGATCGCACCACCCCGAGCCAGGAAGCCCGCCAGGGCAACGACCCAGGCGCTCGGTCGAACAAACGTCAGAACGGTCGCCACGGTCAGCATGCCCGCCGACCCATCCACGGCGGCCGGCCTCGTGTCAGGAACCAGGTCGGCGGTCACGGAGCGGGAGAGGACAGGGCGCCGCTCGCCCGATCGAGGGCCAGAAGGGCAGCCTCGACCTTTGCGATCTCTACGCCATAACGGGCGAAGTCTCCCTCCCGAAGGGCCTCCTGAGCCGCCTGGAAGTGGACGTTGGCGTATGCAATGAGGCCCGGCACGTCGCCCGGCAGACCCGGCGGCGGGACGGTCGGAGATGCGGTCGGGCCGGCTGACGGGGAGGGCCCAGGCGACGGCTGCGGGCCCGGGGATGGCGACGGCCCCGGGGACGGCGACGGGCCAGGCCCGGTGTTGCCCTGGGCGATGAGCAGATCGCGCAGCGCCTCGTCAAGGGTGTCGGCCCAGACGACGGCGGTCGGCGAGGCCACGACGATCTTCTGGAACGCTGGGAACGATGTCGCCGACGATTGGAGATAGATCGGCTGGAGGTAGACGATCGATTCCCCCACCGGCAGAACGATCAGGTTGCCGCGGATTACCGACGACCCGGCCTGGTCCCAGAGCGTCACCTGCGAGCTGATCGCCGGATCGGCGGAGATCTGAGCCTCCACCTGCTGAGGCCCGAAGACATTCGTGTCCGATGGAAAGCGGAAGACGACGACCTGGCCGTAGTTGGGAGGGTCGCTCCTGGCGGCGACCCAGGCGATCATGTTCGGCCGCTCCTTGGCAGTCATCGGCTGGAGGAGCAGGAATTCGGCATCGTCCTCGCCCGGGATGCGCATCTGGACGTAGTACGCCTCCTGGGGGAGGCTTTGGGTGGACGCCTCTCCGGTCGAGACCTCCCACACGTCCTCGCTCTGGAAGTAGGTCAGGGGATCGGTTACGTGGTAGCGCCCGAACATCCGCGTCTGGACGTTGAAGATCTCCTCCGGATAGCGGAGATGCGATACCAGGTCGGCGGGTAGAGTCGACAGCGGCTGGAAGAGCGTCGGAAAGATCTTCGCGTAGGAGAGGATCAGCGGGTCCGTCGGATCGGCGACGTAGAACGTCATCGTCCCGTTGTAGGCGTCGACCACGACCTTGACGCTGTTGCGGATGTAGTTGAACGGCGCATCGCCGAGTCCCGTCCCCTCCAGGGCGCCGGGAGGGAAGGCATTGGCGTTCGGATACCTGTCGGTCAGCGTGTAAGCGTCGGCGATCCAGACGAGCGTGCCGTCCTCCCGGACGACCAGGTAGGGATCCTTGTCGTAGGCGAGGAATGGTGCGATCCGCGTGAGGCGGTCGCGCAGCGAGCGGTGGAACAGGAGCTGGCTGCCGTCGATGACCTGGTCGCTGATGAGCATGTTGAGATCGCGGAACCGGAGCGCGAAGAGGAGCCGGTTGAGCGGTGAGTCGATCGGGATCCCGGTCGTCCCCGACCAGCGCGTCTCGGCACCGACGTCGCCACCCTGGCCTCCCGTCGGCTGGGAGCCCTTCGGGTAATCGAACTCGGCCTGCCTGGCGCCGACGATGACGTAGTCGGATGGCTCGTCGCCGAAGTAGATTCGCGGCTGGGTAACCTCCGGCGCTCCCTCGGTGCTGATCGGCGGCAGATTACGCACGACGACGTTCGGTTCGCCCTGCCGGATGATCTCGTTGACCGGGGTCATGGCCAGGCCGACGCCGTGGGTGTAGATGACGCGGGTGTTCAGCCAGTTCGAGGCGAACGGCACGTTCTCGGGGACGAGCTCCCGAGCCGAGAGCATGACCTGTCGCTCGACATCGTCGAAGATATACCGGTCGATGTCGACGTCCGCGAAGTGGTAGTACTGGCGGATCGTCTGGAGCTGGTCCAGAGCGTCGCGCAGCGGGCGATAGTCCCACAGCCGGGCGTTGCCGAACGTGCCCGATTCGAGCGCTATCCGCTCCGCTGTCAGCGGGGCGTCGCCCTTGTAGTCACGCCCGATCCACGGCTGAAGGGCGAAGGCCTGGGAGGTCATGACCAGGTTGTTGTTGATGTATTGCTGTTGCTTGTCGAACGGCGAGGGGTCGACCACGAACCGTTGGATGACCTCGGGGTAGACGCCGCCGAGCAGGATCGACGCACCCAACCAGACGAGAATCGAACCGCTCAAGAGCCAGGTCCAGCGGGTGAACGCGCCCCCGATCAGGAATGCGGCCGACAGCCCGGCGATGGCCGTCAGGACATCGTAGGCGAGGAAACGGGCGGTCGCGTCCGTGTAGCTCACGCCCGTCGCAACGCCGTGATTGCTGTACACGAGCTCGAGCTTGTCGAGCTGATAGCCGGCGGCGACCGAAAGAAGGTACAGGCCGCCAAGGACGGCGAGATGGACCCGGATCGGTGTAGAGAACGTCAGGCCCGTCGGGCCGGCGGCCGCCGCCACATATCGGGCGCCCGCCGCGAGAAGGGCGGCCAGCACGATCGTGTTGAAGGTGCCCTGGATGAGTCGCAGGAAGGGCAGCTCGAACACGAAGTAGCCGATGTCCCGGCCGAAGACCGGGTCGGTCGAGCCGAACGCCGTCCGGTTTGCGAACAGGAGGACGGTCTGCCAGTCGCGGGCCAGTGCCGCCGCCACGGCCGCCGCGAGGAAGATGCCGACGACGGCGATGGTGACGAAGGCCAGGCGTGAGAGGTCGGGGATGGCCGGAGCCTCGACGATGACCTGGCGCTGGCCCTGGAATTCCCAGCGACCACCCCTGTCCGCCTGCTGCGCCCGTCGGGATGCCTCAGTGAATCGGTCGACCCACGATCGAACTGGCCCCTCGCCGTCCGATGGCGAGCGGCCGGCGAGACGGTCGGCCAGGACGAGATTGCCGAGCACCACCGCTGCGGCGATGACCAGGCTGAGGGCGAACAGCCCGACCTGCGCCCCGATGCGCGTCCAGAACACACCGTCGTAACCGACGCTGCCGTACCAGATGGCGTCCGTCCACAGGTCGAGCCCGAAGGTGAACAGGGCGACCAGGGCGAAGAATCCGACGATGAGGACGATCCGCCCGATCCGGTTCCCGGCCCGTCGAGCCGAGCCGCGCCGGCGTCGGCGCATCGGCGTCGGCTCATCATCGGCCCCGTCGTCGGGTCCGCCGGGAGGCTTGCGACCGCTCCCTGCACCGGCCCCGCTTGCCGTGTCGCTGTCGGCCTCTACGTCATCGGCTCCGGTGTCGTCATCGGTGACGTCGGCAGACGCCGCGTCGTCGGTGGATCCCTCGTCGCTCACGTCGTTGTCGTCGTCGCTCACGTCGTTGTCGTCATCGCTCTTCCGCGGCGGAGGCGCGGGGCGGCCTTCTCCCTCCGCCTGTCGGCGCTTGAGCTCATTCATGAACTCGTCGAAGATGTCGCGCACCCGACCAGTCTAGGGCGAGAGTCGGAGATCAGGCCTCTTCCGATTTGGCCGGCTCGCCGGACTCACCGTCGTCGGCGGCGGACGGATCTACGGCCGACGGCTCGTCGATCGATATGGCATCGGCGGCGGCATCGGTGATCGACGCGTCAGTCGCCCCATCGTCGGCGGTCGGGGTGTTCGTGGCGGCGCCTTCACCAGCTGCTTCCGTGCCCGCCTCGCCCGTCCCTTCGACGTCCGAAGCGGGGACATCCTTCTGCCTCGCAGCCCGCTCGGCTGCAGCGAGCGCCTCCTCTGCCTGAAGCGCATCGATCTCGGCCTGCTGGGCGGCGATGGCCGCGTCGAACTCGAGGCGGAGCATCTCCCTCTGGACGTCGATGCTGGGCTGGTCCAACGCCTCGCCGGCGGGCGTCCATTCCTCGGTCTCGGGGCTGTCCCCGGTCACCCAGGCCACGATCCGGTTCGTCGGCCGTACGGTGCGCTGCTTGATGATCCCGATCGTATCGACGTCGGTCACACCAGGCACCGGCCCGGTCTCTGAATCCGGGGTGAGTGAGGCACCGCAGGACAGGCACCGGCCCTGGGCATCGCCACCCTTGTCGCTCGAGCACCAGGGGCAGCGGTCGGCCTCGGACCCGGTCGGCTGCTCGGTCATCGGCGGAACTCTAGACCAAACGCGCATCTCTGGGAGCATCCGATGGTCATGCGACAGGCCCCGCGGTCACTCCCATTCGATCGTCGCCGGCGGCTTGCTGCTGATGTCGTAGACGACCCGGTTGACGCCCGGAACCTCGTTGACGATCCGGCTGCTGATACGGGCAAGAACCTCGTAGGGCAGCTTCGCCCAATCGGCCGTCATGCCGTCCTCCGAGGTGACAGCTCGGATGGCCACGACGTTCGCATACGTCCTCCCGTCGCCCATGACGCCGACCGAGCGGACGGGCGTCAAGATCGCGAAGGATTGCCACAGGCTTCGATACAGGCCGGCTGCCTTGATCTCATCGATGACGATCCAGTCCGCCTCGCGGAGCGTCTCCAGACGCTCCGCCGTCACCTCGCCGATGATCCGGATGGCCAGACCGGGGCCCGGGAATGGCTGGCGCAGGACGATCGCGTCAGGAAGGCCGAGCTCGAGGCCGACGCTCCGGACCTCGTCCTTGAAGAGGTAGCGAAGCGGCTCGATCAGCTGGAAGCGAAGGTCGGCCGGCAAGCCGCCGACATTGTGGTGCGTCTTGATCTTCTGGGCCGCCTTCGTCTCCGGGGCGGTCGACTCGATGACGTCGGGGTAGAGCGTGCCCTGGGTCAGGAAGTCGATCTGTCCGAGCTTGCCGGCCTCCTCCTCGAAGACACGGATGAACTCGTCGCCGATGATGCGCCGCTTCTCCTCCGGGTCCTCCACGTTGGTGAGCCGAGCGAGGAAGCGCTCCCGCGCGTCGACCATGACGAGCCTCATCCCGAGATGCTGCTCGAAGGTGACTCGCAGGAGCTCCAATTCCTTCTTGCGCATGAGTCCGTGGTCGACGTAGATGCAGGTCAGTCGGTCGCCGACCGCGCGATGCACGAGCGCAGCAGCGACGGCGCTGTCGACGCCACCCGACAGGGCACAGATGACCCGGCCCTCGGTGCCGGTCTCGGCGGCGTGGCGATCGACGCGTACGCGGATGGCATCGACGGTCGTCTCGATGAACGATGCCGGCGTCCATGTCGGGCGTGCCCCGGCGATGCCGAGGACGAAGTTGCGCAGGATGTCTCGTCCGCGCGGCGTGTGGGCGACCTCGGGGTGGAACTGGATCCCGTAGAGGTGTCTCGTCGGGTCGACCAGCCCGGCATAGGGCGTCGAGTCCGTCTGCGCAGTGGCCACGAAACCGTCGGGCAGACGGACGATCGAGTCGCCGTGGCTCATCCAGACCGGCTGCTCACGGTCGACCCCTTCGAACAGCGGATCCGGCCGCGTGATCGACACGGTCGCCGGACCGTATTCGCGTTTGGAGGCCGGGAGCACCTCGCCACCGAGCTCATGGGCCATCAGCTGAGCCCCGTAGCAGATGCCGAGCACCGGGATCCGACCGCTCCAGATCCGGGCATCCGGTCGCGGCGCATCGTCGTCGTAGACGCTGTTGGGGCTCCCCGACAGGATGATCGCGGCGGCGCCGCGTCGCTCGAGTTCTTCGTACGGCGTATCGAACGGTACGAGCTCCGAATAGACATGGAGCTCCCGGACGCGCCGGGCGATGAGCTGGGCGAACTGGCCGCCCAGGTCGAGGACCATCACGGCATCGGTCGCGGTCCCGACTCCCGCCGGCCGATCGCCGGGCACCCGTTCGGGGGCCGGGGCGTCGAGCGCGACCTCCAGGTACGCCTCGACCTCGGCATCGTCTGGCGCCAGGACCCGGTGCCCGGCATTCGCGGCCTCGCCGTGTATGGTCCGACCGCGTCGCGGCTTCGGAGGTTCCTCGTGGAGGTCGGGCAGACCGGTCGGCGATTCGGTGGCATCGATCGTCCCGTCATCGGGCCCAGGTCGACGTCTCCCGTCCGCCATCGACGACAAGTCTAGCGATCCGCGTCTCGATCGGGGACCCGACCGGTCCTCAGTCTTTGAGGTTGACCGGCGCTCCACGGAAGGTTCCGCGGACAGAGCGGTTGCCGTCACCGTCGCGGGCGTAGTCAAGAGAGCCGTCGGGGATGTCGATCTTCATCGCGAGGCCCCCCGTTTCGTCATCGATGGCGCCCGTCCCGGTCATGGCCATGCCGTCCGTGAATTCGCACGCCGTGAGGATCAGATCGGTGCCCGTGTCGGTCGGCGTGTAGGTCAGCGTCCCCCCGAAGTCGCAGCCGATCGCAAGCGCCTTCTCGGCTTCCCAGTAGAAGTAGTCGGGCGTATTCACGATCTGGTCGTCCATCGCTGAGGCGAGGGCGAGGGCGTCCGCGTAGTCGGTCGCGGCCGGTCGAGGGACCGCCACGTAGGGATCCGCGATCGCATCGTCACAGAAGGTGGACTGCGCCTTCGGGAGCGTCCCGTCCTCGAAGTAGGCGGCGATGATGAGGTCGGGACAGTCGTTGCCCCAGGCGAAGATCACGTGGTGACCGCCGTCGGCGACGATCGAGTAGGCATTGCCGACCCGCGAGGCGATGCGGTGCACGTTGGCCAGCGGCGTGCTGGGGTCCCCGGTCGCTCCCATCACGAACGTCGTGTATGGCGGCGTTACGATCGGATCCGGCCGAGCCGGGTCGGTCGCGGCATTGGGCCAGTACATGCACGGCAGTTCGCCGGTGTATGTCGCCCCCATCCACAGCCGATCGAGGCCCTGGGTTCTTCCGGCCTCGATGTACTCGGCTGTCCGCTCGTCGGCCGACGCCACAGCCGGGAAGTAGGTGTAGTCCATGCAATCGACCGCGTAGTACATCGCGTCCGACCACGTCGGATCGGGAATGGCGGCTTCGCTGTCCGGGTCGATTACCAGGGCTGCATAGGCCAGTCGAGCCAGCGGCACGAGATCGTCGTCCGCCGCCGCGGCGAGGTCCCGCTGGAACATGGCCCGGTCCTCGGGTCCGGTGATCGTCCCGAGGGTCGTCTCCAGCATCGCCATCGTGAACTGGCGGGTCTCGACCGACCCATCGGCGCCGGTGTACTGGTAGTCGATCGGGCCATCCGCGATACGTTCGCGTAGGTCGTCGAAGGCCGCCGTCGGCGTCGCGGGCGCGAAGTCCGCGGCACAGGCGGGATCGAGGGTGCAGCCCGCCAGGGTCATGCGCAGGACGTCGTCGTAGCCGCGCGCCTCCTCGGCCATCCAGTCGACCCCTGGCAGCGTCAGGTCGACAGGACCGTCAAGCAGCAGGGTTTCCACTCGATCCGGGTGGGAGGCGGCATATTGCTGGACGTACTGCGTCCCGTAGCTCTCCCCGTAGAGGTGGATCTTGTCGACCTTGAGGTAGTCGAGGTACGCCTCCAGGTCGTCGACTGCCTGACGGGTTGCGTAGAAGGGCAGGTCGGCCTTGTCCGCGCCGGCCTCCGCGAGACAGCCGTCGACGTACGCCTTCGCCGCCTCGCCGGCCTTCCGGACCCCGTCGGGACCGTACGGATCGTATGACGCCAGGTAGTAGACGCCCGTGGCATTGGGGCATTGGATCGGATGCGAGAGCCCGACCCCTCGCTGGTCGATGAAGACCATGTCGTAGTGCTCGGCGAAAACCGCGGGGTAATCCTCGAGGGTGTACGAGTCGGCGACCGAGATCCCGCTCGTCCCGGGACCGCCGGTGATCACCACGAAGGTGCCCTTCTTCTCGCCGCTTGCCGGCCGTCGGGCGAAGGTGACGTCCCAGGTAGGGCCGCCCTGGACGAAGTGATCGCGCGGTACGGTCAGGGTCGTGCACTCGAAGGAACTGCCGTCCGGACAGGCCTCCGTCTTGACATACGTCCAGCCGCCCGGAAACGGGCGATCGGCGGTAGCTGGGGATGGCGAGGGCGACGTCGAAGGGGTCGATGAGGCGGCGGCCGACGGCGACGCTCCGGCCGATGGCTGAGCCGACGGCAGGCCGGAGGGTCCAGCGGTCGGGCTTGGTTCGGGCAGCGGAGTCCATGTCGGCTGGGGTCCGGCGCAGCCGGCCAGCACCGCCACTGCACAGGTTCCGATCAGGAGCACGAGACGGGGACGCATCCGTTCGATCCTCCCTCAGCGGGCTGGCTGCCAGCCCTTGCCCTCGGTTGCGATCGATGGCGCAAAGACGATCTCGACCTCGTGCATGTCGGCGATCGTGCGGGCGCCGAGGGCGGCCATCGATTGGCGCAACGCCCCGACGAGATTCTCCGATCCGTCGGTGACCCCGGCCGGCCCGAATAGCAGGCGCTCGAGAGGTCCGGCTGTTCCGACGGGGATCCGTGTGCCGCGCGGCAGCACCGGCGAGGGCGCGGCCATGCCCCAGTTGGTGCCGCGCCCAGGGGCCTCCTCGGCACGCGCGAGGGGGCTGCCCAGCATGACGACGTCGGCACCGGCTGCGATGGCCTTCGCGATCTCACCGCCGCGGCGCATCCCGCCATCGGCCACGACCGGCACATAGCGGCCGGTGGCGGCCTGGAAGGCGTCGCGCGCGCCGGCCACGTCGCCGATCGCGGTGACCTGCGGAACGCCGATACCGAGGACCTCACGAGTCGTGCAGGCGGCCCCCGGACCGACCCCCACGAAGACCGCCGCGGCGCCCTGCTCCATGAGCTGATAGGCGGCTTCGGCGTTGGTCGTGTTGCCGACGGCAACGGGGATGGGCATGAAGCGGGTGAACTCGGCAAGGGACAGCGGCTCATAGCCGCTCGCCAGGTGTCGCGCCGACGAGACCTGGCTCTGGACGAGGAACAGGTCGGCTCCGTGCTCGGCGCACAAGGGGCCGAGCCGACGCGCGACAGCCGGGGTGGCCGCGACAGCCACGGGCGATCCCGTCGCACGTACCTCGGCGATCCTTCGGGCGATCAGATCGTCACGGATCGGGGCCGCGTAGGCGACGGCCAGCGCATCGTGGACCGCTTCGGGTGGCGCTGTCGCGATGCTCCCAAGGACTACGGAAGGATCGTCATAGCGCGTCTGGACCCCCTCGAGATTGAGAACGGCGAGACCGCCGAGGCGGGCGAGCTCACCGGCCATCCGAGCATCGACGACGGCATCCATCGCCGCGGCGAGAACGGGGATCGCCAGGTCGATGCGACAGAACGTCTGCCGGAGTTCGACGTCGGCAGGTTCCACGGTGTCTGTCCCCGGGGCGAGCGACACATCGTCGAACCCGTATGTCGGACGCAGCGCGTCGGTCCGCGAGCGGAACGCCCTCCGCTCGACCATCATCCCGGTGCCGCTCTCGATCAAGGCCTCCTCCTGATGCCGGCTGCGACGGAGTCTAGCGGGCCGACCGGCGACCCTTGGTGTCGAGAGCGAACCAGCCGGCGATCCCGTCATCGAGGAGGTAGGCGGCGATCCGCTCGATGGACGTTCGATAGCTTGGCCAGACCGCGATTCGGGCGGCTTCACCGGCCGTCGCCCATTGAAGATCGTCGTGCTCATCGGAGAGGCGCGGCTCCGCGTCCGGCCGGACGCGGACGGCGAAGATCACGCCGCAGACGACGGCATCGGATCCCTCGTCGTAGAACTGGCTGGTCTGATCGAGGTCGTAGAAACCGAGCAGGTCGTCGCCGCCAAAGCCGACCTCCTCGCCGAGCTCGCGTAGAGCACACGCTGGCACGGTCTCATCCGGTCGGAGCCCACCGGTCACCGGCTGCCATAGTCCGGCGAAGATCCGGCCCGGCGAGCGGCGGATGAGGAGGAACTCGGGCTCGGCCGCCCCGGCGGGGACACGGAACACGAAGCACTCCACGAGATCCGGTCGAAGCGGGCTCATCCTCGATCGTCTCCGATCACCGCTCGATGCTAGCGCCCGGCCTGCCGTCAGCGATGGCCGCCGGCCATGAGGATCGCCTCCGGCCGACGTCGCAGGCGCCACATCGCCACGATCCCGACGACCGGGCCGAGGGCCAGGAGTGCCCAGGCCACACGCCAGCCCGCCGCATCGGAAGGGTCGAGCAGGCCGATCGCGACGATCGTGATCCCGGTCAGCAGGAACCCGCTGGCGACCTGGACGGATAGCGCAGAACCGGCCGAACCGGCTGGCGCAAGCTCCGAGACGGCCGACGAGAACTGACCCGAGTCGGCGACGACCGACACTCCCCAGACGAGAGCCACCAGGACGACGAGCCAGACGGGCGCCCCGAACAGGAGCCCGGCGACGACGGCGCACGTCCCGGACACGGCCATCGCGCCGATCGTGGTCGCGGTCCTGCCCACCCGGTCACCGACGGCACCGGCGACGACGCAGCCGATCCCGCCGGCGGCGACGACGGCGAATGCGGCGAGGCTGGCCAGCGCCGGGTCGTCGAGACCTGCCGCAGCGAAAGCTCCGATGAGGAAGAGGGGCACCCACGTCCACATCGCGTACAGCTCCCACATGTGCCCCAGATAACCGAGGTTGGCAAGCCGGACCGAGGTCTCCCGGAATGCCGCCGCCGCGATCGTCGGGGAGAACCGCGGCGCCGGCACATCGAACGGTCCGCCGCGCGCCACCAGGAGGACGAGTACGGCGCCGACCACACCGGCCAGGCTGGCCGCGACGACGACCGGGCGCCAATCGAGGCCGGCCGACGCGCCCCCGGCACGGAACAGGTACGGCAGGGCGGACCCGATCGTGAGGGCGCCGATGAGCACCCCGATGGCCAGCCCACGATCGACGCGGAACCAGCCCGAAGCCATCTTGAGCGCGACGGGATAGACGGCGGCCAGAGCCGCCCCGGTCAACGCTCGGAAGGGAAGAGCCGAGGCCGGGTCCGACGCGATCGTCGCGAAGCCGACGTTCGCGGCGGCGGCGAGGATGGCGCCGGCGGCGAACAGGCGCGGTCCGCTGACGACGTCCGGGGCACCGGTCAGGGCGAGGAGGATCGCTCCGGCCGCGAAGCCGAGCTGGACGGCAACCGCGAGGAGGGGCAGCTCGAGACCGCTGGCCTGCCATTCGGTGTCCAACGTCGAAGCGACCGCCGACGAGCTGAACCAGGGCGCCATCGCCAACAGGAGCCCGATCGAGAGGATCGCGAGTTGTGGCCATCGCCCAGGCGGATCCGCCGGACGACCGGGCTCGGTCACGCCTCGCGCTGCATCGTGTAGACGAGGCAGTCACCACGCAGGACCTCGGTCCCGTCGTCCCGATGGGCGACGCATCGTAGCCTCGTGATCGGTTTGTCTGAGCGAGCCTCGATGACCTCGGCCTCGGCAGTCACCGTGTCACCGACGAAGACCGGCGCCGGATAATCCCATTCCTGGTGCAGGAAGACGCTGCCGGGTCCTGGCAGCTCCATGGCGACCAGGGCGTTGAACAGGCCAGTGGTCAGGCCTCCCTGGACGACGAGTCGACCGAGACGTGTCGATCCGGCAAAGGCATCGTCGAAATGGAGCGGGTTGCGGTCGCCGGTGATGAGCGCGTACGACTCGACGTCGTCGGCAGTGAGCGTCCGCGTCCAGGTCGCTCGCGTGCCGACCGGGGGCGGGCGCCAGACCACGTGTGCTAGAGCTTCTCGAAGCGATCGACCGCGACGACGAAGATCGTCGCCCCGCCGACCTCGACCTCGAGCGGGTAGGGCATGAAGAACTCGCCCGGCTCCATGATCGGAGGCATCGGATTGACGACGGCGGTCCGCGAAGTGCAGTTCTCGCGGACGATGGCGAGGACCTCGTCAACCTCATCGTCCTCGACCCCCAGGATGATCGTGGCGTTCGACTGCTTGAGCAGGCCTCCGGAGGAATGGAGTCGGGTGGCCCGGAACTCACGATCGAGGAGCGAGTCGACAAGGGTCCCTGCGTCCTCGTTGTGGACGACCGCGACGACGAGCTTCACGCGGCGAGTATAGGGTCGCGAACGGGTGCGTCTGATGGGACATGGAGGTCTTCCGGCTGCGACACATTGTCGCCTATGATGCCCCCGAGGCCGACGACGGGCCGAGGAGGGGCCGAGGAGGAAAAGTGACAAAACGCAGCGAGGCGTCGGCCGACCCGACGCTCGCCTTCCTGATGCGCGCGTCCGATGCGATGGCCCACGGCGAGGATCTCGACACGACGCTGGAGGAGATCCTGGCCGCCGCCGTCGATGCCCTGGGAGCAGGCCGCGGCGTGGTCAGCATCGTCGAGAGCGACCCGACATCCGGAGAAGCCGGGGCGCCTTTCGAGGTCGTCGTCGGGGGCCCCGCCGGGGACCCTGACGATGCCGGTTCGGCGGTGACGACCGATTTCCCGTTGCTCGTCTCGAGCGGCGGCGTCGAGCGTGAGCTGGGCGTCGTCCAATTCAGCTGGGCGGAGCGCGCGTTCCTCGATGCTCCGCCGGAGCTTGCCGGCGCGGCAGCCGACCTCCTGGCCGTGGCGATCGATCGCTTCCAGCTCGCCTCCCTCGCGACCGAGCGATCGGAGTGGTACGAGCGGCTCGCTCACACCGACGCCCTGACAGGCATCGCGAATGCGCGGACGTTCGCCCGGATCCTGGAGCTCGAATTGGCCCGGGCGGCGCGCCAGGGCAGCGAGGTGTCCGTCGCGATCTTCGACGTCGACGGGCTCGCAGACCTGAACGAGACTGCCGGCCGCGAAGCCGGGGATGACGTACTGCGATCGGTTGCCTCAGTCCTTGCCGCGTCGGTTCGGCTCGTCGACACCGTCGCCCGTTACGGTGGCGACGAGTTCGTCGTCGTGGCTCCGGGAGCCGCCGGCATCACGGTGGCTCAGCGCGTCAGAGAAGGCATCGCCGCCCTCAGTCCCGTCGGTGGCAAGGCGATCTCGGTGTCGACCGGCGTTGCTCGCTTCCCGGCAGATGCGACAACGGCCGATGGTCTGCTCGTCGCCGCGGAGCGAGCTCTGGCCGAGGCCCGCGACGCCGGCGGCGCCGGTCTCGTCGCCACCGAGGGCGCTGCCAGCGCGTAAGGAGCTAGGCCTCAGGTCCCGAGCGCGACTGCGATCTCGGGAAAGCGACGGCAGGCTTCAAGCGCAGCTCCGAGAACCTCGGACTCGCCAGCTGTCGCGTCGACGACCACCCACCGCGCAGGTTCCGCGACCGCCATTTCGAGGAAACCGGCCCGCACGCGCTCGTGGTAGGCCACGTCAAAGCTCTCCTCGAAACGTGTGATCTCGTCCCTCTTGCGTGAGAGTCCCTCGGCCACCGGCAGGTCGAGCAGGATCGTGAGGTCGGGCGCAAGTCCGCCCGTCGCCATCTCCTGGATCGCCCGCAGGGTGTCGAGCGCCAGGCCGGCGCCGTAACCCTGATACGCAAGGGTCGAATCGGAGTAGCGCGCCGAGATGACAACCTCGCCCTTATGCAGGGCGGGAAGGATCACCTCTTCGACATGTCGGGCACGGGCGGCGCTGAACAAGAGCGCGTCGGTCGGGGCATCCAGGATCTGGCGATCGACGCCGACCTCGAGGACGATCGTCCGGATGCGTTCGCCCAGCGCGGTGCCGCCCGGCTCCCGGGTGAGGACGGTCGCGATGCCCGCTTTCCGGAGGCGTTCGGTCAACAGTCTGGCAATGGTGGTCTTGCCCGATCCGTCCGGACCCTCGATCGTGATGAAGCGCGCGCGCTGGTCCTCGTCATCGCCGAACGTCACGCGGCGAGTGTATCCACGGTATCGAGCCATCCGGAATGTCCGACTCGGCGTACGCTCTAGTCAATGAGGGGACCGTCAGTCGCCGCCGCAATCGCATTCATCGCCCTATTCGCATTGCCCAGCATCGCGGCAGCACATCCGCTCGGGAATTTCACGATCAACCACTACGCGGGGATCCGGGTGACGCCCGAATCCATCCTTGTCGACGTCGTGATCGACCACGCTGAGATCCCGACTGTCGCCGAGTACGGCCGCCTCGATGCCGACGGCGATGGAGAGTTGACCGACGCGGAGATCGAGGCGGGCCGAATCAACGCCTGTGGCTCGCTCGCACGGGATCTGGCCTTGACCGTCGATGGGGCCAGCGCCTCGCTCGCCGCGCATGCTGCCGGACTCTCGTTCGCGCCCGGTTTGGGAGGGTTGCCAACGATGAGGACCGTCTGCGAGTACGAGTCTCCACTCGCCAGGCCCGTGGCGATGCCGATCGCGATCGCCTTCGCCGATCGTTCCGACGAGTCGCGGTTGGGCTGGCGTGAAATGACGGTGATCGGCGATCGAATGTCGATCGTAAGGGCGCCCGTCGGGCCCGAATCGGCGTCGGCCCGACTAACGGCCTATCCGCAGGACCTCCTCTCGACTCCGCTCCACATTTCGGCTGTCGAGGTGTCCGCCGTACGGGGCGGGCCAGCGGCCAGTCCGTTCCTGGCTCCCGACGCCCAACCATTGGTGGCGTCGAATCCGCCTGTGCCCGATCGATCCCCGAGCATTCCCGTCGTCCGCGCCGCGCCGGCGCCAGGCGTCATTCCGGGTGGCATCCCCGACGAGCTCTCGTCCGTCCTCGCGGACCCACGTCTTGGGCTCGTGACGATGGTCACCACGATCGGGCTCGCCCTCGCCCTTGGTGCCGTCCATGCCCTGTCGCCAGGGCACGGCAAGACGGTGATGGCAGCCTATCTCGTCGGCACTCGCGGGACGGCACGCCAAGCGCTCGGTCTGGGCTTGACGATCACCATCTCCCACACCACCGGCGTGCTCGTCTTGGCCATCATCGTCCTGTCCGCCACGTCGATCATTCCGCCCGATCGAGCAATGCCCGCACTCGCGCTCGTCTCCGGCATCGGGTTCATTGCCGTCGGTGCCTGGATGCTGGTCGGGCAATGGGCGACCTGGCGGCGGAGGCGCCGGGCGACGAACGGTAGCCACCATCACGAGCACCGGGCCGAGCCCCACCACGAGCACCGGGACAATCGCGAGGGCGTGAACGATCAGACCCTTGCCTGGCGCGGCCTCATCGGCCTCGGTCTGATTGGCGGCCTCGTACCGTCAGTGTCGGCCCTCATTCTTCTGCTCGGCTCCTTGGCAGCTGGTCGCGCCGCATATGGCGTCGTGCTGGTGGTCGCATTCGGCGTCGGCATGGCGATCACGCTGGCTGGCATCGGCCTCGCCCTGGTCCTTGGTCGCGGGTACCTCGAGGAGCGGATCGCGCTCGGACAACGGACTGCGGCCATGTTCAACGCTCTTCCCGTCCTTGCGGCCGCGGTCGTTGTCGCGGCCGGCGTGTACGTCACCGCCGGAGCAGTCAACATCCGTCTCTAGGCGACATCCGGACGGCGCCGACTTCACGGACCTTTCGGGTCGCCGCCCCCGCGCCGGGTTGCAGCACGAGGCTCTCGGCTGACGACCGGCTGCGGAGGGCCAACGCGACTGGTACGCTGACCGCTCCCCCGATGCGAGATCTCACCGACCGAGCACTGGACACCGCGCGCGCCTGCGGCGCTTCGTACGCGGATGCCCGGATCGTCCATCGGCGCCAGGAATCCCTGACCGTCAAGACCGGCCGTCTCGAGGCGGCCGCCGCGGGCGAGACGGAGGGGATCGGCATCCGCGTCATCGTCGACGGTGCCTGGGGGTTCGCGGCGACCCACCGCCTGACCGCCGACGACATCGACGCCGCGGCGGCCGCCGCCGTCCGCATCGCCCGGGCCAGCGCAACGGCCCTCCGCCATCCCGTCGTGCTCGACGATCGGCCGGTGGCCAGCGGCTCCTACGAGACTCCTGTGATCGAAGACCCGTTCGCGGTCTCGCTCGAGGAGAAGGTCGCCCTGCTCGTCGACGCCGACGATGCGATGCGCGGCGCCGCCAGACTTGCGTTCACCGAGGCGACATACGCCGCCCAGCGTGATCACAAGGTGTTCGCCGCAACCGACGGAAGCTTCACCGACCAGACGATCACCCACGTCGGCGCCGCCATCGAGGCGAACACCGTCGACGGCGACGACCACCAGCGGCGGAGCTATCCCGATGCCGGCGGGGCGTGGGGCGCGGCCGGTTTCGAGTACATCCGGGGGCTCGATCTCGTTGGTCCTGCGGCGCGGATCGCCGCCGAGGCGGAGGCTCTCCTGACCGCTCCGCAGTGCCCGAGCGGTCCGTCGACGATCATCCTCGACCCATCCCAGCTGTACCTCCAGATCCACGAATCGTGCGGTCACCCGACGGAGCTCGATCGGGTCTTCGGGACCGAGGCGAGCTACGCCGGGACGAGCTTCCTGACGACCGACAAGCTCGATTCGGGATTCCGCTACGGTTCGGATCTCGTCACGATCGTCGCCGACGCCACCGCCTCGGGTGGCCTCGGCACGTTCGGCTGGGACGACGAGGGAGTCGCGGCGCAGGCGATCCCGCTCGTCAAGGACGGCATCTTCAGCGGCTATCTCTCGTCGCGCGAGACGGCGCCGCGGATCGGCCTGCGATCGGGCGGTGCGATGCGCGCCGATGGCTGGAACCGCATCCCCTTGATCCGGATGACGAACGTCTCGCTCATGCCGGTTCCGGGCATGAGCCTCGAGGAGATCGTGGCCGATACGGACGATGGCCTCTACCTCGCGTCAAACCGGAGCTGGTCGATCGACGATCGTCGATTGAACTTCCAGTTCGCCACCGAGATCGCCTGGGAGATCAAGGGCGGCAAGCTCGGCCGAATGGTCAAGAACCCGACCTACGCCGGGATCACCTACGAGTTCTGGCGATCATGCGACGCGGTCGGAGACGAACGCAGCTGGCGGATGCTCGGCACGCCAAACTGCGGCAAGGGAGAGCCCGGCCAGGCGGGCCACGTCGGCCACGGCGTCTCGGGTGCGCGCTTCCGAGGGGTCGAGGTGGGAGTCAAAGGCACATGATCGGCCGAGAAGGGATGGCCCTTGCCGAGGAGGTGCTCCGACTTGCCTCGGCGGCCGGCGCGAGCGACGCCGAGGTTCTTGTCCTGGCCGGAGACTCAGCCCTGACCAGGTTCGCCAACAACGAGATCCACCAGAACGTCGCCGAGACCGAGATCTCGCTCCGCCTCCGCTTCGTCGTCGGGAAGCGCCAGGGTGTCGCGACAAGCGGCCGGACCGACGATGAGTCCCTCCACCGTCTTGTCGATACTGCCGGAGCGATCGCCCGCTCGTCGGCGGAGCTCGAGGACGACGTGGCCCTTCCCGAGGGTGACGGCTCTCTGACCGAGGAATATCCGGCCGCGCGCGCGTCGGCGACGGCAGCGGCGGACCCGGAACGACGAGCCGCTGGCGCTCGTGCCGTCATCGCCGCAGCCGATCAGGTGATGGCCACCGCCTCGGGCTCCTTCTCAACGTCGACAGAGCGGACCACGATCGCGAATACCCGCGGCATCCGGGCCGATGGGGAACGTACAAAGTCCCAGATTCTCACGGTGATGATGGGGTCCGACGGTGGGACCGGCTACGCGGAGGCGTGCGCGGTCGACGTCGATGCGCTCGATCCGGCGAGCATCGGGCGAGAAGCAGCGGAGCGCACGCGCTCCAGCGCGGATCCGGCTGCCGCCGAGCCGGGCGACTACCCGGTCGTCCTCCTCGAGTATGCCGTCGTGGACGTCCTCGACATGCTCGGCTACCTCGGCTTCTCCGCCCTTGCCGTGGAAGAGGAGCGGTCCTTCGTCGAGGTCGGAAAGCGGGTCGGGTCGTCGCTGGTGACGATCCGCGATGACGGGGCCGATCCGGTCGGCCTCCCGATGGCCTACGACTACGAGGGCGCTCCCAAGGAGTCCGTCGACCTCGTCGAGGCCGGCATCTGCCGAGGCGTCGTCTACGATGCAGCGACCGCCGCCCGGGAGGGCCGGACGACGACCGGTCATGGCCTCCCGGCGCCGAACCCGTGGGGCCCGTTCCCCCTCAACATGCAGCTCGAGGCCGGTTCCACGTCACGCGAGGAGCTCATAGGTGGGCTCGACCGCGGCCTCCTCGTTACCCGCTTCCACTACACCAACCCGGTTCAGCCGAAGCGCGCGGTCGTGACCGGGATGACCCGTGATGGCACCTTCCTCGTCGAGGGCGGGCGGATCGTCGGACCGGTGCGCAATCTTCGCTACACGCAGTCCTACGTCGATGCGCTGGCCGGCGTCTCGGCCGTCGCGACCGAGCGCCGCTGTCTCGTCGGCTTTCTCGGTGCGGTCGTTGTCCCGGCGATTCGCGTCGACGCCTGGACATTCACCAGCGCAACCGAGCACTGACAGCGGCCCGATGACATGACCGTCACAGCCTCCCTCGCGACCTCGTTCACGAAGCTTGTCGGAATCGACGTCCCCATCGTCCAGGCGCCCATCGGCGAACTTGGCCGCCCCGGCACTGGCGGCGGCGGTGTCGGGCGCCGGCGCTCTCGGCATGCTCTCCCTGACCTGGACCGAGGCGGCCGAGGCCCGCCTGCGGGTTCGCGAGATGCGAGCGCTGACCGACCGACCCTTCGGCGTCAACCTCGTCCTCGAGTGGCCGATGCACGAGCGTGTCGCCATCTGCCTCGACGAAGGCGTGAGGATCTTCTCTTTCTTCTGGGGCGACCCACGGCCTCACATCGAGGCGATCCATGCGGCAGGCGGGATCGTTCTCATGACTGTCGGGAATGCCGCTGAGGCGCGGCAGATGGTCGATGCCGGGGTTGACGCCGTAGTCGCCCAGGGCTGGGAGGCGGGCGGACACGTCTGGGGCGATGTTGCGACGCTGCCGCTCATCCCGGCGGTCGTCGATGCGATCGACCCGGTGCCGGTCGTGGCAGCGGGAGGGATCGCCGATGGGCGCGGCCTCGCGGCCGTCCTCGCCCTCGGCGCGGGTGCCGCCTGGATGGGCACGCGCTTCGTGATGGCGACGGAGACGCGCTCCCATCCGCGCTATCGCGAGCTGCTGGCAGCGGCCGCCGAGACGGACACCATCCACTCGCTGCTCTTCGATGTCGACTGGCCCAACGCCCCGCACCGGACACTCCGCAACAGCACGGTCCGGGCGTGGGAGGAAGCCGGCCGGCCGGATCCCGGCGACCGCCCGGGAGAGGGCGAAACGATCGCGACCGACCCCGACGACACGCCGATCGAGCGCTACTCGTCGGCGAGTCCGCAGGCCGACGTCGATGGTGACATCGAGGCTCTCTCGCTGTGGGCGGGCCAGAGCGCCGGGCTCGTGAGCGACGTTCAGCCTGCCGCCGACATCGTCCGTTCGGTCGCCGAGGAGGCCCGAAGGGTCATCGATGCACTCTGACATCCGGGCACGTCTGGGACGGCCGTTCGATGTCGCCGAGCTCCGGAGCATCAAGCGACTCTGGGTCCGCCATTCGATCGCCGAGGACGCCCGGGACATCGAGGGGCTCCTGGCCACCTTGTCGAGCGAACCCGTGTACGAGATCGTCCCGACCGGCCAACGCTGGACCGGCCGGAACGGGGTCCGGGCGTTCTATGCCGAGCTGTTCGCCGCCTTTCCCGACAATCGCTTCGAGTTGACCGACATCGTCATCGGGCCGCAGGGCGTGTTCGAGGTCGCGACATTGACGGGCACGAACGTCGGGCCGTGGGCCGGCGCGCCGTCGTCGGGCCTGCCGATCAGCCTCCGGGTCCTCATCCACTTCCCATGGGATGCCGAGGCGGGACGATTCGGAGGCGAGACGATCTACTTCGATCGCGCCGACATCTCGGCGGCCTGACGGATCGTCAACGGACGGAGATCGACCCGAGGCCTCCCTGGAGCCCGAGCTCGATCCGGTTCGCGGCCGTCGCGTAGCCGGGCGATACCCAGCCCCCCGCCGGGTCGCGTGGGAACCGCAGCTCGTCGATATCGATCGACCCGAGGGCCATCTGTGAGCGGATCCGGATGGCCACGCCGTCGGGAACCCGGAACCGCAGCGCGGCCGCGCCACCCTGGGCGTCGACCCGCGTCTCGCCTGCCGCGCGCGGCAAGGAGATCGACGTGTCCGAGGCACCGGTCCGAACCCGCAGTTCCGTGATCCGCAGCTCCGTCAGAACAGCGTTCGTCCTCGCTGCGCCACTCTCGATCGAGAGGCGCAGCGGCACCTCCGCCGTGAGGCCGATGTTCCACTCGAACGGGGGCCGGTCCCAAGGCGCCGACCAGATCCGGTCGGCCGGTGTTGACAGCTTGACGGTGCCCGGTCCGCCGTCCTCTCGGCGCACACCGCCACGGAATGTGCCATCTAGCAATTTGCCCGTTGCCGCCGGCCCGACGATCGTCAGGTCCCCCGCCCCGAACGACAGGGTCACGTCTGCCGCCGTCGCACCCGCCAGATCGATGCTCCGCGACTCGGTCTGGTTCCGCGCTGTTGTGGCGGCGGGCGCACCCGCGGCCACCGCCGTCGACGAGCCCGCGGCAGGGTTGGACGCGCCTGAAGCAGGGTTGGACGAGCCTGCGGCATCTGGCGCCCAGCCCATTGAGCCGGAGCCGGATGGACCGAGGAGTGGGCCCACGAACGCGGCGATGACGAGAAGGATCCCCAGCCCGAGGATGGCAGCCGGCACGACGACGGCGACCGTCTCCTGGTCGATGGCGCCGTTGAGCCCGCCGACCCCTTCGAACAGCATGAAGAACACCAGGAAGAGGGCGATCCCTGCCACGAGGGCACCGAATCCGGCCTTGGCCGTCTGCAACTGGCCCGTCAGCAGACCGTAGAGACACAGGCCCAGGCCGACACCACCGGGCGCGACGAGCGCCCACGCGTACACCCAGCTGGCGCTGGAGCCGATCTCACGATTCGCGGCGAGGACGACTCCGACCATCGTGACGATGCCGCCGAGGGCGGCGAAGCCTGTGCCCGCGCTGCCGCCGATGAGCACCGCGACGATGAAGATCGCGATGCCGACGATGGTCGGCCACGTCAGCCAGTCGACGGCGATGGTCGTCTGCCTGGCGAGGAGTACGGCGATCCCGATAAAGATGAGGATGGCACCGGCGGCGAGGGGACCGCGTTGATGTGTCGTCATGGTCTGCATGTCTCTCTCCCGTGCCCGTCCACGACAGTGCGGACTGGCCCGGGATGGATGCTATGGGCTGCGAGGTCCCGCTGGGCCGGCCGGGAGACCCGAACGTGCGGGCCGTTCGTCACCAATCGTCGCGCAGGAGTCACGGAACCTCTGGGCGAACACCCTGGGCCGGGCGACGCCGCGATGCCCGTCCTGGGCGTCCCCTTAGCGCCAAGCCGCCCGGGCGCGGTCGGGGTAGAGGCGTACCCTGCGGTACGGCTCTCGCCCGCGCGATCGCGAGACGAGGTTGGCCTGCTCAGCCATCTGGTGCTGGAGTCGCCGGATGTAGGCGTTCTGGGGCGACAGCTCGACCGGCTCGTCGTGGGACGAGACGAGCCCGATCGCTTCCTCCGTCTCGCGCAGCGCCGCTTCGCGTGGGTCGACCTCGAGCGAGAAGATCGAGGTCAGCGAAGCCTGCATCTGCAGGATCGTGTTGTTCTTGAGGACGTAGATGGGCATGGCTCTCTCTTCCGCCTCGCGCAGGAGGGCGCCCTTCTGACGGTATTCGGAGCGAAGGGTCATGACGACGTCGGCCTCGTCGACGCTGCGAGCCACGATCACCGGCAGCTGGAGCTCGCGGATCCCCTGCTCGAGCCGCTTGCGGCTGATCCCGAACGGCATGACCCGCAGCGTCGGGAGAGCATCCGGGTCCTCGACCCGCAGCACCTCCTCGGCTGCATCGGGCGACGCCTCGCGGACGGCGTCGGCGAGGGCCTCATCGTCGGCACCGAGATCGTCGGCATTGACTGGACGGGTCCCCTCGTCCTCGCGCAGCGAGTTGATCGCGACGGCCGCCTGATCTCGCCACGCTTCCTGGCGACGGACCTCTCGCTCGTCCCGGGCGTGGGCGGTCGGCGGCGGGGCGACAGGTCGCTCCATCGGGCCCCGATCGGCGAGGTCCCCGTTGACGAACGGCCGATCCGGCGCCGCCGCCGGCCCCCGCCCTCGTCCACCGATCTCGCGGCTCGGCCGCCAGGAGCCAGAGCCACCCGGTCGATACGCCGGACGCCAACCCGGCTCCGTCCTCCACGGCTCGCCCGACCCGACGAGCCCGGCAAACCGGGCGGAGCCGAGCTGCTCGCGAGGCGACGGGCGCGGCCGTGACTGCGAGCGATGAACCCCGCCATCGTCGCGCCAGCGAAGCTCGGGAGCGATGGCGTCGCCGCGGAGCATCGCGTCGACCGTCTCGGACACGTCGGCGTGGACGACGACGCGGTCCCGATCGACGATCTCGACGACGACATCGAAGGTCGGCGGGGCCTTGCGCTCGAGGACGCTCTTCTGGGTCCGTCGGCGGCGTGCTTCTTCGTCGCCGAGGGTGACCGTCTGAATGCCGCCGATGAGGTCGGACAAGGTCGGGTTCAACATGAGGTTGTCGAGCGAATTGCCGTGGGCGGTGGCGATGAGCTGAACGCCGCGCTCGGCGATCGTTCGAGCGGCCGCAGCTTCGAGCTCCGTCCCGATCTCGTCGATGACGATGACCTGGGGCATGTGGTTCTCGACCGCCTCGATCATCACCTCGTGCTGGAGCGATGGCGTCCGAACCTGCATGCGGCGGGCCTTGCCGATCGCGGGATGCGGGATGTCGCCGTCGCCGGCGATCTCGTTCGACGTGTCCACGACGACGACCCGCTTGGTGAACGCATCGGCCAGGACGCGAGCCGCTTCGCGAAGCATGGTGGTCTTGCCGATGCCCGGCCGGCCCATGATGAGGATGGACTTGCCGCCCTCCACCAGGTCCTCGACGATCTCGATCGTCCCGAAGACCGCCCGCCCGACACGGCACGTCAGGCCGACGATCTTGCCGCTCCGGTTGCGAATCGCGCTGATCCGGTGGAGGGTCCGCTCGATGCCTGCCCGGTTGTCGTCGCCGAACGTGCCGATCTTCTCGACGACCGCGGCGATGTCCTCCTCTGTCACCTCGCGGTCGAGAAGCGTGACCTCGGAATCTGGGTAGCGCGCCTCCGGCGGCCGCCCGAGGTCGAGCACGACCTCGATCACGTCGGACGGGGTCGGCAGGGCGTGGATGGCCGCCACGACCTCCGACGGCAGGGCGGCCAGGATGGCGTCGAGGTCGTCGATCGACGTCGTCGGACGATCGGTCTCTTCCACGCGGGTCCTCCTAGCGGATGGCCGGCACGAGGGCCGGCTGGGCGACGCGGACCATGGTCTCTTTCATGAGCAGGGTGACCGTCTCGATGGCACCGAAGCCGACCTCTTCGAGACGCCGGTCGATCGGCGACTCGTAGGTTCGGACCGGGGCGATGACGCCTCGATCGGTCCGGGACGATCGTTCCGTCCGGGCGCGGATGATCCCGAGCCCGAACTCGACGAGATCGGTGGGATCGCGGTCGGGTCGCATCATGATCTTCAAGTAGTGGGGTTGGTCCTCCTTGGCGATGCCGAGCTGAAGGAATCCATCCACGTCACCCGTTCCGGCCTCCGTCGGGTCCTGGACGTAGCCCTCGATATCGGCGAAGCGGAGGATCGGTGCCAGCGACGACTTTGGCACCCGCCAATCCATCCCCTGGCGCTCCCAATCGGGGAGACGGACGGCTTCGAGGCGTGCCACCGGCCCGGGCGTGACCGTCCCATAGAGTCGGGACAGGGCGAGCGCATCGACGGGCTGGGCGGTGCGAATGCGGGCGCTCGCGGCCTTCTCCTCCGTCCACGGCTCGGGCAGGTCCTCCTCGGGTGGTCGGACGAGGATGGATTCCTCTCCGAAGCGAGCGAACCCAGCCTGCATGAACAGCTCGACATTGCCGTTTCGGTCGGCGCAGGCGACATGGAACCGCGCGGCGCCGCGCCGGACGCCATCGCGCAGCAGATGCTGAACGAGGCGGAACCGGATATCGCCGGCTTCAGCGACGCCGATGCCATCAAGCTCGACGATGGTCCAGTCGTCGCGCTGCCCCTCGCGCTCGACGCGGAGCAGCCCGGCGACGTGGCCGCCCTCTTCGTAGACGAAGAGGAGGTCGTGCGGACGGAAGGCACCAAGCGGCAGGCGGAACAGGCTGAAGACGCCGATCGGCGGCCCGGACACCGGCAGCCCGAGCGAGCGCGTCCCGTCACCTCCGGCCTGGCAGAGCCGGCTCAGCTCACCGAGGGCGGCCAGATCGGTCAGGCGGGCGATGCGCACCTTGCCGCTCCTCGCGGTGACCGCGCCGGTCATCGGATCTCGGTCCGCCGAACCGGATGCCGTCGGCGGCCCGCCCCCTCGCCCGGGTCGTCGTGCTCGGCCGCCATCGTCGCCACGAGGCGGTGGAAACGCGTCTCGCCGGCCAGCTCAGGATGGAACGCCGTGGCGATGATGTTGCGCTCGTGCACGGCCACGATTTGCCCGTCCTCGAGTGTGGCCAGGATCTCGACGCCTGGACCGACCCGCTCGACGATCGGCGCCCGGATGAAGACACCGTGGACCGCCTCGTCGCCCAGGATCGGGACAGCCAGGTCGGCTTCGAACGAGTCCAGCTGGCGCCCGAAGGCGTTCCGTCGGACCGTCACGTCGAGGAGCGGCAGCACCGGTTCATCGCCGTCGGCGATCTCGCGGGCGATGACGATCATCCCGGCGCACGTCCCGAAGATCGGGGCACCCGACTCGGCCAGCCGCATGATCGGGTCGCGGAGCTGCCAGCGATCGATGAGCTTCCTAATCGTCGTGCTCTCTCCGCCCGGGATGATCAAACCGGCGACAGCCTCGAGATCGACCGGCAGGCGTACCTCGACGCCCTCGACACCGATCGCGGCGAGCGTCGACATGTGCTCAGCGAAGGCGCCTTGCAGCGCCAGGACTCCGATGCGCATCGCTCGGCCCTCCCGGGGCCCGACTACCAGCCCCTAACCGCCAGGCGTTCAGCCTCCGGGATCGCTTCGAGCGCCAGGCCCTTCATCGGAGCGCCGAGGCCACGCGAGACCTCGGCCAGGATCTTCGCGTCGTCGAAATGAGTCGTGGCCTGGACGATGGCGTTCGCCCGGCGGGCGGGATCCTCGCTCTTGAAGATGCCCGAGCCGACGAAGACGCCCTCCGCCCCGAGCTGCATGACGAGCGCTGCGTCAGCCGGCGTGGCGATCCCCCCGGCGACGAAATTCACCACCGGCAGCCGGCCGCTCCTGGCGACGTCGGCGACAAGGTCGTACGGTGCCTGGAGCTCCTTCGCCGCTGCGAACAGCTCGTCCTCGCGCATCGACTCGAGGCGCCGGATCTCGGACAGGACGGCCCGCAGCTGGCGAACTGCCTCGACGATGTTGCCGGTCCCCGCTTCGCCCTTGGTGCGGATCATGGCCGCGCCCTCGGAGATCCGTCGGAGCGCCTCGCCCAGGTTGCGAGCGCCGCAGACGAACGGGATCTTGAAGGCATGCTTGTCGATGTGGTGTTCCTCGTCGGCCGGCGTGAGCACCTCCGATTCGTCGATGTAGTCGGCCCCGATCGCCTCGAGGATCTGGGCCTCGGTGAAGTGGCCGATGCGCGCCTTGGCCATGACCGGGATGGTGACCGCGGCCATGATCTCCTCGATGAGCGCGGGGTCGCTCATCCGGGCGACGCCGCCCGAGGCGCGGATATCGGCGGGCACACGCTCGAGCGCCATGACGGCGACCGCGCCGGCATCCTCGGCGATCCTGGCGTGCTCCGCCGTGACGACGTCCATGATGACGCCGCCCTTGAGCATCTGAGCGAGCCCCTTCTTCGTCGCCCAGGTGGAGGTTTCGACAGTCATATGAGGTCCGGACCTCTGATCGTATGCGGGTCCTGTCGGCCGGCCTGCCCCGGGGTCCTCGCCCGCTCGGGCCGGTCCGGACGCCCCGCTCCGCCGATTATCGCACGTGCCCGCGCGAGGTCCAGTGCCTCAGTCCATGGTCGCCCTCGACTAGCTCAGCCAAAGTGTGGCTAAGTGAACTCACTCGGTTCATCGTCCGCGCCCGGAAATCATCCGCAGCATTACTGAATGACGAAGGCATCAGCGCTCCGGCGAATTGAGTCCTCGCCATCGGCGGTTCGATCACCCGGCGTGATATGGCGGGCGTTTCAGGGCCAAGGCGAGGTACGCACACTGCCGCTAGGAAGCAGGGAGCGTACGAAGTGGCCGGCTAATACACCCGGTGATATCGGGCACCGGTCCGCCGATCGCGCCTGATGGGTCCAGCAATCACCGACCGACCGTTCGGACGACCCCCGACATCAGCTTGGTCGCCCGTCGCGCCGCCGGAGGGGAAAGACGGCTCACGCTCGTCACGAGGGACAGCACATCGTCGTCGGGCAGCTCGCCGAGGAGGCGGATGAGTCGCAGGATCGTCGCGTCGTCGACCTTGGCGAGGAGCTCGAGCGAGCGCTCCAGCTGGCGCGGCTCGAGCTGCGGAACGAGCCCGACCACCCGATCGAACAGACGGACGAACACGAGAAACGTCGTGAGCCAGTCTCGGAGAGCTGCCAGCTCGACGTCGTCGGGGTACTCAGTCGATGCGCGCTCGGCACGGGAGGCCTGCTCTTCGAGGACGGCGATAATCGGATCGCCCTCACGGATCTTTCGCTCGGCGACGACCTTGCCGAACCATCGCCAGTGATCGCCAACGGCGATGAAGGCCGTGCCCGCCGGGCCGCGTCGTCCCACGCGCCGTGGCTCGGGGACGCGCTCGACGAGACCCCAATCGACCGCCTCCGCGAGGGCGAGGCTCGCCGCCCGGTGTGACAGCCCCAGCGCCTCACGTACCTCGCGCTCGGTGAGCGGCTCCTGGCGGCTGAGCAGGTAGGCATGGACGCGAGCGATCGCCGGGGCGACGCCCCACGCCGCTCCCATCTCGCCCCACGCGTCGGCAAGGTCGCGGCGGATCTCCTCGGCGCGCGCCGGGGCGACGGCAGCATCGACGGCGGAAACCTGCGCTTTGACAGTAGCCAGTTCTTGTGTCATAACTTGCTATGCGAGAGTAGCAGATGGGTGGAGTGCAGTGAGTCGAGGCAGGGCATTTCTGGTCGGATTGGTCGCCGGCACCGTGGGGGCGGCGAGCATGCTGATCCTCGCCGTGCTCGGCGCCCTGGTCGGCGTGCCCCTGCTCGTTATCGGGCTGATCATCCAGCCGCGACTGTTCGGGATTGCCGGAACCCTGATTGGTTTTGGGGGTGTCGTATTGATGCTATTCGGACGCGTGGCGATCACCTGCCAGCCGCCGGAATGCGAAGGCCCATCTGCGACCCCATTCCTCGTCGCCGGCGCAGTCAGCCTGGTCACGGGCGTCATCCTGCTTGTCGTGGCCTTCCTCCGAGATCGTTCGTGATGCGCCCGTAGGCGTGCGGCCCGTCCCTATCATCGGGATATGGCCGTCCTTCGCAGCCATCTCGATCCCGCGAGCGACGAGGCGCGCGCCAACGCGGACTCGATGACGGCCCTCGTCGCGGAGCTTAGGGCGCGGACGGCGACCATCGCGGATCGCGGGGCCGGTGGTGACGAACGAAGCATCGCCCGCCATCGCGAGCGCGGGAAGCTACCCGTGCGCGAGAGGATCGACCTCCTGATCGATCCGGCGTCGCCATTTCTCGAGCTGTCGGCCCTGGCAGCGAACGGCATGTACGACGATGAAGCACCGTCGGCCGGGATCGTCACCGGGATCGGCCGGATCGAAGGCAGCCTGACGATGATCGTCGCCAACGACGCGACCGTGAAGGGCGGCACGTACTTCCCCCTGACGGTCCGGAAGCACCTCAGGGCCCAGGAGATCGCACTCGAGAACCGGCTGCCATGCGTCTATCTGGTCGACAGTGGCGGCGCCTATCTCCCCCTCCAGGCCGATGTCTTCCCCGACCGCGATCACTTCGGACGGATCTTCTACAACCAGGCGCGGCTGTCCGCAGCGGCGATCCCGCAGGTCGCCATCGTCATGGGATCGAGCACCGCCGGAGGCGCCTACGTCCCGGCGATGTCAGACGAGACGGTCATCGTCAAGGGCATCGGCACGATCTTCCTCGGCGGACCGCCGTTGGTGAAGGCGGCAACCGGCGAGGTGGTGACCGCCGAAGAGCTCGGCGGCGGCGACGTGCACGCTCGGACCAGTGGCGTGGCCGACCATCTCGCCCTCGACGATACGCATGCCCTCGCCATCGCCCGTGAGATCGTCAGCCATCTCGGGATGAAGGCACCCGAACCACCGTGGGAGCGACGCTCGCCGGAACCGCCGGCGATCGGCGCCGGCGATCTGTACGCGATCATCCCGACAGACCTCAGGCGACCGCTCGACGTGCGCGAGATCGTCGCCCGCCTCGTCGACGGCAGTCGGTTTCACGAGTTCAAGCCCCTCTACGGCGAGACGCTCGTCACCGGCTTCGCCCACCTCGAGGGCTACCCGATCGGGATCGTCGCCAACGACGGCATCCTGTTCTCGGAAAGCGCCCTGAAGGGCGCTCATTTCATCGAGCTCTGCACCCAGCGGCGGATCCCGCTCGTGTTCCTGCAGAACATCACCGGGTTCATGGTCGGCCGCGAATACGAGGCCGGCGGGATCGCCAAGGACGGGGCGAAGATGGTCACCGCCGTCGCGTGCGCTGCAGTCCCCAAGTTCACCATCATCATCGGCGGCAGCTTCGGGGCCGGTAATTACGCGATGGCCGGCCGGGCTTACGGGCCACGCTTCCTGTGGACCTGGCCGAACGCCAGGATCAGCGTGATGGGTGGTCAGCAGGCGGCTCGCGTTCTGTCGACCGTCGGCGGTGAGTTCGCGAGCGACGCGGAGCGCGACGCATTCGAGGCGCCGATCCTCGAGACCTACGAGCGCGAGGGCTCGCCATACTTCGCGACAGCACGCCTGTGGGACGACGGGATCATCGACCCACTCGACACGCGTCGAGTGCTGGCGATGGGTCTCGCGGCGGCCCTCTGCGCTCCGATCCCGGAAACTCGCTTTGGCGTCTTCCGGATGTGACCGGCTAGCATGCGGCGATGCCGAGCGTCGCCCGCCTGTCGATCGCACCGGTCAAGAGCCTGGCGCTCCTCCACCCCGACGAGATCTACCTGACCGCGGACGGAGTCGTCGAGGATCGACGGTTCTATCTCGTAGACGAGACGGGCCGACTCATCGACGGGCTCGTCGTCGGTTCGCTCGTGCAGGTCGCCACCTGGACCGACCCCCAAGGTGCATCCCTTCGCCTGACTCTGCCCGACGGCCAGCTTATCGAGGATGGGGTTCGCGAATCCGACGCGATCGTGACGCACATGTACGGGCGAACCGTCCACGGTCATGTCATCGATGGCCCCTGGGCGGCGCCGTTGTCCGAGCTGGCCGGACGGGAGCTCCGACTCGTGCGCGCCGATCGGCCGGGCGGGAGTCGCAACGAGCACCCGGCCACGCTGGTCACCGACGGATCCCTTGGGCGACTCGGCGATCAGCTCGGTGCTGGCGCGGTCGACGGTCGGCGGTTCCGGATGCTCATCGAGCTCAGCGGTGCGGACGAGCACGAGGAGGACACCTGGATCAGCAAGCGCGTCGAGCTCGGCGAAACGATCCTCTTCATCTCGGGTCCCGTGGCCCGCTGCGCGATGACGACGCACGACCCGGACTCCGGGGCGCGCGACCTCGATACCCTCCGCGCCATCCGCGAATACCGTGGGCTGCGTGACGGAACGGACCTCGACTTCGGCGTCTTCGGGGAGGTGGAGCGACCCGGCCGGATCAGCCTCGGTGACCTAGTAGTGGTTCAGTCCTGACAGCGCCGCCAGACTGACGCCAACGACTCACCGCGCGATCACATTCCGCGCACGATCCAGCAGATCCCGAGCGCGTTGACGGACCGCCCATCAGTGCCCGACACCGCGAGGCGGACGCTGGGCACGCCTTCGCCTCGACGGAGTCTCACGATCTGGGCGCCGACGTTCAGGTCGCGGGCGCCACCGCCGGCCAGCGAGGGTCGAAACGCCAGCCCGAAGGCCCGGAGGTAGCGGTCGGCCACGGAACGTACATCGGGCACCGCGATCTCGAGCACCTCGAGACGGGCCGGGCCCCCGATCGGGTGCCGCTCCTCGGCTCGCGTCGCTCGCTCCCGAGGCGTCCACTCGGCGGCCGTGGCATCGTGCTCGATGACGAACGGCGGCATGTCGGGCCCGAGCGCCGGGCCCGGAACGCCGATGTCCCAGCGGACGACGCGTCCATCCGATCGCGTCCTCTCGCCGGCGATCGGCCCGGCCCACCGAGCGCCGAGGGCTCGGAACCTCCGGAGATCGTCAACAAGGGCGTCCGAGGTGACAGCGAACGTCGCGAACGAACGGCCGACGGCGAGGGCTTCGAGCGCCGGGCGGCCGATGCCCGAGGCCGCAGCCAACCTCTCGTCCCAGACCCCGATGAGCTCGAGATACGAGTCGCCCAGCCACACGAGGCGGTTGTGGGTGCCCATCGTCTCGTGTCGACCGCCGCCGGTCGAACGCAGGCCCACGGAGGCCTCGAGCTCGGCAGCCGCCGCGTCGGGATCGTCGACCGCGATGACGAGATGGTCGATCCCTGTGAGCACGGCCGGAAGCCTATCGCCGCCGGGTCGGGTGAGTCGCGCCGGTTACCGTCGCCGGGTGCGACCGGGTGCCGCCCGATACGATGCCGACATGGCGGATGCGATGCGGGTCGTGCGCTCGGGGCCCGGCGAGGTCGTCGCCCGCGTGGTGCTCGCCCGGCCCGAACGCCATAACGCCTTCGACGCCTCCCTGATCGCCGAGCTGCGGGCGACATTCGATGGTCTCGCCCGTGAGCCGGCCGAGACGTTGCGAGCGGTCGTCCTCGCCGGCGATGGGCCATCGTTCTGTGCCGGCGCCGATGTCGCCTGGATGCGTGCGGCAACGATGCTCGACACGGACGCGAACGAACAGGACGCGATGGCGATGGCCGACATGTTCGACGCGATCGACACCTGCCCGGCGCCGATCATCGCCCGCGTCCAGGGTGCGGCCCTCGGCGGCGGCATGGGCCTGTGTGCCGTGTCCGACATCGTCATCGCCGAGTCGGGCGCTCGCTTCGGGTTCACAGAGACACGGTTGGGCATCCTGCCTGCGGTTATCAGCCCATTCGTCGTCGCAAAGATCGGCGAATCGAACGCTCGAGCCCTCTTCCCGGGCGGACGACGGTTCGATGCACTGCGCGCACAACGGATCGGCCTGGTCCACGAGATCGTCGAAGGCGACGGGGCGCTCGACGCAGCGGTCGATGCGGCGATCGCCGACCTGTTGGCGGCCGGTCCGACAGCCGCCCGCGCCGCGAAGGCGATCATCCGCGAGGTCCGAGGCCTGCCGCATGGCTCAACGAAGTGGCACACGGCACGGGTCATCGCCCGTCAACGGACGTCGGCCGAGGCGGTCGAGGGCTTCGCCGCCTTCTCGGAGAAACGAGACCCCTCCTGGAAGCCCTGATCCGTTCGTGAAAGGCCGGAGCCCCCGGAAAAGCCCTGAGCCCCGGCTCCACCTTCTACAGCTGGCCTTGCCCGGATGAACCGCTAGCGCGACAATCACGCCACGGTGTCGGAGGAACTTAGCCCGAGCCAGGCGGCAAAGCGCATTGGAACGTCCACACGGAGCGTCCAGCGCTGGATCGTGGCCGGTTCGCTTCCGGCCAGGCGCGTTGGCGGCCGCTGGCGTGTCGCGTCTGACGCGTTAGACGTGTTCAACGCCCACCGTCCGCGCGGCCGACGTCGCCCGATGCAGCCGCACCATATGCACGCGGCGAGACACGAATCCGGAGGGTCTTCGTCGCCAACCGCGGCGAGATCGCCGGCCGGATCGAAAGGACCTGCCGTCACCTCGCCATCGAGGCGGTCATCCCGCCGACCGAGGGACCGGACGCCGTCGACCTCCTCGATCCACGGGCTGTCGTCGCTGCGGCCGTGTCAGCCGCAGCCGACGCGATCCACCCCGGCTACGGCTTCCTGGCGGAGAACGCCGAGTTCGCCGAGCTGGTACATGAGTCCGCTCTGCGCTGGATCGGCCCACCTCCCGGCGCGATCCGGACGATGGGCGACAAGGCCGCCGCGCGTCGCCTCGCCCGCGAGCTCGACATCCCGGTCCTCGATGGCTATGACGACGACAGCCAATCCGACGCGATCCTTGCCGACGCCGCAGCCAGGATCGGGTACCCGGTGCTCGTCAAGCCGGCTGGCGGTGGTGGTGGCAAAGGAATGCGGATCGTTCACGTACCGGACCGCCTGACCGACGCCCTGGCGGCCGCGCGTCGAGAGGCCGAGGCGGCATTTGGCGACGACAGACTCATCATCGAGCGTTTCCTCGGCGGGCCGAGGCATGTCGAGATCCAGCTCCTCTTCGACGACCATGGCAGCGGCGTGCATCTCGGCGAGCGCGACTGCTCGATCCAGCGGCGTCATCAGAAGGTCCTCGAGGAGACCCCAAGCCCAGCCGTCGGAGAGCCGCTGCGACGGCGCCTCGGAGCCGCGGCTCTTCGCCTCGCCAAGGCGGTTGGCTATGTGAGCGCCGGGACATGCGAGTTCCTGGTCGACGGGCGCGGCCATTTCTACTTCCTCGAGATGAACACCCGCCTCCAGGTCGAGCACCCGGTGACGGAGCTCGTGACGGACAGGGACCTGGTCGCCGATCAGATCAGGATCGCCGAGGGCGCGACCCTCGCCGCGATCGGCGCCAGCCAGCGCGCTCTGGACACGGCGCGTGCCGGTGGCGGCCACGCGGTGGAAGCCCGCCTCTACGCCGAGGATGCCGAGGACGGATTCCTTCCGGCCACCGGGACGATCCGATCGCTGCACTGGCCCTTCGGACCGGGAATTCGCGTCGATGCCGGGATCACCGTGGGCGACGTGGTTGGCGGACGCTTCGATCCGATGCTGGCGAAGATCGTGGCCCATGGGTCCGACCGTCGGCAAGCGTATGAACGGCTGGCCGAGGCCCTCGATGAGACGCTCGTCCTCGGGCTGGTCACGAACCTGCGGTTCCTCCGCTGGCTCGTCCGCCAGCCGGCGGTGACGAACGGATTGGCCCGGATCGACACGCTCGATCGGATCTGGCCACCGGACGACTGGGCCACGCGGGCGACGATCCCCGACGAGGCCTGGGCCAGCGCGGCGGCTGTCCTCGGTAGAAGCGGTTGGCGAGTGAACGGCCCAGCGTCGATCCGTTTGACGGCGGATCGCGTCACTCGTGCCGTCCGGGTCGACGACACGCCTCGGGCGCCGTTGGGTGCGGGCGTCGATGGCGATTCCGTTCATGTTGATATCGCCGGTCGGTCGGTCGCATTCCGGGTAGCGGATCCGCCCGATGTCGGGACCGCAGCTCGCGCAGCGGCCGCCCTGACCGGCGCGGCGAGCTCCACGGTGACGGCTCCGATGCCCGGCGCCGTGCTGGCCCTCCACGTGCTTCCGGGGGTGTCGGTCGATATCGGCGATCCGATCGCAACCCTCGAAGCGATGAAGATGGAGCACGCCGTCGTTGCGCCGTCCGCCGGAGCCGTCGCGGCGATCCTCGTCGCGGTCGGGGACCAGGTCATCCGCGGGCAGGTTCTCGCCGAGATCGAGGCGCGCTAGGCTTCGGGCATGGACCGCGCTGAGCGACTCGGAACGACGCGCGATGCGCTGCTCGAGCAGCATGCCACGGCGAGGGCCGAGCGCAATGCAGCCGCCCTCGGCAGCGACGAGCACCGTGCGGCGGTGACCCGGATCGCGGAGATCGAGGTCGAGATCGCCCGCCTCGAGCGGGCGATGGACCCGCCCCTGGTCTGACGGGCCGACGACGCCGTGGGCGACCGGGTTCGGATCTACGAGGTCGGCCCACGCGACGGGCTCCAGAATGAGCCGGCCCCGATCGCCACCGCCGACAAGCTCCGCTTCATCTCGATGCTGGCCGACGCCGGCCTGGCCGAGATCGAAACGACATCGTTCGTCCGCCCGATGGCGATCCCGCAGCTCGCCGACGCCGACGACCTCCTCCGCTCGCTCGATCGTCGGGACGGCGTGCGTTATCCGGTCCTCGTCCCGAACATGCGTGGCCTGGAGCGGGCCGAGGCGGCCGGCGCGGATGCGATCGCCGTCTTCACCGCCGCCACGGACGCCTTCACGACACGCAATATCGGGATGACCGTCGAGGAGTCGATCGACGCGTTCCGGCCGGTCGTCGCAACGGCGCTCCAGCGCGGATGGTGGACGCGCGGCTACGTCTCGACCGCGTTTGGCTGCCCCTACTCCGGTCGCGTCGAGCCCGCGCGCGCCGTCGAGGTCGCGACGCGGCTCATCGATCTCGGGATCGATGAGATCTGCTACGGCGACACGATCGGAGTCGGCGTCCCGAGCCAGGTCACCGAGCTCGTGGCCCGGTCGCTGGACGCCGGCGTGGCCTCGGATCGTCTGGCGTTCCACTTCCACGACACCCGGGGGACGGCGCTCGCCAATGTCGCTGTCGCTCTCGGAGACGGCGTCCGCTGCTTCGACGCCTCGACGGGAGGGACCGGTGGTTGCCCCTATGCCCCGGGGGCGGCCGGAAATCTCGCCACCGAAGACCTGGTCTACCTGCTCGATGGCCTCGGCTACGAGTGCGGCGCGGACCTGACGGCCATCCTGGAGGCGGCGCGGTTCATCGCCGGAGTCCTGGGCCGTCCGCTTGCCACCAAGGTCGGCCAGGCCGGCGGGTGGGACCCCGCCAGCGGGACGTCCGTCGGAGGGTCCTGAAGGGGCATCGATCGGCGTTCGCGGCGCGAGGCGTACGCACGCGTACCTGATAGCATCGGCGCGCCATGGACGGCAACGTGCTCGTGCTCAACCAGAACTTCGAGCCGCTCAACGTGACGAACCTGCCACGGGCGTTCCGGCTCGTCTTCGGTGAGAAGGCCGAGGTCCTCGAATACGACCATCAGATGATCCGCACGCCGCGGACCGTGTTCCGTGCTCCGTCGGTCATCCGACTCTCCCACATGGTCCGCCGGCCGCGGCCCCGCGTGAAGCTGAGCAGGCGCGAGGTCTTCGTCCGCGATCGCCATACCTGCCAGTACTGCGGTCGCGAGCGCCGCGATCTGACACTCGACCACGTCGTGCCCCGCCACCGCGGCGGCACCCATACCTGGGACAACCTCGTGACAGCCTGCACCCAGTGCAACCACCGCAAGGGCGGCAAGACCCCCGAAGAGGCCCGTTTCCGTCTCGTCCGCCTGCCGGCCGAGCCGCGCTGCGACGTCTACTCGCTCTTCACGCCGTACCTCGCCGACGAACGGAACGAGGCATGGCGGACGTACCTCTTCCTCGGCCGGAACTGACGGGCCAGCCAAGCGAAGCTGCGGAACGGATCGCGGGCGCCATACCGCCCGCCGTGTCCGGCATCCTGGCGACGCTGACCGGAGCCGGCTACGCGGCTTACGCGGTTGGAGGGTCGCTGCGGGACATCCTCCTCGATCGGCCGGCGGCCGATTGGGACCTCGCCTCGGCGGCCCTGCCGGATCAGGCCGTCGCCCTGTTCCCTGGCGCCGTCTACGAGAACGCGTTCGGGACCGTAGCCATCAAAGAGCACGACCAGCTGTTCGAGATAACCACGTTCCGGACCGATCACCAGTACGCCGATCATCGACGGCCGCATCGGGTGGAGTTCGCGACGACGATCGAGGGCGATCTCGCGCGCCGCGATTTCACGATCAACGCGATGGCCTGGGGCGGCTCCCCGGGCGACGTCCGCACGCTCGTCGATCCGGTCGGTGGAGTCGCGGACTGCAGGGCCGGCCTCATCCGCTCCGTCGGCGATCCCGACATCCGGTTCGGCGAGGACGCCCTGAGGATGGTGCGGGCCGTGCGACTGGCGGCGGAGCTCGGCTTCACGATCGAGCCCGCGACGCTGGCGGCGATCGAGCGGAACGCGGCGCTGGCGGACCATCTGTCCGGCGAGCGCGTCGCCGCCGAGCTTGATCGGCTGTTGGCCGCCCCAACGCCGTCGGTCGGCCTGCGACTCGCCGAGGCGACAGGACTGCTCTCCGTCATCGCACCCGAGCTGGCCGCCCAGCGTGGCCTGGCCCAGGACAAGATTCCCGGCGACGACCTCTGGGATCACACCTGTCGGGCAGTCGATGCGGCGACCCCCGATCGACCCATCGTCCGCCTCGCGGCCCTGCTCCACGACATCGGCAAGCCCGCCACGGCTGCGGATGGTCGGTTCATCGGCCACGAGGAGGTCGGCGCCGCGATGGCCGACGACCTCATGCGCCGGCTGCGCCTCCCCCGAGCTACGGCCGAGCGCGTCAGCTCCCTCATCCGCGAGCACATGTGGAACTACGAACGGGCCTGGACCGACACGGCGATTCGCCGGTTCATCCGAAAGATCGGGGTCGAAGCCATCGACGAGCTCTTTGCCCTGCGCGAGGCGGACAGCGTGGGATCTGGCCTGGATCCGAGCGCCGGCGGCCTCGACGAAATCCGCGCCCGCGTGGAAGCCCAGCTGGCGGCAGCGGTCGCCCTCGACCGCGGGGACCTTGTCGTCGACGGCGACGACCTCATCTCCGAGCTGGGCCTTCAGTCGGGGCCGCGACTCGGACGAATCCTCGACGAGCTGACGGAGCGGGTCGTCGCCGACCCCGGCCTCAACGAACGTCCAACCCTCCTGCTGCTGGCCCAGGGGATGCTGGCCGACGGCCCCTCGTGATCGAGCCGCTCCTCGCCGCCGAGCGAGCGCTCGTCAGCGGGCTGCTGGATCAGGCAGAGGGCCTGTACCGCGGCGTGGCCGAACGCGATCCGGGCAACTCCATCGCCATCGTGGGCCTCGCCCGGGTCGCGATCGAGCGAGGCGACGACCTCGGCGCGCTCGAACTCGGCCGGCGGGCCCTGGCGATCGACCATGACAACATCGCAGCTCAGCGACTCGTGGACCGGATCACCGAGGTCCGCCGGTTCCGAGGAGAGACTATTCCCGACGCAGCTGCGCCCGCCCGGGCGAAGCGGTCGCTCGTCGGCCGCCTCCGTCGACGACCCTGACCGCTACGATCGGACAGATGCGGATCATGGTGACCGGCGGCGCAGGCTATGTCGGCGCGGCCTCGGTCGAAGTCCTCCTCGCCGCGGGCCATGCCGTCGTCGTCCTCGACGACCTCTCGACCGGCCATCGAGCTGCCGTCCCGGCGGTAGCGACCTTCGTCGAGGGCTCCTACACCGAGGACGAGTCCGTCGCCGCCGTGCTGGAGAGCCAGCGGATCGAAGCCGTCCTTCACTGCGCCGCTCGATCGATCGTCTCGGAATCGATGGCCGATCCCGGGCTCTATCACGAGCGGAACGTGGTCGGCGGCCGGGCGCTCCTCGACGCCTGTCGCAGTGTTGGCCTGCGGCGCTTCGTCTTCAGCTCGACGGCGGCCGTCTACGGGGTGCCCGACCACACCCCGATCGACGAGGACGCGCCGACGCTGCCCATCAACCCATACGGCGAGACCAAGCTGCTGTTCGAGGCGATGCTTGCGGCCGCGAGCATCGACGGGCTGCGCAGCGTCTCACTACGGTATTTCAACGTGGCCGGAGCGAGCGCCGCGATCGGCGAGGACCACCGACCCGAGACACACCTCATCCCGAACGTCCTGTCGGCGGCCGCGGATGGCCCACCGCTGACGATCTTCGGTGACGACTACCCCACCAGCGATGGGACGGCGGTCCGCGACTACATCCATGTCGCCGACCTCGCGGCCGCTCATCAAGCCGCCCTCGAGGCGACGGCCCCGGGCGACACGCGGACGGACGACCCGCTTGTCTGCAATCTGGGCTCGTCGTCCGGTTTCTCCGTCCGCGAGATCCTGGCCGCGGCCGAGATGATCGTGGGGAAGCCGATCCCGCATTCCGTCGGCCCACGCCGGATCGGCGATCCGCCCGTCCTTGTCGCGTCGACGGGGCGGGCCGACCGGGTCTTCGGCTGGCGGCCGCTCCACAGCTCGCTGTCGGAGATGGTGGGCTCTGCCTGGGCCTGGCGGGAGGCTCACCCGCGCGGCTACGGATCGCCCTGAGCACCAGCGTGCTCCAGACTGGGTTCGACAGGCGTAGCGCGACCGCAGATCCAACGGAGTCGCAACGCCGTCACGCCTGATCGACGCCGTCCTGGGGACGAGCGTGCTCAAGCGCGGCGATCGACCCGATCGCGCGGCTTGTCAAGAGCCCGCTGAGGTCCTTCGTCCTGTCCAGGGTTAGCTGCGTGGCTCGAGGGGGGCTCGGTCGGGGGCGAGTCGCTCGGGTGGGGCGACGACATCGCCCGAGCCGGCCCACAGGTCGCTCACGGGGCGGATGAGCCAGTAGCCGATCAGCATCGTCGCGATGAGGCTGACGATCGCCAGCTGGTAGGCGGCATTGCCGATGCTGTCGACGAGCAGGAACACGATGGCGCCGTAGAGGAGCTGGCCGACGACCTGCGAGCCCTTGCCGACGAGACCGTAGAGCCCGAAGAACTCGCCCAATCGCTCCGGCGGCGAGAGCCGGATCATGAAGACCCGGTCGGCGACCTGCACGCCACCGAGACCGCTGCCGACGATCGCCCCGGCGACGACGAAGAGGGCGTTGCCAAGGGTCGTGCCCGGCATCCCGAGCGAGACCGCGCCGATGATCAACCCCACGGCCCACGATGCGAGCACCCAAAGGAGCGTTCTCTTCGGCCCGAAGCGATCGACCAGCGCGCCCCATCCGAAGCTCGCGATGACCGCGACGACCGTGAGCAGGATCGAGATCATGAGGAACTGCTGAGTCGTCAATCCCATGGCCCGGACCGCGACGACGCTCATCACGACGATGATCGTGTTGACGGCATCGGAATAGAAGAAGCGGCCGCCGAGGAAGCGGAGCAGGCCGGGCACCGTCCGAGCGTGGGCGATGGTGCTTCTGATCTGCATCAGGTCGGCTCGCGCCGCGCTCAGCTTGAACGGTGGGCCCGTGGCTGGCTCCTTGACAAACAGGAAGATGGGCACCGCGAAGATCGAGAAGACGACCGCAGCGACGATGAAGATCCCGTCGTCGGGCACCGCCAGCACGATGAGGAGGATCCCGATCGTGATCGTGCCGAGATAGCCGATGCCGGTGCCGATGCCCGACAACCGACCGCGCGTCTCCGGGCTGCTCACTGTCTTGAGGGTTGCGTCGTAGTAGATGAGGGCGGCCTGGTAGCTGAAGTTGGCGATCGTGAAGAGTGCGGCCCCGGCGAGGGCCGGAGTGAGCCCGATGACGGCGCTCGGAAGGATCGTCAGGATCGTGAAGAAGAGGAGGAACCCGAGTCGCCGGCCGCCCCGATCGGAGAGCGCACCCAGGATCGGCGAAACCAGGGCGTTGATGGCGACGCTCAGCGCGACCGCGAGGCTCTGCACGAGCTGGCCGGGGCCCTGCCCCAGACGGTCCGGCGCGGTCAGATAGAGGCCGAACGCCGTCGATACGACTGCGTAGGAGAAGACCGTGTTGGCGAAGTCGTACAGCGACCAGGAGACCGTGACTCGGGCCTTGCCGCTGGGCGTCAGCGCGCCGAGCCGACCGCCGATACCGCGGGGTCGGGCCACGGACGCAGCGGGGGCGACGCCGGCCACGGGCCGATGATATCGGCGGGTCGAGTGGCGCACGCGGCGTATCCTGCGCACGATGACAGACGAAGTGGCGCCGTCACCGATCGCACCCGAACGACTCGCCTGGCGGCCGCAGGGCTACGGCAGCAAGCGTGCCCGCGATGTGGTCGATCCTCTCCTCGAACCCGCCTGGAACGGGATCCGCGCTCTCGTCCACATCGACGGCGACGCGATCGTGGCGATCGACAGCGAGGGCGAGGAGCTCGAGCTTCCACCGAACCTGTCCGTCGCTATCGTCGACGCCGTCCGAGCCGGAGAACTCGTCCTCGACGGCTATGTGACCGCCCAGCCCGGACGATCGACTGAAGGCATGGTGGTCGGGCGCATCGAGGGCCCGAGGGCCAGCGACGTCGTCCGCCAGATGTTCATCGGGACGCGACGTTCGGACCGGGCGGGTGTCCCCCACAGCATCGACATCCGGCCCGGCGACACGTTGGTCTTCGTGGCCATCGACCTCCTCGCGGTCGACGGCCAAACGCTCCTCGACGTGCCCCTCCTCGAGCGCAAGCGTCAGCTCGAGGGATCGATCGTCGAGGGCGAGCTGGTCCGGCGCGGCCTGTTCGTCCGTCCGCCACTCGACCGCTGGCTCATGTCGTGGCGAGCGATGGGCTTCGACTATGTGATCTTCAAGGCCGCCAACGGTCGCTACACCCCGGGTCGCCCGAACGAAACCTGGTCGATCTGGTCGATCCCGTCACGCTGAGTCGCGCCCAGCCGGGCGGGCACCGAACGGCGCAGGGTGGTACGGTCGGGGGGTGTCGATGACATCGCTCGCGCCGGCCGTGCGGGAGGAGATCGGACGGCTGGAACAGGCCGACATCATGGTCGGCATCCCGTCCTTCCGGAACGCCGCCACGATCGGCCACGTCGTCCGGGCTGCCCAGGCCGGCCTCGTCCAATACTTCCCGGACCTCCGCCCGCTCGTCGTCAATGCCGATGCGGGTTCGCCCGACGGAACGCAGACCGTCGTCGTCGAGACCGAACCGCCGGACTACATCGAGCGGATCCTCCTGGTTCGTCCGGCCAACAAGCTTTCCAGGGTCAGCCTCACCTATCCCGAGGTCGAGGGCGTCGGCGGCAAGGGGGCAGCGATCCGCACGATCTTCGAGATCGCCGCCGAGCTGGACGTCAAGGCTCTCGTCCTCGTCGACTCCGACCTCCGCTCGATCGTGCCCGAGTGGGTCGAGCTCCTGGCGGGACCCATCCTCAAGGGCGGCTACGACTACGTCGCCCCGCGCTATGTCCGCCACAAGCACGATGGCACGATCACGAACACGGTGACCTATCCGCTGATGCGGGCTCTCTACGGGCGCCGGATCCGGCAGCCGATCGGTGGCGACTTCGGCGTCAGCGGGGACCTGGTCCGCCATTACCTCTCGTGCGATGACTGGGCGCCGGATGTCTCCCGCTTCGGGATCGACATCTGGATGACGACGCACGCCCTGACAGGGGGTTTCGCCATCGCCGAGGCACGTCTCGGGGCGAAGATCCACGACCCGAAGGATCCCGGCGCAGACCTCGGCCCGATGTTCCGCCAGGTCGTCGGGACGCTCCTCCGCTTGGCCGCCGCGAACGCCGATCACTGGCTCTCGATCCGGGGATCCCACGTCGTACCGGCGTACGGCTTCGAGCGCGTTGGCGATCCGCCGCCGCTCGAGGTGGACGCCCTGCGTCTCGTCGATGAGTTCCACGCCGGCTCGCTCGCTTCGGCCGCGACGTGGCGTGAGATGCTCCGGCCCGAGACCGCCGCTGCCGTCATGGAGCTGGCCGGCGAAGCCGGAGAGGTGGCCGAGGGCGCCCGGAGCGGCCTGGCCAGGATGACAGCCGGCTTCACCGGCGATCGTTCGCCGACGACGGCCGAGACGGCCGAAGCGCTGTCGGGCTTCCGTTTCCCCGACGACGCCTGGGCGGCCGTGATCTACGACCTCCTGCTCACGACCAAGCGCGGAACCCTGCCGACGGACCAGGTCACGGCGGCCCTGGTCCCGATCTATTTCGGCCGCGTCGCCAGCCTCGTGATCGAGAATCGGACGAGGACGACGGACGAGGCCGAGGAGTCCATCGAGCGCCAGGCTCGCGTGTTCGAGGGTGCTAAGGCAGCCTTCGTCGAGCGCTGGAAGGCCGACTCGTGACGGATCGCGCGCCGATGCCATCGCGCATCCTCATCCCGGTCGCCAATCCGGCCACCGCTGCGGAGCTCATCCACGTCGGGGCCGGTCTGCTCGATCCCAAGAAGGGCCAACTGACGGCGCTCGGGATCGTCGAGGTCCCGGAGGGCATGCCCCTCTCCGAAGGAGCGACGCGAGCCCGACATGCCCGGCGGCTCCTGCAACGCGTCCTCGATTACGCCCCGGAGGGCGTAGCCGTCCACCCGATCGTCCGGATCGGGCGGCGAGCCGCCGAGGGCATCGTGGAGGCGGCGGCCGAGGAGGAGGCCGACCTCATCCTGTTCGGCTGGGGCGGCCGATCGGCAGGCCGTGAGACCGGGCGCCCGACCCTGTCCCCGACGATCGAGGAGGTCGTGGCCGAAGCGCCCTGCGACATCGCCGTCGTCAAGCAGCGCGGCGCGACCAAGGTCGAACGTGTCCTCGTCCCGGTCCGCGGCGGTCCGCATGCCGAGCTCGCCCTGCGGTTCGCCGACACGCTCGCCCGCTATCACGGCGCCGAACTCATCGTCCTGCACCTCGTGCCGCCGGGCATCACCCTGGCCATCCGGGCCCAGGCCGAACGCGCCCTGGCGACGTTCATCAAGCGCGGTGCGAGCGGACGCGGGACGCCGCTGCTGCGCGAGGCGGCGAACGTCCGCAATGCGATCCTGCGGGAAGCTGAGAACGCAGACGTCGTGGTCATGGGCGCTTCTGCGGCGCTCCAGGCCGGCGACGGGTCGGGCGCGCTGTTCGGCGCGCTGCCCGAGGCGGTCGCCCAGCGGGCAACCTCAACGGTCGTCGTCGTCAAGACGCGCGAACCGATCGATCGAACGACCTTCGAGCATCTCGCGGCCCGCGCCGAGACGCTCGTCGCCGCAGACCTGGCGGCCGCCGAGACGCGCCGGATCCCAGTCCGGGTCGAGCGCTGGTTCGGCGAGGCGAACTTCCACCACGCTGAATTCGCCGATCTGCGCCGCCTCGCCGCGGCCAAGGAGAAACACGGCGTCACCGTCAGCCTGGTCCTACCGACCCTCGAGGAGGAGGACACGATCGGGCCGATCGTCCGACGTGCCATCCGGGAGCTGATCGGGCGGGTGCCCCTCCTCGACGAGATCCTGGTCATCGACTCGGCGTCCACGGACCGGACCCGCGAGATCGCCGAGGCGGAGGGCGCACGCGTCGCCCAGCACCGCGACGTCCTGGCCCGCTACGGCTCCTTCAAGGGCAAGGGCGAAGCCCTCTGGAAGGCTCTCTACGAGACCTCGGGCGACATCGTCGTGTTCGCCGACACGGACGTCCGAAACTGGCATCACCGGATGGTCTACGGGACCCTCGGGCCACTCCTCCTCGAGCCGCGGCTCCAGTACGTCAAGGGCTACTACCAGCGGCCGATCGTCGAGGGCGGCATCCTCAAGGAGGGCGGCGGGGGCCGGGTCACCGAGCTCGTGGCGCGGCCGCTCATCAACCTTTTCTACCCGGAGTTGTCGGGCCTCATCCAGCCCCTCGCCGGCGAGTACGCCGCCCGGCGCAGCCTGCTCGAGCAGATCCCGTTCTTCACCGGCTACGCGGTCGAGATCGGACACTTGATCGACACGCTCGAGCGATCCGGCATCGAATCGCTCGGGCAGGTCGACCTTGAGCGCCGGATCCACCGCCACCAGGACCTCGAGGGCTTGTCGCAGATGAGCTTCGTGATCATCCAGGCCGTCATGAAGCGGATCGAGGAGCGGCAGAAGGCGCGCCTGTTCGCCGAGTTGGGATCGACCATGAAGCTGCCCCGCTCCGGCCGCGGCCGCCTCGGGCTCGAGGTGATCGAGCTCGCGGACCAGGAACGGCCGCCGATGATCCGCATTCCGGAGTACGTCGAGCGACGCCGTGCACTCACGGTCGTGGTCGACAACCCTCTCGAATCCGTCGCCCGGTGAGCGGAGAGTCGCTGACCGTCCTCTTCGCGCCGGACTCGTTCAAGGGCTCGCTCACCTCGGTCGAGGTGGCGAAGGCGTTGGCCGCCGGTTGGACGAAGGGACGACCTGCCGATGAACTGCTCCTCTCGCCGCTCGCCGACGGCGGAGAGGGGACCCTCGAGTCGATCGCCGCGGCCGGCGGCTGGGAGTGGCGCGAGACGCTTGCGACCGACCCGATCGGCCGCTCGATCACGGGGCGCTGGCTGCGATCGACAGACGGCCGGGGCGCGGTCATCGAGCTCGCTCAGGCGTCGGGCCTCTCGCGACTGGGGCCTGACGAGCGCGACCCGATCGGGGCATCGACGCGCGGCACGGGCGAGATCATCAAGGCCGCCCTCGACACGGGCTGTCCGGAGATCCTCCTCGGAATCGGCGGCTCTGCGACGAATGACGGCGGACGGGGGATCCTCGTCTCCCTCGGCGCACGGATCGTCGACGATCGCATCCAGCTCGAGGGGCTCGATCCACGTCTCGGCGAGACGAACGTGCGCGTCGCCTGCGATGTAACGAACCCGTTGCTCGGGCCCGCCGGCGCGGCAGCGACCTACGGACCGCAGAAGGGGGCGACGTCAAGCCAGGTCGCTGAGCTCGACGCCGCGCTCAGCGCGTGGGCCGACGCCCTCGAGGCGGCGACCGGACGACATGAACGCGAAACGCCGGGAGCGGGCGCTGCCGGCGGCGTCGGCTTCGGCCTGTTGGCGATCCAGGAACGCTTCCGCTCCTTCGCCCTGAAGCCGGGAGTCGACCTGGTCATGGAGGCGACCAGAATTCGACGAGAAGCTCGGCCGCTCGGATCTTGTCATCACCGCCGAAGGCCGGATCGACGAGCAGACGGCGTTCGGGAAGACGGCGCAGGGGGTTGCGCGGCGGGCAGCGGCGGCAGGAGTCGCATGCATCGCGGTCGGCGGTGCCGTCACGCCCGAAGGCGGCGCGGCTCTCGCCGAGCTCGGGGCGATCGCCGTGCCGACGAGCGAAGGGCCGATGACGATCGGCGAGGCGATGGCGGCCGGAACGGACCCGCTCGTCCGCTGCGGCGAGCGTCTCTCGCGCCTCGTTTCGGTCGATCGTCGATGAGATCCGGGTCGCCGGCCGGCGGATCGCCGGCCGGTCGGTCACCAGTTCGCCGAACCCCGACGCGGCGGCGCCGGAAGCCGGACCCGAATAGGGCGTTCGCCCGCCGCCTGCAACGGACACGTCCGGGGCTCGTCGAATTCGTGTTCGACGGGCTCGTCACTTTGTATGGGTCACCGAGCTATGAGCGCCGCAACGACCCGACGAGTGAGCTCGTGCTCACCATCCTCGCCCAGAACAGCGCCGACACGAACGCCGAGGCGGCATTCGAGAGCCTCCGCCGTCGGTACCCATACGCCAGCTCGGCCGAGGCCGCCGATGGACCTCCACCGGCGGCCCCGCCACCCGGCTGGGGTGGCGTCGGCGTTCGTCCGGGCGACCCGCCCGACTGGATGGCGGTCGAGATCGCACCGGTAGAGGAGCTCGCGGACGCCATCCGGCCGGGTGGGCTGCACAATCTCAAGGCGCCACGGATCCAGGCGGCGCTGCGGACGATCCGTGAGACGCGCGGTGACCACTCACTCGAGTTCCTCGGGGCCATGGAACCGGCCGACGCCCTCGCCTTCCTGACCGCCATCCCGGGCACCGGCGTGAAGACGGCGTCGATCGTCCTCCTGTTCTGCTTCAGGATCCCCTACATGCCGGTCGACCGACACGTCGAGCGCGTCAGCAAGCGGCTGGGCCTCGTGCCGGCCAAGGCATCGCCGGACGAGGCCCACACGATCTTCGCCCACCTCCTGGCTCCGGATCGAGTGTTCGAGGCTCACGTCAACCTCATCACCCACGGGCGACGGATCTGCCACTCCCAGCGCCCCGAGCACGAGCGCTGCCCCCTGATCGAGCGTTGTCGGTTCGTTCATCCAGGGGCGCCCTAGAGCTCATCGCGCCTCCTTCCACGGCTCTGGCGGCAGCCGGGCAAGTACGTCGGTGCGCCGACCACCCGGACTTCCTGACGATGGGACCCAACGTGGTCCGAACCTAGGATCGAACCGGTACCTCTGTACGCCTGCGCGGCCGCACCACCGAAAGGTGCCGTGCAAAGTCGTGACAAGACATTGGATCTCTCGTTCGAGGAAGCAGCCATCGTGACGTTGTCGTTTCGCTCCAGGCGCCACACGCGGGATCGGTCCCGCGGCCAGTCCCTGGTCGAGTTCGCGCTCGTCTTCCCGCTGTTCGTTGTCATCATGCTCGGGCTTATCGAGTTCTCCTTCGTATTCAACGCGGTCCTGGCCACGAACTTCTCGAGCCGCGCGGCTGCGCTCCTGGCGGCCGAGGCCGGAAACGGGATCGGCGCGGACTGCGTAATCCTTAAGAGCATCGAAGACGAGATGACGGCGCCGGCCGACAAAGGACGGATCGTTGACGTCCTCATCTACCGTGCCAATCCAGACGGCACGCCATTCGGCGGCGGCCAGCAGACGCGCTATGTCCGAAGCACCACCGGGACCTCGTGCACCTACCCCGCGACACCGCCCGTCACGATCACGGTGCCGTACGTGCTGTCCGGAGTCGACGGGTATCCAGAGGCCAATCGCTGCAACACGTTGGCCGGCTGCGGCGGTCAGCCGATGCACACGATCGGGGTCCGCATCCAGTACAGCCATACCTGGAAGACACCTCTGAGCAACTGGCTGCCGGGCGGGTCAACAGGTTGGACGTTCTCGCGCCAGAACGCGATGCGCATGGAGCCGATCCTGTGAGGGCCCGCGTTCGGGACCGCGGCCGTCAACAAGGGCAGGGCCTAGTCGAGATCTCGCTCATCATCCCGGTCTTCTTGCTGCTGCTGCTGGCGATGCTCGAGTTCGGCTTCGTCTTCGATCACAACATCTCGCTGACGTACGCGACCCGCGAGGGCGCTCGCGTGGGGGCCGCCCTGGTCAACGGCGGTGGGCCACTCGGGTGCGGCGGATCCAACTCACCGAACGCGTCGACCGTCGACTCCGCGATTATCACTGCCATCGACCGCGTCATCTCCTCGCCCGGTTCGCTCATCAACAAGGCGGCCATCGGCCAGGTCCGGATCTATCGAGCTGGATCGAGCGGCCAGGAGCTTGGACCGGTGAACGTGTGGACGGTGAACAGCGGCGGCGTCTTCGTCGCTTCGACGCCGCAGTCGTGGGGCGCCTGCAATCGAACGTTCGTGCTCGACCCCATCACGGGTGAGGCCCAGGACTCGATCGGGGTGTCGATCACCTACACCTATACGCTGACGACACCGCTGTCGTCCATCATGGGCTTCTTCGGTGGCGGCGGACCAGCGACGCTCGGCATGGCGGACAAGACCGTCATGGCGATGAACCCGCTCGACTGATGGCCGAGATCGCGGGCCAGGTGGTGCTCCGAGACACAGAACCGGGCGCGCCGGCATACGAAGGTCCCATAGCCTCAGGCGATGGTCTCAGGCACGCTCCACGCATGCTCGCGCCAGATCCCAAGCGCCGTTCGCGCGGCCAGGTCCTCATCATCTTCGCCCTCACGATCTTCGTCTTCATCGGGCTCTGCGCGGTCGTCGTCGACGTGGCCTGGTACTGGGCCAACAGCCTGCGCATCCAGCGGGCTGCCGACGCGGCGGCCCTGGCCGGCGTCGTCCACCTGCCCAATGACGTCCCGAGTGCGGTCAGCGTCGCCCGGGCCGAGGCGACGAAGAACGGCTACACCGACGGCATCGGGGGCTATACCGTCACCCCGACCCAGGACCCGGCCAACCCGCGCCGGCTGCGGGTCGAGATCGCGGGGCCCGTCGGGACGTACTTCGCCCACGTTCTCGGCGTCAACAGCTTCCCCGCCGTCCGCCGCTCGCGGGCGGAGTTCATCCTGCCCGTCCCGATGGGCAGCCCCGAGGCCTATTACGGCGTCGGCTTCTACCAGGGCCTCCAGACGACGAACTCGTTCGACGTGAACAACACCGACTATCGCGCCGCGTCGGGCAACTCGGGCGGCGGGTGGTCGAACGAGGACAGGGCCTACACGAACAATGACCAGTACACGACCGAATCGACGAACGGCGAGCAGTCGATCTGGCGAGATTTCGGTCTCCAGGGCGGGACCGTCCCGATCCCCAACGACCCAACCCTCGAGATCCGCGGGATCGAGGTCCGCCTGACCGACGCCAGCCTGACCGGATCGGGATTTGGCACGAATTGTCGAGTCGGCGTGGAGATGTCATGGGACGGCGGCACGACCTGGTCGACCTCGCGGCAATCGAACCCCTTGACGACCGGCGTCGACGATAAATCCCTGATCGGGGACGCGGGCACGTTCACCGATCTCGCCCTCTGGGGCGCGCACCCATGGGCCTACGGAGACTTCAGCAACACGAACTTCCGCGTCCGCCTGACCTGGGTCGATGGGAACGCGAACTGCAGCTCGACTCAGAGCGTCCAGGTCGACCAGATCGAGGTCCGGGTCATGTTCCGGACGACGGTGACCACGACGACCAACCAGGTCCTGTCGGTGCCCAATCCCCTCGGTGGAACGCTTGCGTCGCAAGGCTTCTGGGGCGCCGTCTTCACGCCGGGTGGGGTCCGCGAGAACGGCGATCGATACGCCCCCGACAACATCGGTCGCAACAACCCACCCGATGGGACCAATGACGGACCGAACCCGACCTACGACGCGAACGGCTACAACTACACGATCGAGGTTGGCGCCAGCGGCCAGGTCCGCCTCTTCGACCCGATCTTCTGCGCGACGGGTACGAACGGAAGCGGCGGTTGGCTGGGTGCCGGCGACCACTGGACGACGCGTGGCGGCACGGGCTCGACGGTCATCGCGCCCGTCGGGGTCACCTTCAAGCTGTTCAAGGATCCGGGCACGCCGTTCGACACCTCGGACGACGCCGCCGTCGGATCGACCCTCGCCTACGATCCCGGCTCGGCGACGCTGGGCGACCTCTCCGGCTCGTTTGGAACGCCCCAGAACAACACCGACGTGAACCGCCAGGATTGCTCCTCCAACCCGGCCCACAACCAGTGGGTCCTCCCGTCGGGCTGGAACGGCCTGACGGCCGGCACGTATCGGCTCAACGTCAACACGAGTCTCGACGCCGACAACGCCAACGTCGGCGCCGAGAACCTCTGGTCGATCTGGGTCAACGGCGGGGCCGGGGCGCGCATCTACGGCGGCGGCCGGATGGCCGCCTACACGAACCTCGATGAGACCGGATCCGGCGGCAACCAAACCTTCTACTTCGCCCAGATCGAGGCGGTCCACTCGGGCAAGCAGATGATCATCTCGCTCTTCGATCCGGGCGAGGCGAGTGCGCCGTCTTGGATCCGCTTCCTGACACCTGACGGCGGCACATACCACTACGCGACGTTCGACTGGGTCTCCAACGACGGTCGGTCGGGCAACGACGTGACCGAGATCCAGACCTCCGACGGCAACCCCCTGTTCAACAACAGGCTTCTCACGATCACGGTCGACCTCACGGGCTACGGCACGGTCGGGGGTCTCGACCCGAACGGGATCGGCGAGGAGGGTTGGTGGCTGGTCGAATACGACGTCCAGGCCGGCAACGACACCACGACGTGGGAGGTCTCGATCCGGGGCAATCCCGTGCACCTCGTCGTCCCCTGACGAAGGGCGGAAGGCCCACCGGCCGTCCCTATACTCGGACCATGCCGAGCAGCGGCTACGGGCCCGGATACGTCGGCTCGAGCAGGATCCTCCTCGTCGACGACGATCCCAACCTTCTCGTCCTGCTGGCCGAACAGCTGCGCGCAGACGGCTACGACGTCCAAACGGCGCGGGACGGGGACGAGGCGCTCCGCAGGTTGGGAACCGGGTGGCCGGATCTCCTCATCATCGACCTGATGATGCCGCGTGTCGACGGCCTCACCCTCGCCCGCGAGATCAAGGCCCAGGCCGACCTGCCGATCATCGTCCTGACCGCGATCGACGCCGCCGATAGCAAGGCCAGCGTGCTCGAGGAGGTGGCCGAGGACTATGTCACCAAGCCCTACCACTATCCCGAGCTTCGAGCGCGGATCCAGCGGGTCATGCGCCGGCTCGGCGACAAGGTTCCCCGCAAGAGCCTCCGGATCGGTCCCGACCTGACGCTCGATCTCCACCGCCGCGAAGCGACGGTGGCCGGCGAGATCGTCTCGTTGACCCCGACCGAGTCGCGGCTCCTGTACACCCTGGCCGCGAACCTCGGACGGACCGTGCCAACGGACACGCTCCTGGACCGGGGCTGGGCCGATACCGACGATGCCGACCCGTCGTACGTCTGGGTGACGATGCGGCGATTGCGCCAGAAGATCGAGCCGGACCCGGACGTGCCGCGCCACCTCATCACCGTGCGAGGCGTCGGCTATCGCCTCGTCACCGATGAGACCGGGGCCGAATGAGAGTTGGGCTGTGACGGGCCTCTCGCTGCGGGCCCGACTCACCATCGCCCTCGTCGCCGCCGCGATCCTGCCGATCGGGGTCTTTGCGGGGATGCTTCTCGTCTCGTCCTACGTCGTCGGCTCACCTGGGCTCGATGACAGCCTGAGCCGTCTCCTCATCCTTGCCATCGCGGCTGGCATTCTCATTGCCGTCTTCATCGCCCTGGCCCTCAGCGCGGCGGTGACCGGTCCGCTCCGCCGCATCGCGGCGGCTGTGGACCGCACGTCCGCAGGCGACCTCTCGACGCCGATCGATGTCGCCGGTGACGATGAGCTGGCTCGACTTGCCGAGAGCCACAACCGGCTGGCCACGATCCTCGACCGCCGGACACGGGAGCTCGGCGCCATCCGGGTGGCGGTCGAGAACGCCTCGCCGGGCGGCACAGCGAACGCCCTGGCGACGAGGGCAGCGGATGAGGCCCGGGTCGCGTTCGGGATGAATGACGCGGTCATCCTGCTCGTGAGCCAGGCGGAGATACCGACCGAGGAGGTCGTCCCAGGTGTCGCCCGGCCTATCCGGGCCGCCCTCCGGGCGGGCGGCGAGGCCCTCGGCGTCTTCGTCGGCCGGCTACCGCCGACACGACCGTGGGACAAGGCCGACCAGGACCTCCTCGAGCTGTACGCATCGGAGGTCGCGGTTGCCATCCGCAATGCCGAGCTTCTTGCCCGGGTCGAGACCCAGAACGTGGAGCTGCGCGATCTCGGCGAGCAGAAGGACGACTTCTTCCGTGGCGTCAGCCACAACCTCCAGACGCCCCTGGCGCGGATCCGGGCGACGGCCGAGGGGTTGCTCGGCGAGAGCGGCGATCGACGCGCCGCGATGATCGTCGAGCAGTCCGACCGCCTCTCGCGGATGGTCCGTCAGCTCATGACCGTCACCCGTCTCGAATCGGGGACCTTGCGGCCGCGGGCCGACGTGCTGTCGGTGACCGTCAGGACGCGCCGGGCATGGGAGGCCTTGGCGATACCTCAGGTGCCCTTCGAACTCGTCGACGAGGCGGCCGGTTGGCTCGCGGTGGCCGACGTTGACGCCCTTGACCAGGTCCTCTGGGCGCTGCTCGACAACGCGGTCAAGTACGGCGCCGGATCGCCGATCGACGCGACCGTCGCCGTCGACGGTGAGGACGGTGGCCCGTCGCGGATCCACCTGCGGATCTCCGACCACGGTCCGGGGATCGCCCAGGAGGACCGTGAGCGCCTGTTCGAGCGGTTCGCGCGGGGCAGCGGCGAGGGTGAGGGATCCGGTCTGGGCCTCTATGTCTCACGCGAGCTGTGTCGCGCGATGAACGGCGATCTCGTTCTCGACGCGGCGGTGGCCGGCGGCGGCGCGTCGTTCAGCGTCTTCCTGCCGGCGGAGCCCCCGATCGATTAGGCGGGGTAGGTATCTGGGCGACGGTTGGCAAGCGACGGGATCTGGCGTCGAACCGCGGCGACACGATCCAGCTCGATCTCTGAGATCACGAAACCCACACCGTCGGAAGCCTGCCCGACGACGGTGCCCCACGGATCGACGATCATCGCGTGGCCGTAGGCCGGCATGCCCGGTGGCCCCCCGACCTGCGCCGGGGCGATGACCCATGCCCCGTTCTCGATCGCCCGAGCACGAAGCAGCACCTCCCAGTGATCGCGACCGGTCCGCTCGGTGAACGCCGAGGGGACGGCAAGGATCGTCGCGCCCCTGAGGGCGAGAGCGCGATACAGCTCCGGGAATCGAAGGTCGTAGCAGACGGTCATGCCGAGCACGGCCCGGCCTCCGAGGTCGGCCGTCACGACAGCCTCGCCGGCCGTCACCCGGGCCGACTCCGTGTCCACGGGGCCGTCGTCCACTGCGACGTCGAAGAGGTGGATCTTGCGATAGCGGGCGACGATCGCGCCGTCGGGCGACAGAAGGATGCTGGTGTTATACGGACGCGCCTCGTCACCGGATGTCTCTGCCGTGCTGCCGACCAGGATCCAACAGCCTCGCTGCCGCGCGACATCGGCGAAGGGCTCCGTGTGCGGTCCCGGGATCGGCCGAGCCGAGGCCCGGAATCCGTCATCGTCACCGCGGTAGTGGAGGTACTCGGGGAGCGCGACGAGCTCGGCCCCGGCGGCTGCGGCGCGGTCGGCGAGCGCGGCGGCCCGCGCGATATTCGCCACCACGTCGGCGTCGGCATCGAGTTGGATGACCGCGACGCGAATGCTGGTCACGAACTCATCCTACTCGGGCGCGATGTCGTAGTCTGAGCCCGTGACAAGTCCGACACGCGACGATGCCTGGGCGCTGCTGTGCGAGTGGACCGCGGGTGACCGCCTCCGCCAGCACGGGCTGGCCGTCGAAGCCACGGTCGGGTGGTACGGCGCCAATCGCTTCAACATCGTCGGACCGGAACTCGACACGTGGCGAGCAGCCGGCCTGCTCCACGACTTCGACTACGAGCGTTACCCCGAGACGCATCCGATGGCCGGCCTCCTAGAGCTCCGTCAGCGCGGCTATCCCGACGAGCTCGTCGACGCCGTCGCCGGACACGGGGACCACACGGGTGTTCCGCGGACGACCCTCCTGGCGCGCACTGTCTACGCCTGCGATGAGATGACCGGCTTCGTCATCGCCGTCACCTACGTCCGCCCGAATCGCTCGCTCGACGAGGTTGACGCGGCCGCTGTTCGCAAGAAGATGAAGGACAAGGGCTTTGCCCGCCAGGTCCCGCGCGACCAGCTCGAGAAGGGGGCCGACGAGATCGACATCGGGTTCGAGGAGCACGTCATGAACGTCGTCGAGGGTCTAAAGACGATCCGCGCGGAGCTCGGGCTGTGAGCGGGGAACGTTGGATCCGCATCGAGCGATCTCTGCGGTCATCTCCGGAGCGAGCCTACCGGGCGTTCACGGACCCCGACGAGATCATCCGCTGGTTCGCTCTACGCGTCGAGGGCTCGCTGGCAGTCGGGACGCGCTCACTCCTCGTCTTCGAGCGTGACAGTCGCTGGGTCGATGTCGTCGAGGCCGAACCGCACCGTCGCGCCGTCCTGCGCTGGCCGCGCTTGCCCGACGAAAGCCTTGTCACGACCATCACCGTGACCGTCACTCCGCTCGGTATGGGCAGTCGCGTGAGCGTCTCCGACGGGCCGTTCGACATCGACAGGGCTGACGCACTCGACGCCTGGGCCGATGCCCGCGAGGCCTGGGGCGCCGGCCTCGCCCAGCTCTGCGCCTACCTCGACTATTCGGTCGACCTGCGGCTGTCGGGCACCTGATTCGCCACCGAACCGATGACCGACCCGACGCCCGAACCGGCGCCCGACACGGCAACCGATCCAGCCTCGACCGCGCCGCCAGCCCGACTTCCGGTTCTCTATCTCGGCCACGGAGCACCCACGCTGGTCGACGATCCGACGTGGCCCACTGAACTCAAGACGTGGGCCGACGCGCTGCCGCGTCCGCGGGCGATCCTCATCGTCAGCGCCCATTGGGAATCCGCCCCGGTCACCCTCGGCGCGACGACGCCGGTCCCGCTCACCTACGACTTCTACGGCTTTCCCGAGCGTTACTACCGGATCCGCTACGACTCACCGGGCGCGCCCGAGCTGGCGGCCAGCGTGGCGTCTCTGATGCCAGATCACGAGCCGGTCGCCCAGGACCCGTCACGCGGCCTCGATCACGGCGCTTTCGTCCCCCTTCTTATGATGTACCCGGAAGCCGACATTCCCGTCCTCCAGATGTCGATGCCCGACCTCGACCCTGAGCATCTATTCGCCCTTGGACAGCGGCTCGCACCGCTCCGCGATGAGGGCGTGCTCGTCATCGGCAGCGGTTTCATGACCCACGGCCTGCCGTTCATCCACGAATACATGATGAGCGGCCGCCCCGGCGCTCCAGAGTGGTCGATCGACTTCGATCGGTGGGTCACCGAGGCGCTCGAGCGACGCGACCTCGACGCGCTCTTCGACTTCCGCCAGCGGGCGCCCGGCATGCCCTATGCCCATCCGACGGTCGAACACTTCGCTCCACTCTTCGTGGCGCTTGGCGCGGCGACGGTCCCCGACGAGACACCGACGTTCACCATCGACGGCTACTGGTACGGCCTCGCCAAGCGATCCTTCCAGATTCGCTGAGCCTCGGCGCCCGAGAGGCTAGAAGTCGCGACGTCCACCGAAATGGGCGAGGACATCCGGCCGGGCAAGCTCGTAAACCGCGATCCGGTGACCGGCAGGTGTCCGGAACGAGCAACAGGGACCCTGCGGGATCTCGAACGTCCCGGCTCGCTCCCAGCCGCGAGACGCGAGCTCGTCCATAGCTTTCCTCAAGCTGGCTACCCGATAGACGAGGATCGGCCTGTCGCCGTCAAGATGATCCGTGAGCAGGACCGCTGGCGGACCGTCCGACAGCTCGATCATCGCCACCCGCGTGCCCATCGCTTCGATCGCGAACACGAGGCGGCCCCCCAGGACATCGACGAAGTACGCGGCATCCGCACCCACGTCGCTGCTGGGCGCGTAGACATAGTCGAGCTGCTCGAACACCGTTCGAGCGGGGATAATGGTCTTCGAGTCGATCAGCCGCCGGCCGCCTTGGCCTGGCCGATGATCGCCTCCATCTCGGATTGGTCGAAGGCACGCATCGTGACGGTCCGCGCGTTACCGGCCGCTCCGAGGGCCAGGAGCCCCGCCGACATCGCAGCATCGTCGGGCGCCTCGACGATCGAGACGAAGTCGTACTGGCCCATCGTCCAATAGGTGGCCAGGACCTTACCGCCCATCGCCGCCGCGGCGGCCTCCTGCGCCCTCGAGCGGTCCGGCGCACCCGCGAATGCCTTCGCGCCTTGCTCCGTCCAGTTGCCCAGGATGACAAACGTGGCCATGTGTCCGTGCCTCCGATCCGTCGCGCGGGCTTCATCACTCGCGTGACCTCATACGGTAGCGCGCAGCGGACCTCATGGATCGAGAGAGCCCCAATACGACACCGGCGCCTGACGTCGGGGGCGGCGGCAGGTTAGGCTCAGTACCTCTCTGGGGGCCAGTCACACCTCACGACAAGGAGGATGACGTGGACCGACGAGCGGCCCGAGTCCGTACTGTTGCCATCGTCGCCGCGATCGCCGCCCTGGCGATCACACCCACTGCGGCGGCAGCGCACAATCCACCGAAACAGAACCTGACGGGCCCAGCCTTCGGGCTCGCCACCGCCCGCGATGGCAGCCTCCTGGTCGCCGACTCGGGCGCCGGCATCGTCCGAATCCGCAAGGGCGCCGGCTCCCTTGTGACGGCCTTGCCCGGCGTCACCGATGTCTCGCCCTCGCCGGCCGGCCACGGTCGTCTCTTCGCGATCACCGGCGCTGGAGATGATGCGACCGGTCAGCCCGCATCGGCCTGGGGTTTCTACACCGTGCGGGGCGGGAAGGCGAAGATGGTCGCCAACCTCCTGGACTTCGAGAAGGCCAACAACCCGGACGGAAACCTTGCCCCGGACGGCATCGACTCGAACCCATTCGACGTCGAGGCCATCTCGGCGACGCGGGCCGTCGTCGCCGACGCAGGCGGGAATGACCTGCTCATCGTCGACAAGTGGGGGCACGTCGACTGGATCGCCGCCCTGCCGCAGGAGCTCGTCTCTACGGACAACATCAAGGCCGTCCTGGGCTGTCCAACGCCTCCCCCGCTGCCCCCGGAGCTCGCCGGCGTGTGCAGCCTGCCGCCGATGATTCCGGCCCAGCCGGTCGCGACGAGCGTCGCGATCGGGCCGAACGGCGACTACTACGTCGGCGAGCTGAAGGGCTTCCCGGCTCCGACCGGGATGTCGAGGATCTGGAAGATCAAGCACGGCACGCGACACGCGATGTGCGGCACCGACGGCGAGACCCGCTGCAAGGTGGTGGCCGACGGCTTCACATCGATCGTCGACCTCGAGCTCGGGCGCAACGGGAAGATGTACGTGACCGAGCTCGACGAGGCCAGCTGGGCCGCAGTCGAACTCGGCGGCACGCCCAAGGGCGGCACGGTCAACGCCTGCAGCATCTGGTCCTGGCACTGCCACGTGGTGAAGGGCGGGCTGACGCAGCCGATGGCCACCACCGTCGGCAAGCACGGCGGCCTCTATGTGCTGAAGGATGCATTGCTGCCCACTGTCAAGGTGACTCGCATCCGGTAGGCGTGGCGGCCGGATCGACGTATGAGGGAGCCGTTCCGGACGAGCATCGAGGAGATCCTCGACCAGCTTGACGGCATGCCGCCGGAGCCCGAGGTTTCGGCGGCGCCGGTCGACCGGGAGACCCTGGCCACTCCGACGGAGGGGCTGGAGCCTCGAGCCGGCCCAGGCAAGCGGGTCATCGTCGTCGGGGCCGGGATGGCCGGCCTCGTAGCGGCATTCGAGCTTGCCCGCCAGGGTCACGATCCGCTCGTCCTCGAGGCGAGGCAGCGGGTGGGCGGCCGCATCTACACGCTCCGCAACTTCGCGCCTGGCCTGTATGCAGAGGCCGGGGCGATGCGCATCCCGCGCGTCCACGACCTGACTTTGGCCTACTGTCGTTTGTTCGGGCTTCGGTTGCGGCCCTTCATCATGGGTAACCCCAACGGTCTCGTCTACGTCGGCGGCGAGCGGATGACGGCGGCCGAGGCGGCCTCCGATCCCGACCGACTCGGTTTCGAGCTCGCCGAGCACGAGCGCGGGCGAACCTACTCCGACCTCTGGCTCGACGCCACCCGCGACCTCCGCGAGATGGTCGATCGCGACCCGGATGCCGCCTGGGTCGAGATCGTCCGCCAGTACGACCAGTACTCGCTTCGGGAGTTCCTCGTCGAGAAGCGATTCTCGGAGGGTGCGATCGAAATGTACGGGGTCATGAATTTCGTCGAATCGGACATGAACAACGCACTCATCGAGGAGCTCCGCGAGGACCTCGGGAAAGCCTTCGAGGACATGCAGGAGATCGTCGGCGGGATGGATCTGCTGCCACGCGCCTTCTTTGCCCAGATCCCCGATCGGATCCGGTTCGGCGCCGAGGTCCATGCCATCGACCAGGATGCCGACGGCGTGACCGTCCACTTCAAGACCGAGGCCGGCCACTACTCGGAGCGGGGCAGACTACGCGATCTGCGCAATCCCCTTCTCGGTCCTGCGACAAGTCGAGATCCTCGCGCCCTTCTCGCGCGAGAAGCAGAAGGCGATCCGTCAGCTCAACTACTCGGCCTCGACGAAGATCCTCTTCCAGGTCCGCGAGAGGATCTGGGAGCAGGACGATGGGATCTTCGGTGGGGCGACGGTGACGGACCTCCCCATCCGACGGATGAACTACCCGACGCCCGACCCGACGACGAAGCGCGGCGTCCTCCTGGCAAGCTATACGTGGTCACAGGATGCCTCCCGCTGGGGTGCGATGGACGAGGAGACGCGCCTCGAGGAGGCGCTCGATGACGTCTCCAAGATCCATCCGCGCATCCGCGAGGTCTACGAGGTCGGCGCCTCCCAGGCCTGGTACGACGATCGCTTCGCGAACGGCGCCTTCGCCCTCTTTGCGCCCGAGCAGCAGACCCAGCTCCAGGGCGCGATCACCGCGCCGGAGGGCCGGATCCACTTCGCCGGCGAGCATTGCTCGCTGTATCACGCCTGGATCCAGGGCGCCCTCGAATCTGGGATCCGGGCAGCCCGCGAGATCCACGAGGCGCCGACGCGGGTCGAGGTCGCCTAGCGCCCGAGGAGACATTCCACGGCCAGCCCAACGGCTCGGCCTCGGGCTGCGACGCCTGATTTCGGTGCTTGCGGGAGCCTATCCTCCGCAGGGTGGAGGTCACTGGAGCGAACACGGGGCCCGCCGGGGCGCCGCTGCTCGAGGTCCACAAGCTGTCCAAGTCATTCCGAGGCCTTCAGGCCCTGGTCGACTACGAGCTCCGCCTCGCTCCGCTCACGATCCACGGCGTGATCGGCCCGAACGGGGCCGGCAAGACGACGCTGTTCCATCTGCTATCTGGGTTCCTCCGGCCGTCGAGCGGCAGCATCGTATTCGACGACCGTGACATCACCGGTTCCGCCGCCTATCGCGTATCGCGGATGGGGATCGGCCGGACGTTCCAGAACATCCGTCTGTTCGGTGACCTGTCGGTCCTCGACAACGTCAAGATCGCGCTGCAACGTCAATCGCAGCGATCCCTCCTCGGCACGCTCCTCTCGAGCCCTTCGTTCCAGCGCGGCGAGCGGGAGCTCGACGAGCGCGCGATCGAGTTGCTCGAGCTGTTCGGCCTGGCGGCCCAGCGCGACCGAGCCGCGCGCAATCTTCCCTACGGCGACCAGCGGCGGCTCGAGATCGCTCGCGCCGTCGGCATCCGCCCCAGGCTCCTCCTTCTCGACGAACCGAACGCCGGCATGAACCCGATCGAGACGCAGGAGCTGCTCGGGCTGATCCGAAGGCTGCGAGACGAGCTGGGGATCACGATCGTGCTCGTGGCTCACGACATCCCGCTCGTCATGAACCTCTGCGAGCAGATCCAGGTCCTCAACTACGGGCGGCTCATCGCCGAAGGCGAGCCGGCCGACGTACGGACCAACCCGGACGTCATCGGCGCCTACCTCGGACAGGCTCGCCATGCTTGAGCTCGATAACGTCCACGTCCGGTACGGCAACATCCGGGCACTCCAAGGTGTGTCCCTGAAGGTCGACCAGGGCGAGCTGGTGGCGCTCATCGGCTCGAACGGGGCGGGCAAGACGACGACGCTCCGGACGATCTCCGGCCTCCTTCGGCCGTCCGCGGGCACGATCGCCTTCGAGGGCTCCGATATCACGACCGCCCCGACGGACCGCATCGTCGGGCTTGGGATCTCGCATTGCCCCGAGGGACGCCGGATCTTCGGCAGCCTCACCGTCAGGGAGAACCTGCGCCTCGGGGCCGTCGCCCAGCCCGACTCTCACGCGGCCGCGGCCGACCTCGAGATGGTCTTCGTCCTCTTCCCGCTCCTCAAGGAGCGCCTCGGCCAGGCCGGAGGGACCCTGTCCGGGGGCGAGCAGCAGATGCTGGCGATCGGTCGCTCGCTGATGAGCCGGCCGCGCCTGCTGCTCCTCGACGAGCCGTCGCTCGGCCTCGCGCCGCTGATGGTCGAGCGGATCTTCGAGACGATCGCCGAGCTCAAGCGTCAGGGCCGGACGATCCTGCTCGTCGAGCAGAACGTACACCACGCGCTCGACATCGCGGACCGCGCATACGTCCTCGAAACCGGGCGGATCACGCTCGACGGACCGGCCGACATCCTCCGCAGAGACCCGAAGGTGGAACAGTCGTATCTGGGCGTGGGCGGGGTGGCGTCATGACCGACTACGCCATCCAGCAGATCGTCAACGCCTTGAGCGCCGGCAGCCTCTATGCCCTGATGGCCGTCGGTTTGGCGATGGTCTTCGGGATCTTGCGGCTGATCAACTTCGCCCATGGCGACGTGATGATGATCGCGGCCTATATTGCGGTCTTCTGCCTGGGCGCCGGCCTGCCGCTCGAAGCCGCCCTCCCGATCATGGTCGTCGGGACAGTGGCCGTCGGGCTGATCATGGAGCGAGTCGCCTACCGGCCGATCCGCGGCGCACCGGACGTCGCGATGCTGCTGACGTCCTTCGCGGTCGGACAGATCCTCCAGAACGGGACGCTCCTGACGACCCGGCTTGCCGGCGCTCCGACGCTGATCGCCTTCCCGAGCCCCGAGCAGCTCAGCGGGGTGGTCACGATCGGGGCGATCATCGTGCCCAAGGTCAACGTCGTCGCTTTCGTCGCCGGGATCGTGCTGCTCGGCCTTCTCAGCGTGTTCGTGACACGGACCACGTTGGGATTGTCCATGCGTGCCGCGGCGGAGGATCTCAACGCCGCCCAGCTCGTAGGGATCAAGGTCAACCGGGTGGTCGCGACCGCGTTCGCGATCGGCGCAGGCCTGGCCTCCGTGGCCGGCTTCCTGTACGCCGTCCAGGCCGGTCAGATCAACCCGTACATGGGGTTCACGCCGGTCCTCAAGGCCTTCATCGCCGCCGTCATCGGCGGCTTCGGGAGCATCGCCGGGGCGGTCCTGGGCGGGTATGTCCTGGGGTTCCTGGAGGTGTTCGTGACCGCCGTATCCGGGATCGGCGACCTGCTGCCGCCGGGATCCGTCTCACCGGAGGTCCGCGCATTCCTCCAGCAGTGGCTTCCGAGCTCGCTGGCGAGCTACCGCGATGCCGCCGTGTTCGTCATCCTCATCCTCGTCCTGCTCGTACGTCCGCAGGGGATCCTCGGCAAGCAATCCGGAGGAGACCTCGAATGACGGCTCGCCAACGGGCCGCGGGTCCGCTCCTGGTGATCGTCCTGTCATCGATCGCCCTGGCGGTACTCGATACGAGCGGTCAGGCGTTCTGGCAGGGCCTCATCATCAACCTCGGGATCTTCATGATCCTGACGGTCAGCCTCAACCTCACGAGCGGGTTCACAGGGGTGTTCTCGCTCGGTCACATCGGGTTCATGGCGCTGGGCGCCTATGTCTCGGCCATCCTGACCCTGCCCCTCCAGGAGAAAGGGGCGTACCTGCCGGACCTGCCGTCATGGCTTGCCGGCGTTCACCTCGACCAGACGATCGGCCCGCTGCCGGCCGGCTTCCTGGTCGCCACGTTGATCGCCGCCGCTCTGGTCAGCGTCGTCGCCTGGCTCGTCGGGCGCGTCCTTATGCGCTTGTCCGGCCACTTCGTCGCTGTGGCGACGCTCGGATTCCTCGTCATCGTGCGGGTCATGATCTTCAATGCAGATGCGTTCACCCGCGGCTCGCGGACCTTCTCGAACGTCACGCCGTATACCAACCTGTGGTGGACGGCGGCCTGGACCCTGCTGGTCGTATACATCGTGTGGCGACTCAAGCGGTCCTCGTACGGCCGGGCCATGTTCGCGCAGCGGGAGGATCGGGTGGCCGCCCAGGCGATCGGGGTCCGGGTCATGGACCCGCGACTGCTGGCGTTCGTCATCGGGGCGTTCTTCGCGGCGGTCGCCGGGTCGCTGTACGCGCACTTCATCACGTCGTTCTCGCCGACCGTCTTCTACTTCGACCTGACGTTCCGCGTCATCACGATGCTCGTGATCGGCGGAATGGGTTCCGTCAGCGGCTCGATCATCGGCGCTATCTTCATCGTCGGGCTCGGTGAGGCTCTGCGGCGAATCGAGGACGCGACCCTGCTCTATGGGCTCAGCTCGATCGTCCTGGCCGTCATCTTCATCATCGTCATCATCGTCCGGCCGGCCGGACTGCTGGGCCAGCGCGAGATACCGCTCGACCGATTGTTCGATCTCGCCTGGTGGCGTCGCCGACTGGAGAGCGCTCCGGAGGCGCCCCCGGAAGGCGGTCAGAGCCCGTAGACGCGCTCCGAGTTCCGCCACAGGATCCGCTCGGCCCAGTCGAGCGCGGTCCGCTCGTCGATCGCCCCGTCGGCGACGTGCTCGTCAAGGACGCGGCCGAGGGCTCGCCGGCCGATCTGGGCGCCGACCCAGTACAGCTCCGGGACGAGTGACGCATCGGTGCTGAACAGGATCTTGCTGGCCGGCGCCAGTCCCAGCAGCTCACGAACGAGCTCGGTCGCCTCGCCGGCCGCGAACAGGATCGCCTCCCCCATGTCGGCGTAGACGTTGGGATACATCGCGGCCAGGTATGCGAGCGACCGGACGTAGGGATAGCCCGTGTGCAGGAGCACGATCGGAGCCGCCCGGAAGCGGTCCGAGAAGATGAGCCTGAGCGCGGCAGGGTCGACCTTCGGGAGGTCGAGGTCGGGGTCGCCGAGTCCGGTATGGAACTGGATGGGGACGCCCTGCCGGGCCGATTCCTCGACAGCGATGACGACGAGGTGATCGAGGAGCGGCTTTGACTCGATCCGGATCCGGCCGTCTCGCCGAGCGGCCTCGTGAACGCCGGTGAAGGCCACAGCGGCAGTCTCCCGGTCGACAGCCTCGAGCTGGAGCCCGGTCCGGTAGGCGATGACCGATTTCAAACCGACGATGCCTCGGGCTCGCAGGTCGCTCAGGGCGGCACTATAAGCGTCGAGGAAGCCTTCGAAGTCGGTCGATCCAATGATGAGTCGCTCCATCATCGGCTCGAGCCGGAGGACCTCCTCGATCCGACATGGCGCAAGGCGCCGAAGCTCGTCGAGGCCGAAGGTCGTATCGGCTCCATATCCCGTGTCGATGAGCCAGGTCTTGAAGTTGCCCCGCTCGACGACCTCGCGGGTCAGCCACTCGAGCCCGCGCGCGCGACGGGCGGCGTGGACCGCGTCGGGTGTCGGCTCGCATCCCAGCAGCCCGGCGACCTCGCGGATCGTCCAGTGGTAGAACAACGAATGAGGGACGTCGTCGCGGGCGATCTCCGGAAAGTACGACTCGGTCAGGTGGATCCGGAACGCCTCGTCATCGGCCGGCTGGTCGCGCAGCAGCGAATGGCAGTGGTTGTCGACGATCGGGATCGCCGCGAGATCGAGTGGCATCGGACGGTCGGATCAGTACTTGAAGAAGTGCTGCTCGATCTCGTAGGCCGTGTCCCGCTCCATGTAGGCGGAGGCTTCGGCGCGTCTGACCTTGAGGTACTCCGTGCCCAGTGGCTCACCGAGGGCGGCCATAAGGACCTCGTCCTTCTCGAGCTCGTCGAGTGCCGCGTCGGCGGTCTCCGGGAAGCGACGAATGCCGCGCCGAGCGCGCTCGGCTTCGGACAGGTTGCCGGGATCCTCGTTGACCGGCTCGCCCGGGTCGAGGCCTCGCTCGATCCCATCGAGAGCCGCCGCCATGACGCCGCCGAGGGCGACGTACGGGTTGGCGCTGGCGTCACTCGCCTTGAGCTCGAGGTTCGCGGAGCCATCCTCGTCGTCCCAGTAGCGGCTCGGGACGCGTACGGCCGCCTCGCGATTCTCGATCCCCCAGGCCGTGTAGGCGGAACTCCAGTAATGCGGCTGGAGCCGACGGAACGAGTTCGCGCTCGGTGTCGTCATGCCGAGGAGGCCCGGAAGATGGGCCAGCACGCCGGCGATGGCGTTCCGCGCGAGGGGGCTCAGGCCGTCCTTGCCCTTGGCGTCGGCCAGCTGGTTCGTCTTGTGATCCTTGTCCCAGATGCTCCAGTGGAGGTGGGCCCCGCTCCCGGCCTGATCCGCGAACGGCTTGGGTGCGAGGGATGCGACGAGCCCGTGCTTGCGGGCGACGCCACGGACCGTCTGGCGGTACGTGATCTGGTTGTCCGCCGCCGACACGGACGAGGCGTGCCGGATCGACAGCTCCTGTTGGCCTGCGCCAAGCTCGGGGTGCGACAGCTCGACCGTCAGGCCCTGATCGGTGAGTGCGGCGATGATGTCCTGGATGACGTCCTCGGTCGATTCCATGCCGATCGCGCTGAAGCACAGGCTTCGATCGACCGGCTGATAGCCGCCGTCGGTCTCGATCGCCAGGTAGAACTCGTTCTCGAACGCAGCGTCGAATGCGAAGCCCGCGTCTACCGCGCGAGCTGTCATCCGTTGCAGGAACGCCCTTGGATCGAGAGCCCACGGCGAGTGGTCAAGCTCGACCATGTTGGCCACCATCTGGCCGCTGCGCGGGGCATAGGGCAGGACGACGAAGGTCTCAGGATCGGGGACGAGCCGGATCTCCCCGACCGGGCCGTAGGTCGCATCAGGCGCCAGCGTGTCGAGACTGGTGAACGACTGCATCCCCTTGACGAGGCCGATGCCGCTCTGCATCCGCCGAGCCAGCTGGCCGACGTGAGTGCTCTTGCCGCGGATGACTCCGCCGTTGTCACAGTAAAGGAAGCGGACGAGCTGGACTCCCCGCTTCTCGGCCTGATCGACGATCTGATCGGGTGTCATCGGAGTGCCTCGATGCGATGGGGTGGACAGCGAACCGCCGGTCCCGGGCGAAGGCCCGCGGACCGGCGGCTGGGTTCATTGGCGCGGTCGCGTTACGGAGCGGGAACCTTCTCGGGAACGACCTCGCCGGCGAGGGTGAGCTTGCCGTTCTCGATGTCGATGACGGTCACGCCCTTTTGGGGCACGTGGACCCCCGGGCCGAAGGTGATCTTCCCGGTGATCCCCGGGAAGTCCGTGGTGGCTTCGAGCGCCGTCTTGATCGCCGCGGAATCCGTCCCGCCGGCGCGCTTGATGGCGTCAGCCATCAGGTAGACGGTGTCATAGCCGAGCGCGGCGAAGGCGTTCTCCGGGTCGTTGCCGTACTTGGCCTTGTAGGCGGCGATGAACTTCTTGATGCCATCGGTCCCGATCGTTGCGTCCATCAACGCGTGGGTCGTAAAGAAGACCTTGCTCGTCGTCGGCCCGGCGGTCGTGACGAGGTCCGGCGTGTCGTAGCCATCGCCCCCGACGATGGGGCCGTCGATTCCGGCATCGCGGAACTGCTTGACGAGCGTCCCGATGTTGTCGGGCATCGCCGCGACGTAGTAGAAGTCCGGCTTGGTGCTGAGCGCCTTGATCTTCGTGATCTGGGCGGCGAAATCGGTTGCCTTGTCCTCATATGAGTCCTCGAGCAGGATCGTTCCGCCCAGCTCGCCAAAGCGAGCCTTGAAATACTGTCCGAGGAGGGTCGTGTACTCGACTCCCTTGTCCCACAGGAAGGTCGCGTTCTTGCCGAAGTTCTTGAACGCGTACTCGGCGCCGACGGCAGCCTGGACGTTGTCGCCGAAGCAGGCCAGGAAGAGCATGTCGCCGATCTGGGCGGGCAGCTTTGGCGACGTCGCGCCGACGGTGATGAACGGGATGCTCGCCGCCTGGAACGTCGGCCCTGACGCGATGACGGAGTCGCTGTCCGTGTAGCCGACGAACAGTGGGACCTTGTCCTGTTCCACGTACTGCTTCGCGTTCTGGGTCGTCGTCGCCATGTCGTACTTGCTGTCGTGCACGATGAACTCGATCTGGCTCCCGAGCACGCCGCCCGCGGCATTGATCTCGTCGACCGCAAGCTGGGCGCCGTTGGCAGCCGGCTTGTCGAGGGAAGACTCGCCGCCGGTCAGGGCGAAGCCGCCGCCGAGCTTGATGGTGCCGCCGGTCGCGCCGCTGGCCGCAGCACTGGCTGCGGCACTCGCCGCAGCGCTCGCGGCCGCGGACGGCGAGCTGGACGCGCCGCCGCCGCAGGCAACGACCAGCGCGATGACGGCAGCAAGCGCGAAACCGCGCCGAATCTGGGTGCGCATCGTGTCTCCTCCACCCGTTGCCGGGTCTCCTGGATCAGCGTTCGGCGAAAGCGTAGCGCCTGTTTCGGGCGGCGAATAGCCCCCGGATCCGTGAAGCTGAACCGGGGTTTCCTATCGGGCCTTCATGGCGCGCTGATAACCTACGGACTGATCACGGGAGACACCGATGACCGAGACCCTCGCCGCCTCTCCGCTGGCCCGAACGGTGGCCGACACGCCGACCGATATCTGGAACGATTCGTGCGCGGTCGATGAGCTTGAGTACGCCATCGCCTTCGGCGCCGTCGGGGCGACCGCGAACCCGACGATCGTCCATGACGTGTGGAAAAAGGACCCGGCCCACTGGCGGGCACGAGTGCGGACGATCGCGGCCGCCCATCCGGCCCGGACCGAGATCGAGCTTGCCTGGGCGATCGTCGAGGAGATGTCGCTCACCGGGGCGAAGCTGCTCGAGCCCACCTTCGTCCGGCACGGCGGCCGGAAGGGGCGCCTCTCGATGCAGACGGACCCGACTCTCTGGCGCACGCCCGACCGGATGCTCGACCAGGGCGTCCATTTCGCGGGCTTGGCACCCAACATCATCGTCAAGTTCCCGGCCACTTCGGTCGGGATCGAGGTCATGGAGGAGGCGACTTACCGCGGCGTCAACGTGAACTGCACGGTCAGCTTCTCGGTCGCCCAGGCAGTCGCCGCCGGCGAGGCCGTCGAGCGTGGCTTGCGTCGCCGCGAGGCGGACGGCCTGTCGGTCGGCGACATGGGTCCCGTGATCACGATCATGATGGGCCGGCTCGAGGATTGGCTCCGCACGCTGACGGAGCGCGACGGCATCGTCTGTGACCCGGGCGCACTGCCGTGGTCGGGAGTCGCCGTCTTCAAGCGGGCCTACGGGATCTTCGTCGAGCGCGGCCTGCGAGCTCGGCTTCTCGGCGCCGCGATCCGCCACCATCTTCATTGGAGTGAGCTCATCGGCGGTGAGTGCGTCATCACCCTGCCTTCCGCGTGGCAGAAACGCTTCAACAGTTCCGCGGTAGAGGTCCGGCCTCGGATCGACGATCCAGTCGACAGCGTCTTCGTCGATGAGCTCGTCGCTCGCTTCCCCGACTTCCGACGAGCGTACGAGCCCGATGGCCTGGCCCTCGCCGAGTTCGACACGTTCGGACCGACGGCCCGGACGCTCCGCGCCTTCATCGGCTCCTACCACGACCTGCTTCACGCAGTGACCGACGCCGTCATCCCGAACCCAGACCTCCGGGCCCTCTAGGCTCTCCGACCATGCCTGACCCGATCGTCCATCCCGCCGCGCCTCCGAACCACCTCACGTGCTCAGATCTGCGCGTCCGGCCGAGCTTCGATGGTGTGGCACTGTCGGTCACGCCGGACGATGCCGGCTGGCGCTACCTGTCGTTCCGCGCCGCGGCACTCCGCGCCGGAGAGACGGTCGACGCGGGCGCTTTCGGCCAGGAAGCGGTCGTGGTCACGATCTCCGGCGGTGGGGTGAGTGTCGACGCGGGTGCGGCGGACCGCCGGATCGAGCTGCCGGGCAGGACGTCGCCGTTCGACGGCCTCCCCTGGGCCGTCTACCTGCCTGCCGGGATGCCGGCCACACTGGCAGGTCGCCCGGATGGGTCGGGCCCCGATGGGCGCGTCGTCGTCGCGATCGCCGAGGCGCCACCATCCGGGTTCCACGGCACCGCCGAGCGGCCCTTCGTCGTCGGTCCGGGCGACGTCGAGATCGAGATCCGCGGCGCCGGCAGCGCGACGCGCCAGATCACCAAGATCGTCTCGCCCGAGACGCCGGCCGATCGCCTCGAGATCGTGGAGGTCCTCACACCATCCGGCAACTGGTCCTCCTGGCCGCCCCACAAGCACGACCGGGACGACATGCCGAACGAGGCCGTCCTCGAGGAGATCTACTACTACCGCTTTCGACGCCCGCGGGCATGGGGCATCCAGAGGGTCTACCGGGCCGATCGATCGCGCGACTGCCTCTTCGAGGTCGGCAACGGCGACTGCGTGATCGTGAGCGACGGCTACCACCCATTTGCCGCTGCCCACGGCGACGACGCCTACTACCTCAACGCGCTGGCCGGCGATCGGCGGACGATGGCCGCCTCATTCGATCCTGACCTCGACTGGGTCCGTGGCACCTGGGACGGGATGCCCACCGATCCGCGCGTGCCGCTTGTTACCCGCTGATGGAGCTGGGCATCTACACGGACTCGGTCAAGCACCTCTCGTTCGAGGCTGCGCTCGACCTCGCCGCCGGCATCGGAGCGACGGGGATCGAGATCGCGACCGGCGGCCAGTCGTCAGCGCCCCACCTCCGCCTCGACGAGCTGCTGTCCGATCGGGCCCGCCGGAAGTCCTTCGCCGAGGCGTTCTCGAGCCGCGGCCTGCGCATCGCGGCCCTGAACTGTTCGGCCTGGCCGCTCCATCCTGTTCACGGCGAACAGCACGTCGAGATCATCCGCAAGACGATCCGCCTCGCAGCTGAGCTCGGGGTGCGCAAGATCGTGACGATGTCGGGCAACCCTGGCGATGGGCCCGGTTCGAGCGCAGTCAACTTCACCTGGTATCCATGGCCCGACGACTCGATGGCCCTCCTCGAGCGCCAATGGGACGCGGCCATCGAGCTGTGGCAGGACCTCGGACCTTTCGCCCGTTCCCATGGCGTCGAGCAGCTGGCCTTCGAGCTCCATCCGCTCCATCTCGTCTACAACGTCCCGACGCTCCGGCGGATGCGCGAAGCGATCGGGCCGGTCATCGGCGCCAACCTCGATCCATCGCACCTGTTCTGGCAGCAGATGGATCCGCTTGCCGTGATCGCCGACCTCGGTGACGCCATCCATCACGTCCATCTCAAGGACACCGAGATCGTGGCCGATGAGGTCGCCCTGGCCGGTGTCCTCGATCAGCGGCCATTCGACGACCCGGCCCGGCGCGGCTGGATATTCCGGGCAGTAGGTAGCGTCCGAGGCGCCGACTATTGGGCCGCGTTCATCGATGCCCTCCGGGTAGTCGGCTACGACGACGTCCTGGCGATCGAGAACGAGGACGTCAGCCTTCCGCCGGAGGATGCCGTATCGAACACGGCGACCTTCATCAGGCCCCTGCTGGCGAGCGCGCCCGATTGACGTCGCGTCGCGAGCGGAACCCAAGGGTGCCTGCGTCGCTCCATCTCGAGGTCGTGGACGTCCGCCTTGGCGTGTGCCGGCTCGAGGCTGGCAGCGACGTTCCGCCATGGGTCGACCGTTCGGGGGGATTCGTTTCGATCACGCGCACGGCCGATGAACTGTCGATCGCCTGCGCCTACGATGCCGTGCCCGCTGGTGTTCCGAAGGAGGGCCCGTGGCGCGCGTTCCGCGTTCAAGGCCCGCTCGTGATGACGCTGATCGGCGTCGTTGCCTCACTGGCAAACCCGTTGGCGGACGCAGGCATCTCGATCTTCGCCCTGTCCACGTTCGACACGGACTACATCCTGGTCCACGAGCCCGACTTCGACGCGGCGATCGCAGCCCTGACGCAGGCTGGCCATGTCGTCGCGACAACCTGACGCGTGCGAGTAAGCGCTAGGAGAGCAGGTCGCGGTGGTCGCGAAGGAAGCCGGCGGTCGCGTCGACGAGTCGGTCCACGTCGTCGTCCGTATGGGCACCGGTGAGATAGCCCCGGAGCATGTAGTGGGGGTGGACATAGAGCCCAGACTCGAGCAGCCGGTTCCGGTACGCCCGTTGGACGGGATGGTTCTTGTCCATCGCGAAGCGAGCGAAGTCGCGGAACCGGCGGATCGGCTGATCGGTGAAATAGAGCGTCCAGACACCGGCCGAGCTGAGCACTTGGGCCCGCGCGCCCGTCTCCTCGATGGCCGCCCCGATGCCGTCGGTCAGACGACGCTCGAGGCTGGCGATGTGGGTGTGGATCGAGCCCTCGAGGACGACCTGGGTGCAGGCCAGGGCCGCCGCCGCATTGAGCGTGTGGCCAGCGAATGTGCCCGCGAACAGGACATCGCCCTTGGGGCCCAGGTGATTCATGATGTCGGCTCGGCCGCAGAGGGCTGAGATCGGGAAACCGTTCGCCAACGCCTTGCCAAGCGTCGTGAGGTCGGGGGTCACGCCCAAGCGCTCCTGCGCGCCCCCGGGACCGTGGCGGAAGCCAGAGATGACCTCGTCGAAGATCAGCACCGTTCCGGCCGCGCTGCAGGTCTCGCGGAGTGTCTCGAGGAATCCGGGCTCCGGCAGGATGCAGCCGCCGTTGTGGAAGATCGGCTCGACGATCACTGCGGCGATTGTGTCGCCTTCGGCTGCCAGTAGCTCGCGGACGCCTGCCGCGTCGTTGTACTCGCGGACGACGATAAGATCGCGGACGAGGCCCGGGATCCCGGCCGATGCCGCGACCGGCGTGGGCACATTGCCACCTCCAAGGTCGACCGCGGCGTGATGATTCCAGGCGACGTAGTCGTGCCAGCCGTGGTAGTTGCCCTCGAACTTGAGAATCCGCTCGCGGCCGGTGAAGCCCCTGGCCAGGCGAACCGCGTGGTAGGTCGCCTCACTGCCCGTACAGGCGAAGACGACCCGCTCGGCCGACGGGACCATCGAAACGATCCGCTCGGCCAGCTCGACCTCGAGTGGATTGGCCGCCGAGTACGAGATGCCGTGCTCGTCCATCGCCCGCTTGACTGCGACGTTGACCCGGGCGTCGTTGTGGCCCAGCAGGACCGCCCCGAAGGACGCATGGAAGTCGATGTACTCGTTGCCGTCGACGTCCCAGATCCGCGATCCCTGAGCATTGGCCATGAAGAGCGGGTACGGACCGGAGCCCCGTCCCTCGCCCTGCACACCGCCGGGAGAGAGGCGGCTGGCCCGCTCGTATAGCTTCGCGGACTGCGCCGAAGGAACCGGCCAGGCGGCCTCGTCGGCGCGGATGCCCGTCTCCGATGCACTGTCGGCGGTGGTCATGACGGTCCTCCAGTGTGTGGTACGTCGACTCCGGGCGGAAGGACGACTGGCGTCCGGTCACCACTCGCGGCCGCCGCATAGAGTGCGTCGATCACGGCGTTGTCTATCACGCCGTCGACGAAGTCGGCGCGGCCGCGACGGCCCTCGGCGATGGCCGTGAGGAACTCGGCCCACATCGCAACCTCGAAGCCCAGCCAGCCGATCCCGGTCCCATCGGCGCCGGCAATGAGCAGCTCCGACGCACCCGGGTGACTCGGGTTCACCATGACCCGGCGGTAGCCGAACGTCGCGAGGTCGCCGGGGAGGCAGACGCGGAATTCGTCGGGCCGCTCGAGGTCCCAATCCGCCGAGCCGCGCGATCCGAAGACCTCGATCTGGAGCGAGACGCGCCGCCCGATCGCAACCCGGCTCGTCTCGAGGACCCCGTAAGCGCCGTCGGCGAACATCACGATCGCCGCCGCGGCATCCTCGGCGTCCACACGACCGAAGGCGCGGCCCACGGTCTCGGCACCGCCCTCGCCGCGGTTTCCGATCGCATCAACGGCGGGCAGCCGACGCTCCGCGATGAAGGTGCGCGCGACTGCCTGGACCGAGACGATCTCCCCGACGAGGAAGTGGGCACAGTCCACGAGGTGATAGCCGGTGTCAATGGCGATGCCACCGCCGGCGAGATCCTTGCGAAAACGCCACAGAAGTGGGACGTCCGGGTCGGCGGCGTAGTCGAGCAGGAACGACGCCCGCAGGCTGCGGATCTCACCGAGCTCCCCGCGATCGATCAGGCCGCGGATAGCCCGCAGGGCCGAGCTCCAGCGGTAGCCGGCCCCGAGGCCATGGAAGACGCCGGCGCTCCGACAGGCGGCCAGCATCTCAGCCGCGACCGCTGCCGACTCGGCGAGTGGCTTCTCGCACACGACGTGCTTGCCGGCCGCGGCCGCAGCGACGACGACCTCGCGGTTCAACGTCGGTGGCAGGCAGGTGACGATGAGATCGACATCATTCGCGGCGATGACGGAACGCCAGGCCGGCTCGACCCGTTCCCAGCCGAACCGCTCCGCCAGCTCGGTCGCCAGGGCGACGTTCACGTCGGTTGCGGCGATCATGCGCGGCCGGAGTGGGAGGTGCGGATAGAGGGCAGCCACGTTGCGCAGCGCCACGCTGTGGGCCCGGGCCATCGTGCCGGCGCCCACGATGGCGATCCGCAGCTCGGGCATCGACCGGTCGGCCATCATCCGGGCGCGACCGCCAACTCATCGATGCGAACCCGCCGCCCCTCGTCCGACGAGATGGCGATCGCGTCGCAGACGAGGGCCGCCTCGTAGCCGTCCTCGAAGGAGGCCTGTTCCGGCGAGATCGGGCGTTCGTCGATGACCGCCGAGAGGAAGTCGCGCCACTCGTGGACGAAGCTGTGCTCCCAGCCGACGGTGTGACCGGGCGGCCACCACAGGTCCATGAAGGGGTGGTCGGGCTGGCTCACGAGGATGTCGCGAAAGCCCCCCGTCCGATCCGCTTGGTCGCCGCTGTAGAAGACGTGGAGCCGGTTGAGGTCCTCCATGTCCCACCAGAGCGAGCCGGTCGTGCCGTTGAACTCGATGACCTGGCGGCCTTTCCAACCCCAGGCCACGCGCGAGACCTCGAGCGACCCGAGGCCACCGCCGCGGATGTCGATGGCGGCGACATAGGCGTCCTCGACGTCGGGGCCGAAGGACGTGAGCTTCTTCATCGTGGCCTGGACGGCGTCCGCCTCGCAGAACAGGTAGCGCATGAAATCGACGAGATGGATGTAGTCGGTCACGGCGTGCGATCCGTTGTGGGGACGGAGCGGGGTGGCTCCGGCGGCGTGGTCCTGGAGATAGACCGCCCGGAAGTGGAGCGGAGCGCCGAGGGCGCCCCTCTCGATGATCTCGCGGGCCAGTCGCATCGCCGGCATGTAGCGGTAATTGAACCCGGTCACCGCTGGCACACCTGTCGCGGCGGCCGCATCGGCCAGCCGACGTGCCTCGAAGCGGTCGATCCCGAGGGGCTTTTCGCACAGGACCGGCTTGCCGAGTGCCAGGGCCGCCTCAGTGGCCTCGACGTGGGCAGCCTGAGCCAGCAGGTTGGCGACGATGTCGACGCCTGGGTCCTCGACCACGGCGCGCCAATCGGTCGAGAAGCGATCGATGCCGAGCTCTCCAGCCATCGCCTCGCCCTTCTCCTTGTTGCGAGCCGCCAGTGCGACCAGCTCGATGGGTTTGGCCAGGGGTCGCATGTGGCCGATCGTATGGAGAGCGTGCCCGTGGGCGCGAGTGATCCAGCCCGCGCCGAGGATGCCCACACCCAGATGGTCTGCCATCACGTACCTCCAACGGCGATCGGCCGCATTTCGCGCATCGATCGATCGGCTGCCAGGGCGATACGCAGCGCGGCCAGGCTCTCGGCGCCACCGACATCGACGGTCGAGTCGCGTGCGATCGACCGGGCGAACGCCCGGATTTCGGCCGCATAGGCGCGGTCGAAGCGAAGTGCACCGGCTCCCCAGCCACCCGGAACCGGAGCGACATCGACGGTGTTCCTTGCCCGGCGAGGCGGCGGCGTCCCCGGGCGCCGACCGATGGCCAGGGATCCACGCTCGCCGACGACCTCCGTCCGCACGTCCTCGGCCAGCGAGCTCCGGGCAAGCTCCACCGATCCGGTCGCGCCGCCCGCGAACCGAAGGTTGACGACGGCGCTGTCGACGTCACCGACGGTCGCCAGCTCGGGATATGCAAGGGTCGATCCCCACGCCTGGACCTCGACGACCTCGTCGCCGATCAACCAGCGGGCGAGGTCGTACTCGTGGATGCCCATGTCGACGTGGATTCCTCCGCTGACGGCCGGATCGGCGAAGGCGAGAGGCGGCGCGCCCGGGTCGAACTGGAGGCTCTTGAACATGATCGGCCGGCCGATCTCGCCGGCCGTCAGCCGGCCCCAGGCGCGCCGATAGGCCGGATCGAACCGCCGCATCAGGCCGACCTGCAGGCGGACGTCGGCGGCGGCCGCCGCGGCGATCGCGGCGTCGTGATCGGCGACCGTCAACGCCAGGGGCTTCTCGCAGAAGATGTCCCGACCGGCAGCCGCCACCTGACGGACGACATCGAGATGGTGGCCCGACGAGACGGCGATGACGACGCCGCTGATCTCAGGGCGTTCGACCAGCTCGGCGGTCGATCCCACGACGACGTCGACCTCGAGCTCGTCCCCGAGGCCGCGCGCTCGGTCGAGGTCGAGATCGGCGATGCCGACCAGGCGGGCCTCGGGGACCTCCCGGACGATCGCCCGGGCATGGATCGCGCCCATGCGACCACTCCCAATCAACCCGAGCCCGATCCTCGGCGAGACCATCCTCAGCCGTCCGCCATGATCTGGACCGACCCATCGGCGGCAGCCCGTTCGGCCGCGTCGAGGACGCGCAGGACGCGCACCGAATCGGCCGGGTCGACGGGGACCTCACCGCGACCGTGGATGGCGTCGCGCATCCGCTCATAGAAGACGCGGTAGCGGCCCGGCTCCGTCGGTACGCGGGTCATCGACCCGTCGCGAGCATAGAGCCGGCCCCACCGCTCCCTCGGCTCCTCGCCGAAGTCCGGGCTCGATGGAAGCATCCCCCCGACGAGCTGGCCCTCCTGGACATCGAGGTCGTCCTTCACGTACTCGCCGGCCAGACCCCGAACACGGAGGCGGGGGCCCACGGCCGAGGCGATGAGCGACATCCACAGGCGGGATCGCACGCCACCGTGGTGGTCGAGCGCCACGAAGACCGAGTCCTCGACCTCGCTGCTGGCCCGACGTCGATCGATCTGGGCCCAGACCCGCCTCACACGGCCGAAGAGGACAAGGCTGTGATCGATCAGGTGCGCACCCAGGTCCCGCAGGGGACCTCCGGCCTCGATCGCCGATTCCCGCCATTCTGGGCTGACCGAGCTCGACCGCTCGAACCGTGACTCCAGGCTGTCGATGGACCCGAGGATGCCTTCGTCGATCAGCCGGCGAACGGTCAGGAAGTCGCCATCCCAGCGCCGGTTCTGGAAGACGCTGAGGCGCCGGCCTGCTCGAATCGCGGCATCGACCAGCCGCTCGGCCTCGTCAACCCCCATCGCGAGCGGCTTGTCGACGATGACGTGACGTCCCGTCGCGAGGGCTCGTAGCGCGATCGGGGCGTGGAACCGGTTGGGAGTCGCCACCACGACCAGGTCGACATCGCTGCGGCCGAGCAGCTCCTCGACATCGGCTGCGATCTCGACAGCCGGGTGCTCCTTCATGGCCTGAGCGCTTCGTTCCGGATCCGAGGTGACGACTGCGCACAGGCGCAGACCATCGACCGCCTCGATGAATGGCGCGTGGAAGTAGCGCCCGGCGAGCCCGTAGCCGACGACGCCCACACCGATCTCCGGTCCAGAACTCATGCGGCGCCCACTATCACAGACAGACGTCCAATTCGGTGACCCTACGCCAGGCCAAGATGCCGAGCCGCCACCTCGCGGAACTGGGCCGCGCGGGCCCGAGCGACATCGGCGTCGTCACGCATCCGCAGGCCGAATGGAGCCAGGTTCGTGTCGAAGACACCGATTCCGAAGCTGATCGAGCGGCCCAACAGCTCATCGGTCTGTGGCAGCATCCCGCGACGGTAGACAGCGTCCGTGTCGTTGAAGCAGCGGCAGTCGAAGGGGCAGCCCTTCCCGCTCACCGTCCGCTGCTCCAGCACGTGCTCCATGTTCGCGTAGACGTGCCAGCCCGAAGCCGCGAGGGTGATCGAGCTGAGCTCCGAGGCGATGCCCTGAGCGACGACGGCCGACGGAAAGACGACGACACAGTGCGTTGCCAGGTCGCCGGCCGGGTCAACAAGGACTCGGAATTCGAGCCCCGGCATGTCGGCAAGGGCACGCTTGACGATCTCCTTGTTGGCCCGCAAATGCGAACGGATTGCGTCGAGCCGACGGACCTGGGCCAGCAGGACGGCTCCCGACAGCTCGGTCATCCGCATGTTCATGCCGAGGAACGGGCGGGTTGCGTACTTCGATCCCAGGCGATCGGGAGCGTGACCCTGATCGTGCATCGCGAAGCAGCGCTCAAAGAGCGACTCGTCGTCCGTGACGATCATCCCGCCGTCGCCACAGGTGATCGTCTTGTACTCGTTGAAGCTATAGACGCCGATCGTTCCGATCCCGCCCACGCCTCGCCCCTCGAACGAGGCGCCGAAGGCTTGGGCGCAGTCCTCGATCAGGGCGATCCCATGCCTGTCGGCGATCGCCTTCAGCTCCGTGAGCCGTGCCGGTGCCCCGAGCATGTGGACCGCGATGATCGCCTTCGTCCGCGGGGTGATCCTGGATTCCACGTCGCTCGGGTCGAGGTTGAACGTCTCGTCGATCTCGGCGAGGACGGGCATCGCCCGGGCGTAGACGATGGCCGAGATCGTGGCCACGAACGTGAAGCCGGGCACGATCACCTCATCGCCAGGGCCGACGCCGAGACCGAGCAGCGACAGCCACAGGCCGCCCGAACCGCCGGAGCTGAGACCGAGCCCATACCTGACCCCGGCGAGGGCAGCGATCTCCTGCTCCACCCGGCGGCACTTGGCGCCGAATGCGGGATCGTCCGACGGACCGTATCGGCTCAGGAAGCGGCTGTTGAGGACCTCGAGGACTTCCGCGATCTCCTCCGCGCCGATGAGCTCCACACCGGGTCCGGGCATGGCGTCTCTCCTCTCTGTGCAAGCGATTGCACGGCACCGTGGCACCCGATAGTATGACGGCCAATCGGGCGGCGACCGAGCCACCGATTGGCTGGGCTCCGGGCACAACCGCTGGGCACCACGGCCGCCTTGGGCGACGATCCAGAGAGGGCTGGGAAGATCGAGTGAGCGACCTGCTCGAGCGCATCGCAGGCGCCCCGATCACCTGGGGAGTGGACGAGTCTCCGGGCTGGGGCTATCTCATGGGTCGAGACCGGGTCCTGGCCGAGATGGAGGAGGCCGGGCTGTCGGCGACAGAGCTTGGGCCCGACGGCTTTCTGCCAACGGACCCCGGCGAGCTGCGCGAATACGTCGCCGGGTTTGACATGAGCATCGTGGGAGGTTTCGTTCCGGCCCTGCTCTACCGGCCCGACAGAATCGAGTCTGAGCTGGAATATGTGAGCCGGGCATCCCGGCAGCTCGCTGCCACCGGGTCCAAGGTGCTCGTGCTCGGGCCTTCGTCGCACAACCCCGGCTACGACACGCCCTTCGACATGAGCGATGCCGAGTGGCCGCTCTTCCTCACGAACCTGCAGCGCCTCGAAGAGCTGGTCGCCGATGCCGGGCTCCAGACGGCTCTCCATCCCCACTGGAGCATGGCGATCGAGGATGGTCGTGACGTCCAGCGGCTGCTCGACGCGTCCGACGTCGGACTGTGCGTCGACACGGGCCACCTGTTCCTGGCCGGGACGGACCCCGTCAGCGTTGTCCGCATGGCCCCCGACCGCGTCCTGCACGTCCACCTCAAGGACGTCGACACCGCCTTGGCGGACAAGGTGCGCAGCGGCGATGTGCCGTTCAGGCAGGCGGTGATCGACGGGTTGTTCACGCCGCTCGGGGCCGGCGGAGTCGATATCGAGGGCGTGATCCGGACTCTCGAGGGCGAGGGCTTCCGCGGCTGGTACGTGCTCGAGCAGGACGTGTCCCTGCCGGCCGAGCCGGCGCCCGGGACAGGACCCAAGGCCGATGCGGTCGAGAGCGTCGCGTACCTCGGCCGGCTGGCCGCGAGCCTCTGAGGGCATCCACATTGAAGACCGGGCAGGTCGAATGTGTGGTCCCCGGGGGAGCACTGCTCGGCGAGTGCCCACTGTGGAGCGATCTCGAGCAGCGGCTGTACTGGGTCGATATCGACGGACAGGCGATCCATCGCTACGACCCGGCAACGAGCGTGGATGAGCAGCGGCCAATCGCCGGACGGCCCGGATCGATCGCCTTGACGGCAACGGCCGGCCGTCTCCTGGTGGCGATCGAGACGTCGCTGGCCTTCTTCGACTGGGAGGGCGGATCTCTCGACCACTGGATCGAGCTCGAGCCTGAGGGCACCGGCAACAGGCTCAACGACGGCCGCTGCGATCCAGTCGGGCGCTTCTGGGTCGGAACCATGTTCGATCAGTCATCGGCTCGTCGGTCCACGGGCATGCTCCACCGCGTCGATCCCGATGGCCGCGCGACGACCGTCAGGACTGAGATCGGTGTCCCCAATGGGCTCGCCTTCTCCCCCGACGGCGCGACGATGTACTTCGCCGACACGCACCGCGAGACCGTCTGGGCCTACGACTACGACCTCGACACCGGCGAGGCCCGCAACGAGCGGGTATTTCTCGATTTCAGCGAGCTGCCCGGCCGGCCGGACGGTGCCTGTGTCGACGAGGACGGCTGCTACTGGATTGCCTGCGTCTACGGCTGGGCCGTGCTTCGAGTCACCCCCGACGGTGCGGTCGACCGCCGGATCGACCTCCCGGTCGAGAAGCCGACGATGCCGGCGTTCGGCGGTCCCGGGCTTGCGACGCTCTACGTCACATCGATCGGTCAGGGAGGCTCGCATCCGATCGCGCCCGGCCAACACGACCCGGGCGGGCTGTTCGCCGTCGAGACCGGCGTGCGCGGGCGGATCGAGCCGATATTCGGCGCCCACGGGGTGCGGTGAGCCGTTGACGTCGACCGAGCTGCCTCACGTCTGGTTCGAGCGGACGGTCCTGCCCGAGCTCGCGGCTGAGGTCGCGGGCCTCGTCACCGTCCTCGGCCCGACCACCGATGACGACCCGTACGCGGGGCTTGCCACGGCCAAGGCGGCGGTCGCTGCTGTGCTGCGTTACGACGCCATGCTGATGGACCACGGGCCCGAGCTGCGAGTCATCGCTCGAACAGGGATCGGCTACGACCTCGTGGACGTGGCTGAGGCGACGAGGCGCGGGATCATGGTCTGCAACACCCCGGACGCTCCGACCATCTCGACCGCCGAGCACGCCGTCACCCTCATCCTCGCCGTAGCCAAGAACGTGAAGACTGCCGAGGCAGCTCTGCGCCGAGGAGCCAGCGGGTATTACGCGCGCCATGCGGCGATCGAGCTCGACGGGAAGGTCGTGGGGCTGGTCGGCTTCGGCCGCATCGCTCGACGCGTGGCCCGGACTTGTCAGGCGCTCGGGATGCGGGTGATCGCATTCGACCCCTTCCTGCCCGACGAAGCCTTCGCGCCTGACGTGACGCGCGTCGGGTCGCTGGCCGAGCTCCTTGGCGAGGCCGATGTGGTGTCGGTCCACGTGCCCCTCAGCGACGCGACCAGGGGGATGTTCGGCCCCGATGAGTTCGCCCAGATGAAGCGCGGGGCCGTGTTCGTCAACACAGCCCGCGGCGGACTCGTCGACGCTGACGCACTCCTGGCGGCGCTCGACGGAGGCCGACTGTTCGGGGCCGGTCTGGACGTCACCGATCCCGAGCCGCTGCCCCTCGACCACCCGCTGCTGCGCCGTGACGATGTCGTCGTCACACCGCACATCGCGTCGGCCACCGCCGAATCCCGGATCCGCATCTTCCAGGCCGCATTCGAGCAGGTCATCGCGGTGTTGGCAGGTCGGCGACCGGACCATCTCGTGAACGCCGAGGTCTGGGACCGCACGACCTCGCCTCGGTCGTAGGAGGACGGCCCTGACGACGTCGATCGGGATCGGTGTGATCGGGTTCGGCTGGATGGGCCAGGCACACTCGCGTGCCTATCGCAACATCCCCGTCTACTTCCCGGAGAGCGGCCTGAAGCCCCGTCTGGTCGCCGTCGCCGACTCGGTCCCCGCCCGGGTGACCCTGGCGACCGAGAACTTCGGCTTCGAAAGCGGCACGCTCGACTGGCGAGAGCTGATCGCGCGCGATGACGTCGATGTCGTCGATATCACCGCCCCGAACGCGCTCCATCGCGAGCTCGTCGAGGCCGCCGCGGCGGCCGGCAAGCACATCGCCTGCGAGAAGCCGGTCGGCATCGATCCCGACGCCACTGCGGCGATCGAGCGGGCCGGCCGCCTGGCCGGTGTGATCACCGGCTGTGGCTACAACTACCGCTGGGCGCCGCTCGTCCAGTACACCCGTCAGCTCATCCAGGACGGGCGACTCGGCGAGCTGACCCACTACCGCGGCCGGTTCTTCTCGATGTACGGGCGCGACAGGCTGGGCCTCCTGTCGTGGCGCTACCTCCAGGAAGAAGCCGGCTACGGAGCCCTGAGCGACATCATGTCCCATGCCATCGACATGGCCCAGTACCTCGTCGGGCCGATCGCTCGCGTCGTATCGGTCAAGGAGACTTTCGTCCGGGAACGCCCGCTCCCAGGCCCCGATGCGACGACCCACTATGCCCGAGGCAAGGCTGGCGATCCGATGGGGGCCGTAACCAATGAGGACTACGTTGGCGCCCTCGTCGAGTTCGAGAACGGCGTGCGCGGGACGCTCGAGGCGGATCGGTCCATCTTCGGGCCCCAGAGCTCGATCGCCTACGAGCTGAATGGCTCGAAGGGCGCCGCCTCGTGGGACCACGAGAAGCTCAACCAGCTCCAGCTCTACCTGCCCGAGGAGCAACCGAACGACGGCTTCCTCGAGGTCCTCGCCGGGGACATGTTCCCGCACCACGGCAATATCGTCCCCGGAGCGGGGAACTCGATCGGCTACGAGGACCTCAAGATCATCGAGGCACTCGAGTTCCTCGAGTCCATTGCCGCCGGCCGGCCCCATAGCCCTGGTTTCAGCGATGCCCTGGCGAATGCATCCGTCGCGGCCGCGATGATCCGGTCGTGGTCGTCTCAGGGCTGGGAAGACGTCATCAGTCTGCGGATCGACTGAGGGTCTGACCAGTGCTCCAGAACTCGACCAAGGCGAAGCTGGCGGCGGGAGATGCCGTCTTCGGCTGCTTCGTGCGGTACGCGGAGCCGTCGCTGGCCGAGTACGTGGCGATGCTCGGCTGGGACTTCATCGTCTTCGATGCCGAGCACGGGACCCTCGAACCGCATGACGTCGAGGACCTCTGCCGGGCGGCGGAGCTGCGCGATGTCACGCCGATCGCCCGGGTGACGACGAACCAACCGCACGTCATCCTGCGATTCCTCGATGCCGGAGTGCATGGCGTCCATGTTCCATGGGTCAACTCTCCGGCGGCGGTCGAGGAAGCTGTCCGTTCGGTGAAGTACTCACCGCGCGGGGTCCGTGGGCTGGCCGGAACAAGGGCGTCCGATTGGGGCCTCCGGGAGCCCATGAGCGCCTATGTCGAGCGCGCCAACCGAGAGACTCTCGTCGTCATCCACATCGAGACCCGCGAAGCAGTGGCGGCCATCGAGGAGTACGTCAGCATCGACGGGGTCGACGTGCTGTTCCTGGGCCCGATGGATCTTTCGCAGTCGCTTGGCCATCCGGGCGAGCCTGGGCACCCCAACGTGGTCGCGGCAATGGAGCGCGTCGCCGACGTCGTCGTGCCATCCGACAAGGCGCTTGGCGTCTACGCTGGGAATGCCGCAGCGACCCGCGAGTGGCGCGCCCGCGGCGCCCGCTATTTCACGACCGGACTGGAGCCGTTGCTTCGAGAGGCCACCGACACCCACCTGCAGAAAGTGCGAGGTTGACGAGCGATGAAGACGATTCGACTGACGACGGCCCAGGCGATCGTCCGCTGGTTGCTGGCGCAACGGACGGTGGTCGATGGCGATGAAGTCGCCATCTTCGCCGGCGTCTTTGCGATCTTCGGGCACGGCAATGTGACGAGCCTCGGCGAGGCTCTCGAGCCCGTCCAGGATCAGCTGCCGACCTGGCGCGGCCACAACGAGCAGTCAATGGCCCTTGCGGCGGTCGCCTATGCCAAGGCCATGCGGGGGCGACGGATCATGATCGCCACGACATCGATCGGGCCGGGATCTACGAACATGGTCACGGCTGCCGCGGTCGCCCATGCCAATCGTCTCCCGGTTCTGCTCTTCTCGGGTGACACGTTCCAGCATCGGATCGTCGATCCGGTGCTCCAACAGATCGAGCACTTCGACGACCCGACGATCACCGTCGCCGACGCCTTCAAGCCGGTCAGCCGCTACTGGGATCGGATCACCCGCCCCGAACAGATCGTCCGCTCGCTGCCCCAGGCCCTGGCCGTCATGCTCGATCCGGCGACCCGCGGCCCGGCCTTCTTCGCCCTGCCCCAGGACGTCCAGGCGGAAGCCTACGACTTCCCCGCCGCGTTCTTTGAGCCGAAGGTCCATTACATCCGCCGGCCTGGGCCGGACCCGCGCGATGTCGAGGCGGCGGCCGACGTTCTCAGGGGCGCCCAGCGACCGCTGCTCATCGCCGGCGGCGGCGTCCACTACTCGGGTGCCGTCGAGATCGTCCGGGCATTCGCCGAGAAGCACCATATCCCCGTGGCCGAAACTGTCGCCGGCAAGGCCACGCTCACCCACGATCACCCGAACTACGCCGGTCCGATCGGCGTCACCGGCTCAAAGGCCACCAATGCGATCGCCGAGCGGGCCGATGTGGTCCTCGCCGTCGGGACGAGGCTGCAGGACTTCACGACCGGGTCGTGGGCCCTCTTCCGGGATCCCGACGTCCAGTTCGTCTCGGTCAACACGTCCGGCTGGGACGCCCACAAGCAGCAGGCTCGACCGGTCATCGGCGATGCACGCGTCTCGATCGAAGCGATCGACGCTGCACTCGGCGAGGCGACGATCTCCAGCGACTGGTTGACCTTCGCCCAGGGCCAGGTCGCCGACTGGCATAGCTACCTCGACTCGTGGAAGGGCCGCCAGCACGACGGGCCCCCCGCATACGCCGAGGTCATCCAGGTCGTCAACGAGATCTGTGCCGACGACGACTACTGTCTGTCCGCTGCCGGGGGCCTGCCGGGCGAGCTCAGCATGGGCTGGCGCTCCCGGTCGGTCGGTTCGTTCGACTCGGAGTACGGCTACTCGACGATGGGCTACGAGATCGCCGGCGCCTGGGGCGCCAGGCTCGCCCGGCCCCACGGCGACGTGATCTCATGGGTCGGCGACGGCTCCTACCTGATGATGAACTCGGACATCTACTCGACCGTGATGACCGGTCAGAAGGTGATCTTCATCGTCTGCGACAACGCCGGCTTCGCTGTCATCAATCGCCTCCAGGTCAATTCCGGCAGCGCCGAGTTCAACAACCAGCTGATCACGACCCGTCATGAGCGTTATGTCCAGGTCGATTTCGTGAAGCACGCCGAGTCGTTGGGCGCGATCGCCGAGAGGGTGGACGGGACCGAGGACCTCCCGGCCGCGTTCGCCCGGGCCAAGGCGGCCGATCGCAGCTACGTCATCGTCGTGCCTATCGATCCGTATGCCTGGACTGCCGGCGGCGCCTGGTGGGAGGTCGGCGTGCCCGAGGTCAGCGAGCGAGCAGGAAGTGCGAGCCGCTCGAGCCCAGTGGGAGGCCGAAAAGAAGCACCAGCGCGTCGGTGTCTGAGCGTGGCTGACCTGGCCGGCCGGGTCGCCATCGTCACTGCCGGAGCGTCGTATCTCGGCGCGGCCACGGGCGAAGCGTTGCTTGCTGCTGGAGCCCGAGTCGTCCTCGCGGATCGCGACGTTGAGCACGGCGCCGAGGCGGCCGCGAGTCTCGGCGACGACGCCATCTTCGTGCCGACCGACGTGACCAGCGACGCCGACCTCGATCGTCTCGTGGCGACGGCGATCGAGCAGTTCGGGCGCCTCGACATCCTGGTCAGCGGGACGGCGATGTTCGACGACGAGCGGCTCGACACGTCGCGCGAGCTGTGGAACCGCGTGCTTGACGTGAACGTGACGTCGGCTGCAGTCCTGACCGCAAAGGCGGCGGAACGGATGGGCCGGGGCGGCGCGATCGTCCACATCGCCTCGGTCAGCGGCAGCCATGCGCAGCCGACCCGGGTTGTCTACAACACCAGCAAGGCGGCCCTGCTGATGCTGGTGAAGGCGGCGGCCGTGCAGCTTGCCCCGCGCGGGATCCGGGTCAATGCCGTATCGCCGGGCTGGACGTGGAGCCGCAACATCGAACGCAGATACGGCACTCGAGAGCGGGCCGACACCCTGGGCGGGGAGTTCCACGCCCTCGGCCGGATGGCCGACCCCGCGGAGGTGGCCGAGGCCGTGCTGTTCCTTGCCTCCGATCGGGCCTCATTCGTGACCGGCGCAGAGCTCCTCGTCGACGGCGGCTATTCGGCCATGGGCCCCGAAGCGCTCGGCCAGGCGTTCGAGAAGGTTCGAACGATCCTCTAGACGGCTCCGTCCTTCGGGGGCAGCGGCGGACCGACGAACTCCTGGTTGTAGCGGGCGCCGATCTCCTTGAGCACATCCTTGTCGAGGAATTGCTCATCGGCGGGCGGCAACCCCACGAACCCGGCCGGCTTCCCGCCATCCCGGAAGAAACCCTCGACACCCGCCGGTCCGAAGAAGAGCAGCAGACGGGCTTCCGTCGAATCGACGCGAAAGGCATGCGCGACATCGCGCGGGCCATAGACGACCGAGCCGGAAACGGCTTCGATCACCGCGTCACCGTGCCGGACGCGAACATCCCCCGAGAGGACGACGAAGAATTCGTCCTCGTCATGATGGATATGGAGAGGTGAGGCGAACCCGTTCGGCGCCAACAGCTCCAGTACGGTGAAATGGCCTGCCGTCAGGTCCGCCGTCGCCTTGAGGAGGCCGAGCCCGCGGTTGAACCACAACGCCTCGCCCTGACCAGGGCCCAGCCCATAACCACCCCCTGCCGACGGGATCGACATCGATGCTCCTTCCCGGGGTCCAGCCCCGATCAGTCCGGCGTGACTACCACCTTCGTCGCCGCGCCGGAGCGCAGGAGATCGAGACCCTCGGCCAGGCGATCGAGCGGCAGGACGTGGGTGACGATCGGCTCGAGCGGCAGCGTCCCGAGCTCGACGAGACGGATCGCGGTCGGGAACGTGAAGGCCGTGACGTACGAGCCGAACACGGCCAGCGAGCGCTCCGTGATCGTGTACTGGTGGATCGGCGGGCGGGCGGTCAGGTTCTGGCCGAAGAGCACGATCCGGCCACCCAGCGCCGCGTGGTCGACGGCCGTCGCGAACTGGCTCCCGACGGCATCCACCAGGACATCGGCGCCGGTCGGCAGCAGATCGGCCCGGCGATCCGCCAGCTCATCCGGCGTCACGACGACGTCGGCGCCGACGGCGGTCGCCACCGCCCCTCGGCCGGCCTGTGGCTCGACGACGATGACCGGCCCTGCCCCAGCCGCCTTGAACATGGCCAGGAACAGGCAGCCGATCGCCCCCGCGCCGAAGATGACGGCCGACTCGCCGGGGCGCGGGTTCACCTTGTTGACGCCGTTGATGACGCACGCCAGCGGCTCGATGAGTGCAGCCGTCGCCGTTGGCGGGTCCTCCGACAGCGAGAACACCGCACCGGCGGGCGCCTTCACGAGACGTGCCAGGGCGCCGTCACGGAAGATGCCGAGAGCCCGGACGTTCTCGCAGTTGGCCGGCCGGCCCATGCGACAGAAGCGACAGACACCGCATTTCGGGTCGGGATCCACGACCACGCGCTGACCCACGGCCAGACCGCTAGCCTCTGCAGCCGGCCCCATGCTCGTGATGTGGCCGATGAACTCGTGACCCATGACCACGCCGGAATCGGCCGGATGACCCGGTGGCACGTTGAGGATCTGGAGATCGGTCCCGCAGACCCCGCACGCCTCGACTTCGATGAGGACGTCGTCGGCCGCTTCGAGCGAGGGCTCCGGGACGTCTTCGAGACGTACGACACCCTCGCCCCTGAAAACGGCCGCCAGCATCAAGCCTGCGCGGCCCCACGTCGCCGGCCGGGACGACGAGCGCGTCCGAGGATCAGCGATGCGACTCCGAAGATGAGCAGGGTGGCGACGAGCATGACCGTGGCCACCGCGTTGACCTCGGGAGTCACCCCGAACTTGACCTGGGTATAGATGTAGGTCGGCAACGTCGGCTGCGAGCCGACCGTGAACCAGGTGATGACGAACTCGTCGATCGAGAGGGTCACGCTGATCAGGGCGCCGGCCAGGATCGCAGGGGCGATCAGCGGCAGCACGATATGGCGGATGGCCTGCCTCGGCGAGGCGCCCAGATCGGCGGCTGCCCACTCCAGCCCACGGTCGAAACCCTGGAGCCGGGATGCCACGATCAGCACGACGAACGGCACGGTGACCACGAGCTGACCCGCGATGACGGTACCCAGGGACAGCGGCAGGTCCGCCGCTCGGGCGAAGTAGATCAGCAGCGCCACCCCGATCAACACCCCGGGCACCATGATCGGCAGGGTGAAGGCGATCCGGGTGGCGTTGGGGTAGCGAACCCCGCCTCGAACGAGGACAAAGGCGGCCATCGTCCCGATGATCGTGGCCAGGATCGCTACGACCGCCGCCACGGTGATCGTGTTCCCCACCGCCCGCAGGAGCTGGCGGTTGTTGAGCATCACGTCGTACCAGTGGAGCGTGGGGCCCTGGATCGGCAGGCCCGGCGTCTGCGACTCATCGAACGAGAACACGATCATGAAGGCGATCGGCAGATACAGGAAGATCATCAGGGCCACGAACCACAGCCGAAACACCCAGCGCACGGCGTGCGCATGCCGGCTGACGGGCATCGTCTCGAGGGGATCGACTCGGCTAGCCACGGGCGTAGGCATCCTCGACCCGGAGGTACTTGCGGAAGACGATCAGGAGGACGAGAACGATGACAGCGATCATGAATCCGAGGGCCGCGCCCTCGGGAATCAGGGCGTTGCCAAAGAAGTTCGTGATGAGGTTGGCGATCAGGAGGCCCTGCGCTCCACCGACCATCGCCGGCGTGAGGAACTCGCCCAGGATCGGGATGAACACGAAGATGCAGGCGGTGATGATCCCCGGCCGGATCTGAGGCAGCAGGATGTGTCGGAAGGCCTGATCCGGACGTGCGCCGAGATCCTGGGCAGCCGTCAGCTGGGTGAAGTCGAAGCGGTCCAGCGACGCGTAGAGCACCAGCGCTGCGAACGGGACGTAGACGTAGATCAGGACGATGAACGTCCCGATGTCGTTATAGATGAAGAGCCGCGATGGCTCCGAGATGAGCCCGAGCGACTGAAGCACCTGATTGAGTGCGCCGTGTTCACCGAGGATGGCCTGCCACGAGTACACCCGCAGCAAGTAGCTCGTCCAGAACGGAACGATGATGACGAGGAGCGCGAGACGGGCCCACCGACGAGAGACGTAGCGGGCGAGGAAGTAGGCGACGGCAAAGGCCGTCACGAGGCAGGCGACCGTGACGCCGGCGCCCATGATCATCGTCTTCAGTAGCGTCCGGACGTAGGCCGCATTGCTGAAGAAGGTCGCGTAGTTCTGAAGGCCAAGGTCCGGGACGACATCGAGGTTCTCGTCCGTCCGCCAGAACGAGAAGAAGAGCATCAACCCGAGGGGTACGAAGAACAGCCCGACCAGAATCAACCCGGCCGGGACAAACGGCGCGAACCGCCGGAGCCGGCTCGCCCGCCCCGGCGTAATGGACGTCGGCGGGGCCAGGGCGGCCCCGCCGACGGTCTCCGTTGCCATCGCCTGCGACTAGGCTCCGAAGACCTCGTTGAACAGTGCGATCGACTTCGCTGTCGACGTACCGGGACCCTTCAGGGTCGTCTTGGCGAGGGTCTCCTCGGCCTTGTTGTACAGGTAGCGGTCCGCCTGCTCCTGCTTGCCCTGGTCGACGAGGACCTGGTAAGCCTTCTCGTTGAACAGCGGACGCCCGTGCTTGAGGAAGTTGGCGGCGATGTACTCGGCCTGCTGCGACTTCTCGAGGAACGGCTTGATGAGGGCCTTGTTGGCACCTTCCTTGACGATCATCTCGGCGTCCTGCCAGCCGACGGAGCCCTCCTTGGGGAAGATCCCCTTGATCTCAGGGCCGCCACCGTCCTTGACCCGGTCCTCGTTGCCAAGGTTGCCGGTGATCAGAGAGGCCTCTCCGCTGATCATGGCGTTGACGCTGTCCGTCGCCTGCTGGGCGAACTTGAGGATGTTCGGCTTGAGCTTCTCGAGGTACGTCTTGACAGTGGCGAGCTGATCGTCGGTCAGGTCATACGGCTTGTCGAAGCCCGCCGCCTTGGCCATGTAGGCAACGATCTCCTCGGGCTGCTTCTCGACGACGATCTGCTTCTCATATTTCGGGTCGAGCAACACCTGCCAGCCATCGGGGGCCGGGCTGACTTTGGCCGGGTCGTAGTAGATGTTGATCGGCGACCAGCCGAAGGGATAGCCGAGGTAGCCCTCGGGCTTCGTCCAGATGTCGAACTCCCTGGCAAATGAGAACAGCTGCGATGCGACCTTGAGCTCGTTGATATCGAACGGCTCGATAAGCCCTTCGTCGAAGTAGGCGGGCACCCACAGGGCGTCGCCCGAGATCTTGTCGAGCTGGCCCTTGACCTCCTTGAGCTTGGCGAAGCCCTCGGCGTTGCCGGACAGCTCGGTAATGGCGGTGGTGATGTTGTCGGACTTCGCGATCGCGTCCAGCTGTTCCTGGATCCAATGGTCGCCCCAGGTCATCCAGTTGATCGTGCCGCCCTGGGAGCCGACCAGGTTGCACGCCGACGCAACTCCCCCGAGGGCCGCGGCCGCCCCGACGGCACCCGACGCCTGCAGGAACCTGCGACGCGTGTACGCTTGATCGAATACGGTCATTCCGCTGATCCTCCTCCTGTTTCCTCATCAGGTTCAGGTTCGTCGCCGACGGCGACGACTGATGACTCGCGCGGATCCCACCATATCTGAACTTCTCGATCGACCATCTCCTCCTCGACAGTCCTCTCGTCCGACTCATGAAAGCGGAGTGCGACGAGGATCCCGGCGTCGGTCTGGACCGTGATCCTGGTGTGATTTCCCATGAATGCGACGTTCGTCGTTCGACCGGCGATGACGGCCGACGGTGCAGGCCCAGCCGGAGCCGTGTGGCCGACCGCTACGGACTCGGGTCGGATCATAAGGGCGAGCCGTCCGTTCGGCGCCTCGTTGCCCGTTCGTCCGTAGGTCGGCAGTATCGTCCCATCGCGCAGCCGGAAAGCCGGCCCGTCGCCGCCGTTGGTCACGTCACCCTCGAGGAAATTCGACTCACCGATGAAGTCGGCGACGAACCGATCGATGGGTCGCATGTAGATCTCGCGCGGCGTCCCGATCTGGCGGACCTTGCCGCCTGCCATCACGGCGATCCGGGTCGACATCGACAGGGCTTCTTCCTGATCGTGGGTGACGAACACGAACGTCGTTCCGACCTGGCGATGGATCCGCGACAGCTCGACCTGCATCTGCTTGCGCAGCTTGAGGTCCAGGGCACCGAGCGGCTCGTCGAGCAGCAGCACGGCCGGTCGTTTGGCCAGGGCACGGGCGAGCGCGACGCGCTGCGCCTGGCCGCCGGACAGTTGGCCCGGGAACCGGTCCTGATAGCCAGCCAGGTCGACAAGCTCAAGGTATTCGTTGACGCGGCGCTCGACCTCGTCGCCCGACAACCCCTCCATGCGCAGGCCGAAGGCGACATTGCCGGCGACGGTCATGTGGGGGAACAGTGCGTAGTTCTGGAACACCGTGTTGACGTTGCGCTGGTGAGGCGGCAGGTCGTTGACCCGACGGCCCTCGATTCGCAGCTCGCCCGAGGTCAGCGGGATGAACCCGCCGATCAGGTTGAGCGTGGTCGTCTTGCCGCAGCCGGATGGGCCGAGGAGGCAGAAGAACTCGCCCGCCTCAATCCGCAGCGACAGACCGTCGAGGGCAACCGCCTCGCCATAGCGCTTCGTCACGTCGATGAGCTCGATCGCCGGAGCGCCGCGGACCTCGGTCTCCATCAGCCGCGTCCCCTCGCCCCCGCGACGATCACCTCGGGCGCTCGACGATCGCCGGCCGGCAACGTGCGCTGCGGTGTCGTCTCGCCGACGACGAGCCGGACCGACAGGACCTCCGACGCTGGCATCGACCCGTCCCGGGCAGATGCCACGAGCATCTCGACCGCGCGCCGGCCGAGCTCGACCCATGGCACCGCCACCGTCGTCAACCGCGGACGCGATCGACCCGACAGGGCGATGCCGTCGAATCCGACGACGGCCACGTCTCGCGGGACGTCGAGGACCGTCGATCGCAGCGCGTCCATCAGGGCAATAGCCAGCTTGTCGTCATAGCAGATGACAGCATCCGGTGGATCGTCGGCCAGCGCATCGGCCACCTTGGATGGATCGCGCCAACCGGCCAGGCCCGCATCATAGACGCGCAGTCGGCCGTCCACGAAGCCTTCGAGCGCGGTCGCAGCCGCAGCCCGGCGCAGCCGATCCGACGCCGTGCCGCCGGCCCCGACGTACGCCAGCCTCCGATAGCCCTGCGTCATGAGGTGCTCGATCGTCGTCGCCACGCCCCCGCCGTCATCGCTGCGAAGGACGCCGCGATCTGGGGGCCCGGGGCCATCGGCCAGACGCGGGTAGTCGGGCTGGACGAAGACAACGCGCTCGCGTGAGATCCGCTCGAGGACGTCGGCCGGGTCGCTGACACACGATGCGACGACGATCCCGTCGGCCCGATGCTCGACGAACGTTCGAAGTGCACGCTCCTCCCGTGCCAGGTCGTGAAGGCCGGTCATGATGAAGACGACGAAGCCCTCCTCGGCCGCGGCGGCCTCGAACCCGGCGGCCATCTGTCCGTGAACCGGGTCCGCCAGGTCGTCGAGCAGGAGCCCCAGGATGTGGGTCCGCTGGGCGCGCAAGCTCCGCGCCGCAGCGTTGGGTACGTAGCCAAGGCTGGCGGCAGCGGCCCGGACGGCGGCGCGCGTTCCCTCGCCGATCCGCGGATCGTCCATGAGCGCGCGAGACGCGGTCGCGGGTGACGTCCCGGCGACGCGCGCAACGTCGGCCAGCAGGACTCGCCGTTCCGGTGGTCGGCGCCCCTTCGCCATCGCTACCCCCCCAGGATCGGCGCGGCGACGTCGTAGAACCGCTCGGCACAGCGGCGCGCAGCGTCGGCGTCGTCGGTGATTCGCAAGCCGAACGGGGCGAGATTGGGGTCCACGATGCCGATCCCGATGCTCATCGACCGAGCCAGCAGCCCATCGGTGGCAGGAAGCATGCCGGCTCGGTAGCCCGGGCCGCCGTCGCCGTGGCATTCGCAATCGAACGGGCAGCCTCGACCGGTTGCGGTCCGCCGGTCGAGCAGGTGCTCCATGTTGTTGTAGACGTGCCAGCCCGAGTCGGCGAGCGTTATCGAGCCGAGCTCGCTCGTGATCCGGCGCGCCAGGTCGATCGACGGGAACACGACGACAAGATGCGTCGCCAGATCCCCATCCGGGTCGGGCAACTCCCGGAATTCGAGCGCGGGCACCTCTCGGACACCGGCGGCCACGATGTCGCGGTTGGCCCGGAGGCGGGATCGGATGTGATCGAGCCGGCGGAGCTGGGCGACGAGCACCGCCCCCTCCAGCTCGGTCATCCGGAAGTTCATCCCCAGGAAGGGGCGGCGGCCGACCTCGAGGCCGAGGCGGTGGGGGCTGTGACCCTGGTCGTGCATCGCGAAGCAACGTCGATAGAGATCCTCGTCGTCGGTCACGACCATCCCACCGTCGCCGCAGGTGATCGTCTTGTACTCGTTGAAGCTGTATGCGCCGATGGTCCCGAAACCGCCGACCATACGGCCGCGATACGTCGCCCCAAACGCCTGTGCCGCGTCCTCGATGAGAGGGATCCCGTGGCGATCGGCGATCTCCCGCAGCTCGGTGATGCGGGCCGGGTTGCCGAGCATGTGGACGACGATGATCGCCTTCGTGCGGGGACCGATGCGGGCCTCGACATCGGCAGGATCGAGATCGAAGGTCTGGTCGATCTCGGCCAGCACCGGCACGGCCCGAGCGTACACGATCGAGGAGATCGAGGCGACGTAGGTGAAGCCCGGCACGATGACCTCGTCGCCTGGCCCGATGCCGAGGCCGATGAGGGCGAGCCAGATCGCGCTGCTGCCGGAATTCGTGGCCAGCGCATAGCGAACGCCGGCCAAGGCGGCGACCTCGTTCTCGAAGCGACGGACCTTGGCCCCGAACGTCGGGTCGTCGTCGAGCCCGAAACGACTCAGATGGTGCGTGCGGAGGACATCCGTGACCTCCGCGATCTCCTCATCGCCGATGAGATCGAGTCCGGGTCCTGGCACCGATGCCTCCCGCTCCCACGACAGTTTCGTGACTGTGCAATCGGTTGCGCGGGACGCTAGCATAGCCCGCCGAGCAGCGTCAACGGGTTCACGCGCGAGGGATCGTCCGGTCGCTGGCGCGGCGGAGTGGACCACCGCCGGAGGTCGATGATGGCGCCAGGTGTCGGACCGCGAGCAACGCATCTGGCGACACCGGTCGACCTGCGCCGGCAGCGAAACGCAGGTGACGACGACCTCGGCCGGTTGCTCGATCCTGCATACCGTGAACCCATACGTCGCATCCCGGCCGGACGGCAGGTCTTCCGCGGGCTCCCGTTCCTGCTCGCCCGGCGCGAGGCCGGCCGTCGCTGGCTCCTCCTCGACCGGCCGATCGAAGTGGACCTGCGGAGCTACGGACCCGTCAATCGGATCGTGGTCGCGCACTTCTGCGACGCCTGGCGAGGGCCCGATGGGCGACCCTCGGATCTGCCGATCGGTTGGGTGACACCCGTCGGCCAGGCCGTGGCCGAGTACAGGCTCGAATCGATCGATGGAGGCAGGTCCGGCGGTACGGTGCGCCGGCGGTTCGAGATCAACGAGGGCATCGTCGGCTGGGGGCAGGGCGCTTTCGCAGCCCGTCCACATCAGCTGGATCAACCGCTCGAATGGAGCGGTCCGTATCCAGCCCAGGAGCCGGCACGCTATGCGGCGCCCGGCGAGGCCGGCCTCCTCGCGATCCTGCCTGGGACATGGGGCCCGGCCCAGACCGGTGTCGCCGACAGCGTCCCAAGCCCGACCGACGACATCGCACTATGGCTGTACGAGATCGAGGTAGCCAACGCCCCTGTAGTCGTGTCCAGCCTTCGGCTTGAGCCGCTGGCTCAGCTCAACGAAGGCGGAGGCGTGGTCGTTGCCGCCATCACCGTGTACCGCGGCGCCGACTCGCCGCTCCGACTGGGCCCGCGTCGCACATTGCGGCTCGAGCGCCGGACGCCCGCTCGCGGCGCCGGCAAGAACCCGCGACTGGGTCGCCCGACCCTCGCAGTCGACCTCGGCCTGGTGATACGGGAGCGAGCCGCGCCGGCGGCGGTCGCTGCCGACGGCTGGCCGTCGGATTCGATTCCCGGCTGGGGCAGTGCCCGTTCGGCGGTCTCGTCCGCCGCGACGATGATCGATGTGGCGATGGCTTCGGAGGCCACGATCGCGATCGAGGGTGACGTCGTGGACGCGCGTCGGCTTCCGCCCGATGGCCGACGACGCCGATACGGGGCGATCACGATCGAGCCGCTGCCGATCCCGAGCCGGCGCATCGACGTGGAGGTCGTCGATGCCGCGACCGGCGATCCGATGCCGGCCCGCGTCCACTTCCACGCCGCCGATGGGCGCTACCTGGCGCCCCTCGGTCACCGCGAGGAGATCAACCCAGGCCTGAACGAGGACGACGGGGCGGACCTCGTCCTCGGCGATACCACGTACGCCTACGTCGCTGGCCGGTTCCCGATCGAGCTCCCGCCCGGGACGGTCCACGTCGAAGCGGCACGCGGCTTCGGCTATCGGCCCCTCCGCCGGACGATCGACGTGGAGCGCCTGACAGTCGCCTCTCAAGCTGAGCCTCGAGCCGGTCCCCGGGCCGGCCGGTGATGGCTGGGTGGCGGCGGACTGCCACGTCCACTTCATCTCGCCTACCTCGGCCCTCCTTCAGGCCCAGGCCGAGGCGGTCGAGGTCGTCAATCTCCTGGCGACCCAGTGGGGCGACCACCACACGAGCATCGCCGATCTGCCGGTTGCCGTCGTCCAGGACCCGTCGGCTCGGCATCTCGTCGTCATGGGCAGCGAGAACCGCCAGAACATGCTCGGCCACATCGGGCTCCTGGGTGCCTCGCAGGCGGTTCTCCCGATGGCCAGCGGTGGATCTCCGGAAGCGCGTCTCGGCGATCCGCTCGGCTGGCTTATGGCCGACTGGGCCGATGCGGCGATCGCCCAGCGGGGTCTCGCCCTCGCGGTCCACTTCCCGCTGCCGTACGCCGAGGTCGCCGCCGACATCGTGGCCGGCAAGATCGAGGCGGTGGAGATGCAGGCCCTGACGTCGGGCGTCGACGGCCCATCGATCCGGGAGTGGTACCGCTTCCTCAACTGTGGCTTCCGGCTGCCGGTCGTCGGTGGAACGGACAAGATGTCGACGGAGATCCCACTCGGGGCTATCCGCACCTATGCGCGTCTGGAGCCGGATCGGCCGCTCTCGTTCGAGAGCTGGACTGCGGCCGTGCGCGCAGGTCGGACGTTCGTCTCCTGCGGCCCATTCGTCGACCTCGTCGTCGACGGACACGAGCCCGGCGATGTCGTTCATCTCGGCCGGAACGGCGGGACCGTCGAGGTTCGAGCATCGGCATCGGCCGCCCTGCCGGTCATCGGCGGATTGGAGCTCGTCCACGATGGGGCAGTCGTCGCTTCGACGACGGCGAAGTCGGGTGGGACCGACCATGTCGCTCTCGCCGAGAGCGTCACCGTCAGGCGAAGCGGCTGGCTGGCCGTCCGGGTGACGAGCGATCGGATCATCCATTCCGGCTTCGCCACGGGCATGGGCGCCCACACCTCGCCCGTCTACCTCGAGGTGCCGGGTCGACCGGCGTTCGACGCGGACGATGCGGCCGTCATCGGCACGATCATCGACGGCGCTCGGACCTGGGTGGAGTCGATCGCGACCCTCGCGCCGGCTGCCGACCGCCGTCGCCTCGACCGCTACTTCAGGACCAGTCGCGCTCGTCTCGATCGGCTGGTCCGGGCTGCGGGAAAGTGATCGCGGCCTGGTCCGCCCTGAGCCCAGTCATCGCGGCCTGGTCCCGCCCTGAGCCCAGTCATCGCGGCCTGACCCGCCCTGAGCACGGTTGTGCTCAGACGGGCGCTTGGCGAGCGCGGCGAGGCCCTCATTCCGTCTGGACCGCCATGCCGTCAGGCGCACTGGGGGTACATCTGAGCACCCCTGTGCTCAGGTGGCGTCAGGCGGGCGCGAGCTCCTTCGCGAGGCCGACCATGGCGTCGAGCGTCTCGGGGTCGAACGGGGCCATCCAATCGAAGACGGCGAGCGATGCGCCAGCCTCCGCCATCGCAGCCAATCGGTCTGACATCGCCGAGATCGGCCCGGCGTACGGGTTCGCCGCCGCAGACTCGCGAGCAAGATCGGCCGCCAATCCGTGACCCACAAGGATCGCTGCCAGGTCGCGACGCGCGGCGTCTGTCGTCGAGCGGATCAGCGGGGGCGGCTGGCCGATCGTTCGGCGGATCGATGTCGGATCTCGGCCGACGACCGCGCAGTGCTCGTCGAGGATCCCGCTCAGGCGGCTGAATTCGGCCGGATCGTTGCCATCGGCGTTCCACCAGTCGGCATACCTGGCCACGATCCGCAACGTCCGCTTCTCGCCGGAGCCGCCGATGACCAGAGGCATCCTCGGCTGGAGCGGCGGCGGGTCGTTGATGGCGTCCTCGGCCGTGTACCAGGCGCCGGGAAGCGTGACGGGCTGACCATCGAGCATCCCGCGGCAGATCGCGGCAGCCTCCTCGAGACGATCCAGACGTTCACGGACCGTGGGATAGGGAAAGCCATACATACGGTGCTCGCGCTCATGCCAGCCGGCGCCTATTCCGAGGACGGCCCGCCCGTCGGATGCATGGTCGAGCGCGGTCGCCATCCTGACGAGAAGCCCAGGGTTGCGATAGCCGACACCCGACACGAGACAACCAAGCGTGACCCGGCTGGTTACGGTTGCCCAGCCCGACAGGACCGACCATCCCTCGAAGATCGGGCCGTCGACCCGTCCGACCACAGACTCCGGTCCGAGTGCCGGGACGAAATGGTCGTTCGACCAGAGCAATTCGAAGCCGAGATCGTCGATCGAGCGACCGGCAGCCATGAGATCAGGCCAGGCGACGTGACTTGACCAGACCTGCAGGCCGATTGCGATTCCCATGACGACGATCGTAGCCGGGACGGCAGACCCTTTGCCGACCCGACGAGACTATCCTCCCGTCAATCCTTGGCGCTGGTCCGTTCGGTCGGGCGCAGGCCGATGGCCGCGCTCGCGATCAGCGCCGGCGCGACCCCTGCGGCGACGGCCAATCGCGGAGCACCTGCGAAGTAGAACCCTGCGCCGAGACCGACCGAGCCGGCGACCAGCCATCGAAGGGTTGAGTCGGGCATGGTCTGAAGGGCGCTCGTTGTGCCGAGTGCTCCGGCTCGCGTCGTGCGCACCGTCCCTGGCACGCGGCCGAGGATGGTCGCGACGCCACCAACTGCGGCCTTCAGGCCCCCTGCCGCACGACGCACGATGATTCGCCCGCGCTTCCTATCGCCCGGAGCGGCCTGGATATCCAGGCCACCTGTGTCTGACTCTTTAACAGTCATGTCGATCTCCAGTTCCGGACGGTGTCGTTGGGAATGGCCGGCGAGACCCGAACGTGTAGTCCCAGCCGACACGCCGCGATCACTTGAGACCGGGGCGAAAGCTGCGCGATCCGGTCGCGAGGCTGGCGACCATGAGGACCGCGATGGCGCCAACGGTGGCGATCAGGATGCTCTCGACGTTGACGCCATCGACGGCACCGATCTTCAGCACGTTCGTAGCCACGAACCCGCCGACGAGCCCGCCGACGATGCCAAGAACGACCATTCTGAGCAGCCCGTGGTCCGGAGCCCATGATCGAGTTAGCCAGGAATCCGGCGATCGCGCCGACGACGATCCAAGCGATGAAGCCCACTGCTTCTCCTTTGCCCTTGAGGCATCCGGGGAAGCGGGGCCACCTAGACCTCCGCCGGGTCTCGCACCGGCCACTGCTCTACTTGCAGTACAGCACGGATGGGTGTTAGTGTCAACTGTAGTGTCTGGCACCAACTGTAGAATGGAGCGGACGATGGCGTCCTCGATCGGGACGGTGTTACGAGGGGCGCGAGAGGTTCGCGGCCTGTCGGCAACCGAGGCCGCGCGGGCGGCGGGGATCTCGTCTGCCTACCTGAATCGCCTCGAGAACGATGCGGTCAAGAGGCCGTCACCGCACGTTCTCCACCAGTTGAGCGAAGCCTTGACCATCCCATATGCCGAGCTCATGCGTCTGAGCGGTTATCGGGTGCCCGGCGAGGTGTCGCCAGCGACAACCGGCGAGACGGTGAGTTCGGCCATATTCGCGGACCTCACCGACGATGAGCGGGAGGAGCTGCTCGCATATCTCGCCTGGTACCGAAGCAGGCGACGTTCGGGGCGCGCAGTCGCCAACAGCTAGCACCAGCGGTCGCCTCGTGAAGGAGACGGGCTTCATTAAGCCGTTCCTGACGAGACCTTCCCGCGGCGGGCCTACCCGGTCGCGTTTCGTGCCTGGATAAGGAATCGCAAGATGGTCGAGTCTTCACCGCTCTCATAGCCGTTCGGACACGTTCAGCGAGCACGATCGGTTCCGATGGCCCGGGCAAACGGCGCTCGCAGATGACGATGCGACCCGGGCGGAAGGAACCCTCCCATGTACGACCCACAGCCCGCCTCGGGCTCCCAGGACTCGAAAGAACACATCGCCTGGACGCCAGGCCCTCTCGTCGCCCCGCAATGGCCCGCCACCCAGGCGGTGCCCGCCGCGCCGGCTCCAGCCGTCCCCTCACCCGCTCCCACGTCGAGCGGCTCTGTCAGCCGGCGCTTCGTCGTCGGCGCCCTCGTCGCCGTGACTGCCCTCTCGTCCGCCGGGACCTACGTCGCGATGACCGCCGCTGGTGTGGGCCCTGCTGCCTCCAGTCCCGCGCCGGCGGTCACTCCAGCCATCGCCGGCGCGACGCCGGCCGCACCCGCAAACCCTAGCGCCCCGCCAGCGTCGAGCGGCGGCCAGGCCTCGGTCGTCGACATCGTAAAGGCGGTCAGCCCGGCGGTCGTGACGATCGTCGCTGAGGGCGTGACCGCGACCGACCCGACCACGGGCCAGACCGGGCAAGGCACGGCGACCGGCTCGGGCGTCATCTTCGATGCGAACGGGCTCATCCTGACCAACCACCACGTCGTCGAGGGCAACCCCTCCTCACTCACCGTTCACCTCAAGGACGGCCGTTCGCTCGACGCGCAGATCTACGGCATCGATACGCTCACCGACCTGGCCATCGTCAAGGCCGACGGGACGGGTCTCCCGACCGCAGCCATCGGCGACTCCTCGACCATCCAGGTCGGCCAGGAGGCGATCGCCATCGGCAGCCCGCTCGGTACGTTCACCGACTCGGTGACGAGCGGCATCATCTCGGCCATCGGTCGGACGATCCCGATCGACAACGGTCGGCTGACCAACCTGATCCAGACGGATACGGCGATCAACCCCGGCAACAGCGGTGGGCCGCTGCTCGACCCGACCGGCAAGGTCATCGGCATCAACACGGCCGTCGCCAGTCAGAGCCAGGGGATCGGCTTCGCGATCCCGATCAACATCGCCCGCCCATTGCTGGCGCAGGCCTCGGCCGGCAAGGAGCTGGCCCGCCCATGGATGGGCATCCGGTTCGAGACGATCGACCCGACGCTCAAGGACGCGAACAACCTGCCGGTCGACAACGGTGCCTGGATCCCCACGGCCGTGGCGCTCAGCGGCGGTCAGGATCCGGCGTTCGGCCAGGGAAGCGGAGCCGCGTCGTCGGGCGATCCGGTCGCCCCAGGAGGCCCTGCAGCCCTCGCCGGCATCCAAGCCGGTGACATCGTCACGGCGGTCGACGGAACGTCGCTTGATGCGACGCATCCGCTCGATCTCGTCCTAAGTCAGCTCTCGCCCGGCCAGACCGTCACGCTTCACATCCTGCGCGGCGACCAGGCCACCACCGTCGAGATCACCTTGGGCACCCGGCCTGCGACTGCGTAGCGCCCGGGTCAACCAACGAGCAAGAGCCGGCCTTCGGGCCGGCTCTTGCCATGTCTGGCGGACGGATCGATGAGTCACGCGGGCGTCAGTGTCTCCGGGGCGTCCGGGTCGCCTTCGATGGTGACCCGAGGGATCCAGTCGAGGAAGCGGGGCATCCACCAGTTCCAGTCGCCGAGCAGGGTCATCGACGCGGGCAGGAGCACGCAGCGGATAACCGTCGCGTCGATGAACACGGCCACGGCCAGCCCCAGGCCCAGCTGCTGGATGAACACGAACGGCAGGGTCACGAACACTGCGAAGACGACGACCATGATCGAGGCGGCGCTGGTGATCGTGCCCGAGGTGACCGAGATCCCTTTGGCGACCGCCGCCCGTGAGTCCAGCCCGCGATCCCGCGCCTCCTTGATCCGGGTCAGGATGAACAGGTGGTAGTCCATCGATAGTCCGAACAGGATCGTGAAGATGAACAGTGGGACCCAGCTCTCGACCACGCCGCTCGGCGTGATCCCAAGTGGCCCGGCGAAGAACCCGTTCTGGAAGACGAGGACCAGCACGCCATACGCCGCCGCGACAGACAGGAGATTGAGCAGGAGCGCCTTGATCGGGATGACCACGGAGTGGAAGGCGATCAGCATCAGCAGGAACGACAGGCCGAGGACGAACGCGAAGATGAGGCCCGCACCGTCCGCGTAGACCTTGATCGCGTCGACGCTGAACGCGGCATTTCCGCTGACCAGCGCCCGGACGTCTGGCAGACCGCCAAAGACCGACGGCGCGAGCTGAGTCCGAGCCTCGCGGACGATCTGGCGATTCGCCTCGTCGTTCTGGCCGCCGGCCATGGTGAACGCCACGATGGCGACCTTGCCATCCTTCGATGGGATGACGCGGACAGGCTCGCTCAGCCCGGCGAGCTTGAGACCCTCGCCCTTCAGCCTTTCGATCGCCGCCTTCGTGTCTGGCCGGTCGGCGTTCGTCACGACGACATCGAGGGTCAGGTCCGTGCCCTGCGGCCATTTCTCGTTGAGCAGCTTGATCCCGGCAACGCCATCGATCGAGTCGGGGAACGCGGTGATGTCGGTGATACCCGTCCGGAGATGGAAGACCGGGTAGGCGAGCAGCAGAAGAAACGCCACGGAAACGATCGTCATCGGGATCGGCCGGGCCATCACCCAGGTCACCAGGCCCGCCCAGAACCCACTCCCCTCCGGTCGTCCGCCGCGCCTGTCCAGCCAGGCGATCGCCGACCGTCCCCATCTGCTGAGTGGGCCGAGCGGCACGGCGGCGAACAACCGCGGGATCCACGCCGCCGGCCGGCCAAGATTCACCCGGTCGCCGAGGATCGACAACGTCGCCGGCAGGAACGTCAGGCTGCCGACGACCGACACGAGGACGACCGAGATCGTCCCGATCGCCATCGAGGTGAACAGCGAGACGCCAAGGGTGATGAGGCCGGCCAGCGAGATCATGACCGCCAGCCCGGAGAAGAAGACGGCTCGACCGGCCGTACTGCTCGAGACCTCGATCGCCTTCGCCCGATCCCGGCCGGCCCGCCGTTCGACGCGGAAGCGGGTGATCATGAAGAGCGAGTAGTCGACGGCAACGGCGAGCCCGATGAGCACGATGAGCTGGGTCGCGTTCGGACTGACGGCACCGAAGATCTGGCTGTAGATGCCCAGGATCCCGAAAGCGGCCAGAAGCGACGTGATCGCCAGGACGAGCGGCACGACCGAGGCGACGATCGCCCCGAAGGCGAACAGCAGGATGAAGAACGTCAGCGGGATCGTCAGCCTGAGCGAATCGTCGAGCCCGGTCGAGATGAGCTCGTTGATGTCGTCGTTGATGAACGTGCTGCTGATGGCGTGGATGGTGAGGTTCGGGTTTGCCGTCCGAGCGCCGTCGAGGATCGGCAGGACCGGCGCGATCAGCGGCGCGACCCGCGTATCGTCGCCTGAGATCCGGGCAATGATCCGCACAGTCGTCCCGTCGGCGCTGACGAGGCCCGCGTCGGGAGGCGCCTCGAATGGACCGGCGAACTGATCGAAGGTCGGGGTGACGACGCCGTTGTAGGGGGCGCTTGCCGCGCGGAGCCGGCCGACGAGCCCGTCGACCGCAGTCTTGAACGCAGGATCGGCAGTCGCCCCAGGACCGCCTTCGATGACCACGAGGACCTGCTCGTATGGGTCGTTCGTGCCGCCGGCATTGAAGAGGTCGTAGGCCTCGCTTGCCTCCAGCTTCCGCTCGTTCGGGTTCTCGTTCGCATCGGCGGCGTTGATCCCGCCGATCGACAGGCTGAACGCAAACGTGCCGATCGTGGCCACGAACCACACGGCTGCCACCAGCCACCGATGGCGGGCACTCCACATCGCGACGCGGACGGTGGCCGGCTCCCGTCCGGGGGATTGGATCGACTGGCCCGAGGACATGGGCGGCAGTCTACGGAAGTCTTGACTCGACCATGGCTGGCTATCCTCGACAGGTGAGCGTGAGCGAACGTCGTCCGCACGTCTTCGTGGCTCGACGGATCCCTGACGACGGCCTGCGACCGATCGTCGAGGCGACCGAGGCCGACATCTGGACTGGCGATGTGGAGCCGCCACGGGAAGAGCTCCTGCGCCATGTTGCCGGCTGCGACGGGATTCTCACCCTCCTCACCGACCGGGTCGACGCCGCACTCCTCGACGCCGCAGGTCCGCAGCTCCGGGTCGTCTCGAACCTCGCCGTAGGTTTCGACAACGTCGACGTGGCCGAGTGCACGAGCCGCGGTATTCCCGTCGGGAACACACCGGGTGTCCTGACGGAAACGACGGCCGATCTCGCCTGGGCGCTGCTCATGGCCGTCGCCCGCCGGGTCGTCGAGGGCGCCGCCCACGTCCGTTCGGGAAGGTGGCGGACATGGGACCCGCTCCTGCTCCTCGGACCCGACGTCCACGGCGCAACTCTCGGCATCGTCGGCTTCGGACGGATCGGACAGGCGGTCGCGCGGCGCGCCGGAGGCTTCGGGATGCGAGTGCTCTACCACAGCCGCACACGGGCGGCCCCTGATATCGAACGGTCCCTTGGGGCGACCTTCGTGTCGCTCGACGAGCTTCTTGCCGAGAGCGATTTCGTCACTCTGCATGTCAATCTGACCTTGGAGACCCGGAGTCTCATCAATGCCGCAGCCCTTGCCCGGATGAGGCCGACCTCGATCCTCGTCAACACCGCGCGAGGCCCGGTCGTAGACACGATGGCCCTCTACGAAGCGCTGCGCGGCGGCACGATCGCAGCGGCCGCCCTCGACGTCACGGATCCCGAGCCGTTGCCGGCAGATCACCCGCTCATCGGCCTTGCGAACTGCCTCGTCGTACCGCACATCGCCTCGGCGTCGTGGGCGACGCGCGGCAAGATGGCCGAGATGGCGGCGGCCAATCTGCTGGCCGGCGTCCGCGGCGAGCGGTTGCCGACTCTCGTGAACCCCGAGGTCTACGAGCGAGCCTGACCGCTACGGATCGGCGGACCGATGGAGCGGCGACCGGAGCGCGACCGGGTCGCCGAGCCAGGATGTCGCCGGGGTGGCCCAATACCTGGCCATCGCCTCCAGTCGCGTTGCGTATGTCGCCCGAGCGGCCTCAAAGGCACGCCACGCGTCATCCGGCGGCTCGAGCGCGTAGCCGGCAGCAGCCAGACGCGCGTACGCGGCATCGAATGAGGATCGCTCCAGGCTCGTCGGTTCGCCGACCCTGAGCCCGAGGTTGTAGATGTCCTCCACGAGGTGCGTACCCACCCGCTTGAACAGCTTGGCCTCACCGCGCGGAACACCCTTGATCGTCGTAAGGACGAGGCTGGCGGCGTCGAGCACCGCACCGAGGCCGCTGAGCCACGACAGGTTGTCGTGGCTCGAGCGGAAGAAGCCGAGCAACGGATAGGCGATGTGCGAATCGAGCACCTCGACCGCCCAGCGCTGCCACTCGAGGAACAGCTCGGGAAGCCGACCGACCAGATCGAGCTCGGCGTAGGTCTCGAGCAGCGCGACGGCGGACGGGGGAGCTCCGGCGGCTGCCTGGAGGGCGACGACCTGGATCTCCCGGCGCTGGTACGAGGCGTACAACGAGAACAGGAACGTCACGACAAGGGCGACGGCGCCGAGACCCGAGATCGCAGCGATGATGATGACGAACCGGGCCGCCGATCCAACCGCAACGATGTCGCCGAATCCGAGGGTCAGCACCGAGGTGCCGGCGAAGTAGATCGCGCTGCCGAGATCCGGAGGCACCGGTCGCAGCTCATCTCGCAGGGCATAGAGAATGAGGCCGTAGCCGACGATCAAGGCAGCCAGCCATGCGGCCAGAAGGGAGATGGTGGCGGCGGGTGCGAAGAGCCCAAGGAGCCTGTCGTCGGCCCGACCCTGCTGGCCGTCCCGAACGGCGCGGACCGCGCGCCATGATCCGCGAACGAGGTACCGGCCGATTCGGAACCAGCCCGGCGTAGGCCGAGGAACGACGATCGTCTCGAACAGGTCCCAGAACGTCAGCGCCAGCAGGAACAGGCCGAGCGCGAAGGCTATGGCTTCCACCGGTCGGTGATCCTAGTCGGTTGCGAGGCCCTCCGCTATCCGATGCGCATGGGTATCAGGCCCCGGTGGCGAGAGCCTCGCGGAGAGTGGCCGCAAACGCGTCAGGCTCGCCCGTCTGGCCGTACTCACCGCCAAGGAACCCGGCGTGGCCGCCGGGGAAGATGACGGGCGTCGTTCCCAGCCGTTCGGCGATGGACATCGCCGCTCGGTTGGCCAGCGTGCCCGTGGATTCGGCTCCGGCCGCGACAACGATCCGCGTCGACGCGGCACGGAGGGCTTTGAAGTCGGGCTGGTAATGGGTGCATGAAATGATGTTCTGCCCGACCAGCGGGTCGTCCCGGGAGCCGTCGTCCTCGGTCGATAGCCCGAACATGGCCGGATCCGGGGGTGGCTGGTCCACGTAGCCGGCCGGGATCTCGCCTGTGTGGCTGACGAGCGCGATGAACTTTGCCATCGCTGGACCCGAGCCGCTGCGCTGGTACGTCTCGTGGATGTCGCGGCTCGCGGCCAGCGCCGCTTCGCGATCGGGCAGCACCTGGGCGGTCGGCGGTTCGTGCGCGACGAGGGTCACGACCTGCCCCGGATGCTTCGACACCAGTGCCAGTGCGTTCACCGCCCCACCGCTGCTGGCGAAGATGTCGACGGGCCCGGCGTCCAACCTCGAGATCAACCGATGAAGGTCGTCCGCGTGCTGCTCGGGAGTTGACTCGGTGGCGTCGTCGGTGCGGGTGCTGCGCTCCACCCCGCGAGGGTCGTATGTGACGACCGTACGGTCGGCAAAGTGGCCGGCCAAGGTGCCAAATCCGGAGGCGCCCATCGGTGACCCGATGAGAAAGAGCACGGGCGCAGTGCTCGAGCCGTTGCGCCGGACGTCGTACGTGAGAATCGCCCCGGGCACGTCCAGGGTGTTCGTTGTCGGCTCAGTCAGGGTGGTCGTTGTCGGCTCAGTCATGGTGTCTCCCTCGGGGTTCGGTTGCCGTCTCGTGATTCAGTCTCGGCGTGGTGGCGGTCTCATCGGCTTGATGATCGTGTCTCCCGAAGTCAGGGACGGACGAGGTCCTCGGCGAGGATGGCGTCGATCTGACCCATCGCCTGCTTCAGGCCCTCCTCCATGCCCATGGCCAGGACCTGCTCCATCGCCTTGGCGTTCGGGAAGACGCTCTCGATCGACATCCGCGTGCGTCCGTCGCCGATGTCGTCGATCCGCACTCGGCTCTCGGTCGTCGGAAGGTCGGTGTTCGGCGTGCCGTCGTCGTGGGCGAAGCCGTCGCGGAACACGAGGGAGTTGGGCGCCTTGGCCATGACGATATCCCAGTAGCCGCGCGGCTGGTCGCCTTCGGGCCCGGTCATGTGATATGAGACTCGACTGCCCGGGCTGAGGTCGTGGGAGTCCACGGTGGCTGGGTAGGACGGTGGGCCCCACCATCGCTCCAGCTGCCGTGGGTCGGCCCACAGCTGCCACACCCGCTCCGGGGAGGCGCTGAACTCGGCGGTGATGGTCATCGTCAGGGCGTCGGGGTCCTTGAGGACGGCGGTGACGGTCATGCGTCGGTCTCCTTCGTGTCGATTACGAGCTCGGTCATGCGCTCGATCCTTCCCTGCCACATCTCCTCGTAGCGGTCGAGCAGGCGTCGGGCCGCGCCGAGCCCCTCGACGTGGGTGCGGACGACCTTGCGTCGTCCGATCCGCTGCTTGCTGACCAGGCCCGCCCGCTCGAGCACCGCGACATGTTTCTGGACTGCGGCGAAGCTCATGGGGTAGTGGTCCGCAAGCTCGGCAACGCCCTCGTCTCCAGCGATCGCCCGCCGCACGATGTCACGCCTGGTGGCATCGGCCAGCGCGCCAAAGACGCGGTCGAAGTCCATCGCGGTGTCCATGAATACAACCATACGGTTGTATCACCGACTCGTCAACCCGAGTCGTATGGCCTGCCTCAAGTGAGAGGTACGACGACGCCTACGCCGCGGACCCGGGCGGACGCTCGTAGAGCTTCCTCGCCCAGAGATAGCCGACGAGCGAGATCGCGACGCACCAGCCAACGGCCAGCAGGCCACTATTGCCGATCGGCGTACCGAGCAGCAGCCCCCGCAGCGTCTCGATGACAGGCGTGAAGGGTTGGTTCTCGGCGACCCAGGCCAGGCCGTCCGGCATCGAGTCCGTCGGGACGAATGCACTGCTCAGGAAGGGCAGCAGGATCAAGAACAGCGGAAGGTTGCTGGCGGTCTCAACACTCTTGGTCGACATGCCCAGCGCGACCGAGAGCCAGCTGACGGCCAGCGTGACCAGCACGAGGAGACCGATCGCGGCGAGCCACTCACTCGGACCCGTGGTCGACCTGAACCCGATGAGCACGGCGACGATCATGACGATGGCCAGGGCGAGCATCGTCTGGATCACGCTGCCGACGACATGCCCGGTCAGGACCGATGCGCGGGCGACGGCCATGGTGCGGAATCGGGCGACGATGCCCTCGGTCATGTCCATGGCGATGGAGATCGCCGTCCCCTGGGCTGCGCCAACCACCGTGATGAGGAGAATCCCGGGCACGACGTAGGCGATGTACTCGGCGCGACCACCGGCCACGCCACCCAGGCCAGCCCCGAGCGCCCCACCAAAGACGTAGACGAACAGCAGCAGGAACACGACAGGGGTGCCTGCGATGAAGAGGGTCAGCGAGGGATAGCGGCGCATGCGCCGGAGGTTGCGGCGCAGCATCGTCGCCGTGTCGGCCAGGACCAACGGATAGGTCATCATCGGATGGTCTCCTTCATCGCCGAGTCGCCGGTCAGCGACAGGAAGACGTCATCGAGGTCGGGCGTCCCGACGGCAAGCTCACCAACGTCGATCGACTCAGCCTCGAGCCTGTCGAGGAGGGACCGGAGGGACCGGGTCCCTCCATCGTTCGGCAGCTGCAGCGTCAGCGCCTCCTCGTCTGAAACTCCGTCTTCGAGGACACGAGCGGCCCGCTCGAGCTGCACGGCGTCGCCGAACGTGAGCCGGATATGCCCACCGGGCACCAGGCGCTTGAGCTCGGTCGGGGTCCCTTCGGCGACCAGCTTCCCTCGGTCGAGAACGGCAATTCGATGAGCGAGCCGATCGGCCTCGTCGAGGTACTGTGTCGTCAGGAAGACGGTGACGCCGCCCGCGACGAGATCCCGGATGATCTCCCACATGACGCGGCGGCTGCGGGGATCCAGCCCCGCCGTCGGCTCGTCGAGGAAGAGGATCCGCGGGTCACCGACGAGCGTCATCGCCAGGTCGAGCCGCCGCCGCATGCCTCCCGAGTACGTTGCGACAGGCTTCCGCGCCGCCTCGACCAGGTCGAACCGTTCCAGAAGCTCGGTGACGCGTCGGCGGCCTTCGTCCTTTCCGAGGTGCCGCAGGTCCACCATGAGCTGGAGGTTCTCTTCGCCCGTGAACAACCCATCTACCGCCGAGAACTGACCGGTGAGTCCGATCACGGCGCGGACCGCGTCGGGCTCTCGGGCGACGTCGTGGCCGGCGACCTCCGCATCACCGCCATCCGCGGCGATCAAGGTCGACAGGATGTGCACCGCCGTCGTCTTGCCGGCGCCATTCGGTCCGAGAAGCGCGAAGACCGTCCCTTCCGGAATCTCGAGGTCGATGCCGTCGAGCACGACTTGCTTGCCGTATGACTTGCGCAGCCCGGTGGCGCGGATCGCGGCCGGGGCCCCGGTTGCCGTCATGCCGCACCTCCCGACATGACCGGGTCGCGGCGAGGATCAGATGTCGAGATCCTCGACTGGCGGCCGCTGCACCGAGCCGGCGACCATGTCATAGAGCTGCGGAGGGATCCGTTCGCGGAGCTCGTCGAGCGACTCGACGACCTCGATGGTCGACTCCCCGGGCGTGGACCCGTAGCTGACGTTCCCGAGGCCGAGGTAGCCGCGCCAGCCGGCCGGCTTCCCCTGCTCGTCGACCATCGTGTACCCGGGGCTGCGCTCGATGTGGAGAACGAACTTCCCGGTCCGGCCGCGATAGATGCGGAAGGTCTCGACGTGACTGAATGCAGAATTGACCCACTCCCCGAGCATGACGCCGATGAAGCGGACCTTCCGGCCCTTGCCCAGCCCGACCCGAACGATGATCTCGTCGAACCCTTCACGCTTGGCCTCTTCGACGTCCACGTAGCGCCGGAGAGCGGCCGAGATGGCGGCCGAGAGGTTGTCGCCGGCGAGCTCCTGGGCCCGCCGATAGATCGGAATGTCTCCTCGCGAGACGTAGATCGTCTTGTTCGGCATACGGTCATCGTAACTCCCTGCGTGCGATGCAGTCATACGTAGGAGTATACGTATATGCGGGCGGATTGCAAGTGCAGATCCCGACCGATCAGGAGTAGGGGAAGTGCCCCCCCGTCCGCCATCCATCCGTCGATCGTCGGAAGCCGGCTGGTGGGAATCGGGTCCGACAGGTTGTAGGCGGCGCGGTCTTGGCGCATCATTCGACGCGATGCGGTCGCCGCACAGATGAGGATGCCATGAAGCGCTTGGTGATCGTTGGTCTCGTCGGCTTGATGCTGTCCGCCTGCGGGTCCGCGGCGACGAACCCGCCAGCCGGCGCGGACCAGTCAGCCGGGGCCTCGCCGCCTTCGGGCCAAACGCAGCCCTCGGCCGAGACCCAACCCTCGGTGGGGGCCGGAGACGGCGGAACGTCCCTGGTGGACGCGGCCAGCAAGGTCACCGACGTGTGCACCCTAGTGGCGGCCGATCTCGCCGCCAAGGTGGTCCCCACCGCACCACCGCCGAAAAGCCAGACGTTCCCCCCGTACATGTGCACGTACTCCAACGGGGCGGTGCAACTCCAGGTCACCCTCGCTTCCAGTGACACGGACGTCGGCGGCGGTGTACCGGCTCCAGGCCAGGAGGACGTCTCCGGGCTCGGAGCCGCTGCCTTCCTGGTGCATCCGGGTCCGGACGAGGCCTACCTCACGGTGAAGCTCTCCCCGGATCAGGGCGCCCTCTATGTCGACATCTACGATCCGTCGGGCAAGGAACGCAAGGACGACGCGGTCGCCGTTGCGACAGCGGTGCTCGCGGCGATCCACTGACGTGCGCCGATCCGGCGCGGCTCCACGGTACCGATCCCGCGTCAGGACGCTGCTGGCCGGCGGCCTGACGCTCGCGATCCTGGCGGGTTGCGGCTCGACCCCCTCACCGGCGGGCTCCAGCGGTGCGTCCTCCCCGAAGCCGACCCCGGGCGCTGAGGCATTCAGCGAGGCAGACGTTCAGCATGCGGTCGACGATCTCGCCACGCTCGGCATCGAGACCCGGGTTCGGCCGTCCGATGCCGCTCCCATCACGGCCGTCACGGGCAAACCGTCGGCGGTCCGGCTCCTCCGCCTCCAGGTCCGCAACCTCGCCCTCGAACGTGCGGGCGGGGGTGGCACGAAGGGCGCGGACCTCGACGCGTTGACCGCTGCCGGCGGCGGCGCGCCGATCAGTGCGCTCATCGCCGCCTGGGCTGCTGCGGGCACCACCCCGGGAGCGACCCTGGCCGCGTCGCTTCTTCGTGCGGGCGGCCCATCGGAGCCGACGGCGACGGTCTTCCCGACGCTCGCCCTGATCGCCTTTGTGGCCGACGTCGACGGCGGCAGCGGCGTCGAGTTCGGTGCATCCAATCCGGTTGGTCCAGCAGCTCGGGCTACTGCGCCGAGATATCGGCCTACCTGTCGGATGCGCTGAACGGCATCGTCAACTCCACGGCGGACCCGCCGGCGTGGCTGAAGGGGCTGATCGACCTCTACGCGCCGCAGTACACGGACGACCCCGAGCTCCTTCGCAAGACGATCGGGGCGATCGCCCTCATGACCTACGCGACGAGCCTGGCCCGGCCGTGGACGGTGAGCCTGGTGCCCGATCCTGCCGCCGTCGCCTATGGCATCGAGGGCCAGGACCCGGTCGGGGGCGGGGTCGACCTGACCGTCCTGACGGGCGCAGATGTCTTCGCCGACGACGTCGCCGACTGCGCATCGCTGGTCGATGCCCAGCTGGCCTCGGTCCCGGTCGAGGGATCGACGGTCGTCTGGGACGCGAGCGGACTCGGCGGTCATGCGGCGCAGGCCACCGCAACCCAGGCCGTCGACGATCTCGGAACGGCCGGGCTCGGGTACGAGATGACGACCGAGAGCCAGGACGATGCCGACAACGGGGACCCGGTCTCGACCCAGATGTGGGTCAACGCGTGGGTCGATCGAGCCGAGATGACGGCGCTCGCGGCTGTCGTCAAGTCGATCCTCCTCGGCGACGCCGCCGGGTCGCCCGCCGGGTCGACGGCCAAGGCCCTCTACCAGGCCATGGAGCCGACGCTCAACGTCGTGATGCGACCATCGGGCTTCGCCCTCATCGACGTCACGTACCACACGCCGAATGCGTCGCCGAGCCCCAGCGAGGCCCGGGCCCAGTGCCGGCCCCAGCGGATCGGCCGGAGTATGCATCGAGACGGCGCGCCAGCTGGCGCAGGGTATGCCCGGCTCCTCCGAGACCGATACCTACCCCGCTCTGCCGAACAACTGCATCCTCTTCCTGGCCAGCACCGCCTCGGAGGACGAGGTGGAAGCGTATTGGGATCAGCGGCTAGCGACCCTGGGCATGGAGATCCTCGGCAAGCAGCGCCTCGATGACGGCGGGATGCTCTACCTCTTCCAGCAGCCGCCGCTCGGCGGACAGATCACCCTCCACCCCGAGTCGCCCCTCCGCATCGAGATCGCGGTCTGCACGACGTGGGTCGATAAGACGGAGTGCAAGCAGGGCAGCTGACCCCGTCGGCTGATCAGCAGCCGGCCTCGCCCATAGAGCCCACGCAGAACAAAGACACGTGTTCAGAAGCGTTCCCGACAGGAGTCGGCCGACGTCGTCAGACGCCATAGAACGAGCGTTCTTGGCTCCTAGGACGAGCCGGAGGTTCGTCCAAATAGATATCAGCTGTTCGAGCGTTGAGCCAGGGTTTCGAGCACGATGTCAAACGTGTTCGTATGAGTGCGAATAGCTGATGTCCCTGAGCATCGGCTATTCTTGATCGGCGCCGACATAGCTCAGCGGTAGAGCAGCTGTTTCGTAAACAGCAGGTCCTCGGTTCAAATCCGAGTGTCGGCTCCAGTCCCCCTTCGTGCTCGCGAAGGCATGCTGTCTGTCCAGTAGCACGGCCTTCGATGCCCTCGTTGGCAGGTAACCCCTTGCGTACGTCCGGGCGCGATGACGCGGTCAACCAGCTGGCATGCTCGCGATCTGAATCAGGTTGCCGCAGGTGTCATCGAGAACGGCCGTGACGACCGGCCCCATCTCGGCCGGCTCCTGCGTGAACCGCACGCCAGCGGCCTTGAGGCGCTCGTACTCCTTGTGAGTGTCGGCCACTCCGAACGACGTCCACGGGATGCCATCGCCGAGGAGCGCCTCCTTGAACGGCCTCGCAGCCGGGTGTTCGTCGGGCTCGAGCAGCAGCTCGACGCCGTCCGGCTGCTCCGGCGAGACGACGGTCAACCAGCGGTATTCGCCGACCGGCAGGTCGGTCTTCTTCTTGAAGCCGAGAATGTCGGTGTAGAAGCGGAGCGCCTTCTCCTGGTCGTCCACGAGGACACTGGCGGTCGTGATGCGCACGTCATCGCTCCTTTCCAGCGAGCCACCGGTCAGCGAGGTGCCGGAGCGGCTCACGTTCGATCGAGTGAAACTTGTAGCGGCCCTCACGCCGGGTCCGGATCAGACCGGCCAATTCGAGCACGTCGAGGTGTTGGGAGATGGCCTGACGGGTCGATGCCAGGCCATGCTTGTTGATCAGCCGCGCGCAGATCTCGAAGAGCGTCTGGTCGTCGCGATCGGCCAGCTCGTCGAGGATCGTTCGCCGGGTGGGCTCGGCGAGAGCTTTGAATGCCTCGTCACCTCCCACCAGAGCAGGATAGGCAAGCGCCGACTTGCATGTCAAGGCTGACGCTTGTCCTTGTGCGTCAGGACGGTTGGTAAGCCCTTCCGACCCTGCCATTCAAGCTGGCGTGATCGTCCGCCAAGCTTCCGTTTCATGGACGCGATGGCGAGCCCGCCGAAAGGACGAAGCGGCCGTCGGCACCCGGCGGACGAGCCGGCTAGCCCCAGGGCGACGTCGGGCTCATGGGCCGCCACCCTCGAAGAGCACGGCGGCCGGCTCGTATGTCACCAGGAGGCGTCCATCGGCAAGCAAGGTCGAGGTATGAACGTAGGTGTAGAGATCGCCACTCGGGCCGTCGACCCTGGGTACATCTGGTCCCGTGATTCATGGCCTCGACTCGCGTTCGGCTGCCTGCCGGTGCCATGGAACGACGCCGTCGAGCTCGATGTCGAGCGAGAAGCTCAGGAACGTCCGAACGAGGACGATGAGACCGAGGGTGGCGGCATTCTCCAGGGTCTGGTCGATCGCCACCGTCAGGATGATGTCGGCGACGATCAGGACCTCGAGGCCCAGCAGGATCGTCCTGCCCATGTTGTGGCGAAGGGCGACGTAGGCGGACCGCCGATGGCCCTTGGCGACGTCCCACCCGTAGATCAGGAGACTGACGACTCCGCCGATGAGCAGGATCCCGACGCCCGCAATCTCGAAGAGGTGCTCGGCAAGGTCGAGGAATTGTTCGAATGTCATCCGATCTAACCTCACCTCCGCCGTGACAGAAGGGTAGGGTGTGGGAACCTTGACCGCCATGCGCGCGCCGCGCGGCCCGAATGAGTCCTAGCGCCACATCGCCCAACGACGACAGCCTGGTCGTCGGCGCGATCGAGGCCGGCGGGACGAAGTTTCTTTGCGCGGTGGGCTCGGGACCGGATGACATCCGGGCCGAAACGCGGATCCCCACCGGTGCGCCCCACGACACCATCGAGCGCGTCGTGGACTTCTTGAGGGCGAGCGCCGATCCCATCGCGGCCATCGGCATCGCGACGTTCGGGCCACTCGATGTCGATCCCCGATCGGATCGGTACGGCATCGTCGCCGCGAGCACCAAGGTCGGGTGGCAGGGCACGGACATCCGCTCGCGTCTCGCGCAAGCGTTCGCCGTTCCGGTTGCCATCGAAACCGATGTCCTCGCGGCCGCCATTGGAGAGTGGCGGTGGGGATCGCACGGAGATCCCACGATCCTGACCTACATCACGATCGGGACCGGTATCGGTGGCGGCACGCTCCTCGATGGTCGCCCTCTGCGCGGCCACATCCACCAGGAGCTCGGACATATGGCGGTCCCGCATGACACGACGATCGACCCGTTTCCGGGGGTCTGCCCGTTCCACCGGGATTGCCTCGAGGGTCTCGCCTCGGGACCGGCGATCGAGGCTCGATGGGGCAGTCCGGCCGCGTCACTGCCACCGGAACATCCCGCCTGGGAGCTGGAGGCCGGTTACCTGGCGATGGGACTGCGCACGGTCGTCTACACGCTCGCGCCGGACCTCATCGTCGTCGGGGGCGGGGTCGCCAACGAGCCGACGCTTCTGCGGCGGGTCCGAGCTGAGCTCGCCCAAAGCCTGCACGGGTACCAGGTGCCACCATCAGTGGGCGCCTCGCTGGACGACTACATCGTCAGTCCGGCGCTCGGCGACCGAGCCGGCCTCCTGGGTGCGATCGCCATCGCCCAGGCTGCCCTGAGGGATAGGGCGCCCTGATCGTAGATGAATCGGCAATCGGGGTAGGTCCGACGGGGGATGGCGTCAGCTCGACGCGGTCGGGATGATGAACCAACTTGGGGCCTCGCCGGCAAGCGGATAGGGCCGGCGTCCAACGAATCGGCTACAGTCGCGGCCAATGAGCGCCTCTCGTCTGCGATCGTTCGCCGCGCGAGGAGGGCTCGCCCTTGCCGTCCTGACCCTGAGCCACGAGATCGCGTACCAGCTGGGCGATGGGCCGGGTTCGGGTTACGCGCAGGCGATGCGCAAGGGCGGTCATGACGGCTATTGGTCGCCCTACGTGATCATCGTCGCGCTCATCGTGGCATCTCTCGTGTCCATCGCAGTCGTACAGTTGGTCCTGCTCAGTCGCCTCGCGTCGCGATGCGATGCCCGAACGGTTGTCGGGATCGATGCTGACGCGTCGTCGTTCGCCTCTGGGGCCAAGGCACTCTGGTTCCGCCTCGCGGCGCTGGCGACGCTCGCCTTCCTGGTCCAGGAGAACATCGAGATCGCGATGACCGGCGAGCAGCCACCCGGTCTGGCGATCCTGGCCGATCATCACGGCATCGCCCTGCCGGTGCTGCTGGCCGTCAGCCTCATCGTCGCCGCGATCGCGGCGCTCGTCGGCTGGCGACGCGCGATCCTGCTGTGGCGCATCCGCGCCGCGCGAGTGCGGCCCGCCGGTCGGCCATCTGCGTCGCGCCCGATTCCGTGGCTTCCGCGCGCGCAGTCCAGGATTGAAGGGCGCTCGAACGCCGTGCGTGCGCCTCCTGCACTCGGAGCAGACCCCGCCTGATAGCTCGACTGCCTGTCGGTCGAGTTCCGTGCTTGTTCCGAGAGGTTCACGTGTCTCGTTTCCTTCTGCCCGCGGCCGCTGCCGCGGCTGTGTTCCTGATCGTTGCCGGCTCCGTATTGGCCCATGCCGAGCTCGATACGGCCAGTCCCGGACCGGGCGATGAGGTCACCGGTTCGCCGGCCGAGCTCGTCGCCACCTTCACCCAGAATCTCGATCCGTCCAAGACCTCGCTCCAGGTTCGCAATGCATCGGGCACCGTTGTCGCCAAGGGCGGCGAGCTCGGCAGCGGCCCTCGCGAGTTCCGCCTCGCCCTCCCCGAGCTCGCGCCGGGAAAGTACGAAGTCAGGTATACGACCTTCTCGGCCGAGGACAAGGAGCTCGAGCGCGGGAGCTACACGTTTACGATCGTGGCGGCGGCATCTCCATCTCCGTCGCCGTCCCCCTCGCCATCGCCCGCGGCGTCCCCGTCGCCGTCAGCGGCCCCATCGCCTTCGGCGGCCATCGCCTCACCGAGCCCGAGTGCGCCGGCGTCGCCGGTCGACGGCTCGAGCGGCACGGGATCGGGCGGGGGCAGCGGAGCCCTGATCGCCATCGTCGCCGCTGTGGTCGTCGTCGGGGCGCTTGGCGTCTGGCTCGCCCGCCGACGGGCGTAGGCGATGAAGTGGAGGATCGGCGGGGCGCATCTCGCTCCGCCGATCGCGATCCTGGCCATGCTATTGCTGCCCGGGCCTGCTCTTGGCCATAGCCTCGCGGGGCGGCTCGAGTCGCCTCTGCCGTTGGAGGTCTACCTCGCCGGGGCGGCGATGGCGGTCGCCCTGTCGTTCGCGTTCATCATCGTCCGCGACGTCCGGCCCCCGCCCTCGGCCCGCGGCCCGGCGATCGCGGTGCCTCGGCCGATCGTGCTCGGGCTGAAGGCGATAGGTCTGTTTGCCTGGCTCTGGATCGTCGCGCAGGCGATCATCGGAGGGAGCTCGCGAGCCGACGTCGGCACGCTTGTTCCTGTGGATCTACGGTTGGGTCGGCGTGGCCATCGTCTCGGCGTTCATCGGGCCGATCTGGACCTGGCTCGATCCGTTCTCGACGCTCCACGACCTCGGCGCGGCTGCTCTGCGAGTGACTCCCTTCGGCGGTCGAACGCCGCGCGCCTATCCGTCCCGGCTCGGGGCGTGGCCGGCCGTCGTCGGTCTGACGTTCTTCGTCTGGCTCGAGCTCGTCTATCAGGCACGCTCCACCGGGCTCGTCCTCATCGGTTACACCGTGCTGACGCTCATCGGCATGGCGATCTTCGGCCGCGACGTCTGGCGCGGGCAGGGCGAGACGTTCTCGATCTGGTTCGGGACCCTCAACCGCCTCGCGATCCTGGGACCGGTCGGCGATCCAGAGAGGCGGGCCGTCCGGCGCCGGCCGTTCGCTTCAGGCGTGCTCGAGCCGGGCTGGACGCGCGCCTACGTCGTGCTCGTGGCGGTGGGCGTCGCCTCGGTCATGTATGACGGGCTCTCGCAGACACAACAATGGGCCGCAATCTTCGGGATCCCGCAGCTGCCGGGGGCGACCGTGGAGCTGCTCGCTTTCCTCGGCCTGATCGTCGGACTGGCCTTGGCCGTCGGTCGCCTCGTCGGGACCGCCGCCATCGGGGCCGGCCTGGTGCCGATCGCCGTCGGCTACCTCATCGCCCACTACCTCACCTACCTGCTGGGAGACGGTCAGAACATCGTCGTGGCGATCTCGGACCCGTTCCAGCTCGGCTGGGATCTCTTCGGAACCGCGTTCTACGTATCCGGGGTGTCCTGGCTGCCGGCATCGATCGTCTGGGCGATGCAGCTGGCGGCGGTGGTCGGCGGCCACATCGTCGGAGCCTGGTCGGGCCACGTCGCTGCGGTGCGCGACGCGCCGCCGCGCGTGGATATCCGACTACGTCAGGTGCCGTTGGCCGCCCTCATGGTCGGACTGACCGTCGTGACACTGTGGTCGCTCGGCCAGGAGATCGTCCGACCGATCTCATCTGCCGCAGGGCTCTCCTAGGGCGAAGCGGCCGGGCGGCCGCGACGGGCCACGAACACGCCGCCGCCGACGCCGGCCACCACGGCGACGACGATGACCGCGATCAGTTCGATGGATGCAGCGTCCTTGGCTGCCGCGCCGACGGTCAAGGCAGCGGAGGCGACCGGGCCGGACGGCCGATCCGCTTCGATGACGTACTTGCCGTCGGCGGTCCCGATCGGCACGCGCACATCGGCCTGGAAGTGGCCGTTCCGACCGACGCTCACAGAGCCGACATCGACCCGCGCGGCGTTCCCCACGAGGACCATGGCGAGGGTCTCCCCGTCGACGAAATCGTCCCCGGCAACGGTCAGTCCGTCTCCTGCAGCAACGGTCGTCGGGGCCAGCTGCACATCAGGGATCCCGTCGTGGCCGAGCGCCACGAGCGCGCAGGCCATCCACAGGATCGTGGCGGCCGCGATGACCGGGATGCGGCGCGTCGATCGATGTCCCGACATGCGTCGCATCGTCGCACAGGCGACGCCTTCTAGCCGGATGACACCTCGGCGCCGCCGGTCGCTGCGATGTCGGTCGTGGCCTGGCCGAGCACGGTCACGTGCGACCCGCCCGAAGCGGACCCGCCGACGTGCTCCGATGCGAGCACGGTCACGTTCGAGCCGCCCGAGACATCGAGGGCGGCCGTCGCCGTCGCCAGGTCGCCGAGATCGGCCCGCGATCCACCGCTGGCCGTCAGGGTCAGATCCTTGACCGTGCCGCCGGCTCCGACGTGCGAACCGCCGCTGAGATCGATCGCGAGCCGTTCGCCGTCGAGGCCCTCGAGCGCAACCGCCGATCCACCGCTCTGCGTGACGGCCTCGATCGAAGGCGTGGCGACCGCGACCTCGACGGGCTGGGCGACGATGAACGACTTCGAGCTCGCGATCGTCAGGGTTCCGGCCTCGACCTCGGTCGTGATGATCGGCAGGATGTTCGCCGGCGCGCGGACCTCGAGCTCGCCGGCTGGCCCGATCGTGACGGTCAGGTGGATGCCGCTGCTGATCACGACGCGGGTGAAAGTGTCGACCGGTCGGCTCTCTTTCTGGACCGGGCCATCGCCGACCGTGTCGGTCACACCACACCCGGCGAGGGTCAGGCCGAGCGCGATCGCGGCCGTCGCCCCGGTGCGAGCGAATCGCGATCGTCTGGCGAGCTCCATCGGTCGTGCGAGTGTACGTTGTCGTCCGACCCGATCAGGGCATGATGGTCTGGAGTGACGATTCCATCCCCTGACGGTCGAGGCTGCCTGCGGTGACTGCAGCGATCGTCCCCGATCGATCGACGAAGTAATGGGTCGGGAACCCCACGACCCGATAGACATCGGTCAACGATGTGTCCTGGTCGGGGATGAGCTCGTAGTCGAGCCCGACACGCGTGCCGTAATCTGCGATCGCTGCCGAAATCCTCACCGACGAACACCTCCACCACGACCAACCCCGATGATCGGCGAGCCCGGTATATGGCCTCGATGTCCGGGCTCTCAACACGACATGCTTGACACCAGCTTGCCCCGAAGACGAGCCAAACGGGGTGACCGCGCAACCCGCTGAGTCGGATGGCTGACCCTGATACGGCGACAGCCTGGAAGTCCGGGGCCATACCGCCAAGCCTCGGCGCCGACGCGCCGCCGAGCTGAGTCTCGACCGTCGAAGCGGGCGAAGACCCACCACCGTCGAGCCTGGCCGCGGCGAGGAGCAGCATGGCGCTGAGCGAGATGAAGACCGCGGCTCTCCGCGCCAGCCCGGATCGGGGCAAGTGCAGCGACCGGACGCCAGGGTCCCAGTGGTCGAGCACGGGTCGAAGCGGAAGGTCGGTCACGCCGGCTACCCGAGGCCGCTGTAGCTGTGGAGGCCTCCAAACAGGAAGTTACCGAAGAACGTGAAGAGGACGGCGACGAACCCGAGGACGACCAGCCATGCAGATCGGCGGCCACGCCAGCCACGGACCGCGCGGCTGTGCAGGTACGCGGCCAGGACAAGCCACGTCGCGAGGGCTGCGGTCTCCTTCGGGTCCCAACTCCAATACGATCCCCACGCCATCTCAGCCCACATCGCGCCGACGACAAGGACCAGGGTCAAGAATGGGAACGCAACGAGGACCGACCGATACGATGCACGGTCAAGTCGACTGGGTCGCGGCAGCGGGATCCCGATGCGATCGAGTCGCGGTCGAAGCAAAAGCAATGCCGCCGCGGCAAAGGCGAATGTGATCGCCCCGTAGGCGACGATCGCAACGGCAACGTGCACCGACAGCAGCAGCTCATGCTGGAGCGAGGGAGGAAGAGGCGGGGCATCGCCTCCGATCGCGGTTGCGAAGGCGAGGAGAGCGAATGCGACCGGCAACACGATCCAGGTGACCGTCCGCCCAATCAGACGGCGCTCAAAGACGATGTCGGTGGCCAGGATGACGCCCGCGAGTGCCACCGAGAACTCGTACATGCTCGCAAATGGGCCGTGCCCGACGGCGAGCGACCGGATGGCGAGCGCCCCCGCGATGAACGCGACGGCCATCCAGGGGAAGAGTCGGCCGTCCGATCGAGGGCGGGTCGCCGGGCCTGGGCTCGCTGGGAGTCCCGATGAGTCACCGCTGGAGACCAGGACAGGCCGAAGCGATCGACCCGCCAACGTGCCCGCAGCGAGGGCAGCCCCAGACATTGCCATTCCTGCGCCGACCGCTAACAGGGCGGCGATCACCCCGATGTGAGAGAGCTCGACCATGATCGTTGTCCCTTTCGTTCACCGAGTGGGCCAACCCCCGAGCGGAGCGCCGCGTCGATCTCGGCCGACAACCGCCGAAAGTCACCCAGCTCCCGCCTCCGCGCCCGGGTCGACGGTCCCATCAGCCGGATCTCTCTCGTCCCGCCGAGATCCGCGATCTGGATCCAGGCGTGGCGCGTCCGGACCGTGAGCGCAGTCGCGAAGCCGAGTACGAGAAGGGCGGCACCGAACCAGACCACGGGACGTCCCGGGTCGCGCCCGACGATGAGTCCGGTGAATCGACCCTCCCGAAGGAACGTCAACTTGAGGTCGGCGAGCGCGACGGGCCGCCCTTGATCCACCACTGCGCTCGACGACTGTCCAGCCTGGTCGACCACACGTACACGAATCTGCCCTGCGCGGATCTCAGGGTCCTCGAGCCCGGATTTCGGGGCGAACACGTAGATCGTCGACCTGCGGTCCGCGATAGCGACCATGCCGACGAGGCGTGCGCCATCGGCGGTAACCAACTCGAGGGGCACGTCGCCCAGGAAGAGGGACCGGCCGGCCGCGTCGTCTACCCGCATCGAGATCGAAGGGCCGAAGTACGACTGATAGACGGACACGTCGCCGACACGGAGCGGCTCGTTGACTCGGACCGTGCCGTCGGCGACCGGAATGCCGTCTCGGAATAGCACGAGCTCGCTGGCGAAGTCTCGCGGCGAGCCATCCGAGTAGTAGAAGTCGGAGAAGCCAGCAGCCTGCATGGTCAAACCTGTGCCGTGTCCGATCGCAACCGTCGCCCCTACGGGCACCGACACTCGAGCGTCATGAAACCCCAGGGTCGATCCGAGGACCGCGCCGAGAACGATGAGGACGACGCCAGCATGGCCCGCCACCGAGGCGGCCGGCGCCCATCGGAATCGAGTGGCGACCATGCCGACCGTCGTGGCTGAATCCTGCGACGTGGTCGTTCTGTAGCCGCGCCGGTCCAGCACGGCGCGGATTCGTGCCTGCGCGACGTCTGCCTCGAGCGGCGTGGCAATCGAGGCGTGCGGCGGTCGGTACATGTGAAGGTCGACCGGCCGTGTCGTACCGCGATCGCTTGTCGCGGCGCGCCACGTGACCAGAGACCGGTTGATGCAACAGGCAGTCAGGCTCACGATGAGGCCCGCCGCCGTCGCCTTGAACCAGACGGAGCCAAAGACGCCAAACAGCTGCAGGGCGTCGAGGAGTCCCGTCCAGATGCCGTATCGCGGTCGCACCGCCGCAAGCCAGGCAGCATACGCTCGAGCGTCGACGCGATCTTCGGGGGGAGCCTGGACGATCACGGTGCCGATCGCCGCAAGGGCGGCGAGGACAAGCGTAAGAACCAGGGCCGTGCGCATCGAGACCAGCGCTCGCCATCCACGCTGTCCGACCCGCCGAGCGATCGCCGCCACGACCCTCACGGATCACCGCTACTTCAGGCTCGTCAGATAGGTGACGAGAGCGTTCAGCTGAGCCTGATCCAGATGATCGTAGGCTGGCATGCGCTCGTCCTTCGGCGACACGATCTGCCGCTCGATATCCGCCTTCTCCCAGCGGAAACCAGCGCGGCTCAGATCAGGTCCCTTGGTGCCACCTACACCGTGGATCTGGTGACAGGCAGTGCAGCCTTGCTCGTTGAAGACCTTGAGGCCACTGAGCTCCGCGTCGGACATCCCCTGTGTCGGAGGGACGAGGGCAACCCCGGCCGGCGATGCCATCGCCCCGAGGACGGTCAGTCCGACCACGCCGAACACGACGACGGCTGTCAGACCCATGGCGATCGGACGTTGCCGCGGATGGCGTGCCTTGCCGCGATCGAGGAACGGCACGAGCACGAAGATCGCCGCCGCCGCCGTGAAGACCAGGAAGATGAGGAGAGGCTCCAGCGAGCCCGTGAAGTACCAGAGGAGCTGGAACATGTCCAGGAAATACCACTCCGGCCGCGGGACGTACGCGCTGGAGTTTGGGTTGGCCTGTGCCTCGAGCGGTGCGCCGAGTCCGGCCGCCAATACGATCACGATAGCCAGCAGGACAGCCGCGACGATGGCGTCCTTCATGAGGGAGATCCAGAACGGCTTGCCGGCGGCCTTTTCGGCTGCGTACTCGCGTTCGTAGGCGTCGCGTCGCGATAGGCCGGGTTCCGCCGGCACCAGCGGGCGACGCCTGGGCGAGGCGGCGATGCCTTGCCGGATCACCCCGAACAGATGCACGCCGACGAGCAGCAGAAGCATCGCCGGCAACACCCAGATGTGGATGCCGTAGAAGCGGGTGAGGGTCACGGCACCAAGCTCTTGTCCGCCGCGCAGGAACTCGAGCACGGCGCCGCCGATGATCGGGGCTGAACCGGCGATGTTCGTACCAACGACGGTCGCCCAGTACGCCTTCTGGTCCCAGGGAAGCAGGTACCCGGTGAACGCGAAGCCGAGGATGATGAAGAAGAGCAGCGCCCCGACGATCCAGGTGATCTCTCGTGGATAGCGGTGCGCGCCCCAGATGAATACCCGCAGCGTGTGCAGGCCGATCATGAGAACCAGCAGGCCCGCTGCCCAGTGGTGGATCCCGCGGACGAGTGCCCCGAACGGCGTCTGGTCGATGTAGAGCACGCTCTCGTATGCATGATCGGGACTCGGTGAATAGGACATCGTGAGGGCGATCCCGGTGAGGATCTGCACGACGACGAGGAAGAGCGTGGCGCTGCCAAGGGTGTGAAGCCAGCCGATGTTGCCGGGCACGCGGCGGTCGAGGAACCCGGTCACGATCGGCGAGATCGCCAACCGCTCGTCGATCCATCGTCCGACGCGGTTCATGACTCGACGTCTCCCACGAGCTTGCCAATGAAGACCTCCCCGCCTTCGACCCGGGTCTCGTATCGGAACATCCGCCGTGGCGGCGGGCCGGAGACGACCTCGCCCGACGCCGTGAACGCGCCGCCGTGACACGGACACACGAAGGTGCCCGCGCCCGTCGACCACGACAGCGGGCAGCCGAGGTGGGTGCAGTGAGGATCGAACACGGACACTTCGGTCTCGCTCTCGCGAACGACGTGGACACCAATCAGGGCGTCTTCGGAGACCCAGCCGTCGTTGACGTGCCGGTCGACCTCTAGGTACTCCGGTACACCGACCGTCAGGTCAGCGATGTGGCCGACGGATGTCCATTCGTCGGACCTCAGGGTGGGCGCGACGGAGGTTGAGAGGAGCCGGATCGGGGTCTTGGCTTGCCACCCGGGCGCGGTCACGAAGCCGGCGATGGGAACGGCAAGGATGGCGGCCATCCCGGCACCGATGACGGCAAGGGCCTTCATCACGAAGTTGCGGCGTGTGATGCGAGACCCCTGCTCCGGATCGTTGTCCGTCATCAGTGCCGCCTTTCTGGAGCTACGAACCGGCCGTGACCAGGACGGGCCACCGACCGGCTCGCGGTCCCGGCGTCAGGGCTGAAGGTCGATGGTGCCCTTGGCGCCCTTGGAGTAGTGGTCGCCGATCTGATCGCCGTACGCGTACGGGCCGTCGCCATCGAACGTGTAGGTGACGGACTTCGACGTCCCCGGGGCGATCTCCTCGGCTTCCTTGAGGCTGTCCCCGGAGTCTGAGTCGACGTCCTTCTGGAGCCCGACGATCAGCTCGACCTCCTCGTTGCTGACGTTCTTGGCGACGAAAGTCACTGTCTCGCCCTTCTTGACCGTCACGGTCGCCGGGGTGATCGCGCCCGCGCCGATCTCGAGATCCACGCTGCGTGCCCCGGCTGGCGGCGACACGACCGCTGCGGGAGATTCAGACTCCTCTGCCGGAGGAGAACTCGCCGCGCCACCACAGGCGGCAACGCCGATCAACAGCGACCCCAGCAGGGCCCATCGCTTCAACATCCGGATCACTCGCTCCTTCCGAGTCGCCCTCCGGGCGACCTCCATGTCCGCCGGGTGCATCCGGCGTGTTCGCATGACAGGAGCGTAGGAAGCCGATCGTCCCGGGCGGGTCGCGCGCATGTCTCGTTTGTGTCCCGATGAGCGGCAACGGGGTGTACCCGCGCGATGTCTGTGCTAGAAGTGACACTGCGTGGCGGCATCGGCGCCGTGCGGCGCTGTAAGGCCGTCGCCTCGTCGAGGTTCACCGCTGTGACGACATCGCAGCTGCCGCCGGCCTCCGCAGACCGACTCCTCAATGTCGTTGGCTGGCTGCTGCCGGTCGCACTCGCGGTGATCGCCGTCGTTATCGAGTGGGGCGAGCATGTCGCCGTGTCAGAGGAGGAGATCACCCCGGCGTTCTTCGGCGAGGTGGCCCTCTTCGCCCTCGTGGGACCCATCGCGGTCGCTTTGACTCTGCGGTGGATGGCGCGGATCATCGCCGGCTACCGCGAAACGTCGGCCGCTCTCGAATCGGTGAATCGATCCCTCGAGGCCAAAGTCTCGGAGCGGACCCGCCATCTCGAATCGGCTTCCGCCCAACTGGCCGCGGCGAACGACGAACTGCGGCAGCTCGACCGTATGAAGTCGGAGTTCGTGTCGCTCGTGTCCCACCAGCTCCGGGCACCGCTGACGAATATCAACGGTGCCCTTGAGATCGTGGGTCAGGACGCCCATTTGCTGCCTCCCTCGAGCCGTCGAACGCTGCAGATCCTGGCGTCGGAGAGCCAGCGTTTGTCTCGGTTGATCCAAACCATCCTTGACGTCAGTCGGATCGAAGCGGGCCGGATCAGGCTCCACCTTGGGCCCGTCGCCGTCGAGCCGATGCTTGCCCGAGCCTGTGCCGTAACCCTCGAGGGCGAGCCGGGTCGACCATTGACGCGCTCCGTCCCAGTCGCACTACCGCCGGCATGGGCGGATGAGATGCTGCTCGAGGAGGTCCTCCGCAACCTTCTCGAGAATGCATTTCACTACTCCGATCCAGGAACGCCGGTTGAGGTTGCCGCTCTCGTCAGCAACGGTTCGATCCAGATCTCGGTGGTGGATCACGGCCCGGGGGTGCCGGCGGAGGAGCAGGATCAGATCTTCGAGTCGTTTCATCGGCTTGGCGACACGGAAACCGCGACGAAGGGCTATGGCCTCGGGCTCTACTTCGCGGACAAGCTCGTCCGCGCTCAGGGCGGGACGATCGAGGTGGACAGCCCCGTTTGGATCGGCGACATCCGACCCGGGACCCGATTCGTGGTCACCGTGCCGATTGCCGAGGCGGAACCGGACGAAGAGGCGGAACCGGACGAACCGGATTGGCAAGCGGGCGTGGAAGAGGGCGCCGGAGCGTCTCGGGTGCAACCGGGAGAAGGCCGCTGATGGCCATCATCCTCGTCATCGACGACGACCGCTCCCTCTGCGAGCTGCTCACCGACTACCTCGGACGGCTCGGCCACGAGGTGATAGCGACCGGGGATGGGCAAACGGGGCTCATGCGCCTCGCCGAGGCGCCGCCCGACATCGTCCTGCTTGACGTGACGATGCCGGGTCTCAATGGATGGCAGACCCTGGCGCGAATCCGCGCGTCGGCGAGTGTCCCCGTCATCATGCTCACGGCCCGCGGTGATGAAACAGAGGTCCTCCGGGGTTTCGCGGGTGGCGCCGACGATTACGTGACAAAGCCATTCAGCTTCGCCCAGCTTGCGGCACGTATCAAGGCTGTACTGGACCGGACGCTGACGGAGCGAACGGAGGCGGCCGGAACCCTTCGGGCCGCGGATCTCGAGGTCGATCTCGATCGCCATCGAGTTCTGCGGGCCGGCGAACCCGTGGACCTGACCCCGACCGAGTTCCGAATTCTCGCGACCCTCATGCAGCATCCGGGTCGGGTGCTTTCCGCGCGTCAACTCGTGACGGCCGTGTGGGGCTCCGAGTATGCCGAGGAGACGGGCTACATCCGACGATACGTGTGGCATCTCCGTCAGAAACTTGAGCGCGACCCACATGCGCCCGGTTACATCCTGAACGAGCGCAGCATCGGGTATGTCTTCCCTGCCGACTGACCCGCGATCCTCGCTGAGCATCGTCAAAGCAGGAATCCTGTGCGCTGTGGTGGGCTGGGTCGCAGCATGCTCACCGAGCAGCTCGCCGTCGGCTTCGACGGCCAGTGAGAGTTCGAGTCCGCTTGCGGTCTTGCCGAGTCCGGCCGAGACGGCGTCGTCGAGCGGCTCGCCGAGCATGGAGGTCAGCCCGGTGCCGAGTCACTCACCGTCGCCGTTGCCGGAACCCACCCCATTCACCATCGAGTCGACAGCATTCGCCGACGGTCAACGCATCCCGACCGAGAACTCCTGCCATGGCCGCGACGCGTCGCCGCAGCTCACCTGGCACGGTGTTCCGGAACATGCCGGATCGCTCGTCCTGTTCGTCGACGATCCGGACGGCCGGGACTGGGTCCACTGGACCGTCCTCGACCTGCCGGCGCAGGACGGCCATTTGCCGCCAGCGGTCAGCCCGTCGGCCGACCCTCCCCAGCAGGGTCGCAACGATTTCGGACGGACCGGCTATGGTGGCCCATGTCCGCCGTCGGGTACCCACCACTATCGATTCACCATGTACGCTCTATCGGCGCCTCTCGGTCTGCCTGGGCATCCGGATGGGAGCACGGTTCGAGCCGCACTCAAGAAGGCGTCCATCCTTGCGAAGGTCACGCTGGTCGGGACCTTTCGAGCCTGACGACCAGCCGCAGCCGAGTTGGTGAGTAGTCGAAGGAGGGCATCTGCCAGCCGCCCTGCGGCCGATCAGGCGGCCGGGACCACCGTTCCCGCCGTCGGCTCATCCCAGCTTACGCGGTAGTCGTACATCCAGGCGAGTGACTTCTCCGTGCCGACAGGCACCGCACCGCTATCAGGACGTCCCCGGATTGATAGTTGACTGAGCAACTATCTGCCCGGTATCATGCAGAGACCATGCCAGCCATCACTGTCGACGACATCACCATCCTGCCCCGCATCCCCGACATCGACCCGACCGTCGCGCGCCAGCGCCCGGTCAAGAGCATCACGATCGCCCCGAACGGCCTCGAGGGCGAAGGCTTCCCGGTCCGCCGGGCATTCCACGGCGTCGAGCTCGCCGATCTCGACCCGTTCGTCCACCTCGATCAGATGGGCGAGGTCGAGTACGCCCCCGGCGAGCCCAAGGGAACGCCGTGGCATCCGCATCGCGGCTTCGAGACCGTCACCTACATGATCGACGGTATCTTCGAGCACAGCGATTCGAACGGCGGGGGCGGAGTCATCACCAACGGCGACACACAATGGATGACCGCCGGTGCCGGGATCCTCCACATCGAGAAGCCACCCGAGGCACTGGTCATCAGTGGCGGCCTGTTCCATGGCTTTCAGCTGTGGGTGAACCTGCCGGCGATCCAGAAATGGTCGCCTCCGCGATACCAGGACCTTCGAGCCAGCGAGGTCGAGCTGCTCTCGTCGAGCGACGGCGGCGCACTCGTGCGTGTCATCGCCGGTGACGTTGCCGGCCACGCCGGACCCGGCTCGACATACACGCCGATGACCCTCGTGCACGCGACGATCAGCCCCGGCGCCCGAGCTGTCGATGCCGTGGCGGACGGACTACAACGCCCTCGTCTACGTCATGGCCGGCCGCGGCCAGGTCGGCCCCGAAGCTCGCCCGATCGAGACCGGGCAGCTGGCCGTCCTGGGGACCGGCAACGCGATCACGGTCGCCGCCGACCAGGTCCAGGAGAGTCGTAGCCCTAACCTCGATGTCCTCGTCCTCGGGGGGCTGCCGATCCGAGAGCCCGTCGCCTGGTATGGCCCGTTCGTGATGAACACCCGCGAAGAGCTTGTCCAGGCCTTCGAGGACTACAAGGCGGGCCGCCTCGGCTCGATCCCGGCGGTCCACAACACGCCGGCGACGATCGTCGAATCGGGGCAGACCGATCGGCCGAGCTAGAGCGTCCGACCAGAGGCGACCCAAGTGACGACGTGGGCTGAGTTCGAAGCCGCCGCACCCGATCTGGCAGCCGCCGGGCGGCGCCTCCTTTTCCGCAGCGATCACGGGGAGGCGTTGCTGGCCACCGTTCGTGGCGAAGCTCCTCCACGCATCCATCCGATCGGGGTCGGCATCGTCGATGGTCGCCTGATCGCCTTCATCAACGCCTCGCCGAAGCGCCTGGACCTCGAGACGGACGGTCGGTACGCCCTCCACACGCACCAGGATCCGAGCGCACCGGACGAGTTCATGGTGCGAGGGCGCGCTTCGGCCGTTGGCGAACCATTCCGATCGGCGGTGGCGGCTGCCTGGTACTTCGAACCCGACGAGACATATCGCCTGTTCGAGTTCTCCGTGGAGATCGCCCTCCTCGGATCGCGAGGTCCCGATGAGTGGCCGCCGCGCTATACATCGTGGACGGCCGTCGCCGCTGAGGGCTGAAATCCTGGGCGGCCGTCGGGCATAATCGCGGACGAGACGCGCCTCGCGTTGGCCGACAGCCACCGAGTTCGCTCGGGGGACCAGCAGACGAGGACGCGATGTGAGCGCCGTTCAGGCGGCCCCGAGCCCTGGTACCGCACCGGCCCGCGCCGGGGCGGTCCTCCTTTCGCTCATCCTGGTCGCGGCCGTCGCCAACCTCAATCTCGCGGTTGCGAACGTCGCCCTGCCCTCCATCGGCGCCTACTTCGACGCGTCGCAGACCGCCCTCGACCTCGTGGCCGTCGGCTACTCCCTCGGCCTCGCCGCGTCGGTCCTGTGGCTCGGCGCCCTCGGGGACCGATACGGGCGCAAGTTGATGCTCCTGCTGGGCATGGGGCTATCGATCCCGGCCTGCCTCATCGCCGCGTTCGCGCCGACGATCGAGATCCTGTTCCTCGGACGCCTCCTCGGTGGCCTGTCGGCCGGCATGGCGTATCCGACCACGCTGGCTCTGATCACCGCCCTGTGGTCGGGTCCTGGACGAACCCGATCGATCGCCCTGTGGTCGGGCCTCGGCGGGGCCATCTCGGCGCTCGGTCCCCTCGTCTCCGGCTTTCTCCTCGAGAGCTTCGACTGGGGTTCGGTATTCCTCATCACCCTGCCCCTCGCCGTGGTCGCCTTCATCGCCGCCAAGGCCTACGTGCCGAGCCACGTGAACGAGGCAACCGAACCCGTCGACAACCTCGGCGGCATCCTGTCCGCGCTCCTCATCGGGGCGATCGTCCTGGCGATCAACTTCGCGGCGGTGCCGAACGCCCAGGCGCTTGCGCTAGGGCTGGCAGCGATCGCCGTTGCCGCCCTCGTAGCGTTCCTCGTTCGACAACGCCGGGTTGCAAATCCCCTCTACGACCTCGCCGTCGCTTCGCGGCGGATCTTCTGGGTCGCCGCGCTCGCCGGAGTCATCGTCTTTGGGACGCTCATGGGCGCCATGTTCGTCGGTCAGCAGTTCCTCCAGAACGTCCTCGGCTACTCGACCCTCGAGGCGGGAGCGGCCATCCTGCCGGCAGCCCTGTTCATGGTCCTTATCGCCCCGCGATCGGCGAAGCTCGTCGATCAGCGGGGTGCCCGGTTCACGTTGCTCATCGGGTACAGCTTCTGCCTCGTTGGCTTCGTCGTGATGCTGCTCTTCTGGAACGAGGGCATCCCGTACTGGGTCGTGGGCGTCGGCTATGCCTTCATCGGGGCAGGCGTCGGATTCGCCGGGCACGCCGGCCTCGCATTCGTTGACGGGCTCCGTTCCGGTGCAGCGAGCGGGCATGGCGTCCGGCACGGCCGACCTCCAACGCGACCTCGGCGGAGCGATCATGCAGTCGATCCTCGGCGCCCTGCTGACGGCGGGCTATGCCGCCGCCGTCGCGACGGCGATCGCCGGTGCGCCGAACGCCGACGAGATCACGAGCAGCACCCAAGCCCAGCTCGAGAAGTCGTTCGCCAGTGCGGAGGCTGTCGGCGCGCAGTACCCGCAGTACGCCGATGCCATCACGGCCGGAGCCAAGGAGTCCTTCCTTGCCGGCGCCGACTGGGCGTACACCGCAGGGATCGTGGCCATCCTTCTCGGCGCTGCGGTGGTCTACCTGCTGTTCCCGAAGAAAGAGGCTGAGGAGGCCCTCCTCGCCGCCTACCATGCGCAGGACACGGGAGCCGGAGAGGTGGCCTCAGCATGAGCATGCTCGATCTGTATCGCACGCAGTGGCGCGTGCTTCGCGAATGGCGGGGTGGTCGATGGGCGCTCACGAAGCGACTCCTCATCACCCTTGTCGTCAACACGATCTCGTTCGCCGCCACCGCCTTCATTCTGCCTGGGATCACTATCGATAACTGGACCGACGGCGCCCTCGCGGTCATCCTCATGGCCCTCTTCAACGCCCTCGTCCGGCCTGTCCTGCTGGCATTCGTGGCGCCGCGATCCCTCGTCCTCACGGGCATCCTCGTCCTGGTGCTCCAGGTCGCGGTCTTCCTCGTCGTCGCCCCTCTCGTGCCGGGCGTCCACGTCAATACCTTCATCTCGGCGTTGCTGGGGTCCTTCATCTTCGCCATCGCCAACACGATCCTCATCTCGATCCTGGCCGTCGACAGCGGCGACTCCTTCTACAGCCTCCTCATCCAGAACCTGCTGATCAAACGGGCGGGGCCGACGACAGATCAACCCGGCCTCGTCATCATCCAGATCGACGGACTCGCCTACCCGATCCTTGCCGGCCGGATTCGGGCGGGATCGGTCAACACGATGTCCCGCTGGGTACGCGATCGAAGCCACACGTTGTCGCGGTGGGAGGCGATCCTGCCGTCCATGACGTCCGCGAGCCAGGCCGGCATCCTGCACGGTAACAACGACGGTATCCCGGCCTTCAGGTGGTACGAGCGCGATCGCCAGAAGCTCATGGTGTCGAGCAACCCGGTCGATGCCGGCGAGATCGTCCGACGGGTGTCGAACGGGGAGGGCCTTCTCTCCAACAACGGCGCGAGCATCTGCAATCTCGTGACCGGGGATGCCACGCGGGCCTACCTCACCACCGCCGCCATCAAGGACGAGTCACAGGGCATCGGCGACAGCCAGGCATTCCTCGGCTTCTTCTTCAGCCCGAGCGGCTACATGCGCTCGTTCACCCTGTTCCTCGGCGAGTTCGTCAAGGAAATGATCCAAGCTCGCCGAACCCGTCGGTCGGGGATCCAGCCGCAGATGCATCGAGGCATGAAGTACGCCGGCATGCGAGCGGCGAGCAACGTCCTCCTCCGAGACGTCAACACGTCGCTCATCATCGAGGAGATGTATCGCGGCACGAACGTCATCTACGCCGACTTCACCGACTATGACGAGCTGGCCCACCACTGCGGACCCGAGCGGGTCGAGTCGTTCATGGCGCTCGACGGGGTCGATGCATCGATCGCGACGCTCGAGAAGGCCGCCAAGGACGCCCCCCGGCCCTACCGTTTCATCATCCTCTCCGATCATGGCCAGAGCCTGGGCGCGACGTTCCTCCAGCGCTACGGCAAGAGCCTAGGTGAGGTCGTCCGCGATCTCATGTCCGGGCGGGCCACGGTCTATCAATCGGACACCCAGGCGGAAGGCTCGACCTTCGTCAACTCGTTCCTGTCCGAGATCACCCGCAGCAAGGGCGTCGGACCGGCTGTCGCGCGAGCGGCTCTCGGTGGGCGAACAAAGGACGGCGTCGTCGATCTCGATGCCCCCGAAGAAGTTCCGCCGCCGGCCGATCCGTCGGCCATCGCCGTGGTCGGCTCGGGCAACCTCGGTCTCGTCTGGTTCACCGGGCACGACCACCGCCTGACCGTCGAGGAGATCGAGACTCTGCATCCGGATCTGCTCTCATCTGTTGTGGCCCACCCGGGAGTCGGGCTGATCATGGTCCACTCGAGCCAGCACGGGGCGATGGCGATCGGCAAGGAAGGCATCAATTTCCTCGATCAGGGCCGCGTCCAGGACGAGGACCCGACGACCATCTTCGGCGAGCACACCGTCATGAGCCTCCGCCGCGAGGACGCGATGACCCATGCGCCGGACATCCTGTTCCTCAGCCAGTACGACCCGGTGATGGGCGAGGTCGCCGCATTCGAGGAGCTCATCGGCTCGCATGGTGGCCTGGGCGGCCCCCAGACGGAGCCGTTCATCCTCCACCCGGCCGACTGGGAGCTGGACGAACCGGTGCCGCTCGGTGCGCCGGCGGTCTACCGCAACATCCGTCGCTGGCTGGCCTCGATCGGGATCCAGCTCGGGAGGCCGGCGGCGGAACCGACAGCGCCAACGCAGACAGGGGAACCATCGACGAGCGTGGAGGCGACGCCGGCCTGAGCGTGGCCGGCCAACAGACGACGGAGGAGAGGATGGCATCGACGGTCGCCCGGAGGCCCAGGCGGGCCTTCCCGTTCCTGGAGGGGATCCTCCCGATCGATCCCGCCCGCCTGCCGGCCGACGTCATCGCCGGTGCGACACTTGCGGCCCTGGCGATCCCGGAGACGATGGGCTACACGAAGATCGCCGGCACGCCCGTCGTAACCGGCCTCTACACGATCCTCTTCCCGATCGCGATCTTCGCCCTGTTTGGCTCGTCGCGTCACCTCGTCGTAGGGGCCGACTCGGCGACGGCCGCGGTGATGGCCGCCGGCCTGGTGGGGATGGGCGCCGTGGCCGGCTCGACCGAGTACGTCGCTCTGGCGTCCCTGTCTGCCCTCATGTGCGCGGGTGTCCTCATCGCCGCCCGGGTCCTCAAGCTCGGCTTCATCGCCAACTTCCTGTCCCGCAGCGTGCTGATCGGATTCCTGACCGGTGTCGGCATCCAGGTCGCCATGGGTCAGTTCGGCGGCCTGTTCGGAGTGAGCGAGGGTAGCGGCACGACGATCGAGAAGTTCGTTAACGCCCTTCAGGCGATCCCGACCGAGGCGAGCCTGCCGACCCTCATTGTGTCGATCGCCGTGCTTGCCACCATCGTCGGCCTGGAGCGGGTGAACAAGAAGATCCCGGGCGCCCTCATCGCGGTCGTCGGGTCGATCGCTGTCAGCTACCTCTTCGACCTGACCGCCAAGGGCGTGACCGATCTCGGTCCCGTGCAGGGTGGCCTACCGACCATCGGCCTGCCCCAGGACGTCATCACGACCGCCAACCTCAGCGCACTGCTGCCGACGGTGATCTCGATGTTCGTCGTCATCCTCGCCCAGAGCGCGGCCACCTCGCGCGCCTACGCCATGCGCTACGGCGACAGCTTCGACGAGAACGTCGATCTCATCGGCCTCGGCCTGTCGAACGCGGCCGCCGGGCTGTCGGGAACGTTCGTGGTGAACGGCAGCCCGACGAAAACCGAGATGGTCGACAGCGCCGGGGGCCGGAGCCAGATCTCGGGCCTGACCTGCGCGGCGGTCGTTGCGGTCGTGCTGCTCTTCCTGACCGGGCCTCTGTCGTACATGCCCAACGCCGTCCTGGCGGCAGTCGTCTTCCTCATCGGCATCCGGCTGATCGACTACCGCGGGATGGCAGCCATCGGACGACTGCGCGTCGGCGAGTTCGCCGTCGCCTTGCTGACGGCCGCAACCGTTGTCGTCGTCGGCGTCGAGCAGGGAATCATCCTGGCGATGGCCCTCTCGATCGTCGAGCACATCTACCACAGCTATAAGCCATACGACACGCTCTTCGGATCGTCCGATGGGGGACGCGTCCAGATCGCCCCACCGACGGCCAACCTGCAGGCTGAGCCGGGTCTCGCCATCTATCGATTCGGAGCGAGCCTCTACTACGCCAATGCGTCGCGCTTCACCGAAGAGATCATGACAGTCGTCGAGAACGCCGATCCGCCCTTGCGCTGGCTCATCGTCTCGGCGGCGGCCATGGGCGACATTGACTACTCGGGTTCCGACTCGATCCGCCAGATCCAGGAGGAGCTGACCGGCAAGGGGATCGTCCTCGCCCTGACCGACGTCGGGCCGAAGGTCGGGGACCTGCTCACTGCATACGGTCTGACCGAGAAGCTCGGAGCGGATCGGATCTTCGACACGACCGAGCAAGGATTGGCGGCATATCGTGGCGCCACAACGAGCGGCGGGGGCGGGACCCCACCTCCGGCTTAGAGATCGAGTCGATGGTCCTGCCGAGCCCGAGCGAGCGGCAGGCGTCCGGCCGGGAGGCTCGCCAGCGCGTCCCGCTCGCGTCGCATGCCGGTTGGGCGCCACCGACCGACCGGGCCGACCCGGTCGAGCTCATCGCCGGCCAGGCCGGCTCGCGCCTGCCTTTCCTCGTCCCGATCCGCTACGGTCGGATGGCGGTCTCGCCCTTCACCTTTTATCGCGGGGCGGCCCTGCCGATGGCGGCCGACCTGGCGACGACGCCATCGAGCGGCATCTCCGTCCAGATCTGCGGCGATGCCCATCTGTCGAACTTCGGGTTGTTCGCATCTCCCGAGCGTGACCTCGTGTTCGACATCAACGATTTCGATGAGACGCTGCCCGGACCATTCGAGTGGGATGTCAAGCGCCTCGCCGCGAGCCTCGTCGTTGCCGCGCGATCCCGGGGATTCGACAGCCGGGACGCACGCCATGCCGTCCACCTCGCCGTGCGTTCCTATCGTGAGCGGATGACGGAGTACGCGGCGATGCGCACGCTCGACGTCTACTACGCCCGCGTCGACGTCGCCGCGATCCTGGCCTACGTGAACAAGCGCGCCAAGCCCTTCCTCGAGAGCACCGTCAAGTCCGCCGCCCACCACGACGCGCTGCACGAGCTGCCGAAGCTGACCGAGGTCCTCGCCGACGGCCGCCGTCGGATCGTCGACCACCCGCCGGTGATCAGCCATCCGCCGGAGCTGACCGATGAGCGCGTCGAGTCGGCCCTCGCGGCCTACGTCGCCAGCCTCCAGGAGGATCGCCGCGCGCTCCTCGAACGGTTCGAGCTCGTCGATGTGGCCCTCAAGGTCGTCGGTGTCGGCAGTGTCGGCCTGGGGGCCTTTGCCGCGCTATTCGACAGCGGAGGCGGTGACGACCCGCTCTTTCTCCAGGCCAAGCAGGCGGAGGAGTCGGTCCTCGAGCGATTCCTCGGCCCAAGCGCCCAATCGAGCCACGGAGAACGCGTCGTAACCGGGCAGCGTCGGCTGCAGGCGACGACCGACATCCTCCTCGGTTGGGGGATGGGCAGCGCCGGCCTGCACTGGTACATCCGCCAGCTCCACGACCAGAAGGGAGGCGCCGTCGTCGACGTCATGACGGTCGACGACCTGCAGACGTGGGGCCGCCTGTGCGGCTGGGCCCTGGCCCGGGGCCACGCCCGCTCCGGCGAGCCGGCGACGATCGCTGGGTACCTTGGCGACGACACCGAGTTCGACCACGCGATCGGAGAATTCGCCGAGGCGTACGCCGACCAGACCGAGCACGACCATGCCGCGTTTGTCGCCGCGATCGCGGCTGGGCGGCTGGAGGCGACCTCGGGCGTCTAGCCTTCGTTCCCCTCGTCGTCCTCGTCGACGTCCGGCCACTCGGACGGGATCTCCGCTGGCTCTCCGTCAGTCGGCAGCACCTCTTCATCGGCCGGCAGCGATTCTTCATCGGCCGGCGCCGCGCTCGCTTCCGCGGCCGCGTGTTGAGCCTTGTCTGCCTTCTTCGCCTTCTTCGCCTCGCGTCTGGCTTTCTCGGCCTCGATCGGGTCTGCTTCGGCACCCGCCGGAGCTTCGGCCTCCAGGTCGACCTTCGCATCGGCCAGGGCCGCCCTCGCTGAGTCCGAGACTTCCGGATACTGCGGATCGATATCGATCAGAGCACTGGCGATGACGGCCGCGGCGGCAATCCGCGCGAACGGCTTGTTGTCAGCGGGGATGACGTGCCACGGGGCCCAACTGGTGCTCGTGGCGCTCAGTACGTCGGCAAACGCTTCCTGATAATCGTCCCAGAGGGCTCGTTCCTTGGCGTCGTTGCCGGAGAACTTCCAGTTCTTCTCGGGCTCGTCGATCCTTGACAGGAAGCGACGTCGCTGCTCTTCCCTGCTGAGGTTGAGGAAGAGCTTGACGATCCGAAAACCCTGGTCGGTGAGGTACCGCTCCCAGTCGTTGATCTCGCGATAGCGACGCTTCCAGACGCCCTTTCCCTTCGCCTCGCGAGGCAACTTCTGGGCGTCGAGGATCGCCGGATGGACACGGACGACGAGGACTTCCTCGTAGTAGGACCGGTTGAAGATCCCGATGTGGCCACGCTCGGGCAGGTTCTTCGCGTAACGCCACAGGTAGTCGTGATCGAGATCCTCGGCTGAGGGCACCTTGAAGCTCCGAACCTCGACGCCCTGGGGGTTCACCCCGCTCATGACGTGGCGGATCGTCCCGTCTTTACCAGCGGCGTCCATGGCCTGGAGGACGATCAGAACGCCGTACGTGTCCTGGGCGGCGAGCCGAGCCTGGTATTCGGCCAGCATCTCCACGCCGGCGGACAGAAGCTCCTTCAATTCCGTTTTCGATCGCTGCCGCGTGACAAAGCCGGGATCGAAGTCGTGGGGGAGTCTCACCTTGGAACCGGGCTTCACACGAAACTGCCGGGCAACGGCGCGGATGCGCTTCGGCGGAGGTAGGTCGGCCATACGGGATCCTCGCATGCGGTGGTTGCGATCGGAAGGGACGATCGAGGATAGCAGCGCGTTCAGCGGAGGCTCGCTTGGCGTGGCCCCTAGACTCAGCCCGTGAGCACGCGCGTCAGCGCCGGCATCCTCCTCTATCGCCGCCGGGCGGGAGATCTCGAGGTGCTCCTGGCCCACCCCGGGGGACCGTATTTCAGCCGCAAGGGCGACGGTCACTGGACGATACCCAAGGGTGAAGCCGAGGGCGACGAGGAGCTGGTGGCGGTCGCCCGTCGTGAATTCGAGGAGGAGACAGGTAGCCTCGTGGACGACCCGCCCGAATCCCTGATCCCGCTTGGGGACATCGTCCAGAAGGGCGGCAAGCTCGTCGTCGCATGGGCGATCGAGGGCGACCTCGACCCCGCCACCGCGCACAGCAACGTCTTCGCGATGGAATGGCCGCCCGGCTCGGGCCGATTTGCCGACTACCCCGAGATCGACCAGGTCGCCTGGATGTCGCCGCAGGAAGCGCGCCTCCGCATCAAGCCCACCCAGATCCCGTTCATCGAACGCCTCGAGTCGGCCCTCGGTCTCAACTCGCCGGAATGAGGGTCACTGCGTTCGCCACGTTCTCCCCATCGGGCATCGTGAGCGTGACGATCTCGCCGTTGATCCGGTAGCCGGTCACGGCCTGGAGGGCGGCCAGGAAGGCAGTCTCCTGGGCCATGACAGGCTCCTCACACGCCTTGCGAGTCGTCGCCAGCGGGCCGATGGCGATCGCCTGGCCGGTGAGCGCGTACGTCCCGTTGTACGTGTTGCAGCCCGCCGATCCCGAGAGGGTCCCGTCCTCGCCGAATGTCGCCGTGAGCGAGGTCCCGATCGTCGGCGAGACGACCCCGCCCGCGCCGTTGTTGTAGCCGGTGACGGTCCATGCGCCCACGAGGGGGTTCGAGGGACCGGCCCTGTAGAAGAGGACGGCCTTGCCGGACTCGTCGATGATCTGAAGGTCGGTCGCCGTAGCGGTGAACGAGGCCGCACGCTGGAGCGCCGCGAAGTAGGCCGACTCCACGGTCCCGGGCACGCCCTCGCACATCATCAACGTCGAAGCGATCTGTCCGATGGTCAGCTTCGAGCCTGCGACCGTGTAGGGGGCCGTGTAGGAGTTGCAGCCTCCGGAGCCGCTCACGGTTCCGCCGGTGAAGATCGCGTCGACCGTCGGGTTGTCCGGGACGCCGCGGATGCCGCCGTCGGCTTCGTAGCCGGTCAGGATCCAGCGCACGCCTTCGATCGTACCGCCCGATCCGGCGCCCAGCAGGCTGCAGCTGGCCACGACGAGCATCGACAAGGTGGCGAATGGCAACAGACCGCGTCGCATTCGATCCTCCAAGAACCACATGGTGTTTCGTCGACGATGGGGACTGGGTGGCCCGGACCGGTACGTCAGTGTACGTGGAGCTCAGCGATGCGACGCTCGATGAACCGTCGCTCGGCGGCATTGCCCGTCAGCTCCAGAGCGCGCCGATAGGCCGCCCGGGCCTCATCGTCACGTCCGATGCGACGGAGCAGGTCGGCCCGGGCGGAGTGCAGGTACGGATAGGTCGCGAGGGTGTCGTCAAGGGTCGCCATCCGGGCGAGGCCGCGTTCCGGCCCGAACGCCATGGCCTCCGCAGCCGCCTGATTCAGTCGGACCACCGGCGACGGGTCGAGGTCGACGAGAATCGCATAGAGAGCCACGATCTGGGGCCAATCGGTGTCGGCATATGTCCGCGCGCCGTCGTGGGTCGCGGCGATCGCGGCCTGGACCTGGTAGGGGCCGGCCCGATCCACCTGCCAAGCGCGATCCAGGAGCTGGCGGCCCTCAGCTATGAGCGTCCCGTCCCAGCGGGCGCGATCCTGATCCTCGAGCAGGACGAGTTCGCCATCCATGAGCCGAGCCGGCCGTCGGGCGTCGTGGAGCAGCATGAGCGCAAGCAGGCCCGATACCTCCGGCTCATCCGGCATGAGGCCGACCAGGATCCGCGAGAGGCGGATCGCCTCGACCGATAGGTCCACCCGGACGAGCTCCTGACCCGATGTTGCGTCATAACCCTCGTTGAATACGAGGTAGAGGACCCGCAGCACCCCGTCGAGTCGCTCGGGGAGCAGGTTGTCGGGGGGGACGCGATAGGGGATCGCGGCGTCGCGGATCTTGCGCTTGGCTCGCACGATCCGCTGGGCCATCGTCGACTCGGGCACAAGGAACGCCCGGGCGATCTCGGGTGTCTGCAGGCCGCCAAGGGTTCGAAGGGTCAACGCGACTCGCGCATCCATCGCCAGAGCCGGATGGCAGCAGGTGAAGATGAGCCTGAGTCGATCGTCCACGATCGGATGTGCCGCCTCCTCGCGGGCCATGGCGATGGCCTCGACATCCCTCGACAATTCGCTCTCGACTACAGCTTCGCGGGCCATCCGGTTGGCCTTGTCGGCCAGGCGTCGATCACGCCGCAGGCGATCGATCGCACGGTTGCGAGCGGTCGTCGTGATCCATGCTCCCGGGTTCGCCGGGAGGCCGTCGCGCGGCCAGCGCTCGATCGCCGTGACGAATGCGTCCTGGACCGCCTCTTCAGCGATATCGAAGTCGCCCGTCTGGCGGATGAGCGTCGCGACCGCGCGCCCGGATTCCTCGCGGAAGACGCGGTCGACGACGTCCTGCGTGACGCCGACGGTCACGCGATCGAGTGCCTCACGCCGACGTGGTCGCGGCCTGCGGCTCGAGCGCCATGCCGGGCGCGAAGTCGAGCACGGGCCGAACCTCGACGCTCCCGTACGACGCGCCGGGGCACTTGGCGGCCCAACCAAGAGCCTCATCGAGGTCGGCGCACTCGAGAAGGTAGAACCCGCCCAGGCCCTCCTTCGTCTCGGCGAATGGTCCATCGGTCGTGATGGTTTCGCCATCGCGAACGCGCACGGTCGTGGCGGTCGGGTTGGGCTGGAGGGCTTCTCCACCTTTGTAGATGCCGGCGTCCGAGATCGCCTTCGTGAATGCGTTGTAGTCGTCAACGGTCTTGTCCCACGTAGCCGGATCGGGCGGCTCGGTCGGGGGGTTGGCCGTGGTCTCGTCGTAGATCAACAGCGCGTACTGCATGCCGTGCCTCCTGGTCCTTCTCGCGGCGGCTATTGGCCGCCACACACTACAGCGACGAATCACGTCCGCCCGGATCGACAACGACCACGGGCAAGCCCGCAAGAAACGCGAGCCTGGGGTGCCCCATCCTACGTCGACCGAGTGCCGACGAAGACGGGATCGTTATCTGGCCAGCCGGACCACGATTGTCCGGAGCCACAGCCCAATCGTCTCGGCGCTGGCGGGTCGATGCCTGGTTCTCGCCCAACCTTCCGGGTGAGGTCCCCGGGCCGGGTCACTGGTCGTCCTGTGCTGCAGGTCGTTCACGACGAGGGACCCTTCGATCGACGAGCGACGCCCCTACGGACGCGGTCCTCGCCGCCGGCGCCGGCAGCCGCGAACGCTCCGATGTCGCCGGCGAACGCGATCTCGCGGTCAAGTATCCCGCCTCGGCACAGCAGGTCGGCGACGAGGCCGGTCCAGCCGGTCTGGTGTGAGGCGCCGATGCCGGCACCCGTGTCGCCATGGAAGTATTCGTGGAACAGGAGCAGGTCGCGCCACTCGGGATCCGTCTGGAACTTCTCGATCGAGCCGTACACGGGTCGGCGACCGTGCTCGTCCGGCAGCCAGATGGACACGAGGCGGTGGGCAAGGTCTTCGGCCACGTCGCGCAGCCGCACCTGGTGGCCCGAGCCGGTCGGGTATTCGACGGTGAGTCGCTCGCCGAAGGCCTCGTCCCAGGCCGCCAGCGAGTTGATCGCCATGTAGTTGAGGGGGAACCAGACGGGCCCCCGCCAGTTCGAGTTGCCACCGAACATGCCGGTCGCGGACTCGCCCGGCTCGTAGTCGACGGACGCCGTCACGCCCTCGAACTCAATCTCGAACGGCGCGTCGCGGTGGCGCTGTGACAGCGCCCGGAGGCCATGCGGGGACAGGAACGCGTCCTCGTCGAGGACCTCGCGGAGCACCCGCTCCAGCCGGACCGGTGGCAGGATCGAGAGGATCATCCGCTCGCCACCCGCTTGTTGGCTGATGAAGCCGCGCTGGCGCAACTGGTCCTCGCTGACACCCTGGCTGGCCAGGAATTGGGCGAAGTGATGACCGAGGGCCATGCCCAGCTCGGTTGCCGGCCGGGGGACCGAGACCACCGGCAACAATGGGATGACGCCGACCATCGAGTGGACCCGAAGCTGGATCGTCGATCCGTCGGGCAGCCGCAGAGCGTCGTAGTAGAACCCGTCGGCATCGTCCCACAGCCCGCTCTGGTTCATGGCCCGGGTGATCTGGACGACATGCTCAAGGAACGTCGTCAGGAGGTCCCGGTAGACGGGATTGCGCTCGCTGAGGGCGGCAGCGATCCGGAGCATCGCCATGGCGTAAGCGAACATCCAGGCCGTCGCATCCGACTGCTCCAGCCGACCAACCACCGGTAGGTGCGATCGATCGAAGACGCCGATATTGTCGAGCCCGAGGAAACCGCCCGAATAGAGGTTCCGCCCGCTCGCATCCTGGCGGTTGAGCCACCAGGTGAAGTTCATCAGCAGCTTCTGGAAGATCCGCTCGAGGAATGCGTCGTCGCGCCGCCCGTCGATCTCCCAGACCCGCAGCGCGGCCGCGGCGTGAACCGGCGGATTGACGTCGTCGAAGTTCCATTCGTAGGCGGGCAACGCGCCGTTCGGATCCTGGAACCACTCCCGGCACATGACGATGAGCTGATACTTCGCGAACGCAGGGTCCAGGTGGGCTAGGGCGATGGTGTGGAAGCCGAGGTCCCAGGCCGCGAACCATGGGTACTCCCACGAGTCCGGCATCGAGAGGATGTCGGCCGCATCCAAGTGCCGCCAGCCGGCGTTACGACCCGAAAGGCGCTCCGGAGGCGCCGGCGTACCCGGATCCCCGTCCAGCCAGCGGGAGACGTCGTAGGCGTAGTACTGCTTACACCAAAGCATGCCGGCAAACGCCTGGCGCATGATCCGAGCGTCCTCCGGGCTTCCGCCGGGCCGCAGGAGATCGGCATAGAAGACGTCTGCGTCCTTCTCCCGGAGCCGCATCGTGTCCTCGAAGCGCCTCCCAAGAGGGGCGGCGGCCGACGAACCCTTCATGCTGGTAGCTGTCGGACGCAGCCGCAGCCGCAGCTCGACGCTCTGTCCGGGTTCCACCGCCAGTCGGTACCACGCCGCTGCCTTGGTCCCGAAGTCGTCCGGGTTGACCGTCGGCTCCCCGTCCACGACGTGGTCGTTGATGCCGTCCTTCGGGTATGGGGTCCTGGCCTCGGCCCCGAAAATCCGGGCGACGTTGGTCTCGTTCTCGCAGAAGAGCAGCTCCGGCCGGCTGCCGTCCGGCGCGGGGCCCACCGTCAGCGTGTAGTCGCCAAGCGCCTCATCGACGGCATCCAGCCCTGCGGCGTCCGGCCGGGCGCTGATCCGGGGGCGCGGCTGATCGGGATGCCGATCCCAGCGATTGCGGAACCAGAGCGTCGGCAGGACATGGAGTGTCTCCGTCTCCGGACCCTGGTTGCGGACCGTGATCCGCATGAGGATGTCGGTGGCATCTGCCTTCGCGTAGTCGACCTCGACGATCCAGTAGCGGTCGTCATCGAAGATTCCCGTGTCGATGAGCTCGAACTCGGGCTCCAGCTTCGAGCGACGCCTGTTCTCCTCGATCAGGCGCTGATAGGGAAACGGCGCTTGCGGGTAGTGGTAGCGCCAGCGGAGCCAGGCGCTGGAGGGCACGGCGTCGAGATACCACCAGTACTCCTTGACGTCCTCGCCGTGATTGCCCTCTCCGTTGGCCAGCCCGAACATCCGCTCCTTGAGGATCGGGTCGCGGCCGTTCCACAGCGCCAGAGCGAGGCTCAGCCGGTTGAACACGTCGGTGATGCCGGCCATGCCGTCCTCGTTCCAGCGGTAGGCGCGCGAGCGGGCGTGGTCGTGAGGGAAGTACGCCCATGCGTCGCCGTTCGCACTGTAGTCTTCGCGGACGGTCCCCCAGGCGCGCTCCGCCAGGTACGGGCCCCAGAGATACCAGGGGCTGGCGGTGTCCAGGCCCTCCTCGAGTCGCCCGGCGCCCGCAAGGCGCTCGCGTTCCGCGTTCATGTTCTGCGCTCCACATCGGGTTCGGTCGTGGCGCGACGAAGCGCCAGGACCACGACGGACCGGGGCCCAACCGAGTAGCCGGCATTCATGACGGCCGACTCCGCGAACGGTCGATAGGCGTCCGGCGCGCGTCGGCTCGTGCCGATGGGGTGTCGCTCGAGATTGCGAAGCCGCCGCCCGAATCGATCTGTGGATGTCATGGCGCCTCCGGAGATGATCCGAGCTGGCGCCCCTCCTCCAATCGAGCGAGTGACCATTATGCGGGAATCCGTGGCGGTGGGTCGCGACGGCGGCGTCGTATCCTGACGCGATGGTGGCCCGCCTCGAGACCCTCTCCCTCGCCGGGCACGAAGTGACGGTCTCGAACCCGGACAAGATCTACTTCCCCGAGCGCGGTCACACGAAGCTCGACCTGGTGCGCTACTACGTCGCCGTCGGCGATGGCGCCCTGCGTGGCGTCCGCGGCCGACCGATGGCCCTCAAGCGCTTCGTGAATGGCGCGGCGGGCGACTTCTTCTTCCAGAAGCGAGCGCCTGAATCGCGACCCGACTGGATCCGAACCGTCGTGCTCTCCTTCCCGTCGGGTCGGACGGCCGAGGAGATCGTCCTCGACGACGCCGCCGGACTGGCCTGGGTCGCCAATCTCGGCTGCATCGATCTCAACCCTCACCCGATCCGGGCCGACGATCTCGATCATCCCGACGAGCTGCGCGTCGACCTCGACCCGGTCCCTGGAGTGGCGTGGTCGCAGATCCGCGATGTCGCCCTCGTCGCGCGCGAAGCGTTGGACGATGTCGGCCTCGTCGGCTGGCCGAAGACGTCGGGCAGCCGGGGCATCCACGTCAACGTCCGGATCGAGCGGCGCTGGACGTACCCGGAGGTCCGGCGGGCCGCACTCGCCCTGGCCCGCGACGTGGAGCGCCGGGCGCCCTCCCTGGCCACGAGCAAGTGGTGGAAGGAAGAACGCCACGGCGTCTTCCTCGACTACAACCAGAACGCCAAGGACAAGACCGTCGCCTCCGTTTACTCCGTTCGACCGACACCTGACGCACGGGTGTCGTTTCCGATCGGATGGGCCGAGGTCGGCGACGTGGTCGCCGAGGACTTCACCCTGGCGACGGTGCCCGCTCTGTACGCTGAGCGGGGCGATGCCGGCGCGGGCATCGACGACGCCGTCGGCTCGCTCGACGCCCTCCTCGAGCTCTCGAAACGGCATGAGACCGAAGGGCTGGGCGACGCGCCGTGGCCGCCTCAGTATGCGAAACAGCCCGGCGAGCCTCCGCGCGTCCAGCCGTCCAGGAAGCGGCGGGCCGATGCCGACTACGACACTCCGGAAGCGGTGGCGGCCAGGGAGGCGGCGCGCGAGAAGCGCCTGGCAGGCTGGACCGGCACAAAGCCGACGCCGACGGGCCGACGCAAGAGCGCGATCCCGGTCATCGAGATCGCCCGGGCGGCCACGAAGGCGGATGCAATGGCCGGTCTCGACCGCTGGAAGGCTCGCCATCCGGAGGCTGCCGAGCACCTCGAGGAGAAGGACGTCCTCGTCGACGCCATGCGCGGACGGTTCACCACCTGGACCCGGATCAGGGTCAACCTGATCAACGTGCCCGAGGCAGATCGCCCAATCCAAGAGCCCCTCGACCCAGACTACGACCCGTGGGTCGAGTACGACTGGCCCGATCGGTCCGGCCAGCTGGAACGAGCTCCGCGCCGCAAGCCCTCGGCCGAGTAGGCCTCAGGAACCGGTCCCGAAGATCCGGGCGAGCTCGAAGGGTGCGGTCACTTCCAGTTGGTCGTAGCGGCAGTCGGCCGGGCACTTGTCGGGACGCCAGCGACGGAACGTCGTGCCATGGCGGAACCGATCACCCTGAAGATGATCGTAGGCGACCTCGCAGACCCGCTCGGCTCTCAGAGGCTCCCACGACAGGTCCTTGCCACGGTTCCAGCGCGACGTGGCGCCGGGCAGGCGCTGGCCCGAGGCATCGGCCGAACCCTGGGCAGCCCATTCGGCCCACTCTGCCCACGGGTGCCCATCGAGCGCCTTCTCGCGCAGCGGTGCGAGGTCGGCCGTGAGCTCCTCCCTGCGCGCCCACGAGAATGACGACGTCACGCCGACGTGATGAAGAGTGCCCTCGCCATCGAAGAGACCGAGCAGGAGCGAGCCGATATGTGTCCCCGGCCCATTCTTGTGCCAGCGGAACCCGGCTACGACACATTCGGCCGTGCGTTCGTGCTTGATCTTGGCCATCGCCCGTTTGCCCGGGGCGTAAATGCCGTCGATGCGCTTGGCGACCACGCCGTCGAGGCCGGCGCCTTCGAATCGGTCGAACCAATCGGCCGCGATCGATACATCGGTCGTGGCGGGCGTCAGGTGGACCGGCGGGTGAACCCCTCGGAGGGCACCCTCGAGGATGCGCCGCCGCTCGCCCTGGGCCGTGTCCCGCAGGTCATCGTCGTCGAGGGCGAGGAGGTCGAAGGCGACGTAGGAGGCGGGCGTCTCCTCGGCGAGCATGCGGACGCGCGATTCGGCGGGATGAATCCGCAACAGGAGAGCCTCGAACGCGAGGCCATGCGGCCCGGCGATGACGATCTCGCCGTCCGTGACACACCTGTCCGGCAGGTTCCGGCGGAGGGGTTCGGCGAGCTCGGGAAAGTAGCGATCCAGGGGCCGCAGATCGCGGCTCTGGATATAGAGCTCGTCACCATCGCGGAAGACAAGGGCGCGAAAGCCGTCCCACTTCGGCTCGTACAGCCAGCCTTCACCATCGGGCAGGCCCTCGGTCGCCTTGGCAAGCATCGGTTCGATCGGGGGACCGAACGGAAGACGATCCAATGACACCCCAGCAGGGTACGCGTGCGATGGAGAAACTGGCCGGGCCCCCAACGGTGGACCCGGCCAGTCCGGTCTCGCGTCCAGGCTCAGCGGGCCACGACCACCGTCTGATGGGCGTGGGTCGCTACGTGCTCTGAGACGCTCCCCTGCAGGAACCGCTCGATTGCGCCGAGCCCACGGCTGCCGACGACAACCATGTCGAACCCGCCCGCGTCCGCGATCCGCTCGATCGAGAGGGCCGGATCTCCGGCCGGTTCGATGAGCTCGGCCTCGAACCCAGCCTCGACGAGCATCCGCTTCGCTTCGAGCAGCTCTGTTGCATGAACTGCCTGATCGTCCCAGGGATCGGTCGGCGACCGACCTGCACGTTGGGGCACGACACTGACGACGCTGATCGCGGCACCGAATGGCTGCGCCAGCTCCATCGCCGCGCGAAGGGCCTTCTGGGCGGGCTCTCCGCCGTCGTAAGCCACGAGGATCCGCTTCATGGCGGCACCTCCTTGTCGGCGCTGTTCTTGCCACGACGGGCCGCGCCGTCTGGATTCAGCATCGCGCCGATGGGCGGCGCAGCACAGCGCCGCCTGTCCCGTCCGGAGGGGCCGAAGGGCACGAACGTTTCGTGGCACGATGGACCGCCATGGGAGAGATCAGCCGACGCTACGATCGCCACGCCGACCGCTACGAGAGGTGGTGGGCACCTGTCCTCCGCCCGACCGTCACGACCTTCCTCGAGGAGGTCGCGCCGCTGCTCGATGGGCACGCTGCGCCGCGCGTCCTCGATGTCGGGACCGGCACGGGCAGCCTTGCCCTGGCGGCGATCCGTCGCCTGCCCTCTGTCCGAGTCACCGCCATCGACGGCTCGGCCGGGATGCTCGGCATCGCGGAGCGGATGGCCGCGGCGACTCTGACCGCTGACGAGCTCGGACGGCTGGAGTTTCGAGAGGGCCTGGCGGACCACCTGCCGTTCCCCGACGCGACGTTCGAGCTCGTTGCCTCGTCGTTCGTTCTCCAGCTCGTGCCCGATCGCTTTCGAGCGCTCCGTGAGGCGCGCCGCGTCCTCGCCCCTGGCGGCTGGGTCGGCTACGTCGCCTGGATGAAGGACCGGACGCCGTTCGAGCCCGACGAGGCCTGGGACCGCGCGCTCGATGCCGCCGACGCTCCCGATGGCCTGGCTGAGGACGACCAGCGCGCCGGCGACATCCCATCGGCCACCGGCGCCGCCACTCAGCTACGCCGGGCGGGCTTCGCCGAGGTACACGCTCGCGAGGCGATCCTCGAGCATGGTTGGAGCAGACGAAGCTTCCTGGACTTCCTCGAGCGCTACGACGAGGTCGATTTCCTCGAAGGCCTCGATGCGGCCATGCGTCGCCGGATCCATGACACCGCTCGGCGCGAGTTGGCCCGGCTCAGGCCCGAGGCGTTCATCTGGCGAACGCCGGTCGTCATCGCGATGGGGCGACGAGCCCCGAATGAGAGGGTGTAGCCGACCGGTCGCGCGGGCCTAGCGCTCCTCCTCGGATTGCCCATCGCTCTCGGCGGCTCCACCGGCGCCAGCAGCGCCCGCCTCGCCTTCGGCACCCTCGGCGGCCTCGCCTTCCTCGCCCTCCGGGACCTCGGCGACCTCGGCGACCTCCTCGATGCGCGGGGCGAGCACCTTGGCGATGATCTCGCCGGGGTCGGTGAGCAGGGTCACGTCCGACGGGACGGCGAGCTCGCTGACGAGAATGACGGCGTCGAAGTCGACGAGTGAGGAGATGTCGTACTCGATGGCCTGCGGGAGGTGGTCCGGCAGAGCCCTGACCTTGACGGTCTCCTGGGGATGGATGAGCGTGCCGCCGAGCTTGGCGACGGCCTCGAATTCGCCCGTCGCGACGAGCGGCACGTCGACGATGAGCTCCTCGGTCATCCTGACCGCCAGCAGATCGACGTGGAGCGGGTGACGACCCACCGGGTGGATCGCGACGCCATGGACGAGGACTGGCTGGGGCTTCTTGCCGTCGATCGAGAGGTCGATGAGAGCGTTCGGCCCGACCTGGCGCCGGAGGGTTTCGAAATCGTGGGTGTCCAGGGAGAGGTTCGTCGATGGCACGTCGTGCCCGTAGACAACGGCAGGGAGCCGTCCGGCGCGACGCAAGCCGGCGACCTTCTTGCCGGTGATGTCGCGCTGAGCGGCGACGAGCTCGGGGCGAGTGCTGGACATCGGGCGCTGATCCTCCTGGGCGGGCGGAAGGCTACCACAGGCAGGCCCCGGGGGCCCGCGCTACGATGCCCCCGCCATGGGTTCGACGATCCTCATCATCGAAGACGAATTCGCCGTCGCGCGTGGCATCCAGTATGCCCTTGGCCAGGAGGGCTACACCGTGGCAGTAGCGCGCTCCGGCGAGGAGGGCCTCGAATTCGCCCTTGGCCAGGCCCCCGACCTCATCGTGCTTGATGTCCGACTGCCGGGGATCGACGGTTTTGAGGTCCTTCGCCGTCTCCGGGCCGGCGGCTCGCGTGCGCCCATCCTCGTCCTGACAGCTCGCGACGACGAGGTCGACAAGGTCATCGGGCTCGAGCTCGGCGCCGACGACTACCTGACCAAGCCGTTCGGCCTGCGTGAGCTCATGAGCCGCATCAAGGCGCTCCTCCGACGCGCCTATGGGGACCTTGCGGACGCGGCCGGTGGCCGGGTCATCCGCTTCGACGACCTGGTCATCGATCTGGAACGGCGGCGCGTGCAGCGCGGCGACCGGCGGATCTCCCTGACACCGACGGAGTTCGAGCTGCTGCGCCACCTCGCCTCGCGGCCCGGTCGCGTCTACACGCGATCCGAGCTGCTCGAGCTGCTGCGCGACTACGAGGCCCTCGACCAGGACGAGAAGACCATCAACGTCCACGTCAGCCACCTGCGGGACAAGATCGAGGACGACCCATCGGCACCGCGGTTCGTCCAAACGGTCCGCGGCGTCGGGTACGCCTTCACCGAGCGCTGACGATGGCCGGCCGATCCTTCTCACTGCGGCGTATCGGTCCACGTCTCGTACCCCACACGATGCAGGCGCGGCTCACAGTCGGCTTTGCCCTGGTCGTCGCCCTGACGCTGTTCCTCGTCTCCATCCTGGTCCTCAACAGGCTCGACGACCACTTCTCCGAGACAGTCCGGGCAGACCTCAACGTAAGAACGCTCGCGGTCCGCGACTACGTCGGCGCGGTCGTCCGAGACCGCGCTGCGGACGGTCCGGTGGTCGATGCCAACAACCAGCTGAACCCACGAGTGGCGGCGGCGCTGGCGAATCCGGACATCACGCAGTACCTGGCAGACCGGATCGCGCAGGCGGACGTGCGCATCGCCATCGGGTCGATCGTTCCCGAGGATGCCGGCGCCATCCGCATCGAGCCGGCGCCCGGTGCGATCTTCTCGGCGCCGTTGTCCGTGCCACCCGACGTGGGTCAGGCCCGCGACCCGATCGGACGCGACGAGGCCTTCGCCGGGGAAGCGGGAGCCTTCGTCTACGGCCTCCAGGTCACCCTCGCCAACCCGTTGACCTTCAGAGCGTCGACGATCGCTGCGGCGACCGGGCTCATCGCCGCCGTCGGGATCGTGGCCTTCGGTGTGTCGATCATCATCGCCGCAGCCCTGGCCCAGCGTTTCACCGTTCCCCTCCGTCGTCTGACCGAGGCATCGCGAGCCCTTGCCGAGGGCGATCTTGGTCAGCGGGTCCCGACCTCACTCGGAGCGACCGGCTCTTCTGAGCTCGTCGAGCTCAGTCGACAGTTCAACGCGATGGCCGCCCGTCTCGAGGAGAGCATCGCGATCATCCGCCATGATCGCGACCGGAGTCGCGACTTCCTGGCCGATGTCAGCCACGAGCTACGCACGCCTATCGCGGCCCTGCTGACCTTCAACGAGCTCCTTCGCGATCGGGCGGGAGACGATCCGCAGGCCCGCGCGGAGTTCCTCGAATCGAGCGGCCAGCAACTCGAACGGCTCGACTGGCTGGCCCAGAACCTGCTCGAGCTCTCGAAGCTCGACTCCGGTCTCGTCCTGCTCGATCTGCGACCCGACGATGTGCGAGCCTGCGTCGAATCGGCCGTCGAGCAGGCGCGTCCGGCCGCACGTCGCCGGGGCATCGAGCTTGTGCTCGAGCTGCCCCCGACACCGATCAGGATCCGCCACGACCCGCCGCGCATCGGGCAGGTCGTCGCCAACCTCGTCGGCAATGCCCTCAAGTTCACGCCGCGGGGCGGTCGGGTCAAGGTCTCAGTCGAGCCGCACCCGGATGGGGCATCGGTCATGGTCACCGACACAGGCGTCGGGATCGATCCGACTGAGCTGCCGCGGATCTTCGATCGCTTCTACCGGGGGGTCCAGGCAGCGGAGGCGCGCGGATCGGGCAGCGGCCTCGGCCTCGCGATCGTCAAGTCGATCGTCGACATGCACGGCGGACGAGTCGCCGTCGAATCGACGCTCGGTGAGGGTTCCACGTTCACGGTCATCCTGCCTCGCGATCCACGAACGGACGAGACCATGCCGAGCACCCCGCCGGTGCCGAGCGAGGTCGTGGCCGGCGAGCTGCTGCCCCTCCCATCGTCACCGAGGGCATAGCGAAACCTTTACCGGCCCGATTGCCGTGGCTGAACACCGCTGTGCCAGGCTTGCGCCATGACCGAGCCTGTCACTCCCCCGAATCCGCTGGACGCACCCACTCCTTCGACAGTCCCCGCGGCCGATCCGGCCGCCGATCCCGCGACCTCGCCGACGCTGTCCACGGATCCGGCCTGGATCCCGCCCAGCACGACAGTCCCCCCCACACCCGAGCGCTGGTTCGAGCCCAGCGGGACTCACCTTTCCGACCCTCCGGCCGCTGCGACCACATCGCATCGCCGGAGCACGGTTGGCCTCGTCATCAGCGCGGCGGTCCTCTCCGCGATCCTTGCCTCCAGCGGCACTCTTGCCGTCCTGTCGGCGAGCGGCGCCCTCGACCGCCCCACGACGACGATCGGCCCAAGTGGTGACGAAGTCGATACTCGCCAACCGGTCGTCATCCAGGAGTCGTCGGCGATCATCGATGCCGCCGCCGCGGTCAGCCCGGCGGTCGTCAAGATCTCGGTCGGTTCGGCGGCCACGACCGACCCATTGTCCATCCCCGAGAGCGGCATCGGATCGGGCTTCATCTACGACTCCGCCGGCTGGATCCTGACCAACCGCCACGTGATCGCCGGAGGAGGCACATTGACAGTCGAGCTTCAGGACGGTCGGCAGTTCCCGGGCACCGTCTACGGCATCGACACGCTGACCGACCTGGCGATCGTCAAGGTCGACGCCAACGGCCTGCCGACCGCTGATCTCGCGGTATCGTCGGAGCTGTCCGTCGGTCAGACCGTGATCGCCATCGGCAGTCCCCTGGGCACGTACTCCTCATCCGTGACGTCCGGGATCCTGTCGGCGACCGGCCGTCAGATCACCGTCGACGGAGGTCGCCTGACCAACCTGCTCCAGACCGACGCGGCGATCAATCCGGGCAACAGCGGCGGTCCGCTGCTCGACGCCGCGGGGGCGGTCATCGGGATCAACACGGCTATCGCATCGAACGCCGAGGGGATCGGGTTCGCGATCCCGATCGACATCGCCAAGCCGATCATGCGCCAGGCCGTCGCCGGGCAGAAGCTCTCCCGGCCGTATCTCGGGATCTCCTTCCAGAACCTGGATCGCCAGCTCGCCAAGGAGCGAGGCCTTTCCGTCACGGACGGCGCCCTCATCGGCGAGGGTCAGGGCTCCAACGGCCAGGCCCGACCCGGCGTCGAGCCGGGGACTCCAGCCGCCAAGGCAGGGCTAAAGGACGGCGACATCATCGTCAAGGTCGAGGATCGGGCGATCGACGCCCTCCACCCGCTCGACCTCGCCCTGTCGCAGTACGCCCCCGGACAGACCGTGGTGCTCGAGGTCCTCCGTGACGGAGCCACGACAAAGATCTCGGTCGAGCTCGGCACGCGCCCGTCGGACCTCTAGCCGTCGCGCCGTGATCGGCGGATCTCGACCATCGGACCATCGGGTAAGCCGGCCGTGAGAACGGCCGGCTTCCGGATTCGAACGACGATCTCATCGACGATCGGCCAACCGGCCAGCAGGGAACTGGCGATCGCCTCGGCGAGGGCCTCGATCAGCAGAACCGAACGCGTCTCGACGATCTCGCGGATGCGGCGGGCGACTGCCGAATAGTCGGCCGTCTGCGATAGATCATCGGTGGTGCCGGCGACTCGCAGATCGAGCAGCAGCTCGACATCGACGATGAACGGCTGGAGCGCCTCGCGCTCCCAGTCGTGGACGCCGTGCCGCCCCTCGACGACGATCCCGGCCAGGACGATGCGGTCGGTCATGGCTCGGACCATCCCCGGATGATCGCGTCCGCCATCCGCGCGACGCGGACGTTGGCAGCGACATCGTGGACGCGAACGATGTCGACCCCTGAGGCGATGCCGAGCGCCGTAGTCGCAAGCGTGGCCTCGAGCCGCTCCGACGCGGGAAGATCGAGGACTCGGCCCAGGGTTGACTTGCGCGACGTGCCGAGGAGGATCGGCCGTCCGAGAGATCGCAGAGTCGCCAGATGACGAAGGACGGCGAGGTTCTGCTCGGCCGTCTTGCCGAACCCGAACCCCGGGTCGACGAGGATGTTGCCGCCCGGGACGCCTGCCTCGATCGCTCGGTCGATCGCCTCTTCGAGCTCGTCGACGACTTCGGCGGTCACATCCCGATACCGGGCCTCGGCTCGATTGTGCATGAGCACGATCGGCACGCTGCGCTCGGCTGCGAGGCGGGCAAGGTCCGGCTCGGTATCGACACCCCAGACGTCGTTGATGAGAGCGGCGCCGGCGTCGATGGCGGCCGCCGCGACCGCTGGCTTCACCGTGTCTACGCTGATCGGGGTGCCCGGCAACGCGTGGGCGATGGCCCTCACGACAGGGACCACACGCCGCAGCTCTTCCTCCTCGGCAACGGTCTGGTGGCCCGGCCGCGACGACTCGCCTCCAACATCGAGGATGTCGGCGCCCTGGGCGACCATCCCCCGCGCCTGTGCAACCGCGGCCTCCGCGTAGCCGACCTCGCTCGCGAGCAGCCCGTCGCCCGAGAACGAGTCGGCGGTGACGTTGACGATCCCCATCACGAACGTCCGCTCGCCCCATTCGAAGCGGCGGCCGCCAATGTCGGTCGCGGAGGGCGATCGCGGCGAGCCGTCGTGGGCCACTGCCATCCTCAGGCCTCCTCGGCTGGCTCGCGCAGCTCCGGCTCGTCGACGAGAAGCGCGCGCACCGCGCCGACAAGGTACAGCGAGCCCGCCACCATGACCGGCCCGGTCCCCGATCCGAGTGCGGCCTCCAGGGCTGCGGCTGGGTCCGGGGCGGTTGCCGGGCGCCCGCCAGCGTGAGCACGCCACGCAGCGGCAAGGTCGGCTGGCGGCATCGCCCGCTCGCCTGGCACGGCCGTGCAGATGACCCGTGCCGTGGCCAGGGACGACGATCCGGCCAGGGCGGCGATGATGCCGCCGACATCCTTGTCGACCATCGCGGCGATGACGAGCGTCGGACGGCCCGCCGTCAGGTGGGGCGACAGCTCGTCGATCGCCCTCGCCAGGGCCGCCGCACCATCCGGGTTGTGAGCGCCGTCGACGAGGACATCGCGCGAACCCACGGTGAACAGCTCGAGGCGCCCCGGCCAGCGCGCACTCGCGTAACCAATGCGCCGGTCCGTAGCTGGGCAGACCGCGATGCCTGCCGCTTCGAGGGCATCGAGGGTGGCGTCGGCGACGGCGGCGTTGGTCGCCTGATGACGGCCCCGGAGACCGACGCGGACCGGGCCCAGTCGTCCGAGCTCCACTTCGATCCCGTCGCGCCCGATGGCGAGGACGGTCGGCGGCTCGACGACCGTCAACGGCACACCCAGGCGACGACAGCGGCGCTGCACGATGCCGAGGGCGTCACCGGCCGCCCCACTGACCGCGAGATCGCCGCGCTCGATGATGGCGGCCTTCTCCCTGGCGATTTCGCGGATCGTCGAACCGAGCCGATCGGTGTGGTCGAGGCCGACGTTCGTGACAACGGCGACGCCGCCATCCCAGGCGTGCGTCGCGTCGAGCCGGCCGCCCAGCCCGACCTCGACGAGGGCCAGATCGACGTTCGCCTCCGCAAACCAGCGGAAGGCGAGGGCGGTGAGGATCTCGAACTCCGTCGCCGGACCGTGTCGGCTCTCCACGCGCTCGGCAGCCGCGAGCGCAGTGGTCGCGATGCGGGCAAAGGTGAACGGGTCGATCGGGTGGCCGTCGACGACGGCCCGCTCGCGGTAGCTGACGAGGTGCGGCTTCGGTGTCTCCGCGACGCGCAGCCCCGATGCTCGCAGTACAGATCCGGCCAGAGCGAGGACGCTGCCCTTGCCGTTCGTGCCGGCGATCAGCGCCCCGCGCATCGTGCGCTGGGGATCGCCAAGCTCTCGCAGGATGGCCCGGGTGCGCCCGAGCCCAAGACGGATCCCGAAGCGGCCGCGCTCGGACAGCGCCGCCAGCGCCTCTCCGTACGTCAGCGTCACTCGCGGGTCAGCTCATCCTCGTAGAAGACGCACTGGTTGAAGCGCGGCGAGAGGCAGACGTCGCCGACGTAACCCATCTCGAGGTGGACACCGCCGCGGAGCTGGCAGCGACTCGTGTTCTGCTCCTGGCGGATGAGGGCCTTGAGCAGGTGGGGCGCCTGGATCGGGATCGCTCCGCGCGGCCCCGTCGTGTAGAAGTGGGGGCAGACGTTGCGGCGAAGGTTGGGGAGGCCGAAGCCGGGCGAGCCGGCTGCCGGCATCGTCCGATAGCGAGTCGCCAGATCGTCCGCCGGCGCCGGTCGCTGGACCCGGGCCACCGGTCCGACGCCGAACTCAGGACGGCCGGTCGGACCTGGCGAGCGCGGGCCCGGTCGTTGATCGCGTGCCTGCAATCCCTGCCCTCTGATCCCGGATGGGGGTAGGCACCCCGCTGGACCGGCCCAGAGTACACCGCAGGGCGACCGACCCGTTCGCGACAGCGTGCGACAATGGGATCAGATGGCAGCTACTCGCGGCACGCGCCCCTCGCACGTCCGCCGGCGAGAGCCGTCGACCGGTCGCCCTTCCGGGACGACGGTCAAGCCGCGCACGACGTCGCGCGAGCGCATCGCTCGCCACAAGCCCATCCCCCGGGACTCGGGCATGCCGATGATCGCTCGCGTCGCCCTCGCCCTGGCGGTCGTCGGCCTTGGCGCAATCGTCCTGTTTGCCGGCCAGGGCGGCTTCAAGACGGTCGCGGCGAGCATCGGCTCCGCGTTCACCGGGTTCGTCGACAAGGTGACCGCGACGCCGAGCCCCAGCGCCAGCCCGTTCCTCGCCCTGACGATCCCCTCGCTCGTCGCCCCCGAGGAGCCGTACACGAACCAGGCTACGGTCGACATCACGGGGACGGTCCCGCTTCAGTTCCTGGGCCAGGCCGGCCTCCTTGTCCGCCTCTACGTGACTCCCAAGGACGGCGAGCGAGCCTTCGTGGTCGAGCAGTCGGTGGTTGATCGAGCGGCGTTCGTCTTCGCCGGCGTGGAGCTCGTCGATGGCTCCCAGGAGTTCGCAGCCACCCTTGCGACGTCCGACGCGAACGAGTCGGATCCGTCAGCACCGATCACCTTCGTGCTCGACAAGGCGAAGCCGAAGATCACCATCACATCGCCGAAGAACAAGGCCATCGTCAACGGCAAGACGGCGACATTGAAGGGCAAGACCCAGGGCCGGAGCACGATCCTCGCCCGCAACACCTCCAATAACGCGACGGCGAGCACGATCGCGGCCGCCGACGGGACGTTCGAGTTCCCGATCGCCCTTGGCGCCGGTACGAACGCCATCACCATCGGCGCGACCGACCCGGCGGGCAACGAGGGCGAGGCCGCACTCACGCTCAGAAAGGGTTCGGGCAAGCTGGCCGCCTCGCTCAAGGCGAACCGCTATCAGTTCTCTCGCAAGACGCTGCCCGACCCGATCACCATGTCGGTCACCGTGACCGATCCCAACGGGCGCGCGGTCAAGGGCGCAGCAATCACCTTCACGCTATCGGTGCCGGGGATCGAGACGATCGTGGCGGAGGGAACGACCGACGGCAACGGCCGCGCCTCGTATAAGACGACGATCCCCAAGGGATCGGCGACGGGCACCGGCGCCCTGACGGCTCTCGTCGACGCAGGTGAGCTGGGGACCATCACGGCTCGCAACGCGATCAGCATCACCAAGTAGACCTGGGCGAGCTCCCCGGTACCCGGCACGAGGTAGCCGATTGCAGCTACCATCGCTGGACATGGCGATGTGGAGCTGCCCGCACTGCCGGACGCCCCAGGAGGAGACGGCCCAATGCTGGGTCTGTCGCCGGTCGACCGTCTGCTGCGCGACCTGCCGCCACGTCCGCGTCGCCGTCGCCGGCGACATCACCTACTGTGGGTTGGATCGTCAGCGACAGCCGCTCCGGGGCGACGAGATCCGGCCATGCTGGGAGACGTCCGGCATGGTCGTCGATGAGAACGATCGTTCCATCGTGGTCGGGCCGCCGGTCGTCCTCGGGCCGCGCGGCTTCGTCCCGGTGGTGGCGGCCGCGGCGAACTCCGACGCCGACGATCCCGTCCCAGCGGTCGCGCCTGCGGGTGGCGGCTGGACGCTCTTCCCCGAGGTCGAACCCTAGCGCGAGGGCGACGTCGGGGCCTAGGCGGCGTCAGGGCGACGGACTGGGGCTCGGCGACGGGCTTGGGCTGGGCGACGGGCTCGGACTCGGGCTCGGTGACGGGCTCGGCGGCGGCGGACTCGGGCTCGGCGACGGTCTCGGGCTCGGCGGTGGACTCGGCGGCGGACTCGGACTCGGCTCAGGACCTTTCGACACGACGTAGTCGACCTTGGTCTCGGTGGCCACCTCGATCCCGGCAGCGGGGCTCTGACCGATGATCTGGCCGGCCGGGATCACATCGTCGAAGGCTTCGGTCCGGATGCCGACCTGGAGACTCGCCGCGATGAGGGCGTTGAGCGCCTCCGTCTCCGTGAGCGCCCGCAGATCGGGCACGGCGACAAGCTCCTTGCCCGTCACGACCGTGAGCTTGATCGTCGACCCGGTCGCGATCTCCGTGCCGGCGATGGGATCCTGCGCCGTGACCTGGCCCTCGGGAACGGTCGAGTCCTTGACGAACGTCGGCTCGACGGTCAACCCAAGGGTCGTCGCCAGGTTGCGGGCTACATCTGCCTGCATGCCGACGAAGTTCGGCATCGCCAGGACGGACGGCGAGGGCGAGGCGTTCGGGCCGCCCCCTCCGGCAAGGAGGTTGAACAGGATGAAGGCGAGGATCGCCAGCACGCCGATACCGAGCAGGCCCGCGATCCACGTCGCTGCGCCGGTCTGTCGCCCCTCGGGCGGCTCCTCGTCAAGCGGCTCATCGTCGTCGGGCGCGCCCGCATACGCCTCGGGCGGGTAGGGAGCTCCCGCCGGCGGGCCGCCCGCCGACCCGCTCCCGGCACCACCACCGGCTGCAGCCATTGCTACACCGGCACCGGCCGCTCCGACAGCGGCGGCGCCCGCGAGCACCGCAGCGCTCCCAGCTGGCTCGGAGAGAAACGAATCGAGCGCCGCGGCAAAGGCCCCGGCGGATGCGAAGCGCGCCGATGGATCGAAGGCCAACGATTTCACGACGATCGCATCGAGTGTCGGCGGGATCCCCGCCCGGAGGTCCGATGGCCGCGGCGCCGCACCTGCCGCCCTGGCGCCGACGACCGACGAGGCATCGGGCCCGCTCCACGCAGCGCGACCGGTGAGCATCTCGAAGAGGACCGCGCCGAGGGAGTAGAGGTCCGAGGTCGCGTCGGCCGGCTCGCCACGATCGCGCTCGGGGCTGTCGTAGGCGACAGCGTGTCCTCCACCGGGCAGCGCCACGGCCGCATCGGCCGTCGCCGCGGGCACGACGAACCCACCGACCCGCGTCCGCCCGTCGCGTCCGATGATGACGTCGGATGGCGTCAGGTCGCCGTTGACGACACCGCGGGCGCCGGCGGCGCCGAGGCCACGTGCTGCGTCGGCCGCGATCCGGGCGGCTCCACGGGGTGGCAGGGCACCGGATCGCCGGAGGTTATCGGCAACGCTCTCGCCATCGATGTGCTCGGTCACCAGGTAGGTCAGGGATGGGTCATCGCCGAAATCGAGGATGGAGACGATGTTGTCGTGGTCGATCGCGGCCGCCGCCCGGGCCTCGGAACGGAACCGGGCGATCACCGCTGGGTCGGCGGCAACCTCCGGACGCAGGACGATGGCATTGACGAGGCGATCGAGCTGCACATCGGTCGCGCCGAAGATCGTCGTTGCCGCGTCCTCGGATCGCAGCTCCGTGAGCCGATATCGCCCGGCGAGGACGTCACCGATGGCCGCCACGCTCTACCTCCACACGCTTAGCTCGCGACCGTCGGGCTGACGACAGATCGCGGGCATCGTAGCGCACCTGTCGGGGCGAACGACCCGTTCAGAGCTCAAGCCCACGCAGGTAGTCGCGGAACTCGGACCCGATATCGGGGCGATCGAGGGCAAGCTCGACGGACGCTTTGAGCCATCCCATCTTGGTGCCCGCGTCATAGCGAGTCCCCTCGAACTCGTAGGCGTAGACGCTCTGCTCGACCATGAGGGCCGAGATCGCATCCGTCAGCTGGATCTCACCGCCCGCACCAAGCGGCGTCTGCTCGAGCTTGTCGAAGATCTTGGGGGTCAGGACGTATCGTCCGATGATCGCCAGGTTCGACGGCGCATCCGCGGCGTCCGGCTTCTCGACGAGGCGGCTCACCTTGTGCAGCCGGCCATGGTCGAGCGGGTCGTCGGACGGCTCCGACGCGATCACCCCGTAGCGGTCGATCTCGTCGGGCGGGACCTCCATGACGGCCACGACCGAGCCGTGCGTCCGCTGGTAGGCATTGATGAGCTGGCCGATGCAGGGGCTCGGGCCGACCACCACATCGTCGGACAGGATGACCGCGAACGGCTCGTGGCCGACGATCTCCTTCGCGCACAGGACCGCATGTCCGAGGCCCAGCTGCTCCTTCTGGCGAACGTAGCTGACCTGGGCGAGGTCGCTGATGTGCCGGACTTGCCGGAGGGTCTCGATGTCGCCCTTGTCCTCGAGCATCCGCTCCAGCTCATAGGACAGGTCGAAGTGATCCTCGATGGCCCGCTTCTGCGACGAGGTGACGATGATGACCTGCTCGATGCCGGCCGCGACCGCCTCTTCGACCGCGTACTGGATGACCGGCTTGTCGACGAGCGGCAGCATCTCCTTGGGGGACGCCTTCGTGGCTGGCAGGAACCGCGTTCCCCATCCGGCGGCGGGAAAGACGGCCTTTCGGACGCGCATCGAACCTCGGTTGCGGGCGGTGGGAAGAGTCGAGCGAGTATAGCCCTCAGGCCATCTGGACCCCCGCGCGGTCGTCCACCTGCGGGGTCGCGCCGCGCTGAAGGAGGACCGCCGCGAGGAGGATCATCGCGCCGCCGACCAGCTGGATGCCGGATAGCGATTCGTCGAGCAGGGCCGCGGCGAGGACGACGCCGGTGAGCGGCTCGAACAGCATGAGGACACCGGCGTTGGTCGACCCGACGATGCGAATGCCCGACAGGAGCAGGATGAACGGCAGGCCGCCGGCGACGATCCCGGCCCACAACAGAGGCCCCCACAGCCCGCTGGTCGACAGCGGCAGGGTGATGGCCCCGAAGCCATCGGCGAGGACCGCCACGGTTGCCATCGCCGTGGCTGCCACCGCAGCGGCGATAAGCCCGACCTCATAGACGGGCACCTCGCGATACTCCGACTTGCTGATCGTGAGGTACACGGTCTGGGCGGCCGCGGCGGTGAGCGCCAGTCCGAACCCGATGACCTCGAAGCTGCCCGCGTCGATCCCGCCGCCCGACACCACCAGGACCATCCCGCCAAGGGCGACGAGGAGGGCCGCCAGCCGGGCCGGACCCAGAGACTCGCGTCCGAGCGCGACGGCGAGGACGGCGACCATGGCCGGGAACGTGTAGAAGCCCACCAGCGCGAGGGCGATCGAGATCCGCGTGAACGCGGCGAAGATCGCCAGGTTGAGGACGACGTTCGTCGAGCCGGCGATCACGAGGGCGATCCGGGTTCGCCGATCGAGGTCGCGGAGGCGCAACAGCGGAGCACCTCGCAGCACCAGGACCGTGGTCGCTGCGGCCAGGATGATCGCCGTGATGACGCCGCGCCAGGCGGCGAACGCCGACGACGTGATGCCAAGCTCGGCCGCCAGCCGCGATGTCGGGCCGAGCGTCCCGAAGCAGATCGCGGCGATCACGACGGCAACTCCTCCGAGCGCCGCCCGACTCAGGGCCGGCCCGCCTCTGCGCTGGGCGACGGCTCGTGGCGAGGCCCGCCGAGACGTCGGCTGGTGAAGGGGATCCGGAACTCGCTGAAGACCTCGATCGAGACGAGGAAGCCGGCGAACAGGAGGACGGCAGACACGAGCTTTCCGAGCTGGAAGAGCTCGGTCGAGCCGAACCTGTTGAGTGCATCGGTCCCCGACGCCGTGAACCCGCCGATCGCGATGAGCAGGGTCGCCGGAACGCGCGACGGCAGCTCACCACGGAAGAAGGCCCGCACGGCCCCCGGCAGGGACGCCACGAAATTGACGGTGATGGCCACCGGCGCGATAAGCAGGTTGAAGAGCATCTGGTCGCCGTTCTGGCTCGGATCGAGCGAGTACGGCAGGACGCGTCGCTTGGGCATGAAGACGTAGGCCGAGAACAACGCCCCAAGGGCGAGCGCAAGGCCGCCGGTGATGTTCATGAACGGAGTCAGTAGGCGGATCGTGCCGGGGAAGAGCTCGCCGATCGGCATCCCTGTCGTGGAGTCGATGGCGTAGCCGGGCGGCGCAAGCTCGACCTGGGTCATGACGACGAGGGAGATCACCGTCGCCCCGACGACACCGATCGCCGCGATCCGCGGCCAGCGGTCGTTGGAAAAATACGTCTCGACGGCGACGGCGATCGCGATGACGATCGCGGCGATGAGATAGAGGACAGGTGCCGCCCCGGCGCCCTCGTACTGGAAGCGTCGCTGGGTCAGGAGGGTGAAGATCCCGGCCAGGGCGATGCAGACCGCGAACGTGTAACCGAAGCGCGTGCGCGCGAGGAGGAATGCGGTGCCCAGACCGAGCCAGCCCGCGGTCCAGACGGCGCCGGTCAGGTACCAGGTGCGATAGAGGCCCTCCGTCCAGGCCCCTGCCGCCGCAAGCGCCTCGCTCCCTGACGCGATCCCGAAGAACAGCATCCCGGCTGCCCATACCAACTGATAGGTCCGCCGACGGACGCGCCACTGATCGAGGAGAAGGACGGCCATGACGAGGGCGATGGCCGACGTGATGCCGGGGATGACGACGAGAGGGTCCATGTGTCCTTCAGGGATCGATCGGTCGGTGGGTCAGGCCGGCACGAACTCGTGATCGTCGCGATGGAGGCCGTCGCACAGGCCGAAGCGAGGCACATCGCCTGGGATCGGAACCGGACGCATGATCTCGCGGACGGTGCCCTTGCGACAGAAGAGATAGCCCTTCGCGCCCATCCAGGCGCGGACGTGCTCCGGATCCGAATGGAACTGGAACGGGCCCGCGTTGATGGGCGGTGATTCCGTCCACGACGGCGGGGCCTCGGGCGAGACGATGTCCAGGACGCTGATCCGCCAGGGGGTCCCCTCGATGATCTCCCGACAGCCGTCGCAGCGCGTCGCGACGTTGTCCGTCACGATCGTGCGGATCTCGACGCCGGCGATCTCGAACATCGCCGCGATGGTACGCGAACCACCGAGCGACGACCCTTCGCGGCGACCGGCTGGAGCCGAACGGCCATCCGTCGTCGTGACAGCATGGGAAGCTGGAATCCGCGCCCGCCGAGAGGAGCTGCAGAGCCGATGAGCTACCCCGAGCCACTGTACGCCGGCGAGACCGGCGAACGCTCCGCGACGTATCGCCCGGCCGACCGCGCTCCCGACTTCGTGTATTCATCCGGGAATTCCGTCCACTACCTGGCCACCGGCGCGACAACGCACGGCTTATTCGGCCTCTACCGCTGGGAGATGGGTCCCGAGCCGAGCGGGCCCGGCCCGCACTTCCATCGAACGATCAGCGAGTCATTCTTCGTCCTCGTCGGCTCGATCAAGATCTTCGACGGCGAGCGCTGGATCGACACGCGGGCGGGCGACTTCATCCACGTGCCGGAGGGCGGGATCCACGCCTTTCGAAACGAGTCCGGTGAGCGGGCCTCGATGCTGATCCACTTCGCCCCGGGTGCTCCCCGGGAAGGCTACTTCGAAGGCATCGTCGAGACCGGCCGGATGACCGCAGAGGAGCGCGCGGCGTTCTACGCCCGTCACGACAACCACTGGCTCTGACGCCCAGCGGGTTGGACTCCCGAGCGCCTAGGGCGATGAACCGGCCGTCTCGCCTACTTGGGAGACCAGGGCGGCCGCCCGCTCGATCTCGACGGGCGCCCGCAGGGCGGTGAAGGTCTCGAGAGCCGCCTTCGCTGCATTCGCCGCGCCGGCTTCACGGCCAAGGGCGAGGTACGCCTGCCCGAGCGACAGTTCGGTGCGGGCCCGCTCCCACGACGCCTCCAACCGGATGAAGGAATCGCGAGCCTCCTCCAGGAGGCGAGATGCTCGTTCGTGATCTCCGGCCGCCAGGGCCGCCTGGCCCTCCAGGCGGGTCGCGATGCCGGGAAGGAAGAGCAAGCCGGTCCGGGCCGCCCAGTCGCGAGCCTCGGCGACGATGGCGGCGGCTTCGTCCCAGGTCTCCTCGGTCGCGATCAAGTCTGCCCACGCTTCAAGGGTCAGGTCTCTGTTCTGGATGTCCCGGACCGGGTCCTCGACGTCCAATCGAGCGCGCGCCTGGGCAAACTCGCGGCGCCGGACGAGCGTCATGACGATCCACGGCCTCGGCGCGGAAATGCCCACGCTTCCCTGGGCTGCCTGGGAGCTGTCGAGCCGCGCGATAAACCGGTCTGCTGCGCTGGGATCTCCGGCAACTTCACTCAGGTAAGCCGCCACGCCAAAGAGGCGGCCGGCGTGGTAGCGCAGCGGTTTCTGCGGATCGGACAGACCAAACGTCGCCGCGACCTCCGAGAAGATCCGCTGGAATTCATCCCACCGTCCAAGGCGGAAATTCGCCACCGCGTAGAAGACCCCCGGAACGTAGTTCCCGACGCCCATCTCGACGCTGCGCGCCCAGCCGATCGCACCCAGCTCCGCCGCGCGCCGATAGTCACCGATATGGGCGAGGCACCAGGAGATCGTTCCGTAGATATCGACCACCTCGACCATGTCGTCCAGCTGGGGAATGAGAAGGAGTCGCTCCTCCTGTGGCACCCGCGACAAGCCGTAGCCACCGAGCAGGATCCCCGTCGCTCCGACAGTATCGAGAGCGGCGGAAAGAAGGTCCGGCCTGCCAAGGCGACGCGCCATGGCGACAGCCTCCTCGGCGGCAGCTCGTTCTTCCCGCACGCGCTGCACCTCGGTCCGCGCCTCGGCGAATCCCCAACCCCAGGCTCCACGGACGAGCAGGAGCCGCAATCGTTCTTCACTGTCGCCCTCTTCGAGCATTGCCAACCCGAGGTCGAGGTAAGGTGCCGCTTCTTCGCGGCTCGGTAGCTGACGCATCAGCCCCGGCCAGCGGGTAGGGATCGCGAGCAGGAGCCCGGCGTCGCGCGCCACTGCTCGACGGTCGGCGGCGCTGACTGGACCGGCACTCATCCGCAGGTCGATCGCCTCGCGGGCGGAGTTCCAAGCTCCGTTTCCGTCATCGGCCCATAGCTGCATGTTGACGAGGATCTCGAGACCCCTGGCGCGCTCGATCGGTCCCTGCGCCAATTCAAGACCGACACGCACGCGCTCGCGAGCCCGCTCGTTCGCCAGGTGGCGGGCGGCCTCCTCGCCCGCCTCGAACAGCAGGTCCACGGCCCGAGCCCGGATCTCCTCTCGTCGGACGGGCTCCACCTTCGCCCATCCAGCCGCCCGTTCGGCCTCGGTGTAGTGATGAGCCAATAGCTCGACGACCTCGAGCCGTCGCTCCCCGATCACGTCCTCGATCCAGGCCGCGACCTGCAGATGGGCGGCGGCCCGATCCCGCCTGGGGATGCTCTCGTAGGCGACATCGCGGACCAGCGCGTGCTTGAAGATGTACTCGGGCTGGCCGGCCATCGTCGAGCCCAGGCGCAACAGAACCAGATCTCGGACCTCTAGTCCACGAAGCAGTTCATCAACGCGGATCCCGGCTCCGTTCAGGAAGCGCCCTACCGGAGCGGGCCAGAACACGCGACCCACCACAGCGGCTGCCTGCAGGGTCCGCTTCTCGTCTGTGCCCAGAAGGTCGATGCGGGCAGCGAGAACGGCCTGGATCGTGTCCGGGATCGCGACCTCGGTCAGCGAGCCTTCGGCGCGCCAGCCGTCCTCGCTGCGGACGATCCGTCCCTGGTCGATGAGGTGGCGGATGATCTCCTCGACGAAGAACGGATTCCCATCGGCGCGCTCGACGATTTGCTCATGGAGCTTCGGCGGCAGATCGGCGATGGACAAGAGGAGGTCGAGGAGGCGGCTCGTGTCGTCCCGGGTGAGCGGGTCGAGGATGACGCTCGAGAAGCTCCGTCGGCCTCCGCCCCAGCCGGGTCGGCGATCGGTCAGGTCGGGGCGTGCCGGGCAGAGGAACAAGGCGCCGCCGGCCACACGCTCCGCAAGCTCGTCGAGGAGATCGAGGAGGGCTCCGTCCGCCCAATGGATGTCCTCCACGACGACGACCAGCGGCCCGGCGCTGGCCAATGCAGAGAAGAAACTCCGCCACGCGGCGTGGATCTCAGATCGGAGCTGTTCGGGTTCCAGGCGTCCGAACTCGAAGCCCGGCATCGAGATCCCAACGGTGTAGCCGAGCAGGGCCGTGGTCCGAACCGGGTCGGCGGCCAGCTCCACTCGTAGCAGTCGCTGCCCGAGATCCTGCAGCTTCGAGACCGCATCGACGGGCGGATCGCTGTCGAGGATGTGAGCTTCGCCCTTGAGGATCTCCGCCAGCGGCCAGAACGTCACCCCCGACCCATAGGACAAGCACCGACCCCGGACGACCTTCGGCGCAGGCGTGCGCTGCGACAGGACGCTCAGGAACTCGGCGCAGAGCCTGCTCTTTCCGACTCCGGGCTGTCCGTACAGGGTCACCAGGTGCGGTCGTTCGTCGGTCGCCGCGCGGTCGTAGAGGGAGGTCAGGAGGTCCATCTCGGCGTCTCGACCGACCAGAGGCGCACGGAGTCCCGGGATACCGCGATCCGTCGCGTTGGCCGACTCGCCCACCAGCTCGCGTACCTCGACCGGCGCCGACTTCCCGCGAAGGTTCTGCGAGCCCAGTGGCCGGTACTCGAAGGTCGACGACAGCGCGACGGTCCTCTGACCGACGACGATCTGCCCCGGCGTGGCGAGTTGCTCGAGCCGCGATGCGACGTTCACCGCATCTCCGGTCACCATCCCCTCCCCGGGCCGGGGTGTCGTCGTGGCGACCACGTCGCCGGTGTTGACGCCGATTCGAACCTCGAGCTCCGGCCTCCCCTCCCTGCGGAGCCGCTCGTTGAGCTCGCCGAGTCGGCGGCGGATGCCCAGCGCCGCCCGAAGCGCCCGCTGCGGATCGTCCTCGTGGGCCACCGGCACGCCAAAGACGGCCATGACCGCGTCACCGATGAACTTCTCGACAGTCCCTCCGAGCGCCTCGATCTCCTCGCGAGCGAGCGCGAAGAACTCGCCCATCAGCTCCCGGACAACCTCGGCATCGAGCGTCTCCGCGAGCCCGGTCGAGCCGCTCACATCGGCGAAGAGGACGGTGACGAGCTTTCGTTCCTCACCCTCGGGCACCGCGTTGAGCAGCGCGGAGCCGCAATGGGGACAGAAGGTGAAGCTGTCTGCGACCTCGCGACCGCACGTTTGGCAGGCGATCACAGCCTGAGTCTACGCGCAGTCCCGGTCATTGCAGATGGGCCACCGATCAGGTCGGGTCGAGCTCCAGGGCCGCCGAATTGATGCAATAGCGAAGGCCTGTCGGGTTTGGGCCATCGTCGAAGACATGCCCCAGGTGTCCGCCGCAGGTGGCACACATGGCCTCGGTCCGCGTCATGAAGAAGGTCCGATCCGTTTCGGTGGCGATCGCGGCGGGATCGGCCGGGGCAAAGAAGCTCGGCCAGCCCGTGCCCGATTCGAACTTCGCGTCCGACCGGAAGAGCTCGGTGCCGCAGCCGGCACAGCGATATGAGCCAGCCCGATGCTCATCCCACAGCTTCCCGCTGAAGGCCCGCTCGGTGCCCTTCTGGCGAAGAACCAGATACTGCTCCGGGGTCAAGGCGGCACGCCACTCGGCGTCCGTCTTGATGGGTGCGGATGTCGCCTTCGTGTCAGTCATGGCTGCACCTTACACGACCATTGTGGCGCCACGATGACAGTCCGAACCGGACAGTAAGGACATCGGTCAGTCGGGGGTCCAGAGGCCGGGAGTCCTGCTCAACAGCTCCTCGACATCAGCAGGATCGAGACGCCCATCATCGATGACCGACCATGGGAGGCGGGCCCGACGAACGAAGTCCGGTAGGCCGACGAGTGCCTCGCGAAGCACTGCCCGGGTCAAGCCGAGGTCGGCCGGTCGCCACGCTACGCGCGCGCGATCAAGCACAAGCATCGCCTCCCGCGCGCCCTCGCCCTGGAGGGTGGCCATCAGCACCAGGCCGAGACCGAGGACCTCACCGTGAACGAACGAATGTCCGGTCAGTTCCTCGAGACGGTACGCGACGTAGTGCTCCGATCCTTCCTGGGGCTGGCTGTGCCCGACCGTCACGCACAGCGCGTTCACCTCGGCGTAGGTGCGGACGATTGCCTCGACGGCCGCGTGGCTGACCGCGCCGACCTGGTCGGCGAGCCCTTCGATCCGTCGGAGGGCGGCCTCAGAACCCGCGGCGATCCCCGCAACGAACGGCATGCCGCCGTGGCCGGCTCCGGCGCGCCAGTCCCAGATGGCCGTCCGGATCGAGACACAGTCGCCGATGCCGGCCCGGTTTAGGCGCGGCGGCGCCGCAGCCACGACCGCCGTGTCCACCAGGACGAGGTCGGGTACGACCCACCCGTGGTAGGTGACCACGCCGGACTCACGCACGGCGATCGTGTTCGTGACACAGGCGTCCACGCTGACGATGGTCGGCACGAGCACGAGTCGGATCCCGCGCTGCCAGGCCACGAATTTGGCCGAGTCCATCGCCATCCCCCCGCCGATCCCGACGACGGTCCCCGTCGCGGGCAATTCTCGAGTGATCCGCGCGAGAGCGTCGTGCTCGAGGGAATCGACGAGATGGACGCCGGCCGCCGCCCGAACCACCTCCGGGTCCAGGACGGCGAGCGGTTCTGGCTGGGTCAGCAAGAGGTACGACCCCTCAGCGCGAAGTCGCTCTGTCAGGATCCCCGCGCCGAACTCAAGCGTCGGCGCCTTGGCCCGCTCGCGGAGCTCGAGGCTCGCGGTTGCGATCGTTGGCGGGACGAACGGGGTGGTCATCGATCCTCCTCGCGGCGCTCGCGACCGACGGACCTCAGCCGACGCGGAACCGCTCGCCGGCCTGGCGGTCCAGCTCAACCCCGAGCCCAGGCGCCGTCGGCGGCTCCAGCCAGCCATCCCGGCTGACGATCGTCGTACGGAACGCCACGGAGAGCGGGGTTTCGTGACGCGAATACTCCTGGATCAGGGTCGTTGGAGCGGCGAACGACAGATGGACCGCTGCCGCGCGCACGACTGGTGATGACCAGGCGTGAGGAGCGAGGGCTACGCCGCGTTCTGCCGCGCGCCAGGCGATCCGCTTGCTGGCCGTCAGGCCTCCGGCTCGAGCCGGATCCGGTTGGATGACATCGACCCCCTCCGTCGCGAGCAGCGCGTCAAAGCCCGCCGCGGTGCACTCTTCCTCGCCGGTCGCGATCCGCAACCCGGGCACACGCAGGCGCCGATAGGAGGCGACGTCGTCCGGCGCGAATGGCTCTTCGAGCCAGTAGACCCGATGACGGGCGAGCATGACGGCGAACGCCTCGACCTCGCGAAAATCGCGGGCCCAACCGTGGCTGCCCATGTCGATCATCACGTCCATCGTCCTGCCAGTCTCCGCGTGCGCCGCGTTCTGGGCGGCGGCGATGAGCTGCTCGTCGTCCGCCAGGCTCCGTCCCAACCCGCCCCAGCCGAACTTGACGGCGCTGAAACCCTCGGCCCGGGCCTGCTCGACCAGGCCCTCCACCTCGTCGGCGTGCTCGGGCATCAGAAGACTGGCGTACGTTCGCACCCGGTCGCGCAGCGCGCCGCCGAGCAGGTCGTGGACCGGACGTCCCGTCGCCTTGCCCATCAGATCCCAGAGAGCGAGGTCGATCGCCGACATCGCCTGCATCGCGGCCCCGCCTCGTCCGTAGAAGAGGGATGCCCTGTACATGGCCAGCCAGATCGCCTCGTACGTGAATGGGTCGCGCCCCACGACGACCGGGGCAAGGCCGCGACAGACCTCGTGTGACAGAGGCGCCTGGATCGCCGAGGCGACCACCTCCGGGGACGAATCGGCCTCGCCCAGTCCGGTCAGGCCATCGTCGGTCCGCAGCTCCACGAGCAACAGATCTTGCGAGCTGTCGCCGACCTCGGCGACCTCCGGGCGGCGGAGGATGATGACCTCAAGATCGACAATCCGCATCCACACCTCCTCTTGCGCATTCTGGCGGATACGCCGTCAGCGGATCGGCCGGCATGGAAGCATCGGCTTCGGCGGGGACGGGAGTCTCGGCCTGTCGGCGACGGGGCGAGCACAGTCGTGCTCAGTTTCGCGAGCAGCACGCCCCGCCGACACCCCATTGTCGACAGTCTTGGCAGCCGTCGCGCCTGCTATCGCCCTAGATGAGCACCGACATCCTCAGCAGTGGCCTCGACGACAAGCGATCGGGGCACAGCCGACGCCGACCGTACGTAGCGTGAGGACCTCGTACTCGAAGGGTCAGAGCGGTGGGTGACGCAGGTGCCAGTCGGTGGCCCGCTGATAGGCGTGGCCGGCGGCCAAGACGCCGGCTTCATCGAACGCGCGGCCAACGATCTGGAAACCGATCGGCACGCCATCGGCATTCATCCCTCCGGGCAGCGTCAAGGTCGGCTGGCCGCTCAGGTCGAATGGCGCGGTGAACCTCAGCCGCCCGGCGACGGCTTCGGGAGCGCGGCCCGCCTTCCGCATGGCCTCGATCGTTGGGGCGGCCACCCCCATCACCGGGAGGAGCAGGAGATCGACCGAAGCGAGGAGCCGGGTCAGTCCGCCGGTGAGTCGAGCGCGGCGTCGCTGCAGCCTGGCGAACTCGGGACCCGATGTGCGACGGCCCATCTCGAGCGCGTCGGCCAGCACCGGGCCATAGTCGGCGGCCCGGGCCGGGTAGGTCGACTCGTGGGCTAGCGCGGCCTCGACCGAACAGAGTGCCACCCAGTCGCGACCAGCCTGGTCGAAATCTGGCGGCAGCTCGATTTCCACGATCGTCGCGCCGGCCTGCGCCATGGTGAGCATCGCCGCGCCGTAGACGCGCTCGGCATCGGGATCGAGCCCATCGAGGTCCCTGGATACGCCGATCCGCTTGCCCTCCACCCCGCTGCCTATCGACCCGACGTAGTCCTCGACCTCGGTGGGCGCAGCTGTCGGGTCGTCGGGATCCGGGCCGGCGATGAGAGACAGCACAAACGCCGCATCGAGAGCACTGCGGCACATCGGGCCCACGTGGTCGAGCGACTCGGCCAAGGCGAAGACGCCCGCCCGGCTCACTCGGCCCCAGCTCGGCTTCAGGCCGGTCAGGCCATTCATCGTGGAAGGGAAGCGGATCGAGCCGCCCGTGTCGGACCCGAGCGATGCGAAGCACAGGCCGGCGGCCGTCGCGGCACCGGAACCGGACGACGAGACGCCGGTCCAGTAGTCGGCGTGCCACGGGTTGATCGGGGCCGGGATGGCAGGGTGGTGCACCCCGAACGCACCCTCGGTCATCTGCAGCTTGCCAAGGATCACGGCGCCAGCGGCCCGGAGGCGAGCGACCACCGTGCTATCGGCGGTCGGCACCGTGGTGCGATGGATCGGCATGCCCGCCCCCGTGGGGACGCCCGCCACGTCGAACAGGTCCTTCACCGCGATCGGCACGCCGTGCAGCGGGCCGCGCGGACGTCCAGCAGCGAGCTCGGCGTCGAGCGTTGCCGCGTCGGCAAGCGCGCGCTCAGTGGTGACGATCGCGTAGCTTCCGAGAACGACGTCGATGGCCGAGATGCGATCGAGGATCGTCCTGGTCGCCTCGACCGATGTCAACTCGCCAGAGGTGATGCTGCGCGCGACTTCGGTCGCCGACCGGTAGTGCAGGCCAGCCGGTACGTCCCGCGGCACGGCGGGCGCGCTCACCTCCTGGCCAACACCATCCTTTTCGTCGATGTTCGTCACGGCGGCGAGGATAGCCGTCCGTACCTGCCCAGCGACCGCGATCGGGGCCTCAGCCACCTCCCGACTCGCCGACTCCGTTCGGAAGGAGGAGTGCCCCCAAGGGGATTCGAACCCCTGATCTCCACCTTGAAAGGGTGGCGTCCTAGGCCTCTAGACGATGGGGGCGCGGGGTCGCCGCCACGGCCGCCGGAGTGTAACAAAGGGCTCGTCCGCGCCTGCCGAGGTCCCGACTGTGTCAGCCCTGCCAGACGAGTCCGAGGACGATCGCGAACGAGAACAGGGCGAAGGCGATGAGCGCCGCGATACCGCCACCCAGGGCGTTCGCCAGGGCGGCGCCGCTGCGGTTCTCCGTCGCCGTGCGATAGGCCCCCACCGCACCGGTCGCGGCGAGGACGGCGAACACGATCCCCAGGACGACGGCGCCGGTGACCAGGAGCGGCACCTGGTCCTTGGAACGCAGAGTGATCGCGTAGAGCAGAAAGACGCCGGACCCTATGAGAGCGATCGAAGCGATGACGAGAGTCGGACCGGGGCGCCAGCGCGGAGCAGGCGGCTTGGCGGCACTCATGGTCACGTTGGCACGGTTCGATGGAAGACCGCGACATTGTGCGACAGGCGCGGTCGCCTCATCGTCTCGGCCACCGTGCGCCCCGCTTCGCCAAAGGCGAGCGCAAATGCTCGTGCTTCGTCAAGGCTATCGAACGTCCAGTAGCAGTGGATAACACGCACCTTCCAGCCCTCAGAGAGGAACGGAGCCTCACGCTCCTTCGGCGAGGTAGACGGCTCCGAACGTCCAGCCGTGTCGCTCAGGGTATGGATGTCGTCACGCCCGTAGTCGCGCAGGACGAGGATCCGGCCGCCGGGCCGAGCGACGCGCATAGCCGCCTGCTCATCCGGCGATCCCGGCTCGCGGAGCGCCGACCACAGTCCCGCGACCACGTCGACTGATGCACTGTCGAGTGCCGACGGATCGACCGCGGCCGCGACGCGCCCCTCGCGGGCTCGGATCTGGCTGGCGCGAAGGCCGTCGATCGGCGTATCGAGGAGCAGAACGTCGCGGCCTGCGAGGTGCCCCAGGGCGTCGAGTGCGCGCGGGATTCGCTCCTCGACATCGAACGCGCGGGCGTAACGCTCGACGATGTCGCCGGGCAGATCGATCGGGAAGTCGGACACGAAGTGCGGAGTATAGGCTCGGTCGCTGCGGACGACCCGTGCAGCGATGTGGCACGATCGGATGGCCATGCTCGCAACGCTTCGATCGATGCCAGCCGGCCTCCGCATCTTCCTGGGCTATGCGCTGACGATCCTCGTCGTCATCGGCCTGTCGCTGCGCTACGTCATCGATCTGGCCGTGGCGACCCCGATCACGCTCCAGGGCGTCGCCGCGATGGCACTCCTTGCCTACACGATCTTCACGATCACGACGGTCCTTCAGCGCAAGCAGGCGGGCCGGGGCCTGGCGCTCGGGCTGGCCAGCCTGACCGTCGTCGCGGTGCCCTTCTTCGTGCTCTTCAGCCCGTGGCTGTTGGCGGTGGTCGATATCGCCATCGCGATCATCCTGTTCAGGGGGCTCACCCGGCCGGCCGTCCGGACGTGGCTCAGCGAGCCCTGAGGTACCCTGCCCGAGCCCCGCTCTCGTCACGCTGATACGACGCGACTGGCGCGCCGACCGCGACCGCGGCACGCCGCCGGCAACGAGGAACACGAGTGAGCCAGCAACAACGTCCGTCGAAGAGCCCCTCCGGCAGCCCGCGGGCCGGCCGGCGGGCACACAGTCGCGTCGTTGTCGCTGAGAGACCATTCCTGCAGCGCTACCAGACGGCGATCATCCTGATCGCGATCGTCGCCCTGGTCGTGGGGGTCGTCGCCTTCGTGTTCGTCCAGGCCAACGCTCGCATCTTCGCCTGTACGAACGTCTGGGAGGCCACGGCCGACGAGACGAGTCCGGACCGCCTCGGCGCGAACCAGCCCGACATGGGCAACAGCCACGTCGGGAACGGCGACTTCGTCAGGTACGCCAACTGCCCACCGGCGTCCGGCAAGCACTGGAACGTGCCCGGTGGACCGATCACCCCACGCTACTACGCGCCCGGCGACACCACCTATCCCCAGGGCTGGGTCCACAACCTCGAGCATGGCGCGCTCGTAGTCCTCTACAGCTGCGACAAGGGGGGCTGCGAGGCGGCCGACCAGGCGAAGCTCGCGGCCCTCGCCCAGGACTTCCCGACCAGCCCGATCTGCAAGATACCGGGCGGCTTCATCAGCCCGACGATCACCCGCTTCGAGGAGATGGGGACGCCGTTCGCGGCGCTCGTCTGGGACCGCGTCCTGCTCCAACAGACTCTCGACGTCGATAAGATGAAAGCCTTCTTCCTCGAGGAGTCCGAGAAGGCGAATCCCGAGCTGCAGTGCCCGCGCGTGTCTCCCTCGCCCGAGCCGTCCGCAGGCGCCTCGCCGGGCGCCTCGCCGGGAGCGTCGGCAAGCCCGTCAGCGGCACCCTCACCGTCCGCGTCGCCGAGTGCGTCGCCGGCGGCTAGCTGAGCGCAGCCCTCGATGCGCCTCTTTGCCTACCGGGACGACACAGGTTCTCAACGCTGTGGGGTATTTGTCGATGAGGCGGTCGTTCTCGGTCCCGACCTCCACGAGGACGAACACAGTGATGTGGCCTATGCCCTCGCAATCGGCGGGCACGGCGTATTTGCGGAGATGGCCAGCGCCGCTGCCAAGGCGGTTTCTGAAGGAGCTCACCCGGAATCGGTCACGAGTCTAAAACCAGAGGCGGCGGTCTGGTTCCCCAACAAGATCGTCGGCGTCGGGCTGAACTATCGCGACCACGTGACCGAGGGCGGGCGCGACCTCCCGGATCGGCCGATCTTGTTCGCCAAGTTCGCCAACGCTGTCATCGCCGACGGCGAGGCGATCGTCCGGCCGGAAGGCACGCATGCCCTCGATCTCGAGGTGGAGCTCGGGGTGGTCGTCGGACGAAGGGCGCGACGGGTGTCGCCGCAGGAAGCCCGGGGCTGCGTCGCCGGCTACGTCGTCGTGAACGACGTCTCGGCGCGGGATTGGCAGGGTGTCCCGGCCGCACTCCACGAGGGCGAGCGGGGCGACGGTCAGTGGCTGCGAGCCAAGGGCTCGGACACGTTCCTGCCGATGGGACCGGTCTTCGTCACCGCCGACGAGCTGGATCCGGCCGACGGTCTGGCGGTCCGCAGCTGGCGCATCCCCGGCTCTGGACCCGACGCTGGCCGCGAGATCCTCATGCAGGACGGGAATACCCGCGACATGATCTGGTCGGTGCCAGAGCTCGTCTCGCTGATCAGCCACCAGATCACGCTCGAGCCCGGCGATGTCATCGCGACCGGTACTCCTTCGGGTGTCGGAGTCTTTCGCGACCCGCCGGTCTTCGTCGAGCCGGGCGATCGCGTGCGCGTGGAGGTCGAGGGGATCGGCAGCGTCGAGAACCCGATCGTGGACTGGAGCGACGACCCGCGCGACTCGGAGGGCTGAGCCGGTCCAACGTGCCGGACGGCACGCGCGACCAGCCGACACACAGGGCACACTAGGCAGCGATGCTCGCCCTGGTGAAGATGGCACCCGCTCCCGGCCTCGAGCTGCAAGAGGTGCCGATGCCACAGATCGGCATCAACGACGTCCTCATCAGGGTCAAAAAGACCGGTATCTGCGGCACCGATCTCCACATCGCGAGCTGGGATCCATGGGCGGCCCAGACGATCACGCCACCGCTCGTCGTCGGCCACGAGTTCGTCGGCGAGATCGTCGAGACGGGCTCCAACGTGACGGACTTCCATGCGGGCGATCTCGTCAGCGGTGAGGGCCACGTGGTTTGTGGGCGATGCCGGCATTGTCTGGCCGGGCGACGCCATCTCTGCGCCCACTCGATCGGTCTCGGGGTTGGACGGGATGGGGCCTTCGCCGAGTACGTTGCCCTGCCGATGTCGAACGTCTGGCATCACTGGCCGGGTGTCGACGAGAACGTCGCCGCTATCTTCGATCCCTTCGGCAACGCGGTCCACACCGCTCTCGCCTTCCCTGTCCTCGGCGAGGATGTCCTCGTCTCGGGGGCGGGCCCGATCGGCCTGATGGCCACCGCGGTCGTCCGCCACGCCGGGGCTCGGTTCGTCGTCGTCAGCGAGCCCAATCCCTTCCGGCGCGATCTAGCTCTCTCGATGGGGGCGACCGTCGCGGTCGACCCACGCGAGCGCGACCTTCACGCCGTCCAGGCGGAGCTCGGGATGGTCGAGGGATTCGACGTCGTCCTCGAGATGTCAGGCAACCCGGTGGCCATCCGGACGGCCATCGACAACATGGCTCATGGCGGGAGCCTGGCCCAGCTCGGCATCCCATCTGAGGAGATCACATTCGACCTCAACCGGATCGTTTTCAGCATGCTCACGATCAAGGGCATCTACGGTCGCGAGATGTACGAGACCTGGTACAAGATGACGGTCATGCTCCAGGGCGGATTGGACATCCGCCCGGTCATCACCCACCGCTTCTCGTTCCGCGACCACGCTGCCGCGTTCGCGGCCGCGAGCCACGGCGACTCGGGTAAGGTCATCATGGACTGGACGACATGACCGACACGACCACGACCCGCGACCCCCTGGCCTATCTCGCGGCCGAGATCGAGACGCTCCGCGAGCAACGCCTCTATCGGCCGCTCCGCGTGATGTCGTCGGCCCAGGGCCCCGAGTGCATCGTCGATGGCCGGCGAGTCATCAGCCTCGCTTCGAATGACTATCTCGGCCTGACTCATCACCCGCGATTGCGCGAGGCCGCCTTACGGGCCGTCCGCGACTTCGGAGCCGGTTCCGGCGCGGTCCGCACGATCGCCGGGACGATGTCGCTCCATGAGGAGCTGGAAGAGGAGCTCGCCCACTTCAAGGGCACCCAGGCGGTCCTCACCTTCCAGTCTGGCTTCACGGCCAACACGGGTGTCATCCCGACGATCACCGACGAGCGCGATCTCATCGTCTCGGATCAGCTCAACCATGCCTCGATCATCGACGGGATGCGACTCTCGAAGGCGCCGCGCAAGGTCTACCCCCACAAGGACGTCGAGGGACTTCGGGAAGTCCTCCGTGAGGCGGCGCAGACCGGCCGGACCGACGGCTCGGGCCCGTACCGGCTCATCCTCATCGTCACCGACGGTGTCTTTTCGATGGACGGCGACATCGCGCCGTTACCGGGGATCGTTGAGGCTGCCGAGGAGGTCGGAGCGGCCGTCCTCGTCGACGATGCCCACGCGTCGGGGGTGCTCGGCCGCGAGGGTCGCGGGACCATCGACCACTTCGGCCTTCACGGTCGTGTCGCGATCCAGATCGGGACGCTCTCGAAGGCGGTCGGCGTCCTCGGCGGTTACGTCGCGGGCTCGGCGGCGTTGCGTGAGTGGCTGACGCAACGGGCCCGGCCGTTCCTCTTCTCAACGTCCCATCCGCCGGCCGTGGCGGCCGCCTGTCTCGAAGCGATCCGCGTCTTCCAGGAAGAACCGTGGCACATGGAACGGCTCTGGGAAAGCACCCGCCGCTTCAAGGCCGAGCTCTCCCGTCTCGGATTCGACACGGGTGTATCCGAGACGCCGATCACCCCGGTCATTGTCGGCGACTCAGGGGCCGCAAATGCGTTGTCCGAACGGCTCTTCGAGGAGGGCGTGTTCGCGACGTCGGTCGTCTTCCCGACCGTCCCGATCGACGGCGCCAGGCTCCGGACGATCGTGACGGCGGCTCATTCGGACGAACAGCTCGATCGAGCACTCGAAGCCTTCGCCAAAGTCGGGCGGGAGCTCGGGCTCATCGGTGGCTGAGGCCGAGGCCCGGGCGGACGATCGCGACCTCCCCCTCGACTCCCACCTCCACACGAACCTGTCGCCCGACAGCGAGGTCGACATCGATGTCTACTGCGCCGAGGCGATCCAGCGGAACATCGCCGAGATCGCCATCACCGATCACGTCGATTTCGACCCGGCCGACCCGGCCTATCGATACACCGACTTCGCGACGCGCGAGCGGATCGTTCGAGCCGCCGGCGAGCGCTGGGCGGTTCACGGCCTGACGGTCCGCTTCGGCGTCGAGATCACTTACGGACGGCGCTGGGAGGACGAGATCCGTGACCACCTCGCCCATCACGCCTACGACTACACGATCGGATCCGTCCACGACTGGCCGGGTTCGCCGTATCGCCATCCCGCGAGGCTCAGGTCCTGGATGGAAGGACGATCGCTCGGCGAGATCGTCGAGCCGTACTTCGTCGAGGTCACGGCGGCGGCCCATTCGGAGCTGTTCGACGCGATCGGCCATCTCGATGTCGTGAAGCGTTATGTCCATCCCCATGTGACGGCGGCCGATCTGGCGGCGGCGCCGGAGCTGTACGAGCCTGTCCTGAAGGCGCTTGTCGAGAGCGGATCGGGCCTCGAGGTCAACACGTCGGGGCTGCGTCAGGCAGCCGGCGAGACGTACCCGTCCGCGTCGGTCGTCGCCCGCTTCGGCGAGCTCGGCGGTGGCGCGGTAACGGTGGGGTCGGACGCTCACCGAGCACGCTCGTTCGCCTACGGTCTCGCCACGGGTTACCGAGCCGCGGCTGCGGCCGGGTACCGCGATATCGCCCTCGTCCGACGCGCCAGCGCGACTCCCGCGTCGTGAGCATCGAGCCGGCCAGACTCCCGTTCGAACTCCTCGTCCTCGGAGCGGGCCCGGCCTACACCGACAAGGCCGGCGCCACGGGCGCTTCGTACCTCGTCCGCCTTGGCGATGACGCGCTCGTCCTCGATCTCGGCCAGGGGTCGTTCCCTGCCCTCGCCCAGGCGATCGAGCCCTCGAGCCTGCTGGCGGTCGTGGTCAGTCACCTGCATCCCGACCACTTCATCGATCTCGTCGCCCTCCGTCACTACCTGCGCTGGGAGTTCCAACCGTCGAGCCGCGTCCGGGTCCTCGGTCCGTCGGGACTGGGCGATCGTCTCGATGCGCTCCACGGCGAGCCTGGCTGGACCGCCGAGGCGCTCGATGTCGAGCCGCTGACCGTCGGCGAGCGGCTGATCGGCCCGTTCACGCTCGAGGCCGGCCGGGTGACCCACACCGATGAGAGCTACGCGTTTCGCGTCTCGCTGGTGACCGAGGGCAGCCCGGGCCTCGTGTATTCCGGCGATTGCGGTTGCGCGCCCGATCTGCTGCCGCTCATCCGGCCCGGCGACTGGCTTCTCACCGAGTGTTCGTTCGGGGCAGGCCCGGCAGAACCCGGGGCCGAGCACCTGGATGGGCTGTCGGTCGGCACCCTCGCCGCGGCTGCCCGACCGGGCCGGGTGCTGCTGACGCACATCCAGATGGGCGTTGACGAGGCGGCGGCGGTCGCCAGTGTCAGGGCGCTCTACGACGGATCGGTCCAGACCGTCAGCCCGGGCTCGCGCTTCGGCTGAGAAGGGTCGGACCGCGCGAAATCCCACGGAGATAACGCGCCCAGACATGACGAACGGGGCGTACCACATGGGCACGCCCCGTCCGGGTCTCGGGGACCCTAGGTCGCGTTACCGGTCGCGTCGCACTCGATTGGCGGCCGGCGTCGGAGCCAGGACGCTCACGAAGAGCATCAGGGCGCCGAGCAGGATCAGGATCAATGGGAGGTTGGGTCCGCTCGCGGCCGGGGCAAGATCCTCGATCGTGTCCGTCGGCGGCGGCGTGAGGGCGAGCGGCAGCTCGTTGACGAAGACCTGGGAGGCGGCCTCATCGCAGAGGATCGGCTGATCCCCTGGCTCGCCCGTCTCGCTATCGACGTCTCCGAGGCAGATCTCGACGTTGTTGACCAATGGCTGCGCCTGGCCGGCGCCTCCTTCGTCCACGTCTTCCGTGGTCGGGTCGTCCTTGTCAGCTGTCGCCTTGTAGGTCAGGGTTCCGTTGCCGCTCACGGCAGGGCTACCTGTCCAGACGAGCGCGCCACTGTCGTCGTTGGCGTCAGTGAGCGGGTCGCTCGGGTCAGGGAAGAACTGGACGTTCGTGAACTGGGCGTCTGTCGTCGCGCTGCCGGGGACGTAGGTCACGCCCTCAGGCAGGACGTCGACGACGAACACATCCGTCTCGAGGCCTTCGACGAAGACCGTGTAGTCGAGCGTGTAGGTGATCGTGTCGCCGTTCACGACAGTCGGCAGGGCAAGGGTGCCCGAGGCCGGCGCGTTGTTCGACTTCTCGATCGTGACGTCAAACCGGGAACCGGTGTTGACGATCGCCAGGTCCTCTTCGCACAGCTCGATCTCGTCGACACAGAGTTCAGCCGTGTTGATGAGCTCCTGGCCGCCGGAGCCTTCGTCGATCGTCACCTTGTAGGTGATCGTGACCGCCGGATCCCCGTCGTTGAGGGTTGGGAATGTCCACGTGAGGGTCTGACCGGCCTCCTGGAACGTTGCCGGAAGGCTGGATGTCTGCGAGTCGGCGAGGTAGGTCTGCCCGGCGGGCAGGACGTCGGTGACGATCGCATTGGTGACCGGGCCTTCGCTCACGGTCACGTTGATCGTGAACTCGACCTCTTGGCCGACCTCGGGGTTCTGGCCACCCTCTTCGACCTGCTTGTCGATCCCGATGTCCGGGCAGCGGACCTCTTCGGTCGCCGAGCCGGTCCCGATCTCAGTATCGGGCGGCAGGGGGATGCCGATGATGGTGATGCCCTGGAAGAGATGGGCGGTGTTCGGCACCTCACCGCAGTCGGCGAGGTCCGTGCCCGCCTCGACGATGGCCCACGGGCCTTCGCGAGTCGCGTCCGCATCTTCGGGCGCGACGGTGTCGGGACCCCACGTCAGGAGGTTCCCGACGATGGCCCAGCCGCCGCTCGAGCTGGTGATGGTCCACGAGAAGCCGGCCGGCAGCGGATCGGAGACGAACACATTGAACGCGTTGCCTTCGCCACTGTTGACGACATCGATCCGGAAACCGATGTCCTCGCCCGCAAGGACGGGATCCTCATGGAGGGCCGTCTTCGTGATGCCCAGGTTCGGGCAGTTCACGACGATGGTCGCCTCGTCCGAGTTCTCGTCGCCGACATCTTCAGGGTGCTCGTTGCTGGCTCCGACCGTAACCTCGTTGACGAGGTCGGGGCAGTCAGCCGTGATCGAGGTCTCGCCCGAGATCGTGATCTCGACCGAGTCTCCTGGCCCAAGGTCGAACGGATCGCAGTCGAGCACGTTCGCGGTGACGTCGCAGGCGGTGATCGCCGGATCGACCGAGTCGACGCCCCACGCCGGGCCAGCGGGCAGCGTGTCGTTGACGGTGACGTCATACGCCGTGCCCGGGCCAAAGTTGGTGATCGTGATGGAGAACGTTGCCGTCTGGTCGGCGCTCAAGGGCCCGTTGCCGGTCTTCTCGACCCGCAGGTCGGGGCACCTGACCTGAACCGACGCGTCGGCGGTGTTCGGCTGCAGGTTCGGCGGCTCGTTTGCCGCGAAGCCTGAGACCGTGTTGGGGATGGTTCCGCAATCATCGGATGTCGAGGTTTTCGTGACGTGATAGCTCCGGCTCTGGCCGGCGCCGAGCGTTTCGGCGCTGAAGGTCAGCGAGCTGCCACTCAGGGTCCAGCCATCGGCGGATCCCTGCGGGCCCCAGCCCGTGCCGAGCAGCGTGTCGCTGGCCGTCACGTTGTGGGCCGTGCCGAGTCCGATATTCCGGATCGTCACGGTGAAGCCAACCTCGTCGCCCGCGCTAACGCTCAGGTCGTCGGCCTGCTTCTCAACGACGATGTCGGGGCAGTTGACGGTCAGCGAGGCACTGTCGGAGACAGGCAGCTGCTGCGTCGCGCCTGGATCGTTGGTCGCCCAGGCAGTCGCGGTGTTCTCGATGAGGTGGCAGTCGGCGACGGTGGTCGTCTTGACGACGTGGACTGTCGCACCCGGGCCGGTTCCGAGGGTGGCCGGACCGTAGCTCAGGGTGTTCCCGTTGAGCAGCCAGCCGTTGGCATTGCCCTGGATCGACCATCCGCTGCCGGGCAGCGTGTCACTGGCCTGGGCGCCTGTGGCGGTGCCGGGGCCATTGTTCTTGATCGTGACCGAGAACCCGATCTGATCGCCCGCACTGAAGGGGCCCTGATCGGCGGTCTTGACGACCTCGATGTCGGGGCAGTTGACGGTCAGCGAGGCACTGTCGGAGACAGGCAGCTGCTGCGTCGCGCCTGGATCGTTGGTCGCCCAGGCAGTCGCGGTGTTCTCGATGAGGTGGCAGTCGGCGACGGTGGTCGTCTTGACGACGTGGACTGTCGCACCCGGGCCGGTTCCGAGGGTGGCCGGACCGTAGCTCAGGGTGTTCCCGTTGAGCAGCCAGCCGTTGGCATTGCCCTGGATCGACCATCCGCTGCCGGGCAGCGTGTCACTGGCCTGGGCGCCTGTGGCGGTGCCGGGGCCATTGTTCTTGATCGTGACCGAGAACCCGATCTGATCGCCCGCACTGAAGGGGCCCTGATCGGCGGTCTTGACGACCTCGATGTCGGGGCAGTTGACGGTCACGCTTGCCTGGTTGGACGGACCCTGCCCGTCGTTGGTGGTCGTGAATGCAGCGGTGTTGTTGTACACGCCGCAGCTGGCTGCAGTCGTTCCACTGACCACATGGATCGACTTGCTCTGGTTGCTGTTCAACGTGCCGAAGTTGCACGAGAACGCCTCGTTCGGCGGCGTGTCGTCGGTCATCGAGCAGGTCGGATCAGACGATGCGATCGACCAGTTCAGGCCGGCCCCGTTGGGCAGGCTGTCGGTGACCACGACGCCCGTCGCCGGATCGGCGCCCTGGGCGTTGTGAACGGTGATCGTGAAGCCGATCTGCTCGCCGGCGCTCACGGAGGCTGCATCGGCTGCCTTGGAGATCGTGACCTCGGGCTTGCAGCCGAACTCTTCGAGAAGGTCGTCGGCAAGGGTCGCGAAGTCGGCGTCGATGACGAGGCCGTGGCCGATCTTGTCCATGACGGTCGACGCCCATTCGGTATCGCCGGCCGGATTGGAGAACGGAAGAGTGGTATCGCCCGGGTCGCCATCCGTCCGAACGTAGACCGCGTAGACACGGTAACCCGCGGCGCGGGCATCGTCGGCGGCCCCAATGGCCGCATCGGCAGCCTGGAGCCACGTCGGGGGATCGGCGAGATCGCCGCCGGGGACGTTGGGCGAACCGTCGGTGACGATGAACATGATCTTGGGAACGCCTGCACGAGGCGCGTTCGGCGGGCCATCGTTGGCGACGCCGTTGTCGATTCCGGCAGACGTCGGCGTGGTGCCGGTCGGGCCGCTGAGGCCATTGACCGCATTGATGAACGTGCCGGCCGTCGTCGTATTGCCCGCCACAACGAAGCCGGAGGTCAGGTTGCTGGCGGTCGTCCCGTTGAACCTGGTCCCGGAGTAGCGGCCGTCGCCCTGGAGCTGGAAGGCATTGACGAAACCGATGATCCCGCTCTTGAGCTCGGGCAGGTTGGGCGGAGTGCTGCCCTGCTGGCCGATCGAGCCGGACATGTCGATGACGAAGTTGAAGTCGGCGGCCTCGCAGAGGTCGCCGGGCAGCGCAGGCTGCTTGACGACGCTGTCGTCGATCGTCCGGAAGTAGGCCTTGAGGGTCACGAAGTCGATCGACGCCGTCGCCGCGTTGTCGCAGCCTGCGCCTGGGTCGTCGAAGCGGACGAGCACCCGGAGCGGCGAGGGCGATGTCTCGAACTGGGTGGGATCCCAGACGGCCCCGAAGGTATTGGTCGGGCCGCCGAACGTGAGGGTCGTCTCAGCGCCAGTCAGGTCGCGCGTAATGACGTTGCCGACGTTGTTTCCATTATTGGTCTGGGACAGCCTGACCTCGAGCTCGCATCCGGTCGCATCTGAGGCAAAGGCGTCGACCTTGACCTCGATGCCGTCGATGATGCTGCCGGGTGGCATCGAGATCGCGAAGTTGTCGTAGCCTTGCTCATCGTCGCCGGGCCCTGCGGTCGCGACTCCGCCGCCATCGGCCCAGGCGCTATCGGGATTCGTCCAGCCTGTCGGGGCTGGGGATGCCGTCGGAGCGCTGGGTCCGCTCGTCCCTGAGGACGATGCCAGAGCCGCCGGCGTGATGGCGCCGAGCAGGACGCCCGACACGATCAATAGGGAGCCCAAAAGGGCGATGAATCTGTTCACCGTGCGATGTGCGGTGAAACCCCGAGACCGTGCCATTCCTGTACCTCCAGAATCCCCGAGACCGGGGTGTCAGCCGATACCGGCGACCCTCCAATAGATAGGCGCCAACAACTGCGCCACAATGAATCCCCCGCGGGCCCGACTCCCCTCCGGTGCCCCCTCCGTAGATCCCCAGGACGATGGTCCTACTCGCATCTAGTACGAGTCGCGCCATCGTAGGGGTCGCGGACGGGCGATGGTACTAGTCATGTCCATACCTGAATAGCCCTGAACATGACGCATACCACCGGACCGAATCGGGCCATGGGAATGATACAGGTGCGGGCGCGCACCACGGCTCCTGCGGGCCGAGGCGGTGGGTTGGCGGATACGATGGCGCCGATGACCGAGCCGTTGGACGTCCCCCGAGCGACCCAGAGCGACGAGCCCGCGGAACCGATCCGCAGCCGCGTCCGGGCCGCGATCGAGGCAGCCTGGGAGGCATCGGGTCTGGGCGGCCGCGACTCGATAGGGAACGCAGCCGGCATCGAGATCGAGGTCGAGCGACCGACCAAGCAGGAGCATGGCGACCTCTCGACGAACCTGGCGATGAAGCTGGCCCGGCCCCTGCGACGGGCACCTCTGGAGATCGCGGCGACCCTCCGCGACGCCCTCGTCACGCCCGGTGGACCGGGCGTCGGGATGGTCGCATCGGCCGAGGTGGCTGCGCCGGGCTTCCTCAATCTGCGGCTGACGGACGCGGTCCTGGCCTCGACGATCGTCGACATCGTCCGGCGTCCTGACATGTGGGGACGGGTGAGACCTATCCGGCCGCGGAAGGTCAATGTCGAGTTCGTGTCGGCCAACCCGACCGGCCCCCTCCACATCGGCAATGCGCGCGGCGCCTTCGTCGGCGACCTGCTCTCGAGGGTCCTCGAGGCCGGCGGCCAGACGGTGACGCGCGAGTACTACTTCAACGATTCAGGGGCCCAGATCTCCGTCCTCGGGGCGTCTGTCGCGGCGCATCGCCGGGGAGAGGAGCTGCCCGACGACGCGTACAAGGGCGCCTACGTCGAGGACCTGGCCAGGGAGGTGCCGGAGGACGTCTGGGCCGAAGCCACGTCGGTCGGCGCGGACACGGCCGACATCGTCGGTCGCTGGGCGGCAGGCCGCGTCCGAGCGGGGATCGAAGCGAGCCTCGAACGGCTTGGCGTGCGCTTCGACGTCTGGACGAGCGAGGCTCGCCTGCATGACGAGGGTTGGGTCGCCCGCGCGATCGACCGGCTGCGCGAGCGCGGGCACGTTTACGAGGACGACGGCGCAGTGTGGTTCCGATCGACAGCCTTCGGCGACGACAAGGATCGCGTGATCCTCCGGTCTGACGGCCGGCCGACCTATTTCGCGGCCGACATCGGCTATGTCGTCGAGAAGTTCGATCGCGGCTACGACCACCTCATCTATATCTGGGGCGCCGATCACCACGGCACCGTGGCCCGGGTGCGCAACGCCGCCGCCGCCATGGGCTACGACGCGGATGCCGTGCAAATGCACCTCTACTCGTGGGTCCGTTTCATCCGCGACGGCGTCGAGATCTCGATGAGCAAGCGGGCCGGCGAGTTCGTGACCCTCGATGAGCTGCTGGCCGAGGTCGGTGTCGACGCCGCTCGCTGGTCGTTCGCCTCACGAGCCGCCACGAGCGCGATCGACTTCGACATCGAGCTCGCCAAGACGCAGTCGGCCGAGAATCCCGTCTACTACGTCCAGTACGCCCATGCCCGGATCGCCTCGATCCTGCGCAAGGCGGCCGGTACAGGACTATCGCCGGCCGATAGCGTCGACGCCGTCATCGGCGGCGAGCCAGAGGGCCAGCTGGCCCGGGAGGTGGTCCGCTACCCGGAGGTCGTCGAGGATGCGGTCCAGTCGGAGGAGACCCAGGGCATCTGCGCCTATGCGACCGCCCTGGCGACGCAGTTCCATGCCTTCTATCGCGACGCCCGCGTCGTCGATGTCGACGCTCGCGAGCGGTCGGCCGAGCGGCTCGCGCTGGCCCTGTCGACGAAGACGACCTTGGCCAACGCCCTCGGTCTCCTTGGGGTGAGTGCCCCCGAGTCGATGTAGCTAGCCGGCAACCCCCAGCCCGCCTGCGATCCCGGTAAGGGCCTTGGAATCCGACGCGAGGAGGACGACGACCCGCGTCTCCGATGGCCGCAGCACCGACGACGAGCCGGGCAGGGCTGCCGACGCGAGCGTCGCCTGTGTCGCGAACTCATCCGCCTCGGCGGCCGAGTCCCATTCGGTCACGACAGCACCGGCGTAGGCGTCCAACGGTCCCTCGAGGAAGACGACTCGATCGCCACCCCAACCGTCCGCAGCAGCATCGGCCGCGGCATCCTTGGCGACCGTATCGTCGATGACCTGGCGGAGCCACTGGCGAAGCCCGAACTCGCCATAGGTGTCCTGGAACGCCTCGGTCCAACCGGCGCCCATCGAGCGCGCCAGGTCGGTCGGCACCGTCACCACGATCGGCTTCTCGCCGGCCACGTAGAGGTCTGGGTGGAGGATCTGCTCGGTCGATTCGGGAGGGCGCTCGTAGAGCGCATCGACAGCGTCCCAGCCGCCCTCCTGGAACACGCCGAAGACGAACAGGAAGCCTGTCGCTGCGGGAAACTCGACCCCGTCGCTGATGACCGACGGGATCTGCTGCAGCAGGGCAAGGGTCTCGGGATCGGACGATTCGGTCAGGAACGTGCTCAGCTCTTCACCGCTCAGATTCTGCTGAGCCCATTGCACGGTCAGGACGTACGCGTCACCTTCAAGGACCGAGAGGCGGGCCAGGAGCCGATCCGACTGGTCGAGCGCTCCCGACAGTGTGAAGGCGTTCGCGTCGAAGTGCTGATCCTGCAGCGCATGGTCGAATTCATGGGCGAAGGTCGCCCGCTCCGTGACACCGACCGTTCCCGACCGGGCCACGACGTAGAGGTTCTTCGAGTCCTGGTCGTACAGGCCAAGCACCTGGCTCGAGAGCAGCTTGATGAACTCATCCTCGAGGTCGACGTTCGGCTCGAGCTGGCCCATGGCCTTGTAGAAACGCTCGTAGGCGGCGATGTACTCGGGCGGGTTCTCTTCGTTGAAGGACTTCTTCGCGTAGTCGGTCAGGCCGGCTTCGTCGAGGATGGTGGGATCGACGGTCTTGCGGGCCTCGAGGCCGCGGAGGGCGATGACCTGCCCCTCGATCTTTGCGTAGATCGCCTCCAACTCGGCCGGCGATAGGGACGCCGGCGGTCCCGACGGAGCGGGCGATGATGGCGTGGCCGAGGGCGACGGCGAGACGGCGATCCCGCAGGCGCCGAGAGTGAACGCTACGACGAGCGCGAGGAGGGCGAGGATCGATGTGGAACCGCGGGCACCGCGGGAGGTGAAGATCGACATGTGTGGCATGGCTCGCGATGTTCGCACAGGCGGGCGCGGACCGACCCCAATCGAAGGGGATGGGGCCACCGAGCGACGTGCGACCGACCGCCGCAGTTACCGGCATCGAGCCTGATGTCGCTTTCTTAACCGGTTGAGGCGCCTGCGGTGAATCGTCGGGGCCTACCGTGAGTCACGGAACACACGAGGTTCCATCCTCCCTCCCTCCGACCGGGGGCGTCGATGGGCAGACGCCTCCGGTCTTCCTTTTCTGCCAGAATCGCTCCAATGGAGCTGACCTGGTACGGCCGCACCTGCATCCGCGTGAAAGGGCGCGACGCGGTCGTCGTCGCCGATCCGTATCAGTCGGTCGTCGGACCGACCGGGCGCGGGATCAACGGCGATGTCATCACGTTCAGCCATCCAGACCCCTCGCCGGTTGCTCGGGCCAAGGGCCGCCGCGCACGCGACGGCAAGACGTTCGTGCCGACGAGTCTCGATGCCGCCTTCGATCTGGTCGGGCCGGGCGAGTACGAGATCTCCCATGTCCTCATGACCGGCGTGCGGACCTACCGCGACGACGACAAGGGAGCGACACGCGGTCAGCAGACCGCCTTCGTCATCGAGCTCGACGGCATGCACACGATCCACCTCGGCGACATCGGCCACCTCCTGACCGAGGAGAAGCTGTCCGACATCGGACCGGTCGACATCGCCTGCGTCCCGATCGGTGGTGCTCTCTCGGCGACGAAGGCGGCGGAGCTGGTGGCCCAACTCGATCCGCGGATCGTCATCCCGATGCCGATCGCCGAGGCCGATGCGGAGGCGGCGACCGCCGTCGGGCGTTTCTTCCACGAGATGGGTGAGACGCCCACTCCCCAGCCCAAGCTGTCGATCTCGATGTCGGGGCTGCCCGTGGAAACGACCACGGTCCTCCTGGAGTCACGCTCCAAGACGACATGACCGACGGCGACGGCGGGTCGCGCATGCTCGTCGAGTCCGTACCGAACGTCTCCGAGGGTCGCGACCGATCCGCGGTCGACCGTCTGGCCGGCTCGATCTCAGGATCCCCCGATGTTTATCTCCTCGACCGGACGAGCGACGCCTCGCACAATCGGTCGGTGTTCACGCTGGCCGGCGAGGCCGCGGCCGTCAGCGACGCCCTGGAACGCCTGGTCGCCGAGGCGATCGATGTCATCGACATGGAGTCGCATTGGGGTGAACATCCCCGCATTGGGGCCGTCGATGTCATCCCGATCGTGCCGTTGGCCGAGACGACGATGGACGACTGCGTGGAGATCGCCCGCGGGCTCGGCGAGCGGATCGCCAACCGCTTCGACATCCCTGTCTTCCTGTATGCCCGAGCCGCCACCCGGGGCGATCGAACCAAGCTGGCCGACATCCGACGCGGTCAATACGAGGGCCTCAAGTCGGAAATCGGTCAGCAGGGCCGCCAGCCCGACTTCGGGCCGGCCCGAATGCACCCACGCTTCGGGGCAGTGGCCATCGGTGCTCGGCCCTTCCTCATCGCCTGGAACATCAACCTCGATTCCGATGACGTCGAGCTCGCCCGGCGCGTCGCCCGGCGTGTCCGCGAGTCGAGCGGCGGTCTGCCCGCCGTGCAGGCGAAGGGCTTCTTCATCGATGAGATCGGGCGGGCCCAAGTCTCGATGAACCTGCTCGACTTCACCGTCACGCCGCTCTGGCTGGCCTGGGAGACGGTGGCTGAGATAGCGGCATCGGACGGGGTCGATCTCTACGAGTCGGAGCTTATCGGGCTGGCCCCGCTCGCCGCGTTCCTGGCCGTCGCAGATCGAGCGGACGCACCTGAGGACGATCCCGTCGAGGCGCGTCTGGCGACCGCAGCGGCGTTCATCCGCCTGCGTGACTTCTCGCCGCTCCAGGCGCTCGAACTGCGGCTGGCTGCCGCCGAGGCCGATCCGGTCGCCTGACCGCGACCACCGGCGTCAAGCCAGAGTCGCAGGGCCAGGATCGCCTCCTAGCCCTCCCGCATCGGGATGCGAACGCCGCGCTCCTCGGCGACCTCGACGGCGCGCTCGTAGCCGGCATCGACGTGGCGGATCACGCCCATCCCAGGATCGGTCGTCAGGACACGTTCCAGCTTCTCGGCCGCCAGGTCGGTGCCGTCGGCAACGACAACCATCCCGGCGTGCTGGCTGTACCCGATCCCTACCCCGCCGCCGTGATGGATGCTCACCCAGGTGGCACCGGCGGCCGTGTTGACGAGGGCGTTGAGCAGGGGCCAATCGGCGACGGCATCGCTGCCGTCGAGCATCGCCTCGGTCTCACGATTCGGCGAGGCGACCGACCCCGCGTCGAGATGGTCACGACCGATGACGATCGGGGCCGACACCTCCCCTGAGCGGACCAGCTCGTTGAACGCGAGCCCCGCCTTGGCTCGCTCTCCGTAGCCGAGCCAGCAGATGCGAGCGGGGAGGCCCTGAAAGGGAACCTTCGACTGAGCCATCGCGATCCAACGCCGCAGACCCTCGTCCTCGGGGAACAGCGCGAGGACCGTCTCATCGGTCCGTCGAATGTCGTCCGGATCGCCCGACAGGGCGACCCAGCGGAACGGCCCGCGGCCCTCGCAGAACTGGGGCCGGATGAAGGCCGGCACGAACCCGGGATAGTCGAAGGCGTTGTCGACGCCAGCCGTCATTGCCTGGGCGCGCAGGTTGTTGCCATAGTCGAAGACGACGGCGCCCGCGGCGCGAAAGGCGAGCATGGCCCGGCAGTGGGCCGCCATCGATGCCATCGACCGTCGCTCGTAGACCTCGGGCTGACCGGCACGGAGGGTGAGAGCGTCCGGCAACGTCATCTCGGCTGGTACATACCCACCCAGGGCGTCGTGGGCGGACGTCTGATCGGTGACGACATCGAATCGCTCGCCCGCCGCGGCCCAGGCCGGCTCGATCTCGGCGGCATTACCGACCAGAGCGATCGAGAGCGGGTCGCCCGCGGCGGCGGCGGCGCGAGCCTGTCGCAGGGCCTCGTCCGGCGAAGCCGTCAGGCGATCGACATATCCGATCTCCTGGCGTCGCCTCGCCCGGGTCTCGTCGACCTCGATGACGATCGCAACGCCCTCGTTCATCGTCACGGCCAGCGGTTGGGCACCGCCCATGCCACCCAGGCCGGCGGTCAGGACCACGCGACCTCGAAGCGAGCCACCGAAGTCCTGGCGGGCGCACTCGGCGAACGTCTCGAATGTTCCCTGGAGGATGCCCTGTGTTCCGATGTAGATCCAGGAGCCGGCCGTCATCTGGCCATACATCATCAGGCCGGCTCGTTCGAGCTCCCGAAACGTCTCCCATGTCGCCCATCGCCCGACGAGGTTGGAGTTCGCGATGAGGACGCGAGGGGCCCATTCGTTCGTCCGAAAGACGCCGACGGGCTTGCCCGACTGGACCAGCAACGTCTCGTCGTCGTCGAGCCGCCGCAGCTCACGGACGATCGCGTCGAAGGCCTCCCAGCTTCGCGCGGCACGGCCTGTCCCGCCGTAGACGACGAGGTTGTCGGGATCCTCGGCGACGTCGGGGTCGAGGTTGTTCATGAGCATCCGGAGCGCCGCTTCCTGACCCCAACCGCGGCAGGTCAGCTCGCTTCCGCGAGGAGCTCGGATGGTCACGAGCGCGAGTCTACGCGCTATCCTTCCTCGATCTTCAGCCGGGCCGCCCTGACAACGGCATCGGCAAGGGGCGCAGGGTGGATCGGGGGCGGATGGACGCAGACCAGGACTACTACCAGATCCTTCAGGTTCACTCTCGGGCGAGCCAGGAGGTGATCCGGGCCGCCTATCGCGCCCTCGCCCAGCGATACCACCCGGACAATGCGGGGCCGTCTGGCGAGGCCAAGATGGTCGAGATCAACATGGCCTACGAGATCCTCGGCGATCCGGAGAAGCGGACAGAGTACGATCGCGAACGCGGGGCCGGGCGCTCGTCCGGATCGGGATCCGGCTCGGGCGCGGGTTCGTCGACCTGGACGGCACCGGCGTCGGGACCGGCGACGAAGGACCCCTGGTGGGCGGGCTCCGCTGGACCGCCACCGGGCCGGCCGGTGGGAAGCGTCCTCCAGTTCGGCCGGCACAAGGGCTGGTCACTCGGCGAGATCGCCCGTTACGACCCCGGCTACCTCGAGTGGCTCGAACGCAAGCCTGAAGGCCGACCGTATCTCGATGAGATCGATGCGACCCTCGTGAGGCTGGGATTCAGGCACGAGCCGAAGCGCAGCAAGACGAGGCGCTAAACGTCAGCCGACGCCGATCGACCGCTACTGCCGACGCCGATCGACCGCTACTGCCGCAAGCCGGCGATCACCTGTTCGCCGAGACGACGTTCCCCGAGGGAGCTGACGCTTACGACGACGTCCTCGTCGACGAGCGCGACGTGATAGGTGAGAAGCCCACCCTCGCACGACCCGATGTACGTCTGTCGACCGCCGATCTCGGCCGCCGCGTGGCCGCCGATGCCGCCGGCCTGCGAGCACGCCCCCTCGTCGAATGAGTCACGCCAGTCGCGGAAGAACGCATCGTCGAGAACGCCGGGTTGGAAGCGGACGACCGATGCGAGGGCGAACTCCTCCGCCGCCGGATCGATGGCCACCGCGTACGCGAGACCGTCCGCCACACCGATCAGCTCTGGATCTGCTCCGACGGTGGCCCCGGTGTCCGGGTCGGGTGTCAGCGCGATCCCATCCACCGACGCGGGAAGGAACGCCAGGAGAGCGTCATCGAATGGCACGGACGTGCCGGACGGGCTCGCGGCGGGCTCGACAGAGGCATCGCCCAAGGACGACGTCGGCGCGACGCTCGGATCGCTCGGAGACGAAGGGATCGTCGCAGGCGATGGAGACGTATCCGGCGTCGATGAGACACAGGCGGCCGCGGCGACGATCACCGCGATCATTAGCCCGCCGCGGGTGGCCCGACCGCGGATCTCGGCCATCTAGTCGAGCTCGCGACGGACGACAGGGAACCGGTCGTCGGCGGCAGCGACGCCAAAGCCACAGCATTCCCAGAACCCGATCGTGGCGGCGCTCGTCGCGTCGGGTTCGGCGCCGACCGCGGGATACGCCTCCACGGCCGCGAACCCTCGATCGCTCAGGTCGCGGCAGACGTCCTCGATGAGAGCCCGAGCGTAGCCGCGTCGCCGCGCACTCGCAGTCGTCGCGATGCAGGTGATGACAGCCGGCAGCGGAGCCGGTGGCAATTGCGGGTAGAGCTCACGAAGTCGGAGTGCCCGAGGGTAGGCCGACAACGGGCCGAACTGTGCGTAGGCGACCGTGTCATCGCCCTCGATGGCGACCTTGGCGTAGCTCCCGAAGACCGCCATGCCCCGCATGAGGAGGGTCAGCTTCCGTGGCGCGCCGTCCGGGACCCGGCCCCGAGTCTCGCGGTGAGGCGCGAATGGATTGTCGGACGTCGCGCCCACCGAGAGGGCGAAAGGATTGAACGTCGGCTCGGTGGCAGCGTCCGGAGCGAAGGGATTCGCGGCGACGGCCGGCCGAGGCGCCGACACCTCCGGCACGGCGGCCTCGAGCCAGCTCGATCGCGCCGCACGTGACCCGCGATCGGCGTCTTCCCAGTAATCGCAGGAGCGGTGGTCGAAGCCGGGATCGGCGCACGGCGGCAGCAGACCGTAAGACGAGAGGTCGGTAACGTCGAGGATCCGAAGGCCCATCGGCCCGAGAGTCTATCGGCCGGCCGTCGATAACCGGTCAGGCCCGGACGTCATGTCGGGACGGCGAGGTCGGCAAGGACGCCATCGTGTACCAGCCCAATGGCGACGCCGAAGTCCGGGCCGGGCTCGCGATCTCGGTCGAGATGGGCGATGCGCTCACGCAGCCTGCGATGCGCCTCGGCGACGCCAACCCCCGGGCCCACACCAAGCTCAGCGATCCTGAAGTCGAGGGCCTGGGCGGCGCAGAGCAGCTCGATGGCGATGATCCGCTCGACGTTGGCGAGAACCGTCCGGGCGTGCCTGGCCGCGATCGAACCCATCGACACGTGGTCTTCCTGGTTGGCCGAAGTCGGGATCGAGTCGGCGGACGCGGGATGGGCGAGCACCTTGTCCTCCGACGCGAGGGCCGCTGCCGTGTACTGGTAGAGCATCATCCCGCTCTCCAGGCCGGAGGCCTCGGTCAGGAAGGCCGGTAGCCCGCCGGACAATCGGGCGTCAACGAGCAGGGCGATCCGGCGTTCGCTGATCGAGCCGAGCTCGGCCAGGGCCAGCTTGGCGTAGTCGAGCCCCAGGGCGACCGGTTCACCGTGGAAGTTGCCCCCGCTGATGACGAGCCCGCCGCCCGTGGCCGTCGCATCGGCAGGCGCTGCATCGCCCTCCGGGAAGACCAGCGGGTTGTCGGTCGCCGAGTTGATCTCGATGTCGAGGATGCGCCGCAGGACCTCGAGCACGTCGGCGACGGCGCCATGAACCTGCGGCACGCAGCGCAGGGAGTAGGGATCCTGGACCTTATGGCCGCTCCCCCGATGCGAGCCCTGGATGCCCGAGTCGCGCAGCAGCCAGCGCATCTGGGCTGCCACCGCGACCTGTCCCGGATGGGGTCGGGCCAGCTGGTACGGAGCGGCGAAGGCGACGGCCGTTCCCTCGAGTGCCTCCACGCTCATCGCAGCCGCGACCGAGGCCGTCCGGGAGAGCCGGTCCGCGTCCGCGACCAGCAGGCAGCCCAGGGCCGACATCATCTGGGTGCCGTTGAGGAGCGCCAGGCCCTCCTTGGCCTGAAGCGTCAGGGGCTCAAGATTTGCCGCGCCAAGGGCCTGCCGCGCGGGCATCGTCGTGCCCCGATGCTCGACCTCGCCGCGGCCGATGAGCGGCAGGGCGAGATGGGCCAGCGGGGCGAGGTCGCCGGACGCGCCGACCGAGCCCTGCTCCGGAACGACGGGGTGGATACCGACCGTCAGGAAGGCCAGCAATCGCTCCACGAGGAGCGGGCGACAGCCGGAGTGGCCGAGAGCCAGCGTGTTCGCCCGGAGCAACAACATCGCCCGGACGACCTCTCGGGAGAGGGGTTCGCCGACGCCGGCCGCGTGCGAGACCAGGAGGTTCTGCTGTAGCTGCTCCATCGCGTCGCGCTCGATCCGGATGGATGCCAGGTCGCCGAAGCCGGTCGAAACGCCATAGACGAGCTCACCGGCCTCGACGAGCCGCTCGATGACTGCCTGCGATTCCTCCATCCGCGAGCGTGCCCCCGGATCGAGCACCGCCGTGGCCCCCCGGCGCGCGACCGCCTCGACCTCATCGATCGTGAGGCTGGCCCCGGTGAGCACGACGTCCATGAGGGCGAGGATAGTCGGCTATCCTCGCGCCGTGTCGTCTGCGCCCAGCTCGACAGCCGCGGCCTGAGCGCAGCCGGTGCTCGCCTTCATCGACGAGATCGTCATCCCCTTCCTCAACCAGCTCTACGGAGCGGTTGGCTATCTCGGGGTCATGGTGGCGATGGCGATCGAGTCGGCGATGATCCCCCTCCCCTCGGAACTCATCCTTCCGTACGCCGGTTTCCTCGTCTCCGATCCCAGCCAGATCGAGCCCCTGACCGGGGCTCCGTGGAACTACTGGGTCGTGGTCTTCGCGGGGACGATCGGGAACACGGTCGGATCGCTCATCGCCTATGGCATCGGCGCCTGGGGCGGGCGCCCGTTTCTCGAGCGGTACGGCAAGTACATCCTCATCCGGCCACATGAGATCGAGCTGGCCGAGCAGTTCTTCGCGCGCTATGGATCGGCCACGGTATTCATCTCGCGGCTCCTGCCGATCGTGAGGACCTTCATCAGCTTCCCAGCCGGCGTGGCTCGGATGGACCTCGCCAAGTTCGTTGTCTACTCGACCGCCGGCGCGTTTCTGTGGTCGATGCTGCTGGTCTATGCCGGCGTCGTCCTCGGCGAGAACTGGGTGGAGATCCGGGCCGCCCTTGCGCCCTTCGACCTCTTGATCGCCATCGGTTGTGTGGGGATCGTGCTGGCGTTCATCTGGTGGCGGGTCGGCATGCCGGGCTGGCGGCGGCGGCAGGCGTAGGCGAGAATGACCGGATGAGCGATCCCCATGCCGACGAGATCGTCGCCGGCGGACCGCATGGCGCGGACGATCACGGCGATGCGCCGGGGCACGAGCACGATGACCACGCGCATCCCGAAGAGCCGCTGGGGCCCATCGATTGGCGGGCCTACGGAGCCGGCGCTCTGGGCCTCGCGATCGGGCTGCTGATGGCTGCGACGTTCGCGGTCGCCGCGGGCGCGATCTAGCGACTGCCCGGGAACCGACGGTCCCGGGAACCGACGGTCCGCAGCGGTCGTCCTGACGGCATCCGAACCTGGAGCCACGCCATGACCGACCGGACCAGGCGCCGCGCCGTCGCCACGCTTCTGGCGACTCTGGCAGCGTCCTCGCTCCTCGCCCTCCTGCCGGCGTCGACCTTCGCCTGCTCGTGCGCCAGACCGACGTCGATAGATGAGACGGCCAAAGATCCCAACACAGTCATCTTCTCCGGCACGATCCTTGCGACCGGTCGGCCGGACGTCGACGTGGCGGTCGACCGTTGGTTCAAAGGCGGCGCCGGGCCCTCGACCGCCTTGGCAGCCGATGGCTTCAACGATCAGGGCGGCGGGGCGGACTGCCGCGTGCCCTACCCGGCGGCAGGAACCAGCTGGATCTTCGTCGCCTATCTGGTCCCCGAAACGGGGGCCCAGCCTCATACAAATCTGTGTTCACTCCAGGGCCGCATCGACACGCCCGAGGGCCAGCAACTCCTTGCCAGTGCCGTCGCGACATTTGGCGAAGGGGTGTCGCCGGGCCACTCGCCCCCCGCCTCTCATGGGCCTCTTGACGCCATCGGCTTGGCGTTGGGCGACCTGGCCCCCGTAGCGGTCTCAGTGGCCGTCGTCGGGATCGCCTTCGCCGGTCTTGCGCTCGTCCTTCGCCGTCGCGATGGAGACGCGTGAGCCCTTAGAACAGCCCGACGACGTTGCCGTCGGCGTCGATGTCGATCCGCTCCCCGCCGGGATGGGACGGCAGGCCGGGCATGAGGCGCATGTCGCCGAGGACTGGGGTGACGAAACCGGCACCAGCGCACAGGCGGACGTCGCGGATCGGAACGCGGAAACCCGTCGGGACGCCGCGCAGCGATCCGTCGTGGGACAGCGAGTTCTGGGTCTTCGCCATGCAGACTGGCAGGCGACCGTAGCCAAGCCCTTCGAAGCGGGCGACCGCTTTCTCGGCCGCCGGCTGCCAATCGACGCCGTCTGCCCCGTATACCAGCGTCGCAATCGTCTCGACCTTCTCGCGGATCGGCGCTTCATCGGGATAGAGGAGACGGAACTCCGGTGCACCTTTCTCGGTCGCCTCCCACACGGCAGCCGCCAACGTCTCCGCGCCGGCCCCGCCGTCCGTGAAGTGGCGAGCGACGACGGCCGCCTCAGCGCCGGCAGCGAGGGCCACCTCGGCCACGGCATCCTGTTCTGCCGGAGTGTCGGTCGGGAACGCATTGATCGCGACGACGACGGGCACCCCGAACATCCGGACGTTGGCGATCTGTCTGGCGAGGTTGGCAGCGCCGATGGTCACGGCCTCGACATTCTCGGCCGTGAGCGCGGGGTCGAGAGGCTTGCCGGCCACGATGCGCCCGACCCCACCGTGCATCTTCAGCGCCCGGATGGTCGCCACGACGACTGCCGCGTCTGGCCGTAGCCCGGACGCTCGGCATTTGATGTCGAAGAACTTCTCGGCCCCCATGTCGGCTCCAAAGCCGGCCTCGGTGCAGACGATCTCATTCGTGGCAAGGGCGATGCGATCGGCCAGGATCGAGTTGTTGCCGTGGGCGATATTCGCGAATGGTCCGGCATGGACGAATGCCGGCCCGCCCTCCAGCGTCTGGAGCAGGTTCGGCTTGATCGCGTCGCGCAGGAGAACCGTCATCGCGCCGGCTACAGCCAGGTCGTCGGCAGTGACCGCGGCGCCGTCGGGCGTGAAGGCGAGAACCATCCGCCCAAGCCTCGCCCGAAGGTCGTGGAGGTCGGAGGCAAGCGCGAGGACGGCCATGACCTCCGATGCGACGGTGATCACCCAGTCGGCCTCGCGCGTCGGGGCGTTCTCTCGTCCGCCGAGGCCGATCACCGCGCGCCGGACCGCCCGATCGCTGATGTCGACAACCCGTGGCCATACGATCGCGCTTGGATCGATCCCCTTCTCGTTCCCGTGATGGAGATGATTGTCGAGGAACGCGCTCGCGAGGTTGTGGGCTGCCCCGACGGCATGGACATCGCCGGTCAGATGGAGGTTGAAGTCCTCCATCGGTATGACCTGGCTGTACCCGCCGCCCGCCGCGCCACCCTTGATTCCGAAGACCGGACCGAGCGAGGGCTGACGGATCGTGACGGCCGATCGCTTGCCAAGCCGGGCGAGGCCCTGCGCAAGACCGATGGTCGTCGTCGTCTTGCCTTCGCCGAGGGGAGTCGGCGTGATGGCGGTGACGAGGACGTAGCGACCGCGCGAGTTCTGGTCCTCGAGACGACGGATGGCCTCGAGGGACACCTTGGCCTTCGTTGGACCGTATTCCTCGACCTCGTCGGTTCGGAGGCCGAGGTCGGCCGCCACCTCGCGGATAGGCCGCGGTCGCACCGAGCGAGCGATATCGAGATCGGATGGCATTGCGGTCGTCACGGTCGGCTTCGTCCTTTCGCGATGGACAGGGTGACGGGGCGGCCACGTCGTGCCCGCGCCTGGGCGCGCGCGGCGGTCATGACGTGTGTCAGGAGAAGGGCGTTCGTCACCGGACCGACGCCGCCGGGAACCGGCGTGATCGCCGAGGCGACGGCCTTGACCGATTCGAAGTCGACATCGCCGATGATCCGCCCACCGACGACGTTGATGCCGACATCGACGACGACGGCGCCGGGTTTGACCATCGATCCGTCAACGATCCCGGGCCGGCCGGCGGCTACGACGATCACGTCCGCATCTCGCGTGAAACGGGCCAGGTCCCGGGTTCCCGAGTGACAGATGGTCACCGTCGCGTCATCGCGCAGCAGCAGCGCGGCGACCGGCCTGCCGACGACGTTCGATCGACCCACCACGACAGCATGACGACCCGCCAGTGGGATGTCCGAGCGATGGAGGACCTCGACCGCCGCCTGCGCGGTCGTCGGAAGAAAGCCGTCGTAACCAAGGGCCAGCAGGCCCGCGTTCCGAGGATGGATCCCGTCGACGTCCTTTGACGGGTCAAGCGTGTCGAGGACCGCCGCGAGGGGGATCCGCCGGGGCAGCGGCATCTGAACGATGATCCCCGACACCAGCGGATCGTCATTGAGCGTGGCGATCTCCCGGCGCAGTCCGTCCGCCGAGACGCGCCCCGAGATCTCGACCATCCGCCCACCCATCCCCACCGTGCGGCATCCCTTGAGGATCTGCTCCAGGTAGACCGTGGAAGGGGCGTCGCGCCCGACGATGACGACCGCCAGCGTCGGCGGATAGCCATATCGCTTGCGGAACGCCTCGACATCCGACTTGACTGATGCCCGGATCTCGGCAGCGATCGGCGCCCCGGCCAGGAGTCGCGCGCTCGACTCGGCCGCCGCTTCAGCCACCGCCGGGCCCGGGGAGCGGCTCGCGAGTCGTCCCGCTGCCGACGATCTCGCGAGCCCTCGAGGCCAAGCGATCCGTCTCGTCGAGAAGTCCATCCAGCTTGGCGGTCATGACGCCTTCGAACGACCCATCGCCTGCTGACGGCAGGTTGATCAGGACGTTCTGCCCAGCCCCTTGCGCGGCCGCCTGGGCGAGCAGCACGGCCACGAGGACATCGGAGCTGGCGTTGACGTTGCTGCGGCCGGCCAACGCCTCGCCGTAGCTCACGATCTCGAGACAGGCCTCGACGCACTCCATCGGAACCTCCGCCGCGCGCCGCGCGGCGGCCCGCATCGCCAGCTGGCGCGAGGCGACCTGTTCGTCATTCTCACGGGGCATCTTGGCGGCAGCGGCAAACTTGCCATAGGCGACAGCGTCCTCGTCCGCGATCTCGAGACATCGCGCCGCAAGCCGTGCACCGGCCGTGACGGCCTCCCTATGAAGACCGACGTGGTCCGCGTACTTCGGCCGGTCCTGCGAGAGCCGGGCGACCATCGTGACAAGGGATGCCGCCAGCGATGCGGCGACCGCCGATGCGCTTCCTCCACCCGGAACGGGATCCGACGACGCGAGTCGTTCAATGAACGTACCGAGAGTGTCATCCCGGAATGCGCGAGCGGACGGTCGCTCCTCCATCACGGCGGCGATTGTAGGTCGGCCACCTTGGCAGGCGACGGTGCACGGCACCGGAACGGGCGCCGTACCGGGGACGCCCGCGCCGATGCCATAGACCCGGCCGGGGGGAGGAGCCGACGGCCGGAAGGAGGGACTCGGGCGTCAGGCCGCCCGGTCGAGGCCCTCCAGGGTCCACCTGCGCGTCCGATGAGCGAACGACAGAGCCAGGCGGACCTTCGTTGTCTCGACCTCGAACAGGGTTCGAGGTCCGATCGTCGCCGGGTATGCCGAGTCCTCGTGGCGCACCCGGGCGAGCGTCACGACGGGCAGACGTTCAGATCCAAGATCGACGGCAGTCGGCCGGCCGTCGAACAGGTTTGTGCTGACGTGGACGGGAACGGATGCCACGCGAATCATCGCCATCTCTGTGGGCTCCTCTCGAAGCGCTGGCGTCAGACGGGCACGAGACTGACAGAACATGTGTTCGATACGATGACGATAGTAGACAGAACGGACGTTCTATGTCAACCGTCGTCGACCGGATCTTCAACATCCTCGGTGTCAGGTCGGCTGTCACGCCGATGTGGAGGCTCGGCCGCAGGATCAAGGGCGCCGACCCGACGCTCGAGGGGCGTCATCGGGTCGCGTTCGAACGGTGCCGGGATCGCGGATCGGAGCAGCCTCGCTCGGGTCACCGCGCGATCCCCGTAGCGTCGCCTGATGGAGTCCGCGGCTATCACGGCGCGGCGCCGACGCTCCTCTTCGTCGCCGAACAGGTCCAACTGCTCGGGAATCCCGAGCCCGGACATCGTGACCCCGAGCAAACGAACCCGCTTCCCGATCAACTCGCGGCGAGCGAGGTCGACGGCGGTACGCCAGATCGGCTCGGTCAGGTCGGTTGGAAGGGGCAGGGTCCGCTGGCGCGTGATCGTCGTGAACGTCGAGTCGCGGATCTTGACGGTGACTGTCGAGCCCCGAATCCCGGCCGCGCGAAGGCGACTCGAGACACCATCGGCCATGGCCAGGAGAATGCCCTCGATCACCTCGGGATCGCTTGTGTCCTCGTCCAGGGTGTGCTCGTGGCCGATCGACTTCGCCGCATCTGGATCCGTGACCGGGTCGGCGTCGAGGCCGCGAGCGCGAGCGTGGAGCGACGCGCCATGCTTCCCGAAGCGCCGGATCAGGGCGTCCTCGGGCACGGCAGCGAGATCGCCGATGGTCGACACCCCGAAGTCGCGCAAGGCGGCGGCCGTCTGCGGCCCGACACCCCAGAGGCGCGAGATAGCCAGCGGCGCGAGGAACGTCGCTTCGTCGCCGGGCGCGACCACGACGAGCCCATCCGGCTTCTCGAGATCGGACGCGATCTTGGCGACGAGCTTCGTCGTGGCGACGCCCACCGACGCAGTCAGCTGAAGCTCCCCGGCGATCGCGTCCTTGATCCGCCGACCGACCGCAGGACCATCACCGAACAAGGCTTCCGACGCAGTCACGTCAAGAAACGCTTCGTCGATCGAGATCGGCTCGACCTGCGGCGTGAAGCGACGAAGGATCTCCATGACTTGTCGGCTGACCGACGCGTAGCGACGGCCGTCGACGGGCACGAAGATCGCATCCGGACACAGCAACCGCGCTCGCCGCACCGGCATCGCCGAGTGGATGCCGAAGGCACGCGCCTCGTACGACGCCGCGGAGACGACCCCGCGCTCACCCACCCCGACGACGACGGGCCGACCTCGAAGGGCTGGGCGATCGCGCTGCTCGACCGCAGCGAAGAACGCGTCGAGATCGACGTGCAGGATTGCGCGAGCCGCTGATCCCTTCATCGCCGCTATCATCGCGCGGCCCCGATGCTGAGTGCTCTCGCCGCCCTCGCCGTACTCGCCGCGCTCGGGGCGGCCGGCGTCGTCGTCGTCGGCCGGCTCTTCCCGTTCACGACACCCCTCGAGCGATTTGCGTACGGCTCGATCGTCGGGATCACCGCCGGGACGCTCGTCCTCGTCCCTCTCGCTTCCGTCGTCGGTCTGAGCCCCGCCGTGGTTGCCGCAGTGGCGATCGGTGCCCTTGCGCTCGCCGTCGTGATCGGCCGGCGGCACCTTCGAACGTGGCGTCCGAGCCGGACGTCAGTGCGCACCTACGTCGCTGGTCTCGACCCCATCGCGACCGCGGTCATCGGAGCCCTGACCCTTCGCTGGGCATTCCTGTGGCGGGATGCCCTGGAGGTCCGACCCGACGGCCTGTGGGCCGGCCACGAATACATCTGGAGCGACTGGCCGACCCACCTGGCCATTGTCACGCGCTTCGCCTCAGGCGACGGGTTCCCGCCGCAGAACATCCACATCGCCGGCCTGCCCCTCGCATATCACTACCTCTCGGATCTCACTCCTGCCGCCTTTGTGGTCATGGGCATGGACGCCTTCGGGGCCTTGGCCCTGCACTCGTACGTCCTGTCGATCCTGGCGGCTCTCGCGATCTGGGCCTTCGCGCGACGGATGACGGGCCGGCGCTCGGCGGCGACCCTTGGGATGGTGCTCTTCCTCATGGGCGCGGGTCTCGGCTGGATCGCTCATGTGGCGACGGTCGACGGCGGCCAAGGGCTGCTGGCTGGGCTGCTGGCCGACCCGTGGGACCCGAAATCGCAGGTCGCCGCCCACGTCCGCGTATTCAACCCGTACCTGGCGTTCCTGATGAGTCAGCGGGCCTATCTCTATGGGCTCCCGATCGCCATGCTCGTCGTGTCCGCCCTTGGGATCGCGGCCTCACGCCGATCCGTCCGCTTGTTCGTGGCGGCCGGTGCCGTGGCGGGACTCCTGCCCCTGGCCCACCTCCCGACGCTGCTTGCGCTGGCCATCGTCGTGCCCGTCCTGGCTGTCGCATTGATGACGCGCCCGAGGCCGATTCGATCCATACCCGTCGGTGGTTGGCTCGCGTTCGGGATCACCTGGGTCGCCGTCTCGGCGCCCCAGCTCCTCGCCCAGCTCGGGGGCGGCTCGGGAGCCCTCGCGGCCACCAGGTTGCAGCTCGGTTGGGTCGCCGGCGAGGGAGATTTCGGCGACGACTGGCTGTCGTTCTGGATCGTGAACGCCGGGCTGCTCGGGATCCTGTGCTTCGTCGCCCTCGTCGTGGCGGCCCTGGATCGGCATGCCCGACCGGGCGATCGGCTCCTCCCGCCGCGCGCCTTCCGGACGCTGCTCGCCTTCCAGGTCCTGTTCGTGGTCGTCAACGTGATCGTCTTCCAGCCGTGGGACTGGGACAACCACAAGATCCTCATCTATTGGATGCTCGCCGCGGCGATCCTGTCGAGCGCTCTTCTGGTGGCGATCTGGCGGCGGGTCCGCCGCTGGCGGCCCGTGGGGCGAGTGGTGGTTCGCGCCGCGCTCGTGTGTGCGGTCATCAGCATCGTCGCGGGTCCGCTCCTCGAGAATGCCTGGATGCTCCAGGGCGGAGGCCGTTACCGGATGTTGACGACCGACCAGGTCGCGCTGGCCGACAAGGTCCGAACGGCCACCCGACCCGGCTCGGTCGTCGTGACCGGCATGGGCAGTCACGACCCGGTCCAGATGTTGTCCGGCCGGCAGGTCCTCATGGGCTACTGGGGTCAGCTCTGGGTCAGCGGGATCCCGTATGCAGATCGCGAGGCGGAGGTCCTCCGGATCTACCACCTCGCACCGGACGCAGAGGAACTGATGCGTCGCTATCGGGTCGGAGCTGTGGTCATCGGTCCCGACGAGTTATCGAGGCTGGGCGCAGACGGCGAGGGTTTCGCCGAGCGCTATCCGGTCATCGCCTCGTCGGGCCCGTATACCGTCTACGGTATCGACCTGGGCGAGCCCTAGCCCTTCGGCTCGACGACCACCGTTACCTCGGGAGCAAGGCCGGGACCGACCTTCACAGCGACCTTGTACGTACCGAGCGACTTGAGTGGATCGTCGAGCTCGATCTTGTGGCGGTCGACGGTGATCCCCCGCCGCCCGAGCGCATCGGCGATGTCCTTGGCTGTGATGGACCCGTAGAGCTTGCCGCCCTCACCCACCTTCACACCCATCGTCAACGTCGTGGACGAGATCCGAGTCGATGCGATCTCGGCTTCTTCGCGCTCGCGACGACGCTGATCTTCGCGGCTGGCGATGTCGTGAACCCAGGCACGATATGCACCGCCGGCGGCCGGGACGGCCAGCTTCCTCGGGATCAGGAAGTTGGTGGCGTAGCCGTCGGCGACGGAACGCAACTCACCGAGTTTCCCGAGCTTCGGGACGTCCTGGGTGAGGATGACTTTCACGCGATAGAACCCTCCCTGGAGACTCGGGCTCGGACCCTGCGACCGAACTCCGACCGGCGGATGATGCCACGAGTAGCATCGGCGAGCTCAGCGGCCCGCCGGATCGCGAGCCTGATCGGTCGCGGCGTGAGGCGCCGCAACCGTGCGACGTCGCGTAGGAACTCGTTGCGTTCGATGCCGCGGGCATTGAGACGATCGTCGAGGACCTCGATCGGCACGCCATCGAGGAAGACGTTCACGGCAACGATGACGACCACGAGGTCGTCGATCCCGCCGAGCAGCGGGATGTCGTCGGGAACGAGGTCGCGGCCGAGGATCAGGTATCCGGCCGCCCCGGCGAGGGCCGCCTTGCGACCGAGTGGAACTCGGGGATCGGCGAGCAGGTCCACCACCAGCCCGGCGTACAGCGGCGCTCGCGCGGCGAGCGGCATGAAGGCCAGGTAGCCAAGCGTGCGCCGAGCGATCGCGCCGCCAGCGCGGCGACGACGCGACCGACGCGGCGGATGTGGCGCGGCGACGACCTTGCCCTCCATCGAGGGTCGAGTGTAGCAATGGCCCCGGGCTGGCTTGACATCGAACGTCCGTTCGGTATGATGAGGCCGCGAAAGGAGCGCCGGGTGACCAAACACGACGCCGAGCGGAAGTTGAAGATCCTCGACTACATCGCGGCCACACTGCGGGCCCGCGGATATCCGCCATCGGTCCGGGAAATTGCCCGCGCTGTCGGGTTGGCTTCGACCTCAGCCGTGCATCACCATCTCCAGATCCTCGAGCGTGAGGGCTATCTGGAACGAGGCGCGGCCCAGTCACGGGCGATCCGCCTGACGCCGCAGGCGGCGATTCGGCTCGGCCTGTCGTCGGAGCTCGTCCCTCAGGCAACGGCCAGGGAGGCGTATGTCCTCCCGGTCATCGGGGAGATCGCGGCCGGTGGTCCGATCGAGGCCTACCAGGAGGTGAGCGAAACCATCCCTGTTCCCGAGATGCTGGCCCCGTCGGGCGACGCATATGTCCTTCGGGTCCGGGGGGATTCGATGATCGAAGCCGCGATCATGGATGGCGACTATGTCCTCATCCGCCCACAGGACACGGCCCGCAATGGCGACATCGTCGTGGCCCAGGTCGAAGAGAACGCCGTCACCCTGAAGCGCTTCTACAAGGAGAACGGCCGGATCCGCCTGCAGCCTGCGAATCCCAACTATCCGCCGCAGGTCTATGACGACGTCAGGATCCAGGGCAAGCTCATCGGAGTCATCCGCCGTCTCGACTGATTGTCGTGCCAGGGTGTTGGCACGGAAGCCATTGATGCTCGTCCACATGGCTTCCACAGCCCGCCAACCGGGATCGGCAACCTCGTGGACGGAGTTCGGGGATAAGGCCCTCGCCAGCGCCCACTGTCGCGGCGGACCATGGAGTGCACACCTTCTCCGGAGTCTTCCATGATCGATCGCCTTCCGCCGCAACACGTCGAAGCCGAGCAGTCGGTACTGGGTTCGATCCTCATCGATCCCGAGGCCATCATCGAGGTGGCCGAGTACCTCCAGCCGCAGGATTTCTACAGGCAGGCGAACGGAACGATTTACGCGGCGATGCTCGATCTGTACGGGCGGAGCGAGCCGATCGACATCATCACCGTGAGCGAGACGCTCGAACGCGACGGGAGCCTCGACACGATCGGTGGTCGCGCCTATCTCACAGGCCTGTCGAACCAGACGCCAACAGCCGTCCACGCCGCGCAATACGGTCGGATCGTCGAGCGCAAGGCCGTGCTTCGGAACCTCATCGGCGCGGCCGGGCGGATCGCTGGCATCGGCTACGAAGATCCCGCAGACGTCAGCGAAGCCATCGATCGAGCCGAGGCGGAGCTGTTCGCCGTCAGCGGGCGGCGCTTGGAGGTCGGCTTCTCGAAGCTCAAGTTGCTTCTTCACGCTGCCTACGACCGCCTGGACTACCTCCACGCGCATCGGGGTGAGATCAGTGGGATCCGGGCGGGGTTCCCCGAGCTGGACGCGCTTACGACGGGCTTCCAGAAGAGCGACCTCATCGTGTTCGCCGCGCGGCCGTCGGTCGGCAAGACGAGCTTCGCTCTCAACATCGCCGAACACGCGGCGGTTCGCGATCACAAGACCGTCGGGGTGTTCTCACTCGAGATGTCGAAGGAGCAGCTCGTGCTCCGCATGCTGTCGTCAGTGGCGAGCATCGATAGCCAGCGACTGCGGACGGGCTTCCTCGAGGAGATGGACTTCGCCCGGATCGCACCGGCGATGAACTCTCTGTCCGAGGCGCCGATGTTCATCGACGACACGCCCAATATCAGCTCGATGGAGCTCCGCACGAAGGCCCGACGATTGCAGGCGGAGGCCGGTCTCGACCTCGTCGTCGTCGACTACCTACAGCTGATGCAGGCGACGACGACTACTCGCGACGCCAATCGGGTCCAGGAAGTATCGGAGATCAGTCGCAGTCTCAAGGCCCTCGCCCGCGAGCTGTCGATCCCCGTCATTGCCCTCTCGCAGCTGTCGCGTCAGCCGGAGATGCGGGAGTCGCGCGAGCCCCGGCTTTCGGATCTGCGCGAATCCGGGGCGATCGAGCAGGATGCCGACCTCGTCGTCTTCCTGTGGCGTGAACGCGAACGGCAACCTGATGACGGAGACTCCGACGTCGAAGAGATCAACCTCCATCTTGCCAAGCACCGCAACGGCCCGACCGGTCGAATGAAGCTCATGTTCCGAAAGACGCAGACCCGTTTCTATCCGGCGGCACCCGAGACGCGCTTCGCGGAAGTCCCCTCCTAGCGCGGGTCTCTCAGGACGCGTCGCCAGGGAACAGCGGCCTGGCGCTGAACATGTAGCTCTTCGACCCATCGGGTGACGCGAGGTTCACCCCCGAGAGCCCGCCGGTCGGCCCTTGGATCCCGAGGATCGCGATGTCGGCGGGCGACATGGTCGCGCGCGGCAGACCGAGCCCATCGGGCCCGGTGGCGAAGTCGGTCACCGCGAGCTCGGGCCACGGCCAGGCGCGCGCGCCCGTCGGAGCCACCTCGTTCTCGAACAAGACGCCCCGGTAGCGTTCGGGCTCGTATGAGATCGCTCCGAGACCGTCGGCCTTGTCGAAGTGACGCAGCTGCTCGGCCAGGCCGAGGAAGGCCGCTCGCGCCGAGGCGTCGGGTACGTCCGGCCCCTCGATGCCCAGGGCATAGACCTCGACCCGCTTGTCATGTCCACCGGCCGCAAGATCGAAGAACGACGACCCGGCGTCCGCGACATTCGGGTAGTCGTATCGACCGTTCCGGGCAAGCCCGAGGCCGCCTGGCCCGATCGCGAACTCGAGAAGGTCCTGGACCTGATCCTCGTCAAGACGGACAGTTCTGAATGTCGGATAGACGACGACGCCGTCTGGACCGGGCCCCGGAAACGCGATGGCGCTCTCGCGAAAGACAACGGTGCCGTCGCCGTACAAGCTGAAGGTCGGGGCCTGAGTGGCCAGGAAATCGATTGGCACGAAACCGCCGCCCTCTTCGAGCCGAAGGACGACGTCGGCCGGGCCTGTCGGATGGTCGATCCCTGAGAGCGAGGCTGCGGGAGACCCGGATGGCGTCGGGGCCGCCGAGGGGGACGCGGATGGCGACGCACCTTGGCCGGAGCAGGCGCCGACAAGGATCGCAGTCATGGTCAGGAGCGCGACGGCAGGTCTTCGCATCTGGCCCCGACGCTGTGGACTGCTGTGCGGTTCCCACGCCTCGGATGGTGCTTGGGCGCACCACAACGCAGTGCAGGCCTCCACAACTCTTGACGGGCTGCGTATCCTGCCCGCACTACGCTCGGGGAGGGCGAGGGGGAGGGGAGGGCCTGGTGGTGTTCGTCGATCGGACGCTGACCTGTCGCGACTGCGCGGAACCGTTCGTGTTCACGGCAGGCGAGCAGGCGTTCTTCGCCAGCAAAGGGCTGGTCCACGACCCGGCACGATGTCCGTCTTGTCGATCGGCAGCGCGACGTACTCGGACGGTGGAAGACGGCCCGCGCGAATATCACGCTGCGGTCTGTTCGGGCTGTGGCGGTCAGGCCCGCGTGCCGTTCGCGCCACGACCCGACAAGCCGGTCTATTGCAGCGCATGCTTCGAGCAGGTCAGGGCCGCCACGCCGATGGTCGGACCTACATGAGCCGCCGGCGAGCCGCATCCGGATTCGCCGCGGGAGCCACGCGGAGAGCCATCGGCTGACGGTCCGGCCGGAGGTGGCCGGGCCGGATGAGGAACGACGACGCTGCCAAGGTGGCAGCTAATCGGCGGGTGAGCGACCCGCGCCATGATGGGGCCATGGCTATCGCGCGAGGCGAAACCGCTCAACGCCTCGCGTCACGCGGATCCCGCGAGATGGTCGCGGTTGGTCCAGGTCGACCAGACGAGCGCGCGGCAGACCCGGCCGCGGCGATCGGGGCGTACCCGGTCCAACGCTCGAAGGTCCAGCGGCCACCTCTTCGGGAGGAGACCCTCGCTCGAGAGCGCCTCCTTCAATGGCTAACGGCGAAGGCGAGCCACCGGGTGATTCTCGTCTCGGCCGATGCCGGCTACGGCAAGACGACCCTGCTCTCCGATTTCGCCCGGCGGACTCGACTGCGCGTGATCTGGTATCGGATCGATGAGGAAGACGCGGACTGGGTTGCCGTCCTGAACTACCTGGTGTCGGCCGGCCGCGAGGTCGACCCGGACTTCGCGCCGGCGACGGCGGCGATGCTGCGCGATCTCGGATCGCGGGACCTGGCCCGAGATTCGATCGTCGAATCGCTCGTCCGTGAGTCAGCGGTGCTGGGCGAAGCGCCGACCCTCTTCATCCTGGACGACTTCCACCATCTGGATCGGGTACCGGAGCTTCGGGCGATCATCCGCGAGCTCGTCCATCGGGCACCCGAGCGGCTGACCTTCGTGTTCTCGGGCCGCCAACGACCGTCGCTAGGGCTGGCTCGTCTGCGAGCGGCCGGTGAGGTCGCCGAACTTGCGACTGAGGACCTGCGGTTCAGTGAGCAGGAGACGGACCAACTTTTCCGCGAGTCCTATGGTCGGCCGCTCGAACCCGACGTGCTCGCCGAGCTGACCCACCGGACGGAGGGATGGGCCGCCTCACTGCAGCTGGCCCAGACGGCCCTCCGGGATCGCACCGGCCCGGACATCCGGCGCTTCGTGCAGCGCCTGTCGGGGGCGTGGGACGGCCTCTACGACTACCTCGCCGAGGAGGTCGTCGGCGATCTCGATCCCGAGACACAGCAGTTCCTCATGCGGACGAGCATCCTGCAGGTGGTCGATACGGAGCTGTCATGCGTCGTGACCGGCTTCGACATCGACAGCTCTCGGCGGATGATCGAGGTCGCCGAACGCCTCGGCCTTCTCGTACGGCGGGGAGAAGCCACCCACCACTCGCACCGTTATCACCCGCTCGTTCGAGACTTCCTGGAGGACAGGCTGCGGCGCGAGAGTGGCGACGCGGCCGTGGCGGAGCTCCATCGCATCGTGGCTCGCGACTCGGAGAGCCGCGACTGGCGGGTCGCCGCGCATCACTACGCCGCCGTCGGCGATCTGACCGATCTCCATCGAGTCATCGCCGAGGCCCTCGACACAATCCTCGCCACGGGCGACTTCGCCGCCGCCGAAAGCCTCTTGACCCGCCATCCTCCGAAGCGCCCCGATCCCCTGTTTGAGGTCATCCTGTCGCGCCGCGATTTCTACGAGGGTCGACCGGAGCGAGCGGTGACCCGTGCCCGGGCGGCGTCGGGAGCCCTTCCTCGGGAACACCTTGGGTCGGGCGCGGCCCTCGTGAACCTCGCCAGCCTCGAGTACATGGCCGGCCAGGGCGACCTGGCCCGGGAGATCGCCCCGGCGCTGCGGGACCAGGCGGATAACCCCACGATCGCCGATATCGGGACGGCCATGGAGCTTCTCGTCGCCGCGTCGGAGGAGGGCAGCATTCGCCGTCTCGCCGACCATCTAGCGACGATGGCGACGGTCCAGGAAGCTCGCGGCGAGACCCACTATCTCGCCGTGACCCTGGTCAATCTGGCGGTCTGCCATCGGGCTCAGGCGACCGCCGCGCGATGCCTTGAGGTCGCTACCAGAGCGATCTCGCTCCTGGAGGGTGGGGAGCGCGAGCCGGAGCTCGCTGCGGCGCTCGGCTGTCGGGCCTGGGCCCACGCCTGGGATGGCCGGTGGGACGACGCGTTGTCGGACCTCCGACGGGCCGACGGGCTGCGCAACGAATACGCGCGGGCTGAGCTCCTGACCGAAGGGGTCGACCTGTTCACCTGGTTCGAGACAACCTCGGCGGCTGACGATTTCGTCGCCCGGATCCGGAGCCTTCGAGGATCTCCGGTCACGCTCGAAGATGCCCGCCTTGCCCGGGCCGAGCTGGCCCTCAGGCGGGGTCTGGCATCAGTCGCTCTCGACGAGCTGCGAGCACCCTCGCTCGCGTCCACCGGTGTGGCTCACGCGGTGCGGCTCAAGGCCCTGCGTGGGCATGCCTTGCTCGTGCTCGGCTCGACCGACGCGACGACGGCGCTCGACGATGCCCTCGACCATGCCCGCCGCCAGGGCGCAGACCTCTATGCGGGCTACTGCACGCTGCTCCGGTTCTCGGACGGGCCCTCCGACAGGCTGGGCGCCGCCGTCGCAGAAACCTTGACAACGATCGGACCCGCCGCGATGAGCATGGTCGCCGACCGTCTGGTGCCGCGGATCGCGGACCTGCCAGAGGCGATCCTGACCGAGGTTGTGGCTGAGGCCGAGCGCAGGCCGGGCCGCTGGCGTGAGCCCATTCGTCAGGTCGTCGACGACATGGGATCGGGCGAGGCTCGATCGCTCGCGGCCGACATCCTTGAGTTGATCGGCGAACGCGCGGATGTGCCGCGGCTTCGTTCTGTCGCCAGGGCGAGCCGCTCCATCAGGACGACGGATCTCGGCCGAGGGCTGGCGCGACGACTGGCCGCGCCGATCTTCGTCGAGGACCAGGGACGGGTCGAGATCCACATCGGGACGCAGACGATCGGCGGTTCCCGGATCCGTCGTCGCGTGCTCGCCCTCTTCTGTTATCTCCTCACCCGGATGGGCCTGTCGGCGACGCGCGAGCAGGTCGTCGAGACGCTGTGGCCGGATCTCGATCCGACGGTCGCCCTCAACTCGCTGAATCAGAGCGTCTACTTCCTGCGCCGCATCTTCGAGCCGGGCGTCCGAGACGACCTGTCGGCCGGCTACGTGCACCAGGACCAGGATCTCGTGTGGCTCGATCGCGAGCTGATCTCGAGCCGCTCGGTGCAGTGTCGCGAGATCGTCCGCGGCATGGGTCCGGAGCCGGGACCAGACGAGGTCGAGGCCCTCAGCCGAGCGTATCGAGGATCGTTCGCGATGGACTTCGAGTACGAGGACTGGGCGGCCGACTATCGAAGCTCGCTGCATGCCCGATATCTCCAGGTCATCGAGCACGCGGTCAGCGTCGACATGATGGCCGGCCAATACGAGCGCGCGGCGACGTGGGCGCGGCGGGCGATCGAGGTGGATCCCGGCGCCGACGCTATCGAGGCGATGTTGGTGCGCCTCTACCGCCGATCCGGATCGCACGCCGCAGCAGCCGAGCAGTACGCCCACTACTCGGGCGTCCTGCGCGATCAGCTCGGGCTGGAGCCTCCGACGATCGACCTCGTCTGAGGTTGACAGGCACCCGACACAGGCGTGGCCAGGCACCTGCGTCAGGCGTGGCGCGAGCGTGGATGACCTGGTGGAGATAGGTAAGGTGCCGTATTGACCGGTGTCGTCCGGTCTACCTATAGTCCGGCCACTTGCTAGTACTCGGGTACTAGGAGGTTCAAGTTCAACGCTCGGAATGCGCCGACGCTCCGCCTGAACTGGGCACTTAGGGCGGAGCCGAGCATCTAGTGCAACCGACCGACGCGAGTCAGGTCGGTTTCTGTGTCCCTCGAGGCACGGAGGCCGGAAGGAGGACGAGCGTGCAGCCGGAATCCGCAGCCAAGGGCTGGTAGCCGAGGAGCCTCGATATGAAGGCTAGGCTCATCCAGATCGCTACTTTCCTCGGCGCGATCGCTGCGATCGCGCTGGCGGGGGGCGCATCGCTGAGGGGCTTCTGACGGTACTTACTTCCCATGGGTGACCCGACCACCGTAGTCTCAGAATACGGGCAGCGGGTACCGTAGGGCGGTCATGCCGAGATCCCTGAAGTTATATCTCGTCGTCGTCGTGGCCTTGGGCGCATTGGCGCTCGTGGCCACGACTTCGTATTTTCTGACCGACGATTACCTCCGAGCGACTCCGATCGCGATCCCGTTCCAGACGGTCGCCCCGCAGATGGACTACTCAACTGCAGTGGCGGCGGGCGTCGTCTTCTGGATCGTCATCGCCCTTGCCGCATCGGCCCTGCCAGTCCAGCTTCCGCGCGGCACCCAGCTCGCAGTTTCGACCGCACCGATCCTCGCCGCGATGGCGCTTGGTGGGCCTGCCGTCGCGGCCTGGGTGGCCGCGATCGGGACCACTGAGATGCGCGAGATTCGAGGCAGGATCCCGTGGTATGGAACCCTTGCGAACCATGCCGGAATTATCATCCCGGCCGTCGTCGCAGGGCTCGTATATGACGGGTTGATCAGGCTTGTCCTGCCGGACAACGACAGGACAATGACCTTCCTGTCGAGTGCTCTGCAACCGGGCGATCGGTCGAACTACCTGCTGGTCGCATTCGGGGCACTGATGATCGCGGCCGTCGCATTCTTCTGCATCAACGTCGTCCTGTCGTCGGTTCTCGTCTCGCTACGGACATCGCAGCCGGCGCGCCAGGTATTCCTTGGCGACTTCCGGGGCATCACGTCCACCGCTCTTGCGCTTGCGCCGCTCGCATGGCTCATGAGCCAGGTCTACCTCATCGCCTGGTGGGCGGCCCTCCTGTTCGCGTTGCCGCTCTATACGACCCGTCTCGCCTATCACCGCTTCGTCGAGATGCGCGAGATGTTCACTCAGACGATTGGTGCCCTCGCCGAGGCCGTCGACAAGCGCGACCCATTCACGAGCCAGCACTCCCGGCGCGTGATGCTCATCGCGATCGACATCGGCCGCGAGATGCACGTCTCCGAGAACAACCTCGAAGCCCTGGAATGGGGCGGCCTCCTCCATGACGTCGGAAAGATCGGCGTTCGCGACAGTGTCCTGCTTAAGCAGGATCGCCTGACGCGAGAGGAGCGCATGATCATGAACGCGCATCCCGTCCTCGGCGCCGAGATCATCGCGCCGGTCGCACGCCTCGCACCTGAATTGCCGATCATCCGCCACCACCACGAGTGGTTCAACGGCTCCGGCTATCCCGATCGCTTGATCGGCGACGAGATCCCGAAGCTGGCTCGGATCCTCCACGTCGCCGACGCCTTTGAGGCCATGACCGCCGCACGGCCATATCGGATGACGCCGCTGACCCCGGAGCAGGCCCTCGCCGAGCTGCGCAAGTTCGCCGGCATCCAGTTCGACCCGGCCGTAGTCGACGCATTCGTGCGGACGAAGTGGGTCGAGGGAGTCCCTGATTCCGGACGGCCTGCCGAACCGCAACCAATCCCTCTGCTCGGCGAGGCAGCCGGGCGCATGCAGCCCGTCTCGGGCGATACCGCCAGTCCCGGATCCTAGGCGTCGGCGCGGCGTGCCGATAACCAGGCGGACGACCGGCGCCGCCCGCTAGTCTCTGAGCCGTGCTGCTGGCAGGCATCGCGCTCGGGCTGATCCTCGGCCTCATCGCTGGCGGCTCCTTCGCGAACATGGCAGCGACGCGCCTCCGGTGGCCTGCGCTCATCTTCAGCGCGGTCATCCTCCGCTTCGCATCCGAGGCGGCCCTTGGCGTCGGAGTGGAGGCGGTCGATCAGTTCCGCTTGGCGATCTTCGGGGGAGCCTTCGCGCTGCTGCTGATCGGAATCTGGGCCAACAGACGGCTGCCGGGCATGGGTCCGGTGTTCGCGGGAGTCCTCCTCAACGCGGTCGCGATCGTCGTCAATCGCGGCTACATGATCGTGTGGGAGCCAGCCTTGACGGCTGCCGGGTTGACCCCGGCGGACATGACTCCGTTCTACAAGCTGCTGGCCGTCCCGGTCACCGACCCACAGTTCCTCCTGCAGGCCGGGCCGCTCGGCGACGTCATCCCTCTGCCGATCCCGATCATCGCGACCGTCGCATCCGTCGGAGACCTGTTCATCGCGACAGGGCTGGCGTTCCTTGTCTTCTCCGTCCTCGTCCGACCTCGAAGCGGACGGGAGACGGTCGCCGTTGAGGCGATCCCGCTGGCGGGCCTGGCCGGGACAGCGCGCCTTCCGCGGCCGCTGGGAGCTCGGATCGCCGGCTCGATCGCGGCCGAGACGGGCCTTGCTCAGGTCGCCGCCCTGGAGCGGCCGCTCGTCCTCGCCGGACCGGGACCAGGGCTGGCTGCGCCGGCTCTGGCACCGCTCCCGGCCGAACTGGGCGGGGCCGGGGCGGTCTCCGTTCCGACGCCGCGGGTCGTCGTCCGAGCACGACAACACCCATATGCGCGACTCGCCCTCAATGGCTCGTTCTCGGCCCTCTGGGCCGGGCAGCTCATCAGCCTGTTCGGCGACCGAGTCCATCAGGTCGCGATCGCATTCCTCGTCTACGACGCGACGGGTTCGGCCCTCGCAGTCGCCGGCGTGTTCCTGTCAGCGACCTTGCCGAACCTCATCCTCGGGCCGCTGGCAGGCACTCTCGTCGACCGATGGGACCAGCGCGAGGTGATGGTCGTCAGCGACATCCTGCGGGCCGCCGTGGTGTTCCTCATCCCCGTCGCCGCGGCCGTCGACCTCGTCCTCATCTATCCATTGGTCTTCATCGTCACCGCGATCTCGCTCTTCTTCCGTCCGGCTCGGACCTCCGTGATCCCGCGGATCGTCCGCGACGATGAGTTGGTGACGGCGAATTCGGCGATGTGGATCGGCGAGACGTTGGCCGACATCCTTGGCTATCCCTTGGCGGCCATCTTCGTGGCCTTCCTCGGGGCGTCGTTGCCGCTGGCGTTCTGGCTCGATGCCGCGACGTACCTGGCATCCGCCGCGCTCATCGCCACGATGTTCGTGCCGCCCATCCTCGCCCGCGTCGCTCCGGTCGGAATCGGCCTCCTGGCGGAGTTGCGCGCGGGCTGGCACTTCCTCCGAAACGAGACGGTTCTCCTGGCGAACACCCTCCAGGGTTTCGTCGGCCAGTTCACGATCGGGGTGCTCCTGGTCGTGACGCCCATCTATGCCGCCGAGGCGCTGAGCGGATCGTCCATCGAGCGCGAAGTCCGCTATGCACTGCTCGAGGCGGCGATGGGAGCGGGGAGCCTCGTCGGCGGATTCATCATCGGTCTCGTCGGCGCGCGGCTGCGAAAGGGTCGACTCGTCATCGTCGGCTACGCGGCTTGGGGTGCCTGTATCGCAGGCCTGGCCGTGACCGGGCAACTCGGCGTAGCCGTCGGGCTCATGATCGGAGCCGGGGTAGCCAACATGGTCTTCATCATCCCGAGCCAGACCCTGTTCCAGGAACGCACGCCGCCCGATCTCATCGGCCGCGTCGTCGGATTTCGCTTCTCGATCGTCTTCGGCGGGATGACCGTAGCCATGGCCGTCGGCGGGATCATGGCCGAGTTCCTGGGCGTAAGCGCGGTCCTCGCGATGTTCGGGACGCTGACCGCCGTCGCGGGCCTGGCGGGCCTTCTGGTGCCAGCGGTGCGCGACGCCTGACGGCTACACTGCCCGCGCCCCCACAGCCGCGACATGCCCCAACGAACGTGACGAGGGACGATGACCGAGCGCGATCGCGACGATCCGGAGTCTCCGGACGAGGAGCCAGCCGCCGACGCCGAGCCGGCCCCCGACGTCGGCAATCAAACCGGCCCTGAACCCGAAACCGCGCCGGAGCCTGAGCTGGAGGCGACGGCCGAGTCCGAACCCGCGCCGGAGCCTGAGCTAGAGGCGACGGCCGAGTCCGAACCCGCGCCGGAGCCTGAGGCAGACGCGACGGCCGAGTCCGAACCCGCGCCGGAGCCCGAGGAGGACACCGAGTCGGGGGTTCGGCCCGGACCGGAAGCGGAGCCGGAAGTTGAGGCGGAGGTTGAGACGGAGGCCGAGCCGGAATTCGAGCCCGAACCGGAAGCGGAGCCGGAAGTTGAGGCGGAGGTTGAGCCCGAACCGGGGGCGGAGCTCGACGCAGAGTCCGAGGTCGAGCCGGAGCCCGAAGCCGACTCTGCGCTGGTGCCGGCGGGCGGCGAAGCCGCCTCACCCGCGGCGGGGGCCGCCGTCGGCCGAGCTGGTCCCGGCCAGGTCGGCGCATCGACCATCGCCGTTCACATCGACGATCGTGTGTCTGTCATCTTCGTCCTGGCTGTGATCGCGGTCTTCATCGGGATCCTGTTGTACGGGGTCCTCGCAGGCACTGGAGGCATCCTGACGCCGGTCGCCTCGCCGAGCCCGATCGCGTCTGCCAGTCCGACAACGAGCCCGTCGCCGAGCGCCCAACCGAGCCCGTCGCCGAGCGCCCAGCCAAGCCCTACTCCGAGCGCTCAGCCGAGCCTCTCGCCCAGTCCCTGATCCCCGCTCTGGCGGGCCCACGCGGGCGTATGCTCCGACGATGGCTGGGCAGGAGCCGGATGACCTCACCGGTGCCCGGCGGCAGATGGTCGAGCGGCAGCTTCGTGGGCGAGGGATTGTCGACGAGCGGGTCCTTGCGGCCATGGGCACCGTCCGGCGCGACAAGTTCATCGGCGACCGACTCCGCCGGCGGGCGTACGACGACGCCGCTCTGCCGATCGACGTCGGCCAGTCGATCAGCCAGCCATATGTCGTCGCACGGATGATCGAGCTCCTCGATCCTCCTGTCGGTTGTCGCGTCCTGGACGTCGGGACCGGATCGGGATACGGGGCAGCCGTACTTGCGGAGATGGGCTGCACGGTCGTATCGATCGAGCGCCACGAGCGCCTCGCGGACGAAGCCCGGGATCGGCTCATGCGCGCCGGATTCGCCGATCGAGTCGAGGTCAGGATTGGCGACGGCACCCTCGGCGATCCGTCCGGAGCACCGTGGCGGCGCATCATCGTCGGGGCGGCGGCCCCGTACATCCCCGAGACCCTGCGCGAACAGCTCGATCCGAATGGCGGTCGGCTCGTGCTCCCAGTCGGCGGTCATAGCGAGCAGCGTCTGGTGCAAGTCGTCCGCCGGGGTTCCGAGTGGCTCGAGCGAGACGACGGACCGGTCGTCTTCGTGCCGCTGATCGGGGCCGAGGGCTATCGATACGACTGACGGATGGGCGATGGGATCGTCGGCGAGGGCGGTCGATATACTCGGCCGTCGATGGGTCACGTGTTCGTCGCCCCCCATTCCGACGACGTTGCGCTCTCGTGCGGCGGCCTGATCGCCGGCCTCCGGGAGCTCGGCCAGAACGTCGCCATCATCACCGTCTTCTCGGGTGGGCCGGACGGTGCGCAGGCCGCGTACCAGCGTGAGGCCCTCGGTTTCGGCTCAAAGGCGATGTGGCCGAACACCGAGGCCTTCAATCGCGCCGCGATCGCCTCGGATGTGCCTACGAACGATGCCACGCTCCCTGCCTGGCTGGCGACGGAGGAGCAGCTCGATGCGACCCAGGCCGATGCCGACGCCGCAGCGAAGCGGTTCTGGCAACGGTCGTCCTGGTATCGCCGAGCGTCGATCCGACGCGAGCCGCTCGCGGGACAGGCCCTCATGGAGGAGACGCCGACCCAGGGCGCCGTCATGACGGATGAGGTCATGACCGCCGCGTCGGCGGGCGACGCCATGGCCGTCCGGCGTCTCGAGGACGAGCGATACGCCTATTTCGCTGAGGCGTCGATCGTCTTCCTCGACCGGCCGGACGCGGTCTTCCGGGGCTATCTCGGCGACGACGAGCTCCTAGGGGAGCCGCGTAAGGACGACCCGACACCCTCTGATGCGCTCCGGACGGAGATCTCTCGGTTGGAGCCGCAGCGCGTCTACTTCCCCCTCGGGGTCGGCGGCCACGTCGATCATCGGATCTGCCGGGCGGTCGGCCTGGGCCTGTTGGACGAGCTCGCGGCCTGGACCATGCCGGGGCCCGATTGGCGTGGATCGGTCGTCTTCTATGAGGACTTTCCATACGCCTGGTGGTCGGACTTCAGGCGCATCGAGGATCTTCCTGTCGATGGCCGGACCGGCCTGCCGGCCGGGATCTCGCTGACACCCGAGTACGCCGACATCAGCGATCAGGTCGAGCGCAAGATCCGGGGCGTCAGCATCTACGAGAGCCAGGTCGGCCGTCTCTTCGGAACTACCGCCGAAATGGCGAAGGCCGTCCGACTGTACGGTCAGAAGATCGGCTCGCTGTCCAGCCGCGCGGGCTCGGCCGAGCGATACTGGGTCGCGACGCGCTATTAGAGGCGTTGCGGACTCGTGGACGCCCTCCGACTCGCCGAGGCTGGACGACACGTCACGACTCGTCGATAGGTCCACCTGTCCGACGCCCTAGCGTACTGACCCACTCGATCAGCCCGATGGCGGGCGGCTCCTTGGCCGTCGCCGGGCGGCCCGCGACGACCTCGTAGGCCAGAACGATGAGCCCCAGGATGTACGTCGGGATCGTCGGCACGGCGATGAGCCAGACGGACAGCGGGCGCACGATCGGTATGACGAACGAACCGTTGCTGTACTGTCCGGCCGGCCACAGCAGCGGAACGAAGAGCCAGCCGGCTGCGCGGACGTCGCGGATGGCGACGAGGACGACGAGGGCGACCAGCAGGCCGTAGATCGCCAAGCCAGCTAGTGAGGCAGCGCCCCCGCCGCCGACGGCGGCTCGAAGATCCCCTGATCGAGAAACAGGGCGCCCGAGATACCGCCCTGCGCTTCGGTCACGAGACGACCCGAGACGGCTCCCAGGTTTGCGGTGTACTCGGCCCAGAGAGATGGAGCAAGGATGATGCTCACGGCGAAGAGCAGGCCTGTGGCCGCCAGGGCCCGCCACTCGCGACGGGCGATCACGGGGACGACGGCGTAGATCTTCAGACCCGCCGCCACAGCCCGTGCGGCGGCCGCGGCCACCCCGCTGCCGACCACCAGCAACGCGAAGACGGGGACCTGAGGGTTGCCCGCCGCGATGCCCTCCATCATCGGCGGGAAGAGGATCCACCACAGCGGCAGTCCGAGCCGGCGGAGGGCCAGGAAGGTCAAACCGACGCTCGCCACGAGGAAGATGACAAGACCGGGCTCGGGCGGGATCAGGGCGAAGGGGATGAACAGCTGGGCCGCCGTCGGCGGCGCTCCGAAGTGCCACATCGTTCCGTTCCAGGTATCGAAGGCGGCCCACGGGTCGGAACCCGAGAGGACGGCCTCCGCGGCGTTCCTGTAGATCCGGAAGTCGCGCCCGAGCCAGCTGAACTCGAGCCCGAGCTGACCCAGTCCGAGCTGCCAGAGCCGGAGAGCCGACCAGCCCAGGAACCAGACCGGCAGCAATGCGCGGAGGCCGGCTCCAAGCCTCCCGGCGACGTCTCCGATGTCAGCTCGCGGCGGCGTGCTCCGCCTCGCTCTCGAGCCAGGATGCCGTCTTCTTGAGCCCTTCTTCGAGGGTGATCTGGGGAGTCCACCGAAGCATCCGGCGCGCCTTCTCGATGCTGACGACGCGGCGCCTGATGTTGTCGATGTCGCGTCGATCGATGTGCTCGATCGAGACGGGTCGTCCGGCGGCCACTCCGACCGCCCGTGCCAGCTGATTGACGGATACCTCGATGCCGGTCCCGACGTTGAAGACCTCGCCCTCGGCCCGCGGCGCGATCGCTGCCAGGAGCGTCGCGTCGACGGCATCGTCGACGTAGGTGAAGTCGCGCGTCTGATCTCCGTCGCCGTGGACCTGGAGTGGCACGCCGTCGTAGGCGGAGGCGAAGAACTTCGCCACGACCCCGCAATACGGGTTGTCCGGTCGCTGGCCCTCGCCGTACACATTGGAATAGCGGACGATGCTGACGGCCAGGCCGTAGCTCTCGTAGAACGCCAGGCAGTAGTGCTCCCCGCCGAGCTTGGAGACTGCATACGGCGACAACGGGACGATCGCATCGTCCTCGTTGAGGGGGATGCTCCGTGGGTTGCCATAGACCGATGTCGAGCCCGTGTAGACCACCCGCACCGGCCGCGATTCACGAGCAGCCAGGAGGACGTTCAGGCTGCCGCCGATGTTCGTGAGGAAGTCGTCACGGGGGTTCTTTGTCGAGGCGATGATGTTGCGGGCCGCCATGTGGAAGACGTACTCGGATTCCCCGACCAGCCGCTCGACGAGCTCCGCGTCAGTCACCGATCCCTGGATGAACGCGGCGACCGAGGGCACGACCTGGGGTCGACCGGTGAACAGATCGTCGAGCACGGTGACCTTGGCGCCGGCTCCAACAAGCCGACGAGTGACGGCCCCGCCGACGAACCCAGCGCCGCCCGTGACGAGCACTCGCCGCCCGCCGAAGGCTCGCTCGAAATCCGAGCTGTCGCTCATCGTTTCACCCCTGTCCGAAGCAGCAGGGCTGGCCGGAATAGGCGCCACCAGTCGCGGATCCCACGCATCTTGGTGTATCCCTCGCGGGCGTGGTAGCGAACGGTGCACGGCACCTCGACGACGCGATACCCGGCGCGGATGGACTTGTACAGCACATATGGTTCGAGGTCGTACAAATCGAGCCACGACTGGCGCAGATTGACGGTCGAGTCGAGCAGGATGGCCGATCTGAACACCCGGAAGCCGTTGGTCGCATCGGTCACGTGGCGGAGCACGAGCACGGAGAAGACGATCGAATAGATCCTGGTGCCCAGTCCACGCCCGCCGGTCGGACCTTCCACCCGTCCACCGGGACGCCAGCGCGATCCCTGGGCGTAGTCGGCTCCGGTGCGAAGCAGTCGATCCAGGGCACCAACCAGCTCGGCCGGCTCGTGCTGATCATCGCCCGACAGGAGGGCGAGGAACGGTCGCTCCCGGCGGAGCCCCTCCTCCCAACCGTCGCGGATCGCCGCGCCAACTCCCATCCGCTCGTCGTGGCGCAGGACGACGGCGGCGCCGTGGAGCCGTGCCTCGTCGCCCGTACCATCGGTCGAACCGTCGTCGACGACGATGGCTTCGAAGCGCGGGTCGTCGGTTGCCCTCAGCTTGTCGAGGACGCGCCCGATCTTCCCGGCCTCGTCGAGTGCCGGGATGACGACCGCGACGAGCGGAGCATTGCTGCCGTCCGCGCGGGGGCCGACGGATCCGGGTGTCATGGGCGGCTAACGATGGCCGTTGTGGGGCATGCAGGCAACGCTCCGATGGTACCGGTGCCTCGTGGCGACGGGGCGCGTAGGATGGCCGCGATGACGCCCCTGGAACCCGTATCGGCCGTGTCGCGCCGCTTCGCGTCGACCGGGACCGACGGTCGAGCCCGCCTTCTGCGGATCGCACTCTGGGCGACGGCCATCGGGCTGCTCGTCATGACATTCGTCATCTACATGGAGCGCGGCCTCTACCCCGCCGACGAGATCACCTACATCGCCGCCGGGGAGCGGTTGAACGCGGGCCATGAACTCTATGCGCTCGTGCCGGGTGATCGGGTGGTTGCCCTGAGGCCTCCCTACTGGACCGTCCCGCTGCTATCGCCCCCGCTGATCGCCGTCGTATGGCGACCACTGGCGGCGCTGCCCGGCGAAGCCGGGATCCCGCTGTGGTGGGCGTTGACCATCGGCTCGATCGTCGCGGCGATCGTGCTCCTTGCCATGCGGCGTCCGACGGCGACCGCTGTCGCCCTCATCGTGCTCAACGTCCCGCTCGTCTACGAGCTCGCCGTCGGCAACGTCAACGGAATCCTGCTGCTCCTTGCCGTCGGGACATGGTGGGCGTTGGCACGAGGGCACGACACTGCCGCCGGCGCAGCCGTCGCGCTCATGGCCGGTTTCAAGCTGACGCCGATCGTGTTCGGCTGGTACCTCGTCACCCAGCGACGCTGGCGAGCAGTGGGCGGTCTGATCGGTGCCGGAGTGGCGCTGCTTGCCGTGAGCGTGGCAGGGGCGGGCATCGACGCCCACCTCCAGTATCTCGAGATCGTCCGTCAGACGAATCTGCTCGGCTCGTCGGACCTATCGTTGGCCGGCGTAGCCCGAGCGGTCGGCGTCGCTCCCGAGCTGGCGGCTGTGGTGCCGACCATGGCTCTCGTCGGCGGGCTCGTCGGCATGGTCCTCCTCAGGTCCCGGCCTGCTGCGGCATGGGTCCTCGCCGTCCTCACGGTCGTGCTCGGATCGCCCGTCGTCAATATCAACTGGTACGCGTTCCTGCTCGCCGCTCTGGCTCCCCTCGCGTGGCCCATCCGAGCGATCGAGCCTGACGTCCCGCTGGCGCCGGCCGGCGGCCCGGTCGTCTCAGCCGACGCGACGTGATCGCATGACCGCGACGACTCCGACGATCGGTGCCCAGACGATGGCGTAGGCCCCGGCCAGTGCCGCGGTCGTGAAGCCGACCGACAGTAGACCGGGCCACGCCGCCCCGAGTGTCGCAGCGACGCCGACCACGAGGGGAAGCAACGCCGTGAGGTAGTGATCCCAGACTACGGGGGCCGTCAGGAGCATCCCGGCGCACGCCAGCCCGAAGGCGAGGACCCTAGCCGCCGGCGTCTCGGCAGCGGCGATGAGCCGCCCGCTCCAGACGATGAGCGCACCGCCGGTGGCGATCGACGCAACGCGGAGAAGCCCATGGAAGGCGAGATCGCTCGTGCCGCCCTCCACCCCACTCAGGCCCAGGAGCAGCTGGATGTACTGCCCCGTCTGGTCCGGCCCGGCGACGATGAGGCCGATGACGCCCCAACCGACGACAGCGGCCAGTGCCACCACCAACGCTCTCCAGCGCCCGGCCACTGCGAGGGTCACAAGAAGGACGACCGGGTAGACGCGCAGGGCGGCGGCGGTCCCGAGCAGTACGCCGGCCAGCGTGTTCCGGTCCCGGGCGATTGCGTATGCCGCGCCGGCGAGAAGGCCGAACAGCCAAACGGACGAGGCGCCGAGGGTCGCCCCGCCGAAGATCGCGAAGCAGCCGATCGCGCCGACGAAGATCGCGGCGATCTGGTTGCGCCGCAGGCCAGCGACGATCGACATGACGGCGAGCCCTGCGGCGAACACCGTCCACGACACCGGGAATGCCAGGAGACGGAGGGCGCCGTCGGAGAGGAGCGTCAGAGGGACCGACAGGACGGCGAGGGCGGGCGGGCCATAGAAGCTGGTTGGATCTACTGTCGCAAACGCCCCACCCGATGGGTCCGGGTAGATCGCCTCACCGGCCAGCAGACGTTCGCCCGCGGAGCGAAGGAGGACGATGTCGGCACCAAGGGACTCCGTCTGATCGACAACCCAGAGCGCAGATACGGCGAGGTACAGCCCGGCCACCGCGGTGAGGAGAAGCTCCCACCGCGTCAGGCGCCTAGCTTGCGGCGCGGCCGGGGATCCTGGCGACTCGGGCACCTTCGTCGTAGATCTCCTCGATGGCCTTGACCATGAGCTCGACGCAGAAGCGATCGTGAACCATGTCGTGGGCGCGTCGTGCGATCGTGTCGGCAAAGGCGTGATCGACGAGCAGCCGGCCGATCGCGTCAGCGAGCGGGGCCGGCTCGTGGGGCGGGACAAGCAGACCGGTCACACCGTCGTCGATCATCTCGACGATCCCGCCTACACCCGTCGCGACGACCGGCCGCGAGAGGGCCATCGCCTCCAGCACGGCGAGGCCCTGGGCCTCACGGTAGGAAGGCAGCACGGACACCTCGAGGGCTGCGGTCACGGCGGGTACGTCGTCGCGCCGTCCAGCGAAGACGACGCGGTGGGCGATACGGAGCTCGCGGGCCAGGCGTTCGAGGGATTCGCGCTGGCTGCCCTCACCGACCACGAGCAGGTACGCCTCGGGACAGCGCTTCAGCACCCGGGGCCAGGCTTCGAAGAGGGTCTGATGACCCTTCTCCGGCTCGAGCCGTGCGACGACTCCTACGATCCGTGCCGAAGGCTCCATCCCGTATTCCTCGCGCAGCGTGCAGCACGGTTCCTGGTGGTCGTACCGATCGAGGTCGACGCCGTTGTATACGACCGACACAGGCGCGCCCAGGCCGCGTTCGTCCGCGATCTTGGCGGCGATCATCTGACTGACCGCGACCAGGCGATCGATCTCCGGCGTCAGGCTGGCGAGCAGGATCCGATCCTCGGCTGAACGGACTCGAGACGAGTGGACCGTCGAAACGACATACGGTCGTGGGTGACCCTCAGCGGCCAGCTGCATCACCGCCCGCGTGCCGACGATCTCGGCGCGGTACATGTGGTTGTGGACGACGTCTGGGCCGACCTCCGCGAGATGAGCCGCAACCGCAGCGGTCGCGGCCTGATCGTCATGCTCGTCGATCACGAGCGTCGGGATGCCCAGCCGTGCGATCTGCCTGACGGCGGCCCCCGCCGAAAGCGAAACGACGGACACGTCATAGCGGGTCCGGTCGATGCGTGAGAGCAGGTTGTAGACGTGCTCCTGCGCGCCGCCGGATGTACCGGTGGCCATGACCTCGACGACGCTCACGCGGGGAGGACCGGGCAGGACCAGCCGGATCGGAGGGTCCAAACACGGATCGCCGCGCAGAGGCGGACCCACGGTCAGGAACCCGTCCGTCGGACGAGGATGCGAACGATCGGCTCGTCGCGGGCGCCCCACTCGTACTTGTATGGCTCATCGCCGCGCAGGAAGTCGAGACGATGCGTGCCCTCGGCCAGGGCTCGCCTGACCGATCGCTCGACCATGACGACCCCGGGCGACAGATCGCGCGCTGCCGGATCGACCCCGGCGTTGTAGTAGTAGGCCGTGTCGCCCTCACAGAACCAGACGGCGGCGCCGACGCGTTGATCGCCGACCCAAAGGAACGACATGCGTAACACGTCGTCTCCCGCGTGTTCCTCGAACAGGCGCCGGAAGAGGGCTCGCGAGCGGGCCCCACCCGGGGTATCCGGGAACAGCCCGTGATGACCCCAGCGCCGCTGGTGGAGATCGATGAAGGTCGCCAGGTCGGCCTCGGGTTGTGTCGAGTCGATCAGCCTGACGTCGCCGGAGGCTTCGGCGCGACGGACCTTCCTGCGTATCTCATGCCGATCCTTCTTGTCGAGCGTCGCGAAGTAGCCCTCGAGATCGATCCCCGCCGGAAGGCTGACGACCGGACAGACATCCTCGCGCTCCACATCGAGCGTCCACCCTTGCTCGACCTCGCGCCGACCGAATGCGGCGGCGAGCGCGTCCACCGCCGGGTCGCCGCAGCGCAGCCGCCGGAGATCGATCGCGTCCCACGGTTGCGGGTGCTCGTCATCGCTCGTCGCCATCGCGCACAATTCGGCGACCGCCTCCGCGACATGCGCCAGATCGCCAGGCGCGCAGAGGACCGTCGCGTAGTCGGCGTGATACGAGGCACCGAAGAAGGCGACCTTGGCGGTCGGCGACAGGGGCGTCAGACGGGGCTCGTTGCCGTGTCGCAGCTCGGTTGCGAGGGCGGCATCGGACGGCTCCGTGAAGTGGCGATGCATGAGCGGGACGATGGCGACCGTCCGGTCGCCGCTGGGTCCCGAAGCCTCGACGACCATCGTCTCGTCATGCGCCGTGTCGCCATAGGCGTCCCACCATGCGCGATGGAACGACCAGCGCGAGAAGGGCGTCGCCCACGGGGTGCTCGCGGCGAGCTCGTCCCAGGTCGCGCGCTCGATCGAGTCGAAGGTCCGCCGGTCCACCTTCAGTCGAGCTGGAGCCGGGCCCTCAGCCTGGCTGGATCGGGTGTTCGGCCCAGACCCGATCGACGGCATCGGCGGACAGGCAGGCTCGGCTTCGACGGTGATGGTCACGCGGCGGAGGATACAGGCTCGCCCAAGTCGTTGCCGTCGCAACGGTCTGGGGCGCAGCCCAAGGTCGGTCGCGTCCTCACCGAAGGCCGGCGATCGTATCCGGCCGCATCGGCTCCGACGGAGGCCCCAAGAGTCGTCGCAGGAGAAAGTATTCGGTCAGTGGGCGGTCGTCGGTGATGAGCGGGCCGGCTCCGGCGATCGACGCGACCTTGTCGCCGGAAGCAAGCACGAGGCCGCCGATGAGCCGTACCCAGGCGTCCTCTGTCGTCGCCGGCGAGTCGAAGGCGCTCGAGATGTTGTCCAGGACGCCGGGCCGTCGCAACACTCCACGCATCGACGCCTCGTCGAAGGCCATGGCATCTGCCGAGCCGAGCATGTAGACGCCATAGCCCCCGGGCCCAGTGGCAAGGATCACCTGCGGAAAGACGTCGTGGAACGTCCGCACGTGGGCCCGGAAATCGTCCAGGGTCTCGTCGAACGGGATCCACTGCATCATGATCCCGCCAGGGTTCAGGTGATCCGCGACAGCCGCGTAGAACTCGCGCGAATAGAGCACGCCGGTCCCGGAGCTCCGGATCGGAGGCGGCGGGTCGGCCATAGCGATGTCGTATGTCTGGCTCGTCAGCTCGACGTGGTTTCGCCCGTCGGTCAGGATCAACCTGCCCGACGGGTCGGCCAAGACGGCATCCCCGTCGCCGTAGAAGCGATCGAAGAAGCGGGGGACGGATGGCACCAGCTCGACCCCGGTGACCTGATGCCCGAGCAAGAGGCCGGTTCGATAGCTCGAGCCCATCCCGAATGCGATAACGAGGAGCGAGTGGGCTTCCGGGCGCAGCATCGAAGGGAGTACGGGCATCAGGCGCGAATCGACGGTCAGCGTCGTCATTCCCGTCCCGGCGACGAAGAGGTGGGCCTGGCCGCCGTACATCCCCGCCTGGACCGAGGCGATCTCGTCTTCGCGGTGCCCCCACAGCTGCCCATCCCGCTGGAAGCGGACCACCGATGGGTCGGCGGCCAGGGGCAGGGCGATGATCGCGGCGACGACGAGGCCGGTCGCCGCCACGGCATTGAAGGCGACGGGATGAGCTCGCCCGCTGCGCGATGCTGTGTGCCAGGCGAGCACGCTCAGGCCCAGGCCAAGATTCACGAGGCCGAGCACCACCGTCGCGGTCGGCGACCCGATCGCCGGAACGACGATGAAGGGGATCCCGACGGTCGCCACCATCACGCCTGTCGTATTGACGGCGAGCAGGCGGCCGGTGTCCCGACCGACGTGAGAATCGCTCGACGCCACGAGATGGGCGGACAGGGGGAGAGCGAGGCCGATGGCCATGGTCGTAGGCAGCACGACGAGCATCGTCATGTCGACGAAGTCGATCTGGACGACCACCCCGCCGATGACGATGGCGCCGGCCAGGGCGAGCACGCCGATCACGGCCTGGACGACGCCGATCGCCGGAACGACCTGAGCCGGCTTGGGAGGTCGCAGCGAGACGATCGCCGCTCCGATCGCGATCCCAAACAGGAACAGGGCGAGGATCGTCGTGAAGACATAGGTCGAGTTGCCGGTTCCCGACGAGAGCAATCGCGTCCACAGGACCTGGTAGCCGAGGGAAGTCAGGCCAGATACGAAGGCGATCCCCAAGGCCAGCCGCACGAGGCCGCGCTCCCCCCGCTCCGGCGGATCCTTCGCCGACGGCGGCTCGGCGGCGAGGGACTGCTGGGCGACTCTTGGTGGCTGGGCCCTCCGATCGAGAAACAGGGCGGCGAACCCAGCGCTCCAGGAACAGGCCACGCCGATGAGCAGTGTGGCCCCCAGGCCGAAGAGCTCGATCAGCACGAACCCGGCCGCGATCGTGCCGATGAGGGCGCCGACGGTGTTGGCGGTGTAGAGGCGGCCGAAAGCCTGACCGAGCTCGGACGAGCGCTCCGCCAGATGCCGGCTCAGCGTCGGAAGCGATGCGCCCATGAGGATGGTCGCCGGAGCGAGCGCCAGCAGGGCGAGCCCGAATCGAACCAGGGTCAGTGCCGCCGGGGCACCCTCGAGAGACCCATAGGCCGCTCGGTAGACCTCGTGGAGCAGCCTGAAGAGGATGGGCGTGGCGATCGCCAGCAACCCAAGCGCGAGCTCGATGAAGCCGTAGAGGCGCAGCGTCCTCGGGATCCGGTCGGCGATCCGACCGCCGACCACGCTTCCGATCGCCATGCCGGCAAAGAAGCCGGTCAGGATGGCCGAGATGGCCTGGGTCGTGTTGCCGAACACGAGGACGAGCTGTCGGGCCCAGACGACCTCGTAGATCAGTCCGGCCGCCCCGGACAGCACGAAGATGGCCACGACGGCCACGCGGGCTCGCGGCCATCGGGAGACGGCCGAAGCGGCCTCAGGCGTCGACATCGACCTCATCTCGCTGCAGCGCGACACCCAGGAGGGTCGCCCAGAAGGCGACCGGATAGGCGATGGGCGGTGTCACCGTGATGAGCAGCACTGACACGGCCGCGGGAATCGCGAGGACCCACCAGGCGCGCCGCTCGAGGAGGAATGCGATGGGCACCGCCAGCACGACCGCGTAGTGATCCCATAGGAGAGGCGACACGAGCTGGCTCGCGACAACGGTAGCCAGATAGCCGACGACCGGACCTCGCTTGAACCACGTCCAGACGGTGACGGCGATCGCGGCGACGGTGCTCGCCAGCTGGATCACGGACGCGATCGCCTCACTGACGCCGAGCTCGTAGAGGACCGCGCCGGGCGTGAAGTTATGGGGCGTCGTCAAGGGTTGACTGACCCTCGCGAGCAGGGCGACGTAATCGAACCAGGCACCGATTCCCACCACTGGAGTGATGACGATCGCCGCGATAGCCAGGCAGGCGAGGGCCGCACCGATCGCCCGCCAGCGGCGGTTCACAGCCGCCCAGCCGATCAGAGCCGCAGGTTGCAGCTTGACGATGGTGCCAGCCGCGATCGATGCACCGAGCCCGATCGGCCGGTCCATCCACCTCCATCCGAGGGCGAAGGTGAGGACGAGCAGCGGACCGACCTGGCCGAGCTTGAGGGAGTAGATGAAGGGCCAGGACGTGCCCATCAACAGGAGCGTCAGCCAGCGGACCTCGGATCGCACGGGCAGCGCCAGGCAGCCGATGCAGAAGCTGACGTAGAGAAGCCCGGCCCAGACCCACGGCCCGAGCGTCGCTGGGAGGACCAGAAACGGGACCATGGCGAGGGCGAATGGCGGCGGGTACAGATAGATGGCGAAACCGCCGGCCACATCGACAGCCGTGTCGTACAGCGGCTGCCCCTCGACGATGCGCCGAGCGGCGGACAGGTAGGCCTGGTAGTCGTAGCCGAGGAGATCGGTCGGGGTCACCGCCAGGACGAGCAGTCCGGCCCCGAGACTGGCGATGATGGCTGCGACCGGGAGGAGGCGCCGGGCCAGGGGGAATGAGGCGGCAGGACGCCCGATCCCGCTTGTCGCGGTCATCATCGGTCGGGCTGGGAGGACGTCGCCGGCGTCGACCGACGCCGGACCGAGCGATGGATCAGAGGGATCCGGAAGAGGTCCCAGGCAACCCGGATGGCGAGACCGAGCCGAGGCCGCATGCGCGAGCCGCGCTTGTCGGTCCACGCGATCGGCACGACGACAGTTCGGTAGCCGCGGCGGCGGGCGATGTGGATGATCTCGACGTCGAAGACGATGCTCGTCACGCGCTGCAACCCGAAGAGGTCCTTCGCCGCCTCGGCGCGGAATCCCTTGAAGCCGCATTGCGTGTCGTCGACCGGTCCAACGGCCCAGATCGACGCGAGGAGATGGAACGCCTTGCCAAGCAGTCGGCGATAGGGTGGCTGTGTGCGCCGCATGTCGCGACCATCAAGCTGGATGCGGCTCCCGAGGGCCACATCGGCATCGGCCAGGGCGGCGACCAGCAGGGGGATCTGGTCGGGCGGCGTCGCCATGTCGGCATCGGTGAAGAGGACAAGCTCGGACGTGGCCTCGAGCATTCCCGCCCTGACGGCAGCGCCCTTGCCGCCATGGGCAATCTCGAGAAGCCGGAGGTGGACGGCGCCGGGATTCGCCGACATCTCCGGCCTGGCCCGAACGACGGCGGTCGTGGAGTCCGTGCTGCCGTCATCGACGACGAGGACCTCGACGTCCTCAGGCAACGTGGCCGACCCCGGGGCGCCATAGCGAGCGCGGTCGCCACGTCGACCGAGGTACCCGAACAGCTCGTCGAGTGCCGGACCGATCCGCGACTCCTCATTGAAGGCGGGCAGGACGAGCGTAAGCGAGGCTGGCGGCATCGTGGTCAGTCTATTCAGGGGGTGGTGCGCCGCGACACCACGGAAGTCCTACCCGTTTCGGACCATCGCGCAGTCCGGGCGTGGAGCGACGAGCTATAGCATCCGATGCGATGTCCGGCTCCAGATCCGCTCAGCCTGACCGCGCGGCGTTGGCGGTCATGGCCACGCTCGTCGTGTATCTCGTGGTCACGTCGGTGCCGTACAGCTACGCCGCCGACACTCCCCTGATCGGCGGCCTGCCGTACCTGCCCGTCGCCGCCGCCGTCGTCGCGATCGTCCTCGCGCTCGCGATCGCGATCGTCGGCCGCCCGCGTCCTCTGCTCGTCATCGGCGCGTTGGGTTATGGAGTGGCGATCGCCACCGCGCTCCTGGAGACCGGGGCTGAGCCGATGCGTGACCTGAAGCTGTACCTCGACGCTGGTCGTCGGTTCATCGACGGCGAGGCCGTGTACCTGGCCGCGCCACTGACGGCCGCTCCGGCCGATCCCTCCGGACTTCCATACCTCTATCCCCCGCCGACACTGCCTCTCTTCGCAGCCCTCGCATCGATGCCCCCAGCGGTATCGAGCGCGGTATGGGCCGGAGCGTCCCTGGCAGCGCTGGTCGTCGCCATGCGGGCCATCGGCGTGTCCCCGATCTGGCTCCCGGCCTTCCTTCTATGGCGCCCGGCCTTCGATGGCCTGTGGGCGGGCAACGTCGCCCCGTTCATGTTCGTGCTCTTCGCCATCGGCCCGATGGTCGGCGCCGCCCTTCCCTTCTCTGCCTCGTTCAAGCTCTACAACGGCATCGCCGCCCTGTGGTTGGTGCGCATGCGCCGATGGCGCTCGATCGCGATCGCCGCCGCGGTCCTCGGAGTCATCGTCGTGGCAACCATCCCACTGACGGGGATCGAGATGTGGAGCCAGTGGCTGGCTGGTCTCGGCTACTACCAGGAGTCGCAGGCGGCCGTTCCGGGCCTGTACGGGATGTCGCTCGCATCATGGCTATCGCCGACCGTCGCCCTGGCACTCGGGATCGGCGTCACAGCGCTTGCGCTCCTCCCGGCCGGACGGGAGGGACTCGCGCGCCTCGGCCTTGCCACGATCGTCGCCTCGCCGTCGCTGTTCACGCCCGGTTTCCTGTGGGCCGTGCCGTCCATGGCGTCGGCGAGTCTGACGCTCGCCCTTGCCTCGTTCGTCGTGATGGCTGGCCCGGCTCAGTGGGCGGCGTGGTGGGTGCCAGTGATCCTGCTGCTCGCCAGCTGGGGCCTCGCGGTTCTGCGTCGACCCGATGAGGACCGGGGCGAGCCAGATCCCTTTGCCGACCGAGCCGTGCCGTGGCCAGGCGGGTCGGTCCTCGACCAACGGCGCGAGTGGCGGGCGTCATCGTGACGGCCACCGTGCGAGACGCCCCGCAGGCTGTGTCCCTGGCCAGCCCCCGATCGGCCCTTCTGATCGTCGCCTTCGCCTCGATCGGGGTCTTTGTCGGGCTCTTCGGAGCGGCCGGCTTCGCGGGTTGGTTCGTGGACGCCCTGACATATCTCGCATCGGGCGAGCGATTGAACTCCGGGGGCTTGCTCTACCACCTGTCGCCGGGTGACCGACCGATCGCGATCATCCCTCCCTTCTGGCACCACCCGACCCTGCAACCGCCTCTCATCGCCGTCCTGTGGCGTCCGATGGCTCTCCTGGGCGACGTCGCCCTCCCACTGTGGTCCGTCGCCAATGCCGTAGCGGTCGTCTGGGTGATCCTGCTGGTGTTCCGGCGACATGGCCAGCTGGGTGCACTCCTCGTCCTGATCCTCTCACCTGCCCTCGGGGCGACGATCGCGGTCGGCAACATCAATGGCTTCGCGCTCGCCGGCATGGCCGTCGCGTGGGACCATCCGCGCCTTCGAGGCCCGCTGTTGGCCTTCATGATCGCTGTCAAGCTCCAGCTCGCCCTGTTGCTCCCCTGGCTGCTCGGCACCAGGGATTGGCGCGCCGTCGGACAACTCGTCGTGACCGGCGTCCTGCTTACCCTGGTCTCGATCGCCGGAGCGGGACTGGATGCCCACCTCGAGTATCCTTCGGTCCTTGGAGCGACATCCGCTCAGCCTTGGAGCCTGGCCTTTCAGACCGGCCTGCCCTGGATCCACGTCGCGATCGCGGTCGTTGGTTCGGTCGTCGCCCTGGCTCTCTACCGCCGGCCCGCAGCGAGCTTTCGGATGGCGGTCGTGACCATGGTCTTCGGGACCGCGGCATTCGGCCCGGTAACAGCGGCCCTCCTTCTGGCGATAGGGATCCCCGGAGGGGAGCCGGTTGCGGAGGCTCCGATCACGACGCCCGCGGCAGCGGCCGGTGTTGCGTGACAGGCCCGAGCGCGCGGCTCTTGCAGCTTCGGCCGTCACGGACCGTCCGGATGATCGTGGTCGGGGGAAGCATCGGCGTCATCGTCGTGGCCGTCGCCCTGTTCATCATCGGCTGGTTCCTCCACCAGGAGGACATTCCGATCGGCCTCGATTGGATCGGCTATCGACAGGGATGGGAGCGCCTCCTGCGGACCGGCACGCCGTACGAGCAGTTCCAACTTGCTGGTCCCTACACACCCGAACACCTCGACTTCATCCACCCGCCGTCGTTCATGCCCCTCGTCGCGCCTTTCACGATCCTTCCGAGCCCCTTCGACTACCTCGCCTGGATGGCGATCCCAACCGCCCTCACGATCGCGCTCCTGCGTCGAATGGCGTGGTGGGCATGGCCACTGGTCGCGATCCTGGCCATCACCCCGAACACCCTGATCACCTATGTCAACGGCAACAGCTCGATGTGGTTCGCGGCAGCCTTCGGCTGGTCGCTCTACATCGGCTGGAGCGCCGGCCTCCTAGCCATGAAACCGTCCCTGGCGATCCTCGGGCTACCGGGGTTCGCGCGCGACCCACGCGGGACCGTGATCCTCATCGCCATCCCGATCCTCGCCACGATCCCATTCCTATCGACGTGGGCGGACTGGGTGACGATCCTCCAGAACGCGCAGGGGATCGGTCTCTTCTACTCCCTCGTCCAATGGACAGTCTTCACGATCGTCGCCCTGCCATGGCTCACCACGCGCGGCATCGAGCGCGCACGGTCGTTGCGAGGGCGGTCGACTCAGCCAGATGGCGATGCGGCGGTGCCGGGGATGGGTGACGCCGCCCGCTGACGGTCCGGGTCGGACATGGCGACGGCAACGATCACGAGGATGACGGCGACCCAGACGACGACCGGCAGGGCCAGGGCGAGCGATGCCACGATCCCGGCCAGGGCGACCAGCGTCAGGACCGGCCGCGCGTCCGACGATCCATGTGATCGAATGACTGCCAGGACCGCGAAGGGCAGCAGTGCCGGCGGGTAGTGGTACCAGGTGATCGGCAGCAGGATGAGCGTTGCGGCAGAGCCGATCGCCAGCGACAGGACGGCGTCGCGCACCCGCCACGCGGCGGCCGCGATCAGCACCAGAGCGGCGGCCGCGATGATGAGATACAGCGTCCGCGCGACACTCGCGTCGAGCCCCGCGACGAGGGCGATCTGGGCGGCCGGGCCGATGTTCGCGCGGACGACGACATCGGCCTGCGCGATCACGCCGATGACGCCGACGTAGTCGCGCCAGGGGCCGAGCCCGCCGATGATGAGGCTGATCACGGCGATGCCGATGCCCGCCCCGATCGCTGCCAGGAGAACCGTCCAGCTGCGGGGCGCTCCGCCATCACGGCGTTCGCGAAGGCCCCGGACGAGGAGCCACAGACCGATCCCGCCGGGCTGGATCTTGGCCACCGTGGCGGCCGCGATGGCGATGCCGCCGACGACCGCCCTCCGGCGGCCGGAACCGACCGCGATCGTCGAGAGCAGGACGGCCCCATAGACGAGAGGGAAGAGGACGTCGATGTTGCCGAACACCAGGGCGAGAGTCACCGGGAACAGGAGTGGCAGGATCGCAATGATCGGCAGGACGGCATCGACAGGCCGAATGTCCGATCGCGTTCGGACCAACATCCAGGAGACGATCACCGTCCCGATCACGGCAATGGCGTCGAGGACGAGGAGTGAGACGAGGGCTGGGACTCCAGCGATGAGCGCCGCCGCCTGGCCGATGGGCGGTGGGTACGAATAGAAGAGGTCCAGGGCGCCGAGATCGGCGGTCCCTGCGATCAGGGCGGGATCGTAGGGTGATAACCCGGACGCGACCCGCCGGCCGGCCTCGAGGACCAGATCCCAGTCGAAGCCTGCGGCCCGCGGCTCGGCGTTCCAGAGGGCTGTTCCGATCGCAACAGCCCCCAGCCAGCCGATGACCCCGACGATCGACCAGATCAGGAGGCGAAAGCCGTTCCTGTCCCTGGGCCGAGCGTTTTCGATCGGGCGAGCGGTCATCGACGCATCGTACGCGCCCGACCCGGTCGGTCCGCGGTAGCCCGTTCGTACCGGCGCGGATCCGCCAGATGCGGTGCTACCGTGCACCGCCGTGGGGACGCCGATCGCACTCTACGTCCTCGCCCTCGTCGTCCGGCTCGTCCTCATCGTCCTCTTCCCGGATCCCGGCTACCTCGATTCCTCGTACTACGTCGATGTCGCCCATCGCCTGGCTGCCGGGCAGGGGCTGTCGATCGACGTCGTCTGGGTTTTCGCAGAGGTCGGCGGGGCGATCCCGAGCGACCCGATCCTGCCCATAGCCGCCAACGCCCACTGGATGCCGCTGGCCTCGCTCGTCCAGGTGCCCTTCATCATGGCTCTCGGCGCGACGCCCTTCGCCTCCGCCCTGCCCTTCGCCCTGGCCGGCGCACTCGCGGCGCCACTGACGTGGGCCATCGGACGCGATGTCGGCGCTCGGGATGCGGTATCGGTGGGAGCGGGCGTGCTCACGGCGATCCCGGCCCTGTCGGTCGTGTTCATGCCCCAACCCGACAACTTCGGCCTCTTTCAGCCGCTTGCCGTGGCGGCCCTCTGGATGGCCGCTCGCGGGTTGCGCGGCGACCGGCGGGCCTTCGCCCTGGGAGGGCTGGCGGCCGGATTGGCGACTCTGTCGCGGACCGACGGCGTGCTGCTGGCCGCCGTCCTCGGACTCGTCTTCGTCTGGGATCGGGTCGCGGCGTGGCGAAGTAGCGGCGGCCGGCTGCCCGCTATCAGCGTCGCGGCGGCGGCCGGAGCTCTCGGCCTGTTCCTGGTGTGCATCGTTCCCTGGTATCTCCGGCAGCTCGCCGTCTTCGGTCAGCTGAGCCCGTCGACGGCGACCGGTCGCGTCCTCTATATCCGGAACATCGACGAGTGGAACAGCATCACCTCGCCGGCGACCCTCGACTGGCTGCTCGCGCAGGGGATCGGGCCGCTGCTCATGTCGCGCGTGCTCGGATTGGTCTCGGCGGTGGTGATCGCCTCGGTCCTGCTGTTCGCCATCGTCCTCGTCCCCTTCCTCCTCATCGGGGCATGGCGCCGACGACGCGACTCCGCCTTCGGACCGTACTTCTGCTACGCGATCATCCTGTTCCTGTTCTCGGCGATCGTGTCTGCCGTCCATGTCCCCGGCGGAACCTTCATCCACTCCGCCGTGGCATTGGCGCCCTATGGCTACCTGCTGGCCCTCGAGGGTGCCGCGATCCTTGCGGTCTGGCTGGCGACACGGCGAGGGAGGGCGGTCAATGTCCATCGCGCCGTGCGGCTCTATGTCGTCGGGCTGACCGGCCTCGTCGTCGTCCTGGGCCTCCTGTACGTGCCCCTCGTTCACGAGGGCTGGGCCGAGCGACGTGATCGCTTCCTCGCTGTGGGCACCGCGCTGGACGAGGCCGGCGCGAGCAGCGACGACCGGGTCATGTCCATCGATACGGCGGGCATGAAGTACTGGACCGGGCATCCCGGGGTCGTTCTGGTCAACGACCCTCTGGGCACGATCGCCGACGTCGCGGCGGCCTACGACATCCGCTGGCTCGTCATCGATAGAGCCGATTCGGTCGCCGCGGTCGCCCCGATCCTCCTCGACGACGAACGGCCGGCGTGGGTGGGCCCGGCTGCCTGGCGGATCGATGACGATGTCGCCCTCTTCCCGGTCTGCACGACGGCATCGGACACCCGCTGCGAGGCTGGCGCCTCGTGAGCCGACGGGAGCTTGCGGCGACGGCGACGCTCGTCTTCGCCGTCGGGACGCTGGTCAGGTTATGGGCCGCGAATCAGATCGTCTTCCCCCTCCCGGAGGACACGGCCTACTACGCGGGCGTGGCGCGCAACCTCGTCGAAGGGCGAGGCCTCGTGTTCGATGCGATATGGAGCTACCAGACTCCCCCGCTGACGCTGCCCCGCGCGGCCTTCGAGGTCTGGCTCCCTCTGCCGTCGTTCCTGGCCGCTGCATCGATGGCCATCCTTGGCCCCTCGTTCGATGCGGCCCAGCTCCCATCGGTCGTGCTGGGTGGTCTGTCGTGCGTCATCGCCTGGCTCATCGCTCGGGACCTCGCGCACGAGTTGGAGATGCCTGAGGGTCGCTCACGCGTCCTTGCGATCGGGACCGGCCTGACCTGCGCCGTCTACCTCCCGCTCGTCCTCCACGGATCGCTGCCCGACTCGACGACGTCGTTTACCGTCCTGGCGCTGGGGTCCTGTCTCTTGATGGCGCGCCTGTTGCGCGACGCGGGGCCCGTCCGAGCGAGCGATCTCCGAGTCGTCGCCCTCGGCCTGTTGATCGGTCTTGCGGCCCTCACCCGCAACGAGGCCATCTGGCTGGCGACGACATGGATCCTTCTTGTCCTGGCGGCTCGTCCCGGCCGACGTGCAGTCGTGACTCTGATCGGCACCGCAGGCGCGGTCGCCTTCGTTGTCTTCGTGCCGTGGATGGCCCGGGACTGGATCGTATTCGGCAGCCCGTTGCCAGGTCAGGCCGCGGCCAACGCGCTCTCGGTGACTGGATTCGACATCTTCGCCTGGTCGGATCCGCCGACCCTCGAGCGATATCTCGCCCAGGGTCCGGCGGCCCTCGTTGCTGCGCGGGTGACCGGCGTCGCGCACAACCTCATCAACGTTCTCGTGCTCCTGGGTATCCCGCTCTCGATCATCGGGCTGGTCGCCCTGCCCTGGACGGGCCGAGGTCGGACCCTGCGACCACTCGTCGTGCTGTCCATCACGACCTTCCTCGTGACGAGCCTCGTCTTCCCGGTGGCGACGACGTGGGGGACGTTCCTCCACGCGGCGGGACCTGTCCACGTCCTCGTGGTCATCTCGGCCCTTCTCATCCTCGATCGCGGCATTGCCGCTCTGGGCCGCCGGCTCGGCTGGACGCGGCCAGTGGCGTGGCTGGGGCCGGCCTTCGCGATCTTCGTCTCGAGCGTGTTCACTCTGATCTACATCCCCGCCTTCGGCGGCCAGTCGAGCGACGTCGAGCGGAAATACGCGGCTATCGCCGCCCAGTTCGAGGCGATCGGTGAACCGATCCCGAGCGTTGGACCTGTCATCACCAACTTCCCGATCTGGTGGGCGGAGGCGTACGGAGCTCCGGCCCTCGCCCTGCCCGATGAGTCCCCGACATCGATCGTGGATCTCGCTGCCGCTTTCCCGGGAACGCGCTACCTCGTCGTCGTCGGCGACGAGCACGGCCGCTGGCCTGATGTGCTCGACGATCCCGCGCAGCCCGATGTCGATTGCTTCCACGAGGTCGAGCTGCCGACGCCCGGCGATCCGACGGACCGAGACGCCGTCGACGATGTTCGGGCCTGGGCTATCCAATGTCCGTGACCGATGTCCGTGACCGGCGCAGTCGGTCGGCTCGTATACTCGTCGGTGGCCGCACGTGCAACGGGCGGGCTGATCGGCGCCCAGGAGGCTGAGAGGATGGACTATTCGGGACCGGAGCGTCGCCGCGGTGGGCCGGACCGGCGGACCCCCGAACAGCGGACGAGGATCCTGCTCGTCGATGACCACGCCCTCTTCCGGGTCGGCATGAGGAACATCCTCGAGCGAGAGCCGGACTTCGATGTCGTGTCCGAGGCCGAGGATGCCCGCACGGCTCTCGATGCGGCGATCGAGACGACTCCCGACATCGTCCTCATGGATCTGTCGCTCCCGACGCCCGGAGGGATCGAGACCACCCAGCGGATCAAGCGCGAGCTGCCATCGAGCGGGATCATCCTGCTGGCCACGGAAGAGGGTGAGGACGATCTGTTCAACGGGATCAAGGCCGGCGCAGCCGCATTCATCCTCAAGGACGTCGGCCCGGATGATCTCGTCACGATCATCCGACGCGTCAGCGCCGGCGAGTACCTCATCAACGACAAGGTCTTCGCTCGCCCGACAGTCGCCGCTCGCGTCATCAAGGAGTTCCGCGAGCTCGCCGTCTACGGCCAGGACGCGGCGCCGATCTTCGCCCCGCTCTCACCCCGGGAGGTCGAGATCCTCGACAACATCGCCCAGGGGATGACCAACAAGCAGGTCGCCTACGCTCTCTCGATCAGTGAACAGACGGTCAAGAACCACATGAGCTCGATCCTTCGCAAGCTGTCCGTCAACGACCGGACCCAGGCCGTCGTCTACGCGATGCGCCAGGGCTGGATCCGGATGCCCGAGGACTAGACGACCGAGAGCGATCCCCCGATGGCCGAGGGAAAGAGCGACGCCGCAGCGGGCCGGGCGGCGGAGCCTGTTGATCCCCAGATCGAGGCGCTGGTGCGCCGCCTGGCCAGCGAGACGGCCACGGTCGATCAAGAGCTGTCCGAGATCGAGCTGCTGATCGGCCACGCCCGTGCCGAGGCCGCCCGTCATGAGGGCAAACGCGCTGCGGCCGCCGATCGGCTGCAACAGCGACCCCCGGCCGCATCGGAGGAGGCCCGGGAGGTCCAGGACCTCGCCAAGCAGGTCGCCCTGCTCACCCGGCGCGCGGCCGTCATGGAGTCCCAGATCGACGTCCTTGAGGGCAAGCAACGAGCCCTGACCCGCTACCGCGATGCCACGTCGAGGATCGCCAGCGAGGTGGCCGGGCTGACGCCGACACCGTCGATCGCGGAAGCATCGCCCGCGCCGGCCAACGGCGGTCGCCCGGGTGTGGGCGGTTCCGACGGCGAGCCGGCGTCGGGCCAGTCCGCGCGGTCGGTCCTCGGCGCGCAGGAGGAGCTGCGCCGCCAGATCGCCAGGTCACTCCACGACGGGCCCATCCAGGGGCTGACCAACATCGCCCTCCAGGCCCAGATCGTCGAGCGGCTGGTCACCCTTTCCCCGGACCAGGCCGCCAGCGAAGCGCAGGCGTTGATCGCGATGGTCCAAACCACGCTCGATACGACCAAGTCGTTCCTCTTCGACGTCCGCCCGATGGTGCTCGACGACCTCGGCCTCGTCCCGACGCTGAGGCGGACGGCGCGGGAGCGCGCCCGCAAGGCCGACGCGACCGTCGATCTCGATTCGACCGGTCAGGACCAGCGCCTTTCAGGAGAGCTGGAGAGCAGTCTCTTTCGGATCGTCGACGACGCACTGGTTGCATATCTCGCCACCGGGGCCGATCAGGTCGCTGTCCGGCTCGACTGGATGGATCGGCTATCGATCGTCATCGCCGCCTCGCGCGAGCCACGCGAAGGCGACGAGGAGATCTCAGCTCCATCGGGCGACGTGCCGCCGGCGCTGGCGGCGATGATCGAGGATCGACGTCTTGCCCATCGCCCGCATATCGCGGCAGAGGCCTGGCGGGAGATCCGGGCCAGGGCCGCCGCGATCGGGGCGGCCTGGGAGCTTCACGACGAGGGCTCGGAGCTGCGCGTGTCGGTCGCCATCGCCAACCGCTCATGACGCCTCGACGCGCCTCTGGGCAGGGGATCGTCGAGTACGGGCTCATCCTCGGACTGGCGAGCCTGCTGACGCTCGTCGCACTGACTCTCGGGAGCGCGGCCGTGTCGGCCTTCCTCGAAGCGGTCGCCGGGGCTATCGGCGGCCCGTCCTGAGAGCCGCCAACTGAGGGGTACGGGCAGTACCTATTGGCTAGTGACTGGTTGTTGCGGCGCTGCCATAGTGACGCCGCCCTCGATCGGGGGTGTGAACTCATCTGGGAGGCCAACAATGGCGCTCGTGAATTGGTTCCTCGGTTCGTTCCTTTATCGGGACGAGGAGGAAGGCCAGGGCCTGGCAGAGTACGCTCTGATCCTGGCTCTCATCGCGGTCATCGCGATTATCGCCCTGATCTTCCTGGGCGGCCAGGTCAAGACGCTCCTGTCGAACGTCGGTAACTCGATCTAGTCGAACCCGACACCGCAGCCGAAGAAGGCCGCCGGGCAACCGGCGGCCTTCTCGATTCCCCGGCGCGCTTCCCGATTCCCCGGTTGCTCCGCACTTTGCGGTGCGGGCGAGAAACAGGTCTCGCTCGCCCCGGATACGGAGCGACCCTTACCTATTGGCTAGAGACTGACCCGGGGCTGACTGCCATAGTGGCGCCACCCTCACCAGGGGGCGCGAACTCATCTGGAGGCCAACAATGGCGCTCATTCAGTGCTTCCTCGGCCCGCTCTTCTATCGGGACGAGGAGGACGGGCAGGGTCTGGCGGAATATGCGCTGATCCTGGCCCTCATCGCCGTCATCGCGATCATCGCCCTGCTCTTCCTGGGCGGACAGGTCAAGACGCTCCTCTCGAACGTCGGGCGCTCGATCTAGTCGAGTCCGGCTCCGCAGCCAGACGAAAGCCGCCGGGCAACCGGCGGCTTTCTCGATTCCTGGGGCGAGGGCGATCCTGAAACGGTAGGTATGCCGCGGGACCTCGGACTTACGGACTATGGACCGCGTTCGATGAGATTCGTAGCGTCCGCTCGACTCGGTGGCCAAGCCCGGCCACCAGAGATCCGATTGGAGATACCGGAACGATGACCCTCGTGGATCTGCTTCGCTCGATCGCTCTGCGGGACGAGGAGGAAGGCCAGGGCCTGGCCGAGTACGCGCTGATCCTGGCTCTCATCGCGGTCATCGCGATCATCGCCCTGATCTTCCTGGGCGGCCAGGTCCAGACGCTTCTGTCGAACGTCGGTAACTCGATCTAGTCGAGCCCGACACCGCAGCCAGACGGAGGCCGCCGGGCGATCGGCGGCCTCAGCGATTCGCGGTGCAGTCGCGAAACGCTACGCTCGCTCACCCGGTTGACAGGCGCCCTGCCATCCCTCTACGGTGTGCCGCCCATGTCGCTCCGCGGCCCGCGTTGGACTGGGACCTTTGGATGGGAGGAGGTGAACACTCCAGTGGCAGTGCTCGACGCAATCATCATGTTCTTCTATCGCGACGACGAGGACGGTCAGGGTCTGGCGGAATATGCGCTGATCCTCGCCCTCATCGCCATCATCGCCATCATCGCCCTGATCTTCCTCGGTGGACAGGTCAAGACGCTCCTCTCGAACGTCGGCCGCTCGATCTAGTCGAGCCCGACACCGCAGTCAGACGAAAGCCGCCGGGCAACCGGCGGCTTTCTCGATTCCTGGAGCGATCCTGAAACGGTAGGTATCACCCCCTGTTGACAGGCGCCGACCGCACTTCTAGGGTGTGCGCCCGCCGCACGTGGCGGCCTCCCGCGGGAGGACTTTCAAGGAAAGGAGGTGAACGACCACATGATGTTCCTAGATGCACTCATCTCATTCTTCTATCGGGACGAGGAGGACGGTCAAGGTCTGGCGGAATATGCGCTGATCCTGGCCCTTATCGCGATCATCGCGATCATCGCCCTGATCTTCCTGGGCGGCCAGGTCAAGACGCTCCTCTCCAACGTCGGTACCTCGATCTAGTCGAGGCCGGCACCGCAGCTGAAGGGGCCGCCGGGCAACCGGCGGCCCCTTCGAATCCGGCCTCCATGAATGGCGTCGCGCCGCCGCACCGCATCGGACTTACGGCCTATTGACGGTCCCACCCGCCGATCCATACGGTCCCAGGTACGCCTCGCGGTCGTGGATCGCGCTGCGAAGAAGGGAGGTGAATAGAGATGACGTCGGCCATCAGCCGATTGTTCGGACGGGCGCAGCCAGCGCTTCAGCGCGGTCAAGGGCTGGCTGAGTATGCATTGATCCTCGCACTTATCGCCGTTATCGCCATCATCGCGCTGCTCTTCCTGGGCGGTCGGATCAACACGATGCTCTCGACCGTGGGCGGCGCCATCTGACGCTTAGCGTCGGCATCGCCAGGTCTTCGCTTCGACCGACGACCCGCTTCCTCTCCGGAGGAGGCGGGTCGCGATCATGTGAGGGACCTTGCAGCGGACCTTGCTGCGGGCGCGGCCTCTTGCCGAATCCTGCCAAAAGTCCTAGCCCTATCGTATAGTCGCGGCTCTTTCCGAGGCTGCTACAGTGGTGCCACCTGTCACAAGCGCGCACCGGGAGATCATGATTTGAAGCGCTCTAATCGCCTCATCCTTCTCATCGGGCTGTTCCTCGCGGTCGTTGCATTCGTCCTCATCGTCGTCTTTCTCGGCGGCGGCGGGGGCGGCGGCGGACCGGCCGAAAACCCAGATGTCGACCAGGTCTACGCCAAGGTCGACATCCCGCTCGGAACCTTGGTGACCTCGGTCAACAAGACGGCCCTTTTCGAGGTCAAGACCGTTCGGGCTCCCCGCGCAGAGCCGGGTGTGCTGACGAACGTCGACCTCACGATCGGTCAGACGATCCGCCAGGATGTCGTGGCCGGCCAGCCGATCACCACCCTCGTGTTCGGCTCGGGCAACACGGTCCACGTTCCGCCAGGGAAACGCGGGATGGCCGTCCAGGTCGACCAGGTCACGGGCGCCGGGACACTGATCAACGCGGGCGACTATGTCGACGTCGTGGTCGGCTTCCCGGGCGAGGCGTTCCCGGTCATCCAGATCGATCCCCAGACTGATCTGGTGACGCCGGTCGCCGGCCTCAACGGGACGAGCGTCAAGCTCCTCATCCAGCAGCTCCAGGTCATCGGCACCCTGCTGCCACCACCGCCGACCGATGCCAACGGCGAGCCTGTGGAGGGCGCAACGGCCCTCAACGGCCAGCAGGAGATCGTGATCCTCGCGGTCGATGCCCAGCAATCGGAAATCATCAAGTTCGCGCAGATGCAGGGCAACATCAGCCTTACGCTGCGCTCCATCGAAGACTTCCAGGAAGACATCCTGCCGCTCCCGGAAATCACCACAGGCATCATCCTCAAGACCCTCGTCGATGAGTACAGGGTCCTCCCACCCGAGCTGATCGAGACACAGCTCCCCAAGTGACCCAGGGCCACGACTCGACGAAGGGCGCGGCGCCCACGGTGCCGCGCCCTTCGGCTCCCAGTCCAAGCCCCGGACCGGACCTAACGAGACCAGGGACGACTTACTAGATGGCCGATACGATCAAGGTTCTCATCGTCGACGACATCCCGGAGACGCGGGACCACCTCGCCAAGTTGCTCTCCTTCGAGAGCGACATCGATGTGGTCGGCGCGGCCTCCTCGGGTGCCGAGGCGATCGCCCAGGCCGAGGCTCTGCGCCCCGACGTGGTGCTGATGGACATCAACATGCCGGACATGGATGGCATCACCGCGACCGAACAGCTCGGATCGCGGGCGCCGACATCGGCCGTCATCATGATGTCCGTCCAGGGCGAGCCCGACTACCTCCGCCGCTCGATGCTGGCGGGCGCTCGGGAGTTCCTCGTCAAGCCCTTCTCGTCCGATGAGCTGACCGCTTCGATCCGCCAGGTCTACGCCCGCGAGCGAGACAAGATGTCGCGGATGACACAGGCGGCGGCCGCCGCGAGTGCCGCCGTCGGAGTCCCGATCGAAGGCGAACCGGGCCGCATCGTGGCGGTCTTCTCGCCGAAGGGCGGCATCGGTCGGACCACGATCGCGGTCAACATGGCCGTCGCCGCCGCCAACGACCTCGGCAAGAAAGTCGTCCTCGTCGATGGCTCATTCCAATTCGGCGACGTCGGCGTCCTCCTCAATCTCAATCCAAAGAACAAGTCGATCGCCGAGGTCGCCCCCGATCTGGAGGGGACTCTGGAGCCCGAGTCGATCGAACCGTTCGTGGTCAGCCACTCGGCCGGGATTCGCGTCCTCCTCGCCCCGCCGAGCCCGGAGATGGCGGAGCTCATCACGCCTGCCGGGTTCCGACACGCCCTCGAGGTCCTGCGCTCCTACAACGACCTGGTCGTCGTCGACTGCGCCAGCTGGTTCTCCGATGTCACGATCGCGGTGCTCGACGTCGCCGACATCGTGCTCACCGTGCTGTCCCTCGAGATCACCTCGATCAAGAACATGCGTCTCTTCCTGGAGGTGGCCGGCCAGCTCGGCTACGAGAAGGAGAAGATGCTCCTCGTCCTCAATCGAGCCGATGCCGCTCTCGGCATCCGGATCCAGGATGTCGAGCAGTCCATCGGCCGAAAGGTCGACCATCAGATCGTGAGCGACGGGCGAAGTGTGGTCTTCGCCGTCAATCGCGGTGTACCGTTCTACCTGAGCAATCGTGATGCTCAGGTCTCGCAGGACATCCTTCGCCTCGCCAAGGCCGTCGTCGGCGACTATGCCGCCGCCAGCGCTTCGGCGGACGCGAAGGCAACGCAGAAGAAATCATTGTTCGCATGGCGCTCATAGCCGGCCGACAGAGTCGGGAAGGGGAATAGGCGATGTCCCTCCTGAAGAGGATCGAAAGCGCTCGGCCGGGGTCCGGGCCACAGACACCGGCACCGACCGGGCCGGGCGGCGGCGCCCCCAGCCAGCCGCCGGGCAGTACGACCCCGTCGGGTCCGCGGCTCATGGCTTCGGCCCCCGCCAGGGAATTGTTCCGGGACGTCAAGTTCCGCGTCCAGAGCCGGGTCATCCAGGACATGGACCCGAAGCTCGACCTGTCGAATCAGGTCGAGGTTCGACGCCAGATCGAAGAGATCTTCGGCAAGGTCATCGACGAGGAAGGGCTGGCCCTGACGCGCGCCGAGCGCGTCCGGATGCTCGAGCAGATCACCGATGAGATCATCGGGCTTGGTCCTCTCGAGCCGCTCCTCCGCGACGAGAGCATCACAGAAATCATGTGCAACGGCCCGCGCCAGGTCTATATCGAGCGCGCCGGCAAGATCGAGCTCACCAATGTCGTCTTCCAGAACGACGACCACGTCATGCGGATCATCGAGCGGATCATCGCCCCGATCGGTCGCCGCGTGGACGAGTCGAGCCCAATGGTCGACGCTCGCCTGACCGACGGTTCGCGCGTGAATGCCATCATCCCGCCGTTGTCCCTTGTCGGACCGGTCGTCACGATCCGAAAGTTCTCCGCGTCGCCGTTCACGGTCGACGATCTCATCCGCTTCGGTACCGCGACGTCCGAGATGTTCGAGTTCCTTCGCGCCTGCGTCGAAGCTCGCCTGAACATCTTCGTGTCCGGCGGTACCGGCTCGGGCAAGACCACCACGCTCAACGTGCTCTCGTCGTTCATCCCGAACGACGAGCGGATCATTACGATCGAGGACGCGGCCGAGCTCCAGCTTCGCCAGGAGCACGTCGTGACCCTCGAGTCGCGGCCCCCGAACATCGAGGGACGCGGCGCGGTGCCGATCCGCGAGCTCGTCCGAAACGCCCTCCGTATGCGACCAGATCGCATCATCGTCGGGGAGTGCCGCTCGGGTGAGGCGCTCGACATGCTCCAGGCCATGAACACGGGCCACGACGGCTCGATGTCGACGGGCCACGCCAACAGCCCGCGCGACATGCTCAGCCGTCTCGAGACGATGGTCCTCATGGCCGGCGTCGAGCTGCCGCTGCGGGCCATCCGCGAGCAGATCGCCTCGGCCGTCGACCTCATCGTCCACCAGTCCCGTCTCAAGGACGGCACCCGCAAGATCACGAACATCACCGAGGTCCAGGGCATGGAAGGTGACGTGATCGTCATGCAGGACGTCTTCGTCTTCGAGCAGACGGGCGTCGTCGAGGGCAAGATCCAGGGGCGGCTCAAGCCGACCGGGATCCGGCCCAAGTTCGTCGAGAAATTCGAGGTCATGGGGATCCATCTCCCGCCCGGCCTCTTCGGCTTCACCTACTAAGCGAACGAGAGAGACAGGAGACCAGCTGATGGGCGATCCGATGATCCTCCTCGTGGCCGGGGTCGCCGCCTTGTCGATCCTCCTGATCGCGGTCGGCATCGCGACATCCGGGCGTTCGGGCATGAGCACCCGGCTCGAGCGCTATGCCTCGGGCAAGGAGGAGAAGAAGTCCGATGCGGCGAGCGCCTCGTTCGCCGAGCTGCTCGCTCAGAGCGCGGCACTCAGCCAGCTCAACAAGGTCGTCGAGCAGCGCGACTTCGGCGCGCGCCTCTCGCGCGATATCGCTCGCGCCGACCTCAAGCTCAAGCCGTCCGAGTTCCTCATCATCTGGGTCGGGGCGATCGTAGGGATCCCCGTCCTCTTCCTGCTCCTGTCGCCGTTCCTCTCTGCGCTCGGCAATCCGATCGCCCTACTTGTGGGCGGTCTCATCGGCGCGTTCATTCCGCGTTGGTGGCTGAACCGCCGCAAGAACGGCCGGCTCAACGCGTTCAACAAGCAGCTTCCCGACACGATCACCCTGCTCGCCAACGGACTGCGCGCCGGCTCATCGTTCCTCCAGGCGATCGAGCTCGTGGTCCGCGAGTCGCGACCACCGATGTCGACCGAGTTCAGCCGTGTCATCCGCGAGGTCAACCTCGGCCTGCCGTTCGAGCAGGCGCTGGACAACATGGTTCGGCGCGTCCGGTCGGAGGACCTTGAGCTGATGGCAACGGCCATCTCGATCCAGCACAGTGTCGGCGGCAACCTCGCCGAGATCCTCGATTCGATCGCCTTCACGATCCGCGAGCGGATCCGAATCAAGGGCGAGATCCGGGTCTTGACGGCCCAGCAGCGACTGTCCGGCTATGTCGTGGCGCTGCTGCCCGTCGGCATCCTCGTCTTCCTGTGGATCGCGGCTCCCAACTTCCTTGCGCCCATGTTCGATCCCAAGGTATCGATCGGCGGCCTTCCAGCCGGGGCGATCATCATGGCGATCGGCGGGATCATGATGTTCATCGGTTTCATCCTGATCCGCCGCATCGTCGACATCGAGGTCTGATCGATGGAAACCATCCTGCCCTTCCTCGTCGCCGGCCTCGCCGCCGTCGGCATCCTGTTCATCGCCCTCGGAATCGCTGGCAGCCAGTCGGTCGACCCGGTCCAGGCCCGCCTGACCCAGCTCGGGTCGATGCAGGCCAAGAACCTCGAAGAGCTCGAGCTGCAGGCGCCGTTCCTCGAGCGCACCCTGCGACCGTTCGCCAATCGAAGTGCCGGTGGGCTCTCCCGGTTGACGTCGTCGAACTTCTCGGCCAACACCGAGAAGCGGATGGCCCTCGCCGGCAACCCGGGTGGCCTGCGAGTGGCCGACTGGCTCGGCATCAAAGCCGTCGGCTCAGTTGTCATGGCGGTCGTGATGCTGCTGTTGTTCACATTCCCGCTCAACATGGGCTTCCCCCTTAATATCGGGCTCGGCGGCCTGGGTCTCCTACTCGGCTGGATGTTGCCGGAGTTCTGGCTCGGCCGGAAGATCGGGGCCCGCCAGAAGGCGATCATCATCCAGATCCCCGACGCCCTCGACCTGTTGACGATCTCGGTCCGGGCCGGCCTCGGCTTCGATGCTGCGCTCGGCAAGGTCGTCGAGAAGATGGTCGGGCCGCTCATCGACGAGTTCCGACGCGCCCTCGCCGAGGTGCGCGTCGGCAAGGCCCGGCGCGATGCCCTGCGCGACATCGTTCCTCGAACCGAGGTTCCGGCGCTGACGAACTTCATCGGCGCGATCGTCCAGGCCGAACAGCTCGGCGTCTCGATCAGCAAGGTGCTCCAGGTCCAGTCGGAGCAGCTGCGCATCGAGCGGCGACAGCGGGCAGAGGAAATGGCGGCGAAGGCGCCGATCAAGATGCTGTTCCCACTCGTGGGTTGCATCTTCCCGTCGCTGTTCATCGTCATCCTTGGCCCGGCGATCATCCTCATCATGCAGAACCTGGGCAACATCAACCAGTAGAACCGAGAGACGAGCCAGCCGCGATCGCCAGCATCCGGCCGCTCGCCTGCCAGGCATGAGTCGAGAGATCTGGGTCGCTCGGAACACGAGCCGGGCGACGACGCTCGCCGACCGGCTCGAGGTCGGCGCATCGCTGTGGGCCCGCTTCATGGGTCTCATGGGTCGAGCCTCCCTCCCGGCCGGAGACGGCCTGTGGCTGCCCGGTGCGAACGGGATCCACATGATGTTCATGCGATTTCCCATCGATGCGGTGTTCGTGGCTCGTCCCGATCCCGATGGAGGTCGTCGCGTCGTCTCCATCCACCGTCGTCTGCGAGCCTGGTCGGGGCTCGTCCCGTTCGTCCGCGGGGCGCACGGGGTGATCGAGCTGCCGGTCGGCGCGATCGACGCGAGCGGTACGGTCGCCGGCGACGTCGTGGTCTTCGCGGCGCCGGGTGATGTGAGCGGCGGATAAGCGAGCCTGGCCATCCTTTCGGCTCATGGAGGCGCTCCTCGGTGCCGCCCGGGTCCTCACCGATCGTGCGCTCGACCTTGCATTGCCCCCGCGGTGTGTCGGCTGCCATGCGGAAGGCCAGCCCTTGTGCGATCGGTGTCGGGGGCCCTTGGATGCGCGCCTCGGGCTGCCGCCCGGCTGGCCGATCGGGATGCCGGTCGAGATGCCGGCGCCCCTCGTCCAGCTCGAGTGGTGCGCCTCCTATGCCGGGATCGTGCGGACGGCCCTCCACGCCCTCAAGTACGGCGGCGAACGACGGCTCGCTGGGCCGCTTGGGCAGGCGGTCGCGTGCCGCTGGGGCCGGGCCGGCGTGGGCGGAGATGTGCTGGTGCCGGTCCCTGTCCATGGCGCGCGTCTGGCCGAGCGCGGCTACGACCAGGCCGTCCTGTTGGCCGAGGCGGCCGCTCCCCTTCTCGGCGTACCCGCCCGGCGCCTGCTGGTACGACGCCGAGCCACCGCCAGACAGTTCGATCTCGATCGCGATCGTCGGGCGGCCAATGTGGAGGACGCCTTCGCCTTGGCAGCGCCCGTCGTCGACACGCTCGAGGGCCGCTGGGTCGTGCTGATCGATGACGTCGTGACGACCGGATCGACCCTCGCCGCCTGTGCCAGAACCCTGCTCGCCGGGGGCGCAGTCGCCGTTTCGGCCATGACGGTCGCGAGGGAGCGCTGAGACATGCGACCTATACTCGAGCCGTGAGGACGATCGTCCGGGGCAAGAACCTCGACGTCCCCGAGAAGGTCCGCCGGTACGCCATCCGAAAGGTCGGCCGGCTCGATCGCTTCCTCGACGATCGCAGCGAGGCCATCGTCGAGCTGGCCCTGGAACGACACCGGAGCCAGTCCGATTCTCACATCGTGGAGGTCACCCTCGTGATCGATGGGCGGACGCTCCGCGGCAAGGCGGCCGCCGCCACTCACCAGGCGGGCATCGACGAGGTCGTCGACAAGATCGAGCGAAGGGCCGTCGACTTTCGGGAGAAGCCCCGGCTCCGAGCCCGGCCGGACGAGGAGAAGGCGATCCTGCGCCGGATCGCGGACGGCACCGCCGAGCCGGCCCGTGAGCGGCGGATCGTCAAGGTGAAGCGGTTCGACATCGAGCCGATGTTCGAGGAGGACGCCCTCGCCGCCATGGACGAGCTCGGCCACTCGTTCTTCATCTTCGTCAACGGCGAGACCGAGCGTCTCAACGTCCTGTATCGGCGAACCGACGGCGACGTCGGACTCATCGAGCCACTCGTGGCTGGCGACTACACCACGGGCGATGGACGGCGCCTCGAGCGCCGCGCAGGACGCTCCTGACGTCCCTGGAGCCCCTCCAACGCCGCCTGGGGGGAGACGCGCGTTCTCCGACCGGTCTCGAGCTTGTCGGCCTCCTGGTGGTTCTCGCGCTGGCCGCCACGCTGCGCTTCCGAGATCTCGCGACCCGCGGGGCGTGGGACAGCGACCAGGGTCACGACATGCTCACGTGGCTGGCCATGGTCCGCGACGGGACGATCCCCCTTCTCGGCCCTCCGACCTCGATCGGCGACTTCCACCATGGAGCCCTCTACTACTACCTGCTGGCGCCGGCCGCAGCCATCGGCGGCGGAGAGTCGCCGTTGACCGTGGTGGCAGCCATCGCCCTCGCCGGGACGGCCGCGGTCGCCGTCACTTGGTGGCTGGCGCGGGCGATCGGGGGCCCTGTCGCGGGCTTCATCGCCGGCCTGCTCCTGGCGGTCTCGGCGGCCGCGATCGAGGGCTCGACGTTCATCTGGAACCCGAACCTCATCGCCCTGAGCTCGGCCGTGACCCTCGCCTGCGCGTGGCGCGCCCGCCATGGAGGCCGGCCCCGCTGGTGGCTCGCCGCAGCGGCCGGGGCCGCGGTGACCATGCAGTGCCACGTTCTGGGTGTGATCCTTCTGCCGATCGTCGTGGCGTTCTGGGCCACGGAGCTTCGCGCCCAGCCGGCCGGCCCGAGCAGGGCGGCCGTCCTCAAAGCCGGTGCTGGGGGCGTGGTCGTCATCGCCCTGAGCTACGTGCCACTCCTGGCCAACGAGCTGACGACGGGCCTCGGAGAGACGCGGGCGATCGCCGACTACATCCGCGCCGGGGGAGTCGAGAGCTCACTCGATCCGCTGACGAGGCTCCTCGTGGTCGCCCTGCGGACGACGGCCTGGCCCCTCGTCGGCCTCTTCATCGATGCCCTTCCGATCGCGATCGGCGCGGCTGCCCTGGTCGTCGCCGCAGCCATCGTCCGCAGTGTCCGGGCATCGCCGCCCGAGCTATCCGGTGCGCGCTGGCTCAGTGGCGGGCTCGCCTGGAGCATCATCGCCCTGACGGTCGGGGCGGCCTCACTGACGACGGTCGTTCGGGCCCTGCCGGTCGATCACTACCACGCCTTCGTCGATCCGATCGTCATCGTCATCACCGGTCTCGGGCTCGCGGCGGCCTATCGACGCAACGTCCTCGGACGAGCCGCGGCCGTGATCGTGACGGCGGGTCTGGTGGGCTGGAATCTCTACGTCGGGCCGCCTCCGGTCGCGACGGATGGCGGGTACCCGGCAGCGATGGGCGCCGCCGACCGGATCGTCGCGGTCGCCGGCGATCGCCCGCTCGCAGTCGTCGGGCTTCCCGTCTTCAAGCCGACCGACGGGCTCACCTATCCGCTGACGATCGCCGGGGCCCGGTTGGCCGACCCGGACGCGCCCGCACTGTCCGGCGACACGCTGATCGTCGTCCTGTGCGACGACCGCTTCCACGAGGCGATCGGTGCTCACTGCGGCGGGCCAGCTGAGGATGCCCTGGCGGTCGGTGGCATCGTCGTCGACAGGTTCGAGGCCCAGCCGTCGCGGTGGGTCTCGATCTATTCGCCCGCCGTGGTCGCGGCGCGGGATCACGTCGCGGCAAGGGATCGAGTCGGGGACGGGTGATCCACCGAGCGAGCCTCTCGCCGGGTAGAAACAGGGACGCCGGCCCCAAGGCCGGCGTCCCCGATCCCCGAGACCCGGACGGATGAGGCCCGGCCGGGTCGTGCGCCCCGAGTCGTTCTATTCGATCCGTCAGCGGCGGTCGGACCGCCCGTTGACGATGGCGGTCGGTGTGGATAGGGGTCGCCCGAAGCGACGCATCCTCACCGCGAGGTAGTACTCCATGATCTGGCGAACCTGGGGCTCCCCCAGGAGCTCGTCCGCCCGCAGCGCGTATTCCACGCGTGCGGCTGGGTTCGTCGTACCGGCGCCAAGGAGGCCGAGATAGGCTGGAGTGTCGGCGTCCTCGCGAAGCTCCCGCAAGCCTCTGGCGAGCTTCGTGGCGGTGCCGAGCGACGGCATCCGATCACCACGGATCAGGCGAGAGATCGTGGAGTGGTCGACGCCGGACTGCTGGGCGAGTTGACGCTGGGACATCTTCTTGGCCTTGAGCTGAGCTCGCAGCCACTCGTTGAAGGCCCGACCATTGTGCATCGTCATCGGCGGATGACCGCTCCCGTTCAAGGTGCGGGCTGCATGCCCGCGAAGTGCGGTCACTATCGACGGAGAGGGTCCGCCCGACCTATCACCCGTTCGTACCGCCTCCGAAATCCGAGACACGAGTGGGGCGGTCGGTGGAGGTCGGAATTGGGCGGTCCGGCTGGGTAACGCGGAGCGGCGGGATAGTACGAGTGGCTGCGAGTCCTTCGGGCAATCCGCCGGGCCTCGAGCCGACGCGCCTCGAGTCGGCTCAGGCGGCTTCGGCGATCGGGCCGGTCGCGTCGATGGCGACGACGGGCACGCGCATCCCCGCACCTCGCGGCTTGCCGGACACCACGTAGCCGATCGAGCCGAGGATGATCACCGACAGGACGCTGATCGCCCGATCGACGAGAGCGATCGTGGCGGCTTCGGTCGGCGGGACGTTGTAGACGACGGTGAGGAGGCCGAAGATGCCCGCCTCGACGATGCCGATCCCGGCCGGCGTGAGCGGCACGGCGGTCAGGAGCGAGGCGATCAGGGCCACGAAGAAGGCGCCGCTGATCCCGAGGTGAATGTCGGTGAAGCCGAGAGCTGCGATCACCAGCAGGAGGCGGGCGGCCTCGGTGGCCCAGATCAGGGCGGTGAGGACGACCAGGGCCGGCAGGTCGCGCCGTCTGATCGCCCCGAAAACGCCCTTCTCGAAGCGATCGTAGAACTCGAGGACGTTATGCGGCAGGGGCAGGCGGACGAGCAAGCGGCGACCGAAGTTGCGCATCGTCAGGAGCCCCACCGCGAGGACGACCATCGTCGCGAAGCCGAGGACGAAGACGAACTGGACGGCCGGTGGCATCCCCGTCCGGAACGACACGTAGCCGGCAGCCAGGCCAAGGATGACGATGGCGAACAGGTCGAGGGCTCGCTCGATGAAGACTGTCCCGAACGTTCGCGACAGGGAGACCGGGCTGTTGAGCTTGAGCAGATATGCCCGATAGACGTCGCCGAGCTTGGCCGGGATGAGGCAGTTGACGAGCCACGACAGGAAGATGATCTCCGTCGAGTCCGACACGGCGACCTTGTACCCAGCGCCCCGGAGGAGGATGACCCAGCGCAGGCCGCGCAGCGGGAACCCGAGGTAGTAGACGCCGACCGCCGCGAGCAGCAGGATGGGGTTGGCGGCGGCGATCGCGTCGACGAGCTGCTGGACGTCGATCCGGACCGACAGCTGGATCGCCAGGGCCAGCAGGATGAGGGGCAGGACGAGCGAGACGATCGTCCGCGGCTGCCGCAGCCGACGGGCGAGAGAGACCTGATCGACGGTGACCTCGCTCTCGTCCGGCGGCGAGGCTGGCCCCGAGGGTGCACCAAGCTCCGGCGTCGCGCCTGCACTGGGCGTTGGGCCGGAGAGCGCGTCGAGCGGCATGCTGCGACCGGTCACGGAGCCGGACGGTATGTCGCCGGGCGGTCGATCCGCCATCCTCCGATGGTCCTGCTCGTCCGTCATGGAGCTTGCGACTCGCCATCCGTTCGACCGTTGCCGCGGACCCTCTGCACGACCTTCGCGACCGGCGTCACCAGACGGACGAGATACGATCCGCGACCGCGGACCAGCTCCGCGGTCCGCAGCGCCGCGAGGAGCCCCTCGGGCGTACCGGGGTCACCATCGACCGCCGTGTACGCGACACCGACCTCGGTCGTTGTGTGGGCGTCGGACACCGCCACGCCGGGCAGATCGTGGAATCGGGCGAACTCGGCGGCCCGATCGTTGCCGGAGCCCACCAAGCGGGCGTTGTGAGCCTCGACCCAGTCGACGAGCGGCGCCAGGCGGTCGAGCTGTTCGTCGCGGCCGAGCGAGCCTCGGAAACGGTCGAACGGATGGGGCACACCGACGAGCCCGCCCTGGTCGCGTACGGCCCCGATCGCGGCCTCCGGCGAGAGCCCCGACGGGATCGCCTCGGCGAGGAACAATCCGATGAGGTCTCCCTCGCTCGTCCGGATCTCCTGGCCGACGATCACCGTCAGGCCGGCCGGCGCCTCGGTCCGGCCCTCGAGTGCGCCATCGATCCGGTCGTGGTCGGTGATGGCGAGGTGACTCAGGCCCCTGGCCGCTGCGACCCGGACGACATCGGCCGGTCGCGCCAGCGAGTCGAAGCTGGCCCGCGTATGGCAGTGGAGATCGATGAACGCCCGCGCCAGCCCGGATGCCTCAGACCGACTGGACCAGCGACTTCTTGAAGAAGTCGAAGTGCTCGAGAGCCCGGCCGGTCCCGAGCGCCACGCAATCGAGCGGCCGCTCGGCGACGTGGCACGGGACGCCCGTCACCTGCGTCAGGAGGCGGTCGATATTGCGGAGCTGGGAACCCCCGCCGGACATGACCATGCCCTTGTCGATGATGTCCGAGGACAGCTCTGGCGGCGTCTGTTCGAGGACGGTGCGAACCGCTCCGACGATCTGCTGAAGGGGCTGCTCGATGGCCTCCATGACCTCCGAGCTCGTGATCGGGATGGTCCGTGGCAGGCCGGCGATCAGATCGCGGCCGCGGACCTCCATCGACAGCTCACGCTCGAGCGGAAGGGCGGTCCCGATCGTGATCTTGACCTCCTCCGCCGTCCGCTCCCCGACCATGAGGTTGTATTTCTTGCGGATGTACGAGGCGATGGCCTCGTCGAACTTGTTGCCCCCCACCCGGAGCGATGTCGAGACGACGATGCCGCCGAGCGAGATGACGGCGATCTCGGAGGTCCCACCGCCGATGTCGATGACGAGATTGCCAGACGGACCGCTGATCGGAACGTTGGCACCGATCGCGGCGGCAAGGGGTTCCTCGATGAGGAAGGCCTCCCGCGCCCCGGCTCGGAGAGCGGCGTCGCGGACGGCACGCTTCTCGACCGAGGTCACCCCGGCCGGCACGCAGACCATGACATCGGGCCTCGAGAAGCCGATCCGGCCCTTGGTGGCCTTGCCGATGAAGAAGCGGAGCATCGCCTCGGTGATGACGTAGTCGGCGATGACCCCGTCCTTCATCGGTCGGATGGCGGTGATGTTGCCGGGCGTACGGCCGATCATGTCGCGCGCGGCGTCCCCGACAGCGACGATTCGGTTGTCGTCGTCCACGGCCACGACCGACGGTTCGGTCAGGATGATGCCGCGACCCTTGACGTAGACGAGCACGTTGGCGGTGCCGAGATCGATACCGATCTTCATGGGTTGGTGACGGGACTCCCTTCGGCGAATCGCTCGATGCGCGCGCCGAGTTCGACGAACTTTCGTTCGATGTTCTCATACCCTCGGCCAACGTGGTGTGCGCCGTGGATCGTCGAGGTCCCCGACGCAGCCAGCGCGGCCAGGATCAGCGACGCCCCGGCTCGCAGATCGCCGATCTCGACGATCGCACCCTGGAGCGCCGTCGGCCCCCGGATCACGGCGTGGTGAGGGTCCTCGACCGTCGCATCTGCGCCCATCCTCGACAGCTCCGCCAGCCACTCGAGGCGGTCCTCGAAGATGGTCTCGTGAACGCGCGACGCACCACGGGCACGCGTCAGGACCACACACGTTGGCGGTTGAAGATCGGTCGCGAGCTCCGGGTAGGGGCCGGTTTCGATATCGCATGCGCTGAGGCCCGTGTCGAGAGTGGCACTCGCGTCGATATCGATGCTGTCGACATCGCAGGACACGGCGATCCCGAGGCGACCCATCACCTCGATGAAGGCTCCGAGATGGTCGCACGGCGCTCCTTCGAGACGGAGTCGACCGCCCGTCACGGCGGCAGCGGCGAGGAATGTACCCGCCTCGATCCGATCGGGGATGACCGAGTGCGACGCTCCACGCAGGCGGCGGCGGCCGGCAACCTCGATCGTGTCCGGCGCCGTTCGCTCGACCTCGGCGCCCATCGCCCGCAGGAACGCGATCAGGTCGTCGACTTCTGGCTCCTGGGCAGCCGGACGGATGGTCGTGTGGCCGTCGGCCAGGCTGGCGGCGAGCATCGCGTTCTCCGTGCCCATGACCGTCACGACGGGGAACGTGATCTCGGCACCGCGCAGCCGTCCCTTGGCGTAGTAGTAGCCATAGCGATAGTCGACCGTCGCCCCGAGCGCCCGCATCGCATCGACATGGAGACCGACCGGCCGGCGACCGATGCGATCCCCTCCCGGGTTGCTGATGATGACTTCGCCGAATCGGGCGAGCAGGGGACCCAGGAGGATGAACGACGCTCGCATCTTGGCGGCCGCCTCGAGCGGCACGAAGCGCCAGTCCACGTCACCCGCGGCGACCTCGTAGATACCGTCGGCGACATGGTCGACGACGACGCCGAGGTCGCGCAGGGTGTCGGCCATGACCGCGACATCGGCGATCTCGGGAACGTTAGTGAAGCGACAGCGCTCACCGGTGAGGACGGCGGCGGCCAGAAGCTTCAGGGCCGCATTCTTGGACCCGCTGACGCGGATCGAGCCCGACAGCGGGATTCCGCCCTCGACACGAAAGGATTCGCGAGTGATCGGCTCCGGCGTGTATTCCCAGTGGAACGGGCGAGCGTCTGCCACCCCGATCAGCCGCTGTGCCGCCGGCCCTCGCGGTGACGGCGCTCCGCGACCCGCACCCGGAGGAGGGCGTGCTGGAGGGCGGCCCGTGCGGCGGTCAGATCTGCTCCCTCGTGATAGCCCGTCTCGAGGGCTCGCTCTGCCTCCCGGCGTGCTTCCTCGGCCTTCTCTAGGTCGATCTCGGCGGCCATGTCGGCCGTCTCGGCCATGACGACGACCCTGTCGGGCCGGACCTGCACGAAGCCGCCGACGATGGCGAACGACTCCTCGACCGAGCCGCGCCGGACGCGAAGCTCTCCGACTCCGAGCGTCGAGAGAAGCGGTGTGTGGTGCGGCAGGATGCCGAGCTCACCCTCGATGCCCGGCACCTGAACGGAGTCGACCTCGTGCGAGTAGGCAAGGCGCTCCGGGGTGACGATCTCGAGCAGGATCGCCATGGCTCTCAGCCGGCCAGCTTCGCGGCGTTGGCGCGGACGTCGTCGAGCGTGCCGGACAGGAAGAATGCCTGCTCGGGCAGCGTGTCGGTGTTGCCCTCGAGGATCTCCTTGAACGAGGCGACCGTGTCGCGGATCGACACGTACTTGCCCTCACGACCGGTGAACACCTGGCCCACGAAGAACGGCTGGCTCATGAAGCGCTGGAGGCGGCGTGCCCGGGCCACGATCGCCTTGTCCTCCTCGGAGAGCTCGTCGGGTCCGAGGATGGCGATGATGTCCTGGAGATCGCGGTAGCGCTGGAGCACGCGCTGGGTCTCGCGAGCGACGTCGTAGTGCTCGGTCCCGACGACGAGCGGGTCGAGGACCCGCGAGGTCGATGTCAATGGGTCGACCGCGGGATAGATGCCCAGCTCGGCGATGTTGCGCTCCAGGCGGATCGTCGAATCGAGGTGGGCGAAGGTCGTCGCCGGCGCGGGGTCGGTGTAGTCGTCCGCCGGGACGAAGACGGCCTGGAGGCTCGTGATCGAGCCCTTCTTGGTCGAGGTGATGCGCTCCTGGAGGGCGGCCATCTCGGTGGCCAGGTTGGGCTGGTAGCCGACCGCCGACGGCAGGCGGCCAAGGAGCGCGGAGACCTCCGAACCGGCCTGGGTGAACCGAAAGATGTTGTCGATGAAGAGGAGGACGTCGCGGCCCTCTTCGTCGCGGAAGTACTCGGCCATCGTGAGACCCGTCAGGCCGACCCGCAGGCGCGCCCCGGGCGGCTCGTTCATCTGGCCGAAGACGAAGGCGGTCTTGGCCAGCACGCCGGACTCGGTCATCTCGTGGATGAGGTCGTTGCCCTCGCGCGAGCGCTCGCCGACGCCGGAGAAGACCGACACGCCGGCGTGCTCCTGGGCGACGTTGCGGATGAGCTCCTGGATGATGACGGTCTTGCCGACGCCGGCCCCGCCGAAGATGCCGACCTTGCCGCCCTTCTTGAAGGGACAGATGAGGTCGATGACCTTGAGTCCGGTTTCGAAGACCTCAACCTCCGTCGTCTGCTCGTCGAAGGCGGGAGCCGCTCGATGGATCGGCAGGGTCTTCGATCTATCGACGTCGCCTTTCCCGTCGATCGGGTTGCCCAAGACGTCGAAGACGCGGCCGAGGGTGACCTCCCCGACGGGCACGGAGATGGGACCGCCGCTGTCGCGCGCCTCGGCACCTCGGGCGAGGCCGTCGGTCGTGGTCATCGCGACACTGCGGACCCAGTTGTTGCCGAGGTGCTGTTGGACCTCGCAGGTGATGGTCGATCCATCGGAGCGCACAACGTCGATCGCGTTGTAGATGGCCGGCAGTGCGCCGGCCGGGAACTCGACGTCGATGACGGGCCCCGTGATCTGGATGACCCGCCCGCGGGCGGGAGCGGCGATTGCCATCGGTCTGTCGTGCCTCCTGGGTCCGAGCCTAGCGCCGCTGGGCGCCGGACGCGATTTCGATCATCTCGCGGGTGATGTTGGTCTGGCGGACCTTGTTGTAGGACAGGGTCAGATCGTCGATGAGGTCCTCGGCGTTATCGGTGGCGTTCTTCATGGCCACCATCCGCGACGATTCCTCGGATGCCTTCGCCTCGAGAACGGCCTGGAATAGTCGCGTCGCCACATAGCGCGGCGCCAGCGCCTCGAGCACAGCGCGTGGGGATGGCTCGAAGAGGAACTGGTTGCCGGGGATGCCCGTGGTGTCGTCGGTCGGGCGGATCGGCAGAAGCGGGGCGAGGGTCGGTCGCTGTGTCAGCGTGGTGACGAAGTGGCTGTACAGGATGTCCACGCTGCTCGAGCTGCCGCTCAGGAAGTCGTCGGTCACAAGCCGCGCGATGGGCAGGACGTCGGCGAAGGACGGCCGGTCGCCGTAGCCGGCGAAGTGGGCCTCGAGCGGGACCCGCGCCCGGCGCATGGCGTCGCGGCCCTTGCGGCCGACGGTGACGACTGCCAGGTCGCCCTGGTGCTCGGTGATCTCGCGCGCGGCGAAGCGAATGGTGTTGGCGTTGAGCGGGCCGGCCAGGCCCCGATCTGTCGTCACCAGAACGATGAGACGGCGACCATCCTCCGGTGTGGCGAACAGGGGGTGGTCCTCGGCACCGAGGACGACGGCCAGGTCGGCCAGGACCTCGTCCAGCTTCTCGCTGTACGGCCGCGCCGCCAGCGTCGAGTCCTGGGCCCGCTTGAGCTTCGAGGCCGCCACGAACTGCATCGCCCGGGTGATCTGCTTGATGTTCCGAACGGCGCCGATGCGCCGTCGGATCTCACGCTGGCTGGCCACGTCGGGTCAGGTCCTCCTTGGCTGGCTCAGGCGAGGAGCTGCTCGCGGAAGGCCGCGATGGCCTCGTCCAGCGCCGCGGCCAGCTCGTCGGTCAGCGTCTTCGTCTCGCCCAGCTCTTCGAGGATCTTGGGCCGGTCGGTCTCGAGGAAGCGATACAGCTGGGTCTCGAACTCCTTGACCCGCGACGTCGGGACGTCGTCCAGCGTGCCCGTGGTCGCCGCGTACAGGATCGTCACCTGCTTCTCCACTGCGAGAGGCTGGTACTGCGGCTGCTTCACGACCTCGGACAGCTTCTCGCCGCGGGTCAGCTGATCGCGAGTTGCCTTGTCGAGGTCCGACGCGAACTGGGCGAACGCCGCCAGGGCACGGTATTGGGCGAGATCGAGCTTGAGCGGCCCGGCGACCTGCTTCATGGCCTTGGTCTGGGCGGCCGACCCGACGCGGGAAACGGAGATCCCGATGTTCATGGCCGGGCGCTGACCGGCATTGAAGAGGTCCGTCTCGAGGAAGATCTGACCGTCGGTGATGCTGATGACGTTGGTCGGGATGTAGGCCGACACGTCGTTCGCCTGGGTCTCGATGATGGGCAGGGCGGTCAGCGAGCCGCCGCCGTTCTCGTCGTTGAGGCGGGCGGCCCGCTCGAGCAGGCGGCTGTGGAGATAGAAGACATCGCCGGGGTACGCCTCGCGACCGGGTGGACGCCTCAGGAGGAGGGCCATCTCGCGGTAGGCCCAGGCGTGCTTCGAGAGGTCGTCATAGACGCACAGGGCGTCCTTGACGAGCTTGCCGTCGACCTGGACGCCGACCTCCATGACCTCCTCGCCCATCGCGACGCCCGAGTAGGGCGCGAGGTACTGGAGCGGAGCGGGATCCTCGGCGCCGGCGACGACCACGATCGTGTGGTCCATGGCTCCGTACTTCTCGAGGGTGGCGACGGTGTTGGCGACAGTCGAGAGCTTCTGCCCGATCGCAACGTAGATGCAGACGAGGCCCTTGCCCTTCTGGTTGATGATCGTGTCGATGGCGATGGCGGTCTTGCCGGTCTGGCGGTCGCCGATGATGAGCTCGCGCTGGCCACGACCGATGGGGATGAGGGCGTCGATGGCCTTGATGCCCGTCTGGACGGGCGTATCGACCGACTGGCGGATGATGACGCCGGGCGCGATCCGTTCGACGACCCGCGTCGCGGTTGCCTCGATCGGTCCCTTGTCGTCGAGCGGCCGGCCGAGCGGATCGACGACGCGGCCGAGGAGCGCCTGACCTGCCGGGACCTCGACGACGCGGCCGGTCGTCTTGGCCGTGTCGCCCTCCTTGATCGCCGTGGCGTCGCCGAGGATGACGGTGCCGACAGTTTCTTCCTCGAGGTTGAGGGCGATGCCCATGACACCGCCGGGGAACTCGATCAGCTCCGACGCAAGAGCGGCGTCAAGCCCATAGATGCGAGCGATGCCGTCGCCGACCTCGACGACCGTCCCGACGGTACGCATCTCGGCGGTGTCGTCGAAGCTGTCGATCGAGCTCTTGATGATCTTGACGATCTCGTCGGATCTGATGGCCATGTCGTCTCCGTTCCGGGCTCCGGGAGCCCTCCGTTGGTCTAGCCGGCTCGCGCCGACCCGCGGCTCCCGGCCGCGAGCTGGGAGCGAAGCCGCTCCAGGCGGCCCCGCACGGATGCGTCGAGAAGTCGGTCGCCCACCTGGAGGGTGAGCCCCCCGATCAGGGCCGGGTCGACGACCGCAACAAGTCGGACCGTTGCGCCGGTCATGACCTCGACACGCTCCCGCACCGCCGCCTCGTCGGCGGCCTCGAGCGGCGCGGCGCTCGTCACCGTCGCCGCGACGACGCCACGGGCCCTGTCGAGGAGGCGCTCGTACTCGGCGGCGATCGAGGGCAGCATCCCGATCCGGCGCCGTTCCAGGAGCAGCCGGGAGAGATTCGCCAGCTGGCCGGCGACGGGCCCGGACGCGGCCTGGCGGACGACTTCGATCGTGTCGATGAGGCCTCGCCGACGGTGGAGGGCATCGTCGATGAGGCCGCCGATCGACTCGGCCGCGATTGCCGTGGCGACGGCCTTCCTGCGTTCGGCGAACGGGATCGCCGGGTTCTCGATGATTCGAAGCGCCTCGTCAGACCCGAGCGCAGCTGCCGCCGCGTCGAGGGCCACGGCCCAGGCATCCTCGGTGCCATCTCGCCGGGCAAGCTCGAAGATCGCCTCGGCGTAGCGGCGGGCGGCGGTGCCCGATCCGCGCATCTAGTGGCGCTCGTCGGATGGCGAGGCCGTCTCGGCCAGGAACTCGTCGACCAAGCGTCGCTGTCGGGCGTCGGTCATCGACTCGCCGACGACCTTCGAGGCGGCCGCCAGGGCGAGCTCGGCGACCTCGGCTCGCAGGTCGGCGATCGCTCGCGTCCGCTCGGCCTCGATGTCCGATGTCGCTCGGTCGCGGATCCGCTCGATCTCGACCTTCGTGGCGGCGATGTCGGCCTCGCGCGTCTCCGTCGCGACCTTCTGGGCACGAGCCAGCATGTCGTTGGCTTCGCGCCGCGCCTCGGCCAGCGTCGAGAGCCGCTCCTGCTCGGCCGATTCGCGATCTCGTCGGGCCTGCTCGGCATCGGCCAGGCCCTGCTCGATCCGCCGTCGACGCCCGGCGAGCGTGCGTGAGATCGGGCCGAAACCAAAGGCCCACAACAGGGCCAGCAGCAACAGGAAGTTGGCCGAGGCGACGATGATCCAGAAGATGTTGATGACGAGGCCGCCCCCGGCGGTCTCCTCTGCTGCGAGCGTCAGGGCGCCGGTGGCCAGGCCACCGGCGATGGCGAGGATGTCCACGGGTCTCTCCGGGGCCGCGTCGCCTAGGCCGCTGGCTGGATGAAGATGGCCAGGAGGCCGACGACGATCGCCAGGACGCCAAGGCCTTCGGCGAATGCCGCGAAGACGATCGCGTTGGCCCGAATGACCGGGGCCGCATCGGGGTTGCGCGAGATGGCCTGGCTGGTCATGCCGGCCAGGATGCCGATGCCGATACCAGGCCCGATGACGCCGAGCGCCGCAAGGCCTGCGCCGAAGTATTCCATGGTGTCCGATCCTCCATTCGCCCGGCCATCCGGCCGGGGCAATGATGCCTAAGTTGCGGCCGCCACCTCGACAGGGGCCGACGAACCGGTCTCCTCACCGGCGTGCTCGTCGTCGTGATGACCCTCGATGGCCATGATCGTGAACATGAGCGTCAGCACGCTGAAGATCAGCGCCTGGAGGAAGTTGAGCATGATCTCGAGGCCGAGCATCGCCACGGGAACGACTGCCAGCGTCAGCCCCGTCAGGACCCCCAGGGCGACCTCGCCGGCGTAGATGTTGCCGAAGAGACGCATCGACAGTGTCACGGGCTTGACGAACTCGAGCATGAACTCGGTCAGACCCACGAACAGGGCTATGCCTCCGGCGGCCAGCCCTTGGCGGAATTCCCCCAGCGGGAAGAACTTGCCGAGGTAACCGCGGGCCCCCAGCCGGCGCACGCCCTCGACATGGAAGAGAACGAACGCGACAAGGGCGAGACCGATCGTGACGTTGAGGTCGCTCGTGGGTGCCCGGAAGTATTCGGTTAGCTCGGCCCGGAAGAACGGAAGCAGTCCGAACCAGTTGGACAGAAGGATGAACAGCCAGAAGGCCATGAAGATCACGAGATACGGGGTTGCCCGCGATCCACCCATCGACTCGCCGAAGCCGGAGAGCGCCTCGACGATCCATTCGGCGAAGTTCTGGAGGCGGCCAGGCACGTCCGCCCGGCGTCGACCGGCGACGACCGCGATGGCCACCATCACCGCCATGATCAGCCACGATGTCAGGATCGTGTTGGAGACGCTCGGCCAGAAGATCACGATGCCTGGAGGCTGCTCGGAGCCCGCGGGCGCCCAGACGGTGTGGGGCGCGGGAAACTCGAGATTTGCCTTGATGAAGTCCGTGTATGTGGCCGCCTCACCCGGTTGGCCCGGCGGATAGGGTGGAATGAGGAAGAGCGCGGCGAAGTCGACGAAGACGATGGCGACAGTCAACAGGATGAGGCGACTGCGAAGGCCCAACGAGCGACGTTGGGAGGCCTCGCTCGCCTCGGACTCAGGGCGGTCCGCGGCCTCCGCGGTCTCGGCAGCCAGGTCCGGGCCGCTGGCCACGGGTCCTGGCGCGCCTTCGGCCTGACGGTCGTCGGTCAACTGATCCCTCTCCACACACACAGAACGCGGCTCGTCGCCGCGTTCATTCAAACTGCGCCAGGAACCTGGTGATGAGACGCTTCACATAGACCGCCCCGACGCCGAGCCCGGCGAACAGGCCGGCCACCACGAATACGGGCAGGAGCCCGACCTGCTGGCCGATCCAGTAGCCTCCGAGCACGCCCACCAGGACAGTCACCAAGAGAGCGAGTCCGATCTCAGAGAAGAGGGCGAAGTATGCCCACGCGCGACCGGGCTCGTTCACGGTGCTCCTGACGAGGCGGAGCGAGTATACCAGCCGGGCTTTCGGTGGTCGTCAGCGAAGGATGACGATGCAGTCGACGTCGACCCGCCCACCACCCGCCGATTCGAGGGCAAGGGTGTGCGCTCCGCCGGCCGGGAAGGACCGCGCCACGATCGTCTGGCGGGCGAGCGTCGGGGAGTGGCGCTGACTGAACCGGCCGATGCCGACCGCATCGACGGTCACGTCGACGCTGCCCCGCGCCGACGACTTCGGGGCCACCCAGGCGACCGCCTTGCCGGTGAACGCGAACGTCATGTCGTGGCCGGCCACATATGTGTAGCGGACCGAGCCGCCCGAGGCGCCGCTCGATGCGGCCTTCGTCCAGGGCGGCACGAACATGAGGCTCGAGCTGGTCTCCTGGTAACGGACCGGCTGGAACGACGTGCTGTAGGCCCACGGCCCGATGTTGCCCTCGCGGTCTTTCGCGCGGACCCGGTACTCGTACGTCGACCAGGTCGTCATGTTCTGGGCCACGAGCAGCGATTGCGGCGAAGCGGTACCAACCGTCGCCCATCCGCCGCCGTTCACCCGCCGCTGGAGGTGATACTTCTCGATACCGGATCCGGCATCGGTCGTGGACGGCCATGAGATGCGGACCTTGACGGTCGATGCACCGAGCGTCGTAGCGGTGTAGATCTGGGCCGTTGGGCCGGAGGGCATGACTGGCGCGAGCGTGTCTTCGGTCACCGTGACGAGGACCGTCGCCGTATCGGTGGCGTCGTGGCCGTCGTTGACGCGATAGCCGAAGGTCGCGACGCCATCGAACAAGGCAGTTGGCTTGAACGTGAGTCCGGAACCGCCACCGGTGATCGTCACCACGCCGCCGGTCGTCGAACACGAGGTTGTCGATGTCGCCGCCCCGCAGGTGACTCGATCGATCGTCAGGACGTCGCCCACGTCGAGGTCCGAGTCGTTGGACAGGACGGGGATCGCCGTTGCCGCTGCACCTTCGGGGATCGAGACGGCGTCGTTGCCGGCGCTCGGAGTGTTGTTCGTTCCCTGGATCGTGATCGTGAACTGATGTGAGCTCGCGTTCACCCCGCCGTTGGCGGTTCCGCCGGAGTCCGTGAGCGTCACCGTCACCGTTGCCACGCCGCTGCGGTTGGCGGCCTGGGTGTAGGTCAGGTTCCCGGTCGCGCTGTTGACCGCCGGCTGGACCGCGAACAGCGAGGTTGCGTTGTTCGAGGTCGTGAATGTCAGGGTCTGGCCACCCTCATTGGTCGGACCCGGCGACATGCCCGTCGCCCAGCCGGCCACGGTCCGGGCCGTCGCCGAGGTGACCTCAGGCTGCGATTGATCCGCACCAGCCGTATAGGCGGGGGCATCGTTTACGGAGGTGACCGTCACGGCGACGAGGGCCGCATCCCCGCCGGCGTGGCCGTCGTTGATCGTATAGGTGAATGAATCGGCCCCGTTGTAGTCCGCATCGGGCTGATAGGTGAGGCCGGTCCCACCGCCGGTGATGGCGACGGTGCCGTGCGGCGGATCGCTCGTGCTGACGACGTGGAGTGTGTCGCCGTCGACATCGGTGTCGCCGAGGAGGACATCGATCGCGGTCGCCGTGGCGTCTTCCGCTACCGTCTGCGCCTCGTCATCCGCAACGGGTGCGTCGTTGACCGAGGTGACGGTGACATCGACCGTGGCGCTGTCGGTGAGGAGCCCGTCGCTGATCGTGTAGGTGAAGGAGTCGGGGCCGTTGTAGTTCGCGTCGGGCTTGTAGGTGAGGCCGGTCCCGCCGCCGGTCACGACGACGGTGCCGTGGGGCGGATCGGAGGACGTCTCGATGAGGAGCGTGTCACCGGCGTCGACGTCGGTGTCGTTCGATCGGACGGGGATGGCCGTCGCGACGGCGTCCTCGGCCACGATCGCCACATCGTCGACCGCATCGGGTCCATCGTTGAGGGCGCTGACGGAGATCGAGAATGTCTCGGAGCTGGCGTTCAGGCCGCCGTTGGCGGTCCCGCCGGTGTCGGTCAGGGTCAGGGTGATCGTGGCGCTGCCGCTGGCGTTGGCGGCCGGGGTATAGGCCAGGGTGCCGCCGAGCGAGACCGACGGCTGGACGCTGAAGAGCGTCGTGTTGGTGTTGGTGGCGCTGAACGAGAGGGTCTGGCCGGACTCGTCGTCTGGCCCCGGGCTCATGTCCGTCGCCCAGTTGGGGACGCTCTGGGCTCCGGCGTCCTCGGCCACCGCCTGGTCGCCACCCTTGGTGAACGAGGGTGCGTCGTTGACCGAGGTGACGGTGACATCGACGGTGGCGCTGTCGGTGAGGAGCCCGTCGCTGATCGTGTAGGTGAAGGAGTCGGGGCCGTTGTAGTTCGCGTCGGGCTTGTAGGTGAGGCCGGTCCCGCCGCCGGTCACGACGACGGTGCCGTGGGGCGGATCGGAGGACGTCTCGATGAGGAGCGTGTCACCGGCGTCGACGTCGGTGTCGTTCGATCGGACGGGGATGGCCGTCGCGACGGCGTCCTCGGCCACGATCGCCACATCGTCGACCGCATCGGGTCCATCGTTGAGGGCGCCGACGGAGATCGAGAACGTCTCGGAGCTGGCGTTCAGGCCGCCGTTGGCGGTCCCGCCGGTGTCGGTCAGGGTCAGGGTGATCGTGGCGCTGCCGCTGGCGTTGGCGGCCGGGGTATAGGCCAGTGTGCCGCCGAGCGAGACCGACGGCTGGACGCTGAAGAGCGTCGTGTTGGTGTTGGTGGCGCTGAACGAGAGGGTCTGGCCGGACTCGTCGTCTGGCCCCGGGCTCATGTCCGTCGCCCAGTTGGGGACGCTCTGGGCTCCGGCGTCCTCGGCCACCGCCTGGTCGCCACCCCTGGTGAACGAGGGCGCGTCGTTGACCGAGGTGACGGTGATTGTGACGAGGCCGACCCCTGGAAGGCCCACGCCATCATCGGCCGTGAACGTGAAGTCGTCGGGACCGTTGAAGTCGGCGAACGGGGTGTAGGTGGCCGAGACCGTACAGACCTCCGACTGCGAACAGTCGGCCGGGCTCGGAGGTCCGAGCGCACCGTGATCGGGGAAGTCTGCGATCGCGAAGGTCAGATCCTCGTCATCTGGATCCGTGGCCGTCAACGTGATCGAAACCGAGCCGTCCTCGAGGACAATGGCCGACCGGTCGCTGGCGACGGGATCGGCCGCCAGGGCGATTGGCACGGGCGCGACGGCGACCGCGAGCATGGCCGCCATCAGGGCGGCGAGGTGGCGCTGCCGCCTCACTACGGGTCGATGATGAGTCGAGAAATCGTCCGGGTCCGCCGCGAAGTAACCCGACTTGGTGCCCGAGCACGTACCCGCGTAGGTGCCTGCGAGATCGTACGTGTGTGGCACCGCATTTTCCGACCCCGTGCCCCGGTGTCGTCGCCGAAGTCCCAGGTGAATGCCACGCCAATGTTACCCGCAACATTCGAAGTGCATTTCATTACGGCATCGAGACGCCGGCGTTCCCGGACACGGGACGTCGGCGAATACATAGAGCTGCGGGGGAGGCGACGGGATCGGCGGCGGCCTTGGCGACTGCCTAGGCGACGGTTTGGGCGATTGAGACGGTGCAGGCGAGGGCGACGTGTTCCCGGATAGAGGGGTCACGCCCGTGCTCTTGGAAGATGCCGGCGATGGGGACGGCGACGGAGAGGGCGACGGGCTCGGCGACGGAGACGGCGACGGGCTCGGCGAGGGCGAGGGACTGGCCGAATTCGAGGGTGGGATGACGACCGGAACGCCTGGGCCCGGATCGCCGTCGGCGGCATCGGGGGAGGCGGTTAGGTCTGATACTCCGCCGCTGAATGAGGACATGCCCGCCGAGGCGAGAACGATGACCAGGGCACCGAGGACCATGACGATGGCCGAGTCGCGCATGAGCCGGACGTGGCGACCCATCAGAAGGGGGCCGCGTTCGCGCTTGACCTTCGGCTTGGTCATCGCCTCGGCGGCGACGGGGACGGCCGCTGGGACGGGTCGGGGCTCGATGCCAGGCCAGATGCGACGCCCTGGCAGGGGCGCGTCGTCGGCCACATCATCTTGAGGGAGCCGCCCACGGTAGGTCGGCTCGAACGGGACGTAGGTCGGCTCCGGGACCGGCACCACGATCGGGCGAGCGGCTGGCGCTCCGCCCGCGCCAGCAGGCCTTGGCCGCTCGATGGCGACCCATCGAAGAGCGGTCCCCTTCGTCGCCGCTGGAGAAGCTGCGGCTTGAGCTGCCAAGGTCGCGCCGAGTACCGCGGCCGCTGAGCCGACGGCCGGCTCCGCGTCCGAACCCTGGCCGACCGGCGGTTCCTCATCGGAGAGGCCATTGGTGGCGGGCGATTCCACATCGGCTTCATGCGCGGCGGGTGGCTGCAGGAAGTAGGCGAGCGGCTCCGCGTCCTCATACACGATCAGGGCGGAAGGCGCCGGCTCGACAGCAACCGTTGCAGCGGCTCGCGCCCTGCGGCGGACGAGCGCTCGCCTGATTGGTGCGACCGTCACCGGGGCCGCATCCGCCGCGGCCACCGTCGCTGCACCCGCGGTCGCGGCCTTCGCCCTTGTTCTCCTCACCGGCGCGGCCTTTGCCGGCGCAGTGTCCGCGACAGCCGCCTCTGCCAAGGCAGCATCGGCAGGCGCGGCTTTTGTCCGTGTCCTTCTCGCCGGCGGGGGCTTGACCGGCTCCGCCGTCGTAAGGTCGACCGCTACTGCCGCCGCTGTGGCCGCTGCGGCCTTCGTCCGCGTTCTCCTGGTCGGCGCTGAATCCACCGGCGCCGACTCAGCCGTCGTGGCCTTCGCCGTCGTGGCCTTCGCCGTCGCAGCCTTTGCCGTCGCGGCCTTCGCAGTCGCGGCCTTCGCCGTCGTGGCCTTGGCTCGCGCTCTTCGAACCGGCACGATTCGCGCCCGCGCCGGGGTGACGGACTGAGCCATCACCGGTTCGGCCGCTGCGGGCTCGGCCATCGCCGGGTCGGCAGTGATCGGCTCGGCCTCGACCGGCGCGACTTCCGTGGCTGCGACTTCCGCGGGCGAGGTGATTGCCGGGTTGGCCGTCCTCGCTCGGGCCTTGATCAGGTCAGCGTAGGCGGAGGCAAAAGTCACGGCGCCAAGGCGCCCGAATGTTGTATCGAGCGGGCGGGTGAAATAGTCATCGGCGGGCGCCGGCTGGACCGGTTCGGGCACGATCGGTGCCGGCGGAATTCCCTCGAACAGGGCGAGTTGGGCGAGGTCTGCGCCGTCAATCGGCGACGATCCCTGCTCGCCGGCGGACTGGACGGGTTCGGGGACGTAGATCGACTGGACCGGTTCCTGGTCGAAAGCGGGTTGCACCGGTTCGGGGACGTAGGCCGATTGCGCCGGTGGCGGGACGTGGGCCGATTGCGCCGGTGGCGGGACGTAGGCCGATTGCGCCGGTCGCGGGACGTAGGCCGACGAGGAGCCGTTGCCGATGAATGGAGACTGCATCGGTTCCGCGAGGTAGGGCGACGACGACCCGTTGTCGCTGTAGGCCCACTGGGCCGGTTCGGGGACGGAGGGGGCGCCGCCGACGAACTCTCCGAGACGCCGGGTCATGACGTCCGGGGAGTCGACACGCTCCTGACTCGGAGCCGCCCTCGGTGTCGCCTCGCTCGTCGGCGTCGCATTCGTCGTCGGCACCGCATTCGTCGTCGGAGTCGGCGTCGTCGTCGGAGTCGGCGTCGTCGTCGGGGTCGACGTCGGTGTGGCCGCGGTTATCGGCTCGGGCCTACGGACGCGACGGACGGGAGCGAAGGCACTGCGAAGGACGGCCATGCCGACAGAACCGTCGACGACGTCCCTAATAGTGGCGAAACGGCCGCCTCGGGACGGGTTGTCCCCGTCCGGGGGGCGACCTTGTGACGCGATCTTGGTGCCCACCGGCCTCCCGCCGGCCCCCTGGGTCATTCGGGCCGGGTGATGATGCTACCAGAGGAGTACTACTCGCCTGATAGTTCTATCTACCTATTGGGGGTTCGCCGGCCCCTCATATGAGGTCGCTTCGAGCTCTTCCGCCCTCAGGGAACGCCGTGCGAGGATGAAAACGGTGACCCCGAGCACCAAGAAGACGCCGAGGAACGCGTAGACCTGGCCGCTCCCCGAGAGAACGAGCGACATGACGGCCAGAACGATGCACAAGCCGTAGATGGCGAGGACCGCCTGGGTGTGGGTGAGGCCGAGATCGAGGAGGCGGTGGTGGATGTGGCCGCGGTCGGGCGAGAACGGTGACTGCCGGGAGAGGACCCGGCGGACGATGATCCAGAACGTGTCGATGATCGGTACCCCGAGGGCCAGCACCGCCACGGCGACCTTGGCGGTCCCGAGGATCGAGAGGATGGCCAGGCTGTAGCCCATGACCATGACACCCGACGTCCCCACGAAGATGCTCGCCGGGTAGAAGTTCCAGCGCAGGAACCCCGCCAGCGCGCCCGCCAATGCGAAGCAGAGGGCGGCGACGAGCGGCTGGTTGACGGTCGTGGTGAGGCTGATGATCCCGAGGGTGATGGCGGCGATCATGCTGACGCCCGATGACAGACCGTCGAGTCCGTCGATGAAGTTGATGCTGTTGATCATCCCGACGATCCAGACGGACGTGAAGATGGCGCCGACGATGACGCCGAACTGGATGAGCCCGCCGAACGGGTTGGCGACGAAGTCGACGGACACGCCGACGGCGATCGCCCAGAACGCCAGGAGCAGCTGGCCGGCGAGCTGCCAGCGGGCGCGGATCTGGAGGTAGTCGTCGATGACCCCGATGAGGGCCGCCGCGACGGCGCCGGCGAGGAGAGCGATCAGCGCGGGCCCGCCACCCGGCGGGAGCGGAACGCCGGCACCGACCGCCGCGGCGACCGCGACGATGGACACCGGGACGAAGGCGGCGACCACCGCGATGCCGCCCCCCCTCGGGACGGGCCTGCGGTTGACGCGCCGCGGGTCCGGGTGATCGACGACCTCGAACCGGGCGGCGACGCGGCGGACGAAGGGAGTCAGGAAAAGCGAGACGAGCGCCGCAGCGACGAATGCCCCGACGAGGACTGGCAGTGCGTCCCCGACGTCGGCGCCGAACCTCATGCCCGGGCGAGGCCGGGGACCGGGTAGCTGGCGACCATCTCGGCGACCTCGCCGGCGAGGCGGGCCAGGACGGCTGCATCGTCGCGCGATCGGATGGCCTCGACCACGATCCGACCGATCGCCCGCATGTCGTCCGTTCCGAAGCCACGCGTCGTCGTCGCGGGGGTCCCGATCCGGATCCCCGACGCGACGTTTGGTGGCGCGGGATCGAACGGGATCGCGTTCTTGTTGACGGTGATCCCGATGCCGTCGAGGACCTGCTCGGCTTCGCGCCCGGTCGCGCCGAGAGGCCGCACGTCGACGAGCACGAGGTGGTTTTCCGTACCGCCGGACACGACCCGAGCGCCGCCCGCCGCCAGGGCCTCGGCGACGACGGCCGCGTTCTCGATCGTCCGACGCTGGTCCTCACGGAACGCGTCCGTCGCCGCCAGGTGGAAACCGACGGCCTTGCCGGCGATGGCCTGCTCGAGTGGACCGCCCTGGAGGAACGGGAAAACGGCCTTGTCGATCGCTGCCGCAAGTGTTCCCTTGATCGCCGGGAATCGATCCCGATCGATCCGCTCGGGTACGTCGGTCCGGCACAGGATCATTCCGCCGCGGGCCGAGCGAAGGGTCTTGTGGGTCGTGCTGGTGACGATGTCGGCGTACGGGAATGGCGACGGATGGACGCCACCGGCGACAAGGCCGGCGATGTGGGCCATGTCCACGAGGAGCAGGGCGCCGACGTCCGCCGCGATCTCGGCCATCCGGGGAAAGTCCCACAGTCGGGGATAGGCTGACGCCCCACCGACGATGACCTTCGGCCGGACCTCGCGCGCCCGTGCAGCCATCGCGTCGTAGTCGATCAGTTCGGACGTCGGATCCACGCCGTAGGCATGGGCCTCGAGCCAGCGACCTGAGAAGCTGACCGGTGACCCGTGGGTGAGGTGGCCACCCTGAGCGAGGTTCATTCCCAGGATCGGGTCGCCGATGTCGAGGACCGAGAAGTAGGCCGCCATGTTCGCCTGGGCGCCCGAATGGGGCTGGACGTTGGCATGCTCGGCGCCTGGGAACAGGGCAACAGCCCGATCGCGGGCGAGGTCTTCGATGATGTCCACGAACTCGCAGCCGCCGTAGTAGCGGCGACCCGGAAGTCCCTCCGCGTACTTGTTTGTGAGCCACGAGCCCTGCGCTTCCATCACGGCCGCGAAGGCGTAGTTCTCCGACGCGATGAGCTCGATCTTGTCGTGCTGCCGAGCCCGCTCTCCGACCATCGCCGACCACACTTCGGGGTCCACTTCGGCGATCGACGCCCAGCCGAGCGCGCTGCGCTCCGAGATGCTCATCGACCCCTCCGTCGTCCGTCACCGCCTCGTCGGCCGGCGTCGTTGGCGCCTATCTTCCCACTCCTGCCCTGCTCCAGGACGGCCACGATCCGCGCCTCGTCGATCGCCCCGACGCGCAGGATGCGCGGTAGCTCGCCCGTACAGTCGACGACCGTCGAGCCCCGTCCGCCTGGCGCCGGGCCGTCGTCGACGATGAGGTCGATCGACTCGCCGAATAGTGACGCGATCGCTGCTCCGTCGCGCGCCTCCGGCTCGCCGGAGAGGTTGGCGGAGGTCGCCGGCAGGGGCCCGGCCGTCCTGGCCAGATGTCGGGGACAGGCATGGTCGGGCACCCGGACGCCGACGGTGCGCCCGGGGCCGAGGAGCGCCTCCACCAAAGGCGTCCCGGCCCGCGCCGGGATCACGAGCGTCAACCCTCCCGGCCACAGCTCGCGCCCGAGGAGGGAGGCGAGGGACGTCATCTCGCCGACCTCGGCGGCCTGTGATCCGTCGCCGAGAAGCAGGGCGATGCCCTTCTCGGGGGACCGGCCCTTGACCGACATCAGCCGCGCGACGGCCGCCTCATGGAGACCGGATGCGGCCAGGCCGTAGACGGTATCCGTCGGGATGGCCACGATCCCGCCCGAGGCCAGGACGGCGGCTGCCTCGTCACGAGCGGCCGGTCCGTCGGGCACGATCCGGACCGTCATGGGCGCGCCTCGTGTCGCCACGACGCCTGGATCTCGGCCGCTTGGGTCTCGAGCCGGCGAGCCGCCGCCGCGGCCGATCGTGGGCCGGCGAGGACGAGCGACTCGATGAGGCTGGCGGCCCCTTCATCGGCCAGCGATGGGGCGATGTAGCGAGCGGCCAGCCGGACGGGCAGCGGTGCGCTGGGCATCGCGGCCCCGTGACCGACGGCCTCGATCATCGACTGATCGTTGTGTTGATCGCCGATCGCCAGGGTCGCCCCGACCGGCACGCCGTAGTGGCGAGCGAGCCACCGCACGGCCCCGCCTTTGGTGACGCCGGGCGCCACGAACTCGAGGAAACGCGGATGGCTGACCGTCACCTCGGCTCGTCCTGTGAACGCGGCCTGGGCGAGCGGCAGCCCAACAGCGACCGCGGCTTCCTCGCCGACTGCCAGGATCTTGCTGATCGGATGGCGGACCGCGGCGACGATGTCCCGGACGAGCTCGGCACGAGCTCCAAGGAACGCAGAGTAGTCCTCGGCCATCGGATCGTCGGCGCGGATGATGAACCGCTCGAGGTGGTTGATGTGAGGATCCACGTCGTGGGCTCGCGCCCAGACGATCGCTTCGCGCGCCACGTCGGTCGCCAGAGGACGGTGGACGAGCAAACGTCCGACCGACCGCGATCCGACCGGCGGCATTGAGCGGATCACACCGCCCTGGTAGGCGACGATCGGGCCGTCGAGACCGAGCGCCTCGGCGAAGCCTCGGGCGGAGCTGGCCATCCGGCCGGTCACCAGACCCACGGCGGTCCCTCGGCGATGGGCGGTGGTGATCGCGTGACGGGTCCGATCGCGAAGGATCAGGTCCTCGCCGATCAGGGTGCCATCGATGTCGAGGGCGAGCAGCCTGATCGGGAGGATCGGAGTCGTCGCCCGGGACGCCATCTCAGCCGAGAGGACCGATCCGTACGACGCGCGGGAGGCCTGCCATGTCGGTCTCGACAGTCGATGTCGCCCCCGGGAGCAAGCGCGTGATCAACCTCGTTACAGCGTCCGCCTGATCGGATCCGATCTCGAGCAGTGCCGTGCCGTCCGTCGCCAGCCCGACCGGCAGCTCGGCGATGAGCCGTTCGATGACGGCCATGCCATCTGGCCCACCATCGAGAGCGACGCGCGGCTCGTGGCGAAGCGTGCTGTCCGGGCCGTCGAGCAGGTCCGACTCGACGTACGGCAGGTTCGCGACGATGACGTCGTGGCGCGTCTCGGCGAGAGGCGGCAGGAGGTCCGCCTCGTAGAACATGATGCGGTCGGCAACGCCGTGGCCCACCGCGTTCTCGACGGCGACCTGGAGGGCGTCGGCCGAGATGTCGGTCGCCGTGATCGAAACCTCTCCGGCCATCCCCCGACGGCGGAACGTGACGGCAAGGGCGATGGCCACCGCTCCCGAGCCGGTCCCCACGTCGACGACCGAGAGCGGTGGCGCGCCCGGTGGTCGGGGGTCGCTGGTGAGGCGCCGCACGATCTCGTCGCCGGCCAGCTCGACCAGCCGTTCCGTCTCGGGTCGGGGGACCAGGGCGCGCGGGTCGACTGAGAACGCCAGTCCGTAGAACTCGCGAACGCCGACGATGTAGGCGATCGGCTCGCCCGTCTCCCGCCGCTCGACCGCTGCGTCGAATCGTTCCTCCGCCGAGTCGCCGACGGGAGCCTCGGGATGGGCCACGATGCCTGTCCGATCGATGTCGAGAACATGGGCGAGCAGGAGCTCGGCATCGAGCCTCGGACTCGTGGACCCGCCGCTCTCGATCCGCTGCGCGCCCCGAGTGACGAGGGCAGCGACGGTCGTCACGCCTCGTCCCCGCCGGCGAGGGTGGCCAGGCGGTCCGCCTGGTCGTTCGTGATGAGCGCGTCGATGAGCGTGTCGAGGTCGCCCTGGAGGACCCCAGCCAGGTCGTGGACGGTCAGCCCGATCCGGTGATCGGTGACCCGGTCCTGCGGATAGTTGTACGTCCTGACCTTGTCGGAGCGATCGCCGCTCCCGATCATCGAACGCCGGGCCTCCGAGTCGGCGGCCCGCTGCTTCTCCCGTTCCATGTCAAGGAGGCGGGCGCGGAGAACGGTCATCGCCTTTGACTTGTTCTTGAACTGACTCCGCTCGTCCTGGATCTCGACCACCAGGCCGGAAGGGATATGGGTGATGCGCACGGCACTATCGGTCGTGTTGACGCCCTGGCCGCCGGGCCCCGATGCACGCTTGACCTCGATCCGCAGATCACGGTCTTCGTCGATATGGAGGTCGGATTCCTCGGCCTCGGGCAAGACCACAACGGTCGCCGTCGAGGTATGGATCCGGCCGGAGGACTCGGTCGCCGGAACGCGCTGGACGCGGTGCGTGCCACCCTCGAACTTGAGCCGACTGAAGGCGCCGTCTCCGGCGACCTCGACGATCGCCTCCTTGACGCCGCCGATCCCCGTCTCGGCCAGGCTCATCACCTCGGCTCGAAAGCGATGGCGCTCCGCGTAGCGCAGGTACATCCGGAGGAGCTCCGCCGCGAACAGGGCCGCCTCCTCGCCACCGGCGCTCGAGCGGACCTCCATGATCACGTTGCCGTCGTCGGCCGGGTCGCGCGGCAGGAGCAGGAGACGCAGCTCATCGACGAGCGTGGCCTCGCGTTGTTGGAGCGCGTCGACCTCCTCGCGAGCCAGGTCGCGCATCGACTCGTCAGACGCCTGATCGCGGACCTCGACCGCGCCGGCGAGATCGGCTCGCACCTTCTGAAGATCGCGGAAGGCGCTCACCACCGGCTCGAGCCTCGCCAGCTCCCGGCCGACGCGTCGGATCGCATCTGGATCGCGGCTCGTCGCCGGATCGGCCATCTCATCCTGGAGCGTGACGTAGCGGGCCTCGACATCGGCCAGGCGCGCGTCGAGCGGCCCTCCCTCCACCGCCGCGCCCTCAGGCCGGCGGGTCTACCGGATCGATCGCCCCGGCGTCCGAGACCTTGCCGAGCAACATCGGCGATCGCGCAAGCTCAGCGGATCCGGTTGGGATGGCTTCATCGTCGGCGCCGAGCGCCTCCTCCATCGAGACGATCGCGACCTCGATCATGTCGTCCGTCGGCTGCCTCGTGGTGATTCGCTGGACCAGCATGCCTGGCCACATGATGACGCGGACGATGGCGTTGGAGCGGTGGCGCGCGCCCAGTCGCAGGATCTCGTAGCCGACGGCCGCGATCACCGGGATGAGGACGATCCGGCTCGCGATCATGACCAACGGCTGTTGGCGTCCGACGAGGCTGAAGGCGATGATCGAGAGGGCGATGACCACCACGAGGAACTCGGTTCCGCAGCGCGGGTGCGCCGTCGGATAGGGGCGTACGCGCTCGACTGTCAGGGGATCGCCATGCTCGAGAGCATGGATCGTCATGTGCTCGGCGCCGTGGTACTGGAAGACCCGCTTGATGTCCGGAGCCTGGGCGATGAGAACGAGATAGCCGAGGAAGATGGCGACGCGGACGAGACCTTCGACAAGATGCTGGACGACGTCGTTCTCGATATCGCCGGCGGTCACGCTCGCGACGAGCAAGGGCAGAAGGAAGAAGACGCCGACACCGGCGACCAGGGTCAGACCGAGCATGAGCGCCACAGACCCCTTGCCGAGCTCGAGCCCCTCACCTGCAGCCTGAACGCCGGCCGACCGGACGAGCCAGCGGGTTCCGGTGACGAGGGTCTCGTAGAGGACGACAAGGCCCCGGGCGAACGGAAGCTTGGCCGTTCGACTGCCGTGGAGGCCCGAATCGATTCGCTCGGTCGCCGCCACGATGTGACCGTCCGGGTGGCGCAAAGCCACCGCAATCGCGTCGCGACCGCGGATGAGGACGCCCTCGATGAGGGCCTGGCCGCCGTAGTTGGCGCGAGGCATGGTGGCGGTCAGTCTAGCCGCTGCTGCCGAGACGGCCGGAGCGGGCGATCAACCCCGAGTGGGGCGCTCAGCCGGCCCGCGCTTGTCGCTCGAGCCTCTTCTGGAACCGCTCAACCTGCCCCGCCGTGTCGACGATGGTCTGCTTGCCGGTGAAGAACGGGTGGCAGTTGGCGCAGATGTCGACATGGAGCGTCTCGCTCGTGCTGCCGACGACCCATTCCGAATGACAGGAGCCGCAGGTCACGGTGGCCTGGTGATAGCGGGGGTGGATGTCCTTCTTCATGTCGTCCTTGTCAGTCTGGCCCTGCCGCGACCGCCACGGGCTCGACCCGGACACGCTTCTTGGAGCGCGTCTGGTGCTCGAATCGAACGCGACCCTCGACTGTGGCGAAGATCGTGTAGTCGTGCCCAAGTCCCGTGCCCGAGCCCGCCACGAATGTCATGCCGCGTTGTCGAACGATGATCGAGCCGGCCGGCACGAGCTGTCCGTCTCCCGCCTTGATCCCCAGCCGTTGGCCGACCGAATCGCGGCCGTTCTTGGACGACGAACCGGCTTTCTTGTGTGCCATGGTCCCCTACTCCTTCGTCGTCGGCTTCGGTCGGCGGGTGCGCTTTGCGGGTGTCGCCGGCGCGTCCGCCTCGGCCGTTGTCTCATCAGCCTTGGTGGTCGATGCATCCGCCTTCTTCGTCGGTGCATCAGCCTTGGCAGCGCTGGCCCGAGGCTTCTTGGTCTCCGTCTCGGCGGGGGCGGTCTCGGCGGGAGCCGCCTTGGCTGCCCGGGCGCCACGCTTGGGTTTGGCCTCGGCTGTTGCAGTGGTTTCTGCCTTCGAAGCGAGCTTCTTGGCGAGCGCGGCATCCGCTTCGGCCTGTCGAGCGGCGGCCTCAGCGAGCCTCTCGCGCTCCGTCTTCCGCGCCTCTTCCGTCCGGGCCTCCGTCTCGGCGGCACTCCGCCCGTCGAGGCGGATGTCGGTGATCCGCAAGACGGTCAGCTCCGAGCGATGGCCCTTCTTGACGCGACTTCGCGCCTTCGGGCGATACTTGAATACGGTGAGCTTCTCGCCCCGGGTCGCGCGCAGGACCTCGGCGGACACCGTGGCGTTGGCGACCGTGGGGCGGCCCACCTCAGCGGAATCGCCGTCGGCGACGAGCAAGACGCGGTCGAGCGTCAGGGTCGTCCCAGGCTCAGCGTCGAGGCGGTCGACCTCGAGCGTGGTGCCGAGCTCGACGCGGAACTGCTTCCCGCCCGTCTCGATGACTGCGTACATGGTTCCTCGGGGTCGTATGCCGACGACCACAGGACGAGGTCGACCGGGCTAGATGGACAAGGAGATGCGCTCGACGGAGGTCGAGACGCGACCGCGAATGTTACGGCCGACAGCGGTGAGCGTCAAACGGCGGAAGGACGCCACGTCGCCTCGCCCGAGCATCGACGGGCGGTTCGGCGTGAGGTCAGGAACGTCCCTTCTGGCCCGTCGATTTGGCCCGCGCCTCACGCGCCCGAGTGGCCTCCCTCGCCTGCGCCTCGGCCTCGGCGGCGTGTCGACGCGCCTCCTGCTGGTAGAACTCGAAGTTGTGTCCTTCGACGTCGTCTCCCGGGTCGCTGTCGGTCGGACCAGCGGGGGCTGCGTCGCCGGTCGTCGGCTCGAGGAGCTCGTCCGACGTCGTGGGGTCCATGGACCAACCGTACCACTCGGTGCACCGCAAGAGACGTCGCCGACCACACCACTCGCCTGTCAGGCGGACGACAGGTGAAGGCGACCGCGGATGATCTGCGAAGCCGGCTCAAGTGTCAGGCCGCTCAGACCGCGGATGGCAGCCAGAACCTCATCAGGTCGTCCCGTCCCGAGCTGCTGATCGATCCGCAACCGCATCTCCATCGCGCACCGGTCGTCGTTAAGAGCGATCCGAATGTCATCGATCAGAGGCCGCAGATCGTAGTGCGACAGCTTCCCGCCGCGGTCACGCTCACGCTCAAGCCGCTCGACCGCGAGGAGCTGCTCGACCGCCCGGGTGAGCTGATGACGATCGATGCCAGCGTTCAGCTCGACGCGATAGTCGGCTGCCCTGACGCTAGCCGACAGTGAGGGTGCACCGATCCAGACATCGTGGATCCCGACGATCGAGTGGTCCGCCGGCGCCGACTGCTCGAGGACCGTGCGGGCAACCTCGCTCGTCCGCCGTTCTTTGAGGAACAGGTCGAGCAACTCCTCTTCGGCGACGACACCGCTCGGGACCGCCGGTCCGAACATGAGCCTCGGACGCGGATGGGCACCCTCACCCACCGCCACGGGCAGGGCGCTTGCGGCGATCGCGGACTCCATGACAGCCGAAGCGTCGCGCTGTGCCATGCGCAGGGCCGCGTTGTGACGGCGATACTCGACGCGCCAGCGCTGGACGGCAGGTCCCGACATCGCTCTGGTAGTCTGCGGCATCGATGACCGCGCCGGTCCCGTCCGCGCCCGCGGACATCCGTCTTCAACCTCCGACGCCGCGGGTGGCGCTGCTTGCCGCAAGTGTCGCGATCGTCGGCGTGGTCTTTTACCTTGGCCGCGAGGTCCTCAGCCCGTTCATCGTCGGCCTCCTGGTCGTGTGGCTGCTCAATCCGCTCGTCGATCGCCTGGGCAGGGTCGGGCTGCCGCGCTGGCTGTCGATCCTGCTGGTCTACGCCCTGGTCGTCATCGTGTTCGTCCTTGGGGTCAACCTCATCGTCTCGGCGATCGTGGGCGAACTCCGCAATTTCGTCGACGACCTGCCCAACCTGGCCGACCGCCTGCAGGAGCAGCTCCAGCGAATCAGCCAGATCTACGAGGCGTTGGACATCCCGCAGGAGGTACGCGACCTCATCAACGCGGAGCTGGCCCAGCTCGCCGCTGAGGGGATCGCGATCGACATCGGGACGATCATCCGACCGGTCTTCACGTCGGTCGGGTCGCTTGTCGGCTCGATCTTCGGGTACCTGATCATCCCCGTCTGGGCCTTCTACCTGCTGAAGGACAGGATCAAGCTCCAGGCGTCGTTCGAGCGGTCGCTCCCGCCGACCTGGCGCGCCGACACTCTCGCCTGCATCGGCATCGCCGGGAATGTCTTCGGTCGCTGGATCCGCGGCCAGCTCATCCTCGGCGTCACGGTTGGCGTCGCGACCTTCGTCGGGCTGACCGTTCTGTCGGCCCTCGTCGACCCGATCTTCGGCCGCTATGCCGTCCTGTTGTCGGTCATTGCGGGGATCCTCGAGCTCCTTCCGATCCTCGGACCCATCCTGGCAGCCATCCCGGCCGTCCTCATCGCGGCCACCGCCGGCGTCGTCCCGGCTCTTGCGGCGCTGGCCCTCTATTTCATCATCCAGCAGGTCGAGAACACCGTCCTCGTCCCCCGGATCCAGAGCGACGCGACGGACCTTCACCCGGCCGCCGTGATCTTCGTGATCATCGTCGGCGCAGCCGTCGCGGGGCTGCTCGGTGCCATTCTCGCCCTGCCGATCACGGCCACCGGGCGCGACGTCTATCGCTACCTGTTCCGCCGCCTCAGCCCGAATCCGCCGAGCCCGGAGGCGGCGCTGGCCGAGGCCCTCGGCTCGAACAGCGGCGGGGCGGCGTCGGTACCGGCGCAGCCACCTGACTCACCACCACCGTCACTCGCGCCCCCACCAGAGCCTGCCGGGCCGGCGCCACAGCCTGCCGGGCCACCGGCGTCGCCGATCGAGGCCACCGAAGCAAGCACCACGGACGAACCAGCTTTCGGGGCCGACGCCTAGGGGCGATCAGTCGGCCGCGGTCGTGGGCCCCCCTTGTCCCCGGCGGATCGTGCGATCCATGACGAACCCGATCGTTGAGCCCTGGACGAGGAGCGTGAAGAGGATGATGCCGAACGCCACGTCGGCGACGAGGTCGCGACCCGCCAGTTCGCGCGGGATCGAGAGCGTCAGAGCGACCGCGACGGCACCGCGCAGGCCAGCCCAGAACAGGACATGGAGCCACGGGACAGGCAGCTCCGGCATTCCACGTGGCCCGCGCAGGATTCTGGCACCTACGCCGATCAGCCCGTAGACGACGATCGCCCGGCCGACCGTGATGGCCAGGATCCCGATCGCGATCGGGCCCGCCGCGCGGGCCAGCGATTCGAGAGGGATGGCGACGCCCACGAGGAGGAAGAGGACAGCCGTCAGGACGAAGGCCACGACCTCCCAGAACGTATCGATCGTCTCCCGGGCGCGAGGCGACACGACCTTGCCCCGCCCAAAGACGCTGAGCGCGACGGCCGCAACGACCGTGGCCAATATGCCCGACAGGTGGACCGCTTCGGCCGCGACATAGACGCCGTAGGCCAGGACGATCGTGATCGAAACCTCGAGCAGGTGGTCGGTGATCCTGGCGATCAGACGCGAGGCGATGAATCCGGCCACGATCCCGAGCAGCGGACTGAGTACGACGACGGCGACGAACTCAATCGCTCCCGACGTTTCGTTGACACCTTGCGTCAGTACCGCCACCGCTGCTCCAAAGAGCACCACGCCGGCCCCGTCATTGAGAAGACTCTCCGCCTCGACGACGGTTGCCAGGAGACGGGGCGCTCGGAGACGCTTGAAGGTCGCGATGACGGCCGCAGGATCGGTCGCCGACACGATCGCTCCGACGAGAAACGCCTGACCGAACGTCAGGTCGGTCGTCATGTCGAGGACGATGCCCACGAAGGCCGCCCCGATGACGACGCCCGGTATCGCGAGGACGAGGATCGCCATGAGTGAGCTGCGGAGATCCTCGACGTGCGTCCGATAGCCGCCGTCGAAGACGATGCCCGGCAGGAGGACGAGAAGGACGAGCTCCGGTGTGACCTCGAGGCCGAGGCCGGGCAGGATCGCGCTCGCCGCCAGGCCCAGAAGGACGAGGCCGACCGTATCCGGGACCCGCGCCCTTCGGGCGATGAGCACGACCGGGATCGAGGCCCCGATCAAGAGGACGAACGCCTCGACAGTCGCCAGATCGTGGCCCGCGATCACGGGCGATCGAGACCTACCACTCCGCCCGAGTTTGACGGATGTTGACGCTCTGGACGATCCCCAGGGCGAGCGACAGGCTGATCAGGGACGCCCCGCCATGAGTCACGAACGGCAGGGGGATGCCGGTGATCGGCATGACCCCGATCACCATGCCGACATTGACCACGAACTGGAAGAAGACGACGGAGATGAGGCCGGCCGCGAAGTACGATCCGAACGGGTCGCGGGATCGCCAAGCCGCCACGAACAGCCGCCACAGCAAGGCGAGGAACAGGGCGAAGAGGACGATCCCACCGAGGAACCCAAGCTCCTCGGCCAGGACAGCGAAGACGAAGTCGGTCGTCTGGACCGGCAGGAAGTCGAGCTGGTTCTGGAGCCCGTTCGTGAGACCACGCCCCGTCGCCCCACCGGCCCCGACCGCGATCTGGGCCTGGACGAGCTGATAACCGGCCCCCAGGGGATCGGATCCGGGGTCGAGGAATGCGATCAGGCGCTGCTTCTGGTAGTCCTCGAGGAGGTACGTCCAGGCGATCGGGATCGAGGCTGCACCCGCCACGGCGAGACCGATGAGCCAGCGCAGGCTCGCCCCGGACGTGAACAGCATCCCACCGAGGATGGCCAGGAAGACCAGCGACGTACCCAGGTCCGGCTCGGCCATGACGAGGATCCAGGCCGGTGCCACCAGCAGGCACGCCCCGAGGATCGTGGTCAGGCTGCCGAGGCTGTCGCGTCGATTGGCCAGGAAGTTCGCCAGGACGGCGATCGTCAGGACCTTCGACAGCTCGCTGACCTGGATCGCGAAATCGCCGATGGCGATCCAGCGGGCCGAGCCGGCCGGTCCCGTTCCGATCGCCAGGGTCAGCGCCAGGAGGCCCAGGTTGATGAAGTAGATCGGCCAGGCGAACGTGCGCAGCCACCGATAGTCGAGGACGGTGGCAAGGACATTTGCCCCGATCGCGACCGCCGCCCACAGCAGCCCGCGGGTGAATGTCGAGCCGGGACCGAGCGCGGGATCGCCCGAGGCGATCGTATTTGTGTAGGCCATCGCCAGGCCGATGCAGGCCAGCAGCGCGCCGTAGATCGTGAGCTGAAGGTCGTAGCGCCGCCACGATGCGCCGATCGTGGGTGTCGACCAGTCGCCGAGTCGAGCGGCTTCGGCGTGCGTGGTGCCCATCAGTTGCTCTGGTAGAAGTTGCCGCGTTCGAGAAGGTCGAAGTTGCGGTAGTCCTTCTTGACCTTGTACTTCTGCTGCAGGAAGTACTTCACGATCTCCGTGGCGGCGTTGCCCTTGGTCCGGGAGTCGTAGGCGAAGGCGAGGACGACGAGGTTCGCGTCCGTCCGGCGAACGGCCTTGAGCCCGCTCGGGTCATCGCTGTGCTTCTTCGGGTCCTTCGGCACGAAGGCGACGAACCAACTGTGGAACGGCAGCCGGCCCTGGCTGTCGCGGACGCCGAACTCGGCTGTGCCCGACTTGCCGGCGACAACGATCGGCAGGTCGACAAGGTTGTAGGTGTGATGAACCAGCTGCACGTTGCGGGTCGCCTCTCGCATCTCGCGCAGGACCGCCGGCTTGACGTTGAGCTTGCGGACCACCTTGGGCTCGAACGGCCTGACAACAGCACCGTCCGGCCCGATGACCTCGCGCACGACCTGTGGCTGCATCAGCTTCCCGCCGTTGGCGAGCGCGGCGTAGGCGTTGATCAGCTGCAGCGGCGTCACGACATCGTAGCCCTGGCCGATCCCTGCCTGATACGTCTCGCCCGGGTAGATCGGCGCTCCAAGCGTGTCCAGCTTCCAGTCGTTCGACGGCACGATGCCGCCCACCTCTCCGGGCAGATCGACGCCGGTCGGGCTGCCGAAGCCGTACTCGTGTGCCCAATGAGCCAGGCGGTCGATGCCGAGCATGCCGGCAAGTTGGAAGAAGTAGGTGTCGGACGAGTGGCCGAAGCCGCAATCGAGGTTGCATCGGCCAAAGCCGCGGCGGTTCCAATCGTAGAAGCGGGTGTCCCCGAGGGTCAGATACGGCCTCGTCAACAGCTGCGTGTTCGCCGTGATCTTCTTGTCGGCAAGAGCGCCTGTGCCGGCCACCAGCTTGTAGGTCGAGCCGGGCGGGTAATGCGCGGCGACGGCGTGATTGAGCAGAGGCTGGTTGGGGTTGTCGACAAGCTTCTTGAACTGGGCGTTAGTGATCCCGCGGGCGAAAAGGTTGTCGTCGTAGGTAGGCAGCGAGACCATCGCCAGGATCTCGCCCGTCTGCGGATTCATGACGATGACCACGCCCCGCTTGAGACCGGCTTCCTTCATCCCCCAGCGCATCGCCTTCTCCGCCATCTTCTGCGTCGCGACGTCGATCGTGAGGTTCAGCGATGACCCCGGCACGGCGTCGCGGACCTGTTCGAGCACGCCGGTTCGTCGGCCCGTCGCATCGCGCTCGACCCGGTCGATCCCATATGTGCCCCGCAGCTCGTCCTCGTAGACGGACTCGACGCCCGACTTCCCGATCAGGTCGTCCGGCAGGTAGCCGCTGTCGCGCAACGTCGCCAGGCCTTCTGGGCTGATCGGCCCCGTGTAGCCCAGGACCTGCGACACGAGCGGGCCGAGGGGGTACTCGCGTCGCGTTTCGACGACGACCTCGACGCCGGGCAGCTCGACCGAGCTCTCCGAGATGATTCGAGCCGTGTCCTCGGGAACATCTGAGGCGATCCTCACCAGGTCGAAGCGCGATCCGGGGTTGGTGTCGATCGTCGCGTTGATTTCGCTCGCGTCCATCCCGAGCAGGGCGGCCAGACGGGCGACGACCGGTTCACGGATGCTCGTCGGCACATCCGCAGACCTGATCTTTACTGAGTACGTCGGAACGTTCGTGACGAGCGGGACGCCCGTTCGATCGAAGATGAGCCCACGCGTCGAGGGGACGGCTTCGAGGACGGTCCGCTCGCGCACTGCCTGGGCCGAGTAGTCGCCACCCTGGACGAGCTGGAGATAGCCAAGCCTTGCCGTGAGAGCACTGGTCGCAACGACGATCACCAGTCCGAAGGCGACGAAGCGACCGAGCGGTCGGCCGCGTTCGACGGGCGCCATCGGGCCAAGGACCTCGCTCACCAGTCAACCCTCTCGGGGCTCTTCGCGCGATCGCGGATCGCAACGGCGAGTGGCGTCAGCACGGCTGCCAGGATCGTATCTGCGACTGCGCCCGGCAGCACGTACCCGAGCGGGTCGGCGATCGGGACCGGATCGCGCAGGGCGCCGTAGAGGACGAGAAGGGCAACCGAGCTCACGACGCTCCCAGCGAACACGGCCAGCGCCGGCATGATGAGCCGGAAGCGAGCCAGTGGCCGTGCCATGAGATATGCGAGTCCGACGGCAAGGAGAGTGACGAAGGCGGTCGCACCGAGAGGGCGCGCAACGAGTGCATCGAGTGTCAGCCCTCCGACGAACGCCACGACCAGACCCCCGTCGACATCATCGACGGTCGTCCAGAGTACGGCCAGAATCAGGACGAGGTGCAGATGCGCCGAGCCGATCTCAAGATGTCTGACCAGGGTCGACTCGAGGACCGCGGCGACGACTGCTCCGACCGCGGCGAACGTCAGGTTCAAGCGGTCATGACCTCTGTGACGCGCGGCCGAGGGCCGGCACCGGACCGTCTTTGGTCGGATCGACCGCCGGAGTATAGTCCCGAGCTCCGAAGCTCACAATCGAGCGTGATTCGGTCCCGGGCGCCGCGCACGGGTCATCCGGCCAGGCCGCAGCCCTTCTGTTTCACGTGGAACACGGACCAAGGGCGTTTCAGCGGAGCGAAGGTCTAATCCACGGACGACCGGCGGGTGGTCGACAGGCACGTGGCGAGAGATCGAAGGGTGACCAGCCGACGATCGGCACCTGCCATGATCGGGGGCCTCGGCCGCCCGGTCTCGAGGCTATTCCGCTAGAATCGGGTCAGTGACAATGATCCTTGCCGCGTCCTGATTTGGGCGACATCATCGCCTGCGCCAACCAAAAAGGAGGCGTCGGGAAGACCACGACGGTGGTCAATCTCGCCGCATATCTGGCACTCGCGGGCGATCGAGTCCTCATCGTCGATCTCGATCCGCAAGGTAACGCCACGAGCGGGCTGGGCATCGATCGCACCGCGCTCGACCGATCGGTATACGAAGGCGTCCTGGGCAGCGCGGGACCGCTGGACATCATGAGGCCGACCGCGATCGATCGGCTCTTCATCCTTCCCTCCGCGATGGCGCTCGCCGGGGCCGAGGTGGAACTCGCAACATCGCCTGAGAGGGAACATCGGGTGGCTCGGCTCATCGACCCGATACGTAACGCCTATGACACCGTCCTGATCGATTGCCCGCCCTCCCTCGGACTCCTGACCGTGAATGCCCTCACGGCGGCGGACGCCGTCCTCGTGCCGATCCAGTGCGAGTACTACGCACTCGAGGGTGTCACACAGCTGATCGCCACCGTCAATCTGGTCCGCGATCATCTCAATCCCGACCTCGATGTCTCCGGCGTGATCCTCACGATGTACGACAGTCGGACGAACCTGTCGGCCGAGGTGGCGACCGAGGTGCGCAGTCACTTGGGCTCGGCCGTGTACGACACGGTCATCCCGCGCAGCATCCGCTTGACCGAGGCGCCCGGGTTCGGCCTGCCCATCGCCGTCTACCGGCCCGATTCGAAGGGCGCGATGGCCTACCGGGCGGTCGCCGAGGAGTACATCAGGCGTCGGCTTCGCCGCGGCGGGACGAAACACGAACGCGGAGAGAGCCCTGAGGCCGAGGGCGTGGGCGTTCCGGTGATGGATGAGGTTGGCACAACCGCTTTCGAGGAGGTTCGAGCATGACCGTCGCCCAGAACCAGAGCGGTCTCGGTCGCGGCCTGTCCGCGCTCATCCCGCCGCACGGCACGACCCTCGCCGCACCCGTCGAGATCCCGCTGTCGAGGATCGAGGCGAACCCGTTCCAGCCTCGTCAGCGACTCGATGACGCGGAGCTTGAGCGCCTGGCAGCGAGCATTCGCGATCACGGCGTTCTTGCCCCGATCCTCGTGACCGAGACGCTGGACGGCTATCGCCTCGTGGCAGGCGAACGACGTGTCCGAGCCGCACGCCTGGCCGGTCTCGAGAGGATCCCGGCGGTGGTTCGACAGGTCGCCGATCGTGATCTCCTTGAGTTGGCCCTCGTCGAGAACCTCCAGCGCGAGGATCTCGACCCGATCGAGGAGGCACACGCCTACCGCCAGCTCATCGACGACTTCGGGTTCACCCAGGAACAACTGGCCGAACGCGTCAGCCGCGCTCGCTCATCGGTCGCCAATACGCTCCGCCTGCTCGAGCTGCCGGAAACGATCCAGCAGATGGTCATCGACGGCCAAATCACTGCCGGCCATGCTCGTGCGATTGCGGGACTCGAAGCAGCGATCCAGCTCGGTCTCGCCACAACGATCGCGGAACGAGACCTGTCGGTCCGTCAGGCGGAGGAGCTGGCGCGGCGACTTCGGCGTGTTGGCGATGCCACCGAACTGCGACGGCCGGATCGCGCTCGCCTGGTGGACCCGGATCTTGAGCGCCTCGAGGAGGATCTCCGCCGCTCGCTCGGCACGAAGGTCAATCTTGCCCGTTCGCGTCGTGGAGGCCGGATCGTCATCGAGTTCTATGACGATGCCGAGCTGGAGCGGCTGATCGCGCGCCTGACGGGAGTCAACGAGTGACAGAAGAGGCCATCGTCGAGGCCGCCGCGACCCGCGGAGGACGCCGTCGGCGCCCGGCCAAGGGCGCTGGGTCCGAATACACGGCCGCCAGCATCCAGGTCCTCGAAGGGCTCGAGGCCGTCCGGCGACGGCCGGGGATGTACATCGGATCGACCGACTCGCGCGGCCTCCACCATCTCGTCTGGGAGGTGGTCGACAATTCGATCGACGAGGCGATGGCGGGGCACGCGTCTCGGATCGACGTGGTCCTCGGGGCCGACGGGATCGTGACCGTTACGGATGACGGCCGCGGCGTCCCTGTCGGCAAGCACTCGACGGGCAAGGATGCGATGGAGGTCGTCCACACCGTGCTGCACGCCGGTGGCAAGTTCGGCGGCGGCGGCTACAAGGTCTCGGGTGGGCTCCACGGTGTGGGCGTATCGGTCGTCAATGCACTCTCCGATTGGATGCGCGTCGAATTGGCCCGCGATGGATCGATCTACGCGCAGGAGTATTCCCGGGGTAAGCCGAAGACACCCGTCCGCAAGATCGGGCCGGCCAATGGCCGGCGCGGGACCATGACCAGGTTCCACGCCGATCCCGAGATGTTCGAGGAGATCGACTGGTCCTTCGAGATCATCGCCCAGCGGCTGCGTGAGTCCGCCTATCTCAACAAGCGCGTCTGGATCGCCCTCAGGGACGAGCGCGTCGACAGGGAGCGATCGTTCTACTTCGAGGGCGGGCTCGTCTCCTTCGTCCGCCACCTCAACCGCAACAAGGAGCCACTCCACGCCCGCCCGGTGTCCGTCGAGCGCGAAGATGGGACGACGAAGATCGAAGTCGCCCTTCAGTACAACGACTCGTACGCGGAGACCGTCCTCGCTTTCGCCAACAACATCATCACGGTCGATGGAGGTACGCACCTCACCGGCTTCCGCGCGGCACTGACCACGTCGCTCAACGATTGGGCGCGACGCTCTGGTGTCCTGAAGGAATCCGAGGCGAACCTGTCGGGCGAAGATGTCCGTGAAGGCCTCACGGCCGTCGTCTCCGTGAAGCTGACAGAGCCGCAGTTCGAGGGCCAGACGAAGGCCAAGCTCGGCAACGCAGAGGTGAAGGGCCAGGTCCAGGCGGCAGTAGCCGACGGTCTCGGTCAATACCTGGACGAGAACCCTGGCGACGGGCGCAGGATCATCGAGAAGTGCCTCACCTCGGCACGGGCCCGCGAGGCCGCTCGCAAGGCCCGGGATCTCGTCATCCGCAAGGGGGCGCTCGAGGGCCTTTCCCTGCCCGGCAAGCTAGCCGACTGTCAAGAGCGCGATCCGGCTGGCGCAGAGCTCTTCATCGTCGAGGGCGACTCGGCCGGCGGATCCGCGAAGCAGGGCCGGGATCGGCGTTTCCAGGCCGTCCTGCCGCTGCGCGGCAAGGTCCTGAACGTGGAGAAGGCGCGGCTCGACAAGATCCTGAGCTCGGAGAACGTCCGCCCCCTCATCATCGCCCTCGGAGCCGGGATCGGCGAGGGCTTCGACATCACGAAGCTCCGCTACCACCGCGTGATCATCATGACCGACGCGGATGTTGACGGTGCCCACATCCGGACCCTGCTCCTGACGTTCTTCTTCCGGCACATGCCCGAGGTGATCGAGGGCGGCTACCTGTACATCGCCCAGCCGCCGCTCTATCGGGTCAGCACGGGCAAGATCACTCGCTACGCCGGGTCGGAGAAGGATCGCGACCGTATCGTCCGCGAGCTCAACGTCAAGAACCTCACCGTGCAGCGGTTCAAGGGGCTAGGTGAGATGAAGGCGGAGCAGCTGTGGGATACGACAATGAATCCGGAGACCCGGATCCTCCTCCGGGCCGAGATCGACGACGCGGCCGAGGCCGACGCGGTCTTCACGATGCTGATGGGCGAGAAGGTCGCTCCGCGCAAGGACTTCATCAAGACCGAGGCCAGGAAGGTCAAGAACCTTGACATCTGAGGCGGACGTGCTCCGACCGGAAGCGGAGAGCGGCCGGATCATCGGCGTCGGTGGAACCCGATTCGCGTTGGAGCCGCACAACTGTTTTGCCTGCGGCAGCCTCAACAGCCACGGCTTGAATCTCACGCTGCATCTCGGCGACGACCACTGCTGGACGGAGCTTCGACTCACCGACAGCTTCGAGGGCTGGCAGGGCATCGCCCACGGGGGGATCGTCTGCACGATCCTCGACGAGGTGATGGCCTGGTCGCTCGTGCAGCACGACGTCTGGGGCGTCACCGCACGGATGGCCGTCGAGTTCCGACGGCCTGTTCGGATCGGCCAGGCGATCCGGGGCGAAGGACGGCTGGTCGAGCGGCGCCGTCGGGTGCTCGAAGCCGCCGGTCGGGTCGTCGATGTCGAGACCGGCGAGGCGCTGGCAACCGCCAGCGGCACATATGTCGCTGCCTCCGAAACCAGGAAGCGCGAGCTCAAGGAGCGCTACGGTTTTCGGCCCCTTCAGCCGGCCGAGGCGACGCCCGTGACCGGACCCCGCCGCGGCGCGCCGATGACCGCCGCGATGATCGAGCGCCCGACGAGCGCGACGACCGTTAGGGCAGTGGCGTTCGTGGCCGCCCATCGGGCCGATGCCGAAGCCATCGGGCGCAGCCTCGCCGATGTCGTCTCCGACCCGGACGCGTTCGCAGCCGCGCTCGACGCCGGACTGCGGAGTCTGGCCGATCCCGACTACCTTGAAGGACAGCAGCGGGTCGCGCCCGGCATCGGCGCCGTCTACGGGGTCCGTTGGCCGCTGATCGCAGCGGTCAAGCGTGGCTTCCGCGAAGCCACTCGACGAGAGCGCACATCGAACTGGCTGTTCGTGGCCGATCGACTGCTGGGCGATGAGTTCCTCGAGCCTCGCTGGTTTGCGTTCGGCCTGCTGGAGCGGCTGGTGGCCGACGACGCTGAACGAACCTGGCAGCTCCTGCGGCGGGCGGCGAGCGATGCGGCGGACTGGATCACCGTCGACAGCCTCGCCCACCCGGTCGCCAAAGGCATCCTCCTCGAGCCCTACCGCTGGTCGGAGCTCGAGCAGCTCGTCTTCTCGCCGTCGCGCTGGGAACGCCGGCTCGTCGGCTCGACGATCGCCACCGCCCCCCACGTCGACCGTAAGCGCGGTCGCGGCCCCGAGGTCGTGGAGCACGGCCTCGCCCTCGTTGGGCAGCTGATCGGCGATGCCGAACCAGATGTCCAGAAGGCCCTTGCCTGGGCGCTGCGGACACTCGCACAGATCGATCGTCGAACGGTCGCCGAGTGGTGTCGACGCGAGGCCGAACGTGCGGCGCAAGCCGCGGACGGTCACCGCGCGTGGGTCATCCGGGACAGCCTCTCGAAGCTGGAGCCCGATGACGCGGAGGCGATCAGGGCAACGCTCACCGGTATCCGCCGCTCAGCGGGTGCGCCACCGACAAGCGAAGCGGCGGCGATCGCCGGGCGCTTCGGGCCGCTGCCCGATCCACGCCACCGCCCGACACCTCCCCTTCCGCCTACGACGGACGCTCAGGCTATCGGCGTTAGTCAGGGCCGGATTCGGTGAGGACCGAAGACGCCGGCGAGATCCGGACGATCCGGATCGAGGACGAGATGCGGACCTCGTACCTCGACTACGCGATGAGCGTCATCGTCGCCCGGGCGCTGCCGGACGTTCGCGACGGCCTCAAGCCGGTCCACCGTCGGATCCTGTTCTCGATGGGCGAGATGGGGCTGAGCTCAGGCAGCGCCTATCGCAAGTGCGCGGCCATCGTCGGCGATGTCATGGGCAAGTACCACCCGCACGGTGATGCCGCCATCTACGACGCCCTCGTCCGCCTGGCCCAGGACTTCTCCATGCGCTACCCCCTCGTCGACGGCCAGGGCAACTTCGGATCCGTGGACGGCGACGCGGCGGCCGCGATGCGCTACACGGAAGCGCGGCTAACGGCGATAGCCTCGGACCTGCTCGGCGACATCGACAAGGAGACTGTCGACTTCGTCGACAACTACGACGGGACGCAGCGCGAGCCGTCCGTCCTGCCGGCCAAGCTGCCGAACCTCCTCGTCAACGGCTCGTCGGGGATCGCGGTCGGGATGGCGACGAACATCCCGCCCCACCACCTCGGCGAGATCGCCGATGCGGTCGTCGCCCTCATCGACGATCCGGAGATCTCCTCGGACGACCTGTCCACCTTCGTCCTGGGCCCCGACTTCCCGACCGGCGGCAGCATCTACCGGTTCGAGGATCGCCGGAACTCGATCACCGGCCAGATGGAGCGCATCGACGTCATCCGCGAGATGTACGCCCACGGCCACGGGCGGGTGATGATGCGGGCCACGGTCGCCTTCGAGGAGACGGCCAACGAACGCATCGCGATCATCGTGTCGGAGCTGCCCTACCAGGTCAACAAGGCGGCCCTTCTCGAGAAGATGGCCGAGCTCGTCAAGGACAAGAAGATCGAGGGCATCGCCGACCTGCGCGACGAATCCGATCGCGACGGGATGCGCATCTACATCGAGATCAAGCGCGACGCGAACCCCCACAAGGTCCTCAACCAGCTCTTCAAGCACACCGCGCTGCAGATGTCGTTCAACCTCAACATGATCGCCCTCGTCAACGGACAGCCCCAGACCCTGTCCCTCAAGGCCGTCCTGCAGCACTACATCGATCACCGCCGCGAGATCATCCGACGCCGGACCGAGTACGACCTGGAGAAGGCGCGGGCCAGGGCCCACATCCTCGAGGGCCTCAAGATCGCCCTCGACCATCTCGACGCGGTGATCAAGACGATCCGCGAATCGGCCGACGTCGATGTCGCCCGGACCAACCTCATGAAGCGCTTCAAGCTGACCGAGCTGCAGGCGCAGGCGATCCTCGACATGCGGCTCGCTCGGCTGGCCGCCCTCGAGCGCAAGAAGATCGAAGACGAATACCTCGCCGTCATCCAGCAGATCGCCGAGCTGGAGGACATCCTCGCCAGCCCGGCGCGGGTCCTGACCATCATCCGCGACGAGCTCGCCGATATCCGCCGCCGACACGCCGGCGAGCGCCGGACCCGCGTGCTCGATGACGCCTCGCGCGAGCTGTCCGATGAGGACCTCATCGCCGATGAGGACGTTGTCGTGACGATCAGCGGGCGCGGCTACATCAAGCGCCAGCCGGTGGCCACCTATCGCCACCAGCATCGCGGCGGCAAGGGGATCATCGGTCACGTCACGCGCGAGGAGGACGCCGTCGACCGTCTCCTCGTCGCCAACACCCACGACTGGGCTCTGTTCTTCACGAACCGCGGCCGGGTGTTCTCGGCCAAGGTCCATGCCATCCCCGACGCATCTCGCCAGGCCAAGGGCGTCCCGATCATCAACATGCCGGGCGTCCAGGTCGAGGCTGGTGAGGTGCCTATGGCAACGATCTGCCTGCCCGACTTCGCACCCGGCCACTACCTCGTCCTGGCGACGCGCAAGGGCATCATCAAGAAGACGCCGCTCGAGCAGTTCGAGCGCGTGCGATCGACCGGTATCCGGGCGATCACGATCAACGAGGACGACGAGCTCGCCTGGGTCGATGTCAGCTCGGGCTACGACGACATCATCATCGCCACCGCCCAGGGCAAGATCGCCCGCTTCAACGAGGCCGACGTCCGGCCGATGGGTCGCGACGCCGCTGGCGTCATCGGCATCCGGATGGCTCTCAAGGGCGACACCGTCGTCGGGATGAGCGTCGTCCAGCCCGATGCCGACCTGTTGGTCCTCTCGGAGACGGGCTACGGCAAGCGCGTCGCCCTGCGTGAGTTCCGGACGATGCGTCGCGGCCCGCAGGGAGTCCGCCTCATTGCCCTCGAGGGCAAGAAGACCGGCTCTGTGGCGGCCGTCCAGCAGGTGACCGAGGAGGACGAGGAGCTGCTCCTCATCAGCGCCGGCGGCCAGGTCATCCGGACCGACACGAACTCCGTCAACCGCTACTCATCGGGCGCTCGCGGCGTGGTCGTCATGCGTCTGGCCGAAGGCGACCGCGTCGTGGGTATCGCGGCATTCCGCCCAGGGCTGGCGGAGCGCGGGCCGGTCGGCGACAATGACGACCCGACCGGGGCGGCGATCGAGGGCAAGCCCGACGACTCGGTCTCGTGAGCGTCCGCCTCGTGGGTGGCGGTGAGGAGGCGCCGGTGTACGCCGACCAGCTCGAGATCTACTCCGGCAACGCGCACCGGGAGCTCGCCCGGAGGATCGCCGCCTACCTCGAATTGCCGATGGGCGACGCCGAGGTGTTCCAGTTCGCGAACGAGAACATCTTCGTAAAGATCCTCGACAACGTCCGCGAGAAGGATGTCTTCATCGTCCAGCCGACAAGCCGGCCGGTGAACCAGTCGATCATGGAGTTGCTCATCATGATCGACGCGTTCAAGCGGGCGAGCGCGGGGCGAATCACCGCGGTCGTGCCGTTCTACAGCTACGGCCGGTCCGACAAGAAGGACCAGCCGCGGGTACCGATCACGGCCCGCCTGATCGCCGACATGATCAGCGTCGCGGGCGCCGATCGGCTGCTGACGATGGACCTCCACCAGGGCCAGATCCAGGGCTTCTTCAACATCCCCGTCGACGAGCTCACAGCGGTACCGCTCCTGTCGGCTCATTTCGCGAAGAAGGGCCTCGAGGATCTTGTCATCGTCACCGACCTCGGCTTCGCCAAGCGGGCCCGGCTCTTCGCCGAGCAGCTCAACGCACCATTGGCCGTCATCGAGAAGCGACGCCAGGGCAACTTCGACCGGGCCGAGCTGCTCAACGTCATCGGCGAGGTCAAGGGCCGGCGCGCGATCATCGTCGATGACGAGGTCGACACTGCCAGCACGCTGCTCGAGATCGTCCACGCCTTGGAGCGCGAGGGCGTCTCCGAGATCTACGCCTGCGCAACCCACGGCGTCCTGTCCGATCCGGCCGTCGATCGGATCCGCCACTCGTCGTTGAAGGAGCTCGTCTTCACCGACACCGTCCCACTCCCGCCGGCCAAGCGGCTGCCTCAGATCCACCTGCTGTCCGTAGCACCCCTGTTCGGGGAGGCGATTCGCCGGATCCATCGCGGGGAGTCGGTCGGAGCCCTATTCAGCTCGGAGGTCTCGTTCACCCAGCAGATGCTCATGTGGGAGGAGGAGGGTGGCGGGTCGATGCCCCCTTTCCGACAGACTGATCCGCAGCCCGTGCCCGTGGCCACGTCGCCGGGCGGCGAGGCGTGACCCTCCAGCTCCACCGTCCGGACGGCGAGGGCGGCCTCGAGGTCGTCGCGCCGGCATCCGACGATCACCGCACCCAGCTGCAATCCAAGCGCTGGGGAGCCTCGCTCCGGCGCGGTCAACTGCCCCGCCTGTCGAACAGGGAGATGGAACCGACGCCGGCCTGGATCGCGATCGGCTTCTGGGCGGGCCTGGCGGCGGTCACGTTCGTGATCATCGTGCTCGGCTACGGGACCGGCTTCTGGGGCTGAGCGGGAGCGCTCGGCCTATAATCCACGGCCCATGCTCGGATTCCTGAACCGGTTCGTCGACTCAAACGAGCGCGAGCTGAAACGGCTGCAGCCGTTCATCGACGAGATCAACGAGCTCGAGGCCGAGTTCGAAGGCTTGTCCGATGACGAGATCCGGTCGCGGATGGCCGACATCAGGGTCGAGGTCGCCGAGGCCGCCGCCCCGTTCACCGAGCCGTCCAAGGACGAGCTCGAGGAGGAGGATCGCGAGCGTCGCCGCGACATCGCCAAGGCGCGCCGCGAACATGAGAACGAGGCGATCGCGGTCGCCCTCGACGCGGCGCTGCCCGATGTCTTCGCGGCTGCCCGCGAGGCCCTCAAGCGGACCCTCGCCATGCGCCACTACGACGTCCAGCTCTTCGGCGGGATCGCCCTGCACCAGGGTCACATCGCCGAGATGAAGACGGGCGAGGGCAAGACGCTCGTCGCACCTCTTGCCGCAGCTCTGAACGCCCTGGCCGGGCGGGGCGCTCATGTCGTCACCGTCAACGACTACCTCGCCCGACGCGATGCGCAGTGGATGGGACCCCTGTATCACGCCCTCGGGATCAGCGTCGGGATCATCACCCACGACACGAGCTATGTCTTCGAGCCGGGCTACCCGACCAAGGACGAGCGGCTCATCAACCTTCGGCCCGTGACCCGTCGTGAAGCCTACGCCGCCGACATCACGTACGGCACGAACAACGAGTACGGCTTCGACTACCTGCGCGACAACATGGTCACCGACCTGGCCGAGCGGGTGCAGCGTGGCCACGCCTACGCGATCGTCGACGAGGTCGACAACATCCTTATCGACGAAGCCCGCACGCCGCTCATCATCAGCGGGCAGGCGGAGGAATTGGCCGACCTGTACCACACCTTCGCTCGCCTGGTCCCTCGGCTGCGGGCCCGACCCGAAGGTGACGAGGAGGGCGGCGACTACTTCGTCGATCTCAAGGACAAGCAGGCCGGCGCGACCGAAGAGGGCATCCACAAGATCGAGGGTTGGCTCGGCATCACCAACCTGTACGGCGACGACCCCCGTCTCGCCCGCCACTTCGAATCCGCGCTGCGGGCCCACGCCCTGTATCGGCGTGACCGCGACTACATCGTCGAGGACGGCGAGATCGTCATCGTCGACGAGTTCACCGGGCGCAAGATGCCTGGCCGGCGCTGGAGCGAGGGCATCCACCAGGCGATCGAGGCGAAGGAGGGCCTGCGGGTCCAGCGCGAGAGCGTCACGCTCGCGACGATCACCTTCCAGAACTACTTCCGGCTCTACGACAAGCTGGCCGGGATGACCGGCACGGCGATGACCGAGGCCGAAGAGTTCCACAAGATCTACAAGCTCGAGGTCGTGGCCATCCCGACCCATCGAGGAATGGTCCGCGAGGACGAGTCCGACCTCGTCTACCGCAACGAGAACGCCAAGTTCGAGGCGCTCATCGACGAGATCGCCGAGATGCGAGAGGAGGGCCGGCCGGTCCTCGTCGGTACCGTGTCGGTCGAGAAGTCCGAGATCCTGTCCGAGATGCTCAAGCGTCGGGGGATCGACCACGAGACACTGAACGCGAAGTTCCACGAGCGCGAGGCGCTCGTCGTCGCGCAGGCCGGTCGCACGGGTGCAGTCACCATCTCGACGAATATGGCCGGCCGCGGCACGGACATCCTGCTCGGTGGGAATCCCGCCGGCCTGGCGTCAGAGATCCTCCACAAGCAGGACCTCAACCCCGCCGAGGTCGACAAGGCGACCTACGACAAGGCGCTCAACGAAGCCAAGGCGATCTGCGACGCCGACCACGACAAAGTCGTGGCCGCCGGCGGGCTCCACATCATCGGGACGGAGCGGCACGAGAGCAGGCGCATCGACAACCAGCTTCGCGGTCGAGCCGGACGCCAGGGTGACCGGGGTTCGTCGCGCTTCTACCTCTCCCTCGACGACGACCTCATGAAGCGTTTCGCATCAGATCGCGTGGCCGGCCTCATGGAGCGGCTCGGTCTCGAAGAGGACATGGCCATCGAGAGCCGGCTCGTCTCGAAGACGATCGAGAGCGCTCAGAGCCGGGTCGAGGGCTACAACTTCGACATCCGCAAGCGCGTCGTCGAATTCGACGACGTGATAAACAAGCAGCGCGAGACGATCTACGCCGAGCGCGACAAGGTCCTCCGCAACGAGGACCTCACCGATTCCGTGCGAGCCTTCGTCGACGAGGAGATCGACGTTCTTGTCGACGAGTTCCTGGCCGGTGACGATGTCGACAACTGGAACATGGGCGGCCTTTCGTCGGCCCTCGTCGCCATCGGCCTCGACGGAGCGCGGGTCGCCGACACGGCGCTATGGGAGGTCGGCGACCGCGAGTCGATCGCCATCCACCTCCGGGAGGTCGCCGACGATGCGCTCGCCGAGCGCGAGAGTCGCTACGGCGAGCAGGGCTGGGCCCTGGCCGAGCGGGTCGTCCTCGTCCGCACCATCGATTCGCTGTGGGTGGAACACCTGACCGAGATCGACGACATGCGCCGCGGCATCGGCCTCCGCGGCTACGCCCAGCAGGATCCCCTGAACGAATTCCGTCGCGAGGCCTTCCGGCTCTATGGCGAGCTTCGGGGGCTCATCCGTCATGGCGTGGCGAGCGCCATCTTCCGGGTGACGGTCAACGTCACGCCGGCCGACGGAGATGGCCAGAACGCGACGAACGGTGGCCCGACGCCCCTTCCAGGAGGTCCCTACCGCCCGCCGACTGCCCTGCCGACACCGGCGGCCGGAGAAGCTGTCGGGGCGACCGCCGCGGCGGCGGGAGCGGCATCGAGTCGGGCACCATCGGGCGAGAAGCTCGGCCGCAACGACCTCTGCTGGTGCGGTTCAGGCCAGAAGTACAAGAGATGCCACGGCCGCTGAACGCCAGGGCGATCGGGGGTGACCTGGGGCTGCTGGCAGTGCTGGCCATCGTCGTCGTCGTCGTCATGGTCAGCTACTCGGTCGTTCGAATCTGGGATCAGGGTGGGCGCGACGATGACCGACGGGCAGGGGCGATCGTCGTCATGGGCGCCGCCCAGTACGACGGGCAGCCATCCCCGGTCTTTCGGGCCAGGCTCGATCATGCCATCGAGCTCTGGAAGGCTGGGCGAGCGCCCTTCCTCGTCGTGACAGGCGGGAAGCAGGAGGGGGACCGCACGACGGAGGCGGCTGCGGCGCGCTCCTACGCCGAGGCATACGGCGTGCCGGAGGGGTCGATCCTCGCCGAGGAGGAGGGTCGGACGACCCAGGAGTCGATCGACCGCGTCTCGGACCTGCTGGTCGAGCACGGGATCCCGGATGCGGTCTTCGTCTCGGATTCGACGCACATGCTGCGGGTCCTGCGGATGGCCGGGGACCGCGGGATCGTCGCCCTCGGCTCGCCGACCCGGACGAGCCCGATCGACGCGGACTCGGGCCGTCGCATCGGAGCGACCGTGCACGAGGTCGGCGCCCTCGCCTGGTACTTCCTGCGAGGAGACCAACCGGCCGACCAGGAGATCGGCCTCGACCGACCGGCCTGAGGCGGTATTGATCCTCGACGAGCGTCGCGATCCGGCATAGGACGTCTCGATAGGCGAGATTCCCTATTTACCCTCTTGGCGGGGAGGCATCCCCTTCGTATACTCCCGGGAGCATCGCCGTTCGGGGAAGTGCCCCCACACAGTTCCGAGGCGATCATCCACGCGCTCCGCCCCGGTCTGTCCGTGCTCGCAGCGAGGGAGTCGTGAAGCAGGTCGACGACGTCGCATTCATCGATCTCATCGCCTGTGAACGAGACTGCCGAAGTTGCAGTTACGCCGCCGCTCTCGATTGCGACGGCAACTGCGGTGTCTGCCCCCACAACGCGTACTGTCCCTGTGTGAACCCCGTCGTCGCCCGAAGCAAGACGGCCCTGCGGCTCATCGAGCTGCGGCCGATCCTGCTCGGGGATCTGCGCGCGCGGAACTAGAGCTCGTCTGATGGACGCGCCCGCGGTCCGCGAGCTCGCCGAGCGGATCCGGTCGACCTCGGGGCGGCTTTGACCTCGCCGCCAAGGAGCAGCGGCTAGCGGCGCTCGAAGCGGCGGCCAGCGAGCCGACGTTCTGGGACGACTCGCGCACGGCATCGCGCACGCTTCGAGAGGCGGAGGGCCTCAGGACCGAGATCGGGCGATGGCGCGACCTCGAGTCTCGCGCAGATGACCTGCTCGCCGCAGTCGACCTTCTCGCCGAGGCCCACGATCCCGAGCTCCTCGCCGAGCTCGAGCGGGATGCGACGACGCTGTCGGCGGAGTTCGAGCGCGAGCGGACCGCTCTCCTGTTCGGCGGCGAGTACGACGATCACGGGGCGATCCTCTCGATCAACGCCGGAGCCGGCGGCACTGAGGCGACCGACTGGGCGGCGATGCTGTCGCGGATGTACCTGCGCTGGGCCGAGCGGCATCGCTACAAGACCTCCATCGTCGAAGCCACGGAGGGCGAGGAGACGGGCTATCGGAGCCTGACGATCGAGATCGACGGCCGCAGTGCCTACGGCTGGCTGAGCGCGGAGAAGGGGGTCCATCGCCTCGTCCGGATCAGCCCGTTCGACTCGCAGAACCGCCGACACACCACGTTCGCACTGCTCGAGGTCGTGCCGCTGGTCGAGGAGGACGAGGTCGAGATCGAGCTCGACCCCGACGAGCTGCGCGTCGAAACATACCGCTCCCAGGGCGCCGGCGGCCAGAACGTCCAGAAGACGGAGACCGCCGTTCGGGTCACCCACCTGCCGACTGGTCTTGTCGCCCAGAGCCAGAACGAGCGATCGCAGCAACAGAACAAGGACATGGCAATGCGCGTCCTGAGGGCGCGCCTCCTCGATCGCCGGATGGCTGAGCGCGAGGAGGAGCTGCGCCAGCTGCGGGGCGAGCACGTCGAGGCCGGCTGGGGAAACCAGATCCGTTCGTATGTCCTTCATCCCTACCAGATGGTCAAGGACCTGCGGACGAACCACGAGACCTCGAACACGACGGCGGTGCTCGACGGCGATCTCGATGGGTTCATGATCGCCGAGCTCGAGCGGCGGGTCGGCCACGCGGATTCGGACGCAGTCTGACCCTCGATCGGGGTCGTCGTGCTCGCATGCTACCCTCGGACCTTGACGTGGCTCATCCGTCGGTGCCCGCGGACGGAGTCGATCGAGACTGACCGCGGAGCTGTACGTGACCATCGCACCGCCCCGGAGCACGCTGCCTTCGTCCAGGTCGAGCGACGCTCGATCGTCCGACCCCCCGCCTGAGCCCCCTCGCTCCATGCGCGAGCGCCTCCTGCACCGCCGATCCGACGATCCGGCGACGAACAGCGCGGTGGTGGTTCTCCACGATGTGACGAAGTCGTATCCGGGAGGAAATGTCGCCCTGCGCGACGTCGACCTGATCGTCCCCGAGGGCGACTTCGTCTTTCTCGTCGGACCGTCCGGGGCAGGCAAGTCGACCCTGATCAAGCTGCTCATCCGTGACGAGCTCGCGACGAAGGGCGAGGTCTACGTCGACGGCCACGACCTGGCCCGACTGCCGCGACGGATGGTGCCCCGGATCAGACGCCGGATCGGCATCGTCTTCCAGGACTTCAAGCTTCTGCCGCGGAAGAGCGTCTTCGAGAACGTCGCCTTCGCTCTGGAGGTCACCGGCACGCCGAGACGACGAATCCGACCTGCCGTCGAACGGGTCATCGCCCTCGTCGGCCTGACAGCCCAGGCCGATCAGCTCCCGTCGACGCTATCGGGCGGTGAGCAGCAGCGAACGGCGATCGCCCGCGCCCTCGTCCACGATCCGCGGGTCATCATCGCCGACGAGCCCACGGGCAACCTCGATCCGCTCATCAGCTGGGAGATCATCCAGCTCCTCCTCCGGATCAATGAGCTCGGGGTCACGGTCATGATGGCGACCCACGACGCAGAGGTGGTGACGGCCCTTCGCAAGCGGGTCGTCGCCATCGAAGAGGGTCTGATCGTCCGCGATGAGCTGGGCGGTACCTATCACCGCCAGGACTGAGACGACGTGATCGGCTTCCTCCTGTTCAGCCTCCGCCGGGCCGGCCAGGGCCTGCTACGCAACGGTCTCATGACCGTCGCTGCGACCGCCACGATGGCCCTGATGCTGCTCCTCCTGTCCGGCTTCTGGGTCATCCGGAGCGGTCTCGCGGCCGGCTTGGAATTCGTAGAGCAGAAGGTCGAGATCGTCGCCGACATCCGCGACGACGCGACGCCGTCGGATATCGCGGCACTCAGGTCGAGCATCGGCGAGCTGCCCGAGGTGGCGGCCGTCACCTACATCTCCAAGGATGACGCGCTGGTGCGCTTCCGCGACTATCTCAAGACCCAGGGGGAACAGGACCTCACCCAATACCTCGGCGACAACCCGCTGCGGGCGTCGCTGGAAGTCAAGCTCCACGATCCACGCGACTTCGAACCGGTCATGGAGAAGCTCCGATCCGAGCCGGCCGTCGAGACGGCGAAGGACATCGGGTCGCTCGTTCAGCGCGTCCTGACGGTCACCGAGGTCCTCCGAACCGTCGGCGTCGTCGTCCTCCTCGTCGTCGCGATCATCGTCCTGTTCATCGTCGTGAACACGATCCGACTGGCCGTGGTAGCCCGAGCCGAGGAGATCGATGTCATGCGCCTGGTCGGCGCCTCCGACGCGTTCATCCGCTGGCCGTTCGTGTTCGAGGGTGCCTTCATCGGGCTTCTCGGAGCCGCCCTTGCCCTTGGAGCCTTGGCGCTCGCTGCCGAGCCGCTCGGTCGCTTCATGTTCGACTTCTTCAGGCTCCTCCCGCTGCAGCTCGGCACGCTGGCCAGGGATGTCGCCGTCCTTGTCCTGGCCACGGGAGTTGGCCTCGGCGTTCTGGGATCCTGGATCTCCGTCCGGACCTACCTCATCAAGTAGTCGAGGGCCCGATCGACCGACCCGTTGTAGGCTGATGGCGATGTTCCCTTCGGACCCATCGGCGGTCGATCCACGCGCGCCGGATGCCGGTTTACAGGCGCCGGACGCCGATCCACAGGCGAGCGACGCCGGTCCCGGGAGCGCGATCGAAGCCGCCCCGGCCGCTGGGCTCGAGACGAGCCCGCGACGTGTGCCGGTGCTGGCACTGTCGATCGTGGTGGTGGCCCTCATGGCCGGGACGGGCCTGTTCCTGTCGGGCTACTCCCTCGGCAGCCAGCAAGCCTCGACCCCAGGGACCAGCGCCGCGGACGCCGACCTGTTCGCCCCGTTCTGGGAGGCCTATCACGCGATCACCGAGCGGTACGCCGGGGGTGATGTCGATCGGAAGGCACTGGTCGAAGGTGCGACGAAGGGGCTCTTCGGGGCACTCGGCGATCCCTACTCCGAATACCTCACTTCCCAGGAATACCGCGACTCGCTCGAGGGCCTCAGTGGCTCGTTCGAGGGGATCGGCGCCGACATCGGCACTCAGATGGCCGACGGGAGCGCGGTCGAATGCACCACCCTCGGGCCAGACTGCCAGCTCGTCGTCATCGCGCCGATCGCCGGATCGCCGGCCGAGAAGGCCGGCATCCGTCCGGGAGACATCATCACGGCCGTCAATGGCTCGGCGGTCGACGGCCTCACCGTCCGGGGCGCCCGGGACATCATCCGCGGACCGAAAGGCACGTCGATCAGCCTCACCGTGGTCCGCGAGGGCGGGGCTCCGTTCGACCTGTCGGTCACCCGCGACGTCATCGAGTCCAAGGATGTCGAGTCGCGGGATCTGGCCGACGGCACCGTGTCCTACATCCGCGTCGCCGGGTTCTCCGATCCCGCCGCCAAACAGGTGGCCGAGGCCGTCAAGGCCGCGAGGGCAAGAGGGATCGACGCCTTCGTCCTCGATCTGCGCGGCGACCCCGGCGGGTTCGTCACGGTCGCCCAGGAGATCGCCAGCGAGTTCATCGGATCGGGACCCGTCTTCTGGCAGGAGGACTCGGACGGCGCTCAGGTGGCCACCGAGTCCACGGGCGAGGGGTCGGCCACTGGTGACGACGTCAAGGTCGCGGTGCTCGTCGACAAGGGAAGTGCATCGGCATCCGAGATCGTCGCCGGGGCCCTCCAGGACACGGGGAGAGGCACGCTCATCGGGGAGACGACCTACGGCAAGGGCACAGTCCAGGTCTGGACCGAGCTCTCGAACGATGCCGGTGGCTATCGGCTGACGATCGCTCGCTGGCTGACGCCCGAGAAGCGCTGGATCCACCACGTCGGCCTGGAGCCGGACATCCGGGTCGATGTCCCCGCCGATACCCCTTCCGGCTCCGACCCGGTCCTTGATCGCGCCCTCGAGTTCCTCGCCGACGGGACCGCCCTTCGCCTCGCGCCGGCCGCCTGAAATCACCGGCCGATCCTCCCTTGCGAAGAACGTCCGCATCGGATAGCGTTCCGCCTCGAACGAAAGGAGGTGATGTGCAGTGACCGAATGTCCGAGTCGCCGCACCACCTCGCAGGAGTCGGCCGCCTAGCGACCGCCTTGCGAGTTGGTAACGCAGTGCGAACGCCGGTCCGCTGAACGGACCGGCGTTCGTGCGTCCAAGCGACCGAGCGGTCTCTGAATGCCCATGAACGCCTCCGAGCACGCGTCGCCCCGGACGGTCGCGGTCAACCGCCGGGCCCGCTACGAATACGAGATCGAAGAGACGATCGACGCCGGCCTCGTACTCACCGGGACCGAGATCAAGTCGATCCGGGCCGGCAAGGTGAACCTCGCCGAGTCCTATGCCCGGATCGATCGTGACGAGGCCTGGCTCATCGGCGCCCATATCGCCCCGTGGCCCGGCGCGGATCGCGCCAACCATGAGCCCAGACGCGAGCGCAAGCTCCTCCTCCATCGGCACGAGATCGACGTCCTCGTCGGCAGGACGCGGGCGAAGGGCCTGACCCTCGTTCCGCTCCGTCTCTATCTGACCAGGCGCGGTCGGGCCAAGCTCGAGCTTGGTCTCGGGCGTGGCAAGAAGCTCCACGACAAGCGACGAGCAATCGCCGAGCGCGATGCCCGTCGCGATGTCGACCGCGCCGTCGCCGAGGCCAGCGACCGCTAGCGCAGGAAGTAGCGGCGGCTGAGCGGCACCTCAGGGACCGGATCGGCGGCGAGGACGCGGCCCGCGATCGTGACCGTCCCATCGCCCGGATCGACGTCGACTGGAGCCGTCGCGCGGTTCGCCCAGAGCGATGCTCGCGTCAGGCCCCGACATCCACCCACGGCGACCATCCGGCGCGCCGTCCCGAGCCTGTCGGCGATCCCCGTGTCGATCGCCTCGCCCGAGACGAACGTGACCGCGACAATCGCCGCGGCGCCTGGCTGTCCGCCCCAATCGGGCCGATAGCGCGTGGGCTCGGCCCCCTCGACCGTGGCGTTGCCTTCGCCAAGCGCCCCCCAGACGCGGTAGCCGGCCTTCAGGACGACCTCCGGCTTGACTCCGAAGAAGGCCGGCCTCCAGAGCACGATGTCGGCCATCCGGCCGGGCCTGAGCGAGCCGACCTCCGTGGCCACACCGTGAACGATGGCCGGCTCGATCGTGCACTTGGCGAGATAACGCAGGACGCGCTCGTTGTCGTCCTGCGGTTCTGCGCTCTGGGCCGCCAGCCCATCCCAGCCCGACCCGGCGTCGGTCGTCCGCCAGGCCTTCATCGCGTGGGCGAGCTGGAAGGTTCGGCGGAGGGTTTCACCGACGCGACCCATGCCCTGCGAATCGGAGTTCACGATGGCGATCGCACCAAGCTCGTGCAGCGGGCCCTCCGCAGCCATGGTCGCCGGGTGGACGCGCTCGCCTGCCAGCTCGATATCGCCCGGCACGGCGAAGGACCCGCCGTGATTGAGCAGGGTCATCGCCACGTGCTCTGCCGCTGCGTGAACGCCGAACGGGATCGTCGGGGTCGTCGAGGAGCACACGATCGACGACTCGCGAACCAGGCCGATGAGGTCGGGCACATGACCGCCACCGGCGCCTTCGACGTGATACGCGTGGACCGTCCGGCCCCCGATGGCGGCGACGGTGTCTTCGAGCTCGGCTGATTCGTGGAGCCCGTCCGTATGGAGGCTGACCGACACGTCCCTCGCATCCGCGAAGGCGAGGACAGCGTCGATCAGCTCCGGATAGGCGCCGTAGTCCTCGTGGATCTTGAAACCCACCGCGCCCGCCTCGAGAAGCTCCGCCAGCTGGCCATCGCCGGTCGAGCGAGCGCAGGCCTGCAGGCCGACGTTGAGCGGCCAGCCCTCGAGCGCGCGGAGCATCCGCTCCATCGCCCACGGCGGCTCCTCGAAGCCCGCCGTGATGAGCGTCGTGACACCGCCCGACAGGGCCGCCGGCATGAGCTCGGGACTGATGAGGTGGACGTGCGAATCGAGCGCTCCAGGGGTGGCGATCAGGCCGTAGGCCATGATCGGTTCGGTGTGCGGCCCGATCACGAGGTCGATCCCGTCGCTGACATCGGGGTTGCCGGCCCTCCCGACTCCGACGACGCGGCCGTCCTTGATCCCGATATCGGCCTTGACCACGCCGATCGTCGGATCGACGACGACCGCTCCCGCGACGAGGACGTCGAGCTCGCTCGGGCCCGCTCCGCGAGAGGTCCGATCGCGCTGGGTCATCCTGCCGCGGATGTCCTTTGCGTAGCCCCAGACGGGCTCATCGCCGATGGCCTGGCGATCCTCCGAGACCCGGATCCACAGGCTGGAGTCTCCGAGGCGGATCCGATCGCCGGTCGTCGGTCCGTAGCGTGCGATCCGCTCCGCAGCGTCCATCACTCGGCCGGTCGGGGCTTGCCGAATGTCGCCTTACCCGGTCCCGGTTGGATGGGATCTAGGCCGGCCCGGTAGCGGACGAGTCGCACCTCCTTCGTCTCGCCGGGGGCCCAACGCTCGTTGGCACCGGCCGGCAGGTCGAGCCGCCGACCGCGGGCGGCCTCCCGGTCGAACTCCAGCCGACTGTTGACACGCTCGAACGGGTAGTGCGACGAGACGCGGACGATCCGCCGCGACGTGTTCGTCACTGCGATCGCGACAGAATCGACCAGCCCTGAGATAGTCGCTGGAGGTCCCTCCCCGGCCACGATCGCGCCTGGAGCCTCATCGACCAGGTCGCGACCAAGAGGATCGACGAGGACCACCAGGCGGCTGCCATCGCCGACGAGAACCTCCAGGCGAATCTCATGAAGGAGGGTCGGGACACCGTCGATGAGCTGGTCCCGCGTCACGGCCGAGCGGCCCGCGGCCTCGACGTCGGCCAGCGTCCCACCGGCGCGGGCCGCCTCCAGCATCGCGTCGCAGATGAGGGCCACTGCCTCCGGATGATTGAGTGGGATGCCGGCGCCGCGATGACGCCGCGCGAGCTCGGCGGCGGAGAAGATCAGGAGGCGCTCTTCCTCCCACCTCGTCAGGCGCATCGACGACCGATGGTATGCTCGGGATGGAGCGCTCATGCGCTCGGCCCGTGGGGATGCGTGGTTTCGACAGGGCCTGGAAGTCAGGGAACGCGAGCCGAGGTGCCGTCAGGCCTCGTTAAACAGGCGGCAAACCTGAAGTAACTGGCAACCGCCAGCCTGCTCTCGCCCTCGCGGCCTAAGGCCGTAAGGTGAGCGTGGAAGCGGCCTCCGCCTCGCGGGCCGTGGAAGCGTCATTCAGCGGGGCTGCAACCCGGGCCAGCGTCGCGTAGCCCGGAGCCAAGCTCGATCTAGAGGCACGTGACTGGACCGACCGGCGGCTGCCGATCGCCTCCCGGCCGGTTGAGATCGAACGATCGGACACGCTCGTAGTGGGTCCTGGCAAAGGGTTCTGGACGGGGAGTTCGACTCTCCCCCATCTCCACCACTTCCAAGTCCCTCGTAAGATGTTCCGACGATGTCCGGGGGGGCTTGGCGGAGGTTGCACGGGTGGCGCTGGCGTCGACGGGGCTCCGACGGTTCTCCGATACATTCCGCGGCGAGATCATCGCGCCAGGCGATGGTGGATACGACGCGGCACGGCGCGTCTGGAACGGGATGTTCGACCGACGGCCAGCGCTGATCGTCCGGCCAGCGACCGTCGCGGACGTCCAGGCAGCCGTCCGACTGGGACGCGATCAGGACTGGGCCATCGCCGTCCGTGGGGGTGGGCACAGCATGTCCGGGATGTCGACCTGCGACGACGGGCTGGTCATCGACCTGTCGCTGATGCGCGGCGTGATGGTGGATCCCCGGGCGACCTCGGCACGTGTGAACGGCGGTGCGCACCTCAGCGAGCTCGACACGGCAGCCCAGGCACATGGGCTCGTCTGCCCGGTCGGCATCGTCGGCCACACCGGTGTCGGCGGACTGACGCTCGGTGGCGGGATGGGGCGGCTGGAGCGTCGCTTCGGCTATACGATCGACAATCTCGTCGCCGTCGAGCTCGTGACCGCGGACGGGCGCCTTGTGCGCGCGACCGACACCGAGGAGCCGGACTTGTTCTGGGCTATCCGCGGCGCCGGGGCGAACTTCGGGGTCGTGACCGCCTTCGAGTTCCGGCTCCATCCGTTCGGTCCGGACCTCGTCCGCGGCGCGCACGCGTTCGCTGCCACGCAGGTCCACGAGGCCTGGGCCGTATTCCGAGAGCTATCCGAGTCCGCGCCACGAGAGGTTGCCGGGATCACGATCAGCTTCAACCCGCCGGCTGTCGAGGACGATGAGCCGCCCGAGCTCCGCTCCGGCCCCTACATCTTGATCGGCTGGGCGCACACGGGCCCGCAGGAGGCTGCCGAGCGGGACCTCGCGTCACTCTTCACCATCCCCGCCGTCCAGCAGACGCTCTCCCGGATGCCGTATCTCGATGTCCAGGGGATGTTCGACGAGGAGATGGCATGGGGCCATCGCTTCTACAGCAAGGCCGCGTTCGGCAACGACCTCCGGCCGGCGACGCTCGATGCCCTGGTGGACCACGTGGCGAAGATCACCGGGGACGCCTACGTCAGCGCCTGGGGCCAGGGCGGCGCGCTCCGCGACCTCCCTGACGAGGCGGCGGCGTTCACGGGCCGCAGCGCGTCCTTCTGGATGATCGCGGAATGCCTGTGGGACGGGCAGGAGCGTGATGCGGAGATGAAGGCCTGGGCGCGCTCGGCGATCGCGATCGTCCAGCCCGAGGCGGTGACCGGGAACTACGTGAACGGCGACAGCGATCCGGGGACCGATCTCTCGGCCGTCTACGGTGAGGAGAAGCGGCGGCGTCTCGTCGCCCTGAAGCAGGCCTGGGACCCCGATAACACGTTCCGGCTCAACCAGAACATCCGGCCCTGACCCGACGCCGGGACGGGACGGGACGCCGGGCTATCGAGCTAGCGGCGTGGAAGCCCGGCGGCGGCGTCAGGGGCCCGACGGATACGGTTGGGCTTCCGGCAGCGGTCCGAACCGATCGAGGGGCCAGTAGCGCAGGAACGCGCGGCCGATGATCGAGTCCCGATCGATCGTCCCGAACGATCGTGAGTCGGACGACGCGTTGCGGTGATCGCCCATGACGAAATAGGCTTGGGCGGGGACGACCCACCTGTCTGTCTCAGGGGCGGGATCCGTCGGCGGGGCGCCGAGGAGGTAACCCTCCTCCTCGAGACGTCGGTCGTTGACGTAGACGTAGCCGTCCTCGCGGATCTCAACGACGTCGCCGGCGATGCCGATAACCCGCTTGATGAAGGGGGTCTCGTCCGGTCCGCCCGCGGTATCAGGTGGCTTGAAGACGACGATGTCGCCGCGGTCGTAGTCGTTGAGATGCGGGGTCAGCTTGTCGACCAGAACGTACTCGCCTGGTTCGAGGGTGGCCTTCATCGATTTCCTGTCGGACCTGGTAGGGCTGGGCGATGAAGGTCTGGATGCCGAGGAAGATCAGGACGGTGAGGACGAGGGTCTCGACGACCTCGAACAGACAGCCACCTAGACGCCGTCCGGTGGACGGGGACGCGGGATCGGCGCCCGTCACTTGCTATCGCCGGTCGTATCCGCGGCTCTCCCTCGCAGGATGAGGCCGTTGACCCGAGCGTAGTGAGTCCGGAGCGTGTCCTTGTGGACGACCTTGCCGTTGGCATCGGTGACGGTCCGGGTGACCCAGACGTCCATCCCGTCGTGGGCCAGCTCGTCCTGGTGCGAAGCTCCGGGTGGAAGGGCGGACGTATAGACGACCGACGTGCCGGCGTGGCGGATGTTCCTCACGATCGGCTTCGAGAAGCGGACCTTGCGGCCGTTCGGCACGCTCCACAGCTCGAATCGAACATATCCCTTGGACCCGGTCCGCCAGTTGCGATTGACGATCAGGATCGGATGCTTCGTGTCGTTCGTGAACGTCATGTTCTGACGGGAGCCGGAAGATGAGATCCAGACCGTCGCGTCCAGCCCGAGCGGGTAGCGGTTGATGTAGTAGTAGTGATTCCGGCGTGCGCCGAGCTTGAGGCCGGCCTTGGCCGCCGCGTTGAAGAGGGTGGTCGAGCATGAGCAGATGCCGCCGGCCAGGGCACCGGTCGGTTCGGTGTGGCCGTTGATGATCGCGCCGCCAGCTCCGAAGCCCCGCGACGGGCTCGGGAAGCCGACGACCTTCCAGAAGTCGAATGTCTCGCCCGGAGCCAGGACCGTCCCGTTGATGATCCGGCCGGGGATCCAGATGTTGGCGCCGAAGAAGTTCCGCTCGCCGTAGGGGAACCAGGTCGTATGGGCCGAGATCATCTTCAGCTGTGGTGCCGTCTTCTCCGCTTCAGCCGTCGACAGCTTCGGGGCGACGGTGTTGATGACCGCGCTGGCCGATGCGGCCGGGAAGCCGTAGGCGCGACTGACCACCGCCCGGGCGATCGCATCGCCCGTCAGCTCGGCGTCGACGGCCCGGCCATTGCGGCTTGCCTTGACGCCGATGACCTTGCCCGACTTCGAGGTCAGGAAGGCCGCGTTGACCGCCTTTTGGTCGATCTTCGAGCGTAACTTCTTAAGGGCCGCCTGGACCTGTTCGCGGTCGATGTCGTAGACGATCCGACCGTCCCCGGTCGGGACGACCACGATCCAGGACCGAACGGTCTCGGCCGCGATCTTCCACTTCTCGTCGCCGTGTCGGAGGATGACCGGCTGGGCCATCAGATCGACGGCTCGCCCAGCCGATGTGGCCTCCTCGTCGGTGAGCGCCGGCTCGATGGTCGCCGGGGTCACCGGAATGACGATGGAAGCCGGAGCGTCGGCTCGACCGACCCGATCGAGTGCCGCCTTGAGGATCGCATCGCGATCGACGGCCAGTCCCGATTGGCCTGGCTGAACCAGCACGCCTTCCTTCGTCGAGACGAGGACCGCATCACGAGCCGGCCGCTCATAACCGCGTACGGCTCGATCGATCGCTGCCGCCAGCAGGGCGGCGTCGAGCGAGACCGTGGGCGCGATCGAAACCCCGTCGATAGCCGTTCGAGCCGATGCCAGCGCCTGATCGATCACGCCGCCGCCGCGAGCGATGGTCATCGCCCGCTCGACGGCGACGTCCGCGTCCACCGATCGGCCGAAGTCGGCGAACTCGATCGTCTGATCGCCGGATGGCGCATCGAGGACGATCGCTCCCGTCGTCATCGCCGAGAAGGAGGAGGACACGCGGGAGGCCGCGCTGGCTGGATCGAGGCCCGAGATGTCGACCCCGCCGACATTGACCCCGACCGGAACCCGCCCCTCAAAGGCATTTCGATAGCCGTAGATCGCGGCCGCCCCGACGGACGACCCGATGATGGCCGCCGCGATGAACGTCGCGGTGAATGTTCCGACAAAGCGGAGGCCGCGGCCGCGCCGCGACGGCGCCGCAGGGGCGACCCAGGCAGCCGCGGATGGATCCACGGGTGCCGCGGCGGCAATGCTCTCGTTCTCGACGTCAGCCGGCGGATCCGGCAGTTCGGCAGTCGCTTCAGGGCCGACAGGCGGTGGGTCGGCACTCGGCGCGTTGGCGGCGACGTCGTCGGCATCCGTGACCGGCTCGCCGACCACATCGAGTACCGGCTCGTCGGGCGCAGCGATCTCGTCGGGCGCAGCGACCTCGACGGGCTCGGCGGCACCGTCGGCCCCAAAGGGCTCGACTGGCTCGGCCTCGGGAGGGTTGATGGGCAGCGGATCGGTCATATTCGGAGCGACATCCTAGCAAGAGGACGCGCGTGTGCCTTCAGGCGTTTCGGGGTAGTACCACCACGCGTCTTTCGGGTTCCTCGCCGATCGACTGCGTCGCAACGCCCTCGTAGTCGCGAAGCGCAAGGTGAACCCAGCGTCGCTCGAGCGCAGACATCGGGTCGAGCTGGAGCATCCGGCCCGTTTCGACGACTCGATCGGCGGCCCGCTTGGCGAGCTCGGCCAACTGTCGCTCGCGGCGCCCCCGATAGTCCTCTACGTCGACCAGGACCCGTGTCCACTCACCCATCCGCTTGCTGAGCATGAGGTTGACGAGGTGCTGGAGGGCCGACAATCGCTCGCCCTTTCGCCCGATCAGCGCCCCAAGGGCCTCCTTCTCATGCCCCTCGCCGATCACGTTGAGGCGGCTGGTGTCGCCGGCCATGACCTCGACCTTCGTATCGAAACCCATCCGTTTCAGGAGCTCCTCGAGGATCTCCTGACCCGCCTGCAGAGCCTCCGACGATGCCTGAGCAGCCTCGAGATCGGCCCGCTCGGCCGCGAGCGAACCACGAACCTGGGCGACCTCGGCCGCCTCGGCCGTCGAGAGTTCGGCGGTCCCTCGATCCGAGGATCGCGGTGGGCGCTCGTCGCGGACGGCCGGAGGGGGACGGTCTCCACTACGGGGCGCCCCACGGGCTCCGCGGTCGCCATCGCGCCGCGGTCGGCGATCGTCTCGGCCTCGGCCTCGATCCCTCCGGCCGTCGCCCTCTTCCTCTTTCGGTCGAGGAGGCGGCGGCGGTAGCGGCTTCGCCTCGGCGGCCTCGCGCTTGGGGGCGGAGCCGCCCAGCGCCGAACGGGGCGCGGCGAGGACCCGGGCTGGCTCCGCACCCATGCCGAGCACGCCCCTGCTCCCGGAGCTCAGGATCTCGAAATCGAGGTCGTCGAGGTCGACCCCGAATGCCTCTCTGGCGCCGCGTAGCGCCTCCTCGACGGACTTGCCGGTGAATTCCTGGTACTCGGACATCTCAGCCTCGTCTCCCTCTCCTGGAACGGCCGCGCGGTCGGATCGTCGCGGACGGTTCGGTCCGTCTTGGTGGGGGGTTCGGGCGCGGCGTGCCATCGGCCGCGTCCTTGTCCTGTGGTTGCTTCGGCGCCGGTACGGCGACGGGGAAGCGCGGGGTGTGGTCACGAGCGAACGGGGGATCCCAGCCGAGGATCGGGAACATGCCGCCCCACCCGATGATGAGGTACTGCTGCCCGATCGAGAACAGGGTCGAGAAGATCCAGTACAGGAACAGCCCGGCCGGCAGGAAACCGCCATAGACGATCGATATCAGGGGCAGGAATATGACCATCTGGCGTTGGGTCCGGGTGTTCGGATCCATCGGGGCGCCATCGCGCGAAGACGGCAGCGTCATGCGCGACGCGACGAGCTGGAGCAACGCTGACGCGATCGCCAGGAAGGACAGGCCCAGCGTGAAGCCGACGATCGGGATCTTCACCTCGGCGAAAGTGCTGGCGACGCTCCAGTTGACCCCGAAGGCGACGGGGTTAAGGCACGGGTTCGTCACGACCTCGTGTCCGTTCTCGATGGCGATCTCGGGCGCCGGATCGCAGTCCAGGGGGATAATCGACATCGCCGACGGGTCGTAGTTGGTCAGGCCCTGGCTGATGACCTGGTACATCGGCAAGAGCAGGAAGAGCGACAGAACCAGGGGCAGGCAGCCTGACGCCGGGTGAACCCCGCGCTCCTTGTAGAACTCCTGCTGGGCCTGCATCTGCTTCTGACGATCGCCTTTGTAGCGGCGCATGACCTCGCGCATCTCGGGCTGTATCAGCTGGAGCTGCTTCTGGCTGACGAGCTGCCGCCGATAGATCGGGACGAGCACGAGGCGCATCGTCAACGTCAGCAAGATGATGGCGATCGCGATGTTGCCCATCAGCTGGTCGTAGATTACGAGGACGTTGAAGAGCGCCCAGAAGATCGGCGTGAACAGCCAGGACAGGGTGGAGATCGGGTTGGTACCGGGCTGAGCCGGCTCGAGGGGTATCGCGGCAGGCGGGATCGTCGGAGAGGCGACCGGCGACGGCGATGGCGAGGGAGCGGGCGATGCCGTTGGAGCCCCCGATGCCGACGACCCGGAGGATGCCTCGACCGAGGTCGTCGGCGCCGTCGACGGCGAGAACTGCGGGGTGCAGGCCGCCAGCGCGACGATCACGACGACTGAGATGGCGAGGGCCAACCCCAATGGGTTCCGGAAGACCCTCCCGATGCGTCGTCGGACCGTCATCTCACAGGGTCGTAGCCGCCGGGATGCCACGGGTGGCAGCGAGCGATCCGACGGGCCCCCATCCAGCTGCCGCGGATGAGCCCGTACTTCACGATCGCCTGCTCCGTGTAGCGCGAGCAGGTCGGCTCGTAGCGACACGACGACGGCGCCCAGGCGAACACCACGCGGTACAGATGGATGAGCTTCACGCCCACCCAGACTCCGATCCGCTTCATCGTCCGTCCGCTCCTCCGAGGACTCCACCGCGCATGAGGACCTTTGCGAGAGCGCCGACCAGGGCGTCGTGGTCGGCCTCGACGATCGGAGGCCTGGCGATGATGAGCACGTCCCAGCCCGGCTGGAGCGCGGGCGTCATCGCCCTGAGCGCCTCGCGGATCCGCCGTCGGATCCGGTTCCGTCGTACGGCGCCGCCGAGGCGCCTGCCGATCGCGAACCCGAACCGTGTCACGCCGAGGTCGGTCCGCCGGATCCTGGCGACGAGCAGCGGGTGGGACCGGACGGTCCCCTCGGCTGTCAGCGTCGCGAAGTCCCGCGGGCTGGATAGCATCACGAGCCGCTGTCCGCCGGGACCGCGGCCGTTCGTCAGGCGGTCAGTTTCTTCCGGCCCTTCGCCCGTCGGTCCGATACGATCCTCCGTCCCCCGGTGGTCTTCATCCGGGCGCGGAAGCCGTGTTCCTTCGCGCGATGGCGCTTCTTGGGTTGATAGGTCGGTTTGCCCATCTGACTGGTCCGTGATCCTTCTCCATCGGGCCCCGGGCGTGGTGCGAGCCCTAGAGGCACACGAACGCGCCCTGCGCCCTGAAGCGCTACGGCGCGTTCATCGTCCGGCGGATGATAGGTCGGGGCCCGCAACGACGTCAAATAGTCCGGGGTTGGGCGAGGGTCGCACGGTCGACCAACAGCCAGGGACGCACTGCCGCCGTCCGCCCTCAGATACTCCCCAGGAGTATAGGCCGATTGATGCGCCGGCGCCTTGCGGCGGGTCTGCGAGCGGTGCTATCCTCCGCCTCCCAAAGGTGCCGGGACGCCGCGGATGGGACCGCTGAGATCCCCATGGAGACCCGCCTAGCGGCACGATCCGAACCCGCCCCACGGCACCTTCGCTACGCGAGCCGATCCTATCTCTTCGCGCGCCGCGGACGGACGGAACGTCGTGAGGACATCGTCGAGTAAGTCGAACCATCTCACCGAAGCTGCAGGATCACTGTCGACAGAATGGATGCAAGACAGGTCTGGCGCGCCGCTCTGGGCGAGTTGCAGGTCGCACTCTCCCCGGCGAACTACGAGACCTGGCTCAAGGACACCAATCTCGTCGACGTCGATGACAACCGGTTCACCATCGCCGTTCCAAACGGCTTCGCTCGCGACTTCCTCGAGGGACGATATCGCTCCCTGATCTCGCAGACGCTTGCCCGGGTCGTCGGCTACAGCGTCGTGGTCGAGTTCGTCATCGCTCCGCCGGCGCCATCGGCCGAGGTCGCGGTGGACGGCGAGCACGATGCCACGGGCCCCACCAATGGCGCAGCCGGCGCCGTCCGTCTCGAGCCGACGCGGGTCGGAGGCGATGGCGGGCAGACGAGCCTCAACCCTCGCTACACGTTCGCCAACTTCATCGTCGGCTCGGCCAACCGGCTCGCCCACGCGGCCTCGCTGTCCGTGGCCGAGCGGCCGGGGCACGCCTACAACCCGCTCTTCCTGTATGGCGGCGTCGGCCTCGGCAAGACCCACCTCATGCACGCCATCGGCAACCAGGTCCTGGCCAAGTTCCCCCGCAAGCGGGTTGCCTATGCGACGTCCGAGAAGTTCACCAACGAGTTCATCACCAGCATCCAGCAGGGCAAGATCGACGAGTTCCGGGCGCGCTACCGGCGAATCGATGTCCTTCTCATCGACGACATCCAGTTCATCGCCGACAAGGAGCGGACGCAGGAGGAGTTCTTCCACACGTTCAACACGATCCACGAGGACGGCAAGCAGATCGTCCTCTCGTCGGACCGACCGCCGAAGGCGATCCTGACCCTCGAGGAGCGCCTGCGGAGCCGCTTCGAATGGGGCCTGATCGCCGATCTCGGGGCACCGGATCTGGAGACCCGCATTGCGATCCTCCGGGCCAAGGCCGACGAGCAGGGGGTGCCAATCACGTCCGACGTGATCGAGTTCATCGCCCGCAAGGTGGTCAGCAACGTGCGCGAGCTCGAGGGAGCTCTCAACCGCATCGTCGCCTACGCGTCGATGGGCGCCATGCCCATCTCGATCGAGCTCGCCCAGGCCGTCCTGTCGAACGTTCTCTACAACCCCAAGAAGCGCCAGATCACCCCGGAACGGGTCACCAAGGCCGTCTCCGAGTACTACGGCGTGGAGATGGACGCCCTGCGCGGCCAGAAGCGTGACAAGGCGATCGTCGTTCCCCGCCAGATCGCCATGTTCCTCATGCGCGAGGAGACCGATGTCAGCCTCCTCCGGATCGGCGCGGAGCTGGGCGGCCGGGACCATTCCACGGTCCTCCATGCCTGCGACAAGATCGGTCGCGAGGTCGCCGGCAACGACGAGATGCGGCGCGAGATCGCTGCCGTGCGGGAGCTGATCTACGCCGACTGACAGCCGTGCCAGTGCCCGGCGAGTCACCGGGATGGACTGTGGACGGCGAGCCCAGGGCGATGTGGAGTACGGACTCGACCGTGGGGACGATCTCGCGCCTGCCGGGCGACTACCGACGATCTGTCGACACCCTGTCCCATCTGCCGTCCCCGGAACCCAGGTCGTCGTCCACGCGCCGGAAGCCGCGGTCCACCACGGCGCCGCGACTGGTCAGGCGAGCCAGTCCACACTGTCGACACCATGATGATGACGATGATGAGATGAGAAGATACAGATGATGATCCACCTACCCGACCGACTGGAGTCCGACACCCCGTGAAGCTCTCGGTGATGCAGGAGAACCTCGCCCGCGGCCTCTCGGTCGTCAGCCGAGCCGTGTCCTCGCGGAGCACCCTGCCGGTCCTCGCCAACGTCCTCCTCCGCACCGAGGACGGCGGCCTCAAGCTGACCGCCACGAACCTCGAGATCGGGATCACCTACTGGGTCCCTGGACGGATCGACACCGACGGCGCGACGACCGTTCCGGCCAGGCTGCTGACCGATCTCGTCGGCTCGCTCCCGGCGTCGGAGAAGGTCGACCTCGAGCTCGGCGACGGCGAGACACTCCACCTTCGGGCGGGCAGGTTCGCGACCCACATCAAGGGCATCGAGGCAGACGAGTTCCCGTCCATCGCCCCGGCCGGCGAGCGGCCGACCACGCGGATCGGTCAGCGCGTCCTGCGACGTGGTCTCGAGGAGACGATCTTCGCCGCCGCCAGCGACGAGGCTCGGCCGATCCTGACCGGCGTGCTCGCCCGCTTCGAGGGGAATCAGCTGACGCTGGCCGCGGCCGATAACTACCGCATCGCCGTCAAGACCCTGTCGGTCGAGGACCCGGTCGAGGAGACGTCCGTCGTCATCCCGGCCCGTGCCCTCGGCGAGGTTGCCCGAATCCTCGGCGATACCGATGACCTCGTCGAGATCGTCCTCGCGACGTCGCGCAACCAGGTCGTCTTCCATCTCGAGGGCGTCGATGTCGTCAGCAGGCTCATCGACGGGCAATTCCCGAACTACCAGCAGGTCCTGCCTGCGGGGCATGCGACGCGGGCGGTGCTCGACCGCGAGGAGCTTCTACGGGCGGTTCGCCCGGCGGCCCTGATCGCCTCATCGTCGGCCAACATCGTCAAGCTCTCGGTCGGGTCCGACGGCGACGCCGGCGTGACGGTCACGGCCACCGCCGAAGTCGGCGACTACGAGGGACAGGTCGAGGCCGAGGTCGAGGGTGACGGCACGACCGTCGCCTTCAACGCACGCTACCTGGCCGACGTCCTTGGTCATGTGGAGACCGAGCGCTTCGCCCTCGAGCTCAACGGACCGCTCTCGCCCGGCGTCTTCCGCCCGATCGAGAACGACGACTACGTCCACGTCGTCATGCCGGTCCGGACGACCTCCTGACCCTCCGAGCGATCGGCGCCCAGACCGTGCGGACAGGGACCGGGTGGGCGCCCTGCTGACCGACCTCCGCGTCACGGATCTCCGGGCGTACGGATCGCTCGACGTCACCTTCCCGCCGGGCCCGATCCTCATCTTCGGACCGAACGCGTCGGGCAAGACGAGCCTCCTCGAGGCGATCGTCCTGGCGGCCCGCGGTCGATCGGGACGCGCGGCGGCCGATGCGGAGCTCGTGCGTTTCGGTGCAGATTCGCTGCGGATCGAGGCTCGAGTCGGTCAGCGGACCGCGGACGATACCTCGGCGACGATCGAGCTCGCGATCGTTCGACCGGGCAGCGCCGCCGCCGGACAGGGCCAGCGCAAGCGCCTGCGAGTGAACGGGGTGGCCCGCCGCGTCGGCGCCCTCGAAGAGTGGCTGCGAGTCGTCCTGTTCGCGCCCGAGGACATGCTTCTGGTGGCCGGGGCGCCGGGCCTCCGACGAGGGATGATCGACGAGCTCGCGAGCGCGCTGTCGCCGGGCTACGCCGCCGACCTCTCGGCATACGGCCGGGCTCTGGCCCAGCGCAACAGCCTGCTCCGGGCCATCCGGGAGGACGAGGCCGGCCGGCCTGACCTCCGGATCTGGGACGCGCCGCTTCTCGATGCCGGCTCGCGCATCGTCGAAGAGCGGCTTCGCCTTCTCGGCGAGGTCGGCCGCCCGCTGGCAGAGGCTCACGCCGAGATCGCGCCTGAGGAAGCCAGCTCAGACGCACTCGGGCTCCGCTACGAGTCGAATGCGCCGCCCGACCCGGCCGAGTCGGTTCGCGACGCCCTCGCCCGACGGCTCGTCGAGACGGCCGACAAGGAGATCTGGAACGGCGCGACCCTCGTCGGTCCCCACCGCGACGACGTTGTCTTCACGCTCGGGGCACGAGACCTCGCCCAGTACGGATCCCGCGGCCAGCAGCGAACCGCGATCCTGGCCATCAAGCTCGCCGAGATCGACCTGCTGTCGGCGCGCGACGGCCGGCCGCCGCTGCTCCTGCTCGACGACGTGTTCTCCGAGCTGGATGTCGAGCGTCGCTCCCATCTCGTCCGGCGGCTGACCGCGTTGCCGCAGGCATTCGTCACGACCACGACGCCCTCGGACCTCGATCCAGAGCTCGTCGAGCGCGCCACGACCTATGAAGTGGTGCCCGGACCGGACGGCGCCGCGCCAGCTTGCGCGGTGCCGGGGTCAGGGTCGTGCCGGTGTGACCCGAAGCCGTCGGCCAACGCGCGTGGGCGACATCCTGCCGGGCACCGCCGCGTCCCTGGGACTGGCCGACGAGCTGCGGCTGGCACGACTCATGACGACCTGGACCGCTGTCGCGGCCGAATTCCTGCCCGGAGCCGGTTCCGGCAGCCGCGTCATCGGCGTCGAACGTCGGACGCTGGTGGTCGAAGCCTCCCACCCGGTCATCGGTCAGGAGATCCGCCTCCGCGAGCGCGAGCTCGTCGCGGCGCTGATGGCCTCGCCTGGCGGCGGCGACATCGATCGGCTCCGGATCCGGATCGGAGGCCGTCAGGTTGGCCCACCCCTATAATCCGCGCCACCTGCCAGACCTGATCGACCGACCGCGCCGGGGTGGCGGCCGGTGCCGCCTCGACCGGGAGAGCTGATGGCCGTCCGCATCAAGGTCCAGCTCGGCGTCGTCGCCGAGTCAGAGCGGCTGCCCGACTCCGCCGACGCCATCCTCGTCGTCGAACCGACGACAGGATCGCAGGCGCGATCGAAGGGCAGCCTCTATCTGCTCGTCTCCTCGAAGCTCACCGGGCCGCGCGTTCGCGAACTGACATCGGCGACCGCGGCGGCGATCCGCGACGCCTACTACTACGACGAGTCGGCCGGGATCCGCGTCGTCATGGAGAAGGCGATCACCTCCGCCAATCGGCGCCTCGCCCACCACCGCGAGCGGCTGGGGGTCGATGGCGACGGCGGAGGGCCGATCGGCGTCGGGATGGCCGTCGTTCGAGGCAGCGAGCTCTACGTTGCGACCGCGGGACCGGCCGAGGCGTTCCTCATCCGTGGCGCGCGTCTCTCGACGCTGCCGGACCCGGAGCGCTCGCGCGGCCTTCCCCGCGACGGCCTGATCCCTGATGTGTGGCGCGGCGAGATGAGCGTTGGGGATCAGCTCGTGATCGCATCGTCGAACATCGTCGATCGCATCGGCACCGACGAGCTCGCGAGCGCGATGGTCACCCTCCATCCGCAGTCGGCGATGGACCATCTCCATCACCTGTTCGTGGCGGCCGACGGGGCGGGGAGCGACGGCGCCCTGGCCATCGAGGCCACCGAGATCCCGGTCACGACCGGAGCCCGCGTGCCAACGGCGGCCCGATCGTCTGAACCGTTGGCGGGGACGCCGGACCACTCACCGATCCCGCTCGCCGATGAGGTATCGGGCGGTGTGGCGACCGTGGCCGAAGGCGCGCGGACGGCGGGTCGGGCCGCGGGCAATGTCGTCGAACGCTCGGTCCGCCGGATCCAGGACATGCTCCCCCGACGCACCGCCGGCTACCGTCGGGTGGGCTCCACGACGGCCCGCCACGAGACGCAGCAGCGAGCGGCCGTGGCGATCCTCGCCCTCGTCCTCGTCACCGGTGGGCTCGGACTCGCCGTCTGGGTAGCCGGCGGCGCCAGGCCGCCCGAGGATGTCGCATCACTCACGACCGGCCAGCGCGCGCTCCAGAAGGCCGAGGAGGACCTGGCGACGGTCTTCGGGCCCGGGGTCGACCTCGTCGCCAACGACCCGGAAGAAGCCCTCAAGCTGCTCAGCGAGACGCTCCAAAGCCTCGATGCGGCCGAGGAGGCCGGCATTCCCACGACGGCGACTGCCCGGTTCCGCAGCCAGGCCGAGGGCGGCCTCGACCGCCTCTACGGCGTCGTCGATGTCACGACATCGACGGCCTTTTCCTTCGCCGGCGCCGAGACCCCGGCCGATCTCGCCGACCTCGTGCGAGGTCCCGACGGCGCCCCGTTCGTCCTCGATCGTGCAACGAAGGCCGTCTACCGCATCGACCTCAAGACGGACAAGGCGACGCCGGTCATGAAGGCCGGTCAGAAGGCGTCGGGGACGACCGTCGGCGAGCCGCGACTCATGGCCGTGGGGGGCCCGGATCTCATGGTCCTCGACCACAAGAACGTCCTGTGGCGCTGGCGGGCCACCAATCGCGAGGGCAAGGGGACGCTCATCCGTCTCAAGGTCAACAACGCGGCGGCGCTGGGCGACGATCTTTCGGCCCTCGGCACCTACTGTCGGAACGCTCCCGACTGCGACCTGAACAACATCTACCTGGTCGACCCTTCAGAGCAGATGATCTGGGCCTACGCTCCGCAGGCCGACGGGGGTGGCTATCCGGGGGTTGCAGACGACTGGCTCAAGGCACCGCGTGACGTGACCGGGGTCACCGACCTCCTGATCGATGGCGACATGTTCATCGCGGACGGAGGAACGATCGTCCGCTTCACCTCCGGGGCGGAGACCGATTGGCACGCCGAGGCGCCGGGCGACGAGCTCCTGCGGGATGTCCCGACGTACCGCTTCATCGCCACCGGCTCGGACCGTCGCGAAGGCATGCTCTATGGGTTCGACGCGGCCAACGATCGTGTCATCGCCCTGGCGAAATCGGATGGAGCCTACAACGAGCAGTACCGAACGATCGCGGGCGGACCGAGCTTCGCCGATCTACGGGGCATGTATGTTCGGCCCGGCATCGAGGACGGTCCCGCGACCCTGTGGTGGATCGACGGCGCCGCCCTCCACGAGACGATCCTCGAGGAGGGGCTCAACCGCCCCGACGCCAGCCCGTCCGCCTCGCCATCGGGGGCCGCCTCGCCAGCTAAGTCGCCAGCCGCCTCGCCGTAGCGCGCCGCTCAGCGGGTGCTCCCCCTCCGCGACGCCAATCCGACCCGGAGGCGGCCGGTCGTCACCCTCGGCCTCGTCGGGGCCATCGCCGCCGTCTTCGCCTACGAGCTCATCCTCGAGGTGGGTCAGGGGATCGACGGGCTCGACCAGTTCTTCGAGACGTTCGGCGTCGTACCGGCCGACATCACGGCGGCCGCGAGCACCGGCACGCTCGTCGGCCTGACGGGCTTGACCCTGATCACCTATCAGTTCCTCCACGTCGGTTTCCTCCACGCGGCGGGCAACCTGCTGTTCCTGTGGATCTTCGGCAACAACGTCGAGGACCGGCTCGGGCGGCTCGGCTTCCTCGTCTTCTACCTCTGGGCGGGGGTCCTGGCGGCACTCACCCAGGTCGTCATCGACCCGTACTCGGAGGTCCCGCTGGTCGGCGCCTCCGGTGCGATCTCGGGTGTCCTTGGCGTCTACGTCGTCATGTTCCCGCGCGCCCGGATCGTGTCGCTCGTCTTCCTGGTCTTCTTCTTCCAGATCATCTCGGTCCCCGCTGTCGTCCTGCTGACGTTCTGGTTCGCACTCCAGATCGTCGAGGGGCTCACGGCCCTCGGGGCGCCACCCGACGTCGCGGGTGGGGTCGCCTTCTTCGCCCACATCGGAGGCTTCCTGGCAGGCGTCGTGGTCGCCCTGGCGATCAGGTCGGTCGAGGGGACCGTCGGGCGGGGACGAGCCCGCGTGGGATAATCCGACCATGTCCGACCGCCTGGTCGAAGTCGTCGTCGAGAGCGTCCGCGTCCACATGCCGTCATCGCGGCACGTGGTCATCCTCAAGGAGACGGAGCGCGAGCGATACCTGCCGATCTGGATCGGGCCGTGGGAGGCTTCAGCGATCGCGATGCGCCTCCAGGGCCTGACCCCGGAGCGCCCATTGACCCACGACCTGTTCGCCAGCACGCTCGAGGAGCTCGGCGTCACGATCGGCCAGGTCGTCATCACGGCCCTCGCCGAGGAGACATATCACGCGCGGCTCTTCCTCGAGACGGATGGCCGCATCGTCGAGCTCGACTCACGGCCATCGGACGCGCTCGCCCTGGCTGTCCGGGCGGGCGTCCGGATCTATGCCGCCGAGTCGGTCCTCGATGCGGCCGGGCTCGGCCAGGACGCTGCCCCACTGGACGAGGACGAGGAAGGCGGGATCGGGGCATCCGGGGGGCCCGAATCCATCGGCGAGTGGCCCCCGGATCCGCGACTCGACGTCTTCCGCGAGTTCGTCAACTCGATCGATGAGATGCCAGGCGACGCGGAGGGCGGCCGGTCGAGCTGATCAGGCCCCGCCGACGATCGGCCGGCCCCGCTTCATCGCCCGCTGACGATCGGTCCACATGAGGAGCCGCAGGGACCAGAAGTCTCTGACCGCGCGTCCGACGACGGAGAGTCGGGCGCCGCTCGCCGAACCGGCCGTCCGAGGATGGTGAGGTACGCCGACCTCGACGATCGTCCGGCCGGCCGCCACGAGCTTCACCAATAATTCTGCCGAGAAGAAGGCACCGCCCGACGATACGTTGATGCCCTCGAGCGCCTCGCGGCGGAAGACCTTGCAGGCACAATCGACGTCGCGCACGCGGAGGCCGTAGAAGATCCGATTGGCGAGGCGATAGAGGCGCGCATAGACGGTCCGCAGCGGCGGATCGGCTCGCCGCAGGCGGTAGCCGACGACGACATCGGGTCCGTCGGCCGCGCCGAGTCGTGTGAGCAGTCGAGCAAGATCCGTCACGCGGAACTGACGATCACCGTCCGTGAAACAGACGAGCTCAAAGCGGGCCGCCTGGAAACCGGACCGCAATGCGGCCCCATACCCCAGGTTCGTCGGGTGATGAACGACCCGCACGAGGTCTGGATCGGCAGCCGCGCAGGCATCCGCGATTCGACCGCTGCTATCCCGCGAGCCGTCGTCGACGATGACGATCTCATAGCTCTCGGCGAGCGCGGGAAGCGTCTCCAGCGCCTCGTCGACGAGGTCAGCGAGGTTCGCCTCCTCGTCGTGGACCGGGAAGAAGTAGGACAGCCGCGGGACGCGCACGATCGGAGTGATGGTCATGGGGTGCACACGATACGGCCTATACGCCTCCCGCCGCCATGACCGGTCACCAGTGCAGTTCCACGCCCAGGACGAGGACGATCCCGACGGCCACGATAGCCGGATCTGGGGTCCGACGGGCCCGTGCTATCCTCCCGTCCACCTCAGCGCTCATGCAGGAGACCACGACACACCGTGAAGGACCCCGAGACGGGTGATCCCGCTCGAGGCATGAGCGCGACACCGCGGCAGTCCGACAGACGGGGCGACCTGCGCTCCCTGGCGATCCTCCTCGCGCTCGGTCTCGGCGTCCGTCTCATCATCGCATACGTCCTCCCCGGCTCCGGATTCAAGGGCGATCTGGCGTCGTTTCAGGCCTGGGCGATCAACCTCGCCACCGAGGGGCCGTGGGGCTTCTACCAGCGACCCTTCCTCCACGACTATCCGCCGGGTTACATGTACGTCCTGTGGGTCATGGGCGCGGTCCGCGAGCTCCTGGCAGGGCCTGGATTGCTCGGCGACTTCATCAAGGCCCCGGCGATCATCGCCGACCTCGTCCTCGCCTGGCTCGTCCATTCGATGGTCCTCGAGATCGGGGCGTCGCCTCGTCGCGCCCTCGTCGCGGCTGCGATCGTGCTGTTCATCCCGATCACCTGGTTCGACTCCGTGGTGTGGGGTCAGGTCGACGCCGTGGGCGTCGTGTTCCTCGTCCTCGGGCTGCGATCCCTGTGGCGCGACGAGCCGGAGAAGGCGGCGTTCTGGGCGGTGGTGGCCGCGATCATCAAGCCCCAGCTCGGGATCCTCGCACCGATCGTCGCCGGGGTGACGATCGCGAGGTACCTGCTGCCCCGCGACCGCGAGGACGACGCCGCGGGCACGAAGCGCCTGCCATCGCCCGGCTCGGCACTTGGCGGCGTCCGAAGGTGGCTCGCCGTCGAGCGCGGCCCTATCCGGATCCTGACGACAGGGCTGGTCGGACTGGTTACCGCGGTCGCGCTGGCGGCGCCGTTCGGGCTCTCGCTGATCGACCTCGTGCGCCAGGTCGGCGTTGCGGCGGGCGGCTACCCGTACCTGACCGTTAACGCCTACAACCTGTGGGCCCTGGTGTCGCACGACGGGGCCAGCATGGCGACCAACTGGGGCTTCCAGTGTGACGCGATCGCCTCCGCCGGAAGCTGCGTCGATCCGGCCGCGGCCGTCCTCATCGGGCCCTTCTGGGCGGTCGCCGTCGGAACGGCGCTGCTCCTGGCGACGATCGCCGGCGTGACCTTCGTCGCGGCACGGCATCCGTCGCGGCTCGGCCTGCTTGTCGCGCTGGCCGTCCTTGCCCTCGCCTTCTTCGTCGTCCCGACGCGGGTCCACGAGCGCTATCTGTTCCCGCTCGTGCCGCTCGCCGCGATCCTGGCCGTCGTCTCGGCGCGCTGGGCGATCGCGACGGCTGTCGTGGCGACGGCGACGTTCCTCAACATGTATGTCGTTCTCACGACTGTCTACCCGGGCAATCCGCAGATCTCCGACTGGCTCGGAATCGGGCTAGACATCCGCAGCGCGCCGAGCGTGACCCTGATCGCCCTCGCCCACACTGGGGTCTTCCTGTTCGCGCTGACCCAGCTTCGTGGCTCGGCACGACGTCGCCTCGCCGCGGAGGTCGAGGCGGCGGGCCTGACCGGCGCCATGACGGTGACGGCCACAGATACGTTTCAGCCGCCTGTTCGACAAGCTCCCGGCCGTGCCGTGGGGCCGGCTCCCGCGGCCACGGCTATCGCTCGGTCGACAGGCTGGCAGGCGCCCGGGGCTCTCATGCGCCGGTTGTACGGGCGGCCAGTCCGCCCGGACCGCTCGCGAGCGCTGCATGGCGAGCCGCCCGGGCGGCTCGATCGGCTCGACTTGCTCCTCATCGGGCTCGTCGTCGTCGGCGCGCTCGTCCTGCGGACCGTGCGTCTCGAGCAGCCCTACACCATGGAGTTCGACGAGGTCTACCACCCCCGGACGGCGATGGAGTTCCTCCAGGACTGGCGCTACGGCGAGGATCACGCCATCTATGAGTACACCCATCCGCACCTGGCGAAGTACGCGATGGCCGCCGGGATCGTCCTGTTCGCGGGAGACAGGGTCGGTGCGACCTCGAATCTCGGGGTGACCGTGCGCGATGCTGTCGTCGAGCCGCGCTACGACGATCCGACCGCGCCCGGCGGGCGAGGTGGCGATCGACTCCACGTGGCGACAGGTGACGGCGTCCGCGTGTACGACCTCGCGACGAGAGCCCTTGTCGCCGAGGTTCCCTGGCCGGGGGCCAGCGCGGTGTCCATCGACCCGGCGAACCATCGTCTGTACATCGCATCAGCCGATGGCGCGATCGCCGTGATCGATACGTCCGCCTCGCTCGATCCGCTCCGGGCCGAACCAACCTCGGCGCCCGTGGTGGTCGCGCCGGACTCTCTCATCGACCTTGGCGATCCGGTCCGGGTCCTCCATGCGACCGGCGACGGCACGGCCTTGCTCGTGGCGACCGAGCGTGGCGAGGTGGTGTCGATCGACCCGTGGGCGGTCGTCGAGACCGGCCGCAGCGCGGTCGACGGGGCGGCGGCCATCATCGACGCCGGCGAGACCCAGAGCCTCGTGGCGATTCCGTCCGACATCCTCGACGCGGACGGCGTGGCCGCCGAGTTGGCCCTGCTGCTGGGCGGCGACGCAGCCGACTATCTCGACCAGCTCAGAAGCGGAGCCGAGCGGGTCAGCTTCGGCGGCGTCGACAGCTCGACGAAGGAGGCAGTCGACCAGGCGATCGCCGACGGCCGACTCGACGGGGTCACCTTCGCCTCGGAGGCGCGCGTCGCCGTCGCCGGATCGGCCGGCGTAGCATTCCTCGCCGCCGGCACGACAGACCGACTGGCCGACGTGCCGACCAAGGTGCCGGCGACGAGTCTCGCCCTTGTGACCGGCATCGACGGCGGCTCGGATCTCTATGTGGCGACCGGCGCAACCTTGACAAAGATCTCGGTCGATGCGGGCCAGGCCCCGGCCGTCGTAGGTTCGGTCTGGCTGCCGGCCGAAGCCATCGATGTCCAATTCAACGTCGCGACCGAGTTCGTCCACGTGCTGGGCCGGACCGCAGATGGCGCCGGCGTCACGGTGTATTCGGTCGAGCCGCACGGCGACTCCGTCTTCTCCGACATCCCCCTCGCCTTCGATCCGGCGGCATGGGTTCTCGACGACGCGCCGCTCTACCAGGCCGACGACCGCGAGCAGCTTCTCGCCCTGTCCGACGATGGGACGATCGCATCGGCCTATGTCGGCGGCTACGCCTACTCATGGCGGCTGCCGGGGGTGATCGCCGGCGCCATCACGGCGGGGCTCCTCTACCTCCTGGCCCGGATCCTGTTCCGGCGACGTTCGGTAGCGGTTGCGACGGCCGCCTTCGTGCTCGCCGAGGGGATGCTGTTCGCGCAGTCCCGAATCGGCATGAACGACGTCTATGTCGGCCTGTTCATCCTCGCCGCCTACGTGGTGCTGGCCTGGCTCCTCGTCGATCCGGCGCGCCGAGCGCGGTCCTTCTGGATCGCGATGCCTGTCATCGGCCTGCTTCTGGGGTTGGCCCTGGCTTCGAAATGGGTCGCGGCCTACGCCATCGCCGGAGCGATCCTCCTCATTCTGGGCCGGTCGGCGCTCGGCCGGATCATCGTCGTTCTGGGCCTCATCGTCGCGACGGTGGTTCTGGGCACGTTTGCCGTGTCGGTCGACTCGGGCCCGACAGGCGGGCCGAACTGGGCGTTCTTCGTCCTGATGGTCGCACTCACGCTGGTGGCCGTCGTCGTGACGGTCGCCCGGCCGATCGCCTGGTCGGTCGACGAAGTCCGCTTCGCGATCGGCGCGCCGCTGGTCGCCGGTGCGGCGGTATGGGGGATCGGGCTCCTGGTCGGCAGGGGCGAAGAAGCGGCGTCGGTCGGCTTCGCGCTGGTCGCCCTGGGGGCCCTCATCTACGTTGTGTTCCTGGTCGCTCGCCTGCTCGGCATCGGTCCTTTGGCGCCCCCATCGCCGGCCGACGATCCGTCGAGGCTACTGCCGCCGCCGTCACCGCCGCCGGTCGGTTGGCTGCGGCTCGGATCGTCGCTCGGGTTGCCCGCGCTGTGGGGGGCGATCTCGCTGGTGGTGATCCCGATCGGCGTCTACGTCGTCTCCTATTTGCCATGGGTCGCCATCAACAGCAACCGACTCACGGAGTCATGGCCCCCAGGGCATACGGGCAAGACCCTGATGCAACTGACGGTCGAGATGTACGACTACCACGACAGGCTCCGGGCTGCCCACGCGGCCATGTCGCCGTGGTGGGCCTGGCCGTTCGATCTCAAGCCGGTCTGGTTCTACTCGGGCTCGTTCGCATCGGAGACCTCGGCAGCGACCTACGATACCGGCAGCCTCGTCGTGTTCTGGCTCGGCGTGGCGGCGATCGCCTTCGTCGGATGGCAGGCCTGGGCACGGCGGAGCCCGGCCTTGGCCCTGCTTGCGATCGCCTTCGCCTGGCAGTGGCTGCCGTGGGCCCGGATCGACCGGGCGACGTTCCAGTACCACTACTACACGGCCCTTCCGTTCGTCGTCGTCGCGCTTGGCTATCTGGCGGCCGAGCTGTGGAACGGGCCATCGCGGCGGACGTGGCTGGCCGTTCGACTTGCGGCCGGCGCGGCGATCGTCGCGCCGGCGATCATGTGGCTGGTGCGCGTGCCGCTGTGCAGCGCCGTCGGCGTGGAGCGCGCCCGGCAGGGCTCGGAGGTCTGCGCCGCGAATCCCGGTGGCCTCGCGAATGTCGCCTCGGTCATCGGGGAGGGCGCCGCGTCGTTCCTCCAGGCGATGCCGCCGGAGGTCCTGGCCCTGGTCTTCCTCATCCCGCTCGCGGCCGTGGCCTGGTTCGTCGTGTCGGCACGGGACTCGCGCCGTTTCGTCGGGGGCATGTTCGTCGCCGCGACCGCATGGATCCTGGTTTGGTACCCGAACATCTCCGCGCTGCCGCTGCCGACGCGGGTGTTCAATGCCTACCAGGGCGTCTTGCCGACCTGGGTCTGGGCCTTCCAGTTTCCGGTCAACCTCGAGCCCGCCACGGCCGGACCAGACCTGATGACCCTGGGTACCCTCGTCCTCCTTGGCGCTCTCGGCGCGACATGTTTGATCGTCGCCTACGCCACGTGGTCGTGGCGCGTTGCCGCTGCAGAGCGGGAGGCGGGCTACGGCGTGCCGGAGGGCCCGGTCGAAGGTGGGTCGGCCACCGGCCCGACCTGATCAGCCGATCGCGGCCACACCTCCGGAGAGCGGCGCGAGCTCGTGGGGCGCCGCTGTCGGGCGGGGCGACGGGGGCAGCGCTGCCGTGAAATGGGCCGGCAGCTCGCCGTGCGACGCCGCGCGTCGGATGACGAAGCCGTAGTAGTCGTCGACCTTCGCGGTCACCCGGGCCCAGCCGAACTCCTCGGCACGCTGTCGTCCGGCGACGCTCAGACGGGTCCGCAGATCGCGATCGGCGAGGACGCGCCCCAGCGCGTCGGCCAGGGCCCGCTTGTCGCCGGGCTCGACGAGCAGAGCCTCGCGCTCACGACGCACGACGCCCTTGTAGCCGTGGATGTCGGAGCAGACGATGGGTGCGCCGGCCGCCATCGCTTCGAGGAGGACGATGCCGAACGATTCGCGACCGGTCGCCGGAGAGACATAGACATCGGCGGTCTTGAACAGCTGGGCTTTCTCGGCATCCGTCACCCGACCCAGGAACTCGACGTCGGGGAGGCGGCGGGTCATGACATAGCGTCGCGCTTCGCGCTCCTGCGGCCCTGTGCCGACCACCAGGAGCCGACATTCCGTGCCCCCGAGCCGGAGGAGGCGGTAGGCCTTGAGAAGCGTCAGGAGGCCTTTGCGGGGCTCGTGGCGGCCCACGAAGAGGAGGTTGGCCGTGCCGTCCTGCCAGCGCGCGATCGGCACCGCCGACCCGATCCTCTCGAGGTCGACGCCGTTGGGGATGACCTTGTAGTCCCCCGGGAAGTAGCGATCGATGAAGTGTCGAGCGGCCGCCGAGACGGCGATGCGGCCGTGCAGCCGCTCGAGGAGCAGCGAGCCGACCGTCCGCGACCCGAACTCGTAGCCGATCGAGTAGCCGGCGTACGCATGGAAGGTGGCGACATTGATGCTCTTACTCTCGCGCAGGACGACCCACGACAAGAACGGGACGAGCGGCTCATGAAAGTGCAGGAGGTCGAAGCGTTCGTGATCGAGCATCTCGCGGACCTGGGCGGCGAAGCGGAACGATACGGTCAGCGTGCCGACCGATCCGTTGGCGGGAACGGAGAAGCCCTTGCCGACCCGGATGACGTCGCCTTCCGTGCCGCGCTGCAGGCCGTGCGAGGCGCTGATGATCCGGACGTCATGCCCGCGCCGCCGAAGGTGCTCGTAGAGATAGCCGACATGCTGGGTGACCCCGCCTGGGAGCGGGTACACGTACGGGCTGACGAGACCGATCTTCATCGGCCGGCCTCGTTGACCCGAGTGGGGGCGTAGACGGGCGGTCGACGCCGGCCGCCGGGATAACCGTGATCGCGACCCGTCCCGTCGCGGCGGAGTCTTCCGGCGAGCTCGTCGCGCACGTCCCGGCCGTACTTGCGGAGCTGCCGCCCGAACGTGCCGACCTGATCGGACGTGCCGTGGAACGCTCCGTGCGCGCGCGTCGTCCGCTCCTCGATGGCGAGACGCAGATCGGCGGCCGTCCGGCCCGGGAATGTCGAGTGGCCACGACCGATCTCGCTCGCGTGATGAGCGTCGCTGTTGCCGAGCGCCGCAAGGGCATGTTCTTCCGTGAACGCCGTGACCCGACCGTGCCACAACCGGCCGAGCATGGTCGGGTTGAGAGCCTCGATGCCGTCAGGGTGGACCGCGGGATCGTCGTCGTCGATCAACCGTCGCAGGACGAAACCCTGGGCGCACAGGGGATAGGGGACGAGCGGGTGGGCAGGGATCGCGACGCCGCCCGCGGCATGGATCGCAGCGATGGTGGAGCGCAGCGAGTGAAACGGGGCGATTCGGTCCTCGATGAAGAGCGCGAGCAGGTGGCCGCCCAGGGTCGTCACCTCTTCGCCGACCACGATCTCAATGTCAAGGCCGAGGTCGACGGCCATGGCCCGCCCGGCGACGGCGGCATCGATCCGTTCGTGATCCGTGATGGCGATCACGTCGAGTCCGATGGCCACGGCCGAGGTCAGGACCTCGGCGACCGACGACGTTCCGTCGGACGCGAGGGTATGGATGTGGAGGTCGGCCCGGCCGAGGCGGTCGGTCATGGGATTGCCGCCTTGACGTTGGCATTCGGTGAAGCCGTTGGCCAGATCTCGAAGAAGACGGCCCACCACTGCTCAGGGGCGACGGCGATGAGTCGCTCGAAGGCGCGCGCCTCGCTGTCGAGGAAGACGCGCACCCGCTCGCGCAGCGGGCCCTCGGGCGGCGTCGGGATCCGCTCCACGCGGGCGCCATAACGCCCATCGGGCCTGCGCCAGGCCATCGCCGCGAAGGCCGGTGCGCCTGTCTCGGCGGCCAGGATCGCCGGGCCGACGGGCAGGGGAGCCAGCGCTCCGAACAGCTCGGTCGGGGTGCCATTCCCGGCGATGTCCCGATCGGCGACGAGCCCGGCGGCTCCGCCGCGGGCAAGGACGTCGACAAGCTCTCGTCGAGCACCGGAAATGTCGATGAGTCGCATGCCCGTCTCCCGACGGGAGCGCACGATCCAGCCCTGGAGCGACGGGTCGTCGAGGGTCTCCATCGGACCGACGAGCTCGCGCCCGGTCCTCTCGACGATGAATCGGGCCGGCATCTCGAGGGCCCCGAAGTGCAGCCCGATGACGATGCCCGGGCTGGCCGACAGGAGGTCCTCGGCCCGCTCCGCGTCCTCGAGGACGAGCCGGTCGCGGATGTAGCGGGCATCCATAGCCGGGAAACGGAGCAGCTCGAGGTAGTAGCGGGCGCCGTGGCGAAAAGCCGATCGGACGAGCCTCTCGAGGGCGGCCGGGTCGGTTGCGGCCTGGCGCGTTCGCGGCGACCCCATCTCGTGCTCGGCGAGCCAGCCCACGACGCGAGCGAGATTGGCCCGGGCCCGCGAGGCTCGCCCGGGCGCGAGCCTGTACCAGAGCTCGCCGGCAAGCTCCGCCAGCCTCACCAGGGGGGACTCGGGCAGGCGACAGAAGAGCCACGAGAGCGCGGCCACGAAGCGGGCCCTGGCGCGCTGGACCGGCGTCCCCCGGTCGGCGAGGACGGCTCCCGTGGCCACGACCTCAGCTCGCCCCGCCGGCTGCCGGCAGTCCGCTCCGCATCGCCTCCGCCCGCGCCGCCAGCTCGGCCTTCTCCGCGCTCGTGGCGGGCCACAGTGGCTTGAAGCTGTACCAATCCGCCGGAGCCTGCGAGATCGTCCGCTCGAGCGCATCGGCGATCCGCTGCGTCGCCGCGGCAAGGTCGGCCGGCGAATCGGAGGGCACGGTGAAGGGCTCCTCATACGTGACAACGAAGCGCCCGGTCGGATCGCGCCGAACGGCCACCGGGACGATCGTCGCGCCCGTCCGAGCGGCCAGGATCGCGGGGCCGGCGGGGAGCGTGGTCCACGAGCCGAACAGGCGGACCGGGATGCCGTCGGGCTTGTAGCCCCAGTCGATGACCAGGCAGAGGATCTCCCGCTTCCTCAGGATCTCGAAGACCGAGCGCATCCGTCGCCACGGGATCAGATCGACGCCCCAGTCGGCTCGCTGCTGGCGAAGATAGGCGAACAGCTCGGGGAACGAGGTGTCGTCGCCCAACGCATGGATCGGCCATCCGTGGCGGGCGATGCCGCGAGCTACCGCCTCGAGGTTGCCGATGTGGGCCGACGTCATGATGTAGCCCTTGGTGGAGGCATGGAGCTCTTCGAGCGGCATGAGGGTGCGGGTGTCGACGAGCTCGGCCGCCTCATCAGGGGTCAGCAGAGGAAGCCGCATGAGCTCGACGATGTAGCGGGCGTAGGTTCGGTAAGCGGCCCGCGACAGTCGATCCACCTCGGGGTCGTCGGGTTCGAGGCCGAGGACGTGCCCGAAGTTCTCGTTCGACCAGCGTCGTTTCGTCGGCCACAGGCGATAGGAGGCAGCGAACGTCGCCTCCATGAGCGCGCGGGCCAGGCGCTCCGGCAAGTGGCCGATGACGTAGGCGCCGACGCGAAAACCGACGACCCCCGCCCGTTCGATCAACCGGGGCGGGCCCTCCGGCCGCCGATGGGGTGCCTCGAGAGCTCTCTTCTGGGTCATCCTGCCCTTCAGCCGCCGGCTACCGCAGCGGCCTTCGCCTTCTTCGGCGCGACGGTCGTCGCCGGACGCCAGGCGCTCTTGGCGGCCAGTTCGGCCCGCGACTCGGTGCCGTCGAGGACCGTGGCATCGTCACCGCGGATGAAGGCCTCGACGCGTTCGCGGGCGATGTCGTCGTGGATCTGGAGCGGCGGGCTCTTCATGAAGTAGGCGGACGGCGCGACGAGCGTCCCCGCCAGCCCTCGATCGAGGCCGAGCTTCGCGCAGCGGATGGCATCGGTGATGACGCCGGCGCTGTTGGGGCTGTCCCAGACCTCGAGCTTGAGCTCGAGGTTGAGCGGAACGTCGCCGTACGTCGTGCCCTCGATCCGGATGTGGCACCACTTGCGGTCCTTGAGCCACGGCACGTAGTCGGACGGCCCGACGTGGATGTCCTCGTCGGCGATCGGGTAGTCGAGCATCGACGTGACGGCGTTCGTCTTGCTGATCTTCTTCGACTCGAGACGCTCGCGCTCGAGCATGTTGAGGAAGTCGGTGTTGCCCCCGAAGTTCAGCTGGTAGGTGCGGTCGATCCGGACGCCGCGGTCCATGAACAGGCGCGTCAGGACGCGGTGGGTGATCGTCGCGCCTACCTGGCTCTTGATGTCGTCGCCGATGACAGGCAGGCCTTCCTCGGCGAATCGACGCTGCCAGTAGGCCTCGCGTCCGATGAACACCGGGATGGCGTTGATGAATGCGACCCGCGCCTTCAACGCCTGCTCCGCGTACCACTTTGTGGCCTCCTCGCTGCCGACCGGCAGGTAGGAGACCATCACGTCGACCTCGCGCTCCTTGAGGATCCCGACGATGTCGGCCGTCGGTCCGGGCGCCTTCTCGATGACCTGAGACAGGTACTTGCCGAGGCCATCGTGGGTCATCCCACGCTCCACCGTGACCCCGGTGTGGGGGACCTGCTGGAAGACGAAGGTGTTGTTCTGGCCGGCATAGATCGCCTCGGACAGGTCCGTGCCGACCTTCGTCTTGTCGACGTCGAAGGCGGCCACGAAGTCGATGTCGCGGATGTGGTAGCCGCCGAGATCGACGTGCATGAGGCCCGGGATCTGCTCGCCGGCCTTCGCCTTCTCGTAGTAGTAGCGGCCCTGGACCAGGCTCGAGGCACAGTTGCCGACACCGACGATCGCGACGCGGATCCTGCGGTCGCCCCGGCGGCCGCCGTTCGCGCCGTTCGTACTCTCCTTGCTCATCGTTGGTGGCTGTGCCTCCTTGTGTTGGTCGTGCTCGTGGGGTGAGGGTCGATCGGATCGGCGTTGGTCAGTGGTCCGGCACGGCGCTCCCCACGGCCGCCTGGCTTCGGACGTGAACGATGCGCTGGATGACCGTGACGGTGGCCAGGATCGTGATGAGGCCGAGGGTAGCGGCCAGGATGAGCGATCCGCCCGTGGCAGTCGGCCCGACTCCCACGACGCCCGCGGCGAGGAGGCCGACGGACAGGATGACGAGGCGGATCTCGCGTGGGGCCAAGCCGATGGCGGCCATGCCGGTGCCGGCGGTGAAGCCGAGTCCCTCCGACCTCGAACGGGCATAGCTGACCATGAACGCCGATGCCATCGCCGCGGCCGCCAGGACCGCCCCGAGCTCGAAGCCGACCATCGCGGCGCCGGCCGCGATGCCGATGTACACGATCGCCTCGCCCCAGCGATCGAATACCGAATCCATGAAAGCGCCAAGAGGGCTCGCCTGCCCGGTGGCCCGGGCGAGCGTGCCGTCGAACATGTCGAAGACGCCGCCGGCGAAGACGACGATCGCACCGACGATCCACAGCTGGACGCCGAGCAGCACGGCGCCGGCGACGGTGATGCCGAAGCCGATGAGCGTCAGCGCATCGGGCGACAGGCCCGCTCGGCCCATGGCCAGGGCGATGGGCTCGAATGTCCGCTTGATCCGGTTGCGGCTGGCGTTCGAGAGGGCCATCGGTCAGCCCACGATGCCGAGGACCGCGCGCTCGCTCGCCGCGACCTCATCGAATGCCTCCGGCCGGAGGCGGATGAAGACCTCACGGCCGTGCCGCTCGGTCGAGACGAGCCCGGCGTCGCGGAGGCGCTTGACGTGATGAGACACGAGCGGCTGGGAGAGGCCGACGTGCTCGATGAGCTCCGAGACGGTGCCCGGGCGTTCTGCCAGCCGCCGCACGATCCGAAGCCGGTTGACGTCGGCCAGGGCCCTGTGGAAGGTACGCAGGCGGCGGAGGTCCTCGGGTTGCTCGACGAGCGAGGCGAGCGTGCTGCGGATCCGGGCGGGGGTCGGGGACAGGGCGGGGTCCTCCGTGGGACAAACGGCCATTGATATAAACGGGCGTTGATACTAGAACTCGTTCGATGCACCTGTCAATAGGAGAGGCTCCCTGTCGTGGGATGACGCGTCGGTACACTCGGCCAGGTGAGCCGCCGAGACGCGAACATCGCTCTCGCGGTCATGGGCGTCGCCGTCTTCCTGGCCGGCCTCGAGCTCATGATCACGGCGGTCGCCCTGCCGGCGATCGTCGCCCACGTATCGGAGGAGCTGTTCGGAGCGCCCGATTGGCGGGTCCTTCGCACGGCCTCATGGGTCGTCAACGGCTACCTCCTCGTCTACGTCCTTGTCATGCCCCTGGCCGGTCGACTTGCGGATCTGTGGGGGATCGGTCGGATCCTCCTCATCGGCCTCGGCCTGTTCACGCTCGGTTCCGCCCTCGCCGGAGCTGCCCAGTCGCTCGAGATGCTCATCGGCGCGAGACTGGTCCAGGCAGCCGGCGGCGGCACCCTCATCCCCGTGGCCACTGCAGCCGCCGCCCTCCTGACAGGCGGGGCCCAGCGAGGCCGCGCGCTTGGGCTCATCGGCGCTTTGACGTTCCTCGGCATGGCCGCCGGCCCGTTCGTTGGAGCGGCAATCCTCACCGGGGTCCATCCCGAGGAGGCGCTGACGGCAGCGGGCGTCGCCCCGGACAGCCTCCTTTGGCAGCTGCTGGCCCCCGCCTGGCGCTGGATCTTCTACCTCAACGTCCCGATCGGGATCGCCGCGCTCGCAATCGCCTGGGCTCTTGGCCCGACGTTCGAGCGGCCGCGTGCTGACGGCCGAATCGATGTCGTCGGGGCGACGCTCGTCGGGATCGCCCTGGGGACGTTGCTCCTCGGGCTCTCGACGCTGGGCGCATCAGATGCACCGTCTGGGCTGCTCATCGCCATCGCGCTCGTGGCCGCCCTGGCCGCGGTCGTTGTCGGGCTGCGGCGGGCCGATCCGTTCATCGACCCGCGCCTGTTCCGAAGCATCCCGTTCGCGGCTGCTTCCGCTGTCTCCGCGCTGACCGGCTACGGTTTCGCGACGGCGATCATCGGCGGCGCTGTCTTCGTCGACCGCGTCCTCTACGGTGGACCAGCCGACCAGCGCCTCGTTCTCGGCGCACTTGCTGCCGCGACGGCGATCGGCGCCCTCGCCGCTGGATGGGTGGTTCGCGCGTTCGGGCCTCGCCTGGTCGCGACCGTCGGCGTGCTCGTCGCCTCGTTGGCCCTGGGCACCGTCGCCTACCTCGCCGTGCCGTCGAGCGGTATCGGCGAGATCGCGATCGCGATGGCCGCCTTTGGGATCGGCTTCGGGCTGTCGGTGACGCCACGCTCGGTCGCGGCCGTCGAGGCGGTCGGTCGCGCCCGGTATGGGGTCGCCTCGTCGACCGTCACGGTCGCCCGGATGATCGGGATGGCCGTCGGGCTGGCGGTCCTGACAGCCTGGGGGTCGACCGCCATCGACCGCCTCAGCCAACGCGTCTACGCGTCGCCCGACGCCTGGCGCGACCTGGTCCCGGTGGAGCTGCGCGATCGGTCGCTGCGGGACGGTCTCGTCGTCGAGGCCCTCGAAGCCTGGGCGGCCAACGAGGCCGCATCGATCCTCGGTCCGATCATTGCCAGCGGCGCCGTCGTGACGGCCCTGGCGATCCCGCCAGCCCTCGCATTGGGCGGTCGGGCGCGTATGCTCCGGTCTGGTACCCCGGGCTCGGATGATGCGGCAGGAGAAGACGATGGCGGAGACCGATCGGAGCCAAGCTACGCGATCTGAAGCCTCGCCGACCGAGTCGTCGACGACGGATCCCCTTCTGCGAGTCGTCGTCTGGCGTGACGGTGCGATCGCGGAATCGAGTGACGGTGCGGCATTCGACGCCCTCGCTGCGTTCGCAGCGAACCACGGGGGAGCGTGCATCTGGGTCGACGCGGCCCTGCCTACCTCGGACGACCTGGCCAGGATCGCCGCGCTCCTTGAGCTCCATCCGCTCGTCGTCGAAGATATCGAGGAGGGCAACCAGCGCAGCAAGGTTGAGCTGACCGACGGGCTCATCCACCTCGTGGTGTTCTCCCTCACCTATACCGATGAGGTCGTCTCGACCGAGATCGATATCGTCATGGGCCAGGGTTTCCTGCTGACGGTCCATGACGGCGGCTGGGACGGACGGGCGATCGAGCGGCTGTCCACCACCGGCCTCGAGCCGGTCATGGCCCGTGGAGTCGATCATCTCCTCTGGGCGATGGTGGACTCGATCGTCGACGGTTACTTTCCCTTTGTCGACCGAATCGGCGACGCCCTCGACGCCCTGGAAGACGACGTCGTTGCCCATCCCGAACCGCTCACCCTCCAGCGCGTCTTCGCCCTCAAGCGCGAACTCATCGACGTCCGCCGCGTCGTTTCGCCGGTCCGGGAGATCCTCAACCAGCTCACGAACCGCGATCTTGCCCTCATCGACGCCGAGGAGATCATCTACTTCCGCGACGTCTACGACCACCTGATCCGGCTGACCGACGAGATCGACAACTATCGCGAGCTGGCGGCGTCGACCCTCGATGTGTATCTCTCGTCGGTGAACAACAACCTGTCGATCATCGTGAAGCGCCTTACCGGCGTCACGGTCGTGCTGGCCGGGATCGGAGCCTTCGCGGGCATCTTCGGAATGAGTGAGGCGGCGACGGAGATCGGCAGCGGCCGCCAGCCAGGGTTCTGGCTGGTCACGGCGGTCATCTTCGGAGGTGCGGCCGTGACCCTCCTGGTGCTCCGCCGCATCAACTGGGTCTGACGACTCGCCAGCCGCGCCTTTCAGCCGCAGGAGACGGGGTGGGCCTTCGGATTGGCGTCGGCGTGATCGGCGGGCAGGACGCTGAACGGGCGGGCCACGACGTGCAGCTTCTCCGGGGTGCCCTTGGGCCCCTCCGAGGTCTGGAGCCATAGCTCCTCGGCGGTGGCGTGAGCTGGCTTGTCGAGCGTCGTCTGGTGGCGTCGGACCTGGGTGATCTCGTAGAGGTGGACGCGATCATCGGCCGTGTAGACCTGGACGAGCGTGCCCAGCATCTTCTGACCGTTGCTCTTCTTGGATGCCTCGAGCAACGGCAGGAACATGCCCGTCCGGGCATGGGCGAAGATGAAGGTCGCCCCGGGCTCGCCGGGTTGCTGGAGCTCCTTGAGGTACATGGCGACCTTGCAATACGGGTAGCCATTCGGACCGGCCACGATCGGCAGGTCGATCCGCAGGCCGGGGATGACGATGCGAGTGGCGACCGTCTTGCTCGGCGCCGTCGAAGCCTTTGCTGACGATGCGGGGGTCGGCGGAAACGTCAGGAGCCCGGGTGAGGTGATCGGCACCGGGCTGGCGATCGCGATCGGCGACGCCGTGGGATCGCCGGCGTCGACTGGAGCCGTCAGGTAGGACAGGAGCCCAGCCGCGACGAAGGTCAGGCCGGCCGCGAACAGGACGGCCGGTACGAGCCGGCTGCGAAACAGGTAGCCGAGATCCATCGGGCGAGGGATGCTATCAGCGTTCGGTCGCGGCGGCCCACGGAGGGACGTACTGGTACCCTCCCGCCGATGTCGGGACGGGTGGCAGCGGTGGCGGGCGTGGTCGCCGGTGTGGCCGCAGTGGCAGTCGTGATCGGGGCACTGGTGGCCGCGACACCCCTGCCGACCCCTCCTCCAGCTGCAAGCCTTGCCCTTGTGAGCCCATCACCGTCGGTCGGCCCGTCCCCGTCCGCCGCGCCATCGAGCGCCGCTCCCTCCCAACCGGCCGGCTCCGACCTGTTCCATGTCGGCGAGCTCGCGCCGCCCCTTGTCGTGCCCGAGGTGGCCGGCGGGACGATCGACCTGACCCGCCTCCGCGGCAAGCCCGTCTGGGTCAATTTCTGGGGTACGTACTGCCCTCCGTGCGCCGACGAGTTCCCGCTCATGAACGGCTATGCCGCTCAGTACGAGAACGAGGGTCTCGTGATCCTCGCCATCAACGTTCGCGAGGACGAGGAGACAGCCGCGTCATTCGCGGCCAGTCTCCAGGCGCTCTTTCCGATCGGCCTCGACACGCAGGGCACGGCTGCCGCCGCCTGGGACGCCGTGGTCCTGCCGGTCCACTACTGGATCGATGCCGAAGGCTTCATCCGAGCGGGTGCGGCGGGGGGCATCGGGCCCGACCAGATGGAGGAGGGCCTGGCGACCATCATGGGTGTCACGCCGTCGCCCGGGGCATCTCCCGGATCGTCGTCGCCCGGCACATCGCCCGCACAGTCGCCCGCGCAATCGACGTCTCCGCTGCCGTCGGCCTCGCCTGCCGCCCTTCCGGCTGCCTGACCTCACCGCTCGGACACGGGACGAATCGCTCGGACGCGGGACGAATTGCTCGGACGCGGGAGGACAGAGCGGCCCGCTCTGGAGCGTCAGATCGTCGCGAGGGCCTGGCTCGCTCGCTGGATCGAGTCGAAGATCGGTCCGGTGAAGATGAAGAACAGGGCCGTGAACGCTGAGGTGACCACCAGGCCGGCCCACAGGAGGCGGCCGTGGGAAAGCGGTGGCTGCTCGGTGACCGGCTCCTCCATGTACATCTGGCGGACCACCCGCAGGTAGTAGAAAGCCGCCGCGGCTGCATTGATGACGGCGATGACTGCGAGCAGGTTGACCCAGGGATCGGACGACTCGACGGCCGCCAGGATGATGTAGGCCTTGGCGAAGAAGCCCGCCGTTGGCGGGATCCCGGTGAGTGAGAGGAGGAACAGGGTCATCAGCAACCCGAGCCACGGCTCGCGCCGTCCGAGGCCGGAGAATGTCGACAGGTTGGCCGTGACGCCGCGCCGCTTCTGGAGGGCCGCCACGACCGCGAAGGCGCCGAGGTTCATGAAGGCGTAGACGAGCCCGTAGAGGAGGAGCCCCTCCATCCCCGCCAGCTCGCCCGATGCGTAGGCGGCCAACCCGACGAGCATGTAGCCGGTGTGGGCGATCGACGAGTAGGCCAGCATCCGTTTGACGTTGTCCTGTGTCAGGGCAACGAGGTTGCCAAGCGTCATCGTGACGATGGCGAGCCCGATGAACACCGGCAGCCAGTCGGCTGCGAGTGGCGCCAGGGCCTCGGCGAAGAGGCGGATGATCAGGGCGAACGCCCCGACCTTCGGCCCGACCGAGAGGTAGCCGGTGACGGGCGTCGGGCTGCCCTGGTACGCGTCGGGCGTCCAGTAGTGGAACGGGACGGCGGCGATCTTGAAAGAGACGCCCGTCGTCAGGAACGCGAGCCCCATCGCCAGACCGATGGAGATGCCGCCGCCGGCGGCGAACGTGGCAAGGGCGTCCGCGACCCCAGCGACCCGGGTCGTCCCGGTGATGCCCCAGGTGAAGGCCAGTCCGAACAGGAAGATGGCCGACGAGAAGCTGCCGAGGAGGAAGTACTTGATGGCGCCCTCGGTCGCGAGGGCGTCGCGCTTGGCGAACCCGGCCAGCATGTAGCCCGGAAGGACCATCAGCTCGAGGGCGAGGAAGAGGAGCAGAAGGTCCGTCGAGCCCGCGATCAGCATCGCGCCGGTGAGCGCGAAGAGGAGGATGGTCGTGAACTCGCCCATCGGCAGGCCGCGCGGCGCAAGGTAATCGGGTGCGAAGACGATGGTCAGGGCGATTGTCGAGATGAACACGATGTCCAGGAACGTGGTGATGCCGTCGACGACGTACGAGCCCCCGAAGGCGTGCGTCTCCCCGGAGCCCGCGACCCCCAGGACGGCGGCGGCCACGACGAGCAGCCCGCCGAGCGCGATGCCGACCGCCACCCTCGTCCGACCGGGGGCGATGAGATCGGCCACCAGCACGGCACAGGCCGTCACGACCGATGCGATGAGCGGCGCGATGGCGGTGAGGTCGTTTGGGTTCATCGGCTCACTGCCCTGCGACCAGCCCGGCAGCCGGCCCGACGGCTGCGAGGACCTCCGTGACCGTGACGTTGAAGAGGTCGAGCAGGAGACCGGGGAAGATCCCGAAGACGACGACGAGGGCGGCGAGCGGCACGAGCGTGACCACTTCGGCCGGCTTCATGTCCGTCAGGTGGTGCCCGAGCGACCGCAGGAAGTCCGATAGCTCGCCAAATGCGACCCGCTGGAACATCCACAGCAGATAGCCGGCCGCCAGGATCATGCACAGGCTGGCCGCAGCCGCGACGACCGGCTGGTAGGCGAATGAGCCGACGAGCACCAGGAACTCGCCGACGAATCCGGACAGGCCGGGCAGTCCCGCGGACGCGAAGATGAAGAACCCGAACACGGCCGCGTAGACGGGGATCGGCGCCGCGAGGCCGCCCATCTTGGCGATCGCCCGGTCGTGGGTCCGCTCGTAGATGACACCGACGAGGAGGAACAGGGCTCCGGTGATCAACCCGTGGTTGACCATCTGGAGGATGGCGCCCTGCATCCCCTGCTCGCGCCCGATCGCACCGACCGGGATGAGGACCGAGACGAAGATCCCGAGCGTCACGAAGCCCATGTGGCTCACCGACGAATAGGCCACCAGGCGCTTGAGATCGGTCTGGCGGAGAGCGACGATCGCGCCGTAAAGGATGGCGATGAGTGAGAGGCCGATGACGATCGGAGCAAGATCGGTGGCACCGGTCGGGTAAAGCGGCAATGAGAAGCGGATGAAGCCGTAGCCGCCGAGCTTGAGGAGAACACCGGCGAGGATGACCGAGCCGCCGGTCGGGGCCTCCGTGTGGGCATCCGGCAGCCAGGTGTGGAAGGGCCACATCGGGACCTTGATGGCGAACGCCAGGAAGAAGGCGATGAAGGCGATGTCCTGGAAACCTGCCGCGAAGCCTCCGCCGGCGGCAAACGCGCGCAGGGTCTCGTAGTCGAATGCTCCGGCCCATGAGCCGGTGGCCGTCCAGAACGTGAACGCGGTGGCCAGGATCGCGACCAGCATCAGGAGCGACCCGATGAGCGTGAACAGGACGAACTTGATCGTCGCGTAGAGGCGGTTCGCCCCGCCCCAGATCCCGATGATGAGGTACATCGGAACGAGGACGACCTCCCAGAAGATGTAGAAGAGGAACAGATCGAGGGACAGGAAGACGCCGTTCATCCCGACCTCGAGGACGAGGAAGGCGATGACGAACTCCTTGACCCGGTTCTGGATCGGGCCGATCGAGGCCAACAGGCTGACCCACGTCAGCGTCGTCGTCAGAACGACAAGGGCGACCGACATGCCGTCGACGCCGAGATGGAAGTCGATCCCGAAGTAGGGGATCCACGGGGCGTCGACCTGATAGGAGAAGCCGATCGCGCTCGGATCGAAGTTCAACAGGAGGAGGAGCGACGCCGCCCAGGTCGCAAGCGCGGTGCCCATCGCGACGCCCCAGATCGTCCGCGTCGCTTCGCGCGGCAGGAAGGCGATGGCGACCGAGCCGACGAGGGGCAGGAAGGTGACGACCGGCAGGATCGCTTCCATCGTCAGCTTCCGCTCGCCGCCTGACCGGCGATGACGAGGAAGGAGCCGGCCATGATGAGCAGGCCGATGGCGATACCCAACGCGTAGTTCTGAACGCGGCCGGTCTGGATGGTGCGGATCCGGGCACCTGCCCAGACCGTGGCATGACCGATACCGTTGACGACGAGCCCGTCGATCACCCGCTCGTCGAACCACTTGATGCCCTCAGCCAGCCGCCCGCCGATGCGGATGAATAGGAGATCGTTGATCTCGTCGAACCACCACTTGTTGAGCGAGGCTCGATAGAGGAACCGAGTGGCGCCGCTCGATGCGGTGATGGCGGCGACCTGCTTCGGCCGTGGCGCTATCTGGACCCCGGCCTCCCAACCGAACAGCCGGGCGGCGATGATGAGCCCGATCGTCGCCACGAAGACCGACGAGAGGATGAGGACGCCGTCCGCCCCGAACAGGATGAACTCGGCCTCGTTCCGGTCGGCGATGGCAACGGCCTCGAGGAAGACGGGCTCGAGCCAGCCCGAGATCACGGATCCTCCGAGCGGCAACCCGACCGCGAGGCCGAAGAGGGCCGACGGGATCGCGAGGAGGATGAGTGGTCCGGTCATCGTCGTGGGCGACTCATGGACGCGGTCCCAGATCTCGCGAGGGCCTCGGAAGGAGCCCCAGAAGGTCAGGCCCATGAGCCGGAACATGTAGAAGGCGGTCATGAAGGCGACGACCACGCCGATCGCCCAGACCCACAGGAAGCCGAGCTTGAAGGCTTCGCCCAGGATCTCGTCCTTCGAGAAGAAGCCGGCCAATGGCGGGATGCCGGCGATGGCCAGCGAACCGATGAACATCGTGGCGTAGGTGATGGGGATCTTCTTGGACAGGCCGCCCATCTGCCGCATGTCCTGCTCCTCGTGGACGGCGTGGATCACGGAGCCCGAAATCGAGGAACAGGAGGCCCTTGAAGAAGCCGTGAGCCATGAGGTGGAAGATGGCCGCCGTCCAGGCGCCGACGCCGAGGGCCGCGAACATGTAGCCGAGCTGGGACAGCGTCGAGTAGGCGAGGACCCGCTTGATGTCCGTCTGGGTCATCGCGATCGAAGCGGCCAGGATCGCGGTGAAGACGCCGATCGCCGCCACGACGAGCATCGCCTGGGGCGCCGAGGCGAAGATGGGCGAGGCGCGAGCGACCAGATACACGCCGGCGTTGACCATCGTCGCCGCGTGGATGAGCGCGGACACGGGAGTCGGGCCCTCCATGGCGTCGGGGAGCCAGACGTGGAGCGGGAACTGGGCGCTCTTGCCGACCGCGCCGGCGAAGATGAGGAGGGCGATGACGACGACACTGACCGCCAGGCCCGAGCCACCCTCGACGATGAGCTGGATCGACGCCCGTATGTCAAGGGTGCCTGTCGTGACGAAGATTGCCATGATGCCGAGGGCGAACCCGACATCGCCGACCCTGTTGACGATGAACGCCTTCTTCGCCGCGAGGGCGGCGCTCCGCCGCCGATACCAGAAGCCGATGAGGAGGTAGCTGCACAGCCCGACGAGCTCCCAGGCCACGAACACGACGAGCCAGCTGTCGGCCAGGACGAGCAGCAGCATCGAGAACATGAACAGGTTGAGGTAGGCGAAGAAGCGCCAGTAGCCAGGATCGTGGCCCATGTAGCCGATGCTGTAGACGTGGACGAGCATGCCGACCGTCGTGACCACGATGAGGAGGCAGGCGGTCAACGAGTCGACGAAGAAGCCGAACTCGACCGTGAAGTCTCCCGCCGGGATCCACTCGTAGACGGTCAGGCCCGCTCCATGCTCGCCGAACGGCTCGGCGTGCCCGAGGGCCGGCACAACGACCGCCATCGCGAACAGCCACGACAGGACGACGACCCCGACCGGGATCCAGTGGGCCTGCTTGCCCAGGCGTCGTCCGACGAGAGCGGTGACGGCGAAGCCCGCCAACGGCAGGAAGACGATGAGCGGGATCAGCAGCCCGTAGACGCCGAGCGGGCCGCTCATTGGTTCATCGAGTGGTACTCGTCGACGAGGGGAGTCCGGCGGTTCCGGAAGATGGCGATGACGATCGCAAGCCCGACCGTCGCCTCGGCCGCAGCAACCGCGATGACCATCAGGGCGATGACCGATGCGTCGTTCGTCAGGCCCGGGATGAAGGCACCGAAGGCCACGATCGACAGGTTGACGGCATTGAGCATGAGCTCGATCGACATCAGCATCGAGATCGCATTGCGACGAGCCAGGAAGCCAAAGGTGCCGATGGCGAAGAGGACCCCGGCCAGGATCAGGTAGCCGTCCAGGGAGTCGGCGATCATCCGCCCGGCTCCTCGTCGCGCTTGGCCAGATAGACGCCACCCACGACGGCGACGAGCAGGAGGACCGAAACCACCTCGAATGGGAGCAGGTAGTCGGTGAAGAGCACGCCCGCCACCGTGTCCGTCGCGGTGTTGATGACGGCGCTCACGTCGCCCCAGGCCGTGCCGACCACGACGATGCCGATGACAAAGGCGAGGATCAGGGCGGCGATGGCCGCCGCCGGCGCCTGCGATTGGAAGACGAGGCGGCTCGGCGCCGACTTGGTCTGGGTGAGCATGATGGCGAACAGGACGAGGACGCTGATCGCGCCGATGTAGATGAGCACCTGAGTCGCGCCGAGGAGCGGAGCGCCGAGGAGGACGTACAGCCCGGCCAGGGCGGCGAAGCAGACGATCATCGCCAGGCCGCAGCGGATGATGTCGCGCATCGTGACGACCGCCAGTCCGGACACGAGCAGGATCACCCCGAACAGGGCGAACAGGAAGTCGCGCCATTGCCAGCCGCTGATCCCGAAGAGCGGTTCGCCGACCACGATGAGGGCAGCCACGAGCAGCGGCAGCGTCAGCAACGCTCCGACGAGGAGCCCCGTGACGATGAGGTATTTCACGTGTGGCCGTGCCCGCCGTGGCCGTTGCCCGATGCGTGCCCGTTGCCTTGCCCGTTGCCGCTCCCATTGCCTCCGATCGACGCCGGTAGCATCGGCAGCAGCCGGCTCCGGTCGCCCAGCCGACCCTCCTCGGCCGCGCGGGCGGCCCAGTCGCGCTCGCGCCGGATGTAGGTCACCTCGGTCTCACGGTCGACCGCGGCGATCGCCATGAGGTCGATCATCGGCTCCTCCCGGCTGGTGTGGGAGAGCTCGAAGTCGGCGCCGTCGCGCAGTGCGTCGTATGGGCAGGCATCGACGCAGATCCCGCACAAGATGCAGCGGCTCTCGTCGACCTCGTACTTGGTGAGGATCCGCGGCTGGGGCATGAGCGCGCCGGTCGGGCACGTCTCGGCACATCGCCCGCACGACACGCAGGGCGTGTCGTTGAGGCTCATGTCGAGCGGCGTGGTGACGAGCGTGTCGAAGCCGGTCCGCATGAAGTCGTAACAGGCCGCCCCGACGACCTCCATGCACACCTGGGCACACCGTCCGCAGTCGATGCAGCGCGACGGTTCGCGCAGGATGAAGGCGTGGCTGTCATCCCGGATGTAGTCGTGGTTGATGCCCGTGAAGCGGTTCTCGGTGATGCTCCGGAAGCCCGCGCCCTGATGATGCTCGGGCTCAAGCGTCTGGAGGGTCGTCCCGTACTCGATGCCGAGGCGCCGCAGGTCGCAGAACCCGATCGCCTCGCAGGTGCACTGGAGGCAGCGCGTCGACTCGGTGACGGCCTCCTCGCGTGAATATGGGATCTCGTACTCGATGTAGTTCGAGCGCCGCAGCTCCGCCTCCATCGCCTTGATACGGACGCGCGGCTCCTTGAGCTCGGCGGTGAAGGGGACGATCGAGAGGAACGACGGCGACGGCTCGGCCAGCGTCTGTCGGACCGCGATCGAGTCGAGGTCGTCGCCTCGTAGCCAGGCGTCGACCGCGTACGCCGCCTTGCGGCCCTCGGCCACCGCTTCGACGACCGTCGCCGAGCCGATGCGAACATCACCCGACCCGAAGACGCCCGGCCGTCCGGTCTCGAAGGTCACCGCGTCGGCCCGGAGACGGCGCTGCTTCGTCGCCTCAGGCCCGTCCGAGCCGGCGCCGATCCACGAGAGATCCGGTCCCTGGCCGATCGCCAGCAGGACTCGATCGCAGGGAATGACGAACTCGGTGCCGGCTGCCGGCTCAGGCCGGCGACGACCGGACGCGTCTGGCTCGCCGAGCTGCATGCGGATGAACTCGACGCCGGTGACGTTGCCGTCATCGTCGGTCACGACGCGCGTCGGGCCGGCCTGGAAGATGGCCGTGACGCCTTCTTCGATCGCCTCGTGAACCTCGTCCGACGCCGGCATGTCCTTCATGTCGCGGCGATAGACGAGGGTGACCTCGGCGGCGCCCTGGCGGATCGACGTCCGCGAGCAGTCCATCGACGTGAAGCCACCGCCGATGACGACGACCCGCCGGCCCACGTGGTTTGGATACGGCAGGCCGAGGGTGGCGGTGCGGAGATACTCGAGGCCGTCGAGGACCTCGGCGGCGTCCTCGCCGGGGATGCCGAGACGGTTCGTGTCGTAGCAGCCGATGGCGATGACGACCGCCTCGTAGCCCTGGTTCTGGAGGTCGTCGAGGCTGAAGTCGCGACCCAGGCCCTGGTTGCAGACCATCTTGCCGCCGAGCCGGGTCACGCTCTCGTACTCGGCTTCGAGGACCTCGACCTTCGGCAGGCGGTACTGCGGGATGCCGTAACGGAGCATCCCGCCGGGCGCCGGGTCGCGCTCGAAGACGGTGACGTCGTGGCCCGCGAGGAGGAGGTAGTAGGCCGCCGCCATGCCCGCCGGCCCGGACCCGATGACGGCGGCCCGACGCCCGGTTGCCGCCTTCTGGGTGAACGGGATCGGCGGATCGACGCCGTCCTCGAGCTGCTCGCGGAGGACCTGGTCGCCGGCGTAGCGGTGGGTGTCGCGGATGGCGATCGCCTCGTCGACCTCGTCGCGCCGGCAGTGCTCCTCACACGGGGCCGGGCAGACCCGCCCGAGCACCGAAGGGAAGGGGATCGTGCGTTTGAAGACGCGCGTGGACTCGCGGAAGTCGCCTTCGGCGTTGGCCTTGAGGAATCCGGGGATGTCGATATGGCTGGGGCACTTGTTCTGGCATGGCGGCAGGCAGTAGGCGTTGTGATCGCTGAAGATCAGCTCGAGGTTGGTCCGCCGCAGCCGTCGCATCTCCTCGGTCTGGGTGTGGACGACCATGCCGTCCTCGGCGGTCCGCGAGCAGGAGATCGGTGGATACTCCTCGCCCTCGACCTCGACCACGCACATCCGGCAGGCGCCGAACCCCGGCAGCTTCGGCTCGTAGCAGAGGGTCGGGACCTCGATACCGTTGGCCCGGCAGATCTCGAGGATCGTCTGGCCCTTCGTCCCCTCGAGGATGCGCCCGTCGATCTCGAGGCGGATCGTCGGCGTCGACAGCGGGCGCTGTGGCGCCTGGGTCGTCAGGAGGCGCTCGACTCGACTGTCGTCAATCGGCGTCAGAGTGTCGAGGCGCGTCGGCGTGTCGGGCCGGGTGTCGCGACGTTCGATGAGGTCGGCCATGGTCAGGCGCTACCGACGGCTGCGGTCGCCGGCATGCACACCCCTGCGGGGCAACGACCATCCCGGATGTGAGCGTGGATCTCGGACTCGAAATGGCGCATCGCGCTGGTGAGGGCGAGCGTCGCCAGGCGCTCATGGTCGCAGAGCCCACTGCCGACGATGTCGGACGCCAGGTCTTCGGCAAGCTCACCGTCTCCCGCTCGGGACGTGCCCGCGGCAGCCCGGTCGGCGACCTCCGAGAGCCGGCGCAGGCCTATCCGGCACGGGATCGTCTTGCCGCAGGCTGCATCGGCCGAGAAGCGCAGAAGGAGGCGGACGAGGTCGACGACGCAGGCGCGATCGTCGACGATCACGATCGAACCCGACCCAACATGGCCGCCCGCCGTCCGCAACGCGGCGAATTCGTATGGGGTGTCGCCGGCCTCAGCGGGGAGCAGCCCACCGGTCGGCCCCCCGACGAGGAAGGCCTTCGTCGGTCCGTGATGGCCGACGAGCGAGGCGAGGTCGGCCAGCTGGATGCCCGTCGGCGCCTCGGCGACTCCATCGCCCGCGGCCCCGCGGACGTGGACGAGGACGGTTCCTGGAGCGTCATCGCTGCCGATCGCCGCGAAGGCGGCGGCGCCGTTGCGAATGATCCAGGGCACAGCCGCCAGGGTCGCGACATTGTTCACGACCGTCGGCCGACCGTGGAGGCCTCGTTCCGAGGGATGTGGCGGGCGCTGATCCGGCTGGGCCCGACGTCCTTCAAGGGATCGGAGCAGGACGGTTTCCTCGCCGAGCATGTATGAGCCGGTCAACGCTCGGACGGTCAGGTCGAGGGGTCGACCCGTCGCGCTCGCGTCCTCGCCCGCGTAGCCGGCCTCGATCGCCGCTGCGACGGCCGCACGAACCGCGTCGGCGGCAGCCGTCGCATCCGATCGCACGACGATGACCGCCTCTGTCGCGCCGACCGCGAAGGCGGCGATGAGGGTGCCCTCGACAACGGCCCACGGATCGAGCTCGAGCAGGGTCCTGTCGGTGGCCGACCCGGGGTCCGCGTCGTAGCCGTTCGCCACGACGATCGGGTCGCCTCCGGCGTCGACGCAGGCTCGCCACTTGTCGGCCGTCGGGAAACCGGATCCGCCGCGACCACGGAGCCCGGCGGCCGCGACCTCGGCGATGGCGCCTCTCGGCCCGAGCTCCCGGACGACACGCCGGAGGGCTTCGAACGCCCCTGCCTTCTGGGCGGCTTCGAAATCGGCCGGCGGCGACGCGAAGCGCGCGGACAGGACGCGGGGCCAGGCGGCGGGCGTGGCGAGGAGGGTCGTCATCGGGTCAATGGATCCTCGGTGGATTCGGCGGCGTGCCCGTCAGGGCACCACCGAGACCGGCCAGGTAGTCGACCGGGGCAGGGTCATCCGCACTGAACCGAAGGTGGTCGTACGAGGTCGCCGTGCCGTAGATCTGGGCGTACCAGCGCACCGGTGGCGAAGCTGATCCGCTTGATCGCGGCGACCGGCAGGTAGCCATAGACCGCTTGCGTCGCCTCGAGGATCTCGAGCATTCGGGCGGGGTCGTGATCGAACTCCTCGAGGACCCGATCGACCGCCGCTGTGTCGATTTCGGGGTAGTGACGGTAGGAGGCGTCGGGAACCGTCCGACCCGAACGCCGGAGGGCCGATTCCTCGCGCCGCTCGCCGTAGGTCTCAGCGGGGCCCCAGTGGACGTGATAGCGGCCCTTCGTATCGAAGCCACCCATGTCGATGCATTCGATCGGGCAAGCCTGGGCGCACTGGAAGCACGTCTCACACTTGAGGTTGCCGTACTCGTCGTAGAGGAGCTGGAGCCGGCCTCGGAAGCGGGGCGGAATGTCCGCGGCCTCCTCCGGGTAGCGAATCGTCGCCTTCGGCTCGAAGAACCGCCGCAGCGTCAGGGCCATGCCCTTCACGATGCCGAGGCCCGGGATCATCGTCATGAGGGCCTCACTGTCCGACCAGCGCGATGGCCGCAGCGGTCACGAAGAGATTGATCACCGCGACCGGCAGGAGCCACTTCCAGGCGAAGCCCATGAGCTGATCGATACGCACCCGTGGCAGCGTTCCGCGCAGCCATACGAAGGTGAAGACGAGGGCGTAGGTCTTGCCGAGGAACCAGAACAGGCCGACGACCCACTCGAAGGCCACGAAGGCTCCCAGGAAGATCACCCCGATCGCCACGACATTGAAGAGGACGAAGCCGATGAGCAGCGCTTGCCAGAGCGGGATCCGACGGCGGGAGACCGCGAATGGGGCCGCGAAGATGAGCGTGCCGAGGAGGGGGATGACGAGGGCCGCCAGGAGGAGTCCGATGCCCAGGCTTCCGAGGTTGAAATCGCCGGATACCGGCCACGGCCAGTTGAACGGGGCGGTCCAACCACCGAGGAAGAACGTCGTGAACAGGGCCGAGACGATGAAGACATTGACGTACTCGGCGAAGAAGAAGAAGCCGAACCGCATCCCCGAGTACTCCGTCGCGAAGCCGGCCACGATCTCCGAGTCGGCCTCCGTCAGGTCGAACGGCGCCCGGTTCGCCTCGGCCGTGGCGGCGATCGCAAAGATGAGCGCGCCCAGCGGCTGCTGCCAGACGTACCAGTCGAGGAACGACCCAGACTGCTGGTCGACGATGGTGACCAGGCTCATCGAGCCCGCCAGCAGGATCAGCCCGACGACCGACAGGGTCAGGGGGATCTCGTAGCTGACCATCTGGGCGGCGGACCGCAGGCCGCCGAGCAGCGAGTACTTGTTGAAGCTCGACCAGCCCCCCATGAGCAGCCCGACGACCGTCAGGCCGCCGACGGCGAAGACGTAGAGCAGGCCGATGTTCATGTCCTGGCCATAGAAACCGGGAGCGAAGGGGATGACGAGGAGGGTCAGAATCGCCGCGAGGTAGACGACCACGGGCGCCCAGGTGAACACGACGGCGTCCGCCCGTGTCGGCAGGAAATCCTCCTTCATGAGCACCTTGAGGCCGTGGACGACCGATAGGGCGGAGCCGAACGGCCCGACCCGATCCGGGCCGAGGCGGAGGTTCATGAGGGCGATGATCTTCATCTCCATGTAGATGATCAGGAACGCCGTCGGCACGCTCATGAGGAGCACAGCGGTGGCCGCGATCAGGAAGCGCACGAACCACAGGTTCGCCACGGCGACGTCGACGACGATCGGCAGGACCAGGATCGCTGCCAGGATGGCGACGAACGACAGGATGACCAGGAACGGGACAACGACGAGCAGCGCCTTGCCCAGGAGATTGAGGCGGTCCCACTGGCGACTGGCGACGGTCACTTGTCGACCCCGCCCATGATCGGGTCGAGCGAGGCCATGACGGCCATCGTGTCGGCCAGCAGGTGGCCCGGCATCATGAGGCCGACCATCTGGAGGTGGATGAAGGACGGATCGTGGATCCGGAGGCGGAACGGCTGGTCCGTGCCGTCACTGATGGCGTATACGCCGTACTGGCCGCGTGGCCCCTCGACCGCGCCGTAGGCGCGACCCGGTCGCGGTCGAATGAGCCGCGGCAACTTGGCCATGATCGGGCCGTCGGGTAGCTGGTTGAGGCACTGGTCGATGATCCGGAGGCTCTGCTTGATCTCATCGAGGCGGACGAGATAGCGGGCCAGGCAGTCGCCCTCCTGGCGTGTCGGGATATCGAACTCGAGCTCCGGGAACACGCTGTAGGGATGCGCTCGTCGGACGTCGAACGGCACACCCGTCGCCCGGAGGTTGGGGCCGGTCGCGCACATCCGAAGGGCGGATTCGCGGTCGATGACTCCCAGGCCACGCATCCGCCGCACGAAGATCTCGTTCTCGTTGAGCAGATTGATGTTCGCCTGATGCTGCTTGGTTGCCCGGGTCATCCAATCGCCGACGCGGGACAGGAAGTCATGGCTCACGTCGCCGTTGACGCCACCGATTCGGAAGTAGTTGAAGAGCATCCGTTGTCCGGTCAGGGCCGACAGCATGTCGACGATCTCGTCACGCTCGATGAAGCTCCACAGGATCGGTGTCAGGCCTCCCAGATCGAGGGCCATCCAACCCATGAACAGGGCATGCGAGGCGATGCGCAGGAGCTCGGACGAGAGGACGCGGATGTATTCGGCCCGCCGCGGGACCGTCACGCCGTGAAGCTTCTCGAAGGCCATGACGGCTGGCCACTCGCAGAACAGCGAGCTGACGTATTCGAGCGGGTCCATGTACGCGATCGACTGGTGATAGTCGGCGTTCTCGCACAGCTTCTCCACGCCCCGATGGAGGTATCCGAGGACGGGGTCGAGGTCGACGACCTTCTCGCCTTCGAGCTTGAGCACGACGCGCAGGACGCCGTGGGTCGAGGGGTGCTGGGGGCCCATGTTGATGAGCATCTCGCCGGCGCCGAGGGTGTAGAACTCGGCCTCCCGTTCCGTTCGCGGCGGGAACGGCGGAATCGTCTCGAAGACGGACAGCTCCTCCTCGAGGCGGACGCGTGGATCGTCCGAGGGAGCGTCCGACGGGCGATCCCTGACCGTGGCCATGGCTATGAAGCCGCCGCGCGGCGGGTCCGGGCCGCGACGGTCGCGTCGGTCGGGGCGTGGGCTCGTTCCATGTGTCTCACGCCGGCAGCCGGGGAGCGGCTCGCGTCATCGGGGAGGTGGAAATCCTTGCGCAACGGGAAGCTCGTGTAGTCGGGTGGCATGTAGATCCGTCGGAGATCGCGGTTGCCCTCGAACACGATCCCGAACATGTCGTAGGCCTCGCGCTCCATCCACTCGGCGCCTTTCCACAGGAACGTAGCCGATGGAGCTCGTGGATCATCGCGCGGCAGAGGCTCGACGATGACGCGCAGCCAGTCGGTCGTCGCATCCGACCAGAGGTGGTAGACGACCTGGAAGTGGTTGCCCGTATCGACACCGGCCAGGTCCGCCAGGACGCGGAACCGAAGATCCGGGTCGTCGTGGAGCGTCGCCAGGGCGGCCGTGACCGACCCAGGGGCGATGCGAATCTCGGTCTCATCGCCGCGCCCGGCGACCTTGCCCACGAGATGATCCTCGAGGCGGGCCTCGAGACGCCGGCGGAGGGCGAGGTCCATCGACGCTAGACGTCCGTGGGGACCGTCGGGCCGATCGCCCGATCGGGCCAGTGTCCGCGCCGCGCGACGACCAGCTGCTGCAGCTTCATCATCCCGTAGATAAGTCCCTCGGGTCGCGGCGGGCAGCCGGGGACGTAGACGTCGACGGGCATGACCCGGTCGATCCCCTGGATCGTCGAGTAGCTTCGCTTGTAGCGGCCGCCGGAGCAGGTGCAGTCTCCCATGGCGACGCACCACTTTGGCTCCGGCATCTGCTCCCAGAGACGGACGAGGGGGCCGGCCATCTTGGTCGTCAGGGTGCCGGCGACGATGAGGACATCGGCCTGACGCGGCGATGCCCGAAACGGGAACATGCCCCACCGATCCATGTCGTTCTTCGAGGTCGCCGCCGACATCATCTCGATGGCGCAGCAGGCGAGCCCCGACAGGAGTGGCCAGAGGCTGTTGGCGCGGATGAGGTCGAGGACGTAATCGGCCTTGGTGGGGATGATCTCGAGAGCCCCCGACCAGCGTGCGTCGTCCCGCCGCCCAGCCCCCGACTTCTCGAACTCGGCGAGGTGGGTATGGTCGGTCGGTCCGGCCGGATACGCTGCCGGATCGGCCGCATCCCACAGCGAATTGGCCACGACGATCGGCTCGCTCACATCGTGATCCGGCGCCGGGACGACCGAACGATCGCCCTTGACCACCGGAGTCGGCGTGAGGCCGCCCGCGCCCTTCATCGCCATGTCCGGGGGTCCGCCATCACATGCGTCATCGCCATGTCAAGACGCCCTTGCGCCATGCATACGCGAGCCCGAGCAGCAGGATCACGGCGAAGACGAACATCGAGACGAACAGGACGGCCGGCTCCGCGAAGCTGCGGAAAACCAGCGCCCACAGAAAGATGAAGACGACCTCGATGTCGAAGGCGACGAACAGCAGGGCGTAGATGTAGAAGGAGAGGCCGAATCGACCGTGGGTGTCGCCGTAGGTGTCGATCCCGCTCTCGTACGGGAGGCCCTTGTGGACGTCGCCGCGATTCCGATGCGAGACGATCCAGGCGGCACCGATCGTCAGGAACGTGAACGACACGCTGGCGATGATGAAGCCGACGACATACCACAGCCCGGCCACGGTCCCTCACCTGCACCGCGTCGGGGCGCGGTGCGCTCGCTGTCCTGACTTGTCACGGGGAGACGAGCGCGACGTCACGAGGACGCGGCGGCGCCCGGGATTCATTCTAGCCCGCTCTGGTGCCTTGGGGTCATTCGGGTGGCGAGGGCAACGGTATCCGGTATTCGAGGCCCGCCAGGTGGATCGGTGAGCGTAGGCCGCGGACGGCGGCCAGGACCGTGAAGGCCCCCGTCGCTCGCGGGTCGAGGAGCCGGCCGGCGGCGGAGCGGAGGACGAGCTGTGACTCGAGGTCGGTCGAACGGGCGCGCATGCGCGCCAGGACATCTGCGAGGCCCGACCCGGCGAGGAACGCTGCCTGCGACGTCTGTCCGAGTGGCGACCAGCCGTCGTCTGCCAGCCCCCGCTCGACCGCCGTCATATCGACATGCGCCGTCAGGTCCTGACGTCCGACACCCGCCAGGACATCACTCGTGGCGCGGTGGCCGGCATAGGCCATCAGGGTCCCGACGGGCCGTGTCGGACCATACAGATCCGCTGCGGATGCGCCGTAATCGATGACCACGACAACGCCGTGATCGATCCGGCGCGAAACATCGTCGACCCAGGCATCGATGCCGAGGCAGATCTCAGCCTGCTGACCCTCGGCCAGCTCGATGCCCTCGTCCTCGAGGCGTGCTACGAGGGCTGGCGTCGACAACGCGCCGTCGCCCATCCACAGGCTGCCATCGGCGGCGACACCCACGAACCTTTCTCTCAGCCTGCCATCGACCTGCATGACCACGTGAACGGGCAGCGCATCGAGATACTCGTTGGCGATGGCGATCCCGGTCGTGGCCACGGGATCGGGGCGGAGGACGTGGCTGATGCCGAGGCTGTCGAGGCTCGCCAGCAATTCGGCCCGGCGGTGCTCGTTCAGCTCGATCGGGACGTACTCGATCGCATCGAAGAGTTCGCGGGATTCCTCGGCCAGAGCTCCGAGGAACGCCTCGGCCAGGGCGCCGCCACCCGCGCCGTACTCGACGATCGCAAACCGATCCGGAGACTCAGCTGCTCGCCAGACCTCCTCGACCGTCGTCGCCAACGTGGCACCAAAGAGCGGGTGCAGCTCCGGAGCTGTGAGGAAGTCGCCGTCACGGCCCGGACCGGCCGCTGCGCGACGGTAGTAACCGCCCGACGGGTCATAGAGCGCCAGCTCCATGTAGCGGGCAAACGTCATTGGTCCCGCCGCCTCGATCTCCGAGCGGATTCGCCCCTCGAGCTCGGGGTCCGACGGCGGCGGCCCGGTGTCCGGCGTCGGAACGTGGGGCCGACGGAGCATCGGCGTCACGTCCATCGAGCCACCAGGCGAACCCCCGGTCCGACGAGGGTGTGCGCGCCGAGAACCACGGGGACCGGCGCCGCCAGGGCCGCCGATGTGAGCACCTTGAGCCAAGGGTCGGTCACGCTGTCGACCAGCATCAGGTCCGATGCATAGCGGTCCTCGTCCGGTGGCCACTCGGTCTCGTCGGCGCCGAGCCGGTGGGCGAGCAGCACCCGGCTGTCGATGAGGGCACCGTCCGCCAGGCGCCCGACCGTCGTTCCGAGCGCCACGGCGCCGATCGCCTCGAGGAGGGCGCCCAGGACGGACGCGGGCGGTCGGCCGGCATGATCCTCGTGGTCGTCTGATCCGCGGCCCGGTCCGATCGAGGCCCGCAGCCCGCGCTCCTCGACGACGACGCGGACGCGACAGGCCGTCCGGCGCTCGAGCCAGCGCATCGTGCGGGATGAGGTCCGACCGGCGACGATGAGCTCCGCTCGCGGGTCGCGCATGAGCGTCGCCACGGCCGACAGTCGGGCCGCGATCGGCGATCCGTCTGGTGGCGCCATCGCGCCGATGAGGATCGCATCGAGTGGCGTATCGACGTCGACGGCGAGTCGCCAGCGGCCGCGGAGGTCCTGGACCTCGAACCCGAGGTGCTCCTCGATCCAGCCGGGCAGGGCGTTGTCGGAGCGGAGGTCGAGCGGAACGTCCCGCAGGACGTATCGAGCTCGAGCCACGGCGACGGCATCGGCCGAGTAGCGATTGTTGGCGAGAACGGCGGGGCGATCGATGGCGGCCGTCTCGATGAGCGGCCGCAGGTCCGATGGCCGGGCCACGGCGAGCGCCCCTGAGCCGACGACCACAAGGCCGCCTGCCTTGGCGTCGGGCACGAGGTCCTGGAGCCGCGTCCCGAACGGTGTATCGTCGGACTGGCCGGCGACGATCCGGACATCGTCTGCGCCGGCAGCACGGAACGCATCGGCCAATCGCTCGGCCAGGTCGTGACGGACGGAGGCCAGGCCGGCTGTGAGCGGGCCGGCCGACGGGGGCGCCTCGGCGTGAAGGATCCGGACGGCGACGCTCGGCACTGTCGGAAGGGTAGCCACCGGAGGTGGACGTCGCGTGGGAAACGTCCGCGCCTACATCGGACTCGGCTCGAATGTCGGCGATTCGGAGGCGACGCTGGAGGGAGCCGTCAACGCCCTCGGCGATCTCAGCGGCACACACCTGGCAGGGGTGTCCCGCCTCTACGTCACGACTCCGGTCGGCGTGACTGATCAGCCGATGTTCCGCAATGCAGTCGTCGCCCTGGACACTCGCGGCGGTCGGGACCCGGCGGCCGGGGCGATCTCACTGCTCGTCACGCTCAAGAGCATCGAGCGTTCCTTCGGTCGGCGCCAAGGCCAGCGCTGGGGCCCGCGCGAGCTCGATCTCGACCTTCTCGTCTATGGTCGACACAGGATCGACGTCGAACGCCCGCCGGAAGGTTCGTCGCTCGACGCGGCCCATGCCACGAGGGCGCTCGTCGTCCCGCACCCGGAGGCGCGCGACCGTCTCTTCGTCCTTGCGCCGCTCGTCGACCTGGCACCCCGGCTCGTACCGCCCGGCTGGGGCGAGACCGTTCTGGGCGCCTATCGCCGCCGAATCGCGATCGAGGGCCCGGACGCTGCCCGCCCGATCGCCCGCTGGGATGCGGCTGGCGGGTGCTGGTCAGGCGCCGAGGAAGCGGGCCTCTAGCGGCGTCTCCCGGATCGAGCCGTCGACCGACTCGACGCGATATGCGCGAGCCCCGGGACGAGAGGCGACGATCTCCGCGATCTCCGTTCCGACGTAATGGAGCGCCGCCCCGTCATCGGCCGCGATCCCGGGCGCCAGAACGCCACCGACCAGAGCGTGATAGGCGGGTCGCCGCCGGATCTCACCATCGTAGTGGGGGCAATTGCTTCCCGATAGCAGGCCGAGGCCGTCATGGATGGGGGCCAGTTCGGGTCCGAACGAGTCGGTGACGCCGCTCTCGAACCAGCAGATCGAACCCGCGGACAGCCCAGCCAGGACGATGCCCCGTCGCCATGCCTCGCGGAGGATCTCGTCGACCCTGTGCAATCGCCAGATCGCGAGCAAGTTCGCCGTGTTCCCGCCGCCGACGTAGATGACGTCCTGGTCGAGGAGCTGCGTCTCGATCGGCTGGCTCGACCGGTTGAAGAGCCGCAGGTGACTCGCCTCAGCCTTGACGGCGAAGGCCTCGTAGAAGGACGTCGTGTAGTTCGGATCGTCGCCGCTCGCCGTCGGGACGAAGCACACCCGCGGACGCTCCCGCCCGCGAACCGTGCGCGCGACGGACAGGACGTAGTCATCGAGCAGCGGGTTGTCGGGCTCCTGCGAGAAGCCGCCGCCCCCCATGGCGACGATATGGGGCGCCGTTTCGATCACGACTGCGCTGCTAGAGCCGCACGGATGGCGGTCTGTCGCGGTCAAACATGTGGACCGTGTCGACGAATCGCACCTGCTTGGTCTGGTAGGCCATGACCAGCGAGTGCGTTCGGGCCCCGCCGCCGAAGAAGCGGACTCCCTGGAGCAGGTCGCCGTCGGTCACACCGGTCGCCGCGAATACGAGGTGCTCCCCCGATGCGAGGTCCTCCGACAGGTAGACTCGGTCCTCCTCCACGCCCATCGCCAGGCCGCGGGCTCGATCCTCGTCGTTGCGATAGCGGATACGAGCCTGGATCTCGCCCCCGAGGCAGCGCATCGCGGCGGCAGTCAGGACGCCTTCCGGGGCTCCGCCGATACCCATGACGGCATGGACGCCGGTGCCCTGGACCGCGCAGCTGATAGCCGCCGAAAGGTCGCCGTCGCTGATGAGCTTGATCCGGGCGCCGGCCGCTCGGACCTCCGCGATGAGGCTCTCGTGGCGCGGTCGTTCGAGGATGACCACGGTGATGTCGCTGACCTTGCGGCCGAGGGCCGCCGCTACCCGGGCTACGTTCTCGGTCGCCGAGTCGCGGATGTCGACCTTGCCGGCCGCGATCGGTCCGACGCACAGCTTTTCCATGTAGGTGTCAGGAGCGTGGAGGAGCCCGCCGTGTTCGGACGCGGCGAGGACCGTGATGGCGTTGCTCTGTCCGGTCGCGACGAGGTTCGTCCCCTCGAGTGGATCGACGGCGATGTCGATCTCTGGCACGTCCTCGGGCCCATCGGTGCGGCCGACCTGTTCCCCGATGTAGAGCATCGGCGCTTTGTCCCGCTCGCCCTCGCCGATGACGATCGTACCGGCCATGTCGATCTCGTCCATCGCCCGGCGCATGGCCTCTGTGGCGGCCCGGTCCGCGTCGGTGCGGTCGCCGCGACCCATCGTCCGGGCCGATTCGATGGCGGCCGCCTCGGTGACCCGGATCATCTCGAGGGCGAGAAGGCGTTCCATGGGGCCGCCTCGCGCTAGTGGCGGAAGTGGCGGCGGCCCGTGAAGACCATCGCCAGGTGGTGTCGGTCGGCGACCTCGATCGCCATCTCGTCGCGTTGCGAACCACCGGGCGTGATGATCGCGGTCACCCCGGCCACCGCGGCCTGGCCGATGACGTCTGGGAACGGGAAGTAGGCGTCCGAGGCGAGGACGGCGAGGCGGGCCCGGTCGCCGGCCTTGCGAAGAGCGATCTCGACTGCGGTCCCGCGCGAGGTCTGGGCGGCGCCGATCCCGACCGTCGTCGCATTGCGGGCGAGCACGATGGCGTTGGAGCGGACGTGACCGACGGCGCGCCACGCGAACAGCAGATCGTTGAGCTCCTCGAGCGTGGGTCGGCGGTGTGTGACGACCGACAGCTGGCCGCTGTCCATCATGAGCTTGTCGCGCGTCTCGACGAGGAGGCCGCCGGCCACGCGATGGAAATCGAGGCTGGCGATGCCGTAATCACGCAGTCCATCGGCAGGGTCGGCCGGCACGGACAGGAGCTGGAGCTCGGCCTTGCCGCGCAGGTTTGCCAGCGCCGCGTCGGAGAAACCGGGCGCCACGACTGCTTCGTAGCTGGCGTCTGCGATCTCGCGAGCGGTCGGGCCGTCGACGATCCGGTTGATGCCGAGGATGCCGCCGAACGCCGCCACGGGATCGGTGGCTACGGCATGTCGGTAGGCCTCGACGAGCTCCTCGTGGGTGGCGATGCCGACCGGATCCGTGTGACGCACGATGGCCACAGTCGGGTGGGCGAAGTCCATGGCGATCCGGTAGGCGGCATCAAGGTCGAGGAGGTCGTTGAATGACGGCGACCCGCTGCCGTGCGAGGTTGCGTCGGCGAGGGTTCCGCTGCGATGCGTCGTCTCGCGATAGAAGGCCGCCTGCTGGTGGGGGTTCTCGCCGTGTCGGAGCTCGGTGACCTTCTCGAGGACGATCGCGAGTCGTGGCGGGAACAGGCTTCCCGACAGCTGGTTTAGATAGGCCGCGATCTCCGCGTGATAGGCCGCCACCACTGAGAATGCCTCGGCGGCCAGGCGTGCCCGCGTCTCGGCCGAGACGAGTCCTCGTTCGCGCAGCTCGGCGACGACGGTCGGGTAGTGGCGCGGATCGGCCACCGCGGTGACGCCGGCGGCGTTGCGGCCGGCCGCCCCGAGGAGGGCCGCCCCACCGACATCGATCATCTCGATCGCCTCGTCGATGGCGACCATCCGGGTGCCGATCTCGACGGCGAACGGCTTGATGTTGACGACGACGAGATCGATAAGGCCGATGTCGTGAGCGGCCAGCTCCTCGAGCTGCTCCGGCTTGTCGCGGCGGGCGAGGATGCCGGCGTAGATCGCGGGGTGGAATGTCTTTACCTGGCCGCCGAGAAGCGCTGGGACATCGGTCAGGTCGGCGACCGATCCGACGACGATGGCGTCCTGGGCAAGGTGCTCGCGGGTGCCGTCGGTGGCGTAGATCTCCACGCCGAGGGCGATGAGCTCACGGGCGAACGTCGAAAGGCCTTCGCGGTCGGCGACCGAAAGCAAGGCTCGCACCCGGTGCATCCCTCCCGAGTGAGTCACCGGCCCCGCCGGCCGTCCGGGGCGCGGGATCGCGGACTCGCGCGTCGCGGTCGAGTATACCGCCGCGGCGTGGCATACTCCGGCCCGCCCACCAGCCTTCGCATCGACCGTGGATCACGACCGAAGCAACGAGGCCCATCGTGACACTGCCGCCCTGGGAATACCTGTTCCTCCGGTTCGATCGGGCGAACTTCCACGATATCTACGACCCGATCTGGATCGCCTCGATCGCCTTTCTCGCAATCGCCGTCATCGGCTACTGGTTCCGGACGACCCGCCAGCTGCGCCACCATCCGCCCTTCATCCGGATGTACGAATGGATGCTGTGGACCTGCATCTCGACGTTCGGGCTCATCGTGGTCTACGCGATCTTCCAGTTCGACTTCGTGTTCGTCCTCGCGACGCTCGCGGTCGGCATCGTCTTCCTGGCCTGGGTGAGATTCAGCAGGTTCCCTCCGGATCTCGCAGCCTATGAACATCGCCTCGCCCGCGAGCGCTTCTACACGACCCGCAAGTACGCTCACCCGGAGGCGACGATCCGCCCGCGGCGGCGCCGGCGGCGGCGCTAGCCCGAGCGTGGAGATTCGTCGCTTCGGCGTAGGGAACCGGCGGCCGGACGGCCCGCCGGGGACGTTCGGGGTAGCCGGCCAGGTGCTCCACACGGATCGCCGCGGCGTGATCAGCGAGCTTGCCTTCGCCGTCAAGGCGGGCCTCGAGCCGCACACCAACCCGAACACGACGTGGTTCGTCGTCATCGAGGGCGGGGGGTTCGTGGGTGTGGGTGATGAGAGCGCGCGGGTGGCAGCGGGGGAGGCCGTCCTCTGGCCGGCCGAGGTCGTCCATTCGGCGTGGACGGACGGCTCGCACATGCGGGCGATCGTCATCGAGTACGCCGGCGCCGACGACAGCGACACGCGAGCCCTCCTCGAGGGTGGCTCGTGGCTCCTCCCGGCGGGCGTGGCCGGGTCGATCGAGCGCGGCGAGGGCACCTTGGCCGAGGCACCTCGCGACTTGATCCACGATGCGGAGGCCGGCGAACCTCTCTGAGCTCGCCCTAGCGTTGGCGCATGGGCCGCTAGGTGAGGGCGATGGTCGCTCCCAGTTGGCCGAGGATGCGGGCTGTTGCGCCCCACACGGAGTGGCCTGCGACGGGGAAGGCGCCATAGCGGATGGGGTAGCCGTTGATCTCGCGCTCGACGATGTCGATCGGGGCGTCGGGTAGGAACGCCTCGAGCGGGGCGAACAGGGTGCCGACGACCTCGTGGCCATCGGGCACGAGGTCCGGACGACGCTCGGCGACGGCCAGGATCGGGGTGACGGCATAGCCCGAGACGGGGATGGTGAAGTCGTCGAGCCGACCGATGACGGTCAGCCCGCAGGCGACCGGATCGAGCCCCACTTCTTCGAGGGCCTCGCGCAGAGCGGTCTCCGTCGGATCCGCGTCGGCACCTTCCGCGGCACCACCGGGGAACGCGATCTGGCCAGAGTGTGGACCGTCGTATGAGGCGCGCTCGATGAGGAGCACCTCAGCTTCGCCATCGTCGCCCGGACTGACGAGCACGAGCACGGCCGCTGGACGGACGGTCGGCGTCTGAAGCGGCATCATCCGGACTTCGTCGACGCCGGCCATGACCGGCGTCAGGATCTCAGGGCCGGCCGGCAGTTCGGCCGGCAGGATCCGGAGTCGCTCGACCGCATCGGCGTATCTCACCTGTCGAGGATATGCCCTGTGTGTCGTGTGCCGACCCAAGGGACCGGCGATGCCACTGCCGAGGGTCGAGTGGTTCACCCGGCGAGCCACCAGACCGAGGAGTCACCCCGTTGCCGGTCGGACGGTTCGCCGACGGTCACGGATGAGGACCCGGCCGGGTGCCTCCGGTCACTTGGTGCGCCCAGCGACCCGACGGACCGACGAGGGCGTCGTCGCCGGTCACTTGGTGCGCCCAGCGACCCGACGGACCGACGAGGGCGATGTCACCGGTCATTTGGTGCGCCCAGCGACCCAACAGCCAGCCGGGTCGACGGCGGCTAGTTGAGGCGCTCGCCGCCGTTGGTGGAAGGTTCCTCGATCGGCGGGAGGTCGGTCGGCTTGGCGCGCTTGCGCCCGCCGGCCGCGACTGGCTCGGCGCCCTTGCTGGAGCCACGGGCGTCCCGACGCTCAGACGCTTCGGTCACGATCGTCGCCCGGTCGGTCGTGAAGACGAGGGTGCCCCCAACGATGTCGGCATCGGCGACGATCCGATCGCCCGGCGCGAATCGACCTTCCAACAGCGCCTTGGCGAACGGGTTCTCCAGCAGGCGCTGGATCGTCCGCTTCAGGGGCCGTGCCCCGAAGGCCGGATCGAACCCTTCCCGAACGATGAGGCCCTTGGCGGCCGGAGTGACCTCGAGGCCCAGGTCCTGGGCGGCCAGCCGGCGAGCAAGATCGGCGATCTGGAGATCGACGATGGACGACAGCTCGGCCTCCGTCAGCTGGTGGAAGACGATGACCTCGTCGATGCGGTTGAGGAACTCGGGCCGGAACGTGAGGCGGAGCGACTCGGTTACCTGGGCCTTCATGTCCTCGTAGGCCGATTCGTCCATGGCGTCGCCGCGACTCACGAACCCGGCGATGAACTGGCTGCCGACGTTGCTGGTCATGATGAGGACGGTGTTCCGGAAGTCGACCGTTCGGCCCTGGCCGTCGGTGAGCCGCCCGTCGTCCAGGACGGCGAGGAGGATGTTGAAGACATCGGGATGAGCCTTCTCGATCTCGTCGAGGAGGATGACCTGGTAGGGCCGCCGACGGACCGCCTCGGTGAGCTGACCGCCTTCCTCGTAGCCGATGTAGCCGGGCGGCGCGCCGACGAGTCGGCTGACCGAGAACTTCTCCATGTACTCGCTCATGTCGATGCGGACCATCGCCCGCTCGTCGTCGAAGAGGAACTCGGCCAAAGCCTTGGCCAGCTCCGTCTTGCCGACACCGGTCGGCCCGAGGAACAGGAACGACCCGATCGGCCGACGTGGGTCACGCAGGCCGGCCTGGGCGCGACGGACCGCGTCGGAGACAGCAGTGATCGCCTCATCCTGGCCGATGACACGCTCGTGGAGTCGCTCCTCCATGTGAAGGAGCTTGGCCATCTCCCCCTCCATGAGACGCGAGACGGGGATGCCCGTCCAGGCCGCTACGATCTCGGCGATCTCGTCGACGGTGACCTCTTCCTTGAGCATCCGCCCGGCATCGCCGAGCGCGTCCAGGGCCGCGCTCTCCTCGGCCAGGCGCTGCTCGAGTGCGGGCAGGGTGCCGTACTTGATCTGGGCAGCGGTCCCGAAATCGGCCTCGCGCTCGGCTTGCTCGATGCGGACGGTCAGCTGTTCGATCTCGGCCTTCGTGGCCTGGATAGCAGCGATGGCGGCCTTCTCGGTCTCCCAGCGCTGCTTCATCGCACCGGTTTCCTCCTCGAGGTCGGCCAGCTCCTTCTCGAGCGCCTCGAGACGCGCCTTCGACGCGTCGTCGGCCTCCTTCTTGAGGGCCTCACGCTCGATCTCGAGCTGGATCCGGCGACGTTCCGCCTCGTCGAGCTCTATCGGCATGGAGTCGATCTCCATCCGAAGGCGGCTGGCCGCCTCATCGACGAGATCGATGGCCTTGTCGGGCAGGAAGCGGTCGCTGATGTAGCGGTCGGAGAGGGTCGCGGCCGCGACGAGTGCGGAGTCGGTGATCCGAACGCCGTGGTGGACCTCGTAGCGCTCGCGCAGACCGCGCAGGATGCTGATCGTCTGTTCGACGGTCGGCTGATCGATGTAGACGGGTTGGAAGCGCCGCTCGAGGGCCGCATCCTTCTCGATGTGCTGGCGGTACTCGTCGAGCGTCGTGGCCCCGATGGTGTGGAGCTCGCCGCGCGCGAGCATCGGCTTGAGCAGGTTGGACGCGTCCATCGCTCCTTCGGCGGCACCTGCCCCGACGACCGTGTGAAGCTCGTCGATGAACAGGATCACTCGTCCCTCGGAGTCCTTGATCTCACGCAGCACGGCCTTTAGGCGCTCTTCGAACTCGCCGCGGAACTTGGCCCCCGCGATGAGGGCGCCGAGATCGAGCGAGATGACCTTCTTGTCCTTGAGTGACTCGGGCACGTCGCCCCGGACGATGCGCTGGGCGAGGCCCTCGGCGATGGCCGTCTTGCCGACGCCGGGTTCGCCGATGAGGACGGGATTGTTCTTCGTCCGTCGGCTGAGGACCTGGATGACGCGCCGGATCTCCTCGTCGCGGCCGATGACCGGATCGAGCTTGCCCGCGCGGGCCTCGGCCGTAAGGTCACGGCCGTACTTCTCGAGTGCCGCGTAGGTGCCTTCGGGGTTCGGCGATGTGACCCGCTGGCTGCCACGAAGCGAGGCGACCGCTTCGGCGATCCGGTCCTTGCCCGCGCCGTGCTTCTCGAGGAGATCGGCACCCTCACCGCCGACGTCGGCGATGCCCAGCAGCAGGTGTTCCGTCGAGATGTAGTCGTCGCCGAGGCGGCGTGCCTCATCCTCGGCCCGATCGAGAGCCTGCTTGGCGCGTGGCTCGAGCGACAGCTGGCCGCCGGCGATGCGAGTCCGTCGCGCCAGCCCTGCCGCCAGCTCGCCGCGGAATGCGGGCAGGTCGACACCGAGACGGCGAAGGGTCTCCGCGGGGATCCCATCATCCGGCTCGACGAGGGCGGAAAGGAGGTGCTCGGCGTCGAGGACAGGGCTCTCGAGGCGGGCGGCAGCTTCCTGGGCGGCCACGATGGCCTCCTGGGCCTTCTGGGTGTAGCGATCGAGCTTCATGATTTCCCTGCACTAGCTGCGGTGCGGGCCTTCGAGGGTACGGCGACGCGGGGGTCCGGCTGGTCGACGAGATCGAGGAAGGCGCGCGCGGCAGCCTTCCCCTTGTCCGACAGGTTCGCCGGAAGGATGACCTTGGGTCGAACGAGGAGGTCTCCCCGGCCCTTGCCGTTGAGCTTTGGCATCCCCTGGCCGGCGAGACGGATCGGCCTGCCGGTCTGGGTGCCCGGTGGGATTGTCAGGAGGACACGGCCGGACAGCGTTCCGACCGGGACTTCGGCACCGAGCAGCGCCTCCTCGAGGGTCACCGGCAGATCTCGCTCGAGGTCGTCGCCGCGGCGGTGGAATACCGAGTGCGGCCGGATCTTCGTGATGACGACGAGGTCGCGCCCGGCGCCACCCTGGCCAGCCAGCCGGACTCGGCTGCCGGACGTGACGCCACGAGGGATCTGGACCTCGAGGCGTTTGCCGCCAAGCTCGACGAGCCGGGCGGCGCCGTGGAACGCCTCCTCGAGCGAGAGCTCGGCTTCGGCTTCGACGGGTGCCCGCCTAGCGCTGGTTGGCGCACCGCCGCGACGTGCCGCGGTCGCCGCTGACGCCACGCCGAGAGAGGCGAGGATGTCGTCGATCGATGCGTCCCCGCCGCCGCGCGAGGCCGCCCCGCCGGCGGCGGCGCCGGCGAAGAACGTCCGAAAGAAATCGGAGAACCCCGCCGCGTCACCGCTCGAGCGGAACTCGTAGCGGATGCCGCCGGGAGCGGCTCCCGCGCCGGCGAACCCCGAGGCGAACGGCCCGGCGTCGCCGACGCGGTCCCAATTCGCGCCGAGGACGTCGTAGCGCTTGCGCTTCTCGGGATCGGAGAGGACCTCGTTCGCCTCGTTGATCTCCTTGAATCGCTTCTCGGCCGCCTTGTCACCCTGATGCTTGTCAGGGTGACTTTCGCGGGCGAGCTTGCGATAGGCCTTCTTGATGTCGGCCTGGCTCGCGGTGCGAGGCACGTTGAGCGTCGCGTAGTAATCCCTGTACTCCACGACGACGGACGCTCCTGGCTTCGGCCCTAGGCGTCCCGCGTCGCAACGACGACCGGGGGCTGCTCGGCGGGCGGGAAGGGCGGTCGACGGACCGTCGGGGTGTGGGTGGGCGCCGGGGCCGGCTTGCGGGCGCCCGAACCGCCGCCGCTTGGGCTGGCGGTGAGCGGTCGGGGCCTGCGCCGGAGGGCGGCTTCGAGGACCTGATCCATCGAGTCGACGAGGACGAGGCGGATCTGCTTTCGGATCTCATCGGGGATGTCGCGCAGGTCCTTCTCGTTCTTGCGCGGCAGGATGACGACCCTGGCGCCAGAGAGGTGAGCGGCGAGGATCTTGCTCTTGAGACCGCCGATCGGCAGGACGCGGCCGCGAAGGGTGATCTCGCCGGTCATCGCGACGTCGCGACGGACCGGGATGCCGGTCAGCGTCGAGACCATCGCGGTGGCCATGGTGATCCCCGCCGACGGGCCGTCCTTGGGGATCGCCCCGGCCGGCACATGGATGTGGAGGGTCTGCTTCTCGAACGTCTCGGGGGTGATGCCGAGGGAGTCCGCCCGGGAGCGGATCCACGACAGGCCGGCTCGCGCAGACTCCTTCATGACATCGCCGAGCTGGCCGGTGAGGATGAAGTCGTCCTTGCCTTCCATGCGGGTCACCTCGACCGACACGATGTCGCCGCCGGTCTCGGTGACGACCAGGCCGGTCGCGGCCCCTGTCTGGTCCTCCGACTCGAGCTCGCCGTATTCGAAGCGAGGAGGGCCGAGGAACTCGACGAGCTTCTTCACATCGACGATGGTCTTGCGCTTGCGCCCCTCGGCAACGCTCCGCGCCACCTTGCGCATGATGTTGGCGATCTCCCGCTCGAGGTTCCGGACGCCGGCCTCCTTCGTGTAGGCCTGGACGAGCTCGGTCAGGGCCTCGTCGGTGATCTCGATGTTCTTCTCCGTCAGCCCGTGGTTCGTCAGCTGCTTGGGGATGAGGAAGCGGCGCCCGATCTGGGCCTTCTCCAGCTGGGTGTAACCCGGCAGGGTGATGATCTCCATCCGGTCGCGCAGAGCGGCCGGGATGGGATCAGGCAGGTTGCCCGTGGCGATGAAGAGGACCTTGGACAGGTCGAACGGCACCTCGAGGTAGTTGTCCTGGAAGGTGTTGTTCTGCTCCGGGTCGAGGACCTCGAGGAGGGCGGACGATGGGTCGCCTCGGAAGTCCATCCCGATCTTGTCGATCTCGTCGAGCATGAAGACGGGGTTGTTCGAACCGGCCGTCTTGACGCTCTGGATGATCCGGCCGGGCAGGGCGCCGATGTAGGTCCGGCGATGGCCGCGGATCTCCGCCTCGTCGTGGATGCCGCCGAGGCTCATCCGCACGAACTTGCGGCCCATCGCCCGGGCGATGCTCTTGCCGAGCGACGTCTTGCCGACGCCGGGCGGTCCGATGAGGGCGAGGATGGGGCTGCGGATGGTGTCGGCGAGTGTCCGCACCGCGAGGTACTCGAGGATGCGCTCCTTGACCTTCTCGAGGCCGTGATGATCCTCGTCGAGGATCGTCGCGGCGGCCTTGATGTCGAGGAGGTCCTCCGTCGAGACGTTCCACGGCAGGCTGATGAGCCAGTCGACATACGTGCGGATGACGCCGACCTCGGGCGAGGCCGATGGGATCCGGCTCATGCGGTCGACTTCCTTGAGCGCGCGGGCCTTGACCTCTTCGGGCATGCCCGCCTGCTCGACCTTCTCGCGCAGCTCGTTGATCTCGGCCTGTTGGGGGTCGTCCTCGCCGAGCTCGCGCTGGATCGCCTTGAGCTGCTCACGGAGGATGTACTCGCGCTGGGTCTTGTCGAGCTCCGACTTGACCTCGCTCTGGATCTTGCCCTTCAGCTCGAGGATCTCGACCTGGTGGGCGAGGAAGTTGGAGACGAGCTTGAGGCGCTCGACGACGTCGATCGTCTCGAGGAGCTCCTGACGCTGCTCGGTCGACATGTCGGGGCTGTAGGCGACCATGTCGGCGAGCAACCCGGGCTCGGTGATGTTGCGAGCCGCGACGGCGGCCTCCGGCGGCACCGGTGCGCCACTGGCGACGTACTGCTCGATCTGCTGCTGGACCGTCTTCATGAGCGCCTGGACCTCGACGCCGTCGGGCGTCGCGTCGGCGAGTTCCTCGACCTGGCCGGCCAGGTAGGGCTCGGTGGAGGCGAAGGCATGGACGCGGAGCCGAGCCTGACCCTGGACGATCGCGCGCACGGTCCCGTCGGGCAGACGGACGACCTGGGCGATCTTGGCAAGGGTGCCGATCTCATAGAGCTCGGATGTCTCGGTGATGTCCTCCTGCTCTGCCTGTCGCTGGGTGACTAGCGCGATGGGGCCGCCGGCCGCGACCGCAGCATCGAGGGCGGCCACGCTCTTGTCGCGCCCGACCGTGAGCGGGACGATCATCTCGGGGAAGATGACGGTCTCACGCAGTGCGACGAGGGGAAGCTCGAAGACGGCCCCGACTACCGGGGTCTGGTCGCCGTCGCCGGACTTGGAACGCTTGGCCATGTCGATGAGTCTCCTAGCAGCGGGTGTCGGCGGTCCGACGAGCGGTAACCCGCTTGTCAGCCGGCGCAGGCTTGCTGTCATCCTGCGCTTGTTCGTACAGTGCCTCAAGGACCCGCGTGCCGAGTCGCTCTTCGAGCTCGAACAGCAGACGGATCCCCGCCAGATTGACGCCCAGATCCTGGGTCAGGTGGCGGATCCACAGGATGCGCCGAATATCGTTCTCTGAATAGAGCCGGATGTTGGTCGGCGTCCGAGCCGGAGCAAGCAGGCCCTCGTCCTCATAGATGCGGAGCGTGCGTGGATGCGCACGCACGATCCCTGCCGCCACGCTGATGACGTAGACGGGGCGGGACGGGTCTCGCTCGAGCCGGCGGAATGCCATGCCAGAAGACTAAACTCCTGCCAATGTTGTTGTCAAGGTTCTGAGATGCAGATTGGTTAATCTTCCCGGGCACCAATCAGCCCACCAGCGACCGGCGCCGGCTGGCTCCGGTCGCCAGGTCAGGTCGCCGCAGGGACCTCCTCGTCGCCGATGAGCTGCGTATGGAGGATGTCCTGGCACTCGGTCGGCCCGATGGCGATGACCTTGTCCCCTTCCTGAAGCGTCGTATCGGGCCGGAGCGACATGGCAACGCCGTCCCGGATGACCGCGAAGAGGGAGCAACCCTGGGGGATGTCGAGATCTCGCGGGGCGCGACCGACGGCCGGCGAATCGCCGAGCAGGTTAGCCTCGATGAGCTCGAGGTCGCCGCCCTCGAAGGCGGCCAGGTGAAGCAGCTCGTGGACCGGGATGTCCTGTTCGACCGCGCCCAGAATCATCCGCGTCGGGCTGATGATCTCGTCGACGCCGAGGTGTCGGAACAGCTCCTCGTTCTTGGGGTTGTTGACCCGGGCGATCGTCCGGGGGACCGAGAAGTGATGCTTTGCCATCTGGCAGATGACGAGGTTGTCCTCGTCGTCGCCGGTGACCGCGGCCACGATGTCCGCCCGATTGCAGCCTGCCTCGGCGAGATTCTTGCCCTCGCAGCCATCGCGCGAAATGACGACCGATCCGATCTCCCCGGCGATCTGCGAGGCCCGAGCGCGATCCTTCTCGAGAAGGACGACCTCGTGACTCGAGTCGATGAGCTCCTTGGTCAGGTAGTAGCCGACCTTGCCGCCGCCGACGACGATGACGAACACGTGCTCAGCCCTCCCCGACGAAGGACGGCTGAGGCTCGTCGTGATGATCGCCGCCCGGGTGGTGGCCGGTAGCTTCCCGGATGCCTTCGACATGGAGCGTCGCGAGGCCGAGATACTCCCGGACCGCATCGACCATCAGGTCCGTGCGACATAACGTCGCGATCCCGAGATCGGCGTAGGCCTCGGCTCGGACGGGGTCGTTGATCTTCGCCACGACGCGCTTCGCTCCGAGTGCCTCCACCGCCAGCTGGGCGGCCATCACGTTCCTATTGTCGCCCTCGGTGAGAGCCAGGAACAGGTCGGCGTATTCGGCACCGGCTCGGCGCAACGTATCTTCGTCGGTGCCGTCGCCCCGGACCGCTGCGCCCTTGAATGTGGTCGGGAGTCGATCGAAAGCGGCCGTCGCGATGTCGATGATCACGATCTGGTGGCCCTCGGCTTCGAGATCCTGGGCGATCGTGGCTCCGACCCTCCCGCAGCCGATGATGACGGTCTTCATGTCTCCTCCGAAGGGATGGGCTGGCGGACGACCCAGACGGCACAGGGAGCGTTCTTGAGGACGTAGGGGACCGTTCGACTCATGTCGAAGTCGCCCCCGAAACGCTTGCGGTAGGGCAGGCCGAGCACGATCAGATCGGCGGCCCGTTCGGCCGCCTCGTCGACGATGGCGGCGCCGACATCGCGAGCCTGGAGCAGGACCGGTTCGATTTTGATGCCGGCCGTTTCCGCGACCTCCTCGGCAAGATCGAGGGTGCGTTGAGCATCCTCGGACCGGCCGGCGACGTCGGCATCGAGGGGCAGCGTCCAATCGATCTCCACGACGTGGACGGCCACGACCTCGGCGTGACTTGGACGAGCGAGTGCGGCCGACAGCCGGACGATCGCCTGGTCCATCGGGCCGCCACCGATCCCGAGGACGGCGCGCGTGAATGATGGTCGTGGGTTGGCCATGTGCGGTGGACTACTCGTGTTGAAGGGCAGCGGCTGGCCGAGGATGGCCCTCGCCGCGATCGGTCACGATACCACCGAGGACGGGCTACGGGGCTTCCGGTCGGTCGTCCTCGTCGCGGCCATGACTGTGGTCGAACTGGGCCGGCTCATCACGTCGATAGGGGACGTTGACGACGACCGTCTGCGGTCGACCGAGAAGGAGCGCTCGAAGGCGCTTGGCCGACTGGTTGTAGAGGATGCGCTCCCACCAGTGGCGGGCGACGTACTCGGGGATCACCACGAAGGTGATCGGCGCTTCCTTGTTGGGTGGCCACGCCCGGTCGAGCACGTCCAGGTAGGCGAGCAATGGTCCGCCGAGGGCTCGATATGGCGACTCGACGACGACAAGCGGGACGCCGGGGATCTGTCGATCCCAGCGCTCGCGCAGCTCGACGGCCGCCTCTGGATCGTCGGAGATGAAGACGGCTCGGACATCGTCGGCCATCGAGCGAGCAGTGTTGAGCGCCTGGACCACGGCCCGATCGATGTCGTGGACCGGTACGACGACGCGCTCTTCGCGTCGCGGCCCGTGGATCACGACCTCCTGGCGCACCGCGAGGCTCTGTCGCGCCGCGGCGTACTGGCGGTGGATGAACAGGAACACGCCGACCTCGGCAGGGATGATGATCGCGACCAGGAAGGCACCCCCGGTGAACTTCTCGGCCGCGACGATGACGAGGACGACACCGGTCATGACGGTTCCGAAGGCGTTGACGGCGAGTCGCCACAGCCAGCCGGATTCGTGGGTGCGATGCCAATGGCGGACCATGCCCGCCTGCGAAAGGGTGAAGCAGACGAAGACACCGACGGAGTAGAGCGGGATGAGGAGTGTCGTTTCGCCGCCGAAGTAGACGATGAGGCCGCCGGCGATCGTCGCCAGCAGGACGATCCCCCAGCTGTAGGCCAGCCGGTCGCCGCGCAACGCGAATTGGCGCGGGAAGTAGCCGTCCTCGGCCAGGATCGCCGCCAGTCGTGGGAATGCATTGAACGACGTGTTTGCCGCAAGGAAGAGGATGAGCGTCGTCGCGATGAGGAAGAGCGGCAGAAGGGGGGATCCCGCGCCGAAAACCGCCCCGGCGATCAGGGCCACGACCGATGGCGAGCCACCGACCGACGGCACGATCGCATAGGCGCTGGCAACGATCGTCAGGCCGACGAAGATGACGCCGAGGAGGAAGGCCATGGCGACCAGCGTGTTGCCGGCGTTCCTCGCCTCCGGCGGCTTGAAGGCAGGCACGCCGTTCGCGATCGCCTCAACGCCGGTCAGGGCGACCGATCCGGATGCGAACGCCTTGAGGAGCAGAAGGATCGAGATGGCCTCGGTCCCGATGGGGACCGCGTTCGGTTGCTCGGGCAGCGGCTGGGCGGCACCCGTGGCGATGTTGATCATGCCGAGGCCGACGATGAGGAGCGCCAGGACGACGAACAGGTACGTTGGGATCGCGAAGATGTTGCCGGACTCCCGCAGGCCCCGCAGGTTGGCGACGGTGATGAGCCCGATCGCGAGGAGGGCGATCGCGATCCGCAATGGGGCGAGCGGCGGGGCCAGGGAGATGAGCTGGTCCATGGCCGACGATGTCGAGACGGACACGGTCATGACGTAGTCGATGAGCAGGGCGGCCGCCGCGATGAGCCCCAGCAGCGACGACAACTCGGACTTCGCAACGGCGTAGGCGCCGCCTCCGCCGGGGAAGGCGCGGCAGACCTGACGGTAGGAGAAGGCTACGACGGCGAGCATCACGGCGATGGCGAGCGATACCTGGATCGAGGCAAACAGGGCGGCCGCACCCGCAAGGACCAGGACGCGCAGGATCTCCTCGGTGGCATAGGCCGACGAGCTGATCGCGTCGGAGCTGAAGATCGCCAGTGCTTTGGTCTTGGAGAGCCGCTCGAGGAGCTCGTCCTCGCTGGCCAGTGGCCGACCCATGGCGATGGCTTTGAGGCGGGCGACGAATCGGCCCGACGCCGTCAGCGGCTCCGAGGCGGCCTGCTTTGCAACCAGCGTTCCGGGACCTGCATAGCGGAAGAAGGCTGCGTGGGGCCGCTCGACGCGGACCCGACGGTCCCCCGGCTTACGCCCGGTGAGCGGCCGTCGTCCTCCGATCATCGAGGTTCAGAATCCCATGGCGAGTCGACTGGCGAGGCGGTCCGGGAGGCCGGCGGCACGGATCCGACGTGCCGCGAGGGCGACGTCGTAGGCGACGCGGTGCCACGTCGCGCGGTCGTCGTCGGTGTCCATGATCAGGTACGCCGCGCGTGGGTCTCCGTCGCGAGGCTGTCCGACCGAGCCCGGGTTCAGGAGCGCGCGCTGGCCGCCCAGCTCGAGCGCCGATCCGTCGTCGGCGACGATCTCGCGCATGCCTCCGTCGTCGGCCACGAAGGCGCGGGGCAGGTGGGTGTGGCCGAACAATCCTCGGGCCGTCGTCATCGCTGCCATCGCCTCGCCGGCCACGACTCGATCGGTGACGTACTCCCAGAGCGGGTCGCGAGGGCTGCCGTGGACGAGGGTGAAGCCAGATTCTTCGCGACGGATCGGGAGTTCCGCAAGCCACGTCCTGGTGACGGGTGAGATGACCCTGGCGGTCCACTCGACCGCCGATCGAGCGATGGCGTTGAACCAGTCCGCACCCTCGTTCCCGGCCGCGACGTGGTCGTGGTTGCCTCGGACGGCCACCGCCTCGCTCGCCCGCAGGCGCTCCACCACGCTGTCGGGCTCGGCGCCGTAGCCGACGATGTCGCCGAGCACCCAGAGGCGATCCACGGTGTCGCCGACCGCGCCGAGGACGGCCTCGAGGGCGGGCAGGTTCGAATGGATGTCGGACACGACGGCGATCCGCATTGATGCGTCAGCGTAAACCACGGTCCTGGCGGGTGTGCCGCCGGCGCCGCATGGCGGGATCGCGCGGGTACAGGTCCGGGGTTCGTTCGATCTTGTCGACGACGACGAGGATGTTGTTCGGGCGACCGACGAGGCCGGCATCGACGATCCGGGGAGAGCGCCCTCCGAGGGCCCTGAGGAGGCCGGTCGCATCGGCCAGTTCGGCATCGATCGGCCGGCGCTTCCAGGCGATGAGGGCGCCGCCGATGGCGACGAGCGGCATGCCGGTCTCGGCCGCCTCGGCGAGGCTGCCAATCGCGCGGGCGGTCACGACCGACCAACGCTCCCGGTGGTCCGCCCGTGCGGCGAGGGCCTCGCCCCGCTCGGCGGCCACGGCGACTCTCCTGTCCATGCCCATGGCGGCCACGGCGACCTCCAGGAAGCGGGCCTTCTTGGCGATCGAATTCGACGAGCATGGCGCGGCTTGCTGGGAGGGCGGCGGCGATCGGCAGTCCCGGGTAGCCGCCCCCACTCCCGAGGTCGAGGATCGCGTCCCAGCCTCCCTGGCGAAGGATGGGAATCGCCGACAGGCTGTCCGCGACGTGGTCGATCGCGATCGCTGCCGGATCGCGGATGGCGGTCAGGTTGACACGCTCATTCCACGCCAACAACAGGCGGACGTGGGTTTCGATGGTCGTCCTGGTCTCGCCCGAGAGGGACACATCGATGGCCCGCAGGGCGCCGTCGAGGGCTTCATGAAAGGTGTCGGAAAGGCGGGGCAACCCGACGACGTCCGTCGGGAGCGGGTCTCGCGAGCTGGCCAGGCACCACCTCCAGGGTCGTACCGACATCCGCTCCGGGAACCGCCCCCGGCGTTCGTCTTCTTCGCACCGGCTGCCGATCGCGCGGTCTTCCGGGACCCCTTCGGTTCGCGGCCGGGTTTCCCCAGACCCTTCGTGAGCCCCGTTACCCTCGCCGCATCGTGGTGCGGTGCGGACCGCGGACGCTAGACCGCGCCTGCGGTGGTGTCAACGAGTGTTATCCACAACCTCACCGCAGGCTCGCATCTCGTGGATAACGTGGCCCTTGGCGGCACCCTGGTGCCACGTGTTAGGTCGTTCTGGATCCGGCGCGGACGGGCCGACCGAGCGTCCGGCGTACGACGTCGAGGACCTCGTCGACGTAGGCGTCGGCCTCTCCCTGTTCGGCGGCCGTTCGGACACAGCCCTGGACGTGATCCTCGAGGACGAGGATGGACAGCGAGTCGACGGCAGCCCGCAAGGCGGCCGTCTGCTGGAGGATGTCGACGCAGTATTCCTCGCGTTCGATCATCCTGGCGATCCCCCGCACCTGGCCCTCGATCCGGGCCAGCCGACGGAGGAGCAGCGCGCGGTCCTTCGAGTAGGAATGACGGAAGTGCGATCGGCCCTGAGCGCCCGCGGGGGTCGCGCGGCGTGTGGTGCGAGTGCCTTCGCGCGTCGTCATCGTGGTCGTCCTCCGGGTCGTCACCATATCCGTAGGATACTCCCCTGGGGTATGTCCGGCATGCTGCCTCAGACCGGACCGGCTAGACTTGGTGCCCGATGGACCCGGCCGGCGCTCGCGCCAACTACCGTTGAGCGGCGAGACGACCGTCACGTCCGAGGCGGTGCGCCCGCCCTTCGCCCACGCAAGCGAGGCCGAGATGGCCCGCATCCTCGACTTCTACGCCGTTGCCTGGGAGTACGAGCCGCACGTGTACCCGCTTCGGTGGAACCTCAGCGGCGATGTCGTGGAGAGCTTTGCGCCCGACTTCTTCCTGCCCGACCTGGACCTCTATCTGGAGCTCACGACGCTCCGCCAGCGGCTCGTCCGCAAGAAGAATCGCAAGCTGCGCCGACTGCGTGAGCTCTACCCGGATCTTCGAATCAAGCTCTTCTACGCCCGCGACTTCCGGGCTCTCATGCTCAAATACGGTCGGATCGCCCTCGCCGACGAGCTTACCGGGACGCTCGGCCACATCGTGCCCGAGCGCGATCTCGCGCCTGATGGCGCCGAACTTCCCAGCGGCGCGGCAGCGCCCAACGCCGCCGCCGGCGCGCCCGCCGGCGTAGCTGCTCCGGCAGTGCCATCCGCGACAGGCAGGCGCCGGCGGGCGAAAGCGCCGACCCGATGACCGCCAGCCATAGGGCACAGACATGGCGATGAGCAGGCCGATCGATCTCGTCGACGACGTCGGCGAGATCCTTCTGACCGAGCAGGAGATCGCGGCCAAGGTGGCCGAGCTCGGCGCGCAGATCAGCGCCGACTACGCCGGCCGCGGCCTCGCCCTCGTGTCCGTCCTCAAGGGTTCCCTGCCGTTCATGGCCGATCTCATGCGCCAGATCACGATCCCGGTCCGGATCGACCTCATGGAAGTGAGCTCGTACGGCGGCGCGACGACCGAATCCTCCGGCCTTGTCCGGATCCTCAAGGACCTCTCGGCGTCGATCGAAGGTCAGGACGTCCTCATCGTCGAGGACATCATCGACACGGGTCTCACGCTCAACTATCTCCTTCGCTACCTCGGCGGCAAGAGGCCCGCCTCATTGCGCGTGTGCACGCTCCTCGACAAGCCCGCGAGGCGCCTCGTCGAGATCCCGATCGACTATGTCGGGTTCACGATCCCGGATCGGTTCGTCGTCGGCTACGGCCTCGATTTCAACGAGCATTACCGCAATCTCCAATTCGTCGGCGTGCTCCGGCCGGAGGCCTACGGTGAAGGCGAGTAGCCGTCCATGCATCGACGTCCTCTGGGTCGCGCTCGCCTCCTCGTCGCGATCGGCTCGGTCGTCATCCTCGTCGGCTGTTTCCTGCCATGGCACTCGATCGGTGGCTCTGAGGGCTTGCCGCTCGTCCAGTCCGGCGGGCTCGGCGGCAGCGGCATCCTGACCTTCCTGGCGGCGATCGGGGGTCTGGCGATGGTCGCCCTGCCCTATGCCGCCGGCGGACGTCCGCTCAGCATCGATCGCACCTTGACGTTCGGCGTCCTGGCCGGACTCGCGGTGGCCGGGCTGCTGATCTGGCCGATCTCCTTCGTCACGGCCGGTGCCGCGGCCGGGCTGCTGCCTTCTCAGGCCCCTGGCTTCTGGATCGCCAGCCTCGGCACGATCATCATGGCCCGTGGGGCCTATGACATGGAGCGCGAGCCGCCGCGGCTTTGAGCGACGCGCTCATCGGCTCCCAGGATCTCGACACCGAGCCATCGGTCGCCGACAAGGAATACGTAGCGGCCGGCCCCCCAGCCGTTCGGGTCGAGCGGGGTGTCGGCCTTGCCGGGGACCCGGGGCGGGGCGTAGATGGCGACGAGGTTTGTACGGACGGCGGGCTCGAGGAGCCGAACCTCGAGTTCGCGCGGGCGGCCCTCGAGCGGAACGCTCCAGACGCTGACTCGATCGCTCGACGAGGGGCGATCCGGGCCGAGCAGTGGAGCGCAGATGCCCAGCTCCGACGCGCCCTCCGCGCCAACGTCGATGAATCGGAGCCGTGGATCATCGATGCCCGTGGCATCGACGGCAAGGGCGGGGATCCCCGATCGATCGGGCGCGGTCGTGCTCGACCGCCAGACGATCCACCAGCCGCCTCCAGCGGGACACGTCGAGCGGTGCGCGGCCTCAGGGTCCGGTCGCCCGCTGGTCGCCTCTGCGACGACGGCGGCCGCGGCTGACGGACGAGGGGGCGGGATCGGCGGAAGGGGACGGTCGGCTGTGGTCTGGCCCGTCGGACCCCACGGCTTGACGATCGCGATCGCCACGCCGACGACGAAGACCATCGACATGAGCGCGGGCATTCGCCCGGCTCCGGGTGTCACTCCGCTGAAGGGTCGGTCGTGGGCCACTCGCACTGTTCCGTCGTCCGTGCCTATCGCGCCGGGGGCGGCGCGTTCGATGGCCGCCGAAGGGATGCCGTATGATAGGGACCGGCGACCCGTATGCTACCCGGGGCCGAACGACCCGCCCAGCGTGGCCAGGTGCGCCCTGATGCGCCCGCCATTCGCTCGCGCAAGGCCGGCACCCGGGAACCCCAGCGCAACGTCGTGGGATGTTGCTCGCGTCGCCGATCTGCCCGAGGTAACAACACCGGCGTGGAATATCAGGTCCGAGTGGCCCGGATTACCGACATCGACCGTCTGACGACGCTCGCCGAGCGCGCGACCGGTCGACCCGTATCGGCCGATCTGCTGCGTCAGCTCGTCTATCTTCCGCAGGCATCCATCTTCGTGGCAGAACAGGGCCGCGATCTGAGCGGCGGAGTCGTCATGGCTCTGCGCCCCTCGGTCCGGTCCGGTGGCTACATCGGCTCGATCGACCTTCTGGTCGTCGACCCCGATCTCGCCGCCGAGCCCACGGCCGACGCTCTCCTCGGTGAGGCGATGCGCTCGGCATTCAACAAGGGTTGTTCCGTCATCGAGGCGGGGCATCCAGACGACCAGGTCGAGTTGGCTCGGTTGGAGCGGTCCGGATTCGTGACCGTCGGCCAGCTGCTCGCCCGGTACCTGACAAAGGAGTCAGAGTGAGCAAGAACGTCGCCGTCTTCGTGGACGTGGCGAACATCTTCTACGCGGCCAAGGCGGCCGGCGTGGACATCGATTACGTCACGTTGCTCAAGTCGGCCACTGCCGGTCGCGACTTCGTGCGCGCGTATGCGTACACGGGGCTCGATCCGGAGAACGAGAACCAGCGCAACTTCCACCAGTTCCTGGCCCGCAACAGCTATCGCGTCGTGAGCAAGGACATCCGCAAGTACGGCGATGGGCGGGTCAAGGCGAACCTCGACATCGAGATGGTCGTCGACATGATGAAGACGGCCCGCAATCTCGACGTCATCGTCCTCGTCTCCGGAGACGGCGATTTCGCGCCGGCGATCCGGGCCGTCCAGGAGATGGGCGTCCGCGTCGAGGTCATCTGTTTCAAGGCGAACACGAGCTCCGATCTCATCGACGTGGCCGATCAATTCATCGAGATCACCCAGATCGCCAAGGTCGAAAAGGGTTCCAGCCGGTCCGGACGGCGCGTGGCCGGTGACGAGGAGGACCTCTCGATGACGGAGGTCCCCGAGAAGCAGACCGAAGGAGCGACGGAGCGCCGGCGGCGAACTCGCGCAAGAGCCGCCGAGTCGGCCACCAAGACCGAGCGGACGCCGTCGACACGACGAAAGGCGGCCGTCACGGTCATGCCCGGGGAGAAGCTCGCACGTCACGAGCCGGACGCCGAGGCAGCCGAACCCGTGGAGGAGTCGGACGGGATCGATGCCACGGTGATCGAGATCGCCGGAGAGCCCGTTGTGGCTGCGGTGGACGATGCCGACGAGACGAGCGACGGCGAAGGCCAGCGCCGCCGCCGGCGGCGCCGTGGTCGGGGACGTGGCCGCGGCCGAGACGGCGTCGCCGCCGACGCAGCCGAGGTGACAGATGTCGCCGAGCAGGCGCCAGAACCCGATGGTGACGCGCCGGAGGCGCCGCGCTCGCCGCGGGCTGCCGCGTTCGGATCGATCTGGGATCGCCAGATCGGTGTCCCGTCGGGCCCTCGGGCCCCGTCGGGCGAGGCCGACGAGGAGTTTCCTGAGCCTGAGGTGCCTGAATATCTCCTCGCCGAACGTCGGGCGAGGGGCGGAGGCGGGCGCGATCGGACGCCCAATCGCCGTGAGGCCTACCGCACCGCGATCGATCGAGAGCGCTACGGCCGTGGCGGCTCGGGCAGACGCTCGGAACCCCACGGCGGCTACCGGGACGCTCCCCGGGAGGCGCCGCGTGGCGCACCACGGGACGCCAATCGTCCGCCGCGATCGGCGGAGGGCTGGAGCGAGGTTCCACCCGAGCTCGAGGCGATGCTTCGCGCCCAGCTGGCCGCTCGCGAGAGTGGCGCGCCCGCCGCTGCGGGCAGCCGACCTGCGGCCGATTCGTCGGGCCCGGTGACGGCGGACAAGCCCGCCCGACGGACGCGATCGAAGGCCTCAACCGCTAAATCGACGACCGACACGCCGACAGCCGAGGCCAAGCCGGCTCGACGGGCTCGCAGCCCGAAGACGGCGACGGCGGCCGCCACCACGGGCGATGCGAAGCCCGCCCGTCGGACGAGATCGAAGCCGGCGCCCTCTGCCGCGGCGGGCTCCGAATCGGTCACCGCCGATGGTGCCGCTGAAGCGAAGCCGACGCGGCGGACCAGGACGAAGGCCGCTCCGCCGGCCTGACACCGTGGTGGGCGAGTTCCAGACGGTCGGCCAGCCTTCGGCTGTCGCCGCGATCCGGTCGATGGCCGCTCGCCCCCCGCACGCGATCCTCCTGTTGGGGCCGCCGTCGGTGGGGAAGGCCACCCTGGCTACCGATCTCGCGGCCCAGCTGTTGTGTGAGGCCTCGTCCTCCGACCGGCCCTGCGGAGAATGCCGGGCGTGTCGGCGCGTGGCCTCGGGCAATCATCCCGATGTCCATCGCATCGGTCCGTCCGGAGCGGCCGACCGCATCGGTCTGGGGGGCGATCCGCGTGCGCCTGGCATCCGCGACCTCGTGGCCGAGCTGGCCCTGCGGCCCGTGGAGGGGCCGATCCGGGTCGCGATCATCGAGCGTGCCCATCGCCTCAGCGAAGACGCCCAGCACGCCCTCCTCAAGACCCTCGAGGAACCTCCGCCTGACACATGCATCGTCCTCTGCGCCGACGATGAGGACGCCCTGCTGGAGACGGTTCGGTCGCGCTGCGCTCGTGTGCGCCTGGGACCGGTCGGAACGCGCGACATCGAGGAGCTGCTGGAGGCTCGCGGCCTGGCCGACCGGCCGACGGCAGCGCGACTCGCCCGGATCGCGCGAGGGAGGCCCGGCGAAGCAGTCCGTCTGGCGGGATCGCCGGCCATCGTCGCCACGCGCGCCGAGATCACCCGGACTCTCGTCGACCTGTGGGCCGACCGTCGCTCCGTCCGGCTCGGGCGGATGCGCGAAACGATGACGCGGGCTCTCGAGGCGATCGCTTCCGACGATCCCGCTGGGGCCGATGCCGATGCCGGCTCGGCCAAGCGCAGCCCGGCCGATCGTCGTCGCGCGGCTGCTTGGCTCGTCGCCATCTGGCGCGACGTCGCCTATGACGTGGCCCTGGCCCAGGTCGGTGGATCGAATGTCCGCGAGCCCGATCTCCTCGAGGAGACACGAACGCTCGGCTCGGCCATCGCGCCCGGAGCGGTCGTCGCGTTCCTGTCGCGGCTCGACGAGGCCACGAACCGCCTCGATGCCAGCGCCAGCCCCGAGCTCACGCTCGACGTCCTGGCCCTCGCGTGGCCCTCGGCACGTGGCTGAGGATGTCGGCTCCGACCCAGCCAGGCTCGATATCGTCGTGCGGGGGCGCGTGCAAGGGGTGGGGTTCCGCTTCTTCGCCCAGCGCCGGGCGACAGCACGTGGCCTTGTCGGCTGGGTCGCGAACGGAGCGGATGGCAGTGTCAGATGCGTGGCCGAAGGACCGGTCGCGGCGCTGGAGGGTTTGATCGTGGACCTCTCCGACGGGCCGCCTGGGGCGCGCGTCGATGCTGTTGAGGAGACCTGGTCGGCGGCATCTGGCGGATTCGCCGCGTTCGACGTTCGCGCCGGCGATCACCGCGGCGACTAGCCGCGAAGCCAGGGGTTGCCCCGTTGGGTCATGGGATGACCGGCTGGCGCCGAGGGGACTCATGCGCTATCGCGTCGACGTCATCACTGGGGCAGGCTGGATCGTGGCATGGAATCTCGACCACCGACCGCCGAGGAATACCCGGCCCGTTATCGCGCCATCCTCGACTGTGTCGCCGAGCTCGAGCGGGCGGGAATGCGGCGGGAAGCCCTTCGCCTCCGCTCCGAGGCCATCGCGACCTACTCGCGCCGCTGGGATCAGGCGAGCCTCGCCCAGCTCGTCGAGCTGCACGAACGAGGGGTCAAGGACCTCACCCGCCGTCGGACGGCGGTCGTCGTCGACCGCATCTGAGCAGATCGGGCGGGGACGTATCCTGCCCGGGTGGACGACCGAACGGCGACAGTCGGATATCGCATTCGATTCGACGAGGCCGGCCCGAGCGGGCTCGCCCGTCCCTCGCTGTTCCTCCGGCTGGCGCAGGACATCGCCTGGATCCATTCGGAACGGATCGGCTACACGCGAGCCTGGTACGAGGAGCGTGGCCTCGCCTGGCTCGTTCGGGCCGTGGCCATCGAAGTCAGTGGCCGGGCTCATTACGGAGATGTCCTGGACGTCACCACGAACGTGATCGGCTATCGCCGCATCTGGGCACGCCGGCGGGCGGACATCACCCGAGACGGGGATGAGATCGCGACGGTCCTCACCGACTGGATCCTGACCGACGCTCGAGGACGACCGGCTCGGATCCCGAGCGAGTTCGCCGACCGCCTCCCGGGTCTCGCAGCTCCGATCCAGCCACTCCGGGCCGACGAGCCGCCGGATCGCCCGCCGGCGATCGAGGTCGCCAGCGTCGTGAGATCGTCCGAGCTCGACCCGCTCGGACACGTCAACAACGCCGCCTATCTCGACCGGATCCTCGATCTGGCCGCCGGTCTCGCCGGCGTCGAGGTCCTCGCCGACGGCACGATCCTGGAGGGGCCATCGGCCGTCATCGAGTATCTCGCCGCGGCTGGACCCGGCGAGATGGTCATCGAGTCGATGTGGTCCGGTGGCGAGGGTGACGGCCTCTCGTACCGCATGGCTGTGGCCGGCCGAGGATCGATCCTTCGGGCGATGCTCGGACGGGCAGGCGTCTGAGCCCGCGCTCCACATCCGCCAGATGGTGCTCGCCTGCACCACGAGGGCGCCGGCGAGGGGTGCATCGCGTCACCGACCGGCGCAGATGGCGACCCCTCTCCGCCTCACCACATCGATCTGGACCGCACCGTCAAGGGGACTTTCGAGCTGGCGCGCGATGGGACCCGATTCGCACGGCTGACGATCGCGCGCTCAGGTACCGGTCGGAAGCCGTTGTGGGGCTGACGAATTTGCGATTGCTCTGTGCGAGTCGGCCGCATACGGTTCATCACAAGCCCGCCGGCGCGGATCCCGGCGGGCGACCAACCTTCCGGGGGGCGACACATGGACCAGGCACGCACATGTCGCCTCCCGGCTTAACACTCAACAATCTCCGGCTCCCGGCCCTCCTGCTGGGCCTTGGCATCATGGCGCGGATCGGTCTCCGCGTACGATCCGATCCGCGCCACTTTATTGCCAAGCCGGAACCCGACAGGCCAGCGCGCCAGCCGATGACCCCACCCGTCGACCCGTACATCGAGCGGATGCTCCGCTCTCGGCAGCGCCGACCCATCGACGCGCCGATGTGGGTCGATCGCCTTGCGGACCGCATCGCGGTCATGGACGGCCAATCCGCCCCGGCTCGATCATCGTCCAGCCACAGGGGCCGTGCGCGAGGCCGTCTCGAAAACTAGCCCGTCGAGAGCCGACGGACTGTCCGTCGGCGAGGGCACCGGGCTCAGCTCAGAAGAGCGCTGACGATCGCGTCGACGTGGGCTTTCTGCGGGACGACGATGAGCGTATTGACCATCCCGAACATGCCATCGGCACCCTCGACGTGGGGCAGGATGTGGCAATGGAACGCCCAGACACCGGGCCGATCAGCGGTGATCGTGACGTCGTAACGTTCGCCGGGGTTGACACCGAGCGTGTCGCACGCGAACGCCGCGGTCCCAAGCGAGTGACCGTCGCGGGCCACGACCTGCATCGCATAGCCGTGGCTATGCCACGGATGCATCATGATCCCCTCGTTCATGAATCGGATACGCACCGTCTCACCGACCGCGGCGAGGACGGGAACCACCGCCGGGAAGCCATGGCCATTGATGGTGAAGCCACCGAGTGAGTCATTCGAGATCCAGACGTACTCACGGTCGTACTTCACCGGGTCATCGATCGGATCGACGATGAAGGCGCCGAGCAGTCCGCGCCCGACCTGGTCCGTCGCGTTGTGGTGCGAGTGGTACATGAGCGAGCCGGTGTTCGTCGCGGTGAACTCATACGCATAGGTCTCGCCCGGCACGATCGGCTTCTGCGTGACGAAGGGCACGCCATCGGAGAAGAAGTCGTCGAACTCGACGCCATGGAAGTGCACGCCCGTTGTCTCGGTGAGGTTGTTCTTGAACTTCGCCCGCACCTTGTCGCCCTGCTTGACGCGGATGGTCGGGCCCGGCCATTGTCCGTTGTAGCCGAGAGCGGCGACCGGAGGTTTCATCTCGTCGATCTGCTGCTCGATCTCGTCGATGGTCAGGTCGAAGACTTTCACGTCGCCATCGATGGTCGGCGTGAGCGGCTTTAGCGCGTCGTTGAGGACCAGCTGCGGGACCTGCACGAACGCCGGCTTCTCATGGAGCTCTGGATAATCCTCCGTCGCGCCAAGGATGTCGACGAGTTTCGCGAACGCGGCATCCCCGTAGATGCCCTGGAGAGCCGGTGCGAGATCGCCGATATAGCGACGAACGACGTCTCGGGCGGCGACATCGTGCGACGTCCAGCCAGCCGGAATGTCGCCGGAGGGTGCCGTTGATGCGGATGCCGCTGGACTTGCCTCGGCCGACGCGGCCGCCGAAGCGGCCGCTGACGCCGGAGCGCTGGCGGCAGCCGAAGGCGTGGCCGACGCGCCCCCGGATGCGACCGGTCCGTAGGTCCAGACGGGGCTGAGGTCCGACGTGCAGGCCGCGAGACCGGCCGCGAGGAGCCCACCTCCGGCTAGAGTCGCCCCGCGGAGGAACCCGCGCCGCGAGAGGGATGAGTCGCCGGGAAGCGCTAGGTGAAGGTCGTCGTGCGGCAAGGTATCCATGCCCGGAGGGTGCCGCCCAGGAGGTGGCCCGGCAAGGTGACATCCGGCCCGTTCGGGTGGGCCGGAGCGCACGCCCTTGGACAGTGCGGCCCGCGCCTCGTCCGCGCCTCGTCCGCGCCCCGCTCGCGCCTCAGCGACCGTCGGCGAGGAGGGACAGGATGACATCGACGTCCTCGCTGCCGATCACGCCTTCGTACTTGGCCCGCACAGTCCCGACGCCATCGACCACGAAGATCCAGGGCATCGATCGAGCACCCCATGGCGATCCACCGATGCCCCACGCTTCAGCGACGGGCGTGAGACGCGGATCCTCGAGCGTGCCCTCCAGTCTCGGGGTGTCCGTTACGACCTCATACCGCAGGGGCTCGAGGTGGATGAAGGTCACATCGCGCCAGCGGTCCATCATGTACCGGCCGAGCTTGACCGCACGTCCGCATGCCGGCGACACCCGGAACCGCGGCGAGTCGACGATCAGGACGAAGGGTCGGTGCGCAGCCAGGGCGTCGCTCGTCGATTGGCGGGATAGCCGCAGATCGGGCGCCGGGTCGGTCGTGACAGCCCGCACATCGCCGCCCACATCGTCGATCGTGGGCGTATGGGCTGCGGGAGCGTGCCCGCCGAGAACTGCCGTAGTGCCCGGGTCGAGAGCCGTGACGTCGGCGACGCCAGCCCCGATCCTGGTGCCCAGGTCGGCGGTCACGGCCAGGCGCCACGACCCGGGCGTTGGAATGGCGATCGGCACGACGAACGAAACCTCGGCGACCCCCGGTGGTCGAACCGCTGTTGCCTCCGCAGGAAGGCCGGATGCTGCCCCGTCCGGCCCGAGGAGCTGAGCGGTGACCCGGATCGTCGGATCATCGAGTCGACCGTCGGGATCGCTCAGGGCGAGGATCACGGGGCTCGCGCCACCTGCCCAGACCGACGAGGACCGAATCTCGACTCCCAAGTCCGCGGCCTTCGGCGGTGACGCCGACGACATGGCGGGCGAGGGCGCGGGCTGCGTGGCCCTGGGCGTTCCAACCATCGGCTCGGCCGTCAGCCGATGGACGGTGGCGGCCATCGCCGCGGCCTCCGTGCCGAAGGGGAAGTGGGCCCGCAGGATCCCGGCCGCGTCAACCAGATACACGTCCGCCGTGTGGGACATCGCGTAGCCTCCGGCTCCACCAGTGTCGACGCGCGCATAGCGGACACCCCACGCGCTGGCGGTCGCCCGGATCGCGGGCCCCGATCCGGTGAGGGCGACGAATCCCGGCCGCAGGTATCGGCTGTAGTCCTTGAGCCAGGCTGTCGTGTCGCGCTCGGGATCGATGGTCACATAGACAGCCTTCAGTCGGGGTCCGTACGAGTCCATCACCTCGCCGACCGTGCTGATGGTCGCTGGGCAGACATCGGGGCAGTGCGTGTAGCCGAAGAACACGAGGACAGGCTGGCCGCGAAGTGACGCCAGCGAGAATGAGCGTCCGTCCGGGTCGATCAGCTCGATCGCCGGCGCGCCTGTCGGCCGCGCATAGACGAACGTGATGGCCGGGTCCGACGTCTGGCGGACCATTGAGGCGACGAGCAGCAGGAGCAGGACCGCACCGAGAACGAGGACCAGCCGGAAGGCGCCGTCGAGGACAATCGATGTCTCGTCGGGGTGGTCCGCGGCTGCTGGGTCGCGGGCCATATCAACTCGACCGTACGTCGGCTATGACGTCGACGGGACCGGCGCGCCTGAAGACGAGCCGAAGCTCGATCGTGTCACCGACCTCGAGCGGCTCAGCTAAACCCACCAGCATGAGGTGATAGCCGCCCGGCTCGAATGGGACTGAACCGCCAGCCGGCACGTCGATGCCGTCGATCGGGTGCATCCCGGTCATCCCGTCCATGTCGGTCGACGTCTCATGGATCTCGACCGAGGCCGCGCTCGGACTTGATACGCCCAGGAGACGGTCTGATTCACCACCCGTGTTGTCGATGATGAGGTATGCGGCGACGGGTTCCCCGGCGACGGTCGACGGACGTACCCACGCTTCGCGGGCAGTCGGAGCTCGATCGCCGCCCCCCGAGCAGGCAGCGATCAGGAGGAGCACAGAGAGCGCCCCGAGCCTTCGGGCCAACCGAATGCGCATGGGTACCTCGAGCACGAGTGGTTCGTCTCGACGGTAGGGGTGCCGCGCCAAGCTCGAGAAGGTCCATTCGGCCTTCCGTCGCGGTCTAGCTGGCAGTGCCTCGATGCGCCTGCGACCGTGTGGCCGACCCGAGCCCGGCCCGACGCTTCGCGGCCGCCACGCGGCCGATCGGGTTCAGGATGCCGAAGCGGGCCGTGAGTGTCGTCGTGAGCGCGACTGCCTGGAGCCCTGTGACTTCGGGGCTGGCGGCAGGGTCTTGACGGGCTCGGGTCCCGGTTCCTGGTCGACGGCCTCGGCCATTTCCCCGCTGGCGGCTGCCTCGACTGCCGCCTGGCCCGATGCCTCGACATTGGCCGGAGCCTGGCGCTGCGCGGTGATGTTGGCCAGGAGGTCTTCGAGCTGCGGAGCTTCGTCGCCAGACGATCCATTGCCGGTCGACGAGTCCGTCGCCCCGCCGGCCTCGGCGGTCTTCGGCTGGATCCGGGAGCCGAGCGTCGTGCGGTGGATCCAGCCCTCGACTCCGTACGGGGTCCGGACCATGACCCAGGCCGCCTGTCGGTCCAGGACCTCGACCTCGTCACCGGCCTGGAGCTCTCCAACTCTCGCGCCTGTCACCTCGTCCATCGTGTCCGTGATCGTCACGAGGGCATAGCGGACCTGGAAGCGCTCCACGCCCGCCTCGGGATCGGTCTGGAACTTCATCTTGACCGCCGGTGCGGATGGCGCGCGCTCGCTGGCGGCTCGGGCCTCGCGGACCGATTGGCGTCGCCAGCGCGGGATGTGCGCCTCCTCCAACTCCTCGGCCGTCATCGCGGCGGCCGCGGCGCTCGCGGCAGCCAGGCTCGCGTTGGCCGGCGCCTGAGTCGCCGCCGGGACAGGCGTCGGCGCAGGCGCAGCGGGTCGCTGCTTCGCCTTCGAGGGGGACTTTGGCTTGGCCGGAGCCACCGGTCCGCCGACCGGGGTAGCCTCGTGCGATCGCTGATCCCGTTGCCGCCGCTGCGACGACAGCCCGGCGCCGTCGACGACGACCCACGATGAACCATACGGCCCCGAGCAGTCCCATGGCCGCGAGCAGGAAGGAGAAGGGGCCAGCCGGCGATCCCGGCCCGAAGAAACCGGCCTCGTCGCCAGGCCCACCGTTGTCTCCTCCCACGACCGGCGGGATGACCCCGACCGCGGCCGGACTCGGTGACGGCGACGGTGACGGGGAGGGCGACGGCGACGGAGAGGGCGAAGGTGATGGCGACGGCGACGGGCTTACCGCGACAACAGCGGGCGTCGGCTTGGGCTTTGGCTTGGGTCTAGGCGTCGGCCTGGGCGTCGCTCTCGGTGCGGGCCTGGGCGTCGCCTTCGGCTTGGGCTTGGGCTTGGGGGTCGGCTTGGGGGTCGGCTTCGGCGTTGGCGTGTCGGCGGGGCGGAGACCGTGATCGGCGAGGGATTGCCGGCGATCGTCTTGGTCCCGCCGCCCGCCGTCCGCTGAGCCGAGAAGGAGTAGGTATGCGACCCGGCCGCGAGGTTGGTGGTGAACGCGAACGTAGTTCCGTTTGGGTAGTTGATCGGCGGTTGCGCCGTCATGTTGTTGGGAGCGCCACCGTCGATCGACACGCGAACGTAGTTTGGAGCGCCACCGCCCGCCGGCCGCGAGTAGGTGACCGTGAACGTGAAGTTCGTTCCGGTCGTCCCGCTGGTGGGGGATACGGTGCCGTTGCAGATGTTCCACGAGGATCCGCCTGCCGGCGGGCAGGGCGCAGCGGCAACCGACTGGGCGTCCCAGCCGGCGAACCACGCGAATGCGAGCACGACGATGAAGGCCGTGCCGAGGATCCTTCGATTCACCTCTGCCAGTGGTACGGAATGAACCGCTCTGAGACTGCCGCCCCGTGCAGGTTCTGTCCGTGGGACATCGGTCAGGCGTGCAGTGGCCCGTTCGGCGGGTTGCCGCTCGAGGGCTCAAGCGTGCAGGCGGACCACCCGGAACAGTTCGACCGGTGCCCCAACCCCCTTCAAGGTCGCCACGCTGATGGACACGAACACCACATCTGACGTCCTAGGCGCGAGGGCCCGCGTCGCGATCGAGGATCGACGCCAACCGCTGCGACCGATCCATCGATGCGACCCGGAAGGCTTCACGGATGAGCCTCTCGAGGATGTCGTCTTCGATCTCGCCCGGTTTTCGCAGGGTCACGAACCGGGCCTTGCGGAGGTCTGCGCCTTGAAGGACGCCGTCCGGATCCTCCATGAAGATGCCGTGCTCGAACCCGAGGTGGACGTGCTCGGGCTCCGGCCAGACGAACGCGACGTAGCGGATCCGGCGGCCGACCGGCGCGTCATAGCCGATGAGGCGCCAGCCCGGCCGGACCGCTTCGATAGCCCCTGGGAGCGTCCGCTTGACGACGCTCCGCAGCGCGTCGGCCGTCTCTCGGAGGACCGGCCGATACGGAGCGAGGAGTTCCTCGGGCGACATTGGGTCGCGGCTCATCGCGAGTTACTGTATCCGCCTCTCGATCACCTGGGTGTCACGACGGCCGAGGCACCGGCCGCTACGATTCCCCTGATGGCGACCGTCGTCCTGATCGGCACGCTCGATACGAAGGGCGAGGAGTACGAGTTCCTGCGGGACCGCATCCGCGCCGCGGGCGCCGACGTGCTGCTCGTGGACACGGGTGTCATGGGACCGCCGCTGGCAGATCCCGACGTCGGTCGCCATGAGGTGGCGCTGGCCGCAGGTACGACGATCGAAGCCCTCGCGTCCACCGGCGATCGTGGTGTGGCCATCGAGGCAATGGCCCGCGGCGCCGTCGTCGTCATCCGCCGTCTCCACGCAGCTGGCAATCTCGATGCGATCGCCGGCCTTGGTGGATCTGGCGGGGCCGCGATCATCAGCCAGGCGATGCAGGCGCTGCCGGTCGGTGTGCCCAAGCTCCTCGTCTCGACGATGGTCGCCGGCGATACGCGGCCGTACGTCGGGATCGTCGACCTGACCCTCATGTACCCGGTAGTCGACATCGCCGGCCTCAACCGGTTGAGCGAGCGGATCCTCGCCAACGCCGCCGCCGCCATCGTCGGCATGGCCGGGGTCGCCGCGCCGGCGGTATCCGATGACGAGGATCGTGATCGCCTGCCCCTCGTTGGAGCCACCATGTTCGGCGTCACGACCGCCTGCGTCACGGTCGCCAGGGAATGGCTCGAAAGCCGTGGCTACGAGGTCCTCGTCTTCCACGCCACGGGAACCGGTGGGCGGGCCATGGAGGGGCTGATGCGGGCTGGCTACATCACGGCCGTCCTCGACGTGACCACGACCGAGCTGGCCGACGAGCTCGTTGGCGGGGTCCTGTCCGCGGGGCCCGATCGTCTCGAGGCTGCCGGTGAGCTCGGGCTGCCGCAGGTCGTCTCGCTGGGCGCCCTCGACATGGTCAACTTCGGGCCTCCCGATACCGTCCCCGACCGCTTCCGGGCGAGGACGTTCTACCAGCACAATCCGTCCGTGACGCTCATGCGCACGACGCCCGACGAGTGTGCCGAGTTGGGCCGCATCGTCGCCGCCAAGCTCAGCGCCGCGCGGGGTCCGGCCTCGGTCTTCGTCCCCGCGGCGGGCTTTCGGCGATCGACGTCCCGGGCGGCCCGTTCCATGATCCGGAGGCCGATGCCGCGCTCGTCCGGGAGCTAAGGGCAGGCCTTCGCTCGGACATCGAGGTCGTCGAGATGGACGCGGCCATCAACGATCCGGCGTTCGCGACGGCGATGGCGGAACGATTGGACCGGGACGTCCGAAGCGGGACCGGGACGGCCCTGCCTGCGAGCGCCCGATGACGATGTCCGGCGCCGAAGCGCTGGCGCGGCTGCGCGCGACCGCGGCCACGGGCGCCCCGATCATCGGCGCGGGCGCAGGCACGGGTCTGTCCGCCAAGTGCGTCGAGGCGGGCGGCGCCGACCTCATCATCATCTATAACTCGGGCCGCTATCGGATGGCCGGTCGCGGCTCGCTGGCCGGACTGCTGCCGTACGGCGACGCGAACGCCATCGTCGTGGAGATGGCGGCCGAGGTCCTGCCGGTCGTGCGCGACACGCCGGTCCTGGCAGGGGTCTGCGGGACCGACCCGTTCCGACTCATGCCGGTCTTCCTCGACGAGCTTGCCCGGTTGGGGTTCGCAGGCGTCCAGAATTTCCCGACCGTCGGCCTCTTCGACGGACTCTTTCGGCAGAACCTCGAGGAGACGGGGATGGGCTACGGTCTCGAGGTAGAGATGATCCGCATCGCCCACGAACGGGGCATGCTCACGGCGCCGTACGTCTTCGATGAGGACGAGGCTCGAGCGATGGTGACCGCCGGTGCCGACATCCTCGTCGCCCACATGGGGCTGACGACGAAGGGTGCCATCGGAGCCCAGACGTCGATGACCCTCGAGGCGGCCGTCGAGCGCATCCAGACGATCCGCGACGCGGCCGCGGCCATTCGGTCCGACGTCCTCGTCCTGTGCCACGGTGGGCCGATCGCCGAGCCCGACGACGCCGAGTTCGTGCTGTCGCGGACGCATGGGGTGGCCGGCTTCTTCGGCGCCTCGAGCATGGAGCGACTTCCGACGGAGGTCGCCATCACCGAGAACACGCGGCGGTTCAAGCAGATCAGGGGAGCGGAGGTCGGGACATGACCCAGGCCAGGCGGTTCATCGAGCCCGACGATGTGGAGACGCTCATCCTCGACTGGGGCACCCTCAAGTGGATGGCCGAGGTTCGCGTGACGGGCCACAACCAGATCGCGGCCGGGATCGTCGTCCTGGAACCGGGCAAGGGCCACCTCCGCCACAACCACCCCGGCTCGGACGAGATCCTCTACGTCATCTCCGGCACGGGCCGGCAGATGGTCGAGGACGACGCCGGAAGCCCGATGTACAGGGACGTCAAGGCGGGCGACGTGGTCTTCATCCCCGAGAGCGTCTACCACGGCACGGAGAACACCGGCTGGGATCCGATGAAGATCCTCGCCGTGTACTCGCCGGGCGGACCGGAGGCGCTCCTCCGCGACCTCCCCGAGTGCCGGATCGTGCCCGCCGGCGTGCAGCCGATCCGGTGAGCGTCTTCCGGGAGCTTTCGCCGGAGAACCGTCCCCCATGGAGCGACGTGACGTCTGCAGGGACGTTTCGCGTCCGGGCGGGAGGCACCTTCGACCCCCACTTCCACGACTGCGACGAGTATTGGTTCATCTTCAGCGGCCGAGCCGTCGCACGAATCGAGGACGAACGTTTCGAGCTCGGGCCGGGCGACATCCTGTGCACCGAGATCGGCCGGCTCCACGACATCCTCGCCGTCGAGGATGTCCTCGAGGGCATCTGGTACGAATCGCGACTTAAGCCCGGCGGACGAGCCGGTCACCTCCACCGGACCAACCAGGACGCCGCCGGCCACTTCGTTGCGGCATTGACGGCCGATGCCGCTAGCGCTGATCCGCTATGAGCCGGCCAGCCTGAAGCTGCGCGCCAGTCCCCTCCTTTGGGGGCCGCCCGCCCGGCGAAGGGCGGGCGACCCCGTTCGCGAAGACTCAGGCTCCGATCGGAGCCGGTGCCTGTCGAGTAACGGTCTGGGCAGGAAGGCCGTCGCCCCGGAACGTCCGCCATGCCAGCAGGATGACAGCGCCGAAGCCGAAGAGGCTGGCGATCGCCGTGGCCAACGGCACGATCGAGAGCACCCAGAGGACAACGATGCCGAGGACTGCCGCCAGGTATGGTCGCTCGCGCGTCACGGTCGGTGACAACCGACCGAGGATCGACTCGCCGATCCAGATGGCCGCCACGAGGTATCCGATGAAGGCGGTCAATGGCCAGACACCGAACAGGATCGCGAGTCCCATCGGAGCGCCGATGACCGTGATCATGGCGACGACCGAGACGATCGGGAGCACGACCATCGCCAGCAACCCGACGCCGAGGGTGAGGAACGGCTGCCGGCTGATAAGTGTCTCGGCCGCGCGGACCTGACGAGCGGCCAGCGCCGCAAGCGTCAGCCCGGCCGCGATGGCCATCAACCCGAAGCCGATCGCGAACAGGATCAATGCCGGCGCGAGGACGGCCCCGATCGCGACGAGGTCAACGCTGATGTCCCGGACCTGGCCCATGACCTCGGCGTCGCCGATCTGCTCGACTGTCGCGTCGAGCGTTCGGATGTCGCCTGTGACGACGGTGCCGACCCCCAGCGTCACGTCGCTCCTGACGGCGACGATATTGCCCGCCTGGGCGCCCGTCAACTGAGCCGAGCCATCGACGATAACGAGGGTCTTCACCTGACCCGCCACCGTGGCGTCGCCGCGGATGACGACCACGACCGCAGCCTGCTCACCGGCAGGCAGGCCAACGTCACCGTTCACCGAGACGAGCACTCGATCCGGTGCCGGCGGTTCGGCCGCCAGGGCGACCGGCGCCAGGATGACAAGCGAGATGAGCAACGCCCCGGCGATGCCCGCGATGCGCCTCATGATTCGAGCTCCTTTCGAGCGGCCCCTTGTCGCCGACTTCGGCAGCGACGGCATGCCCAGTCGAATCCTCCGTCGTCAATGCGCGGGCGGGCAGTGCCGGAGGGACCACACAGCCCCTGCCCTCCGGGCCAATTCGCTCAGGCGTCGGAACCCGCCGATCAGTCCGGCAGGATGGACTCCCGAGAGACGAGGCGAACCAGATCGACGCGCAGGGGGTGCCGCACTGGCTCGCCGGCGAAGAATCGGGCCGCCTCGGCGCACGTCTCCTCGAAGACCGCCCGATGTGCCGGAAGTGTGCCCCCCGCCCGATGCGGCGGATGGACGACGTTCGGCAGGTGGCGGAGTGGATGGTCGGCCGGCGGGGGTTCGGGCTCGTAGACGTCGATACCAGCCCGCAGCTCGCCCCTTTCCAGGCGCTCGAGGAGGGCCGCCTGGTCGACAACGATCATCCTCGAGACGAGGACAAAGACGCTGCCGCTCGGGATCGCGGCGATGACCGCGCGATCGATGAGCCCGATCGTCGTCTCGTTCGGCGGCGTCGCGACGCAGAAGATCTCGCTCTGGGAGGCCATCTCGACGAGGTCGTCGGTCTTCGAGCCGCCGGCGGCCTTGATCGGCACCGCCGTCACGAACGGGTCGAACGCCTGCCAGGTCGTGTCGAACGGCGCGAGGAGCGCCGCGAAGTGCCGATGGATGGCGCCGAAGCTCGCCAGCCCGATTCGGCGACCGGTCAGCCTGTCGATCTCGTCTGGAGCGTCGCGGAAGTTCAGCCAGCCTCCGCGCCCGACGAGCTCATGTTCCTGCGGGAGCCGCCGCAGGGCGGCAAGCGTGAGGGCCAGCTCGTACTCGGCGACCCACGGCGACATGACCCGCGAGGTGTCGACGATGACGATGCCCGCTTCGATCGCGGCGTCCAGGTCGAGGAACTGCTGATGCCGATCGCTGGCCGATGATCCGATGAAGCGCAGCCGGCCCGCGCGAGCGAGGCGCTCGCGGGACAGGTAACCGATGCCGGCGTCGTACCAGCCCGACAGCAACAGCCCATCGGCGCCTGCGAGCTCCGCGTCGAGCTGATCGCGCTCCGTTTCCGGCGCCCCTCCAGATGCGTCGACCTCGACAACTGTGGCGAAGGAGAGGGTGGCTCGCGCCTGCGGCGTCCAGTACGTCTCGCGAGCGCGCGGTCCGAATGCAACGACGATCCTCGGCCGCCCCCCCGGGCTAGCCAACCGCAGCACCCCAGATGTCGCCGACCGTGAAGCCATCGGGGAACGGATCGGTCGGATCCACGACGTAGTTGGCGAAGCCGGTGATCCAGGCCGTGCCGCCGATGGTCGGGACGACCGCCAGATGATCGCCGACTTGGGTTTCCTCGACGAGCCGGCCGACGAACGTCGTCCCGAGGATCCCCTCGTGGATGTAGTCCTCGTCGAGGCCAAGCTGTCCCTTGGCGTGCAGGACAGCCATACGGGCACAGGTACCAGTCCCGCAGGGCGACCGATCGATGGCCCCGGTCCAGGTCGCGGGTCGGCCCCAGTCGAGCCGGCCCGACGACACGATGACGGCATTCTTGCCGTTCGCATCCGACCGCAGCGGCGGTGCCGTGAGCTGCGAGATCGTGACGCCCGCCATGGCCGGGTTGTCGGGATGGCTGACGGGGATCTGTTCGGCCGTCGCGGCCTTGATCATCTCCCCGATACGGGCGATATCGGCGCCTTCGTCCGGCGTCAGCCGCAGCCCAAACTGGGTCCCGTCGGCGATCGCGTAGAACATTCCGCCCCAGGCGACATCGACCGCGATCGTCCCGAGCGTCGGCACCTCGACCGGGGCATCGAGGTGGAGCGCGAAGGCGGGTACGTTCCTGAAGGTGATCCGGGTCACCTTGCCGTCGGCCACGTCGGCCCGGACGCGGATCAGCCCGGCCGGCGTCTCAAGGACGAGCTCCGTGACCGGCTCGCTGACGGCGACCATCCCTGTCTCGATGAGGACCGTGGCAACACAGATCAGGTTCGTCCCGGACATGGCCGGGTACTCGACCTGCTCCATGATGACGAAACCGGCGTCGGCGTCGGGATGGGTCGGGGGGAGTATCAGGTTGCAGTTGCTGGCGGGGTAGCCTCGCGGCTCGCGGAGCATGCGCTTTCGGAGGTCGTCGCCGTTGTCGCGGAGATGCTCCATCTTCTCGAACATCGTGGCCCCCGGCACGTCGAGGACACCGCCAACGATGACTCGACCGGGTTCGCCCGAGGCGTGCGCGTCGACTGCCGAGATCATGCTCGCAAGGCGCATTCGTGAGATCTCCACATCGGGCGGCGACTGATCAGCTGAGGACGACCTCGGCCCCGAGCACCGCGTCGCCGACGCGGATAAGGTATCGGCCCGCCGGCCAGCCGGGCTGACCGGATCCACCTGCGCCGGGCGGGGAGGGTTTCATGAGCGCGCCGAAGTCAGGTCGCAGGTCCCGCTCGAGCGAGCTGGCAGGCATCGCAACGAGGGACCGCCCGTCGGTATCGACCTGCCAGATCGTGACCGCGTCGGCCGCTGTCGGTCGAAGGTCGTCTGCGTCCGGGGCGCAGTAGCCGAATCCAAGGAGCTGCGTGGAATAGATCGGCGTGTAGCTGATGGTCTCCGGGTCAGCGGATGCCACCGCCACGGCATCGGTCACGCTCCAGACGTTGTAGAGCTGGTCGCCACGGCGCCCCAAGGAGAAGACCATCCATACCTGCGTGCCGTGGCACGAATAGGCGGCCAGCTGGGCCGGCGTCTTGGCCGGCGCCGCCGCGCGGATCGGCGTGGCTGGCGCTGCCGCGCTCTCGGTGGGTGAGGTCAGCCCACTCGACTCGACGGCCGATGGGACGGCATCCGATCCACCCCAGGGCTTGAGGATGGCGACGGCGACCAATCCCGCGGCCGCGACGAGGCCCACCCATGGACGTCGCCCCGACGATCCTGTCGAGCCCTGGTAATCCGGTGGGACGCTCATGTGCACCGCTTTCCGCCGACGAGGACAAGACCGCCATTATCCTTCCCGCAGCAATCGACAGTCGTGACACCCAATAACCGCTGGAGGCCCGATGACACCCGACGACCTTCGTCCCGGCGACCCGATCGATCTCGTCAGCTGGGCGGGTTTGCGCGACTTCCTGGCCGGCGACACGATTCGTTCCGATCGTTGGGGCCCGGGCCTCACGCTCGATGGCCGGACCCTGCGGGCGGTCAGGCCGATCAGGATGGCTGCCATCGGCGCCGGTAATCATGCCCGCGGTGCCCTCCACCCGAACCTTGCCCGGATCCCGCACTACGACTACGTCGGCATCTGTGACCTGGATCGCCCCGCGGCCGAGGAAGTCGCCCGGCGCTACGGCGCAGCCAGCGTCTACACGGACTATCGAACGATGCTCGACGAACTCAAGCCTGAGGCCGTTGTCGTCTGCGGCGGGGCGTCGCTCCAGCATGACGCCGGGCTCGAGGTCGTCCGACGTGGCATCCACCTGTTCGTCGAGAAGCCGACGGCGCCGACCGTCGAGGGAGCCATCGAGCTCGCCGAGGCTGCCGAGGCGGCCGGGGTCGTCAGCGTCGTGGGGTTGTTCTGGCGTCACTCCGCCGCTCACCGGATCGCGGCCCACATGACGGCCCGCCCCGAGTTCGGATCGCCGATGGTCTACGACGGGGTGTACCTGGCGCCGGGGCCGAGGGCCGGAAGCGCTGACTTTCCCGATGTCCCATGGGCCTTCGCCGCAGACCAGGCGATCCACGCCGTGGATGGGATGCGGTTCCTGATGGGCGATGTCGTGGAGATCAACGCCTCACTCTCGGAGGGCGAAGCCGGCGCCCTGGCCTTCGCTGTCGGCGCGAGGTTCGCCAGCGGGGCTGTCGGCAGCCTCGTCCTCACCTCGTTCACGAACACGTTCTCGCTTCGGGTTGTCGTCCACGGGGCGGCCGGCGAGTCCATCGAGATCGTCGACAACGAGGCCGTCCGGATCCACGGCCGGCAGATCATCCCGATCGCGAGGGGCGGCTATGTCGATCAAAACGTCGTGGAGTGGCGCCAGAGCTGGTCCTACGCCGGGCATCTGCGGGCGGGCTACCTCGAGGAGCTGACGGCCTTCGCCGTCGCGATCCGGGACGGTATTCCGACGGGCGCGACGCTCCGTGATGCGGCGATCGATCTACGGATCTGTCGGGCCATCCTCGAGAGCGCCGAGTCCAGCCGAGCGGTGTCGCTGGCGGGCGCTGGCTAGTCCTCGCCGAGGTAAGCCTTCCGGACGCTCTCGTCTTCGCGCAGCGACGCGGCATCGCCCGACAGGGATACCCGTCCCGTCTGGAGGACATAGCCGCGATGGGCGATGCTGAGGGCCTGGAGCGCGTTCTGCTCGACCAGCAGGATCGTCATCCCTTGCTCGTTGATCTCCTTGATCGTGGCGAAAACCTGCTGGACGAGGATCGGTGCCAGGCCCAGCGACGGCTCGTCGAGGAGGAGCACCCGCGGCTGGGACATGAGGGCCCGAGCGATGGCCAACATCTGCTGCTCACCGCCCGACAACGTGCCGCCCGGCTGCGAGACCCGCTCGCGGAGTCGCGGAAACAACGTCATCACGCGATCGAGGTCGGGGCCGATGTCCTTCTGATTGCGTAGGAATGCACCCATCTGGAGGTTTTCGAGGACGGTCAGCCGCGAGAAGATCCGGCGACCCTCGGGGGCGTGGCCGATGCCGGCCCGCACGAGCCGATGTGCGTCCGTCCGCGAGATGTCCTTCCCGTCGAAGGTCACCGTTCCCGCGCGAGGGTGGAGCAGGCCGCTGATCGTCTTGAGGGTCGTCGTCTTGCCGGCGCCGTTGGAGCCGATCAGGGTGACGATCTCGCCTCGATTGACGATGATCGACACGCCTTGAAGCGCGTGGATGTGGCCGTAGTAGGTGTGGACGTCTTCGAGGACCAGCATCTGACCGCTGCCATTCCCGGCGGCGGCCTGGTCCACGGTCGGGGCGGTCATGCGGCTGGTGCTCCCAGGTAGGCTTCGATCACCTTCGGGTTCGCCCTGACCTCCTCGGGCGTGCCCTCGGCGATCTTCTCGCCGTGGTCGAGGACGGTCACCCGGTCGCTGATCCCCATCACGACCTTCATGTCGTGCTCGATCAACAGGACCGTCAGTCCCAGCTCGCCTCGAAGCTTCCGGATGAGAGCCGTTACCTGGAGCGTCTCCCGCGGGTTCATCCCGGCGGTCGGCTCATCGAGCAGCAGCAGCGCCGGGTTCGAGGCAATGGCCCTGGCAATCTCGAGGCGTCGCTGGTCGCCGTACGGCATGTTCTTGGCGAGCTCGTCGCTTCGGCCGGGCAGGCCGACCAACGCGAGCAGCTCGTCAGCCCGGGCCCTCGATTCCTTTTCCTCCCGGCGGTCACGCGGCAACGAGAACATCGCTTCCACCCAGTTCGTCTTGAGGCGGGCATGCATGCCGACCTGGACGTTCTCGAGGGCCGTCATGTTCTGGAAGAGGCGGATGTTCTGGAACGTCCGGCCAAGTCCGGCCTCCACCATGTCGTTCGGCCGGGCGCTTCTGAAGACACCGACCCGCGGCAGGAGGCGCTGGTACCACGGAGGCCGGGCTGCGCCGATCAGGAAGAAGATCATCAGCAGGAACAACGCGACCACGACACCGATGGTGGCCTCCCCCTCGGTCGCGCCCGACTGTGCGAACAGGAACGTGATGATCATGGTGACCAGTGCGGGCGCGAACCAGTACAGCGGCTCCAACCAGCCGCGCCTGGTCCGGGCCACCATCGTCCGCCCGCGGAACTCGACGGTCCCCTCCGATGGATCGTAGATGCCCGCGATCATGTTGAAGAACGTCGTCTTGCCGGCGCCGTTGGGGCCGATGAGGCTGACGATCGAACCTTCGGGGATCGAGAAGTCGATGTTGCTGACGGCGACCAGACCGCCGAATCGCTTCGTGACGCCGGCCGCCTGCAGGACCAACGAAGGCGAGTCTTGCGTCACCGAAGGCCACCGTCTTCGTCACTCCGGCCCCCGAGGAGCTCGTCTGAGCCTGGTACCGCCCCCATCGATCCGACGATCTCTGGTTCGGCATCCTCGTCGCCCAACTCCTCGGTGGCATGCAGCTCGCGACGCCGCCGTTGGCTTGGGAAGATGCCCTCAGGTCGGAACATCATCATTGCCACGAGTACGACCCCGAAGAGCAGGTACTGGTACTGGGCGTAGTTGATGCTCGCGAGGGCATCCAACCCGAGGGCTTCAAAGAACGCGTTCAGACGGTGGAGTAAGACGGACTGGACCTCGTAGATGAAGAATGCACCAAGGGCCACGCCCCAGATGTTGCCCATCCCACCGAGGATGACCATCGCGAGGACCGAGAACGAGATCTGTGACACGAACTGCTCCGGACTCACGAGGGTCAGCTTCGAGGCTGCGAACACTCCAGCCAGGCCAGCGGTCGTGGCTCCCAGGGAGAACGCGAGGAGCTTGGTCGTGACCGTGTTGATGCCGCTGGCGGAGGCGGCCAGCTCGTCCTCGCGGATCGCCGCCCACGACCGACCGATGCGCGAATCCTGCAGCCGATAGATCAGCACCATCGCCAGAGCGACGATGATCATCACCAGCAAGAAGTAGAGGTGTGGCGTCAGGCCGCCGAACCCGACCGGGCCGACACCCGGCAGGTTAATGTCGGGTCGGTCGACGCCGCTGATGCCACTTGGTCCTCCCGAGTACTGCTCGAGGATTGTGAAGGCTAGCGGCACGATCTCGCCGAACCCGAGGGTGACGATCGCCAGGTAATCGCCGCGCAGGCGGAGGGTCGGAGCGCCGAGGATGATGCCGAAGACCGCGGCCGTCGCAGCCCCCAGGACCAGCATCGGGATGAACGGGAAATGGAGGCCCAGGAACGGCGACGCGCCGTAGGCGTACGTGTAGGCGCCGATGGCGAAGAAGGCCGCATACCCCAGGTCGAGCAGGCCTGCGAACCCGACGACGATGTTGAGCCCGAGCGCCAGCAGGATGAAGACGCCGGCGCTGGCGAAGCTGTCGAGCCAGGCCGGCTGGCTCAGGAACAACGAGAACGGCGGGACGTACGCGATGAAGTACAGGACGAGTGTGGCGACGCACACGCTCGCGATGACGGTGCTGGACCGGTGGGCGGAGCTGAGCTCCGCCAACCGGCCGCGGAGTGACGGGTTCGGAGTCCCGCCAACGGCCACCGCGGCGCTCATGCTCGCTCTCCGACCGTCGAGCCGAGGATCCCGGTGGGTCGGAAGATCAGGACGAGTGTCAGGATCCCGAATACGACGATGCTGCTGCCCCGGCCCGCGCCCAGCACGGTCACGAGGTTCTCGATGAAGCCGATGATGAAGCCGCCCAGGACGGCGCCCGGGATGCTGCCGACGCCCCCGAGGACGGCGGCGGTGAAGGCCTTGAGACCGGCGTTGAAGCCAAGGTCGAAGCGGGCGAAGCCGAAGTTGAGGCCCCAGACGACTCCGGCAGCGCCTGCCAGCGCGCCGCCGAGCAGGAAGGTCAGGGCGATCGTCTGGTTCAGGTCGACGCCCATCAGCCGCGAGGCCTCCTGGTCCATGGCCGTCGAGCGCATCGCGCGGCCGAGGCGTGTCCGACCGACGAACACCTGGAGGAACACCATCAGGCCGAGGGCGACGACGAGGATCACCACGTTCAGCAACGGGATCGACGCGCCGAGGATGTCGAGCCGCCAGTTGAGCGGGAAGATCTGTGGAGATAGTCGGTCACCAGAGCCGGCCGCGACCAGGATCACGTTCTGGAGGATCAGCGACACCCCGATGGCGGCGATCAAGGGCGCCAGCCTCGGCGCGTGGCGGAGCGGCCTGTAGACGAGGCGGTCGATGCTGGCGTTGAGGATGGCCGTGATCGGCATGACGAAGGCCAATGCCGCGACCAGGACCGCGATCAGGGGGAGCACGTCCTGGATCGCGCCCCTCTGGCCCAGGAGCCCGGAGATGAACACGATTGCGAGCATCGACCCGATCATGAAGACATCGCCGTGGGCGAAATTGATCAGCTCGATGATCCCGTAGACGAGGGTGTAGCCGAGGGCGACGAGGGCGTAGATGGCCCCGATCGAGAGTGCGTTCGCGACCTGCTGGGCGGCGATCGCCGCCGAGTCCTCGGTGTTGTAGATGACATTCCGCAGGAAGATGTAGTAGAGGACGATCCCGAGGAGGGACACGCCGATGATGATCCAGCCTCGGCTGACGCGCCGGGCAGCGGGCCTGGCGGCGGCGGTAGCGGCTGTCACTGTCCGGGTCCCTCCCTACCTGATAGTGCGTGCTCTTGTCACTACAGATGCCGCGGGGATGAGAACCATTTCATCTAGGTCTCTGCTCGGGGAGCAGAGTCCGTTCTAGCCCAGCAAGATGGCACGAGACCGGGGATCGAGCGATCCCCGGTCTCGTGATACCGGGTTCCGTTTGGGGATCAGCCGGCCGGGCTGATCTCCTTGGACAGGAGCCAGTCACCGGACCCCTCGCCGCCGGCTGGATCCACCTTGTACATCGACACGACCTTCTGGCTCGTGTCGCCGTTCTCGTCGAACTTGACGTCGCCAAGGACGGTCTTGTAGGTCTGGCTGGTATCGGATGCGGCCTCGGCGACCGCAACGCGCAGGGCATTCATGTCCGACGCGTCCTTGAACTGATCGCCGACGCGGTTGAGCGCGTCGAGGATGATCTGTGTGCAGGCGTGCCCCTGGTAGGCGTAGCCCGTTGCCGCCTCGCCGATGAGAGCCTTGTAGGCCTCATCGAACGGGGCCTTGCCGGGGAAGCTCCCGACGCCGGCCAGTGACGAGTAGACCTTGGCATCCTTGCCGGCGATGCTAATGAACGAGTCCTTGCGGTTGCCGGGACCGTCATTGATGCCGTCGGAGCCAACCATCGGAACAGTGAGGCCCGCCTGGACCGCAGCGTTGTAGAGCCGTGCGCCACCGGTAGAGGTGAGGCCGCCCCAGTAGATCGCCGCGGGGTTCTTGGCCTTGGCGGCCGTCATGATCGAGGCGTAGTCGGACACCGTGGCGCCGACGCCCTGGCGGCCGAGCACCGTCCCACCGAGCTTCGTGAACTCCTTCTCGTACTGGTCGGCGATGCCCTTACCGAAGACGGTCGTGTCATCGAGGATGTACACGGTCTTGGCGCCGAGCTCGTTGAAGGTGTACTGGGCGTTGGCCGGACCCTGGAGGTCGTCGGTCGTCGCCACGCGGATGTAGTTGATCCGCGTCGGGAACTTGCTCCGCAGCACAAGCGCGGCAGGCGGCTTCGTCAGGTCCGGGTTGGTGTTCGCGGGGCTGCACTGGAGCAGTCCGGCCTCATTGGTGATCGGGATCTGGGTCTTGGCGACGCCCGAGTTCATCGGGCCGACGAACGCGAAGACGTCCGAGCGGTTCACCATGGCGGTGGCGTTCTGGGCGCCCTGGTCCGGGTTCGGCTTCCCGTCCTTGGAGTTGTCGCCGCTCGAGTCGTACTTGATCTTGAACCCTCCGGCCTGGTTGCCGGCTTGATCGAGGGCGAGCTTGACGCCGTTGATGACCGGCTGCGAGCCGGCCAGGTCCGAACCCTGCAGCGGCAGGTCGGACATGAGGGTGATCTCACCCTTCGTCGCGGCCGCGGCCGATGGGGACGCGCCGGCCGATGCTTCGGCTGACGCAGCGGCCGATGCCGCTGCTGAAGGTGATGGCGATGCGCCGCCGGTGCAGGCGGCCGCCACGAGGGCCACGCCGGCGCCAATGACGCCGAGCCTGGATAGCTTCATACGAACGATCCTCCTAGATACCGAGTGCCCGTTCCACGGGGCCCTCTTCGGCGGGGTGCCGCCACCGATCCTCTCCAGCAATTCACGGGACGCGAAATCACGACCCTGACCCTTCACGGGTCCCGGTTCGCGATTCCTCCTCTCGCGGTCAACCGGAGCGGCAGTCGGCGGACGGGTGGCCGCCGCAGCCTCGGTATCATAGACATCACCCGGGCGTTTGCAAGTCCAGATTCGCGCGCGCGATCGCCGACCCGGGTCTCAGGCCGCTTCGGTTGTCGAGCCCCACGCTGAATCGAGCGCGTCACGCACCAGGTGGCAGCTTCTGCCAGGCGCCAACGTCGGTGCCAACAACCAGGACCTGGGCACCCGACCCGTCGGCGTTCGCGCTCCAAAGGGACCGCGCGTCGTCTTCGTCGGACTGCCCGAAGAGGATCCGGTCACCTTCCGGCGAGAATCCGATGGGCTCCAATCCGAATCCATAGTTCGTCCGAGCGCTGGCCACCGTCGTGACGATCGCGGTTGTCGGATCCACGACCCGGAGATCGCTGGTCTGCTGCGTCACGTTGCCGTCCCCATCCAGGGTCCGATCGCGACTGACGACGTAGGCGATCCGATCCCCTGTCGGCGACCACAGCAGGTCGCCCCATCCAGCCGGCATATGCCCCACTTCCATAAGGACATGCCGCTCCGAACCATCCGCGGCGGCCACTACGAGCGTGTCGGGGTCCGGCTCGACCTGGAAAGAGTGGAAGGTTCCCCGGACGATGAAGGCCGCCCGAGCTCCGTCCGGCGAGAAGGCAAACGCCCGATTGGAGCGCGGGTCGTCTGCCGGCACAGGCCGAGAAGTCCCACCGTCGATCGGAAGTTCCCGGTTAGGGCCAGGCATGTACTCTTCGTTGCTCGGGAGCAGGAGCGAGTTCCCGTCGGGCGACCAGACGGCGTCGTAGTCGCCGCCGGCCATCTCGGGCACGTCGAGCACCGCTTGTCGTACACCGTCAATGTCGTAAACGCCGATCGTCTCGCCGAACGTGAGCCAGGTCGCAACGTGGGTACTGTCGGGCGACCATGCGACGCCACCGGTAAAGCCGTCGCCCGAGAACGATGCGTGGGTGTGACCTTCCAGATCACTGATCACGACCATGCCAGGACAATTGTCACCACCCCGGTGATAAGCGATGTGTCGACCATCGGGCGACACCAGCCCGCCTCCCACGTTGATGCTGCCGCACTCGGCATCCGGGTCGTTTTCGATGATCCGGACCGCATTCGTGCCGTCCCAGTCGGCCACGAAGATGTCGTCGTTGAGCACGTAGACGAGCTGGCCGAGGCGACCGGTCGGTGGCGGCGACGGCTGGAGCAGTCGGGCCCCGACCAGGATCGCGCCGCCGACAAGGGCCGCGACAGCCAGCAGCAGGATGAGAGCCGTAGACCAGCGCAGCCCAAGGCGCTCGAGCGAGGGTGAGCTGGAGCTTGAACCTCCGCTGAGTGCATCCCGAACCCAGTGGCTGCCGGGGCCGGCGAGCCACGCCGGCCGGGGCCTCCGGAGTCGGGTGGCGTCGAGAGCCCGGTCGAGGCCACCGGCGGGCGCGGGCGACAACGCGTCTCCCTCGAACCAGCCGGCGAGCGTTCGGTCGAAGTCGTCGTGGCCGGTCATGCGATGGACTCCTTGGCGACGGTCGGTGTGCGTTCGTCGGCGTCGAGTGCCGCGCGAAGGGCAACGGATGCGCGGTGCAGCCGCGACTTGAAGGTGCCGACAGCGATATCGAGGACGATCGCCGCCTCGTCGTCCGGCAGCCCCAGGTAGTGGTGGACGACGAGCACGGCGCGCTGCTCGGGGGTCAGGCGCCGAAAGCCTCGCTCCAGCTGGTCGCGCATGGCGGTTCGGTCCTGGGCGTCGCCGTAGCCGAGCGCGTCAGGCACGGTCATGTGGATCTCCACGACATCGCGCCGCTTCGCTCGTCGTGCCTCGCGATAGCAGGCGTGGACGAGCAGCCGATGGAGCCAGGCGTCGAAGCGGTCGGGATCGCGGACGGCGCGAATGTGCAGCCAGGCGGCCATGAGCGACTCCTGGACGGCATCGGCTGCGCGGTCGTCGCTACGCAGGATCAGCCGCGCTGTTCGATGCAGCCGGTCGAACGCACCCGCGGCAAGCGCCGTGAAGGCGTCGTGGTCGCCGTCCCTGGCGCGAAGGACGAGGTCTCGCTGCATCGGACACCCGGCTTGTGGCGGCTCAGGGGCCGCGCTCACCCATCATGAGTCCGCTGGCAACCGAGTCGTTCCATCTCCGGCGCACCGCGATGGCGAAGCAGGCCCCAGCGAAGATGGAACGACCGCGTAAGAACCGGGCTCATACCGTCTGGGAGCGCCGGATAACCCCGCGCACCGAGTCACGGGTGAACGACATGAACAACGCGACCAAGATCGCATTTGCGGCGGCGGCAGTGGTCGCTGTCGTGGTGGCCGGTTGCGCCGTCTCGTCCCAAGATGGCGGCAGCGGCGGCTCAGGTGCGGTCTCACCATCGCCAGCGGTCTCACTGTCGACGGAACCAAGCCCCAATCCCTCATCGACGATCGCCCCGCCGTCCTCGCCCAACCTGCTCGACACTTCGACGTGGACAACCTATGTCTCGGAGCGCTATGGCTTCAGCATCGCCCACCCCGCCGACTGGAGCGAGGATCCCTCGACCCACGTCTGGACCCTCGCCACAGACGGCGCCGAGCCGCTGAACGGAGGGCCGGATCACTTCTCCGGGGGGAGCGAGGGCCAGGGCGTCGGGGTCAGCGTCTGGTCCGCGGCCGTCGCTTCCGGCACGACGGTCGACTCGTGGCTGCAGGCCTATTGCCAGAAGAACAGCGTCGATTGCACCGGGATCATGGCCACGGCCGTCGACCTGACCATGGACGGTCATCCCGGCTCGCTCGTGCAATGGACCGATGTTCCCTTCGGCCTCTTCCTGGTCGATGGCCGGATGTACGTGATCGCCTGCTGGCTCCCCGACGATGACCCGAGCGTGGCCACGTACTCCGGGTCGAATCGGCTCGTCGAGGCCTTTGTTTCGACGATGCGGCTGCTGCCCGGCGGCCCCGCACCGTCAACGGCGATTCCGTCGCCGTCCTGACCCGTCGCGGACACTTGACGGCCCAGTGAGGCAGGCATAGTCTTCCATCGAGCAACAGACCGACGGTCGGTTGGTCGATGGAGGCACAGTGCCGAGCACGCTGAATCCCGCCGCGCATGCCATCAAGCGCGATGCGTTCCTCGATGCGGCCGAACGCCTGATCCGCACGAAGGGTTTCGAGCAGATGACCGTCCAGGACCTCCTGGACGACCTCGGCGCATCGAAGGGCGCCTTCTACCACTACTTCGCGTCAAAGGACGCGCTGCTGGCGGCCGTGATCGAGCGCATCGCCGACGCCGTCCTGGCTGTCGTCGAGCCCATCGCAGCGAACCCGGACCTCGCCCCCGTGGCCCAACTGCAGGCGGTCTTCTCGACGGCCGGTCACTGGAAGGTCGAGCGGAGCGATCTCCTGCTCGCGATGATGCGCACCTGGTACGCGGAGGAGAACGACCTCGTCCGATTTCGGCTGGCACGTGCCTCGGCGGAGCGGGTCGTCCCCATCGTGACCGCGATCGTGCGGCGGGGCACGGCCGACGGCACGTTCAGCCCTACCTGGCCCGACCACGCGGCAGCGAACCTCGTCGCGCTGCTGGCCGGCTCGGGCGACTCGATCGGCCGGCTCGTCATCGATCGCCGGGAGAGCCGCGTAACGCTTGAGGAGGTGCGGCGGACGATGGCAGCACATGGCGAGGCCGTCGAGCGGATCGTCGGCTTGCCCCCGGGCTCGCTCGAGCTGATCGACGACGCGACGCTCAACGCGTTCTACGCCTGACACATCAGTAGGAAAGGAGCCCCATGACGGCCGTCATCACCCTCGAGAAGCTGACGAAGTCCTACGGGACCCACCGCGGGATCATCGAGGTGGACCTCGCGGTCGAGCAGGGCGAGATCTTCGGTTTCCTCGGCCCGAACGGCGCCGGGAAGACGACGACGATCCGGACGATGCTCGACCTGATCCGACCGACGAGCGGCCGGGCGCTCGTCTTTGGCATCGAGTCCTCCGCCGACCCGGTCGCGATCCACCGGCGCATCGGCTACATCCCGGGCGAGTTCACGCTCTACGACCGCCTGACCGGGAAGCAGACACTCGAGTACTTCGCGAACCTCCGGGGCGGCGTCGATCCTGCCTACCAGGCGTCGCTGATCGAGCGATTCGAGCTCGACCCGAGCCGCCGCTTCCGCGAGTACAGCAAGGGCAACAAGCAGAAGGTCGGAGTGATCATCGCGCTCCAGCATCGCCCCGAGCTCCTCGTCCTCGACGAGCCGACCTCCGGGCTGGACCCACTCGTCCAACAGACGTTCTTCTCGACCCTTCGCGAGACGGTGGCCGACGGTGCGACCGTCTACCTCTCCAGCCACATCCTCTCGGAGGTCGAGAAGAGCAGCGACCGGGTCGCGATCATCCGCGAGGGACGTATCGTGAAGCTCGACACCGTCGAGGGGCTCCGCGACCTCGCCCACCACCAGGTGGAGCTCCGCTTCACCGGGCCGGTCCCCGTCGCCGCGTTCGAGGCGCTGCCCGGGGTGAGCGACCTCGTCGCCGACGACCACGTCCTCCGGATGCGCGTCGCGGGGGCGATCACGCCGGTCGTCCAGGCTGCGGCCCGCTACGAGCTCCTCGACTTCGTCTCGAGAGAGCCGAGCCTCGAGGAGACATTCCTCGCCCAGTACGGCCGCGAGGCCGCCGAGGTGAACCCCCATGGCAGTTAGCGCCGGAACGCCGCGCCGGCCCATCGCGGCGACCCTCCCTCCGATCCCACTCCACCGTCGCCTCTACGGCTTCGGGAGCATCTACGGCAAGACGATCCGCGACTCGCGGCTCGCCTTCATCATCGCCGTCGGCCTCCTCGGCGGCATGTCGCTCGTGATGGGCGTCGCCGTGTCGAACATCTTCCCGACGCCCGAGGCCAGGCTCGAGGTGGACGCGATGTTCGGGAGCGTCCCGTCGTCGATGATGAACCTGTTCGGCAACGTCGAGATGATCGGCTCGAAGGTCGGCACGCTGGGCGGCTACGTCACCTTCAAGTACGGCGCGATCTTCGCCCTCGGCACCGCCCTGTGGTCCATCTTCGCCCTCTCCTCGACCCTCGCCGGCGAGGCGCGCCGCGGCAGCCTCGACTTCGTCGCCGCGGCCCCGTTCGGCAAACGCCGCATCGCCCTCGAGAAGCTGGCCGCGCACCTGACGCTGCTCGCGCTGGCGATGGTGATCCTCGCGGTCATGCTGACCTTCAGCTCGAACGTGTTCGGGAACGCCGCCCTCGGCGACCAGATCCCGCTGCTGTCCTCCGTCGGCTTCGCCCTCTGGGTCGGCTTCCTCGCCCTCTTCTTCGGCGGGCTCGCGTTCGCCCTCTCGCCGCTCCTCGGCCGCGCCGGCGCGGCCGGGGTCGCCGGCCTGGCGATGGCCGCCACCTGGATCACGAACGGTCTCGACGTCGGCGGCCCGCTCTTGGCCCTGAGTCCGTACAGCTGGACCTTCGATCATGTCCCCCTCGTCGGCATCTACGACTGGCCGTCGCTCGCGCTCGTGGGCATCCTCGGGGTCGTCTTCCTGGCGATCGGGGTCGAGCTCTTCTCCCGCCGCGACCTCGGGGTCACCGCCGGGCTGTCCCTCCCGCGCCCGCCGGCCGTGGTCCTCGGCGTCCACGGACCGACGGCCCGGGCGTTCGGCGAGCAGCTCCCGCGGGCGCTCTCGTGGGGGATCGGCCTCGGCTTGATCGGGCTCCTCTACTCATCGCTTTCTGGGGTTCTCGCGGACCAGCTCGGGAAGTCCCCGAGCTTCCAGGGCACCTTCGAGGCGATCTTCCCCGGCCTCGACCTCACGTCGGTCGGTGGGTGGCTTCAGCTCTATGCGGAGTTGCTGTACATCGCGGCCGGCTTCGGGGCGGCCACGTTCGTGTCGAAGTGGGCGTCGGACGAGACGGAGGGCCGCCTCGAGATGGTCCTCGCGACGCCTATGGCGCGGGCCCGCTGGGTCGTCGCCGGCGGCATCGCCGCTCTCCTCGCGGTCGTCGTGATGACGGTGCTGTTCGCGGCCGGCGTCGGGCTCGGCTCGGCGTCCGGGGGCCTGGCCGCCGGCGACGCCATGCTCGGCTGCGTGGCGCTCGGCCTCTACGCCGCGGCGATCGTCGGTGTCGGCTTCGCGGTCGGCGGCCTGTGGCGGACCTCGCTGGCGGCGGAGATCGCCGCGCTGGTCGTCGTGGTCACCTATCTGGTCGACCTCGTGGCACCGGCTCTGAAGCTGCCCGACTGGTTCCACCAGCTCGCCCTGACCGCGCACCTCGGCCAGCCGATGGTCGGGCAGTGGGACCTCGCGGGCGTCGTGGCTTGCGTGGTCATCGCGGTCGGCGGGATCCTGCTCGGGGCCTGGGGGATGACGAGGCGGGACGTGAGCTGATCACTCGCGGCGCTGGCGCTGCCAGATGCAGTTATGGCGCGCCTGCGAGGTGTTGGACGCGCGATTACAGCCTATCGCGTGCCCATCGCAGGCCGCGATGAATGGGTCGCCGCGGCGAGCCTCCTCGCATGAGGGACGGGTATTGCGCGGCGCACAACTGTCGAGGTCCGGACTGGCGTGCGGCACCAAGCCTTTGGCCGGCGATGGCACTGCGCGGAAGAAGCTCTCGCAGACTGGACCCGTCGGCGTTGACCGCGACAATCGCCCGATCCCGAACGAACACGAGCCGCTGTGGTCCCCTCCCTCCGGTCGCCACGGATTCGTTTCCTGGCACGCATCAAGGCCAACCAGTTGGGGCGTCCGACCGTTGGACGGAACGATGAACACCCCGGTCCCCTCGGAACGCCTGCCCCAGAATGCGAGGGATGCGCTGTCGGGCGACCAGGATGGATTCGGCAGCGCGACGGGCCGACCGGGATCGACATAAGGACGAACGGCTACAGACCCTTTCGCCTCTGTGCCACGAGATCGAAGACGAACAGCCCGGTTCCACCGATCAAGCAGACCATGAAGAAGAAGCCCAACAGATCGCTTGTGGTGAGAAAGCCGAGGACCAGGAGCACGATCCCGAGCGCGATGATACCGAGCGCTACACGCTGAATGGGCCTCATGGGACGCGTTCCTCCAGCACACCCGTCACCGCCTCGCGAACGATCGCGACGACGACGACGCCCATCGGGCGGCTCGGGGTCTCTGTTCGTTCCATCCGTTCTCCCTCTCTTCCTCTCTGCCAGCTCAGGCTGGCCCGACCGTCACGACGCTGCCATCAGAACCGCGACGCGCGCCGTCCTGACGACGGGCCACTTCGTCATGGGAAGCCCACAACACCCTGGATCACGTGCTCCCGCGACCATGGAGCTGGCGCAGGTCGAGGACGAACGCCAGGGCCTCGAGCGTCTCACCTGCGCCGGCGGCCAAGTAGTCGTTCGCTCGATAGTCATGCTCAAGCGCCCGCCGGAACCCGTGACGCTCGTAGAGGCGCATCGCGGCTTCCATGCAGTCGGCCGTATGGAGGGCGATCGCACTTGCTCCGAACGACCGAGCCCTCGCGATCGCCGCGATCACGAGCTCGTTGCCGATCCCGTGGCCGCGGACGGTCGGACTGACCGCGGTTGTTCGGATCCCGGCCGTGCCGGCCGGGAATGAGGCGGGCATCCCTTCGTCGTTGATGTCCCGATAGACGGTGATCGTGCCAACGACCTCCGCGCCGCTTACCGACACGAGGACGGCGGCGACCCGGGCGCGGTCTTCGACGTCCAGCACATTGGCGAGGTAGCCCTCGTACAGCGTGTCGCCCATGGGCGACCGGAACTCCTCGTTCGCGGCGGAAGCCACCTCGCGGATCGCCCCGAAGTCGCCAGGGGTCGCGTCGCGAACCGTCGTCCCTGATCTCACAATGACCATCCTGCCCCTCGCGAGGTATACTCCATGTTGGAGTAAACAGGGTGATACTCCAATATTGAGGATGTTGTCAAGGGGTTCCGATGCCCAATTTGAAGCCAATGTCGTTTGCGGTCCTTGGCCTATTGGCAATCAGGCCCTGGTCGACCTACGAGCTGACCAAGCTCCTCGGGCGGAGTGTCCAATACGTCATGCCGCGTACGGAAGCGAACCGCTACCAGGAACCGAAACGTCTCGTCGAGGCAGGCCTTGCGATCGCCGCTGAAGAAACCGTCGGCCAGCGACGCCGGACGATGTACTCGATCACGCCGGCAGGCCGCACGGCGCTTTCGGACTGGCTGGAGCGCCCGGCCAGACCGACTCAGCTCGAATCGGAGGCCCTTCTCAAGGTGCTCTTCGCGAACATGGCCCCGTTGCCCACGCTGCTCGCACGGATCGGCGAGTTCGGTGCCGAAGCTGAGGCCGTCGAGGTGCCTTGGCGATCGATCGCGCGGGAGTATGCCAACGGCGAAGGCCCGTTCCCGGAGCGCATCCACATCAATGCACTATTCTGGGTCCTGCTCGACCGTCGGGGACGTCTTCGGGCCGAGTGGGCGCGGTGGGCCGCGATGGAGGTCGCGTCGTGGCCGGACGAGCATGGGCCCAGCGATCCCGGTGCGGTTCACGCGTTGCTACAGGACATGCTGGCAGGCCGCTGGGGTTCTGGATTCCCGGATCGCCCTTCGACCCGCTCACCTGGTTCCTAGACGGCATTCCGTGAGAGCGCAAGACTCCACCCATTCGCGCAGCGTCCCACTCGCTGGCCAGAACGCCTCAGGCGGTCGTGGGCGTCGGTCATGGCGGCCCTCGGGTCAAACCACGAGCCCGTCGCGTTGACACGTGCCTCGACGCGGCTGAAGGCGCTCCGCGAGGCACGAGATTCGATCACCGAGCGGACGGCCACTGGAGCCCCTGGTCAGCGTGCGGTTAAGTGGCTGCGCGCCCTCAGCGGATCTCTGCAGCTCGCAGACGTACCGAAGGAGAAGGCAGACCTCGTGCACGCCATCTGCGGGAGGATCTCGGTGACTGGACCCCATGTCGGTGTCCAGCTGACCGCGGCGGCCTTTGTGCACGGATCGGCGCTGGTGCTGCCTGGAGAGGCTGTAATGGCGCGCCCGACAGGATTCGAACCTGCGACCTTCGGCTCCGGAGGCCGACGCTCTATCCACTGAGCTACAGGCGCGAGCCTCGATCATACCCGCCCGTGCTTCGATAGAGCTTCGGCTTCTGGTTCGAAGGTCTGATTCGAACGTCTTGCCCGCACGATCGATGCACAACGCTCGAAGAGGGTAAGACCCGAACTCTGTATGGCGTCGTCGTGGCTGCTGCGGCGAACCTCGTTGGTCAGGTCGCTCGCCAGCGCTGCCGCTGAGGCCGCCCGTCGGCTCCATACGTGGTGGAGAACGCCGACCCGATGCTGAGCTCATACAGTAGGAACCGGTCGTCGCGCGGGAAGGCCGAGCCGGCGTTGGCCGTGGAGCGGCCGTCCTGATCGTCGATACGCCGAGCGGTGCCCTCGATGCCGAACTCTCGCAGGTCCCATGATCGGTCGCTCGTAGCCGTGGCGTGTAGCGCGCACCGCGGGTCACGCTCGAGATCGCGGACCTTCGGTGAGGTCGCCTCCATGAACACGAAGAGGCGGCCGACGGTGACCACTGGCCGGACGGGATGAAGTCGCGGCGACGCGTCTGCCTTGAGGGTGGCCAGGTAGGCGACCTGGTCATGGATTCGCTCGGCTCCGAACGCGGCCAGCTCGGGTGCCGCGTCGGCGAGGGCCTGCCAGCTCATCGGCGGAGCCGTCTTCAGGCGATGGCGACGACGCCCCGTGGGTCGGCCGCTTCCACGTCGCGAAGCTGCGGCAGGACGCGGCTGCCCAGGAGTTCGATCAGCGCCGGGTCATTCGCCTCGGCGAAGTTGACGATGATGTGTTGCACTCCGGCTTCGGCGAGGCGGCCGAACCGCTCGACGATCGCGTCGGGCGACTCGCGCGCCTGGCTCCAGGCCCCGGCGCTCCCAAGACCGACGCCCTGCATGTTCGTCCGCTCGATCTCGGCGAAGTCGCGGCCGACGGCCGCGCAATGCTCGGCCAGGATCTCGTACTTGGGCAGGAGCTGAGCCGGTCCGCCGAACAGGTTCGAAGCGTCGGCGTACTGGGCCACGAGCCGGAGGGTCTTCTTCTCGCCGCCCCCACCGATGAGGATCGGCACTCGCGGCCGCGAGATCGACTGGGGGACGTTCAGGAGCCGGGTCGCGTGGAACTGCCGTCCGCGGAACTCCTCCTCCGAGCCGTGTTCGCCCTGCCACATGCCGTGGGCGATCTGGAGGGTGTCCTCGAGCATCTCGTACCGGTCGGACGTGCTCGGCCACGGAAACCCAAGACCCTGAGACTCGGCCTGGTTCCAGGCTGCACCGATGCCAAGCCAGGCTCGGCCGCCAGACAGGACGTCGAGCGTCGTCGCGGCTTTGACCCACAGACCAGGGTTGCGGTAATGGACGCCGCCGACCATCAGCCCGAGGCGGGCCCGTTGTGTATGGGCCGCCATGAACCCGAGCGTCGTCCAGCCCTCGAGCATCGGCTGCAGCTCCGAGCCGGGCCGCCCGATCTGCCAGAAGTGGTCCATCACCCAGATCGAGTCGAAACCGACCTCGTCGGCCGTCCTGACGGAGCGGGCGAGGGTCGGCCCGATCGCTTCCGATCCGCCGGGCCAGATGAACGAGTAGATCTGGAGTCCGAGCTTCACGACGTGGTTCCTTTCGTGTCGCGCCAGGCGGCGGTGGCCCGATCGAGGGCCTCGATCTCGGTGGGGCTGAGCGAGAAGGCAAGGGCGCCGGCGTTGTCGGCGGCCTGGCGGCCGTTCTTGGCGCCCGGGATGGGCAGGACGAGCTCGTTCTCGATGAGCCAGCGGAGGGCGACTTGGGCCGGGCTGCGGCCGTGGGCGTCGCCGATCTCGCGGAGCAGGGCGATGACCGGCGTGACGGCCTCGCGTTCCTTCCCTCTGAAGCGGGGCATGAAGCGGCGGAAGCCCGAGGCCCTCGCGCCGCCGACGAACTTGCCGGTGAGGGCGCCGTTGGCCAGCGGCTGGTTGGCGATGAGCGTGACCCCCAGCTCGCGGCAGGCGTCGAGGACGCCGTCGGTCTCCGGCTGGCGGTGGAGCAGTGAATACTCGACCTGGTTCGAGGCGAGTGGGATGCCGCGCTCGGCCAGTACCGCATGGGCGACGCGCATCTGCGCGGCCGAGTAGTTGCTGACGCCGACCGCCCGGATCTTGCCTTGGTCGACGGCATCTGCCATCAGATTCATGAGCCCCGGGATCGAGACCCAGCGCGAGGGGTAGTGGTGCATGTACAGGTCGACGCTCGTCCGCTGGAGCAGCTCGAGGCTTCGCTCGAGCGCCCGAGGCTGCGTGTCGGTCCGAGACAGCATGGTCGGCGGGAACTTCGTCGCGATGAGGACATCCCGCCCGTGCGCCAGCTCGCCGAGCCGGCGCTCGGAGGCGCCGGCGCCGTACATCTCGGCGGTGTCGAAGAGGGTCGCGCCCGCGGCGATGCTGGCGTCGAAGGCACGCTCCTCCTCGTCGCGGTTCGCGGGGCCGCCACCGTAGGCGAGCTTCGCCGGGGTCCACCGGGCGCGGCCAGACGGATCACCCCAGGTCATGACGCCAACACCAAGGCGCGGGACGACAACGTCGCTCCTGCCCAGGGTCGCTGCTTGCTCTGTCATGCCGGGCAGCATACGCCGGACTAGTCAATGATTGCAAGTACCAACCATTGTCGCGTCCGATTAATGAGCAGGCCTTGCGTCGGGGTAAGATGCGTCTCATGAGCGACATACCGACCGCGCACGAGACCGCCGGTCTCGTCGACCTGATGTGGCTGGTCATGCGCCGGATCTGGGACCACGCGGAGGAGCGCCTCGCCCCGTACTCGTTGAGCCTCAAGCACAATTGGGCGCTCCATGCCCTGGACGAGCCGATGTCGATGAGCGCACTCGCGGATCGGCTCGGGATCGACGCATCCTACGTGACGACGATCGCCGACCAGCTGGAGGAGCGCGGGCTCATCGAGCGACAGCCGCACCCGACCGACCGCCGCGTCAAGAGCCTGGCGCTGACGGCGCAGGGGCGACGACTCCGCGAGAAGCTCGCGGAAGAGCTGTGGGTCGAGGTGCCTGTCCTCGATGCGCTCACGGCCGGGGAACGACGAGAGCTCTCGCGGCTACTCTCGCGGATCACCGACGCGCGATCGGGAGGCTGAGCGGACCCGGCCTGGAGCGACCTTTGATGCTTCTCGCATCGCCAAGCCGGACGTAGGGCGTAGGACTCGACTCGTCGTGCTCGATACTGGTGTCGCATCGTTCGAGATTCCGGGAGGGCCGATGGATCACGTGATCCGCACCGAGGGGCTGACGAAGTACTACGGCAAGGCGCGCGGGATCATCGAGGTCGACCTCGAGGTCGCGGCGGGCGAGATCTTCGGGTTCCTCGGGCCGAACGGGGCCGGCAAGTCGACGACCGTCCGCCTACTGCTCGACCTGATCCGCCCGACGAAGGGACGGGCCGAAGTCCTCGGGCTCGATGCGCACCGGGACCGCCTCGAGATCGATCGCCGGGTGAGCTACTTGCCCGGCGAGCTCGCGCTCTATGGCGACCTCACGGGCACGCAGACGCTCGAGTACCTGGGCAACCTCAGGGGCCGAGCCGATCGCGCCTACCGCGACCAGCTGGTCGAGCGCTTCGAGCTCGACCCCTCCAAGAAGGTCAAGAGCATGTCTCGCGGCAACAAGCAGAAGGTGGGCCTCGTGGCCGCCTTCCAGGACCGGCCTGAGCTCCTGATCCTCGACGAGCCGACGAGCGGGCTCGACCCATTCGTCCAGCTCGAGTTCGAGCACCTCGCCGCCGACGTGCGACGGGACGGCTCGACGCTCTTCATCTCGTCTCACATCCTGCCCGAGGTCGAGCACCTGTGCGACCGCGTCGGGATCATCCGGGAGGGACGACTGCTCGCGGTGGAGTCGATCGCGACCCTCAAGGAGCGGGCCATCCAGCGCCTTGAGATCGATTTCGGCGGGCCGGTCGACGCGGCGGCGTTCGAGGGCGTGTCCGGGGTCCGCGACCTGACCGTCGAGGACGGGATCCTGCGCTGCACGGTCCAGGGCAGCCTCGACGCCCTCGTCAGGCGCGCCGCAGCGTACGAGGTCCGCAAGATCCGCAGCATCGACACGAGCCTCGAGGAGATCTTCCTCGCCTACTACGGGACGTCGGAGGAGGCGAGCCATGCTGCTGCGTAACGTCTTCACGAAGACCCTGCGCGACCTCCGCTGGTCGACGTTCTGGACCGGCCTGGCGATGTTCGCGATCGCCGGCTACTTCACGCTGCTCTATCCGACGTACACGAAGACGTTCGACCTCGAGGAGCTGATCAGCAAGATCCCGCCGGCGATGAAGGCCCTCATCGGCGGGCAGCTCATCGACGTGTCGAGCGCGACCGGGTTCCTCAACGTCGAACTCTTCCCGCTCATCCTTCCGGCCGTCCTGGCCGGGTATGCGATCGCCCAGGGCAGCGGGCTGACCGCGGCAGAGGAATCCCGGGGCACCATCGACGTCCTGCTTTCGTACCCGGTCCCGAGGTGGCGGGTCGTGGTCGACAAGTCCGCCGCGATCATCATCTCGATCGCCCTCATCGCCTTCGGCCTGTGGCTCGGTGCCGTCGCTGGTGCCGCCGGCAGCAATAGTGCCCTCGATGCGTCGAAGGTCGCCGCCGGCCTCGTCATGGCCTGCCTGCTCGCACTCGACTTCGGAGCGATCGCGCTCGTCGTCGCCTCCTTCACGGGCAATCGGAGCGCGGCGATCGGGATCTCGGCCGCGGTGCTCGTGGTCATGTATTTCGTCAACGCGCTGGCGCCGATCATCGAGGGCCTCGACTCGCTCAAGGGGGCATCGCTCTTCTACTGGTACCTGGAGAGCAACCCGATCAAGAATGGCCTCGCCCTGGGCGATGCCGCCGTCCTCGCGGCCGTGGCGGCCGTCCTCGGTCTCCTCTCGCTCGTGCTCTTCGAGCGGCGCGACCTCGCGGCGTGATGCCGAAGACCCGTCTCCGGCGCGCTGGTCAGGCGAACCGGATCAGCCGGCGAGCGTTCCCCGCGTAGACCAGGGCGAGGGCCTCGGCCGGCAGGCCGAGGCCGCGGATCTGCCACCGGCCCTGCGATGGCGGCCCCTCGACTTCGTAGTCGAACGACTCGTCAAACGACTCGATGAACCGGGCATGGAGGGCGTAGGTCCGCCGGTCGGGCGCCGCGTCCGTGAGCGCCAGGATCGTTTCGGACTACGGGTTTCCTCAAGAGACGCGGCAATCGGGTCGAATCCTGCGAGTCGGACCGTGCCGTGGCCGCGCTCAGGGCTTGCCGAGACCGGGCAGCGCGCGGATGTCCCGCAGGCATCGCCGCAGCGGTCTAGCCGGGAGCGACCGCCTGTGTCGCGATCCACGACTCGAGCACGCGACGGTGCCGCGCCTCGAGCTTGACGAGCGGGCGCCTCGACTGAAGCAGCTCGCTCGCCTCGCCGAAGCTCATCCCCTCCTCGCGCATGAGGTACGCGGCGAGAACCGTCGCCGACCGGCCCCGGCCCTTCGCGCAATGGGCGAGGACGGTGCGGCCGTCGGCGAGCTGCGCGTCGATCCAGTCGACCGCCTCGGTCAGGACGGTCCTCGCTCGGGACGCCGATGTCCGGCACGTGGAATCGCCGGTGGGAGATGTCATGCGCGTCGTAGAACGCGAGATCCGCGATGCGCTCGGCCCGAACGTCGAGGACCGCCGTGATCCCGTCGGCGAGCAGCGCGTCGTAGTCGCGGCGGTAGGTCGGCGCTCCACCCACCCAGAGCCGGGGCGTGACCTGCGAGAACCAGGCATGCCCGAGCAGGTGCTCGTAGATGAACCGGATCGCCGGGTACAGCTTGTCGAACGTCCAGTGGAACGCGTCCAGCCGCTCCGGCGCCTCAGGGGACGACAATGGTCAAGGCCGACGGAAGGACCTCGATCTCGACGGGCGTCCGCCCGATGTACTCGCCGTCCGCCCACACGGGCTGGTCCGGCTCCACGTCGATGGCGATGGAGCGGCACTGGACGAAGTGCTTCCCGGCGGTCGTCGTGCTCAGGTTCATGAAGCGCTCCGCCGCCGCGACGAGGCTCTCGTGGTTCTCGTCGTCGAGCATGAAGCAGTCCAGGAGCCCGTCCTCGATCGAGTAGGTGTGGAGGACCCTGAGGCCGGTGCCCATCATCCCGGAGTTGACGACATATGCCTTCGAGCCCTCGATCTCCTTCTCCTGGCCGTCCGCGACCACGTGGTAGCGGGCGGGCGCATGTGCACCGTGCTGCGACACCGCGGAGACCGCGTAGGCGAAGACGCCGTAGCGGTCCTTCAGCTCGCGGCTCGTCTGCTCCTCGGGCTCGATGCCGATGTAGAGCCGCTGGATGAAGTACCGGTCGTCCACCTGTGGCTGCCCGACGCTGCGCAGCCACCCGACGTCGATGCTGCGCGTCGCGGTGCTCGTGCACAGCAGCTCGACGGCAGCGCGCAGGGTCGTCGGCACGCCCATCTCGCGGGCGAAGCCGTTGCCGGTCCCGCCGGGCAGGATCGCCCATCGGCGTCGTGCGGCCGAGGTCGGCGGCCGCACCGAGCACCGCGTTCGCGATCTCGTGCTGCGTGCCGTCGCCGCCGTATCCCGCGACGAGATCCACCCCGTCAGCGATCGCGGCCCTCGCCTGCGCCTTGCGCATCCCCGTACCCGTGCGTGATGCTGATGTCCCAGGTCACGCCGTGCTGGCGAAAGACGTCGTTGAGGACGTTGAGGATCGGCTCATCCTTCCCCGAGGCCGGGTTGATCACCACGTGCACTCGCCGATAGGGAGCATCGCCCATCACAGGCCCTCCGATGCCTCGATGCCGCCGGGCGGCTCGACATGTGTCCGACGACCAGGCGGACGAGCGACCATTGTCCCGCATGTCCGCCACGCCGTGAGATGCTGTGCTGCGGCAGCGTCCTCCTCGGCCCGCGACTGCCCGCTCCAGCGCTGGCCGCCACGGTGAGCTTCCGCTGCACGCGAGGGACCGAGCCACGTCCGCTCGTGCCAGCAATCGAATCGACTCCGTCACGCGGCCGGAAGACGCTGGGCCGTGCCGCAACGAGGGATAGTCGCCATGGGTGGACGCCTGGCCGGCATCGCCGACGGTGGCTGCTCGCGCTGGCGGTCATCGTGACGGCGTTCATCGCAGGCTGTGGAACGCGCAGAAACGTCGCCGCCTCTGCCGTCGCTGACGCCGCCGGCCGGCACCGTCGCCCCCGGCCCGACCGCGAGCTCGTCGTCCGCGCCTGCCCGAACCCTCGCCGACGTCGACGATGCCGGACGGCACGGCCACGACGCTTGTCGCGGCCGGCGACATCGGTCGATGTGACTCGACCCACGACGATGCCACGGGCGCGCTGGCGGCGAGCCTGCCCGGCGTCGTCGCGACGCTCGGCGACACCGCCTACGAGGATGGGACGACCGAGGAGCTCGATGACTGCTTCGGTGGGTCGTGGGGTCCCGTGAAGAGCCGGATCAGGTTCGCGGTCACGGGCAACCACGACGTGCACACGGACGGCGGCGCGCCGCTGCGTGACTACATGGGGAGCGCGGCGGCGCGGGATGGGCGGACCTGGTTCTCGGAGGACCTCGGGACCTGGCACGTCATCGTCCTCGACGGGAACTGCGGCCTCCTGGGTCTCGCCTGCAGCAGGGACTCGGAACAGGAGCGGTGGCTCCGCGAGGACCTCGCCGCGAGCAACGCCAGCTGCACGCTCGCGCTGCTGCATCAGCCGCGGTTCAGCAGCGGCCAGCACGGGGACGACAGCGTGGTCGGTCCGCTGTGGGACGCCCTCTACGCCGCCGATGCCGACCTCGTGCTCGACGGCCACGATCACGACTACGAGCGGTTCGCCCCGCAGGATCCCGACGGCAGGGCGGACGCCGCGCGCGGCATCACGGAGATCGTCGTCGGCACGGGCGGCGCCGAGCTCGAGCCGTTCGACGCGGGTGCGGGCGAACTCGACCGTCCGGATCGACGACGCCTACGGGGTGCTGGAGCTCACGCTCCGCGCCGACTCCTGGTCGTTTCGCTTTGTCGGCGTCGACGGGACGGTGCACGACCAGGGAACCGGCACCTGCCACTGAGACGGGCAGGGCGCCCTGGTGCGGCCCGCTCGTGAGGACCCGACGGCGCGCCACGACGGCCACGCCGACCACTCGCGTCGCTACGGGTAACGGCCGAGCCGCTCACTCACGACCGCGCTATCCGCTCTTCGGGACATACGATCAACGGCAGCCGACTCGAACCCTCCCTCTGTGACTGAGGCGACGTCCGCGACGAGGAACCGCCCGCCGATTAGGCGGCCGATCATCGCGTCGCTCCGCGGCATTTCCTCGATCTCTGCCCAGCCCACCGGGCGCGGGTTGACGAGCTCGTAGATCCGTCCCCGGTATTCAAGACGCGCCCGACCTGCCGCGAGAACGTTCTTCGGCCAGTGCGCCTCCGGGCCGTACGGCAGCGGGACGGCGAATCGGTCGCCCAGCGGGACCGGGTAGATCAGCGTACGGCGAACCGTCCCGCTGGAGCGCCCGACGTGCTCGACGATGCCCGTTCTTGCGTGCTCCCCGCGGGCGAGGCCAAGTTCGATTAGCGCCGGCGCGATCCGCTCGTTCATGAGCCGGCGCCCCCATCGATCGCGCTGCCCCGTCGGGATGCGGGAACGCCACGCGACATATCCGGCGCCCGCGGCCCCGACCGTCAAACCAACCGCCAGTGCTTTTCGCACCCATGCCCTCCTACGCGCCGATGGTCCGGCATGGACTCCATTTCCGGAAGGGCCGATTCGCCCGTTTGGCACCGACGGACGCGTGGGATTCACCACCCGATCAACCAGGCAGGGCTGGAGCAGCCTCGCGGATTCGCTGATCGGCGAGCCGCTCTGCGGCGAGCTCGGTCGGGATGCCCTCCGCCCTGGCGGTTTCGAAGATGGTGGTCAGCGTCCGGCCGATCCCCCGCAGGGCATCGTCGAGACGCTCGCGCGACCAGCCCGCCATCTCGAGCCCGAGGACGTGCAAGACGCCGCCGCCGTTGATGACGAAGTCCGGGGCGTACAAGATGCCGGCCTCGTGGAGTCGCAGCCCGTCTTCGGCCGGTCCGGCAAGCTGGTTGTTGGCGGCCCCCGCCACGATCCGGCAATGGAGCTTCGGGATCGTCGTCGCGTCGAGGATGCCGCCCAGCGCACAGGGTGCAAGGACATCGCACGCCTCGACCAGCGCCGCGTCGGGCGCGACGAGACGGCCCCCGATCTCCGCTGCGACCGCCGCCGCGCGGTCGGGGTCGATGTCCGAGACGCTCACCGAGGCGCCTGCTTCGGCCAGCAGACGGGAGAGCACGGCGCCGACTCCACCGGCGCCCTGGACGACGACGGTGCGGCCGTGAAGATCGGCTGAGCCGTACACGTGATCGACGGCGGCGGTGATGCCGTGAAAGACGCCGACGGCCGTATCCGGCGCGGTCGAGCCCGAGCCACCGGACGCCTCGGTCCGACCGAAGGCGTACTGGGTGCGTTCGGCGATGATGTCCATGTCGCGATCGTCGGTGTTCACGTCGGGCGCTGTCTGGAAGCTGCCCCTCAGCGACTCGACAAGATCGCCGTAGGCGTGGAGCAGGTGCCTTCGCTCGTCCCCGACGGGAATGGCCGGCACGGCCAGGACGGCCTTGCCGCCGCCGCGCGGCGCACCGGCGATCGCGAGCTTGCTCGTCATGGCCTCGGCCAGGCGCATGGCGTCGCGTAGGCCGTCCGCCGGTGTTGGATAGACCTTCATGCGCGTCCCACCACCGGCCGGCCCGAGCTCGGTCGAGTGCATGGCGATGAACATCCACGTCTGCGTTGGCGCGTGGTAGTGGATCACCACGGCCTCGCCATCCCACTCTCGGATCAGGTCGTCGAACACGAGAATCCTCTTTCCATCGGGAGCTCGCGGCTCAGCGCCTCGCCCATCATAGGGACGCCGCGTGGCGTCCCTGCGATCGCTCCGATGCACCGCCCGGCAGCTCCGAAGTCAGGACGCCCCCAGTACCGATGGGCCTTGTGGCCGATGTCGCCGGCTCGCTAGGTTCATCCGACCACCATGTCCTGGATTCGTCGCGCTCCGCCGATCGCCCTGCTTGGGCTTCTGCTGTTCGCGGCGGCCGTTCCGCCAGCGGCCGCAGCTGCTCTGCCGCCTGGCGGAACCTTCGTCGACGATGACGGCTCGACGTTCGAGGGTGCCATCGAGGCCATCTACGCCGAAGGGATCACCGGCGGCTGCGCGCCGCAGCGCTTCTGTCCCACCGACCGAGTGACCCGCGGCCAGATGGCCGCCTTTCTGACGAGAGCTCTCAACCTCACGGCCACCAGCTCGATCCACTTCAGCGACGTGCCGGCCAGCCACCCGTTCGCCACCCACATCAACAAGCTCGCAACGGCCGGCATCACCGGCGGTTGCGGCGGAGGAAGGTACTGCCCGAGCACGTCAGTCACCCGCGGCCAGATGGCCGCCTTCCTGACCAGGGCGTTCGACCTAACGGCCACCAGCTCCATCCACTTCAGCGACGTGCCGTCCAGTCACCCGTTCGCGCTCGCGATCAACCGGTTGGCGACGGCCGGGATCACCGGCGGCTGCGGCGGCGGACGCTACTGCCCTTCCGCCGCAGTCACCCGCGGCCAGATGGCCGCCTTCCTGCAGCGGGCGCTCGGTCTCGCGCCCATCTGGCCGCCCGACCCAAACGCAGACCCGATGGACGCCCTACCGGTCGACACGTCGCAACCCGACCACGTCGTCGGCGACGGGACGCCGGCCAGCTGCACGTCCGCGGCCCTGGTCGCCGCGGTCGCCCAGGGCGGCATCATCACCTTCGACTGCGGCCCGAACCCAGTGACGATCCCAATGGCGGCAACCGCCAGGGTGTTCAACAACCGGCCGGGCGTTGTCCTGGATGGCGGTGGCCTGGTGACGCTCGATGGGCAGGGCGCGCGGCGGATCCTGTACCAGAACACCTGCGACCAGTCCCTGGTCTGGACCACGAGCCACTGCCAGGACCAGGATCACCCGACCCTCGTCGTCCAGAACATCGCCTTCGTCAACGGCCGCTCCAGCGGCAACCAGACGATGGATGGCGGCGGCGCGATCTTCGTCCGCGGCGGCCGGTTCAAGGTCGTGAACGCCGAGTTCTACGGCAATCGCTGTGCCCCGACCGGGCCCGATGTCGGCGGTGCCGCGATCCAGGTCTTCTCGCAGCATCATGGTCGGCCCGTCTACATCGTCGACAGCACGTTCGGCGGGTCGGGCGCTCTCGCCAACGAGTGCTCCAACGGCGGCGCGATCTCCAGCATCGGGGTGTCGTGGACGATCATCGGGAGTCGGTTCCTCGGCAACCGGGCCATCGGCACGGGGGCCAACCCGCCGCAGAGCGGCACGCCTGGCGGCGGCAACGGCGGCGCCATCTACAACGATGGCAACGAGATGACCCTGCGGGTCGAGGACTCGACGATCGAGGGCAACTGGTCCAACGGTGAGGGCGGCAGCGCCATCTTCTTCGTCAGCAACAACCGCACCGGCTACGTCCGCATCATCGACTCGACCCTTCGGAACAACACTGGGGACGGCTTCTCGACCCATCCCGGCATCTTCTTCCTCGGTCGCTCGATCACTTTCACGGGTTCGACCGTCCAATAGTTGACCCAGGCGTCGAAGTTCGCAGGGCGCCCGATCCACGCGACTCCTGTCGCCCAAACCCCTGGATCGACGAACCGGCCGTGCGGGAATGGTTCGCGCATACCAGACGCCATTAATCTTGAATGCGGCCGAACGGCCGCGTCACGAGGGTGGCTGTGGACCAGCGGGTACTCGTCGAGCGGGCAGGCCGGGGCGATCATGACGCCTTTGGCGCGCTCGTCGTCGCGTCCATCGCGCAGCTCGAAGCCGTCGCCCGCCTGATCCTCCACGACCACGAACTCGCGCGCGACGTGGTGCAGGAGGCGTTCATCCGAGCCTGGCGCGACCTTCCGGGCCTGCGCGACCCGGATCGCTTTGATGCCTGGCTCTATCGACTCACCGTCAATGCATGCCACGACGCGGTCCGCCAGCGACGACGCCGACCGATCGAGGTCGATCTGACACCGATCGTCCAACCGTTTGTCGCTGACGACACCGGGCGGGTTGGTGACCGCGACGAGCTTGAACGCGGATTCCTGAAACTCGGCACGGATCAGCGTGCCGTGCTGGTGCTTCATTACTACCTCGGGATGCCTGTCCCGGCGGTCGCCGAGACGCTTGGCATCCCCCTGGGCACGGCACAGTCCCGCCTCGGAAGGGCTCTCGCTGCGCTTCGGCAAGCGATCGGCCATGGCACAGAGGGGGAGCCGGCGGCCGCCTCGCGAGGGCAGATCGCATGAACCAGACCGACCGCCTCGAACGCGACCTGACGGCCTGGTTCGTCGAGACCGCCGCGCCGCGCACGCCCGACTACGTCGATCTCATCCTCACGCGGGCCGCCGGCACACGTCAGCGACCAGCGTGGAGCTTCCCCGAAAGGTGGCTTCCCGTGAGCGTTACCACCGTTGGCCGGCAGACCTTGAGGCCCGTCCCGTGGCGGACGATCGGCATCCTGGTCTTGCTGGCGGTCCTTCTCGCCGCCGCTCTCGCTATCTATGTCGGTAGCCAACCGCGCCTTCCCGAACCGTTTGGGCCTGCCCGGAACGGGCTGCTCGTTCTCGAGGAGCAAGGCGACATCATCACCGTCGATCCCACATCAGGCTCCCGCACGGTCGTCGTCGGCGGCCCCACCGTCGACAGCAGTCCAGTCTTCTCCCGAGGAGGGACCCGCCTCGCGTTCTTCCGGGACAGCGGAGGGTTCCGCGGACTCTGGGTCGCTAATGCGGACGGTGGGAGCCTGCGGGAGCTGACTTCGGGCCCGCTGCAAGACGCCGATGGCATCGAGTGGTCGCCGGATGGGCGATCGATCATGACGACGTCCGTCGTCGACGGCGTTCGATCGATCTTGCTTGTGTCGACAGCCGGCGGCAATGCCCGCGTCCTGGATGTTGGGATGCCAGCCGAAGGTCCGAAGTGGCGCCCGCCAGATGGCGACGAGATCCTGTTCCGAGGCACGAGCACGACAGGGTTCGGCCTGTTCGCGGTCCGGCCTGACGGATCCGGGCTCCGAGCGATCACCTCGACCGACGGCGGGCATTTCGGACACGTCTACGACGGCCTCTACTTCGCCTGGTCGCCCGACGGCGCGCTCGTCGCCTATCAGTGGGTCGACGGGACGGCAACCTGTGGTCCGGTCGTGTGTGGACAGCACATGTATGTCGTCAAGGCCGATGGGACCGATCGTCGCGAGATCACGACGATCGAGTCCGTCAACCTCTACTGGTCCCCCGATGGGAGCCGGATCGCGTTCTGGAACATGGAGAGCCCCTACGGCAGTGAGCTCGATATCGTTCCCGTCGACGGCTCGGGGCCCCCCATCCAGACAGGTCCGTACGGCTCGACGTTCGGGGTGGGATGGACCCCGGACGGGACCCGGCTCCTCCATCTCGCCGACGGAGGAGCCAGCCCTCTGCTGCTCGATCCAGGCGGTGGCCCATCGACCGCTGCCGGGTGGACATCCTCCAGCTTCCCCGACTGGCAGCGCCTGGCGCCCTGACCCATCGTCGACCGGCGGACCGGCGACATCGATCGCCGGTCCGCCAAGGCGCGCCTCGGTCAGGACCCCGCTGGCATGAGGGCCTACGATCGTAGGGATGCCGTCGCGTCTTCGACGATCATGGCAACCGCTCGTCGTCGCCGTTTCGTCGCTCCTGGCGGCGACGCTCGGTATCGCTCTACTCCAATCGGTTGTCGGATTCCCTGACGCCTCGTCGGTCTACCTCGTGGCGGTGGTCGTCATCGCGATCGCGGCGGGGACGCCCGGAGCCGTCGCCGCGGCCGTGGCTTCCTTTCTCCTCTATGACTTCCTGTTCATCGAACCCGTCTACACGTTCACGGTCTCCGATCCGAAAGAGTGGCTCAACCTCGTTCTGCTTCTCTTCGTCGGCATCGTCGTTGGCCAGCTGACTGCGCTGCAGCGCTCACGCGCCGAAGTCGCCAGAGCGCGGGAACGCGAAGCCTTCGCCCTGTTCCGTGTCAGCCGGACCCTGGCCACCCGCGAATCGACGCCCGAGGTGCTGCCGGCCATCGCCGTCGCACTGCGCGATGAGACGAGGAGCGACAGGATCTGGATCTCTCTGGGTGCTGACGAGGCGCTCGAGCGCATTGCGACCGATACGGATCCCGGGTCGCGGCCGGCGACCGCTGGCATCCACCACGTCCTGCGCCGGATGCCGGGTGAGGTTCCGGCCCAATGGGTCCGCGTCCACCATCCGGCCGGATCCAAGGGCGGCCGGGCCGCCGACGTGCTGACCTATCGAGTGCGGATCGAGGCGGGCGGCGCGGAACTGGGCTCGGTGTGGTGCCAGCGATCGCGGGATCGCGGCGACCCGGACGGCACCGAGACGCGCCTTCTCTCGGCGGCCGCCGATCAGCTCGGCCAGGTTCTCGCCCACGACCAGCTTGCGGCCGAGTCACGGGCGGCCGAGATCGCGCGCCAGAGCGACGCCCTGAAGTCGGCCCTGCTGCAGTCCGTCTCCCACGATCTGCGAACGCCCCTCGCCACGATCAAGGCGGCGGCCGGCTCCCTGCGACCCGGTCTGGGACTGTCCGACGACTACCGGCGCGAGAGCGTCGATGCCATCGACCGCGAGGTCGACTACCTGAACCGGCTGGTCACGAACCTGCTGGATCTCAGCCGGATCGAAGCCGGTGCGTTGCTGACCGATCGCGACGTCTTCGAGATCGACGATCTGATGACCCGGACGCTTGAGCGGCTGCCCGCCCGCATCGGGGATCGGCCCTTGACTGTCGAGCTTGGTGGACCCGCTGTCTTTGTCGATCCGGTGCTGGTCGACGAGGCGGTCACGAACGTACTCGACAACGCCATCAAGTACACATCGCCGGGTACGGCGATCAGGGTGAACGCCCGGCCGCTCGATGGCGAACCCTTCGTCCGGCTCACGATCGAGGACGGTGGGGCCGGCGTCGCGGACGAGCAGCTCTCGATGATCTTCGACAAGTTCTACCGCGTCCCAGGCGGTGAGCGCCGGTCGAGGTCCGGCCTGGGCATCGGGCTGGCAGTGACACGCGGGCTCATCGAGGCGACAGGCGGCCGGGCGACGGCCCGTCGCAGCGAGCTGGGTGGCTTGGCCATCGACCTCGATCTGCCGGTGGCACCAGCGTCGGGTCAAGCTCCAGCCGAGAAGATCGGATGAGCGGCGACGGAAAGGTGCCCGGGGCGGCGGGCATCCTCCTCGTCGAGGACGACGACGAGGCTCGCTCGGCTCTCGCCCGACAGCTCGTGACGACGGGGTACAGGGTCACCGAGGCGCCCGATGGCGCCGCGGCCATCCGGAGCTGGGAGGCGCACCGGCCGGATGTCATTCTCCTCGACCTCGGCCTGCCCGATGTCGACGGGCTCGATCTGGTCCGGCGCTTCCGGCGCGAGGCAACGACGCCCATCATCATCCTGTCCGCGCGGAACGAGGAGCGCCAGAAGGTGGAGGCGCTCGATCGCGGCGCGGATGACTACGTCACCAAGCCGTTCGGCGTCGACGAGCTCGAAGCGCGGCTGCGTGTCGCCATTCGACGTGCGGCCGGCCCGGCGGCGGACGTCGGTGGCCGGATCGCCGTCGGGCCACTCGAGTTCGACGCGCCCCATCACGAGGTCCGTGTCGACGGCGAACGGATCGCTCTGACCCCGCGCGAGTTCGACATCCTGCGCGTCCTCCTGGCGCATGCCGGCCGGGTCGTCACGAAGGGCCGTCTGCTGCGCGAGGTGTGGGGTACGGCGTATGCCGGCGAGGACGCCTACGTCTATGTCCACGTAAGCCAGCTTCGTCGAAAGCTCGCGGCCGCCGATCGCGCAGGCACCTTGCACGATCTCATCGTCACCGAACCGGGTGTCGGCTACCGGATCCGAGCGCCATAGCCAGGGAAGGTCCGACCTTTAGAGGAACTTGAGGAGCGAGGTCTCGCGCGGGACGCGATTCCTCTTGGGTACGCGCGGCATCCTCTAGGCGTGAAGGATCTCCATCAGGCGTCCGAATCGGTCGCCCGCACCGTCGACATGGAGCTTGGGCTCGTTCGCGAGGCCATCGCCGTCGTTGCCGCCGGCGTGTCGCCGCGCGTCGTGCTGGGTGGCCTTCACTTCGGCCAGGAGCTCCTGGAGCCGGCCCGTCGCCTGGCCGAGGGCACGGGGACACGCATCGTCCCCCTCTGGACGGCGGACGAGGGTGGAGCCGACATCGCAGTCGAGCTGGACAGCGATGAATGAGGAGTCCCTCTCGATCCTCCTCGTCGAGGACGACGACAGTCTTCGCGCCGTCCTGGCGCGGCACGTCCGCGCCTCTGGCTACCCAGTCATCGAGGCCACGTCGGCCGAGGAGGCCAGCCGCCTGATGAACGCGGGCGCCCGCCCGACCCTCGTGATCCTGGACATCAATCTGCCGGGCGAGACGGGTTGGGACTTCCTGCGCGGTCCGGCGATGGCCGACGCCGGCTCGCCTCCCGTGGTTGTGGCAAGTGCCACGACGGTGAATCCGAAGCTCCTCAAGGAGTTCGGCGTCGCCGGCTACCTGCCCAAGCCGTTCGCCATCGAAACGCTCCTCGCCACGATCGAGCGTCTGCTGAACCCAAACGGAGGGACGACCGAACCGTGACCGATATCCAGATCCTCCTCATCACTGCCATGGCGGCGGTCGTGTTCGCCGGCTACATCGCGCTATGCGATCGGGTGCGCTCATGAACTGGCTCGAGATCCTGATCGGCCTGGCGGCCGCATTCACCTTCATCTACCTCATCTGGGCGTTGCTCCGACCGGAGGACTTCTGAGCGTGTCCACCACCGACATCCTGACATTCATCGCATTTGGCGCTGCGATCCTTGTCATCACGCCGTTCCTCGGCGCCTACATCGCCAAGGTCATGGAGGGTCAGCGGACTCTCCTAAGCCCCATCCTGCGGCCCGTCGAGACGACCATCTACCGAGTCGCGGGCATCGATGAATCGGCCGAGCAGGGTTGGCGGACGTACGCCGCATCGGTCATGCTCATGGCCTTCATCGCGATCGTCGTGGGTTATGTCGCGATGCGGCTGCAGGACGTGTTGCCCCTCAATCCGAACATGGCCACGGCCCAGTCGCCCGAGCTCGCCTTCAACACGTCGGTCAGCTTCGAGACGAACACGAACTGGCAGAACTACGGCGGCGAGACCGGCGCCAGCTACCTGTCCCAGATGACGACGCTCGCCGTCCGCAACTTCACCTCGGCCGCGACCGGCATGGCCGTCGCCATCGCGCTCGTCCGTGGCCTGACCCGGCGGACGTCGAAGACGATCGGCAACTACTGGGTCGACCTCACCCGGGGCATCCTCTACATCCTCCTGCCCATAGCGGTCATTGGCGCACTCATTCTCGTCTGGCAAGGCGTCCCCCAGACGCTCAACGGACCCCCGACGGTCACGACGCTCCAGGGTGCCCAGCAGACGATCGCGATGGGGCCCGTCGCCTCGCAGGAGATCATCAAGGAGCTGGGTAACAACGGGGGCGGCTTCATGAACGCCAACTCGGCGCACCCGTTCGAGAACCCGACGCCGCTCACGAACTTCATCGAGATGGTCGCCATGTTCGCCATCCCTTTCTCCCTGACGTTCACGTTCGGGCGCTACGCCGGCAACCAGCGCCAGGGCTGGGCGATCTTCGGAGCGATGGCCGCCGTCTTCCTCGTCGGCGCGATCGTCGCCATGAGCCAGGAAGCGGGAGGCAACCCGCTGTTCCCGGCCGGTGTCGACCAGGCTCTCGGCAACATGGAGGGCAAGGAGGTCCGCTTCGGCGCGGCTCCCGGCGCTCTGTGGGCGGCCATCACAACGAGCACGAGCACGGGCGCGATCAACGCCTGGCACGACAGCTTCCAGCCGATCGCCGGCTTGGTGCCGCTCTTCAATATCGAGCTCGGAGAGATCACCCCAGGCGGGATCGGGGCGGGCCTCTACGGCATGCTCGTGATCGGGGCGATCCTGTCGGTCTTCATCGCCGGCCTGATGGTCGGCCGGACGCCGGAATACCTGGGCAAGAAGGTCGAGGCCTTCGAGATGAAGATGACGATGCTCGTCATCCTCGCGCTTGGCGCGAGCATCCTTGGGTTCACCGCCCTCGCATCGGTGCTCCCTGACGGCGTGGCGGGGCCGCTGAACCCGGGTCCGCACGGCTTCTCCGAGATCCTCTACGCCTTCTCCAGTCAGACGGGCAACAACGGATCGGCCTTTGCGGGGCTGACGGGCAACACGGCCTTCTACAACGTGACGGGCGGGCTGGCGATGCTCATCGGTCGGTACGCGATGATCATCCCGATCCTCGCCCTGGCCGGCTCCATGGCCGCCAAACGGCGCGTCGCGCCGTCGCTCGGGACATTCCCGACGACCGGCCCGTTGTTCAGCGTCCTCCTCATCGGCGTGATCGTCATCGTCGGCGCGCTCACGTTCTTCCCGGCCCTCGCGCTGGGTCCGATCGTCGAGCAGCTGGCCCAGAATGCGGGGAAGGTCTTCTAGTCATGACCATGTTCTCTGTCGACCTGGCTCGCGGCACCCGCCGCTTCCAGCGCTATGTCACCCTGGGCGGTTCCAAGCCGTCAGGCGAACCGCCGCGTCCTCGCGGTGCCTTCGACCCGCAACTGTTGCGGGCGGCCATTCCACATGCGTTCAGGAAGCTCGATCCGCGCCTCCTGATCAAGAACCCGGTCATGTTCGTCGTCGAGATCACGGCAGTCCTGGTGACCCTGATCGCCGTGGCAAACGTTACCGGCGTCGTGCCGGTCCCCGGACCCAACGGACTCGGCTTCCAGGTCCAGATCGGGGCCTGGCTATGGTTCACGGTCCTGTTCGCCACCTATGCGGAGGCGGTGGCCGAAGCGCGTGGCAAGGCCCAGGCCGCCACGCTTCGCCGAACGCGTTCGGTGACGACCGCCCACCGGCGCCGAATGGACGGCTCGCTCGAGGACGTCGGATCGGCCGAGCTGCGCAAGGGCGACATCGTCGTGATCGAGGCCGGTGAGACGATCCCCGGCGACGGTGACGTCATCGAGGGGATCGGGTTCGTCAACGAGGCCGCGATCACCGGCGAATCGGCGCCAGTCCTCAAGGAGCCCGGCACCGACATCCGGAGCTCGGTCACCGGTGGCACGACGCTCACGAGCGACCGTCTCGTGGTCCGCGTGACCGCCGATCCGGGTGAGACATTCCTCGACCGGATGATCGCGCTCGTCGAGGGCGCCAAGCGTCAGCGGACGCCCAATGAGATCGCCCTGGCGATCCTGTTGGCAGGGCTGACGTTCGTATTCCTCATGGCGACCGTTACGCTTCGACCGTTCGGCCTGTATGCCGGCACCACGGTCGACTCGGTCGCCCTCATGGCCCTCCTCGTCTGTCTCATCCCGACCACGATCGGCGGACTCCTGTCCGCGATCGGCATCGCGGGCATGGATCGGGTCGCCCGCTTCAACGTCCTGGCCATGAGCGGTCGGGCCGTCGAGGCATCCGGCGACGTCGATGTCATCCTTCTCGACAAGACCGGCACGATCACCTACGGCAACAGGCTGGCTGCGTCGATCACGCCGGCACCAGGCGTCAGTGAGGCCGAGGCAGTGACAGCGGCCCTCGTCGCATCGATCAAGGACGAGACGCCCGAAGGCCGCTCGATCGTCGAGCTTGCCCGGGAGCGTCTTACCGCGCTCGGCGCCCCTGGTGGCATGAGCGATGAGGCCGGATTCGGCCAGCTGGCGAACCGGATCGCGGAGGAGATCCCGTTCCGAGCCGAGACGAGGACCAGTGGCGTCGTGACCGTCGATGGGACGCACATCTACAAGGGCGCCATCGACGCGATCGCTGCCGCGGTGGAGGGTGGACTGCCGACTGAGCTCCTTGCGGCGTCGGACGCGATCGCCGACCAGGGCGCGACACCCCTTGCCTTGCAGATTGACGGCCGCGCCCTCGGGCTGATCGAGCTCAAGGACACCGTCAAGGATGGGTTGGTCGAGCGCTTCGCGGAGTTCCGTCGCATGGGAATCCGAACGGTCATGATCACCGGCGACAACCCCCGCACCGCAGCGACGATCGCCCGGGAGGCGGGCGTCGACGACTTCATCGCCGAAGCGACGCCGGAAGACAAGATCGGCTTCATCCGCCGCGAACAGGCCGATGGCCACCTCGTCGCCATGACCGGTGACGGCACAAACGATGCGCCGGCGGTCGCCCAGGCGGATGTCGGCCTGGCGATGAACAGCGGGACGTCAGCCTGCAAAGAGGCCGCCAACATGGTCGACCTCGACTCCGACCCGACCAAGCTGCTCGAGGTCATTGCCATCGGCAAGCAGCTGCTCATCACCCGCGGCTCGATCACCACGTTCTCCATCGCCAACGACGTGGCCAAGTACTTCGCCATCGTCCCGGCGATGTTCATCGTGGTCTACCCGGAGCTGAACGCCCTCAACATCATGGGCCTGAGCACGCCCCAGAGCGCCATCCTCTCGGCGGTCATCTTCAACGCCCTGATCATCATCGCCCTCATCCCGCTCGCGCTGCGGGGCGTCGGCTTCCGACCGGCGCCGGCCAGCGCGCTTCTCCAGCGCAACCTGCTCATCTATGGCGTCGGCGGAATCCTCGCCCCGTTCCTCGGGATCAAGGCGATCGACGTCGTCGTATCAGCCCTCAACCTCGCCTAGGAGCCGACCGCCATGACCACCTTCATCCGTACCTTGCTCCGACCGGCGATCGTCCTTCTCGTCGCCCTCACCGTGCTGACCGGGATCCTCTACCCAGCTGCGATCATGGCAGTGGCCCAGGTCGCATTCCCGTTCCAGGCCAACGGCTCGATGGTCGCGACGACCGATGGTCGGACCATCGGTTCGACGCTCATCGGGCAGGCATTCAGCGATGACAACTACTTCTGGGGCCGTCTCTCGGCGGCCGGGGCCGACGGCTATGACGCCAACGCGTCGGCAGGCTCGAACCTCGGGCCGACGAACCCGGATCTCATCGACCGCGTCGTCGCTTCGGTGGATGAGTACCGGGCCGCCAACGGGGACGCCCCCATCCCGGTCGATCTGATCACGACGTCGGCATCGGGCTTCGATCCCCACATCAGCCCAGCAGCTGCCGACTACCAGGTCGGCCGGGTTGCGGCGGCTCGCGGGATGAGCGCCGAGGCAGTCCGCGAGATCGTCGACCGCCACACGGAAGGACCGCTCCTCGGGTTCCTCGGCCAGCCCCGCGTGAACGTCCTCGAGCTCAATCTCGATCTTGACGGCCTGCTTGGGAAATGATGCCGTGCACTCCTGATGAGCGAACAACACGAGCGCGACGCCTTCGACCTCCGACCCAGCGCCACGGAGATGCTCGCCCGGGTCAAAGCTGAGGGGGCGACCGGGCGGGGTCGGCTGCGCGTCTATGTCGGCATGGCGCCGGGCGTCGGCAAGACCTATCGCATGCTCGAGGAGGGTCATCGCCGCGTCGGGCGGGGGACGGATCTCGTGGTCGGATTTGTAGAGGCGCATGGTCGCCCGCGGACCGTCGATCTGCTCGAAGGGCTGGAGATCGTCCCGCGGCGACGGATCGAATACCGCGGCGTCGTCGTCGAGGAGATGGACTGGGATGCGGTCATCGCCCGGGCGCCGACGGTGGCGCTCGTCGACGAGCTCGCCCACACCAATGTCCCTGGTTCAGAGCGCGAGAAGCGCTGGCAGGACGTCGAGGCGATCAGGGACGCCGGCATCCACGTCATCAGCACGATGAACGTGCAGCATCTCGAAACGCTGGCGGACGCGGTGGCCACGATCACGGGCGCCCCTGTCAATGAGCGGCTACCCGACGAGGTGCTCGCCGGCGCCGATGAGATCGAGCTCGTCGACATGAGTCCCCACGCCCTCCGCCAGCGGATGCGGCACGGCAACATCTATCCGCCTGAGCGCGCCCAGGTCGCGCTCGATCGGTTCTTCACCGAGGGCAATCTCACTGCGCTGAGGGAGCTGTCCCTACGGCTCGTAGCCCAGAATGTCGAGGGCCAGCTCGAGAGCACCACCGCTTCTTCGATCTCGCTTGTCAGCGAGCGCGTCCTGGTCCTCGTCGACGGGTCGCCGGCCTCACACCGTGCCGTCCGTCGCGCGGCTCGCCTGGCGAGCGCCATCCACGCTGGTCTCGTCGCCGTCGTCGTCGAGACGCCGGAGATGGAGCGCCAGTCGTTCGACCGGGCGCGCGACACCCAGGAGGCCCTCGATGACGCGGTCGACCTGGGCGCCGAGGTCGTCCGTCAGGCGGCGCCGGACGTGGCGACGGGCCTCGAGCAGGTTGCCCGCGCCCGCAGCGCGACGCATGTCGTTCTCCCGCACCACGCCTCGACTGGCCTTCGACGTCTGACGGAGCGTCCGCTCGCCGACCGGCTCATCGAACGCATACCGGCTCTGGAGATCCACGTCGTCGGTCCGTAGACGACGGGGAAACGTAACGAGGCGGCTCCCGAAGGAGCCGCCTCGTTTGGCTGTCCCGGTGAAGGTGCGGACCGCGAGCGATCAATCCCTTCTGCCACGCGCCAGGCCATCTATCGTCGTCGGCTGAACCGACTACCCTTACCCAACCTACCCATGTACCTGACGCTAGGGCAGCGCATTGGCTGACATAGCAGCACGGGGTAGTGTACCGCTCGAGCGCGCTCGATCCAAGGGTTTAGACGCGCCGAATGGCGAATATTCCTTAACGAAAGCTCATCGGATTCAGCCGTCCGTGACGCTCACGCCGGTCATGGCAACGGGATCGCGGGGCCTGTCGCCAGGGCCGATCGGGGCTGCGGCGATGGCGTCGACGACGTCCATCCCGGCGGTCACCTGCCCAAACAAGGTGTAGTTCTTGGGCAGGCTGCTGGAGAGGTTCGCCAGGCAGATGAAGAACTGGCTGCCATTCGTGTTCGGGCCGGCATTCGCCATGGCCACGGCACCGCGGACATAGTCGCCGCTGAACGGCTCGTCATCGAACTTGTAGCCGGGCCCTCCTCTGCCCGTCCCTGTCGGATCGCCGCCCTGGACGACGAAGCCGGGCACGACCCGATGGAAGATCACCCCGTCGTAGAAGCCCTTCCGAGCGAGCTCGAGGAAGTTGGCGGCGGCCTTCGGGGCGTCCTCGGCATGGACATCGATGACGATGTCTCCCTTGGTCGTGCTGATGGTCGCTGACGGCATTCGATCTCCTCTTTCTGTGTTGGCGTGGTATCAGGGGTCGACGACGCTGACCGTATCCATCGTCACCGGCTCGAGCGCCGCATTTTCCTGACCGCCGCCATTCGGCATCGCCGCGATCTGGTCGACCACGTCCATGCCCCCGGTCACCCGCCCGAACACCGAATAGTTGGGCGCCAGTCCGCTCCCGAGGTCCGCCAGCACGATGAAGAACTGGCTGCCATTCGTGTCCGGGCCGGAGTTCGCCATCGCGACAACGCTCCGATCGTACGGCACGGTCACCGGATCGTCGCCGAACGCGTAACCGGGCCCGCCGGTCCCATCGCCGGCGGGATCACCGCCCTGGATGACAAAGTTCGGGACGAGGCGATGGAAGGTCGTTCCGTCGTAGAAGCCGCATTCGGCGAGCGCGACGAAGTTTCCGGCGGCCTTCGGGCCCAGATCCGCCTCGACCTTGATGACGATCGACCCGAGCTCGGTCCCGATCGTCACGGTCCGCGTCTCTCCGGCGGGCAGGGGAGCCGGCGCGGATGTCGGGCATACGTCCCCCACGTCGCCCGACGGATTGGTGACGTCGCCCGACGGATTGGTGACGTCGCCCGACGGATTGGTGCTCGAGGCCGGCGATCCCCCTGTCGTGCAGGCGGCGATCGCAAGCGTCGCGATCAGCGCCGCGACGATCAATGGATGCCGACGACCGTGTACGTTCATGCTGCCTCCGCGCTCGCCGACGCGAAGTCGATCGCGCCAGAGAGGAGCGCCTCGCCGAGGATGAGTCCCGTCGCGCCCGTTGCCCGAGTGCGACGGACGCCCTCGAGATCGGTCACGCCTCCGGCCACGATCACCTCGGCGCCGGCCCGTCCGGCCATCTCGACCAGCGATGCGACAAGCGCCACATCGCCGACATGGGTGATCACGAGCCGTCGGACACCTGCCGCGAACAGCTCATTCAGGATCTCCTCGATCGTCGGGGCAACCGAGCGACGCCAGGGGAACGCGGCAAGGCGCTCCGGGCGTGGATCGAGCCCGACCGCCAGCCAATCGCCGGCCACCTCGATCGAAGCCGCCAGATCGCCCGGGCGGTCGGCGATCGCGGTGGACATGACGATGCGGGTTGCGCCGGCCGCGAACGCCTGACGAACGGCGTCCGGGTCCTCCAGGCCACCGGCGACCTGGAGCGGCACGGCGACGGCCGATGCGACCGCCCCGATCGCCGCAAGGCTCACTGGGTATCCCGCCCGCGCTCCGTCGACATCGACGAGGTGGATGAGGCGAGCGCCCTGGCCGACGAAGGTCTCGGCGATCCGCTCGGGCCGATCGGTGGGAGCACCGATTCCGGCCGAGGCGCCGGGCCAGAAGACGACGCGCGAGCGTCCCCGCACGATGTCGATCGCGGGGATGACCAGCACCGCCTCAACGAGCCGCGGCTGCCGTGTCGGAGGCCCCCCCGAGAGTTGCCGATCCGCGCAGCGCGCGTCGCTGGAAGCTGATCGGGATGCTCCCGGCGTCAAGGAGTGCGTCATGGAATAGGCGCAGGTCGAAGGCCTGCCCGAGGCGCCGCCGCTCGTCGGCTCGGAGCTCGAGGATCAGCTCTCGGCCGAGGAGGTAGGACAGCTGGTAGGTCGGCGTGAAGGTGTATCGCCGGATTTCGGCCCGAGCGTTCGCCCGTTCGAACGAGGTGTTGCTGACGAGGAAGTCGATGCCCTCCTCGATCGACATCTCACCGCGATGCATCCGAACGTCGAGGACGATGCGACAAGCCCGCCAGATCGCGTCTGTATGGAGCATGAGACGCGCCTCAGGCCCGTCGTCGAAGCCCTGCTCGCGCATGAGCAGCTCCGAGTACATGCCCCAGCCCTCGGTGAATTCCGGTGCGTCGACCTGGAGCCGGGTGAGCGAGGGGTGTTTGCCGGCGGCATGGAGTTGGAGGTGGTGGCCGGGATACGCCTCGTGGATGCTCGTGTTGCTGATCGAGGCGTAGTTGTGCTCGCGCATCGCCCGCTCCTCGCCGTTCACCGACGGAGTGACGATGTAGAGGCCCTTCCGGCGGGCCTCGAACTTGGGCGGGTCGAAGTAGGCGGCGAACGGAACGAGGTTGCGGAGATAGACCGGCGTCGGTACGACATCGAGATGCTCGTCGTCCGGCACGCTGACGATGCCGTGCTCGATGATGAAGTCCCGCGAGCGGTGCATCGCGTCTCGATACTCGGTGAGGGCTTCGTCGAACGTCGCGGGGTGGTTCGACTTCACGAGGTCGACGACGTCGGCCTCACTGGCATCGGGGTCGATCTCCGCCGCGACGGCGACACGGGCTGCCCGTTCGCCCGCCAGGAGTTCCTCGCCCAGGGCCAGGATGTCGTCGCCATCGAGCCCGTCGAATGCCCGAAGCTGGATGAGGTCCTCATACCGCTCGGTCCCCATCGCCCATTGATCGGTACTGTCCGCCAGGCCCTCGGCGATCCACTCCGCGTGGGCCTCCAGCGCGGCCTTCGCACTGTCCGCGGCCCGTTCCAGTCGGCGCCGGTCGGCGACCGGCAGCGATGCGGTCGCCGCGACCCCGACGACCTCGTCGATGAACGCCGGCAGGCTGGCGGTCGACTCCATCTCCTGGGTCTGCCATTCGCGGACCTGGGGCCCGCGCGCCCGCGACCGGTGTGCGGCCAGGTTCTTCGGTGTCGCCTCGAGGCGACCGGCGAAGCTCGCCAGACGCTCGCGGAGGGGCGCGAAGTCACGCGCGTAGAGAAGGAAGAGAGCGTCACCGAGTCCGTCTACAGCCGTCGAGCGCCGCTCCCAGGTCCGGATTTCCTCGGCTTCGAACAGGACACGCTTGACGTTGTGGATCTCGAGGTCGCGCTCGAACCGGGCCTCTGCCGAGAGGATTGCCGGGTCGAGCGATTCGACGGCCGCCAGGTGCTCGCGATCGGCCGCGGCGCTGGCCAGCAGCGCATCCCGGCTCCCGTCTCCAAGCTGGTCGTCGAGCTCATGGATCCCGAGGAAGGTCGCCACGGGCGGTGACTCGATGAGGATGCGGCGAAGCCTGGCCTCGACGAGGTCGTACAGCCTGGTGTCAAGGGGTCGCGCATCCGTAGCAGGCTCGGGGCGGGACAGGGCGACGTTGGCGAGCGGACCCGTCACCGAGGCGACCCGGTCGCGAGCGACGATCGCGCGGTCGTGTCGGCCAGGGCGGCCCGCACCGCCGCGATGGCTGTGTCGATCTCCGCCGCCCCGATGGGATGGTGGGTGACCATCCGAACCGTACCCCGCGGATAGGGGATCGCCAGGACTCCTTGCTTGGCGAGCGCGTCGAGGAATGCGTCGCGGTCGCGATCCGGTCGGAAGATGACGAAGTTGGTACGGACGCGCTCGGGATCGAGCGGTCCAACGATCGGCTGGGCGAGCCCGCCTGCCGACGCGACGCCATGAAGGCCGGCCAGTCCTTCGGCCAGTCGACGGGCGTTGGCGTGATCCTCGGCCAGGCGGTCGATCATCCCGTCCGGGCCGTGGCGAAGGGCAACCAGGCCCGCCGCCGCGATGACGCCTACCTGGCGCATCCCTCCGCCGAGCAGCTTGCGCGCGCGACGGGCTCGCCAGATGAAGTCTCCGTCGCCGGCTAGAAGGGCCCCGATCGGGCAGGCGAGCCCCTTCGAGAGGCAGATCTGGACGCTGTCGGCATCGCGGACGATGTCGGCCGCCGGCACGCCCAACGCGACCGCGGCGTTGAAGAGCCGTGCGCCGTCCACATGGAGCGGGACGCCTCGCTCGTGGGCCAGGGCGGCGATCGTCGATGTGTAGTCGGAGGTCAGGGGCTGGCCCATCGACCAGGCGTGCGTGTTCTCCAGGCATACGAGGCTGGTGATCGGATGATGCGGGTCTCCGGCATCGCGCCAGGCCTCGACGATAGCCGTCGGATCGAGGGTCCCGTCAGGTCGCTCGTCGAGCGTCCGGATCGAGGCTCCGACGACCACAGCGTGGCCCGCCGCCTCGTCTTCGACCGTGTGGAAGCCGCGCCCGGCGATGATCTCGCCGCCCCGGGGAACGTGGGCCATGAGCGCCGCCAGGTTGCCCATCGATGCCGTCGGAACGAAAAGAGCCGTGGGCTTGCCGAGCAACGCCGCAGCCTCCTCCTCGAGCCGCTTGACGGTCGGGTCGTCGCCGAAGACGTCGTCGCCGACCTCGGCCTCGGCCATCGCCCGCCGCATCTCGGAGGTCGGCTTGGTGACCGTGTCGGAGCGGAGGTCGAGGATCGTTGGAGGCATCGAGCGGCGAGTATAGGGGAGGCCGCAATTCGTCCGACCGACCGCAGACACGGGTCGGTCCCGGTGCTATCCTTCGCCGGCCGCGGACCCGTGGTGTAGCGGCCCAACATGCCAGCCTGTCACGCTGGAGATCGCCGGTTCGAATCCGGTCGGGTCCGCCACCTTCGAATCCACCTACGCCCCGTCTCCGCCGGACGGGGCGTTCTCATTCCTGCGCGGCCACAGCAGCGGCACCGCGGCCACGAGGATCGAGAACGCGGCCGGGAAGAGGGTCGGCAGAGCGAGGAGTGCGGCGACGATCAGGAGCGGGTCGCCGTAGCGCGGCTTCATCCGGCCGGCGACGAGGGCGAGGACGACGGCAGCCACCACGCGGATGCCGTAGGGAATGGGGACGAGTCCGCTGGCGGCTTCGAGGCCGCCGCGCCCGGCCAGGATCTCGGCGTACTGCTGCCACGCGGCCGGGTTGAGGACGTAGCTGATCGCGAGGGCGGTGGCACCGACGACGAGGCAGATAGCGACGTCGCGCCAACGGCTCCGCGCCGCCAGCCAGGCCAGACCGACGCCCGGGGCGAACTTGATGGCCGCTCCGCCGACGAACGCGGGCGCGAACCCCCGGATGCCGACGACCAGGAGCACCGCCAGGATGAGGTGGACATTGCGGAACCACAGCTCGATGGCGACCGGGATGAAGGCGATCATGGCCAGCCCGACCGCGGTCCGGCGATCGGCCAGCCACCACAGGCAGACGAGCAGCAGCACGCCCCATAGGAGAGAGAACAGGTACGCAGGGACGATGGCGCTGATCGGCGCGATCACCTGGGCGAAGATCGGCGGGTACCAGTAGGCGTACGGAGTGACCGGCCCGGCCGTCGGGTCATAGAGAGGCTCGCCGGCGAGAAGTCGCTGGCCCGCCAGCCAGTAGGCGTGAGCGTCGCCGAGATCCTCGGGCGGGATCCAGCGATACCAGACCACGATCGCGAGCAGGAAGGCCCCGACCGCTCCGAGGATGGCGAGCCAGAGGGGTGGCAGCAGGCGACCGCCGACGGGGAACGGCTCGACGAGGAGCCTGCGGGCGGTCGAGCCGACGGTCCCGGACACCGGCGGCGAGCGTAGCATCCGGCTGAGGCGCTCGGCCCGGCGGCCTGCGCCTCTTCACATGGCACAATCCGGTCGTGTCTCGACGACCGGAGGCCGGCATCGTCGCCATCATCGCTGCCATCGGCGTCGCAGCCGCCCTCATCTTCGCCGCCACAGGCACCGTCGAGCCAGGACCGGTCGGCCTGGTGTCCCCCGCACCCTCACCGGGCGCGAGCGCGCTTGATGGTTCCCCGGTTGGCTCCCCGAACGGCTCCCCCGACACCCAGCCGACGGAGTCCGGTCCGTCGGACGCACCGTCGAGTGGCCCGACGACGGCGGCCACGGGGAGCGTCGCGATCGTGCCGGTCACGTCGTTCCGCCTGCCCTGGACGGGAACGGATCGCAAGGAGGTCGCCGCGATCCTCCGCGGCGAGTCAACGCGCTACGACGCCGTGGTCACCGTCGCGTCGGAGACGGACGCCGTCCTCGCCGCACTGCGGCTCGAGCGACCCGACGATCCGGCCCGTCTCGTCGAGCTGCCGAGCGCCGATGTCGTCTCGACCAGCCTTGCCCAGAAGCGCAAGCGTCTTGCGTTCCTTCGTGCAGCGGACGTCACCGAACGTCTCCGCGCACTCGCCTGGGAGGGTGACGCGCTATTCGGCGTCGGCCGTGTCAAGGATCTGGCCGCCTGGCACCTCAAGGCCAAGCTCCCTGCGCAGGACGGCGCCTACGACCCAGCTACCGCCTGGACGATCGTCGCCGGCGGCGACATCATGCTCGACCGCGGCGTCGCCCGCCAGGTGAAGGTCCTCAAGAAAGGCGTCGACTTCCCATTCGATGGGCGCAGCGCCGACATCACATCACGAGCGTGCTGCTCGGAGGCCGGTTACGACATCCCGAAGGCGAAGCGTATCGGCCCCAAGGATGCGATGCGGTCCCTCCTGAGCGGTGCGGACCTGGCGATGGCGAACTTCGAAAATCCCGCCCCGGATCGATTCACCTACCACACCAAAGGGACGGTGTTCTCGGCTGACCCGGCCCTCATCGCGGGGCTCGCCCACGCCGGGATCGACTATGTCTCGCTGGGCAACAACCACATCCGCGACGCCAGCGGGAACGGCATCAGCCAGACTCGCAAGAACCTCAAGAAACGGGGGATCGCCTTCTCCGGAGCCGGCAAGAACATCACCGAGTCCCGGCAGCCGGCTGTGTTCGAAGTCGGCGGTACCACGGTTGCTGTGCTCGCCTACGACACGATCGCGCGCTACTACGCGGCGAGCGCGACGCGAGCGGGCAGTGCTCAGGCTTCAGGCGGCGTGGTGAAGACCGACATCGCAAAGGCGCGCGCGGCGGGGGCCGATCTCGTCATCGTCTATCCCCACTGGGGCACCGAGTACGACGCGACGCCGTTCGCCGGCCAGCGCAAGCTCGCCCGGGCGATGATCGACGCCGGCGCCGACATGGTCATCGGCAATCACGCTCATTGGGCCGGCGCGATGGAGGTCTACAAGGGCCGCCCGATCTGGTACGCCCTCGGCAACTTCGTCTTCGATCAGCAGTGGTCGGAACCGACCATGGAGGGTCTCACCTTGGAGCTGACGTTCTCGGGGACCGATCTCGTTCAGGCCCGCATGCGGCCGCACATCATCCTCGATCAGGCTCAGCCGAACTTCCTCGATCCGGCCGGGGATGGCAAGATCGTGATGAACCAGGTCTGGTCCGCCTCGAAGGGTCTGCTTCCCTGGTAGACCTCGAACGCTCGATCAGCCGAGGCCGGCGAAGAGGTCCGTCTCGGGGAGGGTCGTTTCGATGCGAGCCGATCTGAGGATGAACGCCTCTCGGCTCCAGCTCTTCCGCCAGCCCTCGAGACCCATGGCAAGGGCCGGGTTCTCCTGCCCGATCTGAGTGACGTGGCGGCGGAGGGCGCGCCACTTCGCCTCGAGATACTCGGACACATCGATCCAGGTCGTGATCGTCTCGTCGGGGACGAGCATGCGGGCCACCTGGGCCTCCCACTCGGCTCGCTCCTCTGGCGTCGCGTCGTCGGGCGCCGACCACCAGCTCACCTTGCCCATCTCCTCGAGCGCCGCGGCCATCGCCTCACGAACGGAGGCCGGTGTGGCCTGCTCGTAGAGCTTCAACGGGGCCCACGGCTCAAGCCCGTTCTCGCCCTCGAGCTGGCCTGGGTACCAGGTGGGATCGCCGGCTCGCTCGTAAGCGCCGATCGCGACCTGGTGCGTCCGGATGTGGTCGGGATGCCCGTAACCGCCGTACTCGTTGTACGTCGTGATGACCTCGGGCCGCTCGCGTCGGACGAGGTAGGTCAGGCGTCCGATCGCCTCGTCGAGATCGGCTTGCCAATAGCAGCGAGGATCGGCATTGCCAGGCGTTCCGATCATCCCGGAGTCGCGATAGCCGAGGTTCTCCCATTCGGTCACGCCGAGTTCGCCCATCGCGTCCTCGAGCTCACCCGCCCGGATCTCGCCGAGCCGGCGATGGTTCGACGCCGTGTCGAGCTCCGGAACGACGATCTCCCCGAGCTCACCCCTCGTCCCCGTCACGAGGACGACGCGGTGGCCGTCGGCGACCGCGCGAGCCATCGTGCCACCCGTCCCGAACGACTCGTCATCGGGATGCGCATGGACCGTCATCAGCGTGAGCGGGGCGCGGTCGGTCATCGCCGGCCATGCTAGCGTGCGCGCGGCAGGGGCCAGGATTTCCGATCCTAGCCGCGCCTGTCGATACCATCGCGGTCGATGGCCCGCGACGTACTCGCCCCCGGCCCGCTCGGCGGGATCGTCGTAGCCGACTGCTCGACCATCCTCGCCGGACCGTACTGCACGATGCTCCTGGCTGACCTCGGAGCGGATGTCGTCAAGGTCGAGCCACCGGATGGTGACGGCACGCGGGGCTGGGGTCCGCCGTGGGTCGGATCCGATGCCGAAGGCACCCGAACCGCGGCCTACTTCCTGGCCGTCAACCGCCGCAAGCGCTCGATACGCCTCGATCTGCGGTCGAACGATGGCCGGGAGATCCTGCGCCGGCTCCTCCAGCGAGCGGACATCGTCGTCGAGAACTTTCGGGTCGGAGGCTTCGCCGGGCTCGGCTTCTCCGATGAGGTCCTGTCGGAGATCAATCCGGCACTCATCCATCTGGCGATCAGTGGCTACGGCCCCGATGGCCCGGCCGCTGCCAGGCCGGGCTACGACTTCGTCGTCCAGGCGGAGTCCGGGCTCATGTCGATCACGGGTGGGACGGACGAGGCTGGAGGACAGCCGACGAAGGTCGGCGTGGCGATCGCCGACGTCGTCACCGGCCTCCACGGCGCGGTGGCGGTCCTGGCGGCCCTGGCCGGTCGCCAGGGCGACGCGAGCGCCACGCCTCGAAGCAGCCGCATCGACGTCTCGATCCTGGAATCGGCGTTGTCCGTTCTCGTCAACCAGGCCCAGAACGCATTCGTGACCGGCAGGTCTCCGGGCCGCTCGGGGAACGCTCACCCAAACATCGTGCCGTACGAGACGTTCGCCACCGCCGACGGCGAGATCGCCATCGGGGTGGGCTCCGAGCGCCAGTGGCCGCGTTTCTGCCACGCGATCGAAGCACCCGAACTCATCGACGATCCGCGGTTCGCCACGAACGGCGCGCGCGTCGCCCATCGCTACGACCTGGCCCCGATCCTGGCCGCCCGCCTCGCGACCGACACGACGGCGGCCTGGATCGCGCGGCTCCAGGGCGCCGATATCCCGTGTGGTCCGATCCTCGGCATCCTGGAGGCGTTCGCGACCCCTCAAGCGTCCGCTCGAGGGATGACGACCGAGGTCGTCCACCCCGCGTGGGGGACGATCCGACAGGTCGGCGCGCCATTCGCCCTCGACGGCGTCAAGCCGCCGATCGGCGACGCCCCGCCGACGCTCGGCCAGCACACCGACGACGTGCTCACCGAGCTCGGCTTCGATGACACCGCGATCGCAGCGCTGCGAGCCTCGGGCGTGGTCTGAGGTCCGTCGCGCCATGACGACGCTCGATGCGAAGAAGCGCAAGCAACTACCGGACAGCGCCTTCGCCTACGTCGACTCAACGGGGCGTCGTCGCCTCCCGATCAACGACGAGGCCCACGTTCGCAACGCTCTCGCCCGTTTCGACCAGGTGTTCTTCGAGGACATGGCGGCCCGGGACCGCGCCCGGACCCGACTTCTCCGCGCCGCCAAGAAATACGGGATCGTCCCGATCGGATTCGTGACGGGTCAGCTCCGGCCGCAGGGATCGCGACGTCTGCCGACCGGCGTGGTGACCTTCATGCTGGCCGATATCGAGTCATCGACGTCGTTGCTCAACCGGCTCGGCGATGGCTACGGACCGCTGCTGGTCGAGGTCCGGCGTCTGATCCGACGGACCGTGCGGCGGGTGGGAGGCCACGAGGTCGACGCCCACGGCGATGAATACTTCGCGGTCTTCCAGCACGCGTCGGATGCCATCGAGGCGGCCCTGTCCGTCCATCGCCTCCTCGCGACGCGAGACTGGGCGGACGAAGTCGATGTCCGCGTCCGGATCGGTGTCCATAGCGGGCGGCCGACGCCGACCGACTCCGGATACGTGGGCATGGCCGTCCATGCCGTGGCGCGGATCTCGGCCCTCGCTCGCGGCGGGCAGTCGGTCGTATCGCGAGCAGCGATCGCCGCGCTCGGGCCGACGCCAAGCGTCGGAGTGCGCTTCGAGTCGATCGGGCCGCACAAGCTTCGCGGCGTGCCCGGCCGCGAAGTGCTCTACCTGGTCTCGCCGACCGGCGACTGACCGCTAGAGCTCCTGGCGTCGGAAGCTCAACCAGGCCGCGAGGAACGAGCCGACGATGATCGCGCCGGTGCCGAGAAGGGCGGCCACGAGGTCGGTCGCCTCCAACGATCCGCCCGCGGCGATGGCGTTGGCCGGTCCATCGAGCCCTGCCGGCAGCCAGCGGCCGACGGCCGGGATCGCCGAGGCCAGCGAGAGGCCCAGGACGGCGACGATCCCGACGCCGGCCGCGGCCGCAGCCGATCGCAGGACCGTCGAGGCCAGGAAGGTGATCGACGCCCAGGACATGACGCCGAACCAGGTGAGCACCGCCAAGACAATCCAGGCGGCCGGCGGGCGGGGTTCGAAGAGGACCGCCGTGTAGGCCCAGGCGATCGCGACCGCGACGACCGTCGCGATGCCCAGGACCGTGGCCAGGGCCACGATCTTCGCGCCAAGGAATGCCGCTCGCGACGCCGGTTTGGTCAGGATGAACGCCGCGGTCCCCCGTTCGCGCTCCCACGCGACAGTGCCCATCGCCAGGACGATGGCGGCCAGGGCTCCGAACTGGCCGATGTTCTGCTGGAGCTCGGTGACCGCCTCGGCGACGGTCGGCTCGGGGATGGGGATCGTTCCGGCCTGATCGCCCAGGGCGAGATCGAGGATCTCGGGCAGGTAGCGGGCCGTCAGGACCGACAGGATGCCGAGGCCGGCGAACAGCACCACGACGACAGGCAGCCGTCGCGTCCGGAGCGCCTCGAGGAGCTCCTTTCGGGTCAGCGCACGTAGGCCGTTCATGCGGCTCGCCCGTCCGCATCGCGTCCAACGAGGCGCAGGAAGACGTCCTCGAGTGTTGGTCGGACACGCTCGAAGGCGGCGAGGGCGACATGCTCCGCTACGACGGCCGGCAGGAGCTCCGTCGCCGCCCGGGCGGGGTCGCTCACGATGACCCGGACGTAGTCGTGCTCGACGACGATCTCGCCGACCCACTCCGCGGCCCGTAGCCGCCCGAGCAGACGTTCGACCGCGTCTGCCTGCCCCGGCTCCGGGTCGAGCCGATAGATCGGCAGGGCGAAGCGCTCGAGCAGGTCCTCGAGCGCTCCTTCGACGACGAGCCGGCCGTGATCGAGGATGGCGACCCGGTCGCAGACCCGTTCAACGTCGGCCAGCACATGGGTCGAGAAGAGGACCGTCGTCGAACCCCGGAGCCCGGCGATCAAGGCCAGGAGGTCCCGCCGACCCTCCGGGTCGAGCGAGCTGACCGGCTCGTCGAGGATGAGGACCGGTGGCCGGTTGACGAGCGCCTGAGCGATGCCGAGGCGCTGTCTCATGCCGCCCGAATACGTGGCGACGCGCCGATCGGCCGCGTTCGCGAGCTCCACTCGGGCCAGAACCTCGGTGGTCCGTGCAGCGCGATCGGCCCCCTCGAGGCCATGAAGTCGACCAACGAGATCGACCGTTTCGCGCCCGGTCAGCCAGCCGTAGTAGCGCGGATCCTGGTCGAGGAAGCCGATGTGACGCGGCACGTCGATCCCGCCCGACATGACCGGCAGCCCGGCGATCGTCGCCGAGCCAGCAGTTTGGTGGGCGAGGCCGGCCAGGATCCGGAGGGTCGTCGTCTTGCCGGCGCCGTTCGGCCCGAGCAGTCCGAAGACGGAGCCGACGGGCACCTCGAGGTCGAGCGCATCGAGGGCGAGGACGCCGCCAGCCGGGCCACCGTAGCGCTTGCCAAGCCCACGGCAGGCGATGGCGGGTCCCTCGAACGTGGGTGCAGATCGGGCGATCGGCGCGGGCGGGGCTGACGGCTCCGCGTGGCCGTTGAGTGTGGCCGGGCGCGCGGACGCGCCCGGCGGGACCCAGCCGCCGATGGCGTCCGGGGCCGGCGCGCTGATTGCGTCGGGCGACGCCGCGCTCTCCTCCCGGCCAACCAGGAAATAGACGATCGGACCGATCGTGGTCACAAGGAGGATGACGACGGCCCACACCGCGCGGCTGCCGCCTCGTACCTGGCGTCCCGGCCGCGTCAGGTCCCAGAGGGCGCCGACGACGAGCCCGATCTGGATGACGATCAGCGGGATCAGCAGGAGCAGAAGCTCGGACGATAGCCCGTTCATCGGGTCCTCTCCACGGGCTCGATCCCGAAACCCTGCATCAGGCACATCGCCCGACTCCTAACCTTGACGAAACCAAAGTAGCCCAAGTTGATCGCCGGCGGTATCGTATGAGTATCACTCATACAAGGAGTAGGATATGGCCACGGTGCGTGCGACGATCACCCTGCCGGCTGAGGTCCTCGCCGCGGTCGACAAGACCGCCGGCTCCCGCGGTCGCAGCCAGTACATCGCCGAGGCAGTCGAGCGGCGCCTCAAGCGCGAGAACCTCGAGCGCGTGCTGAACGAGGCCGCGGGATCAATCAAGGGATCCGAAACCTGGCCAGACGTCGAGGCCGTCCAGCGGTGGGTGCGTGAGCTGCGCTCCAGGGATCGTGACCAACCCCGGTGAGATATGTGCTCGATACCACGGTCATCATCGAGTATGCGATCGGAGATCCCGCGGCAGACCGAGTCGTTCGGCACTGTTTCGAGGAGACCGGTGACGTGTTCATCTGCGATGTTGTCATGTGCGAGGCGCTGAGCGGCGGCACCGAGAACGAGACAGCGGCGATCGCACGCTTTCTTGACCCGCTCGAGTTCGTGGCACTCAGCCCGGCGGATTCACGTCTGGCGGGCGATCTCCGTCGTGCAGCGGGTCGCGGCTCGGGGCGGAGCCTCGGGGATGTTCTGATCGGCGCCCTGGCCCTCGGGCTCGGGGCGGCCGTCGTGACCCGGAATGCCGGCGACTTCACGCCCCTGGGGGTGCCGGTGCTCGAGTACTGACGATCCGTGCAGAAGTGCACGGGTCGGGGGCGACGCGCGGACGCCCGCTGGTAGACTCGCCCGGCCCACGGCACCAGGGGAGACGGAGGACGACGATGGCCGACGAGCGCGAGCGCTGGGCGCTCATCCTGGGGGCCTCCTCGGGGATGGGCGAGGCGACGGCCATCGCGCTCGCCGGAGCCGGCTATCGGATCTGCGGGATCCATCTCGACTTCAGGGCGGCTCTGGTCCACGTCGACGAGGTCAAAGCGCGCATCGGATCGCTTGGCTCAGAGGCCCTCTACATCAATACGAATGCGGCCGACGACGAGAAGCGAGCCGAGGCGCTCGGGACGCTATCCACGCGGTTCGATAGGAGCCGAGCCGAAGGTCGCCATCCGTATGTCCGTGTCGTCATGCACTCACTGGCGTTCGGGACCCTCAAGCCGTTCATCGCCGACGACCCGAAGGAGGCGATCAACCGCAAGAACATGGAAATGACCCTCGACGTCATGGGCAACAGCCTCGTCTACTGGGTCCAGGATCTCTACCGCGGCGGCTTCCTGGAGACCGGCTCGAAGGTCTACGCGATGACATCCGAGGGAACGAGCCGGGTGGTGCCCTCGTATGGCGCTGTGTCGGCAGCCAAGGCGGCCCTCGAATCGAACACGCGCCAGCTGTCGATGGAGTTCGCTCGGCTGGGAGCCGGTATCGCGGTCAACACCATCCGGGCCGGGGTCACCGATACGCCGGCGCTGCGCCGGATCCCGGAGGCCGCGGAGATGGTCCGCCGAACCCTCGAGCGCAACCCTCATGGTCGACTGACGACGACCCAGGACGTCGGCGAGGCAATCGTCCGACTCTCGGAGAGCGACTCGGACTGGATCAGCGGCAACGTCATCGGTGTCGACGGAGGCGAGTTCGTCACCGGCTGACCGCGGTCAGTCTCGAGCGGTCCAGACGGTCTGGACTCGCGCCGCGCTCGTCATTTCGAGGCGGCCGTCGCTCAGCACCCACCAAGCGGCCAAACCCCTGCCCCGGGCCAGGTCGGCGATACCGGTCGCACCTTCCAGGAAGAGCGCCTTGGACCACACCTCCGCCCAGGCCGGATCGGCGGCGCAGACGGTCACCGACAAGAGCCCGAAACCGCCCGGCTCACCGGTTCGCGGATCGATGAGGTGATGGACGACGCGTCCGTCGGGCGCACGCCACGTGTTGATGGCCACCGACGACGTCGCAAGAGCCCCCTGGCCGAGACGCACCACCGCCGGCTCGCCACCGACCCCGCCTGGATCCTCGATGGCGACGAGCCACGTCTCACCGTCGATCGGCGATCCGCAGGCAACGACATCGCCGCCGGCCTCGAGGAGCGCACCCCAGCCGGGCCGAAGGTCCCGGCGCACGATCGACGCCGCCCAGCGGAGCGCGAGGCCTTTGCCGATCCCACCGAGGTCGACGGGCACACGCAGGGCCGCGCTCCCGTCGCGCCCGAGGTCGGCCCAATCGGAGGCGGACGGTCCGTCGGCTACCGACCCTCCGGCCGCCGACCGTCCGGCCGAGGAACGTCCGGCCGCCGATCCAACGGCTGCACCTCGATAGCCCAGGCGCTCCAGATGTGGGAGCACGCGAGCGTCGAAACGTCCGGCAGTGATCCGGCCGGCGCGGTGAGCCGCCGCGAGCGCGACGAACAGCCGTCGATCGACGGCCATGCGCGGGGAGTCCGGCCCGGCCGCTCGGTTCAGCCGAGTCAGATCAGAGCTCGCCCTGAACCGTGAGAGCGCCTGTTCGGCGGCCTCGAACTCTGTCGAGACCGCCTGCCAGGCGCGATGCCCGACCGCCCAGTCCCAGCCATGGGCGGCGAGCCTGAGCGGCGAGGCCATCGCCCGGCCCTCGAATCGGTGGATCTCCGCTACAGCCACGCTCGGAAACGCGCGAACGCGCCGATCACGGTGCTCCGGACGCGCCGGTCGTGGCATGCGAGGCGGGTCGGGGGGCCGCAGGCGCAGCGCGGACCGATCGCGGGATCGAGACCCGAGTCGGCAGCGAGGCGCTCGTTCGCCCGATCCCGGCCACGGTTCCGGCAAGCTTGTCGATGGCCGCTTCGAGCGAGGCTACGTCGTCCACCAGGGGCGCATAGGTGCCGGCGACGGCGTCATAGCGGGTCGCCGCTCGATCGATCCGGGCGGCCAGCTCGTCGTTGTGGCGACCGAGTGTCGTGATCGCGTCGATGGCGGGCTGGCGCTCATCGAGGGTGGCGAGGTCCGTCGAGCTTTGGATCGCGGCGACGGACGCCAGGGCCGTCGCGTAGGTCGCCGCCGACATACCGAGGAGGACGCCGAGGTGGAGGGGACGACGGGTCGCGCCACGCTCAGTCGTCATTTTCGCCCTCGTCATGCTCCTCGCCCTCGCCCTTCCCGCCTGTCGACCCACTCGCCGTGACCGCCGACGTCGCGGGCGCCGTGCCGACTCGCTTCGTTGATGCGGCGATCGATCCCTGGAGCAGCTTGAGCTTCTTCTCGGCTGCGCTCAGCTTCGCTCGCAGGTCATTTGCCGTCGCAGCGTCGTCGGCTACGCGCGTGAGGGCGCTGTCGAGCGTTGCCTGGAGCTCCTCCGAGCGGGTCGTCAGCGCGGCCAGCTGGTCTATCAGAACGGCCGATCGTTCATGTTCGGCTGCGAGGGCCGCATCGACGGAGCTCGCCGACACAGGGGTGACACCGAGGGGCGCCGACGTCTCGGCCCATGCGGCCGCGGCACGGATCGCCACGCCTCCGAGCACGAGCGAGGCGATCACGCCGCCCACGACCAAACGATGACGGACGATGGGTGACAGGTGGATCATGGCGACGATACCTCCGTTGATGGCTGCGCGATCGGGCCTTGATGGCGCTCCGGTCGCGCCTTGCGAACGATCCAATAGCGATAGGCGGCGGCGGCCAACACCGCCACGCCGGTCAAGAGATACACGGGCAGGAGGGCGGCCGAGTCTGTGCCGGCCAGCACCCCGTGGAGCCAGGCCAGCACGAACACGACGATCGCGATCCTATGGATCTGGAGCCACATTCCCGACGGCAGGAGCTTCGTGTAACGAGCGGTCGCGCCCGTCACGATGAGTGAGTACAGCGCCAGGGTCCCGAGCGCGACCGGTGCGCTGCGATACGCGGACAGCCCCGGGATGAATGCGCCCGCCACGCCGACGCCGGCGTAGGGATCAAGGACGATCGAGACGACATGGGCGGTCAGGAATGCGAGCACGAAGACCCAGGCGCCCTCATGCCACGGGAAGAGGACCTTGGAGAGCTTCCACGTGGACTGGTTCGTCGGATGTGACAGGACGAGGCCGATGACGACCTGGAGAGTCAGCAACAGATAGGCGACGATCCCCGCCGCCCGAGCCGCCAGCCAGATCCGGATCTGGGCCTGGTGCTCCGATGTGGCGGGGACGATCTGGTCCGAGGCGAAGACGATGACCAGCCCGATGACCCCGAAGAGCGCGATGAAGGTCGGTCCCCGAAGGCGCATCGATCCTCCATCTGTCCGGGCACGGTGGGACGTCTACCAGTCCCGAGACATCGGGGGCGTCGAAGGTTTCAGGCCGAAGGTAACGACCCGCTCTGGATCCGTGCCAGGTTGCGGCGGGCCAGGAAGCCCGTCCGAGGGCCCAGGACGAGGGCGACGATGAACGTTCCCGTCTGGACGAGGACGATCGTGGCGCCGGAGGCGACGTCGAGCCAGAACGAGAGGTACAGCCCGGCGATCGCCGAGCCGATTCCGACGAGGGCGGCGATGGCGATGAGGCGCCCGAAGCGCACGGTGAGCAGCTGCGCCGTCGCCGCGGGGGTGACCAGCATCGCGACGACGAGGATGACCCCCACGGCCTGGAGGCTCACCACGACGGTCAGCGCGACCAGGACGAGGAACAAGGACTCGAGCCGTGCGACGGGGAGCCCAGAGGCCCCTGCGCCGAGCGGGTCGAACGTCGAGTACAGGAGCTCTTTCCAGAACGCCGCCACAATGGCCAGGACGATCGTCGCCAGCGCGACGAGCGCGATCAGGTCCTCGACGCTGATCGAGAGCAGCGATCCGAAGAGGAACGAGTTGAGATCGCCGACGTAGCCTTCGATCGTCGAGAACAGGAAGACACCGAGCGCGAATGTCCCGGCGAAGAGCACCCCGATGGCCGTGTCTGTCCGGATCCGGGCGCGGCGGCTGACGACCCCGATCGCGAGTGCGGTAGCCACTGCGGCGATCGCCGCCCCGATGTAGAAGCCGCCGCCGATGATGTAGGCGACGACGACCCCCGGAAAGGCCGCATGGCTGATGGCGTCGCCCATGAAGGCCAGGCCGCGCAGGACGACGAACGTCCCGATGATCGCGCAGACGATCCCCACGATCGTAGCTGCGACAAGGGCCCGCACGAAGAATGCGTGACTCAGGGGATCGAGCAGGACGTCCATCGTCAGGGCGCTTCGGGATGCGCGCCGCCGCCTTCGTGGAAGTGCGCCTCCGGCCCGCTCGGCTCGTCGTGATGATGAGCGTCGTCGAGCAGGATGGCCTGGCCACCGAGGACGAGCAGGTGGCCCCCGTAGGTACGCGACAGGACGTCTGGATCGAGCACGAGGGAGGCTGGTCCATGAACGACGATGCGCCTGTTGATGGCAAGCACGCGCGCGAAGCGGCCGGCCGCGCAGGCGAGGTCGTGGGTCGTCGCGATGACCGTCTTGCCGCGCCGGGTCTCTGCCTCGAGCAGATCCATCAGGTCCTCCTGGGTCGTGGCGTCGACGCCCGTCACCGGTTCGTCCAGAAGGAAGAGATCCGGCTGAGCGGCCAGCGCCCGGGCAAGGAAAACGCGCCGCCGCTGGCCACCTGAGAGCCGGCCGATCTGGGTATCGGCCTCGGCGGCCATGCCGACCTGCTCGAGCGCCGAGGCCACCGCCCGCCGGTCGTCTTTCCCAGGACGTCGGATCGGCCCCAGGGCCGGGTAGCGGCCCATCATGACGACGTCCGAAACGGTCACCGGAAACCGCCAATCCACGAGCTCGGCCTGCGGCACGTAGGCGACGCGGCGCGCCTGCTGACCTGCGGGGTGACCGAGGACTTCGACCCGGCCGGCCATCGGCTGCAGCAGGCCGGCCATGAGGCGCAGCAGCGTGCTCTTGCCGGCTCCGTTGGGGCCGACGACCGCAAGCAGGGTGCCCGGTTCAACGGCGAGGTCGATATCTTCGAGAGCGATCCGATCGGCGTACCCGGCGGTCACACCCGAGAGCCACACGTCGGCGTGCGCCCTGGCGTGCCCGGCATCGAGGCCGGCGTCGACCATCTGGAGGTGATGGGCCGCGTCGTGGCGGGGGTGTCCGTCCGCCGGGACCGGTGGTCCGGATGTCGACATCAGGAGCCTCCCAGCGCGGTCGCCAGGCGCTCGATGTCCCAGCGGATCATCCCATCGTATGTGTCGACCGGCGGGTCGCCAAGGGTGTCGGTGTAGAGATCGGCCACGACGGTCGCGCCGGTCTCGCTCGCGATCGAGCGTGCCAGATCGCCGTTGAACTGGACTTCGGTGACGATCGCCGGGACAGCCGTCCGCTTGATCTCGTCGATGAGCGCCGCCACGTCGCCGGCCGAGGGCTCCTGTCCGGGAGCCGGCACGACGACCCCGACGATCTCGAGGTCGTACGCTCGGGCCAGGTACGGCAGCGCGTCGTGGAACGAGACGAGCCGACGGGAACCGGCAGGGATCGATGCGAGCCGGTCGGTCGCCCAACGATCGAGTTCCGACAGACGGTCTGCGGCCTCCGCCGCGGCCTGCCGGTAGGCCTCAGCTCCGGCGGGGTCGGCCACCGCAAGCGCGTCGGCGATCCGCTCCACGTAGATCGCCGCGAGCTTCGGGTCGAGCCACAGGTGCGGGTTGATGGTCCCAACGTCGCCTCCAGATATGTAGGTATCGGCCGGCAAGCTCTCGCCGAGCCTGACGATCGGAGCCGTCGCACCGGCATCCACGGCAAGGTCGGCGAGCCAGTCGTCCAGGCCGAGGCCATTGGCGACGATGAGGTCGGCGGACGAGAGGCGAGCCGCGTCGCCCGGCGACGGATCGAACGTGTGGACCTCCCCGCCCTTGGGCACGATAGAGGTCACGTTGACGCGGCCCGCGCCCGCCTGGCGGACGAGATCGGCCAGGAAGGTCGTCGTGGCGGCGACCGATAGGGACGCCGAAGCGCCCGCCGAAGAATTCGAGCCGCCCGTCGTCCCGCAGGCGGCGGCGACGACGCTGATGGTCAGGACCGTGACGGCCACTCCAGAACTGAGACTCAGTCTCATGCAGTGCCGTGGTGACTTCATCGCCGTCGCTCCTCTGTCCGAGTGGCCTCAGGCCGTGCGACGGATCGGGGTTGGTTCGGCAGCCAGGCAGGTCGGGCAGGCGCCGAACATCTCGAGGCGGTGCTCATCGATCCGGAAGCCCGTCCTCCTGGCCACGTCGCGAACGACGCTCCGAAGACCGGCGTCGTCGATGTCGGTCGCTCGGCCGCAGCGCGAGCAAACGAGATGGTGGTGATGCGCCGTCTCACACAGGAGGTACGCGTGATCGCCGGTTGGCAGGTCGATCCGCTCGATCGCGCCCAGCTGGAGGAGAGCATCGAGCGTTCGGAAGATCGTGGCCCGTCCGATGCCAAGTCGACGCGACCGCGCGGCGAGTGCGATGTCGGCCGCCGTGAAGGGCCCCCCCTGGTCGGCGATCAGCCCTGCCACCACCCGGCGAGGCTCGGTGAGCCGATAGCCGGCCCGCCCAAATGCTCTTACGATCGGATCGCTGTCGTCCATGGTCGTCGACTATACGCTGCGGCCATGCCATTGTCGAGACTGAGTATCATGACGATGGGGATTGCAGTTCGTACACGATCTGTGCCCGCAGGAGGCTTGGCAGGGGTTCTTCGGTACGATGTGCCCTCCTGTGCCGAGGGTCGGGCCCTCGAACATCTCGAACGGGGCGGTCCGACCGTCTCTCTGCATCGGTGCGCCACAACGCATCGGGCGCCAATCCACGTCGCTGCGCCCATCACCATCACCGCCGCCTAACCGAGGTCTCGGAACCGCATGACGAAGTCAAGTCCAACGCCGACAAGGGCTGAGCGGCGAGCGGCCGAACGCGCTCGCCGCCGTGCTGAGCGGCGACCCGTTGGATCCACGGGCACGCCGGCCTGGCGTTCTCCCGTCGGCCTCGTCACGATCGCGGCCCTGCTAGGCGGAGCCCTCCTGCTCGCTTTCGTCGTGCTCGTCCAACGCCCCGGAGGGAGCTCGGGATCGGCAGTCGACCTGGCGGCACCGCTGAACCCGACGCCCGCCTCACTGGCCGATGGGACCACGCTCGGCAAGGCGGACGCCCCAGTTTCGATGGACGTCTGGGTTGACTTCCAGTGCCCGGCCTGCGGCCTGTTTGCCACGAGCACGCTGCCCAGCCTCGTTCGCGACTTTGTCGAACCCGGAATCCTCCGGATCACGTCGCACGATGTCGCCTTCCTCGACCAGGGATCGTCGACGGAGTCCGCGGACGCGGGCGCTGCCGCCCAGTGTGCGGAGGAGCAGAGCAAGTACTGGCCCTATCACGACTGGTTGTTCGCCAATCAGTCCGGTGAGAATCTTGGAGCGTTCCGGCGGGAGGTCCTCGAAGCGATCGCCGCCAGAGTTGGGCTCGACGGGGCGGCCTTCGCTTCATGTCTCGACTCGGGCCGACACCAGGACACCGTCCGCGCGGAGGGCACGGCGGCCGGGATCCAAAGCACCCCGACACTTCGGATCGGCGACCAGGAGATCCGCGGGGTCCCGTCATATGAGCAACTCGCGGCGCTCATCCGTCAGAAGGCCGGGATCGCCAACCCGTGACTCGCAGCCGTCTCGGCCCGGCGATCGCCATCGGGGCGGCAATCGGCCTCGCGATCGCGAGCTATCTGCTCTACACGCGCCTCAGCGGTGGCATCCCGGCCTGTGGACCGTCGGGTGGCTGTGAGACGGTCGCCCTCTCCGAGTACTCGACGTTCCTCGGCCTGCCGGTCGCCCTGTACGGGGTCGCCTATTCGGCGATTGTCCTCGGCCTGGCCCTGGCCTGGTGGCGGAGGGGCGACCGCCGGGCAGTCCTCGCGACGTACGGACTCGGATTCCTCGGCCTGCTCGCGGTCGCTTATCTCACCTATCTCGAGATATTCGTCATCGGGGCCATCTGTCTGTGGTGCGCGGCGTATGGGTTGAGCGTCGTGGTGACGTTCGGACTTGCCGCCGTGGCCGTCATCCGTACCAGTTAGCAGGGGACCATCGGCTAGCGGTAGGTTCCTGAGCCATCCCGCACACTCCGGAGCAGTCCGTCGGCGGATCGTGGATTCCGCGTCCAGGGCCGGCTCGGCGGCACCGGGAACGCATAAGGATGTCGACCAACGTGCTCCGGGGCAAGGGATCCGGACCGGCGCGGCCGGGCGATGGCCAGATCGCCATCGGCGACGCCGACCGGGAGATCTTCAACTGCCCCGTCTGCCAGCGGCCCCTGGCAACCGGCGTATCGCGCTGCCCGGGCTGCGGCACCCGCCTCCTCATGGGGGTCCAGGCACGCAAGGCGACGACCCTCCTGGGCACGGGCGTCATGGCCGGAGCGATCGTCGGCGGCCTGATCGTGGCGATCATCCTGCTCGCCCTTCGTCCCGCCGTATCGTCGTCCCCGATCGTTGGTGGCGGCGGCACGGGTCCGGCGGCGTCGGCCGGCCCGGGCGGCGTCGTGACGGAGCCGGTCCCTCTCAGCGTGTCCAATGCTCTCGCCCGCACCGCCGGGCTGAACGTCAGGATGGCGGCCCAGCGCCCAGCACTGGCGGCGGCGATCAAGCCATCTCGCCCCCAGTCGGCCGAGGTGGCCTGGGTCATTCGCGCGATCGCGAGCGATGCCGGGCTGGCTGCGAGCGCCGTGCCCGCGCTGTCCGCATGGCCCGAGGGTCGCCTCCTCGCCTATCAGCTCGATCAGTACTACACAAGGCTTCGGGCCACCGCGAGCGCGGCTCTCGCGGTCTCTCTCAACGACAGCGGCTCTTATCGTCGAAACGGCCAGAAGGTGGTCGCCGAGCTCGATGAGATCGCCGATCTCCTGGCGGCCGCCCAGGTCCTGGCCGACGCTCACGGGATCGACCTCGGTCTCTAGGCCCGCGACCGCCGAGGCGGGTGTGTCAGTCGTTCGCGTAGCCGGTCAGCTCTACATAGGCTTCCCCGCCGACTGGTCGCCCGTCCAAGGTGGCACGTACGACCTGCGACCCTTCCCAGTACACGACCCCAGTCGTCGACCGCGTGTCCAGCTCCTGGTCGGCGACGGTCGGCCGGAGCTCGACATAGAGCTGCCGGCCCGGGACCTCGATCCTCCAGCCGGCCGGATAATCGGCGCCCGTCCGGTCGCTGGTCCAGCGGTCGGTCACAGCGACGGCGAACGCGCTTGCGGGCAGTTGATGTGCCGCTCCGTCCGCGTCGACAAGCGTCCCGTACACCAGCGGATAGGCGCCGCTGGCATCGCGCACCTGGGAGATCATGAGATCGGTGCCGTCATCGAGCCCGATCGCGAACCAGTCCCAGCCGCCGCCTCCGACGGCGATGAAGTCGCCCCACTGATGGTCGAACCAGGCCGTGCCGCCAACCGGGTGCGCCGCGCCGTCGATCGTCAGCGTGCCCCTGGCCGTCATCCGCGTCCGCGAGTAGTAGTAGGAGCCCCCGGCCGGCCCAAAGTCGATCCATCCGTCTCCGTCGTGGAGGACCGCCGGGCGGTCGGTGTTGAGGTCCAGATCCAGGCCGATCGCGCCGACCGAACCGGTCATCGCGACCTCCGCCGGTGACATGGCGGCGGCGAGTCGATCGCTTCCGCCAACACCCGACATCTCCCAGCTCGGTTGGCCAGGCCCGTCGCTTGAGGAGCCGTCGGCAGCGATGCTGAAGGCGAACCCGGATGGACGACCATCGCCGGCCGGAGAGATGTCGGCGGCCGGTCCGACCTGGCTCCGCTGCGCGTAGAGGAACCGCTTGCCCGCCTCGTCGGTGATCGCCAGATGCGACGCCCACGACACCGGGAAGGCGCCTCGTTCGGCGCGGAAGACCACGTACTCGAATCCGAAGCGCGAGCCGGACTCGTCGACCAGGTGGCCGGTGTAATACCACCACTCGGTCAACCGATGGTGTGGCCCGTCGTCCCGGGGCAGCTCGACCGGCACCGGATCGGGCGGTAACGAGGGCGCAGGCGAGGCAGCGATCGGAACCGGCCGCGCTGCCGGAGGCACGGCCAGGATCGGCCCACTGCAGGCGATGCACACCGTCGTCAGTGCAACGAGGGCGGCGGCCGCCAGCCGACCAGATGCAGGTGAACCCATCAGTCGGCCGCCCCGCTCGGTCCACCGGCCGGCATATGCACGCCCGCCCAGCGCTCGAGGGGACCAGGCAGCCACCAGTTCCAGCGTCCGAGAAGGCGCATGGTCGCGGGCACGAGCAGGGCTCGGACAACGGTGGCATCGAGTGCCACGGCGATCGCGATGCCGAGCCCGACAGCCTTGATGAGGACGATCTCGGCGAAGGCGAACGAACCGGCGACGAGGACGACGATCAGTGCGGCCGAGGTGACGATGCGACCGCTCCGCTCGAGACCTGCGGCCACCGCCTCCTCGTTGTCGTGGGTCCTATCCCATACCTCGCGCATGCGGCTCAGCAGAAATACCTCATAGTCCATCGACAGGCCGAAGAGGACACAGAAGAGGATGACGGGCAGCGTCGTCTCGACGAAGCCCAGGGGCTCGAAGCCGAGCACGGCCGACAGGTTGCCCTGCTGGAAGATCCAGACGAGGGCGCCGAACGAGGCCAGGATCGAGAGCCCGTTCATGACCAGCGCCTTGGCCGGCAGGATGGCCGAGCGGAGCAGGACGAAGAGGACTCCGTAGGTCGTGACCAGGATGTACAGGGCCGTCCGTGGGAAGTCTGCCGCCATTCGACTGACGACGTCCTCCACGTCCGCCGCTCCACCACCGACCAGGATGGCGACACCCGCCGGGGGCGCGAGCGACGACGTCGGGTCCCGCAGATCGCGAACGAGAGCGCGCGCCTCGGGTCGATTCGGACCGAAGCCTGTCGTCAGGCTGAACAACGTCAGGTTGCCGCGGGTCGTCGCCGCCAGGGCCGCCGCCATGAAGCGATCGGGAGGAGCGCCGTCGCGACCGTAGAGAAGGAGGTACTGGTCGAGCGTGATTCGCTGATCGAGGTCGACGAAGCCATCGACCCTCGTGATCCGCTCGTCGGTCGCGAGCCGTCTCGACCAGTCGTAGAGGGCGGCCACGTTGGCGGGATCGGTGGCAGGTCCGGTCGTCCGGACCGCGATCTCGAGGGGGGCGAACTCGCCCTGGCCGAACTGCGCGGCGAGCAGGTCGCTTGCCGCCCGGGACGGGACCGACGGCGGGAGGATCGTCGCGTCGGGAGCGTTCAGCCGGACCGACAGGAATGGGATCCCGAGCACGAGGAGCAGGCCGAGCGTCGGGATGAGGACGGCGACGGGGCGGGCCATGACCCAGCGAGCGAGCGCCGCCCAGCGGCCGCTTCCGGAAGGGGTCGCGTCGAGACGTCGGACGGCAAGGGCGTCGATCCGGGTCCCGATCACCGACAGTCCTGCCGGCAGCAGGGTCAAGGCGGCGACGACTGAGGTCGCAACGACGATGACCCCGGCCAGCCCGACCGACCGCAGGATCATGAACTCGAACAGCAGCAGCCCCGATAAGCCGAGGAGGACCGTCAGGCCCGAGAAGAACACGGCCCGTCCGGCGGTCGCGAGCGTGGCAGCGATCGCCTGGCCGATCACCGTCTCGCGACCGGAGGCGTCTGCGTCCTCGAGATCGCCGGCTCGCTTGGCGAGCTCCTCTCGATAGCGGCTCACCATCAACAAGGAGTAGTCAACTCCGAGTCCGAGACCGAGGAGAGTGGCGAGATTGAGGACGAAGATGCTCATCGGTACGACGGATGCCACCAGCGCGATAACCGCCAGGGCCACGATCACCGCGCCACCGCCGACCGCAAGGGGGACCCCGGCAGCCACGAGCGATCCGAAGACCAGGACGAGGGCGATCGCCGCCAGCGGCAGGGAAACGAGTTCGGCCCGTCGGAGGTCGGACTCGGACACGGCCTGGATGTCACCGTAGAAGGCCGGGCCGCCGGCTAGGGCCACGGTCATTCCGGCCGGCCGGCCCAGGCGTTCCTCGAGTCCGGGCAGGGCGTCCGGCAAATCGTCGGGGGCGAGATCGAGGGTGACGACGTCGTAGGCGGTCCGACCATCCGCTGACACCTGGCGTGGAGCGGTCAGATGCGATACGAAGCCGCTGACGAACGGCGCCTGCCCGAGATCCCGGACCGCCTCGGCGGCGGCCGCTTCGAATGCCGGCGTGCCGGCCACCATCGTGTCCGAGTGAAGGACCACGACGACGGCCGAGGTCGCGACCCCCAATTCGTCGGCGAGCGTCTGCCGCGCCCGGACAGACTCGAGGTCCGGGAGCTGGAATCCGCCGGCCGCCAGCTCCGAGGCGGCCCTCGGTGCGAGGACGACCGACGGGATGAGAAGGGCGACCCATGCGACGATGACGAGCAACCGATGACGATGGACAAGGGCGCCCAGCCGCTCGAAGATCCCCACAGGCATCTAAATCCTAGAGCGAGAGGCCGTGATCGGCGCTCATCCATCGTCTGTCATCGTCAGGTCATCGAGGGTTCGTAGGTTGCGGAAGTGACTGGATCACCGATTCGGATCGCCGCACTCGCCGGCGCGTTGGGTGGATCTGTCGCCCTCGTAATCCTGTTGGCAGGCTCCGTCGTGACCGGTCAGCCTGGATTCCTCGAGCTGGTCCACAACGGGGCGACCGCCTTCGTGCCGCTCGATGTGTTCGAGGCCGGGATCGCGACATTCGGGTCGTTCGCCAAGGGTCTGCTGTTCATAGGCGTCGCGGCCGGTCTGGTCGCCGCCGGCGCCGTCGTTGCGGCGGTGCTTGCACGGACCGGGTTGCTCGCAAGCTCCCCCGCCCGGACGGACGGGCTGTGGGTCGGCGTCATCGCCTTCCTCGTCGCCGAGTTGCTCGTCCTGCCGATCTTCGGGGCCGGGCCGCTGGGATCGAGCTACGTCGGCGACGCTGCCGCCCTGCACGGGCCGCTGATCCTGGCCTGTCTCGCCTACGGGATCATCACCGTCGGCGTCATCCGGGGAGCAGCCGCCGAGACTTCCGCGGTCGGCTCGGATCATCAGGACGATCCTGCCGCCGCGGCGGGACAGCTGGAGTCGGGTCTTCCGCGGCGGTCCGTGCTGCGGGGCGGCGCCGCGATCGTCGGCCTCGCTGCGCTCGGCCTGGCCTCGGTCGGCGTTCTTGCTCGCGTCCTGTCGGCCGGACGAGCCAACGACGTCGCGGCTGCCCCACCCCAGGCGCCCGGCGGCTTCGGGCCTACCCCGGCCGTCACGCCGGTCGAGGACTTCTACACGGTCTCGAAGGACCTGTTCCCGACCCGGGTCGACGGCGCGGCGTGGCGTCTGGCGGTCGATGGCCTGGTCGGCGCCCCGCGCCAGTTCACCCTCGACGAACTCAAGGCGTTCCCACGGGTCGAGGGCTACAGGACGCTTCAATGCATCAGCAACGAGGTCGTCACGTATGGCAGCCTCATCGGGAATCAGCAGTGGGCCGGGATCCGTGTCGCGGATCTCCTCGATGCGGTCGGCGTTCAGCCCCAGGCCACCCACGTCCTGTGGCGGTCGGCGGACGGTTACACCGAATCGCTGCCGCTCGACGTCGCACGAGACCCACGAACGTGGCTGGTGAGCGAGATGGGACCACTCGGGACGCCGCTCACCGACGAGCACGGTTACCCGCTGCGTGTCCTCATAGCCGGCCGCTACGGGATGAAGCAACCTAAGTGGCTGACCGGCATCGAGCTCGCCGACCACGACGAGCAGGGATTCTGGGAGGAGCGCGGCTGGGACCAGACGGCGGCGATCCGGACCTACTCCCGGATCGATCAGCCGCTCTCGTCCGCGACGGTTCCGACCGGGAAGCCGGTCGACATCTTCGGCGTCGCGACAGCCGGAGACCGCGGCGTCGGCCGGGTCGAGGTCAGCATCGACGACGGGGCGACCTGGAGCGACGCCGAGATCGAGGAGGTCGCGACGGGCATCGCGGACCTGACCTGGCGTCGCTGGCGAACCTCGGTCGTTCTGTCTTCGCCCGGCCGGCACGTCCTCGTCGTACGCGCGACGGATGGCACGGGCACGCTTCAGGACGAGGTGCCGCGCCCCACGCTCCCATCCGGAGCGACCGGCTGGCATCGCGTCACAGTGGAGTCCCGCGAGGGGGCGTGACCGGCAGGTGCGAGGCTGTTGCCGTCGGGCTGTCTGCTACCATCCGCGCCGTCGTCAGACCCGGATTCGAGGTCGCCGGTGCAGCTTCTCACGGCCCCGTTCGCGAGCATCACCTCCCTCGCGGCATGGTCGATAGCCATCACAGCCGGCATCGTCATCACGACCCTTGTGCTCCGTTCGGCCAAGTCCTCAGAGGAGCACTCGTCGCGATGGAGCCGGATGTTCTCGGGCGTGAACTCTCGGTACCTCTTCGGGTTCCTGTTCATCGGTTGGGCCGTGACCTTCGGGCTCATCCTCCAGCTCGTACCGCATGAGGGCGCGGGAACGCCCTACGGGACGCTCGGCCTGATCGGCCTCATGTCCGGCACCTTCGTCATGTTCGGATTCCTCTGGTCCGTCATCGGGGACTAGGCAGTCACGAGTGACTAACGGTCACCGGGCCTGCCGCGGGTGATGGCCCTGGTCAGCCTGATCGTCGCCGTCGCGTTCTTCGTTGCGGCGTGTGGCGGGGCCGCTTCGCCGGCCGGCGAAGCCGCTAGCGGCTCTGGCAGCCCGAATCCGGAGCCAGGGTCGAGTGTCGGCGCCGCGGCCAGTGCTGACCCTTCGAGCGAGGACGGGGCCCCGGGCACGAAGCTGACGGCCTGCGAGGTCGTGACAGTCGCAGACATCGAGGCGGCGACCGGCACGCGGGCCGAGCCCGGCGATCTCCTGGAGAAGCCCAACGCCCTCTCGCCGAACTACAGCGAGTGCACCTACAGCGGCGAATACGGTCAGGTCGTCGTCCAGCTGGACCCGAACATCGGCGACCGCGTGTTTCCGGCTGCAAAGGACGCCGCGACCGACGCCAAGGACATCGCCGGCATCGGCGACGGTGCCTTCTGGACCGAGCAGTACGCGTCCCTCTACGCCGTCAAGGGCAAGGTCAACGTCCTGCTCCGGATGGGCGTGGGTAACGACAACGAGGCCGTCGCCACCGCTCTCGCGACGCAGGCCATGAACCGACTCTGATCGTGGCGGGCGATCGCCCGAAACCCCACCTCAGGACGCCTTGCGGAGCCTCCAGACGTCCTCGGCCGGCCACGAACGCGCCCATTCCGCGCTGATCCACGGGAAGCGGTCCGGAACCCCGTCGGGGGCACGCAGCTCCCGGAGATCGAGGATCTCGAACCCGTGCGACCGCAGGAGCCGGATCCAGTCGCTGTGCTGCAGGTGGAACTCGACGCCGTCGTCCTCCGGCCATTCGGTCCGACCCATCCCGAACTGCGGCCGCACGAGCCGATCGGTCGTCGGCCCATCGGCCTCGTAGTCCTGCGAGCAGAGATACGAGATCACCGAGTTGGTGAGGAAATGGAGCCGCCCACCCGGCCGCAGCACGCGGGCCGCCTCAGGGACCCAGCGCTCAGGGTCGGCCCAGAGGCACGCCCCGTACTCGCTGATGGCGAAGTCGAACGACCCGTCAGCGAAGGGCAAGTCCTCGCCGTAACCGAGATGGAGCGGGAACTCGAGCCCGAACTCGGCCTGGAGCATCCGGGCAGTCTCGAGCTGGCGGGGCGAGTTGTCGATGCCGACCGGCTGGGCGCCCCGACGCGCCAGCCACGACGAGACATAGCCCGTTCCGCAACCGATCTCGAGGGCGTCGAGGCCGTCGAGAGCAGGCGGCAGCATCGCCGCCTCGATTTCGGGGACTTCGAACATTCCCCAGGTCGGCTCCGCCTGGGCCCAGCTCCTGCGTCCCGCCTCGACCCAGTTGTCGGCGTCGGCATCCCACGAGGCTCGATTGCGTGCGACGCTCTCCGGCAGCCCGACGTCATCGCCGCGAGTCAGTCCGTCGCCGGTGCCGTGGGTCATCCCGGCAGTGTACGGATGGCTGATGGACCGACGTCCGGAGCGGGCGCTATGATGCCCGGACCATTCAGAGTGCATACTTTCTATGCACAGTCAGCGGTTCGTACCCTCCGGAGGTCGATGGCGGTGGACGCGACGGACATCACGGCGGCGCAGGAGCGCCATGTCGTCGCCAGGGCGGCCGCCGACGAGCCATTCGTCAATCGCGCCGACCCCGCACTCGCCCTCGGTCCGGATGGCCAGCCGGCTCGCAGTCGTCGGGCCCCGAAATGGGCGGACGTTCCGGACGAGAAATGGGACGACTGGCGCTGGCAGCTCTCGAATCGCGTCAACACGCTCGAAGAGATCGCCGAGATCCTCGAGCTCACCGACGACGAGCGCGAGGGACTTTCCGCGCCCGACAAGTTCCGCGTCGACGTTACGCCGTACTTCGCGAGCCTCATCGACCCGGTCGACGCCAACGATCCCATCCGACGCCAGATCATCCCGACCGGTCGTGAGCTGCGGACATTCACCGGGATGATGGAGGACTCGCTCGCCGAGGATCGCCACTCCCCGGTTCCCGGCCTGGTCCACCGTTACCCGGACCGGGTCCTGATGCTCGTGACCACCCAATGTGCGAGCTATTGCCGCTACTGCACGCGCAGCCGGATCGTCGGCGATCCGACCCAGAACTTCAATCGCCGCGACCACGAGGCTCAGCTCGACTACCTCCGACGAACGCCGCAGGTTCGCGACGTGCTCATCAGCGGCGGCGACGGACTGACCCTTGCGCCCAAGCTCTTCGAGTCGATCATCCGGGGGATCCGGGAGATCCCCCACATCGAGATCGTTCGGATCGGCAGCCGCGTGCCCGTGTTCCTGCCTCAGCGCGTCGACGACGAGCTATGCGAGATGCTCGCGCGTTACCACCCGATCTGGATCAACCTTCACTTCAATCACCCAAACGAGATCACCCCTGAGGTCGCCCGAGCCTGCGACCGGCTCACCAGGGCCGGCATCCCACTCGGCAACCAGAGCGTCCTCCTGGCCGGGATCAACGATTGCGTCCATATCCAGCGGGCATTGGTCCATCAGCTCGTCCAGAACCGGATCCGCCCCTATTACATCTACCAGTGCGACCTCGTCGAGGGGGCCGGCCACTTCCGGACCCCGGTCGGCAAGGGCCTCGAGATCATCGAGGGCCTCCGGGGTCACACCTCGGGCTACGCCGTGCCGCAATTCATCGTCGATGCGCCGGGCGGTGGCGGAAAGATCCCGGTCATGCCCAACTACCTCATCAGCTACTCCGACCACAAGGTCGTGCTTCGCAACTACGAGGGCTACATCACGACCTACGAAGAGCCGGCCGAGTACACGCCCCACGATCGGGCCGCCTGCCAGTACTGCCAGAACCCGCGACCCGAACCCGGCCAGACGGGCATCACCGGCCTCCTCGACGGCGAGCGGATGTGGATCGAGCCCGGCGGCTTCTCCGAGATCCATACGCGCGGGGTGACCGAGGCTCATCGACTCCAGGCCCCCGAGAAGTGGGTCCCCTACGGCATCGGCGCCATCGAGGGCGAGACGGCGCAGCAGCCGGCCCTTGAAGCCGGGACGAACGGGGTGGCCTCGGAGTACGGCCCTGGTGAGGAACCTCGGCCGGCCGAGGGCCAGCCGACGGGCTCGGCGAACCACGAGCTCCTATAGCGAGCCGAGGATCTCGATCGCGCGGGCACGAAAGGGCGTCGGATCCGCAAAGCGAAGAGGGAAGGAGGCGCTCGCCGCTCACGCTCGCAAGAGCTGCGGCCAGGGTCGTCCGGCAGCACGATCAGCAGATCGTCCGAACGGGCGAGGCGCGCCGGGTGGTGCACCGTGTGACACATATGGCCACGGAGACGGCCGTCGGGTGCCGTTGTTCGCCGGGTGGTGCACCGTGTGACACATATGGCCACGGAGACGGCCGTCGGGTGCCGTTGTTCGCCGGGTGGTGCACCGTGTGACACATATGGCCACGGAGACGGCCGTCGGGTGCCGTTGTTCGCCGGGTGGTGCACCTTGTGACACACTCCGGGCCGGAAACTCGGTCTGGCCTCAGTGCCGGGAGCCGAGGATCTCGATCGCGCGAAGAAGTTGGGCGTCCCCTGACGCTGCGAGGGTCTGGCGCGAATAGGTCGACAGACTGTCGGCTCTGACCGGCCGGGCTCCATCAGGCAAGGCGACGGTCTCATCGGGTGCGATGCCCTTGTGCCAGATCAGGGCGCCGTTCGGAGTCAGCCAGTTGACGGTGCCGATCCGGAGGGCCGATCCGTCCTCGAGGGGGTACTCGCCGAGGACGGTACCCGTCCCGAACGTGACCGTCCCGACGATCGGCGCTCGCCCGTGGTCCTTGATCGCGCCGGCGACGATCTCCGACGAAGAGGCCGAGTCGCCATCGACGAGAACGACCAGCGGCAGATCCGTGGCCTTCCGATTGGGATCGACCGAGAAGTCGGTGATTGCGCCCGTGGCATCCTGGGTCTTGTAGACGACGCCCTTGTCGATGAACTGGCTGGCGATCCCAAGTGCCTCGCCCGTGTAGCCACCCGGGTTCCCGCGCAGGTCGAGGACGATCCCGCTGGCCCGCGCCTTGTCGGCCGCCGCGATCGCCGCCGCGAGCTCGTCGGCGGCGCCGGTCTGGAACCTTCTGACTTGGATGTCGGCGATCGTGGTGCCCGGGATGAGCGACCAGCTGACGGCCGGGACGTCGATCGACGCTCGGGTCAACCGGGCGTCATAGGCGGCCCCGCCCGGGCGAGCCAGCCTAAGGTCGACGCTGCTGCCCTCGGTGCCGCGGATCACCTCGAAGACCGACTGGATATCGGTGTCGTCGACCGGCTTGCCGTCGACAGCGACGATCTGGTCGCCGGACCGAACGCCCGCCGCGGCCGCCGGGCTGCCGGCGAAGACCTCGTCCACGGTCACCCGGCCAGGTTCCTTATGGAGTGAGATACCAACCCCGACGTACTTGCCTGACAGCGCGTCGCCGCGCGATCGTCGCTCCTCCGGATCCATGAAGTCTGTGTGGCCCGTGTCGCCGACGGCCTTCGTCAAGCCCTCGATCGCTCCATAGGCCAGGTCGCGTTCGTTCAGGTCTCGCGCATCGACGTACTGGTTCTCAAGCAGATCCCAGGCCTGGCGGATGAGGTCGAATTCGGCGCTTCCCGTCGAGACTTCGACTCCGCTGCCGATGACGCCTGCTCGATCGAGGCCTACGCCGGCTCCGATCCCGCCGGTGAAGACGATGGCAGATGCCGCCACGACCACGCCGATGCGAGTCGCGCGTCGACGGCGGCGGCGAGGCAGCAGGGTCGGCTCGAGGGTGAACGGACGAAACGCGAAGAGGGAAGGTCGCACGGCACGATACTGGCAGGCGTGTGTTCAGGCCCGGTGAGCCGAGCGGTGAAGGTTCGTTCGCCTGGTCGGTCAGTTGCGCCGGCCGCGGAAGATCTCGATCACGGACTGGACGTCGTCGATGTCGGTTCCGTCGGGTCGCTCATCAAGGTACGCCGACAGGAGGCGGATCCCCTCGCTGAAGCGGCCCATGCGGCCAAGGAGGAGGCCGCGATCCCGGCCGTGGTCCGGATCGGTCGGCTCGATGATCGCGAGCAACTCGATGATCCCGAGAGCGGCAGGCCAGTCACGCTCGGCGAGACGGACCGACCGCAGGTTCCGGAGGACCCTGGCCAGGATCTCCCGGCGACCGACCGGCCGGACCATCCCCTGATGAAAGAGGACCCCTGGTCCAAGCGAGCGTCGCAGCAAGGCCTGGCAGTCGTCTCGAGTGAGGAGTCGCCCGTCGGCCGCCGGATCGTAGAGGGCCCCGTTCGGCCCGCCGACGATGAAATGGCCCGGCAGGCCGATGCCAGAGACGGGTAGTCCGAGCCTCCAGCCTACCTCCAGCTCGACGATCGCGAGGCTGATGGGCAGCCCGATCCGGCGCTCGATGACGCGATCGAGGAGGCTGTTCGCCGCCTCGGCGAACTCGGCCGCCGTCGGACCGCGAAACCCGACCTCACGATAGAGGACGTCATGGAGCACATCGATCGACCGCTCTGGCGGATCGCCTCGATCGAAACGGGCGGCGATGCGCTCGGCGAGGCGATCGAGGCGGACGATCGTCGGGGTGGGATCGAGGCCGGGTCGATCGTCCGCGGCGATGAGCAGGGCGCCGATCGCCAGATCGATGTCAGAGTCGGCGCGGGCGATGAGACGGGCGAACCTGGCTCGGTTCGCCGTACGGGCCACCTCCCGATCGAGGGGCGTCTGTGGCATCGCCGCGACTGTAGCAGTAGCCGGTTGCGGCGTCCGATGATACGCTCCCCGTCCGTCAATCCCGATCCGCCAGGTCGGAGATCCTGCTTGACACTGAGCCGACCCATCGCACCCGGCCTGGGGCCCCTCCGGGAGCCGATCGCCGGCCTGCACGACGATCTTCCGACGCCACCTCAGCTGGCCGAGTCCGGCGATCCGTTCGCCGAGCTCCGGGTCCTGCGTCTGGTGGCTCGTCTCGAGCGCGGTCATCCCCAGCGCCTCGATGATGTGACCGATCGGCTCAACGCCACCTATGTCGACTGGCACTTCTCAGGGCGCGTCGTGAGCGATGCCCTCATCGCCATGGTGACTGACTGGATGGCCGACTACCGCAACGTCGCCGGTATCCTCCTCGACGAAGGGCCGTACGGCGCAAGCGTGACCATCGAAGACTCTCCTCGCGTCGACCCCTGGTTCATCCTCCGGGCTGAACGCCTCCTGGCTCACTGCCGGGCGAAGCTGGCCGACTTCTCTCGTCGCGATCGGGTCACCGGCGATGGTTGACTCCTTCCCCTGTTCGTCGCCGGGCCGCTGCGCGTGTCGCTGGCGGGCCTGGTAGCGCAGCCCGCGTGCCGGTAGCCCGCCTCAGACAGACGATCGTCGATCCGTATCAACCTCTCGGAGGGACATGAACGTGACCACTCAGACATCCACTTCGCCGGTCCTGGTCGACGCGGCCTGGGCCCAGGAGCACCTCGACGACCCGGCCGTCCAATTCGTCGAGGTCGACGTCGACACGACGGCATACGAGCAGAGCCACATCCCGGGCGCTGTCGGCTGGGACTGGACGAGCCAGCTCTCCGACGGCATCCGGCGCGACATCGCCGGGCGGGAGGATTTCAGCGCCCTCCTCTCGGCGGGCGGGATCACGCCGCAGACGACGATCGTCCTCTACGGCGACAACAACAACTGGTTCGCCGCCTGGGCCTACTGGCAGCTGAAGCTGTATGGCCACGCCGACGTGCGCATCCTCGACGGCGGGCGCAAGTACTGGCTCGACAACGGACTGCCGTTGTCGGTCGACGAACCGTCCCACACATCCACGTCATACCAGGCACCCGAGCCCGACTTCGCGCTCAGGGCCTTCCAGGACGACATCCGTCCGCGACTCGGCGACAAGCGACTGTCGCTCGTCGATGTCCGCTCACCGGCCGAGTTCAACGGCGAGGTCATCGCTCCGCCGGGCATGAGCGAGACCGCACAGCGGGCCGGCCACATCCCCGGCGCCATCTCGGCGCCGTGGGCACAGACTGTCCGCGAGGACGGCACCTTCAAGAGCGCGGATGAGCTTCGTGCCCATTACGAGGGCAAGGGTGTGACGCCCGACAAGGACGTCATCGCCTACTGCCGGATCGGTGAGCGGAGCAGCCACACCTGGTTCGTGCTCCACGAGCTGCTCGGCTACCCGAATGTGCGCAACTACGATGGCTCCTGGACCGAGTGGGGAAGCATGGTCGGGATGCCCATCGAGAAGCCAGCACCGGTCGCCGACCAGACTTAGCGGGGGGATCCATGGGGCGTCGGACTTCCCCCCGGTCCGGCGCCCCACCCGACCGCTCGACTAGAGGAAGCTCGCATCGAGAACGACCCGCAGCGGGTCGATGAGCCCTACATCGGTCGCACAGAACGTGTCGCGATCGGCGATCCGAAAACCATGCCCGAGGAGGGCGGCGACGGCCGGATGCGGTCCCGGGATGCTCAACCCGACGTGACCGGGTTGGGGTAGCGTCGCGAGCGCAACCAGCACGGCGGCTGCGGAGGCATCCGCCGAGGCTCCAGGCTTCGCGACGAGATGCTTGACCCACGTCCCGTCTGTCCTCCGCATCGCGGTGGCGATCCCTGCCGCGATCCGGGTACCGCGCCGATCGGCGACGATGATGCCCTTGGCACCTGGGAGTGAGCCCCAGTAGTCGTACTCGGCCGAACGGTCGATGCCCGTCAGCTCGCGCTCGGCGCCGAGTGCGTCTGACGGGGCGACGATCGATGCCTCCAGGCCGCCCGACCGGGCTGGATCGGGCGCCGATTCCGCGACGATATAGAGGTTCGGCCACCACGGCCGCATCCCCGATCGCAGGTACAGCGCCAGGGCTCTGGGATCGGCCGAGCTGAACGTCGTCCAGGGCCGATCCGCATCGGTCGCACGCAGGTCGGCCATCAGGGCACTGCCGAGGCCTTCCCCCTGGCGCGTCGGATCGACGAACAGGTCGCTGACATGGACGATCGGACCGACGGTCACGCAGGCGGCGAACCCGCCGATCACGCCATCGACGACCGCGACGACCGTGCGCGCTCGATCGAGCAGATGATCGAGGTGCGGCCATCCGGGCACACCCTGCCACTCGACCGGCTCGTCGTTGGCGGCGAGGATCGCAGCGATAGCCGGCCGGTCGGCCGGTGTCGCATCGCGTACGCCTGAGGCGCGGGCAGGGCTCTCGGACATCGGCACTATCATCGCCCCGTGGCCATTCTTCGTCCTGCGGTCGCTGCGACGGCCCCCATCCGCCTCGAGCGCCTGCCCGCGCTCGATGGCGTCACACCGATGGACGCCGCAGAGCGGCTCCGCGAGCTGCCGGGCATCGGTCTGCTCGAGTCGGCCCGACCCGGTCGGCGCTCCAGGTGGAGTTACCTCGTTGCCGATCCGCTGACGATCCTCGAGCGGCCGGCCGAGGGGCCCGATCCATTCGTGACAGCCCGGGATGAGCTGAAGCGACTCTCGCCGGCGTCCGTCACGACGACGGAGGGCCCGCCATTCATCGGTGGCCTCGTCGGTTATCTCGGCTATGAGCTCCGAGCGATGCTTGAGCGGCTGCCGGTGAGTGCTCCAGACGACCAGGGCCTGCCGCCCATGCGCTTGGGCCTTCACGACTGGGTGGTGGCATTCGATCGAACCAACGGCTCCGCCTGGCTGGCTGGGCGCGCGGTGGACGGCGACAGGGAGCGGCTCGGTCGTCGTCTGGCCGACGTGTCGGCGCGGATGAGCTCGGCGACGCATGACGATCCCGTCAGCCTGGCGGTTGGTCCGGAGCGATTCGTCTCGCCCATGGGGCGTCGCGACTTCATGGCAGGGGTCGAGAGAATCAGGAGCGCGATCGCACACGGCGACATCTACCAGGCGAACCTGAGTCGTCGATTGGAGGCGCCGTTCAGCGGTGATCCATGGCCCCTTTACCGCTGCCTACGAACAGGCGATCCGGCCCTCTTCGCGGCGTACCTCGATGCCGGCCGGACCTCTGGCGGGGGCCCTCGGGCGATCCTGTCCGCTTCGCCGGAGCCGTTCCTCGCGCTCGATCGCCATGGCCACGTCCAGACGGACCCGATCAAGGGGACGCGGCCACGCGGCGAATCTCGTAAGGCCGACCGGGTGCTCGCCTGCGAGCTCCTGGCCTCAGCCAAGGATCGAGCGGAGAACGTCATGATCGTGGATGTCCTGCGCAACGACCTCGGGCGTGTCTGTCGGCCCGGCTCGGTCCGCGTGCCACGCCTCTGCCGGCTCGAGCGGACGGCCGCAGTCCAGCATCTGGTGTCGACCGTCACTGGGCGCCTCGGTCCTGGGCGTGACGCGTTCGACCTTATGGCGGCCGCGTTCCCGGGCGGCTCGATCACCGGCGCACCGAAGATCCGGGCGATGGAGATCCTCGATGGGATGGAGCCTGTCCTGCGAGGCCCTTACACCGGCGCGCTCGGCTGGTTCGGCGCTGATGGAGCGATGGGAACCTCGATCGTCATCCGCACCTTCGTGGCCGATGGACATCGCCTGACGCTCCATGTCGGTGGCGGCATCACCGGGCGGAGCGACCCGGCGGCGGAGTGGGATGAAACGATCGCGAAGGCGCGAGGACCGCTTGGCGCGATCGGCGCAACGGAGGACCTGTCCGAGGTCGCCGAGTGACGTCCGATCTGGCCTGGGTCGACGGGAGCGTGGTCGCCTCAGATCTCCCGCGCCTGTCGATCGGGGATCGCGGGTTCCTGCTCGGCGACGGGATCTTCGAGACTCTCCGGGCGCGCCGCGGGGTGGCCATCGAGTGGGCCGCACACACCGAACGGCTCCACCAGAGCGCGGACGTGCTCTCGATCGTCCTTCCCGCCGCCGACGAGGCGCTTGAGGCAGGTATCCATGATCTGCTTGGGGCGCTTGGTCTCGACGGCGTTGGTCCGGACGTCGTCGGTGACGCGGCCGTGCGCATCACCGTCAGCCGCGGCTCGACCAGCAAACGTGGTCTGCTGCCCAGCGGCTGGCGCGAGCTGCACAGCACGATCGTCATCACCGCATGGCGGTACGAGCCGCCGCCATCCGCGCTCCTTGGTCGAGGCGTCCACGCGATGATCTCCGCTCACCGGCGCGATCCTTCGTCCCCACTCGCCGGCGTCAAGACCACGTCGCGAGCCGACCATGTCCACGCCCGGATCGAGGCCGCACGCGCTGCCGTCGACGATGCCATCTTCCTGACCCTGGATGGCCGTCTCTCCGAGACGACGACGGCCAACCTATGGCTGGTGAACGGCCACCGGATCAGCACGCCCGGCCTCGACGCCGCCGTCCTCGCCGGCACGACGCGCGGCTGGCTGCTGGAGCGAGCGACCGATCTCGACGTCGGCGTCGCCACGGCGGAGGAAGTGGACCTCAGGGTCGCCGACCTCCTGGCGGCCGATGAGGCGTTCCTGACCTCGTCGGTGGCGGGTGTCGTGCCACTGACCTCGGTCGAGAGCCAGCCCATTGGATCCGGCTTGCCGGGCCCCTTGACGATCGCACTGCGAGAAGCTCGGGAACGCTGGATCGACGACCGATCGCGGCCTCCGTGACGCGCGAAGAGCTCATCTCCGCGACGCGTGAGCTCATCGTTGAAGGCGATCGGCTTGCCGATCAGCCGTCGCTCTCGGATCTTCAGGGCTGGATCGGTCGATCTGACGTCCTCTTGGCGAACGCCTGGGGCACGATGGATCGATGGCACCTGGCGTGGCTCATGGTCGGTCGACCCGACGGGACGCCGCGCGGCCGAACGATGACGCCCGACGAGGAGTCGGCCTATGTTCGAGCGGTGGCCGAGGCGAAGACGGCCGTCCTCAGGGCGAGCCTCGATGCCGCCGATCGCCAGGCGATGCCGTTCGTCGGCGAGACCCGACCCTAGGTCGGGTTGGAGCCCTTCAACGACTCGGTCAAGGGCGCCTCATCAAGGCGATAGAGGGCGCAGCTGATCTCGCGATCGCCGCTCTTCCAGCCATCGCTGCTCGGCGTCAACCAGAACAGGTCCAGGGTCTCCTGGTTGGCGAGCGCAGTCCCCGTGTACTCGGCGAAGGCGGGCACGCAGTGTTCCTCGATCGAGGCGAAGAACTGGTCGTCGGTTGGGAGCGTGTCGCCGCCGGCGAAGTCGAAGACGAGGATCACTTCACCGGTATGAGCCTCGGTGCAGGGATGATGCTGCACGTCCTTGACCTCGGTGATCTCTGAGCCCGGCAGGTCGAAGCAGTCGCCGACCTGCAGATCGCCTGCGCCGCCCGACAACCGGTCGCGCAGGACGAACGCCCCGACTGCGATCACGGCGATTAGGCCGAGGATCCAGAAGCGGCGGACGAGCCCACCGATCCCCCCGGCCGACTTCGCTTCCGGCGCGGCCGCGCTCGGCTCGACCCAACCCTCGACTGGTCCGCCGGTTCCGGACTGCACGTTGGCGACCGGCGCCGCAGGGAGCGCTCCGGGTGCCGGCCATGACGGCTCGGGGTCCTCGGCCGCGGACCCACTCGACGACCCGCCCGACGGCGTCCAGCCGGGAATCGATCCCGGGTCGACCGGCGGACTGTCGACCGGCGGACTGTCGACCGGCGGTACGGCAGCGGGCGGGCTGTCGGCCGGTTGAGTCGTGGCGGGAGTCCCATCGGCCGGGGCGCCGTCGTCGGCCGCTCCTTCCGCCGATGGTGCATCACCGTCCCAGTCGCGGCCGCGTGGATAGTGCGCCATAGTCGCGGGGCCCTCCCTCCGGTCACTCGACAGATGTGCCGCCTCATCCTATTCGACAGACGAGGCGGCACGTGCGCTTGGGGAGAGAGTTGGCCGAACCCGTGGGGCGGGCAGGCCCGCGAACTCAAGCAACTTCGGGGGCTGGGTCTCCACGGGCGGGACTCGGTCGACGTCGCGACAGCGCGATCGTCGCGCCACCAGCGAGCACCCCGGCAAGGGCTGCAGCCATGCCGACGACTGCTACCCGCATGACCGTCAGCTCGTCGCGCAGTCGAGCGACCTCGGTCCCCGCCGCGATCTCGGAGTCGTTGCCGACCGACGGTCCCGCCTGAGCGGCGACCGGGTTGGCCGAGACGACGAAGGAGATCGGATTCATCTCGACGGCGAGCTCGGGAAGTGTCACGACCCACGTGTGGGGCCCTGTCGACGACGCGCTCACCGTGGCCACGAAGTGACCTGTCTTGCCCGCCCGCGTGGCTGGAAACGACACGCTCGCGCCCGTCGCGACATCGGACACCACGACCGACGGGGTTACGGCCGAAGTCGGCGTCACCCCGTGCTGGAGGACGGTGAAGCCGATGTCTGTAGGCTGTCCGGCAACCGGACCGACTGCTGCGTCCGGTGCGATCGTCGCCCAACCCCCAGCCGCGACAGCACCCGCAACAGCCAGAGCCGCGAGCATGCCGACGAGAGTGGCGATGAGTCTGCGGTGCATGACGGACCCTCCTGCGTTGTTTCGTGGGTCCTACACCGCTCCGCTGCCCGAGGTTCCCGGTGGCTTGGCGGCTCGAGCCCTTCCGCCCGACCTCGCATCTATCCGAGAGACAGGCTGAAGATCGCCCGGTCCTCACGCTCCGAGTCGTAGTCAGGATGCGACGCTGTTCCGTAGCGGTTCTGCGTCCCGGGTCCGGCGTCGACCTCGAAGCCGATCGCCCCATGGAAGGCGCTCATCGCGTGGTCGCCCGGCCAGACAGCCGTGACGACGCGCCTGACTCCTCGCGCCTGCGCATCCGATGCGAATCGCTCGACGAGCCCTCGGCCGATCCCGGCGCGCCGCAGGTTGGGGCTGACCGCCAGGCAGACGATGACCGCCTCGTCGGGCCGATCCGGGCTCACAAACCCCGCCAGAAACCCTGCCAGCTCCCCGTCCGGGGTTTCGGCGATCAGTGACGTTCCGGCGAAGTGTCGGAACCACAGCCGGGGCAGGCCATCGTGGACGCGTCGGCCGCCTGCCCAGTCGTCGACGACCCCGACGACCTTGGAATGATCGCCCTCGGTCGGCCGGCGGTGGGTGACGGCGATCGGCTGGGGCCGGCCTCCCGGTCCACTCACCGGGCCGCCAGCCATGCGCCAACTCCGGCGACCACGAGCTGGGCCACGACAAGCGCACCGAACGTCTGCGCCAGGTAGTCGACAGGCCCGAGCACGCCGCCCTCGGCATTCGCGACGAGCCACAGGAGGATCTGGCCGATGGCGACCCCGCCCACGGCCAGGACAGCGGCGATGAGTGGCCCGGCCGTCGGTCCGCCGCTCAGGCCGCGCATGAACCAGCCGATGACGAGCCCCACGGCGGCGGCGACCACGATCAGGCCGGTCGTGAGGGCGAAGATGCCGCCGATGCCGATGAGGACCGCGCCGACGGCGGCCGTCGCGGTCGCGCCAAGAAGACGGCGAGCATCCGTTACCTCGGGGCTGGTCGCCGGTTCGCTCACGCCCGAATCGTAGCCGGTCGGATGGCGGCGCCCGCGTTCGGTCGATAGACTTCGCCGGGTGAGCCACCCCTCCCTCGGCACACCTCCGCGCGACGAGACGGCCGGCTACCCGGGCGAGGCAGCGCGCCTGATGGACGAGCGCGCCAGAGTCGGCCGGGTGGCCCTCGAAGTGTCGATCGATCGCGATCCGTCGATGCGCGGGCGACTCGGTGACGAGGGTCTTGCAAGGCTCCTCCGCGACACCGAGATCTACGTCGAGCGGCTGGCCCGGGCGATCGCCGCCGACGACGCCTATCTGACTCGTGAGTTCGCCGAGTGGGTGGCCCCGGTCTACCGCCGCCGGCGCGTCCCGATGGACGATCTTGTGAGCCTCTCCAACGGCCTCCGCCAGGCTGCCGCGAGCGTGCTCACCCCGCCAGCTCGCCTGGTCGCCGACCGCGCGATCGACGAGGCCATCGTCGTGTTCAAGCGGCATCGCCGTCTCGCCGGCGATGGACGACGCCGCAATCGCATCCTCGAAGCCATCTACAAGGGCGCATGACGATGACGATCAAGTGGGTCAAGGCGGACCCGCTGGTCATGAACGGTGAGCCGTTCTGTTTCGGTACCCGACTGACCGTCCGACAGCTGCTCGAGCTGCGGCGGAATGGCTACGACCTCATCGACCTTCTGGCGGAGCAGCCCGAGCTGCGGACGATGGGCATCGCGGCCGCCTACTGCTACGCGGCCGACCACCCATCCGACTACGCTGAGTTCATCGAAGCGGATGGCTCGCTCGTGGGACCCGGTTTCACCGACGCTGAGGCCGAAGGACTTCCTGAGCCCTACCGACGTCCCGGCGTCGTGATCAAGGCGGTCGTCCCAGCCTGACCGCGGACGGTGCTGAGCACCGCCTGACCCCGCACCTGCGCTGAGCCCAGGGCGGCGGCGATTTCAGGCGCCGGTGGTAGTCTCTGCACCATGACCGAGACCGCCGAGACCGCCGAGACCGCCGAGACCCCGGCCTCCACCTTCGATGCCCAGCGACGAGCGACCGAGCTCGGGATCCTCGACGCCCTGCGCGATGTCGTCGACCCCGAGATCGGGATGAACGTCGTCGAGCTGGCTCTTATCAAGCAGATCCTCGTCGGCGAGGCCGAGTCGGAAGTCAAGATGGTCCTCACGACACCCTTCTGTCCCTACGCCGGCTCGATGATCGCCCAGGTGAAGGAGCAGGCAGAGTCGGTGACGGAGCACCCGGTCAAGGTCACGATCCTGGCCGAACGTTGGGACCCGCGTGACGCGGGCCTCATGTGGTAGCCAAGCGCGTCTCATTCGAATCCGCCGTGACCACGGGTCGCGGCGACGATGGCACGACCGGCCTCCTTTACGGCGGCGATCGCATCGCCAAGGACGACCCGCGTACGGAGGCCTACGGCACGGTCGATGAGGCGGTGGCCGCATTGGGTCTGGCCCGGGCGGACCTGCACGACAAGGCCGAGCGCGGTCCGTTGCCCGCCTCTCTGTCCGATTTCCCGGGTCTGATCCTGCGACTCCAGCGTGAGCTGTTCGTCGTCGGCGCCGAATTGGCGACGAACCCGACGGCCCGTGATCGGGCGGAGGATGGGCGCACCCGGGTATCCGAGACGATGGTCGTGGGACTCGATGAGCTACTGATCGCCAGCGAGGCCGCCATCGAGATGCCTCGTGAGTTCGTCGTTCCCGGCGAAACCCGGATTTCGGCTGCGCTCGAGCTGGCCAGGACGATCGTCCGCCGAGCCGAGAGGCAAGCCGTGAGCCTTGCCCGATCCGAACATCCGCCGGGTGGCGATCTCCTCGCCTACCTCAACCGTCTCGCCGACCTGCTGTGGGTGCTGGCGCGGGCAGCGGAACAGGCCGAGGCTCGATCGGCCACGCCGATGCGTACCGAGCCATGCTACCGAGCCGCTCCGGGAGCAGCGGCCCTAGGCCAACGATCCGAGGCCAACGACCCCAGGCCAACGACCTGGCCTGTGCCACCGGGCCAACGACCTGTCCTGTGTCACCGGGCGCACCAAGGGACCGAGAAACGGCGCTTCAGCCGTCCGTTGTGTCATCAGGCGCACCAAGAGACCGAGACATGGCGCTTCAGCCGTCCGTTGTGTCACCGGGTGCACCAAGCGACCGAGAAACGCGCTTCAGCCGTCCGTTGTGTCACCGGGTGCACCAAGAGACCGAGAAATGGCGCTTCAGCCGTCCGTTGGGTCATCCGGTGGGCCAAGCGACCGAGAAACGGCGCTTCAGCCGTCCGTTGTGTCATCAGGCGCACCAAGAGACCGAGACATGGCGCTTCAGCCGTCCGTTGTGTCACCGGGTGCACCAAGCGACCGAGAAACGCGCTTCAGCCGTCCGTTGTGTCATCAGGCGCACCAGCCGATCGGCGAACGGCTCCTCGACGGCCACTTGGGTCACCGGACGCACCACGTACGCCTGAAGCGCACCAGGCGCGCTGAAATGGATCGGCGACTTGCCCGCTGCAGGGTAGACCCGACCCGCTACCCGGGCGACGGGCGACGGGCAACGGGCAACGCTACTCGGGCGACGGGCGTCGGTGGACGATACGACGAAGGCGTCGTACATTTCCGATGCCCAGCAAGGAGACACTGCGCAGATGAACCAGAACCCCGCTTCGCCGACGTCGCTCGGTGTTCGACCGTCGACCCAGTTGGCTTCGGCACTGCTGACCCAGGCGTTCGTATGGATGTTCGCCGGTCTCGTCGTGACGGCGATCGTCGCCTACTTCGTCCAGAGCAACGACCGACTGCTCCAGCTCGCCTACCAGTATTGGTTCCTGCTCTTCGTCGGGCAGCTGGCCCTGGTGATCGGCATCACCGCGGCGATGAAGAAGATCAGCGCCACGGTCGCCCTCCTGCTGTTCTTCGTCTACTCGGCGTCTGTCGGGGTCACCGTCGGGCTCATCGTCCAGGCGTACACCGAGACCTCGGTGACTGCCGCGTTCTTCTCGGCGGCCGCCCTGTTCGGTGCGGCGGCGATCTATGGCGCGGTGACGAAGCGAACGTTGGCGGGCATCGGCCCGACGCTCTTCATCGGCGTCGTCGGGCTGATCGTCGCGTCGGTCGTGAACATGTTCCTGGCTCTTGGGCCCCTCAGTTTCGCGATCTCGGTCGTCGGCGTCGTCATCTTCACGGCGCTCACGGCGTACGACGTGAAGCGCATCACCTCCGGCGACTATGCCGCGGCCGTCGGGTCGATGGAGAAGGCGGCCGTCTTCTCGGCGCTCTCGCTGTATCTCGACTTCATCAACATCTTCCTGTTCCTGCTGCGGATCTTCGGCGCCCGGAACTGACCGGCCCCGGCCGCTGAGGGAGGTCTCGCGACCGCGGCTGATCGTTCCTAGGCCGCCGGTTCGACGAGGCGGCCTCGCAACAGGTCGTCGATCGCGTCGGCGGCGACGGGCGGCGAGAACAGGAAACCCTGACCTCGGTCGCAGCCAAGCGCGCGCAGCACCGCCAGCTGCGACCGCGTCTCGATCCCCTCGGCGACGACGCCGAGGCCGAGGCCGTGAGCCAGCCCGACGATGGCGGAGACGATCGACGAATCTGCCGAGTCAGAGCCCAGCTTGGCAACGAACGCGCGGTCGATCTTGAGGACGTCGAGCGGCAGGTCGCGCAGGTAGGCGAGCGACGAGTAGCCTGTCCCGAAGTCGTCGAGGGCGATCCGGACCCCGACGTCGCGGATGGCCTGCAATGCGCCGAGGCTGAGCTCCGTCCGGTCCATGGCGACGGATTCGGTGATCTCGAGCTCCAGTCGTGACGGCGGCAGCTTCGTCTCCTTGAGGATCGTCGCGATCTCCGCCCCAAGATCGGCCCCCAGGAACTGGCGGGCCGAGAGGTTGACGGACACGATCAGCGGCTCACCTGCCTTGCGCGGGCGGTTCCAGCCGACGGCCCGCCGGCATGCCTCGCGAAGGACCCACCGCCCCAGCGGCACGACGAGACCCGTCTCCTCGGCGATCGGCACGAAGTCGCCCGGCGCGACGAGCCCGCGCCTGGGATGCTCCCAGCGGACGAGCGCCTCGGCACCCAGGGGTGCTCCGGTCGTGAGGTCGACGATCGGCTGGAAGTGAAGGACGAACTCGCCACGTTCCAGCGCCAGGCGCAGGTCGTGCTCGAGCTCGACCCGATGACGGGTCGCAATACTCATCGACGGTTCGAACACCGCGATCCGCGACGCCTCGTGCGTCTTGGCCCGGTGGAGGGCCACCTCGGCATCCCGCATGAGGACCTCGGGCTCCGATTCGCCCGACTCGCCGAGGACCACACCCATCGAGACCGAGACGAAGACCTCGCGGCCGCCGATGGTGAACGGTGAGCGCATCGACTCGTCGATCCGCTCGGCGATCCGGGTGATGGCCTCGACATCGGCGACGTCTCCGAGCAGGATCGCGAACTCGTCGCCTCCGAAGCGGGCGACGGTGTCGCCGGGCCGGATCGCCCCGAGAAGGCGTCGGCCGGTCGATTCGAGGAGCGCGTCGCCGCTCGAATGACCCATCGTCTCGTTGATCATCTTGAAGCGATCGACGTCGAGGAGGATGAGGCCCACCGACCCGTCGGCCGGGTCGCCATCGAGTGCGCCCTCCAGCCTGTCGGTCAGGAGGCGACGGTTCGGGAGGCCGGTGACGCGGTCATACAGCGTTTCGCGAGTCAGGCGCTCCTCCATCGCCCGTCGCTCGCGGAGGTCGCGAACCGAGGCGACCCGGGCATCGCGCCCGTCGATGTACGGGATCGCGCGGGCGACGATCTCGATAGGGAATTGCGTCCCGTCGCGGGCGAGGGCGATCGTTTCGTGGGGCTCATCCGCGGCGTGACGGATGAGTTCGAGATTCTCCTCGACGAAGGCCGGAGGAACGAGCTCGAGCACGCTGTGCCCGGCGAGCTCCGCCGGCTCGTAACCGAAGAGCCCGGCGAATGCGCGGTTCGCCTCCAGGATGATCCCGTCCCGATGGACCGCCAACGCCTCCATCGTCGCATCCGACAAGAGGCGGAAACGCGCCTCCGACGATTCCGCCGCGACGAGGAGGCGATCGTTGTCGAGGGCGATCGAGGCGAGCTGGGCGAACCGCTCGAGGATGGCGATATCGCGCTCACCGAACCGCCGGGCCACCCCGCCCGATGCGACTCCGACCACGCCGACGACCTCACCGCCTGATGTGAGTGGCACGCCGACGATCGAGCCGAAGACGCCCATCGGCAGGTCGGGCGCTCGTTCCTCCCAGGTGTCGTAGTCGTGGACGATGAAAGGACGACCCGTACCTGCGATCTTGCCGACCAGGCCCTGGTCGGGTTCGAGTCGATAGCCGGTGTAGTCGCTGAAGACGCCGGTCCCGACCCGCACCACGAACGCCGATCGATCGGGCTCGGCGACGTAGACGTAGCCGTGCGGCGTGCCCACCAGGCCGGTCGCCCGGGCGATGACCGTCTCGAGCAGCTCGTTCTGGCCGTGCCGCTCCATGAGGGCCAAGGCCGTGTCGTTGAGGGCCGCCAGGAAGACGTCGCGCATGCTCGACCCGTCCGACGCGTCGCCGGCATGCGTGGGCTTCGACAGATAGAGGGCCTGATCTGCGGCCGAGAGCAGGTCGTCCTTCGTGAGGCCATCCGCGGGATGGACGGCCGCACCGATGCTGATCGTGACCCGGATGGCGCCCGATGGATCGGCCGCGGTCTGGACGGATCGCCTGATCCTCTCGCCGACCTCAAGTGCGGCCTGGCGGGTGGCGCCTGGCAGGATGACCGAGAACTCGTCACCGCCGTAGCGATAAGCCCGGTCGCCATCACGGATGGCGCCCTCGATCGCAACGGCGATCTCCCGCAGGAGCTCGTCGCCGGCCGGGTGCCCAAAGGCGTCGTTGTAGGCCTTGAAGCGGTCGAGATCCATCATGAGGATGGCGAATGGTTCGCCCGCCGCGACCGCGTCGCCCATCTCGCGCTGGAACTCGCCGTGGTTGCGAAGGCTGGTCAACGGATCCTGGGCGGCGCGCGTCTCGAGGGCCCGATGGGTCTCGGCGTTGTGGAGTGCGATCGAGGCCTGACCGGCGAACAGGCGCACCAGCTCGAACTCGTCCGCGCTGAAGTGGGCCTCGTCGTCGCCGATCCGGCCGACGTTCAGGGTGCCCCGGACCTCGCCGTTGACGACGAGCGGGACGATGACCATCGACTCCGGTTCGAACGGCGTGCCCGGGATCTGGGTCGATCGGGCATCGAGGTGGACGTCGTTGGCGAGGAGCGCCTCGCCGTGGCCGATGGCCCAGCCGGTGATGCCCGCATCGATCTCGCTCTCGTGGGTCAGGATCGCCTCGGCGAACCGGTCGCGGGCGACGACCGCCTTGCGCACGCCGCGGGCGCGATCGATGACGTAGATGCCGAGCGTGTCGTATGCGACGACCGCCTTGAGCGAGTCGGCGATGAGGCCGAGGACCTCAGTCGGGTCGAGCGTCGAGACGAGCTGCTCGTTGACCGCCAACAGCCGCTGTTGACTCGCCAGGCGTTGCTCGAGTTCGGCCTGTTGCCGGGCCAACTGCTCATGGCGCTCGACCGACAGGAGAGCCTGGGCTGCGTGGCCGGCGAAGATCGTCAGCGTCGTCTCGTGATCGGCGGTGAATTGGTCGCGGCCGCTCTTGCTCAGGACGATAACCCCGACGGTGTGTTCGTCGGCCGCCATCGGGACCAGCAGGATCGATTTCGGGCCCGGCGTCCGGACCGACCGACAGTCGCCGCTTGTCGGCGGCAGCGTCGCCCAACCGGACCGACTCGTTGTGGGCGGCGACCCAGCCCGTCAGCCCTTCGCCGATGCGGACCCGGAGCATCTCATCACTGGGCTCGGCGACGCCCATGAAGCGGCCGAGAAACGCGATCGGCTCGCACGTGCCGGCGGTATGGTCGACTCGATAGACGCGCACGCTGTCGTTCTCGATGAGCGACCCGACGGCCTCGACGATCGCCTCGCCGACGCCCTTGACGTCCGTTCGATGGGAGAAGCGGATGGCCAGGTCGCGGATCGCCCGCAACCGGTCCGACAGCTCGGAATCACTCGATGCCGTGGCGGCACGGCGATGGTCTTCTGCGACCTGGGCCTCGAGTCGTGCCTCCAGGAAGCGCTCCAGGTCCGCGCGCCGGAGGCGCCGGTCGCCGCGCCGATTGACGAGGACGGATGGAAGGCGGCCGCTCTGGCACCACGTGCGGATCGTGTTCCGATGCACGCCTGCGACCTGGGCCGCCTGGGCGATCGTGAGCAGGCCGGGATCACGAAGACGATCGAGCGCGACGGCCATGGACGGACACGGCCTCCAGTGCGCCACCGCCCGGCGTGGACACGCGCCGGCGCGCTGGGATTCGCACCGTACCAATAGAGTCCTCTGGACAGCGATAGCCCACTAGTACCCGTCGGAGGAGGCTATTGCGCCGCCCGGTGCGACGCCCAGCCACTTTCCGCCGAGGCGTTCAGGGTCCTGGTGCGGACGCCTGTCGCCTTCAGCGCGCGCCTGCGCCGAACCCGGCGATGGCGGCGTTGAGGACGGATTGCAGTCGCCACAGCCAGCGTTCCGGGCCCGTGAGGATGTGGGTGTTGCTGAGCACCACCACGACCAGGTCCGCCACGGGGTCGACTACCAGCTGGCAACCGGTCGCGCCTCCATGGCCGAAGGACGAGAGAGATGCCAGCTCGGAGATGACAGCCGGCGCTTGTTCCGTCTGCAATCCAAAGCCGAAACCCCATGGGATGCGAGCATCCGCGCCATAACCCGTCAGCGCCGGATGCTCGCCCGGTACGTCGCCGGTCTGCAGGCTCGTCATCGCCCGCACTGTGGCCTCGCCATGGATGCGCGGGCCATCGGGCGCGAAATGCGATCCGAAACGGACCATATCGCCAAGGCTGCTTACGATCGAGAACGCCGGGTGCGCCAGCGAACGCGAGTACGCTGAGTTGTACATGGCGCCATCGGTGCCATCGGCCAGCACGCCCCGTACGACGGCGATGCGTCCCGCGTCGTCCGGGCGCGGGATGACGAAAGTGTCTCGCAGGGCCATCGGCTCGATGACGAGGGTCTGCACCAGCTCGGCGTACGGCATCCCGGTGACGACCGCGGCCAGCTGGCCTGCCAGCAGGTAGCCATAGTCGCCGTAGTGGAAGCGGGTACCCGGCCGGAACAGCAGCGGCACCGCATAGGCTTCATCGACCAACAGTTCGAGCGGGGTCTGGCCGATCAATCGCGCTTCCATCTCGTCCGACTCGTACGGCAGACCCGAGGTGTGGGTCAGCAGGTGTCGCAATCGCACCTCGTCGCGGCCATTGCCGGTGAAGCGCGGAAGGACGCTATGGACGGGTGTGTTGACCGTGAGTTCGCCGAGCTCTACCAGCCGCATCACCATCGCCGCGGTGAACGACTTGCTGATCGATGCGATCGGCCACATCACGTCCGAGGAGGAAGGCAGGCCGGGCGCCGCCTCGCCGGCAAAGATCTCGAACGCGGTTTCGCGGCTGCTCGCCACGGCCACGGCGGCTCCGGCAAAGCTGCCGCTCCGGATGTGCCGCTCGACGAGGGCGGTGACGTGGGAGCTCATCGGCATGACGCCCACGGACTCTACCGGCTCTCGATCGATCGATCCGGGTCCACGAGGGCCGCGATCGGGATGGGAACGATCGGCGGACGGACCGAGAGGGGCTCGACATCGCCGACCTGACGCCCCAAGCGGTCGGCGACGAGCCAGGTGAGGTGCTCGCCACATCGGCGCGCCTGGCAGATGCCCATCCCGGCGCGCGTTCGGACCTTGGCGACGTTGGGATCGGCGATGCCCTCCTCAAGAGCCGCCTCGAGGCCACCGATCGACACGCCCTCGCAGGGGCACAGTACGTCCTCGGGACGCGCCAGGTGAAACAGAGCCGAGCCGCTACGGAAGGTGCGCTGGCGGAGGTCGTCGACGCGGTGGGCACGGGTGAGGCGCCGACGGATCGGGGCGGCCAGCAGCTCGGCGGCGGCTCGATCGAGACGGCCGAGATCCATGGCCGCCGTGATCGTGGCCAGCCGCCCCTCTGCGATCGCTGCCGGCGCCCGGCCGGGCGCCGCGCAGTCGCCGCACGCGAGTATTCCGGGCTCCGAGGTCCGCAGCCATTCGTCGCGCTGCGGCACGTACCCGTGGGCCTCGGTCCACCTGTGTCGACAACCGGCCAGGCGGCTGAGCTCCGAGGCGGCCACCCGCCCGAAGCCAGTCACGATGGCATCCACGTCGTCGACGATCTCCGACCCGGCCACGACCCGCCCGTCGCGGCCGAGTTGAGAGACGATCGACTGCTCGACCCGATCGCCGCCCAACGACTGGACGAGGGCTCGGCCCGTGAAGTAGGGAATGCCTCGCCGTCGCAGCCAGTCGCGGTCGCGGGCGGTCAGGCGGGGCAGCGGCGCGGCCTCGACGATTGCGATCAGCCGGAGCCCGCGCGCGTGAAGCTGGGCTGCAGCTGCGACCAGGTGTGGGCCGCTGCCGACGACCAATACGCGGCCGACTGCCGGCACAGCTGCGACGAGGGCCTCGGTGAGCCCGATCACGCCCGGCAGCGTCCAGCCTGGAACGACGACCGAACGATCTCGCGCGCCCGTGGCGAGGATGACGGCCCCGGCCGCCACCACGCCCGCCCGATCGCCGCGAAGGAATGCCAGCCGTCGACCCCAGATTCCCCAGACGATCGCAGGATCGTCGACGTCGCCCTCGTCAAGGACGAGCGGGTCCAGCCCGAGCTCGGTCGCCATCGATGCCGCCGCCCGACCGGCGATGCCTGCCCCGACGATCGCCAGGTCCACACGTCGCTCCTCGCTCATGGCCGCGATCAGAACCGGTTCGGGCTGAATGCGTCGATCGGGAGGCTCGTCTCGCCGATCAGCATCCGCTCGGAGAGGAGGCGCGCGGTCATCGGTCCGAGGGTGAACCCGAACGAGCTCTCGGCCACGAAGAACCCCCTGACCCGATCCGACTCGCCGATCATCGGCGAGACGTCCATCGAGTCTCCACCGATCCCGGCCCATGTCCGGAGCAGCCGGAGCCGGCGCACGGCGGGCACCGTTGCCGCCGCGACAGCGAGGTTGCCGACGATGCTCTCGAGCGGCGCGATCTTTCGGCCGATGGCCTCGCCGACCGAGGCCGGCCAGCCGCCGCCGATGATGAAGTTCCCGCGCGGCGCCTGTTTGAGCGTCAGGCCGCGACTCACGTGTTGGACCAACACCCCGTGCATGATGGCCGGGGCCGGCTCGGTGACGCTGGCGATCGCCGACATGCGTTGCATCGAGAGCGGCAGGCCGACCATCGCCGCGATGTCGTCGGCCCAGGCGCCGGCAGCGTCGACGATACGGCCGGCGGCAAGTCGACCGCGGGCCGTCTCGACAACGAACCCGCCGCCCGATCGTCGCTCGATGGCACGCACCTCGGCATTGGTCAGGAGCCGCGCCCCGAGCTGGACGGCGGCGGCGGCGAATGCAGGGCCGACGAGCAGCGGATTGGCGTGCCCCTCACCGGGATGGTGGGCGGCCGCCCGGAGGTCGGTGCTCAGGAACGGGGCGAGGTCACGAAGCTCCGAGCCCTCGACCAGCCGCGTCTCGATCCCCATCGCGTTCTCGGCCCGGTTCTTTGTTCGGAGCAGATCGACGTCGGCGTCGGTCTCGGCGACGAGGAAGCCGCCCCCGATGCGCACCCCGAGGTCGGTTTCGAGCTCGGCCTCGAGCGTCGGCCAGTGACGGGCCGCCTCGCGATGAAGAGCGAGCTGAGGACGGACCCGGTCGATCCAGCTGTCGTCCCCGCCCGACGGCATCCAGATCTGGAGGTGCAGGCTGCCGGCGTTCGTGCCCGACGCCTCGCGGTTGATCTCGCGCCGGTCAATGAGGGTCGTATCGACACCGCCCCGGGCGAGGTAGTAGGCAAGGGCGCAGCCGATGACCCCGCCGCCGATGATGGCGACATCCGTGGCCGCGAGATGCTCCTCCATTCGCCTCATCGTATCGGCTGGACCGGGCCGGTAGACTCTCGCTCAGGCTGGAGGTGACCGATGGACTGGGATGACGTTCGAGGTCGGATCCGAGGGCCCGGAGCCCTGGTGTCCTCGATCTTCCGTGATGACTTCTCCTTGGACCCGAGCGCGATCGAGAGCAACGTCCGCCATATCGTCGAGCGCGGGATCGGGCACGAGACCGGATTCATCATCGCGCCGTGTGGCGACGGCGAGTACGTCACCCTCTCGCCGGATGAGCATCGGATGGTCGTTGACGCCGCGGTCAGAGCCTCGGGCGGGACGGTCGCCGTCGTGGCCGGCGTCCAGTCGACCGACTGGCGGCTTGCCGCATCGCTCGCCCAGGGTGCCCGCGATGTCGGTGCCATCGCGGTGATGCTGGCGCCGCCGATGTACTACCCGCTGACCGAGGACGCGATCGTCGATTTCTACCGCCGCTTCGCCGACGCGGTCGACATCGGGATCATGGTCTACGAGCAGGCGTGGCGCGGACCGCAGGTCGGCGCCGGCGTCGGGCCTCGGATCCTGGCCCGCCTCATCGACATCCCCAACGTCGTGGCGATGAAACACAGCGGCCTCTACAACGTGAGCGAGGAGATGGCGATCCTCGACCGCTTCGCCGACCGCGTCGCGTATCTCGACACATCGGCTGCCTTCGTCACGACGACTGCCCATATGCACGGCGCAGCGGGCTTCGTGAGCGAGTGTTCGACATGGTGGCCGGAGTTCGAGCTGCGCTATTGGGAGCTCCTCGATGCCGGCCAGTACCGCCAGGCCGAGCTCGGGCATGCGCACATCAACCCCCTCTTCGACTACATGATGGCCAAGGCGGGGGCGCACTCGCCGGTCACGGTCCTCAAGGCATGCCTTGAATACGCCGGGTTCGCCGGAGGCCCGGTCCGACCGCCGTTCCGGGCTCTCGATGCGACGGAGAAGGCAGGCGTCTTCGACGTCCTCGCCGCGGTCGGCGTGCCGCCCGCGGGTACATCGGCGACCGACCGCGCGGCGGCGCTCGAGCGGATGTATGGCGAGGGCAACGGGCGCGACGCGAGGCGCCTGATCGAAGGTCTGGACCTCGCCGACAAGGCTCCGGCCACGGTCTGGAGCTAGGGCGAGGCGAGCGGGGGGAACGATGAGCGAACAGTCCGGGCCGATCGTCGGTTGGGAGGTGCCGGAGCCTGACGCCGAACGCGGCGGCAAGCGCCCACTCGGCGAGCTGATCGGAGGAGTCTTTCGGACCTACCGAGGGCGGGCGAGGCCCGTCCTCCTGCTGTCGCTCCTCATCGAGGGATTCGTCAGCCTCGTGACGCTGCCCTATTTCGCGGTCGTCCTGACGCAGATCGCCGACTACCTGGGACGGTTGTGGGACGCCGTGCTGCACCTCGAGCAAGACAGCGAGGCGTTCCTCCAACCTGCCCTGCCGCCGATCGCGACCGATCCGCTCTTTGCCGCCATCGGCGGGGTCGTCAGCATCCTGCCGTTCGGGAGCGCGCTCCTTCTGATCGGTGCGATCAGCGCCCTGCTCACGGCGCCGGCGGACCAACCCATGACTGCCGGAGGGGCGCTGCGCGCAGTCCTGCGCCGCTGGGCGCCGATCCTCCTGCCGGTCGTGTTGATAGGTCTGGGCTACGCGCTCATCGCCGCGGCGACCGCCCGCATGAGCGCGACGTTCGACTTCTACGGCGGTTCGACCGTGCCACGGGGACAGTGGCTCGCTCTTTCGGTGATCCTGGCCCTCTCGACGCCGATCCTCTTTGGGGCCGCCGTCTATCTCGCCGTCCGCTGGGTCGTCGCCGTTCCGGCCATCGTCATCGAGAGTCTCGGCCTTCGCGCCGGGCTCGCCCGCAGCGCCGCCATGACGAAGGGCAGGCGCATCCACGTCTTCCTCGCCCTGCTCGTGGCCGTCGTCATCAGCACCATCGTCGGCTGGCTCCTGACCGCCATCTCGCTCATCCTCGCAATCGCGTTTGCCCTTGCCGGAGCCGGCCCGCTCCTCGTCATCCCAGCGGCTATCTACATCGGCAGCCGGATCCTCGTGGCTCCGATCACGGCGATCCTGGTGGCGCTCCTCTACCGCGACTTCCGCGAGGCGGAGGCTGACCCGAGGGCGTGATAAGTCTTGTGGACTGCTAGCGGGAGCAGTTGCCCGCCAGAAACTCGTTGATCGGCGCGGGATCGCCGGCGTCTGCAGCCGCGTTGAGGCGGCGGAGTCCGTCACGGACGGACTCATCGGCGAGGTTCGGATCGGCGATGGTCTTCCAGTTGAAGAACTTATCCATCATCGCCCGGTCGCGGTTCATCCGACTGCGGTCGCTGCCGGCGAGAGCGACGGTCCAATCCCGATACCAGCCGCACATGGCGCTGAACTCGACCATGCTCTGACCGCCATACGAACCCCACACGCTGCCGTCGTCCGGCACGCTGAGGTCGGGAAAGACGTAGCCGGGTGGGACGGGCGTCGTCTTCATGGCTGCAGCGATCTCGGCATTGATCTCGGCGGGAGTGCGCTGTTGCGATGGGAATGACCCCCACTCGGGTCGCACGATCTGGCCAACGGCTCCGACACCCGACACGATGCCGGAGACGACGAGAAGGGCGACCCCGAGCATGACCGGGCGGCGGTATCGCCGACCCCGCCTGGACTCTCGCCGAGCGGCTTCGGCTGTCATCGCAGCCGTTACGCGGTGATCGATCGAGGCCCGGCGCTCGGGCGGGAACGGCATCGCGAAACCGCGGGTCAGCGCGGCTTCGATGCCGTCGGGATACGTGTCAGTCGTCATGACGGGCGGCCTCCTTGAGGCGGGTCAGAGATCGGGTCAGGAGTTTCTTGGTGGCGGCCTCGCTCTTTCCGATAACCAATCCGATCTCGCGACTCGAGAGGCCTACGGCGTAGCGAAGGGCAAGAGCGTCTCGCTCGACGTCCGCAAGACGCGCGACCAGTCCCAGGATCCAGCGCCGCTCCTCGGCGGCGATGGCCGCCTCATCGGGCGCCGGCCCAGAATCCGCGATCGGCGGAACATCTGTGATGTCGAGGGGGTCGCGGTGGCGACGCCGACCGGCATCGATCGAGGCGTTACGAGCGATCCGCAGGACCCACGGCCTAAACCCGGGTCCGCCTGGTCGGAAGCTCCCGATGTTGCGGAGTGCTCGCTCGAAGGTGAGCGCCGTCAGTTCCTCCGCCTCGTCGATACCGATCCCGCGTGCCCGGAGATAGCCAAACACCGAGTCAACATGGCGCTGGTAGAGCGGCCCAAATGCCTCGACGTCAGACCGCGCCTCGACGGCCAGCCGCTCGTCGATCGACAGATCGGTTGGGTCGAGGCCGTCGGCGGCTGTTCGCGCGATCTGCATGCGTCCTCCATGGTCGCGGTGGAGTGCCGTGTTGTCACATGGAGAACGCTCGAGCCCGGTCGGCAGGGACATCCCGCGTTCCTCGCGCCGTCGGGTGTTCGGCAGGTCGCGGCGCGACTCGTTGACGGCGGAGCGAGGCGGCCACTAGACTTAATCCCGACGCGAACGGTCGGGATTAGCGGCCGAGCGAGTACGGGGCAAACGAGCTGAGCACGAACCTTCCGGTGGCCGCGGGGCGGCCGCACTTTCACGGATCGGGCGCTGTCGCCTTCAGCACGAAGGGCGAGTACGGCGTGCGTTTGCTCGTCCAGCTCGGCCGGCGCTACGGGATGGGCCCAGTCAGCCTGACCGAGGTCGCCGCCGAGGAGGATCTCCCGCGGCCGTACCTCGAGCATCTCGCCAGTGACCTTCGCGCAGCGGGCCTGGTCACGAGCACTCGCGGGCGCCCACGGCGGCTACGAGCTGGCCCGGCCGCCGGCCCAGATCCCGATGAGCGAGGCCCTGCGCGCCCTCGAGGGACCGATCGCCCCGATGATCTGCGCCAGCGACGATCCCGCCCACGCCATGCTCTGCGACCGCACCTCGCATTGCACGGTCAACCTCCTCTGGGTTCGCATCCGCGACGCGATCGCCGGCGCCCTCGACGAGATGACCCTCGCCGACCTCGTGCCGCTTCGTATGCCGACCAGCGCATGACGCCGACTGCCTAAGGACGACACGTGACCGACTCTACGAATGCAACGAACGGAACGAACGGGACGAACGGGACCGACCGCCAGCTCGTCATTCGCGGCCTCCGCGTCGCGCCGCTCGGACATCCGGACAACGAGATCCTGGCGGGCATCGACCTGGCCGTCGGCAAGGGCGAGGTCCACGCGATCATGGGCCCCAACGGCTCGGGCAAGACGACCCTCGCATACGCGCTGATGGGCCATCCGTCGTACCAGGTGACGGCCGGCGAGGTCCGCTGGAAGGGCGTCGACATCCTCAAGCTGTCGCCCGACAAGCGAGCCCGGATGGGCATCTTCCTCGCCTTCCAGTACCCGACCGCGATTCCCGGCCTGTCGGTCGCGAGCTTCATCCGCAGCGCCATGAACGCAAAGAACCTGGGCGTCGACCGAACCAACAGCGACGTCGACCCGACCGACCCAGCTCGAGGCGGCATCAGCATGGGTGACTTCCGGCGCCGCATGCGCGAGAAGATGGCCCTCCTTCGGGTCGACGAGAGCTTCGCTGCCCGCTACGTGAACGACGGTTTCTCGGGTGGTGAGAAGAAGCGCCTCGAGATGCTCCAGATGGCCATGCTCGAGCCGGAGATGGCTATCCTCGACGAGACGGACTCAGGCCTCGATATCGATGCCCTCCGGATCGTGGCCGAGGGCGTCAACGCGATGCTGAACCCGGATTTGGGCGTTCTCCTCATCACCCACTACCAGCGCTTGCTCAACTACATCAAGCCCGACTTCGTCCACGTACTGGCCCTCGGGCGGATGGTCGCCTCGGGCGGGCCGGAGCTGGCACTCCGCCTCGAGGACGAGGGCTACGGCCCGATCCTGCGCGAGGCAGGTCTCGATGCCGGCGCACCCGATGAGGCCCTCAAGGTTCCGATCGCGCCGGGCGTCGACGCCGACGAGCTGGCGAGCTAGCGAGGCTACAGCTATGGCCGTGGTCACCGACCGACCCGCGCAGGCCACCGCGCCGCTCGACCCGTACGCCCTGCGGGCGCAGTTCCCGATCCTTCAGACAGAGGTCCACGGCCACCCGCTCATCTACCTCGACTCGGCGTCGTCCTCGCAGAAGCCGACGCGCGTCATCGAGGCGGTCGATCGCTTCTATCGCGAGTACAACGCGAACGTCCATCGCGGGATCTACGAGATCGGCGAACGCTCGACGGCCGCCTACGAAGAGGCCCGGGCGCGGGTCGGCCGCTTCATCAACGCCCCGTCGGCCCACGAGATCGTCTTCACTCGCAATGCGACCGAGGCCATCAACCTCGTTGCTGCGACGTGGGGTCGGCGGAACGTCGGCAAGGGCGACGTGATCGTGCTGACCGAGATGGAGCACCACGCCAACCTGGTCCCGTGGCAGCTCCTCGCCCAGTCCGTCGATGGCGACCTGGAGTTCATCCCGATCACCGACGAAGGGATCCTCCGCCTCGAGATCCTTGATGTGCTCCTGCGGACCCGCCCCAAGCTCGTCGCCTTCACCCATGTCTCGAACACCCTCGGCACGATCAACCGGGTTCGCGAGATCGCCGAGCGGGCCCACGCTGCCGGCGCGTTGGTCCTGGTCGATGGTGCGCAGGCCGTGCCGCACGTGCCGGTCGATGTCCAGGAGCTGGGGGTCGATTTCTACGCCTTCTCCGGCCACAAGATGCTGGGGCCGACCGGATCAGGGGCTCTGTGGGCCCGACGCGAGCTCCTCGAGGCGATGCCGCCGTATATGGGCGGCGGGGAGATGATCCGCGAGGTCCATCTGCGCCGCTCCGAGTGGAACGACGTGCCCTGGAAGTTCGAGGCGGGCACTCCCGACATCGCGGCGGCCATCGGCTTCGGTGAGGCGGCCGAGTATCTCGGCGAGATCGGCATGGACCGCGTCCGGGAGCACGAGCGCGAGCTCGTCACCTACGCCCTGCCCGTCCTCGCCGCGCTCCCCGAGGTCACCCTGTACGGCCCGCTCGATCCCGATCTGCGCGGCGGCGTCATCCCCTTCAACGTGGCCGGCGTCCATCCCCACGACGTGGCCCAGGTCCTCGACCGCTTCGGCATCGCCGTTCGGGCGGGCCACCATTGCACGATGCCGCTCCACGAGCGCCTCGATCTGCCGGCGACCGCTCGCGCATCGTTCAACGTCTACTCGACCCGCGAGGACATCGACGCTCTCGTTGACGGCCTGCACCACGTCATTCGGCTCTTCGCTGGGCCGGCGGACGAGTAGTGGTTATCCTGTAACGCCCGATGGACGATCTGTACCGCGACTACATCCTCGAGCACTACCGGAGGCCCCATAACTTCGGGGCCCTCGAGTCGCCGTCCGCGTCCTTCGAGGGCGCAAACCCGCTGTGCGGCGATCGCATCACCCTCCAGGTCAAGGTCGCCGACGGTTCGCTCGCCGAAGTCGGCTTCACCGGTCGCGGTTGCGCGATCAGCCAGGCGAGCGCGAGCCTCCTGACCGACGAGATCAAGGGCAAGCCCCTGTCGACCGCGGCTGCGATAACGCCCGACGACCTGCTCGACCTCCTGGGGATCGACATCAGCCCGGCCCGGATGAAGTGCGCCATGCTCAGCCACGACGCCCTCCGCCACGTCCTCTCGGATCTGGACGCGCTCCCGGCGGACGATGCGTCCCCGGCTGCTGAACCGGCGACGGCCGAGGCGAGCCGCTGATGAGCCGCTGCAGGTGTCGTCGGCCGGCTGACTGAGGCCGGCTCGCCCGTCTCGTCCGATCCACCCGCCCTGCCGGCCCGCCGGCAGCCCGTCGTCAATCGGAGTGTCCACCACATGTCCAAGTCATACGGCGACCTCCTCCGCGAGGCCCGATCCGAGATCAAGGAGATATCGCCCGGCGAAGCCGACGCGCTTCGCGAGGATGGCGTGACCATCGTCGACGTCCGCGAGGCCGTCGAGTGGGACCAAGGCTACATCCCGGGCGCACTCCACGTCGCGAAGAGCTACTTCGAGCAGCAGATCGAAGCGGCCGTGCCCGATCGCGATGCCCCGGTCGTCCTCTATTGCGCGGGTGGCATCCGCTCACTGTTCGCGTCCCGGACCCTCCAGGGGATGGGCTACACGAACGTCAGCAACATGACCGGCGGCTTCGGCGCCTGGAAGAGCCAGGGTCTGCCGTGGACCGCCCCAGTCGTCCTCTCGCCCGAGCAGAAGACGCGATATTCGCGCCATCTCCTCATCCCTGAGGTCGGCAGCGTGGGCCAGCAGAAGCTCCTCGACTCGAAGGTGCTGCTCATCGGCGCCGGTGGCCTCGGGTCTCCGGCCGCGCTGTACCTGGCGGCAGCCGGCGTCGGTACGATCGGCATCGTCGACTTCGACGTCGTCGACCTGTCCAACCTCCAGCGGCAGATCCTCCACACCACCGAGCGTGTGGGCCAGAAGAAGACGGCCTCGGCCAAGCAGACGATCAACGCTCTCAACCCCGACGTCGACGTCATCGCCCACGAGGAGATGCTGACCGCCGACAACGTCGAGCGGCTCATCGATGGTTACGACGTCATCCTCGACGGGACCGACACGTTCGAGACGCGCTACATCCTCAACGACGCGGCGGTCGTGGCGGGGATTCCCGGTCGTCCATGCCTCGGTCTTCCGGTTCGAGGGCCAGCTCAGCGTGTTCGACCCGCCCGGCGGGCCGTGCTATCGCTGCCTCTATCCAACCCCGCCGCCGCCGGAGCTGGCTCCCGGCTGCTCGGTCGCCGGGGTGCTCGGTGTCGTGCCCGGGATCATGGGCCTCCTCCAGACGAATGAGGTCATCAAGATCCTGCTCGGTATCGGAGAGTCGCTGGCCGGGCGGCTGCTCATCTTCGATGCGCTCGATGCGACGTTCACCGAGCTTCGTCTCAAGCGCGATCCGGCATGCCCGGTCTGCTCTGATGCAGCCGTCGCGGCGCGGGCCGCCGGTGCGCCGCTGGCAGTCCAGCTGCCGACCGAAGGGGGTGCATTCGCCCTGAGGGTGGGCTCGTGAGCACCGTCCGGATCCCGCCCGTCCTGCGGGCGAACGTTGGTGGCGCGAAGCAAGTCGATATTGCCGGGGCCACCGTCGGCGAGATCATCGAGGGTCTCGTCGGCAGCTACCCGGCGCTGCGGGGCCAGCTCCTGACCGAGGACGGCCAGCTCAATCGCTTCGTGAACGTCTATCTCAACGACCAGGACGTCCGCTACCTCGAGGAGCGGGCGACACCGGTCGGCGAGCGCGACACGATCATCATCCTGCCGGCGATGGCCGGCGGCTGTGGCGGTGTCTCGCCTGCGTCGCCCCTCTCCGCCGCGGGCCGAGCACGCTGGTGCTCAGAACCGCGAAGAGCACCTCTGGCGATGCCCCGCTTTCGACCGAGTCGAGCAGCCGCCACGCCTGCTATCAACGGAATCGAGCACGCGCGTGCTCAGTCGTGCGTCCGATGACGGCGATCGAGAAGTCAACCCGCCCGTCTGACAGTACGCCGGGCGAGCGCGCGGCGGATGCCCCCGCCAGGGACGCGTCTGCTCCGGTCCTGCACCCGACGACCATTCACCACGAGGTCCTCGAGCGGGCCCACGAGGTGGCCGGACTCGCCCACCATCTCCAGCCGCGCCACGGCGGGCGCTACGAGGACATCACCGAGGCGATCGGCCATACGCCGCTTGTCGAGATCCCCCGAATGAGCCCGAACCCGAAGGTCCGGATCTTCGCCAAGCTCGAGATGGCGAACCCGACCGGGTCGGTCAAGGACCGGGTAGCCAAATACCTCGTCGACGACCTCGAGGACCGCGGCGCGCTCGGGCCGGACTCGATCATCCTCGAGCCGACGTCCGGTAACACCGGCATCGCACTGGCCATGATCGGCCGCCGCAAGGGCTACCGGGTGGCTCTCGTCATGCCTGACAACGTGACCAATGAGCGTCGTCAGATGGCGGCCCTGTTCGGAGCCGAGATCATCGATTCGCCCGGCCATCTCGGGTCGAACGGCGCGATCGCGCTGGCCAAGCACCTCGCCTCGAAGGACCCGCGCTTCGTCATGCCCTACCAGTACGGCAACGAGGCGAACCCGCGAGCCCACGAAGAGACGACCGGTCCCGAGATCCTCGCCGATTGCCCCGAGATCGACGTCTTCGTCGCCGGCCTGGGTACCGGCGGCACGCTCATGGGCGTCGCCCGATACATGCGCCGCGAGAAGCCTGGTGTTCGCATCGTCGCCGCCGAGCCGCTGCCCGGCGAGGGCGTCCAGGGCCTGCGGTCGCTCGAGGAGGGCTTCGTCCCCGAGATCCTCGACCCGTCGCTCCTTGACGCGAAGTACCTCATCTCGAACCGCGAGGCGATCGCCGGCTTGCGTGAGCTCGTCTATCGCGAAGGCATCTTCGGCGGCCCGTCGTGTGGCGCCGTCCTCGTCGCCGCGGCGAGGGTGGCCCACGAGATGGAGTCCGGCACGATCGTCGCCCTGCTGCCCGACGGCGGTTGGAAATACCTCTCGGCCGGCACGTTCAGCCGCAACCTCGACGAGATGGAAGAGGACCTCGAGGGCGGCGTCAACTGGTGGTGAGGGTTCGCCTTCCCCGGGAGATCGCGGACACCATCGTCGCCCAGGCCTGGGAGGAGGACCCCAACGAGGCTTGCGGCATCATCGTCGGCGACCGGCCGGCAGCGGAGGCTGGCATCGCCCTGCGCTATGAGCCGACCCGCAATCGGTCCGCCTCGCCGCTCCTCTACGAGATCGACTCGGCCGACCTCCTCCGCCTGACGATCGCGACCGACGATGCGGACGAGGTCTTCTGGGCGATCGTCCACAGCCACACCCACACCGAGGCGCGGCCGTCGGCGACCGACATTCGGTTGGCCTTCTACCCCGACGCCCTGTACATCCTCGTTTCGCTCGCCGATGCGGAGGCGGATCCGACTACGGGCGCTCGCTCTATCCGTGCCTGGCGGATCCTTGATGGCGCCCCCAGCGAGGTCCCGCTCGAGATCGGCTGACACTCGACCACTAGCCAGGCGGAGCGGGTCCGTGGCCCGGTGGTGCAGCCGGTGGCACACCTCGCCAACGAGCGTCCTTCGGCGGCCCGTCCTTGGCCCGTCCTTGGCCCGGTGGTGCAGCCGGTGGCACACCTAGCCAACGAGCGTCCTTTGGTGGCCCTTCGTCGGCCCGTCCGTGGCCCGGTGGTGCAGCCGGTGGCACACCTGACCAACGAGCGTCCTTTGGTGGCCCTTCGTCGGCCCATCCTTGGCCCGGTGGTGCAGCCGGTGGCACACCTGGCCAACGAGGATCCCGCAGTCGGCCGACCGCTGGATCAGCTGAGCTCGACGGATACTGCCGGTTCCGGCAGTCGCGCCACCCGGGCGTGCTCGCGGACGACGAGCACGCTCGACGGCGCATGGATGAGGACGTTCCGGGCGACCGAGCCGAGGAGCAATCGCCCCAGTCCCGTGTGCCCGCGTGAGCCGATGACGACGAGATCGTCTCCGTGGGTCTCGACCGTGGCGACGATCGTGGCCGCCGGCTCACCATCGAGGAGCTCGGCCGTGGCGCTGCGGCCGAGCTCGCGGAGACGAGCGGCGGCCGCCTCGACGAGCGGCTTCTGGGCCTTTCGCGAGGCGTCGATGTCACCCGCGTAGGCGTCGAGGGCCTCGGCTCCGACATCCATGCCCATCCCGAACGCGAAGGGGAGGGATGTTCGGGCCACCCTCACGACGCGGATCGGCAGCGCGAAGAACATCGGCCACTCGGCCAGGAGCTCCTCGGCATGCCGAGCGGACGCCGAGTCGTCTGTCGCGAACACGACCGAGCGCATCGTCGATCGTCGGACGACGAGGACCGGACACGCCGCGTGATCGACGACTTCTGCCGAGACGGATCCGAGGAACATGGATCCGATCGCGCCCCGTCCGCGATGACCGATGACGACGAGGTCAGCCGGCCAATCGCCCGCCTCGTCGACGATCGCGCTGGCGGGTCGACCACGGAGAAGCATCCGCTCGACCGTGATCCCCGGTCGCGCCAGCGCACGTACGGCTGCATCCACGAAGTCCTCGTGGTACTTGCGAACGTCGTCGCCCTCGTGCTGGATCGTCTCGGCCGTCGTCGCCGCCCATGACAGGCCGAACCCATCGAGGCCAATGTGCATCGCGCTGACGACGCGGACGACCGACCCCTCCGGCCAGGCGACTCGGCGGATGAGCTCGAGTGCGACGTTTGCGTGGCTGGATCCGTCTGTGGCGAACAGGATGCGCATCGGTGACTCCTTCTCATGCTCATCGTGCGCCGCAACATGCCCGGCTGACCACGGCCGAATGGCCCGTGGCTAGGTCCGAACGGCACCATCGGCTGCCGAAGGGTCGATCGACAGGAGGGCCGCTGCGAGCGCCTCCGGCGTCGGGGTGGCGCCAACGCCGGCACGGACGCCGAGGATCGCCGCCAGGGGAGGCTCGAGGAAGGTGGTCGCGAGGATGGGCCAGCTGTCCTCGGCGAAGACCTCGTCGGGACGGCCGTCGCGGACGACCCTGCCGTTGCACATGACGATGACGCGCTCGAACTCCGACGCGACGAAACCCATGTCGTGGCTGACGGCGATGAGCGTTCGACCGGCCGCGGCGATCGAGCGGACGATCCCCCGGACGCGCTCGATGCCCCGGGCGTCCTGACCGGTGGTCGGCTCGTCGAGAACGACGATCGGTGTCTGCATGGCGAGGATCGAGGCCAGGCCCAACAGCTTCCGGCGCGAGTAGCCGAGGTCGTACGGTTTCATTGAGCGGACGTCGCTGAGGCCGACGGCGTCGAGAGCCTCGACGATGGCCGCGTTGAGCTCGCCATCGCGTCGCCCCAGGTTGCGCGGCCCGAAGGCGACCTCGGCGTCGACCCGGCCGGCAAAGATCTGGCGATCCGGATCCTGGAAAGCGACCCCGACGGTGCTCGCCAGGCGGGCGACCCGGTCACCGACGATGTCTCGGCCATCGATGAGGACCCGGCCCGCCGATGGACGGAGGAGCCCGACGAAGTGGCGGATCAGGGTCGACTTCCCGCTCCCGTTCTGGCCGACGATCGCGACCCGCTCGCCGGCGCCGATGGACAGGTCGACGCCGTCGACGGCTCGCGTGCCATCCGGATAGTCGAACACCAGGCTCTCGACGGCGATGGTCGTCATATGGAGACCCCGGCCGCCTCGAGAACGCGGTCGATCGTCACCCGCGCAGGAGGGGCGACGCCCCAGTCGGTCAGCCGCGGGTCGGCGAGGATCGATGCGGCCCGGCCTTCGGACACGATCGATCCGCCGTCGATGACGACGACCCGATCGCACAAGGCGTCGAGGAGATCCGTCCGGTGTTCGGCGATGAGCAGCGCCGTCCCGGCCGCCGCCAGGGATCGCAGTGCCTCGCCGACGAGCTGCGTGCCGTGCGGGTCGAGCTGCGCGGTCGGCTCGTCGAGGACCAGCTGCTTCGGCCGCATCGCGAGGAGCGAGGCGATGACGACAAGCTGGCCCTGGCCGCCGGACAAGCGGAGTGGATCGCGTTCGGCCAGCTCGCCGATGCTCAGCGAATCGAGCGCCTCGTGCGCCCGCGAGAGCGCCTGACGTCCAGGCAGGCCGAGGTTGAGCGGCCCCAGCGCGACCTCCTCGATGACTGAACCGGTCGCGCCGGACAGCTGTGCCGAAGGGTCCTGGAACCCGATCGCGACCCGCTCGGCCAGCCCGTGGATGGGGAGGCTCGCGAGATCCACCCCGTCGGCGACGACAGAGCCGCCCAGGAGCTTCCCGCCGACGGAGGCCGGGGCGAGGCCCGACGCGACGAGGCACAGGGTCGACTTGCCGGCCTCGTTCGCGCCGACGATCCCCACGATCTCGCCATCGTCGACCCGGAGCGAGACGTCGCGGAGAGCGGGCGTCGCGTATCCGGCGTAGCGGTAGGACACGTTGGTCAGCTCGAGCATCCCGCCGCCCGTGTCCCAGTCACCCCTGGCTGAGGGTTCAGATCACACCGCCGATGCGACCGAACACGACGACCAGCAGGGCCCCGCCAAGGAGCCAGCGCAGCGCCCGCTCTGACCCGCGATCGGGCATCGCCCACAGGAGATCGCGGCGGCCGGGCCGCGAAAACGCCCGGGCCTCCAGAGCCAGTGACCGTTGTTCGACATCGGTGATCGCGGAGATGAGGACAGGGCCGACGAGCGGCAGCAACCCCCGCGCCCTGGCCACCGCGCTGCCCTCCGAATCGAGCCCGCGCGCTCGCTGCGCTTCGGCGATCACACCGGCCCGCCGCACCATCGCTGGCACCGCCTCGATCGTGGCCAGGGCGACGAACGCGAAGCGCGCCGACACCCCGCGCCGCTCGAGGTCGGCGACGAACGCGCGGGGATGCGTCGTGAGGGTGAACAGGCCGATCGACAGCGAGAGGGCGAAGACCTTGAGCAGCGTCTGGGCGGCGAACTCCAGGCCCTCCGACGTGACCTCGAAGGGTCCGATGACGAAGAGCACGTCTTCGCCTGCCCGGGTCAGTGCGCTCACGAGAACGATCGAGATCGACAGGGCGAGACTGACGGCTACCGTCACTCGGACGAGCCTCACGAGCACGCCAGCCGTGGAAGCTGACACGAGGGCGACGCCGATGACGACCGACGGCACGACGTAGCCGCCGGCAACGATGGCGATGAGCGAGCCGACGGTGGCCGCCACGGCCTTGGTCAGGGGGTTGAGCCGGTGATACGGGCTTGGGACGGAGGGCACCAGCCGCTCCACGAGCGCCGCGTCTTCCGGCCCGAGACCGGGCAGGACGGAGGCAGCGCGATGAGCGGCATCGGCGGCATCGGTCGGCGCGGCCGGCGCGGCCGGCGCGGCGGGCGCGGTCACCAACGACCCAGCCGGAGATCGATCAGATCGAAGGGATCCCGGCCACGTCCTCGTCCGCTCCCTCGAGGCCGACGATCCGCTCGCCCTGCGGGAATCGCGCGACGAACCGCCGCGACAGCGTCTGGAGGATGAGGAACACGAGGATGAAGGTCACGGTCTTGTCGATCGGGTCGGACAGGAGCCCCTGCTGGAGGACCGCCGTCTGGAGGTCCGATCCGGCCTGCTGGAACGCCCCAACGAGCAGGTCCGTGCCCGAGCCGGTCACCCCGCCGAAGACCACTGCCGATATCGGGGCCGAGATGATGGCCGAGACGATGCCGGTGATGAACCCGGCCACGCTCGCGTAGGCGATGCCGACATCGCGACGGACGAGCAGGACGACAAACAGGCCGATGACGCCCAGGACGATCCCGATACCGATGACATAGCCCATCGCGACGAAAAAGGGACTCGCCGTGGAGGTGTCGGCGAAGAACGTGAAGTCTGCGCCCGCATAGAAGGGGATGAAGCCGAAGTAGCCGATGATGATGAAGATCGCGGCAACGGCAGTGCCGCCGGCCAGGATCGTCGGCCACGGCGTGTTTGGCCGAGAGCGGAAAAAGCCGTAGCGGGCGAACAGGCCCGCCAGCAACCCGATCTCCGCGGCCACAACCGCGAACGGCGCGGCGATCGCGGAGTTGAACGGTGCTGGCAGCACGTATGTCCAGAGCAGGTTGGAGAGGAGTCCGGTAAGCAACCCGGGGATCGGTCCGGCGAGGGCGCCAACGAGGACCGTTCCGATCGAATCGAGGTAGACGGGGACCTTCAGGACCGCCGCGATCGTCTGGCCGAGCACGATGTTGATGGCGATCGCGATCGGGATGAGGACGATCGTCCGCGTGTCGAACTGTTGTCTGACCCAGTCCATCGAGGTTCCCTCCGCCTCCTCTGTTCCTCTCCCCTAGCGTGCCACGCCGGCAAGGTTCGACGCCAGTCCCCCGACACGATCGATGAACGTCGCCAGGAAGCGCTCGGCGTCGCTCTCGACGCCGACGTCGACATTCGCTGGCCGACCCCAGACCCGGCGCCAGTCGGTGACCGTCTCACCCGTCGTGAGCGTGCCGGCGAGCTCGACGTCGACGGCCACCGCCTCGCTTCGAACGAGGGTCGGATCAAGGGTGGTGGCGACCGCCAGCGCGTCGTGGATGAAGGCGCCGTAGAAGCCGTCGTAGCGGGCGTGGAACTCCATGTAGAAGCGGAGCGCGTCGGCCATGAAGCGGACGATCGGGTTCGAGGCGACGGATCCATCGACCTCGCTGCGCACCGCGTCGGGCCGGCTGCCGGCCCGCACGGCGAGCTCCGTCATGTGATCGGGTGTCAGCTTGGCCCGCTCCGTCACGTCCAGGCCGAGCGCCAGGGGTCGGGGGGTTCCGTGCTCGACGTGCGATCGTCCGAACGCGTCGAAGGCGAGCCTGGCCGCCTCGGGATCGCAGTGGATGTTGAACTCGGTCGTCGGCGCCACATTGCCGGGTGACCGGTATGAGCCGCCCATGAGCACCCAGCGATTGATGAGCCGCGGGAGCGCCGGCTCGCGACGGAGGCCGACGGCCAGGTTCGTCAGGGGGCCGAGAGTGATCAGGACGATCTCACCCGGGCGGCGCAAGGCCTCGTCCACGATCAAGTCGGACCCGGCCCGATCCGACAGCGGCCGCGACGGCGAGGCAGAGTCGCGTAGCCAAGGCCCTGCGGCCCGTGGGTCTCCGGCGCCACGAGGAGCGGCCGCTCGAGAGGCGCTTCGCAGCCGAGCGCGACCTCGATGTCCGGGCGGCCGGCGAGCTCGAGCACGGCCCGGGTGTTGTCGGCGACCTGGCGCGCCCGCGCGTTGCCGTGGACGCACGACACGGCGACGATGTCCGCCTCGTGGCTCGCGCAGGCGTAGAGAAGCGCCAGCGCATCGTCGATCCCGGTGTCGCAATCGATGAGCAACGGCGTCATGGCCGAGAGTATGACCGGACCCGGAGGCGCCAGACATGCTGTCGGCCGAGTCGTTTCGCCCAGCTGGACCTGGTCGCCACGACCTCGTCGGTCGACGCCGGCCGGACCTCGGTTGGTCCGAGCCCATCGAGCGGGCGGATCCCGTCGATCGAGCCGGCATGATCGCGGTCTGCCAGCGAGACCATTGCGATGAGCTCGCCATCGGGCTTGAGCAGCGATGCGAGACCGGCCGCCACGGCGGGGTTCCGGCCGAGGACGCCATCGAGAAGGGAGCCCCAGGGGAAGTGGATGGTCACGAGATCGGCCCGGCCCCGCAACTCAACGGGTGGAGACTCGGCCGCAGCCAGGACGAACAGCGCGTTCTCGAGGCCGCCCCGGCGTGCGGATGATGCCGCCCGACGCGACGCCTCGGCCATGGCAGCCGCGTTGGCATCCACGCCGACGACCAGGACGTCGGGCCGGGCACGAGCCGTCTCGAGAACGTACCGGCCGTCGCCCGTTCCCATATCGACGATGACCGGCCGACGAGCGGCCACCAGGCGATGGAGTTAGCTGACGTCCACCTCGTGGAGGTGGCGTCCGACGACGCGCTTCATGCGTCCAAGTGTATGGCTAGGCAAGCAACGAGGAGCCGAGGACGTCCGTCGGTCCCGATGATCTAGTCTCAGCCTGCCCCGGCGCCTTGCGAGCACGCTCATGCTGCGAACCAGGGGCGTGCACGCGTGACGGTGGGTGGATTCGGTCTAAATTCGGGTCTTGGCCACGCTCGCTCTAGCGTCAATTGAGCACCAGGATGCTCGAGCGCGCGACAGGGTGCCCGGTGCTCGAGCGCCCAAAGGATGCTCGGTGCTCGCTCGCTACCATGCGCCCATGCCCACGACCCCCTACCGAGTCACCGCCATCGCCGGCGACGGGGTCGGCCCCGAGGTCCTCGCGAGCGCGGTCCGCGTCATCGCGGCAGCAGGAGTCGCCGTCGACTGGGAGTGGGCCGACGCAGGCGCCGACGTCTTCCGCCGTGGCGACTCATCCGGCGTGCCGCGTGAGACCCGCGAGAGCATCGAGCGCACCAAGGTGGTTCTCAAAGGACCGCTCGAGACACCGGTCGGCTTCGGCGAGAAGAGCGCCAACGTCACCTTGCGCAAGCTGTTCGAGACGTATGCCAACATCCGGCCAGCCCGCGAGCTGCCGGGTGTGCCGACGCGTTACGCGGGCGAGGGCGTCGACATGATCGTCGTCCGCGAGAACATCGAGGACCTCTACGCCGGGATCGAGCACATGCTGGCGCCCGACGTCGCCCAATGTCTCAAGATCATCACCCGCAAGGGTTCCGAGAAGGTCATCCGATATGCCTTCGAGCTCGCCCGCCGCGAGGGTCGGCGCAAGGTGACATGCGCCACGAAGGCCAACATCATGAAGCTGACCGAGGGCCTCTTCAAACGGGTCTTCGAGGAGCTGGCGGCGGAGTACGCGACCGATGGGATCGAGAGCGAGCACCTCATCATCGACAACGTCGCCCACCAGATGGCCAAGTCGCCGGCCCAGTTCGACATCGTGGTGACGACGAATCTCAACGGCGACATCATCAGCGACCTGGCGTCCGGCCTCGTCGGCGGCCTGGGGTTCGCCTCGTCCGGGAACTACGGCGACGAGGTCGCCATCTTCGAGGCGGTTCATGGATCGGCGCCCAAGTACGCCGGCAAGGACGTCATCAACCCGACGGCCCTCATCCTGTCGTCGGTGATGATGCTCCGCCATGTCGGTGAAACCAGCGCCGCCGATTCGATCGAGGCCGCCGTCCTGGCGACCCTTGAGAGTGGCACCGCGGTGACCGCCGACCTGGCTCGGCAGACGGGCGGCGACATCGAGCATGCCGCCTCGACGTCGGGGTTCACCGATGCCGTCATCTCGAACCTCGGCCGCCAGCCGACCGCGGCACCTGCTCGCAAGGCCTCGCTGCCGACCGGCCGGGTGCCTCAGCCTCGGGCCCGCTGGTCATACCCACCCGAGGCCTACGAGGCGATCGCCCGGACGCTGACCGGCCTCGACATCGTGGTCGAGAGCGACCTCGGGCCCGAGGCCCTCGGCGCCGAGTGCGAGGCGCTTGCAGGCGAGGCATTCCGGGTCGAGTTCGTCGAGGCGCGTGGCACGGTCGTGTACCCACCGACTGGGTTGGCCTTCGACTCCGTCCGGTCGTTCCGCGCCCGCTTCGTTGCCGCCGAACGGGCCGCGCCGACTGAGGCCGATCTCGTCTCGCTGCTCAGTCGCGTCTCGGAGCGCCTGCTCTGGTCCGAGGCGATCCGCCTCCAGACGCTGGACGGTGAGCCCGCCTATACGAAGGCCCAGGGCCAGTGACGGACCGCGGCGGTCCCCGGGTCGGCATCGTCATGGGCAGTCGCTCGGACATGCCGGTAATGGAAAAGGCGGCCGCATTGTTGGACGACTTCGGCGTAGCTCACGACATCCGCGTGCTTTCTGCCCACCGGACGCCCGACGCCGTGGAGGCGTGGGTGACGACCGCGGTCGCGGGCGGGGCCCAGGTGTTCATCGCCGGCGCGGGTGGGGCTGCGCACCTCGCCGGTGTCATCGCGGCCCGCACGCAGGTGCCGGTGATCGGCGTCCCGATGGCGACCCAGACGGTCGGTGGGCTGGACTCCCTTCTGTCGACCGTCCAGATGCCGCGCGGCATCCCCGTCGCGACCGTGGCGATCGGTGGAGCCGAGAACGCCGCCCTGCTCGCGGTGGCGATCCTCGCCCTCTCGAACGAGGCCCTGGCAGAACGCCTGGCCGGCTACCGGGAGCGACAGACGCAGGCGGTCCTGGACGATCCGGCCAACGCCTGAGCTGGGTCAATTCAGCCTGACTCGACCCTCGTCCCAGGGCATCGTCCGTCCGGTACGATGACCTCCAGCCCCGACCGGGGTCCGAGGGCGTGAGGAGGTCAGCAGGAATGACTGCCGAGGCACCGGTGCTGCGCAAGGCCGGCAACGCCTACAACATCTTCATCCTGGTCCTGACGATCTTCTCGTTAGTGATCATGGTCCTCCTGCTCCTGCCGGTCACCCCGGCCGAGCGCGAGCTGCTGACCCTCTACGACAACGTCGTTTGCGTCATCTTCCTGATCGACTTCGCGATGAACCTCGCCGCCGCGAAGCCCAGGAGCGCCTACTTCGTCCGTCAGCGTGGCTGGCTCGACCTGCTCGGATCGATCCCGAGCTTCGGCTTCATCCCCTTCACTGCGCTGTTCCGCCTGGCCCGACTCAGCCGCCTGGCCCGGATCACCCGACTGATGCGCGGCCAGGCCGGCAAGGAACTCGTCCTGGACGTGCTCAGGAATCGCGGCCAGTACGCGACGTTCATCACGATCCTGCTGGCCGGGATCGTGCTCAGCACCGGCAGCATCCTCGTGCTCGAGTTCGAGAGCCGGACGCCAGGTGCGAACATCACGTCCGGCGGCGATGCGATCTGGTGGGGGCTTGTCACGATCACCACGGTCGGCTACGGCGACTTCTACCCGATCTCGACCCTCGGTCGCCTCACCGGCATCTTCGTCATGTTCGCCGGCATCGGGATCATCGGCGCCCTCGCGAGCATCCTCGCCAGTCTGCTGGTCTCGCCATCGGTGCCCGAGGAGCCGGCGCCGGACGTTGAGCAGGGCGCTCTGCCGGTGGACGAGACGACTGTCGCCGCCGGGATCGCCGAGGAGCTCGCCGGCCTGCGGGCAGAAGTCGCCGCCCTTCGAGCGTCGCTCGAGCGGCGGGCCGCGCCCAGTTGACCTCGGCGAAATCGATATCGAATCAACCTCGCGCGCCGGTAGAATGAGGCAGGGGTTACCGAATTGACATTCCCGAGGAGGGATACATGAGGAGCGGATTCGCAATGCTCAGGCAGAGCCGGCCTACCTGGCTGCTCGGCCTTGGCGCCATCGCCGTGCTGGTCGCCGGCTGCAACCAGGTCGGCACCCAGCAGTTGACGTTCTGGGACCTCGTCTGGTCCATGGTCGTCTTCTTCTTCTGGTTCATGCTCATCTGGATCTTCATCGCGATCTTCGCGGACATCTTCCGACGGAACGACCTGTCGGGCGGGATGAAGGCCCTGTGGCTCATCGGGATCGTCATCCTGCCGTTCCTCGGTGCGCTCATCTACATGGTCATGCGCCCGAAGGTCACGGCCCAGGATGTCCAGATGATGGCCCAGGCCGAGGCCGCCCAGCAGGCGGCGTCGTCGGTCTCGACCGCCGATGAGCTGACCAAGCTCAAGCAGCTCCACGACAGCGGCGCGATCAGCGACGCCGAGTACGCGACCCTCAAGGCGAAGGTGATCTCCTAGCGGAGCCCTCTTACCCATGTGGGGCGGGCCGGTGCGGCTCGCCCCACGCGTACACTCAACGGCGGCATGGAGGAAGAGCGCTGGGAGGCCGGGATGCCGGCCCTCGACCGGCAGCCCGTTACCGAGGCATCGCCGGTTGGCCTGGCGCCGGGCCGCGGATCTCCACCGGCCTTCGTGCCCGAGACGACGCCGACGCCGTTGCGTCGCCACTATGTCGTCCTCTCCGCCGTCGCTCTCGTCTGTGGCATCGTGGCCATCACCTTCCTCGAGGTCGGGGTGAGCCTCGCCAACCCGATCGTTCGGCTGTCTGTGCTGATCGGCGCCCCCATCGTGATCGTGACGACCGCCGATGCCGCCCTGCGGATCTGGCGCTCCGCCTGGGCATGGATGCCCATCGACCGAGGCCGCGGTCTCTTCCGGTTGACATGGCTTATCGTCGCCGGCGTCCTCATCGCACTTGCCGCCGGCTCGATCGTGCTCGTCCTAGCGACATGAGCGACCCGGACGCCGCGGAGACGGCGCTTCGCACGTCCCTCGGACGCGGGCCGGACGGACGTTCGACGGCCATCGCCTCGGGTGGCGGAGCGCCGCCGTGGCTCGCCGCGACGCTCAAGCACTGCGTCAAGTGCGGCGACGAGCTCCGCGAAGGCCCAGTTGACGGCGACGATCGCGATCGCCTGGTCTGCACGGCCTGCGGACACATCTCGTACGTCAATCCGCGTCTCGTCGTCTCGACCTTTCCAATGACCGAGACGGGCGAGGTCATCCTGATCCGCCGCGGCATCGAGCCGGGTCGTGGGCTGTGGGCCCAGCCGGGCGGCTTCCTCGAAGTCGATGAGACGGTGACCGAAGCGGCGATCCGCGAGACGCTCGAGGAGACCGGGCTCGTCGTCGAGCCCGGCGCGATCGTCGGCCTCTACGCCCGCCTCGAGGCGGCGGTCATCGTCCTGGCCTACGAGGCGCGCATCGTCGGCGGTAGCCTTCGAACCACTCCAGAGGCGCTCGAGGTCGCGCCATTCCAGCCCCAGGCGATCCCGTGGCCGGAGATCGCCTTCGATACCACGCGCTGGGCGCTACGCGACCTGCTCGAGCGTCACCCCCTGCTAGGCGCAGGCGGATGAGGGACTACTCCTCGTAGCCGTAGTAGCTCGTCATTCGGTTGCGGTTGCCGTAGCCGCCGCCACCCCAGGCGAGGATGTCGACGCCAAGGCCAACGAGGATGACGACCCAGTCGAACCCGTCGATCCCTGCGGGAGCGACGATGGCGTACGCCAGCGTCATCCAGGGCACGAAGATGAAGCCCAGCATGGGCCAGACGAACGAGTCGAAGGCCGCCTGCCAGCGGACCGGCTCGAGCAGCGCCCATACGATGATGGCCGCCCGTGGGCCAAGAAACACCAGGGCCGTGAACAGGCAGCACATGACCGCTCCTCCTTCCCCATCCGCGCCCGTCGCTCATCAGCGTTCGCGGCGTTGAGGGCCGCCCAGCATAGCAAGCGTCGAGCGGCCGAAACGACCGCCCAAGCGGCTGCCCGTCAGCTCAGGTCGACGAAGACGTTCTTGACCTCGGTATAGAGGTCCAGGGCATGCATGCCGAGCTCCCGACCCGTGCCCGACATCTTGTAGCCGCCGAACGGCGCCTCGGTGTGGACCGAGCTGTTGGAGTTGATCGACATGACGCCCGCCTCGACGCCCTTGGCGACCCGGATCGCACGGCCGATGTCACGGCTCCAGACCGATGCCGATAGCCCATAGGGCGTCGCGTTGGCGAGCCTGACGGCCTCCTCTTCGGTCTCGAAGGGGATGATGGCGACCACCGGGCCGAAGATCTCCTCGGTCGCGATCCGCATCGTCGGGTCGACATGGTCGAATACCGTCGGCATGACGAACGCACCGTCACTGAGCGATGGATCGTCGGGCGGTCCTCCGCCGACGATGACCTCAGCTCCCTCGTCGCGGCCTATAGCCACGTAGTCGAGCACCCGTTCGCGCTGGCGGAGGCTGACCATCGGCCCGACTTCCGTCTTGTCGTCCATCGGGTCGCCGACCTTGACCGCGCGGGTCGCTGCCGTGAACAGCTCGGTCACTCGATCGTGGACGGATCGCTCGACGAGGATGCGGCTTCGCGCGCAGCAGTCCTGGCCGCAGTTGTCGAAGACGGAGTAGGGGGACGTCGTGGCGAACTTCTCGAGGTCGGCGTCCGCGAAGACGATGTTCGGGCTCTTGCCCCCGAGCTCGAGTGAGACCTTTTTCACGTTGCCGGCGGCCAGCCGCATGATCTCCTGCCCCGTCGTGGTCTCGCCGGTGAAGGCGATCTTGCCGACGTCGGGGTGCGCCGCCAGGGACGCGCCCGCCGTCCCGCCCGGCCCCGTCACGACGTTGATGACACCCGCCGGGATGCCCGCCTCGAGGGCGAGCTCGCCGAGGCGCAGCGCTGTGAGAGGTGTGTACGAGGCCGGCTTCAGGACGCAGGTGTTGCCCGCCGCGAGGGCCGGGCCGAGCTTCCAGCTGGCCATGAGCAGCGGGAAGTTCCAGGGCACGATCAAACCGACGACGCCGATCGGCTCGCGCAGCGTGAAGTCGAGGCTGGGAACCTTCGAGACGGGGATCGTCTCGCCCGTGATCTTGTTGGCGGCGCCGGCGTAATAGTCGAACACGAACGAGACCCCGAGGATCTCGCCCTTCGAGCTCGAGATCGGCTTGCCACCGTTACGCGTCTCGAGGATCGCCAGCTCGTCGAGATGGTCGCGGATGGTGGCGGCGAGCTTTGCCAGCGCCCGGCCACGCTTCGTTGCCGACCAGCTGGCCCAGCCTCGCCGGTCGTCGAATGCAGCCCGTGCGGCGGCCACGGCCGCATCGACGTCGGCCTTGCCCCCGAGCGGTGCCCTGGCGATGACAGCGTTCGTCGCCGGGTTCGTGATGTCGAACCAACCGCCGTCTGCGGCCTCGGCGTGCTGGCCACCGATGATCATGGGCCGGCTCGCGATCTCGGGCGTGGTGGTCGGTTCCGCGGTCATCGGGGGGTGCCTCGAGTGCATCGACGGTGGGTCGGGAGAGCCCCAACTGTACGCTTCGCGTAGGCGGGCCGCTGTACGCTGGCGAGATGCTGGAACGTGCCTCCCGGGGACCGTCGCAACGAACACGAACGGTACGCGTCACCGGCCGCCATCTACGCGTGCTTGGCGTTGCGGCAGTCGCGGCCACGATCATCGGCACCGCGGGCTTCGTCATCCTCGAGCGCTGGACGCTCGGCGACGCCCTGTATCAGACCGTCATGACACTCACGACGGTCGGTTACAAGGAGGTCCAGGACCTTGACGATGTCGGGCGCGTGTGGGCGATGATCGTCATGGTCGCCGGCGTCGCCATCATCTTCGGATCGATCGGTGTGGTCGCCGAGTACGTCGTCGACGAGGTCGGCAGCGGGAGACGGGAGGCGCGTGCCATGCAGAAGTCCGTCGACGAGACGCAGGGCCACTTCATCCTGTGCGGTTACGGCCGCGTCGGCTCTACGGTCGCCCGCGAGCTCATCCATTCCGGCCAGCGTGTCGTGGTCATCGACACGAACGAGGCCTCGCGCAGCCTGGCCCAGGCGGCCGGCCACTTGACCGTCGAAGGCGATGCGACCGACGACGCGACCTTGCAGGCGGCAGGGGTGACGCGCGCCCGCGGTCTCATTGCGACCGTCGATAGCGACGCCCAGAACGTGTTCGTCGTCCTGTCGGCGCGGGCCCTCAACCCCGCCCTGTTCATCGTCGGACGAGCGAGCTACGACGGAACCGCGGCGAAGCTGACTGCTGCCGGCGCAGACCGGGTGGTCTCGCCCTACACGCTGGCCGGCCGACGGATGGCCGAGTTTGCGATCCGTCCGCGCGTCGCCGACTACATCGACGCCGCGCTGTCCCATGGCGAGCTGGCCTTCTCGCTCGAGGAAGTCGAGGTCGCGGCGGGTGGCTGGTTGGACGGGCGGACGATCGGCGACCTTCGGCGGGCCGGGATCTTCACTCTGGCCGTCTTCCACGGCCAGCAACGCGGCGATGCCAACCCGGTCGACGACCGCGCGCTTGCGGCCGGCGAGTCGATCATCGTATCCGGTTCGACCGAGGCGTTGACGGACCTCCGCGCGAAGGCCTGATTCAGGCCGTCGCGACCACCGGCGCGCCGAATCGCCGAACGAGGATCGTCGAGAACGCGACGCTGATCGCAACCGCGCCCAGGATGGCGGCGTACAGATCGTCGGCGATCGCGCCTGCCGCGAGGGCCGTCGTCGCGAGTACGAAGCTGAACTCGCCGATCTGCCCGAGGCCAACGGCTAGCTGACCCGGTCGGGCTGGGAGCCGCAGCAGACGAGCGATCGCGTAGGTCGGCCCAACCTTTGCGACCACGAGCAGGACCAGGACGAGGCCAAGGACCGGCACCGCCCGGGCGAGGGCAGCCGGGTCGATGAGCGTGCCGATGGCGACAAAGAAGAGGACCGCGAATACATCTCGGAAGGGGAGCAGGCGCCGCCGAGCCTCCGCCGCGTCGGGATCCTCGCCGATGGCCAGTCCGGCGACAAACGCGGCCAGGGCGAGCGGCAGGTCAAAAGCGACCGAACCGATCCCGGCGAGCGCGAGACCGCTGGCGATCGAGACGATAAGGAAGAGATCGTGCTCGCTCCTGATGCGGCGCAGGATCCGAGGGACCAGGCGCGCCACGGCGATGACCACGACGCCGTACACGAGGAACCCGGCCAGCGCTTCGATCGGCGCACGGGCGGCGAGACCCCCGACGGCCAGCACGCCGGCAGCGCAGGCGACGCCGGTCAGGTCCTGGGCAACGCTCCAGCCGAGCATCGCCTGTTCGGTCGCCCGATCGGTCGTCCGTCGCCGGCTCCTGACGATGTTGACGACGACGACGCTCGACGAGAGTCCGATCGCGAGACCGGCCAGGGCGGCGCCGACAAGAGGCGTGCCGATGGCGACGAAGATCGCCCCCGCTGCCGAGGCGGTGATGAGGAGCTGCATCGGACCGGCGATGAGGAGACCGCGCTGCTCCCTCCGGAGACGGGCGATGTCGACCTCGATCCCGACCTCGAAGAGGAGGAGCACGACGCCGACATCGGCCAGCAGCTGGATCTGTTCGCGGTCTGCTACGTAGCCCGGCGTGAACGGGGACACGGCCAGGCCGACGCCGAGGTATCCGACGACGGCCGGCAGGCCGATCCGGCGGGCACCCCATCCGGCGGCCGCGGCGGCCAGCAGGACGACGCCGATCTCAAGGATCGTCGGGGCGGTCCGCTCCATGCTCGACAGCGTACCGGGTCAGGCGTCGGCCTCGGGCCCGGCCCGACGCAGGCGATGCCGGCCGTCGGCTACCGCCGTGGCCTGGCGATCTCGCTCGCGAGGTAGGCCGCACCGATGATGCCCGCATCATTGCGCAGCGTGGCCGGGACGATTGGCGCACGGGTGGTCAGGTAGGGCACGAACTTGTCGACGCGCTTGGAGACGCCTCCCCCGAGGACGATCAGATCCGGAGAGAAGATGGTCTCGATCTGGTGGAGATGCTCATCGAGATCGGCGGCCCACCGCTTCCACGATCGACGGCGCCGAATGCGAGCGGCCGCCGACGAACGGGTCTCGGCGTCCTTGCCCCGAACTTCGAAGTGTCCGACCTCGACGTTCGGCGTCAGCCGGCCATCCACGAAGAGAGCAGAGCCGACACCCGTGCCGAGCGTCAGCACGATGACCGTGCCGCGCTTCCCGTGGGCCGCCCCGAAGCGAACTTCGGCGACGCCGGCCGCGTCGGCGTCGTTGACCACGAGGACCCGTCGTCGAAGAGTCCGGGCGAGGGATCGCTGGATATGGAAGCCGATCCAGGCCTTGTCGATGTTGGCGGCCGCCAGCGCCACGCCGTGGACGATGGGCGCCGGCAGGCCTACCCCGACCACGGCGTCCGCTCCAAGACCTGCGGCGTCCGCCTCCTGGGCCACGAGCACGCGGACCACGTTGAGGATGGCGCGCGGGGTGGACGGGACGGGCGTCGGCACGCGAACTCGGTCGGTCGCGAACTCGCCTCGACGAACATCGACGACTGCGGCCTTGATCCCGCTGCCACCGATATCGATGCCGATCGCAAGCGATCGACGACGTGTCACCACCTTGCGACTCCTGCCAGGTCCGCGCTCAGAAGTAGTTGACCGTGATCCCCCCGTCGATGACGAAGTTGGCGCCATTCGTCCAGTGACTCTCGTCGGATGCGAGATAGAGGGCCACGTTGGCGATCTCCTCGGGTTTGCCGAATTGGCCGGTCGGGTTGCGAGCCAGGCGGAGCTGCTTGGCGGCATCGTCCTTGAGGAGCCAGTCCATGAGGAGCGGCGTCTCGATCGGACCCGGGCTGATCGAGTTTGTGCGGACGCCACTGGGCGCGAACTGGACCGCCAGGCTTCTGGTCATCGACATGACCGCCCCCTTCGATGCGGTATACGCATCCTGAGGCACCGAGCAGCCGACGATGGCGACGAAGCTGGCGACGTTGACGATCGAGCCGGAGCCCTGCTCCACCATCCGCGGGATGGCGTACTTGCAGCCCAGGAAGACGCCCCGGACATTGACCGCCATGACCTTGTCCCACGTCTCGACATCGGTGTCGATGACTGAGTGGTCGGCGGCCGGCATGATGCCAGCGTTGTTGTACAGGCAGTCGACCCGGCCGAATGTCGCAACGGCGTGCTCGATCATCCGTCGCGCGTCCTCCTCCCGCGACACGTCGGCGGCAACTGCGGTCGCCTGGCCGTTCGAGGATCGGACGACGTCGGCGGTCGCCTCCGCGGTCTCGTCGGTGACGTCGACGGCCACGATCCGCGCCCCCTCTCGAGCGAAGAGCTCGGCGGCCACGCGGCCCATGCCGCTGCCTGCCCCGGTGATGACGCAGACCTTGTCGGCGAGCCGCATGTCACCCTCCTCGGATCATGGAGACGCGGCAGAATGGTAGCGATGCCAGATGCCCCGATCTTCGCCGCGCTCGCTGCCGGTGATCACGATCGGCTCGCCGCCATCCTGACCGGGGACCCAGCCGCCGCCTCCGCTCGAGACGATGTGGGCCTGTCGGTCCTCATGTCGGCTCGCTATCGCTTCGACCTTCGGTCGGTCGAGCTCATCCAGGGGGCCGGTCAGGCGTTGGACATCTTCGAGGCAAGCGCACTCGACGTTGAGGCCCGCGTTGCCGAACTCCTGGCGTTCGATCCGAGCCAGGCCTTCCACCTTGCGCCGGACGGTTTCAGTGCGCTCCACCTGGCGGCTTTCTTCGGAGCGCCGCGCTGCGCTCGCCTGCTGACGAACGCGGGGGCGCGGGTCAACGTCCTGTCGCGCAACGACTTCGGAGTCATGCCCCTCCACTCGGCCCTGGCCGGCAGGCACGTCGAGGTATGCCGGATCCTCGTCGGTGCGGGAGCGGACGTGAATGCGCCCCAGCAGGAGGGCTACCGGCCGCTCCACCAGGCGGTCGAGCACAACGACACCGAGCTGGTCGAGATGCTCATGGCCGTCGGAGCCGATCCGTCGCTGCCCAACGATGCCGGCGAGACGGCCGCCGATTTCGCCGGGCGCCTCGGCCACGTGGCGCTCGAGGCTCGCCTCCGCTCCTAGGCCTGGCGGCCGCCGCGATGGCATACCGATCCGGCCGGAAATAGTCGGTGGTCAGCCGCGCTCGAGGTAACGGGCGCGATCCCAGTTATGGACGACGGCGTCGTAAGTCTGCTGCTCGTAGCGGACCGCGTTGAGGTAGTGGTCGACGACATCGTCGCCGAAGATCTCTCGGGCGGGCGCGCTGCGCTCGAGCTCCCAGATCGCCTCGTACAGGGCCCGAGGCATCCGGTCGCAGCCGGTGGCGACGTAGCCGTTGCCGACGTACTCATCGGGCGGCTCGATCTCGTTCTCGATGCCCCACAGCCCGGCCCCGACCATCGCCGCGTAGGTCAGGTAGGCGTTCATGTCGCCACCCGGGAGGCGGTTCTCGATGTGGAGGGCCTGGCCATCGCCGACGACCCGAAAGCCGGTCGTCCGATTGTCGCGACCCCAGACGACGTTGACCGGCGCCCACGATAGGGCAGCGAAGCGCTTGTAGGAGTTGACGTTGGCAGCGATGAAGCAGGCCAGCTCGCGCGACAGCTTCATCATCCCGCCCATGTAGTGGCGCATCGTGGTAGACATGCCGTACGGCGCATCGGACGCCTCGTCGTGCATCAGCGATCGCTCGCCGGCGGCGTCCCAGACGCTCATGTGGAGATGGCCCGACGACCCGGTCCAGGTGTGGTTCGGCTTCGACATGAAGGTGAGACCCCAGCCGTTGAGGTAGGCGATCTCCTTGGCTCCGTGCTTGAAGATCACGGTCCGGTCCGCCGATTCGAGCACCTCGTCGTAGCGGATGTTGACCTCGTGCTGGCCGGCCGCCGCCTCGCCCTTGCTGAACTCGATCGGGATGCGCGCCTCGGTCATCTGGTTGCGCAGCAACCGGTGGAGCGGCTCGGCCTTCGTGGCCTGGAGGAGGTGGTAGTCCTCGTTGTAGTAGCCGAACGGCTGGGGGATCGGCCAGCCCCGCTCGGCTAGCTCCTGCCACGTGTCCTTGAGGACGTAGTACTCGAGCTCCGAGCCGCACTTGATCGTGAAGCCCATCGCGGCGGCCTTCGCCACCTGGCGCTTCAGCATCGTCCGCGGCGAGATCGGGATCTCCTCGTGCGTCTCGCCATCGATCGTGTCCGACAGGACCAGGGCCGTCTTGTCGAGCCACGGCAGGACCCGCACGGAGTCCCAGACCGGAGACGCGATCCAGTCCCCGTAGCCGGTCTCCCAGTTCATGAGGGCGAACCCGTCGGGCGTGTTCATCTCCATGTCCGTGCCCAGCAGGTACGTGCAGAAATGCGCCCCGTGGTCGACGATGCCATTCAGGAACGCCTCGCCCTGGACCCGCTTGCCCATGAGCCGGCCCTGCATGTCGGTGAAGGCAACGACGATCGTGTCGATCCGGCCGTCGCGGACCATGTCCTCCAGCTCGGCGAGACGCGGGTGCTTACTTCCGGGGTGGTCGCTCATCAGCATCGATCTCCGGGGTTTGGACGTGGAGAGCCGATCCGTCGGGTCGGCTCTCCGATGCTAGCGCCGCGGACTAGGTGGTCTCGAGCTCGTGAGCGGCGGCCTCGAACTCGCGCTCGATCTCGGTGAGCTGCGCCTCGCCGCCCATGGCGTGCGGTCCCTTGAACCGGGTCCGCGCCCAGGCGAAGTAGTACACGACGAGGAACAAGATGGTTATCAGCATGAACGGCCAGGCAATGTTGCCGGAGGTCGGCCAGCTGAACAGGACCATCAGGACGACGATCCAGAAGATGGCCACCCAGGCGACTGGCTTGGACAATCGGCCGAGGCTCCAAACTCGCTCGGTCAGCCAGTCGTGCGTGGTTGCGCCAAGGTAGATGCAGACCCCGTACGCGGCGTACAGGAAGATCGTGCTGACCGAGGTGACGATGACGATCGCGAGGCCGGTTCCGAGGGCGACGCCGGCGACCGTGAAGACCCAGGCGAACACGACGATGCCGGTCAAGGCGTTGGCCGGCGTCCGATAGCGATGGGAAACCTTCTTGAACCAGCCCGATGCTGGAACCCCATCGTCTCTGGCGAATGCGAACAGCATCCGCCCGGCGGCCGCCACGGACGACAGACCGCAAAACGCCATCGCGATGGCGATGCCGGCCGAGAGGACCCGACCGATCCCACCCAGGGCGTAGTCGAGGATGTCGTACACGGCGAAAGCGCCGCCGTAGTAGTACTGGCTGGCGAGGGTCAGATCGGTCGGCAGCGGATCGGGGAATAGGGTGGACAGGTTCGGCATGTGCGTCGTGAGGGCAATGAGGAAGACATAACCCACAACCGCCGAAACGGCGACCGACAGAAAGACGCCCCACGCGCTGGCCATCCGTGCCCCGACGGTCTCCTCGGCGACATGGGCCGATGCGTCATATCCGGTATAGGTCCAGTTCGCCTGGAGGAGTGAGAAGAGGAACGCCAGGATCAACGGGTAGGTGATCGCCGGCCCGTATTGGAGGTTGATGAATCCAAGGTTGTTGTTCCAGCCACCGGCCACGTCCTGTGGCTGAACGGCGAACATCGTCAGGCCAGACTCGTCTGGCTTGCCGATGGCGAACATGAGGACAACGATCGCCGCGACGATCCCGATGTGCCACCAGACGCTCACCTGGTTGAGCAGGGCGACGAGATTGATGCCGGCGATGTTCAGACCGAGCTCGATGAGCATGAGGATGCCCATGGTCACCAGCTGACCATTGAGGACGACCGTATCCCCGATCGACAGGAATGTCGTCGTGTTGTCGTAGACGATGCCAATGTTGTCGAGGAGCGGCGTGATGAGCGCGACATTGAGGAATGCCGCCGCCGCGAAGTTGATACCGGCCACGATGGCGAACTGGCCGATGAGGTTGAGCCAGGCGGTCCACCAGCCCCAGTCCTTGTTCTTCATCCGCGACGCCCAGTAGTAGAGACCACCGGCCGTCGGATAGGCCGAGGCGATCTCCGCCATGGAGGCGGCGACGAGCAGGACGAAGACGGTCACGAGCGGCCAGCCGATGAGGACGGCCGCGGTGCCCGCCCAGGCAAGGCCGTAGTCGTACAGGATGACCGCGCCGGTCAGAATCGAGATGATGGAGAAGCTGATCGCGAAGTTCGAGAAGCCACCCATCGACCGGAGGAGCTCCTGGGCGTAGCCCAACCGGTGCAGGTCGCGGACATCCTGTTGGATGGCGTCGTCGCGTGCTGATGTGCTCTGGGTCATCGGATCCTCCCTCACAGAGTCGATGGCGGCCCCGACGTTCAATGCCGGGAAGCGGCCGGCCTTCCCTCAAGCCCGGCGCTCGCCATGTCGATCGCACTGCGCAGCGTCTGGAGGCGGCACCCCTCCAGACGCCATCCTCCGAGGTGGGGGTTCGATCGGTCCGGTCCTGACCCCTCCTTCCGTCATCCGGGAAGCGCGGCCGGGCGATGCCTGCTCGAGGCCCACGTCGCCCTGAATGGGGCCGACTATACGCGCACGCGCAACCGTCCGAGAGGCGTCAGAACATCATCCGTGCGTCGGCCGGGAAGCGGAAATCGAAGGCAGTCGGCGGCAGCGGAGCGTCGGGCCCGAAGTCCGGGACCTCGGCCCTTCGGGTCTCGACGTCACCGACCGTCTCGACGAGACCAAGTGTGACGCCCGTTTCCCGATCGACGTCCAGACTGATCCGGACGTCCGGCCGATCGAAGTGAACTTCGCTCGTCCGTGGGTGATCAGTCGTGACCCTGATGGTCTGGCGACCCAGCAGCGTGCCCCCGCCGACGATCCGACAATCGCCGGTGGCGAGGACGTTCTGCAGGAAGCCGGCAGGATGGACGAAGGTTTCGGCCAGGGTTTCCATCGGCAAGGCTGTGAGAGGTCGGTAGATCCGCGACCGGCCTGGGAGGTCTCGCGCTTCTCGGCCGTCGAAACCGCGGACGGCCTCACGAACCGGCCGCTCCGTGCCGAGCTTGCGGGCTGCCGAGTACGTGCGGACGAACTCGCCGTCAGACGACCAGATCTCGTAGTTGCCGGCAGTGCCGCGATGTGGCTCCGACATGGTCAGCTTGGCCTGACCGACATGGCGAAGCACGACGTCGATGTTGACGACATGCTCACCACCCGTCCCGACGGTCGTTTCGACGATGCGCATGCGGAGGGTCTCGAATCGCAGCTCGGCATCGCGCATGAACGTGAAGAGGGTCGCGATATCTGGATCGCCGGCCGGTAGTGCGACCAACTCCGGTCTCGGGCGCCCCGTAACCGGGACAGGGAGGGATCCAGCGCGATCCCACGTCTGGGCGGACATCGGCCGAAGCGTACCAGAGGCCGATCCGCCATCTGCGGGCGCCGCTTGACATCGACTGTCGGCACATGATATATCGTACAGCGATATACCGTCAGGCGATAGTTGGAGGGAGATGAGGATGTCCGCAATCGATACGCTGCCTCGGTCCGAGGATCGCCCGATCGAGATCGTCGTTCGTGCGGCGATCGTCGTCCTTGCCCTGGCCACGGCCGGGATCCACGCCTCGCTCGGCGGCATGCTATTCGCGCTCAATGCCGTCGGCTACGGCGCGTTCGCGGTGGCGATGGTGGCGCCGGGCCCGTTCGCCAGCTATCGATGGCTCGTTCGCCTTGCGTTCCTCGGCTTCACCCTCGCCACCATCGGCGGCTGGCTGATGTTCGGGGCGCGGTTTCCTCTGGCCTATCTCGACAAGGCGGTCGAGGTCGCCCTCGTCGTTCTTCTGATCTTCGAGCTCTGGACCATCGACGGCGGCCCGATCGAGATCGCGCGACGAGCTCGCCGACTCGCGTGGCATGTTCGCGGCTCGATCGGCCCGGGGCTGACGATGTCTGCTCTCCGAACCGCGATGTTCGTCGTCGTGGCTGTCTGCGTCGCTGCCTGTGCGGGCTCGACCCGGGCCGACGACCCACCACCCTCCGCGCCGGCAGGTGGAGCCGTCGTCACGGCCGATGGGTCGGCATTCGACCGCGACCGCCTCGACGTCCCGGCTGATCGGCCATTCGTACTGCTCTTCGAGAACCGGGAATCCGTCCAGCACAACGTGACCATCCTCGACGCGGCGACGGGGGCCACACCGTTCGTCGGCGAGATCTTCGGAGGACCGGCTTCTCGCGAGTATCAGGTGCCCGCACTGGCGACAGGCACCTACGCCTTCCGCTGCGACGTCCACCCGGACATGTCGGGCACGCTGGTGGCCGGATAGGAGGGGACGACCGAATGGCCCATATGCACTTCGGTCGCTTTGCGGAGACGGCGGTCTGGATCCTCGTCGTCCTCGGCGAGGGCCCAGAGCCCAGCGTGCGTCTCCTTGACGAGATCCGACGACGAAACGGCCCGATCGGACCGGGCACGCTGTACGGGGCCATCGCGCGGCTGGAGGCCGCCGCACTCATCGAGCGGGTCGCCGCCGGCGCCGCTCCACGAGCCTACCGGTTGACCTATCGCGCTCTCCACGCGGGGGGATGATCGGTGCCTTCAGACCTATCGCCGACACCGCCGAGCGCCCCGATCGTCGCGGACGCTGTCCGGCGTCAGCGACACGCGCCGCTCACCGGGCTCAGCAGACGAGCTCTGCTTCGCCGGTCGCTCGGCCTCGGCGTGGGCCTTTGGCTCGCGGAGTCCGCGGCCGGGACGATCGGCTTTCTCTGGTCGTCGTTCGCCGCCGGTCTGGGCCCCGTCCGCGTCGGGACGCTGCAGGACCTCGTCGTGGTGAACGCCGGCCTGCCGATCGCCGCCGGATTCCCGGCCTATGTGCCGGCGGCCCGGGCGTTCGTCGTCGTGCTCGACCCGGCGAAGGGAGGCTTCCTCCCCGGCGACGACCCAACAGGGGAGGGGACCGCTCTCAACGTCAGGGCACTTTCACAGCGCTGCCCGCACCTTGGCTGTCGGCCGAATCCGTGCGTCGAGGACTTCTGGTTCAGATGCCCCTGCCACCAGTCTCGATACGACCGGCTCGGGATCAAGCCCGAGGGGACGACGTTCGGGCCGGCGGATCGCGGCATGGACCGCTTCGCCATCGCCGTCGACGCGAACGGTGTCCTCACCGTCGATACTTCTCATGTGACCATCGGCCCGATACCGGTCGCGCTGGGCCAGCCCGGGATCATCCCGCCGCTGACCGAGAACGGCTGCTTCTGAGCCACGTGCCGGATGGCCGGTAACGACCGGGTCGCTCCGCCCGGGGGCGGGCTGTTGCGCCTCTATCCGCGAGCATGGCGAGCGCGCTATGAGGCCGAGGTGCGATATGTCCTCGGGGCGCGACCCCTTCGTGCGCGCGACCGCATCGACCTGCTTCGCGGGGCGCTCGACGCCCACCTTCATCCGGCCGCCCCGTCCATCGTGCCGCCCGTTGCATCCCTCAGCGGCGGGGCTCTCTGGACGTCGGCCGGATTGGTTCTCCTGGTCCAGCCGGTCCAGCCGGACTGGCCCGGATATCTGATCGACCTCGTGCCTATGGCGCTGGCCGGGGTGTCGTGTCTCGTTGTTGCGGTCGTGGGAGTCTGGCTGCGACTCGGCGATCGGGTGGGCAGGCTCGACAGATTCGCCGTCGGGATGGCTGTCGTCGGCCACCTCGCCTGGGCGATCGCGCTTGTAGCCGCGCTTGCCTGGATCGGATACGGCGCCCAGACGGCGCTGGCCGCGACCGCGGCGGCCGCCGGTGAGGCGCTGGTGGCCCTGTCTCTGATCCGGAGCGGTCAGACGTATGTGGGCGCCCTGCTGCTGACGGCTGCCGTCGCCATCGTCATCCCGGCCGGCTGGTCGTGGATCGTGTTCGGCCTCGCCTGGAGCGCGATCGGGGTAGTCCAGTGGCAGTCCTGGAGTCGAGCAAAGACCTCCGGGCCGGGTCTGGCTTGACATTACCTGGGAGAGCATGTATATCGGTGACCGATATATCGAGCCGCGAGGGACATCCGATGGAGCGATTGGTCTGCCGGTACGAGGTCATCGCATGAGCGGCGGCCTGACCGACCTCGGGCGGTTTGCCGAGCCATCGCTGTACATCCTGGTTTCGTTGTCCGACGGCCCCAAGCACGGCTACGCGATCATGACCGACGTCGAGGAGTTCACCGGCGAGCCCCTTGGCCCGGGCACCCTGTACGGCGCCCTGGCGCGCCTCGAGCGTCGTGGGCTCATCGAGGCACTGGAGCCCGAGGAGCGGAGGCGACCGTACCGCTTGACGGCACAGGGCGCGACGACCGTGCGCGCTCAGCTCGAGGGCCTGTCCGGGTTCGTTCGTACCGGTCTGGATCGGCTTCGCGAAGCCCAGGGATGACCGTGGCGGCCGTTCGATGAGCAGACTCGTCAGCCTCTATCCGATCGACTGGCGCGCACGCTACGAGGAGGAGTTTCGGATCCTTCTCGCCGAGCGGCCGCCATCGGCGCGAGACCGGATCGACATCGTCCGCGGCGCTGTCGATGCCCGGCTCCATCCACAATCGACCGCACCCGGCCGGATCCCCGATCGAAGCGGCTACGGAGCGCTGGCCGGCTTCGCAGCTCTCTTGATCGCATGGTTCCTGGCGGCGAACGGCCCGGTCCACCTCGACGAGTACGGAAGCTACCGCGACGGCGGGGCGGCGCTGCCATTCATCGTGCTCGCGGTCGCTCTCTTGTCAATCGGCCTCTACCGGATGATCGCCAGGCTGCCTGTCGGCGCACATGGCGCGGCGACCGCCGGTGTCCTGGCGATCGTCGCGGGGTTGGGCTGGTCGTTCATGCCATGGGTCTTTCCACTGGCGCTCATATTCATCCTTGGGGTCCTCGGCCTGGCGGTTGGCGCGTGGCGGACCGGCATCCTTCCCGTCTGGTGGGTCGTCGCCTTCGTGGCCCTGCTCGCCGTGCCGGCGGGGGTGCTTGCCGCCCTTCCATTCCTGCCGTGGTACGCGTTCCGGGTCGCGGGCCTGGATTTCGCGATCGTCCTCGCGCCGCTCAGCGGGATGTGGCTGCTCGTCGCGGCGGTGCTGCTGCGCGGTTGGGCTCGACCCGCGACGGCCTCGACATGAGCCGGGGCCGGCCCTAACCCCCGGCTGGCTCGGTCTCGAGTCCGGGCTCGGTCATCCTCGCCGGGTCGAGGAGCTCGTCGAGACGGTCGGGTGCGATCCCCCGCTCGAGAGCGACGTCGCGGATCGTCCGACCGCTCGCGTATGCCTCCTTGGCGACCTTCGCCGCCTCGTCGTAGCCGATCTCGGGCGCCAGGCCCGTGGCGAGCATCAGCCCCTGCCTGACAAGGTCCGGCCCGCGATCGGTCATGGCCAGGCCCGACACGCAGCGGTCGGCGAGATTACGGGCCGATGCCCCGAGCAGCCCGATCGACTCCAGAAGCGCTGCCGCGGTGACGGGCATCATGACGTTGAGCTCGAGGAGCGAGCCCGTCTGGCTGAAGCCGATCGTCGCGTCGTTGCCGACGACGCGAGCGACGACCATCGTGAGGGACTCGACGATGACCGGGTTTACCTTGCCCGGCATGATCGACGATCCGGGCTGAGTCTCGGGCAGGGCCAGCTCCGCGATACCGGCTCTGGGACCCATGCCCATCAGCCGGATATCGGACGCGACCTTCCACAGAGACAGCGCGATCGCACGAAGTCCGCCGTGGGCTGCGATGACGGCGTCGAGCGCGGCCTGAGCGTGGAAGTGGTTGTCCGTCTCGCGTACCACCAGACCCGTCAGCTCGGTCAGCCGGGCACAGGCGCGAGCAGCGAACTCCGGATGGGTATTGATTCCCGTGCCGACCGCGGTCCCGCCGAGGGGCACGGTGAGCAGCTCATCGCGAGCCGCCTGGGCACGCCGGATCGACTCCTCGACCTGGCCCGCGTAGCCTCGGAACTCCTGTCCGAGTCGGATCGGCGTCGCGTCCTGGAGGTGGGTGCGACCCGTCTTGACGACTGGCCAGAACTCGTCCGCCTTGGTGGCCAGGGCATCCTGGAGGGTGACGAGGGCCGGGATGAGCTGCTCCTCGATGGCGAGGGCGCCCGCGATCTGCATCGCGGTGGGGACGACATCGTTCGACGATTGGCAGCGGTTGACGTCGTCATTGGGATGGACCTTCGTCCCGTCGGGTAGTCGCCCGACGGCGAGATGAGCGATGACCTCGTTGGCGTTCGTGTTCGATGACGTTCCCGAACCGGTCTGGTAGACGTCGATCGGAAAGTGCTCGTCCCTTGCGCCGCTGGCCACGTCGGCGGCGCCGGCGGCGATGGCCTCGGCCACGGGTCCGTCGATGAGTCCGAGCGCGCCATTCGTGTCTGCGGCGGCCTGCTTGACCAGGCCGATCGCGCGAATGAAGCCACGCGGCATGCGTTGTCCGCTGATCGGGAAGTTGAGAACGGCCCGCTGCGTCGAGGCGCCCCACAGGGCATCGGCCGGGACGGCCATCTCTCCCATGGAGTCCCTCTCGACGCGAGTCGCCGGTCCCTCGTCGCTGCTCACGGCGACGATTGTATGGTCGGCGACGGCACGACCGGACTCCGCGAGTTCGGGCTCGGGAGGTATGGACTTGGCAGGGTTGGGCTCACCACGCCCGGGCTCGGTTCGACCGGACCGGCGGCGATCCCGGCGGCCACGAAAGCGAGCCCGGCAAGAAGGATGAGGAAGGCGCTGCCGAGAGCGGCCAGCTCGACGGATCGTCGCCTCCGGCTCACGAGATCAGGGGGCCGAGCGACGGGCGCACTGAGATGTCACGGGGCGAGCGTATCGGCTCGCCGTTTACGATGTGGCCGTGCCGAGCGTCCTGGCCAACGGGATCGAGCAGGCCTACGAGGTCGTCGGCGCGGGCCCGCCGTTGATCCTGTTGCATGCGGCAACGTCCTCGGGGGCCGAGGACTTCGCCGCCCAACTCCCCAGCCTCAAACGCGACTTCCGATGCCTTCTTCCCGACGCACGCGGTCACGGCGGGACGCGCTGGGACGTCGAGAACGGCTTCTCGACCGCGACGCTCGTCGCCGACGTGGCGGCGTTCGCCGACGCCCTCGACATCCCGGCATTCCATCTCCTCGGGTTCTCGATGGGCGGCATGACCGGGCTCCAGGTGGCGGTGCGCCATCCGGCTCGGGTCCGGTCGCTCGTCGTCATCGGCGTCACGACGGAGCGGGAGCCACGGGCATCGGTCGCTCGCCGTCTCATGGATCCCATTCGGATTCAGCGCGACGACCCGACGTGGGCGGCCGAGCTCAGTCGCCGACACGATGCCGGGCAGGGCGTCGGCGCCTGGCAGCGACTCCTGCCGGCCATCGCCGCCGATGTGGCCAGCCAGCCGCTCCTGTCACCCGGGACCTGCGGCTTGCGGAAGTGCCCACCCTCGTGGTGGCCGGGGATCGCGACCCCTTCTGTCCGGTCGACCACGCCTGGGGGCTCTCTCGCCAGCTGCCGGACGCGCGTCTCCTGATCGCCCCCGACTGCGACCACAACGTTCCGGCCAGGCTTCCGGCACTCCTCAACGAGGCATGTGGAGTCTTCTACCGTACGACCGAGTCGATCGCCCGCCGTCGGGCCGGCGTCCAGGAGGCAGACCAATAATGACCACCCTGCTTGCGCTGCTGCGGCGGCCTGAAGGCGGAGACGAGGCCAATGCGGCCCTCGAGATCGCCTACTCGCAGACCCACCTGCCGTCGATCGCCGCCGTCCCCGGCTTGCGGGGCCTCCGGGTTCGGCGTGTCCGACGGAGGCTGATGGGCGATGACGACTTCGTCATCGCGACCGCGATGGAATTCGATGACTGGGACGCGGCCAAGGTGGCCCTGGCATCCGACGAGATGACGGCAGCCGGACGCAGCCTGGCCGAGATCGCACCGGGGCTGACCACCTTGCTCGTTCTCGACGAGGCGCCCGATCTGACTCCCGAGGCATGGCGATGACGATACGGACGTTCACCGATCGAATTGGCAGTCGAACGACGGTGACGATCGATCGGCCGGAGGTCCTCAACGCCCTCGATGTAGAGACCCTCGACGGCCTCCGCGATGCGTTCGCAGCCGCAGCTGCCGATCATCAGGTCGGCGTCGTCGTCCTGACCGGTGCGGGCGACCGCGCCTTCTCGACAGGCGCCGATCTCGACGAGCAGCAGGCTTTCCTCGACCGTCGATCCGACTATTGGACCTGGATGGGTCACTTCATCGACGCGATCGACGCCATCCGGGATTGCCCGAAACCCGTGATCGCCCGCCTCAACGGGATCGTCGTCGGCGGGGGCAATGAGCTCAACCTCGCCTGCGACCTGGCGGTCGCCGCCGACGACATCGAGATCCGCCAGGTTGGTCCCTCGCGGGGGAGCGTCCCGGCCGGGGGCGCCACCCAGTGGCTGCCGATCGTCATCGGCGACCGGCGGGCGCGCGAGATGCTTCTGCTCAACCGGCCGATCTCGGCCGCGCAGGCACTCGAATGGGGCCTGGTCAACCGCATCGTGCCCCGGTCCGAGCTCGATGCGGCCGTCGACGATCTCACCGACGAGCTTCTTGCGAAGATGCCCGAGATCGTCCGGGCAACGAAGGCACAGCTCCATTTCTGGAAGGATCTGTCGTGGTCGTTGACCATCCGTCACGCCCGTGAGTGGCTGACGCTCCACGCCGACTCGGCGGAGGTCGCCGAAGGCCTCGCCAGCTTCCACGAGAAGCGGCCGGTCGATCACGACAGCCTCCGTGAACACCTTGCTGGGGCGCCGATCCCGTGCCCGACGTGCGGCCGAACGTCGCCCGGGGGCTTCCGCTTCTGTGGATACTGTGGGGCGAGCCTCAGAGGAGGGGAGTGACAAGCGAACCGCGCCTCATCCGCGTCGAGTCCCCGGCGGTCGGGCCGGATGGTGCCGTCGACGGCGTGGCGATCGTGTTCCTCGATCGGCCGGACGTGCTCAATGCCCTGTCCTCGGCTCTCCTCAGTCAGCTCGTGGACGCTCTCGAGACGCTCGATCGAGAGCCGGCCTGTCGATGCATCGTCGTGACCGGTGCGGGGGAGCGTGCGTTCGCGGCTGGAGCCGACATCAAGGAGATGGCCTCGGCGACACCGATCGGTCTGACCCTCACCAACAACTTCGCTCGCTGGGAGCGGATCGGCCGCCTGCGGACGCCGCTGGTGGCCGCTGTCCGTGGCTACGCCCTGGGCGGCGGATGCGAGCTGGCGATGACGGCGGACATGGTTGTGGCGTCGGAGGACGCAGTCTTCGGACAACCGGAGATCGCGCTCGGGGTCATACCCGGGGCCGGTGGGACGCAGCGGCTCACGCGCGCGATCGGCAAGGCCAAGGCGATGGAGCTGATCCTGACGGGACGGCGTGTGGACGCTCGGGAGGCCGAGGCTCTCGGCCTCGTCACGAAGGTCGTCCCGCCCGAGGCGACGATCGGGGCCGCCCTCGAATTGGCCGCCCGGATCGCAGCGATGCCGCCGCTGGCGGTCATGGCAGCCAAGGAGGCCGTCTTGCGCGCCTTTGAGCTGCCTCTCTCGAGCGGTCTCGAGTTCGAGCGCCGCAACTTCTACTTGCTCTTCTCATCGGACGATCAGAAGGAAGGGATGGCGGCCTTCGTCGAGAAGCGGCCGCCCAGATGGACCGGCAGCTAGGGCACAGGACGCAGGAGCGGAGGGACATCGCGATGGTCTGGGACCCAGAGATCCACGATCCGACGAGCCGGGCTCCGTCATCGGACGAGAGCACTGAAGGCGGAGGAGCGCCCGAGCCGCTCCCGCCCGTGGATCCCTATGCGCCGATCGATCCGAACTCCCCCGTGAGCGGCCATCGGCCTGCCCCGACAGGTGGCCGTCCGGTGTCCGAGGCGCCGGAGCACGACTGGGCGGCGGCCAAAGGCAGCGTGTTTCCGCTTCTCCGACCGATCGGCACGGCGGGCATGGCAGTCACCGAGTTCGACGCGACGACCGTCGCCGACAGCGGCGCTCGGATGCACACTCAGCCGCTCCTCGACGAGGGCCCGGCCGGCCTGCCGGTGGTCTACGCCCTCCGCTCAGGTTCGTTCGATGTCATCGTCAATGCCGATCACCTGCTGACCTGGGGCATCAGCGTGGCGGAGCTGCAAGACGCCGCCCTGGCCAATCTGGGCGCGTGGTCGGCCAGCGCCCCGTGGACCGACGAGATCTCGGGCGACCGGCGCCTCCTGTCGTCCGCGACGGGCGATGGCTGGGACGCCTCGCGGATCCTGCTTCACGAGACGGCCGACTACCTCACCAAGGAGCTCGCGCCCACCGGCCGCATCATCGTCGGCCTGCCCGAGCGGCACACCCTGGCCGCCACGAGTCTCGGTCCATCGGACGCCGACTTCGTGATCATGTTCGAGGAGTTCGTGGTCGAGACGGCCGGTGGGGCGGACGAACCGATCGAACGACGGGTCTTCGAGCTCGCGGGCGGGCAGCTCATCCCTTACGCTCCCTGACGCCTGTGCCATGAGCGGCGCCGAGGCGAGCGGCTTCACGGCCATCCGCTACGAGGTCGGCGACTCGGTTGCGACGATCACCCTCGCCCGGCCGGATGCCCTCAACGCGATGGATGCGGCCATGAAGTCGGAGCTCCTGACGGCGGTCCGCCAGGCCGGTAGCGACCGAGCGATCCGCGTCGTCATCGTGACCGGGGCCGGGCGAGCTTTCAGTGCCGGCCAGGACCTGCGCGAGCGGACGGTCGGCTTCGGGCAGGAGCTTCGTGAGCGGTACAACCCGATCGTCCTGGCCCTCCATCGACTCGACAAGCCGGTGATCGCCGCCGTGAATGGGGTGGCTGCGGGCGCCGGGGCGTCGCTCGCCTTCGCCTGCGACATCCGCCTCGCCTCGGAGAGCGCGTCGTTCCTTCTCGCCTTCGTTCGGGTCGGCCTCGTACCCGACAGCGGGGCGACATGGTTCCTGCCCCGCCTTGTCGGTCCGTCTCTCGCCGCCGAGCTCATCATGACGACGGATCCCCTAACGGCCGCAGACGCGCACAGGGTCGGCCTGGTGAGCCGGGTCCTGCCGGACGACCGACTCCTCGACGAAGCGCGACAGCTGGCGGGTCGCCTCGCCCAGGGGGCGCCGCGGGCGCTCGCCTTGGCCAAGCGAGCCCTCTCGCGGTCACTGGAGGTCGGGCTGGCGGAGGCGCTCGACTACGAGGCGTACCTCCAGGACATCGCCGGTCGGACGGCCGACCATGCCGAGGGCGTTGCCGCCTTCCTCGAGAAGCGACCGGCTCGCTTCACGGGCGACTAGCTGGCTCCAATCTTGAGCCTCGCGATCGCGGGCGAGGTTTCGAGCGTCTGATCTCGCCCGTTCGGATCCGCCCCGCTATCCTCGCCTGAACAATGACTGTCGAGCAGCCAGCCAAGGATCGGTCGCCCACCAAGCCGCCGATCGCCGCAGACCTGCCGATCGGCGCAGATCTGCCGACCGTCTCCGCGGACCACCCGATCGCCTCCGCCGACGAACAGGCGCTGCTCCTCGAGCTCGAGCCCGAGGCGGCAAGGCTCTACGATCGCCATGTCGCGGTCGCCCAGGAGTGGTTCCCGCACGATTACATCCCCTACCGCCTGGGCCGCGACTACGACAAGGAGCCCTGGACGCCGGACCAGCCCAGGCTGACCGGGGTGGCCCAGACCGCCTTCGAGGTCAACCTCCTGACCGAGGACAACCTGCCCTCCTACCACCGGCTCATCCATGGCATGTTCGGCAAGGGCGATGGCGCCTGGATCAACTGGATCGGGCGCTGGACGGCCGAGGAGGGACGTCACGCGATCGTCCTGCGCGACTACCTGACGGTGACCCGCAACATCGACCCGGTCGCCCTCGAGCGTGGGCGGATGACCCAGCTCCAGAAGGGCTACGACATCGCGTCGCCGGACACGCTTCACGGCCTTGCCTATGTCGCCTTCCAGGAGCTGGCGACGCGGATCTCGCATCGCAATACGGGCAGATACTCATCAGATCCTGTTGCCGACCGGATCATGGCGCGCGTTGCGGCCGATGAGAATCTCCATATGGTCTTCTACCGCGACATCATGGCCGCCGCCATCGAGATCCAGCCCTCGCCCGCCGTCCGGGCGATCGTCGATGAGGTCCTGCGGTTCCAGATGCCCGGCGCCGGGATCCCCCGCTTCATCCGCAAGGCCGCTGAGATGGCCAAGGCCGGCATCTACAACATCCGGATCCATCGAGACGAGGTACTCCTTCCCATCCTCAACTATTGGCGGATCTTCGAGCTGACCGACCTGGATCCCCTGGCAGAGGAGGCGCGGCGTCGGCTGGCCGAGCACCTCGAAGCTCTCGATGTCGCCGCCAAACGCTTCGCCGAGCGACTCGCGAAAGCCGAGACCTCGCGCGTCCGGATCGGCTAGCCGATCTACGCGGTCGGTGCGCCGGCGCGGTAGCATCGACGCCGGACGCAATCGCACCCTTCGAGCGAGGCGCACGAGACGATGACCGACCCCCTCGCCCTCGAGCCCGTCCTACCGGCGGCGGAGCGGCGCCAGCTGCACGCCCTCGACGGGATGCCCCATGACGATGCATATGAGCGGTTCGAGGCGCACGTGACGTCGGGCGGTAAGGTCGAGGCGGGCGACTGGATGCCCGAGGAGTATCGGACTGCCGTCCTGCGCTTCGTCGAGATGCACGCCAACAGCGAGCTCATGGGCGTCCTCCCCGAGCGCGACTGGATCCTCCGGGCACCGACGCTCCGCCGGAAGCTGGCCCTCACGGCCAAGATCCAGGACGAGGTCGGGCACGCCCAGCTCCTGTACCGAGTCGCCGAGGATCTGGGCAAGCCGCGCGAGCGGATGGTCGAGGACCTGCTGGCCGGCAAGACGAAGTTCCACAACGTCTTCCACTACCCGACGCGATCGTGGGGCGACATCGGGATCATCGCCTGGCTGGTCGACGCGGCGGCCATCGTCGCCCAACAGGCGTTGCGCAATTCCTCGTATGCGCCATACGCGAGGACGATGCGCAAGATCTGCTGGGAGGAGAGCGTCCACATCATGCACGGCCGCGATGTCGTGGTGACGCTCGTGTCGGGCAGTCAGGCGCAGCAGGAGATGGTCCAGGAGGCGCTCGATCGGTGGTGGGGCCCGCTCATGCAGATGCACGGCCCACGAACGCCGCCCGAGAAGGACCGCGACCTGCACTGGCGGATCAAGGCCAAGACGTCCGAGCAGCTCCGCCAGGAATTCCTGGGCATCTATGTGCCGCGTCTCCGCGAGCTGGGACTCCGGATCCCGGACCCGGATCTGCGCTTCGATGCGGAGGCCGGCGAGTGGCGCTACGCGGAACCCGACTGGGACGAGCTCCGGCGCGTCGTGACTGGCCATGGCCCCGCCTCGCAGGAACGTCTCGACTTCCGGCGCCTGAACTGGGACGAGCAGCGCTGGGTCCGGGAGTCCGTTCTCGGGATCCATCGCACGGCGGCATGAGCTACCGCGGGCCGCTCGATCCGGCCGGCGCCGACCATCTCGAGGCCTTCGAGGTCTTTCGGCAGGAGAAGGAGGGCGAGGCGATGGTTCATGGTGGCAGCGTCATGGCCCCCGATGCAGAGCTGGCCGGGCACTACGCCAGGGAGCTCTTCGGGCGCCGTCAGGAGAGTGTCCGTCTGTGGGTCGTCCGGCGGGTGGACATCGTCGAGCTGGCCGATCCGGATCTGCTCCAGCCGCCGCTCGACCGCTCGTTCAAGAAGCCGGGCGGATACGTCATGCGCGACAAGCTGGCGGCCGTCCGCCAGAAGACGGGGACAGCCAAGCCCGGCGCCAAGCCGGGCACCAAGGCCGGACTCAAGCCCGCTGCCAAGGCCGGTTCGAAGAAGGCGCCGGCGCCAGGATGACCTCGGTGGGTCGGATCGCGCCCACGCTCGCACCGGAGGCGGCGGCACTTCGTCCTGAGGTGCGCGACGCACTGGCCGGCCTGTTGCTGTCACTGGCCGACGACGAGTTCGTCATCGGCTTCGCGGACTCGGAGTGGACAGGGATCGCGCCCTTCCTCGAGGAGGATGTGGCCATGAGCTCACTCGCCCAGGACGAGCTCGGCCACGCGCGGGCACTGTATGGCCTGCTTGGCGACGTCGTTGGCGAATCCCCGGACGTTCTCGCCTACGATCGCCAGCCGGAGGCATTCCGCCACTGCCGGCTGCTCGACCACCCGCGCGGCGACTGGGCTTTCGCGATGGCCCGCCGGTATCTCTACGACACTGCCGATGCCGTCCGCCTCGAATGTCTCGCCTCATCGGCGTATGTGCCGCTGGCTGAGCTGCTCGCGAAGGTTCGGCGCGAAGAGACCTATCACCTGCTCCATGTCGATGCCTGGCTGCGGCGCCTTGCAGAGACGCCCGGCGAGCCGCGGGATCGGCTGGTCGTCGCGCTCGATCTTCTCGGCCCAGACGCCACATCGGTCTTCACCACGCTCCCCGGGGAGAACGCCCTTGTGGCGGCGGGCATCCTGCCCCAGCCGATGGCCGAGCTGCGCGGCCGCTGGCTCCGCCAGCTGGCCCTGACCTTTGCCCGGCTCGACTTGCCCCTGCCTGCCAGCTCCTCCGACCCACATGGCCGGGAGGATCACTCGGACGCCTTCCGCTGGCTGTGGACCGAGTTCACATCCGTCCGCCGTCTTGACCCGCAGGCCGTCTGGTGAACGACTGGACGGCGTTCGTGCAGGGTGTGCACCACCCGACCGGGGATCGGCCCGCCGACCGCCCATTGGTGCAGGGTGTGCACCACCCGACCGGGGATCGGCCCGCCGACCGCCCATTGGTGCAGGGTGTGCACCACCCGACCGGGGATCGGCCCGCCGACCGCCCATTGGGCAGGGTGTGCACCACCCGACCGGGGATCGGCCCGCCGACCGCCCATTGGTGCAGGGTGTGAACCTCCCGTCGGAAGACGAGGTGTGGGATGCGCTCCGGGAGGTCTTCGACCCGGAGATCCCGACCGTCTCGCTGGTCGATCTCGGGATCGTCCATCGCGTCGATGTCGAGGCTGACCGGATCAGCGTGGAGCTGCTGCCAACCTTCATCGGTTGCCCGGCTCTCGAGGTCATGCGGGCCGATGTCCTCCAGCGCCTGTCGGGACTCGCGCAGACGGTCGATGTGCGCTTCACGAGCGTGGTTCCCTGGACGAGCGACCGAGTCTCGGATACCGGTCGCGCCAGATTGTCGGCATCGGGCTTCTCCCCGCCCGATCCGGACGTCATTCGGATCGGCGTCACGGCCGCCTGCCCCTACTGCGGATCGCGCCGAACCGTCATGGAGAACGCCTTCGGGCCGACCCTCTGCCGCTCCATCTGGTACTGCACCGGCTGCCGCCAGCCCTTCGAGCAGTTCAAGTCGGTCTGAGGGCATCACCGTGGCGCCCCGCTCCGGCGAGCACGATCTCAAGGGTGTGCCGGACCGTTGGCACCTTTATCGGGTGGTCGGTGCCTGAAGAGAGGCTGGCCGTCGTCGGTGTCGTTGGCGCGGGGACGATGGGTGCAGGCATCGCCCAGGTCGCCCTGGAGGCCGGCCACCCGACACTCATCCATGACATTGACGCTCAGGCGGTTGAGCGAGCACGAGGTAGGATCGCCGACGGCCTTCGACGCCGCGCCAGGAAGGCCGGACGATCGAGCGAGGATGCGGAGCGCTGGATCGCGGCGAACCTGAGCCGCCTCTCGGCTTCACCCGACCTCATGGCGCTGGCAGCCGGCGCCGACCTGGTGATCGAGGCCGCTCTGGAGGACCTCGCCGTCAAGCAGGCCCTGTTCCGCGAGCTCGATCGCGCCACGCCCGCGGAGACGATCCTCGCGACCAACACGAGCGCCCTGTCGGTCGGCCGCATCGCCTCGGCCACCGCGACGTCGGAGCGGGTCCTGGGGCTTCATTTCTTCAATCCGGCACCGCTGATGCGCCTCGTCGAGGTCGTTGCGGCCCGCGGGACCGACGCGGACATCGTCGACCGGGCCACGCGGCTCGTCTCGAGCTGGGGCAAGACCGCCGTCCACTGCACGGATCATCCGGGCTTCATCGTCAACCGCGTCAATCGGCCGTTCACACTCGAAGCGCTGCGGATCCTGCGGGCCGGCGACGGGACAGTCGAATCGATCGACGGGGCGATCCTCGAGGCGGGCTTCCCGATGGGCCCCTTCGCCTTCATGGACCTCGTCGGCCTCGACATCAACCTCGCCGCGGCGACGTCGCTCTATGAGGCGATGGACCGGCCGGCGCGGTTGCGTCCGTCACCGATCCAGGAGGAGCTCGTCGAACGAGGCACACTCGGCCGAAAGACGGGGGACGGCTTCTACGTCTACGACCAGGCCGGTCGTTCGGTCGGTCCGAGCGAGCGATTCGCGATGGCGTCCGGTGAGGGCGATGTGTTGTCGACCGACGAGATCGTCGACCGGATCGTCCTGGCGATGGTCAACGAGGCCTACCGCGCTCTCGGGGAGGGCGTCGCGACGGCCGCCGACATCGATCTAGCCATGCGGCTCGGCGCCAATCACCCGTTCGGTCCGATCGAATGGGCGGAGCGAACCGGTCTGACCGAGGTAGCAGCGTCGCTCGACGCTCTCTCGGCAGAGGACGACGATGCCTTTCGGCCGGCCCTCGCCCTCCTCCGCGCGGCAAGCGGAGAAGGTTGCTGCTGATCCGACGTTGCCTAGCCCGGCCGTCGGGCTGACAATCGCCCAATGCTTGCCGCGCCTCCGGTCCAGTACGCCCGCAGCGGCGATGTCAGCATCGCCTACCAGGTCATCGGCGACGGCCCGACCGACCTCGTCGTGATCCGGGGGAGCCTCTCGAACCTGGCGACCGTCTGGGATCAACCGCTCTTCGTCCGGTACATCGAGGAGCTGGCCGCATTCTCGCGCGTGATCCTCTTCGACAAGCGAGGGATGGGCCTGTCCGATCGCCCGCGCGATGTGCCGACCCTCGAGACTCGGATGGACGACGTGCGGGCCGTCATGGACGCCGCCGCCTCGGAGGAATCGGCCCTCTGGGCGGCTCACGAGGGAGCCCGCATCGGTTGCCTCTTCGCGGCGACGTATCCCGAGCGAACGCGGGCGCTCATCCTGTTCGACCCGTCGGCGCGCGGCCGGCGGACATCCGACTACCCATGGGGCCGGACCGACACTGAGTGGCGGCGCTGGCTGCGAGAGGTCGGCGACGGATGGGGGACAGAGACGTTCCAGGAGCACTATCTCGACAGCTACTGCCCATCGGTCGCCGACGACGCGGAATTTCGATCGTGGCACGTTCGGCACATGCTCTCGAGCGCAAGCCCGGGCGCCGCGGTCGCCTTCCAGCGAATGGTCATGGACGGCGACGTCACCGACGTCCTTGCCGCCATCCGCGTTCCGACGCTCGTCCTCCACCGGGCGGCATCCAGCGGACCGAGCGAGTACGTGGCGAGCCGGATCCGGGGCGCCGTCACCCGCGAGGTCCCCGGCCTCGTCGACGGCTACGTCTGGGCCGACCCGAAGGCCAGCGCCCTCATCTACCGGGAAATGGCATCCTTCCTCGCCGGGCTCTCCGCCACCGCGCAGCCCGAGCGCGTGCTGACGACGATCCTGTTCACGGACATCGTCGGGTCGACGGAGACGGCGGCACGGATCGGCGACGAAGCCTGGCATCGCCTGCTGGGCCAGCATCACGCCCTCGTCCGGCGACGTCTCGCCGAATTCCGCGGCGACGAGATCAACACAACGGGGGACGGCTTCGTGGCTGCCTTCGACGGCCCCGGCCGCGCCATCCGCGCTGCCTGCGCGATCCGCGACGACGTCCGCTCGATCGGCCTCGAGGTCCGTGCCGGCGTCCACACTGGCGAAGGCGAGCGACTCGAGAGTCAGATCACGGGCATAGCCGTCCACCTGGCGGCCCGTGTGTCGGCTCTTGCGAGTTCGGGTGAAGTGCTCGTGTCGAGCACGGTCCGCGATCTGGTGGCGGGTTCCGGCCTCGAGTTCGACGACAGGGGCAGCCACCTCCTCAAGGGCGTCCCCGGCGAGTGGCACCTGTACGCCGTCCGTGCCTGACCGAGGGCCACCATACAATCGAGGCATGACCCGCGATCCCCACCGGCCGACACGCGAAGCGGTCATCGTCACGGCGGTGCGGACGCCGATCGGCAGGTATGGCGGCGCCCTCGCCAGCGTGCGCCCGGACGACCTGGCGGCCCTGGTCATCAGGGACGTCGTCGAGCGGTCGGGGATCGATGCGGCGCTCATCGAGGACGTCATCCTCGGCTGCGCCAATCAGGCCGGCGAGGACAATCGGGACGTCGCCCGGATGAGTCTCCTGCTCGCCGGGCTGCCGGTAGAGGTTGGCGGATTGACCGTCAATCGCCTCTGCGGCAGCGGTCTCCAGGCGATCAACTCGGCCGCCCATGCGATCGCAGTCGGGGACGGCGATGTTTTCATCGCCGGCGGCGTCGAGTCGATGACGCGGGCGCCGTATGTGATGGCCAAGCCCGAGGCCGCCTACGACCGCGGCAACCGCGAGCTGTTCGACACGACGCTCGGCTGGCGGTTCACGAACCCGAGGCTGGCCGAGAAGCACTATCCGTACTCGATGGGCGAGACGGCCGAGAATGTCGCCGAACGATGGGGCGTGTCGCGCGAGCGCCAGGATGCCTTCGCCCTCGAGTCTCAGCGGCGGGCGATCGAGGCGATCGAGAGTGGCCGTTTCGACGACCAGCTCGTGCCGGTCAGCGTTCCGCAGCGGAAGGGCGATCCCATCGTCGTCACGCGTGACGAACACCCCCGTGCAGACACGTCGGCCGAGGCCCTGGCCACGCTCCGCCCTGCCTTCCGCGATGGAGGGACGGTCACGGCCGGCAATGCCTCGGGCATCAACGACGGAGCGTCCGCCGTGTTGCTCGTGGAGGCCGACCGGGCGACGCAGCTCGGCCTTCGACCCATCGCCCGGATCGTCTCGACCGCCGTGGCCGGGGTCGACCCGGCGGTCATGGGCATCGGGCCGATCCCGGCCGTCCGGAAGGCCCTCGCGCGGGCCGGACTGAGCGCGTCCGACCTCGACCTCGTGGAGCTCAACGAGGCCTTCGCCTCACAGAGCCTCGTCTGCATCGACGAGCTCGGCCTCGACCCGTCGAGGGTGAACGTCAACGGCGGGGCCATCGCCCTGGGACATCCCCTCGGCATGAGCGGCGGTCGCCTGGTCACGATGCTCGTCCACGAGCTGGTCCGGACCGGCGGTCGCTACGGCGTGGCCACGATGTGCATCGGCGTCGGCCAGGGCATCGCCACCGTCATCGAGCGGGTCGACCAGGACTGACACTCGCCTGCGATCCGCGTGGTCGGCGGTCGCACCGCTGGCCGAGCCCAAGGCTAGAACGACGGTCCGAACATCGTCGCCCGGCCGGCCCAGAATGCGAGCGATCCATAGATGTTGACCACGATGCCGAACACCAGCGCAAGCCAGGCGGCAGGCGGGATCCGCGCGGCGAGAGCGACGCCCAGCATGAGCCACACGATCGGCAGGGCATCAAGGACGAAGCGATAGCCGAACTGGCCGAAGCCCGGGTTGCCGTGGAGCAGATCCGGAAGCAGGACGAGCAGCGCCGTCCCGCCGGCGACGAGCGCCCAGCGGATCGGTCGGGCCTCGACGACCCACATGACGATCGGCATCGTGAGGAGGATCGAAGCGCCGTAGAAGGACGGACGTGCCCACCCTTCGACGCTATCGAAGCCGCGCAGGAGCGCGGCGGTCAGCCCGCGCGGGAGGTACTCGAGAGCCACGATGCCGTTCGTGTAGTAAGGCTCGTCGAGCACCGTCGTGCCGTCCGGATAGGCGATAAGGCCGTAGCCGAACTCCCAGGGGACGTCGTAACGCGCGACGTTATAGACGGCCATGACGGCAAGAGGAACGGCCAGCCCGAAGAGGACCGCGCCGCGACCTCGCCAGTCGTACGGCCAGGCCACGAGCGGCAGCGCGAGTGCGACCGGCAGGCGGGCCATCGCAGCGAGGCCGACGAGCAGCCCGGCGAGCGCCGCAGGACGCCCCGTCCGGGACGCGACCAGGGCTCCGAGCAGAAGGGCCGCCGCCAGGATCTGCGGATAGAGGTGCTGGCCGCCCGTGCCGGCGACCCACAGGACTTCGGATCCGAACGCCCAGGCGACCGTGAGCGGAAGACGTGCCGCGCTCTCGTCGAGAAGGAGCCAGACCAGGATGACGCTGGCGGCGCCAGCGGCCGCGGCAAGGATCGAAGTGTCGGGATCGACACCGAGCGCAGTGAATGGAACGTACGTCAAGGCCGGGAGGGGCGGGAACGGCGAATACCAGCTCCCCGCAACGGGTCCGGGGGCCAGCTCGAGGCTGTCGGCCGGGGTCTGGATCCAGAGGTGACCGTCGAGGAATGCTGCCGCGAACAATGAGTGCGACTCCGGGCCGCCGAGGCCGCCCGCCGCGGCCTGGTAGATGACGAACGCGATCCCTGCCAGGAGCCAGGGCATAGCCGACCCGTGACGCGTCATGGCCTCGCGCATCCGACCCAGTCCGGCACCGTCCACCTTCCGTCGAGGCTATCGCACCGGGGCCGGGCAAGCGGCTCGCACGGGACCATCGGGCCGTTGATTTCCGGGTGACCGCTTGTCGAAAATCGTTGCGGTGCGTACGATGGTGACCAAGCGCAAGGAGGAACGAACCGGATGCTCGAGCACCAGACCTCGATCGTGAGCCTGTCGGACGCGGCCGCGTCCAAGCTACAAGCCATCACCGTCGATGAGCCCAACCCGGCGATCGGGTTGCGGGTGTATGTGTATTCCGGTGGTTGCTCCGGCTTCCGTTACGGGATGATGCTCGAGGATGCGCCGACCGCCGAGGACAATGTCATGTCGGCGAACGGCGTCAAGGTCTACATCGACCCGCAGAGCATCTCCTATCTCGAAGGCGCCGAGATCGACTATGTCGACACGCTCATGGGCGCCGGCTTCACGGTCAACAACCCCAAGGCTGTCGCGGCCTGCGGCTGCGGTTCGTCCTTCCGCACGGAAGAGGAAGCCGGCAGCCCGAGGAGCTGCGCACACTAGACCCGCCAGAGTCCTTCGCGCCGGCCAAGGCCGCCGGGTGACCGGCGGCTTTCTCGTGCTCGCGCGCGCCTGCGATCGGCCTCTGAGCAGCTGACGTGAGGTCGGCCAGTACGACCGGGCCATGGTTGGCCCGGCCCTCGGTCGGCGACGCTCGGACGCGTCGGATTCGTAGTCGAGTCGAAATCAGCTCGTGCCTCAGTTCCCAGCCTGGTGGATGGCCGCCGTCCTCGCGACGATGCTGATCGTCGTGCATGCGCTGCTACCGATCGGCAGCCTCGAGCAGAGCCTGCTCTACGACGTCATCGGTGCGTTGGCGGTCGCCGCGATCCTCTCGGGCGTCGTTCTCAACAAGCCCTCGAGGCGGACCCCCTGGATCGTCATCGCCATCGGGCAGGCGTCCTTTGTCATCGGCGACTTCCTGTGGCTGTACTACGAGCAGATCGGCGAGAGCCCGTTTCCATCGCTCGCCGACGTGTTCTACCTCGGCGGCTACCCGTTCATGGCGGCCGGCCTTGCACTGTTCATCCGACGTCGACTGGGGGGCGGCGACCGGGCCGGCCTGATCGACGCTGCGATCCTCACCACCGCCGCGGCGATGCTGACGTGGGCCTATGTCATGGCGCCGGCTCTCATCGGCGCCGAGCTGACGCCGCTCGAGCTGGCCATCTCGGCCGCCTACCCGCTGGCCGACATCCTGCTTATCGGCGTGGCCGCCGGCCTGCTTACCACGCCGGGCGCGCGGACCGCAGCGTTCGGCCTCGTCGCGACGAGCCTGGGTCTCCTCCTCGTCGCCGACCAGATCTACGCGCTCCAGAACCTCGACGGTTCCTACGTTTCGGGCGGGACCATTGACACCCTGTACCTGGTCGCCTACGTGACCATCGGGGTCGCCGCACTCCACCCTTCGATGCGAGCCCTGACCGAGCCCCATCCCGTTCCTGTCACCTGGCTGGGTCCGATCCGCCTGCTGTTCCTGGCCGGGGCGATGCTCACCGGACCGGCCCTCGTCGTCATCCTCGAACCGACGCTCGACCCACAGCTCGTCGTCATCGGGGTCGGCACAGCCCTCCTCTCGATCCTCGTCCTCGTCCGGCTGTCCGGCCTGGTGAGCGTCCTGGAGCGCGACGTCGCGCACCGCCGGGTCCTCGAGGAGCGCCTCTCCCATCAGGCGAACCACGATCCGCTGACCGGCCTTGCCAACCGCCGCCTCTTCCTCGCCGAGCTGACCGACGCTCTCGGTCCGCGACCCGGCGGCAACGAGCGCGAGGTCGCCCTGCTGTTCCTCGATCTCGACGATTTCAAGGCGGTCAACGACGACCTGGGGCACGTCGTCGGCGACATCATGCTCCAGGGTGTGGCCGAGCGCATCCGCGACTGTCTGCGGGCTGGCGATCTCGCCGCGCGCCTCGGCGGCGACGAGTTCGGGGTCCTGCTGCGAGACATTGGCGACGAGCATCAGGCCGATGCGGTCGTGGACCGGATCCTCGCGTCCCTGGCGGATCCGCTGGCGATCGGTGAGAACGCCGTCGTCCCGGCGGCCAGCGTGGGGATCGCATCCGCGCGTCCCGGTCAGGTCAGCGCCGATGAACTCCTGCGCCACGCGGACGCTGCCATGTATCGAGCGAAGGACACGCCCAGTCGGCGCCATCGGGTCGTCGCCTCCACGTCGCCGACCAAGTCGGCGCCCCGATCGGCCCGCGAGTCGACGAGCCCTGACGTCCGCCCTTCGGTCGGTCTCGAAGGCTCTGAGTCGCCCGGGCGTCTGAGTCGCCAGAAGGCGTCCGAGTCGCTCGCTCCTAGCGGAGCACCGCGATGTTGACCACCGCCGTGACGATCCCCATGACGAAGGCGGCGACCACCGCCGTGGCGAGCGCCTGGAGCGAGAGGTCCGGCGGGAAGCCGTTGAGGGAGAAGCCAAGTCCAAGCTGGCCGGCAAGCCAGGCGACGAAGAGAAGCATCGCGCCGTTGATGAGGAAGCCCACGAGCCCGAGGGTCATCAGCCGGATCGGCAGCGACAGGAGCGTGACGACGGGTCGGACGAGCACGTTGACGAGCCCCAGCAGCAGGGCCACCGCGAACACCTGGAGGGTGACCGGACCGACCTCGGTGGCGCCCGGCCATTTGACGCCGGGTACGACGATGATGATCGCGATGAGGGCGATCGCGTTGACGATGACGACGGGGATCAGCTTGCCCATCGAACCTCCTAGCGGCTATTCGTCGGAGTAGCGCTCCTCTTTCCACGGATCGGCATCGTTGTTGTAGCCGTAGCGCTCCCAGAAGCCAAGGACGTCGCGCGACAGGAACTCCAGCCCACGGATCCACTTGGCGCTCTTCCAGAAGTACCGCTTCGGCGTCAACAGACGGAGCGGGTAGCCGTGATCGGGATTGAGCTCCTTGCCGTCGTAGATATAGGCCAGCAGCACGTCATCGTCGTCGAGCACGCTGAGCGGCATGTTGGCGGTGAAGCCCTGCTCGCAGTGGGCCAGCACGTGGCTGGCGCTCGACCGAACCTGGGCTCGCGCAAGGATCTCCTGGATCGGCACGCCTTCCCAGGTGGTATCGAGCTTTGTCCAGCGCGTCACGCAGTGGATGTCGGTCGAAACCTGCTTGCGGGGTAGCGCCTTGAATTCATCCCACGTCAGCGTGAAGGGCGCGTCGACCTCACCGTAGACCTTGAAATCCCATGTGGTCAGGTCGATCTTCGGCACGGAACCGTAGTGGAGTACGGGGAACTTCTCGGTGACGTATTGACCCGGCGGAACCCGATCGCGAAGGGCCGGATCCATCGTCTTGCCGAAGAGCCGTTCGAACATGTCAACTCCGTGCGGTGGCCGGGTGCATCGTCCCACACCCGCGGCCGGCATGATGCCGGGCCCGTGTGACGGTTCGGTGTAGTACGGGACACATGGGACCATCGGAGGAGTACGCGACGGCTTGCCCGCGGGAGTACGCTCCGTACGTGGTGGAGCACGAGCCGCGACCGCGTGTCGTCATCGTCATGCCCGCGTACAACGCGGCCAAGACGCTCGAGCGAACGTACGCCGATATCCCCCACGATCTGATCGAACGGATCATCCTCGTCGACGATGTCTCAAGAGACACGACCGTCGACGTCGCCCGCCAGCTCGGGCTCGACGTCGTCATCCACCAACAGAACCTGGGCTACGGCGGCAACCAGAAGACCTGCTATGACGTTGCCCTCATGGTCGGGGCTCAGGTCGTCGTCATGCTCCATCCCGACTACCAGTACGACGCCACCCGCATTCCCGACCTCGTCGCGCCGATCCTCGAGGGCCGCGCGGACCTCATGCTCGGCAGCCGCTTCCTCGGCGATCCCCTTGCCGGCGGGATGCCGCGCTGGAAGTACATCTCCAATCGATTCCTTACGAGGGTCGAGAACATCGCCTTCGGGTTGCATCTCTCCGAGTACCACACCGGCCTGCGGGCCTACTCGCGACAGCTGCTCGAAACGATCCCCTATCGCCTGAACTCGAACGACTTCGTCTTCGACCAGGAACTGATCGCCCAGGTAGTCGCCGCCGGCATGCGATCGAGGATCGGCGAGATCGCCGTCCCAACGCGGTACTTCGAGGAGGCCAGCTCGGTCGGCTTTCGCCGGTCGGTCGTCTACGGGCTTTCGACGCTGCGGGTCGTCGCCCGCTTCGTGCTTCATCGCATGCGCCTTCGTCGATCGCGCAAGCTGACCGCTCGTCGCAGTCCGTGAGGTTCGTCCGCAGCCCCATCGTCCGGGGCACCATCGGCATCGCGATCTCGATCGTCGCCCTCGTGCTGGCGACTCGTGGCGTCGATCTCCAGCAGACTGCGAAGGTCATCGCGGGCGCCAGTCCGGCCTGGATCGTCGTCCTGCTCGGGCTGGTGCTGGCCGATGTCGCCGCGCGGGGTCTGCGCTGGCAGGCCCTCGTGCGCCCGATCAAGCCCGTCCCGTTCGGACACATGTTCGGCTACCTCCTCATTGGCTACCTCGCCAACAACGTCCTGCCGGCGCGCCTCGGTGAGTTCGTGCGGAGCTGGTACCTCGGCGAACGCGAGGAGATCGGAGCGGTCCGTGCCCTTGGCACGGTCGTCGTCGAGCGGGTCATCGATGTCGTCGTCGTCGTGTTCATCGGATCCATCGCCATCCTCGTCCTCTCGGCTCGTGGAGCGATCGCGTCGGTCGCCCTGGTCGGCGTCCCCTTCGCCATCGCCCTGGTGGTCATGCTGGCTCTCCTGATCCTGGCCGACAGGGTTCCCTTCCTGCGTCGTGTCGTTGCCTGGTTCGAGCGCTGGCCGACCGTGCACGCCGGGATCCAGCGGTTGCGCGACGGCCTGGCGGTCGCCGGCCATCCGGCGACCGTAGTCCGAGCGATCGCCTTCTCGCTCGTCGCCTGGTCGTTCTCCGTTCTCAGTGTGGCGGCGGCCGGCCAGTCGATCGGCGTCGAGCTGTCGATCGGCCAGGCTGCCTTGATTTCGGCATCGGTCGCCCTCGCGATCGCGGTCCCGTCCGGGCCGGCCTACCTCGGGACCTGGGAGCTGGCCGCCGTCGCCGCGGCCTCGACATTCGGGCTGGCGGTTGATCAGGCGTTTGCCCTGGCGCTCATCACCCACGCTGCCGTCGTGATCGTCACCTCGGTCGGCGGCGTTGTCGCGCTGCTGCGGTTCGGGTGGCCACGGAGATCCGAGGACACCGCCGCTGCCGGGGAGCCTCTGGTCGGAGCGACGGCGGGGCGGTGACCGAGGGTTCCGGGCCCGCTGTCGGCTGGGCCGACGAATCCGCCCGGCTCATCGCGAATCTCGGGTTCACGCTCGACCACTCGGCGACTGACCTGCCGCGTGGCGGAGCCGACCTCCATGTCGCCATCCGCGATCGGCCCACCCTGCGCCACTTCGATCCCGAGGTCATCGCCTACTGGGTCGAACGTGACGGGCGTGGCCGGCACGCCTACTTCGACCGCGACAGCATCCTCCCGCGCGACGAACCCTTCGAATGGGGCGACGTCAGGATCGCCGACAGGCTCGGCGAGACAAACCGGTTCGTCGTGTTCGGGGGCGACGTCCTGGCAGCCGACATCGACGACGGCCTCATCGCTGTCAGGTTTCGATCCGAGGCGCCCATCCTGCGAGCAGGCGGCCATTCACAGGGAGTCGATGTCCTGGCACCCGAGGCCGGTGCGTTCTTCGGGCGGATCATGATCCCGGTCGACTTCAGGGTCGGCGCGGAAGGGCGGCTGGCGACCATCGATCCGGCTGCGCTATACGCTGGATTCATCGCCGATTTCGCGCACCGCCTCGGCAAAGGTCGGCCGGACGTGGCCATACCGGGTGCTGGCCTCATGCAGCGCGAGGCCGCTCGCCTCCAGGCCGATCATGCCGCTGCCTGGTCGAGCGGGCTCGAGCTCCTGCGATCGCTCGGCCTTCGCGAGTAGGCGAATCCGCAAGGCGTGACGAACCCCCGGCGCCGATGGCGCCGGGGGGTTCGTGGTGGCCGAGGGCTGGAGGGGCTATGACGCCGGCTGGGCCAGGTCGCTGAGCTTGGTCAGCTTGTACTTCGAGGCAGTCTCCGCCGTGACGACGAAGCCGTTCTGGTCAGTGGCCGGCGCCCACTTGAGGACACCGATGCCCTCCGGGCTCAACCGCGCGGTGAGCTTGTCGACGGTCGCCTGGGGGTCGCTGGAGGCCTCTCCGGCGCCCTTGTTGACGAACTCGAGGATCGACGCGGCGTACTCGGGTACCACGTCGATTTCTCCCTTCTGGAGGGCCGGAAAGACGATCTCGCGATTGCCCAGGTTGAACTTGCGCTCGACGGTGAACCCGTTCGCCTCGAGGATCTGGGCGAGAAGCTCGCCGAGCGTCTCCGACTCCGCGAAGTTGAACGAACCGATCTTGATCGCCGCCCCACTGCCCGCCGTGCCCGTCTGGAGACCGTTGGCTGCGAGCCATTCGCCGACAACCTTCTTGGTGTCCTCATGGTCGACGCCGATTCGCTTGTTGAGGGCGGTCAGCTCGGCCAGCGTGAGCTTGTCCATGAATGGATCGATGAGCCCGGCCATCGCCGGACTCGCGTCCAGCACGGCCTGTCGAGCGACCGGCACGATGTTGTCCGCATTCTGGAGATGCTTGTCGTCCTCGAGAAGGACGAAGTCGTTCACCGTGATGTTCGGATCGGACGTGAACAGCAGGCCGACCTGGACCTGGTTCGACTTCACAGCCTCGACGGTGATCGGCCCTCCGGCGTCGAGGGTCTTGAGCTCCTTGAACTCGAGCCCGTAGACATCCTTGAGGCCAAGGGCGCAGAAGGGCCGCTTGGCGCACTCGGGCGGGCCGCCGAGGATCAAGGTCGAGGCCAGCGCCGGACCCGGGCTGGGGCTCGCCGACGGTTCTGCCGATGGCGAGGAGCTGGCCTCCGGGGATGGGCTCGCGGCCGGTGAGGCGCTCGGCTCAGGCGACGGTTTTGACCCGCCGATGATCCCGCTCTGAAGGGCGAGGACGATGGCGACAAGGCCGATCACGACGGCGATGCCAAGGATCAGAAGATTCCGGTTGCCGCCGTCACCACCGGAGGTGATCGCCGCGGGCGGCACCGGTGCGACAGGTGGTGGGGGCGGGGCTGCCTGGGGTGGCGGCGGGGGCGCCGACGGCTGGACGGGCGTCGGCTGGACGGGCGTCGCTTCGACCGGCCGCGGCTCGGCCGCGGCATCGCCCGATGGGGTGGGATTCGTCTCCTGGTCGGTCATCGGGTCTCTCCTCGTCGTCGCTCGGCACCATCGCCGGCGACTCCCCGATCGCCGATCGTCACATGCGGTCGCTCCCTCCCGACGCGCTCAAGCCGGCGATCCGGCTGGAGCGACATCGCCCCGAGAGCGACCCTGCGGTATCGCCGCATGGGTCCTCCTTCGAACTGCGTCCCGACCCCGATCCGCTCGGAGCCCGTGGGGACCTGCGCACTGTATCAGCGGACGAGCGCAAGCCTCGGTGGCGTGCGTCGCTATGGAGCGATGACGGTCGAGTCGGCCATCCGCGGCGCGGCGCTGGTCGGGCGAACCCCCGAGGAGACGATTCGACGCTCGAGTAGCGTGAAGCCGCGGTCGGTCGCCAGGGCGAGGATCGCCACGAGGAATGCACCCGCCAGCAGCATCCCGTCGTCCTGGAGTGCGAATCCATCGACGATGTAGCGACCGAGGCCACCGCCCCCGATGAGCGCCGCCAGGGTCGCCGTGGCGATGATCGCAACAGCCGCCGTTCGCGTCCCGGCCAGGATGACCGGCAGTGCCGCCGGCAGCTCCACGCCGGTCAACACCTCTGACTCGCTCATCCCCATGCCGCGTCCCGCGTCGACGATCTCGCGGTCGACCTCGCGGAGGCCGACATAGACGTTGGCCAGGATCGGGGGGAGGGCGAGCAGGACCAGAGCCAGCATCGGGGCCATGAGCCCGAAACCGAAGATCGGGAAGAAGAGGAGGAGCAGGGCATATGAGGGGATCGCCCGCCCGATGCCCGCCGCATTGACGGCAACGGTTCCCCCCCGACCCGTATGACCGACGTAGAGTCCGATCGGGATGGCCACGACCAGGGCGACCAGCAGGGCGATCACCGAGAGCCAGAGATGCTCGCCGAGACGGATGGGGATGCCGCCGGGCCCCTGCCAGTTCGCTGGATCCGTGAGCCAGCCGATCGGCTCGGCGAATGCATCCATGGTCAGGTCCGGCTCTTTCGTGTCCAGGGGGTCGCAACGCGGCCGACCCAGGCCAGAAGCAGGTCGAGGCCGATCGCCAGAGCGACCGTCAGAACGAAGCCGACGTAGATCATCGTCGGGAAGCCGCGGTTGAAACCTCGCAACATGAGTTGACCGAGGCCGCCCTGGCCGATGAGCGCGGTGACCATCACGAGCCCGATCGTGGTGACCGTGGCGACCCGGATGCCGGTGATGATCACAGGCAGGGCCAGAGGGAACTCGACGCGGACCAGGCGCTGCCCCTTCGAGAAGCCCATCGCCTCGGCCGCCTCGCGCGTCTCGGGCGCGACCGCGTCGAGCCCGGCCATCGTGTTGCGCAGAAGGATCAAGAGCGTGTAGCTCACGAGACCGATGAGCGCAGTCGTGAGCGATAGCCCGGTGATGGGGACGAGGAAGGCGAACAACGCCAGGCTGGGGATCGTATAGAGGATCCCGAAGAGGCCGGCAGTTGGTCCGTAGAGGCGCCGCCGATCGTAGATGAGGAGGCCCGCGACGAGGCTGATAGCCAGGCCGATCCAGACTGCGAGGATCGTCAGGATGAGATGCTCGGCGAGCGAGGCGGCGATCTGATCGAGGTTGTCGACGATCCAGTCCCAGCGGATCACGATGCCATCTCCGGAGCCGGGCGCGACGAGTCGCCCTGGGAACGAAGCCATTCGGTGATTGACTCGGTCGTGAGCGTCCCCCTTGCGCGGCCCTCCCGATCGACCACGACGCCCGCGAGGACCTCGGCGTCGATGAGCATCGAGAGCGCGTCCTTGAGCGTGGTCTCAGGTTCGAGCAGCGGCGACATCGGGATCGCTCGGTCGGCCGACACGGCCCCGTCCGAAGACAGTTCGACCAGTGGGATCCAGCCGATCGGGCGGTCCGTCGGGTCGACGAGAAGCACGTAGCGGAGCTCCCGCGCGAGCGGATCCGCGATGATCGCGGCGGCTCGATCGCCGACCCGGGCGAGCGGCAGCGGTCGGGGGATCACATCGCGCACACGGGCGAGCGACAGCCGTTTGAGGCCCCGGTCGGCTCCGACGAAGCGGGCCACGAACTCCGAGGCCGGGTGGGCGAGAATCTCGGCCGGCGGCCCGAACTGGGCGAGCCGACCGCCCGTCTCCATGACGGCGACAAGGTCGCCCATCTTGATCGCTTCATCGACGTCGTGAGTGACAAAGAGGATCGTCTTGGCCAGACGTTCCTGGATCCTCAGGAACTCGTTCTGGAGCCGGTCCCGGACGATCGGGTCGACGGCTCCGAACGGTTCGTCCATGAGCATGATCGGCGGATCCCCGGCAAGGGCCCTGGCCACGCCGACCCGCTGTCTCTCGCCGCCCGAGAGCTCGGCCGGGAACCGCGATCGGTAGGCGGCCGGGTCGAGGCCGACGAGGGTGAGGAGCTCGTCCGCCCGCTCCAGTTGGCGGCCCTTGGGGGCCCCAAGGAGTCGCGGCACGGTCGAGACGTTCTCCCAGATCCGCTGATGTGGGAACAGGCCGACCTGTTGGATGACGTAGCCGATCCCGCGACGCAGCTCGACGGCGTCGCGCGTTGCCACGTCCGCCCCGTCGAGAAGGATCCGACCCGACGTCGGATCGATGAGGCGGTTGACCATCCTGAGGCTGGTGGTCTTGCCGCAGCCCGACGGCCCGACGAGGACGCAGATCTTGCCCGCCGGGACAGCCAGCGACAGGTCGTTGACGGCACCCGGGGCGCCTGCGGCGACCGCCCTCTCGTCGTAGTGCTTCGTGACGTGGTCGAAGGCGACCGTCGCGGCGCGCGGGCTTTCGTCCATGGCCCGCACACCATAGCGTCGGTCGCCAGGTGTGTGTCCCAGGCGATTGTCAGGCGGGGATCGTCTGGTTCACCGGCTGCACCACCTCGCGATCGAGCGCCGCCCGCCGGCCGCTCCCCGGTCGAGCTGGTTCACCGGCTGCACCACCTCGCGATCGAGCGCCGCCCGCCGGCCGCTCCCCGGTCGAGTGGTTCACCGGCTGCACCACCTCGCGATCGAGCGCCGCCCGCCGGCCGCTCCCCGGTCGAGTGGTTCACCGGCTGCACCACCGCGCGATCAAGCGCCGCCCGCCGGCCGCTCCCCGGTCGAGTGGTTCACCGGCTGCACCACCGGACTCTCGTCAGGCGTTATCGAGCTCGCGCGAGATCGCCCGAAGGATGAAGCGGGCCGCTTCGGCGCTCTTGCCGCCAAGCTTCTGGCCCTCGTCCTGCTCGAGGGCGACCATGAGATCGGCGAGCATCTGGTCGAGCGTTGGGGTGCGCTCGAGGGCTCCACTGGCGAACGCGTCATCGAGACGTGCGACGGCCCGATGCGCGTTGGCGACAGCGTGCCCCTTGTCATCGATGATCGACCGGAAGTCCGCCCGGGCAGCATCCGCTGCCGGGCCCGAGCTCGCCACCTTCAGCCGACGCCGATCGGCTGGCGCGTCTCGTCGCGGCGACCGCGATCCTGCTCGGCGGTCAGGGCCTCCCAGTCGGGTCGCAAGATGCTCATCGAGAGCTCGTCCCAGAAGCGTCCGTCGCGCCAGATCGCTTCACGGGCCCGGCCCTCGACGATGAAGCCGCAGCGACGGTAGGCGCGGATGGCGCGCTCGTTGAAACCGAACACCGTCAGACCGATGCGGTGAAGGCCGAGCGTCGTGAAGGCATGGCTGAGCATCAGGCGGGTGGCCTCGGTCCCGTATCCCCGACCCCAGGCGTCCTTCTCACCGATGGTGATATGGAAGAGCACCGATCCGTTGTCGGGATCGAGCGCGGAGAAGGCGCATGATCCGATAAGCCGACCCGTCCGACGCTCATGTACGGCCATGGCAAGTGACTCAGGCCCGATGACGTAGCGTTCGAAGAAGCGCACGATCTCGTCGGGGGTCATCGGCGACTCGGCGCGACGGGCCAGGCGGCCGATCTCCGGATCCGAGTACCACCGACGGACGGCGCCGAGATTTCCCGGGACATGTCGTCTCAGGACGATCGACTGGCCGGCCAATTCATCGGGGAACCAGGGTCGGGGGCGCATGAGGTGCCTAGGTATACCATCCCGCCGTGCCCGACGGCTCCGCCAATCCCGGATCGATGCAACGTTGGGCGGAGACGGCCGAGGCTGTTGCGGCCACATCCAGGACGTCGGAGAAGGCGTCCATCCTGGCCGACTACCTGCGGACCCTAGACGATGAGACGCTGTCGATCGGCTGCGTCTTTCTGACCGGCCGGACATTCGCCCAGGCGGACCAGAGGACCCTCGGTCTCGGCTGGGCATCGATCCGGGCCGCGGTGATCGCGGTCGCCTCAGTCGACGACGACGCTCTGGGCCGGGCATACGACCGCTACTCCGATCTCGGACTTGCCGTGGCCGACGTCCTCGAGGCGGCCGGCCATCGGGGGTCCGAGGACGGTGGCCCGAGCGTCATCGAGGTGGCCGACGTTTTCGCGAGCATCGAACGCTCGTCGAACGCCGCGGCCAAGGCGGATCTTCTCGCCGATCTCATCCGTCGAGCGAACCCGCTGACCGCGAAGTACATCGCCCGCATCCTGGGCGGCGAGCTGCGCATCGGGCTCCGCGACGGTCTTCTCGAATCCGCTCTCGCTCGTGCCTTCGACCGCCCCTTGGCCGACGTGAAGCGAGCAGGGATGCTGACCGGTGACGTCGGGCGGACGGCTTCCCTGGCGCGGGACGATCGGCTGGCCGAGGCCAGCCTCGGTCTGTTCAACCCGCTCAAGTTCATGCTCGCCTCGCCGGCCGAGGATGCGGCCGAGATCGTCGCGCGCCTCGGGCCGGTCGTCTGGGTCGAGGACAAGTACGACGGGATCCGCTGTCAGCTCCACAAGCTCGGTGGCGAGGTCAGGCTCTACTCGCGCGACCTCCACGATGTCTCGACGACGTTTCCCGAGATTATCGAGGCCGCGGCTGTCCTCGAATGGAACGGCATCCTCGATGGCGAGATCCTCGGTTGGCGCGGTGGGGTCGTGTTGCCGTTCCTGGCCCTCCAATCCCGGCTCGGCCGGAAGGCGCCGTCGGCAGCGATCCGGGCCGACGTGCCGGTCATCTACGTCGCGTTCGACCTGCTCGCCCACGGGCCGCGTGGCAGCAACATCGAGCCGCTCCTCGAGGAGCCACTCTCGGTCCGCCGCCGTCGGCTCGAGAGCCTGGGGCTCCCGCTCGCGAATGAGGGAGGAGCTTTCGCACTGTCCCACATGGCGACCGCCGATTCGGCCGAGGCCCTCGAGTCGGCGTTCGCCGACGCACGCGGGCGCCGCAACGAGGGCCTGATGGTCAAGGACCCCGACAGCGTCTACTCGCCCGGGCGACGAGGTCTGGGCTGGCTGAAGATGAAGAAGGCCCTGGCCACCATCGATTGTGTCGTCGTCGGCGTCGAGGTCGGCCACGGCAAGCGTCATGGCGTGCTCTCCGACTACACGTTCGCCGTCCGGGATGACGCCAGCGGTGACCTGGTCACGATCGGCAAGGCCTACAGCGGCCTGACCGATGCCGAGATCGCCGAGATGACCCGCTTCTTCGAGGCGCACACGATCCAGCGTTTCGGTCGCTACCGCCAGGTCGAGCCGGTCGTGGTCGTCGAGATCGCCTTCGACGTCATCATGCGATCGGCCCGCCACAAGAGCGGATTCGCGTTGCGGTTCCCTCGCATCGTGCGCCTTCGGACCGACAAGGATCCCTCGGAGATCGACACCCTGACGACCGTCGAGGCCATCTTCCAGGGGCTCCAGGCAGGCGTCGAGCACCTCGTCACGGCGGCCGCGCGTTCGGCCGGTCAGTCCGCGGACTGATCATCGGACCGAGCGTCACGAGGTTGTCCGACGGGCGTATCCTCTGTCCATGTTCGAGGTCGTTCCCGAAGAGCGCCGCAACCTCACCTTGTACACCGATGCGTATGTCATCCGTGGCCACGTGGCGACGAGACAGCACCGGATCACTGACATGCTCAACGGCGCAGAAACCGGGTTCCTGGTTCTCGAGGACGTCGTCATCGACGAGTTCGGCTCACGAGCGGAGGCAACCCGGGCGGAGTTCGCCCAGGTCAACCTCGATTCGATCCTGTTCGCGGTCAGCGACACGCCGGTCGCCCCGCTGCCCGAGCTGCGCATTCCCCGCGAGCCCCAGAAGGCGCTCGTCAGCGTCCCACCGTTCAAGGTCATCGGTTACGTCCACCTGGCGGTCGAGGCGAGCATCCGCGACGGCCTCACGAGCCTGACCGGCCGGTTCGTCCCGGTGACCGATGCGAACTACTGGTCCGAGACGATCGGAGAGTCGCGGATGTCGGCGGTCATGCTGGCGGTGAACCATCGGCGGGCGCAGATCTTCGCTCCGTACACCGTGGTCGATCCGTGGGCGGACATCCCGCGGCCGGTCATCGAGGACCCGGACTCGCCCCAGGCCGGCTGACCCTTCCTCCGACAGGCGGATCGCTCAGCGGTCGACCGGCAGGTCCAGCCGCTCGCCCCATTCGGCCCACCCGCCCTCGTAGACGGCGACGTCGACGTGGCCCATGAGCAGGAGGACGAAGGCGAGCCGAGCGGCGGCTACGCCCGACGTGTCGTAGCAGACGATGCGTCGCCCGACCTTGGCCAGCCCGACCTTGGCCAGGATCCGGCGCAGCTCGGACGCCGGTCGAAGGCGTTGGCTCCCAGGCGTCGTCAGGTAGCCGGCGGGCAGGTTCACGGCACCCGGGATGTGACCGAGTCGCCGCGAGGTGCCCTCGTGTCCGAGGTACTCGGCCGGCGCCCGGGCATCGGCGAGGATGACGCTATCCGACCCGAGAAGCAGGCGGATCTCCGACGTCGTCAGCGTCGCTCGCAACTGCGCCCGCGGGGTGAACGAGCCCGCCTGCAGCGGGGCGGACGCATTCGACACCGGCAGGCCTTCGGCGACCCAGGCCGGGTAGCCGCCGTCGAGGATCCGGGCCGACTCAAGACCGTAGGCTCGGAGGGTCCACCAGACACGAGCCGCGTGGAGGCCGTTCGCGTCGTCATAGACGATCACGGTCATCCCGTCTGAGATGCCGGTGGCCCGCAGCTGTCCCGCAACCCGCTCGGGACCTGCCAGCCGGTTGACTCCCGTCTCCTCGTCGGGCTCGACCAGGTCCTCGGTCCAGTCGAGATGGACGGCGCCCGGGATGTGGCCGCGAGCGTGGACGGCGGCTCCGCTCCCATCGGGGCGCCAGCGCGCATCGATGATCCGGATCTCACCTCGGCGGAGCGTCTCGGCCAGCCAGTCGGTGGTGGCGAGGATCTCCGGTCGGAGGTAGCCGCTCACGCGGCCTATGATAGGGAGCCGTGGTTTCCCCCTACCTGCCCGACGCGGAACGACTCGTCGCGATCCGCGATGCGTTGCCTGCCACGTCCGCCGGCATCTACCTGAACACCGGAACGGCCGGACCGATCCCGGCCGAAGTGGGAGCGGCGATGGCCGAACGAGCCGAGCACGAGCTGGCCATCGGCCGCGGGCATCCGGACTCGTTCGTCGACGTCCTGGAGCGGATCGAGGAAGCCCGCGGGACCATGGCCGCCCTGCTCTCGAGCGACCCTGATCGCGTCGCCCTCGTCCACTCGACGACACAGGGGATGAATGCGGCGACCTTCGCGCCGGATTGGCGTCGCGGTGGGAGCGCGGTGACCACGACCGAGGAGCATCCGGGGGCGCTTGGGCCGCTGTTCGTTCTGCGGAACGACTGGGGCGTCGACGTCCGGTTCGTCGATCTGCACGACAAGGATGACGACGCGATCGTCGCAGGCGTTCGACGCCGCGATCGGGGATGACACTCGTCTCGTCTCGATATCGCACGTCTCGTGGATGACCGGCCGCCTCCTGCCGGTCGCCAGGATCGCCGCGATCGCCAGACAACGAGGCGCCCTCGTGGCCGTCGACGGAGCGCAATCGGCAGGCGCCATCCGGGTCGCCCCGGACGAGCTCGGCGCGGACTTCTTCGCATTCGCCGGTCAGAAATGGTTGCTCGGGCCGGAGGGGATCGGAGGCTTGTGGGCCTCTCCCCGGGCGGCGACCGAGGCCCGCCAGGTCACCGCCGGATACTCGTCGTTCGAGTCGTTGGCCGAGGGACGATTGTGGTCGACGGCGCGCCGCTTCGAGTTCGACATGTTCCACCGACCCTCTGTCGTCGGTCTTGCCCGAAGCATCGGTTGGCTGTCGATGTATGTCGGCCTCGACTGGATCCATGCCCGCGGCCGCGCGATGGCAGTTCGAGCAATCGACCTGCTCGGTGCGATCCCCGGCGTGACGATCCTGACACCGGCCGATGCCATGGCGACCCTGGTGACCTTCCGGATCGAGGGCTGGACAGCCGCCGAGGCATTCGAGGAGCTGTCGGCGAGGATCTTCCTCATTGCCCGGACGATCCCTGCGCTCGACGCGCTGCGCATCTCGCCGGCCTTCTTCACGACCGAAACGGAGCTCGACGTCTTGGCCGAGGGCGTCGAGCTCCTGGCCAGCCATCGACCCGATAGCCTGCCGCCGCGGCGCACCCTGACCGTCCTCGGGTGAGCGCCGACGCGTCTCCACGGCCGCCGATCCGTCAGCGCGGATTCGTCGAGGTCAGGTGGCGACAGTTCCGCAACGCACCGCGGCCCGTCGTGCGGGCGGTCGCAGTCAGCGTCGCCGTCGCCGTCGTGGTGGGTGTCGCCTACCTCGCAGTCGACATCGCCCTGACGACTGGACGCATCGCCGCCGCCGCCGCGCTCCGACCGGCGATGCTGTTCCTGTACGTCGTGGTCGTTCTGACGGCGGGGGCGATCGGGACGTACCTCGTCGTTCTCCAGCCGACAGGTGCGGGCGGACGACCGCGGCGAAGCGCGTGGAGCGCGGCGCTCGGTCTGTTCGCGGCCATCCCGATCGCCTATCTCGTCCTCGTCGTTCTCCTCCAGATCGTCCGGCCGGCCATCCTTGGCTGACCGCACCAGACGACACCGAACCGCCGCGCACGGCATCGAAGCGGCCCGTCGGGTGCACCATCCGTGGCCCGTTCGTACCATTCCCCTGTATTCTGCCGCCGCTATCATCCGGCCCGAAGCCCGGCTACCCGGGTAGGGGAATGACATTGGACACAGGGGTCATCGTGGCGATCGACGAGCAGCACGTCGCGCTGCCCAAACTGATGGGCCAGCCCGCGTATGCGCGACCACCGCGCCATACGCTGATGACGGTTGTCCGTCCCCTCGACCCCGACGATCTCCCCCTCGAAGTGTTCCTCGATGGCGACGAGCTTGAGCACGCACGCGAGTTGCGCTCGCAGCCGTTCGTCGCGGTTCCGGCGGGCGGCCGGCGCGAGGATCAGAGCTCGCCGGCAACGTCCAAGTCCCGCGGCCTCCGCGTTCGGTCCTTCACCTCCCGCTTCCTCGGGAACGGCTCTCGCACCTGACGCCTCGATCGCACCGGCCTGGCCCGGTGTAGCATCGGCCGGGTAGGGGGAGTAGCTCAGCGGTTAGAGCAGGGGTCTTATACACCCCTTGTCGCTGGTTCGAATCCAGCCTCCCCCACCATAGGAATCGGCTCTATGGCCCGATCTCTGCTCGTTCGATAGCCCTTCGGTGGGTGTTCGGGCGGGCGGAGGCGGCGATGGCATTACCGAACTCCGCGCGCTCGGCGATGTCGCGCGGGTGGGGCGCCATTCGGCCGGCAGGCGGACCCCGCAGGATCCCTGGGGCTAAGGGAGGACCGACGACCCTGGGCCCCGATGGCCTACGTCGCCGCCCCGTCAGCGGCGCGCTGGATGTCGCGACCTGTCATCCGATAGTAGGCAAGCGGGCGGCGTGCGCGGAAGATCATCTCGGCCGGCTTGAGCATCCATACTCGGGCCGGCACAAGGACGAGTGGGAAGCCGTGGCGGATCTTGAAATTCGTGCTGCCTGGCTCATTCGGATCGTGGAGGCCGCAGCCGATCCTCGCCACGCCACCGGTTCTCTTGAACGCCTCGACAATCTCGTGATTGAGGGCGCTGCTCAACCCGAGCTTGATGCCGGCCGAGCCGACGTAGTTCTCGTTGATGTATCCGCAATCGTCAACGGCCCAACCGGTGGCATAGCCGAGTAGCGTGTCGCCGTCGAGAGCAGCCACAGTCAGCCAGCTCTCATCGCCGAGCCGCCGTTCGATCTCTTCCAGGAAGCGCTCCTCGCTCGGCGTGACCAGATTCCTCCTGGGAATCCTCTGACTCCAATCCGCAAGGAGCGCGTAGCCCTGGTCGCCGAAGATCTGCATGTCTGTCACCCGAACGATCCGGACCCCGATCCGCGCAAGCTTCCGGAGGTCGTAGCGGGCCCGCTCCGGCAGGAGCGCCTCGTTGTAGTGGGCAACGTCGGTAAGGAGGTGGATCGGCAAGCTGGCGTTGGACAAACCGCTCGCTCGATCGTCGACGGTCGCTCGATACCCCCAACATAGAGCCGGCCGCTTGGCCTGCTCCGGGCTCATGCGAGCGAGCCAATGGACGGCCTCCCAGAAGCCACGCCTGCTCTCCTGCCACCAACGTCCGTGTCTGTGGCGTACGACGCGACCCAGTCGTGACCGCTGCGCGGCCAACAGCTCCTCGGTTAGAGGCCGGACTCTCGCCTCTGAGACCTCCGGGTAGTCATATCGGGACATAGGGTCTCCGGTAGCGGCAGCGCGGATGTTTCGGTTACAACCTCGGTAGTTACGGCTGCGGGCGGCCACGCGTAGACCAGCGGTCGGCCCCGCCGCCGATCTATCCTCGCGGCGACACTGCCCGGGACGGCGGCCTCCGACCCTGAGGCTATCTCCCAGGCATATGCGCCGGCGGGTCGAATCCACCTTCCACCAGGCCAGGGCTCACAGAGGCGCCTTGGTCTCCAGCGCCGTCAGGATGACGCTTCCAGTGATGGAGCCGATCACGCTCATCAGACCGCGGCCCGTGAGCCGGTAATACGCCATTGGGCTGCGCAATCGCAAGAACAACTCAGCCGGTCTGAGCATCCAGACGCGAGCCGGGACCTGGACGACGGGAAACCCATGACGCACCTTGTAGGCGGTCAGGCTGGGTTTCTCCGGCTCGTGCAGTCCGATCGTCGCCCGGCGCACGCTGTCGATCCGCTTGAAGGCCTTGACGGCCTCGAAGTCGAGCACCGCGGTGAGCCCTCTGCTGAGAACGGCCGTCGCCACCTTGATCTCGTGGAGGTAGGCGACATCGTCGACCGCGAAGGCCGTCTGATAGCCCAGCAGGCGGTTCCCCTCGATCGCTGCCAGCGTCAGCCACCCGTCACTATTCACGCGCTTGTCGGCCTCGTTGAGGTATTCGTCGCGCGATAGGGGAGGCCCCGGCCGACCGACGCGCTGGTGCCAGTCCAGGAGGATGTCATAGCCCTGGTCCCGGAGGATCCGCGGGTCGGTAACTTGGATGATCTGGACTTCCTGGCGAGCAAGTCTCCGGATGGCTCGACGGGCGTCACTGGGCAACGTCGACTCCTCGTATGTCGACAGGTCGCCGATCAGGTGAAGCGGGAGACTTGCGTTTGCGGCGGCGGTGTCCTCGTCGTCGAGAGCGGCGCGGAAGCCCCAGGCGAGCGCCGGTCGGGTGGCTTCCGTGGGCGCGAGACGCGCGAGCCAGTGGATCGGCTCGAAGAATCCACGAAGGGTCTCTCGCCAGAAACGTCCGTTGACCAAACGGACCTTCTCGCCGTTGCGGGCACGCTGCGCAGCAAGCTGCTCCTCGGTCAGAGGCTGAACGACCGCAAGGGAGGCGTCCGGGTAGTCGTATCGCGACACGTATGCCTCTTGCAGCGACGCTGCGGCGGGACGTGTTTCGCGCCGGCGCTCCGTCACCCACCCGGCGTTCCAACCAGTCTACTACATCGAGTGTAGAAGTCGAATGGGAGGCGGCGAGTCCCGAGAGTCGGCTAAGCCTCAGAACGCAACACAGAGGATCAGGCAGAGAACGGCGACGATCGAGGCCGTGCCGACTCCCGCCGCGAGTGCCTGTGACAAGAATCGGTCCGGCGGCGGCGGCGGTTCGCCGAGAAGCGCTCGGACTCGAAGCTCGCTCGCCGTGCCCATGGCCGCAAGCGACGTCGACGGCGACAAGCCGTCCAGCTTCAGCAGTGCAGCGGCCAAGGTCGAGCGGGAGGCGCCGGATCGAAGGGCATGGGCGTCAGCGGCGATCTCGATCCGCGCGCGTCTCCCATCGACCCAAACCCGACCGCGCCCAATTCGCCCGACGATCTGGGCCAACCCGGAGAGGACGACGAGCTGCGTCGGGGCATGAGTCAACTGATGGTGACGTTCATGAAGGAGCACTGCCCGGAGTTCATCCGCATTCAGCACCACATCGAGATCCTCGGAGCAGAAGATCCGCGGTTGGCGGAGGCCGGCCACCAATGCGATGCCGTGTCCAGGCACAAGGCCGACGCTCTCGCCCGCGAGCCACGCTGGGCGAGCGAGCCGTTGTAGCCCTCGCGCCGAGCGATGATGCGCGATCGCCTGTAGAAGAATGAAACCGGCAGCCGCGACGGCAAAGACCAAGATCGCCAGGACGAGAAGGCCCATTGGCTGGTGGTGCAGCCATTCGGGCGCTTCGGAGCATCCAACAAGCTCGCCGCCCGGGACCGGGCCACTCGAACAGTGCGGATCCTCGGATGAGAACAGCGCGCAGGCGGCGATCGCGCCGATGAGAACCGCTAGCGCGATGGCGATCGAACGCAGCGATCCGGTCACGCCCGCGGAACCCCGTCGGCAAGGCGACGCAGACGTACGGCAAGGTCGCTCGTTGGCCCCCCGAGATCCGCGGCGAACCCCGCGACAGACGCCGAGCCATGCTGATCGATCAACTTGCGCAAATCTCGGCGCCCGATCTCGGATTCGAGCTCGCTCTCGTCGAACGCAGCCTCGTATCGGTAGTGCCGACCCTCCAGGATTCGGTGGACGAATCCTTCATCGCACAGCCTGCCGAGGATCGTGTTCACCGTCGTGTACGCGAGCTGTTGCGATGTCGTTGCGTTCAATGCGGCACGGATCTCGCCGGTCGTTGACGGGCCGGCGCTCCAGAGCTGACCTAGCACGCGTCGCTGGAGAGGTCCTCGAATGGCCAAAACCTTGCGCCTCTGCCTTGTCGATCGAGATGGCTGGTTCCGGTTCTGCTGATTGCCTCGCGACACGATATGGCCGGCTGAACTATAGACCGACGCCGGTTCCAATCAACCCTCCCCCACCAACCTGTCAGGCCTCAGGCTGGCACCGTCGTCTCCAGCGCCGCCAAGAGAAGGCTCCCCGCGACGGAGCCGATCACGCTCATCAGACCGCGACCGGTGAGCCGGTAGTAGGCCATCGGGCTGCGCCAACGGAGGAGCAACTCCGCCGGCTTGAGCATCCAGACGCGAGCCGGTACCTGGACGACGGGAAACCCATGACGCACCTTGTAGGCGGTCAGGCTCGGCTTCTCGGGTTCGTGCAGTCCGATCGTCGCCCGGCGCACGCTGTCGGTCCCTTTGAGGACCCGCATGGTCTCGAAGTCGAGTACGGCGGTGAGCCCTCTGCTCAAGGCGGTCGTCGCGACCTTGATCTCGTGCAGGTAGGCGACGTCGTCGACCGCGAAGGCCGTCTGATAGCCAAGCAGGCGGTCGCCCTCGATGGCTGCCAACGTCAGCCAGCCTGGGTCGCTCACGCGCTTGTCGAACTCAGCGAGGTAGTCGTCCCGCGATCGTGCCGATCCCGGCCGACCGACCCGTTGGCGCCAGTCCAGGAGGATGTCGTAGCCCTGGTCCCGGAGGATCCGAGGGTCGGTAACGTGGACGATCCGGACCCCCTGGCGAGCAAGCCTCCGGATGGCTCGACGGGCGTCGCCCGGCAACGTCGCTTCCTCGTATGTCGACAGGTCGCCGATCAGGTGGAGCGGGAGGCTTGCGGTGGCGGTGGCGGCGTGTTTCTCGTCGAGAACCGCGCGGAAGCCCCAGCCGAGCGCCGGACGGGTGGCTTCATCCGGCGCCAGGCGCGCGAGCCAGTGGATCGGCTCGAAGAAACCACGCAGCGTCTCTCGCCAATATCGTCCGTGTACCAGTCGGACCTTCTCGCCGTTGCGGGCCCGCTGCGCAGCTAGCTGCTCCTCGGTCAGAGGTTGGATGACCGCAAGGGAGACGTCAGGGTAGTCGTATCGCGGCACGTGGGCCCATCCTAACGTCGGTGGCTCGAATTCGACACCAGTCCACCCGCTCGTGTAGCGCTCGGCGATCGTGGTCCGATGCGACGACCGTCAGGCTGCAGCTCGAACGGCCTCTACGAGACGATCGATGCGAGCTCCGGAGAGCCCTCGTTGCGGAGGGAGGGCTGCTAGCCAGTCGCCGATCTGATCCGGGGAGATGACGGCGCAGGTCGACGTCCGCTGGATCGACCGGTCATCGGATAGGACGGCGGCGTAGACCTTCACCAGGTGGTCGGCGTCGGCATCGCTGAGCCAGCGCCGGACGCGATCGGCATCCCGAGCGACTCGGTCGAGGGCGTTCTCGATGGGCAGCCATCGACCGTCAGCCACCCGAACCTCCCAGTGGCCATGCCGGACTCGCGTAGCCCCGCGGGGAGGGAGTTCGGCGACGACGGCCGCCCCGAATCGGCCGATGACCAGTTCGCCGACGCGACGTCCGTCCGGCAGGATCACGACCGGGGCGACGGTGATGTCGCCGGCCGCCGCGGCATCGAGGCTGGCCACCCTGCCAAGCCGTCGGCGACGTCCGCCGAGATCGGTCATCGACGAGACGATGCGCAGCGAACCGACGCCGATGAAGACGAGTGGGGCGACGAGGGTGATGGCCCAGACGAACGCACCGGTCGCCAGCTCGGCGCTGCTCGGTCGGGTGGCCCCAAGGAACCGCCCGATGACGCCGCTTGTGAGCGACAGGTAGGCGACGATGAGGCCACCGACGAGGAGCACGATACCCACAGTCATTCCGAGCGCGATCGATGGGAGCGGGCGCCGCTGACCGCGCGCGCGTACCGCTGGAATGACCTGCATGCAAGGATGGTGGATCGCACGAGCCACGACGGGTATGCCCTTCCCCTCCCATGTGCGGCCATCCGTCCGGGTCATTCCTGGGACGTCGAGTGCACCGGACTGCATCGGACCAAACCCCGGCCCGTGGACCGGACGCACCACCTTGTTGGACGCCACGGCCCGCTCGTCCGGCCATGCCCTCACGAAGGAACCGTGGGTCCGGCCACCGCCCGGACCCCCGTACCATTGCTGGCCGCCACGGCCTCCACCGATGCTCAACTCGCGACGGGCGCCTATTGCCCGGAGCGGAGGACTCATCCGCGTGGTTTTGCCCGCAACTGGTCGAGCGCCGGCTCGTGCGCTCACCGCGGCCCTGGCGGTCGCCTTGATGGCGCTGCTGATGGCGGCTGCCCCGGTCGGCGCCCACCATGATCCGATCCGCCTGTCCCAGCCGAAGGTCGGCCCGGCGACCGCCACCGTCGGCGATCCGATCTCCTTTGAGGTGCGGTACCGGAACCTCACCGGCGCGGCCCCTGACGCGGTATGGGTCGACGTCGCCGGTCACGAATACCCGATGCAGGGAGGAGAAGGACCGTGGGCGGACGGTGTCAGGTTTGCGGTCGTCATCTCCGATCTTCCGGTCGGCCGGCACCGGGCGATCTTCCATGCAACATCCGGCGATGACGCGGCCAAGCTGAGTGGTCGTCGGCTGACCGTCAAGGCCGCCCCGGCCTCGAGTGGAACGGGGTCGGGGACCGGGGAGGAGGGCTCAGGAGCAGGTCCGGGCTCTGCTACCGATCAAGGCTCGGGCGGGGCCGGCACCCCAAGCGACGAGCCGGGATCGGTTGCGCCGGGCGGTGGCACGGGTTCCGACGCCGGCGGGTCAGGATCGAGCGGCGGCGCCGGAGGCTCGAGCGATGGATCCCCAGCAAGCCCGTCCGACAGCGGCAGTGGCTCCGGTGCTGGCGCCGGGACGGGTGGCTCCGGCACAGTCAGCGGGACGACCCATGGAAGCGCGACGGGCGGCCAGAGCCATGGGGGCGCGACAAGCGGCGGAAGCCATGTCGGCTCGGCCGGCGGCGCGAGCGCCGGTGGCGGTTCCGGTGAGAATCCCGGCACCGCTGATACAGGACCGAGCGGGGCCTCCGATCGATCCGCCGCAGGGTCAGCGTCATCCGAAGGATCGACATCCCTCGACTCGCTTGGCTTCGAGGACGAGGCGGTGATCGGCGACCCACCTGGCCCCCCGTCCGGAGCCGGAGTCGAGGGCACAAGCTCGCTTCTCTCGTACGGCCGGGGTGCCATCCGCCCGTGGCCAAAGGAGATCGCATCGGCGAGCCTCCCGATCGAGCTGAGCGGTCCCGACATTCCCCCATACGTCCGCGTGTTGTCGGTCACGGTGACCACGACCGGCGCCGTCGTGATGACGTTCGCCTTCGGTTTCTTCGCAAAGCGCCGTCGCGATGGAGATCCGACCGACCCAGACGAGGTGCTCGAAGCTCGCTCTGCCCGAGCCGGCTCGTTCGCCACCGCCACCCTGGTGCCCGCGGTCGGCGCAGCCGGAATCGACGGCGGCCCCAGCTGGCCGACCCCGCAGTCCGACGATCCGGAGGGTCATCTTCCTCGATGGCGGCGCCCCTCCCTCCAGGAGGCACGCAAAGCCGATCCCTCCCGATCGGAACAGGTGCATGTGGCAATGACGTTCACCGGCGGCCCAACGGCTGCCCGATCGGCAGTCGTGTCGGTGGCCGGCGGTGTCGCCGCAGTCGACGGGCTTGAGCGGCGCCGCATCCGCTACCGCCTCGTTCGCCTCCTCGACGGCCCCGACGAGCTCAGGGCCGGTGAGATCGGATACCTCGACGAAGGTGACGAAGTCCAGCTCGTCGCTCAGGCTGGAGCGTATTGGCTCGTGCACTGCGCCAATGGCCAGCAGGGCTGGATCCATCGGATGACGCTTGGAGATATCGTCGAGTCGGACGGCCTGGGCCATCCTGCGGCGAGCGCTCCGAGCAACGACGAACTCGACGGCGACGTCCTCGCTGCGTTCCTTGGTCGGCGCGCCGCGAACTAGCCGCCCGCCGAATCCCGTTCGGCAGACCTCGGAGCGGCCGATCCTCGCTCGCGTCGAAGGATGAGGATGTGCTGGTGGACGATGTTCGGCACGAACACCTTCGGGTAGCCGTACGGCCGCAGACGTGATCCCGCCTGGTACCAGATGACATCGCCCTTGGGGGTGAGGCCCGCCCGAGTTGCCCGCTCGGCGAGATCTGAGGCTGTGAACACGTACCGCCCGGCCTGGTAGGCGTCGCGGACAATGACGGTGGCGTAGCGGCCGACACGAAGCACGCGAGCCAGCTCGTCCATCACCTCGCCCATCGCATCGAGATAGGTGGAGTAGTCGCCCCGATTCGCCAGGTCGGCCGGGTCGTCGCCGATCATCGCGTAGTCCGTCCGGCGATTCGCGAAACGTTCGGCAAGGCGACCGCCCGACATCGTCATCGAGAGCTGGATGTTGTACGGCGGATCGGTCGCCACGAAGTCGACGCTTTCGTCGGCCAGGGTCGGCAGCACGGTCAGGGCATCGCCGACGACCATCTGGCAACCGGACGGGTCGAATCCGCGGGGCCCGCCCGGATCTGTCGTGCCGAGGTCGGACAGGGTGCCGCCGCCATCGCGCCATTCGATCGCATCGACGACGACGCGGTCATAGACATCGCTCCACCGTTGGTCAAGCTCGATCCCGATGGCCCTGCGTGGGCCCCGGGCGATCGCCGCCCCGAGAAGGGTTCCACCGACCCCGGCGAATGGATCGAGAACAAGCTCGCCGGTGGTCGTGAAGAACTCGATCAGGCGGGCCATGAGCCGCGGTGGCTTGTTTGCGCCGTGCGCCCGCCTGACGTCGTGCCCGAGCTCAGACGGATAGGCCGTCGACCAGAGGGACTTGGTGAAGTACAGCCACTCTTCGCCGGTCAGCTCGTTCAGGCCGTTCGATGGGTGAACAGGCGCGCGCGTGTCGTCGGTGGGGCTCGATGCTCGTGGCACGGTCTGAGAGTAACCGGCGAGCCGGCGGCGGTGCCTACAATTCGGCCATGCCCGCCACGACGTCGAGCGCGCGCTTCGTGGGCCGACGTCAGGAGCTGCAGACGCTTGCGGTGGCCCTTCGCGATGCGACGGCCGGTAGCCCGCAGACGATCCTCCTGACAGGCCCAGGCGGCATCGGCGTGACCCGACTCATCGACGAGACCGAGCGTCGCGTCCTCGCTCTTGCGGAGCCCTTCCGCGTCGTACGCTGCCGCGCATACGCCGGTCGGGCAGGGGAGCCGTATCGGCCCTTGGCTGATGCGCTCGGACACCTCTGCGATGAGATCGACGACGAGGAGCTCCGATCGTCCGTCGAGGTCGGCGCCGATGCCATCGCGCATCTCCTGCCGGCGATCGCTCCTCGCCTCGGCGAGATCGGGCGGACGCCCATCCTCGCGCCCGAGCATCGGCAGGCGCGGCTCTTCGAGTCTGTCCTCTCGTTCCTCCACAGGCTTGCCGAACGACGCCCGATCATCCTCGCCCTGGAGGACCTTCACAATGCCGATGCCGGTACGCGGGCTCTGGCGAGGTTCGTTGCCCGCGTCCGACGTCCGGGTCGTCTCCTGACGATCCTGACGTACCAGCCGGACGAGCTGACCCCGGTCCACCCGCTCATGGCCGACCTGGCCGCGATCGATGACGCGATGACCGCTCCGACACATATCGAGCTCGGGCCACTTGGGCGCGACGAGTTGGCGGACATCATCGAGGGCGTCGAGGGGGCACGTCCGTCGGCATCGTTGTTGCTCCTGGCCTTCGAGAGATCGGGCGGCAACCCTCTCGTCGCCGAGGAGGTCCTGGCGACTCGACGTGCACGTGAGGGAGTCGCGCCAGGCGGCACGCTCGACGATCTCGTCGCCGCTCGGGTGGCTCTCCTCGGGCCGGAGTGTCGTCGCGTCCTTCGCCTGCTGGCGCCGGCAGAGGCTCCGTTGACCGCGGCAGAGCTCGCTTCGACCTCTGCCGCCTACGAGTCGACGGCTCGCGGTGTCGCTCCACGATCGGCGAGCGGTCCGCGCCGAGGCCACGGCGGGCTCGACGCCGACCTGTCGGCGGGTCTGGCTGAGGCAATGGAGGTCGGCCTCGTCGTCGAGCGGGAGGATGGCTACGCGATCCGTCATGATCGGATCGGCAGAGCGCTGTTGGCGGACCTCCTGCCCGAGCATCGTCGACGAGTCCACGTTGCACTGGCCACGGCCATGGCCGATCGTCCGGGTGCGGCCGCCCAACATCGGCTGTCGGCGCACGACCCGGCACGAGCCCGGGCGGCCGCGCTTCGGGCCGCCGATGTGGCCGACGCGGCCGGCGCGCCTGCAGATGCCCTGGCGGCCCTCGAGCTGGCGATGGAGCTCGGTGCGACCGAGCGACGCGGGGCCAAGGGCGACTGGAGCGAGGGCGCTCGACTTCTCGCTCGGGCCGGCGACGTCGCGTTCGCCTCGGGTGCCCCGGCGAGAGCCGTCGCCTACCTCGACAACGCCGTCGCCCGGTACGACGAGAAGACCGATCGGGTCGAGGTCGGCCTGCTCCTCGAGCGAATCGGGCGGTATCGACGCGTCCTGGGTGAGCACGCCGCCGGACTTGCCGCTCACCGACGAGCTGTCGAGCTCGTGCCGCGTGGGCGCACCCGCGAACGCGCAGTCGTTCTTGCCACCCTTGCCCAGTCGCTCATGCTCGATGGCTGGTTTGCCGAAGGCGAGCGGACGGCGCGGGACGCGATCACGACCGCCCGGGCGGTCGGTCCATCCGCAAGACGAGAAGAAGGACACGCCCTCTGCACCCTCGGCATCGCGCACGCGTGGGGCACCGAGCCAGACGAGTCCATCCCATTGCTCGAGGAGGCACGCGCCATCGCCGAGGAGCTCGGACAGCTCGACGACAGGTTCCGGGCGACGGCGAACCTGACGACAGCCCTCGAGATCATCGGTCGGCGCGCCGATGCGATCGCCACCGCGGTGGCTGGCGTGGAACAGACGCGTCTCGACGGTCTCGAGACGGCGCACGGCAATGCTCTTCGGGGAAACGTTGCCGAGTCTCTCTTTCAGACGGGGAGCTGGGACGAGGCCCGGCATATGGCCGTCACCGCCTTGGAATGGAGCGTCAGTCCCGAGGCCTACATGGATTCCGCGATCGGCCTTGCCGTGGTGGAGGTCGAATCCCGGTCCGACGAGCAGACCGCACGATTGCTCGGTCGTCTGTTGATCGAGCTCCGGGCAACGCCCGACCCACAATCTCTCCTCAGCGCCAGCAGGGCCTCGGCCTCGTTCGCACTCTGGCGCGGAGACGTGGGCGACGCCTCGCGGGCAATCGAGCTCGGGTGGGACATCGTTCGACTGGCCGAGGACTGGGTCAACATCTGCCGGCTGGCCCATTCAGCCCTTGAGGTCGCCTCCGCCCGGGTGGCAGACGCGCACGACAGGCGCGACCTCGTCGAGCTGGCGGCCGCGCGCGAGACCGCACGAGCGGTCGTTGGCGAGGCGGAGCGCGCGATGTCCGCGGTCGGTCTTCGTGCGACAGCGCCGTCGCGCCGCGAGGCCGAGGCAAACATCGCGACCGCGCAGGCCTACTACCGCCGGCTCGACGGTTCGGACAGCCCGGAGGCGTGGGATCGCGTCGCGAGGATGTGGGCCGAGCTCGGTGCCGTCTACCAGGTCGCCAAGGCCCGCTGGCGTCAGGCCGAGGCAATCCTGGCCTCGACAGAGGCGCGGGAGGGTCGGCGGTTGGCGCGGCGGAGCCTCGCCGAGGCGCTCGAGATCGCCGAGCGGCTCGACGCGCGTCCGCTCCGACGCGAGCTGCTCGAGCTGGCCGCGAGGGCCATGATCGCCGTCGAGACGCAGACGGAGCCCGCGGACGAGGACGGCCGGCAGTATGTCGCGATCCAAATCCATGGCAATGGCGACGCGGATGCGATCGGCGACGCCTTTACGGCCGAGGTCCCGACGAAGAAGGACCCGTTCGCCCTGTCATCCCGGGAGCGGGAGGTGCTTGCCCTCGTGGCGCAGGGCCGAACGAACCGCGAGATCGGCGAACGGCTCTACATCAGTCAGAAGACGGTCGGCGTCCATGTCGGCAACATCCTGGCCAAGCTCGGCGCCTCGGGACGGGTCGAGGCGGCCATGGTCGCGGTGCGTCTGGGCCTCGTCGCGAGGGCGTAGGGCCCGGGGAATCAAGAGACCCGAGCCCTTCGGCCCGGGTCCCTGGTTTTCCTCGGAAGTTCTGGTCTTAGAACCAGCGCTTCTGTGCGATCAGCGCGAGGGCGAAGGCGGCAAGCGGCGCCAGAGCGACCGCGGTCCGCCAGATCCGAGCGATCTTGTGCTTCATCTCGGGCACTCCTGCAATGACGGTGCGTCGACAGATTCCCCGCGCGGTCCGGGGGGAAAGTCACCGTATTGCCAGGCGCGCCCGGCTACCACCCCCCCAAAGGTACCGGTCGGAACCTAGGACGACACGCCGCCGACTCTAGGCCCACCGCCTCTGAGCGATCGCGGCCAGAACCATGACGGCAAGCGGCAGGATCGCAACAACGATCTGCCTGACCTGAGTGAGCCGGTGTGACATCGGGGCCTCCTCGAACCGTGACCGTGAGCGGGCGCTCGTGATCCCGGCCGTGCGCCCCGTTTACGTTGGTGCTCTCAGGCACCGATTGGAACCCTACCACTGACTGGTTAGCTGCGACTCAACGTGGGTCGGATAGAGTTTCGTAGGTGGCTGAATTGATCTGTTACGCCGACGCTTACGCCCGGGCGATCGAAGCCCGCGTCTTGACGGTCGACTCCGTTGACGACGCCCCTCTGGTTGTCCTCGACTCCACGATCTTCTACCCGGGTGGTGGTGGACAACCAGCCGATCGGGGGACGCTGCTGCGAACCGCCGATGGACGGCGATGGACGGTCAGGTCGGCGCGACGGATCGGCTCGGACCTGGTTCACGAGCTCGATATCGACCGGGCCGCCGAGGCACCGTCCGTCGGTGACCTGGTGATGGCGGAGCTCGATTGGGCCCGACGCCTTCTGCTCATGCGGACTCACACGGCGCTCCATGCCCTGTGCGGGGTCGTGTGGCGCGACTACGGTGCCCTCGTGACGGGCGGCAATATGGAGCCGGGCAGCGGTCGGATGGACTTCGAGTTCGAACGGATGAGTGGTGACCTCGTCGACGAGATCGAAGCGAAGGTCAACGTTGAGCTCCTGTCGGGACGGGAGGTCCGCGTCGACTCCCTTCCGCGCGCCGAGGCGCTCGCCATCCCCGACCTAATCCGGACGAAGGTCAACCTGCTGCCCGAAGGCATCAAGGCGATCCGGACCATCGAGATAGTCGGCCTCGACCTCCAGGCCGACGGCGGGACCCACGTCGCCAACACTCGCGAGGTCGGCACGATCCGGGTCACCGGCTATGAATCGAAGGGGCGCATCAACAAGCGCATCCGGATCGCGCTGGTCGAGCCCTCCGACCCGTCAATCGGTAGCCAAGGTCCATGAACGCGCCTGCGGTGCCCTACGCGCCGAGCTGGGTCGACCGTCTCATCGATCGAATCGACAGCTCGGGCGTGCCGCCCTGGGTCGTCTATGCGGTTCTCTTCGTGGCCGTGGCGGTGGTCGCGAACGCCGCTGCCTGGGTTGACGGGGGCCTGGACGTCGGGGCCTTTGACAGCTATCAGACCTCACTCGCGATCTACGTCGTGGTCGGATACGCCGGGATCCACTACCTCGATCATGCGGCAGCGCGAGCCTGGTCGACGTTCCGACCCGCACTCTCGATCGACGACGAGTCGGCCCGCGCGCTCTCGTACCAGCTCACGACCATGCCGGCGACGACGACCTTGGTCTGGACCCTTGGGGCGGTCGTCGCATGCATCCTCTACTTTGCCTTCCCGGCCACGGCCGTCGACTTCACGCGCGAACCGGTCACCCTCACGGTGACGATCGCGATTAGCCTCGTCTCATTCATCGGGACCGGTCTCCTCGGCTATCACTCGATCCATCAGCTGCGCCTGGTCGGGCGCGTCCATGGCTATGTCGAAACCGTTGATCTCCTCCATCTGGATCCGTTGCACGCGTTTTCCGGCGTGACGGCGGCAACCGGGATCCTCCTGATCTCGATCGTCTATGTCTCCGTCCTGACCGACCCCGCGACGTTCGCGAACCCGGCTCTCTTCGTGCTGCTCGGGTTCACGGTCCTCCTGGCCACCTCGTGCTTCGTCGTTCCGCTGTGGGGCACGCATGTGAGGATCGTGGCCGAGAAGGCACGTCGGCTTGCCGCCGTGAACAAACGGCTGAACCGCGCCCTTGAGGATCTCGATCGCAAGGCTGACGCCGGCGACCTGACCGACGCTGATGCGTTCAATAAGCACCTTTCGAGCCTCATCACCCAACGCGATGTCGTCGCTCGCACGCCCACCTGGCCGTGGCAGCCCGAGACTCTCCGAGGCTTCACGACCGCCCTTGTCCTGCCGGTCATCCTATGGGTCGTATTCCGGCTCCTGGAGCGTCAGGTCAGCTGACAGCGGCGGGTGTCGCGCGCCTCGCCGAGGGCTCGTCGAGGGGTCGCATGCTAGGCTGGCCGCCAGCATCCGCCCAAACCGATGCTACTCGGAGGACTCCCCGTGATCGATCAACGACGATCCCTGATGGCGCTCGCGCTCGTTGCCTGTGCCTCACTTCTTCTTGCCGCCTGTGGCGGCGCGGCGTCGCCCGGCGCATCGTCCGGTGGCGCCAGCAGTGAGCCCAGCGCGGCTGCCTCGACCGGCGACGCCAGCAGTGAGCCCAATCCAAGCGTCTCGATCGATCTCGGAGGCGGCAGCGTCCCCGAGGGGTTCGAGGACAAGCTGATCCCGCCCAATTCGACCTACACGGGCGGGTTCTCCAGCTCGCAGGGCGGGGTGACCGCGTTCACGAGCACCGCCTCGATCGACGAGCTGAAGTCGTTCTACGACGCCGCGATCGCCTCACTCGGCGTCCCCGCCGACCAGATCTTCAAGACTGAGGCGGCCGGGGGGTTCTCCTGGATCTTCGGCGAGGGGGACAAGGGCGGGCTCGTCATCGTGGCCCCGAACTCCGACGGACAAGGCAGCGTCGTCAGCGTGACCTACGGCGTGGGCGGCTAGATTGAGGCAGACCTAGAGCGCCTTTACGGCCGCGGTGAGCGAAGCCAGGCCGTCCTTGGCGTCGGCGAACAGCATCCCCGTCTTGGGGTTCGTATACAGCTCGTTGTCGATCCCGGCGTAGCCGCGGCCCATCGAGCGTTTGATGACGACGATCGACTTCGCCTTGTCGACATCGAGGATGGGCATCCCCGAGACGGGCGAGCCCGGTCGCCGGGCGGCAGGGTTCGTGACGTCGTTGGCGCCGACCACGAGAGCCACATCGCACCGCTCGAACTCCGGGTTGATGTCGTCCATCTCCTTGAGCTGGGGATAGGGGACGTTCGCCTCGGCGAGCAGGACATTCATGTGGCCCGGCATGCGACCGGCGACCGGGTGGATCGCGTACTTCACGTCGACGCCGCGAGACTCGAGCAGTTCCGCCAGCTCCCGGACCGCGTGTTGCGCCTGGGCGACGGCGAGCCCGTAGCCCGGCACGACGATGACCGATGACGCGTATGCCAGCTGGATCGCAGCATCGTCGGCATTGATCTCTCGCACGCTGCCGCCTTCACCGGCAATGGCGATCGTCCCTTCGCCACCGCCGAAGCCGCCGATCATGATGTTGATGACCGACCGGTTCATGGCGTCTGCCATGAGCTTGGTGAGGATCGCGCCCGACGCGCCGACGAGGGCGCCGGCGATGATGAGGACCGGGTTGTCGATCACGAAGCCGGCCATGGCCACGGCCGTGCCCGTGAACGAGTTGAGGAGCGAGATGACGACGGGCATGTCGGCCCCGCCGATCGGCAGGACCATCGTCACGCCGAAGATGAGGGCGGCGGCCAGGATGACGACCATGACGGCGAGGTTCGGCTGACCCGTGGCGAACAGGTAGAGCGCCGCGGCCACCGTGGCCAGGGCCAGGACGGCGGTCACGATCCGCCCACCCGGGATGAGGATCGGCTTGCCGCTGATGAGCCCCTGGAGCTTCCCGGACGCGATGAGCGAGCCGGTGAAGGTGATGGAGCCGATGATGATGTCGAGGACGATGAAGATGTTCGTGTCCAGCCGGACGGTGGCTCCGAGGTCCACCAGCCCGAGGTAGTCATCGATCGCGATGAGGGCGGCCGCGCCGCCGCCGACCGCGTTGAACAGCGAGACCAGCTGCGGCATCGCCGTCATCTTCACGGTCCGGGCGGTGTACAGGCCAAGACCGCCGCCGATCGCGACCCCGACGATGATGATGGCCCAGCCGACAGGGGCGATCCCGTCGCCCGTGAGCTGCTCCATCAGCAGGAGGACGGCCGTCGAGCCGACGGCGACGACCATGCCGCCCGCCGAGACAAGATTGCCGTTGCGGGCCGTGGCCGGCGAGTTCATCCGGATCAGGCCCAGCACGAAGGCGACCGCGCCGGTCAGCCAGCCGAGGCGGACGAGGACTTCGATCGTGCCGCTGACCGTTGCCGTATCCACCCTACGTCTCCGCCTGCTCTGTCGCCTTCGGAGCCGCCGGCTTCTTCTTGAACATCTGGAGCATCCGGTCGGTGACGACATAGCCGCCGACGACGTTCATCGTCGAGAAGGCGACCGCGATGAGGGAGAGGGCCTGGCTGATCGGATCGTTCGCCTCGGCGGCGATGATCATCGCTCCGACGAGGACGATGCCGTGGATCGAGTTGGCGCCCGACATCAACGGCGTGTGGAGAGTCGCCGGAACCTTGCTGATGACCGCGAACCCGCAAAGGATGGCCAGGACGAAGATCGTGAACGCGGCCAGGAGCTCGGCCGTCTCGGGGCTCATGCGTTCCCTCCAGCGCTCTGTTCGAGGAGCTTGGTCACCGGCTCGGACACGACCGCGCCGCCGTGGGTGATGACGGTCGCCTTGGTCACGTCGTCGTCGAAGTCGAGATTGAGCGCGCCGTCCTTCACCATCCCGAGCAGCAGGGCCGAGATATTGCGGGCGTAGAAGGCCGATGCGCCGGCGGGCATCGTCGCCGGCAGGTTCTCGGGGGCGATGATGGTGACGCCGTTGTCCGTCGCGAACGTCTCGCCCGCCCGCGACAGCTCGCAGTTGCCGCCGAGGGCCGAGGCCGCCATGTCGACGATCACCGAGCCCGGCTTCATCTGGAGGACCGCCTCCGCGGTCACGAGCACCGGAGGCTTGCGGCCGGGGACCTGGGCCGTCGTGATCACGACGTCCATGCCGCCGATGACCTCGTTGAGCTCGGCCTGCTGGGCAGCCCGCTCCTCCGCCGTCAACTCACGTGCGTAACCGCCCGCACCTGTCGCGTCGATCGATGTCTTGAGCTTCACGAACGTGGCGCCGAGCGACTCGGCCTGCTCCTTGGTCTCCGGCCGGACGTCGTAAGCCTTGACGACGGCGCCGAGGCGACGGGCGGTGCCGATGGCCTGAAGGCCCGCCACCCCGATGCCGAGGATTAGGACGTTGGCCGGCTTGGCCGTCCCGGCAGCGGTCGTAAGGAGCGGGAAATAGCGACCGTACTCGTTGGCCGCGATGAGGACCGCCTTGTAACCACCGACGTTCGCCTGGCTCGAGAGGGCGTCCATCGTCTGCGCCCGAGACAGCGTCCTAGGGATGGCGTCGAGGCTGATCGCGGTCACGCCGCGATCGGCCAGCGCCTTCGCCGTCGCCGGATCGATCAGCGGCTGGAGGAAGGCGATGATGGCCTGCCCGCTCCGCATCCGAGCGACCTCGTCCGAGCCCGGCTTCTGGACGCGGAGGATGAGATCGGCCTCGCCATAGAGAGCGTCTTGCCCAACCACCCGCGCACCAGCCTCCGCGAACGCGGCGTCCGGGATGGCGGACCCGCCGCCGGCACCGGTCTCGACGAGGACCTCGAGCCCGGCCGCCTGGAGCTTGCCGAGCACCTCGGGTACCAGGGCAACCCGCCGCTCACCGACGGCCGTCTCCCTGGCGACGCCGACCTTCATGGGCATCACCTTGAGCGTTGGATGATGGAGTCGGGCGGAGCTGGGCTGCCCGGTCCGCGCGAAGTCTAGCGGCTGGGTGGATCGCGCCGCCAGAGCTCTCCGCTGGCTGCCTCGAATGCCGCAGCGAACCGCAGGACGGTGCGATCGCCTCCGGGCCGGCCGACGATCTGGACGCCGACAGGGAGCCCAGCGACGAACGCCGCGGGCACCGACGCGGCCGGTGCCCCTGTCAGCGAGATGTACCAGCACGATCGCATCCAGTCGAGGTAGGTGGGCATCGCGGTGCCATCGATCTCGCGGGGCCATGTCTCCTCGACCGCGAACGGCAGGACCTGCGAGACTGGCAGGACGAGGATGTCGAAGCCGCGCATGAACGATTCGAAGGCGTCGCAGATCCGCGCTCGTGCCCTCTCGGCGGCCTCGAGCTCGACCGGCCCGATCCGGCGGCTCTCCTCGACGTGCCAGCGCACCTCGGGCTTGATGAGCGCCAGACACTCAGGTTCGTCTCCTGCGATGGCCCGGATCTCGTCGCCGAACGAGGCATGCCGGGTCGCCATGAACGCCTCGTCGGCTCCCTCCATCGGTGGCTCGGCCTCGTCCGCCTGGCAGCCCATCGCCTCGACCACAGCCGGGACTTCTGCGAATGCCTGCCGAACCGAAGGATCGAACGGGAGGCCCGCGAAGGCCGGCGCGAGGGCGACCCGCGTCCTCCGCAGCTCAGCGTCGCCCGGCGGCGTTGAATCGACGCTGCGACCGATCATCGCCCCGAGGACCAGGGCGACATCGGCGACCGTCCGACCGAGCGGTCCGACCACCGACAGCCCGGGCGCCCGTCCCGCCGACGGGTCCTGGGGGACCAGCCCGAGCGACGGTCGAAAGCCGACGACGTTGCAGAACGACGCCGGATTGCGAAGGGACCCGCCGTAGTCGGACCCGTCGGCGATGGCGATCATGCCCGTCGCCAGGGCAGCCGCCGAGCCGCCTGACGACCCGCCCGGCGTGCGCGAGGGATCGTACGGATTGCGCGTCGGCCCGAAGACCGGGTTGTACGTCTGCGAGCCGGCGCCGAACTCGGGGACGTTCGACTTGCCCACGCAGATCGCCCCGGCCGCCCGCAACGAGGCGACGGTGACCGAGTCGGCGTCGGGGATCCAGTCGGCCAGGAGCGGCGACCCCTTGGTCGTGCGGATACCGGCCGTCTCCTGGAGGTCCTTGAAGGCGATAGGGAGGCCGTGAAGGGGCCCCAGGCTCTCGCCCCTGGACATCGCGGCATCGGCGGCCGCGGCTTCGGCCCGGGCCCGTTCGAATGTCCTCGTAGGGATGGCGTTGATGAGTGGGTCGAGCCGTTCGATCCGCTCGATCGACGCGTCCACGAGCTCGAGGGCACCGATCTCTCGTGCCCGAAGGCGGGCGGCCAGCTCCGTTGCGGATAGTCGACACATCTGCGAGTCCATGGGCTTGGATTCTGGGCCACGGACGTCCCACACTGTTCGACCATGAGCCGCAAGCGAAGCGCCACGGCCGCGATGCCGCCGCTCCATGCCCGGCCAGTCCCCGAACGTGAGGCCGACGGCAAAGCTCTCCGGCAGCGCTGTCCCCGCAGCGCCCAGGCGACGTACGAGCCACCGACCGATCGACCCGACCCGATCGAGATCCTGATCGCCTCGAACGAGGGCCGCGATCCCAGCCTCATCCCAATCCGTCACGGCCGGATGCTGGCGTCGCCGTTTGCGTTCTATCGCGGCGCGGCCGCGATCATGGCTAACGATCTGGCCGGGACGCCGACGACGGGCATCGTCCTCCAGGCGTGCGGCGACGCCCACCTCTTGAACTTCGGTGGATTCGCCTCGCCGGAGCGTCGGATCGTCTTCGACATCAATGATTTCGATGAGACATCGATCGCACCGTGGGAGTGGGATGTCAAGCGCCTCGCCACGAGCTTCGTCCTCGCCGCCAGGGAAAACGAGTTCGACAACGCCGTGGCGTTGGAGGCGGCCCGAGCGGCCGCGTGGTCATACCGCAGTCGGATGGCGGCCTATGCGGATATGCCGATCCTCGACGCCTGGTATTCGTTCCTCGATCTCGAAGCCCTGCTCGATGAGGCACAGGATCCGCAGCTGGTCGCGTACTACCGGCGGCGGATCAAGGTTGCGACCGAGCAGAGCGCACACGAAAAGGAGTTCACTCGCCTCGCCTATCAGCACGGCGAGCACCCCAGGATCATGGACGATCCGCCCCTCATCTTCCACACCGACATCACCGACGTGCGCTTCCGCCGGAACGCCGAAAAGAGCCTCGCCCGCTACGTCGCGACGCTGCCGCCCGAGCGGCGCGTCCTGGTCGAGCGGTTCAAGATGGTCGACGCCGCGATCAAGGTCGTCGGTGTGGGAAGCGTCGGGACGTTCTGCGGGATCGCCCTGTTCATCGCCGGCAACGGCGATCCGCTCTTCCTCCAGTTCAAGGAGGCCCGCGCGTCTGTGCTCGAGCCGCACGCGGGCAAGGCGCCCTTCAATCATCACGGCGAGCGTGTCGTCGTCGGCCAGCGACTCATGCAGTCGGCCAGCGACATCTTCCTCGGCTGGTTCACCGGGCTCGAAGGCGGCCACTTCTACGTTCGCCAGCTGCGCGACGCGAAGATCAAGCCCGTAGTCGAGACGATGACCCCGCAGAACCTCGTCGGTTACGCGCGGACGTGCGGATGGGCGCTCGCCCGAGCCCATGCCAGATCCTCCGACGCGGTGGCGCTGACCGGCTACCTCGGCGGGGGCACCGCCTTCGAGGACGCGATCACTGGCTTCGCCGCGGCATATGCCGACCAGACGGTGAGCGATCACCAGGCCATGATCGCGGCCATCCGTGCCGGTCGGCTGGAGGTCAGGACCGAGACCTGAACGGCTTCAGAGGCGCAGGATCGCCCCCGCTGAGGCGACCAGCGTCACCACGATGACGACGTGGGCGACCGCACCCCACACGATCGAGCCCGTTCTATAGGCCAGCCAGCCGTAGATGAGCCCGCCGACGAAGACGGTCAGAAGCTCGAGCTCGGGCTTCGCCAGATGGCCGAAGACGAAGGGCAGCTGAGCGACGACCACCCCGAACGGCCCCATCGTCCGGATCAGCGTGAACATGAGAAAGCCGCGGAATGCGAACTCGGTCGAGAAGATGTCGATCGAGTAGGTCACGACGAGGTCGGGGAGGGGCGCCGACGACATCGCATAGAACTCGCGGAAGCTGGCCTGTTGGCCGAGGAACATGGCCACCGGCACCATGACCAGGATGCCTGCCGATGCCAGCGAGATGCCCCAACGCCAGTCGCCGATCCTCAGTCCGTAGTGTCGAGGATCGTCGCGGAAGACGACCAGGATCACGGCCAGAGGGATTGCCAGGTAGAGGACGATACGGAGGAGCGCCACGTAGCGCATCGCCGGTGCTGCCCGCTGCATGTCGAGGATGTCCTGCGGGATGAAGGTCCGGCTCCAGTCGAGCAGGACGATCGTGGTGATGAGGACGAGGGCGATGGTCGCCCGCAACGGCAGGGCCAGGCCTGCGACTCGGACCGTTCGGCGGTCGGCGTCGTCGGCCGGGTAGGTCGGCAGCGCGAAGGCTTGTTCGAGGAGCGTCACGACGAACAGGATGCCATCCGGCCGGTGCGTCGAGGCGCCGGCCAGGTACGTTCGGGCCATTCCCACATCGTGGGGGCACCGATAGCCTCCGAACGGCGATGCATCCGCCCGATTCGATGGGGCGCCTCTGTCTGATCCTTCAGCGCGTCCCGGAAGTCGCCTGGGAACCTGAATCCGTGTCCGAGCTGCCGCTCGTCCGGATCGACGCCTACGCCCGCGACTGGCGTGTCTTCGGCTGGGTCAGCCTGCGGGCCGACCGCTTGACCGATCTCCTCAATGACGCCGACGAGCTGCTCCTCGTGAACGTCGAGGTCGAGAGCCTGATCGATGGTCGGACGATCAGCGCCGACGAGGTCCTCGTCCGGCGCGAGGAGCTCATAGCCGTCCAGGCCAGCGGCCCGCGCGGCGACGAGACGCGCCGGCGCCCGACCAGGACGCACCCGGTCGCCGTGCAGTCCGGTCCGTACCTGATCGGCGGGTACATGCACTCGCCGCCGGGCGTCGACCCGATCGTCGACATCCGCGCCCGCCCGGCCATGATCCCACTGACGAACGCCTGGGCCGAGTTCTGGGCCGGTGGCCATCGCCGCCGTCAATGGGTCGGCACGATGGTCGTCAACCGAGACCTCGCGGAATGGATCGAGGTAGTCGCCGAGGAGGACCTCACCTTCGGTCAACTCGCGCCGCGAGCATCGCAAGGCTGATGGTCGGCTCCGTCGCTGAGCCCCGACGGGCTACGGGCGGGGCCGCCAACGGAAGCGCACGTCGGGCTCGCCCTCCTCATTCCGCGACCCGTCGTCCAGGTCGACCACCTCGAGGCCAGAGCGTTCGTAGAATCGGCGCCCACGCTCGTTGATCTGGAAGGCGAACAGCTCGAAGCCCCCGGGCCGCCGCGACTTGGCGAGATCAAGGAGACGTGACCCGATCCCGCGCCGCTGCCATCCGGGTCGGACGTAGAGCTGATCGATCGATCCCTCACCGACCACCATCATCGCGACGATGACGGCGCGGCCGCCAGCCGGCGCCTCTGCCACCCATGTCTCCTGTTCCGCGATGCACACGTCGCGGAGGTACGCCGCGACTTCCTCGTCGGTGTGAGCCAGACGAATCTCGGGCATCGCGTCCCGGAACGCCGTGAGATAGACCTCGGTCACCTCAGGCGCGTCGGCGAGGGTCGCTCGCCGGAGCTCGACCTTCGGATCGAGCGCATCGGGCATTCAGACGGCGCCAGACCCGAGGGCCTCGGCGATTGCCAGAGCCGCAGCGCTGTGGAGATTGCCAAGTCGCTCGTCCCAGGCCACGGGCCACGTCGAGAGCTTGGCGATGACGGTTCGCGATGGCTCATGGATGAAGAGTTGCTGGCCGTTGATCCCGGACCCCGTATAGATGCCCCGCTTGGGGTCGAGGACCCACCACTGGCTGCGGTAGTGCATGTCCGGAAATGCGGGGTACGAGCGAACGTCCGGCGAGGCCGCGTAGGCGGACCGCAGGTCGTCATCGGGGCGAAGGATGTCGGCGACCCAGGTCTCGGGCACGACGCGACGGCCGGCGATGACGCCGTGCTCGAGATGCATCAGCCCGAAGCGCCCCAGGTCGCGGAGGGTCGCGCAGATCCCGCCGTCGGGAAACGGGCAGCCGTGTGGCCCGACCGTGATCTCGGCGTCCTGTTCCGCGCCCAGATGGGACCAGATGTGGGTCGAGAACAGGCTCGCGAACGACGCTCCGCCGGCCCGCTCGACGACCCAGCCCAGGACGTCGGTGAGGATCGAGCGGTACTGGAATGGTCCGCCGTGCGGACGGACGTTTGGCAGGCCGCGCATGTAGGCGTAGCCATCGGGTGGAAGTTCGAGCCCTTCCCGCGGGCGCCAGCCCCATACCCGCTCGTACACACGAGCATCGGCGTCGAGGTCGTCGTAATCCTCGACGAACCGCGTTCCGGCACGCATGTCGAGCAGGTCGCGAAGGGTGCAGTCCTCGAAGCTCGTGTGCCGAAGCTCGTCGACGTAGTCGGTGACGAGGGCCTCCGGATCGATGATCCCCTGTCCTGCAAGGGCACCGACGAGACCCGCCGTCAGGGACTTCGAGACGGACATGAGAAGGTGCGTCGTATCGGGCGTCATCCCGTTCGGGTACGACTCGGCGACCACGCGGCCCTCATGGATGACGAGGAAGCCGTCGGTGAATGTCTGCTCGAGCATTCCGCTGACCGTGTAGGCGTGATGTCCGACATGGAAGCGGATCGCGTCGAGCCGGTGCTCATCCCGGGAAAGCTCGGTCACGGGTCCGTCGCCACGTCCGATCCGGGCAGTCGGGACGATCTCACGGACGTGGAGGAAGCTCCATCGGTTCAACGGAGGATCCTGCCAGTTCGCGAGCGTCACATCGGCGGCGGCGACCGACTTCATGGCCATCATTGTGCGGGACGAGCCGGCTCCCGACGGCACCTCGGCGGTCCGCTGTCGAACACCTGTGCTATGCTGGCAACACGCCACGCCTCGTGGCGATGCTCCGCGTGGTCAACCCCCTTCTCGAACGGACCGTGCGTCTGCCAGTCGTGTTCGGGAAGCGTTGGAGGTCATCATGACCACCGGTACCATCAAGAAGGTCGTCTCAGACCGCGGCTTCGGCTTCATTGCCGCCGAGGATGAGAAGGAATACTTCTTCCATCGCGGCGGACTTGATTCGTCGATCGACTTCGACCGTCTCGTCGGCGGCGAGCGCGTCACATTCGAAGTCGAAGCGAGCCCCAAGGGCCCGCGCGCCGTCCAGGTGCGAGCCGCCTAGAACCCCGGAGGCGGCCCGCCATCGGCGGGCCGCCCTCGGATCCCGGAACGCGGTCGCGACGCTGCGAGCGAGCTCGCTCGGCTTGGCTGTTTCCCCAGAGAGGACCTACGCCATAGTTCGCACTGCCTTCATCTCCACATATCCCCCGCGACGCTGCGGCATCGCCACGTTCACCCACGACCTCTCACGAGCCACTGGTACCCGTGAGATCGTCGCCCTCCATCCGACCGAGTCGCCCATGCCATATCCGCTCGAGGTCCATCATCGGATCAGGCGCGATGAGCCGGCCGATTACCTGCGGACCGCACGCGACCTGAATGGCTGCGTCGACGTCGTATCGATCCAGCATGAGTACGGCATCTGGGGCGGGGTCGACGGCGGATACGTCCTGGATCTCGTCCGTGCGCTCGATGTCCCGGCGGTCGCCACGCTTCACACCGTCCTCCGCGGCCCGACCCACAGCCAGCGCAGAGTTCTCGCCGACCTGATCGACAGCGTCTCGGCAACGGTCGTGATGTCCCGGGCGGCTGCCGCGCTCCTCACGAGTGCGTACGGCATCAATGCCCGACGCTTGGACGTCATCCCTCATGGAGTGCCGGACCTGCCGCTCGTCGATCCTGACACGATCAAGCCGTCCGTCGGCCTGGAAGGGCGCGACGTGATCCTGAGCTTTGGCCTCCTCGGGCCCGGCAAGGGGTACGAGCTGGCCATCGACGCCCTCCCGACCATCGTTGCCGAGCACCCCGACGTCTGCTATGTCGTCGTCGGTGCGACCCACCCGGACCTGCTCCGACGCGAGGGAGAGGCGTATCGAAACGCCCTCGAGGCGCGCGTTGCCGCCCTCGGGGTCACCGACCACGTTCGATTCGTCGACCGCTTCGTTGGCCGAGTCGAGCTGACGCGCTGGCTCGAGGCCGCCGATGTCTTCGTCACCCCGTACCCGAACCTCGATCAGATCGTGTCGGGGACGCTCTCCTACGCGATGGGTGCCGGCCGAGCGATCGTCTCGACGCCATACGCCTATGCGGCTGAGCTTCTTGCCCATGGGCGAGGGGTCCTTGTCGCGCCGGGCTCGCCGACGAGGTTCGGGGCGGCCGTGAACGATGTCCTCGGCGACGATCGCCTGCGGGCCGCCATCGGACGCCGCGCCTACGCGCACAGCAGATCGATGGTCTGGTCCCAGGTCGGAGCCGAATACTCGAGCCTCTTCCAGCGCATCGCGCGCCGCGCTCCGGTGGCCGTGGACCAGCGGGCCATGGCGGCCGTCAATGCCTGATCTCAAGGCCATGTATCCCGTCAGCCGCCGGCATCTCGAAGAGCTGAGCGACGACGTCGGGATCATGCAGCATGCGATCGGGTCGCGACCCGATCCGGCTCACGGGTATTGCACAGACGACGTCGCCCGGTCGCTTCAGGTCGATCTGCTTCACGCTCGGGTGCTCGGCTGGCCCGCCGTCAGCGACAGCGTGGAGCGAAACATCCTGTTCCTCAGCGAAGCCTTCAACGCCGACCTAGGACGCTTCCGTAACTTCCGTGCCGTGGACGGATCGTGGCTGCCAGGCCCCGGCTCCCAAGACTGCCAGGGCCGTGCCATGCACGCGCTCGGCGACGCGATCGCCGATGTGCCCGATGGTGGTCTGGCCGAGGCCGCGTCCCACTTGTTCGATGGGGCCCTGCCCGCCGCTCGCGAAGTCGCGGCCCTCCGTGCACGTTCCTCGGTCCTGCTCGGCTGCGACGCAGCCATGAGGGCGCGACCGTCCGACGCGACCGCTCATGCCTACGGCGAGCTCGCCGGACACCTTCGTTCGACCTTCCAGTCGGGTCCCGCGGCGACGTGGCCGTGGCCAGAGCCCCGGCTGACATACGAGAACGCTCTACCGGTTCGGGCCCTGATCGTCGCCGGCCGATATCTCGGCTCGGGCCCGATGGTCGACAAGGGCCTGGACCTCCTCGACTGGCTCATCGTCGGCCAGACAGCCCCGTCTGGCCACCTCTCGCCGGTCGGCAACGGATGGTGGGAGCGGGGTGGCGAGAAGGCCCGTTTCGACCAGCAACCGATCGAACCGACGGCCCTCCTGCTCGCCGCCGAGTCGGCCTACCTCCTGACCGACGATCAGCGATACCGCACCGCGATGGAGCGAGCGTACGCCTGGTTTCTCGGCGACAACGATGTCAGGATGGACATCGCCGATCCGGAGCGCGGCGCGTGCCGTGACGGGCTCACCCGGCGTGGTGTGAACACCAATGAAGGAGCCGAGTCGACCCTCATGTGGCTCACCGCGGTTGAACATACCCGAGCCATCCGCGCTGCCCGGCCGGCGCCCGCATCTTCGAAGGATCTCAGCCTCGCGACGTCGACGCGATGACCCGACCGCGGGACGAGATGCTCTTCGTGCGGTCCGAGGCAAACCCGATCCTGACGACAGCTGAGGTTCCCTATCCCTCGAACTCGGTCTTCAATCCGGGCGCCGCCCGGGTCGGCGACGAGACGATTCTCCTGGCTCGCATCGAGGATCTCCGCGGCATCTCGCAGCTCCACGTCGTCCGCAGCGTCGATGGCTACTCCAACTGGCGGTTCGATCCGCAGCCGCTCCTTCGGTCCGACGTCGATCACCACTCCGAAGAGATCTGGGGCTGCGAGGACCCGCGCCTCACCTGGTTGCCCGAACGCGAGGAATGGGCGATCGCCTACACGGCCTACAGCCGCCGTGGACCCCTCGTGTCGTTGGCGACCAGCCGCGACTTCCGGACCGTCCAGCGGCTCGGTCCGATCACGCAGCCGGAGGACAAGGATGCGGCGCTGTTCCCGCGTCGCTTCGATGGTCGCTGGGCCATGATCCACCGGCCTTCGCCGCTCCACGCCGGAGCCCACATGTGGATCTCCTTCTCGCCCGACCTCCGGCACTGGGGCGATCACACGCTGCTTCTCGAGGCGCGCGCCGGCGCCTGGTGGGATGCCGGCAAGATCGGCCTCGGCCCGCCGCCACTCGAGACGAGCGGGGGTTGGCTCATCATGTACCACGGCGTCCATCTGACTGGTGATGGCCCGATCTATCGAGCCGGGCTTGCGCTCCTCGACCTCGAGGACCCGCGTCAGGTCCTGCACCGAGCCGACGAGTGGGTCTTTGGTCCCGCTTCACCCTACGAGGTCACCGGCGATGTCGGCCGGGTCGTGTTCCCGTGCGGCTGGATCCTCGACGAAGCGGCCGATCGGCTGCACCTCTACTACGGCGCCGCCGATACCGTGATCGGCCTGGCGACCGCTCGATTCAGCGAGGTCCTGGCCCGCGTCCGAGCCTGATCCGCGCGGTTGATCCGGGCCGCAGACTGACGACGATCTGATGCCCCGCGCTCGGTCACGCCACGCGACCAGCGCCGGTGGTCCATAATTGGCCATCCTTCGCGACCCGCCCGGCGGGCACGGGTCCGTCCGTCGAGTTCGTCGTGGACGTCTGAAGGAGGACAAGATGACCAGACGCCGTGGCCGCCTGTTCGGCCGGATGTCTCTCGTCATGGTGGTCGTCCTGGCTGCCTCATCGTTTGCGGTTGCACCTGTGGCCGCCGGCGGGTCACATGGCGGATCGCAATCCAGCCACTCCAGCCACCCGCCAGCCTGTCCGTCACGGAACAACAACACCGTCGGCAAGCTGCTCCACTGCGTGACGCTGGCCGGAGTGCGTGCGCACCAGAAGGCACTCCAGCACATCGCCGACCGAAACGACGGCACCCGCGCGTCGGGGCTGCCGGGCTTCAACAAGTCGGCCGCCTACGTCGCCTGGAAGCTGAAGAAGGCCGGCTACAAGGTGACTCGTCAGCCCTTCGAGTTCAATGCGTTCCTGAAGCTAGGTCCAGCCATCGCCCAGCAGACGGCGCCAGGTGCAGTGACCTACGAAGAGGGTGTCGACTTCGACGCCATTGACCAGTCCGTACCGGGTGACGTGAGTGCCGCCGTTGCGCCGGTCGACGTCCAGCTGGGCCTCGACAACACCTCCACGAGCGGTTGCGAGGCGGCAGACTTCGCCGCCTTCACGGCCGGCCGAATCGCGCTCCTTCAGCGGGGGACGTGCTCGTTTCAGCAGAAAGCGGAGAATGCCGCGGCCGCCGGAGCAGTTGGGGCGATCATCTTCAACCAGGGCAACACGCCAGACCGAACCGGGCTGATCAGCGGCACCGTGTCGGACGCATACATCGGCGGCATCCCCGTGATCGAAGCTACATACGACCGTGGCGCCGAGTGGACGGCCACCGCTGGCCTGATCATGCGAATCGTCGTCGACGCGTTCCGGGGGGTAGCGAAGACCGAGAACGTCATCGCCGAGTCCCGCCATGGCGACCCGGGCAACGTGGTCATGGTGGGCGCCCACCTGGACTCGGTCGGTGATGGGCCGGGCATCAACGACAACGGCTCAGGCACCGCCGTCATCCTGGAGACTGCCATCCAGATGTCGAAGGTCAAGACCCACAACAAGGTCCGCTTCGCCTTCTGGGGTGCCGAGGAGGCCGGTCTCGTCGGCTCGACCAACTACGTGGCGGGGCTCAGCCCCGATGAGCTCTCGAAGATCGCTCTGTACCTCAATTTCGACATGGTCGGCTCTCCGAACCCTGGCTTCTTCATCTACGACGGCGACGACTCAGACGCCGTCGGCGAGGGCCCGGGCCGGATGGATCGGCAGCGATCGAGAAGGTGTTCGAGCGCTTCTACGCACGACGAGACCGTCCGTTCAAAGGCACCGACTTCGACGGTCGTTCCGACTACGGCCCCTTCATCGAGGCCGGCATCCCATCCGGCGGTCTCTTCTCTGGGGCCGAAGAGATCAAGTCGGCCGAGGAAGCGGCGCTCTGGGGTGGCACCGCCGGTGAGGCATTCGATCCCTGCTACCACCAGGCCTGCGACACATATCGCAACGTCAACAAGAAGGCCCTCGACCTGAACGCCGACGCGGTGGCCTACGCGACCTTGACCTTCGCTCGGAGCACCGAGGCGGTCAACGGCGATACGACCAGCATTCAGTCGGCTGGCCGGATGTCGACCCGACAGGCCGGCAGCCAGGCATTTGCCACCCGATAGTCACCAAGCTCTGTTCAGGCCGCCGGCGAGCGAGGGTCCCCCTCGCCGCCGGCGGCACCTGATTCGACCAAGCACAAGATCGACGACTTGATGTGTCGGCCGCTGGATCCGCGTCCTGAAGGGACGGCCCCCTAGATCGTGATGACCAACTTTCCCCGGGCGAGGCCTGCCTGGAGGTAGCGCAGCGCGTCGGGGACCTCCGTAAGCGGATAGCGGCGATCGATCGCGGGCACGAGTGCCCCCGACTCCAGAAACGACGACAGGCGCGCCATGTCGTCGTGGTCTCCGGGTTTCCACCCGAGGAGAAGACCTATCTTCCGCGAGCCGGCGAGCGAGATCAACGGACCAAGGATCAGCGCCTCCAGGATCGCGCCGGTCGTGCCGCCGACCATGACGTAGACGCCACCTGGTTTGAGTGCCCGCCTGACGCGGAGGATCGAGCCCTTGGCCATGACGTCAAGGATCCAGTCGTAACGCGACGATCCTCGCCTGTAGTCCTCGCGCGAGTAGTCGACGACGTGATCCGCGCCCAGCGATCGCACGAAGTCCACTTTGCCGGTGCTGCAGACGCCGGTTACCTCGGCCCCGAACGCCTTCGCCAGCTGAACCGCGAACGGCCCCACATTGCCCGATGCGCCGTTGATCAGCACTGCGTCGCCGGACTTGATCGCCCGCCCGCCATGCAGACCCTGGAGAGCAAGGATCGCCGCTTGGGGAACGGTTGCCGCCTCCTCGAATGTCAGGCGAGCCGGCTTGCGGGCCCATGCCTGCTGTGGGGCGCAGGCGTACTCGGCAAAAGCGCCGTAACCGAACTGGGTGAGGTCCCCGAACACCTCATCCCCGGGCTCGAACTCGCTCACGTCGCGGCCGACCGCCTCGACCACCCCCGCCACGTCCAGGCCAAGCCCGCGGTTCCTCGGCGAGCGCAGGCCGGTGCCCATGCGGGTGAGGAATGGCACGCCCGTCAGGTAGTCCAGGTCGGCGCGGTTCACGGACGCCGCGTGCACCCGGACCAGGACGTCGACATCCCCGGCCGTCGGCGTGGGCACGTCCGCAAGCTCGAGGACATCGGGGGAGCCATAGCGGTCTCGGACGTATGCCTTCATGGATCCAGTTCGCTAGGTCGGGGGAGCGAGCAATGATAGGGCGGCGGCGAGTTCCGGCCGGTCAGAGGGCGGCGAGGACACCTTCGAATTCCCGGGCGAGCGCCGTCCGATCGGGTGTGGATCGAGCCACGTCGACTCGATCCCCTCGAGCGCCATCTGCCCCATCTCGTTGGCATCCCACCCGTAGGCGGCGGTGACTCGGGTCATCGCAGCCTCGCGACCCTACGTCCTATCGTCGGCGGGTCGCAGGGCATAGACGCGGCCCTGCGTGCGCTCGAGGTCCTCGAGCTCGGTCGTGGTGCGAACGTCGTAGGCCGCGAGCTCGACCAGCTCGTCGGTGGGCAGGTAGCGGCGGCCCGGGTCGCCGATCAGGACATCCGTTCCGCGGTGCCGCGCCCGATGCAGCCACGGCAACACGCGTTCGGCAAGGCCGGCTTCGTACCAGCAGTCGCCGGCCAGGATGACGTCGACGTCGGGGGGCTCCTCGTCCAGGACGTCGCGACGCACGATGGTCACGCGGCGACCATTCGCGCGCGCGTTGAGCTCGATCGCTGCGGCGGCGAAGGTGTCGATGTCCGCGCCCGTAGCCTCGGCCGCGCCGGCGTGCATCGAGGCGATCGCGCACAGGCCTGAGCCGGATGCCAGATCGAAGACTCGCCGACCCGCTGCGGCCTCTGGGTGCTCACGAAGGTAGCGCCCGATCGCGAGGCCGCCGGCCCACGCGAACGCCCAGTACGGAATGGCCGCATCTACGTCCTGTGTCTCGATCTGGACGGCACGCCAGAGCGGCAGCGGGTCGTCAGCGAGGTGGAGACGGATCTCCTCGAGCCCCGGGATCGGCTGAAGTTGCGTGTGGCGCAGGACGAAGGCTCTGGGCGAGGCAGCCATCGTCCGACTCTACGTCACACTCCATGTTCAGGCGCGCCCTGCGAGCGCCTGGCGATGCCGAAGGATTGCCCCGCTCCGAGAGCTAGCCGCCGAGGAGCCTCTGGAGCCATTCGCTCCGGTCGATGTTGCCGACATGGGTGAGCCACTCGTCCACCAGCTTGTAGACGACGATCACGGTGCCGATGAGCCAGCGGTATCGCTTGAGGACGGCGAAGCCGCGTTCCTGCCAGTCGGGAAAGTGGCGCACCACCCGCTCCCAGGCGAGGATCGATGCGGTCACGAGGAAGAGCGGCTCGAGGAAGTTCGGGAAGAATGCGAGCAGGAGCTCGTTGCCGGTGATGAGGAAGCTGACCTGGCCGATCGAGCGGAACACGAAGAGACCGAGCATCAGGTGCTTCGTCGGCCACAGGTTCCGGTAGGCCACGATGACGATCGCGACATACGTGACCCAGTCGGACAGCTTGTCGACAGGTTGGTAGATCTCGTTCGGCAGACCCAGCGGGACGAGCAGGTCGCCGTCGAAGCCGTCGAGGAAGAAGTTCGCCCACCCGGCCGCGAACGGGAAGGGGATGATCAGGAGGGGCAGCAGGAACTTCGCCGCAACGATCAGGGCGACCGCGATGACCTCGATCGGGCTCATTCCCGTGGCCGCGATGCGCTGAACATTCTCGCCGCATCCCTCAAGAGTTCGTCGGGCGCCTCGACCGCCTGTGAGGGGCAATCGCTCCGAACTCCATGGCATTGTCGCGCTGTCGTCGAGAGGCGACACACCCTTCCCGGCGGTGTTCCCGATACCGAGGCGGTCGCAACTGCGACGTCTGGTCGTGAGGAGCCATCCCACCCGGCCCCCTGACCCTAGGCTGACGCGATCCCGGTGGCCGCCAACGTCGTCACTAGGGCGGCCGCATCCCGCTCGACGCCGACGAGGTTGGCGGAGCCCAGGTCGACCAACCACGGCGTGCCGATGAAAGCCAGACCGGGCACGCTCGCGACCCCGCCGACCTGGATCGGCAGCCCGAGCTCATCGAAGACCGGCAAGTGGATCCAGCCGAAGGCCGGCCGATAACCACTTGTCCAGAGAACGCTCGTGATGTTCTCGGCCGCCAAGTCGATCTCGGCCACCTCGGGTGGCTCGAACTCGACCTGGGCGAGGTCATCAGGAGGCAGCGCAAGGCCAGTGCGCTCGGCGAACAGGTCGAAGCTGAGCTTGAACCGTTCGCCGAAGAAGCCGTCGGCAAAGCGAAGGCTGGCGGATAGGTCCGCTCCGAACCGGAGGCGCGTGCCGGCGGCGGCTTCGAGGCGGCCGACGAGCCGCAGGCCGGACGCCGCCATCGTGCGCAGGTTCGTGTCGTGTCGCGCGCCGTGACCGCTCAGCTGGGGATTGCACGCGAATCGCAGCTTCGAGTCCGGCAGCGATGCCGGCGTGGGCAGACCGGTTCCCACATTGGGGCCCCGCGTCGCGAGCTCCCGCAGCCACCAGAAGATGTCGCGGCCACGATACGTTCTGGGGAACCGTCCACAGCGGCCGACGGCCATCGTCACGGATCGGCCCGCGGCGATGAGCTCCTCGGCCAGCTGGACTCCGGACTGGCCGCTCCCGACGAGGAGGATGCCGCCGGGTGGGAGGGAGTCCGGGTTTCGGTAGTCGTGCACGTGGAGCTGGTACACGGAACGATCGATGGCTCGCCCGATCGCCGGCACGAACGGCACCTGGAACGGCCCACCGGCGACAATGACCAGGTTGGCGTCGATCCGGCCTCGGCTCGTCGCCAGGCGGAAGCGGACCGGGCCACCATCGCTCGCCTCCAGGCTCGTGACGTCCGTGCCGAGCTCGACCGAGGCGCCGATCGACGCCGCGTACGCCCGGAAGTGATCGACGATCTCGTCGCGGGGCATGAAACCGTCCGGATCGGCACCGCGGTAGGGGAATCCGTCGATCGAGGTCGTCCAGTTCGGCGAGACCAACCGAAACGCGTCCCAGCGATCCTGCCAGCCGCCGCCGAGCGTCGCTCGCCGCTCGAGGACGACGTGCTCCCGGCCGACGCGCCGCAGCTGGTCGCTGACGATCAGACCGGCCTGTCCGGCTCCCACCACGACGGTGTCGATGTTCCGGGCCGGACCTTGCCGCGTCATCGGGCCTACGTTAGCCGAACCGCCGGATCGAGGGACCTGTGGCGTGGCGGCTGGCTACAGCATCAGCCGCGCTCTGGGATGATCGGCCGGATGCAGCCGAATCCGACGATCGGCCGAGCCGACCTGCACATCCATCCCAGCGGCGACGCCATCAGCCGCCGGACGCCACGGGCGATGTACGCCGCGCTGGCAACCTGTGGGTTGGATCTGGCGGTGCTGACCGACCACGACTGGATCGACGTCGCGAAGGCGCTCGTCGCACGGGCGCAGGACGAAGGGCTCCGGACCACGGTCGTCCTCGGCGAGGAGGTCGGCACGCGCCAGGGTCACCTGCTCGGGATCGGCCTCCGGGGTTTCGTTTCGGCCGGCATGCCGATGGCCGATTCCGTGGCGGCCGTCCACGACCAGGGTGGGATCGCCGTCGTCGCCCACCCGCTGGTGAACGCCCGCGTGGCCGCCCAGGCCGATGTCCTGCTGGACCTGGCCCAGGCGGATGTCCGCCATCGCCCGGATGCCCTCGAGACGATGCACCCGACCGCCCTCTGGCTGCCGCGCTGGCGGCGACGGGTGGAGGAGATCGCCGTGGCCTGCGGCTACGCGCTCGTCGGCGGATCCGATGCCCACAGTCCTCGCATGGTCGGCCGAGGCCTGACGACCTTCCCGGGCAACACCTGGGACGACCTCGTGACGGCGATCCGCGATCGCGTCACCCGGGGTGAAGGGCGCCGGGCTACCATCCGCGACCTCCTCGGTCGAGGTGTCGATCAGCGAGCCAGCTGACCGCTAGTTGCCGCATTTGAACGGATAGACGACCCAGGTGGCGGTCTCGACGACCTATTGGTCGGGGACCTGCGGGCCACACCTGACCTCGACGCGCACGGAGCAGGGCTGTTCTGGCGCGCCCGGAGGGCGTCAGGCGCGTGCGAACGACAACGCTTGCGTCCGGATCACGGGTCGTGAATGTAGCCATAGAGAAGCACAGCGAGTGTCGCCCCGATGATCGGTCCGATGACGTAGATCCAGAGATCATTGAGGTCTCCGGTCACGAGGGCGGGGCCGAGCGAGCGCGCCGGGTTCATGGAGGCCCCACTGACGGGCCCGCCCACGAGAGACCCCATCGCGACCGCGCCACCGATCGCAATAGCTGCTGCCTCACCCAGGGCGCGAGTGTCCGTGGCGACGGCCACGATCACGAGCATGAGAAAGAACGTCAGCGCCATCTCCCAAATAAGGGCCTGCCCGTCGCTGCCCGTCGGCTGCGTTACCGCACGGCTTACGGAGTCGCCGAGCGTCAGCTGCAGGAGCGCTGCCGCGGCGATGGCCCCAGCCGCCTGGGCACCCCAATAAGGGAGGGCGCGGGATAACGGGAAGTGTCGACCGACGACGAATGCCGCGGTCACGGCGGGATTGAAGTGCGCCCCCGAGACATGCCCAAGGGCGTAGATCATCGTCATGATCGCGAGCCCGAACGCTGCCGCGATCCCTGTCCCACCGAGGGAGCCGACCGCTATCGCGCCACACCCCGCAAAGACGAGGGCGAACGTGCCCACCGTTTCCGCGACGATGGCCGGCCCAAGCGGGAGGGACCTCAACTGGCGATGGACGCGCGGCGCCCTCGTCCTGAGGCTCGCAGGGCGACCTTCACAGGCTGAACCCTACACCTTCGAGTCACTTGAAGGTCAAGTGACCGTCGATTGGCGAGCATTGCCCGACAGCGGCACGTGACGCGATTGGCGTTGGTTGTGGGTCTTTGTGTGATCGCGGCCGGGTGCCAAGCCGCAGGTCCCTGGTGCCTCCCGAGCCCTTCCTCGGTGCCTCCCCCGTGTCTTAGGCTACCGACATGGTCCATCCCTTGGTTAGGGTCGGGAGCGTCGAGGTCGTTCCCCTCTGCGACGGTTGGGTGTCATTGCCGCTCGCGGGCGAGGTGCCCGGCCACGACGTCGACTGGTCTTCGGAGCGCGAGGCGTTCCCGTGGGCGTTCGCCGGTGAGGATATCGACAGCTGGGCCTGGCACGTTCACGCGTTCCTGCTGCGGCTCAGCGCCGGATCGGTGCTCATCGACTGCGGGATCGGCCACCTCGGACGTTCCCCGTACGACGTGACGGGGCGGATCGACGACGAGCTAGTTTCGGCGGGCGTCACCGTGGCGGACGTGCGGCACGTGATCCACACGCATCTCCATTCGGATCACGCCGGTGGCGCGTGCCGGCCGGGCGGTGAACCTCGGTTCCCAAATGCGGTCCATCACGTCCACCCCGCCGATTGGGACTTCTTCGCGCGCCAAGACGGCACCGAGGAGTCCGAGGGACGGAGCGCGATGCGCCGACTCGAGGAGCTCGGGATGCTGGACCTGGATCCCGCTGATCGTGAGGTCGCTCCAGGGGTGCGGGTCCTGCACAGCCCCGGGCACACGCCGGGTCACCGCAGTGTGGTGCTGACCGACGGCGCATCCTCGATGCTCCTCACGGGCGACATTCTGCATCTGCCGATCCAGGTCTCCCACCCGGAGTGGGAGTCGAGCCATGACGTGGAGCCCGGGCTCGGGGTCGCATCGCGGATCGGATTGCTCACCCGGGCACGGGACGAGCGCTGGGGCATGGCAGTGAGTCATTTCGGACGACCGTTCGGCTGGGTGCGGGGACGTGGCCGCAGTCAGCGCTGGCATCCGGCCTGATCACGGGAGAGACCGGGGAGTCATCCGTATCTGGCGCGCCCGGAGGGCTTAGGGCGCGCAGTAACAACAATGTCAGTCCGTCCAGCTACGGACGAAGGGTCAGAGTGTTCCTCTCGAGCTCGAACAGGGGCACCCGGGATAGGATCAAGATGACCCCCGACGAGGCGCGACCTCCCATCCGCCACGTTTCGCACAATGCACCAATCGGCTCAGGCAGACTGTCGCGAGTCATCCCGCCACATCCGACCGGCAACCTACGCAGGTGGAGGATCCTCATCGAGGTAGTGATATGGACCTGAACGACGTGATCCGCTGGGTCCTCGGCCATGGGGCACAGCTCCTGATAGGCACGGCGGTCCTGCTCCTGATCTATCGGGTAGGGGTCACGACCATCCACCGCGTCGTACCCGCCGTCATCAATGCGCAGGCAGCTCACCTACCGTCCGAGACGCGCTCAACCGACGAGGTACAGAAGCGCATCGGGACGATCGAAGACCTGCTCCTCAAGCTCGTCCGCGTAGGTGTGCTGGCCGGGTTTGTGGTCATGCTGTTGGCCGTCTTCGAACTATGGGCCATCCTCGGCGCCATCGTCCTCATGCTCGTGGCCGTCGTGTTCGCCACGAGGGACGTAGTCCTGGATTATGTGATGGGGTTCCTGATCCTCGTGGAGGGTCCGTACTTCAACGGCGATTACGTGACCGTTAGCGGTCAACCCGGAGTCGAAGGGGTCGTCGAGGAGATCGGTCTGCGCCGGACGATGCTGCGCGACGCGATGGGCTCCTCGCACGCTGTATCGAACGGATTCATCAGGATTTCCTCCAACCTCACGCGCCTGTTCTCGGTGGCTGTCGTCGACTTCCAGGTCCTGCAAGCCGCCGACCTAGATCACGCCCTGGCGATCGCCGCTAAGGTCGCGGGTGACATGGGCGATGACGCCGCGTGGGCCGACACGTTCGTCGCCGATGCCCCGATCGATATCTGGGTCACCGGGATCGGCATGGACGGCGCATCGATCAGGCTCCAGCAGCGGGTCCCGACCGGTGCTCAGACGGCCGTCGCGAGCGAGCTTCGCCGGCGGTTGGCTGCGGCGCTGGTGGCGGTGTCGATCGGGACGGGCCGGTGGGACACGCCGATGCCGATCGTCACCCACCCCGTGTCCTCGTGAGTTGCTCGCTCCAGCTCCGCGGCCGTCAACGGTCGCGGCACTATCGTGCTCAGAGCCTGGCCTCGGCCGTGAAGAGCGACCGGAACTCGGGCAGGAGGTCGTAAAGCCTCGCATCGTGTTGTTCTGGCGCGCCCGGAGGGCGTCAGGCGCGCAGGAACAACACAGGTACTAGCGTGCCGGTCCGGCAGCTGGCCGATCGCGTGGTGAGTGGCGCGGCGGAGAGTCCGCCGCCGACCACCCGCTGACGTCCGATCGTGCTGCCAGGTGGCTGCCCAAGCGCGGCGGGAACCGTCGCGCGGCATCGCTCAGTCCGCCGGAGCGCGCCCCCAGACCTGGATCGGCACGAAGGTCGAGTCGTCGTAGCCGTCGTACGCCACCAGACCCTCCACCTGGGACAAGACGACTGGCGGCTCCGCCGGGTCGACCGGAACTGCCAGGAGGCCGTCCGGCGGGCCTCCCCACGCCATCATGAGCAGGTGCCGGCCGTCCGGCGACCAAGTGACACGGTACGGAGAGAGCTGTCCTCGGGACCCATTCTCGGTCGCCGGTACGACCACCTCGTGGGGGTCAGCAGACGGGTCAGACAGGTCACCCGGGGTCAACAGGACGACCTCGCTCCGCTCGCCGCCCCCGCCCCCCCGCTGGTAGACGATCGTCTCGCCGTCGGGCGACCAGACAGGTCCGATCCCGTGCAGGATCGTGTACGGGCCCGCCAGCGTGCGTTGCTGCCCGGTTGCGACCTCGATGACGCGGAGCACGACGTCGGTGTCGCCCGGCGCCGAGAGGTCCAGGGCCGCGTAGGCGAGGTACCGGCCATCGGGTGACCACGTCAGTTCGATGGCTCCTGCCGTCTCGTCGAGCGTCCGATCCTCGCCTGACGACGGCGCAACGAGGTGGATCCGCCCGTCACGCAGGTGGCCACCGTCGAGTTCTCCGGTTCCGCTCGCAATCGCCAGGACGCTGCCATCGGGTGACCACTCGAGGTCGGTCGCCAACAGGTCCGGCAGAACCTTGATGGACCCATCCCCGAGGGTCGCAATCCATACCTCGCTCCCCGCGGCCGGCGCCTGTGCATTGATGGGCGAAGTGCGGTTCACGCCGAACGCCATCTGGCCACCCGTCGGCGACCAGACGGGACACGGTGGTGGCAGGTCGTCGCCCACGTCGATCGTCAGGCGATCGGTGACGCGGCCGTCAGGGCTCACGTCGGCAACCACCAGGGCCGACGTCTCGGTCCGCCCGTACGCAAGGCTCACACCGTCTGGCGAGAAGGCGGGACAGAGCTGATCGACGCTGTCGGTATCGGTGCCGACGGCACGCCGGGCTCGCGCGTCCAGGGCGACCAGCCAGATGTCGAGGTCCTCATCCTGGCCGGACAGGGGTTGCGACACGGTGAACGCGATCCACCCGAGCGCGCCCTGAAGCGCGGGAGTGAAGAGGCGAGCACCGACCAGCAGGGCTCCGCCGAGCAGGGCCAGGAGCAGGCCGAGGAGCAGCACGAACGTCAGCGCCCGGCGAGGGACGGCGAACCCGAACAGGCTTCGGCGTCGGCCGGCATCAGCGTTTCTGGGATGGCCGACCGCGATGGCATGGGCAATGACCGCCGCGTCCACCGGCTGCACGCCGGCCCAGCCGAACGCACGGACGCGCTCCTCGAATCGGCGCTCGAACAGCACCATGTCATCCATCACCCAACTCCGATCGAAGGCTGTCCAGCAGACGGGCGAGTCGGGCCCGGGTGCCAGACGGACTCATGCCGAGCACGCGGGCGAGCTCCGTGGAGTCGAAGCCCGCGACGTAGCGGAGCGCGATCAGCGTCCGGTCCTCGGGCTTCATCCTGGCCAGGGCATTCCGCAGGTCGATGTCGCTGGCGTGACCGGCCGGATCCGTCAAGCTCGCGGTCGAGGGATCGGCGGCGACCGCTATCTCGAGCACGCGACCACGTCTCTGGCGGCGCGCGAGCTGACGGGCCTCGTTGACGGCGATCGAGATGAGCCACGGCCGGAGGCGCTCTGGGTCGCGGATCGTGTCCAGCTTACGCCAGGCGATCGTCCAGGCCGACTGGACCGCTTCCTCGGTTAGATCCGCGTCACCGCCTGTGACCACGAAACAGACGCTCGCCATGTCGGCGTGGTGGGCGTCGACGATCCGGGCGAAGGCGACCTCGTCGCCCTTCACGGCACTGCTCATCAGTGCTGCCGCAGTCTCGCCAGCGCCGCTCATCGTGGTGACCATCGCCGCATAGATGCACGGTACGCGCGAAGTGATTCCCCGGCGACCGACGCGGTCTCAGGGAGGACGCTCGTGACGATCGGGCTGACGCCGTCGGCGTGCGCCCACAGCCTGACACTCACACAGCCCGAAACGGTCGGAAATGGCGCGCCCGGAGGGCGTCAGGCGCGGAGGAACCACCACCAGGCTGTGGCCGGCGGACTTCGGCTGTCGGGCTTCGCGATCCCCGTAGGAAGCGGGCCTACGCAAATGGCGGTCTCCGGTTAATATCGGCCCTGGGCAACCGGTCCGCAAGCCCCGATGCACCCATCGACTCGTGGCGACGGGCGCGTCGCCCTGGTCTCGGCGTCCCTTCCGAGCCTACGGAGAAGACCATGTCCATGCCGGCCACCGAAACCCTGTCCGGCCCTGAGCCGAGTTTTCACCTGACCGACCGCCAGCGCCTCGAGATTCTCGGCGCGATCCTGCTGGCGCTGTTCCTCTTCGCTCTCGATCAGACCGTTGTCGGGACCGCGCTGCCCCGGATTGTCACCGACCTCAGCGGCAACGACCTCTACACCTGGTCGATCACGATATACCTGCTGACGGCGACCATCAGCGGACCGATCTGGGGAAAGCTGTCCGACCTCTTCGGGCGCCGGCCGATCCTGCTGACCGCGGTGAGCTTGTTCATCATCGCCTCGGTCCTGGCCGGCCTCAGCCAGACAATGTGGCAGTTCATCCTGTTCCGTGGCCTCCAGGGCCTCGGCGGAGGCGCCGTCTTCCCCGTAGCGCTGGCCGTCGTCGCCGACCTCTACACCCCGGCCGAGCGTGGCAAGTACCTGGGCTTCTTCGGCGCTGTGTTCGGCCTATCGTCGATCATTGGCCCGGCGATCGGTGGTTGGATCACAGACACCTTCACGTGGCACTGGATCTTCTTTGTGAACGTGCCGGTCGGCCTCGTTTCGCTGTTCGGCCTCTGGCGGCTGCTGCCGGCGATCCGTCACCCTGACGCTACGCGCCACATCGACTACCTCGGCGCCGCGGTCTTCACGGCAGCCATCGCCCTCTTCCTGATCGGCTTGACCAACAAGACCGGCCATGAGTGGACCGATCCGGCTGTCGGAGGCCTGATCCTGGTCGGACTCTTCTTGGGGCTGGTCTTCATCTGGGTCGAGTCGCGGGCGTTCGATCCGATCGTCCCTCTCAACCTGTTCCGGATCCGCAATTTCACGATCTCGGTGGCGGCGATGTTCCTGGCGGCATTCGGGTTCTTCGCCGCCGTGGTCTTCCTGCCTCGCTGGTTCCAGACCGTCGCGGGGACAAGCGCGACCGAATCCGGCTACAACATCCTGCCGCTGCTTGGCGGCCTGATCATCAGCGCCATCGCGTCGGGACAGATCGTGGCCCGGACCGGGCGCTACAAGGTGCTGATCTTCGGATCGCTCCTGTGTCTGGCTCTCGGCCTGTTCATGCTCACCCACCTAGAGGCAGACACAGAACGGGTCTCGTTGTGGCTGTGGATGGCGGTCACCGGGGTGGGCATCGGACCCTCGTTCGCCGTCTTCACGCTTGTCGTCCAGAACTCGGTGCCGCACGAGCGGGTGGGAGTGGGGACCAGCAGCCTGACCTTCTTCCAGCAGATCGGCGGAACGGTGGGGCTGACGATCGCGGGGACGCTCTTCGCCAGCCGGATGGCCACGGAAGTTCCGACGCAGCTCATCTCGGCGGGCATCCCGCCGGAACTTGCCAATCAGTTCGCCGGGAGCAACGGCAATGGCGAGGGCGTCGATCTCGAGGGAACTGGCGACCTCGGCCAGCGAATCCTTGCGGCGGTCCCGGAGCAGTTCCGAGCCGCCGTCGAACCGCTGATTCCGGCCATCGTCCAGGCCATCCACGACGCCTTCTCGATCGCCCTCGCCGCGACCTTCTGGGTCGGCATCGTGGGAGCGCTCATCGCAGCCGCGTTCGCGCTGTTCCTACACGAGGAGCCGATGCGCGAGACCTTCGAGATGGAAGAGCCGACGCAGAGCCAGGCGAGCGCCGGCTAGACGCAGCTAGTGGAGGGCTGACTTGCCGCCCGGTTGACCGAGGAGATGGGCCGGCCGCCACGGACAGCCGAGCTGGCCTGTGTCGCAGCCGAGGACAGGGCAACCAGCCGATAGGCTGAACGACCAACCGATCCTGGCCTAGCCGCGTAAGAGCATGGTGCAGACCAAGAACCCGGTGGTGCCCTAAGGGCGGCCATGCGCCAGGCACACACATGCGCATCGTGTCCGATGCCGCGTCGATCTTTGTTGTTCTGGCGCGCCCGGAGGGATTCGAACCCCCGACCATCTGATCCGAAGTCAGATGCTCTGTCCGCTGAGCTACGGGCGCGGCCGGCCGATGATAGCGCCAGACCTTTACGCGCACGTCGCGCTCGGCTGGCTCCACGACCTACCCAGCCGCAGCGTACCGTCGAAGGGCGATGACTGACCACACCGCCTCGACCACACCAAACGGCCACGCTGCCGACAGGAAGCCGTAGAGGCTCGACAGCGCGCACCCAAGAGCGAAGGCAAGGATGAACACGCGCCCGCGCGCCTCCAGCGCGTACATCAGCATCATGAAAGTCAATGCGGCGACGCCAAAGGCTGTGATTGGATCCACGCCGAGACTCTAGCCCAGCACATCGATTGACTCGTTACATCTGGTATGAGCCCTTGTCGCATCCCCCGGACGCTCGTCCACCACAGGCGAGTCGCAGACCAAAAGGTGCCGGCGGGCTCAGCGAGGACACGAGCCCTCCTGTTCGTTCGAGGCTGGGTCGGAGTGGGACCTCGGGCCTAAAGGTCCAAACGACGAAGTGTCGAGGTCCGCGAACACATCATGGGTCTCGGCTCGCGTGGTCGTTCGAGCGGGCGCGGACCCAGCGGCCGTTCTCGACGAGCTGTGTCGCTGCCTGGCGGGCAACTTCGACGTCGAGCACAGCACGCTCCGGCTCGAGACGCACGACGGCGCCGGCTCGAGGACGCAGGCCACGCCTGAAGACGAGGTCCTATCCTGTCGCCGTGACAGAGGAGCACTGGCAGCGCATCTATCGGACGCGGTCGCCCGACGAGGTGGGCTGGTATGAACCCGTGCCCCTGATGTCGGCTCGCTTCGTCGCCGAGGCCGTCGAGGCCGGGGCTCGCAGCGTCATCGATGTCGGCGGTGGCGCCTCGTCGCTTGTCGACTACCTGCTCGACCTCGGTCTCGATCGCGTCGCGGTCGTCGACATCTCTGGGGCGGGGCTCGAGGTCGCACGCGGTCGACTCGGCGATCGTGCTGATCGCGTCGAATGGCGAGTCGGCGACGTGACCGCCATCGAGGACCTAGGGCGCTTTGATGTATGGCACGATCGAGCCGTGTTTCACTTCCTGATCGAGCCGGGCGCTCGTCGCCGCTATGTGGAGCTCGCCGAGCGAACGATCAATCCCGGTGGTTGCGCGATCATGGCGACGTTCGCGCCCGATGGTCCCGAGCGGTGCAGCGGACTCCCCGTCCGCCGCTACGACGCCCGTCAGCTCGCCCATCAGTGTGGTCCCGGCTTCCATCTTGAGCGGAGCGAGCCCTACCTGCACACGACACCGCGCGGCATTCCGCAGACCTTCGTCTACTCGCTGTTCTCTCGAGTGGGTGCGGCGGCTTGATCAGTCTCAACGCTCGCCGATAGCTAGGCCGGGGCGACCGGCAGTCCAGCGAGTCGCTAATACAGCATGGATAAGATGCGCAGTCGTGAGCTCCGCGGGCCAACCATCACCGGAGGCCGTCCGAACGCCTCGCCGAACGGCGCCTCAGGACCCCCGAAGTGCAAGTTCGAAGACGCGAGTCGGACCTGAGAACCCCTTTAGGACCAGTTCGCGACCACCATCGAACGCAAAGCCTCGCTCGCCGCCTAACTCGCGGACGAGGTCGGACGTGAGGATCTGCCCAGCATCGGCGGCATCACAGATTCGCCTGGCGAGGGTGACTGTCGAGCCGAATAGGTCGTCATTGTGGTCGACTGGTTCGCCGGCGGCGATCCCGATCCGCACGCGAAGCTCCGGCACCGGGGCCTCGGCGGCCCGCTCCTCGAACCCGCCTTGGATGACCATCGCGCATTCAAGCGCGCTTGCCACATCCTCGAACGAGGCCATGATCCCATCGCCCGTGTGCTTCACCTCTCGTCCGCGCGAGGCCACGAGCGCTCGCCGAATGATCACGTCGTGCTCCGTGAGAAGGACCATGAACGCCGTCTGCCCGACCGACTGCAGGATCGACGTCGAACCATGCAGATCCGTGAAGAGGATCGTCCGGAACGGGTTGACCTCTCGGGTTTCACCGCCGGTGTCACTCATCCTCCCGAGGAGCCGCAGGACATTGTCCTCGGAGACGCTGATGATCTCGTTGGGGATGAGGCCGTGCGTCTCCCGGTGCACGGCCGTCATCAAATCACCCTTGGGTGCTCTCGCTAGGCAGAATGCCTCGCCTTGATCGGCATCGAACCAGTAAGCGAGGAACTGCACCCCGAATTTGGCCCCCATCTCCAAGTCGGCAAGATGCGCCTGTGCGACCTGTTCGGCCGTAACCCCAGGCAGATCATGGCGATCCATGAAGAGTGGCATTCGGATCCTCTTGCGCCCGACATGATCGTAGCCATCTCTGATCTCGATCGGGAAGGAAGTAGGAGGTGTCGCTGCGCGCGTCACCCCTCCGCGCGATGGCGTCCCGCGACTCGGGCCCTTCGACAGGGCTCGTCACGGGTCGGCACCGATTGCGACCGGCAGTCCAGCAGCGGCCCAGGCTTCGAAGCCACCTTCAACGTCGGTCGCTCGTGCGAAGCCGAGATCCCGAAGGGTCGCCGCAGCCAGACTCGACGAATAGCCATGGGCACAGATCAGGATGATGCGGCGGTCGCGGTCGCCGACGCTCGGATCGTTGCTTTCCGACGTCTGGTCGAGTCGCCAATACAGCACCGACAGCGGTATATGCCGTGCACCCGGGATCGTCCCTGTTTCATCGCGCAGTTCCTGGCACCTGATGTCGATGAGGATCCCGCCGGACTCCACCTCCGCCTGCACCCGGGTGGGCGCCAGGCGGTCGATGCGCCGTCGCGCCTCCTCGAGCAGGTCGCCAATGGTCCGCTGTTGCTCAGCCATGTGCCCTCCCGCATCGAGTATGTGTCGGAAATGTCGTCGATGTTCGCATCGTCAAGTGGCCGGACAGTCGGCAGTGGCTAACGGCCCGAGATCCACCCGCTTCTTGAGGCTAACTACTTCGTGAGCGGAGCCGCCTCCACGATGAGGAGATACGTGCGAACGCGACCCTTGCCCTTAACCTCGGTCTCGCCCCGGTCTTCGAAGGGGTACCGAGCGCGGAGCCGTTGATATGTCGCTTCCGTCACCTGGATCCTGCCGGCGACGCCGTGCGACTCCATCCGGCTGGCGCTGTTCACGGTGTCGCCCCAAAGGTCGAAGATGAACTTGCGGCGGCCGATCACGCCGGCAACCACGGGCCCGGTGGCGATCCCGATCCGGATGGCCAGGTCGAGCCCGAGCGCCCCGCAGACACGGGCCAACGCGGCGTGCATCTCTATCGCGAGGGCCGCGATCGCTTCGGCGTGGTCGGGCCGAGGTTCGGGCAAACCTCCAGCGACCATGTAGGCGTCGCCGATCGTCTTGATCTTTTCGAGTCCGTGTCGTTCGGTCAGGACGTCGAATGCGCTGAAGATCTCGTCGAGGACGCCGACGACCTGCTCCGGGCTCGTTCGCTCAGCAAAGGGTGTGAAGTCGGCGACGTCGGCGAACAGCACGCTTACATCGTCGTAGCGTTCGGCGATGATCCCCGGCTCACGCTTCAGGCGCTCGGCGATCGAGCGCGGAAGGACGTTGAGAAGCAGCCCGTCCGACTGGGCTAGGGCGGTGTCACGGGCTCGGACCGAGTACTGAAGCAGGAGATAGGCGGTCACCGAGACCCCCAGGATGTTCAGGACGAAGAACGACACCTGGACGCCCATCGGGATCGTGGGCGCAGAGGCAGCCAGCCTCGGATCGATCAACCCGGAGAAGACCGTCAGCACCACGAACACGGCGAACCACGGCACAGCCTCTCGGGCGTTGTAGAAGAAGAGCGCACCGAAGACACCGACCAGCGCCCACAGGCTGACAGCGCTCGAGGTGACGTAGCCGCCCAGGCTCCACTGCAGGAGGAACGGAAGGATGAAGATGAGGACGATCTGGCTGAATCGGAAGAACCGGTAGTCCTTCGATCGCGCGAATGCGACGAGCGTCACGACCGACGCGATCTGATAGGTGAACGGGATCGCAGCGGATAGCGGCAGCCCGAGCGCAAGATAGGTACCAACCCAGGCAACGGCCAGCACTGTCACGGTCACGGCCGAAAGCGTCAGTGTGACCTTCTGGACACGGACATCGTCCGAGTCATCTGGAGCCACACCGATGAGCGCTAGGCGCTCTAGCGGTCGCCGGATCGAAGCTGGAAGATCCCGCCTGGGCGCTGCCACCGGCTCACGACCGAGGATGAATCCGCCTGAAGGTTCGGGTCGACCGACTACCGGTTCAGGCTGCCTCGACTCCTCCACCAGACTAGGGTACGCACCCCAGATAGCGTCGCCGTGCAACATCCCACGATCCTGCGGCCCGGTGCGAGTGGCGACCTCAACACGTCGCACAGCAGATAACTCGCCAGCTCTCGCTCGCGTAGCCGCTCGGACAAGCACACCGCTAGCCTCGGAAGACTCCGAAGTCAGATGCTCTGTCCACTGAGCTACGGGCGCGCAATCTACGCTCAATCGGAGCGTAACACTCGATCCTTCGCCGGGCCTGAAGCTTCTTCCGCCGGCCCCGAGATGGGAGTCCAGGCGCGGTAGGATGGTGCGCGCTTCGCGGGGTGTTCGGGCGTTCGATCGGAGTCCGGTGCGAGCCGTTTGCGATCCAGCGACCCCAGGCGTCCCATCCAGCACTCGAACGTGTGTGGAGGCTCGCGGTGGCAGATCCGACGTCATTCGTCGAGCACGTCTCCAGCACATCGAACGTTGTCTGGATCGGGGACACGGCATGGCAGCGGCATGGGCCGGGCCTGCGACCACTAGCTATGCCGCACCGATGGAAGCCTGTGGACAGGGATGAAGTTCGTCGGGCTCTGGAGCGAACCGGAGCGGCGTTCGCCCAGTGGACAGAGGGCTGGGATACACCCCCGAGCGGATGGTGGTACGTCTGCTGTGACGATCGCGAGTACGGCCTCGGCCGTCTCAGGAAGGGTCCGCGCCACGAGGTTCGGAAGGGCCTTTCGCTATGCGAAGTCAGGATGGTGGACCCGCTTTGGTTCGCCAGCAACGGCTATGCGGTGTACCTGGCCGCATTCCGCCACTACGGGACACCGCCGCCCCTTTCGGAGGACGGATTTGTCCGGGAGTTCACGGAGCACGCTCGCTATCCAGGCCGTGAGACGTGGGGGGCTTTCGTCGGCGGAACGCTGGTCGCCTGGGAGAGCTGCCTCGTCGTCGGGGACGCTTCGCTCTCGTCGTCCTCGAAGTCCGACCCGACGTATCACAAGTACCACCCCAACAACGCCCTCGTTTACGAGGTGACGCGGCACTACCTGCTCGAGCGGGGGATGAGATACCACAGCGGCGGCACTCGTGTGCTCCTGCATCAAACGAATCGTCAGGAGTTCCGAGAGAGGATGGGATATCGGAAGATCTACTGCCAACTTCGCCTCGAGCACGGCTGGAAAGGGTCTCTCATCGCTCGGCTTCGCCCCCAATCGTGGCCGCCGATCCCACTCCCGGACCGGCTGGACAAGGCTGTGGAGAGCCTGAAGGCGTACGCGTCGATGGCGGAGATCGCACGCTCCTACCCCGTCGGCCCCTCTTCCCGGCCTCTTGATGGTGCGCCGTGAGGACCGGAGGAGAGCCGCCTCCTGCTACCGCTCAGATACCGGGCTTCACTTACCTTCGGAGCGATCGGCTACCCAAACTCGCTTGGTGCCTTCGGTATGAGGTCGACACGGGCCAACTAGTTGTCGTGGCCGGATCATGGGTTGACTGCCGCGATGACTTCTTCTGCGAGGGTGCCTGGGCGGGACCCTTCGGGCAGGGAGGGATCGAGCAGTCGTACTCGTTCATCGGAAGCGGCGCCGTGCTGCGCGACGGTCAGCTGATCGTGGTAGCTCCCTGCAACACGCAGGAGTGCGTGTACTCCATACGCAAAGGTGGTCTCGTCTATTTCTCGAACTCCGTGCCGTTCATCCTTCGGGCAGCGGATGAGCATCTGGATCTCAACTACGTCGATTACGAGAACGACGTCCTCTCAATCCTGGATGGCCTGAGGCAGTACACGCGCGAATTGCCGCTGGAAGGGGAGCATCGGCTCCGCCTCCACTACTACTGCAACGTCCATGTCTCTCCGCAGGGTGACCTGACCGAGGCCGGCAAACCCATACCGCAACAATTCACGTCCTTCGACGACTACTTCGGCTTCCTTCAACGAGAGGTCCGCGGTGTCGTGGAGAACGCCACGGATCCAGCCAGAGTCCATGCCTTCGAGCCCATCGCGTTTCTTTCAAAGGGGTACGACTCCCCCGCCTGTGCGGCTCTTGCCTATGACGCCGGCTGCCGTGACGCCGTCACGTTCGAAACCAAGAAGTCCGTACGCAGCGATAACGGCCATGACATTGCGAAGGCGTTGGGCTATTCGAACGTCATCCAGAAGAAGGAGCTGGACTACCTGACCCACGATACGGCCGACCTCTTTGTATCGAGTGGCGAGCTGGGCACTTCGGTCTTCTATGCCGGCGCCGAGGAAGAGCTCAAGGGCCGGCTGATGTTCAGCGGCACCTACGGGGACGGCGTGTGGGGCACGCCCAAGCGCATCAGTGACGAGATCGTTCGCGAGGAATTTCCGGAGACCGCCAAGAAGGACTTCCGGCTGATCACCGGGTTCCTCAACTTCTCCGTGCCTTTCCTTGGCGTGATGCGGCAGGCCGACACATGCGCCATCTCGAAGTCACCGGAGATGACTCCCTGGTCAATCCGAGCCGACTACGACCGGCCGATCCCCCGGCGCATCCTGGAGGAACACGGGGTACCCAGAGACATGTTTGGGTCCAGCAAGGGTGGGGGGGTTGGCAGCAACTTGCGGTTCGGGAACCTGTCGGTACTCAGGCGGATCATGCCTCCGCCAAGTTTCGAGAGGTTTGCCGCCTACTACCAGCTGGCCAAACGTCGCCGGCGATTGTCCATCACCCGCCTTCGGGTGATCCCCTACTACATGTACCTCGCAAACATCCTGCTCCGCAGGAAGGGCGTCTTCCTCTTCGGGACACTGTTTCGCATCGACTCCTGGCCCAGGAGGTACTCGTGCAGTGTGGGCGCGCCGTCCTTCTTGTTCGCATGGGGAGTCGAGTCCGTCCAGCAGAAGCACTACGCGGTCGACGACGTGATAAGCCACCTGTTGCCCTCCGCGGACAGGCACAGGGCCGCAGCTCCGTAGTCGAAGTCCACGAGGGCGAGTCTCCGGCAGGCACGCCCCCGACCGGCTGATTCCTGCAGCCCTCGTCGACCCGCTGTACCCTGCCTTGCGCAGCCCACGGGGGCTTTCGCCGTACGAACGGCCCGGCTGCTCTCGCCGACGCGCCAGGCCTCGTAAGGCCGAGCGTGCGCTGGCATCCCGCCCCCGTCTACATCCGCCGGCCCCGCCCAAGGGTTCTTTGGCGTGCCTGCACGATGCCCGTCGATCGGGCGAGGCACACGCCCGTGACAGATGGGTGGGAAGGGGTCGGGAATTGACATACGGGCTCGCAGTGGTCCTCCTCGAGGCCATCGGCCGCTGATGAAGGACTCTCGCGACCTCGTCGACCGGGCGACGCCGAGATCTCGACGGCCAGTCGGCGATGAGCCGATGGCTAACCGCCTGCCGACGGGTCCCGGAAGCCGCGGCGGACGATGGCACGAACCCGAGTTCCGGCGCGCCTACCACAGAGCCTGGCGCGCGGCGAACCCCGACTATCGGGATCGGGAGAAGGTCCGCAGGGCGAGGAAGAGGGCGGAACGGAACGGCGACCCGGCTGCAATCGCAGTTCCTTCAACCGAGAGTTGCCGCCCTCTTCCACTCCCTGCCATCACGTGTAGCTGCCCAGATTGCACCTGCCGAGAAGCAGTTGTCGTCACGTGCGGCTTCTGCCGCGACGGCATCCATCGAGAAGAGAAGTCTGCGTAGAGTGAGGAAGCGGCCCGCCCCTCACTCCAGAGAAGCTCGCCCTGCGCCACCTCCACGGGAGGCTCGATCTCTAGTGGCCCACCGCCCGGTCTATGCCGCGCCCAGTAAGCCGGTAGTAGGTGAGCGGGCGCCGCGCACGAACCACGAGCTCCATCGGCTTGAGCATCCAGAACCGTGACGGTACACGGACGACCGGGAAACCGTGACGGACCTTGAATGCAGCGAGGCGCGGCATCTCAGGTTGATACACGCCGGAGGTAGCGCGAACGATGGACCCGTTCCGCCTGAACACCTGGGTGGCTTCAAAGTCGAGCCTGCCGCTGAGGCCGAGGTCGAGGCCCATGGCGGTCACGGTGTTGGTCTCCATATAAGCGGTGTCGTCCACGACCTGCGATTGCTGGAAGCCAAGGAGGCGATCGCCATCCAAGGCGGCCAGAGTGAGCCAGCCGTCAGCGGGCACGCGCCGTCCCAATTCAGCTAGGTAGCGTTCGCGTGTGTGGATCGCTCCACGCCGCGGGATGCGCTGCCACCAGTCCAGCATCACCTCGTATCCCTGGTCTCGGATGACCTGCAGGTCGATTGCCTGGACGATCCGAACTCCCTGTCGCGCCTGCTTGTTCCGGTTGTAGCGCGCATCCCTTGGAAGCACCGATGCATCGTGCGCCGCGATATCGACGATGAGATGCATCGGCAAGCTCGCGTTGGCCGCGGTTGCAGCAGCTTCATCCAGCGTAGCCCGAAAGCCCCAGCAAAGACCGGGTCGGCGGGCCTCACCGGCCGACAGGCGTGCCATCCGATGGACTGGCTCGAAGAACCCACCGCTGTACTCACGCCAGTAGCGCCCGTGGGCCAGGCGCACAGTCTCGCCGTCTCGGGTCAACTGCGCGGCGAGCTGTTCCTCCGTGACGGGTCGGACGCTCGCAACCGAGACGTCCGGATAGTCATATCGCGACATGGCGGGGAGCCTATCCGACCATCAACTCTGCCGGATCCTTGCACGTTCGGTTGGCGCCCGCGCCGCCCCATGTGGAGTCGTCCGCGCAAATCCGCGGCCGGTGCCGACGACAGGGAAGCCGTGGCGGATCTTGTAGGACCTGGTCAACCGGGCTCCCGTCGGGCCGTGAGCACCGCAGGATCGAGGTCGAGTCCACCGGGTTCGCGACCGCCGCCCGGATCAGCCTTCCTTGGTGCCGAGGCCCCGCTCGACGAGGCGATCCACCTTCGTCGCCATCGCGAAGTCCCGTTCTGACAGCCCGCCTATGTCGTGGCTCGTGAAGATGACGACGAGACGGCCCCAGCCGACCTCGAGGTCTGGGTGGTGTCCCTGCGCCTCGGCGAGGAGGGCCACGCGGGTCGCGAGCCCGAAGGCCGCACTGAACGAGCTGAACGTGAACGCGCGGACGAGGCGATCATCCTGGTGATGCCATGCCGAATCGAGACTGGCCAGGCGCAGATCGACGTCGGCCTGCGATAGCTGTTGCCTACCAGGCTCGGGATCGGGCATCGCTCGGTGAGTCTATTCGTACTCGGTGGCGGTCACGCTCATCGACTGCCCGCACTGACATGGATGGCCCGGTCGATGTCGCGGCATCGTCGGATGGCGCGCGAGGTTCCATGGGCCCGTCGCAGAGACGTGCCGCCTTACTCAAGCTCGACGGCCAGATCGTCCTCTGAGATCGGTCGGACGGTGGCATCGGACGACGTCCGGATAGTCGTAGCGCGACATCTCCGCCAGCCTAGTCCGGTGGCGGCGAGCTGCCGTACGACTCGGTGACGCTGCTGGGACCCCGACCCGTGAGGCGGTAATAGGCCAGCGGGTCGCGCCATCGTAACAGCAGCTCGGCCGGCTTGAGCATCCAGACACGGGCCGGCACCCGAACGACTGGGAACCGATTGCGGACCTTGTAGATAGTGAGGTTCGGCTTCTCCGGCTCGTGCAGTCCGGTCGTCGCCCGGACCACGGATCCGATCCTCTTGAAAGCCTGCACAGTCTCGAAATCGAGCACGGCTGTTAGACCTCGGCTCAAGGAGGTCGTCGAGACCTTGATCTCGTGCAAATACCCCACATCCTCGACCGCGAACGCCGTCTGGTAGCCCGAGCAGGCGGTCGCCATCCATGCCGGCCAGGGTCAGCCAGCCGATGTCGTTGACCTGCCTGCCGATCTCCTCGAGAAAGTCCTCCCGCGAGGGCACCGCTCTGGCCCGACCGACCCGTTCATGCCAATCGAGGAGGATGTCGTAGCCCTGATCGCTGAGGACCCGCGGATCGGTCAGCTGGACGATCCGGACATGCTGTCGAGCCATCCTGCGGATAGCTCTGCGGGCGTCTCGCGGCAGGGCCGAGGCCTCATATGTCGAGAGATCGGACAGCAGGTGGAGTGGGAGGCTGGCGTTTGCCGCGGATGCGTGTCCGTCGTCGAGCGTCGCTCGGAAACCCCATCCGAACCCCGGTCGGATCGCCTCCGCCGGGGTCAGACGCGACAGCCAGTGGATGGGCTCGAAGAACCCGCGGCTCGTCTCGCGCCAATACCGTCCATGTGCGAACCGCACCCTCTCGCCGTTGCGCGTCCGTTGAGCGGCGAGCTGCTCCTCCGTGAGAGGCGTGACGACCGCATCGGAGGCGTCGGGGTAGTCGTATCGAGACAGCCGGGACTCTCCTGATCGCGACGCTGCGGCGGGAGGGCGCCTCGCCGACACGCGCTTGCCGGATTCTAGCCGCGCCGGTCCAGTCTCTGGCCGGGCTCGGTAGAGGTCACTGGCCGGGTGGTGTCAGACCGTCAGTCGATCCGCCGGTAACGGCGTCCCACGTGGACGAAGGCCGGGATGCCGGCCAGTGCTACAGAGGCCGGTCGGCCCGGCGAGCCGTCGCGGGCCTCGATCGCCAGGAGCTCGTCCGCCCGGGGCGGACGAGCGTCGATCGCCACCAGGTCGATGGCAACTCGGTCGTCGGCTGGACCGAGACGGGCGAGGACGTCGTCGGGCCAGGTCCCATCCTCGGACGATAGCCGCTCCTCGGATTCGGCCCGCCAGCGCGGATGCCGCAGAAGGATCTGGCGCCAGCCATCGGCGACGGCAGATGGCACAGTGCCGTCGCCGGGCAGCGGGTCGCTGGAGAGCATCTCGCCACGGGCCCAGCGGGCGGCCTGGTGGAGCAGCGCGTACTCATCGAGGTCGGCATAGTCGGACAATCGATCCACCGGCGATCCGTCGCCGAAGATCGCCCGGACGGACGGCAGGAAGATCGGTGCCAGGTCGAGGTCGAGTGCCCGTACGGTGCGGTGGTAGTAGACCTGCTGATGCATGAATAGGCGCGCGGTCAGGAACATCTCGACCGCCGCCAGCCCGGGTTCGAGCAGCGTCAGCCCGCGCTCCGAGATGAAGGAGTAGCGCCGGATCCGCTCGACATCCACCGGACCGATCGCCACGCCGGTCATGTAGGCATCTCGGCGGACGTAGTCGAGGTTGTCGACCGTGAAGACCCCCGACAGCAATGGCTGGAGGAGCCGGACCCAGCGCGGCATCGTCGCGTCCGTGAGGGCGGGCTTCGATACGAGGAAGCTCACCCACGCCGGGTCGATCGCCTCGCTGTCGGCGAACGCGTCGCGGGCGGGTGTCGCTCCGGGAGCCCGCCGCAGCCCGTGGATCGTGGGCCCCAGCTCGCGTTCGATGATGAGCTGCGACAGATCCTCGTGCGCGAGGCGCTTGCCCGTCGGTCGCCGGCGATCCGCTGGCGCCTCGAAAGCCGCCAGGACGTGGTCGTCGAAGTAGTGAGCGAACGGTCCGTGGCCGACGTCGTGGAGGAGACCGGCGACGCGCATCGTCTCGACGACCAGGCCCTCGCTCGGGAGAGTCTCACCGGGCGCGAGGCTCGGCAGCGCCGCCGCGAGGGACGGGAACAGCGATCTGGCCCACAGGCCCGCCTCGTGCATGACCCCCAGGCCATGGGTGAATCGAGAATGCTCGGCGGTCGGGAAGACCCAGCGGGCGGACTGGAGCTGGCTGATCCGGCGAAGGCGCTGGACCCAGGCGCTATCGAGAAGGTCCTCCTCGGCTTTCTCCTCGATCGGGAGGCCGGCCCCGACGGCCTCGGAAGGGGACAGGCGGCGCGTCAGCTCGAGATAGCCGTGGATCGGGTCGCTGATGAGATTGACTGCGGCAAACTGCAGGCGCCGCCCAGGATGGGTCTCCACGGGCCAGAGGATACCCGCCGGTCGTCGGTGGCCAGGAGCCGCCGGCGCCGGCGGCACGGCTCGAGCGGTCAGGCCTCGTAGTGCTCGAGGGCGGTTCGCAACGTCGCCGCGACATCCTCGCGCAGGTCGATCGGCGCCAGCACCTCGACATCTGCGCCCCAGGAGAGGATCCAGAGGCGGATCTCGATCGTGCCCGACACCTTGGCCCGCCAGACGAGAGAGCCGTCGTCCTCGGTCGTGACCTGCTCGGTCGGATGCCACGTCGCCTCGCGGACGCGGGCCGCCACCCCGGGCGCGAATCGCAACAAGACATCGACCTCGGCCTGGTCGGCGATGATGTCCCAGGCGTGTCCGAGGAGCTCCTCCATCGCCCCCCCTTCGGGCGGCTCGAAGGTCTCGGAGGTCACGGTCAGGTCGGTCATCCGCTCGACCTTGAACGTGCGCAGGCCATTGCGCTCCTCGTCGTGACCGATGAGATACAGCGCGTGCGTCTGAACGGACGGTTCGAGCAGGTACGGGCGCACACGCGCCTGACGAGGCCCCCGCTCGGTGCCGTAGGCGCCGGTGTAGCGGAAGGTGACGATGCGCCCGTCTGCCCAGGCTCGGGTCAAGTCGCGGACGGTCCGCTGAAAATGCTCGTCGAAGCGACGACGTGACAGGATCTCGAGGGTCCGTTCGACGTGGTCGCGGAGCGCCGGTGGCAGGCCCTCCTCGAGCTTCTGGAACGCCGCCCCAAGATCGGGGTCGTACGTGTTGGCGTAGCGTGTCATAAGGCGTGCCGACAGGACGACCGCCATCGCCTCCGGAACCGTCAAGCGGAGGGGTGGGAGGAACGCCTCGCTTTCGACCCCCCAGCGCCCCTCGTCGCTCCAGACGGGCACTCCGATCTCGTCCTCGAGCGCCCGCAGGTCCCGATAGACCGTCCGCTTGGACATCCCGACGCGGCGCGCGATCTCCTCGATCCGAACGCCCTGCTCACCGTATGCCTGGAGGACTCGGAGAACGCGATAGAAGCGCGCCAGCCGGTCGCGCTTCGCGGTCAGGCGATCGTTGCCCTCGTCCATCATCGTCGGGGCGCGATCAAACCGGCGGCTCGACGGTGATCGGCTGACCGCGATCGAGGACGTCGAGCTCGAAGTCGAGCGCTCCGAGCAGGCCCGGCCGACCCAGCACAAAAGCCTCCCCGCTCAGGGACCCTCGGGCCACGCCGACCGCGCCGTCCAGGAACACGAAGTAGTCGATCTCGCCGCGCCAGCGAGCGATGTCGGAATCGCCGACGATCCAGCGGACGATCGGCAGCGCATCTTTGATCACGGCCCCGTCTGTGGCGATCCGACAGTGGCGTGCGCGTGCCCCACCGATCACCGCCAGTCCGAGGTCCTGGGCGATCGCGGTCTGATCGGGCGACAGGGCGATCAGGACGAACCGACGATCGAGGGCCAGGCCGTCGACCGTCGCCGGTGCGACCGGCACCCACTCGAGGCCAGGCTCGGCGGCCCAGGCGGACCCCGAAACGCGTGCGGCGCCGTAGCGACCGCGGCTCACGTCGCTGGCCACCGCAGCGGTCCATTGGAAGTCGTTCGCGTTCCGCGGTCCGGCGAGATCCGCATCGCCGATCGAGGCGCGATCGACCGTCCCCCCGACGGAGCCTCGAAGACGAGCCGAGACGGGGATCGCCAGCGAATCTCCACAGGCGGGCGGGTCGCCCTCGACGTTCACCGGGCCGTAGCGGGAGGCATGCATGGGCTGGTCCGCGAGGGCGACCTCGTTGGCGATCGCGACGGCACCGAAGACCATCCCGGCGAGGAGTGCGCCGCACGCCCCCATGACTGCCCCAGTCGCCAGGCGCCTCCGCCGGGGACTGCTGGCTCCGAGAAGGCGACGGGCGATCCCGATCCCGCCGAAGATGGCCGTGGCGAGCAGGGCCAGGGCCCACGGGTAGATCGCCTCGCGCGACGGCAGGACCGTCTGAGGACCACCATGTTGGAGCTGCCGGACGACTCCCGCGATCGATGGGATCAGGAGCAGCGCCGCTGCCGCACCGAGCGCGACGACGAACACGAACGGGTCACGAGATCTCGCGACCGGAGGCCACACCAGCCCCGCCAGGGCCACGCCGACGAACAGGATCGCGGCCAGGCCGACGCCGAGGTCGTAGGGCCCGCCCGGCCGATAGCCGAGTAACAGGAGCGCCGCCGAGATCGTCCACAGGAGCGAAAGCGTCAGCGCCATGAGCCGAAGCTCCAGCCGACGGACCCGCATCGAGCCAGTCTAGCCGGGGGGTGGCGGCGACAAGTACGGGGTCGGCTGGGTACCTCCGGTTACTCGCCTCCTGACGGGGGAAAGACCACAGTTCCCGGCACCTCACCGGAGTGCAATCTCCGGGTGGTACGAAGGAAGGATGGGGCCGTGACCGATGGCCGGCCGACAGCGAGAACGCACACGACAGGGCTCCCGACGGCGACAGCCGGTCGCGCCCCCGTGGCCGATCGCCTCGGTCCCCGCGGCCACGACCGAAGCGTCGCGCAGCGCCGCGAGGCGGCACGACGGATCGATCCCGGGACCGCTCGGAACGCGGGCCGTCTTTCGGGTACTCATGATGCGTGGGCTAGCGGCTGACGAGGCGGCCAACCTGACGGCGTTCATGTGCGGGATCCCCATCGGGGAGCGGCAGTGGACGATCGGCGAGGTGAACAGGCTGTTGTTCCTGAGAGAGCTGGCGCGCACAGGCCGCTTCGGCTCCGGGGACGGCAAGGTCGAGCCGACCCACTAACCGAATATCCGGACACCGGCGGCGTTCCCTCCTCCCGCCACCGGCGTCATATCTCTCGAAGCGGCGCGAGCCTCCTCCCGCGCCGCTTCGGGATTCCAGGCCATTTGCGGCGGCGGAGTGTTTGACCGGCGGCGGTACACTCCGCCGCATCCTGAAGGAGGAGAGAGTTCCCGCCATGCGCAAGACCACCATTCCCCTGGTCGCGGCACTGATCCTGCTCGCGGCGGCCTGCAGCGGCGGCGCCAGCCCCTCGCCGTCGCCGGAGCCGTCTCCATCGCCGGCGGCCTCGACCGAGCCGAGCCCGTCCCCATCGCCCGATGCGTGCGCGGCCGAGAACATCAAGACGCTCGCAGCAGGCAAGCTCACCGTTGGAACCGACAACCCGGCATTCCCGCCCTGGTTTGCATTCCGCGATGGCGGCAACTCTGCCCCCTGGGAGAACCAGCCTTTCATGGGCGATCCGACGACCGGCAAGGGTTTGGAGAGCGCCGTGGCGTACGAGGTCGCCAAGCGGCTCGGTTTCGATGCCGCCGACGTCGTCTGGACGCCCCTGCCGTATCTCCAGTCATTCGCGCCCGGCGACAAGCCATTCGACATGTATCTCGCCCAGATCACGTTCACCGAGGACCGGACCGCGGCGGCGGATCTGTCAGACGGTTACTTCGATCTCGACCAAGCCGTGGTCGGCAACGCTGGGAAGCCGATCGACGCCGTGACCACCGTTGCCGGGCTGGCGGACTTCAAGCTCGGTGCGCCCGTGGGCACGACGAGCTACCAGTACATCGTCGACAACATCAAGCCGACGAAGGAGCCGGCCGTCTACGACACGCTCGATGCTGCGCTCCAAGCCCTGGATGCCAATCAGATCGACGGCATCGTCGTGGATCTGCCGACGGCGTTCACGAACGTCGCCGCGCAGCTCAAGAACGGCACGATCGTCGGCGTCCTGCCGACGGTCGGCGAACTCGAGCACCTCAGTGTCGTCCTGCCCAAGGACAGTGCGTTGACCTCGTGTGTCAACGGCGCTCTTGCCGCCATGAAGGCGGACGGGACACTCAAGACGATCACCGACACGTATATCACCGGCGCGGGCGCTCCCAAGCTGACGTAGCGATCCCGACGCCGGCCCGATGGCGGGTCGATCGAGCGCCAGATCATCGGGCGGCCGTCAGCGCGACGGCCGCTCGATCGTCATCACGGCCGTCAGCACGCTCGTCGTCTTCGGCCTGCTCGGCTGGCTCATCGTCAGCGCCCCGAACTGGCCCGAGGTCCGCGACCAGTTCTTCAACCCGACGTACTTCTGGGAGACCCTCAGAGACGTCCTGATCGGTCGTCCGGACAGCCGGTATCAGGCGCTCCCGCCGTTCTGGAAGAACGTTGCCATCGCTCTCGTCGCCGAGGTGCTCATCCTTATCGGGGCCCTTGCCCTCGCCATCGGCCGTGGCGCGCCCGGGCCTGCGTTCGCCCCGGTCAGGTTCCTGGCCACCGCCTACGTCGACCTCTTCCGGGCGGTCCCGGGGATCGTCGTCATCTTCGCCCTGGGCTTCGGTATCCCGGCCCTGGAGCTGCCCGGGGTTCCCAACGACCCGACGTTCTGGGCCATCGTCACCCTGACCCTGCTCTACTCGGCATACGTCTCGGAGGTATACCGGTCGGGCCTCGAGTCGATCCATCCGAGTCAGGAAGCGGCCGCCCGCTCGCTCGGGTTGTCGCGCATCCAGACGCTCCGCCACGTCCTTGTGCCCCAGGCCGTGCGCCGCGTCGTCCCGCCACTCCTCAACGATTTCATCGGGCTGACGAAGGACACCGTCCTCGTGTCCTTCATCGGTGTGGTCGAGGTCTTTCGGACGGCCCAGATCAAGAACGCCGCGACATTCAATTTCACGCCCTACGTGGCCGTCGCGGTCATCTTCATCGTGATCACGATCCCGATGGCCCGACTCGTCGACAGGCTGGCGACGCGCGATCGGGCGCGCGTCCAGGCCGGCGCCCGATGACGGTCATGGCAACCGCCGAGGCGATTCGCATCGAAGGCCTCGTCAAGTCGTTCGGATCGTTGGAGGTCCTCCGGGGGATCGATCTCGTCGTCGCCGAACACGAGGTGGTCTGCCTCATCGGCGCGTCGGGCAGCGGCAAATCGACGCTCCTGCGCTGCATCAATCTGATCGAGCCGATCGACGCCGGCCGGATCGTCGTCGAAGGCCGGGAGATCACCGCTCGTGGCGTCGACGTGAACCGCATCCGCCAGCGGATCGGGATCGTCTTCCAGTCGTTCAACCTCTTCCCCCATATGACCGTCCTGCGAAACGTAACGTTGGCCCCGGAGAAGGCGCGGAAGATCGGCCGGCGCGAGGCCGACGCTGAGGCGATGGCACTGCTGGAACGGTTCGGACTCGCCGACAAGGCGGGCGAGTACCCCGATCGCCTGTCCGGCGGTCAGCAGCAGCGAGCTGCGATCGTCCGGGCACTGGCCATGAAGCCCGACCTCCTCTTGCTCGACGAGGTCACGAGCGCTCTCGACCCGGAGCTCGTCGCCGAGGTCCTCGCGGTCGTCCGGGAGCTGGCTGCCGAGGGGATGACCATGCTCATCGTGACCCACGAGATGGGTTTCGCCCGAGATATCGCGGATCGTGTCTGCTTCCTCGACGAGGGCCGGATCGTCGAGGAGGGTCCACCCACCAGGATCTTCAGCGAGCCCACCGAGGAGCGGACACGTCAATTCCTCCAGCGCATCATCGAGGCTGGCAGGCTCTAGGTTCGACCGCCCGACCGATCAGGTCGGTTCGGCCTCATCCTCCGGCTTGTAGACGTGGCCCGGCACGATCGACAAGCGCCAGCCGACCTCGATGCGGTTCGGTTGGTACTTGGGCGATGAGGGATCGAGGGATGGATAGGCGGCCCGGTTCCAATAGGCGATGCTGATGTCGGTCGTCTTGTAGCGACGGGCGATCGCGGAGAGGGTGTCGCCCTTCTTGACGACGTGGATGACCGGGGTCGGCCCGGGTGACGGCGACGGCTTGAGGGATGGCGACGGCGACGGGGTCGGAGTGGGCGACGGCAGCGGGGATGGCGACGGCGACACGGTGGGCACCGGGGGTCGGCTGATCTCCGGCAGCCCGACCTCGCAGGCGGCGAGCGCGAACGTCATCACGATCGTCACTGCCACGAGACGGGAGAACCGCCCGTCCATGGCCAGATGATACGACCGAGTTGGTTCGGTGACCCTCGGGGCTAGCGTCCGAGGTCGATCGTCGGCTCGTCGACCGGCGTCGGGGCAGTCAGGGTGAACTCGGCCGCAAGGGCGAGCCCCTCGGCCGCCGTCAGGATCCGGTCGCGGCCCTGGCGTTTGGCCGCGAACAGGGCGCGGTCGGCGGACAGGAGGACCTCTTCGGCCGTCTGGCCGTCGTCGGGCAGCGAGGCGACCCCGATCGATGCCGAGGCGCGGACGCCACCGGCGTTCCAGCGCGTGCCCCTGTCGCTGATCGAGCGGATCGCCTGCATGACGCGCTCGGCCACCGCCCGTGCACCGATGGTCTCGGTCTCTGGCAGCAGCACCGTGAATTCGTCACCGCCGTAGCGGTAGACAAGGTCGCTCTCGCGGCTGGCCTCCGTGATCGCCGCCGCCACGGCCCGCAGGAAGCGGTCGCCGGCCTGATGTCCAAGGGCGTCGTTGACACCCTTGAAGTCGTCGAGGTCGACCATGATGAGACTGAACGGCAAGCCGGCGATGACTCGTGCAGCGAGCTCGTCGCGGAACGCTCCCTGGTTCAGCAGGCCGGTCAGATCGTCGGTCCGGGCGCGGGTCTCGACCGCCCGGAAGACCTCGGCGTTCTGGAGGGCGATCGACACCTGGGCGGCGAACAGCTGGGCCAGCTCGTACTCGTCCTCGCTGAACCGATCGTTGGTCCCGAGGCGCTCGAGGGTCAGGACCCCGACGGATCCCTCGCGACCCCTCAAGGGCACGCAGATGAGGCTGCCCTCGATCGGCGTCCCCTCGTGGAGGACCCGCGCGTCGCCGGCCTCATCCTGGACGAGCTGCGGCTCGTTGTGCTCGACCACCCACGTGGCGAGGCCGCTCTCCCCGGGCAGCCACGGTTGGAGGAACCACTCCGCGTTCACGCCTCGAGCGATGATCGGACGCAGGCCGCCGGTCTGTCTGTCGCGGATCTCGATCGCGATGTTGTCGAAACGGATGAGTCCAGACAGGCGCTCGACGACCTGGTCGAACACAGCTCGCGCGTCGAGCGTGGAGACGATCGACTCCGTGATCGAGAGAAGTTCTCGTTGTCCTCTGACCTGGCGCTCCAGGGCCGCCGATCGCTCCCGCAGGAGGGCAGTCGCGTCGGCGTTGGCGAAGGCCTGAGCGGCGAACGAGGCATAGATCACGAGCAGTCGCAGATCGTCGTCACGGAACTGGTCGAGGCCGAGATTTGACAGCACCAGGACGCCCAACACCTTGTCCTCGAACACCATCGGCGCCAGGAGCATCGATTCGTCGAGGTCGTCCTCCGTGCCCGGGATCGTCTGGCAGCGCGGATCTGCAGCGGCGTCGGGGAGGTAGACCGGCGTCGCATTGACGGCGACCCAGCCGGTGATCCCCTCGCCGAGACGGAGCTTGAGCTGATCGGGCGTCTCGTCCTCGTACTCGCCGACCTGGCCACGCATCGCGACGGGCACGAGATCGTCGCCCTTCACTCGATAGACACGGACGTTGTGGCTGTCGATGAGCCCGTGGAGCTCGCTGGCGGTCGCCTCGGCGATCTCGATCTCGTCCGACAGGCGATTGAGGCGTGCGCCGAGCTGTTGGAGCGAGGCCAGCTGGGCGGCCCACGCCTCCATCCGCCCGTAGTCGCGCGCGGCGGCGAGCGCGGCGGCCGCCTGTCCCGCGAGCAACGACATCGACTCCATGTCGTCGTCGGACCAGTCGCGCTGTTCGTCGTGGTAGACGACGAGGACGCCCAGCGTCTCGTCGACATGGTGGAGTCGGACGGCGCAAGCGGTACCGATGCCTTCCTGGACGATCACCGCACGAAGGTCGCGTGCGCGTGGGTCGTCCGAGTAGCGAGGAGCCTGGACGGGTCCTGGTCGGCTGGGTGCGCCGAGCGTGGCAGCCTCGGTCGGCGCGTCGCGGAGTGCGTCCAGGAACGCGTCCGACAACCCCCGCCCGATCGCCGGGGTGAAGCCGCCCGACCGATCGGCGAGGAGTATCGCGGCGCGGTCGGCTTCGAAGAGGACGATGGCGTGGTCGATGACATCGGCGACGACGCGATCGAGGTCGAGCCGCCCGGCGAGGTCGGCGGCCACCCGACGCAAGGCGCGGGCGTGGTGCATCCGGCGGGCGGCATCGTCGGCCGTGCCCATGGCCCCGAGCATCGCCCCGACGAGGCCCCCGAGGACCGAGGCGAATGGAGCCGACGGCGTCTCGGCGGTGCCGGCGGGATCGCCGAAGGCCAACGCGCCGTAGGATCGACCGGATGTGACGATCGGGACGGCCAGACCGATCTCGTTGCCTGGGTCGGTCGCCGGGCCGTTGCTGCTGACCGCTCGGGCGAGCACGCCAGGGCCGGCCGGGATCTCGCGGCGTGCAAGTGTTCCATCGGCTGCGCGAAGCACGAACGCGCCGCCTCGCAGCTCCCAGACCGACACCGAGGAGAGACCGAGGGTCGATCGTGTCTCTGCCAGGACGGTGTTGAGCCCACGAGCCGGATCGCCGGCCGCGCCGGCCAGGACCGTCACCCGTGCCAGGAGCTCCATCTCCAGCCAGCGACCGTCGCCGGCCGCGAACAACGACGGTTCCACCGGCGGCGTGAAACGGCGGCGAGTCTCGAGAGGTCGCAGATGCCGCTCGGGCAGGCGCCCGACGCGCGACGATGGACCACTCTCGTATCCACCGAGACCGGCAACCTCCATCGAGGCCAGGAAGCGTTGGAGGTCGCTCATCCGATAGCGGCGATCTCCGCGGTCGTTGATGCGGTAGTAGCGGAGGCGGCCGTGATCGCTCCAGGCTCGAATCGTGTTGGGGTGCACGCCAAGGACACGGGCGGCGCTGGCGACGGAGAGCGTCGCGTCTGCGGGTCGCGACGGATTGGGTACTGACACGGCCTCGATCGTTTGGAAGGAATTGTTAACCCGGTCGAACCGAGGCTACGAAGCCTCACAGTTCTTGCCAATAGGACCAATGTACCCGGACGTCGACGCACCGGCCGTGCGGGAGTCAGGCGGAGCCGGAACCGCCGCGGAAACGGGTCCAGGCCAGGGTCAGCAGGACCGTCGTGACGCCGATGACGAGGACCACGATGATGGCGGTGAGCGGGTCGCCGACAAGCCCAGGTCCTTCGCCCGCGCTGCGCGGGTCGCCGGCCGCCGTGTTCGGGGAGGGTGAGGCCGCGAGAGCGCTGGCGGCGGCGACAGCGAGGAGCAGGGCGGCCAGCAGCGTCCCCGTGCCCACGGTCCATCCGGATGGCGCCCGAGCGGGCCCGAAGCGCCTCATCAAGTGACCAATCCGACGACACCCCAGATCGCTCCGCCGGCGAGCATCGTCGCGCCGATCCCGAGCAGCGCGAATGCGAGCCTCGACCGCCATCGGCGACCGCTGGCCAGCAAGCGCAGAGCTTCGTCCGTCTCCAGGGTCGTCAGGATGAGCGGCCGCCCGCGCCCGGCGCTGATGTGGGTCCGTCCGTCTGGCCCCACGAACGGGACGCCGAACACGGCGGCGTGCTCGACCGAGGACACCTGGCGGACGACGTAGCGGACGGGCAGATCGAGGGCCGTGCCAGGAGGCATCCGCTCGACGACGTCGGCCACCCGCCCGAGCGCCTCGCGCGGCAGGACCACGAGCCCGGCGTCGAGGGCACCGTGATCGACCTCGATCGTGGCGGGGCCGGCTCCGACGACGAACGGGACCGCCTCGCGCTTCGAGTCGATCCCCTCCCATCGACCGGCGCGCTGGACCTCGAGGCTCGAAAGTCGCAGCACGAGCGGGCGGTGAGCCTCGTCCTCGAACTCCTCTTCAGAGTCGATCCGACCGTCGACGCGGACGTAGCGGGCATCTGGCGAGCCGGCCATGGCGACGGCCGCGTCCATCGGGACAGCCTTTGTCGCGGCGATGATCCGACCGATCCGCCCGGCCGGCCCGAAGCTGAGGACGACGAGGATCCCCGCGCCGAGGACGAGCGCACCCGCGGCCACGACGAGAAGGGGGATCACGACGGGATGCTACAACGCCGTGAATCGAAGGGCCCGAAGGAACCTACCTGGCGCGTGGGCTTTGAGGTGATCGCAGCCGTTAGCACCGCTCGGCCCCTCCGGGCTGATCGGAACGCTAGCCGTCGCCCGCCCGCTCGGTCAATCCGGGTTATCCACGACTTTCGTCGGCGTCATGGCGAATCATCCACCGCTCATCCACAGCATCATCAACGATGGCACGACCGCCGCCCGATCCGCCGACTTGTTGCCCGATCAGCCGACCGTATGGCCCGATCAGCCGACCGTATGGCCCGTCAGCCGACCGTATGGCCCGTCAGCGGATCGAGGGCGATCGCCTCGCCCGTGTAGCCGGTCAAGACCAGTCGCCCGCCGACGAGCTCGGCCGCGCTCACGACGTCGGACTGGCCGACCTTCCAGACGACCTCACCGGCCGGCCCGAGGGCCACCGTTTCGATCTCGGCAGCGGCGATGACGTGGTCGAGCCTCGACGAACCGAGGACGGTCAGGATCGGTGTCGCCGAGCGATGGATCCAGGCCGCCTCACCGTTGCGCGTACCGAGCCCGTAGACGTGGAAGCCGTACTTCACGATGAGCAGGCCCGGGACGTCCCAGGCGAGGCCCGCCGGTTCGTCGTAAATTCGCGAGGCGAGGCGCACCGTCCAGACACCTCCAGGCGAGTCCACGCGAAGCTCGGCCCGGCACAGGGCGTCGGGGTCGTCGGCGACGCGCGGTCCCAGGTCGACCAACGTCCCGCCGGCTTCGCTGAGGGCGAACACCAACGCCGCCTCACCGCTGCCGGCCCACCGATAGCGAGCCCGCAGTCCGCCCGGATAGGCGACGACGAGGTCGTGGGCTGCTCCCATCAGGTGACCGACGGTTCCTCCGTGATCGGGGCGACCGTCGCGTTCGCAAGGATCCGGAGAGTTGCCGGTGGCACCTCGAAGACCGCCGTCGGGAGCCCGGCCGCGGCCCAGACCGTCGGATAGCGGCCAAGGTCGGGATCCATGAAGACCCGCATCGGTCGATCGTGTCCGATGGGCGGGATCCCGCCGATGACATAGCCCGTCAGATCCCGCGCCTCGGACGCTGACGCCCGTCGGACGTGCGGCTCCCCGATGACCGCCGCCAGGCGGGCCACGTCCACGCGGTTTGGACCAGAGACGAGGGCGAGTACCGGCTCCCCGGGTCCGTTCGGCCGGGGGACGACGAAGACGAGGGACTTGACGATCTGACCGATCTGGGCGCCGACGGCAGCCGCCGCGTCGGCGGCCGTGTGAGTCGATTCATCGAATATCAGGACCTCGATCTCGACGCCCTTGCGCGAGGCGGCTGCCACGACGCGGGTGATGGGGGGATCGGAGGCTCCTGGCACGGCGGCGAGTCTACCAACCTCGCATTGTCGACCGACGGTCGTCCTATCCTGCAGCCGATGCGCGCCCTGATCGTGGCCGATGGAGATGTCCCGAGCCGGGAGGCTCTCGACGCGGCCTGGCCCGACTGGGACGAGGGGATCTCCCTTGTCGTGGCGGCTGACGGCGGCGCAGCAGCGGTCGAAGCGCTCGGCCTGCGCCCCGACCTCATGGTCGGCGACGGGGATTCGATCGACCCGACCCGTCTCGAGCGACTGCGCACGGCTGGGATCCCGATCGAGACCTGGCCGACCGACAAGGACGAGACGGACACCGAGCTGGCCATGCTCGCCGCCCTGCGACGGGGCGCGACCGAGCTGATCCTCGTGGGGGCTCTGGGCGGTCGCCGGATCGATCATGCCCTCGGCAACATCTGGCTGCTCGCTCACCCGGTGCTCGCCGGGCGCCGGGCGACGATCCTCGAGGGGACATCGCGCCTCGCCGTCCTGCGCGCGCCCGCTGGTGATGGCGGCCCGGTCAGTGTCCCGCTCGACGGACGAGTCGGGGCGACGGTCTCCCTCATCCCGATGGGCGACGTTGCGGGGGTCTCAACCGAGGGACTTCGCTTCGAGCTTCGCGACGAGCCGCTGCCGGCCGGTCCCGCCCGCGGACTCTCGAACGAACGGGTCTCAGCCCATGCCTCCGTCACGGTCCGGCGGGGCCTGCTCCTGATAGTGGAGTCCCCTGATACTCTCCGATCGTGACGAGCGACACGCGGATCATCCCGGCCGTCGGTGATCGAGCGCCGGACATCGCCCTGGCCGATGCCGATGGCGTCGTCCATCGTCTTGCCGACCGCGCCGGCCAATGGACCGTCGTCTATTTCTATCCCGAGGACGACACGTCGGGATGCACGACCGAGGCCTGCCAGTTCCGCGACCTGTTCCAGGACTACGCAGACAGCGGTGCGGTCGTGTGGGGCATCTCGCCGGACGGTGCGTCGAGCCACGCCCGCTTCCGCGACAAGTACCAACTGACGAGCGTCCTCCTCTCGGACGAGGATCACGCTGTCGCCGAACGGTATGGCGCCTGGGGGATCAAGACGTCCTATGGCCGCGAATCGATCGGAATCATCCGCTCGACCTTCCTCGTCGGGCCCGATCTCCGAGTCCGCCGGGCATGGGCCCGGGTCAAGGCCGATGGGCACGCCGCGGCGGTGCTCGACGCGATGGCCGAGGAGCGGGCCGCCGGCGGATGAACGCCGCCACGCCGCAACAAAAGAAGGCTTCGCTCGTGGGGGGAGACGAGCGAAGCCTCGGGCAGGATACTAGCCCACTCCGCTTCGGTCGGCCACCGACCGTCGGACGGAACCGGGACCCAAGGTGAGCGACCGTGGCCGCCCCGAACCGGGTGAACCCGATCCGCGCCAGCCGGATCGCCGTCGGCCCGACCGCTTCATGGTCATCGTCGCCCATCCCGACGACGCCGATTTCGGGCCGGCCGCGACGGTCGCCGGCTGGATCGATGCTGGTTCGACCGGCTGGCTCGTCTGTTGCACGTCCGGCGACGCGGGTGGGCGGTCAGCGGATGAGGATCCTCTCGATCTCGCGTCGAGACGGGAAGCCGAGCAGCGTGCCGCAGCCCAGATCGTTGGCTACGAAGGCGTGACCTTCCTCCACATGCCGGACGGCGCGCTCGCCAACGATCTCGCCCTGCGCGAGCACCTCGTTCGCGAGATCCGCACGTTCCGCCCCAAGGTCGTCTTGTGTGTCGACCCGGAGACCCTTTTCTACCCCGATGGCGGGGTCAACCATGTCGACCATCGGGCGGCAGCGATGGCCGCCGTCGACGCCACCTATCCGGCGGCTCGCAACCCGATGACCTTCCCACACCTGGCCCGTGCGGGTCTGGCGCCGCACGATGTCGGCCGGCTCTACCTTTTCTGGACCAACCAGCCCAACACCTGGGTCGACGTGACGACAACGATCGATCGCAAGATCGACGCGTTGAAGGCCCATCGCAGCCAGATCGAGGACCCCGAGTCGCTCGCTGAACGGATCCGAGGTTGGGCATCCGAGGTCGGCGTCACGATCGGCGCAGCATCTGCCGAAGCGTTCCGGGTCATCGACATCGACGACGAGGACGAACCTGTGGAACCCGCCACGGCGCCGGAGAGCTGAGCCGACCTACTCGACGATGAGGAGGGCGGGTCGTGCCCGGCCCCAGTTGTTCCAGAGGTCCGCAAGCGCATCGGCGCGACGGCCGAGCAGGTCGACCATCTCCGAGAGGGTGAGGTCGCCGCCGGCACCGGCGAGATACTCGTCGGCTGCGACGCGGACGTCGCCGAAGAGGACGGCCGCCTCGCCTTCGGTCGGCCAGACGCGGATGCGCATCGGATCGAGGCCCGCATAGCCGAGGGCAAGCGACAGGTCGCGTTGGGTCGGCACGCGGCTGTCGGCGAACCCGCCCAGGCCGTCGAAGCGATAGCCGAGCGACGCCAACGCCGCTGCGATATCGCGGCACTGTGGCCTGGTGAACGATCCCCAGAACGGATGCTCCTCCGGGAAGTCGAGCATCGATTCCTCGATCGCCCGGGCGATGATCGCGTCCGCAAGATCGGTCACCAAGAGTTGCCAGTGACGGCGCTGGCTGGGATCCGGACCGGCCATCGCGTCGACGATGGCGATCAGGGCGGCACGCTCGCCACGCAGCAGGCGGAGGATCCTGGGGACGGGACCGGTGGCCGTGCCGGCTCGCAGCGCAGACGCCTCGTCGGGCAGGCCCAGCTCGTCATCGCGAAGCTCGGGCTCGACCGGAGGTCGGGCGCCTTCCCCGCCCGGCGCATTGGCCCGCTCTTCGCACTGGGCCAACGCTTCGCGCGCCGCGACGCAGATCTCCTGTGCCGACTCGGCCGAGATCCGAGCCGCATCGGCGTGGACGGTCAGGCGCTCGATCGCGAGGACGAGGGCCGCGGCCGCCTCCCGATGGCTGACCGCTGACCCTTCGGCCTCCTTCGTCGAGGCGTTGATTCGGTTGATTTCGGCCAGCCAGGCGGCCGCGGCGGCCTCCTGCTCCTCGGGCGAGCTGGCCCCGCTGCGGGCGACGCGATAGGCGTGCTGCGCGGCGTCCTTCGCGGCCCGGACAGCCCGGGCATCGGCGTCGGCGGCCGACGACTCGGCCCGTGTCAGGTGATCGTCGTACGCGCGGCGCGCCGCATGGAGCTCATCTGCTGCGCGAGTGGCCTCTTCCGACGCCCTAGATGCGACGGCACACCGTTCGTCGGCGAGGCGTCGCGGCTCGGAGCACGGTCCATCGATCGTCCGATCCGGTGGAGATCCCGCTCCCGCCTGACCGCCGATGCTGCCGACGGGTCGCGACGGGACGTCGTCCGTGGCGACGGCGACCGTCGTTGCCACCGCGACAGCTCGTTTCTTCGTCTTCCGCGCCGAGCCATTGGTCTCCGTCTCGACGAGCGAGCCGACGCGAACCTCGGGATGGTGGCCGTTGGTCTCGGCGAGGGCCGTGAGCGTTGGATCCATCTCGGGTTCGATCGCGATCGCCACCATCTCTCTGTCGGTCGACGTAGAGGGTACGGCGACGCTCGTGAGGGCGGGCAGGCGCCCGTATCGCGCCGGAAGAACGAGCGGCGCGGGATTCGACACGTTGCCATTACGAACGGTCGTTCCATCTGTGACCTCTCGGATGCCCGTGCTTGAGGCGGCGATGGCAATGAGCGGTCGACCGTCGTCGTCCGACCGGTCGTAGTTGCGACGATCTGCTGGGCCCATGGGGGCCGGCGAGTTCGGAGCCGGGATCAACATCGTCGAGAGTGTCGTGGCTCGACGCGGAATCGCACCTGGTTCGATCGTGACACGCACGATTCGCGGGGTCGGTGGACGGGATCGGAAGATGTCGAGAAGAGCCGCTCCCGAGGCGACCCCGAGACCGAGGCCGAGCGCGAGGAACGCCAGCTCGCTTCCCGTCAAGCAATCCTCCAGGTGCCGGTTCGAACGGTTGTTCGTCGGTCCACCACCTCGCGCGGCAGGGTAGCTGCGATAGCACTGCGAGCGTCAACTCCGCGGTCGGTCGCGACGCGCCTGCCTGCGTGATAGATTGAGCGTGGCCGGCGCGCGCCGGTCGGCGCCCCATCCCGATAACTCGCAAGAGGGTCGCAACACCGCGTGGCCATCGAACCGCAGGACTTCCTCGTCCAGCCCGTCGATGCGTCCTGGCTCCAGTGCAACATCGAGTGCCAGGAGGCCTGCCCGGTCGGGACGAACTGTCGAGGCTACCTGAACCTCGCCGCCGAGGGCCGCTTCGAGGAGGGTTACATCCTCTCCCGAGAGCCGAACCCGGTCGCGGCGATGTGCTCGTATGTCTGCTCGGCGCCCTGCGAGCGCGCCTGTCGGCGGGGGGACATCGATCGCCCCCTCGCCATCCGAGCCATGAAGCGCTTCCTCGTCGAGTGGCACGAGGCTTCAGGGATCCCCGACACGATGCCGGTCATCACGCCTCGCGAGGAACGGGTCGCGGTGGTCGGAGCGGGGCCGGCCGGCATCTCGGTCGCTCGCGAGCTGGCGATCAAGGGCTATCGGGTCACTGTCTTCGATAGCCTGCCCTACGGCGGCGGGACGATGCTGATCGGGGTGCCGGCGTTCCGTCTCCCCCGCGAAGCGATCGAGATGGATATTCGTCTCGTCGAGCGCCTTGGCGTGGAGTTCGTGTTCGATACGGCGATCGGGCCGGACATCTCGTTCGAGAAGCTCCATGCCGACTTCGATGCGATCGCCATCTGTGCCGGGGCCATGGATGCGGTCCTGCTCGACGTGCCCGGCGCCGAGCTCGACGGGGTCCAGTACGGGGTCGACTTCATGAAGCGGGCGAACCTCGGCGAGCCCCTCGAGGTGGGCTCGGACGTCGTCGTGATCGGTGGCGGCTACACGGCAATGGACTGTTCGCGGACGAGCCTGCGTCACGGCGCCGAGAACGTCTCGATCGTCTATCGCCGGACGCGATCCGAGCTGGTCGTCGATGAGGAGGAACTCGGCGAGACGGAGCTCGAGGGCGTCCGCATGGAGTTCCTGGCCAGCCCTGTCGAGGTCATCGGCGAGGACGGCAAGGTGGCCGGCGTCCGGTTCATCCGCAACAAGCTCGGCGAACCCGACGCGTCCGGCCGCCGTGCTCCAGTGCCGATCGAGGGCTCCGAGTTCGTGATCCCGGCCAAGACCGTCATCCCGGCCGTCAGCCAGGCCGCCGACCTGACATTCCTGCCGGTCGAGTCCACGTTCGAGGTCGCCCGCGGCAGGGTCAAGGTCGACCCAGCGACCTACGCCACCAATGTTCGCGGAGTCTTCGGCTGCGGCGACTTCGTCACCGGGCCGACAACGCTCATCGAGGCCGCCGGTCATGGCAAGAAGGCGGCCTACGCCATCGACCGCTACCTCGCCGGCCGGTCCGACGTGACGGTTGCCGCCAACGTCAGGGTCGTCTCGTCATGGCGCCACGACATGCCCGAGTTCTACGACGTGCTTCCGCGCCAGCACATCCCGATGGTCCCTCTCGCCGACCGGACCCCGTCGGATGATCCGACGGTCAACTTCGTGACGCCGGTCGAGCGCGGCTACGACGCCACCGCCGCGGTCGCCGAGTCGACCCGCTGCCTCATGTGCAACTACAACATCTGGTTCGACCCGTTCCGCTGCGTGTTGTGCGGCGCCTGCGCCGACGTCTGCCCGGAAGGCGTCATCAAGATGATCGACATCAATCAGCTCAAGGCGGAGGGCGCCCTACCCGAGCTCGAGGAGGCGTACGGCTGGCAGAACGGAGCGGCCATGGTCCTCGATGAGGAGCGCTGCATCCGTTGTGCGCTGTGCGTGAAGCGCTGCCCCTTCGACGCCATTACGATGGAGCGGTTCGAGCTGGCCGAGGTTTCGACTGATGGGCGGCTCTACAAGGAGTCCTACCGCGACGCGCAGCTGGCCGGAACGGCCGGTGTGGCAGGAGGAGCCCCTTGAGCTTCCTGGAACGAGTCGATCAGACGATCCGACGCAGCGCGGCCTGGCGATCGTTGTTCCGTCAGGCGTACCCCAACGACGAACGGTCGAGGGCGTACGCCGTCATGAACAACGTCTTCCTCCATATCCACCCGGTCCGCGTACGCCAGCACGCCGTCAAGTTCGCCTATACGTTCTGCCTCGGCGGCCTGTCGTTCTTCCTGTTCCTGGTCCTGACGATCACGGGCGTCTATCTCATGTTCTTCTACGTCCCCGGCGCCACCAACGCCTACTCCGACATCCTCGACATCCAGGCCCAGGTCACCTTCGGGCTGCTCACCCGCAACGTCCACCGTTGGGGTGCCCACCTCATGGTCTTCTTCGTCTTCCTCCATATGATGCGGGTCTTCTACCACGGGGCCTACAAGCCACCGCGCGAGTTCAACTGGGTCGTCGGCGTCGTCCTGCTCCTGCTGACGATCCTGCTCAGTTTCACCGGCTACCTGCTGCCGTGGGACCAGATCGCCTACTGGGCCATCACCATCGGCGGCAACATGGCCGGCTTCGCACCGCTGTTCAACCAGCCGGGCAAGATCCTCATGCTCGGTGGGATCGAGGTCGGCGAGAACACCCTCCTCCGCTTCTACGTGCTCCACATCATGGTCCTGCCGCTGGTGGCGGCGATCTTCCTGGCCGTCCACTTCTGGCGGATCAGAAAAGACGGAGGTATTAGCGGGCCGCTATGACGGGCCAGCGCCGTGTTGTCGCCTCCGCACGTTCACTCACGCACCTTCAAGTGCGCTCGTTCACGTGCTCGGCTCCGCCTTGCGCTGACGCCGTCCTTGCGACCAGCCGCAGGGGCAGGCTGTGACGGACACGAAGACGCCGCCCGAGGGTCGCGTCGTCCAGCCCGTCGACCCAGCCCGCCGCACGGAGATCGACAAGCAGCGCGTGCCTATGTCGGCCCGCCCGTATCGCCTCCTGGCGCTGGTCAAGCAGGATGCCGTCGTCCGGGTCCAGAAGGAGCCCGACGACACGGTCATGACGTGGCCGCACCTGCTGGCCATCGAGTTCCTCGCGGCCGGCATGATGACCATCGTCCTGCTGCTGATGGGCCTCTTCATCAACGCCCCGCTCGAGGAGCTGGCCAACGGCAACGTGACGCCCGCCGTCGCCAAGGCTCCCTGGTACTTCCTCGGCCTCCAGGAGCTGCTGGCCTACTTCCACCCCACGGTCGCCGGGGTCATGGTCCCGACCTTCGTCCTCGTCGGGGCGGCCTTCATCCCCTATATCGATCGGAATCCGACCACCCGCCCGTCCGATCGCAAGACGGCGGTCGTGTTGTTCACCCTCGTCTGCATCCTCGGCCTCGGACTGACGTTCGTCGGGATCGTGTTCCGGGGACCGGCCTACACGCTTTACAACCCGTTCGACCCGTCGAGCCCCAACTTCCTGCACTTCTACTTCAGTCTGTGAGGCCATGAGCAACTATCACGTCGAGGCCGTCGACAAGCCACAGGCCCTCACAAGCGAGGCCATCAAGAGCCTGCGCGGCCATCCGGTCCAGGGTTGGAGCAGGCGCCGGCTCCTGCGCACGTCACTCGGTGCGGGGATCCTGGTCTGGCTCGCCGAGTCGGCCGGTGCCACTCTCGGCTTCCTCTGGCCGAACCTGTCCGGCGGGTTCGGTGGGGTTGTCCAGCTCGGGACCTTCGATTCGATCAAGAACGAGAACGGGAGCATCCCGTGGACCCAGGGCTTTCCGGCCTACTACCCCGCCGCCCGTGCCTTTGTCATGATCATTGACCCAACGAAGCAGCAGTTCGTATCGGGCCTGGACACCACGGGCAATGGTTCCGACCTCAACGTGCGCGTGCTCTACCAGCGCTGTCCGCACCTCGGCTGCAAGCCCAACCCATGTCTCAAGAACTTCTGGTTCGAGTGCCCCTGCCATGGCAGCCGCTACGACCGTCTCGGGACGAAGGCGGACGGCGCCCAGTACGGCCCCGCGCCGCGGAGCATGGACCGTTTCGCCATCGAGGTCCTCGGCGACGGCACCCTCGAGGTCGACACCGGCAAGATCAATCTCGGACCGTTGCCCGTCGTGCTGGGACAACCCGGGATCGAGCCGCCGCTGACGCCGACCGGATGCATCTGACCCGAGGGGATACGTGACCGACGATCCGGGCCGCGAGGGCCGGGAGACGCTGCCTGTGCCGGACGACGCCCCCGTCCCGGAGGAGGCGTCTGCATCGGAGATCCTGCCGGTCCCACAGCCCCCGGCTGAGGCATCCGCGGTCGAGCGGTTCAGCGCACCGCCGCAGCTCCGTCGATTCGAGCTGACCCCGGCTCGAGCCGCTGAGATCGTGACGTCCTCGGCCAGCGCCCGCTGGGTCGGGTTCATCGCCACGATCGTGGTCGTCTTCTTCATCATCATCTACTACTTCTATGAGCTGGGAACGCCTCTCGGGCTGTCGACCCCGCGCCTGGAGGTCGAGGCGTCCGCCCAGGCGGTCACCGCCGTTGAGCGCGGCTACAACGTCTACCAGGCGAACTGCGCCCGATGCCATGGTGCGAAGGGCGAGGGCGGGATCGGGCCGGTGCTCAACGACCAGGTCAAGCTGTTCTGGCACCTGACACCGGGCTATATCCGGACGATGTTGGCCGTCGGCGGTCGCTATGCCTGCGGCGACGCGAACAGCATCATGCCCGTGTGGTCGGATCAGGGCACCCCTCCAGGACCGCTCAATTACCGCCAGATCGAGGAGCTCATCGCCTTCCTGCGAGCCCCAAACACCGAGGAATTCACGGTTCGGGATCCGGAGCTGTTCACGCCCGTCATCAACCCCGACACCGGCCAGGTCGAGACGTTCGAAGGCTGGGTCGATGAGGAGTACACGCCGCCGCCGGGCGCGACCCCCTTCCCCGACTGCTGGCATGGTGAGGTCGCGCCGAGTGCGCCGCCGTCCCTCCCGCCAGACGTCTACACCGTCGACGTCGTCGCGCAGGGCATCGCCTATGACGTCACGACGATGACGGCTCCGGCCAAGGAGACGTGGGCGATCGCATTCGACCAGAAGGACTCCGGCGTCGGCGGCCACGATGTCGACATCTTCGACGCAGGCGGGGCCAAGGTTGCCGACAACCCGGTCCTGACCGATCCCGGGACGACGACCTATGCCATCCCGCCCCTCGAGTCGGGCACGTACAAGTTCCAGTGCTCGATCCATCCGATCCCGGCGATGACCGGGACCCTGACGGTCAAGTAGGGCCGGGCGATGACGGAGCGGACGGTGAGCGGCCCCCATCGGCGTCGCGTCCTTGGCGGCCTCCTTGCCGCCGACGGTTGGGTCTGGGCGCTCGTCAAGGCCCTGTTCTGGCTCGTCGTCTTGATCATGGCCCTCGGCTACATCCCCGACCGCGCCTACTACTTCACGGTTCTCAAGACGATCAGCCTGGGCGTGAATCCGGCCACGACGCCCGGCAGCTATCTCTCGTTCATCAACCTCTGCCCGCCTCAGAACGGAAAGCTCCACTGTCCGGCACCGCCGGGCTCGATCCTCGCCTGGCAGCCATCGCCGCCCGAGCTGGCCCTGCCTCAGGGGCGGGTCGATGGATCTGTCGCCCAGGTCGGCAAGTCGCTCCTGTACATCGGCGGATCAGATGGCACGACGCCTTCCGAGAAGGTCTTTGTCGCTGAGGCGTCGGAGGGAACGTACGCGCCGTGGCAGGCCGGCCCGCCCCTGCCGGAGCCTCGGGTCGATGCTTCGGTGGTCTCGTTCAGCGGCTCGGTGTTCGTCATCGGCGGCCGTGACGCCGCCGGCGCGCCGACCACGACGACGTTCATCCTGACCCCCGACCCGGCGACCAGAGCGCTTGGCGAATGGGCCACGGCCGCCGAGCCCGACGTCCCGCTCGTCCTGCCTGCTCCGCGGTCCGGGGCGGCGGTCGTGGCCGGGCCCGATGGGATCTTCCTCGTCGGCGGCAGCGACGCCGACGGTCCAACGAAATCGGTCTTCAAGGCGACCCTGACGAGCGGGAAATGGTCGAAATGGGTATCCCAGGCCGATCTGCTCGAGGAGCGCTTCGATGCCGGGGCGGCGATCCTCGGAGACTTCCTGTGGGTCTACGGTGGCGAGAGTGCGGCCGGCCCCTCGAAGCTCGTCCAGGTCGGCCAGATCGCCGATGCCAAGGTGAGCGTGTTCGGAGCACAGCCCGATAGCACCGCCTTCAACCTCCCCGAGGCGCGGACCGATGCCGCGACCTTCACGGCAAACGGCGCCCTCTATCTCGTCGGGGGTACTGACGGCTCGACGGCCAAGCCGCAGCTCTACTGGGCGATCCCAGATCCGACCACGGCCGCCATGAACGGCTGGCAGCACGTCGACGAGATGGACCTTCCGGCTCCCGGTCTGGCCGGGGCGGCGGCGATCGTGTCGGGACCGAGCGCGATCCTTGTCGGAGGCGTCTCAGGCGGCCAGGTGCAGGCCGGTTCCCTTCGGGCCAACCTTGCTCCGGGAGCGCCCTTCTTCCAGGTCACCGCCCTCGGCGGCCTGACGGTTCCAGCCCTCAACATCGGCGGTGAGGTCGGCCAGCAGCTCGGCTATCTCGCGGCGGCCGGGGCGGGCACGGTCAACTTCATCGTCCTGCTGATCGTGGGCTGGGCCTTCGTCAACAGGCAGAAAGTCAAGGCCGTCTGGGCGCGCATCCGCGAGCGCCGTCGGCAGCTTCGAACCGGCTAGGGCTCGAGCTCGCCTTCGCCCTGCGCCGGCGATCCGCTCAGGGCCGGATAGCCCGCCTGCAGCCAGGCGATCATCCCGCCCGTCACGTTCGCAACGTCGCGGTAGCCGCTGCCGATGAGGAACTCGGTAACCGAGGCGGATCGGCTGCCCGACCGACAGATGACGTGGATCGGCCGGTCCGTCGGCAACTCGCGGAAGCGGGCGGTGATGACCGGCAACGGGATGAGGACGGCGCCGGCTACGCGAGCCTGTGCGAACTCGTCCGGGTTGCGTACGTCGAGGAGGATCGGCTGAGGATCGACCGATCCATCCCGAGCAGCCGCGACCTCGGCGACCGACACGGTCGGAAGGGGATCCCGCGAAGTGATCACCCGCCTCGACCCCGGATGACAGGGGCTGGAAGCGCGTCGATCCGCCTCGAAGCCAGGCGTTCATCGATATCGGCCAGGAGAACGGTCACGTCGATGCCGGCGGCCGATCCCGCCGACGCCCCGTCGGCGAGTCGATCGCGGGCGCCCTGGAGGTTCTTCGCGATGCCTGGCGGGTTGCCGCGCGCCCCGTGCACGTAGGCCGCCGAGAGCTTGATGATGCCGCCCAGAAGGTCCCGCTCGGCCGGGTCCGCCGTGCCGAGCCAGGCGGGCTCGAGGAGCTCATGGGCCTCGAAATAATCGCCCCGCGCATAAGCTGCCAGGGCCTTCTCGAGGGCGATCCGTCGGTCGCCCGCGGCCATCGGCCGATACGCCTTCCGGCGGCCGCGCGAAACGATCGTGGTAGGGGTCGTCATCACGTCAGCTCGAGCAGTGGCCGGCGGCCACCGAACCCGTCCTCGAGCTCGTGCCACCAGTCGATCCCGTGCTCACCGAGCCGCCAGCACAGCCAGACCTGGCGCCCGCCGGCAAGCGCGGGGAAGTCGATGAGCCCCGACCCGATGTCCCGCAACGAGATGTCCCAGCCATCGAGGCGGCCGACGTCCGCCTGCATCTGATCGATGACGCCCTGCATCCGCAACCGCAGTGCGCCGATTGTCTCGGCGTCGTCCGTGGCATCGACCTCATCGCGCAGATCGATGAGCTGGCTGCGTTGATCGCGCAGCCGCTCCAGGATCGGCTCGACGTCGACGAGCCGTTCGGTCGCCTCGTCGAGCTGATAGAAGCGTGTCACGTCTCCGATTCTGCCCCGTCCGCCGGCAAAGCGCACCAGGTCCAGTCTCGTCGGACCCGACCCGTCGATGACCGCCGGGTGGTGCACCGGCTGACACACCCGGCCACGGACGACCATTGAGCGGCGGTCGAGCGGCGGTCGAGCCTGTCTCGGTCGTGCGGTGGTGCACCGGCTGACACACTCGGCCACGGACGACCATAGAGCGGCGGTCGAGCGGCCGCCGAGCCTGTCTCCGTCGCCCGGTGGTGCACCGGCTGACACACTCGGCCACGGACGACCATAGAGCGGCGGTCGAGCGGCCACCGAGCCTGTCTCCGTCGCCCGGTGGTGCACCGGCTGGCACACCAGGCCGCGACCGCCTCAGTGGTGGCTGCTCGGCCATAGAATGAGCGTCCCGCACCCACGGGAGGATGCGACCCTGCTCGTCCGACGTTTCGACGACGTCCCAGCCTTCCTCGATCGAGCCGGCGCCTGGCTCGAGGCGCGCGAGGCGGAGCACAACCTGATCTTCGGGATCGTTTCGAGCCTGGCCGAGGATCCATCGATCTCCGATGGTGCGCCGCTGCTGTCGGCGGTGGAGCGCGGAGGGGCGATCGTTGCGGTGGCCATCCAGACGCCGCCGTGGAACCTCGTCCTGTCCGAGATCGACGACCCGAAGGCGCTCGATCGCCTCGTCGACGACCTGGCCGCGGACCACCGACCGGCGGACATCCCGGGTGTCCTCGGGCCCGTGGTGCAGGCGGGAACGTTCGCCGGCCTCTGGGCTCGGCGGGTCGGCGTCCGCAGTCGCCACGATATGGGCGAGCGGATCTTCCGTCTCACCGCGGTTCGCTCTCCGCGTCCGGTCGACGGGTCGCGGCGGGTCGCCACCGAGGCGGATCGGCAGCTGCTCATCGACTGGTTCATCGCCTTCCATGACGAGGCGTTCGGGCGCCAGGCGCCGAACGACGCCCCGACGTTGGTCGAACGCTGGTTGCGCCCGGGAACCCGCACCATGTGGCTGTGGGAGGTCGACGGTCATGTCGTATCGATGTGTGGCTGGGGCGGCCGCACGCCCAACGGGACTCGGATCGGCCCCGTCTACACGCCGCCGGACATTCGCGGACGCGGCTACGCCTCCAATCTCGTCGCCGATGCGAGCCAGGCGGCGCTCGACGCAGGCCGGCGGTTCTGTTTCCTGTTCACCGATCTCGACAATCCAACGTCGAATCACATCTACCAGGAGATCGGCTACCAAGCGGTCGCCGATGTGGCCGCGTACCTGTTCGAGGTGGACGGATGACAGTGGCTGAGCCGCTCGATCTCGCAAGGTTCGACGCGCTGACCTTCGACTGCTACGGCACGCTCATCGACTGGGAGTCCGGCCTCCTGTCGGCCCTCCGGGCGGCCCTTGATCCACTCGATGTTCAATCGACAGACGAGGCCCTCCTGGAGTCGTTCGCCAAGGTCGAGGCCCAGCTTGAAGCCGGACCATACCTGCCCTATCGCGAGATCCTGAGGCGCTGTCTGCGGGCGATCTGCGAAGCCCACGGCGTCTCTGCGACCGACGAGCACCTGGCCGCGTTCGGCGGCTCGGTCGTCGACTGGCCGGCCTTCCCGGACTCGCCGGACGCCCTGTCCAGGTTGGCGACCCGCTATCGGCTCGGGGTGATCACCAACTGCGACGACGACCTCTTTGCCGCATCGGAGGCGCGACTCGGGATCGCGTTCGACTGGGTCGTGACGGCCCAGCAGCTGGGCAGCTACAAGCCCAACCCGCGCAACATCGAGCTGGCCCTCGAGCGGATCGATGTGCCCCGCGAGCGTGTACTCCACGTCGCCCAGAGCCTGTTCCACGACCACGTTCCAGCCAAGGCGCTCGGCCTGTCGACGGTTTGGGTCGATCGTCGCCACGATCGGCCGGGCTTCGGCGCCACGCCGCCGGCCGAGGCCAGGCCCGATCTCGTGGTGCCCGACATGATGAGCTTCGCCGCGCTTGCGGTGCCCTGACGCCGCCGTGTCGGCTACGCTCTCGCGCGGGCCGGTAGCTCAGTGGTAGAGCAGGGGACTTTTAATCCTCCGGTCGTGGGTTCGAATCCCACCCGGCCCTCCAGCGGTCTGTATGCCCAGCGAGGATGCCCGAAGAGCGACTCGCTCGGCCTGTTGCGGGACCGCGCCGCCGGTCAGTTGCGTCGCCGGCGGAGGGCGTCGGCGAGCGCCTCGTAGTCGGCCGCGACGTTGTACGCCTGAGCCGAGATACGCAACAGCGTCGCCTTGGCCTCGTCTCCCGCCGAACGGGCAGCCGGGACCGGCCACGGCGTGACGGGCACCTCGATCCGATCCTCGGCATAGATCGACGTCTTGAGGGCGAGCGGGCCACCAGCCGCCTCGACGAATGACGGCGGCAAAGGGATCGCGGCCATCGCACCGAGCATCTCGTCGGGGGCGGGTGGCGGCACGTCAAGAGCCTCACAGATGAGATCGCGTCCGGCGAGCGCCATGGCGTGGTTCGCCGCCATGAGCCCTGTCCAGCCACCCGGGCGGAACGAGCCCATGTAGCGGATGGCGTCGGCCATCGCCAGGTAGCCCGTCGGGTCGGGCGTGCCCGGCCAGTCGAACTCCTTGCGGAAGCGAGTCAGTGAGGGATCCGGGTCGTTGGCGCCGTGGCTGATCACCAGCGGCCGGATCGCCTTGCGACGATCCTCGCGGACCCATAGAACGGCCGTGCCCTTGGGGGCGCACAGCCATTTGTGGCCGTTGCCCGCCCAGTACGCGGCACCCAGGGCATCGATGGCGGCGGGGACCTGGCCGGGCGTGTGGGCGGCATCGACGATGGTGTCGATCCCCAGCGCCGAGAGCTCCGAGACGAGCCGCTCGATGGGAAAGATGATCCCTGTCGGGCTCGTGATATGCGAGATGACAGCCAGGCGCGTTCGCGCTGTCACCCGCGCGAGAACCGCATCGAGAACGACTTGCGGCGACTCGATCGGGAAGGGGACGGCGGCGATGACGACTCCGACTCCCGTCCGTTTCCTCGCTTCATGGAGGACGTTCAGGCAGGCGTTGTACTCGTGGTCGGTAGTGAGGATCTCGTCGGCCGGCCCGAGATCGAGGGACGCGATAACGGTATTGACCCCGCTCGTCGCGTTCGGGAGGAACGCGAAGCCCTCCGGATCGGCGGCCAGGAACCGGCCAAGCTCAACCCGCGCATCGGCCAACAGGCCCGACAGCTCCTGGTCGAGGAACACGATCGGCTGCCTCTCGAGGCGGTCCGTCCAGGCCCGTTGCGCCGCGAGGACGGGCGCCGGGCACGATCCGAACGAGCCGTGGTTGAGGAAGACGACATCGGGATCGAGAAGCCAGGGGCTGCGGTCCGGCACGAGGAGCGAGGATAGCTCGGCGGCTAACCAGCCATCTGTCCGCGATCTGCCAGCGCGTCCTCGATGGCGAGGATCAGTTGTTCGGCGTCCGGCGCGGCCGATCGTCGCGCTGTCGGCTCCGCACTCCTGCCGCGGAGGACGAGCGCGCGATCACCATATAGTGACCGCAGCCCATCGATGAGCGCATGGCCATCCGCGATCGTCCTGGCCTCGGCAACCGCATACACGAGGACGTCGGCCCGCTCGACGAGCGGGCAGGCGCAGCCGCTCAGGAGGGGACACCATGAGATGGCCGGCCCCCGACAGCGACTCACCGCGTAGCCCGCCATTCCGAGCGTGGCAGCGATGCCCTCACCAACGAGGGGATCGCGCTCGACGATGAGCGCTCGCGTCATGGCGCCATCCTGCAGCCCCGTTCAGCCGGCCGCCACGGCCGAAAGTCACATTGGTCGCGCCCATCTCTCTCGCAATTTGCGCGAATGCAGCCCGCAACGAGCTCCGAGGCCATACGATCGGCCGACCGATGAAGCTCCGTACGAATCTCGGCTCGTGGGCCGACCGATGGCGTGGCGCCGCCCCGCTCTTCATCGCCGAGTTCATCCTGTGGCTCGGATTCGGCGCTCTGCTCCCCGTCCTGCCGCTGTGGGTCACCGCCCACGGCGTCGACCTGGCGTTGATGGGCGTCATCGTGGCGGCCTGGCCGCTGTCGCGGCTCATCGGCGAGCCGCTGTTCGGCTATCTCGCCGATCGGACCGCCCGCAAGCCGCTCATGATCGCGGGCCTGCTCGGGACGGCCTTCTTCACCCTCCTCCAGGTCTGGTTCGTCACGCCCCTGGCCTTCTTTCTCCTCCGCGGCCTGACCGGCCTCGCGACCGCGGCCTACGACCCCTCGGCGCGTGGCTTCCTCTCCAATTCGACGCCTCGAGACCGGCAGGGAGAGGCCTTCGGGTTGTTCGGGTCGGCGGCGATGGGTGGCCTGATCTTCGGGCCCGCAATCGGTGGCATCACGGCGGCCATCGCCGGCGACATCGCACCGATCTTCGTCGTGACCGCTGTGGCTGCCGCCATCGCCGTGGTCCCGATCGTCCTGCTCGTCCACGAGGAACCAGCCCGACATCACACTCCGGCTCTTGGGCCTGGCGCCTTGTCCGAGCTGCCGATGGGCGACCCCGGTGTGCTCGACAGAGCGGCGTCGGCCGTCGCGGCCGACGACGCTCGCGCCGGCAATGGCGAGTCTGACGGTGCCATCGAGGACGCGATGTCCGGGGCGACGGCCGACGGTCGCCCGACACGACTGCGCAACCGGGCCCTCGGATCGGCGGTGATCTTCAACATGGGCGAGAACTACGCCGTCGGCACCTACGAGGTGATCTGGAGCCTGTGGCTGGTCTCGCTCGGCGCCGGTGTCGAGCTCATCGGCCTGACCTTCGCGATGTTCGGGATCCCCGTCCTTCTGCTGTCGCCCTTCGCCGGGCGCCTTGTCGATCGGGGGCGAACTGTCGTCTTCATCGTCCTCGCGTCGATCGGGCTCATCCTCAGCGGGATCCTGTATGGGCTGATCGAGAACCCGGCTCTGGTCGCTGTCGTGATCGTCTTCGAAGGCATCAGCGTCGCCTTCTTGAGTCCGAGCCTCTTCGCCGTCGTCGCATCGGGCAGTCCGCGCGGCAGGAGCTCGACGGCTCAGGGCATCTTCGGAGGGGCAGGCACCGTCGGCTTCATCATCGCCGCGCTCGCGACCGGAGCGATCGCATCGGTCAACCTGCGGCTGCCGTTCTTCGTGTTCGCAGCGGTGATGACTGTCTTCCTCATCCTCGGACTGGTCGTTGGAGGGGACAGACTGTCGGTTCGCCCTTCGGAGCGATCGTGAACCGCCGGATGGGCGACTGGCGAACGGCGCCCGACGAGGTCGGGCCGACGGTCCTCATCCTGGGCGGACTGATCACGTCGCCGCCGCTCTACTGGCCGCTACGCGATCGCCTGCTTCGACGCGGAGCCGCCGCGGTTGTCATCGCCCCGATCTGGCTGCCGGACTGGCTCCTGGCCGTTCCTCGCGGTATGGGACCGATCGTCACCCGCGCCGGCCGTACCCTGCTCAGGGCCGCCGCGGTCGCCGAGACAGCCAGCAGGGGCGCGCCGATCCTCGTCATCGGTCACTCGGCGGGTGGGATCGTCGCTCGCATCCTGACGGCTGCCGAGCCCTTTGAGGGCCGCCGGCTCGGAGCCTCGGAACGGATCGGCGCCATCGTGACCCTTGGCGCCCCCCATCAGGTGGCACGAGGGTCGGGCGAAGGCGTCGCCAGCCGAGAGCTTGGTCGAAGGGCCGTCGACTTCGCCCAGCGCGTCGTGCCCGGTGCGACATTCGCGCCCCGCGTGGGCTACCTGTCCGTCGCATCGGAGGCCGTCGTCGGCCGATCGAGCGGCCCCGGGCGGGAGCGGATCGGCTTCCTGTCGTATCGATCCTTGATCGGGGACGCCGCGGATCCCGCGGGAACGCCCGGCGACGGGGTCGTGCCGACCGCATGTGCCCTCCTGCCCGGTAGCGGGCATGTCGTCCTCGACGATGCAGACCACAGGATCCTCGGAAGACCACCGTGGTATGGCAGCGAGGCAGTCGTCGATCGCTGGTGGCCCCAGGCGCTCGAGGCGTGGCACGGGGCCCTGCGGGTGCGCTTGGCGGAGCCTCCCGATTGACCGGACTGCCCCGTCACGCTACGCTTGTGACCTTCGCGGGGTGGAGCAGCGGCAGCTCGTCGGGCTCATAACCCGAAGGTCGGAGGTTCGAATCCTTCCCCCGCAACCATCGAATATCCCTTGAACCCCGGCCCCGACCAGCCGGGGTTCTTCCTTTGTTCGACGAGATCGAGTGGAGACTTCTGAGCAGGGCATTGTCAGGAGGTTCATGCTCCCGCCTCGGTGTACGGGCGCAACGCGTTCTTCTCTCAGGACCCTCGTACTATCGTCACGGTCGCCCTCTCGTCCGTAGACTGCTCGGGCCTGACCCCTGAGTCGGAGAACTAGGTTGGTTGACAGTCTCATCCCGCTGCTGATCGTTGCCGGCATCACGCTGGTCCTCGCGGTCGGTGCTGTCCTGTACGTCCGACGAGAGAACAGCCAGTCCGGATCGAGCCTCAACCCGGCCGCCCCGCTCAACGCGGCTCCGAGCCTGGGCTCGGCATCGGGCCTCGGTTCGGCTGCGATGAGCATGGGTGGCGGAGTGTCGGCCAGCCTGATGGCTAGCGGTCACGAGATCCACGCGCCGGATCTCCCCGCCGACATGACGCCCATCGATGATGACGTCCCCGATCCCATCGAGGAAGAGCGTGCTCTCACCGCCGACGGTCTCATCGATGCCTCGACCGGCCTCGGGACGGCCACTGCCTGGGACTTCGCGCTTCGCCACGAGGAAGCGCGGTTCGCTCGTTACAAGGAGCCCGCGACCGTCGTCATCGCCGAGCTCGAGGGATACGAGATGCTGGCCGAGCGGCTCGGCCGCGATGCTGCCGATCGGCTCATCACGCCGATCGCCAACGCGCTCCTGCGCAACTCGCGGCGTGCGGATCGAGTTGCCCGTGTCGGGCCCGTCCGCTTCCACGTCCTGCTTCCCAAGACCGACGAGATCACGGCCATCAACTATGTCGACCGCGTGCGCGAAGAGACGGACGACTGGCTGGCCGCCGGCGCCGTCGCCAGTCGTCTTGTCATCGGATGGGCCAGCCCGGGCACCGGCACCTCATTCGCTGATGCGATGCGGGTCGCCGAGGAGCGCATGAACGCCGATCGACGCACGCGCCACATCGGCGGCTAGCGACTCCACTCCGGGGTCGCCACCAGCGGCTCAGCCGGCGATCTTGGCGAACTGCCTCTCGAAGTCGGCTTCGGTCAGCGCCCCGACCTGGATCGATCGGAGGATGCCCGCCCGATCGATGAAGTAGGTCTGCGGCCTGGCGGCGTATCGATACGCCGAGGCGATCCGCTGTTCGGGATCGATCACCGTCGGCCACGTCGCGGCGTAATCGGTGACAAAGTCACGAGCGCTGGCCGGATCGTCCCCGGCGAGGACTCCAACGACGCCGATCCCGTCGGCTTCATGCTGGCCGAGCATCCTGGCCAGCAGCGGGAACTCGTCGCGACAGGGGACGCAACTCGGTCCCCAGAAGTTGACGAGCACCGGCCGACCGCGCAGACCCGCCAGGTCGAACGACGAGCCGTCGAGCGTCGTCCCGACGATGGCCGGCGCCGCCTCGCCCACCTTCGCCCTCGGGCCCTCGGTTGCCGTGGAGAGGATGGCGACGAGCACGACCGCGGCCAGGACGACCAGAAGGACTGCGGCGATCCGCGGGATGCGCGTCGTCAGGTCAGGCTCAACCGCCGGCCGTCAGGGTTCCCGTCATGTTCGGGTGGACCTTGCAGTCGAACGGGTAGGTGCCGGCGGGCAGGGGCCCGAGGTCGTAGACGACCGTGGCGATGCCCTTGACGAGCGCCCCGTCAAGGATGATGGAGCCGGCCGAGTCCTTGAGACGGATGTCGTGATCGATGCCCGCGTCGTTGTTCTCGAGAGCCAATCGGATCGGGCGATCGGCCGGGACGGCTACCTGGGTCGTGACGAACTGGATGTTCTCGGCCACGACCGTGGCATCGGGTGGCGGTGCCTCCGACGCCGCCGGGGACGGCGAGGCAGCAGCGGTCCCACCGTCGCCGGCCGGGGGAATGATGCCGAACTGGACGCACCCGGCCGCGACGGTGATGACGGCGAACAGGGCGATGGTCCCTTTCGGGGTCCGCGGCGGCGGGTCATGGTGGGGGTGGCCGCGATCGGCGTCCTCGGTCGCTCGATACTCGCGCCGGAAGTCGCCCAGCCAGCCGATGAGGGCGATCGCGAACAACACGATCCCGGCGATGAGGAAGGCGGGCCAGCCCGTGAGCTCGCCGCTATCGGGATCGCCGGCCGGCCCGAAGACCAGGCCCAGGAAGATGATCATCGTGGCGTAGGCGCCCAGGAACGGACGGAACGATGGAGCCGGTTCGTGGACGCCGGGCGGTGGACCGGCGTAGACGGGGACCGGCAGCGTCGGCATCGCGACGGGTTCGACGTGAAAGTAGTCGGCGATCGCCTCTCGTCCCCAGTACAGGAGCCCAAGCGAGAGACCCGCGAGCCCCAAAGCCAACGCGCCGAAGCCGCCGACCACCATCGCCCCGAACAGGGCGAGGGCGCCAAGGGCCACGAAGATCGGGGCGAATGACGGGGCCGGTGCATGGACGCCCGGCGGAGGGCGAGGCGACGCCATCGATATGGCGCGGTCCTTGGGTCCGGCCGTGGCGTAATGCCAGCCGACCCACACCATGTAGACGCCGATCAGGCCGGCCAGGATGAGCGGGATGAGGGCGACGAGTGCTCCCCAGTCGGGAATGACGAGCTTCGACAGCAGGTCGAGGATCCTGTCCCAGAGTTCCTGCATCGCGGGTCGGCTGGCCTCAGTCGCGCGGTGAGCCTGCGACGAGGACGTAGGCCATGATCGCCATGGCGATCCCCAGCAGGAACAGCATGGTCAGGCCGGCGGGTTCGAAGTAGCCACCGGTGAGGGTCGGCCAGACGTAGTAGAGGATGCCGACGCCAATGAAGATCAGGCCCACGACGGTTGCATTCCGAGGATGCTTCAGGGGGTGCATCGTGGGCCTCCCTCAGCGTCCGGGCAGCAGGTAGAGGGTGATCACGAGGACCACCCAGACGATGTCGACGAAGTGCCAGTAGAGGTCCGTCGCCTCGACCATGTCATGGTGCTGGGCGGAGAACTGGCCGAGGAAGCCTCGGTAGAGCACGACCGAGAGCATCACGACGCCGCCCACGACATGGGCGAAGTGGAAGCCCGTCATCGTGAAGTAGGTCGTCCCGAACGTTCCCGAGCCCATCGTGATGCCCTCGGAGTAGAGGATCGTCCAGTCGGTGAACTCGAGGGCGAGGAAGGTGACGCCGAGGCCCATCGCGATGGCGAAGGCGCGCAGGAAGACCGTGCGGTCGCCTCGACGGATCGCGCGGACGCCCGCCTGGGCGAAGAACGAAGAGGTGATCAGGCAGCCCGTGGCGATGACGATGATCGGGTTGACCCCGAAGCCTTCGATGTCGGCGGGTGGCCATTCGACCGCCAGGGCCCGGACGTTGAAGTAGGCCGCGAACAGGCCGGCGAAGAACATGATCTCCGAGACGATGAACAGCAGCATCCCGAGGACCGGATTGCTGATGCCGCCGCGCACATCGTGCGGCAGCGTCGCCATGGGGGCGTGCTCGTCCTCGATCGGGGTCAGGGCGAGCTGCGGAGTCGTCATCGTCAGTGGACCGGCTCGGCGTCCGCCGCGTGGCGGAGGTCGAACAAGGGCCGCGCGGACCGGATCTCGGGCAGGTGATCGAAGTTATACGGCGGCGGTGGCGAGGTGGTCGCCCACTCGAGGGTGTTGCCCTCCCACGGGTCATCGCCGGCGATCTCGCCCGCTCGCAGCGAGGCGAAGATGTTCCACAGGAAGACGATGACCGAGGCGGCGATGATGAACGCCCCGACGGTCGAGACGAGGTTGAGGTCGCCCCAGCCCGCGTCGGCAGCGTAGTCGGCGATCCGGCGCGGCATCCCCAGCAGGCCCAGCTGATGCTGTGGGAAGAACGCCAGGTTGAAGCCGATGAACATGAGCAGCCAATGGATCTTGCCGACCGTCTCGTCGAGCATCCGCCCGGTCATCTTGGGGAACCAGTAGTAGATCCCGGCCATGACCCCGAAGACGGAGCCACCGAACAGGACGTAGTGGAGGTGGGCCACGACGTAGTACGTGTCGTGAATGGCGAAGTCGACCGGCACGGCCGCCGCGAACGCGCCGTTCAGGCCGCCGATCAGGAACATGGTGAGGAAGCCGATCGCGAACAGAAGCGGTGTCTTGAGGACGAGCTGACCACGCCACATCGTCGCGATCCAGTTGAACATCTTCACTCCGGTCGGGACCGCGATTAGGAACGTCATCAGGGCGAAGAACGGCAGGAACACCTGGCCCGTGGTGAACATGTGGTGGGCCCATACCGAGAATCCGAGGGCGCCGATGGCGACCGTGGCGAAGACGAAGGCCTTGTAGCCAAACAGCGGCTTGCGTGAGAAGACCGGCAGGATCTCGCTGATGATCCCCATGAACGGCAGGATCATGATGTAGACCGCGGGGTGGGAGTAGAACCAGAAGACGTTCTGCCAGAGGACCACCGACCCGCCGTTGCCCGGGTCGAAGTAGTTGCCGCCGTAGTTGCGGTCGATGAACAGCATGATCAGGGCCGAGGCGAGCACCGGCGTCGCGAGGAGCGACAGCACGCTCGTCACGATCTGGGTCCAGACCATGATCGGCAGGCGGAAGAGAGTCAGCCCAGGCGCCCGCATCTTGAAGATAGTCACGAGGAAGTTGATAGCGGTCAGGATCGAGCTCGTCCCGATCAGAAGGACGGCCATCAACCACAGGTCGGTACCGGTGCCGGAGTAGGCAGGACCGGCCAGTGGCGGATAGGAGGTCCAGCCTTCGGCCGCCGCCCCGCCGACGGCGACGAAGCCGCCCATCATGAGGATGCCGCCGGCGGGCAACATCCAGAACGACAGGGCGTTGATGCGTGGGAACGCCATGTCCGGCGCGCCGACCATGAGCGGCACGACGTAGTTACCGAACGCGGCACCGATCGGGATGATGAACAGGAAGAGCATCGCCGATGCGTGCATCGTGAAGAACTGGTTGTAGAGCGCCTCGTTGACGAACTGGAGGTCGGGCTGGGCGAGCTCGGCACGCACCCCCAGGGCCAGGACGCCGCCGATCAGGAAGAAGATGAACGAGTTGACGAAGTAGAGGATCCCGATCTTCTTGTGGTCGGTCGTCGTGATCCACTCGTACAACGCGGAGCGCCGGGCCGGCTGTGCGATCGGCGGGTGGAGTGTGGTCGTCGCCATCCGTACTCCTTACTTCACCGTCAGCGTGCCGGTCATCTTGGGGACGGGGTGGGCGCGGCACTCAAAGGTGTACACGCCGGCCTCAAGGGGCGCCACCTGGTAAACCTTCGTCTCGACGCCATTGAAGGGAGGACCGCCGTCGAGAACCTTCTTCCCCGTGTTGCCGGACCCGGCGTAGATGTCGACGTTGTGGGGGATACCCGCGTCCTCGTTGTCGAACGTGATCGAGAACGGGGTGCCGGCCGTGACCTCGAGACTGAGGGACGAGTAGGCGATGTCCTTGGCCCCTAGATCCAGGTTCACCGCCGCCGGCCCACCCGACGGTTGCGGTGAGGCCTGGGCGGCGTCGATCTGCTCCTGGCGCCAGGTCGCGTACTCGGCGTCGGTCGCGGCCTTGACCTCGAACACCATCGTCCAGTGGCCCGTTCCACACAGCTCGGCGCATTGGCCGCGGAACGTCTGCCCGACGTCGGCGGGGTCGACGGTGAAATCGAACCGGTTGTTCCGCCCGGGAACGACGTCGCGCTTGAAGAGGAATTGCGGGACGTAGAAGGCATGGATGACGTCCGGGCTCCGGAGCGAGACCTCGATGTTCTTGCCGACGGGCACGACCATCGGCGAGTAGGCGGTAAAGAGGGTCTCGCCCGCCTGGTCGAGGTATTCGAATTGCCAGGCGAAGCGTGACGCCACCGCCCGGATCTTGACGGACGGGTCGGCCGAGACCGCATCGACAGTGTTAAGGGTCTGGACCGAGAACAGAAACAGGAGTCCGACGATCGCGGCCGGGACGATCGTCCAGATGACTTCGAGGACGTTGTTGCCGTGGATCTGCGGCGGCAGCTCGTCCTGGCCCGGACGTCGTCGATAGCGGATGACCGTCCAGATGATGAGACCTTCAACGAGGAAGAAGACGATCGCCGCGAAGATGAAGACGAAGTCGTAGAGGGCCCTGATGTCCTGGCCCTGGGTCGTCGCCCCGGCGGGCGGATAGAACGATTCGACCAGCCGGACGAGGTTGCCCCCGACGGCAAGGATGGCGACACCGACGAGCGCCAGGAGGATGACGGCGGCGACGACGAGGACGGTCGGCGATGCACCGCTCATCCGGCTCGGTGACGTCATGGACCCTCTGCATGGCGGCGGCCGGGACGGGCCGTCGACTGGCACGACACGACGCGACCCCATCTCTGGGGTCGACCGGCGCCATGATAGCCGCACGCCTCCGGCCCCGCGACCCGTTACGGGTCACAATGGCCGACGTGGGGACCTTCCTCGGTCATAGGCGACGGATCCTCGCCGCGAGCTCATCGGCTATCGTCATCGTCCTTGCCTCAGGTTCGATGGCGACGGTTGCTGCCCACGGCCAGGTGGTTCCGACCGAGCCGACACTCGGCACCCTCATGTTCGCCTGGTCCTTCGATCCCCTGGCCTGGATCCCGATCGCGACTGCCGCCGTCCTGTGGATCGTGGCGGTCCAGCTCGTCGATCGCGCCCACCCCCGGTCCGTCGTGCCGGCGCGGCGGACCATCTACTTCCTGTCGGCGATGCTGGTCCTGCTCCTCGCCCTCGCCTCGAGCATCGAACGCTACGACACGACGCTGTTCTCGATCCACATGGTCCAGCACATCCTCATCACCATGGTCGCGGCCCCGCTCATCGTGCTCGCCGGCCCGATCACGCTTCTCCTGCGGGTCGTTCGCCCGCAGTTCCGCCATCGGGTGATCCTGCCGATCCTTCATTCGCAGATCGTCCGCTTCCTGACCCACCCGGTCGTCGCCTGGCTCGTCTTCGCCGGCGTCATGTGGGTCAGCCACTTCTCGCCTCTGTTCGACGCCGCCCTCGAGAACGAGTGGATCCATCGTCTCGAGCACGCCATCTACCTCGGGGCGGCCCTGCTGTTCTGGTGGCCCGCCATCGGCGTCGACCCGGTGCCGGGCCGGATGGGCCACCCCGCGCGAGCCCTCTACGTCGGCCTGCAGATGCCGCAGAACACGTTCCTGGCCCTCGCGATCCTGTCGGCGACGGCCGTCCTCTATCCCCACTACGCCACGAACGTTCGGGACTGGCCGCCGACCCCGCTCGCCGATCAACAGCTCGCGGCCGGGATCATGTGGATCGTGGGAGACGTGATCTTCATCCTGGCGGTGCTGGCGATCGTGGCCGGCTGGATGCGGCACGAGGAGGATGTCGCGGAGCGGGTCGATGCCCAGGCCGACGCGGCGAGAGCGGCGATCCGCGAACGCGAGCGGACCCTGGCGGAGCGCCGGGCGACGGAGGCTGGTCAGTCGCCGGGCAGCGGCGAGGCGAGCAGCGTCCGATAGCGCTCCGGGTCGACGTTGCCGCCCGAGACGATGGCGACGACAGGCCCGGCCGCGTCCGCGATGCCGGCTTCGGTGGCACGGAAGCGAAGCGCGGCGATCGAAACGGCGCCCGAGGGCTCGACGACGAGGCGGGATTCCTCGGCTGCCAGGCGGACCGCCGCCGCGATCTCCGCCTCGCTGACGGTGACGACGTCATCAAGGAGCGCCCGCATGTGGGCGAACGTTCGACGCCCGACGGCCTGAGCTCGAACCCCATCGGCGATGGTGCGGCCCGCCTGTTCCGCCGTGATGCTCACGATGTGCCCCGCGCGAAAGGACGCCTGGGCGTCGGCAGCCAGCTCCGGCTCGACACCGAGGATCCTGGCACCTGGGACCAACGCCCGGACTGCCACGGCGATCCCGGAGGCCAGGCCACCACCCCCGATCGGGATGAGCACAGCAGCCAGATCCGGCAGGTCTTCAGCCACCTCGAGGCCGCAGGTGCCCTGACCCGCGATGACCCGGTCATCGTCATACGGCGGGATGAGCGTATAGCCGTGCTCAGCGACGAGCCGGTCCGCCTGCTCGAGGCGCTCGCTCGCGGCGGGACCCACGAAGATGATCTCGGCCCCATCGGCCCGCACTCGGGCCACTTTGATGGCCGGGGCGTTCCTCGGCATGACGATGACGGCCCGCGCCCCGAGGAGGCGGGCGGCCCGAGCCACGCCTTGGGCATGGTTGCCCGACGAGTGAGAGACGATGCCTCGGGCCCGCTCGTCCGGGGACAGCGAGGCGATCGCGTTGTAGGCGCCGCGGATCTTGAATGCGCCGATCGGCTGAAGGGACTCGGCCTTCAGGAAGTGTCGCTGGTCGGGTCGACCGAAGACGATGAGGGGCGTCCTGATGGCGACGCCGCGCAGGCGTGCCGCTGCAGCTCGAACCGCCTCGATTCCAACGAGCGGCGCCGCTTCATCGATCGTCGGCGAGGCCGCTTCGGTCGTTGTCATCGGTGGGCCGCCCGCTGGCAGTCGATGCACAGCTCGGCCCACGGGATGGCCTCGAGCCGCTCCCGCGCGATCGGTCGCCCACAGCTGGTGCAGGACCCGAACGTGCCTTCGTCAAGGCGCCCGATCGCGGCTTCGACAGCCTCCAGCTGACCACGCGCCTTGTCGCGCAAGGCGATATCGCGCTGCTGCTCGAAGACATGAGTTGCCGCGGCAGCCTGCGAGCCGTAGGTCATCTGGCCGGGCCCCTCGATCTCGGCCCCGACCTCAGCCACCAGGACGCTGCGCTCGGCCTCCAGGGCGGCACGCGCCTGCACCAGTTCGGCCGTGGGGTCCATCGTCGGAGTCTAGTCCCGACCGATCCCGGGCGTATACTGGGGGGTAGTATCCGGGACTGCAGCGAGGGAGGCCAGGATGGCCATCGAGAAGGACCCTGTATGTGGCATGGACGTGGACACCGAGATGAGCGCGATGACCCTCGAGTACGAGGGCACGACGTACTGGTTCTGCGGGCGGGGCTGCCTGCTCGACTTCCGCGAGGATCCCGAGAAATACCTCGCCCCCGACTACCAGCCGTCGATGTAGCGTCGACCCTACGTCCTGCCGGCGACGCCGCCCGCGCTCGCGCTTACGCGCTGGGCCAGATAGACGGGGATGATTGACAGCAACAGGACGATCACGGCCGCGACGTTCACGAGGGGTACCTGGCCCGGTCGCTGGTAGTTGCTGAAGATCCAGATCGGTAGTGTCTGGGTGCCAGCGCCCGATGTGAAGGTCGTCACGATGATCTCGTCGAATGAGAGGGCGAAGGCCAGGAGCGCCCCAGCCACGATTGCCGTCCCGATGGCCGGCAGCGTCACGTGGCGGAACGTTTGTCCCGTGTCCGCGCCGAGGTCCATCGACGCTTCCTCGGCCGATCGAGCCGTTCGTCGCAATCGGGCGACGACGTTGTTGTAGACGACCACGATGCAGAAGGTGGCGTGTCCGATGATGATCGTGACCAGACCAAGATCGAGGCCGATCGTCCGGAATGCGGTGTTGAGAGCGATGCCGGTGACGATGCCGGGCAGGGCGATCGGGAGGATGACCAGGAACGAGACCGTCTCGCGACCGAAGAAGCGGAAGCGGTGGACGGCGAAGGAGAGCAGCGACCCGAGCACGAGGGCCACCATCGTCGCGCCGAGGGCCGCCTGGAGCGAAGACGTGAAGGACGTCCGAATGCCCTCGTCGTTCAGGGCCTTCACATACCAGTCGATCGTCAGGCCGGCCGGCGGCCACTTCGGCACCAGCTCGGCGTTGAACGAGTAGAGGATGATCACGCCGATCGGGACATAGATGAACACCAGCGTGATCCCCGTCGCGATCCGCAGTGCGATCCCCGAACGCCCCGAGCCCATCGTCAGAGTGCCTCGAACGCGCCGAGGCGCCTGGCCACCGCGAGGTAGACGATCATGATCGCGACCGGGACGAGGGCGTACGCGGCGGCGAGCGGCTGGTTGACCGAGATATTGCTGTAGACGACGTTCCCGATGAACTGGCTGCTCGACATGAGCGACGGAACGATGTAGTCGCCGAGGGTCAGCGAGAATGTGAAGATCGAACCCGCCACGACCGCCGGCAGGGCGAGCGGCAGGACGACCTTGCGGAAGGTGTGACCGCCCCGTGCCCCCAGGTCGGCCGACGCCTCGAGCAGCGAGCCCGGGATGCGCTCGAGCCCGGCATAGATCGGCAGGATCATGAACGGCAGCCATAGGTAGCTGAAGACGAGCCAGACGGCCACGTCACCAAAGCCGGGTCCCTTGAGGCCCGCCGGCCCCAGGATCCAATTGAGGATCCCGCCCTCGCTCAGGATGATCCGCCAGGCGTATGCCTTGACGAGGTAGCCCGACCAGAGCGGGAGGAGGATCGAGACGACGAGGATCCCACGCGTCCGCGATGAGGCGACCCGGGCCATGAAGTAGGCGATAGGGAACGCCAGAAGGATGTCTGTCAGCGTGACAAGTGTCGCGGTGATGACCGTTCGGAGGGTGATGGTCCTATAGACCGGCTCACTGAGGATCGTCTGGAAGTTGTCGAGCGTCGGCTCGGTGACCACGTCGCCGCTGAACGGCTCGATCGTCCAAAAGGCGGAGATGAACAGCAGGGCCAGCGACCCGAGATAGGCGATGACGAGCCAGCCGAGCGGCGCGGCCAGGAGCGCGCCAAGCTGGACGCGGGGGTAGCGGTAGAGGGTGCGCCAGAAGCCACGCATCGGCGGTCAGCTCAGGCTGGATCGGCAGAAGGTGTCCGACATTGGCTCGGCCGGGGCCCGCCGCTCGAGGCGGCGGTCCCCTGAGCCGGTGTCGCCTAGCCCTTCACCTCGGTCCAGGCCTTGGTCCACTCTGAGAAGTCCGTGCAGATGGGCCCTCGCCCATCGATGCACTCCTTGGAGGGTGTGTTCCACAGGTAGATGTTGGTCCAGTAGCTCTCATCGGTCGCGTGGAAGGTCTCGCAGTGGCCGGGGCTGAGGGTCTCGGCCTCCGCACAGCCCGCCTGGCTGACCGGCGCCTCGCCATAGAACACCGTCGCCGTCGCGTTCGGCTTCGGCGAGATGATGTAGTCCATCCACATGTACATGCAGTTGGGGTGCTTGGCGGTCGAGGAGATCATCCAGGTGTCGGACCAGCCCGTCGATCCTTCCTTCGGCACGATCGCCTTGACCGGCACCTTGGCCCCGGTCAGGACGTTGACCTGTGACTGCCAGGTGGTCCCGGCCACCATGTCGCCGTTTGTGAATGCGTCGATCTGTGCTTGGGTGGCGCTCCAGTATGTCGTGATGTTCTTGCGTTGCTCCTTGAGCAGATCGATGGCGGCCTGGAACTGCGTGGCATCGAGGGAGTAGGGGTCGGTGATCTTTAGATCTGGCTTGGTGGCCATCAGGTAGACGGCCGCGTCGGCGATGTAGATCTCGTAGTCGTAGGCGGTGATCTTGCCGGCGTACTTGCTGCCGCCGTCCCAGACGACGCTCCAGCTGTCCGGCTCGGGCTGGACGATGTCCGTCCGCCACATGAGGACGTTGGCGCCGCGGCCATGAGGGACGCCGTAGGGGACTCCGTTGACCGTGTTGTGGCTCTTGTTCTTGAGGCCATCGAAGACGCCGGCGTAGCTGGGGATGAGATCGGTGTTCACCGCCGCCACGTCACCGCCGGCGATCAGGCGCAGGGTGGCGTCGCCCGAGAAGGCCCCGCCATCGTATTCCCCGGTCTTCATGAGGGCGACCCCGTCAGACGAACCCCCGTAGACCTTCACGTAGGTCTTGCAGCCCGTCTTCGTCTCGAAGTCTGTCACCCAGTCGGCGCCGAGTCCCTGCTCGCCGCCGGTGCCACCGACCACGTAATACGCCCAGGCGGCGAGATCGAGGCGACCTTCACCCGGGCCGACGGCCGTCGGAAGACTCGGTCCTGCTGTCGGGGCCGTGCTTGCGGCCGCACTTGCGGCCGCACTTGCACCCGCACTCGACGGAGCGCTCGCAGCCGGGGAAGATCCGCCCGCGCATGCCGAAGCGACAAACGCGAGTGCGATCAAGACACCGGGGACGCGCCGGGATGGTTCATGCCTCACCTTGGCCTCCTCCTTCTCCTCCAGTGAACGGTTCTCCCTCCGTCAGCTGAAGGCAGTGCTGTCGCTTCCACATCAGGCGGACAGACTTGCCCTGCTGGGCCAGCGCCTCGGTCGAGGTCGTGGCGAGGTTCTGCTGGGTCACGACGAGCTCGACGCCCGCGTCGAGCGACACGACATACCGCGTATCTGGTCCGAGATAGACGACCTCGCGGATCGTGCCCGGCGCGACGAAGTCGTCGGGCCCGGTGAGCGCATCCTCCGCAACGAAATGGATCTTCTCCGGGCGCACGGTGTAGACGCCGTCGCGCCCGATCAGCCCTCGGGCGACCTCTCCACGGATCAAGTTCGATGTGCCGACGAAGCTCGCAGCAAACGTTGTCGTCGGTCGCTCGTAGATCTCCGCGGGTGCACCGACCTGCTCGATGCGGCCGCGATTGAAGACGGCCACCCGGTCGCTCATCGTGAGTGCCTCGTCCTGGTCGTGGGTGACATAGATGAACGTGATTCCGACCTGCTTCTGGATCTCCTTGAGCTCGATCTGCATTTGCTCGCGGAGCTTGAGGTCGAGGGCGCCCAGGGGTTCATCGAGGAGCAGCACGCGCGGACGGTTGACGAGCGCCCGGGCGAGGGCGACGCGCTGGCGCTGGCCGCCCGACATCTGGGCAGGCTTGCGGTTCTCGTAACCCTCGAGCCGGACCATTGAGAGGGCGTCGCGGACCCGTTGCTCCCGCTCCCGCTTGGGCACCTTGTGCACGACAAGGCCGTAACCGACGTTGTCGCCGACGGACATGTGGGGGAACAGGGCGTAGTCCTGGAAGACGGTGTTGACGTCGCGATCGAAGGGGGCTTTTCCGCTGACGTCTTCTCCGTGGAGGAGGATGCGGCCTTCCGTCGGCAGCTCGAAGCCGGCGATCAACCGCAGCGTCGTCGTCTTGCCCGATCCCGACGGACCGAGCATGGAGAAGAATTCGCCGTCGGCGATCTCGAGATCGATGCCGGCCACCGCCTCGACCTCCCCGTAGAGCTTGACGACGCCCTGGAGGGTGACGGCCGGTATCCGTGCTTCGGCGGCCGGCCGCGCAGGAATGGTCGGCTCGGGTGCGACGGTGGTCACGTGACTCCCTGGCTGTCAACGATCGGTCCGAGGATGGCGCGCACTGTAGACGACCGGCACTGCGGGCTGTCAAGCGGAAGTCGTTGGTCTGGTGGTGCATCCGATGGCACACTCGGCCGCCGAGGCCCCGGCCACATCATCTGGACGCTGCTCGCTGGCCCGGTGGTGCATCAGATGGCACACTCGGCCGCCGAGGCCCCGGCCACATCGTCTGGACGCTGCTCGCTGGCCCGGTGGTGCAGCTGATGGCACACTCGGCCGCCGAGGCCCCGGCCACATCATCTGGACGTTGCTCGTTGGCCCGGTGGTGCATCAGATGGCACACCATGGCATCGTGCGTCCGCAGTGGATCGGATCGGTCGCTGTCCTCGTCTTCGCCTTGCTCGGCGCCCTCACCTTCGTCTTCGTGGGATGCGGCGCGACTGAACCGATCGCGACACCGCCGATCAGCCCTGGAACAGCCCCGCAACCGCGCGAGGTCAACATCATCGCCAGTGACTGGGAGTTTCGACCGCCGGTCGTCGATCTTGTACCCGGCGAGACGGTCGTCATCCACGTCATCAACGGTGGCCTCGAGATCCACGAGGCGATCATCGGCGATGCTGCGGTACAGGATGCCTGGGAGGAAGCCGAGGCGGCGGCCGTCGGCGGACCACCCGGCCAGACGCCGGCGGTCAGCGTCGCGCCCGAGGTTGCCGGAGTTCGGATCATCGTGGGTTCGGGACAGCGCGCCGATCTCACCTGGACGGTGCCTTCGGATCCTGTCACGGTCGCCGCCCTCGTCATCGGCTGCCATATCCCGGGCCACTGGGCTCGCGGCATGCGGGCCGACGTTCGCATTCCGGCCGGGCCCGCCTCGTGACTCCGCCGACCTGGTGTACGCTTTCGACCCGTCCCTGACGGTCCGGCTCTGCGTCGGCCGGGCATCTTCGCGGACCGCCCTCGAGGAGGACATCGATGACCTATGTGATCACGGAGCCGTGCATCGACCTACTCGATCTGTCGTGCGTCTCGGTCTGCCCCGTTGATTGCATCCACTACGAGGAGGGTGTCGATCGCAAGCTCTTCATCGATCCGGACGAGTGCATCGACTGCGGTGCCTGCGAACCGGAATGCCCGGTGAATGCGATCTATCCCGAGGATTCCGTGCCCGCCGACCAGGCGCCCTACACCCGCATCGACGCCCTCTGGTTCAGCGACCGAGCGGCCGCGCGGGCCGAGGTCGACAGCCTGAAACCGGGCTGAGGCCCTGCCTCCCGTGGAGCGCGCCTGATGTCTCCTCTGTCGGATCGTCGCATCGCCACGATCGGGACCGGCGTGATGGCCGAGTCGATGATCGCCGGCATCCTGCGGGGGCAGCTGGTGGCCGCCGATCGGATCATGGCGAGCCATCCCCGGGCTGACCGTCGGGCGGAGCTCGAGCGGGTCCACGGCGTCACCACGACCGCTTCGAATGCCGAAGCCGTGGTCGACGCGGATGTCGTGCTCCTCGCCATCAAGCCCCAGATGCTCGTTCGGGTCGGCCGCGAGCTGCGCGGGCACCTCAAGAGCGATCAGCTGGTCCTCTCGATCATCGCCGGGGCGACGACTGACGCCCTGATCGGGGCCCTGGATCATCGACGCATCGTTCGGAGCATGCCCAACACGCCAGCCCAGCTCGGCCGCGGGATGACCGTCTGGTACCCGACTCCGGATGTGACCGACGAGCAGCGCGACCAGGCGCGGGCGCTCCTCGCGTCGCTGGGAGCCGAGCTCGAGGTCGACGACGAGAAGTTCGTCGCGATGGCGACCGCCGTGTCGGGCACCGGGCCGACGTATGTCTTCCTCGTCATGGAGGCCCTCATCGACGCCGCGGTGCATCTCGGCTTCCCCCGCCATATTGCCCACGATCTCGTCGTCGAGACCCTCGAGGGCAGCACACACTTCGCGAAGCAGTCGGGCGACCATCCGGCGGTCCTCCGGAACATGGTGACCTCGCCCGGGGGGACGTCGGCAGCGGCTCTCCACGAGCTCGAATCAGGTCGCCTTCGGACCGTCCTCTCGGAGGCCGTCTGGGCCGCCTATCGGCGGACGAACGAGCTCGGCGAGCAGCTCGAGGCGGCAACGGGGACGGAGACGACGCCGAATCGCGGACGCTGAGAGCGAGGTCGTGTCCGCGCGTGCCGTCAGGTGCCGACCGGGCGATCGCTCCGGCGGGTCATGGCCGCCGCCACCGTCCATGCCAGCCCGATGGCGATGAGCACGTCGCCGACTGAGAAGACGTTGGCGAATGGGAGGCCGGCCGGGACCGCGAAGATGTCGGTGATCGGCGCCAGGATCGGGTCGGCGACGACCGCGCTGTTGGAGAAGCCGCCGTCGTCGACAAGCCCGGCCGACGCCGTGGCCGCCGGGCTGGCCGGCATGACGCCACCGTTGACGACGATCGCAACGAGGTTGAGCCCAGCGCCGATGGCGATGAGCGGGATACCTGTGACCCGGAGGTTCGCAAGGATGGCGACGAACACGGCTGCCGTCGATCCGACGTAGAGGAGGCGGCCCGCCGTCTCAGACACCGTCGAGGCGACTGGATCGGCGAAGAGGATGATCTGGACGATCAGGCCGGCGACGGCGAGCGGCACGAGGCGGAGCGACAGCGTCCTGAGCGCATCTGGAGACCCTCCGCGCGCGAGTCCGGCGATGAGTCCCGCCCCGATACCGAGGAGGAGGAACACCCCTCAGGCGCGCCGACCGACGACGTCGCGGATCTGGAGGACGTGATCCTCGGCGTGGGCGGCGGCGAACCGTTCGAGGATGTCGCCGATGGACATTTCGCCGACCCTCGGATGGACGCCGATGGTGGCCAGATCGCGGTCATCGAGGCCGTCCAGCCGCCTCTGGTACTCCGAAGCTCCCGTCTCGATCCTGTCGATCAGCTCACCGACCCGGAGCAGCCGATCCCGCTCGATCGCGCCGAGACGTCGCGGGTCGTCGGCCGTCCGACCGAAGGGCGCGGGTTGGACCTCGGCGGCCGAGACCACGTCGACCTGCCCGAGCCAGTAGGGCAGCATCTCGGCGACGTGGGCGAGGATCTCGCCAGGCCCCCAGCTCGCCTCGGGTCCGGGTCCGAAGTCCTCGGCGAGCGGCCACGGCTCTCCATCCTCCAGGTCGCCGCGCATGGCCTGGAATTCGTCCGCGGCGGCGCGCACGCGCCGGGCGATCTCGTCAGCGCGTCCCATGTTTCTGAGTCTACGTCAGTCCCTCGACCGGGCGGGAGCTCAGGCGGGAGCTCAGGCGGCCTCGCGCATGCTGGGCTGGAAGGTCGCGTAGCCGTCCCGTCGGTGACGACTTGACGCATGCTTGCGAGGCGAGGATGCTCGGTCCTGCGCAGAAGAGGACTCGATCGATGACCGACACCGCCGCCCCGGCAACCGGTTCCGGCACCCCGGACGCAAACCAGCGTGGCGCGAAGGTCAATGCCAACGCCTTTGCCGAAGCCGAGGACTTCCTGCCGCTGGCGGGCATCGATCACGTCGAGTTCTGGGTCGGCAACGCGCGCCAGGCCAGCGCCTATTACCGGGCTCTGTGGGGCTTCACACCGGTCGCCTACGCAGGCCTCGAGACGGGCGTCCGCGATCGGGCGAGCTATGTCCTCCGCCAGAACGACATCACCTTCGTGGTGACCGCCCCTCTCGGGCCGGACGGCGAGATCGCCGAGCACGTCCGCCTTCACGGCGACGGGGTCCACGACATCGCCTTCGCCGTGGACGATGCGGCAGCGTCATTCGCCGAAACGACGGGCCGCGGGGCCCGGCCCGCCCGGACGCCACTGGAGATCGACGGCGGCGAGGACGGGACGCTCCGCCGGGCGGCGGTCTTCACCTACGGTGAGGTCCTTCACAGCTTCGTCGAGCGGCGCGACTACCACGGGCTGTTCGCGCCCGGCTATCGCAGGATCAAGAAGCCGGCTCGGGCCGCCATCGGGATGTCGCTCCTCGAGGTCGACCACTGCGTCGGCAACGTCGGGCTCGGCGACATGAACCGCTACGTCGATTACTACCGTGACGTCTTCGGCTTCTCCCAGCTCGTCCACTACGACGACAAGGTCATCCACACCGAGTACTCGGCGCTGATGTCCAAGGTCATGACGAACGGCAACGGCCGGGTGAAGTTCCCGATCAACGAGCCGGCCAGCGGCCGCCGCAAGAGCCAGATCCAGGAGTATCTCGACTACTACCGCTCGCCCGGTGTCCAGCACATCGCCCTGCGGACCGACGACATCGTCGGCACGGTTCGAACGCTGCGCGAGAACGGCGTGGAGTTCCTGGGCCTGCCCCATGCCTACTACGAGACCCTCGCGGAGCGAGTCGGGGAGGTCGGCGTGCCGATGGACACGCTCGAGGAGCTCGGGATCGAGGCCGATCGCGACGAGGAGGGCTACCTCCTCCAGATCTTCACCCGCCCGATCCAGGACCGCCCGACATTCTTCTTCGAGATCATCGAGCGCCATGGCTCGCGCGGCTTTGGCGTCGGCAACTTCAAGGCCCTCTTCGAGGCCATCGAGATGGAGCAGGAGCGACGTGGCAACCTCTAGACCGATCGTCGTGGACGCCCTCGAAGTCGGAAACCGCTTCATCGGGGCGATCGTCGCCCACGATTGGGTCGGTGTCGCCTCCTGCTTCGAGCCCGATGCCAGCTTCAGGGCAGTCGTCGACAACGACAGTCATCCCTTTCGCGATCATGTCGGGGGACCAGCGGTTGCCGACCAGATTCGGAAGTGGTTCGGAGATGCCGACGTGACCGAGCTGGTCGACAGTCACGTCGAGCTGATGGTCGACACGGTCGCGATCCACTATCGCATCCATGAGCACGAGCCCGACGGCTGGTACGTCGTTGAGCAGGTCGCCTATGCGACGCCCGGCGAGCGTGCATTCCGGGCCATGAAGTTGGCGTGCTCCGGCTTCCGATCGGTGGACGACTGACCGTCTAGGAACGAGGACCTCGGGCGCGGCGGCCCATGGCCACCGCGCCGTGAGGTCGACGAGAGGTGGCGTACGTTCAGGGTGTGATCAGGAGGGAGTAAAGAGCTCCCTGGGCCGCGGTGCGATCGGCGTCGGAAGTCCCGGGGTAGTCGCCCACCACGTTGACCGTCCGGGTGCCGCCCAGCGGGGGCGCTGTCCGACTCCAATGGTCCGTCCTGACCCCGCAGCGTTCATTCTCGGTCGCTACAGTGCTCGCGACGACCCTTCGGAGCGTTCTTCGCCTGAGGTGAACCATGGTCCGATCGATCGCGCGGACGATCCAGCTTGGCGCAACGTGGCTGCTCGTGGCCGGCTGCGTGGCCCAGATCTTCCTGGCTGGACTCGGGGTATTCGACGGTCAGTCGAACTTCATCACCCACCGTGACTTTGGGTATTCCCTCGGTCTCCTGACGCTCGTGATGCTGATCGCCGCGATCGTCGGGCGGATGAGCCGGCTCTACATCGGCGGCACCATCCTCCTGATGGTCCTCTTCGCGCTGCAGTCGGTATTCGTCGCCTTTCGGACCGACATGCCGGTCGTCGCCGCCCTTCACCCGCTTAACGGGTTTCTCATCCTGCTCGTGAGCCTGATCCTTGGGCGCTCGGCGTGGCAGGATCGGCAAGCCACTCTCAAAACGACGACACCGACGGGAGGCTGACGATGGATCTCGCCCCATTCCTGCCCGGACTGAAGTTCATCCATGTTCTGGCCGCCCTCGGGTTCCTTCTTGCCCATGGGGCATCGGCAGCCGTGTCCGTCCGCCTCCGTCGTGAGCGCGATCGGTCGCGGATGATCGCCTACCTCGAGCTATCGGCATCGACGTTCGGAGCTGCCTACGTGGCGTTGCTCGTCCTGTTCGTCGGCGGGATCATCTCGGGGATCGCCGGCGGTTACTGGACCGCCGGGCAGTGGTGGCTGTGGGTATCGTTGGCCCTGTTCATGGCCCTATTCGTGGAGATGTCGTTCGTTCGCTGGCGGTATCTGCTCGGCGTCCGGACCGCGCTCGGGATCGCGCCGCCGCCCAAGACCGGCGATCGCCCACCGCTGGCATCCGACGACGAGCTGTTCGGGCTTCTCGATTCAGCGCTGCCGATGCTGAACCTGGCGTTTGCGCTGCTCGTGATCGCGGTCCTCGTCTGGTTGATGATGTTCAAGCCGTTCTGACCGTCTCGCCGGCCAGGAGTGGCGCCGGCGCACCGCACCAATGTACCGGCGCCGCTTGCACCCAAAGCGTCACGCCACGAGGGTCCATTCCGGGCGATAGTGGGGAGGATAGACCGCCTTCCGTGGCTGGCCGATCGAGGTTGGCCGCCGCCCTGAAGCGGAGGAGAGACATTGCGCTTCCCTACGACCGGCGCCCTGTGGGCGCGCCTTCACGCGAGCCATCGAACCTCCGTGCCTGGTCGAACGACCGGGCGCCGACGCCTTCTGGCGCCACTCGTCGGCGCGGCAGTACTTATCTCGGCGAACCTCGGCGGTGCCGACCTCGCGGCCGCCGCGACGTACCGCCTCGACTCCAACGAGGTGCAGCTGGCCGACATGATCAACGACTATCGCCAGTCCAAGGGACTGTCACGTCTCTGGGTCAGCCCCGGCCTCTCCTCATGGGCGAACTGGCGATCCGCGGACATGTGTAAGCGCGACTACCTCTCGCACACGATCCCCGCCTTCAGCAGCTGGCCAGGCGGCGCCAATCTCCTGGCCTACTGGAAGCGCTACGGGTCCTACTACAGGACGACATCCCGCTTCTCCGAGTTGATCGCCCGTAACGGTGGAGGATCGAGCTGGGTAGCGACGATGTTCGGTCAGTGGAGGGCGAGCTCGCTCCACAACTCCATGATCCTGTCGTTCAGCGGCAAGTACGACCGGGTCGGGATCGGCACCTACATGTGCCCGAACGGCCGCAAGTACGGGACGATCATCCTCGTCAACATGCCCTGACTTCCGGCGAACCTCGCCCCATCAGCCCGGCTCAGCCGACGTACGCGTTCTCCTCGTAGCACCAGACCCAGCCCTGGCCGTTGGGTTGCTGGTAGATCACTGGGTGACCCTCGCCGAGGGCATGTGCCCGGCCGTGGCCGGCCTGCGACTCGCAGCAACCGACGTGGCCGCACGTGGCACAGAGGCGGATGTTGATCGTGCTGCCGCACTCCTGGCAGGACTGAGCCTGGGCTTCGGCGGGCGTGGCCGGAATGTGGGAGCACGTCATGCTCGAAACGGTATCAGCAGCAGCCGTTGGACCGGGCGACTCGCCATAGACTGACCGACGGTGAAGATCGCTCACGTCCGCGAGCAGCATGCCCCAGCTGGGACGCCGTGGCGGTTGGCAGCGGGCCTCGACGGCGCCGGCAAGGGCACGCCGGCCCGATGGCTGGACCTCGAGACCGCGCGACGACGAGCCGTGAGCGTGGACCCACAACTGCCGCACGACAGCGCTCTTCATCGCCAGCCGCTCGGAACCCTCGACGACCATCTCGCCCGCGGGCTCCGCGTCGAGGCCCTCGGCGAGCTCGTCGAGGGCTTCGTCCAGCGAGCTGAAGACGACGACGCAGTGCTCGCGACGGGCGATCTGCGATTCGGCCCGCCGATCCTGCGGCCTCCCTCATTCCGCGACTTCTATGCCTTCGAAGGTCACGTCAGGACGATGTGGGAACGTCGCGGCGGCGAGATACCCGAGGCCTGGTTTCGATTGCCGATCTTCTACTTCTCGAACACATCGGAGATGCGCGGGGCAGATGATCCGGTCTTCGCACCGGGAGGCTCGCTCGAGCTGGACTATGAGCTCGAGATCGGTGCCCTCATCGATACGCCGGCCAGGAACCTCAGGGCCGACCGAGCCGAGGAGGCGATCGGCGGTTACACGATCCTGAATGACTGGTCCGCGCGCGATCTTCAGCGCGACGAGAGTGCCGTCAGACTTGGCCCGGCCAAGGGCAAGGACTTCGCGACGTCGATCGGGCCATGGCTCGTCACGCCCGGCGAACTGGCCGATGCACGTGTCGGAAAGGGTTATGACCTGGCGATGACGGCCGAGGTGGGCGCCCTTCGGACGACGGCCGGGAACTGGTCATCGATCCACCACTCGTTCGGCCAGATGCTGGCTCGGGCCTCGGCTGACGTGAGCATCCGGCCCGGCGAGCTCATCGGCAGTGGGACGGTCGGTGGCGGCAGCCTCCTCGAGATCCGTGACGGGACACTCGGCCGCTACCTCGAGCCGGGCGATGAGGTGGTCCTCCGGATCGACCGACTGGGAGAGCTGCGGACGCCGATCGTAGCCCGACCCTCGTGACTCGCTGAAACGCCCAGCAGCCGCGGCGGCATCTATAGAGCATGACAGTGGGTGAAGTGACGATCGAGAGCGAGGTCGCGGGATCGGTCATCGACCGTGCGATCGCAGGCGACGAGGTCGCCTTTGCGAGGATCGTCGCGGCCCACCACGAGGACATGGCCCGCATCGCCTACCTTGTGTCGGGCGATCTCGACGTCGCAGCGGACGCGGAGCAGGCGGCCTGGGCGATCGCCTGGCGCCGCCTCGGCTCCCTGCGTGACCCAGCCCGACTCCGGCCATGGCTGATGTCGATCGCCGCCAACGAGGCCCGCCAGATCGGCCGCAGCGGGCGACGGCGGACGGTCCGGGAGCTGGCGGTCGGCCCTCCGATCGCCCACCAGGGTCCGGACCATGCCGTCCTCATCGACCTGGCCAACGTGCTCGCCAGGCTCGACGCCAAGGACCGCACCCTCATTGGCATGCGCTACATCGCTGGATTGGACTCGGTCGAGATCGGCCGGGAGCTCGGGCTGAGCGCGTCCGGCGTGCGAGTCCGTCTCCACCGCCTCCTCGGGCGCCTACGAAAGGAGCTCGGCGATGAGTGACCGAACCCCGATGGATCCATTCGAGCTGCGCCTAACCGGCCTCCTCCACGCTCACACCGAACCGGCGGCCCGTCCGGTCGACGCGCTGGGGGCTGCAAGAGCGGCGATGACAACCCAAGCGCAAGGTGGCGTCCTCGGGCGGCTGTGGCCCACGACGGTCGATCGACGTCTGCTCCGGCTGCTGGTCGCGGCGGCGCTCGTCATCGCCCTCGCGGCCCTTGCCGTGGTCGTTGGATCCCAGCTGACGCCGCCCAACGATCTGGGACGCCTCGTCTTCGTCCGCGATGGAGACCTCCACGTTGCCGATGGAGATGGCAGCGGCCAGACCAAGATCGCAGACGGCAGCGCCGACGAAATCAAGCTCGGCTACCTCAGCGCAGGCTGGTCGCCCGACGGGCGCCACATCGCCGCGGTGCGCGACGTGGGCGGCGAATTCCTCACGCCGGCCGTCGACCTCATGACCGCGGGCGGCGCCGTGGTTCGAACAATCGCCCTGGACCCCGGCTGCGGTCCCTCGCTGTCGTGGTCGCCGGACAGCTCCGAGGTCGCGATCGCGACGTGCCCAGCCGACGTACCAAGAGACGGCATCGGCGCGGGCGACGGCGACTCAGGGATCGGGCTCCTCGTCGTCGGGCTGGATGCCTCCGCTGACCGAGAGATCGCGCTGCCACCTGAATGGGGATCGGTCGCGAGCGCGAACCCCGAGGTCTGGACCGTTCCAGATCTGACAGTCGGTGGTCGCCCGATGGTCGATGGATCGCGCTGTGGGCGATCGCGCCGGGCTTTGTGGGGCAGCAGCTGGTCGCCAACGATGGGTCGGGCACCCGTCCGGTCGGCGAGACTCGTCGACGCTCCTGGCGCCACCACCGTGATGACGCTCGATTGGTCATCGGATGGACGCCGGCTCGCCATCACCGGGCGACTGGGTTGGTTGTCCAGTGGTGGTGGAGACGTGCGTCGGGATCGTCGAGTCTGACGGTGGCCCAGTGACGTCCCAACTCGAGCCGCCTACTCTCGACCTGGCCCTTGACGGCGACCCCACGACGATGGCTGAAAGTCTGGCCTGGCCCGAGATCTCGCCCGATGACCACCGCGTGGCCTTCGTCGGCAGCATGAAGGAATTCGATCCTGTCTCCCAAGCGAAGCTCGGCCATCGAACCACGCTCTATGCCTCCGACCCGGTTTCGGGTCGTCTCGTGAGATTGACATCCGGCACCGTATCGCGACCCAGCGATACGACCGGCGTGCCCGTTGGGGTTGAGCCGGTCACGGTGACCGACGAGCCGGTCGCCATGGGCACCTGGCCTCCTGGACGCCGGACGGTCGACGGCTGCTGTACCTGGTTCCGGAGTCAGGTGGTCCCCCTGCGCGATGGACGATCCACTCGATCGATGCAGCGGGCGGCAGACCCTCGACGGTTCTGGTCCAGGGCGTCTCGTCCTTCGACCTCGGGCCGGACGCTCCGGCTCTCGGCTCATCGTGATCGGCTGAAACGCCCGGTACTAACGCGGCACCGGTCAGGATCTTCTTCCACTCCTGCTCGGTCGCGCGGATCGTGCGGCAGCATCCGGTGAGTCTACGCGCGACCCTTCAGCCGCCACCTTGATCGATCGGTTGGCTGATGAACGTTTCGCTCCCTCCGACAACTCATAAGGGGTAGTCCGCACCCATACTGGTGCGGCACCCACGGAGGTCGAGGTGGATCGAGGCCTCGTCGAACAGGCCCGGCGGGGCGACCGCGATGCGTTCGCGATCCTGGTCCACCAGGTGAGCGACTCGTTCTACGCAGTGGCCCACCGGATCCTGCGAGATGCCGGTCTGGCCGAGGATGCGCTTCAGAACGCCCTCGTCGACGTCCTGGAGCCAGCTCCCGCGATTGCGAGATCCGGAGCGGTTCGAGGCCTGGTCCTACCGGATCCTCGTCCACGCCTGCTACGCGGAAGCGCGGCGGGCACATCGCTGGCAGGTCAACGTTCGGGTCTTGCCCGATGACATGCCGACGCCGACGGATGGGACGCTCTCCGTGGACGACCGCGACGAGCTGGAGCGGGCCTTCGTTCGCCTCCTCTCGATCAGCGCGCGGTCTTTGTCATGCACCACTACCTCGGACTGCCGCTGGTCGAGATCGCCGAGACGCTCGGCATCCCGGCCGGCACGGCCCGATCCCGATTGCACAACGCGACGCGGGCACTGCGCCTGGCCATCGAGGCCGATGCCGTGCCCGTGATCGAGGAGGGCCGGCTGGCATGAACGACGAGCGAACGTTCGAGCGGATGGCCCGCGCCTGGCTGGAGTTGGGTCCGATCAGTGCGCCTGACCGCGCCGTCCAGGCCGCCCTCCTGACCATCGAATTGACCCCCCAGCAGCGGGATCCACGGATCCTGCGGAGGTCCTACCCGATGACCGCCACGACACGTATCGCCGCTGTCGCGATCATCGGAGTCGATGGCGATCGGCGCCGCCACCCTGTACATCGGCGGCCAGAACAGCTCGAACGTCGGCCTTCCGACGAGTCCGTCCCGCCTCCGTCTCCGATCCTGCCCCGAGTCCGTCGCGGAGTCGGCCGAGTCCGGCACCGTCGGCGGGCGGGTCGCCGGCTTCGTCGTCAGGCCCGAGTCAGCCTCCGTCGCCCGGCCCTTCGCAGGCCGTGGCTGCGATCCCTGATCTCGATCAGACCTTCACGTCTCCACGGTATGGCTACTCGGTCCGCATTCCCCGGTCGTGGCAAGCATCCGCCGCGAGCGCAGGCTGGGATCCCACGGCCGGCGTCTCGTCGGACGGGCTGGACACCCTTCGAAGGCGACGATCGCCGGCCTGCTCGCGGCGTCCCAGGCGCTCGCGCCCGGGCAGACGGCTGAGGATTGGTACGATGCGTACCTTGCGATGCGCCGCATTATCATGCACGACCTCTGGTCAGGTCATTGGAGCTGGACTCAGGGTTCCCGTTGGGAAGACGATCGGTGTCGTCGTCAGCGACGGGTGCGCATTGACTCCCACGAGCGACCACGACGAGGGTCGGATCTACGAGGTGATCGTGGTCTCCGGCGGCCGCGGCTACGCCTTCATCCTCGCCCATCGCGGCGTTCCTGAGGTGGTCGATACGTTTCCGGGCCCTCGCAGCGTCCACCACGAGGACCTTCGCACCATCCTCGACTCCGTCGCCCTGGATCCTGCGTCTGCGGTCGACGGGTAGCCTCCACGGTCCCTGTCTTCACCGGCGCGCGCATCGTCGCCCAGATAGCATGAGGACCCGCCGTAACCATCCTGACCATCGCGGTCCGGCTCTCTCGGAGGCCCGGATCAAGTCGACGGCGCTGGAGAGTGACAGGGCCGATGTTCTACGTCTCGCGCGGCAACGTGCCGCACAAGCGCCACACCCAGCATCGGGCGCGCGACAAGCGTCTCTACGCGGAGGAGCTCTTCGGCGTCGAGGGGTTCACCGGCCGCAGCTCGCTCCTGTATCACCTCGTCGCGCCGACCCAGACACACAAGGTCGAGCCACTGCGCCCGGTCGTCGTCCAGGAAGCTGACGATGGCTACCAGCACCATCGCCTCATCGACAGCGCCGGCCTCAAGCCCAAGGGCGATGTCGTCACTGGCCGGGTGCCGCTGTTCTTCAACAGCGATGTGGTCCTGGGGGTCGTGCTGCCGGCCGCCGAGATGCCCGAGACGATCTTCTACCGCAACGGCGAGGCCGACGAGATGCTCTACGTCCACGAGGGCACCGGCGTCTGCGACACGATCTTCGGGCCGTTGAAGTACGGCCCCGGCGACTACCTCGTGCTCCCGATCGGTACGACGTGGCGACTGACCCCGGACGCGGGCTCACCCCAGCGGATGCTGTACCTGGAGAGCTTCTCCGAGATCGAGGCGCCGAAGCGCTATCGGAACGACTACGGCCAGCTCCTCGAGCATGCGCCCTTCAACCAGCGCGACATCCGCCCGCCGGGGAGGTCGGCGGCGCGAGACGTTGAGGGCGAGTTCCGGATCAACGTGAAGCATCGCAGTCGGCTCACGGCTTATCACTACCGACATCACCCCTTCGATGTCGTCGGCTGGGACGGCTACCTGTGGCCGTTCGCCTTCAACATCGGCGACTTCGAGCCGATCACGGGGCGGGTGCATCAGCCCCCTCCGGTCCACCAGACGTGGGCCGGCCGCAACTACGTCGTCTGCTCCTTCGTGCCCCGCAAGTTCGACTACCACCCACTCGCCATCCCGGCGCCGTACAACCATTCGAACATCAACAGCGATGAGGTCATCTACTACGTCGCCGGCAACTTCATGAGCCGGCGCGGGGTCAACGTGGCGAGCTTCACCCTCCACCCGGCCGGCATCCCCCATGGCCCGCACCCGGGCACGGTCGAGGCGTCGATCGGCAAGGAGGCGACCGAGGAGCTGGCGGTGATGGTCGACACCTTCCACCCGCTCCGGATCACGAAGCAGGCGGCCGCCCTGGAGGACGGCCGCTACCCCTACAGCTGGCTCCCCGCGGACGACGCGTCCGGCGAGGCCGAAGCGCTCGCCGAACGAGGCCCGGAGGCATTTCCGGACTGAGGCAATCGATCAGCTTCCGTCGTCGTAACGATTGATCAGGAGTGCTTGTCCGTCCGGCGTCCACGACACCGGATTGTCGAAGGTGACGACCCGTGGACCGACGTCGTTGACCGTTCCGGTCGCGACATCGATGACGATGACCTCAAGGAGCGGCAGGTCGCTCGGCTGCCCGAGCGCGGGATCGAGGTTGGCTCGTTCGCTCGGGTCGTATCGGATCAGAGCGAGCATTCGAGCCGTCCGGCGACCAACGGGGATTGAATCCGCCACCTGGCGCAATACCGGGCAATGCTCCGCTGGTTGTTGCCATCAGGGTCCATCGTCCAGATCTCGCCGTCGTGCCAGAAGGCCACCGTGCCGTCGGCGGCAACGTCGGGCTGCATGTCCGAGACGTCGTTCTGTGTCAGGCGCTCAGGAGTACCGCCACTCGCAGCCACACGCCAGATCTCCTGCGTCGACGAGAGCCCTGAGTTCATCGGTCGGCTCGGATCCGGCGTTCGTGTAGTAGATCGTCGAACCATCGGGGGACCAGGCCGGCCACTCGTCGGTCGCCGGGATCCATGGTCAGCCAGTGCGTGGCAGGAGACCCGCCGGAGACGTCCACAACGTAGACATCGGTGTTGCCGCCATCTGGGCTAGGCGCCGTAAACGCCAGGCGTGTCCCATCGGGCGACCATGCTGGTTGATTGTCACTCACGTCTGCCCTGCCGGTGTGGACGGAGTCGCCCGTCGAGTGACCAACTTCGACAGCAACGAGCCGGAGTGGGGCCGAACAGATCCTTCCACAGAAAGCGACATCAATCGACGATGTGCGGAAAACGACCTTGGCACCGTCAGCAGACAGGTCCGGTGTCCACGCGTCGGTCGGGAGCCCCAATTCCGTCGCGGACGCTTCCGTCGAGGTTGACGAGCGCCAAGCCAAGTGGTGTGTGATATCCGGACGTGGACGCCGACGGACTGGCTGACGGACGGTCGGACGAGCCAGCCGATGGCGCGACCACCCCCGGCCGAGGGGTCTGGCCGACTGACGTCGTGCCGAACCGGAAGACCGCAAGACCGACGGCGCCGACGGCCGCGATCAGCGCCGCGGCCGCAAGCACGGCAAGCTTGTTCATTGGATCTGATCCTCCACGGCGCGCGGACGATGACGCGCCGTTGTGGGGTGGTCTCGACCGCGGCGAGCGTCGACTCGAGCACCCAGTCGGGCGCTCGTGACGGGGCCTCGGAGAGCGTAGAGGTCGGCGATCCTGCGTTCGAGGTCGTGGGAGACGTTCATGCCGTCCGGCCCTCCCGCAGGCTGCCGACCGAGGATCGCTCGTCGGCCTCGATCGCCGCTCGGAGCGCCTCGACGGCGTAGTGGAGCCGGGACTTGGCCGTCCCGACGGGGATCTCGAGCGCCTCGGCCGCCTCGGATGGAGACAGGCCGACGTAGAAGGTCAGGACGAGGATCGTCTGCTGCTCGGTCGTCAGGCGACGGAGCCCTCGCTCCAGCTGATCGCGATCGGCGAGCTCGGCTGCGCGATCGGGCTCGACCGGTTCGCTCGGCAGGACGGCGATCGTCGCGCGCCACCGTCGACGGTGGCGCCCGATGTCCGCGCAGGCGCGGACGATGAGCCGGTACAGCCAGGCATCGAACCGCTCGACGTCGCGCAACGTCGGCAGGTCGCGCCAGGCTCGGACCAGCGCATCCTGGGTGGCGTCCTGGGCGAGATCGGCGTCGCGCAGGACAAGGCGGGCGATGGCGTACAGTCGATCGACGGCGCCACCGGCCAGCACGGCAAAGGCCTCGCGGTCTCCGTCTCTCGCCCTGGCCACGAGCTCCGCCTGCACGTCTCGCTCCGCTCCCGAGCGGCCAATCTGGTCGCTCTACACCCTACGGCGGAACGCAAGCGTTTGTGGTTCAGTCTTCGTCCGTCGGTCTCGCGTCGAGCGCCGAATGCTGAGCCCAGTGACGCGCGGTCGCGTCAGAGCACGCTAATACTTTGGAAGCAGGCCCTGCCTTTCCGCGACATATCACGACTCGGTGGCTGGCGCCGCATCCTCCGGGTGGAACTCGATGGTCGAGAGGAACTCGAGAAGTGCCGAGTCAGAGGCGCCCGAGGTCGTCGCGATGTAGACGCGCTCGCCGACGATCACGTATGCCTCGGCAGCACCGCAGTCCACGTCGCTGCGGACGGCCCCCTCGTGGCCTGCGATCGTCGTGCCCAGCCATGGTGTGCTGAGGGTCCGGCAGGCGATCGAAGCAGGAATGGATTGCTCTCGCTCGAGCTCCCACTCGGCACGTGTTGTCCCAGGCTCGACGGGTGTCGACGCGATCGAGAATGCCAATCCAAGCGGCCCCCAGAACCAGTCGGATGCACGACCCCACATCTCAGGCGGAGTCCAGGGAACGGTGGCCGGCACAGCACGATAGGCCGGCGTATGGGTGAGGCTGTAGCCATAGACGTCAGAGGTGAACGCAACGCTGCGCACCGGGGGCGGCGCGTCCTCGAAGCGAATGGTCTCAACCAAAGCACCGAATGTCTGTAGATCGGCGCCTGGCCCCTTTCCGCTGTACAGGGTGAACACGTACGCCCGACCGTCCACAAGGACGACTCCGACCGAATAACCGCACTGGCCCCGAACTCGTCCGGGCTGGCCTCCGATGGGCGCTGCTTCGAAGGCGTCGTCCCCGCCACCTGGGAACATCGTCGCTCCATTGCCTCGTCGGTAGACGCAAAGCGGATCGTCCGAGTCGCCCTCGACGGCGTACTGGGTTGGCTTTGGCAGGACGGAGGCGATCCATTCGTCGAGGGACATGCCGGCCGGTGCCGGGGTCGCCACGACGGTGAACTGTCCCCCGGGCCCGTTGATCCTGTCGGTGGATGGGCCGACTTCCCAGCCCTCGCGAGGGCTCCAGAGGCTCGTGGCCGGCGTCGCAGTCCAACCAGCAGGATGACCGATCGAATATCCATACAGATTGGAGTTGAATCTCGATCCCAGATAGGGGCTCGGGGCAGGCGACCTGGAGATGTCGCCAGACGGCTCGGGGGCGTCGACGACGTTCGCTGGCAGCTGCTGCGGCGTCCAGCTGACGCAATCCCACCATCGACTTCCGAGGTCGGCCCACTCATAGTCCCACGGACCCAGCGGGATTCGCGTCTCGGGCTGGTCGTCGATCGACAGGATGACCAGTTCGCGTCGGTCGCCGGTGTCGGCGAACGCGGCGACATGCCTGCTGTCGGGCGCCCAAGCGTACGTGCCTGGGATCCACGTGCCCCCATCAGCCAGTCGCTGCTGTCCAGATTCCATGTCGATCAGGACGAGCGAGCGGTGGTCGTCGGTCATGAGTCGCTAGTGACGATCCATCGACCGTCGCGCGAAATGCGAAGCGCATCGGCCGGGTTTGTGAATGGAATGCCGCCCAGATTTCCCGCGATCGGGATCTGCTCACCGTTGCCGACGTCGATCCGATGGATCGCGTTCCCATGGAAGAAGAAGAGTGAGCGCCCGTCGGGTGCCCAGATCGGGTCATCGGCTCCCCTGCCGTCGCCGAGAACTCGGCGATTCGCCTCCGGCCGCGTCGATCAATCTGAAGAGTGCCGCCTCCTGGTCGCCATGATCCGATCCGAGTCGGATTGGCTCAGCGATTCCGGACACAACCGCGATCGAGTCGCCTGTCGGTGCCCACGACGGCGATCCCGGCCAGATCGTGTGTTGGTCGTCGATCTCGGACGGGTCGACCAGGGCGACCTCAGTTCCCGGTCGCCGTCTCGATCGCATCGGAGCCCGCACGATCCGCATGGCGACCCGCGATCCATCGGTGGCGAGTCGGCTGGAAGTCACCGACGAGCGCATCGCTGGACGGTGTCGCGCCCCCCGCGTTGGAAGACTCGACGCGACTACGCGGAGCCGCCCCGTCGAGCTCGTCGATCCAGAGCCCGGACTCTGTCTCGTAGGCGAGGCGCGAACCGTCGGGCGAGAAGGTTGGGCAGAAGGCAGGTGTCTCCGTCTGGAGCGTCCGGCGATTGCCGGTTGCCGGGTCGAGAAGTTCGATCCGACCGCCGTATGAGTAGGCGATCGTCCCCATGGCGTCAGGGAATGGCGTCGCGAGGCTCGGCGGCTCTGATGGTTGGGTCACGATCGGCGGCACGTCCGCCCGGAGCGGATCGCGGAAGAAGCCGCCGGCCAGTGCCGCGCCGATGACGACGAGCAGGCCCAGGGCGACGAGGACCATCAACCAGGCCACCTGCCGAGTCGAGTAGCCACTGGGTCGCCCGACGCCGGCGCCACCCGAGACTGCCACAAGCCACGCGGGGCGCTGGCTCACCTGCCGAATTCGAGGCGTAGGTGCGCCGACGTGCCTCGTCGGGCCCGCGATCGGGCCCTTCGCGTAGCCAGGCGGCGAGATCGCGCTCGAATGGATCGTTCATCGGGCCTGCTCCGGTTTGGCGGCCGTGGCCGATTGCGGGGTGCCGAGCGCGTCGCGCATCGCGGCGGCGCCGTAGTGAAGTCGGGAGTACACGGTCCCCGTTGGGATCCCGAGGATCTCGGCCACCTCGGACGCCCCGTAGCCGAGGTAGTGGGTGAGGACCAGGGCCGCTCGCTGCTCGACCGGCAGCCGCTGGAACGCCCGCTCGATTGCGTCTCGCTCGGCGAGGTCCGCTGGCTGATCGCCGCCCGCGACCTCGTCGATCGGCAGGACCCGGACCTCGATCGGCCGGCGCTTGGCGCGACGGGCCTCGTCGCGGCACGCATTCACGAGGAGCCTGTGCAGCCAGGCCTCGAAGCGATCCGGATCGCGGAGTCCGCGGAGATCCCGCCAGGCGTGCACGAGCGCGTCCTGTACGGCGTCCTCGGCCGCAGTGGGGTCGCGGAGGATCCGTCGCGCGACGGCATACAGCCGGTCGTAGGGGCCGCGCACGAGATCCTCGAAGGCCTCGTGATCGCCCCGCTGCGCTCGTGTCACGAGCTCAGCGCTCACCATCACCTCGACGGTCGGCCACGGTCACTTGCCGCGCTGGTGAGTATGACGCCGGATGTTCGCGAATCCTTCAGCCACGGCCCGGGATTCCTCGGCGGGCTCAATGCCACGAGTCACGGCCTTCAGTGCCGAATGGACTTGTCACGGGACCCCTCGGTGGTCCACGATCGATGCGATGCCAGACGGCGCCCCCCGATTCGACGCCCTCCTGCCGCACGAGATGGCCACCCGCGCCGAGGAAGTCGGCGTTCGCAAGGCCGGCGCGGAGACCGTCACGACCTTCGTCCTGGCGATCCTGGCGGGCGCCTTCATCGCCCTCGGCGCAATATTCGCCACGACCGTGGTGGCCGGCGCCGCGGGGGTCCTGCCCTACGGCGTCACGCGGCTGCTGGCTGGCCTCGTGTTCAGCCTCGGTCTCATCCTCGTCATCGTCGGCGGAGCCGAGCTGTTCACCGGCAACAACCTCATCGTCATGGCCTGGGCCAGCCGCCGGATCCGCACGCTCGCCCTTGCCCGCAACTGGACGATCGTATTCATCGGCAACTTCGTCGGTGCGATCGCGACCGTCGTCCTCGTCTTCGTCAGCGGCCAATACACGTTCGGCGGCGGAGCGGTCGGAGCCTCGGCGCTCGGGATCGCCGAGGCAAAGGTCTCGCTCGAACCGATCCAGGCGGTCGCGCTCGGCATCCTCTGCAACGGCCTCGTCTGTCTGGCGGTCTGGCTCGCCTTCAGCGCCCGCACGACGATCGACCGGGTCGTCGTCATCGTCCCGCCGATCGCCGCCTTCGTCGCCGCCGGCTTCGAGCACAGCGTGGCCAACATGTACTTCATCCCGATCGGGATCGCCATCCGCGATTTCGCCCCGGCTTCGTTCTGGAAGACGAGCGGCCTCGACCCGGCCGCGTACGCGGACCTGACGGTCGAGGCCTTCATCGCCAATCTCATCCCTGTCACGATCGGGAACATCATCGGCGGCACGCTCCTCGTCGGAGCGGTCTACTGGTTCGTCTATCTCCGTCCGACGGCGGCCTCAAGGCGAGGCTGACCGCGGCTTTCTTCAGATGTCGCGTGGGACGGGCACGCACGGCGGAGCAGAGGAGATGCTGAGCACGCTGGTGCTCAGAGTCGACCGTATCGAGCGTGGCCAATCGGCGAAAGCGGCCGAATTGATCGTCCGCCGCGCCTACTGATCCCGTCACGCGAGCACGATCGTGCTCAGGTCGATGGTCGGGGGGCGGCGGCGAGCACGAGCGTGCTCAGCTGGCCCCTCGCGGCGCGCTACCGTTAGCCGTGTCCACCCGGCCGCAGCAGTACGGAGGTCCCGACCAATGCCCACCATCCGCGAGCGCGTCCGAGCCGGTGAACCAACGATCGGCGTGTGGGTTGGCTACGGGTCCGCGATGGTCGCGGAGGACTGCGGCAAGGCAGGGTTCGATTGGGCCGTCATCGACACCGAGCACGGCATGGGGACCGAGGCCGACGTCCTCGGCCAGCTGTATGGGCTGCGAGGGCACGCCAGCGGCAGCCATCGTTCGCGTCGAGCGCAGCGACCGGCTTCGCATCGGACGGATGCTCGATCTCGGTGCCGACGGCCTTGTCGTCCCCCGGCTGGACACGCCCGAGGAGGTCCGCGAGGCGATCTCCTGGATGCGGTTCCCCCCGGCAGGTGTCCGCGGTGTCGCCCTGGGTGTGCGAGGCCAGGGCGTTGGCCACGATGAGGTCGGCATCCTCAACGAACGACCGATCGGGGTCTTCCAGGTCGAGAGCGGTCTGGCCGTCCGCAACGCGGGCGAGATCGCGGCCATCGATGGGGTGGATGTCCTGTTCGTCGGGCCAGCCGATCTCTCGCACTCGCTGGGCGTCCCGGGCCGCTACGACGACCCGGTGTTCGACGACGCCCTGCGGGCGGTCGGCCGGGCGGCAGATGCCGCCCACAAGCAGGCGGGGATCCTGCTCAAGTCACCCAGCGAGGTCGCCCGCTACCGCGATCTCGGTTACAGGTTCATCGGCGTGGGCAGCGACTACTCTCATCTTCGGACTGCAGCCCGCGAGGCGGTCACCGCATCCAGAGAGATCCTCGCCGGTTAGCGCGAGAGGCGGGCCGTTGACCCGAACGATCAGGCGCAGGGATCCTCGGATTCGGCCGGTCCGAGGATGACCGGCGAGGGCGAGGCATCCGGATCGGGTGTCGTGGCCCGGGCGCGAGCCTTATCGAAGACGTGGCGCACGAGCGTCCGGACCCGCTTCCAGTCGGAGCTCGAGAGGAACTCCGGGTACGTCGGCGGAGCCAGCGAATAGCGTGCCGTGCGGTCGACATTGACCCTGGCCGCAAGTCGCAGGAGATCCGGCAGGGCCTCTGGCTTGAACGTCGTCTCGACGGTGCCCTTGAGCGCCTTCAGGAGTTTCGGCAGGTCGGCCAGCACGGTGCACGGCTTGATCTGCTTCCGAAGGGCGATCAGCACCTCCTGCTGGCGGCGCATCCGCGAGTAGTCCGACGAAGCGTGGCGGGTCCGGGCATAGGCGAGGGCCATCAAGCCGTTCATCTTCTGGCGGCCGGCCTTGATCGTCAGCTCGATCGTGCCGCTACCGTCGGGCTTTGGATAGCGCGCGTCGTAGATCTGTTTGGGGACGGTGACTGTGACGCCGCCGAGGGCGTTGACGAGCTTGACGAAGCCGTTGAGGTCGATGATCGCCAGCCCATCGAGGTCGACACCGGTGAGCGTCTCGATGGCACCGGCAACCGCTCGATAGCCACGATTGCTGCCGCCCGGGAAGAACTGCGGGTGCCCGATCGCGTAGACATAGAGAGAGTTCAGCAGGCGCGGATAGCAGCGACACTTGGGGAATGCGGCGGCGCTCTCCTTGGGCAGCGGCGCGTTGACGACGTTGCGCGGGATGCCGAACATCGCGGCCGCGCCGGTCCGCGTATCGACGGACAGCAGGATCATCGTGTCCGTACGCTGGCTCCAGCGACCTGGTCCCCTGTCCAGCCCCAGCAGGAGGACGTTGAGCCGCTCGTCCCGCATCCAGCTCGGCGGTGGCGCCGGTGGCGCCGCGGGATCGACGGTGTAGTCGTTCGGCTGCGTCGCCCGGCGCAGTCCGGACACCTGCTCGGGGCTCGTGGGCGGTAGCCCGGTGCCGTCGCTGGCGCCTGGCGAAGGATCCAGGTCGCCCAGGAGGCTGGGGTCGTCGGGTGGCAGGAGGAGGTCGGATGGGTCGTTGCCGGCCAGGATCGTCTCGCCGGCGGATGCCACTTCGAGATCCAGATAGGCGAAGCCCGCATGGGTCAGCACGTTGGCCGCGACGATCGCGACCAGCAGGCCGACCGAGACGGCGCTCATGACAGCCCGCCCCGGGCTCGGCGATCGTCGGCGAGCGACCAGCCAGGCGTCGACGATGGCGAAGGCGCGATAGCCGAGAAGCAGCGCATCGGCCACGAGAACCGCGGCCAGCACGTCCGGACGAAGAACCAGTCCGACGAGGTCGTCGACGTTCAGTGATCCACCGACGATCGCCAGTCCGGCGACGATCCCCAGCGCGATCAGGACGAGGAACGGGATCGCCACGATGAGAGCCCGGCGAGGGGCGCCCGCCCACAGCTGCCCGAGGCCCGGCACGATCGCCGACAGGATGGCGGCGACGACTGCCGACCGCCGCACGCTTGCGAGCGGTGTTTGGGCCTGTTCGCTTAGATCATCCACGGTGCGTCCCGGATGATAGGAGCCACCGGGACCGTTTCTAGCGTGTCGGCAGCCAGGCTCAGTCTCAGCCGGGGACCGCGGCGACCATGTCGATCTCGATGCGGTGGGCGCCGAGATTGACGCCAACGGTCGTTCGGACCGGCTTCGGATCGGGGAAGTAGGTCGCGTAGACCGCGTTCATGCCGGCCCAGTCGGCCATGTCTGCAAGGTAGACGTTGACCTTCACGACGTCGGCGAACGAGCAGCCGCCGGCGGCCAGGACTGCGCCGAGGTTATCGAGCACGCGAGCCGTCAACTCCTCGATCGTCGACCCCTGAACCTGCCCCGTGGCCGGATCGATGGGTACCTGGCCGGCCGTGAAGAGCAGGCTGCCGCTCGCGAGGATGCCCTGGGAGTAGGGGGCTGCTGGCTGGGGCGCGCCATCTGTCTGGACGGCACTCTTCATGATCCACCTCCATTCGCGAACAAGGCTAGCGGCAAGGCGACGCCCTGACATACTCGATCCATGTCCGTGTATCGGGAGCTCGGCAGCCGACCGGTCATCAACGCATCGGGCATCTACACGGATCTCGGGGGCGCGATCCTCTCGTCCACGGTCTGGCGGGCGATGACCGAAGCGAATGCAGCGTTTGTCGACATCCCGGATCTGCTGGCCTCGTCTGGCCGCCTTGTGGCCGGGCTTCTCGAGGTCCGGGCGGCCCGCATCGTTCCCGGCGCGTCGGCCGGGATCGTGCTGGGCACCGCGGCCTGTATGACGCACGGCGATGGCGAAGCCTCGGAACGACTTCCCGATGTGGCTGGCCTCGCCAGGTCGGACGTCCTGATCCAGCGTCGTCATCGCTACAAGTACGATCGGCTCGTCCGCCTTCCGGGTGCACAGCTCGTCAGCGTGGGTGACGATGCAGGGAACGAGCCGCGCAGCCCTGGCGCGTGCGATCTCCGACCGCACGGCGGCCGTTCTCTTCCCAGCCCACCTCGACGGCGTGCCCGGCACCGTCGACCTCGACGAGACGATCGCGCTTGCCCAAGCCGAAGGCGTACCGGTCATCGTCGATGCGGCCTACCAGGTGGAGCCACCCTCGTTGATGCGGACATTCACCGATCGAGGAGCCGACCTCGCCTGCTTCTCCGCGAAGTACTTCCGCGGCCCGAACAGCGGCGGCATCATCGTCGGTCGAGCCGATCTCATCGCAGCCGTATCGGCGGTCGACTTCACCCGCCATGAGTCGGGTCCGTGGCTCCGCTTCGGCCGTGCGTTCAAGCTCGATCGCCAGATCATCGTCGGGACCGTCGTGGCCCTGCGGGAGTGGCTGGCGATGGATCACGACGGTCGCCTCGCGGCTTATGTTGAACGCGTCTCTGCGCTCAGAGACGGGCTCTCCGACGTCGGGGCCATCTCACTGGAGCCCACCTGCTTCACGATGCGCGAGACCTACGAACCGGGGCCCGTCAATGCCCTCTACATCCGGCTCGGTCCGGACGCCCATCGTTCGGCAGCAGAGATCGATCGGATCCTGCGCGATGGCGATCCATCCATACGGGCCATCGTCGAGGCCGACGGCGTCGCGATCGTGGTTGAGACGCTTGACGAGGCCGACATACCGGTCGTGATCGACCTGCTCCGTGGCGCCCTCGCCGCCTGAGCGCCCGCCCGCCCCACGGTCATTGCGGCACGTTCGCTCTACACTTCGGGGTCCATGACCGAGCACACGGAACGGGCCGTCGCGGCGCGCGTCCCGACCCTTGTCGATGAGGGTCTTTCGCTCGTCAGCAGGCGTGAGCCGCTGACCGTTCGTCCGGGTTCCAGCCTGCGCGATTGTCTGGCGGTGATCCGACGCTCCGGCGTGGGCGACTCAGTCGTCGTCACCGACGACAACGGTCGCCTCGTCGGCATCCTCACCGAGCGGGATATCTTCGGACAGCTCGTCGGGACGGGCGTCGATCTCGATCAGCCCGTCGAGACGTACATGAATGAGCACCCCCACACCCTGCTTCCCGAGGCCACGGTCCGCGACGCGATCTCCCTCATGCACACGGGCCGCTTCCGGAACATCCCGATCGTCGATGGCGATGGCACCCTCGTCGGCATCGTCCGCCAGGCGGACGTCCTCAACTTCCTGGCCGAGGCGTTCCCGGAAGAGCTCCTTAATCTGCCTCCTCGGCCCCATGTCGCCGCCGCCGAGTCGGAAGGGGCGTGAGCCTGTGACGACGACGCACGAGGAGCGTCCACCGGCCGAGGTCCAGGAGCTGGAGCGGGTCACCATCCGCTTCGCCGGCGACTCGGGCGATGGCATGCAGCTCACCGGCTCGCAATTCACCCGCACGACGGCCCTCTTCGGCAACGACGTCAGCACCTTTCCCGACTATCCGGCTGAGATCCGAGCGCCGGCGGGCTCGCTCCCCGGAGTCTCCGGCTTCCAGATCAGCTTCTCGTCGGCCGATATCCACACGCCGGGCGATGAGCCGGACGTGCTCGTCGCGATGAACCCGGCCGCCCTCAAGACGAACATCGGCGACCTGCCGGCGGGCGGCGCCCTCATCGTCAACGGCGACGCCTTCACCGCCCAGAACCTCCAGAAGGCGGCCTACGAATCGAATCCCCTGACCGACGGGAGCCTCAAGCAATACACGGTCTTCGAGATCCCCATCTCGACCCTCAATGCGCGGGCCCTCGAGGGGCTCGAGATGACGACCAAGCAGGTCGACCTGACGAAGAACTTCTTCGCCCTGGGCGTGATGTTCTTCCTCTACGAGCGGTCCCTCGAGCCGACGGAGCGCTGGATCGCCAACAAGTTCGCGGCCCGGCCGATCATCGCCGAGGCGAACACCCGGGCACTGCGGGCCGGCTACGCCTTCGCCGAGACGACCGAGCTGTTCCACTCGACATATCGGGTCAAGCCGGCCGCGCTGGCTCCGGGGACATACCGGAACATCACCGGCAACGAGGCGACCGCTCTCGGCTTCCTCGCCGCATCGAAGCTGTCCGGGAGGGCACTGGTCTACGCCTCGTATCCCATCACGCCTGCTTCGGACATCCTCCACCAGCTCTCGACCTACAAGAATTTCGGGCTCAAGACGCTCCAGGCGGAGGATGAGATCGCGGCCATCGGCGCTGCGATCGGTGCCTCGTACGGCGGCGCGCTGGGCATGACCGGCACGTCCGGGCCCGGGATGGCCCTCAAGAGCGAAGCCCTCAATCTCGCCGTCATGGTCGAGCTTCCGCTCGTCGTGATCGACGTCCAGCGGGCCGGTCCGTCGACGGGCATGCCGACGAAGACCGAACAGGCCGATCTCCTCCAGGCGATGTTCGGGAGGAACTCCGATTCGCCCATCCCGATCGTCGCCCCGGCCACGCCCGCGGAGTGTTTCGACTATGCCATCGAAGCGTGGCGGCTCGCCCAGAAGTACATGACGCCGGTCATCTACATGTCCGACGCATTCCTGGCCACCGGCGCCGAACCATGGCGCGTGCCGGCCGTCGAGGACCTGCCGACGATCCGTTTCGAGAACCGGACCGAGCGGGCCGGCTTCTGGCCGTACCTTCGCGATCCCGAGACCCTGGCTCGACCGTGGGCCATCCCCGGTACCCCCGGCCTCGAGCACCGCGTCGGGGGCCTCGAGAAGGCGGACATCACCGGCGCGGTGAGCTACGACCCCGAGAACCACCACCGGATGCAGGAGCTGCGAGCCCAGAAGATCGCCGGGATCGCCGCGGACATTCCCGATCTCCAGGTGTTCGGCCCGCCCGACGGCGACCTGCTCATCGTCGGCTGGGGCTCGACCTACGGGGCGATCCGGTCGGCGGTGGAACGCATGCAGGCCAAGGGTCGATCTGTCGCCCACGCCCAGATCCGGCACTTGAACCCGCTGCCGTTGAACACCGGCGACGTGCTCGCCAACTATCGTCGGGTGCTGGTGCCGGAGGTGAACCTCGGCCAGCTGCTGCTGCTCCTGCGAGCCCGCTACCTCGTCGACGCCGTTGGCTACGACAAGGTGCGCGGCAAACCTCTCCGGATCGCCGAGATCGAGGAGCAGGCCGAACGCCTGCTTGCCGTGCGATGACCGAGGCCGCCCCACTGGTCACCCTTACCCGCAAGGACTTCGTCAACGACGTCGATCCGCGTTGGTGCCCGGGATGCGGTGACTATTCGATCCTGGCCCAGACCCAGAAGGTCATGCCGGACTTCGGCTACCCCCGCGAGAACATCGTCTTCATCTCCGGGATCGGCTGCTCCGGACGGCTGCCGTACTACATGAATACGTACGGCTTTCACACCATCCACGGTCGGGCGCCGACGATCGCGACCGGGCTCAAGGCGGCGCGCCCAGATCTGATGGTCTGGGTGATCACCGGCGACGGCGACGCGCTGTCGATCGGTGGCAACCACCTCATCCACTCGATGCGGCGGAATGTCGACCTGCGCCTGGTCATGTTCAACAACCGAATTCTACGGACTGACGAAGGGCCAGGCGTCGCCGACGTCCGAGTTCGGGAAGCGGACCAAGTCGACGCCCCTCGGTTCGATCGACTACCCCGTCCAGCCGTTGACGGTCGCTCTGGCCGCCGAAGCGTCGTTTGTCGCTCGCTCCGTCGATACCCACACGGAGCACCTCCAGCAGACGTTGAACGCGGCCGGGTTCCACCGCGGCTCCTCGTTCATCGAGGTCCTCCAGAACTGCAACATCTTCAACGACGGGGCGTGGCGCGACTTCACCGACCGCGAGGTACGCGACGACCGGACCCTCGTCCTCGAGCACGGCAAGCCGATGGTCTACGGCAAGGATCGTGACAAGGGCATCCGGCTCAACGGCCTCCATCCGGAGATGGTCACGATCGGCCAGGACGGCGTGACCGAGGCCGACCTGCTCGTCCACGACGCCCACGCCGCTGAGCCACATCTTGCGTTCATCCTGTCGCGGATGTGGTGGCCGGAGTTCCCGGTCCCGGTGGGGATCCTTCGCGACGTCAGCCGCCCGACACACGACCAGCTGCTGGAGGAACAGGTCGTCGAGGCGACCAAGCAGCAGGGCGAAGGAGACCTGGGGCAGGCGCTCCTCTCGGGCGAGACGTGGACCGTCGCAGCCGAGGAGCGCTCGATCGACACCCGGGCCACGCCGGAGGTCCGATCGGCCAGGACGCGGACGCGGGGCCTGATCTGCCCGGTCTGCCGGTTCCAGAACTTCGAGGGCGAGGATGCCTGCGAAAACTGTGGTGCGGACCTCCGCTCATCGGACATCCCGCAGCAGGCGACGTCGTTCACCGGGCGTCTGATGGGCGAGCACCTCGACGATCTCGGTGTCGGCCTGCCGCCCTCGATCGAGGTGGACGCGCCGGTCGTCGAGGCGATCGCCCGGATGCATCGCGAGACGATCGATTGCCTGCTCGTCATGGAGGAAGGCGCCCTGGCCGGGATCTTCACCGAGCGCGACGCCGTGCTCAAGCTGGCTGGCCGATCGATGATCGGAGTGACGGTCCGGGACGTCATGACCCCTGACCCCGTGGTCCTACGCCACGACGAGCCGATCGCGGTCGCGATCAACAAGATGGCCGTCGGCGGCTTCCGGCACATCCCGATCGTCGACGAAGGGAGCCCAATCGGGGTCGTCGCGGCCAAGGACGTCTTCGAGCACATCCTCGAGCTCGTCGGGTGACAGGCGTCCGGCCGAGGGTCGTCGTCCTCGGCGAGGACCTGATCTGGTCTGAACGGCTGGGGCGACTCGTGGTCGCTGCCGGAGCGGATCCTGTGCCGGCTCGTGACCTCGCGACGTTCGTTGTGGGCATCGATGGCGCCACGTGCGTCATCGTCGACCTGACGGCCACGCGCTATGAACCCCTCGTCGCGATCGAACGAGCTCGAGGCGCGGGCCTGCGCGTCCTCGCCGTTGGCCAGCACGACGATCACGCGCTGCGCAAACGGGCGCTCGCTGCCGGCGCCGAGCGTGTTTACGCCTACCGCAAGCTCCACGAGGACGGCGAGGCGACCGTCGCCCGCTGGTTGTCCGCCGTTCCATCGACGGCGTGATCGACCGGCTCACCCGGGCCGTCGACCTCGCCGGGGAGCGCGGTTACGACGCCCTGCTCGTCGGCGTCGGACCGGATCTGCGGTATCTCACGGGCTACGTCGCGATGCCTCTCGAGCGGCTCACGATGCTCGTCGTCACGCTCTCCGACCGCGCCACGGCACTGATCGTGCCGCGGCTCGAAGAGGCCGCCGCAAGGGCTGGCCTCGCCATCGACATTCCGATCCTCACGTGGAGTGAATCGCCGGTCGATGCAGGATCTGGCGATCCCTATGCGATCGTCGCCCAGCTCGTGGCCGCTCCGACAGGTCGCGCAACGCCGCGCGTCGCGGTGTCCGATCGACTCTGGGCGAGCCACCTCTTGAAGCTCCAGGCCACCATGCCCGGCGCCATCTTCGAGCCGGCCTCGCCGATCCTGGGGGACCTTCGAATGATCAAGGACGATGGCGAGATCGCCTTGCTCCGACAGGCCGCGCGGGCGGCCGACCGGGTCATCGAGGCGGTCGCGCACGGCCCGCTCGTCGGTCGGACTGAGGCCGATGTCGCCCGCGAGGTCCGTGAACGCCTGATCGCCGAGGGCCACGAATTGGCCGAATTCGCCATCGTCGCCAGCGGTCCCAACAGCGCCTCACCTCACCACGAGGCGTCCGGCCGAGTCATCGCAGCCGGTGAGCCGCTCGTCCTGGACATCGGGGGGGTCTTGGGGGGCTACTCGTCGGACATCACGCGCACGATCTGGGTCACCGGTGGCGATACGTCACGAGCTCCCGATCGGATGTTCCTGGAGATCTTCGAGCTCGTCCGGGAGGCGCAGGCCGAGGGAACGGCCGCCGCACGGCCCGGCACGGCCTGCGAGCGGGTCGACGAGGTTGCGCGGGCGATCATCACGGCCGGTGGCCACGGGGAGCACTTCTTCCATCGGACTGGTCACGGCATCGGGCTGGAGGGGCACGAAGACCCGTATCTGGTCGCCGGCAACGATCGGCCGCTGGAGGCCGGGATGGCCTTCTCGGTCGAGCCCGGCATCTACATCGAGGGCCGGTATGGCGTCCGGATCGAAGACATCGTGGTCTGCACCAACGCTGGACCGCTGAGTCTCAACGAGGCGCCGCGCGACCTTCTCGTGGTCGAGGGCTAGATCCCACGGGCGGTCCGAGTGGGATCGTGCGCCCGGCGCCCATCGGGGTAGAATCGCCCGAACGCTGAGCGGACCGCCGGGGACCGCTCCGATCGAGGGCTGCCTGCGCGTGTCGAGACGATCGCATCATGGCCGCCATGCCGCGCGAAGTCGGCGACTGCACCGCGCCGAGGCGCCCCGTCCCGGGCCGGCGCGTCCGCCGGGCGAGTCGCCGGAAACGACCCGATCGCTCGAGGTCCCGCCGGCGACCAACCCTTCGCCGGCGACTGGCGCTCCGCACAACACCGACGCGCCGGCGACCAACACTGGGCCACCGACCGGCACCGCACCCGCCACGGAGCCACGGCAGGTGGCGGATGCTTCACCGCCGATTGACGCTCCCCAAGTGACGGTCGCAGCGCCGATGGCGATGCCCGAATCGACGAATCTCGAGCCCCCTCGCGTCGAACCGCCTCCTCTTGACGACGTGCGGCTCGATCCATCCCCTGATGCCGAAGATCCGGTCGGCGCCCATGTGCCTGAGCGTGAGCTCATGCCGGGTGCAGCCGTGAGTGAGCGTCCATCGACGAGCGGCGGAGGTCCCCTTGGGCCGCCTGGTTCCGCCGGCGCGACCTCGTCCCAGATGCGTCGCTTCATCCGGAGTCGTCCCTACGTCCCGATGCACGAGCTCCGTCGACGGTTCGCCCTCAACGGCGGGGCCGACGAGATGGTCGCTCTCGAGGTCGAGGGAGTGCGGGTATGGGTCGGGCTACCCGCCCGCGAGGGCCGCCTGCTGGCGGACCTCCTCCGCGGCGGCGACGTCGGCTACGAACTGTCGGTCGACCCCGTTACGCCGGTGATCGTCGGCGTCTATGCTCTGCGCTCGATGCCGGGGCATCGGGCCGGTGCGTGACAGGCCGAGAGTCGGCCAGATGACAGTTCAAGGGTCCGAGGAGGCTTGCCTGCGACAGGGAGACGCCGCGATGATGGGCAGGCGCGAGATCGCGCACTAGAAGTGCCGAAGGAGATACTGGCATGGAGACCAAGAAGCCAGAGGACGACGTGGAGGGCCACAAGAGGACTCGCGCAGTCGAGACGACGACGACGTCGAAGGCCACAAGAGGACTCGCGCAGTCGGCGACGACGATGACGTGGAGGGCCACAAGAGGACCCGCGCCATCGACGACGATGACGTCGAGGGCCACAAGAGGACCCGGTAGGACCATGGCCAAGAAGCCCGCCCCAGACGCCGACAAGGACAAGGCGGCGAAGGTCGACCCGGACGACGTCGAGGGTCACATGCTCTCGGATCCCTGGACGGGCATGCACCTCGCCGAGACGAGGGAGCGCGAGATCAAGGAGGCCTACCGCCGCAAGGCACTGGAGGAGGAGGCCCGCCGGCCGCACCGCAAGGACGGTCGCTGACCCTTTCACGCATCACAGACGAGCGGTAGCCAGGTACGGCGCCGCTCGTCGCGATTCCCGGCGCTGTTCATCTCAGTTCCCGGCACCGTCACCTGACCGACAGTCGGGCTGTCGCCAAGCGGCTCGCCAGCGAAGTCCGCCAACGCCATCATCCGGTCATGGATACACGACTCCGCCGGCTCGCCATCGTGAGGATCTCGCAGGGTGACCGGGAGGCTCGTCTCGTCGCCATCAGGGACCGTGGTCCGGCATCGGACGCCGATCTGGTGACCCCGAAACCGCAGGCGATCCGCTCTTTGAGCCGTGTCGTCGGCGGACCCGTCCAGCCCGTTGCGTCGCTCTTGTTGCGGGGCCGCGTCGCGGGCGCGTAGCATTCCTCTCCACGACCGCGGATGGGCGGCGATGGGGAGATCCGACGATGACCGGTCCGCTCGGCGGAGAGTTCGCCATCGACGCGCTTCGTCGTTGCGCGCTCTTCGCGAAGGTCGACGACGAGTCCCTCCACGCCTGTGCGGCCAATCTGCGTGTGCGGCGCTTTCGCCGGGGAGAGACGATCTTCCACCAGGGTGATCCGGGGGACTCTCTCTACATCGTCGAGAGCGGCGCCGTGAAGATCGTCCTTCCGTCACCCGAGGGCGGGGAGGAGGCGATCATCGCGACACTCTCGCGAGGCGATTTCTTCGGCGAGCTCGCGATCCTCGACGGCGCTCCTCACTCGGCGACGGCCGTGGCCCTCGAGCCGACCGAGGCACTGGTCCTCCATCGCGATCCCTTCGAACGCCTCCTCGACACCGACCGGACGTTGCGGATGGCCCTCTTCGCCGGCCTGACAGCCGAACTTCGCAGGCTGACCGGCCACGTCGAGGAGCTCCACTTCCTCGATCTACCGGGTCGCCTGGCGCGCCGGATCGTGCGACTTGCCCAGGAAGCTCAACCGGGCGCCTCAGGTGAGGTCATCCTGGAGTGGCCCTACACGCAGTCCGACCTGGCGGCGATGATCGGGGGCACCCGACAGACGGTGAACCGTCTCCTCGCCGACTTCACCGGCCAGGGTCTCATCCGCTTCGAACGCGACACCCTCATCGTGCCCGATGTCGCCGCGCTCGAGCGAGCCGCCGAACGGTGACCGACCGGCTGAGTGCCGACGGGCTCGCTGCTCTCCGCGCCGTCGGGCTGCGAGCCGACGCCGCCCGGCGCCTTCGCATCGGCAGCGCCGAGGCGGTCCTGCGCTCGATCGTCGAGGCGACGGTAGCCCTCTTCGGGGCTGAGGCTTCCTCGATCGCGCTCTACGACCCGGCCACCGAGTCGCTCGTCTTTCGGGTGGCCGCTGGGGCCCAGGGCCAGGGTGTGGTCGGGTTGTCGGTGCCGACATCGCAAGGCCTGGTCGGCTACGTCTACACGACCGGCCAGGCACTGGCCCTGGCCGACGTTCGCAACGATGCCCGGTTCGGCCGACAGTTCGCCGAGAAGACTCAGTACGTCCCCCGATCGATCGTCGCCGTCCCTCTGACAGACGACCACGGCACGATGGGCGTGCTGGAGGTCCTCGACAAGCGCGACGAGGCCTCGTTCACTCTTCGCGACATCGAGCTGGCCTCGGTCTTCGCCCGTCAGGCCGCGGTCGCGATCGGTGCCTCGCGGGTCGAACGTGACCTGGCAGAGCTCCTCCACAGCGTGCTGGTCTCGCTGGCGGCGGATGATGCGACCGAGTCGACCATCGACGAGATCGTCAAAGCGGCGACCATCGGGCTGGCGCCCGACGACGAGTCCGAGCTCTGGGTCCTCGTCGATCGAGTGGCTCGGATCGGGCGGGCCGACCCGGCCATGGTGGGCCTCGTGGCGGACATCCTCGGAGTTGTCGCCGACCACAGCGAGCGGGCTGCACGGTCACGCCGATCGAGCAGGATCCGCACCCGCTAGCGGGGCCGCCGCGATGCCCGACGACGACGAGCTGCCCGCCTGGAGTGAGCCGTTCACCAACGAACGCCGGACCGGACTGCAGCGCCTGCCGCCTCTGCGCAAGATAGACCGGGAATGGGCCTGGGGTGGCTCAGATGGCTCCGGTGTGACGGTCGCCATCGTCGACTCGGGTATCGAGCCGCACCATCCGGCGGTCGGGGGCAGGGTCCGCCAGAGCGTCGTCGTCGAGCTCGACGACGAAGGCGAGCCGAGGGTCCGCGACGACCCAACCGGGCTCGACGTGGTCGGGCACGGGACGGCCTGCGCGGGGATCATCCACTCGCTCGCGCCGGCCGCGGACTTCCTCTCTGTCCGCGTCCTCGGTCCCGATAATCGGGGCAAGGGTGTGGTCTTCGCCGAGGGACTTGACTGGGCGATCGAGCACGGCGCGTCGGTCGTCAACCTGTCGCTGTCGTCGAAGAGCGAGGCCATGTACGGCACGTTCCACGAGCTCGCCGATGCCGCCTACTTCGCCAACGTCCTTCTCGTGTCCGCCGCGAACAACGTGCCCGGACCCTCCTACCCCTCGCTGTTCTCGTCGGTCGTCTCGGTCGCATCCCACGACGTGGCCGACGCGTGGACGCTCTACTACAACCCGTCGCCGCCGGTCGAGTTCGGCGCCTACGGCCTCGATGTGGAGGTCGCCTGGAAGGATGGTCAGCGGATCGTCGCGACGGGCAACTCCTTCGCCGCACCGCACGTTGCGGGTCTCGCCGCCCTCATCCGCTCGAAGCACCCCGCCGTGACGCCGTTCGAGGTCAAGACGATCCTCGCCGCGATCGCCGACAACCCACGCCCGCGGGGTCGCCGGGTTCCCGGAGCGCACTAGGCCGGCGATCGAACCGGGCCGACGATCTTCGGCCGACGATCAACCAGGGTCGACGTTCACGGCTGGGCCGGCTGGCCCAGACTCATTCGCCGCGACTGGCGGGGCTCCGATACATCACGTGACCCTCGACGTCCTCGTCGTCGGCGGGCGCGGGCTCGACTGTCCCCTGGATACCGGCCCTGAGCATGACATGGCCCTCGACGTCGTCGGACGTGTCGTCCTCGCCGGGCTCCTGGCTCGGGTCCGCCTGTGGGTCCGTCTTCTGGTCTGCCATCGTGCCGTGTCTCCCGCTATCGAATGGCGATCTCGGGTGCGAGCCGCCCGGACGTCTGATGTCCAGCCTAACCGTGGTTGCGCTTCGTCAGAGCATGGGATACGACGGACACGCTGTCAGCCAGCCGACACTGCCGCAGACGACGAGCTCTCTGTCCAGGCCGCGCCTCGATGGAGGTCGAGGAGCCTGTTCGTGAGGCCAGGCCCCGATGACACGAGATCGGCGAAATCGCGGGCATCGAGGGCGAGAAGGCGGCCGTCCGTATCGGCGGCGACCGTCGCCGTCCGGGACCTTCCGGTCAGCAGCCCGATCTCGCCGAAGACCTCGTCGCGGCCCATCGTCCGGAGGTGGCGTGGCTGGCCGTCCGGATCGATCTGGGTCACGCCAAACGATCCCCTGTCGATGATGAAGAAGCGGTCGGCGAGCTCTCCCTCGCGGATGACGACGTCGCCGGCTCGAACGTCGACCGACACGAGACGTCCGAGGATGTCATCGAGCCTGGCCGCGGGAACCCCGGCGAAGACCGGCAGCCCGGCGACGCGCCCGAGCGCCACCGGCAGTGGCGCCGGCTCCGCCGTGGCCACCGACCCCAGCAGTGCGAGAGCGAGGAGCCCGGTCGCCACGATCGCGATGCCGCACAGGACGAGCACTGGCTCGATCCCGAGCCCGACGGCGACGATCGGGAGGGCGAACGAACCAGCCGCGTAGGCGAGCGTGACGACGGTCTCGATGGCGCCCAGAGCGCGGCCCCGGATCTCGTCGGGCACGAGTCGCTGAAAGATCGTCGTGTTGACGACCTCGAGGATCAGGTCGCCGGCCGACAGGATGACCATCGCGACGAGCGCCGGCCCAAGGCCTCCGATCAGACCGACGAGGGCAACCCCACCACCGAGTGCGAGCGCCCCGCCGACGAATGGCCCCGCGAGGCGACGTCGCACGACGAGGGCGCCCGACAGGATCGCGCCTATCAGGCCGCCGACGCCGATCGCCGCATTCAGCAACCCGGTCGCGCCGCTACCAGCCGCGTAGACATCGTCAGCGAGGATGACGGTGAGTATCGCGATGCCGCCGAAGACGAAGGCCGCCACGGCGCCGATCGCCACCAGACCGGACAGCGGCCGCAGAAGTTGCGCCAGGGACGGCCGGTCGGTCGACGGGCCGTTCGAATCATCGGCAGCCGTCGTCGCCGTCATGGCATCGGCGGCGGTGGTGATCGATCCTGCTGGCTCGGGCCTCCCCGATGGCAGGCCACACAGGAACGCCGCGCAGATAGCGAACGAGGCGGCGTTGAGGACGAACGCGAGCGTCAGGTCAAGGACGCTGATCAGGACGAAGGCAAGCGCCGGGCCGAGGATGAAGGCGAGATTGTCGAGCGTGCTCCAGGCGCTGTTGGCAGGGCCAAGCTCGCGTTCATCTCGGACCAGCGTCGGCAGGTAGGCGCCGATCGTCGGGCCGAAGAAGGCCGAGAAGCAGGTCGCCAACGTCGACAGCGCGACGAGGGCGATCCAGTGGCTCCCGGACGCGACGACGAGGGCGAGGCCCAGCATGATCGCGCCGCGAACGAGGTCGGTGACGATCAGGATGTGCCGCCGATCGAAACGATCGGCGGCGATCCCCGCCGGGATCGACAGCACGACATACGGCAGGACCCGGAGGCCACCGACCACGCCAAGGAGAACCGGGTCGCCCGTCTGCTCGTCGACGACGATGAGCAGGGCGACAAGGTAGAGCCAGTCGCCGATGCTGCTGATGAACTCGCCCGCGAGCAAGCGCGTGAGCGGCCGATTGTGGAGAAGCTCGCGGTAGACGCCGAGCGTCCCACCCATCGCCTCAGTCTAGGGACGACGAACCGCCGGGTGTCGCCATGACGACAGTGCAGACTGCCCTTCCGGAGATTGTCGGGCGGCCCCGCTCACCGCAGAGTGACGGGAGACCTTTTCGATCGCGCTGCCTCACAGGAGTTCGACATGGCCGTGAACACCATCACGCTTGGTCTCGATGACGGCACCGAAATCACCGTCATCATGGTCAGCGACATCGACGCGCCACTCCACGACCTGTTGGCGTCGGGTGATCAGCTGCGACTCCGCGCCGACGACCTCGACGTCTCCGGCCATGCCAGCTCCAACGTCCTCCCCGTGTGGATCGCCGGTCCGGACGATGTCATCGGCCACCCCCTTGCACTCCGCCTGCCCGACGCCGAATCGGCACGTGAATTCCAGCTCAAGCTCATCGGCGGCGGCGCCTTCGCGGTCGTTCTCAACCGAGGGCGGGCTGTCGGGCCGACGCCCGGCCAGCCACTCAGCCCCTGATCGCGACGCCCTCCCTGACGAGGAGCGAGCGCTTGAGCGCCAGCAGCTCCTCGCGATCGCCGAACCACGACCCGCCGTAGCCCCCGATCGACCCGTCGCCGGCAATGACCCGGTGACACGGGATGAGGAGGCCGATCGGGTTCCTCCCTACCGCGCCTCCGACGGCGCGGGCCGCCCCCGGCGCGCCCGCCCTGATGGCGACGCCGCCGTAGCTCAGGGTCTGGCCGAATCCGATGGTCTGCACGACCTCGAGGATCCGTCGATCCCAGGCCGAGGCGACACGGAGATCGAGCGAGGCGACGATATTCCCAGGGTTTCCGCCGAAGTACGCGGTCAGGCCTGCCGCGAGGCGATCGAGATGCCGACGCCGCGGGTCGGCGGCGACCGCCGAGGTCGCCGCGGCGAGCCGGCCGACGGTCATCCGCCCGACCTCAGCTACGAAGCGATCGGTCGTCGTTCGAAGAGCAAGGGCGCAGATTCCGGTCCGCGTCGACGCCGTGTGGACCGGTCCGAGCGGCGAGTCCAGGATCGCGTAGAGGACGTCATCGCCCATTCAGCGAGTCTAGACGCGGTATACTCCCAGGGAGTATGCAACAAGCCGTCCATTCCCTCGCCCAGGTGCCGGCCCTCGAGCCCGTCGAGGTCGACGTTCCGATCGTCGGGATGACGTGCGCCTCGTGCGTGCATCGCATCGAGCGGTTCCTCGTCGCGACGCCCGGCGTCGAGTCGGCCGCGGTCAACCTGGCCACCGAGATCGCGACGATCCGTTATCTGCCCGATACCGCCGGGCGAACCGAGATCGAGGCCGCCATCGAGGCCGCCGGCTACGACATCCGACCAGGCGCCCTCGACCGCCCCGACGATTCCCGGCCGTTGGCGACCGAAGCGTCCGCGACCGACGCCACGCGTGATATCGAGCGGGCGCAGGAGCTTCGCGGTCTCGCCTTCCGATCGGCGCTCAGCGTGGCCGTCGCGATCGCGATCATGCTGGTGATGGCCTGGCCGCAGTCGATCGTCGAGCTCGAGACGCTCAACTGGCTGGTGCTCCTGCCGGCGGCCTTCGTCCAGGTCTGGGCGGGTGGCCGCTTCTATCGGGCTGCCTGGAGGGCGTTGCGTCACGGCACCACGACGATGGACACTCTCGTGGCGGTCGGAACGAGCGCCGCCTTCGGCTACAGCCTGGCCGTGACCCTCTTCCCTCGAGCTGTCGCCTCTGCCGGGCTTCCCCCCGAGACCTACTACGACTCCTCGGCGATCGTCATCGGCCTCGTCCTTGCTGGGCGGTGGCTCGAGCTGCGGGCCAAGGGCCGCACCAGCGATGCCATCCGTCGCCTCGTCCGGCTGTCTCCATCGACGGCCCATCGCCTCGAGGCCGATGCCACCGAGACAACGGTCGCGATCGCGGTCGTTCGACCCGGCGATCTCCTCCGCGTACGGCCTGGTGAGCGGATTCCGGTCGACGGGCTCCTCGTCGATGGCTCATCGGCGATCGACGAGTCGATGCTGACCGGCGAAGCGATGCCGGTTGCGAAACGCTTGGGTGACCCAGTCATCGGAGCATCCCTGAACACCACGGGATCGTTCGTCATGCGAGCCACCCGCGTCGGCGGCGACACGACCCTCGCCGCGATCATCACGATGGTCGAGCGAGCCCAGGGCCGCAAGGCGCCGATCCAGCGTCTCGTCGATCGGGTGAGCGAGGTCTTCGTTCCGCTCGTCCTCGTCCTCGGCGCGGCGGCGTTCGTCGCGTGGCTCGCTCTCGGACCCCAGCCGAGCCTTACCTATGCGCTCGTCGCTCTCGTCACCACGCTCATCATCGCCTGCCCCTGCGCGATGGGCCTGGCCACCCCGACGGCGATCATGGTCGGTACCGGCCGGGGCGCCGAGACGGGAACGCTGATCCGCGGCGGCGACGCGCTCGAAGCGGCCGGGCGGATCGATGCCGTCGTCTTCGACAAGACGGGCACCCTCACCGTCGGGCGCCCAGAGGTCGTCGCGGTCGATCCCGTGCCCGGCTTCTCGGAGAATGAGGTGCTCGGGCTCGCGGCGGCGGCAGAGCGCGACAGCGAGCATCCGCTATCGCGGGCGATCGTGTCAGCGGCCGAGCATCGCAGCCTCCAGGGTGGGGATGGCTCGGGCTTTCGAGCCGACCCGGGCCTCGGCGTAACGGCGACGGTCGACGGGCGTCTCGTCGTCGTCGGCAACGCGCGGCTCATGGCGGAGAGCGGCGTGTCGGCGGATGGCTGGCCAACACTGGAAGGTGCCGATCGATCCGCCGGTTCGACGAGGGTCTATGTCGCCGCGGATGGAGCCGCCGTAGGGACGATCTCCATCGCGGACCCGCTGAAGCCCGAGTCGGCTGAGGCGGTACGCCGATTGGCGGGTCTCGGGATCCAGGCCTGGCTCGTGAGCGGCGACGCGCCCGGGGTCGCCCTGGCCGTCGCGGCAGCGGCCGGCATCACGCCCGACCATGTCGTAGCTGAAGCCCTGCCCGATGCCAAGGTGGCGTTCGTCGAGCGTCTGCGCGCCGATGGCCGGCTGGTCGCGATGGTCGGTGATGGCATCAACGACGCACCAGCCCTGGCCGCAGCGGATCTCGGGATCGCCATCGGAACCGGTGCGGACATCGCGATCGAGGCGTCCGACGTCACGCTCGTCGGCGGTGACCCGCGGCTCGTCGCATCGGCGATCGTCCTCTCGAGACGGACGCTCCGCGTCATCCGCCAGAACCTCATCTGGGCTTTCGGTTACAACGTCATCCTCATCCCCGTCGCCATGGGGATCCTGTACCCGTTCGTCGGGTTGACGCTGACGCCGGCCCTGGCGGCCGCCGCGATGGCCCTGTCCTCTGTCAGCGTCGTCATGAACTCGCTGCGGCTTCGATCGGTCGATGTCGGGGCGCGATAGGACGACGGACTACACTCGTCTCGTGGGTCCTGCCGAACCCGCCGCCGCGGTGGCCGCCGGAGCGCCCGTTCCTCCCGCGGCGGCCGACCGGTCTCTTCTCTCCCGAACGTTCGCGTCGTTCCACCATCGGGACTTCCGGCTCTTCTATGCCGGCCAGCTCATCAGCGTCACCGGCACGTGGATGCAGACGGTGGCCGCCGGCTGGCTCGTCCTGACCCTCACCGGCTCGCCTCTCGCCCTGGGCCTCGTCGCGGTCGCCCGCGCCCTGCCCGTCCTGCTCCTGTCGTTCGTCGGCGGGACATTGGCCGACAGAGTCGAGCGTCGCCGTCTGCTCCTGCTCGCGAACGGCGCGGCGGCGATCGTTTCGACGGTCCTCGCCGTCCTGACCGCGAGCGGCCGGATCGAGGTCGGTGGGGTCCTTCTCCTGTCGGCCCTGCTGGGGATCACCTTCGCCTTCGAGATGCCGGCCCGCCAGAGCTGGATCGTGGAGCTGACCGGGCCCAGGCACCTGGCCAATGCGATCGCCCTGAACTCACTCCTGTTCAATGCGGCGCGGATCGTCGGGCCGGCGATGGCCGGTCTCATCGTGGCGGCGTTCGGGCCGGCGACCGCCTTCGCGATCAACGCCTTCAGCTTCATCCCGGTCATCGGGGTCCTGCTCGTCATTCGGCCCGCGCCGATCAAGCGCCCGCCGCTTGGTGGCCGACGCGCCCTGGGCGATGTCGTCGCCTACCTCCGGGCCGAGACGCCGGTCGGTCTGATGCTGTTGCTGTTGGCGGCCAACACGATCTTCGCCTCCGGCTACATCATCCTCGGCCCTGCACTCGCGCGCGATCTCGGACAAGGGGCGGCCGGGCTGGGCTTCCTCATGGCCGCGGCCGGTCTCGGGGCGGTCGCTGCCGGGCTCATCCTGGCGGGATCGGGACCTCGCCTGGCCAGCGGCAGGACCCTCCTGGTGTCCGGGCTCTTCCTCGCCCTGTTCGTGGTCGCCATCGGGGCCTCGAGCTCGTTCGCTGTCACTCTCCTGTTGCTGGTGGGACTCGGGTCCGCCATGATCAGCTACACCGCGACGTCGAACACGCTGATCCAGACGGTCGTTCCCGAGGCGCTGCGAGGTCGGATCATGGGCCTCTATGTCATCGTCATGGTCGGGATGATGCCGGCGAATGGACTGTTCGCGGGCGTCATCGCCGAGCGGTTCGGAGTTCCGGCCGCATTCCTCCTCGGTGGCGCGATCTGGGCACTGTGCGTGGCTGCGGCCTTCGGCGCATCCTCGAGACTGCGCAGGATCCGGTCATGAGCGAGCAACGCGTTCCCATCCCCGTCGACCCGCGCGACGTTGCTGGTTCGTTCCGCTACCGACGTTCGATCGAGGTTCGTCTTGCAGACACCGACGCGATGGGTCACGTCAACAACGCGGCCTTCATGACCTACTGCGAGATGGCTCGAATCGGCTACTACGGGGCGGTGACCAGTCGACCGCTACCCCTCGGTGCCCATGGCGCGGAGGACGGAATGATCCTGGCCGACATGCGGATCGCGTTCCGAACGCCGGTCTTCTACGGCGAGACGCTGACGGTCGAGGCGAGGGTCGACCACATCGGCCGGACGAGCTTCACGATGGTGCTTCGGCTGACGGCCCCGGACAGCCGCTACGGGACGGCCCGGTTGGTCGCCGTGGCCGAGTCCGTCCAGGTCATGTACGACTACACGGCGGGCCGTCCGATCCCGGTGTCGCCCGAGCTCGCGGCAGCGATGGAGGCGTACGAAGGTCGCTCGCTGCGTCAGTCGACGTAGCGGCGCAGAACTGTCACCGCGTTCTGACCGCCGAATCCGAAGCCGTTGACCATGACCGTATCGACCCGAGCCTGGCGCCCGACGATGGGCACATAGTCGAGGTCGCATTCGGGCAGGTCGGGATTCTCATGGTTCGCCGTCGGACTGATGAACTGATCGCGGATGCCGCCGATGGCGGCCAGTGCAGAGGCGATGCCGGCCGCCCCGACGAGGTGGCCGATCATCGACTTTGGCGATGAGATCGCGACCTTGTAGGCCTGTTCCCCGAAGGCGGTCTTGATCGCCCGAGATTCGGTCGTGTCGTTGAGCGATGTAGAGGTGCCGTGGGCGACGATCCAGTCGATCTCGTCTGGTGCCACCTCCGCGTTCCGCATGGCCAGGCTCATCGCCCGTGCGGCGCCCCGTCCGGTCGGCTCGGGCGCGCTGATGTGGTACGCGTCGGCAGTCATCCCGCCGCCGAGGATCTCGGCGATCGGCCGGGCGCCGCGTTCGAGGGCGTGGGCCAGCGACTCGACCACGACGACACCGCCGCCTTCGCCGAGGACGAAGCCGTCGCGATCTCGATCGAACGGTCGCGAGGCGCGTTCCGGTTCGTCATTGCGCCGCGAGAGGGCGCCCATGTTGGCGAGCGCGGCGACGCCGATCGGCCAGACCGTGGCCTCCGAGCCGCCGGCGAGCACGACGTCGCACTCTCCGGTGGCGATGAGGCGATGCGCGTCGTGGAAGGCGATGATCGACGTCGCGCAGGCCGCGGTCTGGGTCATGACCGGCCCGGTCAGCTGGTATTCCATCGATAGCAGGCACCCGCCCATCGAGCCGGAGAGGGCCGGGATCGCGAAGGCCGATACGAAGCGGGGGCCCTTCTGATCGCCGACATGGGTGGCATTGATGATCTGCTCGATGCCGCCGCCGCCGGTGTTGACGACGACCGCCACCCGGTCGCGCTCCTCGGGCGTCTTGGCCGCGAAATCGATCCCCGAGGCCGCGACGGCCTCCTTGCCGGACGCCATCGCGAAGTGGATGAAGCGGCTCATCCGGCGGGCCATCTTCGGCTCCATGGCGACCGTCGGATCGAAACCCTTGACCTCGGCCGCGATCCGCACCTCGAAACCGCTCGCATCGAACGCCGTGATCGGGGCAACGCCCGAGACGCCCGCCTTAAGGTTGCGCCAGTAGGTCTCGAAATCGTTGCCGATGGGCAAGACCGCGCCCATGGCGGTCACCACGGCGCGTCGGCTTGGATCCTGGCTTGGAGGCATCGCCCTTACAGTACCGCCGCTCAGTCGCCGGCGTAGCGGCTGAAGATGACGGCCGCGTTATGGCCGCCGAGACCGACGTTCGACGAGATCGCGTGGCGGATCGGCATCGACTCGGTCTCGGTCGCGACCCACAAGTCGCATTCGGGATCGGGCTCGAGGTAGTTGAGGGTCGGCGTCACCGTCTGGTGGTGGACGGACATGACGGTGGCAACGGCTTCGAAGGACCCGGCCGCGCCCATCATGTGCCCCGTCATCGACTTCGTCGCGCTGATCGCGATCCGCCTGGTGTGGTCGCCGAAGACCGACCAGAATGCGTCGGCCTCACGCTTGTCGCCGACTGGGGTTGAGGTGCCGTGGGGGTTGATGAGATCGATCTCATCGGCCGGTACGCCGTGCCGCTCGAGCGCCATCCGGATCGCCCGGGCGACACCGATCCCACCCTCGATCGGCTGGATCATGTCCCAGCCGTCGGCGGCCGACCCGTAGCCGGTGACCTCGGCGTAGATGCGCGCACCGCGCGCCTTTGCCAGATCCAGGTCCTCGAGGATGAGCGCCCCGGCGCCCTCGCCGAGAATGAAGCCGTTGCGAGTTCGATCGTACGGACGTGAGACGTCGGTGATCGGGAACCCTTCACGAGGGCTGCCGACGCCACGCATGTTCGAGAAGCCGGCGTGTCCGATCTCGAGCAGGGCGTTCTCCGTGGAACCGGCGATGACCGCCACGCAGTCCCCCCGCTTGATCGCCTCGGCAGCCTCGCCGACCGCGCTCGTGCCCGTCGAGCAGGCGGTGACGACGCAGATGTTGTGGCCGATGGCGCCGGTCTCGATGGCGATCATGCCGGACGTCGAATCGACGAGGGAGAAGGCGATGAAGACCGGCGAAACACGCTCCGGCCCGCGCTCGCGGAGCACAGTCTGCTGCTCGATCATCTGTTCCTGCCCGCCCGAGCCCGACCCGAAGACCACGCCGATCTCGGTGCGGTTGGAATCGTCGATCTCGAGACCCGCATCGGCGACCGCAAGCTTGGCCGCGGCGACTCCCATCTGGAGCTCGCGGCCCGTTCGCCGAACCGCCTTCACGTCGAGCCAGTCCGAAGGCTCGAAGCCCTTGACCTCACCGCCGGCCTTGTGGTCGTAGCGGCTGATATCGAAACGCGTGATCTCACCGATCCCGGATCGGCCGTTGACCAGGCTGTCCCAGACGGCCTCGCGGTCGTTCCCAACGGGGCTGATGACCCCGAGCCCGGTGATGGCGATGCGGCGATCGTAGTCTGGTCTGCGCACGGTGTTTCGTACTCCCTCTGGTCCCTGTGGACGGCGTCAGGCTGGTGTCGGCGTGATGGACGGCACGGCCAGTCGATCCGGCGAGGACGGATCGTCGGTCGCGATGGCTTCGGCTCCGGCCGGTATCCGCTTGATGAGGCCCGTGAGGACTCGGCCGGGCCCGATCTCGATGAAGGTCGAGACCCCAGCGGCCGCCATCGCCTCGATGGCTGCCACCCAATCGACTCCCGTCGTCAGGTGCTCGACGAGCTCCGTTCGGGCCCCCTCGCCGGTCGTGATCGGGCGGGCATCGGCATTGGCGATCAGGGTCGTAGTCGGATCGGCGAAGGGAATGCCGGCGAGGACCTCGCGCATCCCCTCGGCGGCGTCGGCCATGAGTGGTGAGTGAGCGGCGACCGAGACCGGCAGGACGACGGCCTTCCTGGCGCCGAGTTCGCGGGCCAGCTCGACGGCCCGCTCGACGGCGCCTCGGTCACCGGACACGACGACCTGGCCCGGCGAGTTGCGGTTGGCGACGCCGATGGTGCCGAGGGCGGATCCGGCTGCGACGACGTCGGGCAGGCGCTCCTCGTCGAGTCCGATGATCGCCGCCATACGACCCTCACGTCCGGCGCCCGACGCCTGCATCAGGCGACCGCGCTCACGGACGAGCCGGACCCCGTCCTCGAGGGAGATCACGTCCGCCGCGACCATCGCGCTGTATTGGCCCATGGAATGGCCGGCCACGAAGGCCGGCGCGGCGAATCCGCCATCGTCACCTGCCCAACGCTCGCGGAGCGCCTGGAGGTAGGCGATCGACGTTGCGAGGAGGGCCGGTTGGGCGTTCTCGGTCTGGTTCAGAAGGTCCTCGGGTCCCTGCCAGGCGAGCTGGCTGATCGGCATTCCGAGGGCCTCGTCCGCACGCTCGAACACCATTCGAGCGGCAGGCGAAGAGGTCGCAAGGGCCTCGCCCATCCCGACCGATTGGCTGCCCTGGCCGGGAAAGACATGGGCTGTCGCAGTCATCGCTTCAAATGTAAGGGGTCGGGAGGCGCCGCCAGCCTCGACATGCGTGCATGTATGCATCCATCAGGCTAGGCTTGAGGGATGGCGATGGAGATGAGACGGCGCGCCAGGCACAAGCCCGTCCGCACCATTACCCGTATCTTCGAGGCCGACCTGTCGGCTCCCGTGGTCGCGGCCAGCGCGCCCCTGCGCAACGTACGCCAGATCTCCGAGCGCGTGGCCATGGGCCGGGCGTTGTGGCGAGAGCTTGTCATCGGCTTCGCCTCCCAGCTCGCCGAGCTGCACCTGAGCTTCACCCAGCTCGCGGCGCTGTACGTCCTCGCCGACTCGGGGACGATGACGATCTCCGACCTCGCCGACACTCTCGGCCGTTCGCCGTCCGCGACGTCCCGCCTCGTTGCCGGGCTCGTGCGACGTCGGCTCGTCGAGCGCCTCGTCGAGCCCGAGGATCGTCGCCAGCGATCGGTCCGCCTGACAGTCCGTGGCCAGGCTGTCCTGCGGGCGGTCGATCGCGCCCGCGCCGACCAGTTCCTGTCGGCTGTCCGACCGCTGCCGCCGGCTGAACGAGCGCTCATCGCGATGGGCGTGGCCGCCCTGGCGACAAGCGCCATATCCCGGCGCGGCCGGTTGCACAGCGCGCCGCGCTAACGCCGCCGTATCTCGCGGAGGTTGTCGATGAGGATGAAGGCGCCGAGTGCGGCGAGGCCGACGAGGAGCACCTCGCGGAGGTAGAGGTAGGCGAGGACCGCCGCGGCGATGATCGCGAGGATCACGACAAGACGAAGAAGCAGGGTCTCGACACCCCGCCGGGCGAACGACTCGATCGCCAGGTAGCCGAGACCGACGACGATGATCGCCTGCGGGCCGGTCAGGACATGGAACCAGAGGATCACCGCGAGGGTCAGGACGAGGGCACCGACACTCAACGCCGCCCATGTCTCGGCGAACATGCGCCGGCGGGTCAGGTCGGGTGGCTCGGGCGATGCGGCGTGCGCCAGGTGCGCTCGAGGGTCCCCTGGATCGTCGGATGTGAGCCGGTCGCGCTGGCGCTCGGTCGCATCGATGGCTGCCCTGAGCTCGGCCCGGGACGTGCGCAGGCCGGCCAGCTCCTGCTCGCCGGCCTTGAGCTCGGCGACGCGCTTGTCGCGGTAGTTGTCCAGGCCCGGAGCCCTCCGCAGGCCCTCGACCTCGAGGTCCAGGCCCGGCAGCCTCGCCGCGACCTGCTGGGCCTCATCGTCGATCCGCGTGAACTCGGTCCGCAATGCGGCGATCTGCGCGTCGATCACCTCGATCGAGGCCGACGGCGGTGGCACCTTGGCCAGGCCGAAGAAGCTCAGAGGATCGTTCCACGACTGCCGGACGGCTCCGGTGCGGGTGTACTTCGGTCCGGCAGGCGCGCGCTCGCCGGCCAGGCGATCCCCGGTGTCGAGACCCCACAGGCCGCGAAAGCCGTCGACCCAGCCGATGTCGTCGCCGATGACGATCGGAGTCCAGTCGACGTCCCCGCCAGGTCCCACGACTCGCCCGTCACCGCGGGCGTAATCGACGAACGGGACGCTCACCATCCGCTTCACGCGCGCCGCGATGTCGCCCGGATCCGGCTGGTCGAGGGTGTCCCGCCAGAACCGTCGCACCCAGTCGAAGATCCCGTGGAGGACCTCCTCGCCCGGCAACGGCAGACGCATGATGTACTCGCCGCGCTCGAGGTAGGTGGCGTGCGAGCCGGCCCCCGCGTAGACGATCGGATGGTCGCCGTCCTTCTCGAGCTTGGGGTCGTCCCACCGCCGGCGCAGGTCGTCGCCCTTCTCGTCGTGCGCCGCGGCGGCGAACCAGGCCGGGCGTGGCCGGCCGCCAGGGTTATCCTCGAGAATGACGAACGCCTGCTCCCAGTCCGCCTCATGGTCGTTTGCGCCCTCGAAGGTCGAGCGCCAGTCGTTCATCGCGTAGAAGAACAGGTACTGAAGGGCGATCCAGCCGTCTGCCCTCACCACCCGGCCGTGGTAGGACACTCGCGGATCGGCCTTGGCGATCGCCTCGTACTTGACCTGCGCGGCGGCCGTCGTCCCGCCCGGGACCTTGCCACGGACCAGGAGCGAGGCGACCATCGCCGCGTCGAGAAGGCGCGCCGCGAGGCCGACCCGAGCGAGGCGGCCGGGAGCGCGGAACTCGGGCCGGCCCGAGCGCGTATTCCACCGGGCGAGCTCGATCGGGCTCATCGGACCCTGGATGAACCGCAGAAAGCGTGTCTCACCGAGTGGGCCATCGCCGGCCTCGGCCAGGCGCGCCAAGGACAGCTCACCATGAGGGATGACCACGCGCACGTCGGCTCGACTCGTCGCCGCGAGAAGGTCGCACTCGGCAACGTAGCCATCGGTCGGCATGGGGAAGAACAGTTCGCCCAGGGTAAAGCGGAGGATGGGCTCGTAGCGGCGGAGCAGCTCCAGGTCGTCCGACGGCGTCGCTGCGACGATGACCGAGTCGCTCATGGCAGCGGGCGTGTTTCGTTGGCCGAGAAGTGGTCTCGAACGTCGCTTTGGTTGAGATAGAAGACGACGACGACGTCGAGTGTCGTCCAGACGGTGTTGAGCTCACCGCGCGTGGCCTGATAAAGGTCGATGACGAGGAAGAAGCCGGTCGTGAGGATCCCGATGAGCCAGCCTGCTCGTCTGCCCGTCCAGAGGAGGATCGCGGACAGGATGAGGAGGGTCACGATTCCGATCAGGAGAGCCCCGAGGGCAGGCGTGTCGCGGACGGCGGCGGCGGTCTCGGCGGGCATCGTCAGGATCCGCCCGATCGGGCCGAACTCCGGCAGGGACGGCCCGGCGAACGCGATCAGCAGAATCACCGCCCGCAGGACGAAGAGGACGGCGAGCACAACGATGCCGAACGGGCGCCCATGGAGCCTGGTTCCACCTTCGGCCGTGGGCTCAGCATCGGGCGAAGCGATCATTTCGCCATATCCTGCACCGTCGGCGTGGTCGATGCGCGGCGCTCCGACGCGGCGGCGACGATGACCTGCAGAGCAGCCGGCAGGCTCGTGGCCTCGAGCGAACCCGCGCCAACGGGATCGCCGTCGATCTCGAGGGGTTGGGCGGGCGTCGTCTCGACCCGGACGCTCGCTCCCAGCATCCGCAGCGATCGGCCGGTCCTTGAGCGGCCGATCGAGCGGCGGGCCACGGCCTCGATCGCACCGACCGTGGCTCCTACAGGCCCACCGGCGGCTATGACGATGACGTCGAGCAGCCCGTCGGTCACCCGGATCGGTCGGGCGGGCCGGACGAGACCCGGGATGAGCTGGCCGGTGTTGGCGACGATGATCGCGATCGCCTCCAACACGTGCCGATGATCGTCGACTTCGACGACGGCGTCGAAGCCGCGGATCGCGCCGAGCATTCGGGCCCCGGTCACGAAGTAGCCGTAGCGCCCGAGCCGGCGCTTCGCCCCCGACGTCGTGGCCTCCATGAGACGGGCGTCGAAACCGGTCCCGCAGGCAACGACGAACACACGTTCCTCGATGCCGCCGTCGGCATCCTGCCACCGCGCGCGCCCGAGATCGATCGACCGAACTCGACCGTGGGCAACCGCGGCAATCGCCTTGGTGGACTCCAGAGGGATCCCGACGCTGGCAGCGAAGAGATTCGCGGTGCCAAGCGGGATGATCCCCAGCGCGATGCCGGTTCCGGCCAATTCGTTGGCAGCTTCGCGGACGCTCCCGTCGCCCCCTGCCACCACCACGAGCCGCCGCCCGGCGGCCTCGGCGCCCGCCAACCAGGCCCGAGCCTCGGCAAGGTCCGCAGCCATCACGATCAGGGGCGAAACTCCAGCTCGCAGTCGAACGGCCATGTCGAGATCGGCCACCAGCTCGTCTCGTCGTTGGACGTCCGCAAGCCTGGACGCGGCGGGGTTGACCAGAACGAGCGGGGCGTCGACGTCGGGCATGGTGCCGCGGTCAGCCGCAGAAGCGGCGGACGACGTCGTAGAGGACCGGCACCCCGAAGCTGAGCGCATCGACGGCCACCCGCTCGTCGGTGCCGTGGAACCGTTCCAGGAAGCGCTCCGATGGATCGAGGCGGAGCGGGCTGAAGCCGTAGCTCGGGACCCCGATTCGGGCGAGATGCTTGGCATCGGTCGCGAATGGCGCCATGACCGCGACGGGCACCCCGGCCGGGTCGTGATCGACGAGTGTCGAGACGCAGATGTCGTAGAGCGTCCCATCGGCCGGCGCCTCGACGGCCGGCGCCTCGATGACGCTCTCGACCTCAACGTGCGCCCATAGATCCTCGCCGATCCGGCGTCGGAGCTCGGCCTCCATCGTGTCGCCGTCCGATCCCGGCAACGTCCGGCAGTCGATCTCGATCTCGGCCTCGCCCGGGATAACGTTGTACTTGATGCCGGCATGGATGATGTCGGGCGAGACGGTGTCGCGGACGAGGGCAGCCAGGACCAGGGCGAGCGACGGATCGCAGTCGCCTTCGAGGCCCCGGACGCGGCCGGCCGCCGCGGGCGGCAATTCCCGGGCGACCGACTCGATGAGTCGCTCGACGATCGGTGTCATGCGAATCTCGCCGGGCTCGGCCAGCCTGGTGACGATCTTCGCCGCGAGAACCGCCGCGTTGTCGTCGCGCGGCATCGAGCCGTGTCCCCACGTGCCGCGAACGCGAAGGCGGAAGACCGCGTAGCCCTTCTCGGCCGTCCCGATCCCATAGAACCGGCGTCCGGCGACGTCGAAAGAGACGCCGCCACACTCGTTGAGAGCGGCGGCCGCCGTGACCAGCTCCGGCCGGTTCTCCACGATCCAGCCGGCTCCGCCAAGGCCGCCGGCCTCCTCGTCGGCCGTCGAGCAGAACAGGATGTCGCGCCGGAGCCCGGGGATCGGGTCGGCGGCCGGGTCGCGACCGGCAGTCCCCGCTTCGATGGCGAGCCGGCGCATCACGGCCAGCTCCATCGCGACCATGTCCTTCATGTCGACCGCACCCCGTCCCCAGACGTAGCCATCGGCGAGGACAGCTTCGAATGGGTCGTGGCTCCAGCCGTCGCCCCGGGCCGGCACCACGTCGAGGTGCGACAGCAGGAGGAGCGGCTCACCGCCCGTGCCGTCGCCTCGCAGCCGGGCGGCCACCGAGCCGCGCCCCTCGACGGGCTCGACGATCTCTGGCTCGATACCGACGTCGGCCAGGGCATAGGCCACGAAGCGCGCGGCGTCCGTCTCTGGCCCCACCGGGTTCGGTGGGTTGACCGATGGGATGCGGATGAGCTCTCGGAGGAGCTCCACCGTCTCGTCGCAGACGCGGGTCCATTCCGCGGCACTCATGGCCGTCGAGGGCAGGCCCGCGACAGGAGCGTCACTCACAGCCCGGCCTCGTTCCACGACCCGGCGTTGCTCACAGCCCGAAGATGCTGTCAACCGCCACGGCGACCGCGCCGAGCACGAACCCGCCGATGACGATGGCGACGATCATGATGACAAGGAGGCGGACCAACGGCCGCTCCCGCTCGAGCGTCTCCTCGAGATCCGGGTCGCCGCCGCCCGCGATGGTCGGGCCCGGCAGACCCTTGGCGCGGGCGATCGCATCGCGCTGAGATGTCGGCGGCGGGAGCGGAGGAGCCGGCTCGTCGATCACCCCACCATCATCCCATCGTCGGCCGGGATGTCGGCGATCGCTGCGCGCATGGTGACGATATCGGGTCGGGGACGGAACCCGAGCCGCTCGTTGATCGCCCGCATCGGGGCGTTGTCCGCGTCATTCCCGGTCTCGAGGTAGTCGAGACCGTGTCGGATCGCCCAGCCGATCGTCGCCCGTTTGAGGACGCTTGCGACGCCCCGCCCGCGCCACGCGCGCGCCACCGTGGTCATGTCGTGGTACGCGAAATGCCTGGTACCGGCTGGAAAGACGAGGCTGGCGTAGCCGATGACGGAGCCTTCCGTCTCCTCGAGAGCCACCATGAACGCATCCCACGGGATCGTCGGCCAGTCGATGTCGCGGGCCCTGAACTCGGCCAGATCTCCGGCGACCGGTGGGTCGTCGCCGCCCGGGATGTCGGCGAACGTCTCGACCGCGACGGCGTGCACGCCGGCGATGAGGTCCGGCCGCTCGGACAGTGTCGTGATGTTGACGCCCGCCGGCGGCGCTTCGGTCGGCGGCTCGAGACCGACGAGCTCGAGCCTGGCCATCTTGTGGCGGGCGTACTCGCGGAAACCCCGGTGGAGGAGGAACGCTCTCCCTTCGGGACGATCCTCGGTGATCTCGAGGTGGAGCGCGGACTTGCCGGCGGCCCTGACGGCGCCGACGACCTCGGCCAGCAGTGCGCCCCCGACGCCACGGCGCCTGGCCTCCGGGATCACAGCGATGGATCCGATGTAGGCGTCGAACGCTGGCGGTTGCATGTAGATGCGGCCCACGATCGCAGCACCCACGGCCAGGCCATCGGCAGCGGCGATGAAGCGGACGATCCCGGGGTAGATCGCGTCCTCACGCTGCATCTCCTCGACGTCGGTCCTGTAGTCCGGGATGACGGCGCTGACGATCGATGCGACAGCGTCGAGATCGGCGTCGGACTGGTCCGCCCGGCGGACCCTGGCGGCCGTCGATCTCACGATCAGACGCGAAGGGCCGCGTTCATCCGAGCGCCGGTGGTCACTGCTCCCTCGCTCGCAGAGGACACAAGAGCGGCGTACTTGGCCATCACGCCCCCCGTGTAGTGCGGGGCAGGCGGACGCCATGCCGAGCGACGCCGCGCCAGCTCCTCGTCAGGGACAGTGAAATCGATGCGCTGCGCGTCGACATCGATGACGATCTCATCGCCTTCGGCCACGAAAGCGATCGGCCCTCCAAGGGCCGCCTCCGGCGCGATATGGCCGACCATGAGCCCATGGGTGCCACCTGAGAAGCGGCCGTCGGTGATGAGCGCGACGGAGTCGCCCAGGCCTTCGCCGACGAGAGCGGCTGTGACCGACAGCATTTCGCGCATCCCGGGACCGCCGGCCGGGCCCTCGTAGCGGATCACGACGACATCGCCGGCCACGATCGCTCGTGACTTGACCGCCTCGTAGCAGGCTTCCTCCGAATCGAACACCCGGGCCGGCCCGCGGTGGAGCCGGCGTTCGTGTCCAGCAAGCTTGATGACGCAGCCGTCCGGGGCCAGCGATCCGTGCAGGATGGCCAGTCCGCCGATCGGTTTGATCGGTCGCTCGATCGGAACGACCACGTCCTGGCCCGGCGTCTCCCGCACCTCGCCGGCGATCTCGGAGATCGTCCGCCCGTCGACCGTCGTCTCGGTGCCATGGAGAAGGTCGCGCTTGAGGAGTTCGCGCATGACGAGAGCGACACCGCCGGCGTCGAAGATGTCGGCCGCCGTGTATCGGCCGCCGGGCTGCATGTCGGCGACGATCGGGGTTCGATCGGCGATGACGCCGAAGGCGTCGATGTCGAGGGCGATTCCGAGTTCGTGGGCGATGGCCAGGAGGTGGAGCACGCCGTTGGTGCTCCCGCCGGTCGCGGCGACCGAGGCGATGCCATTCTCCAGGGCATTGCGCGTCACGATCGTCGACGGACGGACATCGCGAAGGACGAGGTCCATGGCGATCTCGCCGCTACGCCGCGCGGCCTCATCCTTCGCCGGATCCTCGGCCGGGATGCCGTTGAGGCCTCCGGGCGAGAGGCCGATGAACTCCATGACGGTGCTCATCGTGTTGGCGGTGAATTGACCGCCACACGCCCCTGGGCCTGGACAGGCCACATTTTCGACCTCGTACAGCTCCTCGAGCGTGATCGTGCCGGCCCGATATGCGCCGATCGCCTCGAACGCGGTCACCACGGTCGCGTTGCGCTTGCCCTTGTAGGTGCCCGGATAGATCGTGCCGTTGTAGAGGATGAGTCCTGGGATATCGAGGCGGGCCAGCGCCATGGCTGCGGCCGGGATCGTCTTGTCGCAGCCGACGAGGCAGACGAGCCCGTCGAACAGGTGCCCCCGAGCGGTCAACTCGATCGAGTCTGCGATGACCTCTCGCGACACGAGGCTCGCCTTCATGCCCTCCGTGCCCATGGAGACACCATCGGACACGGAGATCGTGTTGAACTCCATCGGAGTCCCGCCCGCGGCCCGGATGCCCTCCTTCACGTATGTCGCCAGTCGACGCTGGTTGTAGTTGCAGGGCATCGTCTCGATCCACGTCGTGGCGACACCGACGATCGGTTTGGCCAGGTCGTCATCGGTGAAACCGATCGCCTTGAGCATCGCCCGCGCGGCTGCTCTCTCGGGCCCGTCCGTCAGGGCGGCCGAGTGCCGCTTCGCGGGATGGCTGGGGCGGTCGTAAGGATGTCCGTCGGCCATATCGTCCCTCGGCGTTAGGTTTGGCTTGGCCCAGCGGCGACCCATGATGCGACACGAGACCGCAGTGTTTCGAGCGGGATGGCGCCCGCTCCCAGGATCGTGTCATGGAAGGCGCGGATGTCGAATGCAGGCCCCAGGGCGGCTCGCGCATCTTCGCGCAGCCGGTGGATCTCGAGCTGTCCGGTCTTGTAGGCGAGCGCCTGGCCCGGCCAGGTGATGTAGCGATCCACCTCATTGGCGATGTTGTTCTCTGCCAGAGCGGTGTTCGCCACCATGTAGTCGATCGCCTGCTGTCGCGTCCAGCCTCGAGCATGCATCCCCGTGTCGACGACGAGCCGACAGGCGCGCCATCCGTCGTAGGAGAGCACGCCGATACGATCGAGATCGCCGGAATAGAGCCCCATCTCATCGGACAGACGCTCGGTGTAGAGGCCCCAGCCCTCGAAGTACGCGGTCGGCCCGAGATGGCGACGGAATGAGGGCAGTCCCGTCAGCTCCTGGCCGATGGCGATCTGGAGGTGGTGGCCGGGGATCGCTTCGTGATAGGCGAGCGCCTCGGCCTCGTAGCGAGGGCGGGTCTCGGGCGCCGACGTGTTGATGTAGTACTGACCGGGCCGCGAGCCATCCTCCGGCGGCTGGCGGTAGTAGGCGATCGTGGAGTGGGCCTCCTCGTGTGCGCCCATCCGGACGACCTCGCATCCGGCCCGAGGCAGGATCCCGAACCAGCTGGGGATAGCTTCCGTCGCCCGGGCAAGAGCCCGGACGGCCGTGTCGTAGACGGCGTCGCGCGTATCGAACTGGAGCGCCGGGTCCGTTCGCAGCCGGGACTGGATCGCGACCACATCACCTGTTCCGAAGACGCGATCGCCCAGGGCCGCAAGCTCATCGCGGATCCTGGCGACCTCCGAGAGGCCGGTGACGTGGAGCTGATCGGCCGACAGCGGGAGAGAGGTGTGGACACGGATGAGATCTGCATAGGCCTGCTCTCCGCCGTCGACATGACAGATCCCCGGCCGTTCGTCGAGTCGCGCGTTCGGGAGGATGTCACCTGAAAGCAGGTCCCGATAGCGGCCCAGGGCGGGCCGAACGATGTCGCGGACGGCTGCGCCAACGTTGTCCCGGAACGACCGTATCTGGGCAGCGGGCCAATCCGGATGGTCGACCCGGGCCGGGGCGAGGAGGGCGAGGTCGTCGTCGGCCGTTCCGAGGATCGTGTCGACCTCGTCGATGACCCGCCGCACCGGCGACGAGACGGCCACCCGCCCGGCCCGTAGGCCACGATGTCGCGCCTCGCCGGCCGCATCCAGCCATGGCCCCATGGCCCGCCAACGCTCGATGAGCGCATCCCCTTCGGTGACCGTTCGGACCGGCTGGAGCGATTCGATGTCCATGATCGCCACCTGGGGGCCCATCAACGGATCAACGGTCCATTCGTCCATCCCCGAGGCGAGGGAGGCTACGTCGGCGGCGATCTGCTCGCCGAGCGCCGAGCGTGTCACTCGGTCGACATCATCGAGCGATGTCTCGTCGATCGCCCCGAGATCGGCTCGCACCTTTTCGATCTGATCCACATAGCGATCGATCGCATCCGGTGAGCGATCGGGAAGAAGTGCGTCGAAACGACGATCGCCGAGCTGAGTCGCGAAGAACGGGTCGAATCGCATGAACGCCTGCCAATAGGCGTCGGCGAGCGTGGCGAGGGTCGCCGGACTGTCGTTCACAGCAGGCACTGTCCTGTTTCGACGACGGAGCTCGATCCGAGCGCGGGAGCGATCGTGGTCGCGACGGCTGTCGGCGAGAGAGCGTAGCCGACCGCCGGGTCGGTCTTCGACTGGGCGAAGACCATCCCGCCCACCGTTCCGTCGTCGAGGACGAACGGGCCACCTGAGTCGCCGGGCACGATCTCCGCTCGCAGCTCGATGATCGGCCGGACGACCCGATGCTCCTCGTAGATGTCGCGGCCTTCGGCCAGGACGCTTCGAACGACCGCTGCCGCGATGACCGTCTGACGACCCCCGGCCGGGAATCCGACGGCTGCCCCGTCCGTCCCGCGGTCGGGCTCGGTCGGCGGCGAAGATCAGCGGCTGGGCTGTGACCTTCGGCGAGCGCAGGACGGCGACGTCGAGATCCGGATCGAACATGACCACCGTCGAGTCGTACGTCGTCCCGGCCAGCGTCACCCTGACGGTGCGCGCACCGGCTATCGACGTGGGCATTCGTGGCGAGATAGCCGCGAGCGACGACGAAGGCCGTGCCGGACAGCTCGTTCTGGCAAGCGACGGCCGAAACCCGGGCCGTGCTGTCGAGGGCGTCAGCTGCCATGGCCTCGGCCTCGGGATCGCTGGGAATGGGGACGGGCTCGCCCGGCAGCGGATCGAGACCGACGAAGAGATCCGGTAGACCGGTCGCATCCAGGAGCGAGCTGAGCTCGTCGGCGAAGGCCGTGGGCGGCGGGACGACACCGTGGAGGGCGCGCACGACAGTCGACGACTGGGCGAGGTTCGCCGCACGAGGGATCGGGCCGGCCGCAAGCAGCCCGCCGACAAGCCAGACGAGGAAGACGCCCTGGACGAGGCCGACGATCGCGCCGATTGACCGATCGGCCGCCCCGAGGAGTCCCTGGCCGAGGGCGCCCGAGATCGACCGACCGATCGCCGAGCCGACGACCTCGCCGGTCCCGATGAGGACCAGCAGCGCAACCAGCACCCCCAGCGCGCGGAACGCCGGTTCGGCGTCGCCAAAGAGATCGACCAGCAGAGGAACGCCGAATGCGACGCCGACGACGCCGGCGAGGATGGCTCCGATCAGGCCGCCCAGCTGCGGCAACGCTCCGGAACGGAACCCCGCCCACGTTGCGAGCGCGACGACGAGGACCGCCGCAACATCGAACAGATTTACACGCCCAAGTATGGGCGAGGGTCGGCTATTTCACCTCGACGGTGACCGGATCGACGTCGCCGTAGGCGCTGATGGTGTAGGTGCCACGCTCCATCTCGCCGAGGTCGACGATCGTGGATTTCAGCTGCGCGATCTCGATGCACGCGGCGTTCAGGTCAGTCGATCCTTCGCGCAGCGTGAGCTGAAGGTTCGTCCCATCGCGGGCGAGGACGATCGAGTCGAGGACGTTGCAGGGCTCGACGCCGCTCCACCACACGAGTCGGACGAAGAGCCGCCTGCCGTCCACAGCCGCGGCGATTCCCGTGGCGCCGACATCGTGAGCGTTGAGGGTTCCCGGTTGCGGCACGACGGTCGTCGGCTGTCCATCGGCGATGGGACCGAAGCTGGGGACGGCGCCCGCCCCCGACGAGGATCCCGAACCGCCCCCGCTCGGACTGGCGTCGACCGACGGTGCTGGCGATCCGGCCGCCGCGCACGCATTCAGAAGGACAAGGGTCAGGCTGAGGACGCCCAGCAGGGGGCGGATGGTCTTCATGGCCCGCCAGACGACGCTCAGGGGTCGAAGGTTCCGACGCGCCTCAGGATGCGCCGATCGTCGTGTCGATACGAGGCGGGTGGGCCGACTCCCATGCCTCGAGCCTGTCCACCCGCGAGAGCAGGTAGCCAAGCTCGTCCGTGCCAGACAGCATCATCAGCCGCGCGAACGGATCGACGTTGAAGGCAACGTCCTCGTCACCCGGCAGGTGAACGGTCTGCGTCTCGAGGTCAACGGTCAACTCGATATCCGGATCGGCCTCGACAAGGTCGAACAGGCGCCGATGCGTCTCCCGGTCGACGATGATCGGGAGCAGGCCGTTCTTCATCGCGTTGCCTCGGAAGATGTCGGCGCAGCTCGTCGTGATCACCGCCCGAAAACCCCACGCGACGAGCGCCCAGGGTGCATGCTCACGAGACGATCCACAGCCGAAGTTGTCGCCGGCGAGGAGGATCCTCCGACCAGCGATGCCCGGCTTGTCGAGGATGAACGTCGGCTCGCGCAGCCCGCCATCCGCCTCAAATCGCCAGTCATGGAAGAGCGCTTCCGCGAGACCATCCTTGGTGGTCACCTTGAGATAGCGAGCGGGAACGATCTGGTCGGTGTCGACATTCTCGGCCGGCAGCGGGACGATCGCTGACCGAAACGTCGTGAACGGCTCGGCCATGGGCTAGCGACTCCCCGTCACGATCAGCGACCCGCGATCGCGACAGGGTCGCGATCGATCAGTGGACGTGGGTCGGCCACGACGCCGGCGACGGCCGACGCGACGGCCGTCAAAGGACTCGCCAGGAACGTCCGCCCGCCCGCACCCTGACGACCCTCGAAGTTGCGATTGGACGTGCTGACGGCGTACTGCCCGGGCGTCAGCTGATCGCCGTTCATAGCGATACACATCGAGCATCCCGCCTCGCGCCACTCCGCCCCGGCGGCGCGGAAGATCTCGGCCAGCCCCTCGCGCTCGGCCTGACGCTTGACCTCGTCCGAGCCCGGCACGACGAGCATCCGGACACCATCGGCGACGCGCCGGCCCTCGATGAGCGAGGCCGCCAGGCGGAGATCCGAGATGCGGCCGTTCGTACACGAGCCAACGAACACGACATCGACCTTCTGACCGGCGATCGTCTGACCCGGCGTCAGGGCCATGTATTCGAGCGCCCGCTCGAGGGCCCTTCGCTGGGACCCATCCTCCATCGATGCGGGATCCGGCACGCGGCCGCCGATCGGCAGGCCCATCCCAGGGTTCGTGCCGTAGGTGACCATCGGCTCGAGCGCGTTGGCGTCGATCGTCAGCGATGTGTCATACGAGGCGCCCTCGTCGGTCGGCAGCGCCTGCCACTCCGCGACGGCCGCATCCCACCGCTCACCCTGGGGCGCGTGACGCCGGCCGTGGAGGAAGCCGAACGTCGTTTCGTCGGGGGCGATGAGGCCGGCTCGGGCGCCGCCTTCGATGCTCATGTTGCAGATGGTCATCCGCTGCTCCATCGTCAGGTCGCGGATCGCGGAGCCCGTGTATTCGAACACATGCCCCGTCCCACCGGCGACGCCGATGCGCGCGATGACGGCGAGGATGATGTCCTTGGCAGAGACGCCCGGCGCGAGCCGTCCATCGACCCGGACCTCGAACGTCCGCGGTCTCCGCTGGAGGAGGCACTGAGTCGCCAGGACCATCTCGACCTCGGACGTGCCGATGCCGAAGGCAAGAGCACCGAACGCCCCATGGGTGCTCGTATGGCTGTCGCCGCAGACGATGGTCATCCCCGGCTGGGTGACACCGAGCTGGGGGCCGATGACGTGCACGATGCCCTGATCGGGCGAGCCCAATCCGTGGAGCGGGATCCCGAACTCTCGGCAGTTCGTGGTCAGCTGATCGACCTGGGCGGCGGCCATCGGATCCGCAATCGGCAGCGAACGGGCATGGGTCGGCACGGAGTGGTCGGCGGTCGCCAGCGTTCGTTCCGGGTGTCGGACCCTGAGTCCGCGCGCCCGGAGACCGCTGAACGCCTGCGGGCTCGTCACCTCGTGGACGAGATGGAGGTCGACCGCGAGCACGGCCGGAGCGCCCGGCTCCTCGAGGACCACGTGGTCGTCCCAGATCTTCTCGAACAGTGTGCGCGGGGTTTCGGGCGGCTTCACGGCGCGCGGAAGCGTACCAGTCGCGGATGAAAGTACGGGTGGTTGCGAGAGCGTGCTCGTCTGTTATGCTGCCTGAACCACGGTTGACGAGACCGCGGTGCCTGAGTGCACCCAGGAGCACTGACCGAATGAGTCGCCCGGCCGGACAGGATCGACGCCACGTCGCCGTCGTCGTGACGAGCGATGGTCGACGCGTGAACCTGCCGGTCAGCAGCGGCTTCGTAGGCTTTCCCCTCATCGATCAGCTCCGGGACCTCCTCCTTGGCCTGATCGGCCTTATTACCGACTCCCGGCGGGAGAACGGAGGCACGGGGTAGCGGACGCGAAGGCGACCAGACCACCGAAGACCGAAGGGACCCTCGCCGGAAGGCGAGGGTCTTGTCGTTTGCAGAGCGATGCGGAGGCGCCGAGAACCTGATGGCGATTACGAAGACCGGGGCCGGATCACCGGGGCGGACCCGGCGCAGCCACGTCCCGGGCGATGGATCGCCGGTCTCGGCCGCCGTCGAGCAGGCTCGCAAGGACATGCTCCGGGAGGTCAAGCCCCGCAAGCGGACACGGATCGGCGCGGATGTCCTGCTCGAGTCGCTCATCCGCCAGGGCGTCGACGTCCTGTTCGGCTATCCCGGTGGCGTGATCCTGCCGATCTACGACGTCCTGGGGGACTATCCCGAGATCCGCCACATCCTCGTCCGCCACGAGCAGGGCGGCGCCCACGCCGCCGACGGCTACGCTCGGGCGACCGGGAAGGTCGGCGTCTGCATGGGGACGAGCGGGCCGGCGGCCACGAACCTCGTGACCGGCATCGGCACCGCCCAGCTCGACTCGGTCCCGATCGTCGCCATCACCGGCAACGTGCCGGCGGCCCTGATCGGCAAGGACGCCTTCCAGGAGATCGACATCACCGGCATCACCCTGCCGACGACCAAGCACAACTACCTTGTCCGCGACGCGGCGGACATCCCGCGGGTCGTCGGCGAGGCGTTCCACATCGCCCGATCCGGTCGGCCGGGCCCGGTCCATGTCGACTTCACCAAGGATGCGCTCCAGGCCGAGACGGACGTCGGCCACCCGAGCCAGGCGGAGATCGAGGCCGGCCTGCCGGGGTTTCGGCCCAACGTTGACGGTCATCCGCGCCAGCTCAAGGCGGCCGCCGCGGAGATCGCCAACGCGAAGCGTCCCCTCATCCTGGCCGGCCACGGCGTCCTCGTCGCCGAGGCCTGGGACGATCTCCGGGCGCTGGCCGAGAAGACACAGATCCCGGTTGCCTGGACGCTGCTGGGTATCGGAGCGATGGACGAGACCCATCCCCTGGCCTACGGCTATATGGGGATGCACGGCTGGAAGCACGTCAATCGGGCCATCCAGTCGGCCGACCTGCTCGTCGCCGTGGGGATGCGCTTTGACGACCGCGTCACCGGCAACGTCCGGACGTATGCGCCATATGCCCGCATCATCCACGTCGATATCGACCCGGCCGAGATCGGCAAGAACGTCGCCGTCGAGGTCCCGATCGTCGGCGATGCCGGACGCGTCCTGCGGGCCCTCCTGCCCATGGTCGAGGAAGTCGATCCGGCCGCCCGTACGGCCTATCGGGAGGAGCTCGCCGAGTGGCGGCGAGAGTCGGAGGCGAGCTCGTGGCACGGTTCTGGCGCGTGGCGCGACGGTCTCCTGTCGGCCGACTACGTCGTCGATCGGATCGCCGACCTGTCCGGCCATGACGCGACGCTCATCGCAGACGTCGGCCAGAACCAGATGTGGGTCGCTCGATACGGTGGCTTCCGGAGGCCGTGGAGCCACCTCAGCTCTGGCGGTCTCGGCACGATGGGTTATGCACTGCCGGCCGCGATGGGTGCCGCTCTCGGTCGACCCGAGAAGGAGACGTGGGCGATCTGTGGCGATGGCGGCTTCCAGATGACGCTCCAGGAGCTGATGACCCTCGTCCAGGACGACATCCCGGTCAAGGTCGCGATCTTCGACAACAAGAAGCTCGGCATGATCCGCCAATGGCAGGAGATCATCTATTCGGGCAACTATCACTCGGCCGCGCTCATGGGGCCCGACTACCTCAAGCTCGCCGAGGCATACGGCATCCCGGCCTTCAAGGCGTCGCGTCCCGACGAGGCGGACGATGCCATTCGGGCGGCCCAGGCGGTCAAGGGTCCGGCTCTCGTGTGGTTCGAGATCGCGTCCGAGCAGAATGTCTTCCCAATGATGCCGGCCGGCAAGGGCCTGTCCGACCTCATCGAGAAGTGGGGCGAAGGGCCCGAGGAGTGAGCGCCGAGCCGGCCGATTACGGCCAGATTCCGGCCCACGCGAGCCCGCCGTCGCGGGCGCTCCCGGGGACCGGTGAGAAGCGCCGCCACATCCTCGTCGTCCTGGTCCTCGACAAGCCCGGTGTCCTGAACCGCGTTTCGTCGCTTATGCGGGCCCGCAACTTCAACATCGAGTCGCTCGCCGTCAGTCACACCGCTCAGGACGGTGTCTCGCGGATGACCATCGTCATCCATGGCGACGATGTGCTTGTCGAGCAGGCCGCCAAGCAGCTCTACCGGCTCATCGATGTCCTCAAGGTCCAGGACGTGACGAACGACCCGACGGTCGAGCATGAACTGGCCTTCATCAAGGTCCGGGCGACCGACCGAAATCGGGCCGAGGTCGTCAGCATCGCCGAGATGCATCGCGGTCGGGTCGTGGATCTCGCCACCGACAGCGTCATCGTCGAGGCGGTCGGGACCGAGGCGGAGATCGACGCGCTGGTGGCCCTCATGCACGGCTTCGGGGTCAAGGAGCTCGTGCGGACCGGAACAGTCGTCATGGCCCGCGGCTCAGGATCGATCGAGGAGGCACTGAAACGATGACCGCGCGGATGTACTACGACGCCGACACCGACCCGTCCGCCCTCGATGGGCAGCGGGTGGCAGTCATCGGCTACGGCAGCCAGGGCCACGCCCACGCCCTCAACCTCAAGGAGTCCGGGGTCGACGTCGTTGTCGGCCTGGCCCCGGGCTCGAAGAGCCGGCCGCACGCTGAAGCGGCCGGTCTGACGGTCATGGACGTCGCCGACGCGGTTCGGGATGCCGACGTCGCCATGCTCCTCGTCCCGGACACCGTCCAGAAGAGCGTCTATGACGCCGACATGGCGCCGAATCTGCACGACGGCCAGCTGCTGATGTGGGCCCATGGGTTCAACATCCACTTCGGTCGGATCGCGCCGCCGCCCGGCGTTGACGTCGGGATGGTGGCCCCGAAGGGCCCCGGCCATCTCCTGCGCAGTGTCTACACCCAGGGCGGTGGCGTCCCGGCCCTCTTCGCCGTCCACCAGGACGCGACGGGCACGGCCAGGGCGCGCGTTCTTGCCTACGCCCGAGGTCTGGGCTGCACCAGGGCGGGCGTCCTCGAGACGAGCTTCAAGGAGGAGACGGAGACCGATCTGTTCGGCGAGCAGGCGCTCCTGTGCGGCGGCGTGTCGGCCCTTATCAAGGCCGCCTTCGAGACCCTCGTCGAGGCCGGCTACCAGCCCGAGCTTGCCTATTTCGAGACGATGCACGAGCTCAAGCTCATCGTCGACCTGATGTACCGCGGCGGCCTCAACTTCATGCGCTTCTCCGTGTCCGACACGGCCGAGTACGGCGACTACGTGAGCGGGCCCCGCATCGCCGAGGGCATCAAGACGACGATGCGAGACGTCCTGACCGAGATCCAGTCGGGCCAATTCGCCGAGCGCTGGATCGCGGAATACGACTCGGGCGGGGCCGAGTTCGCCAGGATGCGTCAGGCCGACCGAGATCACCAGATCGAGCAGGTTGGCGCGGAGCTCCGATCCCAGATGGCCTTCGTCAATCCGGTCGTCGTCGACGCCGGCCAGGCCCAGGCCGTCGGCTCCGCGGCGGGCGACCACGCGCCGAAGCGGCCGTGACGGCGCGTTTCGGGCCCGGCGTCCCAGCGGGCACGGTCCGCATCTTCGATACGACCCTCCGCGATGGGGAGCAGGCGCCCGGCGCCGGGTTGACCGCCGCCGAGAAGCTCGAGGTCGCCCGCCAGCTCGCCCGCCTTCGGGTGGATGTCATCGAAGCCGGCTTTCCGGCCGCCTCGCCGGGCGATTTCGAGGCGGTCAATCGCATCGCCCGGGAGACGCGTGGTGGCGTTGCCATCGCCGCCCTCGCCCGTTGCCGCGACGGCGACCCGCAGCGGGCCGTCGAGGCGATCAAGGTGGCCGAGAAGCCGCACCTCCACGTCTTCATCGCGACAAGCGACATCCACCTCAAGCACAAGCTCCGCCTCGACCGCGACGAGGCGCTTGCAGAGGCCGTCCGCTGGGTCCGCTACGGTCGCGAGGCGCTCGGGCGGGACGCCGAGATCGAGTTCTCGGCCGAGGACGCATCGCGGACCGATCCCGACTACCTCCTGAAGGTCTACGAGGCCGTTGTCGAGGCGGGGGCCTCGACCGTCAACATCCCCGACACCGTCGGCTATGCGATCCCCTCCGAGTTCGGCTCGCTGGTCGGTCGTGTCCACGATCTTGTCGGCGGCGATGCCGTCGTCTCCGTCCACTGTCACAACGACCTCGGGCTGGCGACGGCAAACACGCTCTCCGCCGTCCAGGCTGGTGCGCGCCAGGTCGAAGTCACGATCAATGGCCTCGGCGAACGGGCCGGCAACGCCAGCCTCGAAGAGGTCGTCATGGCGTTGCGCACCAGGCCGACCCAGTTCCCCGAGCTTGGCAGCGGCGTGGCGACCGAGCAGATCACGTCGGCAAGTCGGCTCGTCAGCTACCTCACCGGGTTCGCCATTCAGCCAAACAAGGCCGTCGTCGGGGCGAACGCCTTCGCTCACGAGTCGGGCATCCACCAGGACGGAGTCATCAAGAACCCGCTGACCTACGAGATCATGACCCCGCAGTCTGTCGGCCTGTCGGGCAGCCAGCTCACGATCGGCAAGCTCTCAGGGCGCAAGGGTCTCGCCGCGAAACTGGCTGAGCTCGGCCACGAGATGGACGGCGAGCGCCTCGAGATCGTCTACCGCGCGGCGATCGCTCTGGCCGATGCCAAGAAGGAGGTGACGGACGCCGACCTGCTGGCCCTTGTCGAGCAGCAGGCGGCCGAAGTTCCGGCGGCGATCGAGCTGCTCGGCTGGAGCGTCACGAGCCAGCACGGTGGCAATTCGGTCGGAAGCGTCACCCTGTCTGTCGCCGGCGAAGAGCGAGCGACATCGGCGACGGGCAACGGCCCGGTCGATGCCCTCTACTCGGCCGTCGACCAGGCGATCGAGCCGGTGGTCGGCTGGCATCCTGTGCTGGCCGAGTACGAGATCAAGGCCGTGTCCGGTGGGGAAGACGCCCAGGGGCAGGTGCTGGTCCGCTGTCGGCGATCCGTCGACGAGGGTGCGGGCGCACTCATCGTGACCGGCCACGGCTTATCGACGAACATCATCGAAGCGTCGCTCGACGCCTATCTCGTCGGCGCCAACAAGCTTCACGGGGCAGGGATCTTCGGTGCGTCGCGCGCCTTCGTGTCACAGCGAGCAGTCGAGGACTTGCCTTGATGAGGGCCGATCTCGACCAGTCCCCAGCCTCATACCGCCTCGCCTTCATCCCCGGCGACGGCGTCGGGCCCGAGGTGGCGGCGGTCGGCCGAGCCGTGCTCGATGCGGCCGCCGAGATCTTCGGCTTTGCCCTCGAGTGGCAGGACCTCACCGTCGGAGGCGCGGCGATCGATCTGTATGGTTTGCCGGTCCGCGAGGAGGACCTGGCGATCGCCGCCGCCGCGGACGCCATCCTGCTCGGCGCGATCGGTGGCCCGCGCTGGGACGATCCAAACGCCGCGGTTCGCCCCGAGCAGGCGCTGTTCGCACTCCGAGGCGGGCTCGAGTTGTTCGCCAACCTGCGGCCGGTGAGCGTCCATCCGGCGCTTGCGGCGGGAGCACCGGTCCGGCGCGACCTGCTCGACGGTGTCGACATGCTTATCGTTCGGGAGCTCACATCGGGTCTCTACTTCGGGCGCCCATCGGAGGAGCGGACGACCGCCGATGGGCGCGTCGCGGTCGACACGCTGTGGTACGCGGAGAGCGAGATCCGTCGTGTCGTCACGCTCGCCTTCGATCTCGCCCGCACGCGGCGACGGCGGCTGACCAGCGTCGACAAGGCGAACGTGCTTTCCACATCGCGGCTGTGGCGCAAGGTCGTCGAGGAGGTTCGTCAGGATTACCCGGACGTGGAGACGGAGCATCGGCTCGTCGATGCGTGCGCGATGATGCTCATCAAGCGGCCGGCATCCTTCGATGTACTCGTCACTGAGAACATGTTCGGCGACATCCTCTCGGACGAGGCCTCGGTGCTCGCCGGAAGTCTCGGGATGCTGCCATCTGCGTCGGTGGGCGAGCGGCGGACCGCGCACGGCCTTCTCGGTCTCTATGAGCCGATCCACGGCTCCGCGCCACATCTGGCCGGCCAGGATCGCGCCAACCCGATCGGGACCATCCTTTCGACGGCGATGCTGTGTCGCTGGTCCCTGGGTCGCGATGAGGTCGCGTCGGCCATAGAGGGCGCCGTGGCCGCCGCCATCGACGATGGTTATAGGACGGCAGACCTGATGCCTGCCGACGATGCCCAGTCGCTCCGGTCGGTCGGCACGCAGGGGATGGCCAGTGCGGTCGTCGAACGCCTCCGACGAAGCGCCGCTACTCCCGTTGCCCAGGCCGAGGCCGCGCGGTGAACGACAAGACGTCCACCGCTTTCCCGGTCACGTTGTACGACACGACGCTGCGCGACGGCACCCAGGGCGAGAACATCACCCTGTCGCTTGCCGACAAGCTTCGCGTCGCCCGGATGCTCGACGAGTTCGGCTTCCCGTTCATCGAGGGTGGCTGGCCAGGCAGCAACCCCAAGGACGTCGAGTTCTTCGCCAAGGCACAGAAGATCCGCTGGGAGCGGGCGCGGCTCGCGGCATTCGGGTCGACCCGACATCGCGCCAACGACGCGGCGTCGGACCCCAACCTCAGGGAGCTCGTCGCGGCCGAGACGCCGGTCGTCACGATCTTCGGCAAGAGTTGGCTGCTCCACGTCATCGAGGTCCTCGGCGCTACTCCTGCCGAAAACCTCGACATGGTCTCCGACTCGGTCCGTTTCGTTGTCGACCACGGACGGGAATGCGTCTATGACGCAGAGCATTTCTTCGACGGCTATCGGGACGATCGCGAGTACGCCCTGTCGACCCTGCGGGCGGCGCGACAGGCCGGGGCCCACACACTCGTACTGTGCGACACCAACGGCGGCACCCTGACCGACGAGCTGACCGCGATCATCGGCGACGTCCGAGCGACCCTCGAATCGGATCGCGAGGCACCTCCGACAACGTGGGGCATCCACACCCACAACGACGCCGAGCTTGCGGTGGCCAACTCGATGGCGGCCGTCAGCGCGGGCATTGCCCATGTCCAGGCGACGATCAACGGCTATGGCGAGCGGACGGGCAACGCCAATATGGTCTCGATCCTGGCCAACCTGGCTCTCAAGACCGATCACGACCTCGGGACCCTTGGTGCCCAGCTCGAGCACCTCACCGAGCTGTCGCGGAGCGTGGCGGAGATCGCCAACGTCGCGCCCCACGACTACCAGCCATACGTTGGGCGGAGCGCGTTCGCACACAAGGGCGGAGTGCACGGCGCCGCAGTGGCCAAGGTTGAGCGGAGCTACCAGCACGTCGATCCGGTCGTCGTCGGCAATGAGGGCCGGCTGGTGGTCTCGGAGCTCGGAGGCAAGGCGAACACGTCGATCCGGGCTCGCCAGCTTGGCCTCGACCTCGAGGGCGTCGTCGATCCGAAGGAGCTGTCGGCTCTCATCAAGCAACTCGAGGCGGATGGCCTTGCGTTCGAGGGAGCGGAGGCCAGCTTCGAGCTGCTCATCCGCCGCCACGCGACCGACTACGTGGTTCCCTTCCGGATCGTCGACTACACGGTCCTCGTGGAACAGCGCGAGGGCCGCGAGCTCCTGGCCGAGGCGACGGTCAAGGTCGAGGTCGATGGCGAGGTGCTGCACACGGCAGCCGACGGCAACGGACCCGTCCACGCTCTCGATGGGGCGCTGCGCAAGGCGCTCCGGGCGTTCTACCCGGTGCTCGACGCAGTCCATCTCGTCGACTACAAGGTGCGCATCCTCGACGGCCACTCGGCGACGGCGGCGAGGACGCGGGTGATCATCGATTCGCAGGACGGCGCCCGGACATGGTCGACGATGGGTAGCGACACCAACATCATCGCCGCGTCAGCCCAGGCTCTGGCCGACTCGCTCGAATACGCCATCTGGAAGTCAGGAGCCGAGCTCCGGCGACGCGACGAACGCCACTTCACGACGGCGACGCCCACCTGAAAGCGGAGGACAAGCCGATGCCAACAGAGACCGCCAAAGAGACCGCCGTGCCGGTCCTTCATCTCGTGCGTTGGACGGTGACTTCCGGCTCGAACGCCCAGAGTCGCGGTGCGGTCGTCGTGGCGGCCGGAGAGCACCGTTGGAAGGCGTCAGCGGAGGGCAATGGTCCGATCGACGCGCTCTACCGGGCTGTCGACTCAGCCATCCACGAAGTCCTGGCCGGTCACCCTCGTCTCCTCGCCTACGACATCCACGCCCTCGCCGAAGGGCCTGATGCCGAGGGCAAGGTGACCGTCCGGATCGGCCCGCCGGCGGGCGCCGAGGGAGCCCGCGCAACCGGCCACTACGACGGCTCGTCGACATCGACGAACATCGTGGCGGCTTCGATCGAGGCCTACATCGAGGCGGTCAATGCGATGCTCGGCGAGGCGCACTGGGCCGGAGCGGCCGCCGAGGCGGGCAGTCGTCGCGGCGATCCCGAGCCCGCGAGCGCGGGAGAGCGCGCCGAGATCGACGAGGACGCGGGACAGATCGACACCACCGAGTGGTTCAATCGCTGAGCGGTGGTGTCGCCGACAGTCGCTTACCAGGGCGAGCCGGGCGCGTTCGCCGAGGACGCCGTCCTGGCCTTCTTCGCCGATCCGGATCCCGTGGCGGAGCCGACCTGGCGGCACGTCTTCGAGGCGGTCCGCGACGGCAGGGCCGACGCCGGGGTCGTCCCGGTCGAGTCTTCCATGGCAGGCACGATCCGCGAGACGCTCGACCTCCTGGCCGAATTCGACCTGACGATCGTCGGCGAGACGAGCGTCCCGGTCCGTCTGGCGTTGCTGGCGGCCCCCGGACAGTCGATCGAGACGATCGAGCGCGTGTATTCGCATCCCCAGGCCCTTGCGCAGGCGGATGCATTCTTGCGAACCCGGTCCTGGCAGGTCATGACCGCCTACAACACGGCCGGCGCGGCAAAGCTCGTCGCCGAGGGCGATGACGATCGCGCGGCGGCCATCGCGTCGCCGAGGGCCGCCGATCTCTATGGGTTGACGATCGTCGCGGCCGACGTCCAGTCTGGCGACGACAATCGGACGCGTTTCGCGATCATCGCTCGCGAGGCCGTCCCGACCGCGTGGTCTCGAACGGACGTGACGCCGACGTCAGCTCGGACGACGCTGGCCTTCGCAGTCCGCAACGTCCCCGGGTCTCTCTATCGATGTCTGGGCGCATTCGCGACGCGCGGCGTCAACCTGACGCGGCTCGAGTCGCGGCCGGCCCACACGGCCCGCTGGGAGTACGTGTTCTGGGTCGACGTCGATGGCGACCCTAACGACGAAGTATTCGCCTCGGCCCTGGCCGAGCTTCGCGAGCGATGCGAGATGGTCCGGGTCGTCGGGACGTACGCCCGGGCCGCGGAGGACTGATCCAGGCGGGCGAGTCCTCCGCTCAGTACTCGACGCCTCGGGGCATCCCTTTTGCCGCCTCGACCCAGCCACGAACCGTATCCTCTGACGGCACCCTGCGGATCCAGTCCGGGCGGGCGGCGTCGAGATCCGCGAAGACCTGGGCGAGGTTCGCGGGATTGCGCTGGGCGAGCTCGGCCACCGAGTCGACACCACCTGCTTCGAGCAGATCCGAATACTCGGACCCCACGCCCGGGATCCGCATCAGGTCGACTCTGTTGACCCACTTGAGGATCTGGGTGCCGTCGATCCCGGTCGCCTTCTCCAGAGCGGCCCGGCCAGCCCGGCTGGCGCCCTGGCTGAGGAGATCGTCCGTCGTCGCGACCCCAATGGCACTGAGCTGTTCGGCATAGACGGGCCCGATGCCCTCAACTTCGACGATGTTCATCACTGATCTCCCGAGTGGCGGTCGCCCGGATCGCCCGTCATCCTTGGGCCCGCGGCGCCACCACGATGGTACGCTCGGCCACCTCATGGTTGGATCGTTCCGCGACGAGATGGCGGCCGGCTACGGGCTCGACGAACCGTCCGTCATCCTCGGCAGCCCGATGCACGATGGCGAGACGATCGCCGACGTCCGCGTCCAGCTTCCGCTGGCGATGTTGAATCGCCACGGACTCATCGCCGGGGCGACGGGGACCGGCAAGACGAAGTCGCTTCAGCTTCTGGCCGGACAGCTGTCGAAGGCGGGCGTGCCGGTCTTCGCGGTCGACGTGAAAGGCGATCTCTCGGGCATCGGGGTCGCCGGCGATGCCACGAACGAGAAGATCCGGCAGCGTTGTGAGACGCTCGGCTGGGCGTACGAGCCCGTCGGCCACCCGGTCGAGTTCCTGTCTCTATCGGGTCGTCTCGGGGCGCAGGTCCGGGCGACCGTCAGCTCGTTCGGCCCGCTGCTCCTCGGCAAGGTCCTCGATCTCAACGAGACCCAGACATCGATCCTCTCCCTCGTCTTCAAGTACTGCGATGACAGCCACCTCCCGCTCCTCGACCTGGCCGACCTGCGGACGACCCTGCGGTTCCTGGCATCCGACGAGGGCAAGCCGGTCCTCGACGAGTACGGTGGAATGTCGTCCGCCTCGCTCGGGGTCATCCTCCGCTCGATCGTCAGTCTCGAGCAGGAAGGCGCCGACGTGTTCTTTGGGGAGCCCGAGTTCGACGTCCGCGACCTGCTCCGACAGGTCCCCAGCGGCGAGGGCGTCGTCTCGGTGCTCGAGCTGTCCGACGTGATGGATCGGCCACGGCTGTTCTCGACATTCACGTTGTGGTTGCTCGCCCAGCTCTACGAGACGCTGCCGGAGGCTGGCGACCTGCCACGGCCCAAGCTGTGCTTCTTCTTCGATGAGGCGCATCTCCTGTTCAAGGACGCCTCCGATGCCCTGATGGAGCAGATCGAGCGGACGGCGCGCCTCATCCGCTCCAAGGGGGTCGGGGTGTACTTCGTGACCCAGGCTCCGACCGACGTTCCCTCGTCCGTTCTCTCGCAGCTCGGGAACCGAGTCCAACACGCTCTCCGCGCGTTCACTCCGGAGGATGCCGACGATCTGCGCAAGACTGCCCGGACCTTCCCGATGACCGATTTCTACGACGTCGAGCGGACGCTCACCTCGCTCGGAATCGGCGAAGCGCTGGTGACCGGCCTGTCGCCAAAAGGGGTTCCGACCCCGCTCGCGGCAACGCTCCTCCTGCCTCCGGACTCGTTGATGTCACCGATGCCGGAGGAAGGCATCCGCGCCGCGATCGCCGGCAGCCTCCTTGCTACGAAGTACGCCGCCGCGATCGATCGGGAGAGCGCCCACGAGATCCTGACCGGACGTATCGCAGCGGCCCATGCGGCAGCCGAACGCATGGCCGCCTCGGGAGCGACAAGCCCGCCAGCCACCGATGCGAAGGTGAGCCGCGCCGCCTATGAGCGGGAGGTAAAGCGACAGGCGCGCGAGCTCGAGAAGGAACGCCGTGAGCAGGAGCGGGCGAGGCGCGCGGCGGAGCGCGAGGCGAAGGCCGCGGCCCGCCAGCGGGATCGGCTCCTCGAGACTTCGATCCGGACGGCTGGGCGGGTCGCTACATCGCGAACTGCCCAGTCCGCGATCCGTGGCATCTTCGACACCCTGCTCGGGGGAAAGGGCCGCTAGGGCACCGCGACCGGGCTAATCGACGACGAGGTTCTCGGGGATCGGCTCGACCGGCGGCGGATACTGCGGATCGAGTTCCTCGAGGGTATCCGCCAGGATGCGGGCCACGGCCAGGTTCCGGAACCACTTCCGATCGGCCGGGACGACGTACCAGGGAGCGTGATCGCTCGAACAGCGACGGAGGACCTCCTCATATGCTGCCCGGTACTCGGCCCACTGCTTTCGGCTTTCGAGATCGCCCATCCGGAACTTCCAGTGCTTCTGCGGGTCGTCGACGCGGGCCTGGAGGCGCTGACGCTGCTCGTCACGACTGATGTGCAGGAAGAACTTGAGGATCGTCGTCCGTTCTGCCGCCAGGACGCCCTCGAAGGCGTTGATCTCGTCGTAGCGGGCCCGCCAACGTTGCTCGGGGACGAGGCTGGCGACGCGGACGACAAGGACGTCCTCGTAGTGGGATCGGTCGAAGATGGCGATCTCGCCATCGCCCGGTGTCTGGGCATGGACTCGCCAGAGATAGTCGTGAGCGAGCTCCAACTCCGTTGGGACCTTGAAGCCGTGAACCGTGCATCCGAGGGGGTTCAAGGCGCCCATGACGTGCTCGACCGTGCCGCCTTTGCCGGCTGCATCCATTCCCTGGAGAACGATGAGGATCTTCCGCTTCCGCTCGGCCCACAGACGCTCCTGGAGATCCGTGAGGCGGGACAGATCGTCGGCGACCGTTCGGCTGGCCGCTTCCTTGGTCCAGCCGTGGGTGTCGCTGGGATCGATCCTTTCGAGGTCGACGCTTGTCCCGGGCCGGACGATGAGGCGATCACGAAGGCGCGCCTGGTCGCGATCCTGTCCGTCCGCCATCATGCCTCCTCGGTCGTGGCCCACAGGCTGGCACAGGATAGCCACTGATAGCATGCCCAGACCGTGCTCCGCGCGTCTTCCATGCCTCGATGACCGGTCCCGCCGACGCGAGATCTCCCGAGATCGACGGGTCGCGGACGACGCTCGCGCGCTGGCTGCCGGGCATTGCCGCCCTTCGTTCGTATGACCGGGCCTGGCTCTCGTCCGACCTCATCGCCGGGATCGTCCTCACGGCTGTTCTCGTCCCGGTGGGCATGGGTTATGCGGAGGCGGCCGGGCTCGAGCCCGTCAACGGTCTGTATGCCACGATCGGCGGGCTCATCGGCTACGCGATCTTCGGGCCGAGTCGTGTTCTCGTCCTCGGACCGGACTCCTCCCTGGCTCCGATCGTCGCGGCGGCCGTCGTCCCGCTAGCCGCTGGCGACCCCGCGGCGGCCACCGCGATCGCGGCCGGGCTGGCGATCATGTCGGGCGCCGTCGCTCTCACGGCAGGACTGGTCCGAGTGGGTTTCATTACCGACCTCCTGTCGAGCCCGATCCGCTACGGATATCTCAACGGGATCGCCCTCACCATCATCGTCGGCCAGCTGCCAAAGCTCTTCGGGTTCTCGACCGATGCCGAGGGACTCGTCGACGAGGCTCGCGCCTTCATCGACGGGCTGAGGGCCGGTGAGGCCAACGTCGCGGCCCTCGCGATCGGGCTGACATGTTTGGTTGGAATCCTTGCCCTGAAGGCGTGGCGACCGTCCTTCCCTGGGATCCTCGTCGCGGTCGTGGGGGCGATCGTCGTCTCGGCCGCGCTCGATCTCGCCGTCCAATGGTCGGTCCCGACCGTCGGGCCGCTTCCGGCAGGCGTGCCCGTGCCATCACTGCCAAGCATCCCCGTCGGGGACCTCGCCACACTCGTCCCAGCGGCCATCGCGATCGCCCTGGTGTCGATGGCCGACACCGCCGTCCTGTCCCGCAGCGTCGCCGCCCAGGCCCGATATCGAGTCGACCCCGACCAGGAGCTCGTGGCCCTGGGTGCAGCGAACGTCGGCTCCGCCGTTCTCGGAGGCTTCTCGATCAGCGCCAGCGCGTCGCGGACGCCGGTCGCGATCACGGCCGGGGCGAAGTCGCAGCTGACCGGGATCGTCGGAGCGCTCGGGGTCCTCGGCCTGCTGGTCCTCGCCCCGAATATCGTGGCCCCGCTGCCCGACGCGGCGCTTGCCGCCATCGTTATTGCGGCCAGCCTCTCCCTCATCGAGGTCGCCCGGGTGCGACGTCTCCTCAGGCTGCGGCCGGGGGAGTTCGTCGTCTCCATCGTCTGCCTGCTCGCGGTGGCCTTCATTGGAGTCGTGCCCGGGATCTTTGTGTCGGTCGGCATCGCCCTTGGCATGTTCGTGTGGCGCGCCTGGCGACCCTACAGTGCCATCCTCGGCCGCCTCAACGGGGTAAAGGGCTACCACGATATCGGTCGGCACCCTGACGCTCGACGTGTTCCCGGCCTGGTGCTCCTCCGTTGGGACGCCCCGCTGTTCTTTGCGAATGCCGAGATGTTCCGGCAACGGATCGACGACGCGATCGCGACATCGCCCACGCCAGTCTCGTGGGTCATCATCGCTGCCGAGCCTGTCACCGACATCGACACCACCGCGGCCGATGTCCTTCACGAGATCGAGGCGACACTCGATGCATCGTCCATCGAGCTCGCCTTCGCGGAGCTGAAGGGCCCGGTCAAGGATTCGCTCCGTCGCTATGGATTGTTCGAGCGGGTCGGTGAGCGGCGCTTCTATCCGACGGTCGGGTCGGCCGTGAGCGCCTACATCGAGGAGACAGGTGTCGACTGGACCGACTGGGAGGACGAGTCAGTCGGAGCTGATGGAGCGATCGCATCGGACCTCAACGACAAGGAAGGAAGGCCATGACGACGCGACTCGGCCGGCTCGCCGGCGGCTACCGCCATCCCGTCAATCGAGTCCCTGAGCAGGCGATCGCCGCCGCTCTCCACCTTGATCCACCGACCTGTCCTACGACGTCCGGCCGCGACGACGCCGGCGCGTAGAATCGGAAGATGGCCACGATCGCCGCAACCGCGCCCCACAAGATCTTCCTGGCCGGCCAGTGGGTCGACTCGCCCGAGCTGCTCGAGGTCTCCAACCCGGCCGACCCGAGCCGGCCTGCCGGCACCACGTACCAGGCGACCCCGGAGCAATACGATGAGGCGGTCGATGCCGCCGTCCGCGCGTTCCCTGCCATGCGTGCCCTGGCCGCCTACGAACGGGGCGCGATCCTGCGGAAGATCAGCGAGGGCATCCGGGGCCGGCGCGATGAGCTGGCGACGCTGCTTTCGACCGAGGCCGGCAAGCCCATCCGCGACGCCGGCATCGAGGTCGACCGCGCGGTCCTCACGTTCCGCCTTGGCGCAGAGGAAGCCGAAAGGATGGTCGGCGAGACGATCCCCCTCGATCTCAATCCCGCCTCCAGGGGCCGGGTCGGCATCACCCGACGCTTCCCGATCGGACCGATCGCCGCCATCAGCCCGTTCAACTTCCCGCTCAACCTGGCGGCTCACAAGCTGAGCCCGGCCATCGCATCGGGCAATCCGGTCGTCCTCAAGCCACCCTCGAAGGACCCCCTCACGATGTTGACCGTGGCCGAGATCGTGGCTGAGGCCGGTCTGCCCGACGGGGCGGTGAGCATTCTCCCGATGAGCCGGGAGCTGGGGGACCGGATGGTCGCCGATCCGCGCTTCAAGCTCCTCACCTTCACCGGATCACCGTCCGTCGGCTGGCGGATGAAGGAACGAGCCGGACGCAAGAAGGTCGTCCTCGAGCTCGGCGGCAACGCCGGCTGCATCGTCGATGCATCGGCCGATCTCGACTGGGCCGTGAAGCGGATCCTCATCGGTGCCTTCACCTACGCCGGACAGGTCTGTATCAGCGTCCAACGGCTGTATCTCCATGACGACATCTACGACGCGTTCATGACCAAGTTCCTGGCCGGCGCCGGAAAGCTCAAGGTCGGCGATCCGCTCGACCCGACGACAGACCTCGGACCGATGGTCGACGCAGCCGCGGCCTCACGCACGCAGCGCTGGGTCGACGAGGCGGTGGCACTCGGCGGTGAGGTCCTGCTCGGCGGCACGGCCGAGGGCGCATTCTTCCCACCGACGGTCCTCGCCAACGTCCCCCTCCACGCCCAGGTCTGTTCGAACGAGGCGTTTGCTCCACTCGTTGTCGTCTTCCGCTTCAGCGACCTTGGGGATGCCGTCGAGGCCGTGAACGACTCGTCGTTCGGTCTCCAGGCCGGTGTGTTCACGAACGACCTCGGTCACGCCTGGCGCTCGTTCAGCGAGCTCGAGGTCGGCGGCGTCATCGTCAACGACACCCCGACGTACCGCATCGACCACATGCCGTACGGCGGGGTCAAGGAATCGGGGCTCGGTCGCGAGGGCATCCGTTTCGCGATCGAGGACATGACCGAGATCCGGATCATGGTCCTTGCCTGGCCGAGTTGATTCCGGCTGCGCCCGACTGCACCTGACCTGACCTAACTCCACCAAAGTGGAGTGTTACAGTGGTCGACCCTGTGCACTTGAAGGCGCCTACTTCCGCGCTGAGCACTGTCGAGTCGATCCCGCCCTGGCTCCGGGTGGGAGTCGTCGTGGCGGTCGTCATAGCCGTTTTGGCCGCGTTGCTTCCGGCGTCCCGTGTGAAAGCGATCGAGATTCCCCCGTCCGGCAACGTCTACACGCTTCAGACGAATGGTCCGACCGGGGCCGTTGGCCTCGGAGACTGGTACACGTCCACCACGGCCGGCGCCGGGGCCGGGAACCACTACGTCGAGTTCTTCGTTCCATGCAGTTGGCCGGCAGGCTCCGCGATCCACGTGGATATCTTCAGCCCCGAGATGAACGCCGACGCCGCCGCAGCGGGCGAGCCCGATGAATCGACCGGCTCATTGGATACGACCGAGTTCGAGCTGTACGGACCCGGCGCGTCGGTCGGGCCAGGGTTTGCGTCGCCGGCAGCGGGAGCCGGTATCGCCGGGACCCAGATCTCCTATCCGCCCTCGGCTGGAGGTGTCGCCGAGGGATGGGTTCGCCACTCCACGCTCGCGGCCCCGGTGACATGCGGGCGGTATGTGCTTCGATCATCGACGGGCGGCGACGACCAGAACGGGTTCCGCGTCCGAGTCGGGCTCGACAATGACGCAGATCCGACGAATGCCCCGCCGGCTGACTACGACGATCCAGACGGCATCGCCGGAACGGACGACGAGCTGATCCTCGGCATCGTCCAGACCACATACCAGCAGAACAGCGGCGGAACGGTATGCCTTGACCTCTTCGAATACGTCGACCCGGGCGTGGCGTCGGTCACATTCCACAACTTCGATCTCGATGGCGCGGCGGCGCCAACCTACTTCCCGCCGACCGGCCCATCAATCATCGGAACGAACTCGTCCAACATGGCCTGGAACGGCGGGACGCTGACACGATCGGGTGACCTCATCTCAAGCCCCGCGTCGGGATGGTGGCGCCTGGAGGACTGCGTCGGCGACCACAATCAGTTCATCGAGGAAGGGCAGACCGGTCGAGCGGCGTACATGGAGCAGCCGCCGACGCCGCGCCTGACGATCGCCAAGGACGACGGCCAATCTACGGCTTCGCCGGGACAGACCCTCACCTACACGGTCACTGTCGACAACGTGTCGGACGGCGACGCAGCACCTGGCGCTGCGACGAACGTCGTCGTGACCGACGGAATCCCCGCCAACAGCACCTACTCATCATGCGCGTGGGTCGCGCCGGCAAGCGGCTCGTGCTCCGAGTCCGCCGGCACCGTCACAGGAACGCTTGGAGGAGCGCTGGCAGCTGGTGCAACCGCCCAGCTCCAGATCGTGGTGGTCGTGAACGTTGGAGCGACTGGCACCGTCGTCAACACGGCGTCGGTTGCGTACGAGGACTCCTACGAAAACCCGTTCCCGACCGCCGGCCCGGCGACGGATACGGATCCGATCGTCGCGCCGAGCCCCAGCCCGTCGCCATCACCAAGTCCGAGTCCAGCCCGTCGCCAGCCCAGCCCGAGCCCCAGCCCGTCGCCATCGCCAAGCCCGTCGCCCTCGCCCAGCCCGTCGCCATCGCCAAGCCCGAGCCCCAGCCCGTCGCCATCGCCAAGCCCGTCGCCCTCGCCCAGCCCGTCGCCGCGCCATCGCCAAGCCCGAGCCCCAGCCCGTCGCCATCGCCGAGCCCCGCCCGCCCAGTCCGTCGCCCTCGCCCAGCCCATCGTCGACGGGCAACCCGCCGGTGGCTCAGGACGACTCGTACACAGTCGCCCAGGGTGGGTCGATCACGATCGACGTTACCGTCAACGATTCCGATCCCGACGGGGACCTCGACGCGACGTCGGTGTCCATCACGGCTGACCCGGTCCATGGCACCGCGACCGTCAACGGAGATGGCACGATCACCTATGTTCCAGACTCCACCTTCCACGGCCTCGATACGTTCACATATCAGGTCTGCGATGGTGAGGGGGCCTGCGACGTGGCTCTCGTCCAGATCGCCGTCGTGGCCCCGCCTCAGACGGCCACCTCCGACAACGATGCTGGCGCCGGAGTCGACGGAGCTCAATCGACCGCCTTGATCATCCTGGCGCTCGTCGCTTTCGGTGCGGCATTGATGGCATCCCGATGGAGCTTTGGTCGGTCGCGCCGCCGTACGCGGCCGTGAAAGGCTGCCGGCCGCAACGACGGCCGAGCTGAGACGCGAGGTCCGTCTCGGCTCGCGGGACTCGGCGATAGGAACATGGTCCTGTGCCTGGCATCCATCGGTCCATAGCCCGATGCGAGCAGACGTAGTCTGATTGGGTCTGCACCGGGCGTCCCACCACGACCCGCGGCCGGTCGACCTGTATCTCGCTCGGTCCTGGGACGACGATCCGCGACGGCGCGATGGTCAGATCAAGCCCGAAAGCGGAGGACGCGACTTATCACCAGCATCATCGCCGTCGCTCGGCGCCCCCAGATCGGGTCGCTCCGCGCCAGCCCGACGGTTATCGCAACTTGGCTCCTGTTCGTCGCGTTCATCGGTCTCGCCCTTCCCGCTCCGGCGGCTGCGGTGGCTCGGACGTGGACTGGCGGCGGAGCGGACGACAACTGGAACACGGCAGCCAACTGGTTTCCCGCCGCGATTCCCGGAGCCGCCGACAGCTTGACGCTCGATGCAACGAGCAGCGATCCGGTCGTCATCAACGTGAACGCCAACGTTCAAGGCTTGACGATCGCATCCACTTATGGGGGGACGATCACCCAGAACGCCGGCGTGACGCTCACCGTGGGCGTCGTCGGCTATAGCCAGGCAGGGTCGAGTTTCGCCGGCGGCAACGCCGCGATCACCGTAAACGGGCCCTTCTCGCTGACCGGTGGCACCTTCACGAGCACCTCCGGGACTCTGACAGTGACGGGCGGGTTTACCGTCAATGGCGGCTCGTTCGTCCATGGCGGCGGTACGACGCTGCTATCGAGCGGCAATGCCACAGTCTCTACACCGAGCGGAGTCACATTCAACGCGCTGACCGTGAACAGCTCCGGCACGAAGACCCTCAACGACACCATCACCGTCACAGGGACCCTGGATCTTGTGGCCGGCTCGCTCAATACCGGCACGATCGCGGCCCGCGGCCCGATCAACCAGCAGGTCGGCTTCAACGGCACGAACAGCGCAACGCTCCTCATCGACGGTGGCAGCGGCCAGACCTTCAGCGGCCTCGCCAACACGACGACGACGACCTTGCCCAACGTCGTCATCGCCAAGACCGGCGGCAGCACCCTCACCCTGAGCGGCACGATCCGGACGGCCCGCAACTGGACGTACACGACGGGTGTCATCGATCCCACCACGAGCACCCTCATCGTCGCTGGCGGGATCGTCTCGGGCAGCCAGCCGCTCACCAACCTAGAGATCCGGGGGAACACGACGGTCGCCGCCGGGACGACGATCACCGCGTCCGGCACCTTCACGATGCCCACCGCCGTCACCCTCACCCTCGATGGCACGATCACCGCCGCCGGGCTCACTTCCCTGACCGACGGGACCCTCAATGGGACCGGCACGCTGGCGGCCCGTGGTGACATCAGCCAGGCCTCGACATACGACGGCGGGGCGGCCACCCTCCTCATCGATGGCGGCAGCGGCCAGACGTTCAGCGGCCCCCTGGTGGTCGGGGCCGGCCTCCTGCCCAACGTCGTCATCGCCAAGACCGGCGGCAGCACCCTCACCCTGAGCGGCACGATCCGGACGGCCCGCAACTGGACGTACACGACGGGTGTCATCGATCCGAGCGGCTCGACGCTCTATCTCGCGGGGACCCAGACGGTGTCGGGCTCGTTCCCCCTCGACGGTCTCGATATCCGGGGCACGGTCACCCAGGGCGCGGCCGACACGATCACCGTCAGCGGGACGCTCAACCTCTTCTCCGGCTCGCTCAATACCGGCACGATCGCGGCCCGCGGCCCGATCAACCAGCAGGTCGGCTTCAACGGCACGAACAGCGCAACGCTCCTCATCGACGGTGGCAGCGGCCAGACCTTCAGCGGCCTCGCCAACACGACGACGACGACCTTGCCCAACGTCGTCATCGCCAAGACCGGCGGCAGCACCCTCACCCTGAGCGGCACGATCCGGACGGCCCGCAACTGGACGTACACGACGGGTGTCATCGCCCCGAGCGGCTCGACGCTCTATCTCGCGGGGACCCAGACGGTGTCGGGCTCGTTCCCCCTCGACGGTCTCGATATCCGGGGCACGGTCACCCAGGGCGCGGCCGACACGATCACCGTCAGCGGGACGCTCAACCTCTTCTCCGGCTCGCTCAATACCGGCACGATCGCGGCCCGCGGCCCGATCAACCAGCAGGTCGGCTTCAACGGCACGAACAGCGCAACGCTCCTCATCGACGGTGGCAGCGGCCAGACCTTCAGCGGCCTCGCCAACACGACGACGACGACCTTGCCCAACGTCGTCATCGCCAAGACCGGCGGCAGCACCCTCACCCTGAGCGGCACGATCCGGACGGCCCGCAACTGGACGTACACGACGGGTGTCATCGCCCCGAGCGGCTCGACGCTCGTCCTCGTCGGGACGCAGACCGTGGCCGGCTCCTTCGGACTCGACAATCTGTGGCTCAACGGCGGCGGCTCGAAGACGTTCACGGGCACCGTCACCGCCGCCGGGACCGTCACCCTCTCCGACGGGACCCTCGACAGCGGGACCGTCATCGCCCACGGCGACATCGCCCAGGGCGCCGGCTCCGACGGTGGCACGGGAACGCTGCGGATCGAGGGCCCCGGCCCACAGACATTCAGCGGCAGCGCCGGGACGACGGGCCAGCTGCCCAACGTCGTCATCGATACGCCGAGCACCCTCACCCTGAGCGGCACGATCCGGACGGCCCGCAACTGGACGTACACGACGGGTGTCATCGCCCCGAGCGGCTCGACGCTCGTCCTCGTCGGGACGCAGACCGTGGCCGGCTCCTTCGGACTCGACAATCTGTGGCTCAACGGCGGCGGCTCGAAGACGTTCACGGGCACCGTCACCGCCGCCGGGACCGTCACCCTCTCCGACGGGACCCTCGACAGCGGGACCGTCATCGCCCACGGCGACATCGCCCAGGGCGCCGGCTCCGACGGTGGCACGGGAACGCTGCGGATCGAGGGCCCCGGCCCACAGACATTCAGCGGCAGCGCCGGGACGACGGGCCAGCTGCCCAACGTCGTCATCGATACGCCGAGCACCCTCACCCTGAGCGGCACGATCCGGACGGCCCGCAACTGGACGTACACGACGGGTGTCATCGCCCCGAGCGGCTCGACGCTCGTCCTCGTCGGGACGCAGACCGTGGCCGGCTCCTTCGGACTCGACAATCTGTGGCTCAACGGCGGCGGCTCGAAGACGTTCACGGGCACCGTCACCGCCGCCGGGACCGTCACCCTCTCCGACGGGACCCTCGACAGCGGGACCGTCATCGCCCACGGCGACATCGCCCAGGGCGCCGGCTCCGACGGTGGCACGGGAACGCTGCGGATCGAGGGCCCCGGCCCACAGACATTCAGCGGCAGCGCCGGGACGACGGGCCAGCTGCCCAACGTCGTCATCGATACGCCGAGCACCCTCACCCTGAGCGGCACGATCCGGACGGCCCGCAACTGGACGTACACGACGGGTGTCATCGCCCCGAGCGGCTCGACGCTCGTCCTCGTCGGGACGCAGACCGTGTCCGGCTCCTTCCCCCTGGCAAACCTCACCTTTGGAGCCGCGGGTGCCAAAACGTTCACGGGCACCGTCGCGGTCGGAGGACTGCTGACCCTGACCGACGGTTCGATTGAGACAGGCACGGTTGCCGCGGCGGGCGACATCATCGAGGGCGCCAGCTTCGATGGCGGGAGCGGCATCCTCCTCATCGAGGGGCCCGGGCCCCAGACGTTCACCGGCAATGTCGCCGGGACGCTGCCCGACGTCGTCATCGACACCCCCGGCACGCTGAGCCTGGTCGGCACGATCCGGACGACGAACGATTGGACGTACACGGCGGGCACCCTCGCCCCCGGCACGAGCACCCTCCTCTTCGATGGAACCCAGGCGATCAACGGGACATTCGGCCTCGCCAACGTGACCTTCAACAATGCCGGCGCCAAGACCGTCACCGGGACCGTGACCGTCGGCGGCCTCTTGACGCTCACGAACGGTCTCATCAACGGCGGCACGGTTGCCGCGGCGGGCGACATCATCGAGGGCGCCAGCTTCGATGGCGGGAGCGGCATCCTCCTCATCGAGGGGCCCGGGCCCCAGACGTTCACCGGCAATGTCGCCGGGACGCTGCCCGACGTCGTCATCGACACCCCCGGCACGCTGAGCCTGGTCGGCACGATCCGGACGACGAACGATTGGACGTACACGGCGGGCACCCTCGCCCCCGGCACGAGCACCCTCCTCTTCGATGGAACCCAGGCGATCAACGGGACATTCGGCCTCGCCAACGTGACCTTCAACAATGCCGGCGCCAAGACCGTCACCGGGACCGTGACCGTCGGCGGCCTCTTGACGCTCACGAACGGTCTCATCAACGGCGGCACGGTTGCCGCGGCGGGCGACATCATCGAGGGCGCCAGCTTCGATGGCGGGAGCGGCATCCTCCTCATCGAGGGGCCCGGGCCCCAGACGTTCACCGGCAATGTCGCCGGGACGCTGCCCGACGTCGTCATCGACACCCCCGGCACGCTGAGCCTGGTCGGCACGATCCGGACGACGAACGATTGGACGTACACGGCGGGCACCCTCGCCCCCGGCACGAGCACCCTCCTCTTCGATGGAACCCAGGCGATCAACGGGACATTCGGCCTCGCCAACGTGACCTTCAACAATGCCGGCGCCAAGACCGTCACCGGGACCGTGACCGTCGGCGGCCTCTTGACGCTCACGAACGGTCTCATCAACGGCGGCACGGTTGCCGCGGCGGGCGACATCATCGAGGGCGCCAGCTTCGATGGCGGGAGCGGCATCCTCCTCATCGAGGGGCCCGGGCCCCAGACGTTCACCGGCAATGTCGCCGGGACGCTGCCCGACGTCGTCATCGACACCCCCGGCACGCTGAGCCTGGTCGGCACGATCCGGACGACGAACGATTGGACGTACACGGCGGGCACCCTCGCCCCCGGCACGAGCACCCTCCTCTTCGATGGAACGCTGACCGTCGGGGGCGTCGGCGTCATGTCGGCGTTCGATGTCGACGTGACCACTGGCACCGTGACCTGGGACGTGGCGCTGGCGCTCGGCGGCGATCTCGACGTGATCTCCGGCACGTTCGCTTCGTCGGCCGCCGGGCTGCCGGTCTCGATCGACGGCGATCTGACGGTCGCCGGAACGCTCGATCTGGGCGCATCGACGATCACCGTTGCGGGAGACGTCACCGTAAATGGGACGCTTGATTCACCGCTCGGCGGATTGATCCTCAGCGGTTCCGCGCCCCAGCTGATCGGTGGGACGTCGCCCATCACTATCGGACTCCTGACGGTCGACAACGCAGCCGGGGTGGCGATGGCGACCGACCTGGCGGCGATGGGCGGAGTCGACTTCGTGGCCGGTCAGCTCGCCGTGGGTTCTCATGCGCTGACGATCGGCGGCCTCTTGACCGGCGCAACATCCGGCCTGGACGTCGGTTCCTCCTCGACGCTCGTCATCACGGGCACGACGCCGGGCATCGTCCTGCCGTCGGTCGTGGCGACGGTCGGGACCCTCCGGGTATCGAACCCGAACGGCGCCGAGCTGAGCGGCCCCATCGCGATCTCCACGCTCCTTGATCTTGCCGACGGGGTTGTGCTCCCGACAAGCGGCTCGGTCACCGTCCTGCCGGGCGGGACGGTGACCCGAACGGCCGGGCACGTCGCCGGGGCGCTGCGCCTGCCGATCTCTCAAGGGTTCGGGGTGACGATCCGGTTCGACGTCGGCGATGCAACGACGTACGCGCCCGTCACGCTGACATTCGACGTCGTGACGGTCGACGGATCGATCGTCGTCTCGAGCGTCGCCGGCGACCATCCCGTCCCTGGCAAGCCGATCGATATCAGCAACAGCGTCAATCGCCATTGGACAGTCGTGAACGAGGGAGTCGGCTTCGGCTCCTATTCGATCACCCTGGCGTGGGTGGCCGGGGACATCGATATCGGCGCCGATCCCTCGAAGTTCATCGTCGCCAAGCTCGATGGGTCCACCTGGACCGTCCCGAGCAGCGGAGCCGCAACGGCCACATCGATCTCTGCGTACGGCCTGTCGTCGTTCAGCGACTTTGCGGTCGGCGAGGAGCTGCCCGCTCTGGCGCCGCCCGAAACATCGGTTGGACCAGTGGCCGACCTGCCACGAGGCCCGCTCGCCGGTGGATCATCGGAAGTGTCGTCGCGTCTGGCGGCCCTCGGGCTCGCCGCCGTGCTTGCTTTCCTCGCCTTCGGGCAGCGCTCGACACGCCCGCGGCGTAGATCGCCAGCCTCGCGGCCGGAGGACCGCTAGGCACTCGGACCCTCCCGTCGACCGCGGGTCGATGAGGCGAGGGATCGTCGCATCGCTCGGGACGCGCTGCGCCGGGAGCCTCGGCGGAGGCTCAAACTGGGCTCGATGGACCTAACCCTGACCGCATCTCAGCTCGAGCTGCAGGATCGCGCCAGGCGCTTCACCGTCGAGGTCCTCCAACCCCTGGAAGTCGGGTTCGAGCGGGCGGGGGGCCGATTGGAGCGAGTCGCCCGGGACGAGGTCCGCAAGGCCGCCTTGGAGGCGCGACTGCAGGGTGGATCCTTCCCGAGCGCGCTCGGCGGTCAGGGCTGGACGGTATTGGACGAAGTGCTTGTCCACGAACAGCTGGGTCAGTCGACAGGCGGTCTATGGTCGTACATCCCGGGTGCCTACAAGGCCCTTGTCCATTGCGACGAGGCGCAGCGACGGCGCTATCTCGAGCCGTCGATGCGGGGTGAGCGGTTCGGCGCCTACGCGATCACCGAGCCGGGCGCTGGGTCCGACGTCCGGACGCTCGCAGCGACGGCGGTTCGCGACGCGGCAACCGGAGACTTCATCCTCAACGGCGAAAAGTGGTTCGTCACGGGGCCGCCGGATGAGACCGACTTCATGATCTTCCACTGCATGGTCGTCGACGACGCCGAGCGCCGCCCGACTCTTTTCCTCGTCGACTACGACAGCCCCGGGCTGACGATGTCCCTCGAACCCGCCTACATGCACACATTCGCGGACACGCATCCCCAATTCAGCCTCGTCGACGTGCGCGTACCGCCAGCCTCGATTCTCGGTGCGATCGGAGCAGCCGACGAGCTGACGAACGAATGGTTCGTCGAAGAGCGGATCCATATCGGTGCCCGCTGTGCCGGCGCCATGGAGCGACTGCTCACCCTGGCGGTGGAGTGGGCGACCGAGCGGATCCAGTTCGGTGAGCGGATCTACGACTTCCAGGGGGTGTCGTTTCCCATGGCCAATTCGGCGGCCGATGCGTCGGCCGCGCGGCTGCTGACCCGCGAGGCAGCATGGCTCGCCGACGAAGGCGCCGATCCGAAGGTCGTCCACGCCAAGGCATCGCTGGCCAAGCTGTTCGCGTCGGAGGCGGCCTTCCGCTGCGCCGATCGCGTCGTCCAGGTCTTCGGCGGCCGGGGATACATGCGCGACAACGCTGCCGAGCGCTTCTTCCGCGAGCTCCGCGTCGACCGGATCTGGGAGGGCACGTCCGAGATCCAGCGGCTGATCATCGCCCGCGGCCTCGAGCGACGCGGCGTCGGGCGCATCGTCGGCTAGGCAGGTGGCACTCAGCCCTGCCGGCGAGATCCGGATCGACCTGGATGCCCTGTTCAGCGCCCGTTCGATCGCGGTCGTGGGCGCCTCGCCCCGCTCGGGGATCGCCGAGACGATCGCCCGGAATCTGGCCGTCATGGGCAGCTCGACGGAGGCCTGGTTCGTCAACCCGAAGTACGCGGAACTCCACGACCGGCCCTGCTACCCGTCGTTGGCCGATCTGCCGGCCGTGCCCGATGCGGTGGTCCTTGCGGTCAATCCGCTGCGTGCGGCGGCCTTCACCGAGGAGGCGGCGTGGGCCGGCATTCGGATCGTCATCATTCCCGGCGGCGGTGTCGTCGAGGGCGGCGAGCCGGCGAGGGAGATGCAGGAAACCGTTCGCCGCCTGGCGAGACAGCACCGGATCACCCTCGTCGGGCCGAACTGCATGGGCTTCATCGACTACACGACGAACGTCGCCGCCTACATCGGCAGCGTCAATCCATGGCAACGCCGAGGTGGTGTCGCCGCCATCGCTCAATCCGGAAGCGTCACCGACGCTTTCATCCACGCCGGCACGCGGATCGGATATTCGCGGATCGTGTCGTGCGGGGCTGAAATCGCGATCGATGTCTGCGACTACCTGGCCCACGCGATCGACGATCCAGGAACCGACGCGATCCTGATCTTCGTCGAGGGATTCAAGCGACCCGAGCGCTTTCTCGCGCTGGCCGATCGCGCCGCGGAGATCGGCAAGCCAGTCGCCTGCGTCAAGGTCGGCCGCAGCCCGCAGGCGCAAGTCGCGGCCATCGCTCATTCGGGATCCCTCGCCGGCGAAGAGCGAGTCACCAATGCGGCCCTACGGGCTGCCGGCGTCATCGCCTGCACGGACCTCGACGAGCTGCTGGAGGTCGGCGAGCTCCTGGCAGGCTGCCATCGGATGGGCAGGACGGCTGGCCGCGGTCGGACGGGTGTCGTCACCGTCTCGACGGGCGAGGCATCGCTCATCGCCGACCTGGCGCCCGAGACGGGGGTTGACCTGCCGACCGTACCGGGCCCGACGCGGCGACGGATCGAGGAGGCGCTGCCGACGCTCACCTACATCGGCAACCCGATCGACCCCTGGGGGGCGGCCGATCCTGAGGCTGCCTACGGGGCGTGCCTGTCGGCTTTCGCCGATTCCGGTGCCTACGACGTCCTCGTGGCCGTCTATGACTCGCCGTTTCGGTCGCTCGCCGGGGAGGAGGAGTCGGCGAGCCAGGTCGCCAGCCTGCTGGTAGATGCGACCGCCGATCGACCCGAGATCCTTCCAGTGTTCGCCTCGCTGACCTCGGGCGAGATCAGTCCCGGCGTTGCGACAGCCCTGGAAACGGCGGGCGTGCCCTACCTGCGCGGAGCGCGGGAGGCGTTCCGAGCCATCGCTCTGAGAGCCGCCTGGGACCGCCATCGGACGAGCCGGCTGGCATCTGGCCCGCTCCGAGAAGAGTGGATCGCCATGGCTGCGGACCGAACCCTCATCCTCGACGAGTCGGGCGAGCGAACGATAGGCGACGGCGCCGCTCCACGCCGAACCCCGCTATCAGAGCGCGAGAGCCTGGAGCTTCTCGGATCGGCCGGCATTCCCGTGGTCGAGACGGTGGCGGTCACCGATGCCGACGCCGCGGTCGCCGCCGCACGAGCCATCGGCTACCCGGTCGCCGTGAAGGCTGACGCAGCCGATCTCGCCCACAAGAGCGATATCGGCGCAGTTGTTCTGGACCTCATGGATGATGCGTCGGTTCGGCGCGCGTTCGCGGGGGTGACGCTCGCCGCCCACGAGATCGGCGCTCCTGTTCGAGGCGCACTCGTCGCCGCCATGGCCGGACCGGGCCTCGAGCTGATCATCGGAGCCCGCAAGGACGCGCAGTTCGGGCCGGCCGTCCTCGTCGGGCTCGGTGGCGTGCTCGCCGAAGCCCTCGACGATGTGGCCGTGCGCCTTGTCCCCGTCGGGCCCATGGCCGCCAACGAGATGCTCGGCGAGCTCCGCGGGTCCGGCCTGCTGAGCGCGCTGCGGGGCCGCCCGGGTGTGGACAGGCCCGCAATCGTGGATCTCATCGGGCGATTGGGCCGATTCGTCGAGGGGCGGCCGGATATCGTGGAGGTCGACATCAACCCTGTCATCGCGACGTCCGACGGCGTCGTCGCCGTCGACGCCCTCATCGTGGTCGAGGAGGACGACCCATGAACGAGCCGGAGGCCGAGCCGGTCCTGCTCCGCCAGCCCACGGCCTGGGGTGTTCGCTTGATCCTGAACCGGCCGGCCAAGCTCAACGCCATCAGCCACGAGCTGCGGGAGGCCCTGTCGGCGGCAGTCGAAGCGGCTGCGGCCGACCCAGCGGTCAGGGTCGTCGTGATCGAGGGCGCCGGGCGGGCGTTCTGCTCCGGCTACGACCTGTCCGAGGCGTGGCCGCCGACGGCCTGGGCGTGGCGCGAGGTCCTCGCCGAGGACGTGGCGGCCATGCTGGCCATCTGGCGTTGTCCGAAGCCGGTCATCGCCCAGGTCCACGGCTACTGCCTGGCGGGTGGTCTGGAGCTGGCCATGGCCTGCGACCTCATCGTCGCAGCTGATGATGCCCAGCTTGGTGAGCCCGAGGTTCGGTTCGGTTCGGCGCCGGTCACCCTGCTCATGCCGTACTTGATCGGCCAGAAGAAGACGCGAGAGCTGCTCCTGACCGGTGATCTCGTCGATGCCGCCGAGGCCCATCGCATCGGGCTCATCAACCGGGTCGTGCCTCGCGATAGCCTGGCCGACGAGGTCGATGCCCTTGCCGACAAGCTCGCCCGAGTCGACCCCGACGTGATGGCGCCGACGAAGCTCATGCTCAACCGCGCGATGGAGGCCGCCGGCTTCCTCGAAGCGGTCGAGATGGGTCTCGACGTCGGGTCGTTCGTCAACATGAGCGAGTCGTCGCGGGCATTCGACGCCATCGTCCGAGCTGAGGGCCTGAAGGCCGCTCTGGCGTGGCGGGATCGGCGCTACGACGAGCGCCTTGCGGATGTCGGCCGGACAACAGATCCGAATCGATGAGCCACTCGTGTGCGCCTGGAGCTACCGGTCGGGAGGCGGATCCCCGCCGTCGGATCGGCCGTCCTCGGGATTGCCACCATCGGTGCCAGGTGGCAACGCCGACGCTCGGCCGATGACCGTTCCCATTACCAGGCCCAGCACGGCACCGGTGAGGTTGTCGATGGCATCGGCAGACTGACAGCCCCTCGCCAGGATCGGCGCCAACAGCTGGACCGACTCGACGATGAAGGGCAAAGCGAGCACCCCGACGACGAGTACGGTCTTCGTTCTGGACGGTGGAAGAAGCCCGACCGCGAGTCCGAGCGGGACGAACAGGATGATGTTCAACGTCGGATCGCTCAGTCGGAACCAGGTAAGCGGCGACACGGGCCACCAGCGGCTGAAGTCGCAGACCCCGGTCCCGATCGCGCCGTCGTCGATGGCGTCTCTCAGCGGTGTGAGGGTCGTCGAGACGACCAGGCCGAACCCGACGATCAGGAGCAACGCGACCGCTGGGTGGACTTTGAGCCGGCGGCCGAGCCATCGGCACACGATCAACCCGATGACGAGGGAGACGAGGACTCCCGGCAGCAGCCAGGGAATCGGGCCGGAGATGATGAACCTCATGCCTCGGACGCGGGGTTGCGCCCGGCACCTCCGCCGTGCTGGCAGGAGTCCGGTCGAGGATGGCGGTCGCGCAGGTTAGAGCTCAGTCGGACGGGTCCCGAACAACCAGCCGAGCCCGATTCCGAAGACGACGCCCAGGACGCCGGCGATGGCGACGTTAAGGGCGATCCTCGGCGACGATGGTCCGGCGGGTGGCGTGGGCCGGTTGGACGATCGTGGCGTTGCTCACGAGGGCGCCTGGCGGAACGGCCAGGAGGACGATCTCGTTGGCCACCGCGTCTGCGATGGCGGCCGCTTCCTCGGGCGATGACCCCGTCGCCGTGATGATGACCGTCCGCTGGCTCGTCGGAGCCTCGGCACGGACCTGCTGCTTGAGGCTTGTCGTGTCAATCTGGAGCCCAACGGCGGTGACGACCTTGGTCAGCAGGGGCTCTGACGTGGCCAGGCCCGCGTATGTCTGTGCGTTGAGCTGATCGGCCAAGTGCAGGTCGGGACTCTCCTCGGTCAACCCGCCGACGAGGACGCATGCCTCCGCCTCGTAGGTCTTGGGAAGGGCCATCGACACCACGAGAGCGATGCCGGCCGCGACGATGCCGACCGAGATCCCGAGGCCCGCCATGAGCTTGGCGCGAGCCGAGATCGAGACGACGACGGCCGACGCAGTCGGACCCGACGTCGATGGATCCACTCACAACTCCATGCTTGATCCGGCCGGTCCGCTGCATCGGCAGGGTGTGTCTATCGGCCTGGAATCGCGTCAATCCTATCCAAGACCGGCCGACTTGAGTCTCGCCAGGGGGTGTCGAGGCCGTTGGGACCTCCTTCCCATAGGCAGAACGGTGCCGGGATGCACCACGACGTCACAAGACGGGGATAAATCGGCCCCTTCCCCCTAGCAAACGGTACTTTTGTCGCGTACCGTAGTAGTACCGATCCGGGAATCGGACGATCCGGCATTTTCGGGGGGCCGGCCATCTTTCTTTCATCGTTCGTCGGATCTTCAGCCCCGGCGGAGAGGCATTCATAACCCGGTATCGGTTCGCGACCCTCCGATTTCGCGAGGATTTCGATGACAGCCCGTAGACGGCTCACCCGGTCGGTTCCTCCGACCTCTGTTCCACATCGCGCGTCGCCAAGCCAGAGCCCTTCCGAGGGATTGATCGCCCCTGCCCTCGTGCAGATGGCCGGTCGGATCCGGGGCCCGCACCTGTTCGCCCTCGACAACATCGGGATCTTTGTCGCCGTGGTCCTTGCGTTGGCGCTTCGCTTCGATGGCCAGATCCCGCCAGAATTCCTGCGGTTGCTCCCGCCGGTGGCGCTCATCGTCATCGTGGTGCGCGCGGTCACCGACTATCGTTTCGGTCTGTACCGCCGGAGCTGGCTCCACGCCAGCGTTCCGGACATGGAGCGGATCGTCGTCGCGGCCTTTGTGGGTTCGCTGGTGGCGATGCTCGTCTTCTATGCGGCCATGCTTTCGTACAAGGTCGTGTTCGCCGACGGCCCGCCACTGCCGTGGCCCCGGTCGTTCTGGCCCGCCGAGCTGCTTCTCAGCCTGGCAGTCATCGGCGGCCTTCGCTTCGGGATCCGCGCCGCCGCCGACATGACAGGCAGCCCGCGTGGTGGATCGTCGGCGCGTCCGGCGCTCCTCTATGGCGCCGGCCGGGTCGGCGCACTGATGGCGCGATCGGCCGGCCGGACCGCCGGGCCGGCCGTCAGGCCGGTTGGCTTCCTCGATGATGACGCGAGGCTGTCCGGGCGGATCGTCGCCGGGCTCCGTGTCTATGGCGGGATCGATGCGATGGAAGACGCCATCCTCGCGACGGGTGCCGAAACGCTCCTCGTCACGATGCCGAGCTCACCCGGCGGCGCCGTCCGCCGCGTCGTCGAGCGCGCGATGGGCCTGGGGCTCGAGGTTCGCACCGTGCCATCGCTGGTCGAGCTGATGGCCGGCGATCTCGATGCCTATCGGATCCGGCGCGTCCGCGTCGAGGACCTGCTCCGGCGACCTCTCGTCACCGAGCATGCCGTTGGTGTCGACGAGATCATCCGGGATCGGACGATCCTGATCACGGGGGCCGGCGGATCGATCGGATCCGAGCTGGCGCGTCAGGTCTTCGCCATCGGGCCCAGCCGACTCGTGCTCGTCGATCGAGCCGAGAGTCCCCTCTATCTTCTCCAGCGCGAACTCGAGATGCGGCGCCGCCATGGCAAGGGCGGTGGCGAGGTCCACGTCCAGCTGGCCAACGTGGCCAGCCGATATGCAATGGAGCGGCTCATCGCTGCCGAAGCGCCGAGCGTCATCTTCCATGCGGCGGCGTACAAGCACGTTCCGATGATGGAGGAGCATCCGTCGGACGCGGTCCAGGTCAACATCGGTGGCACGATGGTCCTGCTCGATGCCGCCGAAGCGGTCGGTGTCGATCGCTTCGTCTTCGTCTCGACCGACAAGGCCGTCCACCCGACGAGCGCGATGGGCGCCAGCAAGCGCATCGCCGAGATGCTCGTCGCCGACGCCGCCCAGCGAACCGGGCGCCCCTACGTGTCGGTTCGGTTCGGGAACGTCCTCAACTCCACGGGCAGCGTCGTTCCGATCTTCCAGGAACAGCTCGAGAACGGCGAGGCCCTGACGATCACCCATCCCGACATGACCCGCTTCTTCATGACGATCCCCGAGGCCGCCTGGCTCATCCTCGACGCGTCGGCACTCGGCCAGACCGGGGACCTGTTCGTCCTCGACATGGGCGAGCCGGTCCGGATCATGGACCTCGCCCGCGACCTGGTGAGGCTTGCCGGTCGAGATCCTGACAGCCAGCCGATCGAGATCGTCGGACTCCGATCCGGCGAGAAACTTCATGAGGAGCTGTTCTACGGCGGCGAGCAGACAGCCCGAACACCGAGCGCGAAGGTCATTCGAGTCAGCGCCAAGCCACCACCTGAGACCGTTCGGGCCGACGTTCGCGAAATGATGTCGCTGGCCCTCGGCGATCAGGAGGATGAGCTCCGCGAGATGGTCCTCCGATACGCTCAGGATCGACATCCCGAAGCGGCTGTCGCCGAGGCCACGGATGCCTCACTTGATGGTGAGGCGACAGGCGCCACTGAGGATGTGGAGGAGTCGGCCCCCGTTCCATCAGGCGGCGGCATCTCGATGCCGCTCGGGTCGCCCGCGCACCGCAAATAGCCCGACTCGCCCGCCCACCGCAAATAGGCCGACCAGGCTGCGCCTAGTCGGCCATATCGGGTGACGCGGCTGCCGCCACTGCGTCGCGAAACCGAGCGGGTACCCCGATGTCGGTCGGATCCTGTGTGGCCCAGACACCGGTCCGCTGGAACACCTGCCGAATGGTCATCGCCAGGATTCGAAGATCGAGAGACAGGCTCCAGTTGTCCACGTACCAGAGATCGAGGACGAATCGCTCCTCGAACCCGACCGCGTGTCGCCCGTTTACGGCAGCCCAGCCGGTGATCCCCGGGCGCATCAGGTGCCGGCGTCTCTCATCGGGCGTGTAGGCGACGAGGTATTCGACCAACAGCGGTCGAGGGCCGACGAGGCTCATCTCGCCGCGGAGGACGTTCCACAGCTCGGGCAGCTCATCGATGCTCGTCGATCGGAGTCGCCGCCCCAGCCGTGTGACGCGAAGGTGATCGTCGGCATAGGGGTCCTCGCCGGGCCTGGGTGGCCGCATCGTGCGGAACTTGCGGATCGTGAATGTCCGCTCATGAAGCCCGGGCCGGCGTTGGCGAAAGAGGATGGGGGCACCATCGACCAGGCGGACGGTGAGCGCCGCCCAACCGAGGACCGGCGACAGGATGATGATCCCCGCGATGGCGCCGACCACGTCGATCGCGCGCTTGACCCCGAGTGCGGCGCGCCGGCGCCGCGGCCATCGTCGATCCATCACGGGCGCAAGCGTACGATGTGCCGGCCCGCTGGTGCAATTCGTCGCGGCGGGGCCCATGGCCGGCGGCCGCAGCCGGGCGGCCAGGAGCGGCGCCTTGCCATCATGCGGTAGGCTCGAACCATGCCCACAACCCCGAGCCGTGCTGGCACGCGCCTCCTGAGAGCCGACGATCCAGCCTGGGATGCATGGCTCGAGCCTGCGCGCCACGACATCCACCACACGGCCGAGTTCCACCGGTTCGCCGAGGGGTCGGGTGAGGGCGAGGCCTACCTCGCGATCATCGGCGACCGGCGCCGCGGATACGCCTGGCCGTACCTGTTGCGACGAATCGAGCCCATCGGCGGACAGGCCACTGAGGCGGCCGATGTGACGTCCGTCTACGGGTATCCGGGGCCCCTGGCATGGGGCTGCGAGCCCGGAGACGCATTCACGACCGAGGCCTGGGCGGCGCTCGTCGACACGTGGCGCGAGCAGCGAGTCGTGTCGGCGTTCACCCGCTTTCATCCGCTGCTGGAGAACGTGGCTCTCGTGCCGGCCGAGTCCGGGCCGGGAGCCTTCGACGATATCGAGGGCTCCATCGTCGCCACGGGGTCGACGGTATCGGTCGATCTCAAGCTGGCGGACGAGGCGACGCGAAAGCGCTATGGCCAGGATCTGCGACGCCGGATCGATTCCAATCGACGGGCCGGACTGGCCACGATCCACGACACGGAATGGGAGCATCTGGCGGCATTCGCCGCGCTCTATCGCGAGACGATGGATCGGAATGACGCCAGCGCCTACTACTACTTCGACGAGGCCGATTTCGAACGCCTCCGAGCCGCCCTGGACGATCGGCTCCAGCTCCTCGTGACCATGGTTGACGATGCAGTCGCCGCAGCCGGTCTCGTGACGGAGTTCGAGGGGATCGTCCAGGTGCATCTCGCAGCATCGAGCGATGCCTGGCGTCACCGATCTCCCACCAAGGTCCTCCTTGACGACGCCATCCGCTGGGCTCGAGACAGGGGTAACGTCGTCCTTCACCTGGGCGGGGGAAGGGGAGGCCGCGAGGACTCCCTCTTCTGGTTCAAGAGCCGTTTCTCGCCCCAGCGACACGACTTCCACACCGGCCGATGGATCATCGACCGCTCAACCTACGATCGGCTCACCGAGGCTGCATCCGGCTCGAAGGCGGTGCCGCCGGACACCGGATTCTTCCCCGCCTATCGCGCGCCTGCGGCCGACCCGGCGATCACGATTGCCGAAGGCTCGGATCGTCCGACGTAAGCTCCTCGGGACCAGCCGCCACGAGGATCGGCGGCGGTGATCCATGGCGAACGATCGCCCGCCAGGAGATCAGCCCGTAGAGGACGTAGTTGACGCACGCTGCGGCGCTCAGGAGCGCTACGGCACCGATGGACGTCAGGCCCAGGGCGGCCGCTAGGGGGACGGATCCGCCAACCAGGACCAGCCGCAGGATCTCGCGCAGTAACTGCAGATCCTGGCGCTCGTAGACGTAGAGTGTGCCGCCGGTCGCCGTGGTGACGAACTCGATGAAGTACGACGGCGCGAGGATCGCGATGAACAGGCCCGTCTCTGCCCACGTCGCCCCGAAGATGATCCCAGCCAGAAGTGGCGCGAGGACGATGAGAGCGATCGTCGGCAGGATGCCGAGGCGCGCCAGCAGCCGCGTCGTCCGACCGAACAGGGCGCGGACCTCGCCCGGCTTGTCGGGGCCGATCCGCGCCGCCTCAGCGAAGAACACCTGGGCGATCGAGCCGGCGATCAGGGCGAGCGGGATCGAGCCGACACGACTCGCCAGGGCGTACTCGCCGCCCGCCTGGACTCCATAGAAGGCGACGAAGAACAGGACCGGCGTCTGGAGTCCGACCGTGTTGAGCAGGGCCGACGGGGTTGAGAGGATCGAGAACCGCCTGTAGCGCCGCGCGGCGGCGCGGACACCCGACCTGGTAACCCGACGGAACTCGGTTGCGTGCGTCCTCCAGGCGGCTCGGGCAAGGCCGAGGGCGCCGGTCGAACGGCCGATCACATCGCCGATCAACAGACCCGGCGCGCCGAGTCCGGCCAACCCGAGGGCGGCCTGCGGGCCGACGGTGACGACCGCCGACAGGAGGCGGTTGCGGGCGATGGTCGAGAAGGACTTGGTTCGGACGGCCCAGTTCAACATCGCCTGGTTGGCACCGCTGGCTAGCTGCCCGAGCGGGATCAGGATCGCAAAGGGACCGAGCGCGGATGCCCCCAGCCACACCAGGATCTCCCCTCCCAGCAGGATGAGGATGAGGGCCGCGATGGCGCTCATCGCCAGGTTCGCCAGGAGCGCCAGGGCGAGCACCTCGGCGGCGGCGGCGTCCGTCTCCGGGAGCGGGATCGCGAACTCGAGACGCAGGCAGCTGATGCTGGTGAGGATGGCGATGACCGAGAGGGCGACGGCGAATGTGCCGTAGGCGTCGGGCGGATAGATGCGAGTCAGGATCGGTGCGGTCAGGATGACCACCGCCTGCGCCATCCCCGTTCCGGCCACGAGAGTCACCACCCCGCGACCGAAGTCGCCACGCGGGAAGAGGTCCCGGACTCGCTCGACCGATCGAGCGATCATCGCGCGAATCGGGGGGCGACGGACTCGACCCGGGGTGGCTTGGTCAGCGCGCGATACCGCGTATCGGCGATCACCCATCCCTCCTTGGCGTCGGCACGATCAAGCCGTGCGGACCGAGCATGATCCCTGACCGCCGAAGCGAGGCGTCGCAGGCCACGGTGGCGGTTCGTCGCGCGGCCAGCGCCCCTGAAACGTGACTCATCCACCCGGCGACGAACCTGTACGCCGGCCGAACGCATCATACTTGTCGCTGCCGTCGCGCCGACCCACGACTGAGGACTGGGCGGGGCGTCGGCGGGAATGCACGGAGCAGGCACCTTCGATGGACAGCGCCATGTACCGCTCGCCACGCCTTTCGGTGCCGCAGACCGTGATTCTCGTAGTCATCGCTGCAACGGCGGCCGCGATCGTCGTGACGGTTGCCGGTCCGATGCTGGGCATCGCCATGATCGGGGCAATCGTCGCTTTGGCAGCGGCCGCATTCACGCCCGGCATCGTCTTCGCCGCGTATCTGCTCATCCCGTTCTACAAAGGTGCCCTTCAGGATTACAGCCCGATCGATCTGACCGTGGTGGTCGCCGGTCTGAATGCGCTCCAGATCTTCCCCTTGATCCTCGATCGTCGCCGACGAACGATCTCGCGGTCGGGAATCGCCCTCTGGCTGGCTCTCCCGATCCTGGTCCTTGCAGGGGTCCTCTACTCGCCCGACCAGTCGGTCGCCATCGGGGACGCGGCGAGCCACTGGGGATTGGTGGTCCTGCCGATCCTGCCGGCCGCGCTGCGTGTCGGGCGGGATGACCGGTACGTACGGGAGTTCCTGTGGACGTTCTTCGGCCTGGCCGTGCTCGTGGTCCTCCTTGGTGTTCCCCAGTTCTCGAGCGGCGATCGACTGGTCGTCCTGGGCATGAATACGATCCAAGTGGGCAGGATCGTTCTCCTCGTACCCGTGCTCGCGGTGGCCTTCGTACTCTGGCAGGGCCGGCCGCTCATCGGGCTCATCGCAGTCCTCACGATCCCGTTTGCGATCGTCGTTGCCCTCGCCACCGGTTCACGGGGACCATTGGTCGCCCTCGCCGTCATCGGCGGGTTCGCCCTGGTGCGCTTCCTGGCCAAGCCCGGCCAGGCTCGCAAGTCGGCAGGCCGGATCATCGCGATCGCGGCCGCGTCGATCGTGGTCGTCGCCATCACCCTGCCCATCCTGCCCGCCGCCTCGACGGGGCGCTTCACGAACCTGGCCGAGTTCATCGAGGGCGGCATCGAGGGTGGCCCCAAAGTAGCGGGGGAGACATCAGCCGCGGCGCGGGTGGATCTCTACGGCATCGCTGTAAATCTGTTTGATCGCAATCCCGCATTCGGCGCCGGGACACGAAGCTTCGCCGTGTTGAGCCCCAACAGCCTCGATCCCGCCCAGGGAGCCGCATACCCGCACAACGCCATCCTCCAGATCGCGGCCGAGTTCGGCTTCGCCGGCGTCGCCTTCTTCATCGCCGTCGTCCTGCTCGCCTTGACCCGCGCCCTGCCTCCTGACGCATCGAGCAAGGCGGTTCGAGCCCTGTTCGTGTTCTTCCTGATCAACGCCATGTTCAGCGGCGACATCGTGTCCGATCGGATGACCCTCGGTCTGCTCATGCTGGTCCTGGTGATCGAGGTGCCGCGGCGCATCTCGGTGTATGCGCCAGCCGCCCCTCCCACCGTCAGCGAGCCATCGCTCGGTGGGGCGGCGCTCCAGGCCCCCGGATCCGCCTAGCCCGGCCATTCGGCGGCGGACACGGGGATATCCCGGGGGGCGTCAGCGAGGGCGTCACTCGAAGTAGAACTGAAGGTCGCCCTGATCGAGCGGTCCGCCGCCGTCCTGGGTGAACGGCTCCCATGTCTGGCCGTCGCCGGCATATTGAGCGCGGCCATCAGCGAAGTACGTCAACGGGCCGTAGCCGTACCTGACGCCCTCGCGGATCACGAAGATCGAATAGGTCGTATCGGGTGCCGTCGAGAGGGCGAGGTTGTACGAGTTGCCCGCTTCGAGCGTGTGGGGAGCCGTGAACGTGTACGAGGCCCAGGTCGCATGCCCTTCCCCGTCGTGGATCCCGGGGACCCCGATCGGGATGTCCGCGGCCGCGATCGTTCCCTCTTCGATGACCGAGCCATCCGCTCTCTGGAGGCTCACGCTGAGCGGCGATTCGCCATCGATCCGCATCAATCGGACCCAGACCTTCGTCACGATCCGTCCAACGTCGCTGACGGTGATCGACTCGCGGGCCATCGCGGCACCGGCGATCTCCTTATGCGACCGGATCCAGACCTCCATGTAGCCCATCCCGGCTTTCGTGCCGTCGGCGTAGGTGAGCTGCATGATGGGGGCCATCCCGGGCCGGTCGGTCCAGGCTCCCGAGTCGGATCGGAGCGGCTGCCCCCAGTCGACGTCGCTGAACAGCCGCTGGCGTGGCGTGGTCGGCTCATACGTGAGCACGCCGTTGATGGACGCGTAGTTCGATGCCGGATCGGGATCGATGTTCCGGAATACGATGTGGTACAGCGTGCCGGCTGTGAGTGCGGCACCGGACTGCCAGGTCACGACCTGGTCGGCCCCGGTGGCCGGCCGATAAGTCGTTGTCGCCAGGACGGAGCCGGACGGCACATCGCCGGGCCCGTTCTCCTGCACGGTGACCTCGAAGGTCCCGCCGGTCCCGGCGCCGTAGCCTGGTTCGTCGGCACCCATGATGTAGATCCGGACGCTCTCGAGGATGGACGAGGTCGAGGCGCGAAAGCGGTATGCACTCTCGTTGGCGGACTCACCGCCGATTACAGTGTTGGCGAGGCTGTCCATGGCGATTGCGGATCCGTACAGACCGCCGATCGGTGGCTTCCGGGTGATCGTCTGCACGATGACGATGACGACCGCGATTAGCGCAATGGCCGCCGCGATCGACACGGCGCCGACGACGAAGCGGCGTCGGGTAGATAACGATCCGACGCGGTGCACCGCGACAGGGTAGACGGCGACCGGTTTTCACCGCCGCCGTCGCGGTTTGGCGACATTGGCGGCCGAGTGGCGGGCCCGGCGTTCGAGCCCGACGCTCGGTCAGCGACTCGGAGTCGCCATCACCTCAGATAGAACTGGAGATCGCCCTCGTTGACAGGGCCGCCCCCGAAGCCCGACCAGCTCGAGCCGCTCGTGTACTGGGCGTAGCCATCGCCAAAGAAGGTCGACGGGCTATAGCCGTGACTGGACCCCTCGCGGATCGTGAAGATCGAGTACGTCGTACCCGCCGCCGTGGAGACCACTAGGTTGTACGCCGATCCGGCATGCAGCAGGACGGCAGCGAACGAGCAGCCCTCCCACGTCGCATGGCCGCTGCCGCCATGGTGACCGGGGGTCCCGATGGCGATCGCGGAGGCCGCCACAGTGCACTGCCTGACCAGGCTGCCCCCCGATGTCTCGAGTCGCAGGATGAGCGGCGAGGAGCCGCTGATCCGCATGAGGCGAACATGGGACTGGGAGACCCGACGGGTCGATCGCGGAGTGAAATGCTCGCGCGCCTTGGCGGTTCCGCTGATCGACTTGTATGAACGGACCCAGCTTTCGATATAGCCCATACCGGCACGCTTCCCGTTGGCATACGCGAGCTGGAGGATGGGAACGATGCTCTTCGACTCGACGAATGCGCTGCTTCCTCGTCGAATCGTCTGCCCCCAATCGACGTTGTTGTACCGCGGTTCGCGTGGCACCGTGGGCTGGAACATGTGCACGCCGTTGAGCGACGCGTAATTGGATGTCGGCCGGGGATCGATGTTCTTGAAGAGGAGGTGATACAGATGGCCGGCGCGCAGCCTGGCCGGTGACCTGAACGAGACGGACACCAGCCCGCTCGATGTCGGGCGGAACGTCGTCCTCGCGATAGATCTTGAGCCAGGCCGGTGGCCACTGGCATCTCCGCGGACGGTGACCTCAAAGGTCCCTCCCGTGCCGGCCCCGTAGCCTGAGGCGTTGGGACCCATGATGTAGATCCTGATGCTCGTCAGCGCCGATGACGTCGAGGCGCGGAAGCGGTAGCTCGACGCCTGGCGGTTCGGGCCTCCGATCTGCACGTTGTTGAGGCTGTCCATCCCGATGGCCGACCCGTAGGTCCCGGTCACGTAGCTGGCATCACTCGAGGCGATCCTGGGATCGAGGCCCGGCTCATCCATCCGAAGAGGACGTGCGACCGCGGGTTGCGCCGACGCGAATGGGATGACGATGGCCTGGGCCATCAGGGCGACGGTCGCGATCAACAGCCAACGACGACGCTTGTATGGGGCACTCGTCATGTGTTCGCTCCTCCGTTCGGCAACCCGCTGACTCCTTGCGACCGTGGTCGTACGACCCGGCGGCAAGGACGGGTGGCTGTCGTTGGGGGAGACCGACCATCAGGCGCCGATACGAACGCTGTCGGGCTGGCTCGCTACGGAGGCTGGGGTTTCATGTCCCGGTTCGAAACCCCGCGAAACGGATGTCGGTCGGGCGACCAACTGACTGGTCCGGAACGCACTCCAGCGACCCTAAGGTCTCCGTACCGCACAAGACGCGGTGTGGCGCCGATATCAGGGCGTCAGTAGGTCATGGTACCCGAACGACTGAATCATAGGCAGCGACCAGCCGTCGTCCCTCCGCTTCCCAGTTCCAGCGCTCATGAGCCGCTTCGACGCAGCGCCGTCGAAGGCGGCTCCCTGGTCCTCTTCCTTCCGCCAGGACGGCGGCGATCGACCTGGCGATGTCCACGACGTCGGCCGGGTCGCACGTCCGCCCGAGCGGTCCGGCCGGGTCGTCCATCACGATACGCCGCATCCCCGGGAAGTTGCTCACGACCGTCGGAACGCCCGCCGCCAGGCACTCGAACAGCTTGTTCGGGGTCGTCAGGTAGAGGTTGAGCGTAGCGTGCGGAAAGACCATGGCTCCGACATCGGCCGAGGCGACCCACGGCAGGAGGTCCCTCGGCGGTACCGGATCGAGGACATGGGCGCGGCCGCCGAAGCGACTCTCGGCAGCCTGCCGGACGAATTCTTCGCGGGCTACTCCGTACCCCAGCAGCACCAGATGCGCGTCGCGCAGCTCCGGCTGCAGGATCGCCTCGAGAAGGGCCTCGATCCCACGGCTTCCGCCCAACACCCCGTGGTAGAGGATGACGGGCGCGGTCGATGGGATCGAGGCGGCTTCCCGGATCAGGTTCGGGGGCGGCTCGGGCGCGATCCACGTCGGGGGACAGTTGTGGACCGCGGTCGGGGTGGGCACGCCATAACTCCGTTTCACAACGTCGCCATAGGCCTCGTTGGCGGCGATCACGAGGTCGGTCCGACTGATGAGCCGACTCTCATAGCGGCGCAGCAACCATCTGACTGGTCCAGGAAGGTTGGCGGCGATCCCCGCCTCCAGGAACAGGTCGTGGACGTCGTAGATGAGCTTCGAACCGGGCGGGATGGATCCGCCAACCGCGACCAGGCCTGTGAAGTCGTGAGCGTGCCAGGCATCGAATCGACCACGCGCACGGACCGACGTGCCCCAGGATCGGAGCGTCCTCGCGTAGGCGATCAGCCAGCCCACGCGATCGAGAACGGCGAGCAGCCGGGAGGTCCGACCGGCGTTGCGAAACGGGCTGGCAGAACCGGGGATCACGCCCGTCGGATCGGGTGCCTCGACAACGACCTTGACCCGAGAGTCGAGACCGGACGTCCCGTCCGCTGACGCCGCGAGACAGAAGACGGTGACGTCGTAGCCGGCAGCGGCGATCGTCGAAGCCTCGCGTTGGACCCGGCTATCGAAGGTGATGTCTCCGTACACCACCATCGCCACCCGAATCGGGCTCTTCGTTTGGGGCGTGCCCGCCACGCTGCCTCCCCTTGGTCCAAGCTGAACGGCGGAGACGGAAGTCGTCCGACCCGCCATGGCATCCTACGGTGCAGATGATGATGAGGATCGTTCGCAACCGCGTCTACGCCGACTTCTTCATGCGATCGCGGCTCGATTTCTACCGACACTTGCTCGAGTCGGCCCTGGATCGCGGCTATGTGGTTCTGTCGATCGAAGGCGCATGGGGTTTGCTCCGCCGCAACCAGCTCGACCCAGCTCAGCGCTATCTCGTCCTTCGCCACGATGTGGATACCGATGCCGCGACGGCCGCGGCGATGTGGCGGATCGAGCACGATCTCGGGATCGGCGGCTCCTACTACTTCCGGTTGTCGACACACGATGTCTCGCTCATGTCGGCGATCGCTGGTGGTGGTGGAGAGGCGAGCTACCACTACGAGGAACTCGCGACGGTCGTCAAGCGGCGACGACTACACGATCCGAACGTGATCCGTCGGCACATCCCTGAGGCACAGGATCTGTTCCTGCGTAACGTCTCCCGCCTTCGAGAGAAGACCGGTCTGCCGATGCCAGTCGTCGCCTCGCATGGTGACTTCGTGAACCGCGCGATCGGCATGTCGAACTGGGTGATCCTCGCCGACCCGGTCTTCCGCCGGAAGTCCGGAGTCGACCTCGAGGTGTACGACGCGGCGTTCATGGATCACGTCACCAGCCGGCATGCCGACACGCTCCATCCAACGTTCTGGAATCCGTCCACTCCGGAGGACGCATTCCAGCGCAACGAGCCGGTCGTCTACCTGCTTGTGCATCCCCGCCACTGGCGGGTCGATCGGATCGGTAACGCCCGCGACGATCTCCAGAGGCTGAGCGAGAGCATCGTCTACCGGCTGCCGTCGTTGCGACGCTGATGCCGGCTCGCGTCCTGTTCCAGGCGTGACAAGAGGCGTGGCCTCGCCGCACCACATAGGCATGCGCTGGGCGTCGATTTCTGACACCTCGGGCTATACTCGGCGCCCGCCAACGCCTCGACGGCGGGACGAGGGGGACGACCGAGATCACGGGGGTGGAGGTCGCCGCAGCATGATTCATCGCCTGTTCGACGTACCTTCGATCGGCCGCGGATGAGCAATCCACGTTCGGTCGCGATGCGCCGTGTCCCGCTCGCCCAGCCGTGGATCGGCGAGCGGGAACGTGAGCTGGTCGCCGAAGTCCTCGACAGCGACGTGCTCGCTTTGGGCCGATTCGCCGACCTGTTCGAGCAAGGCATCGCCGATGTCGCCGGTCGACGATTCGGTGTGGCCTGCAGCAGCGGCACAGCCGGCCTTCACATGGTGGTGCGAGCGCTCGGGATCGGCAGCGGCGATGAGGTGATCACGACTCCGTTCAGCTTCGTCGCCTCGACCAACTGCCTCCTCTACGAGCGTGCCGTCCCGCGCTTCGTCGATATCGAGGAAGACTCGCTGGGTATCGATCCCGCGGCGATCGACGCCGCCGTCTCGCCCCGCACGAAGGCGATCCTGCCGGTGCACGTGTTCGGCCGACCGTGCCGAATCGGGGCGATCGAGGCGAGCGCGAGCCGACATGGCCTCCTCATGATCGAGGATTCATGCGAGGCGTTGGGATCCACGCTGGGAGCCCGACCGATGGGTTCCTTCGGCGCTGCCTCCGTGTTCGCCTTCTACCCGAACAAGCAGATCACGACGGGGGAGGGCGGCGTCGTCGTGACCGATGACGAGGCCATGGCATCGGTCCTTCGGAGTCTTCGGAATCAGGGTCGCGACACAGATGGAACATGGCTGCGACACGTGCGCCTCGGCTACAACTATCGCCTTGACGAGCTGTCGGCCGCGATCGGGGTCGCCCAACTGGAGCGGATCGCGGAGCTCCGGGCGGGACGGGCCAGGGTGGCCGATCGGTACTGCGGCTCGGCTCGGATCGCGAGCCTGGTTGAAGGTCCCTGCGGCAGGTCCCGGTGAGACGGTCGACTGGTTCGTCTATGTGGTCCGGCTCGATCCAGGGATCGATCGATCCGAGGTGATCGACCGACTCGATGCAGTCGGCGTCCCGGTCCGGCCGTACTTCGCGCCGCTCCACCTCCAGCCGTTCCTCCAGGCGGAGTTCGGGTTCAGGCCCGGTGACTTCCCAGTGACCGAGCGGGTGGCTGCGACGACGATGGCCCTGCCGTTCTCGGCCCGCCTGCCGGACGACGACGTCGATCGCGTCGCTGCCGCGCTCATCGATGCGGTCGAGGGCGCCTCGGGTGGCTGACGGCGACCCTTCGCGGCGGAGGCCCGACAAGGATCGCCCTTGCCGGGTCTGGATCTTCAACCACTATGCGAGCTCGCCCGATCAACCATCGGGAACCCGTCACTACACGTTGGCCCGGGCGATCGTTCGGCGCGGCGGCGAGGCCACGATCTTCGCCGCTGGATTCAGTCATGGAGTGGGACGGGAGACCGGCGTCCAGGGCCGGGCGATCGTGAGGACCCAGACATTCGGTGGTGTCAGGTTCGTCTGGCTGCGGACCTTCCCCTACCGCGGGAACACCTGGCGGCGGATGGTCAACATGGCGAGCTACGCGATCGTTGTCGTCGTGGCCCAGATCGGCCGGCCGAAACCCGACGTCATCGTCGGCTCGACGGTCCATCCCTTCGCGGCGCTCGCCGGATGGCTCGTGGCGAAGCTGCGAGGCGCCCGCTTCTTCTACGAGGTGCGCGACCTGTGGCCTCAGACGCTGATCGACCTGGGGGCGATGCGGGCGACCGGTCTCGGCGCAAGGATGCTCTACGCGATCGAATCCTTCCTGGTCCGCCGAGCCGAGATCGTGATCTCACTTCTGCCAGGCATCACGACCTACCTTCGGGAGCGGGGGCTGCCTTCGGATCACGTCCGATACCTGCCCAACGGCTTCGATCTGACCGATGCCAGAGCGATCGCGATGAGTCACGATGGTGACGACTGCGGTCCATCGCCTCGCGGACTCGATGTCCGGGCAGCGCGCTGCGGGGACGATCGTGTTCATCTACCTGGGCGCCCATGGCCGGGTCAACCGCCTCGAGGTCGTTCTGCGGGCGTGGCAGGCGGCGACCCGCCGCACGTCGGTTCCCTTGCGGCTCCTCATGGTCGGCGACGGTCCCGAAAAGCCGGCCCTGGAGGAGCTCGCCGCGGAGCTCGGAACCTCGAACGTCGAGTTCCACGACCCGGTCCCCAAGGTCCGCGTTCCTGAGCTCCTCGGCGCCGTCGACGTCGGGATCGTCCACACGACGTACACACCGGTGTACCGCTACGGGGTGAGCTTCAACAAGCTCTTCGACTATATGGCGGCCGGCATCCCGATCGCGTTCGCCACATCGACCGCGTTCGATCCCATCGAAGCATCGGGAGCGGGCCTGACCGTGGCCCCCGACGATCCGGACGCCCTCGCGACAGCCATCATCTCGCTCGCAGAGGCCGCTCCGGACGACCGCCGCCGGATGGGCGATGCAGGGCTGCGCTACCTCACGAGTGAGCACGACATGGCTTCGATCGGAGCGACATTCGCAGATCTTGTGGGCTGCGAAGTCCCGGCCGCGCGGACTTCCTGAGAATGAACCCTATACTCCGTCGAGCCAGGCGCTGGCGGCCTCCGAGCCGCTCGGGGAGACATGGGCGAAGCGAAGGGATTGCAGATTGAGCCGTCCTTCGAAGCGCATCGTTGACATCGTCCTGGCCTCGATCGGACTCGTCGTTCTGGCTCCTTTCATGGCCGGGATCGCCCTGGCCGTCCGACGCGACGTTGGCTCGCCGATCCTGTTCAGACAGCTCCGACCGGGCCTCCGCGGGCGACCGTTCACGATCTACAAGTTCCGCACGATGCGTGAACCCCCGCCGGGCATGACGGCCAGCGTGACCGATCTCGAGGGCCGCGTGGAGGATCGGGATCGGACATCGAGCCTCGGTCATTTCCTGCGGCGATCGAGCCTCGACGAGCTGCCCGAGCTGTGGAACGTCCTCAAGGGAGAGATGAGCATCGTCGGACCACGGCCGCTGCTCATGGAGTATCTCCCGCGCTACACGCCCGAGCAGGCTCGCCGTCACGATGTCCGTCCCGGAATCACCGGTCTCGCGCAGATCCGGGGCCGCCACCTCCTCGAGTGGGACGAACGCTTCAAGCTCGACATCTGGTACGTGGATCACTGGTCGACGCGCCTCGACTTCGAGATCATCGGCGCCACGATCAAGGAGGTCCTGAGGGGCAGCGGCCAGCCATCGAAAGACGATCCCGACTACATCTTCCAGGGGTCGGCGGCGACGACCGATGTTCCCTTGCAGGAGTCGGATCGTCCGGTCGGCTAGGCGCCGTGCGCTCGCCGAAGTGACCTTGTGATGAACGCCCAGATCATGACGCCAGGCGACGAACGTTGGGCGAGCGAGCTCGCCGCGATCCGACACGACGTCTACCACGTTGCACCGTACGTGGAGTTCGCGGCGCGATGGCAGGAGCCCGGCGTGGCTCACGCGTTCGCCGCGCAGGATGCAGGGCAACACATGTTCGTCCCGTTCATCGTCCGCTCCCTGCCCGGCGGCTCATCGGGGGCAGCCGACGGGCTCACCGACGCCGTGGCTCCTCGTGGATTTCCTGGACCGATCGTCGGATCCACCGATGGAGCGGTGGACGGGTCATTCGTCGAGGCGGCCACCGACGCCTTCGTCGCTGCGCTTGCCGAGCGAGGGATCGTCTCGGCCTACCTGCTGACTCACCCGTTCCTCGTCCCACCCCTGGATCCGCTTCGTCGAGCGGGCCCGCTGCTGCCCGCCGCTCAGACGGTGTCCATCGACCTGACGCTTTCCATGGAGGAACTCTGGACCCAGACCCGGGACAATCACCGTCGCGACATCAACAAGGCTCGAAGGAACGGGTATCAAGTGCGGATCGACGACGAGTGGACCCGCTTTGACGAGTTCGTGGAGCTGCACGGGTTGACGATGGATCGACTCGGCGCACATCCATTCTGGCGTCACTCTCGTGAGTACTTCGTGGGCCTCCGGGAGGCGCTCGAGGGGCACATCCATCTGTGCGTCGTGGAGATCGGTGGCGAGCTGGCCGCCGCGGCGATCCTGACCGAAGTCGACGGCATCGCCCTGTACCTCACATCTGGCTCGGCCGACGCGCACAAGACGGCCAGTCCGATGAAGCTGGTGATCGACTTCGCTCGAAGCTGGGCGAAGGATCGCGGGAACCGGATTCTCCACCTCGGAGGAAGCCCGCGCGGCGCCGACGCCCTGATCCATTTCAAGCTCGGGTTCTCGCCGCTGGTACATGAGGTCTACTCCTGGCGCGTCATCGCCGATGCAGACTCGTACCGGCGATTGAGCGACGAACGGGCTGCTGCCGATCCGGGTGATGCGGCGACGGACGCGGGGTCCGCCGGCTTCTTCCCCTCGTATCGGCGGCCGTTACCCGTGACGGCGGCCCGATGACCATCGAGAGCCCACCGATCATCGATGCAGCCCGCTGGGAGCAGGGTTCGATCCTTGAGCTGTCTCCCGAAACGGGCCGACCGCGCTATCCATGGCCGGCCGACGCATCGCTGTGGGGCTCCGGACGCGACGCGATGCGGGCGATCCTTGCCCATGGTCGCGACGTCGATGGGTGGCGACGGCTGCACTGCCCTTCGTACATGTGCCAGCGGGTCGCGGCTGCTCTGGCCATGGAGATCGATCTCGTTGCCTACCCGCTGGCACCGACATCGGACAGCGCTCCGCGGATCGAGACCGAGCCGGGCGACGTCGTGCTCGACATCGCCACGTTCGGTCGCCACGTGGCTCCGGTCGTCCGTGGACCGGCCCCGATCATCGAGGACCACACCCACGACCCGCTGTCGGCGGCAGCCGAGACCAGCGCCGCCGACTACGCGGTGGCGTCGCTGCGCAAGACATTCCCACTCCCGGACGGGGGAGTGATGTGGTCGCCCCGTGGGCATCGCCTGCCCGATGAGCGAACGATGACCGACCGCCATGCGCGGGCGACACTCGATCGGTTGGCCGCCATGTCGCTCAAACGCCTGTATCTCGAAGGCGGCGACGTCTCAAAGGACGACTTCCGCCAACTATCCCTGAGCGGTGAGGAGGACGTCGCGCGCGGGCCGATCTCGGGCATCTCCGAGTTCTCCCGTCAGCGGCTGGCCAGCCTCCCGGCACAGTCGTGGCGCGAGCGGCGGGCCGCCAACCTGGCGGCATTCGCCGACGCCCTCGGCGATCACACCTGGGCGCGGCTGCTCGAGACGACATTCGTTGCCACGATCGTCTTCGACGATCCCGCCGTTCGCGATCGCGTCCGGGCACGCCTCATCGAGGATCGCATCTACCCGGTCGTCTACTGGCCCTTGGAGGAGCGTGTCACGCCGGGCATCGGCGATGAGGATATCGACCTGTCGCGTCGGATCCTGTCGATCCATTGCGACCAGCGCTATGTGCCCGCCGACATGGCCAGGGTCGCGCAGTCCGTGCTTCAGGCGGTCGCCGCGACATGAGGGTCGCGATGCTGACCGCCGACGATCCCGCCTGGGCGATGTTCCTCGAGGGCGTTCGTCACGACTTCCATCACCTCCCGGCCTACACGGCCCTCGAAGCGACGAGGATGGGCGGGCAGGCGATGGCACTCCATGTCGACGACGGAGAGCGATCGCTTCTTCTCCCGCTCGTCGTACGAGCGATCCCCGGCTCCCGGTTGGACGCTGTCTCTCCGTATGGCTACCCGGGTCCGCTCACAGCCGGCACCGACGATCCCTCGTTCATCACCGCGGCGCTGACCGCGGCCGCCCCCGCGCTTCGCGAGGCTGGCTGGGTCTCCCTCTTCGTCCGGATGCATCCGCTCCTCAATGCCGACCCGCCGAGTGGTCCGGGCTTGGTCCTCCACGAGGGCGACACCGTCGCGATCGACCTGTCGATCTCCTCGGACGACCGTTGGAAGGTCACCCGGCGCCAGCACCGCCAGAAGATCGTCCACGCGATCGACGCCGGCGACCGAGCCTGGTTCGACGAGGACTGGCAGCATTTCTCGACCTTCCAGCGCCTGTACGAGGAGACCATGCATCGGGTGTCCGCGGCGCCCGAGTACTTCTTCGCTGACGGCTACTACGAGGGACTTCGGGCCGCACTAGGCGATCGGCTCCATCTCCTGATCGTGGAGTCCGAGGGCGCGATCGCAGCGACGATCCTCTTCGTCGAGACGTGCGGCATCGTCGAGTACCACCTGCTCGGCGTCGACGTCGACCACATGCGCAAGACGCCGGCCGCACTCGCTCTCCACGAGGCGAGCTCCTGGGCGGCCGATCGTGGCGACGCCTGGCTGCACCTTGGCGGCGGAGTCGGCGCAGCCGAGGACTCCCTTCTCCACTTCAAGACGGGCTTCTCGCCGCTCCGTTTCCCCTATCGGACGCTTCGGCTCGTCGTCGACGAGGCCGAGTACGCGCGGCTCTCGCGAGAGCACGACCCGTCGTGGGATGGCTCGCCAGTCGGCGGCTTCTTCCCCGCCTACCGGCGATCGTCCGAGACGTGAAGCGACCGCCGCCGGACGGATCGCCGGCGACGGTCGCAGGGCTGCGGGCCTCAGGTGTGGGCACCTGGGGCAGTCGCGCTACTTCAGGTAGAACTGGATGTCGCCCCAGTTGGACGATGGGAAGTCCGTCCATGACCCGCCGCTGTTCGTGGACTTCTGGCCCCTGCCGTCAGCAAAGGTCGTGACGCCTGGGGTGTAGTGGTAACCGCCGCCCTTGCGGATCGCCATCGTCGAATAGACGGTGCCGGACGGGGCGGTGAGGACGAAGCTGCCGGCACCTGCGGGCAGGGTGACGGCGCTGGGCAGGGTCACGATGCACCACACTCCGCCGTTGTTGTGGCCTTCCGTGCCAACCGGGATATCAGAGGCCAGGACGGAACCCCCGGCGATCAGGTTCGACCCCGAGTACAGGGAGAGCTGGAGGTGGCCGGAGCCCGACAGGCGCTCGAGTCGGACGGCCATCGTCCTCACGCTGCGTGCGGTTGGGTTGGTGAAGGTCTCGCGCACTTGTTGCGCATCACCGATGCGGGCCTGCGAGTTCACGGCGAACTCCATGTAGCCCTGGCCTTGATGTTTCCCGTCTGTGTAGGCCAGGTCCATGATCGCGGTATAGGTAGACCGTCGCGACCACGCACCGGAACCCGACGAGAGCAGAACCCGGTACTCATCATCGGCGTACTTGGGCTGATGCGGGACGGGATCGGAGCCGAAGACCATGGTCGCGTTGACCGACGCATAGTTGGAGCTCGGTGATCCATCCACGTTTCTGAAGACGAGGTAATAGAGCTGACCTGGCGTGACCGAAGCCGACAGGTTCGCGACAACGGACGCCGTGCTATGGCTGCTCGCGATGTGGCCCGCCGTGCCGATGATCGTGCCCGACGGCTTCCCGCCGCTGTCGGCCTGGACGCTGATCTCGATGTTGCCACCGCTCCCAGCGCCGTAGCCCGACTGATCCGAGCTCATCCAATACAGGTTGACCGACGAGATCTGGTTCGACACGGCCCGGAACGAGAAGGCGACGCGGTTCGCGTTGGGACCGCCGATCTGGGTGTTGGAGAGCGTGTCACCGGCGAAACCTGAGCCGAAGACGGACCCGGTCGTGACCGGAGGCGGGGGTGGAGGAGTCGGGGTGGGAGCCGGCGGGGTTGGTGTCGGCGTGGGCGTGGGCGTCGGTGTCGGTGTCGGCGTCGGCGCCGGAGGACCAGTTGGGGTCGGGGTAGGGGTGGCAGCCGGTGGTGTCGGAGTTGGAGTAGCCGCCGGAGGTGTCGGGGTTGGAGTTGGAGTAGCCGCCGGAGGTGTCGGGGTTGGGGTTGGGGTTGGCGTGGGGCCCGGCGTTTCGGCCGGACCACCGCCGCCCTGCGTCGTGAACGTGCGGTCGCCGCTGTAGGCATCGTCGCCTGCCTGGTCGACCGAGTGGGTCCGGAAGTGGTACGTAGTGCCGGGCGTGAGGTCGTGGATCGTCTGGACATGGGTGGAGTAGGAGAACGAGGATTCGCGCTCCGAGGTCGACCCGTAGGCCGATGTCGTGCCGTATTCCACCTGGCCGGTGGCGTTTGAGCTCGCCGTCCAGGAGATGGTCGCCTCGGTGAGCGAGATGTCAGACACCGAGACGCCGGAGATCGTCAACTCGGCTCCGGCCGAGCCGTTCGACGGATCGGGCGGGGGCGTTTGTTCAGCCTGCGCCCCGCCGGGCTCCGCGGCGATGTCGAGCGTCTTCTTGGCGTTTCCGCGAACGATGAAGGCGTCGATTGCGACGGTCGGATGGCCCGCCGTTCCGAGGGTGACGACCTTCAGGCTGTGCGAAGCGGCGTGGCCCCACTTGGTCGTGAACAGGACACGACTGGGCACATAGTCCGAGGCCCACATGTTGACCGTCGTCCTGAGCTTGCCATCGACATAGACGCGGGCCTTTCCGCGGGTCGGCCCCTTCGGCCCGACCCATGAGATCCCGGTGCCCTTGAAGGCCAGGGTCGCGCTCGCACCGCGGTCGTTCGACCGACGGACGCGCCCGTTCGTGTACTTGGGATGCTTGGCGACGCTCCAGGCGCCGCGGTACTTGATGCGACCGCTCGATTCCTGGACGACCGACGTGTTGTAGCCGGCCTTCCACGAGTCGGCGAGACCCTTCGGGGTCTGTGCAGCGGATGCCGAACCGAGGGGGATGGATACGGCCACTAGGCCGATGATGATGACGCCGGTGGCGATCCAGTCACGGACTCGCCGTCGGGAGGGGGTGGGGGTCGCGCTCAGGGCGCGCTCGTCGATCCAACGCGTGCCGTCCCAGAACATGTGGTCGGCGCTCCATTCGGTAACCCGGCTAGCTTCGAGAGCCCCGTGGCTTTGCGACCCCGCCTCGCGACGGGTGTGCTATTTCGTGGAGGACCTCGTCGACCCACAACGCGGCATGTGGAGTCATGGCTCCTCGACGAGGACTCTGACAGACGCACCCTCCTCGGACCAGCCCGACCTTCGTCCGGTGCCGATCTTGCGCAATCGGTCCCCAGGTTGGGGAGGGGTCCGGATCGGAGGCGAGCGGTCAGGGGCGGTCGGCCCAACGGAGACGGCCAGACGTGCTCGCAGGACCGTGTAGGAGTACCTACCTAGGGAGGGTTACCCATTGAGCCGCAGCTACAGCCCTCCTAGGGTCAGCCACCGGCGCGCTGGTGCGCCCCGCTAGATCCGCAGCGTGGAGGCCGTATCGGATGCCGTTCGACGTGCCGTTTCCGATCGACGGCTTGGTCATCGTCGCCTCGGCCCTCTTCGCGGTTAGCGTCCTGGCAGGAATGCTGCTGGCTCGACCGCATGTTCGAAAGCCCCTCACGTTGGGTGCCCAGCGATCCCGCGTCGGCAGTCGGATCAGACGCCCTTCGATCCGACAAGCGCGGAAGCGTCCGGAGTCGGGAGCACCAGCCGGGCCGTCGCCGCGATCGGAGGAGGTCGCGGCGCCGGGAACGTCGCGCTAGGAGAGGGTTTCTCCCGGTCGAAGGGCGTGGACCTCTACGTCGCCGAGGCCGCGCCCATCGAGTGCGATCCGAAGCTCGGCGGGTGTGCCCGACAGGATCGGAAACGTCCCGTAGTGGATCGGCAGGACGTGTTTGACGCCTAGCAGCTCGACGGCCTTGGCGGCTTCGGCCGGTCCCATCGTGTAATGGCCGCCGATCGGCAGCAGCGCGAGATCGGGTCGCCAGAGCTCGGCGATGAGAGCCATGTCGCCGAAGACACTCGTGTCACCGGCGTGGTAGACGCGGAATCCGTTCTCCATCTCGATGACGAAGCCGACCGGCTCGCCGAGATACAGGGTCGTGGTCGCAGAGTCGTTCCAATCGCCGGCCGAGTGCTCCGCTCCGGTCATCGTGATCTTGATGCCGCTGGGGGTGACCGTCCCGCCCTTGTTCATGCCGACGACGCGATCGGCGGCCGCGTAGTTGCGCGACAACCACAGGGAGAGCTCGTGGATCGCGGGCCATTCAGGACGCGTCCTCGAGCCGATCGGCAGCGCCTCCCCGAGGTGATCCGAATGCCCATGCGTCACGAGCATGATGTCGCAGCGGTCGACCTCCGCCTCGGACTTTGGGCTCAGCGGATTGCCGAACCAGGGGTCGATCAGGATCGTCAGACCGCCCGGTGACTGGATCTCGACGCAGGCATGCCCATACCAGGTGATCGCTGTTTCACGTCCCAGGCTCATCGAGCGGCACCTCCAGGGCAATCGTAGGCGTCAGGGCGCGGATAGTGCCTGCTGCTGACCTTAGTTCGGCAACGGGCTGCGAACCGGTGCGTTCGGCGTCGTTGCGGCAGGTACGGTTGGTGCTGGCGCCGGTAACGGTGCCGGTGACCCGACCGGTGGTGATGAAGGTGCTCGCGTCGCGCGAGTTGGCCGCGGCTTGGACGAGACCTTCGCGTTGGGAGCGGTGTCATCCATGACCGGAACCCCCGTCTCCCTATCGGCACCGGCCGCCATGGGCTCCGCCGAGGGTGGTGGCACTGTCGATCGAGCTTTGGCCGGTGCGCGCCTCGTTGTCGTTCGCGGGGCCCGCGGCTTCGCCGCTTTTCCATCGATCCCACGATCGGCCTCGTCCATGACCGGGACGCCGACCGGCTCGTCCGACTTGGTTGAATCGACCTTGAGCGGTTTGGGCGCCTTGGTCGAACGAGACGTGGCCGAGCTGCGAGCCCGTCGTATGGCCGGACTGGGAGCCCGTGGTGTTGCCGAGCTGCGAGCCCGTGGCTTGCGCGCCGGTGGAGAAGCTTCCGCTTCGAGCGCCAGGTCGGACTCGGGCGTCGGGGCTGGCGGCGGCGTCGATCGAGAGCGCGCCGGCGCTCGGGTCCGCGTCGTCTTCGTCGGGCTGCTGGCGGCCTGCGCGACCTTGGCCGGCTCACCCTGCACGTCGGGCGGCACCTCGCTCGGCACCGGGCTCGGAAGAGAGCGCGGCGCCGTCGGGGCCGGTGCGGGCAGGGCGATCACCTCGTCACTCGCCACGATGGATGGTGAAGTCGCCGGGCGCGGTGTCGTGTCGGCCATTACGGGTACCCCGACACCATCGGCCGCTTGGGCAGCCACCGGGACACTGGCTGCTCCCAATGCCCGGCCGCCGGTGTTGGCTGGCCGCGCCATCGGGATTGGGGCTGGGCGCCTGGACGGTGCGGGATCGGCGGGGACGGCGGTCCCTCTCGCCATTCGGCAGCGATAGCAGGCCTTGTCGACATCCCGATTGATCGAGAAACAGGCCACGCACAACCAATACAGGTCCTCGCCCTGCGGACTTGCCCGTCGCGCCCGCTGTGAGGTGATCAGCCGATAGATGAACAGGCCCGCGGTGGGCCCGACGACGAGAACCATCGCCAGAAAGAAGAGGGGGACCTGTTCGATCGACTTCCCGATGTCGGCCAGGACGTTCATTGGATCAACGCCTCGAGCCCGGACTCGAAGGCGGTGAGACTGCGAAGCTCGTCCACGAGCGAGGCCACCGCCTTCAGATATGTCGGGAGATCATCTGGGTACAAACCCTCGGTAAGCAGGTCGTCGATGTGTCGCCGCAGGGCCCCGTACACGATGGCCAGCTGGCCCGCCAGCTCGCTACCGCCCGGGGCCCGGGACAGCTCCGCACTCCACGATATGGCGTTTCCAAGGTTGAAGTTCGTGAGCCGGAGCTCATCGTTGATGAACGGCCCTGACGGTGGTTTGGCCACGATGTCCCCAGCGAGCGTGTTTCCGTTGGCGACGAGGCGAGCGTTGAAGGCGACGCCGCGGCGAATGAGATCGCGGCTTGGACGCTCCACGGCCGGACCGGTTGACGGGGCAACGAACGTAGCCACCGGGCCACTAACCTCGGATTCTCCAAGCCCGGTGAGAGCTCCCGACCCCATGATCCCGATTGCCGCCAGGACGACCACGATCGACAAACCAATGGCGACGGCCTCCGGCGGCACGCTGGCCTTCCACGAGTAGACCGGCTTGGCTTGCGCCTGCATCCGAACCTGACCTCAGGCCATCCGCCGGACGGTCTGGTCCGGCTGCAGGGAAGCCTCGAGGTCCTCGCCACTCATGCCGGCGATGTTTTCGAAGACGAGGGAGAAGGATCGAGGATTTCCCTCGTCGGAGACGACGAGGCGCCCATTGACCGTGGTCGCGGCGATCCAGTCCAGCGGCCGCTCGATCTGAACCGTGCCCGGCTGGGAGTCGACCGGCCCAAGCACGGTGAGCATCCCGTCATGTCTGCCGATCTCGTAGCGGCTCCCAACCTCGAGCCCTGTCGACCCACCCACGAACACGCCGGACGCGAGGACGCGTATCCCGGGCGAACCGTCCTGAATTGGCGGAACGCGCAGGATCGTCTCGCTGGAAGCGGCGTGCGACCTCTGGGCGAGCGTGGCGACCTCCGCGTCGTTGGGCGCGCGCGCGAGCATCCCCTGATCGACCGTGGCGGCGCCGTTCGTCGTTGGTGTCGTCGTCTCGTCCGGGGATGTCGGCATCCCATACAGCCATTCCGACAGCGGTCGGGCCTGGCGGCGGCTCGTCCCTCCACCGGTTCGGCCGGCCCCAGACTTGACCGCCCGTCCGCAGACGACACAGGTGTCGAGCCATCCACGGACGCCTGCCCCGCAGGTCGGGCATCTGCCCGGCGGGGCCAGGAGCAGGAGGCCGATGGCGATCGGTCCGATGACCGCTCCCGAGAGGAGCCACGCCGCCGGGTTGCGTTGCCGACGGACGGCGAGCAGGGCCGAGCCGATGGCGAAGGAGACCATATAGACGACGAGGCCCGCGACGAGCGGTTGCATCAATAGCCCACGTCCCCTGAGGATGGTGCTGGATCGCGTATCGTCCACCCCAGAGGCCCTCCACGTCTACCCTTTGTGGTGCGATACGGCACCGTGCGAGCCTCGTGGGCGCTGTACTCCGGTGCGGTCGATCACCCGATCTACACTCCCGGCGTGGCGCCCGAGGTTATCGCACGCAACATCGCCTTCGTGAACTGGACCATTCTCATCGGGCTCGCCGTTGGCGCGTTCGGGGCGGTGCTTCTCGGGCGGTTGCGGATCGGTGGGACGCGCGGTTCCCTCACCTTCACGGCGTTCGCGGCCGTCTTCTGCGCAACAGCAGCCCTCGCCGCCGACCTCGGCCTTCCACGGGGCGTCGTCGGCTCGCCCGTCGTGGCCGATCCGACATGGGACACGCCGCGTCGGGTCGCGCTTGCCGCCTTCATCGTCCTCGGTGCGGCATGGGCGATCCTGATGGCCCGCGACCGCCGGGCCGTCCCGCTCGGGGGGATCGCCATGGTGGTTGGCAGCGTGGCCCTCGTTGCGGCAGCCCTGTCGTGGGGCGGGAGCCCGGCCGGGGTTGCATCGATGCTCGTCTGGCTGGTCGGGCTCGCCGCGGCGACAGGTGGCGTCCTGGCGGCGATGATCCTGGCCCACTGGTATCTCGTCACGCCGAAGCTTCCCGAAGCGCCGCTCGTGACCCTGTCCCAAATCCTCGTGGCGGCGATCGTGGCCCAGATCGCCATGTTCGTCGTGTGGACTGCTACAGGGCTCGGATCGCCGTGGGCGCCGAGCAACCCGTTTGCTGCGTTGACCGGACCGTGGGCGTTCTTCGTCTGGATGCGCCTGATCATCGGGCTCATTCTCCCCCTCATCGTCGGGGTGATGGCCGTCCGAACGGCCCAAACGAGGAGCATGGAATCGGCCACCGGCCTCCTCTACATCAACGTCGGGACGATCGCCGCCGGGTCGATCCTGGCGGCGGGCCTCTATTTCGGCGCCGGGCTGCTGGTCTGACGCGAATGAACATCTCGGTCCGGCTCTTCGCGATCCAGCGAGAGCTGGCAGGCACGCGAGAGGTGGTACTCGCGCTCACCGAGGGCGCCACCATCGAGACGGCCTGGCATGCGCTGATCGAGCGCTTCCCGGTCCTCGCGCCGGGTCGACCGTCCATCCGCTTCGCCCGCAACGGCGAGTACGCCGAGCCCGATGACATCCTCGTGGAGGGCGACGAGCTGGCCTGCATCCCCCCGGTCAGCGGTGGGCGCGAGGCTGGTGCGATCCTCGAGATCCGTGAAGCGCCGTTCGAGCCGGGCTTCCTCGATGAGCTCGGCGGCCGGCTCGCGACGCCCGCCGACGGCGCGATCGTCGGCTTCATCGGCCGGACCCGAGCGACGCCCGGGACGCCCGCGCCAGGTCAGGGATCGGTCGCCGAGCGCTTCGCGGACGAGGCTGTCGAGACCCTCACCTATGAGGCCCACGAGACGATGGCCCTGCGGATCATGGCCGACATTGCGGCCGAGGTCGCCGAACGCTTCGGCGTGACCCACCTCGCCATCGTGCATCGGACCGGCGAGGTCCCGGTCGGTGAACCGTCGATCGCCATCGTGGCCGCGTCGGCCCACCGCGATGCGGCGTTTCGAGCCGCCCGCTACGCGATCGATGAGACGAAGGCGCGGGCGCCGATCTGGAAGGCCGAGCACTTTCGCAGCGGGGCCGTCTGGGTCGGTGAAGTCGCCCGGACGATGGCATCGCTCGACGAGGATGAGGAGTCGAGGTGAGGGTCTACATCAGCGTCGACATGGAGGGCATCGCCGGGGTCAGCCACCCCCACCCGACCGATCCTGGACATCCGCGATATCCCGAGGCTGTGGTCCTCATGATCGGCGAGGCGAACGCTGCGATCGACGGAGCATTCGCTGCCGGGGCGGACGACGTTCTCGTCAACGACTCACACGCCAGCATGCACAACCTGACGCCGGCCGACCTTGATCCGCGAGCCAGGCTCCTCCAGGGCCAGAAGACATGGTCGATGGTCGCCGGCGCCCGCGACGGTGACTTCGACGTCGCCCTGTTCGTCGGCTATCACGCTCGGGCCGGTCATCCCAGTGGGACGATCGCCCACACCTACTCGGGCAGGCCGGTCGAGACACGCCTCAACGGTCGCCCGACCGGCGAGTACGGTCTCAACGCCCTCGCTCTCGGAGCCTGGGGCGTCCCGGTCGGCATGGTCAGCGGTGACGATGCCCTGGCGGCCGAGGTTGCCGAGTGGCTCCCCTGGGCAGAGCGGATCGTCGTCAAGACCGGAAGCGGCTCGAACGCGGCAGCGTCGGTCCATCCGACCGTCGCCCGCGGTCTCGTCCGCGCGGGCGCCGAGCGCGCCATGCAGCGGGCCTCCGCAGGCGAGCTTCGGCCGCTGGACGTCGGCAGCCCGGTGACGATCGAGGCCGACTATGCAAAGGGCCTCGTCGCGGATATGGCCGCCAGCTTTCCGGGCGCCGAACGGATCGGCGATCGGACGGCCCGGTTCACATATCCCGACGCCGAGAGCGCCTTCCGCGCCTTCGTCGCCGGCAACCGCCTGGCCGGAACGGTCGACTGACCACGACCGCGGGCGCCACGCCTGCCGGGGCGGGCTCGGCTAGCATCGAGCGGATGGCCGGGACACCTCGTCCAAGAGCGCGCGACATCGGGCTCGAGATCGGACTGCTGCCGACGGGCGCGACCAACTCGATCGTCGACGTCGCCCATGTGGCGGTCGGCCACGCCACGGTCTGGCGCGACGAGCCCGATCCGCCCGACGGTCGGGGTGTCGCCCGGACGGGGGTGACTGTGGTCATCCCGCACCGGATCGAGGACGGATCCCGATATCGGTATCCGGCCGGGATCGACGTCCTCAACGGCGCGGGGGAGATGACCGGGTCGGCGACGATCCGCGAGTGGGGCGTCATACAGACCCCGATCTTCCTGACCTCGACATTCGCCGTCGGGAGGGTCTACGACGCCGCCGTCTCGATCATCGGGGCAACCATGCCCGGCTCGGCCGAGGTGTTCATCCCGGTCGTTGCCGAGTGCGACGACAGCGCCCTCTCACGGCCGCTGCCCGTCCAGATATCCGACGAGGACGTCCGGGCGGCGGTAGCCGGCGCCGTTGGGGTGGGCCCCGGACCGATCGCTATGGGGGCCGTCGGCGCCGGTACAGGGATGCGCTGCTTCGAGCTCAAGGGCGGCATCGGCAGCGCCTCACGCGTCGTCCGTCCGGTGCATCGATGGTCAGACGAGGCTTCTCCAGAGGCTCCGACCTACAACGTCGGCGTGCTCGTCCTGGCCAACTTCGGCGAGCTTGGGCGGCTGACGATCGACGGCGTGGCTGTCGGGCGGGCGCTCCGAACTGAGGGCTGGCCGGCCGTGGGTGGTGGCCGCGAGCGGGCCGGCATCCGGGCAGCCGAAGGCTCCTGCATCGGCGTCGTGGCGACCGATGCCCCGCTCAACGGCCGTCAGCTCGAGCGACTGGCCCGCCGAGTCGGGATGGGCCTGGCGCGAACGGGGAGCACCGCCCACCATGGATCGGGCGAGATCTTCGTTGCCTTCTCGACCGGGCTGCGTTTGCCACACGCGCCACCGGCCGCCGAAACCGACGTCCGACTTGTCGATGACGAGTACCTCGACCCATTCTTCGCCGCCGTCATCGAAGCCACGGAGGAAGCGGTCGTCGACTGCCTCTTTGCTGCCGAGACGGTCTCCGGACGGGACGGCGTCGTCGTCCCGGCCCTGCCGATCGAACGGACGCGCGAGATCCTCGAGGCGGCCGGCGCCCTTCGCGGTCCGCCAGGGTGAACGAAGCCCTCGCCGCCATCGACCGACTGACGGCGGCCGCCGACGCCCTCGCGACGAACCTGGTCGGCGAGGCTCGAAAGAGCACGACGCCCGGCATCGAGCGGGCGATCCTTCGCTTGTTCGACGTCAGTGGTCTCGCCCATGGCGATAGACCACTTGCCCACGCGGTCGTCGAGCGCCATACGGCGGGCGATCCGACGGTCTTGGCCAGGGGCATCGGGTTACCGTTCGCCATGGCAGTCGCGGAGTATGACGTGGCGCCGAGGCGGCTCGCCCTCGACGTCGCCAACGGAGCCGTCGTCCTCGGCGACGAGGCGGCTCTCCTGGCCGAGCCCGATCGACGGGCCGCTGCAGAAGCGGAGGTCACCCGACTCGTCCGAGCCGCCCTGGAGAGCGGGGACGCGAATCGACTGGCCCGTCGTGAGCTGACCGCAGTGGTCGGCGAAGCGCCATGGCCATGGGTCGGAGTTCCGCTCCATGAACCTGCCGCCGACGACGCGATCGACGAGACCGCGACGGCGGTCCGGGCTGGGGCCGACGTGCTCCGCGTCGCCGTACCGGCGGGGCAGGAGTTCGCCGATCGATCGGCCGAGTCCGGTGCGGAGACCCCGCGATGGGCGCCACCGGCGGGGACGCCACGTGGGGTCGACACCGCCCCGACGGGGAGCCAGCGAGGTCTCAGCGCCCTTCGGAAACGAGCCGACGAACTCTCGGCCGAACGTCGCAGCACCGTCCGCCTCATGACCTCGGCATCGCCCCTGGCCTTGCCGGAGTCGGCCGTCGTCGCCGTCCTCGAGCGGATCGACATCGTCGCGTCGGATCCGGTCGTGGATGCGGTGGATGGCGGCATCGACCCCGACCGGGCCCTTGCGGACGCCGTGTTCTCATGCCGCCTCCTCGAGCGTGCGGGCTGCACCCTCGTCCTTGGCCCGGGGCCGTTGGTCGTGGGTCCGGATCTTGCCGCTGGTGCTCCAGCTGGCGCGGCCACGCGCGCCGGCCGCGCACTCGGTCTCGCCGTCCTGTCCGTCGCCATCGCTCGTGCAGCCGGGATGCCCAACGATCGGATCTGCGTCGGGGGCCTGCCGGCCTGGGTATCGGATGAGGAGACTGGAGCGCTCGCGCTCGTCGGGGTGGCATTGCGGCGAGCGTGCCTGCCGGACGTCCCGATGGCGTTCGAAGAGCCTCCGAGCCTCCACCCGCGCTGGCTCGCCCTCATGGCGGCCGGGCTCGCTGACGCAGCCCCCGTCGCGCTGGTCGTCCGTGAGATCAGGTCGGCCGCTGTTACTCCGGCGATAGCCGCGACGCGGAGCATCATCGATGTCGCCGCCGCGTCCGCCCGAGCCTTCGAGCCGCGGAGCCTGCGCCCGGACGGGATGGATCTGGCACTGGCGATGCTCCACGCCGCGAGCGACATCGTCGAACGGGTCGCCGACGACGGGTGGCGCGCCGTCATGCCCGGCTTGGCATCAGGTCGTGCGCCGGTCGGCGCGGGAACAACGGTCCCACGGATTCCCGGCTCCGATCCGCTGGAGCTGGTCTAGCCGGCTGCCGATCCTCTGACGGCCTCCGGTCCTCTGACGGACTCCGATCCTCCACCGGACACCGCCGGGATGACGTGGACGACCGAGCTCGGTCCGACCGATGACGCGAGCGACGCGGGCTCGCCGTCGACATAGACGTTGATGTGTCGCCGCAGGACAGGGCCCGCGTCGACGAGTCGATCGCGCAATCCGGGGACCGCCTGATCGAGATCATCGAGGACCCCGGCGACCGTCGCCGCATCGCACGAGTGCCGCCGCTCCGTGCCGGGGAAGAGGGCGACGAGCGAGCGCGGCAGAATGACCGTTGCCATCAGCTCTCGAGCTGGACCGCCTCCACCGAGTAGATCGGCGGCAGATCACCGGTCAGCATCTCCCACGCTTCGCCTTCGTCGCGCGATACCCAGAGTTGGCCGGTCGATGTCCCGAAGTAGACACCGACCGGGTCGAGCCGATCGACGGCCATCGCCTCACGAAGCACCCCCAGGTAGGCATGCTCCTGCGGCAAGCCTGCCCCGAGGCGGGCCCACGAATCGCCGCCGTCGCGAGTCCGCCACACTGCCGCCGCCCCGTCGGGCACGAAACGACCCTTATCCGCGCCGTTCAGCGGGATCGTCCAGGCGGTCAGCGGATCCCGCGGATGGGCGGCCATCGGAAAACCGAACTCTGACGGCAGGCCGGCGGTGATCTCCTGCCATGTCGCTCCGCCGTCGAATGTGCGGTAGACACCGCAGTGGTTCTGCTGATAGAGGTGGAGCGGTTCGCCGGCGGCCATCGTCATCTTGTGGACGCACTGGCCGAATTCCGGGTACCGCTCGGGGTGGAAGTCCGCCCGAACGCCCATGTTCCTCGTGTTCCATGTCAGGCCACCGTCCGTCGTCTCGAAACAGCCGACTGCGCTGATCGCGATCCACATGTGGGTCGCGTCGGTCGGGTGGGGGATGATCGTGTGGAGGATCAGACCCCCGGCGCCCGGTTGCCACTCCGGTCTGCTCGGATGCTTCGTCAGACCCTCGACGTGCTCCCAAGTGGCTCCGCCGTCGCCGCTCCTGAAGAGGCCTGCGTCGCCAACACCGGCATAGATGGAGCCATGGGCGGCGGTCACGTTCCAGACGGCCGAAATCTTCGGCCCGTCGTCGCCGTAGGTGATCCCGGCGGAGGAGACGGTCCACGTCTCGCCCCGGTCGTCGGAGCGGAAGACGGCGGGCCCGTACCAGGCGGAGCCGCCCCCGGCGTACAGCGCGCCCGTCGCCGGATCGGCGCTGATGTCGTGGATCGGCCAGCCCTCGCACAACGGCCCGCGGATCGTCCAGACGTCACGACCCGAGTCGCCGTCGACGACGAAGGCGCCCTTCTTCGTTCCCACCAGCAGCATGATCGAGCTACCCACGACCTTCCTCCGAGCGGTGCCACAGATGAGGGTAGCGCGGTCAGGCGGTAGCAGCCTCCCGGCCCAGCGGCCAAACCACGAGCTCGCCATCGGCCCAGGCGAAACCCTCGAGGCAGAGACAGTTCGGGTCCAGCGCCTCGAACTCCTCCGTCCACCAGGTCGCGGTGCCGATATCGGTGTCTGCCGGCAAGCCGATGAGCAGGTCACGCATCGGCGCAACGAACAGGCACGGCTCCGGCCCGAAGAGTCGGCCAAGGAGGTCGGGCACGAGCAGGAGTGTCGACGCCCAGCCCTCGCCCGAGACGATCGCCCGGACGACCAGGTCGTCGAGTGTCTCCGACATCGCCCGGATGGGCTCCGGGCGGGCCAGGCCGGCCAGGACCCTCTCGCGCAGGTTCATCATCGCGCGGCCGACGATGGCCTCCTCGGATACGGGCCACATCGTCGCGACCTCGCGGCTGATCCGCATCAGGCCCGGGCCCAGGTCGTAGGCGATCATCACGCTGACGCCGGGTGGCACGAATGCCCGAAGGGGTCGGCCGAAATCAAACGGGAACGGACGACGGCGCTCGAAGACCGGGACGATCCCGGTCGCCATCTGTTCCCAGTCGTCGAGCGATGGAGCGCCATCGAGGGCACGGGCGACGTCGGACGAAGTCGCGACGGACAGACCGGGGCCGAGCGCGGGCCCGCGATCGATCGCCTCGATCGACCAGTCTCGACGACGGTCCGCGATCGGTCGCGGATCGAGCCTGCGCTTGGGGGGCATGGTCGGATGATGGCGAGATCGGCTTGCCTGCCAGTGGCGGGGCGAAAGCGACGGATCACCTGCGGGTCATTTCGCGGTTACACCGATCGCAGCGTCGATCCCTCCCCGTCGTCGATCGACCGCGCGCATGTTGGGCAATACCAGCGTGCCTCGAGCGGGGTTCCGCACGGCTCGTGCCGCAGGATCTCGCCATCGGACCCCCGCCGAGCACCCCAGTCGGCCAGCAGGCGCAGGGCCCCGGCGAGCTCGACGCCGTCTGCGGTGAGGGCGTACTCGAGCCGGGTCGGTCGCTCCTGGTACGGGGTCGGCCGGACGATTCCCGCTCGCTCGAGTCGTCGAAGGCGATCGGACAGGATGTTCGTGGCGATCCCAACGATCGCGACCGATAGCTCCCCGTACCGGCGCGGCCCATCGAGAAGCGCTTCGATGACGAGGAAGCTCCAGCGGTCCCCGACACGGTCGAGGGCGAGCTCGAGGGGCGTCGGGGGCGTGGTCGGCGGCGAGGGCGCCTGCCCGGCCGCGTCGGCTGGGATCTCGGTCATCGTCGACATGGTAGATGTTGCCTCTTGCGCATCCGGCCAGTGGCTGGTAACTTGCAATCAACAAGGTACCATCCCGAACAACGACACCAGGAGCGAACACGACGATGCCACTCCAAACGGAACTTCCCAAGCTGCTCGGGACCGTCGCCCAACGCGTTGCGCCATCCGTCGTCTCGATCGGCCGTCACCACCGCGGTTCGGGCGTCGTGATCGACGCCGGACGCGTCGTGACGAACGCACACAACATCCGGGGCGACGAGGTGACCGTCACATTCGAAGGCGGCCGCTCGGAGCGTGGTCGCGTGACCGGCGTCGACATCGATGGCGACGTGGCTGTCGTGACCGTCGAGACCGGTGACGCCCCGCCGATCGGGTGGTCGGATGCCGAGGCAGGTTTAGGCACGCTGGTATTTGGCGTAGCCGCCACCGCCGGCGGTGCCACGCGAGCCACGGTCGGCTACGTCTCGGCCGTGCAGCGGTCCTTCCGCGGGCCCGGTGGCCGACGGATCGGGGGCAGCATCGAGCACACTGCGCCACTGGCGCCGGCCAGCTCGGGCAGCCCGGTCGTCGACGAGAAGGGACACCTCGTCGGCCTCAACACGAACCGCCTCGGGGAAGGCTTCTATCTCGCCATCCCTGCCGACGCGGCGTTGCGTACGAGGATCGAGGCGCTCGGCAAGGGCGAGACCCCTCGTCGCCGACGCCTTGGTGTCGCCGTCGCCCCGGCCCACGTCGCCCGACGTCTCCGTCGCGCCGTTGGCCTCCCGCCGGTCGACGGCCTGCTCGTCCGGGAGGTCGAGGACGGCAGTCTTGCCGCCACCGCTGGATTGCGCCAGGGCGACGTCATCACGACCCTTGGGGGCCGGTCCATCGGCGACGCCGACGACCTCCTCGATTCGCTGTCCGAGACCGACCCGCCGTTCGATCTCTCGATCGTGCGCGGAACGGAGGAGATCACCGTCCGCGTGGAGGTCGACGAGCCGCCACGAGAGAATTGACCGCGCTTCAGACGTGACACGGGGGGCAGCGACGGGCTAGGGTGTGCGCTCACCCGGAGCCCCGATGAATGTCGTCTTCCTCTCACCGCACTTCCCGCCCCAGATGGGCTGGTTCTGCGTGCGCCTGCGCGAGGTCGGGGCGACCGTGCTGGGGATCGGCGACGCGCCGTACGAGGAGCTTCGCCCTGAGCTGCGAGAGGCCCTGACGGAGTACTACCGGGTCCCGGACCTCGCCGACATCGATGCTCTCATCCGCGCCTTCGGCTGGTTCATCCATCGTCACGGCCGCATCGATCGCGTCGACTCGCTCAACGAGTGGTGGCTCGAAACAGAGGCCAAGCTCCGGACGTGGTTCGACGTCCCCGGAATCCGGCTCGACACCATCGACGCCATCAAGAGCAAGACCGTCATGAAGGCGATCTTCGCGGAGGCCGCAGTCCCGGCCGCCCGGGGCCGCATCTGCCGGACGGCGGCCGACATCCGAGCCCTCGTCGCCGAGGTGGGCTACCCGATCGTTGCCAAGCCCGACGTCGGCGTCGGCGCCGCCCGCACCCATCGACTCTCGCACGACGCTGATCTGCCGGGCTTCCTTGCCGACGCCGGCAGTACCGACTACATCTGCGAGGAGTTCCTCGCCGGCGACCTGTTCAGCTACGACGGACTGGTCGATCGCGACGGCCGGGTCGTCTTCGACGCCTCGATCACGTATGGCATCTCTGTTCTCGACTCGGTCGAGGGTGGCGAGATGGCCTACTGGATCGATCGGACCATCCCCGACGACCTGGTCGCCCTCGGCCGTCGGCTCGTCGATGCCTTCGGCGTCCGTGAGCGGCCGTTCCATTTCGAGTTCTTCCGCCTGCCCGACGGCTCGCTCCGCGCCCTGGAAGTCAACATGCGCCAGCCCGGCGGCCTCACGGTCGACATGTGGAACTGGGCGAACGACATGGACTTCTACCGCGCCTGGGCCGAGGTGGTCGTCGAAGGGACGACGGCCATCCGGCCGTCACGGGCCTTCGTCTGCCTCTGGGCAGGCCGCAAGGATGGCCACGCCTACGGCCTCAGACCCGCCGAGATCGCGGCCAGATACCGGGATCTCATCGTCCATCACGAACGGATGGCGGGTGTCTTCGCCGCGGCGATCGGGTCGGAGGGCTACATCATGAGGAGCCCGGATCTGGCCGTCCTTCGGGATGCGGCCGCCGCCATCCACGCCCGCCCGTGAAGCTCGAGGAACACGGCTGGCCCAGCCCGTTGCTCGACCAATGGATGGGGATCAAGTCGTACGGCCATGCCGGGCGGCCGATCGTGGCCTTTCCGCCGCAGGACGGGCGCCACACCGACCTCGAGAGCTTCGGCATGATCGACTCGGTCAGCGAACTGATCGAGGCGGGTCGGATCACGGTCTTCAGCATCGACACGATCGACGCCCAGTCGTGGACCAACCAGTCGATCCCCGTCGCCGATCGGGCACGTCGGCACGAGGCGTTCGATCGCTATCTCGTCGGCGAGCTCGTGCCGTGGATCGGTGGTCGCCTCGGTCGCGACACGATGTGGACGACGGGCTGCTCGATGGGCGCCTATCACGCCGCGAACGCCTTCTTTCGCCACCCGGATGTGTTCGATGGCGTCGTTGCCGTCAGCGGCCTCTACCAGCTGCGCGACTTCGTCGGCGAGACGAGCGACGAGGGCGTCTACTACAACAGCCCGCTGCAGTTCCTGCCGAACCTCGATGACGACTGGTACCTCGATCGCTATCGTGCCGCCCGGATCTGTTTCGTCTGCGGCCAGGGCGCCTGGGAGGACGCGATGCTGGCCGACACCCGGGCGATGGCTGACGTCCTTGCAGCCAAGGGGATCCCGGCAATCGTCGACATCTGGGGTCAGGACGTGAACCATGACTGGCCGTGGTGGCAGAAGATGCTGCCCTATGAGCTGGAGCGGATGGGCGTCTGACCGACGCGCTGGCGTATCCTGCCACGGGGTCTTTTCAACTCCAGCGGGAGGTCGCAACGATGGCCGCCATCGGTTCCGGGACCAAGGACGATCCCTGGCAGCTCCGAACGCCACCGGGGACGTCGGAGTACCAGATGTACCGTGACGAGACGGCCGATCCGCCGGCTCTCGTCTGCCAGGTCGGCTCAACGAAGCTGACCTACCACCTGCGCTGCATCGAGGATCTCCACGCGATGCTCAAGGCGCACGGCGACTGGATGCCGCTCGGCGCGGCCGATGAGCAGAAGCCTGCCGCCGAGGGCACCGTCGAGGGCTGGGGTCGATCGGCCGACAATCCCGTCGGCGGCTGGTACGGCATGCGCAAGGGGTACCGCGGGCGGTTCGGCATGTACGTCCCGCCGCTCCTCGAAGCGCTGGGCTTGGCCGAGCTCACCCACGACGCCAAGAACAACCGCATGCGGGCGATCTAGCCGGCGTTCCCGATTCCGAGCACGCCCGACAGGTCGGGCTATTCCTGGCGGCGGAACGCCCAGACGGCCGCGCCGAGGAGGATGGCGCCCAGAACACCGACGACGAGGATGTCCTCGGCGATCGTCATCGTGTGGCCGAAAATCGTGACCCCCAGACCGGCGGCGGCGGCAGCCGGGCCGAGGAAGATCTGGCGGATTGCGTCGACGCCGTAGGTCAACGGGTTGAGCTTGGCGAGGACCTCGAGCCACGGCGGGACGCTGTTCACCGGGAAGAACACACCGGCCAGGAAGATGAGCGGGAAGATGAGCAGCTGGATCGCCAGCTGGAAGCCCTGCTGCGAGCGCATGAACGAAGCCACCAGGATCCCGAGGCCCGACAGCCCGAACGACAGGACGATAACGACCGGGATGAGGGCGAGGATGGTGGCCAGATCGATCGGGACACCGACGAGCGGGGCGATCAGGAGCATGATCCCGGCCTGGAGGAGGGCCAGGACGGTGGCTCCCGCCGCCTTCCCGAGGACGATCCCGGTCCGCCCGAGCGGGGCCACGAGGATCTCCTTGAGGAACCCGAACTCCCGATCCCAGACGACTCCGATACCGGCGAACAGTGACGTCGTCAGGACGGTCATCGCGATGATCCCCGGGTACATGAATTGGACGAAGTCGACCCCCGGCGCGAGGGCGCCCATGACCCGCGAGAAGCCCGCCCCGAAGATGACGAGGAAGAGGAGCGGGAAGGCGATCGAGGACACGATCCGTGAGCGGTCGCGGACGAAGCGCACCAGCTCGCGGTAGCCGACGACCCAGATGCCACGCCAAGTATCGGCCATCAGAAGCGCCGCCGCCCCTGTTGGAGCATCTGGTCGAAGCCGGAGACCTCTTCGTCGCGGATCTCGCGACCGGTGAGCGTGAGGAAGACATCGTCGAGGGTGGGCCGGCTGAGCCCAACCGACTCGAGCGGCTGCCCGAACGAGCGGACGAACTCGGGCAGGAACGTGTCGCCGCGGGGCACGTGGAAGCGAACGACCTCATCGGCCAGCTGGGGCTCGATCCCGTAGCGGGTTCGGATCTCGGCCGCTGCAGCGGCGCCATCAGGCGCCTTCACCGTGATGAGGTCGCCTCCGACGCGATCCTTGAGGGCCGTCGGCGTGTCCAGCCCGACGATGGTGCCGTTGTCGATGATCGCGATCCGGTCGCAGTACTCGGCCTCGTCCATGTAGTGGGTCGTCATGAAGATCGTCAGGCCCTCGTTCCGGCGCAGGTCGAGGAGGTATTGCCAGATCCGCCGCCGTGTCTGGGGGTCGAGACCGAGGGTCGGCTCATCGAGGAACAGGACCCGTGGATGGTGGAGCAGGCCGCGAGCGATCTCGAGCCTTCGCTTCATCCCGCCGGAATAGGTCCGAACGTCGCTGTCCCGGCGATCCCAGAGCTCGACCATCTCGAGCAGTTCGCGCGTCCGCCGCTCTCGGATCTCGGCCGGGATGGCGTAGGCATAGCCGTGAAATCGCAGGTTCTGGATCGCCGTGAGGTATTCGTCGAGGGTCGGTTGCTGGAACACCAATCCGATCGAGCGACGAACCGCGCTTCGCTCGAGGACGACGTCGAGGCCGTTGACGAAGGCCTGGCCCGCCGTCGGGTTCAGCAGCGTGCAGAGCATATTGATCGTCGTGGTCTTGCCGGCTCCGTTGGGCCCCAGGAACCCGAAGACCTCGCCGGCCTGGACCTCGAACGAGACGCTCTTGACGGCCTCGAGCGCGCCGAACCGCCTTGTCAGCTCGCGCACGTCGACCATCGGCCGCTCCGCGGCAGGTTCGGGAGTCATGTCGCGAGTCTACAAGCGGCTGGCCGAATGGCGCGGGCGGCTCACACCGGGCGGCACTATCGCTGGCGGGATCTGCCGGACGCGGGCATCATGGGCTCATGGCCGGCACGCGACATCGCCTCCGGCCGGTCGTCTGGCTGGTCGCCGCGCTGCTCGCGATCTGCGTCGCCGTGCCCTCCGCCGGGCCCGTGGATGGCGCCGGATTGTCGAAGTGGACGGGCGGGATCAACCTCTATCGGAGCGGCGTGTTCTCGACCCAGCAGACCTGGTCCTGGTGCACGGCCGCGACGGTCCAGATCGTGCGCAACATCGTCGACCATGAGAAGGACCACAGCACATCCGGCCAACGTCGCTATTTCGACTGGATGCGCAAGCGTGATCGATATGCGATCCCGGTGTCGGCCGGTGTCGACCCTGCCGGTTGGACGGCCGGACTGCGCCATTTCGTCGACGACCGCTATCGACTCGTCGCAAGCAACAGCTTCGACAGCGCCCTCCGACTCGCGGTGAAGCGCTTAAGGGCGACGAACCTGCCGGTCGCTCTCGCGGTATCCCACGGCAATCACGCCTGGATCCTGACCGGTTTCACGGCCACCGCCGACCCGGCCAGGACGAGCCGGTTCACGATCACGAGCGTTCGCGTCACCGGGCCCCTGTGGGGGCGACAAAGCAAGAACGGCTATGACATGCGCCCGAACACCAAGCTCACGCCGGGCCAGCTCAAGCATTACTTCACGCCCTGGAAGTACAAGCCACTGCCGATGATCTGGGACGGCAAGTTCGTCTCGATCCAGCCAGTGCCGCGAAAAGCGCCGGCACCGGCGGCGAAGGCGCAGGTCCCGGCGGCGAAGGCAGCTGCGCCGCCGGCGTCGTCATCCCCCTCCCTCCGTCGCCATCCCCCTCGCCGGAATCGAGCCCCAGCGCAGAGGTCTCAGCCTCGCCGGCGCCGATCGCCGCCGTCGTGCCGGCGAGCGTCCCGCCATCTCCAGCCCCCGCCGCTCCTGGAAATCCAGCCCGAGCAGAGTCATCTCTGTCTGTGGAGCCAGCAGCGGTCGCCGCCACCCTCGGCCTGACGGCCGCCATCGTTCTGCTTGCCATGATCGTGACGACGCGGCGCCTTCGACCTCGTGCCGATCGTCGCGGATAGGCGCATGTCCTGGACCGTCTGGGGCGCCATGGCCGATCCCGTCCCCGGTCTGGGCTCGGTAGGATGACGCCGCAACGAGATGCGACCGCGGCCAGGCTTGGGAGGTACACGTGGACAAGAGCTTCGTCGATCAGGTGCTGGACACCTCGGCGCGCGTCATTGCCAGCGGAGCCATCTCGGCCAACGGGCACGGCAACGTCAGCGTGCGGGTCGAAGACACCGAGGAGATGTATTTCACGTCGGCCGCGTCTCTGAAAGGGCTCGGGTCGGACGGGGTCGTCCGCGTTGGCCTCGACGGCGTTCTTCTTGAGGGCACGCTGCCTCCGATCCAGGGCGCGGTTGTCGCCATGCACACGGCGATGTACCAGGATCACCCAGACGTGGGATGCGTCATTCACACCCACTCGCCCTATGCCACCGCCTACGCCGTGGCGAACCGGCCGATCGCCTGCTGGATCGAGGCGCTCGCGATGTTCGGCCTGCCCGATGGCGTGCCCGTCGCCGGCTACGGCCCGCGGGGTTCGGACGAGGCGGTCGCCAACATCCGGGCGGCGGTACGTCCGGGCGTGCCGGCCGTGTTGCTGGCCAACCATGGCGTGCTCGTGTTCCACCGGACGCCGGATCTCGCCGTTCTCGTCGGCGGAATCGTCGAGGAGGCGGCCCAGACCTCGATCAACGCCCAGATCGTGGGCGGTCCTGTCGAGATCCCGGACGACATGCGGGCCGCTGCTCTGCAACGGACGATGGCGTTCGATGCCGCAGGAACCGCACGGGCCGGCAGCTGACGCCCGGGATCGAGGCGAGATGGTGATCCTCGACCCCTAGCGAAGATCCTTCCAGAAGAACGTCGTCGGCTGGAGCACGCCGTCCGGTCGATACGAGTGGTCGGGCATGACGCCTACTTCCTGCCAGCCCATCGAGCGGTAGAGCGCCTCGGCCGCGCTGCCGCTGACCGTGTCGAGGATGAGCAGCCAGCGACCGTCGGCCCGGGCGGTCTCCTCGGCCGCTGCCATGAGCGCTCGACCGAGGCCCTGGCGGCGCGCCCGCTCCTGGACCATGACCTTCACGATCTCGGCGCGGTGCGGCGAATTGGGGATCCGTGAGCGGACGATGACTGTCGAGCCGACGATCCGTCCGTCGGCATCGACCGCGACGATCGGCGTCACGGTGCCATCGGCCACGAGGTCGATGCGCTCGCGCCACCAGTCGACGGCCTCGGTGAGGCTCAGCCCGGCCATGAAATTGACCGTCGCCCCGCCGTCGACCGTCTCGACGAGCAGGGCAGCCAGCTCCGGGATCGCGGCGGTGTATCTGTCGACGTCGAGCCGCTCGATGCTGGCCGTCGTCTTCGGATCGTTCGCGCTCGTGTCCTTCATCGCGGATCCCCGGGCCTGGTGGATTCCGAAACGGAATCGCACGGTAGCATCGCCACGAGGCCCATCGGCGTGTCCGGCACGAGTTGGGTGCCGGCCACCATCTGCCCGCGTCAAGCGCTCCATCGTTCGTAGCGGACACAATGGAACGACGGAGTGGAGGCAGGAACAGACAGATGAGCAAGGGCCGGCTCGAGGCGTTCAGCGATGGTGTCTTCGCCATCCTGATCACGATCATGGTCCTGGAACTCCGTCCACCGGAGGGAACCGACCTCGTCTCGCTGGTCCCACTTGGGCCGATCTTTCTCGCGTACGTCCTGAGCTTCGCCATCCTCGGGACGTACTGGAACAACCACCACCACCTCCTGCAGACCGCGAGCGTCGTCAATGGGCAGGTACTGCTGGCGAACCTCTTCCTCCTCTTCTGGCTTTCGCTGTTTCCGTTCGGTACGGCGTGGATGGGAAACACGAACTTCGCACCGATCCCCACGGCCGCCTACGGAGTCGTCATGCTGATGGCGGCGTTCGCCTTCTTCCTCCTCGTTCGCGCCCTGATCGCCTGCGACGGCCAGGCGCCGACGCTGGCGGCGGCTGTCGGCAACGACCGCAAGGGCAAGATCTCGCCCGTCCTGTTCGCGCTCGCGATCCCGGTGGCGCTCGTCGCGCCGATCATTGCCTTCCTGATGTATGTCGCCGTCGTGCTCGTCTGGTTCATCCCCGACCGTCGCATCGAACGGGCGATGGCGCGCTGACGACCGATGGCGATCCGAACGACGGACCAGCTCCGCAAGCACCTCGCCCTGGCGATGCGCGTCGAGCTCTCGACGATCCCGCCCTACCTCTACGCCATGTACTCGATCGAGGATCAGCGGTCGGAGGCCTCCCGACTACTCCGGAGCATCGTCGCCGAGGAGATGCTCCATGTCGCCCTCGTCGCGAACCTGCTCGTCGGGGTAGGCGGCGAGCCCGACTTCCTCGATCTCGGCGTCCAACCTTCGTACCCTGGGCTCCTCGCCCACCATCGCCCGGAGTTGCCGCTCCACCTCGCCCCTGCATCAGCCGAACTCATCCGCTCAACGTTCCTGATCATCGAGCAGCCCGAGCCCACGGATGCCCTGCCCGAGGCCGACGACTTCCACACGCTCGGGCAGTTCTACGCTGCGCTCGAGGACGCGATCGAGCGCCTGTCGGGCGAAGGAGCGCTATTCGTGACCGGGACCGAGGCCCGCCAGGTCGCGAGCCAGCACTTCTATGGCGTCGTTGAGTTCAACGCTGCCGACAGCGGCGGCCTCATGTTCGTCGACGATCTGGCCAGTGCCCGGCGGGCGATCGAGATCATCGTCCACCAGGGCGAGGGCCTGGCCGACTACCGCTGGGCGGATCCGGCGCATCAGGAGCTGACCCACTACGCGAAGCTCGTCCGTATCGTCGACGGGACGACTGCGCTCGGGCCGATCCGGCCGGTCCGTACCGACCCGAGGGCTGCCGACTTCCCAGCCCACATCCGTCCGATCTCCGACCTGTTCAACGCGAGCTACCGGGCCCTCTTTCACGTCCTGGACGCCCTGTATCGCCCGGGCGGTCACCAGGGCCGGCTGGTCGGCGACCTCTACCTGCTCATGGCCGACACGATGGGTCCGCTGGCTCGCCACCTCACCAGCGTGCCGCTCGCTGACCGAACGGTCGCCAGCCCAACGTTCGAACCCGTCGATCTCGGGCCGGACCCGGTCGGTCGCCTCTTGAGCCTGGCGTCGGAGGTCGCGACGATCGAGCCGGCCCTTGCTGAAACGTTGGCGCCACTCCTGAGCAGCGACGCGCTCCGCGCCCTTAAAGGCGAGGACCGCGATTGACGGCCTGCCGAGCGAGTGGCACCGTGTCGATCGGCAATGGCGCACTATCGGTTCAGCGTCGATATCGCCGCTCCGATCGAGCAGGTGTTCGACCTCTGGACGAACCTCGATCGGCTGCACGAATGGACCGGGGGTGTCAGCAAGGTGACCGATGTGACCGGCCCGGTGGACCGGGCCGGGACGCGCTACACGGTCTGGTTCGGCCGGATGGGCAGCCCGTCCGAGGTCCTCGAAGCGGAGCGGCCGCGCCGCATCAGGACGCGCTTCGGCAACCGGATACTGCGCGGCGAGACGCTTGCGACGTTCGCGCCAACCGCAACCGGGACGCACCTGACCCAGGAGTTCCGGACGATAGGGCTCATTCCGGCCATCTCGGCCCGGATCTTCGCCATGGGTTCGTACAAGGGAAGCTTCCGCGGCGAGCTCCAGGAATTTGCTCGCATCGCGGAGCGCGAAGCACGCGATCCCGGCTGACGGCTTCGCGACAAGGGAGGCACACGTGATCATCGTCACCACGCCCTATCTGACGGGCTACAGGGTCGTCGAGTCGAAGGGCCAGGTATTCGGGCTCGTCGTTCGCAGCCGGGGACTGGCCGGCAATCTCGCCGCGTTCTTCCGCTCCCTCGTCGGCGGCGAGATCCACGAATACACCTCGCTTCTCGAGGACACCCGCCGCCAGGCGATCGACCGGATGGTCCAGAACGCGACCGTCGTTGGCGCGAACGTCATCCTCTCGTTCCGCTTCGACAGCTCCGAGCTGGGAGGATCGATGTCCGAGATCGTCGCCTACGGCACGGCCGTGCTCGCGGAGCCGGACTCCGGGGCAACGACGCCCGTGCTCGACTAAGGAGACGGGACGGTGCTCGGTTTCGCTCGCCTCGTCGTGATCATTGGCGGAGTCATGCTGATCGCGCTCGGGCTCTGGATCGCCGGCTACGGCAATGACGGAGATCAGGGTCTTGTCGTCGTCGGCCTCATCACGGCGTTCTTTGGCGTCGGGTGTATCGTCGTCCTGGCCTTCGAGCGCATGCGCTACAGGTCCGCGGCCGCCGAGATCCCGAGGTCAGCCGGCCCGCCGGGTGGAGAGGCGCCCGGAGAGCCGCTCGAGGCGCGTTTCCAGGCGACATCCGAGGTGTTCGTCGATCCCTCGTCAGGGAAGACGATGCGGGTCTTCGCCGACCCGGCGACCGGCGAGCGTCGCTATCAGGTCGACTCGTGAAGGTGGAGCGATGCTCACGACCGCGCAACCCACCTGCTTCCTGATCGCCGACATCTCCGGCTACACGGGCTACCTCGCCGACGTTGAGCTGGACCACGCACAGGACATCCTCGCGGACCTCGTCGGTGCCGTCGTCACGGCGCTCCGGCCCAACTTCCGACTGGCCAAGCTCGAGGGCGATGCCGCCTTCACCTTCGCGACCGGAGAGAAGATCGACGGGTCGATGCTCCTCGACACGATCGAACGCTGCTACTTCGGGTTCCGTCGACGTCGCCGCGACGTCCGCCAGGCGACGTCGTGCGAGTGCGACGCGTGCGTCCGGATCCCGGATCTCGACCTTAAGTTCGTCGTCCATCACGGCGACGCCATCCTCCACAAGGTCGCCGGCCGGCAGGAGCTCCTTGGGTCGGATGTCGTCGTCGCGCATCGGCTGCTGAAGAACGAGGTCGTCGAGAAGCTCGGCATCAACGCCTATGCACTGATCAGCCAGCAATGCATCGATGCTTCCGATCTCGACCCGGCCGCGCTTGGCATGCGTGAGCACACCGAGACATACGATCGGATCGGCGACGTGCCGGCCTGGGTCCACGACCTCGAGCGCCGCTGGCGGGAGGAGGAAGCCCGCGCCCGCGTCATGGTCTCCCCGGAGGACTCCATCCTCATCGTGTCGGTGCCCACGAGAGTGCCGCCGCAGGTAGCCTGGGAATTCCTCACCAAGCCCGGGCAGAGGATGACGTGGCAGCCCTGGGTCACGGAGGTGACGATCAAGGGGGCGACTGGGGGCCGGCGAGGCCCCGGCTCGGCCAATCACTGTATGCACGGCAAGGACGCCGTCGTCGAGGAGATCCTCGATTGGCGTCCCTTCGACTACGTTACGGATCGAACGATCCTCGACACTCCCACCGGGCCGGTGAAGGTGCTCCACACGATTGAGCTCGAGCCGGGCACGGCGGGCACGACGATCCACTTCCGGTTCGGTGCGCCGAAGACCAAACGGGAAATCGCGCTCATGAAGAACATCGGACCGGCGTATGGGCAGGCGCTCGAGGCGAGCATCCCCAGTCTCATCGCCCAGCTGGACGCCGAGCTCGCTGTCCGTGACGCGGACCGCGGCCCCGAACCCGAGCTGATCACGCCCCGGCCGGACGGTCTCCTGTCCGGGCTCGAGCCGCTGGTGATCGTCGGCTGACGGCGAGGAAGGAGCCGTAGCAGGCCGGCCCGCCCAGGGCGGGCCTCAGTGGCGAGCTCAGTCCTCGGCTCACACCGTTGCGGCGGTCTCGATGGCCGCCCGGGTCGACCCGTCGCGTCCGTACACTGGGCCAATGAGCCGCTTTCTGGTGACCGGCGCCCTCGGTTGCCTCGGCGCCTGGACGATCCGCGAGTTGCTCGAGAAGGGCCACGAGGTCGTCGGGCTGGACCTTGGTACCGACGACGCCCGCCTCCGCGCCGTCTTCGCCCCCGGGTCGCCGGACGACCTCGCCGGCCTGACCCGGGTCACCGCCGACGTGACGGACTTCGATGGGCTCGAACGGCTCATCCGCGACTACGGCATAGAGCGGATCGTCCACCTGGCCGCTCTCCAGATCCCCTTCGCACGGGCCAACCCGCCCCTCGGCGCGAAGGTCAACGTGCTGGGCACCGTGGCCGTGTTCGAGGTCGCAGCGAAGTGCGCCGACCAGGTCGGCCGGGTCGTCTACGCGAGCTCGGCGGCAGTCTACGGCCCACCCGGCGACTATCCGCCGGGGCCGATCCCGGAGGATGCCTGGGTCAAGCCGCGGACCCACTACGGCGTCTACAAGCTGGCCAACGAGGGGACCGGCCGGGTCTACTTCGAGGAGCGCGGCGTGTCCAGCATCGGGCTCCGGCCCTACATCGTCTACGGGGTCGGTCGCGACCAGGGCCTGACGTCCTATCCGACGCGGGCGATGGTTGCCGCCCTGACCGGCCGCGACTACCGCGTCCCGTTCTCGGGGGTCTACGCCTACCAGCTGGCCCGCGATGTGGCCCGGATGTTCATCGCGTGCGCGCTCGTGCCGCACGAAGGAGCGGCGGTCTTCAACTGTCCGGGGACGGCCGAGACGGGCGCAATCGCCGCGGCGATCGAGGCGGAGGTTCCCGAGGCGCGTGGCCGGATCAGCCTGGCCGACGACCGGTTGCCCTTCCCCAGCGAGATCGAGGCGGCCGGCCTGGCGAAGCTGCTGCCAGAGCTCCGATCCACCTCGATCGCGGACGGCGTGCGCGAGTCGATCGACCAGTTTCGTCGCGCCCTGGCCGCGGGCGTGCTCGATCCCGCTCGCTACCTCGACACCTAGTGTGCGGCGCCGCGGCGATCCGGCGCTCGCTCGTCAGGCCAGGACCATGCCCTCGATGCCCGATGACACCGGATCCGGCTGGCGCATCATCCGGAACGAGTTCAGGAACCCGATCAGGCCCGCGACGATCGGGATGAGCAAGGCAACCTGGAGCGCGAGCGATCGCGCTTCCGTGTTGATCCGGATGATCTCGGCCTGGACCTCAGGCGTCTCCCCGACCAACAGCAGTTCGAGATCCGTGTTGGTCATGACCTCCGCATCGTGTTCGAGCGCATCGGCGACCACCTGCTGTTGGGCCGGGTCCAGCACCACGCTCTCCTCGGCCATGTTGGTGAAGCTGACGGCAAGCGTGGCCAGCATGATCGCACCGGCGAACGCCAAGCCGAACGACAGCCCGAACGAACCGGCGGCAGAGTTCACGCCGGCCGCTTCACTGACGCGCTCCTCGACGACCGGTGCCAGCGTGTAGTTGTTGAGCTGAGAGACGAGCAGTCCCAGACCGACCCCCGCGATCGCCAACGGGAGTGCCATGTACCAGCCCGCGTCGGCGCGAGGGACGATCGGGATCAACACGATCATCCCGACCAGAAGGAGGCCGAACCCAGCCCTGATGATGCTGCTCGGCCGCCGCCCTCCGGCCCGCCTGCCGGCGATCAGCGCCGTCCCGAACATGCTGAGTGAGAGGGGAGCCATGGACAGCCCCGCCTGCAGGGCGTTGTACTCCAGGACCATCTGCAGGTAGATCGGGATGATGATCATCGCGCCACCCAGCGCGATGTTCTGGAGCATCTGCCCGGAGATCCCCAAGCGGAACAGCATGGACGTGAACAGATCCGGATCGATCAGCGTCGGCTTCCCCTCGCGCTTTCGGCGCACCAGCCAGTAGGCGAGCGCGACAAGCGAGACCGCGCCGACCGCCAGGAGCAGGCCGACGGCTTCGCCCCCTTCCTGCCACGCGAGGATGCCCAGGACCAGGCCGCCCATGCCGAAGACCGAGAGGACAGAACCGACGAGGTCGACCTGACGTGGGCCGGTGTATGGCACGTCGCGGACGAGCCGGCTGCCCAACAGCACGATCGCGATGACGACGACTTCGAGCAAGAACGCGACGCGGTAGGACAGGAAGGTGGTGATGAAGCCGCCGATCAGTGGTCCGATGGCTGCCGCGATCGCAGCCGCCGCCCCGACCAGGGCGTATGTCGCCTTCTGGGCCGCGCCTTCGAAGTTGCCGTGGATGAGTGACTGCATGGCCGGTAGCAAGAGGGACGCTCCGAGTCCACCGATCACGGCCCAGAAGATGATGATCGCCGTCACGCTCTGGGCAAAGGCCATCGCCAGGGCGCCGATCGCGTAGGCCATCAGGCCCAGCACATAGGCCCGCTTGCGTCCGAAGAGGTCGCCGATCTTGCTGCCGATCAGGATGAATGCGGCCGACACCAACGCCTCGAGAGCGATCGCGGACTGGATGGCGCTCACGGTCGTGCCGAGGTCGTTGACGACCGCCGAGATCGACACGTTCATGATCGACGTATCCACGACGAGCACGAACATCGCCATCGCCAGCAGGATCGGAAGCCGTCGATCGCCGGCTGCCGCAGCGGGGGCCTGGGCAGCCGCTGGGCTGGTCATCTGGGGGCCGCGAATCGGATCTTGGGAAATCCGGGACTACGCGTCATCGAAGCCCTTGCCTCCCACTCTCGGCGTAGGAACTAGCCGTCAGCTCGGACGGGCATCGTACGGTACGAGGCAACTGTCCGGTGAGCCGAGGTGGGAGACTTCCTCCGATGGGCGTTGAAACGGTGAGCACCTCCGCACCTCGATTGACGCGATTCGTCCCGATCCTCGAATGGTCGCGAAGGTACGACCGCCAGTGGCTCCGCGGTGACCTGATCGCGGGCATCGCGGTCGCCGCGATGATCGTGCCCAAGGACCTCGGCTACGCAGGCATCGCCGGCGTCCCGGTCGAGAACGGGCTCTACGCCGCCGCCGCGGCCGCGATCATCTACGGCCTCTTCTGCACGTCTCGACACATCTCGACCGGCCCAAGCTCGTCGCTCGCGGCCGTCGCCGGCGGCGCGGTCCTCGTGACCGGGTTGGGCGGCAACGAGGCGGCGCAGCTCGTGGCGGCGATCGCAATCACGACCGGAGCCCTGTTCCTGCTGGTAGCCATCCTGAAGCTCGGCTGGCTTGCCAGTTTCCTCTCGCGGGCGGTCGTGACCGGCTTCCTTGCCGGCGCCGCCATCGACGTCGTCATCGGCGAACTGCCCAAGCTGACCGGTACCACCGCCGACGGCGTGAATGCCTGGCAGGAGTTCGCGTCGTGGGTCCGCGGCCTGGGCGATCTCAGCCCGGCGACGCTGCTGGTCGGGCTGGTTGCCCTTGCCGTCATCCTCGGGCTTCGTTTCGCGCTTCCAAGGATCCCCGGCGCGCTCGTCCTCGTGGTCGGCGGCCTCATCAGCTCTGTCCTGTTCGACCTTGGAGCGCACGGGGTCGCGCTGGTGGGCCCCGTTCCGCGCGGCCTGCCGCTTCCGCAGGTGCCGTCGCTCGAGCTGGTGTCGCAGAACCTCCCGACCATCATCATCGCGGCCTTCGCGCTGCTCCTGATCGGGTTCTCCCAGACTGCGGGCGATGCCCAGGCGTTCGCCACGAGGCATCGGTATCGCATCGACCTCAACCAGGAGTCGGTGGCCCAGGGGATGGCCAACCTCGGCGCCGGCGTGTTCCAGGGCATGCCGGTCTCGACCAGCCTTTCGGCGAGCTCGCTGAACGAGTCGGCCGGGGCGCGGACGCCCGTCGCCTCGCTCGCCACCGGAGGGATCGTCCTTGCCACGCTGATCCTGCTCGCGCCTCTCTTCTCCGAGCTGCCCAAGGCGGTCCTCGCCGCGATCATCATCGATGCCGTGGTCTTCGGGATGATCGACATTGCAGAGTTCCGACGGCTCCGCCGGGTGAAGCGGTTCGACTTCTGGATCGCGGTGGCGGCGGTCATGGGCGTGCTGTCGGTGGGCGTGCTCCTTGGCGTGGTCGTCGGCATGGTGCTGTCCCTGCTGTGGCTGATCCACGTCGCGACCCGGCCGTCCATGCCGATCCTGGGTCGTGAACCGGGCACCCAGGTGTACCGCGAGCTCGACGAGCACCCGGGCGACGAGATCGACCCTGGCGTGGCGGTGATCCGCATCGACGGTGGCCTGTTCTTCGCCACGGCTGGGGCGCTGGACGAGCGCGTCCGCGCGATCCTCGGGAGCCAGACCGGCCTGCATTCCCTCGTGCTGGACCTCGAGGGCGTGAACTTCGTCGACTCGCAAGGTGCGGCGAAGATGAGCGAGCTCTACGAGCTGACCGAGGCGAGTGGTGTGGAACTCCGCTTGGCCCGCCTGAAGCCCGACGTCTCCGACGTGCTTGCGGCGGATGGGCTCATCGACCTGATCGGGCGAGACCGGATCCACGGCAACGTCCACCGGGCAGTCGAGGCGGCGCAGGCAGCAAGCGCCCGAAGGTGATCCGACGTGGCACGCCCGCGCACGCCGTAACCCGTCGGCCACCGCGCCCAGCCCAGTATCCATGCCACCCGGGCGCGCATTGGTTTCCACGTCAGGACATCATTCATCGGAGAGGCCCGACCCCCCGGAGACATTAGTGCCCCAACTCGCCCTCGTTGCTCTGGCGATCCTCACCTACGCCCTAACTGCGGTCCGTCTCGACCGACTGTCGATCAGCGGTCCGGTCGCCTTCGTGGCGGTGGGGGCGCTCCTCGGTCCGGCGGGCGTCGGCGCGGTGACCGCTCCGGCGACGTCCGAGCCGTTCCGCGTGCTCGCCGAGCTGACCCTTGCGCTCCTCCTGTTCTCGGATGCCTCGACGATCGGGCTCCGCGAGGCCGGCCGGATCGCGTGGCTCCCGGGACGGCTGCTGGCATTCGGGTTGCCGCTGACGATCGTCGGCGGGGCGCTGGTCGGGTGGCTCCTGTTCCCCGCACTCGGCGTCGGCTTCGCCCTGGTCCTGGGGTCGATCCTGGCGCCGACCGACGCGGCGCTCAGCCTGCCCGTGCTGCTCGACCGAGCGATCCCGGTCCGGATCCGCCGCGCGATCAACATCGAGAGCGGCTTGAACGACGGGATCGCCGCGCCATTCGTGACCCTGTCCCTGGCGATCGCTGTGGCCGAGGAGTCCGCGGGGAACCAGAACTGGCTCATCGAGTCGGGCGAGGAGATCGCCCTGGCGATCGTCGTTGCGATCGTCGTCGGCGGTCTTGGCGGTCGCTTCACGAGCGAAGCCCGCAGGCGGGGCTGGGCCTCGCAAGCGTCCGAATCCCTCGCTGTCGTCGCGCTGGCGATCTTCGCCTATGCGGGCGCGACCGCCGTCGGCGGGAACGGATTCGTAGCTGCGTTCGGGGCCGGGATCGCCTTCCGGACGGCGACTGCACGCTCGGAGCCGTCGGTCGAGTTCGCGGAGGCGATCGGACTGGCTGCGTCGTACCTCGTGTGGTTGGTGTTCGGAGTCGCGCTCGTCGGTCCGGTGATCCTTGCCGGGTTCGACGCGGCTCTCATCGGCTACGCCCTTCTCAGCTTGACGATCGTGCGGATGGTCCCGGTCGCCATCTCGCTCGTCGGTGCGCGTCTTCGACCCGACACGATCGCGCTGATCGGCTGGTTCGGGCCGCGTGGCCTGGCCTCGGTGGTCTTCCTGTTCGTCGCATTAGACGAGCTGGGTCCGGCGCATCCTGCCACTGACGCTCTCGTGAAAGCCGTCACCTGGACCGTCCTGCTATCGGTGTTCCTCCATGGAATGAGCGCGCGTCCGGTCGGTGCCTGGTACGGTCGAAGGATTGCTCGCGCAGCAGGGGGCGATTGGGAACGTGGCGGTGCCGACGAGCCTCGGATCAGCCGCCGTCATTCGTGGGCCAGCCCGCCGAGCCAGGGCGACTGAGTCCAGGATCGCCCCGAGGAAGCGGCAGGCTCTCACGCGCAAGCGGCGTGTGGCGCTGAGACGGAAGGGGAGAGTGGAGCGGGAGACGGGATTCGAACCCGCGACATTCTGCTTGGGAAGCAGACACTCTGCCAGCTGAGTTACTCCCGCATCATCCGAGGCTAGATTATACGATTCCGCCCCGCTAACCTCGTCTGACTCGCCGACGTGAGAAATCGCCTGGGAAGCGACATGCTCCGACTCGTCCGAGACACCATCATCGTCATAGCCGCGACGGTGCTCCTCTGCGCGGCCGTGCTACTCGTGTTCCCTGAGCCAAACAACGTTCACGTTCGAGTCGGGCCCGTAACGACCGTACCGGCCGCAGCCGACCAACTGCACTTCCCTCACATACCACCAAATACCCGGCCATAGCCACGGATTCGACGCGCCCTCAGGTACTCCGGCTCGTCGGTAGCAGCCCGCGCTCGAAGGCCGTCGCGACCGCGGCGGCTCGGTCGTTGACGTTCAGCTTCGCGTAGATGTGGAGCAGGTGCGTCTTGACCGTCGCTTCAGAGATGAACAGCTGGGCCGCGGCCCCGCGGTTCGTCTGACCCTGGGCAATGAGCGACAGCACCTCGAGTTCGCGGTCGCTGAGCGCGTCCGGGGCCGGATCCCGAAGCTGGCTCATCAGTCGAGTGGCGACGGACGAGGCGAGCACGGACTCGCCGCGGGACGCGGCGCGCACCGCGCGGAACAGCTCGTCGCGTGGCGAATCCTTGAGGAGGTAGCCGGTGGCCCCGGCCTCGATGGCCGGCACGACGTCGCTGTCCGAGTCGTAGGTTGTCAGGACCAGCACACGCGACTCGATATGCCGCTCAGCGAGTCCACGGATGGCCGCCGCGCCGTTGACGCCGGGCATCCGAAGGTCCATCAGGATGACGTCCGGAGTCAGGCGGCCCGCGAGCTCGATCGCCTCGGCGCCATCGGAGGCCTCGCCGACGACGTCGAACTCTGGGTCGCCCGAGAACATGCCGCGAAGACCGTCGCGCACGACCGGGTGGTCGTCGACGATGAGGACGCGGATCGGCGTCACGACCGGCCGACCATGCCGGGCGCCACGATCGCGGGAACCCGTGCCGAGACAGCCGTTCCGGCGCCGGGCTCGGATTCGATCGCCAGCGTCCCGGCCACCCTGTTCACCCGCTGCCGCATCGCCGACAGCCCGAAGCCGGTTCCGCGCACGTCGGATCCGGCCGGTACCTTGAAGCCGACTCCATCGTCCCGAACGTCGAGCGTCACGACGTCGCCCATGTAGGACAGGGTCAGCCCGGCGCGCGAGGCATTGGCGTGCTTGGCGACGTTGGCCAGCGCCTCCTGCGCGGTTCGCAGCAGTGCCACCTCGACCTCGGCGTGGAGCGGCTGGACGTCGCCGGTCGTGATCACCTCGACTGGGACGCCGTTCAGCTCCGACCACTGCCGGGCGACCTCCGCGAGTGCATCGGGCAGCCGGGCGGTCTCGAGGTGCCCGGGCCGCGAGCCCTCGACCGATCGCCGTGCCTCGGACAGGCTATCCCGGGCCAGGCCGATCGCGTTCCGGACGTGCCGTTGCCACTCCTCGGGCCGGTCACGGGCCTGCTCGGCCGCCTCGAGCTGGGTGACGATCCCGGTGAGTCCCTGGGCGATCGTGTCGTGGATCTCGGCGGCCATGCGCTGCCGCTCGTCGAGCACGCCGGCCTCGCGGGCCTGGGTCAGCAACTGCGCGTGGAGGCCGGCGTTCTCCGTCGAGAGCCGCCTCCAGACGAGCCACCGCCAGGCGCCGTTGTTCGCTCTGCTCGGCCTGCCTCTCGCCGAGGAGCGCGCCGGCCCCGATCGCGAGCGTCTGGATCACGATGATCGCCACCCAGATCGTCCACCACTGCTCGTTCGTCGGGAACCCGCCGATCACCGTGTTGACGAGGACCGACGTCGCAAAGACGCCGGCGATGAGGAGCGGCCACGGTCGCAGCACCGTGGCGTGGAAGAACCCCGTGATCAGGAAGATGAAGAAGATGTACTCGCGCGTGGCCAGCAGCGACTGCGATCGCCAACAGGCCGATGAAGTACACGATCATCCGGACCCGATGTGCCTTCCGCGGTCGCGGTGCTCGCGTGTAACCGAGATACACCCACACCGCGGCGAGGGCGACCAGGCCTGCCGTCACGAGGCGCTCGCCGGCGCTGTCGGTCGACCAGGCGAGGGCCAGGACCGACGACAGGGCCAAGGTGACGTACGGACACCAGTCGGTCAGCCTGTCGCTCCATCGCTCGTAGAGCGATGGGGCTGGAGGCGGCGATCCCGGCGCGGGCGAGCCGCTCATTCCCAGCGGAACCGTCTGGCGGCCGCCGCCCCGGCGAGGATCGTGATCAGGCCCATGACCGCCAGCTGGGCGGGTTGTGGCGACGTCCCCGACCAGGCATCGAGCAGCGCCTGGATGCCTGGAGGCGTGTAGTCACCGATGCGGATCAGGAACTCGGGCAGCATCTGTCGAGGCAGGTATACCCCACCCAGGAACATCACGAGCGCGAACAGCGGGACGAACAGGGCGGTGGCGATGCCGGCCGTGGGTGCCACGGCGGCGACCAGCAGGCCCAGGGCGAACAGGGCCGACATGCCAAGCAGGAAGGCGACGGCGAACCCGATCGGGTCCTTCGGAAGCGGGATCTGGAGCACGAGGTTGCCGACGACGATGAGCACGACGAGGCTGACGACGGCCACTGCCCATGTTGACCGCGAGCTGGGCGATCAAGAGGGACCGTGGGCTTGCCGGTGTCGTCGACAGGCGGCGCAGGACGCCCTTCTCGCGGTACTTCACGAGGCGCGCCGGCAGCGTGTTCACGCCCAGGATCGCCAGCGTCATGACGACCATCGACGGCGCGAAGATGTCGATCCAGCGCTGGCCGCCGAGCGACGGGTCCGGCTCCACCCCGAAGAGGAGACCGACGACGACCAGGACGATCGTCGGCAACAGGATCGTGAGCAGCCACACGCCGGGCTCGCGAAAGAACAGCTTGGTCTCGACCACCGTGATCCTTGTGAGCATTCGGAGGTCTCCTCAGGTAAGGCTAGTTGGCGAGGTTTCGGCCGGTGAGGGCGACGAATGCGTCGTCGAGATCGGCCTGTTCGATGCGCAGCTCGTTGGCCACGATCTGGTTGCGTGCGAGGACCGCCGTGACGGCCAGGACGAGGTTGCCGGTGCCGGCGACCACGACCGTCTGACCGTGTCGACTGACGCTGCGAACCTCAGGCAGCCCGGTCAGGAGCCCGTCCTCGATCGGGGCCGACGGCCGGAACCGGAGTCGCTGCTCGGCGTCGACGCGGGACACGATCCCGGCGGGCGTGTCGAGGGCCACGAGGCGGCCCGCGTCGATCAGCGCGATCCGATCGGCGAGGCGCTCGGCCTCTTCCATGAAGTGGGTCACGAGGATGACCGTCACGCCGCCGTCGCGGACGTCCTCGATGAGCTGCCATGTGTCGCGCCTGGCCTGCGGGTCGAGGCCGGTCGTGAGCTCATCGAGGATCGCGATCTTCGGGTTGCCGATGAGCGCGAGCGCGATCGAGAGCCGTTGCTTCTGGCCGCCCGATAGCTTCCCGAACGCGGACTTGCGCTTGTCGGCGAGCCCGAGATCGTCAAGCAGCCGCTCCCCATCGCGGGGGTCCGCGTAGAAGGAGGCGTAGAGGTCGATCGCTTCCCAGACGCGGATCTGGTCGGGCAGCTCGCTCTCCTGGAGCTGGACGCCGACGACGCGACGGAGTTCGTCGCGGTCACGGCGCGGGTCGAGCCCGAGCACGCTGATCGTGCCCGAATCCGGCGTTCGGAGCCCGCTGATGGACTCGACCGTTGTCGTCTTGCCGGCGCCGTTCGGGCCGAGGATGGCGAAGATCTCGCCCTCCTCGACCGTGAAGGACACGCCGTCCACCGCCGTCTGGTCGCCATAGCGCTTGACGAGGTTGGTGACTTCGATAACGTTCATGGGCCGAGTGTCGCCCGGACCAGGCGCCGCCGGCATCGCCCGGCCGGGCGGAATTCGCGGTCAACGCGGTTGATCGGCGCATCAACCGATTGGCAGGTGGGGCGACTCCATCAGGATCGCTCGAGGTCGTGCGCCAGCATCGCCAGCTGTTACGACCGTCGCGCGCCAGACCGTCTCGTCCGTGGTGCCGCACGCGGCCACGAACTCGAGCGGCCTCCTATACTCCCGCGGCCAGCCACACGTCCCCTGCCTCGTCCCGCGAGTGCACCGATCGAAGGGAGATCCATGCGCACGCTGACCCAGGTCCTGCTCATCGTCGTCGCGACAGTCTCCGCAGCCGCCTGCTCGAGCGGCGACGCCAGTGCCCTCACCGGCAAGGACTGGCACCTGACGGCGATCACCGAGAAGACGCCTGCATACCAGGGCGTCGTTCCAGCCGCGGAGCAGTCCCGATACACGGTCACCTTCAACACCGACGGCACCTTCAGCGCGAAGGCCGACTGCAACCAGGTCCTCGGCACGTACACGACGAGCGGATCGAAGCTGACCATGACCCTCGGCCCGTCGACGCTGGTCGCGTGCCCGGAGGGGTCCTTCGGCGACCTGTTTGCCCATGCCCTGTCCAACGCCGCGACCTACAAGGTCGCGGATGACAAGCTCACGATCACGCTCACCGATGAGGGAACCCTTACCTTCACGTCCGCTACGGGACCGGCTCCTTCGGAGAGTGCTGCCGCCCTGTCGCCAAGCGCCGCAGCCTCGGCCTCGGCGGCTCCTTCGGCCAGGCACCGCGCCCTCAGCCAAGCCCAGCTCCGCGCCTTCGGCCAGCACCGCGCCCTCAGCTAAGCCCAGCGCCGCGCCTTCGGCCAAGCCGAGCGCCGCTCCGTCCAGCGCGCCAAGCCCCGGCAGTGACCTCACCGGCAAGACCTGGCAGCTGACGGCGATCACCGAGAATTCGCCGGCCTTCCAGGGTGTCGTCCCGGCAGCCGACCAACCCAAGTACACGATCGAATTCAAGGCGGACGGTACCTTCCAGGCCAGGGCCGACTGCAACACCGTTCTCGGTACGTACACCGCGACCTCGGCGGGCAACCTGACGCTGACGATGGGGCCGTCGACCGTCGTTGCCTGCCCGGATGGCTCGCTCTCGGACCTCTACATCCTGGGCCTGAGCAACGCGGCGAGTTACGTGATCGCCACCGATCTGTTGACGATCACCCTCCATGATCAGGGGACGCTCATCTTCAAGTAGGAGGGATCGCGGCCGTCGATCGGCCGCGGTCTACTTGCCTGCCTTGAAGGGGTAGACGACCCAGTTCGCAGTCTCGACGGCGTAGTGGTCGGGCCGTTGCTCGACCACGGAGCGGGTCGGCTTGTAGTGAAGGACGGCCGTGGTTGGGATTCCGCCTGCCTGTCGCACCCGGTCGGTGACGGCCTGGATCGTCGTCCCCGAATCCCAGACTTCGTCGACGATCAGGACCCGCTTGCCACGCAGGAGCGGATCAGCCGGAAACTGAAGGAACGTCGGAGACGGGCCGGGCTGGCCCGCGTCATCGTAGTAGGCCACGGCCGCGACGAGGATGTTCCGGATGCCCAGCCGATAGGCGAGCATCCCGGCCGGCACGAGCGCGCCGCGGGTGATCGCGAGCATGACGTCGTAGTCGCCACGGACTGCCGTCGCAAGACCCTGGACAAGATCGTCGAGGTCATCCCAACCGACGATGTCCTTGACCTGTTCGCTCATCGGGGCAGCGTACGGCATCGTTGGGCTCTCCTGCCGCCGTTGAGAGCCGTGGCGTGGGCGCCTGATATCGTGACGCCGTGGCTATGCTCCTCGACCGACCGCGCCCGACCGCCGTCAGCCCCGACCTAGAGCGCCGCTGGCTCGGTCGGATCGCTTATCGAGAGGCCTGGGCGCTCCAGAAGGACCTCGTCACCCAGCGTGCTGCGGGCGCCACCGGCGACCAGCTCCTCCTGCTCGAACATCCGGCCGTGCTGACGCTCGGCCGTCACGCTGACGAAGGCCACGTCGTCGCCCTCCCGACCCTGCTCGCTGCGCGAGAGATCGAGGTCATCAGGGTCGAACGCGGCGGAGAGGCGACCTATCACGGGCCCGGGCAGCTCGTCGCGTATCCGATCGTCGGCCTGGCCGATCGGGGCCTGCTACTGCGGCCCTTCGTGCGTGCCCTTGAGGCCGCGATGGTCGATACGTGCGCAGCGTTCGGTGTCTCGGCGTCACGCCTCGACGGCTATCCCGGTTGCTGGCTCGACGCAACCACCGCCAGTCCGCGCAAGATCGGCGCCCTTGGCGTCCGGATCGAGCGCGGTGTCAGCTACCACGGCATCGCCCTCAACGTGACGACCGACCTCACCGACTACGAGCTGCTCGATCCCTGTGGCATGCCTGGACTCGCCGTGACGTCCCTCGCGGCCGAGAGCGGCCGCCGCGACGAGCCGCCGACGACGAAGTCCGTCGAGGTTGCTGCGGCCGTCTTCGCCGAGGCGCTGGAGCGCCACCTGGCTTCGCCCGGACCGGAGGCGCCCTGACGCCGATGGGGGCCGGCCTCTTCGAGTTGCGTAAGGACCCCATCACCGGCTGGTGGGTCGCCACCGTCGTGGATCGGGCGTTCCATCGCGACCGCTTCCGCCGGGCCGCGGAACTCGTCGACGACGGCGGGGAGTGCCAGAACTGCCGCCTGCCCGATGGCGACGGTGTTCGAGTTCGCGTCCTTAAGGACTATGCCTTCAGCATCGCCGGGACCGAGGATGACGCCCGTGAGGCCGACAGGAGCATCGCCCAGATCACCGTTGGTGGAGCCCGCGCCGCGGGCTCCTGGAAGACCGTGGTCGCGCCGCCGGGCGAGCATCGTCCGCTTCATGCGGTCGGCAGCGCCATCATCGTCGAACTCCTGGAGCTATGCCGCGAAGCGCTCGCCCAGGCCCGAGCGGCGGGCCAGACCGACTACCTCCAGGTTGTCCAGAACTGGGGTGCCCAGGCGGGCGCTCGGACCAACCACCTATGCCTCGACCTGTATGACCTGCCCCAGATCCCCCATCGCATCGCCGAGGAGCTCGGCGGAGCCGCGCGCTTCGTCATCCGCGAGGGCGAGTGCCCCTGGTGTCGGCTCGTTCGCGACGAGACGATGCGCCCGGAGCGGCTTGTCTGGCAGGATCAGGCGAGCGTTGCCTTCGCCCCGTTCGCGAGCCGATCGCCGTTCGAGGTCTGGATCGTGCCGCGTCGGCACGAAGCCGACTTCGCCACCATCGGCTCAGCCGACATCGCGTCGACGGCCGAGGCCCTCCGCCAGGTCCTGGGGCGACTGGCGGCTCTGGACGGCCCGCCCTACAACCTCGTCCTGCACACGGCCCCGCTGCGCGAGCAGGTCGACGCGACGTTCCATTGGCACTGGGAGCTGCACCCGCGACTGCGCGAGATCGCCGGGCTCGAGCTCGGCACCGGCCTGCCGGTGAATCCGGTGAGCCCCGAAGACGCCGTCGAGGAGCTCCTCGGCGTGGTCGGCGCAACCGTAGAGGCTCGATGATCCAGGACGGCGCCGCGTGCCGCCTTCGACGCCGCCTTCGACGCCATCGTCACACGCCCTTCGGGCGAGGCGTCTCCCCGCATGACACCGGGCGCCCATCCGACCGCGCCCATCGGCCCATTCACGCTTCGACGGAGACCGGATGCTGGGAGCATTCCCGAACTCGCTGGCGATCGGCAGGGATCGCGCCGTGACCTCGACGTCGGATCGAAGCGAGGCCGCCCAGACCATCGAAGAGCTCTTCGCCCGCCACCAGGGCGAGATCTTCGCCTACATCCTGCGCATGGTCCGCGACCGAGAAGTGGCGGCTGACTTCACCCAGGACGCCTTCGTCAAGGCCTACCGCGCCTACGACAGCCTCCAGAAGCCCGAGAACGCCCGCGCCTGGCTGTACTCGATCGCCCATCGCGTCGTCCTCGACGAGATGCGTCGTCGGAAGATCATTCGCTTCATCCCCTGGGAGGGTGAGATGAAAGGCTCGGCGCCGTCCGTCGAGCACGAGGCGATGGAGTTGCGCCTGTCCGGTCCGCTCGCCCGAGCCCTCGATCGGATCCCTGAGCGCCAGCGGGCGGCTCTCCTCCTCGCCGAGGTCCACGATCTGACCGGCCTCGAGCTGGCCGCCGCTCTCGGCGTCAGCCACGTCGCCGCTCGCGCGCTGCTGACGCGGGCGCGCGAGAGCCTGCGCCAGGCTCTGGCGATCGAGAAGGAAGCCGAGCGAGCCGCCGAAGCCGCGAGAGACGAGGAGTACCGCTCGCGGATCTCTGACGGGAGGATCAGCTGATGCTCCGGCGGGTCGTCGGGCCGAAGCGCCGCCCGGACGACTGGACGACGCCACACGAGCGAGCTCTCGTGCGCCTATCCGACCGGCTCGATGGCCCGCTCGATCCCGGCGAGGCGGCCTGGCTCGAGCAGCATCTTGCCGGTTGCGACGACTGTCGGGCGGCCGCTGTCGCCTACGAGGAGGATCGCGCGCTGCTTCGCGGTCTGCCTATCCCGGAGCCGCCTCGCGATCTGTATGCCCGAACGATGGCGGCCATCGAGGCCGAGGACGAGCGACGGCGTCGCGGCGGCGTGCGGGTCGGTGGCGTTTCGGCTCGTCGCCTGGCGCCGTACGGCGCCCTCGGCTCCCTCCTCGTCGTGGGTCTCGTCGTCGGCGCGACGGCGTTCGCACCGCTCACGAATGTCGGCGTGACGACGAGCGACACGTCGCCTTCGCCCGTCGCGGCGTCCGCCGGCCCGCCGAGTCCCCGCCCGTCGTCCGCCCCCAACTCGACAGCCGACGCCTCCCGCCGCGACGCCGATCGTGGTCGCTGATGTGGCACCGGTCAGCTGGGCCGAGCCAGCCGACGACGGTTCGTATTCCGTGAACCTCGCCCGGCTCGCAGAGGTCTGCGCGCCTGAGGCGGCCCCCGATTGCGCACCGATCGATGCGGCAGCCTCGGCGGTGGCCAGGATCGAGAAGGCGCCGGCCGTCGTCGTCGGCGCGCCCGATGGCGGCGAGCTCGTCGTCGCCGATGCAGAGACACGGACGACAGGAGGATCGATCTTCGCCCTCAGGATCGCATCCGACGGTTCCTCGCCGGAGCCCTCGCCGAGCCCGTTGCCGAGTCCCTCTGTCGAGCCGTCGGCGTCCGCCGAACCCACGGTGGCGGCATCGGCTGAACCGACGCCGTCGGCCGAACCCTCGCCGTCGGCCGAACCGTCGCCATCGGCCGAAGCGTCTCCCTCTCTCGGGCCCTCCCCATCTGCGGCCATCGAACGGCTGGCGATCATCGATGGGATCGTCCTCGTCGGTGAGACTGCTGCCTACTCACCCTCAGGCACGTGGTTCGCGTTCACGGCCCGCCCGGCCGACGGCAGCCGGGGCCCGGACGTCTATCTCTGGCATCAGGGTGCGGACGTGGCTACCCCACTGACGACGGATGCGCGTTCGGTCTTTGCGAGCTGGCTCGGCGAGCAGGTCGTCGTCAGCACTCCGATCGAACGACCGGAGCCACCCGATGTCCAACCCGGCATCGCCGGATGTCGAGCCGGCGTCGCCCGCGGCCTCAGCAACCTCCGACCAGGTCGACCAGTGGGATAGTCGATCCGTCGTCATCGATCCAGAGACCGGGGCCTCGACCCGCCTGGCGGGCGAGAACATGTGGCGCCCATCGATCGATCCGACGGGTTCCTTCGCCGTCTATTGGGAGGGCACCGTCATCGCCGACGCCACGGCGACTGACTGGCGCCCGGCCATCGGCCGCCTCGTCTTCGCGCGCTTCGATCTCAGGGCCGATCCGGTCATGTCCGATCCGATCCCGCTCATCGATGGCGCGAGCCTGCCGCTCGTCGATTGGGACGCCCACTGGGACGAACATGGCGGACGGCTCGCGCTCTGGATCGGCGACCCCGAGGATTCCAAGATCGGCGAGCTGTCGGCCTACGCCATCGACCCCTCGAGCGGCGTCGATCTCGCCAAGCCGCTGCTCGCGGACGTCCTCGCACTGCCCGGCTATTCCATCGGTCAGGGCCGCCTGGCCTGGGCCACGCCGCCGGGCCAGGGTGGCGACGGCAGCAGGCTCCAGGTCCTCGCCTGGTCCGGTCCGGACGCGGGCACGGTGTCCAGCGATCCGGGCTCCGGCGATGCCCCGGTGATCGTCGTCCGCTGACCGCGCGGCGGACCACACCGCGCGGCGGACCACATAGCGCTCGAACAATCGACCCGGCGCGGACGTGAGCACGATCGTACTCAACCGACGCATCAGCGAGCGTGGCCGCGCACCGGAAGTATCCGGATCGAGGTAGCGTCAGGCGCGCTGATCCCGGCTTTGAGCACGGGCGTGCTCATCGAACTGGCGTCCCGTCGCACGCCACCCGTCAGGACAAGGCGCACTCCACTGAAGTACCCTTCACCACCTCGTGCGACCCATCACATTGATGGCGAGTGCGGCGCTCATCGCCGCTCTCGTGCTCGTCGCAACACCATCGATCGTTGGATCCCGGACCCCGAACCGTCCGCCGGCGATCGACGCGGCGGCTTTCCGGCAAGTCCTGCCGGACGCGACAGAAGGTGGAACGACTCTGGCGGTCGGCCCGCTGGATTCGACGTACCGCTCGGAGGGCTCCGCGTCCGTCGACGGGCTCTACGTCCAGCCGGGGACGGCTCTGAAGGTTCCGCGAAGGCCCATCGTGGGTCAGCCACAACAGCCGGCGACGGCGGCTTGGAAGCCACCGCGCTACTCGATCACCGGCTACGCGACGTTCTACGATGCCGGGCTCACCGCCATGCGGCTGCCGCGGGGCACGATCATCCGCGTCTGTGGCGCCGGTGGCTGCCTCGAGCGGACAGTCAACGACTACGGTCCGGCGAACGTCAAGGGCCGCATCATCGACCTGTACCGGGCCGACTTCTTCAAGGTCTGCGGCTGTCCGTCCTTCTCCGGCACGAGCAAGGTGACCGTCCACGTCTATTGACGCGATAGACTGGCTGCCAGCCCTTTAACGACCGGTCCCGAGAGGCCGGGAAGGAGGCGCAGCGCGCGATGGACGGTCGCCAGATCATGACCGCGGACGAGATCCGCCGGGCGACGGTTCGCATCTCCCACGAGATCGTCGAGAAGCAGGCCGGCACGACCGGGCTCGTCCTCGTCGGCATCCAGCGGCGCGGCGTGCCGCTCGCCGGCCGCATCGCGGCGGCGATCGAGGCCAACGAGGGATCGCCGATCCGGGTCGGAGCGCTCGACATCACGTTCTACCGTGACGACCTCTCGCTCGTCTCGGCTGCGCCGATCGTCAAGGGCACGGACATCCCGTTCGACCTCAACGATGCCACCGTCGTCCTCGTCGACGATGTCCTCTACACAGGTCGCACGATCCGGGCCGCGATGGACGCCCTCGTCGACTTCGGCCGGCCGCAGGCGATCCGGCTGGCGGTCCTCGTCGATCGGGGCCATCGAGAACTGCCGATCCGAGCCGATCACGTCGGCAAGAACGTGCCGACCTCTCGCGAAGAGGTCGTCCGGGTCCACCTCGACGAGGTCGACGGCGAAGACAACGTGACGATCGAGCGGGCGGTCCCCGTCGCCGAGATGGCCGGCGTCGCGCGATGACGATCGAGCTGCCGGCTGCGTCAGCCGAGTTGAGCGCACAGGATCCGGAGGGCAGCTGAGGTGATCCCGGCGCCGCGCTGGCGACACCGTCATCTCCTCGAGACGGACACGCTCAGCTGGCAGGACATCGAGCTCGTCATGGCGACGGCCGATTCGATGAACGAGATCCTGGCCCGCCCGATCGCCAAGGTCCCGGCCCTTCGCGGCCACAACGTGACCCTCCTCTTCTACGAGACGTCGACGCGGACCCGAGTCAGCTTCGAGGTCGCGGCCAAGAACCTCACCGCCGAGGTCGTGAACGTCGCGGCCGCGACGAGCAGCGTCACCAAGGGCGAGTCGCTCGTGGACACGATTCGGACGATCGAGGCGATCGGCGCCGACACGATCGTCATCCGCCACCCGGTGTCCGGGGCCCCCTACCTCGCCGCCGAGACGTTCGGAGGCTCGGTCGTCAACGGCGGCGACGGCTGGCACGCCCACCCGACGCAGGCACTGCTCGACCTGTACACGATGCGCGAACACCTGGACGGCGGTTCGGTGGCCGGGCGGAAGGTAGCGATCGTCGGCGACATCCTCCATTCGCGGGTGGCTCGATCGAACATCTGGACGTTGACGGCCGCCGGTGCCGACCTCTGGCTGTGCGGTCCGCCGACGCTCCTGCGCGGTTTCGAGGCCTGGGCGGGCCGAGGTGCAGCGGCCGGACGCCGGTTCGCGGTGACCGCCGATATCGATGCTGCGCTGCGCGATGCGGATGTCGTCATGGCCCTGCGGATCCAGCGTGAGCGGATGGCCGGCGGCCTCCTGCCGTCGCTCCGCGAGTACGCCGCCCGATACGGCCTTACATACGCCCGGCTGGAGGGTGCCCGGGCGACGGCGATCGTCATGCACCCCGGCCCGATGAACGAGGGCGTCGAGATCGCCCCTGACGTCGCCGCTGGCTCGCGCTCGGTCATAACCGACCAGGTGGCCAACGGCGTCGCGATCCGGATGGCGGTCCTCTACCTCCTGGCCGGCGGTCGAGCGGCCGGTGGTGGCCGAGCGACCGACGGAGGGCGACCATGACTCCGACCGCCGTGGCCGGCATGGCCGTTGGCGAGGTCGTGGCCGACCTCGAGATCGCCGGTGCGTGGGTCATCGACCCGGCGACGGGTCGCGAGGGGCCGGCCGATGTGGCGGTGTCGGATGGCGTATTGCGTGAGATCTCGTGGCTCGACGGCGAGGCGACGGCCGGTATCGACGAGACGGGAGTGATCGTCGCTCCCGGTTTCATCGACCTGCACACACACCTGCGCGAGCCTGGGAACGAGGACGCGGAGACGATCGCCAGCGGCCTGGCGGCCGCGGCCCACGGCGGCTTCACGACAGTCTGTGCCATGCCGAACACCGATCCGCCGCTGGACGAGCCGTCCGTCCTCGCCCGGATCCGAGACGCGGTCGTCGGGAGCGGGTCGCCCGTCACTGTGTTTGCCTACGGCGCCGTGACGATGGATCGAGGAGGGGAGCGGCTGGCAGCTCTGGGCGAGCTGGCCGATGCCGGCGTGGTCGGCTTCTCCGACGATGGGGCACCCGTCGGGTCGGCGGCGCTCCTGCGATCGGCACTGCTGTATGCGGGCGCGTTGGGACTGCCGATCATCGACCATCCCGAGGACCCGACCGTGGCCGACGGGGCCGAGGCGTCCGACGGCCTGTTCGCGACGGTCCTGGGGCTGCGCGGTGCGTCGCCGTCGGGGGAGGAGGCTGCAGTGGCGCGCGACCTCGCCGTCCTCGCCGATGTCCTCCCCGATGAGCCGCTGGCTCGGCTGCACCTCACCCATGTCTCGACCGCGGGCGCGCTGCGACTCATCGCCGATGCCAAGGCTCGCGGGCTGCCCGTGACATGCGACGTGACTCCTCACCACATCGCCCTGAGCGACGAGTGGCTCGCCGGCGTCCGGCGATGGGCCTGGGAGGCCGATGGCGAGTCCTGGTCCGATCTCGCGATCGTCGCCCCGCCGTACCAGACGTCGCTTCGCGTGAATCCGCCGCTCCGATCGTCGACCGACGCCCTGGCCTGCCTGGCAGCCCTCGCCGATGGGACGGCCGACGCGATCGCCACAGATCACGCCCCGCACCGGGCCGTCGACAAGGACGTCGAGTTCGGCCTCGCCGCCAACGGCATCAGCGGCCTCGAGACGGCCCTCGGAACAGTTCTCGCCGCCGTGGCATCGGGTCGCCTCGGTCTGGCTCGAGCGATCGCCGCGCTGACCTCGGGCCCCGCCGCCGTCCTGGGCCAACGCCTCGGACGGACGGTCGGTCTCATCGTGGGTGGCCCAGCCGACCTCGTCGCCTTCGATCGCGCCGAGTCATGGACGGTGACCGCCGACGCGCTTGCGTCTCGAGGCAAGAACACCCCCCACATTGGTCGGTCGCTGCCCGGCCGCGTCCTGTTGACCGTGGCCGCGGGAAGGCTAGCCTACGTCGCGGAGGACTGACGACGCCCACTGACTCATCGACAGGTGGCATGACGATCCGGGCCGCTGTGCCCGACGACGCGGCCGGGATCCAGGCCGTGGCCGACGCGACGTGGCGCGCCACATATGCGGACCTCCTACCCGACGAAGCCATCGGCCAGTTCCTGGTCGATGTCTATGCCGTGCCGGTCATCCAAGGCCGGATCGAGCGTGCCGACCGGTTCGAGGTGGCCGTCTCCGAGGATGATTCGTCCGTCGTCGGGTTCTCGGAGTGGACGGCAGGTACCAACGACGATGAGATCGTCTGGGCGGCGACCTACGTCCTGCCCGGCTGGCAGCGCCGAGGGATCGGCCGGACCTTCCTCCTGAGCGCTCTGGCCTCGTATCGTGCCCGGGCGACCCGTCTTCTCGTCGTCGTCGCCGAGGCGAATCTCACCGCCATCGCGTTCTACCGGGCGATGGGCTTCGTGCCGGTCGAGCGGATCGAGTCGGGGATCTACGGCACGCCGATCCGCGAGCTCCGCCACTCGATGCTGCTTCATTAGTCGGCTGCACTCGTCGGCTGCACTCGTCGGCTGCACTCGTCGGCTGCATTAATCTGAGTCGATGGCTGCCGCGACCTTCGACCCCTTCGAACAGACGGAGCTGCGCCCGTATTGGCATGCGACCATGCCGACCCTGCCGGACCGTCGCGATCGGCCCCTGCCCGAGAAGGTCGACGTCGTGGTCATCGGTGGCGGCTACACCGGCCTGTCCTGCGCACGCACCCTTGCCCTCGCCGGCGCTCGGGTCACGGTCCTCGAGGCTGAGAGCCTCGGCTGGGGTGCCTCGACCCGCAACGGCGGGATCGTCCACCCGGGCTACAAGTGGGGCCCGTCCGAGCTCCAAGCCCGCCACGGTGAGGAGCTGGGGCGACTCCTATGGGCGGAGACGCTCGATGGATGGGCGTTCCTGTGCCGCCTCATCGAGGAGGAGAGGATCGACGCCGGTCTCGCGGTGACCGGCCACGTCGAGCTGGCCGTAGCGCCTTCGCACGTCCGCGGGCTCGGCGAGGAGCGCGAGAGTCTGGCGGCGATGGGCACGCCCGCAGAGGTCCTGCCTCCTCAGCGGATCCGCGAGGAGCTCGGCAGCGATGCGTTCGGGGGCGCCCTGGTCATCGGGGGATCAGGATCCGTCCACCCCGGCCGTCTGTTCGCCGGCCTCGTCGATGCGGCCGAGCGAGCCGGCGCCGAGCTTCACGAGGGTGTCCGCGCCTGGCTCATCAGCGCCGCGCCCGGCGGTGGCCACATCGTCCACACGATGCGCGGCCCGATCGTCGCCGACCAGGTGGTCGTGGCGACGAACGGCTATACGGACGGGGTCGTGCCCGCGCTGCGGCGCCGGATCATCCCGATCGGCAGCTACATCATCGCGACGGAACCATTGCCGGCCGAGCTCGTGCACGAACTCTCGCCGAAGGGGCGGCCGTTCTTCGACACGTGGAACTTCCTGCACTACTGGCAGGTCCGTGACGGGCGCATGATCTTCGGTGGGCGAGCGTCGTTCCGACCGACGTCATTCGCTCGAGCGGCGCGGATCCTCCATCGCGGCCTGCTGGAGATCCATCCGCAGCTCGCCGATCTATCGGATCGACTACGCCTGGGGCGGCAAGGTCGGCTTCACCTGGGATCGGATGCCGCACGTGGGCCGCCTTCCGAGCGGCGTCGCCTACGCGATGGGCTATTCGGGGACGGGTGTCGTGATGTCGCACTACCTCGGCCATCGCCTCGCCGAATGGATCGGTGGCGGCGCGGCTCCGGCCCTGTCGCGTCTGACATTCCCCCTCGTGCCGATCCCCTACGAGGGCCGCCCCTGGTTCCTCCCGTTCGGCGGCGAGTGGTACCGCCTGAAAGATCGCCTCGCCGCCCGCTCCCGATTCAGGACTGACTCTGGGACTGACTCTGCCCGCTCCAGGACTGACTCCAGGGCTGACTCTGGGAGTCCCGACTCTGAGCATGCCGACTCTGGGAGTCCCGACTCTGAGCATGCCGACTCTGAGCACACTGGTGCTCAAGCGTCCTCCTAGCGCGCCCGGCCAGCCGCCCGATCGGTCGATTCGGATGTCGGCCACGCTCGCTCGATCGTTTGGTGAGCACGCCTGTGCTCAGATGGCTCCGGTGCATCCAGCCCGGAGCGTATGACCTTCAGCCATCGTGCGGAGTTGATCGCCGGTAGAGCGCCTGACTGTGTGGGTGCACCAGCTTGAGATCGGTCCGTGCTTCCATCGTGCGGTGGCGGATGACCACGAGCCGATGTCGATCGCCGTTGCCAGGGTCACCCGCGAAGTGCGATTGACCCTCAGATGGACCCAGCGGTCGCTGTCTTCTCGCTCCGGCGTGTCGCAGACCGAAATCTCGAAGATCGAGCGCGCTCACGCCGACTCGATCGATGCCGCGGACCGCGTTCTCACCGCCCTGGGCTGTCGCTGGCAGGTTGTTTCGCCTAGGGTCGAGCGGCGTGGCGGGTCTGCCGATCCCGCCCATGCTCGCTGCTCAGCATACGTGCGCGCCCACCTCGAATCGATGGGCTACGCAGTCCACCAAGAGGTCGAGATCGGCGACGGATCCGCTCGCGGTTGGATCGACCTTCTCGCCTTCCATCCGCATCGGCGGATCCTCCACCTTGGGGAGATCAAGACCGAGCTTCGCGACGTCGGAGCGGCTCAGCGGCAGATCGGCTGGTACGAACGAGAGGCTCTTCGAGCTGCCGCGCGGATCGGTTGGCGGCCGGTGGTCGTGGTCGTGACACTCTACCTGCTGATGACGGAGGCGAACGACGAAGCCATTAGGCTCAATCGAGCGATCCTCGCCCAATCATTCCCGATGCGCGCGGGCTGGCTCACTCGGACGTTGAACGCTATCGAGGGCGCACGCGGTCGAACACCTTGGGCCCTCGTTTTGATCGATCCCCTCAGTCGGCGTCGGGAGTGGCTTCGATCGTCGCCCCTCGAAGGCCGCAGAAGCTTGGCGAGATATCGATCGTACGCTGACTTCATGGCCCGGTGGCGCGGCCACAATCGGCACGGCGTGGGCGCTCAAACGGCTCAAAGTCGCACAAGGTCGACGGGATGAGCACGCTTGTGCTCATCGGAAGGGTTTGCGCGCCTGACGCACAGCCGATCCCGCAGATCTGAGGGTTCGTCAAGCTCGCTGCGGGCCAGATCTGAGCATCGGCGTGCTCAGCCTCCGCCCGGCGTGCTCAGCCTCCGCACGGCGTGCTCAGCCTCCGGACGGGTGTGCTCAGAAGCGTGAGGCGTGACTGTCTGCGGGCGAGCGCTCTCGTACCCTTCGAGGTGATGACCTCCCCCAAGACATCCGGTGGCAAGCCGGTCCTCTATCACGGCGAGCCGCTCGATCCGGAACGGGGGCCCGGGCTCGGGTGCTTCTGGTTCCAGATCGTCGTCCTGGCGTTCTTCGTCGTCCTGACACCTCTGTCGGTGGCCTGGGGTTGGCCGACGTGGCTCAGTGCGGCACTGCTCTTCGCCGTCATCGGCCTCCTGCTCGTCGCCGGTCAGACGATCATCTTCCTGCTCCGACTGGTGGCCGCCGATCGGCGCGAAGGTCGCCGCCGACCGCTTGCCGGCCAGTCGCCGACGGTCGGCGAGATCGAGGACGGGGTGGTGCAGATATCGAGGACCGGGGTGGTGTAGATAACGCCGCGCCCGGCGGCGAGAGTGACGAGGCCGCGCCGGGCGACGAGAGCGACGAGGCCGCGCCGAGCGTCCAGAGCGACGAGGCCGCGCCCGGTGACGAGAGCGACGAGGCCGCGCCGGGTGACGAGCCGGACGATCGCCCGGCCGACCCCGACGATCGGCCCGGCCGATCCCGACCGAACAGGCGAGAACGGCTCGGGCGGCATGCGAGAATAACCGGGTGCCTGTGCTTGCGACCTACTTCTCCGTCCGACGGGGCCGCGACCCGTTCTTCAAGTTCTTCATGGAGACGCTGTTCCCGCGTCAGGTCCGCTCCTACGAGGAGAAGTTCGGTATCAAGTTCATGGGCTGGTACAACGTCGCCTATGGCTGGGACTTCGACAACGTGATCCTGTGGCACCTGCCCGACTACGGGACGCTCGACAAGCTCGAATCCGATGAATCGGTTCGGGCGATCGGCCATCGGGCGGGCGAATGGATCTTCGAGCGCCACCACTCGATGTTCCTGCGGGAGCGGATGCTCTCCGACCTGTCGTTCCTGTCCCTCGACCCCTCGACTCGCCAGGAGGAGATGCGATGAGCCGCACCGACATGCTTGCGTCGCTGGCCGCCGACGCCTCCCTCGAGCGGGCCGATTACCTCGCCCGCGCCGGCCGTCAGCTCCAGGATTTCATCGACGCCAACCGCGAACGGATCTCCGAGATCGGCGGCCTGACCCTGATCGACGAGGATCCCGATTACCTGTCGGTCGCTCCGGATGGCACCTTCCGCAGCCGGACTCGCTTCCTCGACGAGGATGCCGGGGAGTGGGTGACCGAGACCGAGGTCATCGAGAATGCGGCCGAGCTCGTCGAGCTCTACAACGCCGCCGACGTCCTGGCGGGCTTCGTGGAGGCGGCCGCCGCGGGTGGCCAGGCCGGCGAGGCCGAGGGCGAGACCACGGATGGCGGCGACGAGGAGCTCGTGACGATGCCGCCTCTCGAGCCGGTCATGATGCCGACGCCATTCGACGACGCGATCCTCGGCCGCAGCCCAAATGTCCTCAGCCCGTACGCCGGTGCCGCCGACCAGTGGGCGGCAGGCCAGCCGGAGGTCGACGATGACGCCTCTGCCGCGCGAGCGCTCTACGACCTCGCCCTTGCGTTCCAGGAGCGGAGCCAGCGCGTCGAGGGCAACCTCTTCGAGCAGTTCGCGGTCCAGGCGGAACCGTTCACCCGGGTCCTCGGGAGCCTGATGGTCGTCGACGATGACGACGAGCGCCTGTCGCTCCAGTCGAGCGGCTCATTCAGGGCCGAAGTCATCCCCGAAGACGAGCCCGAGTCGTGGCGCACGCTCGACTCGGCCGATGACCTCGTCGAGTTCTACGACCCGACGGACGTCTTCGGCGACCTGGCCGACGCTCTTGCGGAGGCCTACCCCGCGGCGGCCCCGCAACCGACTCCAGACGGCGTCGACGGAAGCGAATTCGCCGACTGACGATGCAGCTCGCCGCGGCCGAGCTCACGGGATCGCGCGAGATCCTCCCCGGCCAGTGGCTCCAGTCGTATCACGCGCCGGCCATGGCCGCGGCCGGCCGGGCGGGCCAGTTCGTCCATGTGAGGGCAGGGGACTGGTCCGGCCTCGTCCTGCGGCGACCGTTCAGCATCAACACGGCGGACGAAGCGTCGGGCGTCATCACGATCCATTTTCGGGTCATCGGCCGCGGCACTGACTGGTTCACCCGACTCCGTCCGGGCGACACGATCGACATGCTCGGGCCGCTCGGCCGTCCCTTCGAGGTCGATTCGCGATCGCGCCATCTGCTCCTCGTCGCCGGTGGGCTCGGGATGGCCGGCGTCCGGATGCTGGCCGATGAAGCGATCCGCGACGGTCGGGCCGTGACGATGCTGTTCGGCGCGGCGACCGCCCGGGATGTCTATCCCTCCACTCTCCTGCCCGACGAGGTCGAGTACATCGTTGCCACCGACGACGGGTCGATGGGACGGCCGGGCTTCGTCACCGAGCTCATCCCCGAGTACGAGGCCTGGGCCGACCAGGCGTTCGCCTGCGGTCCGCGGCCGATGCTCGAGGCGCTCGCCCGCCTGGCGGCGGGTCGACAGGGTCGGCTCGGAGTCGCCAAGCTCGGGCGCAAGCGCGGCGGCGGAAAGGCCCCGACGCCGGGATCGGCGGCCGCTCGTCGCCGGGCATTCCTGCAGGTGTCGATGGAGCAGAACATGGGTTGTGCCGTTGGCGCGTGCCTCGGTTGCGTCGTCATGACCACGGGAGGTCAGCCGCAGCGCGTCTGCCGCGAGGGCCCGGTATTCGCCTCCGAGGAGATCGCCTGGGAGAGTGGCTGGTGAAGGCGAGGCGCAAGGTCTCGATCGACAAGCGCTCCAAGGCGCCCAAGCCGAAGCGGACGCCGACCGTCCGCAAGCTTCGCAGCGCCATCGTCTCGCCCCCGCCGGCGCCTCCTGCGACGGCCCGCGGTCGTGCCACCACCGCGACTGGCACCCGGGCCCCGGTCAAAGCCGCCGACGTTGCGCCCGACACGGCGGCCGGATCGGACGGTGTCGACCTGTCCGTCGACCTCGCGCCCGGACGGGCAGGGGGTCTGCGGCTCGCGAATCCGATCCTCGTGGCGTCGGGAACCTTCGGCTACGGGATCGAGTACGGCGACGTCGTCGACATCCAGCGTCTCGGTGCCATCTGCTGCAAGGGGACGACACGCAAGCCTCGGGTCGGCAATGTCCCACCTCGGGTGACGGAGACGCCGGGCGGGATGCTCAACTCGATCGGTCTTCAGAACCCTGGCGTCGATGCGGTCGTCGCCAAGTACGCCGCGACGTGGGCCGGCTGGCGCGTCCCGGTCATCGTCAACGTGGCCGGTGAGTCGATCGGCGACTATGTCGAGGTCGTGCGGCGGCTCGATGGGGTTCCCGGCATCGCCGGGATCGAGCTCAACATCAGCTGCCCCAATGTCGGGGCAGGCGGACTCCAATTCGCCATCGATGCCGACGCGGCGGCTGGGGTCACGGCTGCGGTCCGCCGAGTGACCGATCTACCCCTCCTCGTCAAGCTGTCGCCCAACGTCGCCGACGTCCGGCCGATCGCGAAGGCGATCGCCGATGCGGGTGCCGATGCGTTGACCGCTGTCAACACCCTGTCCGGGATCGCCGTCGCGCCTGGTCGCGGGCGTCCGCTGCTCGGCAACGTCTACGGCGGGCTGTCGGGGCCGGCCATCAAGCCGGTCGCCCTGCGGATCGTCTACGAGGTCGCCGCCGTGGTCGATATCCCGGTCGTGGCCATCGGTGGCATCACCGAGCTGGCCGATGTTCTCGACTTCCTGGCGGTTGGGGCGGTCGCCGTCCAGGTCGGGACGGCCATCTTCGCCGACCCGACGCTGCCGGTCCGCCTCGTCGATGAGCTTGCCGCCGAGTGTCGATCGCGGGGCCTCGACTCCTACCGTCCCCTTATCGGCACCGCCCTGCCGAAGAAGACGGGCCAGCCCTCGTCGCGCGGCGTCGAATATCGCCCCTAGGTCGCGCCCTGACGACCACCGCAGGTCCGTGGCATAGTCAGGTCATGTCCTGCGAGAGCCGAACGTGACGACGATCCGAGCCGGGGCGGAGATGGCTGCTCGAGCAGCGATCGCGGCACGGACCGAGGAGCTGTTTCGGGAGTCGGGGGCGCTGCGCGAAGGCCACTTCCTGCTCAAGAGCGGCCGCCACTCCGACGCCTACCTCGAGAAGTTCGCCGTGTTGTCCGATCCGGCCGCCACGTCCGAGCTGGTGGGCTTCTGGGCGAGGCAGCATCGCGACGAAGACGGACTCGTGCGCATCGACCTTGTGGCCGGACCGACGACGGGCGGCGTGATCCTCGCCTTCGAGACGGGTCGCCAGCTCGGTGTCCGGGCCATCTTCGCCGAGGAAGTCAGCGCCCCCGACGGCTCGAAGCGACGCGAGTTCCGGCGCGGATTCGCGATCGAGCCGGGCGAGCGGGTCGTCCTGGTCGACGACATCCTCACGACCGGTGGGTCGCTCCTGGCGATGATTCCGGCGGTCGAGGAGGGGGGCGGGACGATCATCGCCTGCCACGTGATGGTCGATCGCTCGGGCGCCCGCCGCCAGACCATCGCATCGCCCTCGAGCGGCCGGATCTACCCGCTCGACGCTCTCTGGTCGCTAGACCTGCCGACATACGAGGCCGGTCCATCGACGTGCCCTCGCTGCGCCGCGGATGAGCCACTCGTCGCTCCCGGCTCGACCGGGGCTCAGGTGGGCGCCGCGTCTTGATCCGACGGCCGACCGTCGCGCTCGCTTGCGCTGCTCTCGTCGCAGCCATCGCGCTGACGCTCGCGGGCTGCGGTCCGGCGACCTACTCGGGCATGACGTCGCCGACCGAGGGTGTCGTCGTCGACGTCGATTCGGCCGGGCTGGCCGATGTCACCGGGTTCACGATCCGGACCGGTGACGGCCGGGAGATCGTGTTCGGTGTGGGCGATCTCGAGAACGCCGCCGACTTCCCGCCCGCCCATCTCGGCGAGCACCTCTCGTCAGGGGTTCCGGTCACGGTCTGGTTCCGGACCGAGGCCAACGGCCCGGTGGCCTACCGCATCGAGGACGCCGGCAGCTGAAGCGGGCGGTAAAGGCGCCCGACCGCGCGTCAGCCGGGCTGAGGACCGGCGCGTCAGCCGCTTGCGTCGATCGCCGCCAGGAGCTCCTCGTCCGTGAAGATGGTCTCGAATGATGCGGTCACCTTGCCCGTCTCGTCGATGACGAACAGCCACGGCTCGGTGACGAGGCCGTAGGCGTCCGAGGCCGGGACGGGCTCGAGCTGCTGGTCGGGCGTCAGCCGAGCCTGGAGCTCGCCGTCGACATAGTCGAGCGCGTACGGCTCGACGTTGACGACGGTGAAGCCCGGTCGCTGGGCGGCCACGGCCTTAACCCGCTCGAGCGTCGGCCCGCACTGGGCGCTCTTGCAGAACTTCGGGGTGGCAAAGACGAGGGCGAACGGGGTCTTTGCGGCGAGCAGCTCGTCGACCGAGTGCTCGTAGAACGCCGGCTGCGGGTCGGTATCGGTCGAGATAGCGTGCACGTTGCCATCGACATCGGCAAGAGTCGGGGTCTTGACGCTGGGGGCCTGTTCGCCGACGGCGACGGTCGCGCCCTTCTCGTGGACGTCGAAGGTGACGATGATCGTCTCCGGCCCGGTCGCCCCGGCGGTCGTGAAGGCCGCCTTCCAGGTGCCCGCCGAACCGAAGGTCGGGTTCGCGATGTAGATGCCACGAGTCCCCTCGATCGCCCAGACGAACTTGCCGTCCATCGATGGGGAAGCGACACCGGCTGGATCGGTGAACACGACCGACACCGGTCGATCGGGTGCCGCCATCAACGCCTTCGTCGTGGGGTCCATGAGGGAGAACAGCAGCCGGTTCGGTCCGACGACCTGCTCCACGGTCGCGATGACCGGAATGACGGACGGTCCACTGGCCGCCGAGGGCGACGGCGATGCCGAGCCGCCGCAGGCGGCGACGATGAGGGCGACCGCGACGAGGCCGCCGAGGATCCGGGAGCGCACCGCGAGAGCCTACATCGGGATCGCAGGACCCGCCGTCGGGCCCATCGACGGATCGCCGGAGAGCGTGGCGGGGATAGAATTGGCGGCCCGCACCCTTGGCGATCCGCAGCCCGGAGGGCTCGTGACCCGGTTCCAGGCCATCGCCGCGACGACAGTCGCGATGACGCTCCTGCTGGTGACGATCGGCGTCTTCGTTCGAGCGACCGGCTCGGGCGTCGCCTGCCCGGACTGGCCTCTCTGCTACGGCCAGGTCCTGCCGCCGCTCGATGATGCCAACGCCTGGATCGAATGGACCCATCGGACGGTCGCCGCGATCCTCGGGCTCCTCGTCGTCGTCCAGGCCGTCGTTGCCTTCCGCGACCATCGCGATCGCCGATCGATCCTCTGGCCGTCGGTCGCCGCGGTCGGTCTCGTCGTGTTCCAGGCCTGGCTCGGCAAGGTCACCGTCGAGACCGGCAACAGCGGCGAATCGGTCACGGCCCATCTCGCCTCGGCGATGGCTCTCCTCGGGCTGCTCGTGTTCATCCTCGTCCGCTCGTTCTACCCGGCCCGGTTCGCCGGAGCGGGTGCCAGCCAGCGATACACGATCCTGGCCGCGTTCGGCGCGATCGCCGTCTACGCGGTCCTCCTGTTCGGGTCGCACCTGACCGCGACCGGCGGCGCCCTGGCCTTCCCCGACTGGCCGCTCATGAACGGCGGCCTCGTCCCGGCACCGACGGACGCTCCGACGACAGCCCACATCCTCCACCGCTGGATCGCCGGTCTCGTCGGGATCCTCCTCGCGATCATCGCCGTGGTCGCCTGGCGTACACAACGCGAGCATCGGGTGCTCGTCCGGCTCGCGCTCGGCGCGGCCGCCCTCTATGCGATCCAGGTCGTCATCGGTGGCCTCCAGGTCCTCCTCCACCTGGCCGCCTGGACGCAGACGCTCCACGTCGCGCTCGGCGCCGCGATCTGGGCCTGCCTCGTTGCCCTCACGGTCGTCGCCTACTACGAGGCACGGACGGCGGGCATCGCCGCCACCGCCCCCGACGGAGGGAGCGACCCGGGCGATCGGCGCCTGGCCGACACGGTTGCGGCCTACATCGCCCTGACGAAGCCGCGGATCATCGAGCTCCTCCTCGTGACGACGATCCCGGCGATGGTCCTCGCCACCCGCGATGTGCCCGGGATGACGCTGCCCTCATGGACGTGGCTGGCCGTCTGGACGCTCATCGGCGGGACGCTCGCGGCCGGCGCCGCGAACGCGATGAACCAGTACCTCGAGCGCGACATCGACATCCTCATGGTCCGCACGCGGCGTCGTCCGCTGCCGGCTCATACCGTGGAGCCGGATCGAGCCGTGGCCTTCGGCCTCGCCCTGACGATCATCTCGTTCGTCATCCTGTGGCAGTTCGTCAACCTTCTGGCCGCATTCCTGACCCTCGTCGCGATCGGTTTCTACGTCATCGTCTACACGATGTTCCTGAAACGGACGACGACGCAGAACATCGTCATCGGCGGTGCGGCCGGGGCGCTGCCGCCGGTCATCGGCTGGGCGGCCGTCACCGGTTCGATCGCGCCGCCGGCGATCGTCCTCTTCCTGCTCATCTTCTACTGGACGCCGCCTCACTTCTGGGCCCTCGCTCTGCGCCTCCGCGGCGATTACGCGGCGGCCGGGATCCCGATGTTGCCCGTCGTGCGGGGCGTGCCCGAGACGGCCAAGCAGATCGTGCTCTACACGGCACTGACCGTCGCGTTCTCGCTTGCTCTCTTCACCGTCGGCCGGATGGGTCTTGTCTACCTGATCGCGGCGATCGTGCTCGGCGCGATCTTCCTGTGGCAGGCGGCCGCGATCTGGCGCCGGTCATCGTCCGAGGAGGCATCGACCGCCGGGGCGGTCCGCCTCTACCGCTACTCGATCACCTACCTGACCCTGCTCTCTGTGGCGGTCGTCGTCGATTCGCTGATCCTCATCGCCGCGGCCTGAGCTCGGCCACGTGGAGCTGCACTTCCTCGGCGGGGCAACCACGGTCACCGGCAGCCAGTTCCTCGTCACGACCGATCGCGCCCGGGTGCTCATCGACTGCGGCATGTTCCAGGGCGGCCCGTCCGAGGCGATGCGGAATCGGGTGCCGTTCGCCTTCGAGCCCAGCACGATCGACGCCGTCCTCGTCACGCATGCCCATCTCGATCACTGCGGCCTTCTGCCGGTCCTCGTTCGAGAGGGTTTCGGCGGTCCGATCCATGCCACCCACGGGACGGTCGAGCTGGCGGATCTCGTGCTCCGGGACTCCGGCCGTCTCCACGAGGAGTTCGCCAAGCGCGAGGACCGCTGGGAGCGGCGACACCCCGATGAGGCCGTCGCGGACGATCGACGGGAGGCGGCCGCCTACGCGAAGGCCGTCGATGACGCAAAGGCAGGCGAGGAGATCGACGCGGGCGAGGAGTCCGAGCACTTCCCGACCACGATCGCCCCGGATGGGCATCCTGCCCGCGGTGGCGAGCTCGCTCCCGGTGGGACGCTCGCTCCCGGCGATACCAGTGACCCCGACGCCGAGCAGGCTCTCCGCGCCGCGCCTGCCGAGCTCAGCCCGGATCTCGATGCTCCGCTGTACACGGAGGACGAGTCGGAGCGGACGCTGCCCCTCTTCCGGCCGATCGCCTACGACACCGAGATCGAGGTCGCGCCGGGCGTTCAGGCCACCTTCCTCGACGCCGGTCACATCCTCGGCTCGGCCATCATCCGGCTGCGTGTCCACGAAGGTGACAGGGAGCGAGTCATCGTCTTCTCGGGCGACCTCGGCCGGCCGGACTCACCGATCCTTCGCGACCCGACCGTCGTCGGAGCAGCCGATTACGTCGTCGTCGAGTCGACGTACGGCGGCCGAGAGCACGAGCCACAGGACGAGGCGGTGCGGATGCTCGGCGAGGCCGTCCGCCTTGTCGGCGAGCACAGCGGCGTCCTTCTCGTGCCGTCGTTCGCGATCGGGCGGACCCAGGAGATCGTCTGGGAGCTCGATCGACTGCTCGAGCAGGGGCTGATCCCGCCGCTGCCGCTGTACCTCGACTCGCCGATGGCCCGGGCGGCCAGCGATATCTATCGTGCCCACCCGGACTACTTCGACGCCGAGACATCGAAGCTCCTGACGTCCGGCAACACGCCTCTCGATTACCCGCATCAGGTGATCGTCCGCACGGCGACGGAGTCGGCGGCCGTTCGCAAGGCGCCGCGGCCCTATATGGTCGTGGCATCCAACGGGATGCTCACCGGCGGGCGGATCGTCAACCACCTGCGCGACCTCATCGATGACCCGGCCGCCGTCATCCTGTTCGTCGGCTATCAGGGCGAAGGCACCCTCGGCCGGCACCTCCAGGACGGCGCCAAGACCGTCCGGATCGATGGCCAGGTCCGCGACGTGCGCTGCCAGACGCGGTCGATCGGCGGCTTCTCGGCCCACGCGGACGAATCCGAGCTGCTCGGCTGGCTGTCGCACTTCGCCGACGGACGATCGCCCGGCGACCCCGGACGCCCGAAGTCCGTCTTCCTCGTCCACGGCGATCCGGATGCCCAGCTCGCCATCGAGCCCAAGGTCCGTGCCGCCGGTCTCGACCCGATCATCCCGCGCTGGCGCCAGACGATCGAGCTGGCCTAGATCAGGCTGGCGTCGGACCCGCGGGGACAGTGCTCCGGTCGCGCAGAATGGCGTCGATCCCGAGACCGACCCAGCCGAGCCCGAACACGATGCCCGCGATGGCGACGAGCATCGCGTTCGCCTCGAATACCGCCCATGCCCGGAATGAACAGGATCGAGCCGATCAGGACCGCCGCTGCGGCGGGCCTGGACAGCGCCCTGGTCTGCATCGTCACCGCCGCGAAGATCGCGGCGCCGATGACGATCATGAAGAGCCCGACGATTCCCAGGCCCCAGAAGTATTCGTTGGAGGGCAGGCCGATCCAGGCCACCGTCAGAAGGACCGCACCAGCCAGCGGGACCAGGAAGCTGAGCCAGATGGCGCGTGGATGGTCCCGGAACTGGAACGCCGAGAGCCCCGCCGCGGCGACGAGCAGCGTGAGCCCGGCCACGACGATCAGGAGGGCGGCGTACGCGAGATCGCCGTCGGTCGCCACCGCGACGACACCCAGAGCGAAGAAGAGCGTCCACATGGCGCCGCCCACGATGGCGGCGAGTCCGGCAAGTCGAAGCGACATCGGTATCCCCTTTCGGTGTTCCGAACGGTGTCCGAGGCCGCGCAGGTGGAGATGGGCGTCGATCGCCCCGAGGAGCACGTCCGCCACGTCGAAGGGACCCGGCGGGCGGTCCTCGAGGACCATCGCCAGCTCGTCGCCGTAGCGTTCCCGCCAGGCTGCCGGGTAGAGCCTGACCAGCAGGTTCATCCCGTTCGATCCGCGAGCCGCTGCAGGCCGAGCGATGCGAAGGCCGACAACTCGGTCAGCTGGCCCTGGAGGACGGTCGCCCCCACGCCGGTCAACCGATATGGCCTCCGCCGATCGACCGGAGCGAGCGGCTCGACGAGCCCGCGTTCCTCGAGCCGCGCCAAGGCGGCGTAGAGGGTCCCGGGTCCCATCGGCCGGCCCGTTCCGGCCTCGACATCGGACATGATCGCGTAGCCGTGTTTCGGGCCGTCCGCCAGGCTGACGAGGATGAGCAGCGCCGGCTCGGCGAAACGCCCGAACTCCGAGAACTGAGACTTGTCCATCTGCGCGTCCTTACGAAAGGCGATATATCGCGAGACGTAATATCGAGCATCGGGCGCCTGGTGTCAATACCCGAATCTCAGCTCCCGGCGGCGGCCGCGAAGATCTGCTCGATAACCCGCATGTTGGCGACCGCGTCCTCGGGTGGCGTCGGCGTCGGCAGCCCATCGAGGATCGCCTCGGCAAAGCGCTGCGCCTCGGCGCCGTAGGGATCGGCCGTATCGAACGTCAGCGTCTCGGTGTTCGGCGCGACGGGGGGATCGCCGCCGGCGGTGACGTAGACGTGCGTCGGCCGGTCCGGCGGGATGTTGAACGGGATCCCGATCGAGATCCGACCCTCGGTCCCGTAGATATGGACGCGCTGGTCGCTCTCGGCCCGGGTCGAGCAGGTGAACGTCGCGATGCCGTCCCCGAACTCCAGCAATGCGCTCGTGAGGGTGTCGACGCCCGTCGCCGGATCGCGTGTGATCGATGCCTCGACGCGCGAGGGCTCGCCGCCGAACAGCATCCGCGACAGATTCACCGAGTAGCAGCCGATATCCATGAGCGCACCGCCCCCGTAGGCCGCGATGTTGCGGATGTTCGCCGGGTCGTCGTTGAAGTACGAGAACCAGCTCTGGACGGCCGTCAGCCGCCCGATCCGCCCGGACGCCACGAGCTCGCGCACGGCGACCCACGAGGGATGGAGGCGGTACATGAAGGCCTCCATGAGGCGGACGCCCTCGGCCGCGCAGGCGTCGACCATCGTCTGGGCGTCGGCCGCGGTCATGGCCAGCGGCTTCTCGCACAGGACGTGCTTGCCGGCCCGAGCGGCCGCGATCGTCCACTGCATGTGGAGGTGGTTGGGGAGGGGAATGTAGACGGCATCGACCTCTGGATCCGCCAAGAGGGCCTCATACGAGCCGTGTGAGCTCTCGGGATCGCGAGCTCATCGGCCACTCGGCGAGCCTGGTCGGCGTCGCGCGATGCGATCGCCACGACATCGACCCGATCGGCCGTTCGCATGCCGGGAATGACCTTCTTGCGACCGATGTCGGCCGTCGAGAGGATCCCCATCCGGAGCTTCGTCATCGATCGATCCCTCCGCTCTTCGGCCGGATTCCCTCGCTCAGCCCCACGAGGCTTCGGCTACTGGTCGGAAGGCCACCTCGAGGATCCGATGGGTCCGTGGACGGGTCAGCACGAACATCACGGTCTCGGCGACGTCCTCGGGCTTCATCATCCCGGACAGCTGGGGCATGTCGGGCGTTCGACCTTGACCCATCGCGAAGTCAGTGGCGACGCCGCCCGGGCAGACGATCGTGCAGCGGACACCCTGCTCGCGCAGTTCGTGATCGAGAGCTGCGGTCAGCCCGACCTGGGCGAACTTCGACGAGCAGTAGACGGCCTCGTATGGCAGGCCGCGGCGCCCAGCCTCGCTGGCGATCATCACGAACTCGGGCGCCTCGCTCTTCAGGAGCTCCGGGAGGCCGGCTCGGACGGCGTAGATGGCGCCCTTGACGTTGACGTCGATCATCTCGTCGAGCTGGTCAATCGGCAGGTCGAGGAACGGGCCGTAGGCGCCAACCCCGGCGTTGACGACGAGGATGTCGAGCTTGCCGAAGCGGTCGACGGTCGCGGCGACCATCGCCTGCAGGGACGCGAGATCGCGCACGTCGGTCGCCTTCGCCAACGCTCCCTCGATACCCGGATTGTCGCCGCTGCGCGATGCGAGCCCGACCTTGACGCCGGCACCCGCCAGGCTCCGGGCGATCGCCGCCCCGATCCCGCGACTGGCACCGGTGACCAGGGCGACCCGCCCATCCAAGCTCTGCATGCGGTTGCTCCTCCAGCCTTCAATGCATGGGCCGGCGTGTTCGTCCAGGACAACGCCAACAACATCGTCAACAACAAAATCCTGGCCAACTCGATCCATTCGAATGGCGACCTGGGTATTGGTCTGGCCGGCGGGCCGGTGACGCCCAACGATGCGGGCGATGGGGACGACGGCGCCAACCATCTCCAGAACTTCCCGGTCCTGAGCTCGGCCACCGAAGGGGCGCCGGGAGCGATCGAGGGGTCGCTCGACAGCGGCGCCGGATCGTTCCGCATCGAGTTCTTCTCGAACGCGACCTGTGACCCGTCGGGCCACGGTGAAGGTGCCGTCTATCTCGGCTCTCTCAGCACCGCCGCCAACACGCCGTTCTCCTTCCCCGTGAACCTCACCACCGGCGATGTGATCACCGCTACCGCAACCGACGCGGCTGGCAACACCTCCGAGTTCAGCGCCTGCGCGACAGCAGTCGCGGCGGACCAGCAGTCCCTGACGGTCAACACGACCGCCGACACCGATGATGGCGCCTGCACGGTCTCGGACTGCTCCCTTCGCGAGGCGATCACCCGGGCCAACGGCCTGGGCGGCACGAACACGATCAGCTTCGATATCCCGGCTGCTCTGGTCAACGGGGCCCACACGATCAGCCCCACCAGCGCCCTGCCGTCGATCACCGCCCCCGTCACGATCGATGGCACGAGCGAGCCCGATTTCGACTCGTGCGCAGCGGGGCCGGTCATCGAGCTCGACGGATCCAGCGCCGGTGCCACCGATGGACTCACGGTTGCGGCCGGTGGATCGACCATTGAGGGTCTGGCCATCAACCGTTTCGGCGGGAACGGCCTACTCATCACAGGCGGTGGGAGCAATCTCGTCCGCTGCAACCGGATCGGCACCGATCCAAGTGGCACCGTCGATCGCGGGAATGGCAACGGCATTCGGATCAACAGCAGTGACGACAACCTCATCGGCGGAGCCGGGCTGGGTGATCGCAACGTCATCTCCAGCAACGACCATCGCGGCCTGTGACGTCGAACGTTGGCGACTCGGATGCCCTGGTCATGCCACGTCGAACGTTGGCGACTCGGATGCCCTGGTCATGCCATCCTAGCGACGCTGGAGGGCCTCCCGGATTCCTAGCGACGCTGGAGGGCCTCCCGGATGACATTCGCCTCATGACCTTCTCGATCGTCGCTCGCGACCCGACGACAGGAGATCTCGGTGTCGCCGTCGCCTCGAAGTTCCTGGCGGTCGGCGCAGCCGTGCCGTTCGCGAAAGCCGGCGTCGGAGCGATCGCCACCCAGGCGTTCGCAAACCTCCGCTACGGCCCGGACGGGCTCGGCCTGCTGGCGGAGGGCCTCGCCAGCAGAAGCGGTCGTCGAGCGCCTGACGAGCGCCGATCGAGCCCGCGATCACCGTCAGCTCGGCGTCGTCGATGCCAACGGAGGAGCCGCCACCTACACCGGGTCCGCGTGCATGCACTGGGCCGGCGGGCGAACGGCCGACGGCGTCGCGGTCCAGGGCAACATCCTCGTCGCAGCGGCCGTGGTCGGTGCGACGCTGGAGACGTATTTGGCGGCGACCGGGCGCTTCACCGATCGACTACTCGAGGCTCTCAAGGCAGGCGACGATGCCGGCGGCGACAGTCGAGGGCGCCAAGCGGCCGCGATCCTCGTCGTGCGGGCCGGGGCCGGCTACCTGGGAGGCGACGATCGGTTCGTCGATCTTCGGGTCGACGACCACCCCGATCCGGTGGCGGAGCTCTTCCGACTGCGCACACTCCAGGCCCTCATGTTCGAGCGACCGGCGCCCGAGGAGCTCCTCCCGATCGATGAAGCGCTCGCGGCCGAGCTTCGCACGCTCCTCGATCGCGTCGGCGCGAAGCCTCGATCCCGGAGCGACGAGGAACTCGAAGCCCTCCTCGGGGAGGACCTCGACTACGCGACGCCGGAGCCGATCGGGACGGCGCGCACGATCCCTTCGGGTTGGGACGACGACTGGCAGGCCCGTCTCAGCGGCTGGATGGGCACCGAGAACCTCGAGATGCGCGAGGCCGCGCCCGGCTGGATCGATCCGGTCGTCGTCGCCCATCTGCGGTCGATGGCGACCTGATCGACTGGTGAGTCGACCAGACGCGACTCCCCTGAGTGCCCTGGTCGTTCCCCTTGGTCGATCCTTCCTACGAGGAGGCTGGGACCGGCATCTGAGCGGCGAAGATCTGTGTCAAGTCCGGCGTGGTGATGGGGTCGTCTTCGACGATCCGGCCATCGGCCAGGCCGTAGTAGGTCAGGCCTCGGGCCGTGATCGACTCGCCAGTGGGGAGGGTGATCGCGTACGTGAAGCGAGCGACGACGGCATCGCCCTCGGCGACCAGGTCCTGGATCTCCATCCGACCCCCGGGACCGGCGGATGCGACGGTCAGGAACTCCTTGAAGGCGGCGCGGTCGATGCCCCCCATCCCGCGGTTCACGTAGTTCGTGGCCAGCAGTTCGTCGACCAGATCGACCTTGCCGCCGACCAGTACCTCGGTGATGAACCGCCTGACGACGGCTTTGTTCTGCTCTATCGACATTCTCGAACTCCGCTGCGGGTGAAATAGCTGACCCGCCAGTATGGACCTCCGGAACTGCATCTAGCGAAGGTCGCGGTACGTTCCTTCGGAGTGGCGGGCGACGCGGAGCACGATCACGAGACGCTGCGCCTCGTCGATGAGGTAGATGACGCGAAGGCCGCCGACCCGCAACCGCCGGAAGTCGCTGCCGCGCACCTTGCTGGAGCCTGGAGGACGGGGCTCGATTCCGAGAGCCAGGATCGGGCCTCGAAGGCGCGCGGCGTCTCCCGGCGGCAGTCGACGAAGCTCACGGGCAGCGGCCGGCGCCAGTTCAACGACGTAGCGCCTGCCGCCTTCGGTCACTTGTTCGGGGTGTCGGCAGCGCTCGGATCGCTGGTGTCGGAGCCATAGGTCGCCCGCGCCTCGGCAGCGAGGTGCTCGTAGAACTCTGCCGCGGCCGTCCCGCCGTCGCGTCGATACTCGACGAGAGCAGCATCGGCCGACGCGCGATCCTCGTCGGCCTCACGACGATCGAGCCACGACGAGATCGCGTCGGCGATGACCTCGCGGACGCTGAGATCCGCCCGTGCGGCCTCGACCTTGATCGCCCGATACAGATCGCCGTCAAGATCGACCGTGATCTTCATCAACCCAGCATACCAGCTTGCTGGGTTCCCAGCCGGGCGAACCGGCGGTGGTCTCGGTGCGGGAAGCCCCGCGGTCGGGCTAGCCCGTGGACACCGGCATTCGGATCGGGCTCATGACCTGGAAGTAGTTGTCATCGGGATCGGAGAAGGTCGCGATCCACTCCACCGGGTCATCGCCGTAGCTGTAGGGCTCCTGAACGATGGACGCGCCGGCAGCCTTGAGCCGCTCGAAGTCTCCCTTGACGTCGGTGCTCTCGAGATTCCAGATCACCCGCCCGGGGTGGGGATTGCGGCCCTTGACCTGGTCGTGGGCGCCGACGGTGAGCCAACCCTCGCCGAACTGCCAGCCCGTATAGCCCTGGTCGGAGAAGGCAGGCGCGCCGAATAGCTTCGTGTAGTACTCCGTGAGTCGCTCGGGATTCTCGGACCCGATCAGGATGCTGCTCAAGTGCATGGCCTCTCCTCTGTGGTTCTCGCCCGGTCGCGCAACTAGGGTGGATTCGACGGCGGGGACGACTTCAGTCTAGGCCGATGCCTGCGGAGTGCGGCTGGTGAGCGCTGCGCTGACCTCCCACAACCGACGCCCGAGATCGGGATCCAGCGTGCCAGAAGGCGGCTCGATCGCGCCCGCCCTTGTAGAACCGACCTGACTTCCCCTCGTACTCGGCCGCCAGGGCCAGCGGTGCGACCGCCGATGCAGCCCGAGCCGGTGGCGCCGAGACAAGTCGCAGACCCCAACGCATGGGCGCCGGCGCCTGTTGCATGAGATTCGTACGCATCAAGCCCGGATGGACGGCATTCGCGGTCACACCGGTGCCCTCGAGCCGACGCGCGAGCTCGAACGCGAGGATGAGGTCGGCGGCCTTCGAGGCGCCGAAGGCTGTCAGGGACCGAAACCGACGCTCGCCCTGGAGGTCGTCGAAGTCGAGCTTGGTGGTAGATGGCGCGCTGACGATCACGATGCGAGACGGCGCGTTGGCGACGAGCCTGTTCCGAAGCAGCTCGGTAAGCAGGAAGGGCGCGAGCACGTTGGTCGCGAACATCGTCTCGAGGCCGTCCACGGTCACGGTCCGATGGCGCGCGTAGACCGCCGCGCAATGGATGAGGATGTCGAGTCCCGGCAGGGCGGCTGTCACCTCGTCGGCGAGCCGGTGGTCGTCGGCCTGGCTCGACAGGTCGGCAACGAATTCCCGGACGGTTGAGTCTCCAGGGGGGACGGTTGAGTCTCCAGGGGGGACGGTTGAGTCTCCAGGTGCCGCGGCGATTTCCGCGCGGACGGCCTCCACCTTGCCCGCATCGCGCCCGACGATCCCGACCGTGACCCCAGCGAACGCCAGGGCACCGGCAAGAGCGCGTCCGAGGCCCGAGGTGGAACCGGTGACCAGGGCGGTGTGCCCGTTCGACATCGGGCGAAGCGTAGTCGACCGACGGGGTGGGCCGCACTCGAAGCCCGAGCACGCTGGTGCTCACGATCGGGGTGGAGTGAGCGTGGCCGTGCCACCGACGTGCCGAAACGAACATCCGCCAGGCGTGCTGGCTCGGTTGCCGAGCACAAGCGTGCTCACCACCACATCGGTGCCGCAAATGAGATGTTGATTGAGGGTTTCTTGACGTTCGGCAGGTCTTCGGGCAGGGTTCAGCCCATCGGGTCACCTTAAGGAGGCATCGAGGTGGACAGACCTCGACCGATCGTGATGCGAGCCATCGATGGCGTCCCCCCGTCCGGCGTGCCTACGCCCGGCATGGATCGCCGCCAGATCATCGATCACGAGGGTCGCTGGGTCGGTTGGGTCCAAACGGATGCCGGCCTCGTCGGCGGTTGGCACCACCACGGCGAGCGCGACTCGTACATCTATGTTCTTCGCGGGGACGTCACGATCGAATACGGCCCCCAGGGCCGGGAGTCCGTGAAGGCGGTCGCGGGCGATTTCATCTTCAATCCGGCGAAGATGATCCACCGCGAGACTGCGGGCGCCGACGAGCCCGCGGAGTTCTTCGTCGTTCGCGTCGGGATCGGTCCACAGAACGTCAACGTCGACGGGCCCGATCCCGCCTAGGGTTCACGATCGAGTCGATCGATCGGATCCTCGAGGCGTTAGGCCGGAGATAGCGCCATCGGCACCGCGCGCTTGGTTCGCCCGCTCGTTGCGGGCGGCGAGCTCGGCCGTTTCGGCGATCCGTTTGGCTCGGGTCTCCGGGCGGCGGGCCTGGACGATCCAGCCGAGGATCACCCGCCGAACTGAGCGGGGGAAACCGTCCCAGTTCGACCGAGCGGGCGGGTGTCGATCGAACGCCTCGGCGAGATCGGGTGGCACCTCCAGGCGCTCGACCGCGTCGAGCAGCGACCAACTCCCGTCGGCCTTCGCGACCTCGATCACGGCCAGCCCGGCCGGGGTCATCCGACCGTCGGCGATGAGCCGCGCCACGCGCGCCTTGTTCGTGGACGCCCAGCCACTGCCTCGCTTGCGTGGCGAGAAGTAAAGCCTCGATCGCATCTCATCCAGGCGCCCACCCTTGCTGTCGATCCAGCCGAAGCACAATGCCTCCTCGATCGCCTCCTCGTAGGGCAGGCCGACTCGCCCGGAGGCTGCGCGCCAGGTCACAAGCCAGGCGCCGCTGGCCGATCGGTGGTGCTTCTCCAGCCACGCCCGCCACGTCTGGCGGTCCTCGACCTCCACGAGCGGCGCATCGTCGAACCTGCTCACGCGGACCCTGGATATGGCGTGTAGCGAACCTTGCCCGTGAACGAATCGCGCCGCCTCCCGGTCCGAGCACGCTGATACTCAAGACTGGGTGCAGCAAGCGTGGCCTCGGCCCCAACCCGCAGAAACGAGCATCCGCCGGGCGTGCAGGCTCGGTTGCTGAGCACGAACGTGCTCACATCCATGCCGCCAGCCGGACCCACCTTCAGGAGGGCTTCGCGACAGCCTTCGCGACGGGCTTCGCCTGAGCCTTCGTGCGGTCCTTGAGGATCTGGCCGGCGGCGAGCTTGCCGGGACCGCCCGAGACGCAGCCGCCCGGGTGAGTGCCGGAGCCGCACTGGTAGTAGCCGTGGATGGGGGTCCGGTACTGCGACCAGCCGGGGGCGGGGCGGAAGAAGAACATCTGGGGGGCGAGGAACTCGCCGGCGAAGATGTTGCCCTCCGAGAGGCCCACAACGCGCTCGATGTCCAGCGGCGTGACGACCTCCCGATGAAGGACCAGGTCGCCGAAGCCCGGGAAGAACGACTCGAGCGTGCGCTGGACGGTGTCGCCGAGGTTCTGGCGCTCGGCGTCCCAGTCGCTCTCGCGGAGGTGGTACGGCGCGTACTGGACGAAGCTCGACATCACCGCCTTGCCGGGCGGCGCCATGTCCGGATCGACGAACGACTGCACCGCGCAGTCGAGATACGGCCGCGACGAATACCAGCCGTACTTCGCCTCGTCGAAGGCCCGCTCGAGGTACTCCATCGACGGCCCGATGTTGGTGAAGCCGCGGAACTGGTCGGTCCGATCGCCCAGCGCCGGATAGCGCGGATAGCCGTCCAGGGCGAAGTTCACCTTGGCCGACGTGCCCTGGAATCGGAAGCGCTCGATCGCATCGACGAGGTCCGTCGGCAGGTCGCGCGGGTTGACGAGCTCGAGGAACGTCCGGCGCGGGTCGAGGGCCGAGACGACGATCGGGGCGTAGAACTCATTGCCGTCCTTGAGGGCCACGCCGACCGCTTCGCCATCCTTTGAGATGACCGACGACACCGGGGAGTCCAAACGGATCTCGGCGCCGAACGCCTCGGCCGCCCGAGCCAGCACGCGCGTGAAGCCGCCGTTGCCCGTCTTGTGGAACGACCAGGCGCCCATGATCCCGTCGTGCTCACCGAGGATGTGATAGAGCAGGACGAGACCCGAGCCCTGCGAGTACGGCCCGACCTTCGTGCCGATGATGGCCGACGACGCCAGGTAGCCCTTGACGATGTCCGACTCGAAGTAGTCGTCGAGGAAGTCGGCCGCCGATCCGGTCAGCAGCCGGACCGCGTCGTGGAGCACCTTCGGCTCGAGCTTGCGGAAGCGGGAGCCGAGGGCCGCCAGCGCGACAAGCTCCTCGGGATCGTTGCTGAAGATGTCGGGCGGGACCATGTCCATGAGCGGCTTGACGGCCTGCAGCACCTTGCCGACGTCGTGATCGAAGGCGTCGTAGGCGTCGGCGTCGCGCTTGGAGTGGCGCCCGATCTCCTTGATGTTCTCGTTGCGGTCCTGGCCGAGCAGGAGGTAGTCGCCGTCCTCCATCGGGCAGAACGTCGTCGGCATGAGGATCGGCTGGAAGCCGTGCTTGACGAGCTCGAGGTCCTGGACGACGTCGGGCCGCAACAGCGACAGGGCGTAGGAGAACGTGGTGAACCAGTAGCCCGGGTAGAGCTCCTCGGTGATCGCCGCCCCGCCGACGAACGGCCGTCGCTCGAGGATGAGCGTCCGGAGTCCGCCCTTTGCGAGATAGGCGCCGTTTGTCAGGCCGTTGTGGCCGGCGCCGATGACGATCGCGTCGTACGTCCGCTCGGCCTTCGTCGCCCGCGGCCGGACCGATGCCGTCTTCTTGAGGATCTTCGGCGAGGCGTTCTTCGGACTCATCGTCAGGCCGTCTTTCGTGGCGGGTTGAACAGCGGCGTCCGGGTCACGTACGCGTCGAAGTACTCGTAGCGGTGGTTCACGGCCAGCTCCAGCTTCACACGTGATCCGGGCGCCTGCCGATCGAGCGGCACCCGGGCGAGGGCGATGTGGCGCTGGAGCATCGGCGAGTACATCTGGCTCGTCGCGTAGCCCAGCTGATTGAGGTCGTCGTCGTAGATGTAGTACTCGTCGTTGATCGGGGTGTGGTCCTTGGGCGGCACGAGGCCGCCCTCCATGAAGATCCGGTCGTACTCGCGCCAGTCGACGACGAGGCCGGTCAGCTTCCAGCGCGACGTCTTGTCGCGAAGCTCACGACGGATCGCATCGCGGCCGATGAACGAGCGATCGGTCGTCTCGATGTCGCGGAACATCCAGCCGAAACCGAGCTCGATGGCGCTCGTCTTGTCGGCGTCCGTCCAGGCGAAGCGGGCGTTGTGGAAGTCGACGTCGAGGAGGACGAGGCCGGCCTCGATGCGGGCCATCCCGAGGGCCGTCTGCCCGAACGGAATGACGTTGTAGCCGCGGGACGCTCTCCAGATGGCGTCCCAGACGCGCAGCGCGCCGTCCGCCGGGACCCAGATCTCGAAACCGAGATCGCCCGTGTAGCCGGTTCGCGAGATGTAGACGGGGACCTTCCTGATCTGCGTCTTGACGAGACCGAAGTAGGGGAGGTCCTTCATCGCCGGGGCGAGGCCCGCCAGGAGGCCACGCGAGCGTGGGCCCTGGAAGGCGAGGATGCCCCAGTCGGCGGTCGTCTCCTCGATCGTCAGGTCATCGCCGCGACCCGCCAGCCGCTGGAAGTAGTCGAGGTTGGGCTCGGCCGCCGTGAGCCAGAACTCGTTCTCGGTGATGCGCATGAGGACGCCGTCCTCGACGACGAAGCCGCGATCGTCGCACCACAGCTGGTATTGCGCCTGGCCCGGCGTGAGCGTCCGCGGGTCGCGGGCCATGACGCCGGCGAGGTACTGTTCCGCGCCTCGTCCCGCGATCCTGTACTTGTAGAGGGGCGAGCTGTCGAAGATGGCCGCCGCGTCGCGGATGGCGACGTACTCGAACTTCTCGGACATCTGGTATTTGGTGGCCGAGAGGTATCCCGACCAGTGCTCCCACAGCCCGGTCTCGTTCAGCGCGCTCGTCCGCTCGTGGAACGGCGTCGTCAGCAGCATGCCCGGAACGATAGAGGGTCGCCGATCCGCCGTTCACGCGCCGGACCGCGCCTCGGGACAGCCGGACGCCAGCGCCTCGCCGCTTTCCGCTGTCCAGGGTCAGCCAACCGCAGTACGCGCTTCGCCGGCACGTTACGAAGCGGGTGGAGCCGTCGGTGCCTCGATGGGCATCGAAGACAGGTTTCAAGTGCCTCTCGACCGGCCCTGCACTCGCATAACGTTCTTCCCGGAGCGCGTTACAGAACAGAGCAAGTCCGGCGTGGCAGCCGAGCTCGTTAGCGTGCCCCACAAGCGCGTACTGGAAGATCGATCCTCGAAGACGTCGTGCACCCCCGACGGCGCTCGCTTCTCTACTAGCGCAGCCTCTACCGTCCCGAGCCGCAATTCAGGCTGGCCGACGATCAGGGTGCCGGGCGGCTGCGCTACCAGATGAGGCGGACGGCCCTGTCGTGGGCCGCGAACGCGTGAAGGCGACTGTCCTTCGTGACGAGAGGGACCCGTAGGTCGGCTGCGGTCGCGTAGATAAGGCGATCGGCGGGGTCGCCCTCGAACCCGTCGGTGAGGAGGCCTGCGGCCACCGAGGCCTGGGCCGACAACTCGGCCAGCATGATCTCCGGCTCGGCGAGCAGGTCGCGAGTCCAGTCGAACAGGTCACGGTCGAGCTCGATCCGTTCGAGCCGCAGCAGGGTCGCGACCTCCCACAGCGAGATCGGACTGATGAGGACCGCGTCTGTGCGGCCGATCTGGCGGCGTGCATCCCGCGAAAGTCGACGCTGGTCTCCTTTCCACCACAGGAGCACGTGGGTGTCGAGGAGCACGTTCATCGACGGCGCGACTCGGCCTCCCAATTCTCATCGGTTGTGTAGTACGCCTCGTCCTCGGCGACCAGAAGCTTGACGCTGCCGGCCGTCTCTCGAGGCTGGGAGGCCTCGTCGATCGGAACGAGGCGAGCGACCGGCCGTCCGTGCTTCGTGATGACGATAGAGATTCTTGTCCGCTCGACCCGATCGAGGACGGCCAGGCACTCGGCCTTGAAGCGACTCGCCATCATCGCCGTGTCACCCATGGGATTATGACCTCCGACCAGTGACTATAGTCATATAAGGAGGTACGGTCAACGGGTGCTCCTGAGGAAGGCGCCGGCTGGGATGCGGCGAGCCGAACTGGGCCCGCGCCTATTCGGGGAGGAGATGATACGGCTGACCCTTCAAGGACCGGATGGCTCCAAAATGCCTACGGTCCAGGGTCACGAGAACGTCAGCGCCCAACCGATCGGCGAGGACCGCCACCGATGCGTCGGTGCCACCAAGCGGGAAGTCGCCGTACCGCTCGACGAGATCGGCCATCGCCGGCCAGTCGTCCGTGGCCGGCGCCTCGACTTCGAGCATGGCGAGACCGCGGAGGAACGCGGCCTCGATCGCGGGACCCAGACGCCTGCCGATGAGGTAGGTCACCTCCGCCACGACAAGCGCCGGAACGACAAGGTCGAGATCCGGGCGCTCGAGCACCTCGAGGCAGGCGATGTGGTCGTTGTCATCCGCATCGACAGCGGCGTACAGGGGTCCGGAGTCAACGATCGCGATCATCGGTCCACTCGGCGACGAGGATCTCCTCCATGTCCCGCGCGGTCGTCCGATGGCCGCTCCGGCCGAGGGCGGCGAACGAGAGCTCCCGGTGACCGGTTGTGCTGCGACCAAGGCGAGCCTCAATGGCCTCTCGGGCGACCTGCGAGACGGCGACTCGGCGTCGATGTGCCTCCCGCTCAAGGGCCGCGGCGAGATCGTCAGGCAGGCTGATCGTCGTGCGCCTCATACATGCATACTAACATACTCGCACACGGACGAGCAACAACTCAGCGACGGTAACGACGACCGATCTCCCGCCGATCACAGAGCAGGGCCCACGAATGGAGCCCCCTATCGCACGAGCCGCTAGCGGGCGATCGCGGTGACCTCGGCGGAGGGCGGGCTGGCGCCGATGGCGTTCACGGCCCGGATGACGTAGTAGTAGCGGACGTTGCGGGTCGTCGAGGCGTCGCGATACGTCCGCGCGCTCGAGCCGACGGTCGTCAGCAGCGTCTCGGTGCCGGGCGTCGTGCTGCGGAAGATCTGGTAGCCGGTGATCGAGCTGCCGCCGGTGGACGATGGCGCCTGCCAGTTGAGGACGACGCCGCGCGACGAGTGCGGCACGGCAGTCACGTTTCGGGGCGCCGTCGGCACGCCGGTCGGTACCGCCGACTTCTGGGCCGAGCGGGCTCCCTCGCCCACGACGTTGACGGCGGCGACGCCGTAGTAGTAGGTCGTTCCGGCGGTGACCGCCGTGTCGGTGTACGTCGTGACGACGCCAAGGGTCTTGTAGAGGCTCAGGCTGCCCGAGACGGTGCCGCGATACAGCTTGTAGGCGGTGATCGCGCTGCCGCCGTTGGACGGCGTCGTCCAGGAGAGCCCGACCTGGCCCACGCCCGCCGTCGCGGTCAGGACCGGCTGGCCGGGAACAACGGGCGGGGGCGCGGTCGGTGTCGCTGACCGTTCGACCGAGCGGCTGCCCTCGCCGACCGTGTTGACGGCTGCGACGGCGTAGTAGTAGGTCGTACCCGCGGTGACCGAGCTGTCGGTGTACGCGGTGACCACGCCGAGTGTCTGATAGAGGCTGAGGGTGCCGGAGACGGTCCCGCGATACACCTTGTACGCGGTGATCGCGCTACCGCCGTTGCCGGGTGCCGTCCACGACAGGCCGACCTGGTTGACGCCGGCCGTCGCGGTCAGGACCGGTTGGCCGGGGACGGTCGGTGGCGCGGTGGGTGTGGCCGATCGTTCGACCGATTTGGCGCCTTCCCCAACGGCGTTGGCGGCTGAGACCGTGTAGTAGTAGGTCGTCCCGGCGGTGACGGCGGTGTCGGTGTAGGTGGTCACGACGCCCAGCGTCTGATAGAGGCTCAGGGTGCCGGACACGGTGCCGCGATACACCTTGTACGCGGTGATCGCGCTGCCGCCATTCGACGGTGCGGTCCACGACAGGCCGACCTGGTTGACGCCGGCGGTCGCGGTCAGGACCGGCTGGCCGGGGACGGTGGGCGGCGTCGCCGAGCGTTCGGCCGACTGTGGCCCCGGTGCCCACGCCGTTGATCGCCGCGACCGTGTAGTAGTAGGTCGTCCCGGCAGTGACCGCCGTGTCGGAGTAGGCCGAGGTCACACCCAGCGTCTGGTAGGCAGACAACGTGCCGGACACGGTGCCCCGGAAGATCGTGTAGCCACTGATCATGCTGCCGCCATCGGCCGGTGTCGTCCACCCCAGATCGACCTTGCCGACCCCAGCGGTCGCGGTGAGGACCGGCGCTGCGGGCACGGTCGGCGGTGGCGCCGTCGGTGTCGCCGAGCGCTCGGCCGATTGCGGTCCGGTTCCGACGCCATTCCGGGCGGCGACGGTGTAGTAGTACGGCGTCCCGTTCGTGACCGCGGTGTCCGTGTACGAGGAGACGACGCCCAACGTCTGGTAGGCCGAGAGCGTGCCGGACACGGTGCCTCGGAAGACCGTGTAACCGCTGATCTGACTCCCGCCATCGGCCGGCGTCGTCCACGCCAGGCCGACCTGGCCGACTCCCGCCGTCGCGGTCAGGACCGGAGCGGCCGGCACGGTCGGCGGTGGCACCACTGCCCCGCCGCCCAGGAAGATGCCGGCGATCGTGGCCGGCCAGCCGGACACCCAATCGTCGGTGATGAGAACCGAACCTCCGGCTCCTACGTGGATCGGGAAGTGGAGCCAGGCGCCGGCGTTGTAGGTGCTGACGAGCGGGATCGACTTGGTCGTCGTGCCGTCGTTGACGGTGATCGTCTGGCGCCGCTCGTTCGAATCCCAGTCGTAGGTGTAGACGTGGAGCGTCCCGTCGTAGGCCGTGCTGAAGTCGAGCCGCAGCCGGAGCTGGGTGACGTCGTACCACGATGTGGCCCGGCGCTCCGTCCCGGTCGGCGCGACGAGGGCCCGGATGTCGGTCGTCGGCGAGACCCAGCTGTAGCGGTTGCCCTGCTCGAGGGTCAGCGTCGCATTGGGCAGCGAGACGAGGTCGGACGTGCCCGGACCGTTGAAGGCGCCGAGCGCGTAGCCATCGACCCCGACGTTGCCCGGCCAGTTGCCCTGGTATTCGGGCAGCGGCACCGGCGGTGGCGGCGGCGTTGGCGTGGGTGCGGGCGGCGTACCCGCGCCGCCGAGGAAGATGCCGGCGATCGTGGCCGGCCAGCCGGACACCCAATCGTCGGTGATGTGGACCGATCCACCCGCGCCGACGCTGATCGGGACGTGGATCCAGGCGCCGGCGTTGTAGGTCTTCGTCAGCGGGTTCGTGGTCGAGGTCGTGCCGTCGTTGACGGTGATCGTCTGGCGCCGCTCGTTCGAATCCCAGTCATACGTGTAGACGTGGAGGATGCCGGTGTAGGCGGTCGTGAAGTCGAGCCGCAGGCGGAGCTGGGTGACGTCGAACCAGGAGGTCGCCCGGCGCTCACGCGGCGGCGAGGCAGACGGGTACTCGAGGGCCCGGACGTCGGTCGTCGGCGAGGCCCAGCTGTAGCGGTTGCCCTGCTCGAGGGTCAGCGTCGCGTTGGGCAGGGCCACCAGATCGGAGGTGCCCGGACCGTTGAACGCGCCGAGCGCGTAGCCGTCGACGCCGACGTTGCCGTACCAGCTGCCCTGGAACTCGGGCTGCGGCGTCGGCGGCGGTGGCGGTGGTCCCGGTGGCTGCCCGGCCCCGCCGAGGAACAGGCCCGCGATCGTCGTCGGCCAGCCACTGACCCAGTCGCCGGTGATCCGGACGAAGCCGCCCGCCGGCACGGTGATCGGGAAGTGCAGCCAGCCGCCGGCGGCATACGGAGCTCGTCATCGGGATCGTGGTCGTCGATCCGCCCACGGTCACGCTGATGTTCTGGCGCCGGGTCGTCGAATCCCAGTCGTAGGTGTAGACGTGGAGGGTGCCGGTGTAGGCGGCCGTGAAGTCGAGCCGCAGCTTGAGCTGGACGGTGTCGTACCAGGATGTGGCGCGGCGCTCGCGTGGCGCGGGCGAGGCCGGATCCTCGAGGGCCCGGACGTCGGTCGTCGGCGAGACCCAGCTGTAGCGGGCGCCCTTCTCGAGGGTCAGCGTCGCGTTCGGGAGCTGGGCTCGATCGGTCGTGCCCGGCCCGTCGATAGGCGCCGAGGATGTAGCCGTCGTGGCCGTACTTGCCGTACCAGTTGCCCTGGTCCAGCGTGCCCCGGATGACCTTGTTGGTCTGGCAACTGACCTGGCCCGAGTTGGGGGTCGCTCGTATCGACAGGAAGTGTTCGCCGTCCCAGCTCCCCGCCGTGTTCCAGCTCGCGGAGTACGGGGCGCTGGTATCGATCCCGACCGAGACGTTGTCGACGAAGAACTCGACGTTGGCGATGCCGCTGGCGTGCGAAGCCGTGGCCGACAGGGCGACGACCCCGCTGACCGTCGAGCCGTCGGCGGGCGTCAGGGTGACGATCGGATACGGCGTGCTCGATGGATTGACCGCGCGCTGGGCGGCCCGCAGGGCGTTGACGAGCGGCTCGGCCTGCCCGTCGGTGTCGCCGGGCCACTGGGTCGCCGAGGCGCAGCCGGACTCGGCCGTCCCGCCGGTGGGCAGATCGCCGGTCTTGATGATGAGGTCCCTGACCTGGGCAGGCGTCAGGGCCTGATTCGCCGCGCGCACGAGGGCGGCCACGCCGGCCACATGCGGCGCCGCCATGCTCGTCCCGCTCTCGTTCTGGTACGTGCCGCCCTTCCAGGTCGAGTAGACGTTGACGCCGGGCGCCGTCACCTCGATCGTGGAGCCGAAGTTGGCGAAGTTGGCGATCTCGTCGTCGCAGAAGCAGCTGAACAGAGGAAGGATGAACTGGCAGCCGGCCAGGCCGCCGGGCTCGCCGTCGAAGTCGGTCATCGCGCTGACCGTGATGACCTCGGGGAAGGCGGCCGGGATGAAGGTCGACGCGTCGGTGAACGAGTTGCCCGAGGCGGTGACGTAGACGACGCCCGCGGCGACGGACTTGCAGATCGCCTCGCGCATCCCGCCGTCGGTGCAGTTGCCGATGTCGCCGGTGTCGCCGAGGCTCATGTTCACGACGTCGACGTCGTTGTTCGGGTCGCTGTCGAGCGCCAGCCCGGTGATGTAGTCGATGCCGCAGATGACGTTCGACCACTCGCCCGTGCCCGTGTCGCTGAGGACCTTGATCGGGACGATCCGGGCGGACGGCGCGACGCCGACGACGCCGATGTTGTTGCCGCGCTGGGCGGCGATGATCCCGGCCACGTGGGTGCCGTGACCGTGGCCGTCCTGGGGCGGACCCGACGAATAGCAGTTCTTGTCGAGACTGATGTCGAGATTGGCGACGAGGTCCGGATGGGTCAGGTCGACGCCGGTGTCGAGGACCGCGACGCGCGCGCCGACGCCGAGGAAGCCCTGGTCGTGGGCGTCCTGGGCGGTCGAGTGCTCGGCCCGGATCCGGGCGATGCCGGGCGGGATCGTCTCGGCCGTGATGTGGACCTTGCCGTCGGGGACGACGCGGCGGATGCCCGCCTTCTTGGCGAGGGCCTTCGCCTCGGCCTCCGTACCGTTGAAGACGAAGCCGTGGAGAGCATGCTCGAACACCCGGCCGGCCTTGCCGCCGGACTTCTTGGACCAGTCGGGCGCGACCGTCCTGGCGTTGACGCCCTTGTCGACGGTGACGATCCAATTGCGAACGGCGGTGGGCGAAGGCTTGGTGGCGGGGGCTGCGCTCGGCGCGGCGCTCGGGTTGGCGCCGCCGCTGGGGTTGGCGGCCGGCGCCGCGTGAGGCCTGACGCGCTGGGTGGGGTCGGCGGCCGGCGCGGCATCGCCCGGCCAGACGCTCGGCTGGGCGCTGGGTTCAGGGTTCGGCCAGGCGCTCGGCTTGGGGCCCGAGGCGGGGCTGGCGGCAAGCGCGCCCGCGGCGACAGACAGCGTCATCAGGACGCTGAACGCAGTAGCCGTTATTCCGCGACGCATGGGCACGATCTCCGCGCGGGGGCCAGCAGTGTGTCCCGGGCACAGGGGCAGGTCAATAGGGCTAGAAACTAAGGGGCGCGTGCACGCACATGACTTCGGTACCGTGGGCCGTCGCGCTCGCGGCGGTTTGCCGAGCGTGTAATGAGCCGCCGGTCGTTGGGCGAATCGGCTAGCGATATCGCGGGCCACTCACTCGAGCTTCGCGGAGGGCTTCCCAGGCGATGAGCCCGCCGATCGAGATGAAGGCCAAGAACGCAAAGGTGATGGTCGAGTCATCTGGAGTCCGCTCATCCTCATCGGCATCTGTATCGGGCGGCTCTGGCGGGGAGGCGATAGCGATAGCCCGCAGAAGCTGGTCGTCGTCCGACGCCGCCAGTTGCACGGGGTCCATCGCCTCGATGTCGTGTGCCCATAGCGGCTTCGCCCCGTCGTCCAGCTTGACGACGACGTCGGGCGTGAGACCCCGGCGCCATACGATGCGCCCGTTCGGGGTCCGCCATTCCGTCTCGCCGATGTAGAGGACGGACGCGTCCGCGAGCTCGAAGCCCGACAGGATCGTCCCCATGCCTGCAGTCGTCGTCCCGACGATCGTCGCCCGGCCATGGTCCTGCAGGGCGCCGGCCAGGAGCTCGGCCGCACTAGCCGTGTCCTCGTCCACGAGGACGGTGAGGGGCAGACGGGTCGCGGGCGTGTGCCCGGCCACCGACTGAGTATCGATCGTGCCGTCCTGATGACGCTCCTGGAAGACGTCGCCCTCGGCAACGAACAGACCTACGAGCCCGATCGCCTCGTGGAGGTACCCACCGCCATTGCCGCGGAGGTCGAGAACGATGCCCGTCGCGCCATTGCCCTCGGCCGCCTCGACCGCTTCGGCCATGCGACGCGTGGCACCTTCGGAAACGTCCAACAGCTCGATGAACTGCAACGAGGTACCCGGGATCCGCGCCGAGTCGACGACCTGGAATCCGAGGCGCCCCGCTCGTTCCCGCGAGCTCCGCATCCTGGCTTGCGGCCTCGCCCGGGTCGAGGTAGACGGTGTGGTCGGTGTCGCCCACGGCAACGGTCATCGACCGGATGGCCTCCTCGGCCATCTCGACGGAGTCGAGCGCGGCCGGATCGACGTAGCGGTCATGGAGGAGATCCCACGCCTCGCGGATCATGGCGAACTCGGCAGGGGCCGCCGGCGAGGGGGTCGCCGGAACGGGTCCTAGGAGCTGACCGTGGCCGACGACGAGCCCGGCGACGAAGAGGGTGACCGCCGCGATGGCGCCCTCGAAGCGGCGGAGACGGAGGCTCGGATGGGGTGACAGCGAGGCGGTGGTCTGCATGCCGCGACGGTCCCGTCGGCTCGTGTCAGCTCCACTGTCACGCCTTTGGTCAAGGCGGTGCGACCCGTCACCGCTTTCGGATCGTGACGGACCGCTCGCTTGGAGGAACGGGCCTCGGCCGAGTTATCATCGGCGGCGTCGCGATCGAGCGACACCTATCTCGAGCGCCTGAGAGCCCCGGCTCGTCGAAGGCGCGGCAACCGACCCACACCCCTCAGGTGGGCACGGTGCCCCTGCCGGCACGATAGGAGTAGAGGGTCATGTCAATCAGATGGTTCCGTGAGTTCTGGTTCGGCACGCCCGCGGCGCATCCGCCAGCGAGTCGGCAGCTCACCCGGCCAATGCCTCGCAGTCGCCTGCTCGTGCCGACCATCCAATTCCGTCAGGGCGACGTCCTGCTCGTCGCTGTCGATGGGCTGCCGGCGGCTGCGCGAAAGAGGCCGCGGCGCGGCCGCATCATCCTGGCAACCGGCGAGGCGACGGGTCACGCTCACGCCATCGTCGAGCCGGACGCCGAGGAGTTCCGCGTCGGCGGCGAGAGGTTCGTCCTCGTTCGGTCTCGCGCCCAGCTGATCCACGAGGAGCACACGCCGATTGACGTGCCTGCTGGCACATACAGGGTGGTCATCCAACGCGAGTTCGACCCGGCTTCGACCGCGTCCAGGACGGCCTGGCGCCGGATAGCCGACTGATGGCCCCCGCTAGCGAAGGATCCACGGCTGCCCGCCTCGATGCCTATGTCGCCGAGTGGCGCGCGGTCGGGGAATCCACCCAACCCGCCGATCGTGATCGGGCAGAAGCGGCCGTGACCGCGATCTACGCGGAACAGAAACGCAAGCGGCCGCGTTTCATGTGGGTCCCTTCCCCGGCTGCGGGTCTGCTCGCCGCCGTCATTGTCGGGATCGGCTTCGGTTCGCGAGCCGTCGCAGGCATCAGAACCGACGCCGCGTGGCGGCGGCGGGTCGCAGGGCGTCTGGCCGGTCGCATCGGCTCCCGGGATCGCGACACCGCCACCGACCTGAGGGACGTCGCGCGACGGGTTGGCTTCACGCGAGCGGCGGGCGCGGGCCAGGTCGTGCGCACGGTCGTTGGCGCCTGGGCCGACAGCGAGGACTGGGCGGATGCCGCATGGTTCGATGCGCTGGAGTCGCTCGGAGCGGACCCGCGACCCAGCACCAGTCGCGACGTCCGGATGCTCCTCCCAGCGATCCAGGAAGTGGTGGCTGACACGATCGGCGACCGCCTCCTTCACGCATCGGAGGTGGGCGTCGCAACAACGATGCGAGGGATGCACGACGGCCAGTTCGACGTGGAGCTGCCGACCGCGGTGATGCTGTCGGAGGTCTTCGACGTGTCGCCGTGGAGGCTGAAGGGTGACCGCCGCGAGCGAGCCGCGGCGCTCGACCGGCGACTGGAGGTCGCCCGGTCGGCGGGGCCGTGGTGGGCCCGCGAGCGCCTTGCGATCCTCTCCGAGCGACCCTTGCGTATGTCGTTCGATGAGGCCGGACGACCTCACTCCGCGGATGGACCGGCGATCGCCTACGGCGACGGGTTCGAGGTCTGGGCCTGGCACGGCGTCGGCGTGCCGGCGGAGGTGATCCGGGACCCCGACCTCATCACTACGAGGGATATTGACGATGCCTGGAACGCCGAGGCCCGCCGGGTCATGATCGAGCGGTTCGGCGGTGTCGAACGATTCCTTTCAGAGGCTCGGGCGACGCTCATCCACGAGGACGAGACCGGCCGTCTCTGGCATCGGACGCAGGGCGGTTGGAACCGTGCGTCCGAGCGAGTCGCGACGGTGGAGGTTCGCAACCGTACCCCTGAGCCGGATGGCACCTTCAGGACCTACCTTCTGCGAGTCCCACCCGAGATCCGGATCGCCCGCCAAGCCGTCGCGTGGACCTTCGGCCTGGACGGCTCCGAGTACGCGCCGGCGGCCGAGACCTGAGGGAGATCAGTTGCCGTCACTGTTGCCCCACTGGAACCCGAAATTGGCGATGCGGACGACGATTTCCGCCGTCGGGACCGCGCCCTCGACACCCAGGTCGGTCCGGAGGAGCCGCAGCGCCCGATCGAGGGGGTCGGACCCGAAATGGTGGCCGGTGTGGAAGACGAGCCGATCGATGCCGGCAAGCTCGGCCGCCAGGACCTGGAGCAGTGACATGAGGACTCGGTTACCGCCGAAGGCGCCCCCGCCCCAATAGCCGGTGTGGACCACCACCGGAGCCTCGCGGCCCGCCAGGGTCGCGGACTCACGCACGGCGGCCCGAAATCCTGTGTACGCAGTCTGAAGCGTGAACTCGATCTCCTGCATCGAGTAGGGCCCGTGGCCATGCGCCAACGCCGCGATCGCGAGGATGTTCGTAATCGTGGGAGGCTCGATACGGGTCGTCGCCTGCTGGACGACCTCGGGTCCGGCGAGGCGGAAGCCCTTGCCGTAGATCCCATACACCTCGCCGGGGCGAGGCGAGGTGTCGACGATGCAGCGCCGTTCGACTCCCGTTATCAGGACGGGCGTCGGCCGTCGGCCCTCGATCGTGAGGGCTGGCAATCCGCCGGCAACGAGCGCTTCCCGGACTGATCCCAGGGCCGGATGTTCGGCGGCCTGCATCTCGTCCTGGGCGAAGTGCTGCCCGCCGTAGTAGGCGAACAGATGGGAGTCGGCGAAGTTGACGTGCCACTCCGTGCCATCTTCATCCGGGAGGACGCGCTCGTAGTCGAAGATCCCCTCGCGCTCGTCAAGGCGTGCAGCGGCCCCCGCCCCATGGACCGCAAGCGGCAGCGACCTAGCGGGCCACCGCGAGTAGCCGATCGAGCCGTCGTGCCTCGATCCGGGCGGACAGGCGACATCGAAAACAACCTGCTTGTTCGGATGGCGAAGCTGAGGCGGGTGAGCCGCTGCGAGGTCGGCGGCGCCCCAGGTCTCCCGTTCGATGGGCTGGAACTCGACTACGCCATCGGCCCCGCTCACGACAGGCTCTCCATCCGAGCGTTTATCTCGTCGGCCGCCAGCAGGCAGACCTTGCGCATCCCCACGCAGTCGTGGCGGTTGTGCTCGCGGAGGTCTAAGTTTCGGGCGCGATCGCACTCGCCGCAGATCGGCAGGCCGGCATCGCCCTCGGGGTCGTCCTCGGGATCGTCGCCGAGTCGGTTACCGCAGGTCGCGCAACGGATCGCCGACTCCAGCTGGGCCTGTCCACCCATCGGGGCTCGGCGGCGGTCAGCCTCCGCCATCAAGCGGTTGACCTCCTCATCGTGGCGCCGCCACTCCTCCTGCCAACGCCGCCAGGCGAGGCCGATGACGGGCAGCGAGAGGAAGTCCATCAGTGGCGCCGGCGGCGGTGACCCACGTGCCAGCCACCGCAGAGGCCGCAGTGGTACGGGTTCAGCTGGCCGCCGCCCGCGCGTCCGCGACGGGCGGTGACCCGCGCCTCGGCCTGGCTGACGAACATCGCTTTCGAGGCGCAGCCCCGCTCCGTCAGTGGCAGGTCCCGGTTGATGAACTGGCGGTAGTCCATGACGAGCATGGCGCCAGCATCGGACCGGGCCGTGACACCTAGGGTGACGCAACCGCCGTGTGACCTCCGGGTGATCGATGCCACATATGGCAGGTGGTATCATTGCGCCGTGGAAAAGACGACTCTCTATCTGCCGACCGAGCTCCAACAGGGATTGCGGGCGCTCGCGAGACGGACCGGCCGGCCGCAGGCCGAGTTGATCCGCGAAGCGATCGCCGGCTACGTCGGCGCCCAAGAGCGGCCCTGGCCCCGATCGATCGGGCTTGGCACGGACGGCGCCGTGACTGGCTCTGACAGCGAAGACTGGCTCCACCGCGAATGGGACCAGGCCCTGGCGAGCGCTAAACGCCGGCGGGCGCGTCGGAACCGGTGATCACGCTCGACACCTCGGGCATCCTGGCCCTGCTCGACGACACCGACCCGCGCCATGACGACGCTGTGGCGGTCCTCGTGGCCGACCGCGGGCCGTTCATCGTGCCGGCGGGCATCCTCGCCGAGATCGGCTACATGATCGAGCGGCTGCTCGGACTCGAGGTCGTCGACGCCTTTCTGGGGGACCTCGAGTCGGGCGCGTTCATCCTCGACTGCGGGGAGTCCGACCTCGGCCGGGTGCGCGAACTGGTGAGCCGCTTCGCGAGCCTGCCTCTCGGGACCGCCGATGCATCGGTGATCGCATGTGCCGAGCGCAACGGTGGCCGGGTGCTGACGCTCGATATGCGCGACTTCGGCGTCGTCGCCAGGGACGTGCCACTGGCCCTGCTGCCCTAAGTCGCCCGGCACCAGCGCCTGCCAGCGGCCTGCACTCCGCGGTATGAGAATCGACCGCAGCAGGACAAAAGAGGAGTCGCCATGGCCGGTCACGCCAACCAGGTAATCGGGCCCGACGCCGGCGAGGTCCACTGGCTGGGCCGCCTCGGTGCGCGGATCATCCATCGCTCGGCGGACGGAGCCCTCGTCATCGTCGAGCATCCGCTCGGGCCGCGGGCGCTCGGATCGCCCGTCCACACCCATGCCAACGAGGACGAGTACTCGTTCATCCTCGAGGGCACCGTCGGCTTCGAGCTCGGCGGTGAGGCGTTCGAGGCGAGCACGGGGGCGCTCGTCGTCAAGCCGCGCCACGTGCCCCACGCCTTCTGGAACCCGACCGACGAGCCGGCCCGCATCCTCGAGCTCATCTCGCCGGCCGGCTTCGAGAACTACTTCATCGAGCTCGCGGCCGTCTTCCCGAAGGGCCCGCCCACGCCCGAGAGCCTCGCTGCGTTCGCGGCGATCCGGGCCAAGTACAGCCTCGACGCCGACGGCGAGAGCGCGGCCCGCCTGAGGGCCGAGCACAACCTGACGCCCTAGACGGGATCCGCCAGAGGGCGTCTACCGATCATCACTTCGCCTTCGACGGATCGAGCCACCCGACATCGGGGGCATAGTCCGTGGCCACGACGCGGCCATCGACGATCACCGATGCCCAGGTGTAGAACGGGTCGACCAGCCCGGGATCCGTGCCTCCACCTGCAAGGTCTCCGCCAAAGGAGATCCGCGCGCCCTCCGGCCCGTACCCCCCGGGCGGGTAGAACGTGTCGAAGGAGTAGGTGTTGAGCGTATCCAGATCGTATGGCGGTCCGGCATCCGCTACCGTTCGACCGGTGTGGAGGTCGGTACGCCACGCCCGGTGGCGCCTCGCCGGCCTCGAGTGGTCCGTCTCGGTGACGGGCAGGTTGTCGATCCCGTATCGCCAGTCGGGGATGCCGTCGCGATCGTCATCGACGACCACTCCGTACGCGATCCATTGCTCGGTGGGATCCACGAGCGGCGGGTGGTTATCGACGAGTTCGATGAAGAACTTCGCCCCGCTCCCTTCGACCACCCGGATGTCGACCCACGGATGGCCGTCGGACCCGGTGTCGCCCAAAGGATCCGGCACGCTGACGCCGAAGCGGAACGGCACGAGGATGGCCTCTCCGACCGGCTCGGGTCGCACGGGCGCGGGCCAGTCCTCCTTCAGGCTCGCCTCGGTCCACAGGAGCGGCGTGGGGGTGGGGCTGGGTGGCGCGCTTGGCGTCGGGCTGGGACCGACCACAGCGGGCTGACTCGCGCTGGAGCTCGCAGCGGGAGTCGGGCTCGGACCGCCGACCGCCGACTGGCCGCGTTGGATCACGTAGAACGTGCCACCGAGTACGAGCACGGCGACCACAGCCGCCGCACCAAGTGCGGTCCTGGACGTGGACCGGATCCTCCATGGGCCGAACACGGTCCGCTGACGGGTTCGATGGATCTCGTCCAGGACGGAATCGACGACCCGATCCGGCAGGACCTGCATCCCATCGGCGAGGTAGGCGGAGAGGAGGGCGTCGGGATCGCGAGGCTGCGTCATGCCAGCTGCTCCTGCTCGAGGATGGGCGTTCGGTCGTCGGCTTCGAGAGCCGCCCGGATCGTCGCGGTTGCGTAGGAGAGTCGGGACTTCGCCGTCCCGAGGGGAATGCCGAGGTGATCTGCGACCTCGGGCACGGTCAGCCCAAGGGCGTGATGCAAGACGAGGACGGCGCGCTGCTCCGGCGGAAGTCGTCGGAAGCCGCGATCCAGCTGGTCGCGGTCGTGGACCGTCAGGAACTCGTCGGCCGCGGTCGGTGCGTCCGTCTCGAGCAGGACGACATCGACCGCGAAGTGCCGACCCCGTCGCGCCTCTGCGTAGCAGGCGTTGACGAGGATCCGATGGAGCCACGCCTCGAACCGATCGAGGTCGCGCAGGGTGGGGAGCTCGCGCCACACCTGGACGAGGGCCACCTGGACCGCGTCCTCGGCGAGGTTGGCGTCGCGGAGGATCCGATGGGCGATGAAGATGCAGCGGTCGCCGACCTCACGAACCAGCGCGCCGAAGGCCTCCTCGTCGCCCTGTCTCGCTCGATCCACGAGTGTCCGGAGCATCTGCTCCCTCCTCGGTGGTCGACGCCGCTTGGCGCCGTCACGGAGCATGAGTGTGCGCGCTGCCCGAATCGTTCGATGTTGGCATGCCCAAGTTCGCGCCCGACCTGAGGCATCCCGGGCGGGATTGACGAGGATGTGGTCTATGTGTCATCGTATCGATAACGTATGGCACACACCTCCCGACCACCCGCGGAAGCAGGCCGCATCGACCCGTACGGGCGTTTCCTGACGCCGGCTGAAGTGGCCGAGCGGATGCGAGTGAGCACGACGACGGTCCTGCGTTGGGTCCACGATGGCCGACTCCCGGCCATCCGGGTATCGGACCGGGTCTACCGCATCCCGGTCCGCTCCTTCGAGCAGTTCCTGGCCGGTCGGCCGCAGCGTCGGCCGGCGATCGTTCATCGCGAGGTCGCGAGGTTCCCGTCGATCGGTGCCGATGAAGGGATCCCGAGGCGCGTGCCCGTCCGCCCACTGCCCGATCCGCCAGACCTGCGCGATCCACCCGAGCCGCCCGCTCCGTCGGCGTGAGGGCGACGCCCGCCCGCCTCGAAGGCTACCTCTACGCTCTCGCGACGCACCTCGACCGATTGGGGGCAGCCGTCCCGCCCTCGCAGACGCTCCTGCGCGACCGGCATGGAAGGCGGGCGTTCGACCTGCGGGCGACGCTGCCGTCGTCGATCGCTGATCGCCCGGCCGACATCCGCCTGGCCGAGGTCTGGGAGCCGACCGGCGACGCGCGGGGCACCCTGGAGCGGGCCGACTATGGCTACGAGCTCATCGATCACGCGCGTGACGCGTCGACGGGCCTACCACCGCCACCATGTGGCGTACTTCCGAGCCGTCGCCGAGGTCGACGTCCACGAGCACTGCGAAGAGCGACTCGGAGCGCCGACCTGTCGGCACTACCTCGGGCTGCCGGTTCGCGATGGCTACGAGGCGATCAGTCTCCTCTTCGTCGCCTGGACCGAGCCGGGTCCGCTCGGCTGCGAGCGGCTCGACTGCATGGATCGGCTCGTCCTCTGAACGTTGTCGAGGCCGCAGCTGCCGAGCACATCACCCGTCCGCCGAGTGGATCACCCGTTGATCGCGGGATGATCGGAGATGTCTACCCTTGGCGTGGGGCTAGTGGGTCACTTTGGAAGATGCTTGACCGGCACAGCGGCCCCGGCGGCGGGCTCGTCGGACACAACAGATGTTGACATGGGCGCTCTAGCGCGGTTACAACCGAGCGAATGGTCGTGCCGACCGCCGCTGGGCCACGGTCCCGTGTAACGGACGAAGCGGCTGTGCCTGTCGCCGAGGCGCCGAATCCTGCTCCGCAACGAGGGACGGCGATGTCCGATCGAATTGTTTATGGACTTAGGATTCCCCTCACATTCTGGCGGCGGCCGGTCGGGACGATACGGCGGTGGCGGTGGTACATCACGGGGCACTGGCCCGAGCCATCAGAGATTCGGCAGATGAGTCAGCCCGAGCGGTCGACCTTCCTTCGGGATTCCGGGATCGAAACCCATGCGAAGGCGGCATTCGCGGCCTATGAAGCCGAAGCCGCGCAATCTGCACGAGACGGACGAGTATCGAGCAGCGAAGTTCGACCTACCAAGTAGCTTCAAGGTCGATCTAGGCATTGTCGAGAACGGAATTGCGGACGATCCCGAAGACTCGTACGGACGAGACTTCTACGATGAGGGCTTCGTCGTCGACATGCGATCGAGCGATCTCGCCGTGACTTACGTTATCGTCGATGAGGACAACGTCGCCCTGATTGGAGTGTCGCACCCTCGATTCCCACCACCATGGGCACGCCCCTAACCTCACGAGGTTCGTGATCTCCTCGCACGTCGGAGGCTAACGTCTACTCTGAGGCGCGGTCGCTGAGCCCGGGCCTATCCTTGGCGGCGAGACACAGAGCGATGACCTCGAACCAGCCACCCGACTCGTCCGACGAAGCCTTCTGGCGCGACTTCCTGACGCGCGGCGATTCGCGAGAGCGCAGCAGCCGGCGACTCTTCAAGCGGCTCCCGCACGGCCCGCGCTGCCGGCTGTGCGCCGCGCCCTTCGGAGGCGCCGGCGCGCCTCTGATGCGCCTGATCGGCAAGCGCCAGTCCGAGATGAACCCGACGATGTGCACGTCGTGCTTCTCGTTCATCGCGGGTCACCACGGTGGTGCGGAGGTCGAAGCGACGTTCCTGTTTGCCGATGTCCGGGGATCGACCGCGCTGGCCGAGGCGATGCCGTCTGCCGACTACCACCACCTCATGGATCGGTTCTACAGCACAGCCACGAAGGTCGTCTTCGATCACGACGGTGCCGTCGACAAGTTCGTCGGCGATGAGCTGGTCGCGACATTCTTCCCGCTCCTCAGCGGCGAGCAGCACGCGGCGCGCGGGATCGAGACAGCCCAGGCGCTCCTCCGCGCAACCGGCCATGCCGATGACAGCGGCCCGTGGCTGCCGATCGGGGCGGGCGTCCATACCGGTCAGGCCTGGTTCGGCGCGGTCGGCGAAGGGGGGCGAACGGAGCTCACCTTCCTCGGCGACGCTGTCAACGTCGACGGCGCGACTGGCATCGCTGGCGGGCGCCGGGGAGATCCTCGTCACCGTCGCCGCGGCCGATGCGGCCAGCCTGGACGGTGGCCTCGAACGCCGAACCCTGGAACTCAAGGGCAAGGAGATCGTGACCGAGGTCGTCACGTTGCGGGTCCAGCCTGAGGATGGCCTCGCTACTCGAGCGTGATGCTCTCCCGGCGGCGCGGTGCCCGACTCGAGCGGCGGCCGGACCCGCGACGGCTACGCGAGCGTTCGGCCGGGGGCCGATCGAGTCGTTCGATCCAGTGGTCGATGAACGAGCGGGCGGCGAGGAGCTGCTCCTTGCGGGCGGCGCGCATGTGCCCGCGGGCCTCGGGAGGCAGGACGGCGCCCATCATCCGCTCGATCGCATAGTCGGCGCGGGCGATAAACCCGCCGTACTCCTCGGCCTCGAGCTCGGCAAGGCGCTCCTCGAGGGCGGCCAGCCGGGTGGCGAGGTCGGTGTCGGCCCCGGCGGAAGCGTTTCTAGGCATGGGCGGTCGCTCCTTTCCCCTTGATAGCGCGCTTCGAGTTGCCGTCGGCGGCCTGACCCGCGGGTGCGGCGAACTCGATTCTCAGGGTGTGATCGTGGAAGGCGGCGCCGGCCGTCTCGGCATCGACGAGCGCGCGCGGCAGGATGAGATTCCGGCGCCAGCCGGCCACCCCGATGACCAGCTCGTCGCCGAACCGCGTCAGGTGGACCTCGTCCTTCGAGGTGAACGGCAGCTCCAGCTCGAGCGTGTAGCCCGTGCTCGAGCGTTGGACGGTGTACGGCCGGCCCCGGTAGAAGATCGCTGTCGGATCGTCCTCGCCGAAGACGACCGAGCCAAGCTGGCGGAGCATCCGCTCGCCGACGACCTCCTCGTCGAAGAACGGCGCGGTCCGGACCGGGAGCGGGGCGAACGCCTCGTCCACCAAGGGGCGGTAGCGCTGCTGCGCCTCGCGCAAGGCCTCGAAGTACGGCCCGGAGTCATCCGGCAGCACCCGGTTGCAGACGACGAGATCGGTCGGGTACCCGTAGAGGTGGAAGTAGGTGAACGAGCGCTGGGCCTCCTTGATGACCATCCGCTCGAGGTTGAGGACGATCCGGACCGAAGACTGGTCCGGGTCGGTCAGCAGGTCGTGCATGTGGTCGAGCTTCTCGAACAGCTTCTCGCCGGCCTCGAAGATGTCGTCGCCCGGCATGGGCATACCGGTCAACCGCCCGACGATCGGGCTGGCGATCTGGGCAACCCGCCGCTGGATCGGGTAGATCTTCTCGAGCCACCAGCGACCGGCCTCGGGCAGGCTCAGGAGGCGCAGTGTCTCTCCGGTCGGGGCGGCGTCGACGATGATGAGGTCGTAGTTGCCGCTGTCGTGGTGCTCGGCGATCCAGAGCAGGCTCGCCAGCTCGTCCATCCCGGGCAGGACGCTCATCTCCTCGGCGACGATCGAATCCAGCCCCCGCCACTGAAGGACGCTCGAGACGTAGGACTGGATCGTCCCCCAGTGCGACTCGATGTTGTGGTAGATCTCCGACTCCTGGCCCCACAGGTTCGGCGCGATCGGCGTCGGCTCGGGCCCCAGCGGCTGATCGAACGAGTCGGCCAGGCTGTGTGCGGCGTCCGTCGAGAGGACGATCGTCCGATAGCCTCGGTCCGCGGCGAGGAGCCCCGTGGCGGCGGCAACGCTCGTCTTGCCGACGCCGCCTTTGCCCGTGTAGACGATGATCCGGGTCACCGGCTCATGCTACTCGACGGGCGTTCGACGGGCGCCGAGCCTTCGAGCGCAAAGGCGATCGCAGCCGGCAGGTCGAGGGCGCGGCCGGCCGTCCAGTCGGTTTCCAGGGCGATCGGATCGGCGGTAGAGCGCAGCCGGTCGAGCTCGCGCGCGTAGACCTCTTTCTCGGGCGGGATCATGGTCGTGCGGGAAGCTTCGCGGAGGGCCTCGGCGGCCCCGAGCAGGGTGGCGGCCCGGCGGGTATCGCCGCGACCCGAGGCGACGAAGGCGAAGGCCTCGAGCTGGTGGGCGATGGCGCCGCGGTTGCCCGTCCGCTCCCAGCCCCGGATCGTCTCGCGATAGATCGCCTCCGCCTCGTCGAGACGTCCCGCGATACGGTAGGCGTGGCCGAGATCGCTCCGGGCGATCAGGGCGAACCGCTCGTCGCCGAGCTCGCGATAGGTCGCGTACGCCTCGTCGAGGGCAGCCCTGGCGGACTCCAGATCGCCGAGATACCCGTAGATCTGGCCCTGCGTCAGCGTGACGAACGCGACGGCGAACGGGTTGCCGGTCTGACGAGCGTGGCCGAGCGCCTTCTCGAACATGGCATCGACGATGCTGGGATCGGACGGCAAGTCGTAGCCAGAGAAGTTGGCCATCAGCTGCGACATCGTGTAGTGGTCACCGATGCGCTCGGCGCGCTCCATGATCTCGGCACCAAGCTCGCGCAGCCCCTCTTCCTGGCCGCCGAAGATGCGGGTCATCACGACCGCCGAGAGGGCCGTGATGATCGCCGCGTCGTCTCCCGTCGCCCGTGCGAGGGCGAGGCTCTCGTCGGCCATCGGTGGGGCGTCGCCGACGGCCCACGTCGCCTGGGTGAATGCAGCGGCGGCAAGGACCGTCGCCAGGCGTACAGCCCGCTGATGGGCGCGCTCGGGATCGTCGACGATCGGTGGCAGGGCCTGCATCGCCGCGGCCGTCCGAGTCAACATCAACGCTCCTACCTCCGCGCCGATGAACCGTGTCCGCCACAGCTCCCAAAGGGCGACGCAGATCCTGCCCGCCTCGTCGGGATCGACCTCGACAGCCCATTCGACGGCGGCCCGGATGTTGTCAGCCTCGGCGTCGACGATGGGAATCCAGGCCATGACCTCCCGGTGGCGCTTTCCCTCGTCGGCGCGTTCCGACAGCGCGACCACCCAGGCCAGGTGCCGCCCATGGAGCTCGTCGGATCGGCCGCTCTCGACGAGCCGATCGGCCCCGTACTGACGGATGGTCTCAAGGAAGCGGTAGCGCGTCGGCTGGGCCGTGCGATCGACGACGACCAGCGAGCGCTCGACGAGTCGCTCCAGTCCATCGAGCGTCCCATCCGGGTCGTCGTCGATGGCCGTGGCGGCCTCCAGGGTCCAGCCGCCGGCGAAGACCGAGAGTGCCGCCAACCGCAGCTGGTCGGGATCGTCGAGGAGCTCCCAGCTCCAGTCGATAAGGGCCTGGAGCGTCCGCTGCCGAGGCATCGCGGTCCGACGCCCGCCCGTCAGGAGGCGGAATCGATCGCCGAGACGGGCGAGGATCTCCCCGGGCGAGAGAACGGTCACGCGCGCGGCGGCGAGCTCGATCGCAAGCGGGATCCCATCGAGCCGCCGACAGATCTCGGCGACGGCATCGGCGTCGGCTGAGCCTTCCGCCGGGCCGAAGCCGGGCAGGACCGCGGACGCCCGCTCCATGAAGAGTCTGACGGCCGGTCCTTCGTCCAGCGACGGGACCTGGTAGATCGTCTCGCCGGCCGCCCCGAGCCCCTCCCGGCTGGTGGCGGCGATCGTCACCGAGTCGTCGCGGGTCAGGAGCGCCTCCACCAGCTCGGCCACCGGGCGAACGAGGTGCTCGCAGTTGTCGAGCAGGAGCAGGATGGACTTTCCGCGCACGTAGTCGAGCAAGCTGTCGAGAGGGGCTGCGCCGGGCGTGTCGCGCAGGCGCAGAGCCCGGTTGACCTCGCTGGTGACGAGGGCCGGATCGCTGAGCGGGGCGAGGTCGACCAGCCAGACGCCGTCCGGATGATGGTCGGCCACGGTCGCGGCGGTCTCGAGGAGGAGCCGTGTCTTGCCGGTTCCGCCGGTGCCCACCAGGGTCACCAGCCGGTGCTCGTGAAGGAGCGCCGACACCGCGGCAACCTCGTGCTCGCGTCCGACGAACGAGGTCAGCTGGCGGGGCAGGTTGGTCTGGCCGCCGGTCTGCGAGCGCAGCGCCGGGAAGTCGCGCTGGAGCCCGGCCGTCACCAGCTGGTAGACGTGCTCCGCGGTCTCGAGATCGCGCAGGCGGTGCTCACCGCGGTCGATGAGCTCGGTGGCATCGGGCAGCCGCCGGTCAACGAGCGTGGCGGTCACCCCCGAGACGAGGATCTGGCCGCCATGCCCGATGGCCAGCAGCCGGGCGACGCGGTTGAGGGCCGGTCCGAAGTAGTCGTTCTCGCGGGCCTGCGCGCTTCCGGAGTGGATCGCCATGCGGATCCGGAGTGGACCGGCCGGTCCTTCGATCCCGGACAGGCTGGTCCGCTGTCCGTCGATCGACGCCGCGAGGGCCGCAGCGGGCTCGTCGAAGCGAGCAAGCAGCCCGTCGCCGGTGGTCTTGATGACGATGCCGCGGTGGTCTTCGACGGCTGCCCGAAGGAGCGCGTCGTGCGCGGCAAGCGCCGGCGCCATCGCATCGGGATGCTCCTCCCAAAGGCGGGTGCTGCCTTCGATGTCGGTCATGAGGAACGTCGCCATCGCCGTGAGCCCACTGGGGGTCGCCGAGGCATCGGCATCCGTTCCTCCTGGCCGGGCCAGGCTGTACAGACGCCACGGTTCGCGGATGCCCTTGAGCTGGTGGGCTCCGCGGTCGGTGAACCGGTGGTCCGATCCGGCGACCAGGTCCCGGACCGTGCTGGTGACCCAGATCTCGCCCGGTCCGGCGAGGCCGGCGACCCGGGCGCCGAGATGGACCGCGATGCCCCCGACCTTGCCGCCGATCTCCTCGACCTCGCCGGTGTGGATGCCGGCCCGTACGTCCAGGGCGAGGTTCTCACGCAGCGCGGCGATCGCGTCGATCGCTGCCGCGATCGCATCGCCCGGCCCGGCGAACGTGGCGAACACGCCGTCGCCGGCGCTGTCGACCTCCGTTCCGTGGCGCTCTGCGATCGCCTTGCGCAGGATCGCCTGATGCGCCTCGCTGAGCTCGCGCCAGCGCCGGTCGCCGAGGCTGGCCGCGCGCTCCGTCGAGCCGACGAGGTCGGTGAAGAGGATAGTGGCGAGATGGCGCCCGCCAACCCCGCCCGATGTCATCGTCAGCCGGCGGCCGCCGCCGCCTCCGTCCCGCAGCTCCCGCAGGTCACGCGCGCTCATCCTCTCGCTTGCTCATATCGGTGCTGGAAGCGTACGGCCGAGGGTCCATCAGGCGCAACGCGAGGGGCATTGGAATCCGGCGGCGACAAAATCCTCCGGCTGCGTCCGACCGTGACGCCACGTCCCCGAAATCCCCTTCGACCACCGAATCGGCGAGGAGTATCGATGCCTGAATTCGACATGAGCACCGTCCAGCGCGGCGCCCGCAACCGGCGCACGCCGTACTACGAGGCGACCCAGCGGTACTCGCCGAAGGGCTACACGGTCTACAACCACATGTACTTCCCGATCCGCTTCGACACGTTCGAGGCGGAGTTCGAGGCGCTCCTCAACGACGTCACGATCTGGGACGTCAGCGTCGAGCGGTGCCTCGAGATCAGCGGGCCGGACGGCTTCCGATTCGCCCAGCTGCTGACGCCGCGCAACCTCTCCAAGTGCGCCGTCGGGCAGGCCAAATACGTCCTCATCTGCGACGCGGACGGCGGCATCATCAACGACCCGGTGCTGACCCGGATGGACGAGAACACGTTCTGGTTCGCCCTCGCCTCGTCCGATGCGCTGCTGTTCGCGCGTGGCCTGCGGAATGCGTATCCGGAGCTCGACGTGACGATCCGCGAGGCGGATGTGGCGCCGCTCCAGGTCCAGGGGCCTCGCTCAAAGGAGCTCATGCGCGACCTCGTCGGCGACTCGATTTCCGATCTCAAGTACTACTGGTGGCGACGGGCCGAGATCAGGGGCATCCCCGTCGTCGTGACCCGCACCGGCTGGACGTCCGAGGTCGGCTACGAGATCTACCTGACCGACATGGCCCGCGGCACCGAGCTGTGGGAGACGCTCATGGAGGTCGGCGCGCCGTACAACGTCCGACCCACCGGCCCGTCCGACATCCGGCGCATCGAAGGCGGCATCTTCAACTGGGGCGCCGATATGACCTACGAGAACAACGCCTTCGAGGTGGGCCTGGATCGGCTGGTCGACTTCGGCTTGGCCGACGACGTCTGCCTCTCGATCGCGGCCTATCGGCGGATCGCGGCGGCCGGCGTGGCCCGGCGGATCGTTGGCGTCGAGATCGACGGCTCGCCGTTCCCGGAGCTCAACAACGTGAAGTGGCGGGCGACCACGGCGGCCGGCGTTGGTGCCGTCGTCGGCATGGTGACGAGCGCCATCTACTCGCCGCGGCTCGGCAGGAACATCGGTTTCTGCTGGGTGCCGACGGCGATGGCGGCCGTCGGCACGACGCTCTCGGTCGAGACGGAGTGGGGGACCCGCGGCGCGACCGTCGTCCCGATGCCGTTCGTCGACCCCGAGAAGCGCATCCCGATCTCCTGATTCTGATTCGCAGCCCTGACGTCAACCCGCACCCGAGGAGTACCCCGTGAACACGACAGCCCAGATCGATCGACTGGCCGCCGGCGCCAAGACCACCCTCTTCTATGGGCCGTGGTATCGGCGCTCGCCGTTCTTCGAGAAGACGCTCGAAGCCGGCGTGACCGGCTTCGACATCTACAACCACATGTACATCCCCGCCTACTACGCCGACCCGGTCGAGGAGTACTGGCACCTCCTCACCCACGTCACGCTGTGGGACGTTGCTGTCGAGCGGATCGTCGAGATCAGCGGGCCCGACGCGTCGACGTTCACGAACATGCTCACCTGCCGCGACCTGACCAAGTGCGCCGTCGGCCAGGGCAAGTACGTCCTCATCACCGCGCCCGACGGCGGCATCGTCAACGACCCGGTCCTCCTCCGCGTCGAGGAGAACCGCTGGTGGCTGGCGCTCGCCGACTCCGACGCCGGCCTCTATGCCCGGGGCGTGGCGATCAACTCCGGGCTCGACGTCACGGTCGATGAGCCGGAGGTCTACCCGGTCCAGGTCCAGGGCCCCAAGTCGAAGGACGTCATGACGACGCTCTTCGGGCCGGCCGTGCTCGACATCAAGTACTACTGGACGCTGACGACCGATCTTGACGGCATTCCCGTGGTCATCAGTCGAACCGGCTGGACGGGCGAGGTCGGCTACGAGATCTACCTTCGCGATCCGTCGCGGGGCCACGAGCTGTGGGACAGGATCATGGCGGCCGGTGCGCCGCACGACATCAAGGCGATCGCGCCGTGCGAGGCGCGCCGCATCGAGGCCGGCATCTTCAACTACGGCTCCGACATCACGATCAAGGACACTCCGTTCCACGTCATGGGCCTGGAGCGACTCGTCGAGACCCAGGAGGCCGACTACATCGGCAAGGCGGCCCTCGAGTCGCTGCGGATCAAGGGCGTCGACCGGAAACTCGTGGGGATCGAGATGCCCGGCGACGAGCTGCCATTCGAGATCCCCTGGCAACTGCCGGCGTTCTCCGGCGGCCGCCAGGTCGGCGAGGTGACCGATCTCATCTGGTCGCCCCGGCTCGAGAAGAACATCGGCTACGTCTGGGTCCCGATCGCCCTGGCCGGCCCCGGCAACCCGATCGAGATCGAGGCGCCCGACGGCTCGCGCTGGCAGGGCACGACTGCGGCGATCCCGTTCCTGGACGCCGCCAAGAAGGTACCGCTCGGCCATGCGTGAGGGTCAGGCGCAGGCGGCGACCGTCGCCGGCCCCTTGGATTACCGCAGAACGCACGCGATATGAGCGCTAAGTGGGACTCTGGTCTGCCTTGGCCCGCCCGGGGCCTAATCCGGCTACTTTGGGAAGGCCACGTTAGCCGTGCGCGACTACCAGTCGTGCCCGGACAGGTGTTCTGAGCCAACTGACCGATCTGAACCTCACCATACCGCTCGATGGGCGTGAATTGCGCGGTGAAATCGACCGGTCCGTGACTGAAGAGGACGAGTCGGTCAAACTCATGACATGTCCAAACGACTCAACGTCCAGCTCGACGACGTTGAGATCCGCGCGATCGAGGCCGCGGCCCGAGCTCAGTCGATGACCGTCTCGACGTGGGTGCGTCGGGCGCTCCGACGATCGCTTGCAGCGGAGTCCAGCCCAGCCATTGCTGAGAAGCTTGATGCGGTCCGAGCCGCCTCAAGGCTGTCGTTCCCAGCGCCGGACATCGAGCAGATGCTGGCCGAGATCGAGAGCGGGTACGAAGAGTGAACCCAGCTACCCGCGCCCTGCTCGTCTTCGAGGAGGCGACGAAGAAGGCCGTCTGGGATTGCCGGATGTGCGGCCAGTGCATCCTCCACTCGACCGGCCTGACCTGCCCGATGACCTGTCCCAAGAACCTCCGCAACGGGCCGTGTGGCGGCGTGCTCGTGAACGGCAACTGCGAGGTCCTGCCGGATCGGCCGTGTATCTGGGTCACGGCCTGGGAGGGGTCGAAGCGCCTGCCGTTGTGGCGCGATCACATCGATCACATCAACCCGCCCGTGGACTGGCGCCTCGAGGGAACGTCGTCGTACATCAACTTCGCGACCCGCCGCGACAAGCAGGTGCCCGACGGGTGGCGCGCCGAGAAGCAACGGGCAATGGCCGAGCGGGGCGCGCGATCGTGAACTCGGCTGGTCCACCCCACAGCCGGCTCGATGCCCTGTTGCGGGCCGGCGAGTTCGTCGTCACCGCCGAGCTCCAGACCCACGACGGCGGCGATCCCGACGCCGTGCGAGCCGATGCCGCCGGGCTCCTCGGGATCGTCGATGCCGCCAACTGCACCGACAACTCGGCTGCGCACGCGCACCTCTCGGCCGTTGCCACCGCCCACCTGGCCGCAGATGTCGGGCTCGAGCCCATCGTCCAGTTCACCTGCCGCGACCGCAATCGGCTCGCCCTCCAGGCCGACCTGCTGGGCGCAGCAGCTCTCGGCGGGCGCAACGTCCTGCTCCTCACCGGCGACGACGTGTCGGCGGGAGATCATCCCGAGACGCGGCCGATCTTCGACATCGACTCGCTCCATCTCATGCGGATCGCCCGGACGATGCGCGACGAGGGGACCTACCTGTCGGGTCGCAAGCTGTCGAGCCCGCCGTCGTTCTTCATTGGGGCCTCCGAGAACCCCTTCGCGCCGCCGCACCACGTCCGCGCGCCGCGGCTGGCCAAGAAGGTCGATGCCGGAGCCGAGTTCGCCCAGCTGCAGCTCTGCTTCAACGTTCCGCGGCTGCGGACGTTCATGGAGGAGGTCGGCGAGCTCGGCATCCTCGACCGCTGTTTCGTCCTTGTCTCCATCTACATCGCTCGAACCGTCAAGGGCATCCGCTACATGCGCGACGTGGTGCCCGGGATCGACGTCCCCGACGAGGTGATGCAGCGCTTCGACGCCGTCGCCGATGCGCCTCGCGAGCGCCAGACCGAGGAGGGCGTCGCGTTCGCCCTCGACACGATCGCCGCCGTGCGCGAGATCCCCGGCATCAGCGGCGTCCACCTCATCTCGATCAACGGCCAGGCCGAGATCCGCCAGGTCGTGGAGCGGGCCGGCCTGTTGCCTCGTCCGGTGCACCGGCCAGCGGAGTCGGCGGCGCCGGCGGGATCGGAGCCGTCATCGGGTCTGCAGCCGGCTGCGTCGGTCCTGCCGCCAGACGCCTCGGTGCTTCCGCCCGAGGAGATTCCCGCCAGCTAAGCGGCCTCCTGGCCGGTCGTGCGCTCGCCGCGGAATGCGCCCGCGCGCCAGGCGATGACGATGGCGACCACCGTGACGGCCACGATGATCGTCGAGATCGCGTTGATCTCCGGAGTCACCCCGAACTTGATCCGACCGTAGATGTAGAGCGGCAGGGTCGACGACCCAACGCCGGCATTGAAGGTCGTGACCACGAAGTCATCGAAGGACAGGGCGAAGGCAAGCATCGCCCCTGCCGCGATCCCCGGCGCGATGATCGGCAGGGTGATGTGCCAGAACGCGCCGATAGCGTTAGCCCCGAGGTCACGGGCAGCCTCCTCGAGCTGCTTGTTCATGCCTGCCGCCCGCGCGCGCACGGTGATGGCGACGTACCCGATGCAGAACGTGACGTGGGCCACGATGAGCTGGGCGAGCGAGCCCTTCGCGTCGGCCAGGGTCAGGAAGAAGATGAGCAGCGAGATGCCGAGGACGATCTCGGGGGTGACCATCGTCAGGAGGATCAGGGTCTCCGTCGCGCCCCGTCCTCGGTAGGCGATGCGGGCGAGCGCGAGCCCGAGCAGCGTGCCGAGGACTACCGAGACGGCCACCGAGGCGAGGGCCAGCTGCAGCGTGACCCCGAGCGCATCGAGGAGGTCGTCGTTCGCGAACAGCTCGCCATACCACTCGGTCGTGAATCCCTTCCAGACGAACACGCGCCGCGAGTCGTTGAACGAGAACACGATGAGGACGACGATCGGGGCGAAGATGAAGAGGTATACGAGCAGGGAGTAGGCGGCCAGCCAGCGGTTCCGAACGCCGGTCATTGCGTCATCCCCCGACGACCTCGCGCCGTAGCGTGCGCAGCGCGATCAACGTTCCGCCAAGCGTGACGACCATGAGGATGAAACCGAGGGCCGCCCCATACGGCCAGTCGCGGCCCTGCAGGAACAGCTCCTGGACCACCTTGGCAATCGTCTTCGTGTCGGTGCCGCCAAGGATGTCGGGGGTCACGAAGTCTCCGATCGCGGGGATGAAGGTGAGAAGCCCGGCGGCGATGATCCCGGGCATCGTCAGCGGCAACGTGACGTAGCGGAAGGCGCCGCTGGCCGTCGCGTACAGGTCGCGGGCCGCGGCGATCAAGGCCGGGTCCAGGCGATCGATCGAGACGTACATCGGAAGGATGGCGAACGGCAGATAGCCATAGACCATCCCGAGGATGACCGACAGGTCGGTGTTGAGGAGGATCAGCGGCTCGCTCGTGATCCCGAGCGCCTGGAGAATGCTGTTCACGACACCGTTGTCGCGCAGGACGATCTCCCATGAGTACGTCCGGATCAGGTAGCTCGTCCAGAACGGCAGCATGACCAGGACGAGCAACAGCAGCTTGTAGCGACCGCCGTGGCGGCTGATCCAGTAGGCGATCGGGTACCCCAGGATGAGCGAGAGGACCGCCGTGATCGTGGCGTAACGCAGCGAGTTGAAGAACGTCGGCAGGAAGACCGGGTCGAAGGCCTTACGGTAGTTGTCGAGGGTCGGCGGGAACAGCACAACGCGGTCGAGCGCGTCACGGTGGCCGAGGCTCACCAGGAAGATGAATGCCAGGGGCACCACAAAGAAGAGGACAAGCCAACCGCCCCCCGGCAGGACCAGGGCAGCTGTCGCGAGGCGTCCGCTTCCGGCGGACGTATCCCCGCGATCGCTCATCCGCCGCGGAGGATGTGCCAGCGGTTGAGGTACTCGTCCCGCAGGGCCTGGGGAAGGTCGAGCAGCTCCTCGAGCTGTTCCACGACCGCCTGGTCGGGATTGACGGCCGGGTCCGCCAGGATCGTCGGGTCGATGAACTCCTTGGCAGCCGCGTTCGGGCCCATGTACCCGATCGCATTCGTGTTTGCGGCGCTGACCTCCGCGTCGAGCATGTGGTTGATGAACAGGTGGGCGGCGATAGGGTGCTGGGCGCCAGAGAGGACGACCATGGTGTCGGAGCCGACAACGCCACCTTCCTCTGGAATGAAGTACGCGATCTTGTCATTCGAGTCGGCGATCTGATAGAGGTCCGATCCCCAGATCTGGCCGACCCAGTAGTCTCCGCTGCTCATCTCGGCGATCGTGTCGGTCGACCAGTTGCGGACGAGAGGCTTCTGCTTTTCAAGCAAGGCAAGGGCTTCGTCCAGCTGGGCGAGGTTGTCCGTGTTCGCCGAGTAGCCCAGCTGGATGAGGGTCATCCCGAACACCTCTTGCCAGTCGTCGAGCATGAGGATGTGGTTGTCGTACTTCGGATCCCACAAGAGCTTGGAACTCGTCGGTGTGCCTTCGACCTTCGTCGTGTCGTAGCCGACACCGGTCGTCCACCAGAGGTATGGAACGCTGTGCACATTGCCCTTGTCGTAGCCGGGATCTACCCACTCCTTGCCGAGGTTCACCGCGTTCGGCAGGAGACTCTTGTCGAGGGGGACGATCGTGCCCTTGGCGACGAGGTCGGGGATGTCCGTGCTGGTCGGGAACGTGACGTCATATCCGCCGCCATCGTTGCCGAGCTTGGTGAGCTGGGTGTCGATCGTGTCGAAGTAGCTGACCTTGACCTTGACGCCGTACTTCTCCTCGAAGCCCTTGACCGCGATGTCATCGTCGAGGTAGTCGGTCCAGTTGTAGACGAACAGCTCCGACTCGGGCGATGGCACGGCCGCGGGCGATGGGGACGCCTCGGTCGACGGTAGGGCTGACGCTGCAGCTGACGATCCTGTCGATGGGGACGCCGAGGCACCGCCGGTGCAGGCCGCGATGATCGGACCGAGGGCGGCGAAGGCGCCGACCTTGGCGATCTTGTCGAGCAGCTCGCGGCGGCTCACCCGCCGTTCGATCATGTAGCGCGAGAGCGCCTTCTCCAGGTCGATCGACGATCCGTCGTGCGGGTGGCGCATGGTCAGATCTCCTCCTCTGTCGCAGATCCTGCGTCGGTCGGCTCCCCGGCCACGACAAGCGTGTCGGAGGTCGACCAGGCGAGCGTGACGGCAGCCCCCGCGGCCACGCGCTCCTGGGATTTCGGTGTCAATGCCGAGACGGGCAGACCGCCGGCAGTCACGATCTGGTAGCTGACGAAGTTGCCAAGATACGCTGATTGTTCGATCGTGCCCCGCAACGACGGTCCATCCATTTCGGGTGTTGCGCCATTCGGCGCGATTCGGATCGATTCGGGGCGGACCGACAGCTCCACCGGAGCACCCTTCGCCAGGTTCTCGGCGCTCACGCGCGCAGCGTTCGCCGGATGAGAGGAGAACCGTCGCGACGCCGCCGTCGATCCCCTCGACCGTCCCCGACATGAGGTTCGTCGTGCCGATGAAGCCGGCCACGAAGCGCGTTGTGGGGCGCTCGTAGAGCTCCTCGGGCGTGCCCAGCTGCTCGACCAGGCCCTGGTGCATGACGGCGATCCGGTCGGACAGCGTCAGCGCCTCCTCCTGGTCGTGGGTCACGTAGACGAAGGTGATCCCGACCTCCTGCTGGATCCGCTTGAGCTCGACCTGGAGCGCCCGGCGGAGCTTGAGGTCGAGGGCCCCGAGGGGCTCGTCGAGGAGCAGGACCTGGGGCTTGTTGACGAGCGCCCGGGCGAGGGCGACGCGCTGCTGCTGGCCGCCCGACATCTGGCCGGGTCGTCGGCCGCCGAAGCCCTCGAGATGGACGAGCTCGAGCGCCTCCCCGACGCGCTGGCCGATCTCCGGCTTGGGGACACCCTTGCGGCGCAGCCCGAAGGCGATGTTGTCGGCCACCGAGAGATGCGGGAACAGGGCGTAGCTCTGGAAGACCATGTTCACTGGCCGCTTCTCCGGCGGCTCGTTGGTGACGTCGACGCCGCGCAACTCGACGCGACCGCCGGTCGGCAGCTCGAAGCCCCCGATCATCCGCAGCGTCGTCGTCTTGCCGCAGCCCGATGGGCCGAGCAGGCTGAAGAATTCGCCGGTCGTGATGTCGAGGTTGACCCCGGCGACGGCATCGACCTGGCCGAATCGTTTCCGAAGATCCACGAGGCGGATCTCCGGCGGGGACGCCGCGCCGACCGTCATGACCGGCGCAGCCTACGCCTCGCTGTCGACGGACCTCGGCCGACGTTCCGCGAGGCGCGACCGGGCCAAGGCGTCACCCTCACCGGGCGACCAGGCGCGAATCGGCCAGGGCCCTCTCGAAGACCGGCAGCGCCCGCTCGATCATCTCGTCCGAGGCCGTGACCGAGAGGCGGAACCAGCCCGGGATCTGAGCCACCGACCCTGGCAGGACGAGCGTCTTGCCCCGAGCGAGGATCGCCGAGAACGCGGCATCGTCGGGGTCCGGGGAGCGGACGAGGATGTAGAACGTGCCCTCCGGGTTCGTCACCTCGTAGCCCATGTCGCGCATGGCGCCGACGAGCCGGTCCCGCCGCCGCTGCAGCCGCTCGACATCCACGGACAGCGTCTCGAGCTCGCCGACCATGCGTTGAAGCGTCGCGTTTCCGAACGCCCAGCCCATCGCGAACTGCCAGACGACGACGGCCTCGCGGATCGCCTCGCGATCGGGGAACGTCGGTGGGATCGCGATGTACCCGACGCGCTCGCCCGGCGTCAGCAGGACCTTGCCCCACGAATAGGTCACCAGCGTCGCCGGGTATGTCGCCGACGGCGACGGGGCGGACCGACCGTCGAAGACGATCCGCCGGTACGGCTCGTCGGAGAGGAGATAGATGGTGTGGCCGATGCGCGTCGAGGCGCGCTCGAGCACGGCCGCGAGAGCCCGGAAGTCGTCGTCACCGTAGACCCGTCCGGTCGGGTTCTGGGGGCTGTTCACGATGACAACCCGCGTCCGCGGCGTGATTGCCCGCTCGATGGCCTCGAGGGGCATGTCGAAGGCGGGTGGATCGAGATCGACCTTGACCGCCTTCCCCCCGGCTGCGGCGATGAGCGTCTGGTAGAAGAACCACGGCGGCGACATGAAGATGACCTCGTCGCCGGGGTCGAGGAGCATCCGCAGGACGATCGCGACGGCCGCGAAGTCGCCGTTGGTCATGAACACGTCGGCCGGGTCCCAGTCGAGACCGGTGATCTTCTGCAAGCTCCCGGCGACCACGGCCGCCGCGTCGGGATCGGTCATGGTGTAGGCGAACCAGTCGGGTCGCCGAGGTTCGAGGTGCCGTCGATAGGCCTCCACATACGCCTCGACCGGCATGTCGTGGGGATTGCCGAAGGCGAGATCGTTCTCGTCGGTCGCGTCGGACCGCTCGAGGGCGCCGCTCTCCCGGAGAAAGCCGATGAGCGGAAGGAGGGGTTCCCCGATGCCTTCCGCGCGCATCCTGATCTCGCTCATGCTTTTGCCCCTTTCGTGCGTTCGGCGATCCGTTCGAGGGCGCCTTCCCAGCCGGCATCGATCGGGACGCCGGGCTCGTCGATGTCGATGATGAGCGGGGCGTGATCGGACGGGATCGGTTTGCCCTTCCGGGCTTCGCGATCGATCTCGGCCCAGATGACCCGCCCGCCGACCGACCGCGTAGCAAGAAGGTGATCGATCCGCATCCCGCGGTTGCTGTGGAAGTCGCCGGCCCGGTAGTCCCACCAGGTGAATCGGCCCGGTTCGTCGCGCCGAGCGCGATACGTGTCGACGAGGCCCCAGTCGAGGAGCGATCGGAACGCCGCTCGCTCGGCCTCCGAGACATGCGTCCCGCCGTGGACCCGCGACGGCGACCAGACGTCGTCGTCTGTCGGGGCGATGTTCAGATCGCCGCCGAGCAGGAGGCTGTCGTCCGTATCGCACGTCTCATCGAGCCAGCGCCTGAGCCGCTCGAACCAGCGCAGCTTGCCGGCATAGAACGGCGATCCGACGACGCGCCCGTTCGGGGCGTAGAGGCTGACGAACCGGATGTCGCCGGCGGTGAAGCCCAGCATCCGCGCCTCGTCGAAGGGGTTGGCGTCCTCGTCGTCAAGCCCGCTCGCGCCGGCACCGCTGTCGCGAACAGGCCCGTCGCCGAAGTTGCTGACGATGGCGCTCACCGGGATCTCCGTGCGCACGGCCGCGGCAACGCCGTTCCAGCGGCCCTCGCCGTGATGGACGAGGGTGTAGCCAGCCATCGCGAAGGCCATGACCGGGGCGTCATCGTCGGCCAGCTTCGTCTCCTGCATGAGGAGGACGTCGGGTTGCGCTCGCTCGAGCCACCAGTCGACCTTCTCCTGGCGGGCCTTGAGTGAGTTGACGTTCCAGGTCGCGACGCGCATACGGCTAGTAGCGGCGACCGCGCTGGCGGACGAGATCGAACGTGGCGGTGTCGGCGATCGCCATGACCGCCATCGTGCCCGCCTGGACGGGGTCTGATACGACGAGGTCGACATGATCGACGATCGAGCCGGCCATGTTGAGGGCGATGACGGGGATGCCGAGGGCGCGGATCTCGTCGGCCGCGCGGCTGATCTCGCCGCCCATCAACGAGCCAGCAAGGACGAGGAGGCGGGCGCGGGGCAGATCGGCCATGGCGCGGACGGCGGCGGCGATCTCCTCCTCGCCGACCAGCGGGATCGTGTCGACGCTGATCCGCTCGCCACGGAGGTTGTGGCGATCGGCCTCGCTCACCGCGCCCAGCGCGACCTGGGCGACCTGGGCTCCGCCGCCGACGACGATGACGCGCTTGCCGAAGACTCGATCGAGCGTCCGGGTGAGGTGACGGGCTCGAACGGCGGGCAGCCCGGCAAGCGATCGCTCCACGCCCTCCTCGTCGAGGCCCTCGATCTCGATCTCCGTCTCGACGTAGCCGTGTTCCCGCTCGCCATCGCCGCCGATCCGACGGACGGTGGACAGCGTCCTGACGGTGGCGCCGCTCTCGGCAAGACGGCCGACGATCGCGCCGATCGCCCGCGGATCGTCCTCGTGATCGACACGGATGGCGACGGTCGCCACGCCCGGTTGGCGGCGTGACATGGGTCTGCCCGATCCGCCCGCGTGTCTATCGGGCGCCGCGGCCGAGGTCGGCGACGGTCGAGCGGTCGGGGGCGAGGCCGCCACCGGCGTCGTGTTCCTCGAAGCGGACGCCGAGCGTGGCGAAGGTCTCGCGCGTCGCGGCCGGGTCGGATGTCTCCATCATCAGGGCGCCATCGGTGTCCTCGGCGACGCCGACGATGGCGGTGATGTTGACGCCCTTCTCGCCCAGAGCAGTGGCGACCCGCGCGAGGGAGCCCGGGCTGTCGTCGAGCTGGACGGTGAACCAGACCGACACGGGCATCTCCTCCTGCACGACGGGGCCGGCCGATGGTACCGTGCCCGCCCCGTGGACGAGATGAGTGATCCTCCCTATCGACCTCACGGCAGGGCCTGGTTCGTCGACGGGGTGCGATGAGCGTCATCCAGATCTTCGGGCTCGACGATTCCCGGGACACGCGGGCCGCCCTGCGGTTCTTCCGTGAGCGCCGGATCGAGGTCTCGTTCGTCGACCTCCGCCGCCGGGCCATCGCGCCGGCGGAGCTGCGCCGCTTCGTCGATCGCCTCGGCGCGCCGGCGCTCGTCGACCAGGGCTCCCGCGCCTACCGCGACGCTGGGCTCGCCCACCTCGTCATGACCGACGCTGAGCTGGCCGATCGCCTGCTCGCCGACGTTCGCCTGCTGCGCCTGCCGCTTGTTCGGGTGGATGCGGCCGTCGCGGCGGGTCGCGACGAGGCAGCCTGGAAGGCGATGCTCGCCCGGCCCGCCGATCCTGCTTGAGGCCTCGGACGATCCCTACGCAGTCGGGTCGAGGACGAACACCGGGATCTGCCTGTCCGTCTTGGTCTGATACACCGCGTAGTCGGGCCAGACCTCGACGGCGCGCTCCCACCAGACGGCCTTGTCCTCACCCGTGACCTCGCGCGCGATGTAGTCGCGCTTGGTCGCGCGATCCTGCAGCTCGACGTGCGGGTGCTTCTTGAGGTTGTAGTACCAGGCGGGATTGTTCGGCGCGCCGCCGAGTGAGGCGACGACCGCGTAGACCCCGTCGCGTTCGACGCGCATGAGGGCGACCTTGCGGAGCTTGCCGGTCTTCGCGCCGACGGAGGTCAGGACGATGACGGGCTTGCCCCGAAGGTCGGCGCCCTTCTCGCCGTTGGTCGCCTCGTAGAGCTCGGTCTGCTTGCGCGACCAGGCTGAGGTGCCCGGCTCGTACTCTCCGACGAGCGGCATTACGAGCCCACCCGATATCTGGCGTAGGTGACGATGGGCGCCTCCCTGACGCGGACCTCAGGCACCGACACTCGGCCTCCGGAATGAGAGCCAGGCGAGGATCACGCCGGCGATCACGAGGACGATGCCGGCAGCGGCCCAGAAGGGCTCGCCGCTCATCATGGAGCCCGGGAGAACGCCCAGGCCCTGGCCCGTCCAGCCCAGGCCGATCACGATGAGCAGCACGCTTCCGACGATGCGGAGCGTGCGGCTCCAATTCCTGGTGCCTGCCGGTTTCGGCGGTAGGTCGCTGCCGGCCTGGTTCTGCTGCATCGGATCCCCGTTCATGGTCTACCCGTCCTTGGTGGTCTTCGCGTCAACTGGGGCGCCTGGTATCGGCGTAGACGAGCCAGCCGATGTACGCACCGGCGGCGATCCCGACGAGGCCGGCCACGATCCAGATCGGCTCCCCCGAGATCGGGGATTTCGGCGGCAGGCCCAGGCCCTGGGCCAGCCAGACGAGGCCGGTGGCGATGAGGATCAAGCAGCCGAACGTCCGAGCGAACCGGATGCGCCGTCTGCCTTCGGGGTCGTCTGGTTGCTGCATCGCACCTCCGTGGCTGGCATGCTAGCGGTGTGAGCGACAAACGCCCCGAGAAGGCACGCCGCAGCGGGCGGATGGTTATCCGGCCGACGGCCGCCCGTCATCTGCCGCCGGAACGCCAGGCGACCGAAGACGAGCGCCTCTTCACGGCCGCTCGTCCGGCATTCCTCGATACTGATCCATGGCGCGCCCTCCGCATCCTCTCGGAGTTCGTCGAGGGCTTCGACGCCCTTGCCGAGATCGGCCCGGCCGTGACCGTGTTCGGCTCCGCCCGGGCCAAGGAGGGCGACCAGGGATACGAGATGGCTCGAGAGATCGGTCGACGGCTGGCGAAGGCCGGCTTCGCGGTCATCACCGGCGGCGGTCCCGGCGTCATGGAGGCAGCCAACCGCGGCTGCCAGGAGGGCGGAGGCCTGTCGATCGGCTGCAACATCGAACTGCCCCACGAGCAGTACCTCAACCCCTACGTCGACCTGGGGGTCGAGTTCCGCTACTTCTTCGTACGCAAGACGATGTTCGTCAAGTACGCCGACGCCTTCGTCATCCTGCCCGGCGGCCTCGGCACTCTCGACGAGTTGGCCGAGGCGCTGACGCTCATCCAGACGGGCAAGATCCGTCATTTCCCCGTCGTCCTCGTCGGGACCGCGTACTGGGCCGGCCTCATCGACTGGTTCCGCACGACGATGCTGCCGGCGGGAACGATCTGGGACGCGGATCTCGAGCTCTTCCAGCTGACCGACGACATCGACGAGGTCATCCGGCTCGTCACTCCGGCGGCAACGCCAGCTCGATGAAGCCGTCCCGGATGCGGACGGGGTAGTAGCGGAAGCGGCGGACCCGGGTCAAGCGCCGCGCCTCGGCCTTCTTGCCCGGCGGATCGACCTTGGGCGCCAGTCCGGACGACGACCACGTCGGGTGGTAGACGCCGTCGGGATCGAGACCACCGGTCGTGGGCATCCGGACCGGGTCGCCGGACCGGAGATCGAAGCGGCCCTCGTGGAGCGGGCATGAGACGACGCAGTCGTCGAGCTCCCCGATCGAGAGCGGGGCGGCCATGTGCGGGCAACGATCGTCTGTCGCGACGATGCCGTCTGGCGTATGGGCCAGCAACACGTCGAGCTCGCCGCGGCTCACCCGGCGCATGGCGCCCCGAGGCAGCTCCGACACCGCCAGCACCGCCTCGAACGGTGCACCGGCGGTGCCGGGCGCCGCGAGCCGGGCCGGGAACGGTGCTGCCTCGGCCGTCACATCCCTTCAGGGACGGGCAACGGCCCCATCTCCCCTTCGCCGCTGCGCTCACGGGCGTGGGATCGGAGAGGCAGCTCGGGGATGAGGACCGCGGCCCCGATGGCCAGGATCATCGCAATGACGCCCAGCCAGAAGATCTCGCCGATCGTGATTGCCATCGCCTGATGGATGGCGCCGACGATCGTAGGGACGAAGCCGAGGGCCTGCTGCTTGATGGCGTCGGGGATCGGCGCGGCATTGATGGCCGTCGTCAGGGTGGCCGCGAGGTCCACGCCTGCACCCAGGCTGTTGCGATCGAAGTTGCCGGCAGACAGGTTCTGGGCGAACTCTGGCGGGATGCCGGCCGCGGTGACCTGCTCGCCGATATTGGTCACGATTCGCGACCCGAAGAACGTCCCGGCGACGGCCAGGCCGACCGACCCGCCGATCTGGCGGAAGAAGGTCATGCTCGATGTCGCTGCGCCGAGCTTGTCCATCGGGACGGCGTTCTGGATGACGATGGTGAAGACCGCCAGCGTGGGTCCGATGCCGAGACCCAGGATGACCATCCAAACGGCCATCATCGCGTACGCGGTATCGGCGACGAGGCCGGTCATCAGCCAGCTGCCGATGGCGACCAGCACGAGGGCGACGATGATCAGGATCTTGTACTTTCCCGTTCGCGCGACGAGCTGGCCCGAGCCGATCGACCCGATCATCAGCCCGATCAGGAGCGGGTACATGAGGTAACCGCTCTCGAGCGCGCTGTAGCCCTGGACGACCTGGAAGAAGAGGGGCAGGAAGATGATCGCCGAGAAGAAGCCGAAGGAGGCAAGGAAGACCGCCGCGATCGAGGCCGAATAGGCCCGACCTTTGAAGAGCTCGAGGGGGATGATGGGCTCGACCGCCCGCCGCTCGACAAGCAGGAAGATCACGAAGAGCACGGCCCCCACGGCGATCAGACCGCCGACCTGGGGCGTCAGGATGTCGGACGATATGCCGTTGGTCAGCCCGATCAGGAAGGGCGCGACCGCGGCGATGAAGACCGCTGCCCCGAGGAAGTCGAGCGAGTGACTCACGCCGGTCCGCCGGAGCGACGGCATCACCCGCCAGATGACGACCAGGGAGACAAGGCCGACGGGGATGTTGACGTAGAAGATGGCATGCCAGCTGAAGGCGTCCGTCAGCAGGCCGCCGGCCAGCGGGCCGATGAGGGCGGCCAAGCCGAAGACCGCCGCGAAGAGTCCCTGGTACTTGCCGCGCTCCAGCGGGCTGAACAGGTCGCCGATGACGGCGAGAGCGATCGGGAAGAGTGCCCCGGCGCCGATGCCCTGGATGCCCCGGAAGAGGACCAGTTGCCACATCTCCTGCGACAAACCGCACAGGGCCGATCCGATGAGGAAGATCGTGATGCCGGCCATGAGTGGCGTCCGGCGCCCGTAGATGTCGGACAGCTTGCCCCAGAACGGGACCGTGATCGTGCTGGTGAGGAGGTAGATGGTGACCGTCCACGTGTAGTACTCGGTGCCGTGGAGGCTGGCCACGATCTTGGGCAGGGCGACGCCGATGATCGTCTGGTCGAGGGCGACCAGCAGCAGCGCCAGGAGGATGGCACCCAGGATCTCCATCCGGTGTCGTGGCGTGACGTCCGCGATCGGGACGAATTCTCCAGGGTGGGCCCCTGGTGAAACGGCGTTCTCTTCCATGTCAGCGAGTCTCCTGCTCAGATGCGTATGCAGGCCACAGGTCGATGAGAGCCGCGTGGACGCGGGCGAGTTGGGCGGGGTTCAGGCGCCCGAGGATGGTGGTCAGCTGGTCGCGGCGGAGGAGTTCGAGCGTCTCGAGCGCACTCTGTCCTGCCGGACCGATCCGGACGAGGACGACGCGACGATCGTCGGGTACGCGGATCCGTTCCACCAGGCCCTTCTCTTCCATTCGGTCGACGAATCCGCTCGCGTTGGACAGCGAGACGTCAATTGCCTCGGCGACCCTGGTCATCGGCATCGGGCCCTGGTCGGCAAGCAGCCACAGAAGGTGCATGTGGGCCATACTCACGCCGTCGCGCAGGAGGCGCTCCGAGGCAGTCGACCGCATTCGGCACCAGGCCCCCTGGATGTTCGCGGCGATGCTCTCGATGAGCGGATCGAGCGTCGGGCCTGGCAAGTCGCCTGGCGACGTCGCTCCCGTCGTACTTGTCGGCGCGACGGTAGTTCGTGTCATGCGAACTATTGTATCGATGCGAATAGTTTCGTCAACAGGCAATGGTTCTCCTGGCGCCAATGGTTCCGCCAGACTGAAGCGAGGGATGAGATGCGGTTCGCCTTGATGATCGAGGGCCAGATGGGCCTGTCCTACATGGATCTGCTGGCTCTCGCCCGGCGAGCCGAAATCGCGGGTTTCGAGGCATTCTTCCGGTCAGATCACTACCAGAGCTTTCCTGGCCCAGAGGGCGAGCCCACGACGGACGCCTGGGCGACACTGGCGGGTATCGCCCGGGAGACGTCGCGGATCCGCCTCGGCGCCCTCGTCTCACCGGTCACCTATCGGTATCCGGGCAACTTCGCCAAGATCGTCACGACCGTCGACGAGATGTCGGGCGGGCGTGTCGATGTCGGCTTCGGCGCCGGCTGGAATGAGGCCGAGCACCGCCAGCATGGTTTCCCGTTCCCCGAGATCGGCGTCCGCGCGGAGATGCTCGAGGAGACGATCGAGATCGTCCGCGGCCTCTTCGAGGAGCCCGACGGGTGGAGCTTCCGCGGCCGGCACTACTCGATCGAGGGTGCAGTCTTCTATCCCAAGCCGGTGCAGCAGCCGCGCCCGCCGTTCATCGTCGGCGGCTCGGGCTCACCACGGTCGTACCGCATCGCCGCCCGCTGGGCCGACGAGTTCAACTTCTCCTCGAATGGGCCGGACGGCGTGAAGGAGAAGAACGCGCTCATCGATGCGGCCTGCGTCGCCATCGGCCGCGACCCGCTCAGCTTGCGACGCTCGGCGATGGTCGGGACGACGATCGGCCGCGACGACGCCGAGCTGGACCGTCGGATCCAGGCCCTCCTGGACGGCGGGGTGGACGAGGGTGAGCAGGGCTGGCTCGAGACGCGTCGGAAGCGCTGGATCATCGGGACTCCCGAGCACTGTCGGGAGATGGTGAGGCGCTTCGCCGACGCCGGCGTGGAGCGACTCATGCTCCAGGACTTCCTGCCCCTCGACCTCGACATGGTCGATCTGATGGGCGAGGAGATCGTCCGCCCCATGTCCTGAGTCGCGCCGGTCATCGCGCGTCCGGCCCGCTCAGGCCACCTGATGTTGGCCGCCGGTCCGCCCGCGTGGCCCGGACTGCCGGTCGGCCGGCGTGGTGCGAGCTTCCGGTCGGCCCGCGTGGCCGCGGACTGCCGGTCGGCCGGCGTGGCACGAGCACGCTGGTACTCAGATCGAGGGTTTGCGCGCCTGGCCATGACGCCGGATCGACCGATTCGGGGGTGCGTCACGCTCGTTGCTGGCCTGCCTTGAGCACGGTGGGCATCAGAGGGTTCCCGGTGCCCGATGTCCTGAGTCGACGCGGTCAGCGGACGCGGTTGGCTGCCTCGCGGTAGCGAGGGTTGTCGCGGCGCATGAGGTCGGGGTTCGTGCCCCGCGCGCGCGCCAGGCGCTCTGCAACGAGCTGGAGCGGGATCGCCGTGCCGAGGAGTGCGGCGACCGGCGGCGGGAGTGACGGCGCCTCCGGGATGAGGATGCGACCCGCCGGCGTGAGCCGCGGATCGATCTCGACGGATGCAGCCACGGACAGGATCGCGGCCGAGCGAAGCCCGATGACCGATGCCGCCTGGAGGAGCTCGCGGCTCCGCTCGATGCGCTCATCGAGCGCGGTTCGATCGGCAAGGATGACGATCAGGCCTGTCGTGTCGTCGGTGGCCGGCAGGTGGCCATGGAGCATCGTTTCGAGCTCGCGGAACGATGACGGAATCCACGACCCTTCTTCGATCTTGAGGACGAGCTCGCGGCCAGCCGGCCGGTCCGCGCCCGATGCCACGACCACGACGCGGGATGCGTCATGCAAGGCTCGCGCGATCTCTTCGGCCTCGGCCGTGTGGGTCAATCCGGCCGCCATGAGCCCGACGACATCGTCGATCGAATCGGGCGTCTCGCTGACGTGCCCGCCGATGGCCGTGGCAGCCAGGAGCGGCGCCGTGTAGCCGATCGTGTGGCACCAGCTCTCGTCCATCTCGTCGGTGGTGACGACGATGTCGGCGACCGTCGCCCCGGGCGATCGCTCGCTCACCGTGACGATGGCGGTCGTCGCACCGGCTACGAGGGCGGCTTCAAGGGCCTTGTTCGTCGCCCACGAGCCGCCCTCGTGCGATATCCCGATGACGAGTCCACCCGGTTGCGGGCTGAGCGCCAGACTCGAGTGCCTGGATCGCCAGCGGCATCGACGGCCCTGCGGCCACGTCCGAGGCCGTGAGAGCGCCGGCGAGGATGTCTGCCGCGCCGAGCGCGGCGTGTTCGCTCGTCCCACAGCCGACGACGCTGATCGGACCACCTGCGGCCGCCGCCACACGGATGGCCGCGGCCAGCCGAGCCGCCGCTCCGTCACCTGCCGCATGGCGCTCGAGGATCCGCCGGGCGAGGGCCGGCTCCGCCTCGATCATCTCGGTCATGTGCCATGGCGGCGCGTCGCGCATCGACGGCATCTCGGAGCCGGCCCACGGCTCCGGGAGCATCGGACAGGGGAGCGGAGGGGTCGCTGCGGTAGTCGGTCATGCCTGGATGGTAGGAGCGTCCATCCGCGGGCCGTCGCCCGGCCTCAGCCTGCGCGACGCGGGATCCGGCCGATCCGACGCGGCGGCCAGTAGCGGAACCACGCCCGCGCGACGAGCCGATCGATACCGACCGGGCCATAGGCGCGTGAGTCGAGGGGCGGTCCGAAGCCGGCGACAGCGGTCGTCGTTTCATCGGCGTCGGACGTCAGCCACGCCTCGTTCGTCCCCAGGTTGACCGGGAACGAGCCGCCAGGCGGTGCCGAGACTCGCTTGAGCGCCAGGCCTTCCGAGCCGGGTTCGCGAAAGACGACGACCGATCCCGACCGCGGCCAGCGCCGGATCGTCGGGTCGGTGAGCAGCCAGTCGCCCGGAGCGATAGCCGGCAGCATCGACCCCTCGGACACCGCCACTCGCCACGGCCCGCGCCGGCGGGCCGGTCGGTCAGTCAGGACGACGCTCGGCCGGCTCGGCCGGCTCAGCCGGGGCGCCCGTTCAGGCGCGTCTTGCCGGGTCCGCCGGTCGCCTTCCAGGCAGCATCAACGTCGTCGATCATGCCGAGCAGCTTGCGCGCCTCCTCGAGATCCAGGCTGGCCTTGACCTTCGAGGCCTGCTTGTTCGCGTTCCAGAAGAGCTCGTGGAGATTCGGGACGGTCTCGAGGTGCTCCGGCTTGAAGTAGTCGTGCCACAGGACGTCGAGATGCTGCTTGACTAGCTCCGCCCGCTCCTCCTTGATCGCCACCGCACGGGCACGGAACAGCTCGTCCTCGCTGGCGTGGTACTTCTCGATCGAGCGATACACGGACTCGGCCTCGATGCGGGCCTGCTCGGGATCGTAGACGCCGCACGGCAGGTCGCAATGAGCGCGCACGACGGTCGTGGGGGCGAGGAATTGGGTCAGTCGGGACATGGCACTCCTCCGGGCAGGGACGCCGACGTCGTCGGTGCGTGAATGGCAGGCCGACCGTCGGGGCCCGTCTATCGTCGGAGAGGGATCGTGCTCTGTCAAACGGACCGAGCACCGGACGGGTAACGGATGGCCGGTATCATCCCCACGTGACCGAGCGCGGACTGCCCAAAGTCGACGCGTCCCTGGCCTGCCCCTTCGTCGCCTACGAGGACGATCGGGATGCTCGCTCGGACCACGCCGATCACCGTCACCGCTGCTACGCGGAGGTTCGGCCGGCCCCGCGGGCCACGGCTCACCAGGAGACGTACTGCCTCACTGCTGCGTTCGGAGCCTGTCCGACGTTCCAGGATTGGGCGCGCCGAGAGGCGGCAAGGGTCCGCTGGCCTTCCTCGACGCAGTCGGCGGGGGCATTGAGCACCCAGACCGCCGAGCGTGCCGCCCTGAAGCCGATCCCAGCCTTGACGGAGCCATCGGCCGACCTGGTGTCCGCCGATGCCTCGGCATCGGGCGGCGCATCGATCGATCGCCCAGCGGCAGCGGCCGCCGGTCTCGCGGCAAGTCGCTTCCTGCGGCCGGAGGACCTCGGCGAGGAGACGCCTCAGTCCCGCGATCGACGAACCTGGGCCGCGCCGCCGCCGTGGTCACCGGGCCAACCCGGCGAGCCAGGCGAGCCCGGCGATTCGGGTGACCTCGTCGATCCTGCCGAGCCTGGTGAGGCAGCGGTCCCCGAGGCGCCGACCTTCCTGACCGAACGCGAGCCGCCCCCCGCCTCGTCGCTCGACGACCGGTCTGAGCAGGAGCTCCTTCCGGCCGTCGAGGAATGGCCCGATCCGGAACCAGTGCCTGCGGCGACGAGACGCCGGCGGCGTGAACGCCTTGACGCGGACGCTCCGTCATGGGAGCAGCCGCGCCGCTATGAGGCATATCCGACCCTCAAGGCCCGTGTCGCGATGCCGAACATGTCGCGCCCCTTCGTCGGGCTGCTCGTTCTCGTCGTCGCTGCCGCCGCCCTGTTCCTGCTGCCAGGGTTCTTCTTGAACGGGACAGGGGGCGGCGGTACGACCGCGAGCCCGTCGCCGTCGCCGAGCGCGACGCCGATCGTCAGTCCGTCACCGGAGCCATCAACGGCGCCGCTCGTCTACGTCGTGAAGAAGGGCGACACGATGACGAAGATCGCCAAGGCCCACGGCGTGACGCTGGAGGCTCTCCTCGAGGCGAACAAGGCCACCGTCAAGGATCCGAACAAGGTGAAGGTCGGAGCGGAGCTGATCATCCCGCCGCCGCCGTCCGAGGCATCGCTCGCGCCCGAGACATCACCGTCACTTGACGGCGAGGAGGCTTCGCCCTCGCCCTGAGTTGGTCGCGGGCTAGCGGCGCGGTGAGAGGTTGATTGCGGTGATCTTCCCTGCCTCGACGCGGAACGAGGCGTCGATGTGTTGGGACATCGCGCCGGGCCGGACGACGATGAGGTCCGCCTCGTAGGTGTTGCCCATGTCTCGTACATCGCCGGGCACCATCTTCATCCCGCTGTCCGAGCGGAGAAACCAGCCGCCGACTCGCTCCTGGCCGCGCAGCGTCTGGGCCGAGTCGCCGACGTGGACGCGCATCTCGACGGTGTCGGCCATCAGGGCGACGGCGCCCTCGCGATCCCCGGCATTGAGGAGGTCGAAGAACACCTCCATCGTGTCGACAGCACCCATCGGCGGCGAGTGTAGCGGAGCAACCGGGGCGGGCCTGACTCCGGCTAGAAACCACCGCCGGCGCCGCCACCACCGAATCCGCCACCACCACCGAATCCGCCGCCGGCCCCGCCGCCGCTCGACGGCGGTGGGTTCCCGATCGTTCCGAGGACGGCCATCATTCCTCCGAAGTTGGGGACCGCCGAGCTCGACATGAGCCCACCCCCACCCCCACCGCTGCCTCCGCTCCCGCCACCCGATGAGAATGATCCATACCAGGCGGGGGTATAGACCGAGCCGAACGTGGTCCGCTGCTCGCCGAGGTCGTCGGCGGTCCGCTTGAGGACCTCTTCGACCTGTGGATAGAGCCCAAGGGCGACACCCCAGACCACGGCCCGGTCGGGTGAATCGAGCCACGGCAGGCCGGCCTCCCGGACGACCTGGTCCATAGACCGGGCCATCGCCATCGTCTTCTCGAGGGTTCGTCGGTAGGCCGACAGGTTGATGCGGGTCAGGGCGCCTGACCTGGTTCGGGCAGGCATCCAGCCGGCGATGATGACACCGACGATGCCGGCCGCGATCGCGGCGACGCCGAGCGTGGTGAAACCACCCGAAGGCAGGTTCGCGCCTAGGACAAAGGCGACAACCCCGAGCCCGAGGACAATGAACGAGATGACCCGCCAGCGCTTGACGACCGCTCCGGGCGCACCGCGGAACCAACCCTTGTCAACGGCGTACGCCTCGAGCTTCTTGTCGAAGTTGGCCGTGTGCTCCCCGAACCTGGGCAGCTCGTCGGGCTCGACCCGGGGCCCCAGATCGGTCAGCTCCTTGAGCGCGTAATGTTCGGCCTCGCCCGTGGGTGTCCGGCGGGCCTTTTCGCGCTCGAGCTCACGGGCGGGATCGACAGGTAGTGCGGCCCCGATGACGATGGCGACCTTCTTCGACTTGAAGATCAGACCCTCCTCCACCTCGTCGAAGGTGAGCTCGCCCCGGCTTGCGAGGTCGATCAGGGCGGTCGTGAGAGTTCGCCGCGACGACTCGCCGTCGTAGACGAGCGCGGCCGCAGCCGGCGTGAGCTCTGGTGGTGGCGCAGGGACGTAAATGGAGTCGCTGTCGGCGAGATGCGGATCGCGCCCGACCCGCCACCACGACCAGATCATGAAGCCGATGAACCCAAAGAAGACGATCGGCGAGACGACGATGCCGAGTGCGGCGTCGAACACTCGGGCGGCTGTGAGCGTCTGCTCGCTCTCCGGCGTCATCGCGGTGGAGATCTCGTCCATGGCGGCCAGCAACGCGCCGTCCATGTCGCAGTCCCGCAGGCGCGGGAGCATCTTGTCGTCGTAGATGGCCTGCCGCTGGGCGTTCGAGAGGTAGGCCTCCCGAAAGCCGACCGCGGCGTTCAGCTGGACCTGGCCGCCACAGAGCGACTCGTCGAGATCGAACAGGATGACCAGCCCGTCGTCGAACCCCTCGCGGCCGACACCCCACTGCGTTCCGAGGGCCTCAGCGTCCGTCTTGGCCTCGGCAGTGGTGTCGCTCTCCGGCTTGACCTGGGTGTAGACGACGATCTCGGCGCCCGTCGCCGCCTCGATGGCGTCGATCTTGCCCTCGACCTTGAACTTCGTTTCGTCCGAAAGCACGCCAGCCGTGTCGTAGACGGCGACGCCAGCGACGGGATCCGGGTAGGGCGGCCCGGCTGCTGCCGCGATCGAAGCCATGAGGCAGGCCACGAGCGAGCCGGCGATGGCTACCCGGACGGCGATCCGCGCGATCCCCCGCATCACGTCAGCCTACCGCACGCTCGATGTCCCTTCGTAGGCGACTGCGTGGGATGATTCGGACGATGTCAAAGCGGCAGCGTCGCGTGCGGATGCTCTTCCTCGTGGTGACGCGGTTCCTCATCACGTTCCTGGCCTTCACGATCACGCTGGTCATCACGCCGTGGATCACGCTTCACGAGGACGAACCGGGCTTCCTGCCGCTGCTCCGAACGATCGCCGTCACGAGCATTGCTCTGGTGATCGTCCGGACGTTCGTCCGGCCGGTCATCACCTTCCTCCTGGCGCGCTTGCTGTTCTGGTCATACGGCATCGTCACGGTCGTCATCGACACGGTCCTGCTCGTCGTTGTCGCTTCTCTGGCGCCGGGCTACTACGAGATCTGGAGTCCACCGATCCTGTGGATCTTCGTCACGTCGATCATCCTTTCGATCCTGCTCTACATCGCCGACGGCATCTTCGGCTTCGGGGCACCGTTCGTGGAGGACGCCCAGTCGAGCGCCTGGTATTGGCAGTTGCTCGGCCGGCTCTCGGTCGGCGGGCGGAATCTCGTCGTCGAGAACCTCCGCCTTCTCCAGACGCTGCAGATCGCCGGCCGCTATATCACCCAGATCACGATGGACCGGACGCCGTTCGCCGGCCTCCGGGCGCGGATGCAGCGACGTCTCTACCCGGAGCGGACGGTCCTCACGACAGAGAACCTGCCGTCAACGTTCCGGCTCCTCCTTCAGGACCTGGGACCGACCTACGTGAAGATCGGGCAGATGCTGTCGTCCCGCGCCGAGGCCCTGCCGCCGGAGTGGGCCGTGGAGCTCGAGCGTCTCCAGAACACGGTCGAGCCGTTCCCCTGGGACGAGGTCGTCCGCATCGTCACGGCCGAGCTCGGCGAGTCGCCCGAGACGTTGTTCGCGACGTTCGATCGAGTGCCGATGGCGGCGGCCTCGACGGCCCAGGTCCACCGCGCCATCACTCACGAGGGCGAGGAGGTCGCCGTCAAGGTCCAGCGGCCCGACATCGACGTGACCGTCAGGGCCGACCTCAACATCATGAAGGACCTCCTCCGTCAGTTCGAGCGGCGGCGGGCCGACATTCGGGCGTTGGGCCTGTCGGGCTTCCTCGGCGAGTTCGCCACGAACGTGGTCCGCGAGCTTGACTATCGCAACGAGGCCTACAACATGCGACGCCTGGCCCGGAGCATGGAACGCTACCCGTTCGCCCACGTTCCGACGCTCTACCCCGAGCTGTCGTCGAGGCGGGTCATCACGATGGAGTTCATCAAGGGCGTCAAGCTCAGCGACGCGGAGGCCGTCGATGCATCGGGTGTTGATCGCGACCAACTGGCCGACGGCCTGACCCGGGCGATCGTCAAGCAGGTCATGTTCGACGGCTTCTTCCACGGCGACCCGCACCCCGGCAACATCTGGTTCGAGCCGGCGACGAGCCGGATCGTCCTCCTTGACCTCGGGATGGTCGGCGAGCTGAGCGGCGAGATGCGCTACGCCCTGGCCGATCTCATCTACTCGGTCCGGGAGGAGGATTCGCAGCAGATCGCCAGCGTGCTCTTGTCGCTGAGCGTGCATCCGCCGGACCTCGACGAGAAAGCGTTCCGCTACGAGGTCGACCGCGTCGTGCAGCGCTACATGGTCTACGGCGACGGGGCAAGCCTCCAGGTGGTGATGTCGGCCGTCCTTGGCCTCATGTATACCCGAGGGATGCGCCTGAACCAACAGCTCACGATCGCCCTCAAGGCGCTCGTCCAGATCGAGGAGGCGATCGCCACCCTGTCGCCATCGGTCAGCATGGTCGACATTGCGATGGACGAGGCGCGCCAGCTGCTCATCGAGCAGGTCACCTTCGAGAACATCGCCGAAACGGTCCGCAAGCAGGCGACACGGACGGTCAAGGAGATCGCTCGACGGGCTCCGAACCTGTCCGACGCGACGCTCAAGTGGCTCGACCAGTATCAGTCGGGCAAGTTCACCGTCCATGTCGATACGTCCGATCTGTCGCGAGACATCGACAAGGTCCGGACGGACGTACGCAGCGTGTTCGATCGCGTCTTCATCGCCGTCATCCTCGCCGGCCTGCTCGTCGGCTCGGCGATCGTGACTCAGCTGCCGAACCCGGTCGAGATCCTGACGATCAGCCTGACCCAGCTGGCCGGCGTCGCCTTCGTCGTCAGCGCCTTCGCCGGTTTGTACTTCGTCGTCAGCTACGTCTGGGCTGCGTTCCGGCGTTCGCTCGACTGAGGCCTCCGGACCCGTCGACCAGGATCTGAGGGATTCGCGGTCGGCCGTTGTAGCCCATAGACATCGAGGCGGCGTAGGCGCCGGCGTCGGCGATCGCGACCAGATCGCCCCGTCGTAGCGCCGGCAGGTCGTGGTCGCCGAGGCCGTCGGTCGATTCGCAGATCGGCCCCTCGACCCGGGTCCACGACGTGTCGCCCGCTTCTGAGTCCCAGTGCTGGATCGGTCGCCCAAGCGACGTCAGGGCGAAGATCGGGTGCCGTGCGCCGTAGAGCGCCGGGCGGATGAGCTCCGTCATGCCCGTATCGACGACGACCTGACGTGGGTCACGGTCACGGACGTGAAGGACCCGCCCGACCAGCCAGCCGGCGTGCCCAACGAGGAACCGCCCCGGCTCGACGACCCAGCGCCTGGGTCGTCGCTCGGCCGGGATGGCCTCGATGAGGGCAGGCAGCTCGCGGGCGAAACGACCGGGCCCGGGAACCGATGTGGGGTCGGTCGAGGCGACCGGGAATCCGCCGCCGACATCAAGGGTGTCGAAGTCGTCGATCGTGCCGCCGAGCAGGCCGAAGACGGCCAATGCCCGCCGAACGCCGTCGCGCCAGGCATCGACCGCCCCGAGCTGGCTCCCGATGTGGAGGTGGATGCCGCGCCAGCGCAGTGGACCCGCCGGTCCACCACCCGCCTCGATGGCGGCACTGACCTCAGGTTCGGTCATCCCGAACTTGGAGCCGCCACGACCGACGGCCAGCCCGCGGTGCGTCTCGGGCTCGACGGCCGGGTTGAAGCGGAGGAGGACGTCGAGACACGGCGTTCCGCCCGAGCCGAGGCCCGCCCGGGCAGCCATACGGCCAAGCGTGGCGGCCTCCTCGGGCGACTCGAGAGCGATCCACAGCGGGGGTACTCCTCGGGTCGCCGCGCGGACGGTGGCCCTGAGGTCCGCATCTGTCAGGCCCACACCTTCGACAGCGATATGCCCATTTTCGAGGCCGGCCCGCGCCGCGAGAGCCCATTCGCCCCGCGACACGACGCTTGCGCCGTGGACGCCCGCAGTGATGGCCGCACGGATGATCGCCGGCACGTCATTCGCCTTGACCGAGAAGAGCCGGAGCCACGGGTCCGGGAAGGCTGCGGCGAGTTCGGCCGCGGCCGTCTCGATGGTGGCGACGTCGGTCACGTAGACAGGTGTGCCGAAGCGTCGACCGGCGATCCGCAGGCTCGGCGCCACGACCGACAGGCGGTGCCCGGCCGACGAGCCGACTCCGGCGGCCGAGCCCACCCCGTCGGTCACGTGACGTGGCTGGCGACGAGCGCCTCCAGCCGCGCGCGGACGGCGGGCCACTCGTCGTCGATGACCGAGTACCAGACGGAGTCGCGGAACGATCCGTCGGGCATGACCATGTGCTTGCGGAACGTGCCCTCGAACGTCGCACCGATGCCGAGCAGACCGGCACGGGCCTTGTCGTTGCGGGCATGCGTCTTGAACTCGACGCGGTGGGCACCGAGACCCTCGAAAGCGTGGGTCAGCATCAGCAGCTTCGCTTCGGCGTTGAAGCCGCGCCGCTGCCAGGCGGGCGCGACCCAGCTGTGACCGATCTCCAGCCGGCGGTGAGCTGGCTCGATGGCCATGTAGCGGCTCATCCCGACCGGTCGACCGGTAGCTAGCTCATGGGTCACGAAGGGCAACATCCGGCCGGCCGCGCGCTCCGAGTCGGCTCTCTCCAGGTAGCGGCGGAGGTCGCTGCTGCTCGCCGGTCGATCGACGACGTAGAGCCACAGCGATGGCTCGAGGCCCACCTCCGCGAGGCCGGCCAGGTGACGATCGACGTCGAGCGTTTCCAGACGGACGAGCCGTCCGTCGAGGGTCACCGGCTGGACGTCGAACGGGCCTCGCTCCACTCATGAAAGTCTACGGTCTTGGCGACGGTCATCGGATTCAAGGCCCGGCCTGCCCGGCAGCCCGGCGTGCCCCTACAGTAGGAGCGATGGCAGCGGCGACGATCGACGAGTACCTGGCCGGCGTGCCGGCTGACAAGCGTGCGGCGCTACAGAAGCTCCGCGAGCAGATCCAGGCGGCCGAGCCGGAGGCCACCGAGGTGATCAGCTACGGCCTTCCGACGTTCAAGCTGGACGGTCGCTGGCTCGTCGCCTTCGGCGCCGCGAAGGGCTACTGCTCGTTCTACGTCGGAGGCGGGCGAGCGTTCGAGGTGCACGCCGACGAGCTGGCGAGCTATCGACTCTGGAAGGGAACGATCAACTTCAAGACCGACCAGCCGCTCCCGGAGGAGCTCGTCACGAGCATGGTCCAGATCCGCGCAGCGGAGCGGCGGGCGGGCTAACGCGATCCGGCTACGCGATCCGGCTACGCGAGCCGGCTAACGCGCGTCTCGTCAAGACCTTTTGGCGTCGGTCCTCTTACCCTTGCCTCCGACGTCCGGGGCGGCTCCTTCAGACGCGGCCTCGACGGCCGGGGTCGAGAGACGAGGCACCGCGGCCGGTTCGGTCGCGTGCTCAGGCTCGACGGCAGGCTCGGCTGCGATGACGAGGTCCGCCTCCACAGCCGGTTCCGGTGGGCGGGCAGGCTCCTTCTCGCCGGCAAGCTCGGCCTCGAGCGACTCGACGCCACGACCGGCCAGTCGCTGGTGGGCCGCCGCCCAGCGGCCGTCAGGCTCGTCGCGGATGTCGGCCACATCGAGGAAGACGCGCCGCTCGTAGGCTCGCAGGGCGATGGGCAGACCGCGCTCGACGATGTCGTCGACCGAGAAGAGATGTTCGAGCCCGGAGATCAGGTCGCGGCAGGCGACGAACCACGACCCCCCATCGCGTGGCAGGAGCCAGCCCTCCGCCAGCGTCCGGCGGGCCAGCCGTCGGCCACCTTCGGCCGTCGCATCCTCCACGGAGTAGGGGACCGAGCCCGCGATCGTTCCATTCGTCTCGGCGAAGCGATTGTTGAAGATGACGAGGGATCGTGCCCCGTCGGGCCCGACGTTCGAATAGGCGAAGACGTCCTCGTTGACGCGGCCGTCTGCGGCGATGACGTCGTAGAGGAGGAAGTCGTCGGTGCCGGCGAACTGGCCGCGCCGCAGGAGGAGCGGAAAGATCCAGCGCTCGTGCGCCGCGAGGAGCGCCTCGTTGATCGGCTCGTCCCGCGTGGCCCGTCGATACTCGTGGCCGTACTTCTCACGGAAGCCCTCGATCTGGCCATGACCGAGGAGCGGCAAGCCGGGGAGGGTCGCCAGGAGGGTCGCCGCCCCGAGGTACTTGTCGCCGTCGCCGAAGCCCTCGATCGCCGGCTTTTCGTCCGGGTTCGTCATGAAGTTCACGAACCGCCGCAGGACCTCCGGGTCGAACTCGAGGGTGTTCCGCATGACCAGGCGGTACTCGGCGTTGCGTTCGTCGCGGAGCATGTGCATGAACGCGCTGTTGTAGACGCGGTGCATGCCGAGGGTTCTCACGAAGTAGCCTTCGAGGAGCCAGAACGCCTCGGCCAGCAGGAGCGTCTCGGGCGCCTCGGCGGCGACCCGCTCGACGACCTCGCGCCAGAACTCGTGGGGCATGGCCTTGTCGAAGGCAGCCCGGCTCATCGGCCGCTCGGCTCTCGATGGGATGGCCGTGCTGCCCTGGCCGGCCTCGGGCCACCACAAGCGCTTGACGTGGCGGCGGGTCAGGACCATCGCGGCGTCGAAGCGAATGACCGGAAAGCGTCGGGCGACGGCGACGATCGTCCGCAAGAGCTGCTCGCGAACGTCGGCCCGGAGGTGATCGAGCTGGGCGGTGTCGTTCCAGGGATAGCTCGTGCCGTCGTTGCCGTGATAGATGTAGCGAACGTCGCCCGTCTCGCGGTCTTCGCGCTGGAACACGACGGCCGCGTCCGTCCCGTCCCAGTAGTGGTCTTCGAGCCTGATCCCGACCCGCGGGTCGTCCGACAGGTCCGTCCCGTTGAACGTGTACGAGGGGAACGGCGACTCGGGCAGGGAGATGAACCATTCGGGGTGCTCGATGACCCAGCGCGAGTCGATGCCCATGTGGTTGGGAACCATGTCGGCCGCCAGGCGGATGCCGTGGGAGCCGGCTCGCTCGCTGAGGCCCAGCCAGGACCCCTCGCCACCGAGGTCATCGGCGATCACGTAGTCGTCGAGGGCGTAGGCCGACGCACCCGCCTCCGGGCTGCCGCGCATCCGCTTGATGCGCTCGGAGGCGCGACTGCGTTGCCAGAGACCGACGAGCCACAACGTGTTGACGCCCCACGAGGCGAGCCGGGCGAGCTCCTCGTCGGGCACCGCGTCGAGCGTCCGGATGTCTCGACCGTGCTGGCGCGAAAGGCTGTCGAGCCAGACATGAACGCTCCGCGCCAGGAGGACCACCCGCGGGTGCCAGTCCATGTCGGCCGTGAAGCCCTCGCGATCGCCGACGAACGGGGCGAACTCGTACACCTCGGCCGTCGCCACCACACCTCCATCACCGGCCGGCCGGTTGGCGCGCCGCCAGAGTGCGAGGTCCTCGGCCCCGAGGACATCGGAACCGATCGCCAGCTGGTCGAGCAGATCGCCGATCAGGGGCCCCCAATGCTCGCGGACGTATTCCAGCTGACCGCTGAGCGAGTCGGGCATCGCGACAGCGGGCGAACGAAGCATCGTCAGCAATGGCTGCTCGTCGGGCCCGATCGACGGCCGATCGTGGAAGTGGGCCGCGAGATGGCTGATGAGCGTGTCGTAGGTGCCGGTCGACCGCAACGCCCCGTCGTCGGTCAGGTCGGCGATCGGCCGCAGCGCAGGATTGGCGTTGGCGAGCCAGGCTGAGAGCACGCCGACGAGGGCCGCTTCGCGATCCGCCTCCGGCGCCGCCGGATCGGCGCCCGCCTCGCCGTCGCCGAACGCCTCACGGTAGGCCCCCAGGACCCGATCGACCTCCTCTCGCCCGAGGCTGGCGTCGAGCGCCCCGAGGGCGTCGTCGACGGCCGCCGGATCGACATCGCGAACATAGGCGCCGACGACCGCCTGGGCCGCCTCGCTGAGCAGGCCGGCCGCATGGAGGGTGCCCGCACCGACGCCGAGGTCGTGGGCAACCTTGCGGACCGTCGCCACATCGCGACCGATGGTGGTGGGCTCGATGCTCCGCCGTCTCCTGATCGAGCTCAGGATCGGGAGCCCGGGCCGGAGGCTCGGACCGTCAGGCCGGTTGGTCGGCTTGTTCGCCACGACTCGGCGAGGCCACCTGTTCGATCGTCCGTCTCAGCAGCTCGAGACCGGACGGGTCGAGCTCGTACGTCCATGGACGGATCCGTTCGGGCCGATCGAACCGCGTCTCGAGGCCTCGAACGTAGGCCTCCCGGGAGATCAGGATGATGTCTGACTGGGCGTCGACGAGGGCGATCGACTCGTCTGAGTCAACAGTGCCGCCGATGATCTTCACGCCCTTCGCGCCGAAGACCTTGAGCGTCTCGGTCAGGTTCTCGACCGCCGAGCCCGTGCAGCAGATCACTCCGACTCGGGTGCCTCGCGGCAATGATGCGACCTCGTGGATCGTGTCGAGATAGCCGGGCGCGGCGAGCATGGCGACGACCGGGACGCGGCCGGCGACGAGAGCCTGAGCTTCGTCGCCGTGGAATGTCGACGTCGCGACGACGTCGTAGTGGAAGCGGTCGATCCGATCGGGCAGGTCCTCGAGCAAGGCCCATTCGCATTCGACCGCATTGCCGAACGCCTCGACGATCCGTTCGGCGTCGTAGGACGCGTCGGCGGCCGTGCACTCCGCGAAGAGCACTCGGGCCACGCTCATCGGCCGCTTGCGCTCCGTGGCGGCTGCGAATGCGGCCGAGGCGACCTCGTCGGCGGAGAAGCCGGCAGCCCCGGCCCGGCGGATCATCTCGGCGACGATCCCGGCGAGCGCCTCGGATCCGCGACGCTTCGGGGGTCGATCGGCGACGCGAGTGCCGCCGCCGTGGTGGCTCGTCACGTAGTCGGCCTCGGCAAGCCGTCGATAGACGGCCCGGATCGTGTTCGGGTTGACACGCAGGGCGCCGCCAAGCTCGCGGACCGGCGGCAGCCGCGTCCCCGGGAGCAGGCGGCCGGTGTCGATCTGGAAGGCCAGCTGCCAGTAGATCTGGGTCGAGATCGGGACGTCCGAGTCGCGGGCAACGTCCAGATCGCTGCCGGAGGCGGAGTCGCGGAGCGGCGTCGGAATTTCGGTCAGTTTGGTTGACACAGTCCACTAGTCCAAGTATGGTTTGACTTGGCCCAGCGAACTATAGCAAAGGGCCCATCCACCTCGAACACCTCCCGCGTCGAACCCTCCTCCCACCGACGCGGCCCCGGTCAGCCCGTGACGCGCAGGTCGCGGGCTGACGGATTCCTGGGCCACTCTCGGCAGACCCCCGCGGGACCCTTGCCGGATGTGGCCGTCGAGCGCCCTCGTCGGCCGGCTGTGCCACGGGGTGCACCACCGGGCGAGCGAGGCCGGCCCCGAGCGCCCTCGTTGGCCGGCTGTGCCATGGGGTGCACCACAGGGCGATCGAGGCATGCCCCGAGCGCCCTCGTTGGCCGGCTGTGCCACGGGGTGCACCACCGGGCGACCGAGGCATGCCCCGAGCGCCCTCGTTGGCCTGTCCTTGGCCAGGTGTGCCACCAGATGAACCGGAAACCCCCTGGGCCGAGCTGGCCGGCCACGTTGGTGCGGCGACGGCACGCCGAGCTGCTGGGCGAGGTTAAAGGCCCTCGTCGGCGGTCCGATCGAAGGCCGCCGCTACGCGGTTCGTGATGGTCACGAGCGTCGCCGCCCCGGGCTCCAGGACTGTCGGCCAGACAGCGACGAGGGCACTGCCCTGATAGTTCGCCTCAAAGCCGTGCTCCGAGTTCGAGATCGTCTCGATCGGTGACCACCAGACGGTCGCGGCCGGGGCGATCGCCGTCGTCAGCTCGATACCGACTGTCCGATTCCCCGCGATCACCTACGGCCAGCTCGGCCCGTTCGCCTGCCGAATCGTGGCCGATGACGTCGTCGCCGATGCGGTAGTAGGCCTCGGGATTCCGGCCCCCAAGGAGGTTGATCGCCCACTCGATGGCGAGGTCGAAACGCAGCGTCGGGCCCGCGAGATGTTCGATGCCCACCGCCAGGCTGAGGTCGGGGGCTCGCCCGGCTCGACCGATCGAGAACCGCTTGGCGACCCGCACGTCCGTCGTCCCGTCGGCGGTCGTGAGCGACATCTGGCGAAAGACGGTGAGCTTCTCTGCGGCGATCGCATCCACGGTATACGGGCCGGTGTGAGCGTCCCCGAGATCGCGAGCCATGCCGGCTGCGAACGCATCGCGGGTCGTTCCCGGGGCAAGCAGGCGAACCAATCCGGAGCGGCGCTCGTATTGGTCATAGGCAAGGCGCTCGGCGAGCCCAGGATCGCCAACACGGACGGCGTCGTGGATCGTCGACGCCTTGCCGCCTGCCCCGCGCGTCGGGCGCCCCCGTTCCGTGAGGCGAGTGTGGTATGCCTCGGGTCGCCGGCGCATCACCGACGTCAGGGCATGGCGGACGCCCCGGATGTCCCACGAACCGATGCCGGCGCCTTCGGTGATGTCGATCACGACGACCTGGCCCGGCATGACCGCCAGGACCTCGTCCGTGCCGTCAAGATCGGTGTCGGCCAGGGTGATGCCATCGACGACACGACCCGTCCGGCGGACCTCGCGATCGGCGATGTCCTCGGCCGCGATGAGATGCCCGGTCGTCGCCTCCCTGAGGTGCGGCAGGTAGACGCCGCCGAAGATCCCGTGCCAGTAGCAGTCGTTCGACTGGCCTCGATGGAGATGGTCGGTCGCGGCGTCGCGGGCCCGACCGGCCGGCATGACCGCGACCTTGTCCGATACGCGGAGCATCTGCTTGTGGAGGTCGTTGACCTCTCGGTACTTCGTCGCGAAGTTGCGCCAGAAGCCGCCGCGGAGCCAGCGCGCGGCCGGATCCTTCGCCTCGAGCGCGGCCTGGGCTGCCGCCGCGAAGCGACGGCTCTCGTCCGGCGGCAACGCCCACTCGCCCATCTCCCCGTACGACGATGTCGGGACGTAGACGCGCCCGGTTGGCTCGTGTTCGGACAGCCAATCCGTGGGCGTCACGGTGACGATCTCGGCGCTGGCCCGCTCCAGGGCGGTGAAGAAGCGCTCGACCCATCGGCCGCTGCCCCAGCAGTGCCGGAACGTGCTCGGCCAGGCCCCGAACTTCTCGCCGTCGTCGCCCATGACGGCGATCCGCTCGCCCGCCCCGGTGGCCTGCCGCCGCAGGTAGGCGATCGTGCTGTCGATCCGGCCGAACGGGACGCCATAGCGGAGCCGTCGGTCCGTGGCGAAGAGCGTGAGCATGCGGCCCTGGTCGTCGGTCGTGTAGGCGCCCAACATGGCGTCGTCGTCGATCGCTGCCGCGCGGAAATGCGCATCGTCGACGATCGTCCAGTGGTAGCCCGCGTCGACGATCGAGGTGGGCAGATCGGGCTCCCAGACGCGCTCTGCGAGCCACGCCCCGCTCGGGCGCCTGCCGCCGAGACCCTCGACCGCCTTCGCCATCCTGTTCAGCTGCGCGACGCGGTCGCGCTCGGGGATCGAGGCCAGGATCGGCTCGTGGTAGCCGCCGCCGAGCAGCTCGACCTGGCCTCGCGCGGCAAGGACGCCGACGCGCTTGAGGAAGGCGGGCTGCTCCGAGGCGAGCCACTCGAGCAGGGGCCCGCTGTAGTGGAGGCCCATCCGGACGCGTGGGTGAGCCTCGAGGGCCGCCACCATCGGCTCGTACGCGTGACGATAGACCTCGTCGATGACCCAGCCGAAGTTGCCGATCGGCTGGTGGTTGTGGAGGACGAGGGCGAGCGAGATACGCGAAGCCAGGTTGGGGACCTCCGATGCGCAGATCGTCCTCCGCTACCCTAGCGACCCGGTGACACCCATGCAGCGCCGTCTCCCGCATCAGCGGCGCCTCTCGTGGCGGGAGCGTCTCCGGTCGTGGCGGGAGCGTCTCCGGCAGCAGCGGCGCCGCTCACGGGCGGGTTCCCTGCCGTGACGGTCGACACCCCGGCCTGGGTCCAGGATGCGGTCTTCTACCAGATCTTCCCCGATCGCTTCGCGCCGAGCTCGCGCGTGCCGAAGGCGGGCTCCCTGGAGCCGTGGGACACGCCGCCGACGATGCACGGCTTCAAGGGCGGCGACCTCCTCGGCATCGCCGAACGTCTCGACGAGCTGACCGATCTCGGCATCACGGCGCTGTACCTGACGCCTGTCTTCACTTCGGCCTCGAACCATCGGTATCACGCCTACGACTACCTGTCGGTCGATCCGCTACTCGGCGGCGATGGGGCGCTCGGCGAGCTGCTCGATGCCGCCCACCGGCGGGGCGTTCGGGTCATCCTCGATGGCGTCTTCAACCACTGCGGACGCGGCTTCTGGCAGTTCCACCACATCCTCGAACAGGGCGCGTCGTCGCCGTATCGCGACTGGTTCATCCTCGACGAGGCCGTCCTGTCCGGGCGAGCCAACCTGAACGCCTACCCCGACCGGACCGGGGCGGCGATGCGGGTCGGTCACCCGCTCGGCTATCGAGCGTGGTGGGGACTGCCGGCTCTGCCGAAGTTCAATGTGGCCCACCCACCCGTCCGCGAATACCTCCTCTCGGTCGCCGAGCACTGGCTCCGGTTCGGGATTGACGGTTGGCGGCTCGACGTGCCCGCCGAGATCGAGGACGAGACCTTCTGGCAGGAGTTCCGCTACCGCTGTCGGTCGGTCGATCCGGACTGCTACCTCGTCGGCGAGATCTGGGATGAGGCGCCGGAGTGGCTGGAGGGCGATCGCTTCGACGCCCTCATGAACTATCCGCTCGGGGCGGCAATCCTCGGCTACGTCGGCGGCGACGGACTCGACCGCGCGATCATCGCCCGTCACGATACGTACGCTCGGACGGTCCGGCCGCTCGGCGGTGCCGCATTCGCATCCCGACTTTCCGCCCTGATGACGACCTACGATCCGGCGGTCGTCGCCGCCCAGCTCAATCTCATCGGCAGCCACGACGCGCCGCGGGCGCTGACCGTGCTGGCGGGGGACCGCGCGGCGCTGCGACAGGCCGTCCTGCTCCAGATGACACTGCCGGGCGCGCCGTGCATCTACTACGGCGACGAGATCGGGCTCGAGGGGGGCCTCGACCCGGATTGCCGGCGGGCATATCCCGTCGACGCGGGAGCCGGCGACCAGGAGTTGCGGGCCTTCGTCCGGACCCTCGTCGCAGCTCGCCACGAGCACGTTGCGCTGCGCCGCGGTGAGGCCACGATCGCGGCCGTCGGGGAGCGGTCCGTCGCGATCGCCCGCGAGGCTGACGGCTTCCGAGCCATCGTCGCCCTGAACCCCGGACCCGAGACGGAGTGGCTGTCCGTCTCCCGGCCGGACGACGAGCGATTGCGACCGATCGATCTGCCGGGCCTGACGCCCGCGATGCTCGAGCCGGCGGCCGACGAGACCGCCTGGGAGGGCGCCCGCACTATCGTCCTGCCACCGCGCTCGGCCGGGATCTTCCTCGCCGGCTAGAACCAGTCAGAGCTCGGTGACGGCCACCGGCTCGTCCGAGGGCTGATCGGGGGCGGCGATGCCCGCGGCCGGCAGGTACAGTCGTTCGCTGTACTCGTGAAGCATCCGGGTCGACGAGAACTGCCAGATCGCCGTCTCGATCGCGCGCCGCATGACGGACAACCAGCGAAGCGGCAGGCCGGACGCGTCGCGCTCGTAGTAGCGCGGGATGACCTCTTCCTCGAGCAGCCGGTAGAGATCGTGGGCGTCCCTGCCGTCCTCGGCTTCGTCGTCGTCCGAGGCCTCGCGATCGCCGATCGCCCAGCCGTTCTCGCCGTCGTAGCCCTCGTCCCACCAGCCGTCGAGGACCGACAGGTTGGGGATGCCGTTGACGGCGGCCTTCATGCCCGATGTTCCGGACGCCTCGAGCGGCCGGCGCGGGTTGTTGAGCCACACGTCGACACCCTGGACGAGGAACCGGGCGACGCGGATGTCGTAGTCCTCGATGATGAACACGCGGCCGCGCAGGGCGTCGCTTCGCGACCTCGCGAAGATCTCGGCGATGGCCGCCTGACCCGGTCGATCGGCCGGGTGGGCTTTTCCGGCGAAGACGATCTGGAGGGGGCGATCGGCGTCGCGGACCAACCGCTCCAACCGGTCGAGATCGTAGAACAGCAGGCCCGATCGCTTGTACGTCGCGAAGCGGCGGGCGAAGCCGACCGTCACGCAGTCCGGATCGATCGACTGCTCGAGCTCGGCGAGGACGGAGGGAGCCTCGCCGTGGCGGCTGAACTGGGCCCGCAGCCTGCCCCTCGCGAAGATCGCCAGCTCGAGCTTCTGGCGCTGGTGTGTCTCCCACAGCTCCTCGTCCGTGATGCGCGACATCCGCTCCCAGAACCGGCCCTGGCTGTCGCGCGCATCGAGGTCGTCGAGGTCCGCGTCTAGCTGACCTTCAAGCAGCTCACGCATCGGACTGCCGATCCAGCTCGCCACGTGGACGCCATTGGTGATGGCCTGGATCGGGTGGGGCATCATCCCGCCCCAGGTCGAGTTCGCAGTGACCCCGTGGAGCTGACTAACGGCGTTAGCGCCACTCGTGAGGCGGAGGCTGAAGGCCGTCATGTCGAACTGTCCGCCATCGTGGTCGACCCCGACGCCCTCGGCCAGGATCCGATCGACCGGTACGCCTCCGGTCGCGGGGCGTCCGTCACCATCGAACAGGGGACCGGCCAGCCGATGAACGAGGTCGGTGTCGAACCGCTCGTTGCCGGCCGAGACGGGCGTATGGATGGTGAAGACGGAGTCCCGCCGGACACGCTCCCAGGCGTCGTCGAGGCTCGAGCCGGCGGCGACCATCTCGCGCGCCCGCTCGGCCAGCAGGAAAGCCGAGTGGCCTTCGTTGAGGTGCCACACCGCGGGCTCCAGCCCGAGTGCTCGGATCGCGCGGACGCCACCGACGCCGAGCACGAGCTCCTGGTGCAGCCGCATCTCGCGGCCGCGGACGTAGAGGATGTGACTGATCGGGCGGTCCGATTCAACGTTGTCGGGCACGTCCGTGTCGAGCAGCAGGACGCTGACCCGGCCGACCTTGGCGCACCACACGGCCACCGAAAGGTCGCGGCCGGGCAGCTCGACGGTGACCTGGAGCGGATCGCCGTTCTGGTCGGCGACGCGCAGGACGGGCAGCCGGGTGACGTCGAAATCCGGGTAGGCGTGCTGCTGCTGGCCGTCGGCATCGATCGTCTGCCGGAAGTAGCCCTTCCGATAGAGCAGCCCGACGCCGATGAGCGGCAGAGCCATATCGGACGCCGTCTTCAGATGGTCGCCGGCCAGGACCCCGAGACCGCCCGAGTAGATCCCGAGCGACTCGTGGAGGCCGTACTCGGCGCAGAAATAGGCGATCGGCCCCGGTAGGTCGGCGGCATGGGCCCGGTGGAACCAATGGTCGCGGCCGTTCGCCATGTAGGCGTCGAACTGGGCGATGATCGACTGGTATTCGGCGCGGAACGCTGGGTCGTCGACGAGAGCGGACCAGTCCGGGGAGCCGGCGAGGACTTCGATCGGATTCTTGTAGCGTCCCCAGGCCGATCCGTCGATTCGCGAGAACAGGACCTTCGCGCTGGGATGCCAGCTCCACCACAGGTTGTAGGCGAGACGTCGGAGGCCCTCGAGCGGGGGTGGGACCCGGAGCGGGATGCTGATGAGGGTCGGGACGTCGATCAACGGCTCCATGCGGCGACCGATGGTACCGGCTGCGACTGCGCGCGACGGGAGGAGCGCCCGGGTAGGCTCTCGACGTGCGGATCGTCCAGATCGCGAGCGAATGCGAGCCATGGGCCAAAACCGGTGGGCTCGGCGACGTCGTCGATGCCCTGGCCCGCTCGGTCGGTGCGATCGGTGGGTCCGACGGTCGGGTCGACGTCTTCCTGCCCCGCTACGCGACGGTGCCGGTTCCGGCGGGGCTGCGGGCGACCCGTCGCGTCCGGATCCCCGATCCGCGCTCGCGAAGCGGGTCGTCCGTGGTCCGGATCATCGATCTCGACGGTGGTGGCTACCGGCTCAGGCTGGTCGATCATCCGGCCGCCTTCGATCGGCCGGAGCTCTATGGCTACGACGACGACGCCTGGCGCTTCGGTGTCCTGTGCAGCGCGGCACTCCACACGATCGCCGCTGAGGGTGTCCCGATCGATGTCCTCCATCTCCACGACTGGCACACCGGGCCCGCCGCCATCCTTCGCGAGACGGCCCTGGCGGCCGACCCGATCGCGGCCCGGGCGGCGATCGTCCTGACCCTCCACAACCTCGCCTATCAGGGCTGGGTTCCTCGCGAGCGGCTCGACCAGCTCGGGCTTGCGCCCGGCGACGGATTCGTGGCCCCCGACGCGGCCGGCGTGGGGCTCCTGTGGTCCGCGATCGATCTCGCCGAGCGGGTCAACACGGTGAGCCCGACTTTCGCCCGCGAATTGCTCACGCCGGCCTTTGGATTTGGGCTCGAGGGGGTCCTGGCGGCTCGCGGCGATCGCTATTCGGGCATCCTCAACGGCCTCGACACGACGCTCTGGGATCCCGCGACCGACACCACCATCGCGGCCACCTTCGATGCGACCCACCTCGGCGGCAAGGCCGTGTGTCGAGCGGACCTGCTCGCACGGGTCGGCTTCGACCCGGCGGACGATGGCCCGGTCGCCTCGGCCATCGGTCGGCTCGATCCGCAGAAGGGCTTCGATCTGATCGCCGGGGCGGCGCCCGCGATCCTGGCCGGCGGCACCCGCCTCATCGTCCAGGGCAGCGGGTCCGACGACGTCGCGCTGCCCCTCCGACGGCTGGCGGCACAGATGCCCGATCGGTTCGCCCTCATCGAGCGATTCGATCGCGACATGGCGCGTCGGGCCTATGCCGGCGCCGATCTCTTCCTCATGCCGTCGCGGTTCGAGCCATGCGGACAGGGTCAGATGATCGCCATGCGCTACGGCACCCCGCCGATCGTCCATCGGACCGGTGGCCTCGCCGATACCGTCGTGGATGAGACCAGCGTGCCCGGCGCCGGGACGGGATTCACCTTCGAGCACCCGACGATCGACGGGCTCACCCGGGCGGTCGGGCGAGCCGTGGCGATGCGGCGGCGCGGCAGGGGCGCTCGCTGGCGAGAGCTTGTCGGCCGGGCCATGGCCGTCGACCACGACTGGCGGATGGGTCCGGCTCCGGCCTACCGGGCGCTATATGAACGGGCCATTGCCGATCGGCACGCTCTCATGCAGTCTGTGCTGGCCCGCCACGCCAGGGTCCGTCAGTCGAGAGCTCGTAGCAGGGCGGCCAGGAAAGCCTCCGGGTGAGTCCGTTGAGGTGAGTGAGGGCCGCCGGCGACGGTCAGGATCCGCTCCTCGCCGATGAGGGCGGAGAAGGCCGACAGGGCGGTCTCGGGCAGCAGCCCGCCGGTCGACGGGTCGCCTCGGATGACCCAGGTCTGGACGCCTCGGGCGGCAGGCGCCGCGAGTCCTGAGAGGCCGCCGTCCCAGTCGCCGTTGTCGAGGAGGATCGCCCGTGCGGCGGCCTCGTCGACCTGGGTCAGGGAACGTGCCTTGGCGAGGACGTCGCCATCCGTCCATTCGGGATTCATGGCCCGGATCGCGCCGACGGCCTCCTCGAGCGTCGGGTAGAGCCGCTCACTCGGGTCTTCCAGCATCGCCTTCATGACGGCCCACGGCATGACGACGGGATCGAGCAGGACGAGGCGCCCCGGTCGAAGGCCTGCCTCTGGCACGTGGGCGACGATGCCGGCTCCCCACGAGTGGCCGAGGACGGCGAGTCGCTCCGGTGCTGCCGCGACGCCGAGCGCCTCCGCCAGCGCGACGACGTCCCGTGCCGCGTCGACGAATCGATGGTGGCCGTTCCAGGCGCCCGTCTCGCCGTGTCCGGGCATGTCGGCTGCCAGCACCCACCGACCGGAAGCGGCGATCGCGGGTCCGGTCCGCCACCAGATCTCGGCGTTGGACGTCACGCCGTGAACCAGGAGAAGGGGAGGGTCGTCGGGCCGGCCCCAGGTCAGCAGGCTGAAGGGCAGGCCGATGGCCGGGACGACGATCCGCTCGCCGGCCGGCGGATCCGCAAGGGCGTCTGCGACGGCGGATGGGAGGTCGGCGGCCGTGGCCGCGATCGGCGGGAACCGTGTCATGGCTCGACTAGAATGCCAGCATGGGTAACCAGTTCGTCGTCGAATTGTCGAATTGACCGGGCGGTCTCGCGATCCTGTCCGAGCGACTGGCCGCTGCCGGCGTCGACCTTCGGGCGATCGGCGGTGGCGGGATCGGCGATCGTGGCCACATCATCATGACCACGGCCGACGACGCTACGACGAAGCGGGTCCTCGACGAGGACGGCTATACGTACATCGAAGGCGAGAGCATCCTCGCCGAGGTCGACGACCGACCGGGCGGCATGGCCGCCATCGCCCGGGCACTCGCCGATGCCGGCGTGAACATCCACGGTCACCTGTTCCTCGGCCGGTGGGGCGATCGGGCGATGTTCGCCTTCGTCGTCGACGATGCCGAGGCCGCCCGCCCGATCCTCGAACGCAAGCGCTGACGGCCGGCTCGTGCCGACCGACGCCAGTGACGGGGCCGGGGACGTCGACCGCGCCCGCGGCCAGGGTCGACGCGCCCGCGCCAGGAGTCGATGGCGAGGTCATCGCCGCAGAGGCAGAGCGGCTTGTCGCGCTGGCCGCTGCCCAGGACCTGCCCCTCCGCCTGATGGGCGGCGTCGCTGTCTGGCTGACGTCGCCGAGCGTGAGGCGCCCGCCGTACAGGCGTCGGTATCGCGACCTCGATCTGGCCGTCCTGTGCCGCGACGGCCGGGCGGTCACGTCGTTCCTCTCCGCGGCCGGATATGTCCCCGAGAAGCTGTTCAACGCCATCCACGGCGCCAGCCGCCTCAACTTCGGGCGACCCGACGATCGATGGACCATCGACGTCATCCTCGATGAGCTCGACATGTCCCACCGGATCGACCTTCGGCGCCGACTGGACCTGCCGGGGCCGACGATCGACCTGGCCGACCTGCTCCTGACCAAGCTCCAGATCTACGAGATCAACCGCAAGGACCTCGGCGACATCGCCTGTCTACTGGCCGATCATCCGATCGCGGACGTGCCCACGCCGGACGCCGTCGACGCGTCCAGGGTGCTCGCCCTGACCGGGTCCGACTGGGGACTCTGCCACACGGTCGTGCGGAATCTCCAGCGGACCATCGAGCAGGCTCGCGCAGAGTCGCCGATGGAGGCCCCCTTCGATGCCGTCGCCCAGGCCGATGCGTTGATCGCCGCAATCGGGGCGGCGCCAAAATCGATCGGCTGGAAGACCCGCGCGCTCGTCGGCGAGAGCGTCCGCTGGTACGAGACGCCGGAGGAAGTCCGCCACTAGTTCAGCCGGCGGCGACTCCCTGGTGGGTCAACGCTTCGCGCCAGTAGTCAACCGACGCGAGGAGGTCGTCGAGCACGGCGTCATCTTCCTGCTCGAACGGCGGGATGACCTCGAGGATGAGGGCGGACTCCTCGACGCCACCTTCACCGAGCGCCTCGATCACCCGATTCGCGTCGATCCGGCCGATGGCGTTGTAGTGGGAGGTGAACGGCCAGTGGTGGTCGCCGTCCGCATCGGACTGCTGGAGCTGGACGATCGGCGCCTCGCGGCCGAGCTGCCGAAGCCAGGCGTACGGATCGCGATCGTCGCCGCTTGTTCCCGGCGTGCACATATGGCCGACGTCGAGGCAGAGCCTGATCGGGACACCCTGCGGATCCCCTTCAGCAAGGAGCTCGCGGATCATCGCCATCGTCGAGGGCTCGCGGGCGGCAGCCAGATTCTCGACGACGAGATACGAGAGCCCGGCCCGCCGGGCATCCTCGGTGAGGTGGGCAAGCGAGTCCACCAGGCCTTGCCAGCGGGTGGCCCGCCGCTTCGGCTCGACGAAATCGGCGACGGCGAAGGCGCCGACATGGCCGCCGGTCGCCGAGCGCTCCCGCCCGCCCCGAGAACTCGATCGCCTTCTCGTACCACTGACCCGCCGCCTTGCGGCGACGGGCATCGGGATCGAGCAACAGGTTCGAGGAGTAGGCGGCGAGCCCCGTGAACGTCGAGTGCAACTCCAATCCGAGGACGTCGAGGTCCGCCCAGAGCGCATCAGGATCATCCTTCGTGGGATCGGCGAGATCGAACGAGTGCTGGATCAGCCGCAGCCCGAGGCGGTCGCGGACGATCGGACCCCAATCGTCGGGTCGCGGCCAGCGCTTGACGGCGAAACAGGTATTGATCCCCAGGGTCAGCTGCAACTCAGACCTCCGTCCGACGGACGATATCGGCTGCGACGAGCCGGCGGAAGGCGCCGAAGCGGTCGGCGTACGCGGCCCGCACTCGCCGGTCCGGATCGATTGAACCGTCCAGGTGGACGCAGCGGGCGATGGCGTCATCAACAGAGCCGTAGACGTCGGCTCCAAGGCCGGCGAGCATCGCCACCCCTGTCACCGCAGCGTCGCCGGGCACGGTCGTGACGGGCACGCCAAGGACATCGGCCTTGATTCGGTTCCACGTCGCGAGCCGTGCGTCGCCGCCCGAGACGCGAAGCTCATCGACCGGCGCCCCGCCCGTCGTGAGCAGATCGAGCTGGTCGCGGATGAGGTAGGCGACGCCCTCGAGGATCGCCCGTGCCAGGACTGCCCGGCCGTGTCGCAATGACAGCCCGGTGAATGCGGCCCGCAGCGCCGGGTCGGTGCGCTCACCGTCGGCCAGGATCGGGAGGGCCAGGACGCCATCGGCGCCAGCGGGGATGGCAGCTGCCTCGGCATCGAGCCTCGCGTAATCGGCCGAACCGGCTCGGCCGCCACGTCCACCGTAGGCCAGGTCGGCCAGCCAGGCGACGGCCGCCCCGGTCGTGTTGATGCCGGTCTCGGTCGTGAACGGGCCCGGGACCACGTGCGGATAGTGGGTCACGAGAGATTCACGGAGCGGCGCAGGCACGGCGGCATTGAGGCACGTTGACGAGCCGGCCATCTCGCTGACGGGCCCCGGGCCGACGACCCCTGCGCCGAGGGCGCAGGCCTGCGAATCCGCCCCGCCGAGGATGACCGGGACGCCGGCAGGAAGCCCCAGTCGCGCTGCGAGCGAGGCTCGGATCGATCCGATCGACTCCCACGACGGGCGTATCGGCGGGAACAGGTTGGCCGGCAGGGCGAGATCGTCGATGATCGATCGATCCCAGGTGGCCGCCCGAAGGTCGTAGGCGAGCGTCGCGGCGGCGTGCGTCCCGTCGGTCGCCACCTCCCCGGTCAAGGCGAGCGCGACGAGGTCCCGCGGCTGGAGCGCGGTCCGCGCGGCAGCCCACGCCCGCGGCTCGTGCTCGCGCACCCAGAGCAGCTTGGGGACGATGTGGAAGGCAGCCGGGAGATGACCGGTCCGCTCGTGCATCTCGGCCGCCCCGAAGCGCTCGCGGAGCATGGCAGCCTCGGCCGTGGCCCGGTTGTCGCGATAGATGAGGCCGGGGCGGACGGGCTCGCCGCGCTCGTCGACGAGGCAGACCGACGGGCATTGGCCGGTCAGCCCGATGGCAAGCACGCGTCGACGCGACCCGATCGCTCGAACGAGACCGCCGAGGCTGGCGACTGCCGCCGATCGCCAGCGGCGCGGGTCCTGTTCAGCCCAGCCCGGATGCGGCACCTCGGTCGGATAGGCGACGCGGGCCTCAAGGCGTCGGCGGCCATCGAGATCGAACGCAGCCGCCCGCGCACCCGACGTCCCGACGTCGATCGCGATCAGGACATCGCGCCACGTTCGATCGTCCGAGGAGGACTCCCCGGCCGCCACGCGGACCTTGGCCATGTCAACCCCGTACGAGCTGGTGGGATGCCACCTTGTCGCGTTCCAGCGTAACGAGTGCGCCGTTCAGGGCGCCGGTCGAGTAGTCGCTGCCGGGGTTGATGGCGATCGTCCGTCCGAGGCGACGGATGCCCGGCGACTCGTGGATGTGACCATGGAGGCCGAGGAGCGGCTGAAGATCGAGGAGGAACTGGCGGACGGCCGTCGAGCCGACGGCGACATGCTTGACCTGACCCAGCTGCTGTACGACCCGCAGGTCCGCGTCGAGCGCCGGAGCCTCGTCGAGCTGGGTCCCGTACGGCGGGACGTGGACGTTGACGACGGCTCGGGGCGCGTCGCGGAGCTGGGCGGCCATACCGCGAAGTGCCGCGTCGAGCTGATCCTCCGTCATCTCGCGATGGCTATGCCATGGAGTGATGTTCGAATACCCCCAGCTGATGAGCTCATGATCGTCGTCGAGCGGCAGGACCTTGCCCTCGGCGTGGATACCCCACGGGGCGCGGTCCAGCAGTGTTCGCAGCTCGACCGGATCGTCGTTGCCGAGCATCAGATAGAGCGGCGTCCCGACCGGCCGGAGACGTTCGTCGGCGATCGTCAGCCACTCGGTCAGGCGCTTCTCCATGAGGGTCACGAACAGCGCGTCCAGCGATCCGGAGGCTTCGTGCGCCTCGAACTCGCCCTGTTCCATCCGAGCCGGGTAGTAGCCGTGGTCCTCGATGAGCTTCTCGAGAGCGACGAGGTCGGGGCCGTCATCGATGTCGTACGTGGTCCCGATGAACCGGCAATGCCATCGGCCGTCCGACTGGCGGACGATCGTCTGGATCGCCTTGCCGGCAACGTCGCCGCCGAGGATGAGGACGTCAGCCTTGTAGATCGGCGCGCCGTTGACGAACTTGCGGAAGCACTTGCTGGAGCCGTGGAGGTCGGTGGCGAAGTAGATGCGGGTCTTGCGGGCCATCGATCCTCAGGTCGATCCGGGTGTCAGGTCGCCGGTCCAGCGGCCCGGGCGGCTCGAGCCGCGTCCATGAGCCGGTTTGCCCGATCCGCGTCAACGGGGTTCCAGGTCACACCGTCGACCTTGAGGCTGGTGCCGACGATCGCCCCGTCTGCAACCGCGAAGATCTCGGCCAGGCGCTCCGCCCGGACGCCGGTGTTGGCGACGACCGGGGTATCAGGCGCCGCCTCCTTTGCCGCCTGCAGGTCGCTCATGGCGAAGGGGACCCCGGCCGCCGGCCCGCTGATAAGGATGGCGTCGAGGCCCAGAAAGGCAGCCCCTTTCGCCCGCTCGGCGACCGATCGCGTACCGATCGAGCTGGCGAACTCGGGGGCGATGTTGTCGAAGAGAGCCACCCGATCGGCACCGATGGCCGTGCGATAGCCCGCGATCTCGCCGATCCGCGGCTCGAGCATCCCGAGGTCGCTCTCATACACGCCGGTCAGCACCTCGCGGATGAACGCGGCACCGGTCGCCTGGGCAAGGGCGAGGCTGGCGATCGGATCCCACAGGATGTTGACTCCAAATGGAACGCTGATGCCACTTCGAAGCCGGCCGATGGCAGCCGCCATCGCCGTCGAGATCTCGTGACCGACGGCAAGCTGGTAGGGGAGATCGGCCTCGTTGCAGAAGAGGACACCGTCTACTCCAGCCGCCTGCAGGATCTCGAGGTCGCGGCCCACGACGTCGACCAGGCCCTCGGTTCCCTGCGCACGATCGAAGCTCGGCCGACCGGGGAGCGCCGGGAAGTGGAGCATGGCGATGACCGGCTTTCGGACTCCGAAGATCCGTTCGAGTGCGTCCATCGCGTCCTCGCCTATCCCCGTCCCGCGACGACCGGGCTCTTGGCGCGGGTCCGCCGACGGCTATGCCCGCCGGTCGTCTCGCGGTGATGGGCGTCCGTCCCGCCGACCACCACGACCGCCAGCCCGAGCTCGCGAAGCTCGGCCAGGGGCTCGTTCGGGGCGGACTGATCGGTGACCAGCATCCCGACCCGATCGGCGGGCGCGACGATCACGGATGTGGCCGCCCCGACCTTCGAGCCGTCGGCAAGGACGACGATCTGCTCGGACCGGTCCAGCGCGATCCGCTGGACCTCTGCCTCCTCTTCGGTCACCTCGGTGATCCCCCATCGCGCGGAGAGACCCGCAGCGCCGACGACGGCGACGTCGAACCGATAGCGGGCGAGTGTCGCGGTTGCGATCGGGCCGCTGCAAGTCAGCTCGTCGCGGACGATCGAGCCACCGAGGGCGACCACTCCAACTGCCTTCGTCCCGAGCAGGCTGGCGATCGGCAACGAGGCGGTCACGACGGTGAGGTCCGTCCGAGCCGGCAGGTAGCGGGCGAACTGCTCGGCCGTCGTGCCGATCCCCACGAAGATCATCCGGGCGCCGGCGACCATCTCGGTCGCCCGCATCCCGATGAGCCGCTTCTCCCGGGCGTGCTGGAGCGCCCGGGCGTTGAAGGCGACATCGAGAGACCTCGTGAGATGGGCGGTGGCTCCGCCATACGTCTGGCGGACGAAACCATCCCGCTCGAGCTGACGGATGTCGCGGCGGATCGTCATCTCCGACACGCCAAGCTCACGCGAAAGCTCGCCGACGTGGATCGTCTGCTCGGCCGCGACGCGCTCGAGGATGCGATGACGGCGGTCGACGCCATACACCGGTCGGGCGGGAGTCGACGGAGACGCTCCCACAACTTCGGTCACAGGGCTCCTCGAATCGTCACATCATCCATTGACGATGGATGTTCGTTTGTGTTGCACTATCGCCGCGTCCGTCGGCGCGTGTCAAGCAGTGCGGATCGGGAAGTCGCACGGCAGGAGGATGGGAGTGGACTCGAGCACCAGTCCCGGCGGCAGCCGGCTTTTCGTGCGCCAGAGCACGGGTCTCGTTCGGGAGGCCTCCGCCCTGGACGCGACGATCTTCAACGCGGTGTTCTCGGCCCCGGTCGGAGCCACCCTGGCATTCGGGCTGTTCTGGGCCCTGAGCGCGTTCCCCCAGGCGGACTTCGTCGGGGTGACCCTGATCACCTTCTTCATCAACATCCCGGTCCTCGTGATGATGGCGCTGCTCGCCTCGTCGATGCCTCGGACCGGTGGTGACTACGTCTGGGTGAGCCGCATCCTGGCGCCGCCGCTCGCCCTGATCAGCAACTTCGGGGCGGCCCTTTCGGCCATGATCGGTGCCACGTTCTGGGCGCGATACTTTGCGGTCCTGGCCCTCGGCCCAGTGCTCACGAGCCTTGGCGCGATGCTCGGCATCCCGACGCTGACCGAGTGGGGTACGAACTTCCAGACTGACAAGATCTGGACGTTCGCCGGCGGCTTCGCGATGGTCGCCCTCATGACGGCGATCCTGATCGCCGGCACCAAGACGACATTCCGCTGGCAGAACGCCTTCTGGATCATCGCCTCGGTCGGAACATTCCTGGCGTTCGTCGTCCTGGCGATCGGGTCGACCGAAGACTTCCGCGCCAACTTCGACACCATCAACGGCGCCCAGGGCGGCGGCACGATGCAGCAGGTCATCGACGCGGCCGGCGTCGCGGGCACTCAGCCAGACCTGGCGAACCTCGACATGACCATCCCGGCGATCTTCGTCGTCATGACCTTCATGATGTGGAACTGGTGGTCGGTGTACCTGTCAGGTGAGCTCAAGAGCGCAATGGATCGCCGCCGCCAGATGACGATCATGTTCGGCGCCCTGGCCTGGGACGTCGTGTTCATCGCCCTGGGAGCGGCCCTCCTGTTCAAGGTCACCGGTTTCGACTTCGTGGTCGCCGTCAATAGCGGCAGTGATCAATACGCCATCCCGGGCGGTGGCTTCTTCCAGGTGCTGGCGGCCATCGTCTACAACATCCCGGTCCTGACCGTGCTCATCGTCGGATCGTTCCTGTTCTGGAGCCTCCCGGCGATGGTCGGCAACACGTTCATGCCGATACGCTCGGTCTTCGCCTGGTCCTTCGATCGTCTGCTGCCCGAGAAGTTCGCCGAAGTCAACGATCGCACCCATTCCCCGGTGCCGGCCATCCTGCTCGTCATGGGGATCGTGACGGCGATGCTCGTCTGGAGCATCTGGGCGACCGAGTTCAACACATGGCTCGCACTGGGAGTGCTGGCGGGCGTCGTCTGCGTCGTCATCGTTGCCGTCGCCGCCATGATGTTCCCCAGCCGACGACCTGACCTCTACCAGGCGTCGCCGGCGAACCTGCGGATCGCCGGGATCCCAGTCCTCTACATCGTCGCGCCGTTGAGCATCCTGGTGATGCTCTTCCTCGTCTACGGTGTCCTTGCCTATCCGCCCCTTGCGCTCGGCTCGCCCGACAATGCCTGGTGGGTGCCGGCGTTCCTGGGGATGATCATCGTGGTGGGACTCGTCATCTACTACGGCGCAAAGCTCATTCGCCGCAGCCAGGGCATCGACATCGACCTCGTCTACAAGGAACTGCCGCCCGAGTGATCGTGGTTTGACTCAGGACATGGCTCGTATCTGGAGAGGGTGAGGGTCACCCTCTCCAGACGGCTTCCCGACGAACGCGGCTAGACTCGCCGGCGCCGCACGACATCGGAGCTCGATGAACCAACCGTCCTTTCGGAACCGAACCTGAGCGCGCCCACGCCCAACCCTCGACCGCCCATCCTGCCGGCTGGATTCCGGGCCGTCGTCTTCGACATGGATGGCGTGTTGCTTGACACCGAGCCGTGCTGGCATCGTGCCGAGGTCGAGCTTCTCCGTCGCCATGGCGGGCCGACCGACATCGACGTGTATGCCACGACGGGCTGGTCGATGGCTGCCACGCTCGAGCTGTACGGAGGCTGGCTCGGATTGGGACTCGAGTCGTACGCCGATCTCGAGGCAGAGCTGATGGCGATCGTCCGGGACGAGTACACGATCTCGATGCAACACCGGCCCGGCGCACGTGAGCTCGTCGACCGACTGCGCGGCGTGGTACCGCTTGCCGTGGCCTCGAACACCGCCCGCGATCTCGTCCTCTTCGCGCTCGAGTCGACCGGGCTCCTGGATGCGTTCGAGACGGTCGTCACCTCGGACGATGTCGAGCACGGCAAGCCCGCCCCGGACGTCTACCTCGAGGCCTGCCGCCGGCTTGGCGTCGCGCCCTCCGAGGCGGTCGCTCTCGAGGACTCCGAGTCGGGTGTCGCCTCCGCGAAGGCGGCTGGGCTCATCGTGGTCGCGATCCCCCAATGGGCGGCCGTCGACGTTTCAGCCGCCGATCACGTCATCGACTCACTCGAGGAGCTCATCGACGCCGGTTGAGGGCACGGAGGTTGAGGGCGAGGCCGGTCCCGAGGACGGCGCTGCCGAAAATCGGAAGACGCCTGGCGAACCAGTCGGGTAGGAAGATGTCCGAGACGGACCCCTTCAGCGCGCCGAGGTCCTCGGCCAAGGGCGTCAAGGGGCACACGAACCCGTTGCCGGCGAAGACCGCACATTCACCCAGGGCGATCACCGATGCCACGCCGGTCCGCCGCCTTGGACGCCCTCGCAGGCCGTCCGCGAACACCACGACGATGGAGGTCGCGATGACAACGAAGGCGGCAGTGTGGACCGCCTTGATCAAGGTCAGGACCGCCTGACGGACGAGATCCGGCATGTCTCGGCCTCCCTTCGGCGTGTCCACCATCGCCGACGCGTCACCGTCGGGGCCAGTGCCAGATGGATCGCTCCCGCCCGACCGATGGACCGCGATCGCCGAGTGGTTCAGCTCGTGGCACGCCCGACCCCGGAGCGCCCGCCGGCCGAGTTTCGTTCGCCGAGTGGTTCAGCAGGTGGCACACCCGACCACGGAACGCCCGCCGGCCGAGTTTCGTTCGCCGAGTGGTTCAGCAGGTGGCACACTCGACCACAGAACGCCCGCCGGCCGACCTTCGTTCGCCGAGTGGTTCAGCAGGTGGCACACCCGACCACGGAGCGCCCGCCGGCCGACCGCATTGGACGTCGAGACCCGCGGCCCCAATATTGATGCCGCCGGGGGTTGGCTCAGTCGGCCGCGTCGCCCTCGATCGCATCGATGGTCGCGTTCAGCTCGTCGAGGCGATCCTGGATCGCTCCCTCGACTCCGCCGCGCTCGGCATCGGAGTCGTCGACAGTTTGTAGGAGACCTTCGAGCAGGAGCGCCTCGCGGAGCCCTTCGACGGCTCCGGTCGACCGGTCGATCAAGTCGGACTGGATCGAGTCGGCGCGCCGGTGGGCCACGACCGCCTCCTGCAGGTAACGCTCGATCATGAGATCCAGCGCCGCGGTCTGCGTTCCTGAGCCTCGCGCTGCCACCAGGGCGGACAACGTCCGGCCCGTCTGAGCAAGGCCTCGCAGATCATCGCGATGGCCCTGCTGGAGGTCCTGCAGGAACCAGATGCCGGCGGCGAGCGGTGACACAGCGAGGGTGACCCACCAGGCCGGCGAGTCGGTGACCGACGGTGGCTGACGCTGAGCCAGCAGCTCGGCGCGGTTCCCAACAGCGATGAGGTCACGCTTCACGCGCGTGTCGGATCCGTCCGCGCTCCAGACAGTGAGCGTGACCGTATAGAGGCCGTTGGCTCGGTAGACATGCACCGGGTGGACATCGACGGACAGATCGCCATCACCGAACGTCCACAGCTGGGCGGTGGGTTCGCCGCTCGAAAGGTTCCCAAATGCCACGAGCAGAGGCGCATTGCCGTCGACGGCGCTCGCGACGAAGCGGGCTGCCACTCCTCCCACCGGCGATGGCGATGGGCTCGGCGATGGCAACGGGGACGGAGAGGGCGACGGCGACGGGGCGGCGATGGGCGACGGCGAGGCTGGGCGACAGGCTGGGCGATGGTGATGGCGATGGCTTCTCGGACGGCTTGGGACTTGCGCTCGCCGCAGCCGCTGGCGACGGCGATGGGCTCAACGCGGGGGATGCTGATGAGCTTGGCTTGGGCGATGGCGACGGGCTTGGCTTGGGTGACGGCGATGGGCTGGGTTTGGGTGATGGCGACGGGCTGGGTTTGGGTGATGGCGACGGGGACGGCTTCTCGGACGGCTTCGGTGACGGGCTTGGCTTGGGCGAGGGCTTCGGCGATAGTTCGGCGGATGGTGAGGGTCCGGGCTCGCCCGGCGGACAGGTCGGGATCAGGGATGAGATGGGCTCGGGGACCGGCACGCCGGCCGGTATGCAGTTCTGGAAGGACGGCAGCTCGCTCGGCAGGGTCGGCAGACCACTCGGCAGCGGTATCGACGTCGGGAGGCTCTCACACGCCGTCACGATGACGATGAGGGCGATAGTTCCGTACACGCCGAGGCTCCGCCTGCGGCGGGCATTCGTGATCGCGTTGGCGGGGGATCGGAGTCGCATGGCGGGCAGCGAAGCCTAGCCGACCCGGCCAGGCCTGTCGGTTTGAGCCCTCAGACGCCTCGATAGTGAGGGCGGCTCGATCGTCACGCGGCTCGCTTGACGACGACGGTGCTCGACTGCTTGTCGTGGAAACCCTGGCGCTTTGGATCCTGCGAGGCGCTGTAGAGCAGATACACGTAGTAGGCAAAGACAGCGACGCTGATGACCGTCGACAGGATGCCGAGTGCATAGCCGGCGCCAAGGCTGAAGGCGGATCCGATCACGTTCGGGCCGAACAGGTAGAGCCAGCGACGGATCGCCACATTCTGGCTGATCGTCGAGCCGTCGGTCGCGCTGACCGTCTCGAGGCTCAGGATCCGCTGCCCCGGCGATGCCCGCCACTTCGTCCAGGTGAAGATGAAATAGACGGCGCTTGCGACGAGGTAGCCGACGATCGCGAGGACGATCGCGATCCACACGCCACCGAACCCTCCAACGATGAAAAGGGTCGTGAACACGAGAGACCACACGACCCAGAACCCGACGCTGAGGATGATCACATCGATGATGAACGCACCGATGCGCGGGACGAGATCGGCGTAGCTGACTCCGGCTGTCGGCCCGGCCGCCACCGGGACTCCGAAGCTCGAGATGTCGGGCGTCTGCCATCCACCCGTTCCGGCGCTCGCTGTCGGCTCTGCCGCCGCGGGCTGAGCCGCTGGTTCAGGCGTTGCCGGTTCCGGTGCCGCTGGCTCCGGTGTACCCGGCGAAGCCCCCTGTCCCGGGGCCTGATCCTGACCGCCCTGGGGATCCGACATATCCATCCTCCCTCGGGTCACGTAGGCGGTCGCCGGCCGACGTCGGATGGGCCCCGCGCCGCCAGGCACTTCACCGCCATCCGACAGGCTATCGCAATCGAACGGCCGGAACCACAGCGGAATCAAGAAGGGATCGTTCGGAGACCGGGATCACGATGCGTCGAAGGCGATCTCCTCGGTTCCCTGGACCTCGAGCGCGGCGAGCCTGACGAGCTCGATGCGTGATAGACGCGGTCCCCGCCCTTCGGGCGAGAGGGCGATGTAGAACTCCGAGCCGACGGTTTCATGGAAGGCGACCTCGCGCAGGCCGATGAGGCCGAGCGCATAGAGATCGACAAGCAGCAGCCGTAGATGGTTCGGCGTGAACACCCAGCTGTGAACGTCGATGTATTCGCCGCTGGCAGCGATGGCAGCCTGCTCGCGCGCCTCGTCGAGGGTGTGGCTTTGGCGGAACGTGCCCGTGTGGGCAGCATCCCAGGAGATGCTCCCGCCCTTCTCGACGGAGACGAGATTGTGCTCGAGGACGGATCCCTCGCTGTGGACCGTGGGAGCCGCGCGGAACACGTCGATCACCCGGCCGAGGCTCGTTCGGTCGCGGAACCGGTCGAAGCAGTAGCGGCGATCGGGCACTGCGAGCGACAGCACGCCGCCGGGCCGAAGCAGAGTCTCAGTGTCACGCAGAAACGACACGAGGCAGATGGTGTGCTCGAGGACGTGCGATCCGACGATCCAGTCGAACCGCTCGTCTATCACGTCGGTGAGCCGTGGGCCTGTGAGCACGTAGTCGACCGGCTCGATCGCATCGGTCGGGCGAACGCCGTCGTACTTCGCGACGAGGCCCGCCTGGTCGAGGTGATCCGCCACCCGGACGTCGTAGCCTTTGGCCTTCGGCAACAACGGCCGCCAGCTCGGCCCGATCTCGAGGCCCAGGCCGCCGAGATTCAACGGGCCGGTGATGAGGCCGAACCGCGACGGGGGCCGCGGCGCGCGCGGTTTCGACCGCGGCCGGAGGCGTCGTCGCACTGCAGGCACGACCCGTGAAGGATGCCGGATCAGGCCGGCCACCCGCTTGGCCGTCCGTCGAACCTCCACCTCTGCCTCCCTCGCTCGTCCCCTGGGAACGATGCGGCAGATCGTGGCACTCCCCGGTACAACGCTGCGCGCATGAATAATGGGAATGGAGCGGGAGACGGGGATCGAACCCGCGACATTCAGCTTGGAAGGCTGACGCTCTGCCGACTGAGCTACTCCCGCCCGGGCCGCGCCATGATAGCCCGGGTCTACACTTGGATCGAACACGAGTCGGGGGCAGCGCATGGCAACCGAGACCACTCGAGACGAGGCGATCGCCCGTGTCGTCGAGTCGGCGACCAGGCTCGGCGTCGAGCTTGACGAGGGCCAGGCCGCGGAATGGGTCGCGGCGATGGAGACCGAGGCGAGCGGTGGCGAGCTGGTGGTCGACGTCGATAGCGGCGTCTACGGCCATCGGATCACGATGCTCGATTTCCAGCCCCAGGATCTCGCCCGGTTCCGTGAGATGGCGACGATCGTCGGGTTCGAGGATCGGCCGCCCCAGGTCATGACCGCCATATCGATCTCCGGGTCGGCGGCGCAGAGCAAGATCAATACCTACCCGGCCGATTGCGACTTCTTCGAGCGGATCCATATCCGTGCCGAGACGCGCGCTGAGGCATGCGCCATCCTCGCCGACCTGATTCGCGAGAAGGCGCTCGCCACGGCGGTCGGGCCGACCCACCGACTCTGGGAGGTCAAGTTCGGGTCGCACCCCGTCGCCGCGACGAAGGGCGGCAGTCCGGTCGGCGCCGGATCTCCGATGTCGTGGACGCTGGAGGAGGTGAGGGCCGGCCAGATGGAGGTGACGCTGCCCGACGGCTCACTGCGCGTCTATGCCTGGGACGAGGCCTCGCACGACCCGGGCTGGTGCAAGCTCGACTGGGTGATCGCGGACAAGACCCGCGGGCGGTTGGCCAACGCCAGCAACATGCTCGATCCGACGTGGGAGGCCCCCGACGGCACGATCGTGCCGCTCGACGGCTTCCTCGATCCGTACTACCAGGAGGTCTACCTCGAGTCGGACTCGATCCCGCTCTTCACGAAGCTCATCAAGGAGGTCTCGGCCGATTCGGTCGACGACTACGTGGAGACGCTCGAACACGAGGTATGGAAGTACACGGTCAAGGAGCCGAACTACGGCAAGGCCGCGAGACGGATGTACAACGTCTTCCGGATGAGCGGGAAGTACGGGGAGGCGGCCTACATCCGCGAGCTGTTCGACGAGCCGGTGACCGCCCTCTACCAGGTCTCGGCGCTGATCAGGACGCTCGATGACGCTGCGTCATCCGGTGACGTCTTCGACGCCGACATGCTCGTCGCGCAGGTCGACGGCCTGATCATGTCGGCCATCCAGGCGCTCGACGGACCGGAAGAGGCCAAGATGGTGGGCCACCTCCTTCAGCTGCGGGACTCGCTCCAGGCCCGTGAGTCGCACGCCGAGCGAACGGACGAGATGATCGGTATCCAGGAAGCCGCGCTTGATGCCGTGAATGCGTACTTCGAGCGGGCCCTGCGGTCGGTCCCGGAGATCGAGGCCTACCTCGAGGACATCGCCAGGCGGGCGCCCTAGCGGGCTATCCTGTCGACAAGTGACGCCCCCGATCGTTGGCGTCGCGGACGCGGACATGGAGCGAGGGACCATGGCTGGCTTCACGCCGTTCACGCAGAACTACACCGACCTGTCGGATCAGCACGGCTACCAGTTCGAGTTTCATTGCGACATCTGTCGCTCCGGCTATCGAAGCGAGTTCAAACGCTCAAGCCTCGGCACAGCGAGCACGCTTCTGTCCGGTGCCAGCGGGCTCGTCGGCGGTTTCTTCGGCAGCGCCTCGAACGCGGCGAACACGATCCAGGATGTCGCCGACAGAGGAGCCCGGGACGAGGCGCTCAAGGCCGCGGCGAACGAGATCATGCCGCTCTTCACGCGCTGCACGCGGTCGAGCCACTGGGTCGACGAGACCTGCTGGAACGAAGCCCGAGGCCTGTGCGTGTCGTGTGCGCCCAAGCTGGCCGGCGAGATGGAGGCCGAGCGCGCGTCGGTCGAGATCCAGCAGATGCGTCAGCAGATGCAGACCGAGACCGTCTTCAGCGGCGACACGAGCGCCCGCACGACCGTCTGCACCAACTGCGGCAAGCCCGTTGGCTCGGAGAAGTTCTGCGGCGAACTGCGGCACACCGACCGGCCAGGCGAAGTGCACCCAATGCGGCAACGACCTGGCGCCTGGAACGCGTTTCTGCGGGAACTGCGGAGCCAAGGTCGAGTAGGGCGCCCTCAAGAGGGCGGGCTCTCCATTCCCTTCGCCTTGGCAGCCTCGGCTGCAGCCTTCGCCGCGGCGCCGACCGGCTGACCACACTTGGGGCAGGCCACCCACTTCGGATCCTCGATCGGTTCTCGACAGTTCGGGCAGCGATCCGGCGCGAACGGATCCGCCTGGCCGCACGCAGGGCAGGCCGCGGCGTCGCGGTTGATGAAGGCCCCGCAGCTCGGACAAGGGTGCTTGAACGTCGGCATTCTCGCCCTCTCTCAGTCATTAGATGGTGGCGCTTCTCGAGATCGTAGCGGGCGCTCTCTGCGACGTACTGGCGGCAGCATCACCTTGACAAGACGTATTTAGTACTAAATACTGTGCGAGCACCCATCGAGTGGGCCCCAGTGAAGAGAGATACGAAAGGAACGAGACGAGATGAAACGCACCTGGATCCTCGCGACCTCTGCGGTCGTCCTGATGGCGGTCGCGTGTACCGGAGCAGCTTCGCCGAGCGTCGCCGAGCCTGAACCCTCGACCGAAGCCAGCCCCCAGCCCTCCACGGCGGCAAGCCCAGAGCAATCTCCGTCGGCGCTTGGCGATATCGTCGCCACGGCGACGGAGGCGGGCTCGTTCGCGACCCTTCTGAAGGCCGCCACGGCAGCCGGGCTCGTCGAGACCCTTCAGGGTGATGGCCCGTACACGGTCTTTGCCCCGACGGACGACGCGTTCGCCGCATTGCCCGCCGGCACGCTCGATAGCCTCCTCGCCGATCCGGCTGCCCTCAAGCAGATCCTTCTGTACCACGTCGTCGCCGGCAAGGTGACCGCCGATCAGGTCGTCAAGCTGACATCCGCCGACTCAGTGGCCGGTCAGCCGATCGGCATCAAGGTGAACGACGGTTCTGTCTACCTCAACGACACGGCCAAGGTTGTCGCCGCCGATGTCCTCGCTTCAAACGGGGTCATCCACGTCATCGATCATGTGATCCTCCCGCCGAGCAGCTGAGTCCTCCGTCCCAGCCAGCTCGGCAAAGGGTGAGACCTGCCTCGGCGGGTCTCACCCTTCCTCATATGCATGGCAGGATTGATCTGTGGTCGCGGTTCGATGACAACGACTCAGCCCGACAGCCTGAGCCTCCGCGAGGCAGCGGAGCGGCTCAGCGTGCACTACATGACCGTCTACCGCTACGTGCGGCTGGGCATCCTGCCCGCCCGCAAGGTCGGCGGCACTTGGCGGATCGCCCCAGCCGATCTTGCCCGGGTGTCTGCATCGCAAGCGACGATCCCCGATCGCCGCGCCGACCGATCTCCCCGCCGCCGGGCGCCATGGATCGAACGCCTCCGGGCGCGGATGCTTGCAGGCGACGAAGCGGGGAGCTGGAAGGTCATCGAGGCAGCGATGGCGTCAGGTATGGAGCCGGCCGACATCTACGTCGACCTCCTTGGGCCAAGCCTGCATGCGATCGGATCGGCCTGGCAGACAGGAGATATCGGGATCGAGCAGGAGCACCTGGCGTCGAGCGTCGCTGCGGCCATGATCGGCCGGTTGGGGCCTCGCTTCCATCGTCGGGGTCGTCGGAGGGGCTCGGTCGTCATGGCGATGCCCTCAGGGGAGCGTCATGGTCTCGGCGTTGCGATGGTCGCCGATATCCTCTCGGGCGACGGCTTTGACGTGCTGAATCTAGGCGCCGACACGCCGCCTGCGTCGCTCGCGGCGGCCATCTCACGGACAGACAGGCTCGCCGCGGTGGTCGTGAGCGTGGTCGACTCGGGTCACCTGGCCGGGGCCATGGATCTCGTCGTTGAGGCCCGCCGCAGCCGCCCGTCGGTCCCGGTCTTCGCCGGCGGCTTCGCGGTGCGGGATCTCGCTGGCGCGACAAGACTTGGCGCCGACGGCTGGGTGGCGGATCCGCGTCATCTCGCGACTCAGATCGAAGTCACTGGGCAGCGGGGCGGCGCGTAAGACCTGAGGTGCGAAAGGGATAACGAAGCGCGGCCCGGGGACCGGACCGCGCTTCGAGCTGCGAGGAGGATCTGAGTCAGGGGCGCCCGAAGGCCGCCTTCACCGCCGGGGTGTTCAGGTAGTACAGGATGATGATCGGGATGGCGACACTGATGATCGTCGAAATGCTGATCAGGTTGGCCATGATGTCGCCCGACAGGACGATCCCAATCGCTGTCCAGACGATGCTCGCCAGGGCGATGATCACGCCGAGCGCCCAGCCCCACGCCTTGAGCGTCCAGCCGCCGTAGGCGAAGGCGATATAGGCGATCGAGAGGCCGAGCGTGATCACGCCGGCCACGAAGGCGAGGCCCCCGAACGCCGCGCCGGTCGTTCCACCGACGGCGCCGCCGATGAGCGCACCGCCGGCGATCAGGGCGAGCCCGCCAAGGAGTCCGAAGATCCCGCCGATCAGGGCGAGGATCGCGAGGATGGTGATGCCCATGGGTCGGGCTGCTGCACCGCTTGTCATAGTTCCCTAATCCCTCCACTGGATCCGCCCGACGCTCGGGCGGTCAACCGACTCCCCCAGTTGACCGGGGCCTCCAGGCCGCCGATCGAGTGGTCCATCCAGCGATAGAGGTGCGCCTCCGTGGTGCGCTATTCGGTGCTGCCGGGCAGTCTACCTGACCTCAGCAAGCGCGAACCACCCGTATCCGCCCTCCACCGCACCTCCCGACGGGGTTCACGCCGAGTTCACATCGCTCGCGCACGCTCGATCCACGCGGCACGTCGCCGCCATGTTCGACAAGGAGGAACGTACCCATGCAACGAGGACTATTGGCCGTCCTGGTGACCATCATCGTGGCCGGCATCGCCGGAATCGTGGGCTACAGCGCCGGCTTCCAGGCCGGCCTGGTTTCGACCGGCGGGGCAGTGGTCGCGCCGGTCGTCTATGGCTGGGGCTTCGGGTTCCCGTGGTTCTTCGGCTTCTTCGGCTTCCTGTTCGTCGTCGTCCTGCTGTTCGGCCTCTTCCGTGCGTTTGCGCGACCGCGATGGGCAGGCCCGATGGGGCCGTGGGGTTATGGCGGGGGCTGGGGCCATCGAGGCGGCTGGGACCGCTCCGAGTGGAGCGCCACCGATCGTCCGATCCCACCGGCTCTCGAGGACCTGCATCGTCGGCTTCACGAAGCCCCCTCGGTCGGTGATGCCGTCACCGGCGACCGCCCGGCCGGCGATACCCGCCCAAGCGCCGGATAGCATCAGCGTCGTGAAGACGATCCTCGTCGTCGAGGACGAGCCCGAGATCGCCCGCCTTGCGCGCGACTATCTCGAGCACGCCGGCTTCGCGGTGCTCCTGGCCTCAGACGGGGCGGCGGCTCTCGCCCTGGCGAGGCAACGCCGCCCCGATCTGGTCGTCCTGGACCTCGGCCTGCCCGGTCTCGACGGGCTCGACGTGGCACGCTCGATCCGAAAGGACTCCGAGTTGCCGATCGTCATGCTCACCGCCCGGGCGGACGAGGCCGACAAGGTGGCCGGGCTCGAGCTCGGAGCGGACGACTACGTCACCAAGCCGTTCAGTCCGCGGGAGCTCGTGGCTCGCATTCGAGCGGTCCTGCGGCGATCCGAGGGCGCCCGCCAGCCTTCGGTCGTCGTGAGCGCCGCCGGCATCGAGCTCGACACGGCCAAGCTTCGGGTGACGGCGGGGGATCGGCGGGTCGACCTCACCCCGACCGAGTTCGCACTTCTGGTGACGCTCGCTCGCGAGCCTGGCCGCGTATTCACAAGGAGCCAACTGCTCGATGCCGTCCATGGGGTCGCCTTCGAGAGCTATGAGCGGGCGATCGACGCCCATGTCAAGAACATCCGGCGCAAGCTCGAACCTGATCCCCACGTCCCACGCTATGTGCTCACCGTCATCGGCGTCGGCTATCGCTTCACGGACGACGCTCTGTGAGTCCAGGTCCCGAGGGCGCGCCGGGACGACATCGAGGCCCGCGGCGCCAACCGCCATGGTGGCCCGAGGGCGAGGCATGGCCGCCACCGGGCGGGCCGGGTCCATGGACGTGGCACGGCCGTCGCCGTGGGCGCGGGCCACGGATCGGCTGCTTCGTCGTCGGCTTCCTCCTCCTCGCCGGGCTCGTCGGTGCCTTCGTGCTCTGGGTGCTGTCCTCCCTCTTCGGTGCGATCACCGGCTCGACCGACAGTCCGCTCGGGATCGCCGTCGCGATTACGGCCGTCGTCCTGTTTGCCGTTGCCGTCGTCGGGATCGTCCGGATGGTGGCGCGTCCGGCTGAAGACCTCGTCGAGGCCGCGGAGCGGATCGAAGCCGGCGATCTTTCGGCCCGGGTGCGCGAGCGCGGCCCGCGCGAGACGCGATCGCTGGCACGGGCGTTCAACGCGATGGCTGGCCGCCTCCAGGCGAGCGAGGAGCGGCGGCGCTCGTTCCTGGCCGATGCGACCCACGAGCTCCGGACGCCCCTGACCGTCATCCGGGGCGAGACCGAGGGGATGATCGACGGCCTCTACTCGGCCGACGCTGCCCATCTCGGGGTGATCCTCGACGAGACACGGACCCTCGAGCGGCTGGTTGAGGATCTCCGAACCGTCGCTCTGCTTGAGGCCGGCGCTCTGAGGCTCGACCGGGAGCCGACGGATCCGGCGGTCCTCATCAATGACGCCCTGGCTGCCTTCCGGACTGAGGCCGACGCTGCCGGCGTCTCTCTGCTGGCGTCGATCGATGACGGCCTGCCCCTGGTCGAGGTCGATCCCGTCCGCATCCGGGCCGTCCTCGCCAACCTGGTCGCCAATGCCCTGCGCTACACGCCGCCTGGAGGGACGATTACCCTCAGTGCATCAGCGGGGGCCACCGACGCCGTCTCGATCTCCGTCACCGACACGGGCACAGGGATGGCGCCCGAATTCGCCGATCGGGCCTTCGACCGGTTCGCCAAGGACGACGGCTCGAGCGGGTCGGGCCTCGGCCTGGCGATCGCGCGCGACCTCGTCGCAGCCCACGGCGGCACGATCTCGCTCCACAGCGAGCCGGGTCAGGGCACGACGGTGATCTTCACCCTTCCGATCACCCGACGAACCACCGCTTCGCCGCCAGCGGACCTAGATCGATGAGAGCAGACGCATCATGGGGACGCCGACTGCGAGCGTATCGGCCAGGACATCGGGCAGACGGGCGGACATCGCCTCCGCATCGGACAGGCGCCGCCCGAACACGACGTCTTTGAGCTTGAGCAGTTCCGCCTCCGGGTGGTCGGGCGGGAAGCCCGCCGGCACGCGCTTCAGACGATGGTCAGCGTCGGCCGAGATCTCGCCGTATGTGGCGACGAAGGCGGGGTCGTCGATGATCGCCCGCACCCTGGCCGGTTCGTCGGCAACCGCCCTCCGCCAACCATCGAGCCGTTCCTTCTCCGGGTGCCACATCCCGCCGCCGACGTAGATCTCGCCGGGAGCAAGGTGAAAATAGCCGCCCGAGCCATGGACCTTGGGCTCCTCGCTGCCGGAATCGGCCCACGGAAAGCTGGCTCCGAGGTGGGTCTTGTAGGGGCTCTTGTCGCGCGAGAACCGGGTGTCGCGGTAGATGCGGAACGGCGATCGCGCCGGGTCCGCCCGAAGGGGGATGCCGCGCGCTCGGAATTGCTCGTCCAGTGCGACGCAGAGCGCCTCGAGTGGCCGCTTGAGGAGGCGCTCGTAATCGGCCTTGCGTGGTGCGAACCAAGCTCGGTCGTTGTTGGCGGCAAGATCGGCCAGGAACTGGATCGCCGCCGGCTCGAAGCCGCTGAAAGTCTCTGTCGTCGCTGCTGTCGCTGTCGCCATCGCCGCCTCCTGTCGACGGCGAGCCTACCTCAACGTTGAACGGCTGCCAGACCTTGACGTTGAGCGACTGCCAGACCTTCGCCTCTCTCCCGCCAAGGTGAGCACGTTCGTGCTCAAAAGGGCACATCGGCAGGCGCGGCCAGACGCGAATCTCGTCAGGACCTGTCGATCGTCACGCTCACTGACGCCAATGCTGAGCACCAGCGTGCTCGTGCGGCACGACCCGACCCTACAGCGCGGCGACGGCTTCCTCGAGGCGGGTGGTGGCCGTGGCGTGGTCGGTGTCGGCGTCGAACCAGATTGGCGCGCCGATGACGATCTCGACCTCACCGCGCAGGCTCGGGATCGAGATCGGCCCTCGGTCGAGCCAGTGCATCCGATGGATATGAAGCTTCATTGGAACGATCGGCGTTGCGCCCTCGACGGCCACCAGCCCGGCCCCTGACTTGAACGGCTGGAGTGGTCCGCCGACGGTCAGCTTGCCCTCGGGATAGATGAGGATGTTGAAGCCGCGATCGAGCCGGGCGCCAAGCAGCTCGAGGCTTCGGCGGGCGTTGCCCTCGCGCTGGATGGGGAACGCGTTGGCGAGTAGTGATGCGAGGAATCCCTGGAGGGGGTTGTCATAGATGGAGTCTGCCGCTGCGGCGACCGACAGGTTCCATCGCCAATCGAGCGGCATGTGACTGAGGAGGATCGCGTTGTCGAGATGGAGGCAGTGGTTGGGCGTGAACAGGACGGGTCCGTCGAGGTGGTCGAGATGCTCGAAACCCGATGTGCGGACGCGATAGGTCAGGAATACGAACGGCCGGATGAACAGCGTCTGGATCGTCATCCCTGTGAAGCGCACGAGCGGATGCAGGGGCCAGCCGTAGATGCCCGTCGGACGCGGGGTGTCGTGGGCGGCCGCGACGATCTCCATGAGCTCGCCCACCGTCGCTTCGGGGTCGAGCGCATCGTCCGAAACATAGGTCCCGAACTCCTCCTCGATGACTCCCAGCAGCTCGACGCGCTGAAGTGAGTCGAGGTTGAGGTCGGACGACAGCCTCGCGTTCGGGGTCACCGCTGTCGCCGGCAGCCGGCCGATGCCGGCGATGAGGTCGACGAGGCGCTCCTCATCCGACTGGGTCACGGCCGCGTCGCGGACCGGCGCCACAGTCTCGGCACCGACGCCAGCCACGGTGGCGCTTCGGGTCGTCGCGGCGGCCAGCTCATCGAGACGCGCCAGCACCTCGTGCTTCTTGACCTTGAGGGTGTAGGTCCGCGGCAGCTCGTCATCCGGCCAGATGGTCCAGGCGCGGATCTGCTGGTGGGCTCCGAGCCCAGCGTTGGCTGTCCGGACGACATCGTCGGCCAGCGATGGGTCGTCCAGGACGAGGACAGCGTGAACCTTGAGATCGGGACCGGGCGGCCAACCGACGACCGTCGACTCGCGGATCCGCTCGTCGCCAGCGAGAACGGCCTCGATGTCCTCGGGGTAGACCTTCTGGCCATCGGGCATCGCCAGCATGTCCTTCTTGCGACCGCGGATGGACAGGAATCCGTCGCTCGACAGAGCGCCGAGATCTCCTGTGTGATACCAGCCGTCCGCGTCGATGGCCTTCGCCGTCGCCTCCGGGTTCTGCCAGTAGCCCGAGAAACGGTTGGGCCCACGAGCCAGGATCTCGCCGTCGCCGGCGATCCTGATCTCGACGCCCGGGATCGCCTCGCCAACGGTTCCGACACGATTGCGTTCCGGTCGGGTGAAGCTGATGACCGGGCTCATCTCGGTCGAGCCATAGCCCTGGAGCACCCGGACGCCCATGTCCATCCATCGCCGCGCGACGTCGACATCGAGGGCCGACGCGCCGACCCCGATCGTGTGGAGCTTGCCGCCGAACTGCGAGTGGACCGAGCGGAAAAGGAGCCGCCGGAGCGGTGTCGGGACATGGGCGGCCCAGCGGTGCAATCGCTCGAACGCCTGGCGTTTGCCGGACTGGTCGACCTTACGCTCGATCGCGTTGTCGAGGAGCCGCAGGCCCTGGGGCACGATGAGGAGCATCGTCACCTTGTACTCGCGGAACGTCCGGACGAGCACCGCCGGCTGGCGGCTGACGGGGTAGACGACACTGGCCCCAACGAGCAGGGGGGCGATGAATCCGATGACCTGCTCGAAAAGATGCGAAAGGGGCAGAACCGAGAGAAGCCGTTCATCCTTGCCGAACGGGAAGACACGGACGAGCGATGTCGTACATGACATGAGGTTGCCGTGGCTGATCATGGCGCCCTTCGGATCGCCGGTCGTCCCGCTGGTGAAGACGATCTCGGCCAGGTCGTCGCGACCGATCGGCGCGGGCGGAAGCGGCTCGGTTCGACGAGCGAGGTCCGGCAGCTGCTCGATCCATACGATGGGGAGGCCCAGGGCTCGAGCGCCATCGGCTGTCTGACGGCTGGCGATGACGAGCTTGGCCCCTGTCTGGGCGACGATCTTCTGGGCGAAGTCGAGCGGATGGCGGACGTCGATCGGGACCGAGACTCCTCCTGCGTGGGCCACCCCCAGGAAGCCAAGCCCCCATTCCGGTCGATTGACGGCCCAGATGATGGCCCGGTCGCCCGGTCGGATGCCTGCGTCGGCGAGCACCCTGGCGACGCGAGGGACGTCCCTCCCCAGATCGCGGTAGCGCCAGACGCGCGTCCTGAACGACGGTCGGATGAGAAGGGCAGGCTTGTCACCGAACCGCTGGGCTCCGGTCGCGACAAGGTCGATCAGCGTGTCCAAGGCATCTCAATGACGATGCTTAGTGGATCGGAACGTTACACCCCGGCACATGGCCCCGGCCGCGCCCGCAATCGCGGCCTCAGGCTTGTTTCGCAAGCTCGCGCAGGGCTCCGCCGGCGTCATCGCGCCAAACATCGAAGTGGCTGAAGACGATCGTCTGTACGTCGAGCGCAGCGAGGCGGCGGACGCTCCGCCGCGCCATCGCGTGATCGTCGCTATAGAGGCGATTGGCGAACGCCAGACGCTTGGCGCGCACCTCGAGGGTGTCGCCGGTGAAGAGCGCCCGAAGCCCCGGCGAGTAGAGGCAGATGCTGCCCGGCGTGTGACCCGGCGTATGAACGACGACCAGGCCGCCCAGAACCGGGATCGTGGCTCCGTCCTCGACGGTGACGACATGATCGGGCGGTGGTGGGGTCATCGAGGCGAAGAGCCGCCCGCGCGATGGCTGGCGGATGAAATCGCGCCAGGTGGCCCGGACGCCGGCGAGATCGGCCGGGTGCATCAGGATCTCGACGTCCGGCGAGGCGAGCTCCGGTACGCCGCCGATATGGTCGGGGTGGCCGTGGGTCACGATGATTCGGCCGATTTCGGCGGCGGCCCGGCCCAGGACCGCCAGTTGGCGCTCGAGGCGCGCCCGGGATCCAGGCAGCCCTGCATCGATCAGTGTCAGGCGGTCGCCGAGGACGATATGCGCCTTGGATCCATTGAGGTGAACCTCGTGAACGCCCGGCAGGATCTCCATCTGCTGTCATTGTCGCCCGTGGCTTTGGTGGGCACGATGGTTCTGCTGCTCGGTCGGCGGCACGATCGCGCGGCGTGGCACCGACCGGGGCGCCCTTCGTCTGACGGCGCATTGACGTGTGTGGTGACAATGCCCTAAGTTTAGCGCATGAATGTGCGCACGAACCTGCTGCTACCCGAGGACGTCGTCGCCGAGGTCGATCACTTCGCCGGGCCTCGGGGCCGAAGCCGATATGTCACCGACGCGCTCCGCGCGAAGCTCAAGCGCGACAGGTTGCGCGAGGTGGTCAGGGAGACTGCCGGCGCGTGGAAAGATCATCCGGACTTCCCGACGGCTGAATCCGTGATCGCGTGGGTGCGCGACCTTCGCGCAGAGGAGACGGATTCGGAACAGGAGCGATAGGGCGTGCGCTACCTCCTCGACACGACATTCGTCATCGACCATCTCCGTGATGATCAGGCGGCGGTTCAGCGCTTCGAGCGGCTCTTCGAGTTCGGCGAGGAGGGATACGTGACCGACGTCGTCGCGGCCGAGGCGTGGACCGGGGCACCGGGCGACCGAGACCGACCGCTCGAGGCGCTCCTTTCTGCTGTCGAGTACGTGACCGCAAGCCCAGACGACGCCCGGATGGCGGGGCGCCTCCGGGCGCGTGCTCGCGCCAGCGGGCGGCACCTGAGCCTGCCCGATGCATTGATAGCCGCGACTGCCATGACGCTCGATGCGGCTGTCCTGACACGCAACGTCCACGACTTCGCGTTGACCCCAGTCCGCGTCGAGAAGTACTGATCGTCATACCGGGCGGTCGCCGATCCGACCAGCCCATCTCGGCTGCTGGCGCTCGAGGCGCGGACGAGATCCCGCCAGGCCTCGATCGCCGAGACGCTGAGCACCAGCATGCTCAGATCGGGCACCTCGCAGGCGTGGCAGCACGCCGTTCCGGTCAGAATCGGTCCACCGCCACGCTCGCTTGGCGCCCAATTGAGCACCAGCATGCTCAGATGTGGGGCAAGCCAAGCGACTACGGCAGGCGCGAGAACCAGGCGAGGGATGCGACGCCGGCCGCGACGAGCAGGCCGAGGGCGACGCCGGCGAAGCGGTCGCCGATCTCGTGCTGCTCGAAGGTCGTGCCGATCTGGCTGCCGAGCTGCTCGAAGACCTTGATGACCTCTTCGGCGGTGAACGCCTCGAAGGCCTCGCCACCGGTGGCCTCGGCGATCGCCTTGAGGGCGCTGCGGTCGACCGGGACGGGGATCGTCTGGCCACCGATCGTGACGGTCCCGCTGGGCGTCCCGAACGCGATGGTGGTCACCGACACGCCCCGCGACGCCGCCTCCTCCGCAGCGTCGCGATTGGGGCGGCCGACGGTGGTCTCGCCGTCGGAGAGGAGCACGATCCCGCCGGGGATCTCCCCCTCCTCGGCGCGCAGCTCCTCGAGAGATGCATGGATGGCGTCGCCGATGGCAGTGCCTTCGCCGAGCCGGATGCGGTCGATGGCCCGTCGCAGGGCGACTCGGTCGGTCGTCGGCGCGACGGCCACGCGGGCCTGGGCGTCGAACGTGACGAGACCGACGCGGACCTGTGCGGGAACGAGATCGAGGAATCGATCGGCGGCGTCCTGAGCGGCGGCGAGACGAGTCGGATCGACGTCCTGCGCCTTCATCGAGAGTGACGTGTCGAGAGCCACCATGATGGTCGCCATCTCCGAGGGGATCTCCTCGGCGAGGGCGGGCCGAGCGGTGCCGATGACGAGGACGGCGAGCCCGATGACGATCGCGGCGGCGGGCAGATGCCGGCGCCAGCCCGGTCGATCGGGAGCCACGCCGTCGAACAGCTCGACGCTGCTGAAGCGCAGGGCATAGTGCGACCGTCGCCGCTGGACGATGAGATAGCCGATCGCGAGAACGGCCACGATCCCGAGGAGCAGCAGTCGCTCGGGGGCGAGGAAGGTGAGGGCGCCGTCGCTCAAGGTGGTCCCGGCAGCGGTCTCGTTCATGCTGCGGTCCCGGATCGGCGGATCGGCGCGCCGGCCGCGCGGCGGCGTGCCAGCAGGAAGCGGCCGATGTCGGCGATGGGGTCGCCATCGGTGCGCAGGACGATGTGGCCGGCCCCGGTCGAGCGGAGCGTCGTCGCCAGAGCGGTCCGTCGGCGCGTCGCGGCGGAGGCGTATCGGGCCCGGATGTCCGGTCGGGCCGTATCGACGTGGCGGCGGGCGCCCGTCTCCGCATCGCGGACGACGATCGGGCCGACGTCTGGCAGGGCGAGCTCGCGTGGATCGACGATCTCGACGGCCAGCACGTCATGGCGCGCGGCGAGGACGCGCATCGGACGAGCCCAATCGTCGGGACCGATGAAGTCGGAGATGACGACGACGAGGCCGCGCCGGCGGGCCAGAGCATTGAGACGGGTCAGTGAGCCAGCCAGGTCACCGGCCTCGTCGTCCGACGCGATGCGGCCAAGCTCCCCGAGCAGTGCCGTCAGGTGATCCCGACTCGCCCGAACATGCCACCAGCGAGCCTGGCCGCCGGCGATGTCGAGGACGCCGAGCCGGCCGCTGCCGCGGATGGCCAGCCAGCCGACGGCGGCGAGCGCCTCGAGGGCAAGGTCGCGCTTCGTCCGCCCGATCGTGCCGAAGCCCATCGAGCCCGACCGATCGAGAAGGACGGAGACGTCGAGGTCTCGATCGGCGACCGCGTCGCGAACGTGGGGTACGTTCGTGCGGGCAGTCACGGTCCAGTCGAGACGGCGGACGTCGTCTCCGGGTTCGTAGACGCGGGCGTCGCCAGGCTCGCTACCCAGCCCCCGGAGTAGGCTCCGATGATCGCCGTGGAGGGGGCCCTCGACGCGCCGCCGGACGAGCATCTCGATCCCGCGCAACGCCCGGAGGGCGGGATCGTGCATCCGGGCTTTCACGCCTGTGCGCCCCAAGTCGCGGCGGCCGATGGCGTCGCCGAGCTGCCGGACGGCGTGGCTGCGCCGCTGACGATCACCGGCCCGGCCGATGGGGTCGGGATCGGCGCGGATTGGATGACCGGGTACGGTGCCTTCACCGACGTGAGGAGTCGATGGAGGATGTCGCCGACCGTCCGTCCGTCGGCGATCGCCGCATAGGACAGGATCAGACGGCCGTTGAGGATGTCATACGCGACGTCGTAGACGTCCTGTGCGGTGGCGTACATGCGGCCGCGGAGGAGGGCCATGGCCCTGGCTGCGCGGACGAGCCCGATGCTCGCTCGTGGGCTTGCACCGTACTCGAGCAGGGGCGAGATCTCCGGCACGCCATAGAGGGCTGGCTCGCGGGTCGCGAGGACGAGCGAGATCGCGTACTCGGACACGGCCGACTCGACGACGACACGCGTGGTCAGCTCTTGAAGAGCCGCGACGTCCTCGGCGTCGAGAAGGCGCGAGGCTACCGGCGGATCGATCTCCATCCGGCGGACGATCTCGCGCTCCTCGACCGGCGTCGGGTAGTCGACGGGGATGCGCATGAGGAAGCGATCGCGCTGGGCCTCCGGCAGCGGATAGACGCCCTCCGACTCGATGGGGTTCTGGGTGGCGACGACCAGGAAGGGGTGGGGGACCGGCATCGTCCGGCCACCGATCGTGACCTGGCGCTCGCCCATCACCTCGAGCAGGGCGGACTGGACCTTGGCCGGCGCCCTGTTGATCTCGTCGGCAAGGACGATGTTGGCGAAGATCGGCCCCGGCTCGACGTCGAACGTCTCGTCCGACATGCGGTAGATCCGGGTGCCGACGATGTCGGCCGGGATCATGTCGGAGGTGAACTGGATGCGGTTGAACTCGCCGCCGACGATGCGAGCGAGGGTCGACAGCGTCAGCGTCTTGCCGAGGCCTGGGACGCCCTCGAGAAGGGCGTGGCCACCGGCCAGCAGACAGGCGAGGACGCGTTCGGTCATTCGGTCCTGGCCGACGATAACCCGCGCCAGCTCGTGACGAGCCTGGTTCAGCTGGTTGGCGCGAAGCTCTATCAAGTCCACGCGGCGGGTCCTCCGTCGTTCTGGGGTGTCTGAGGTGTCTGGGGTGTCTGGGGTGCCTGGCTCGTGCCGCCACCGCTGCCGAAGAGCTGGTCGAGGAGACCGTTCAAGAGGTCGTCCATCGTGCCGCCGAAGGGATCGGTCGGCGGGACGGCGTTATTCGGTGGGACCGCGTCGCCCTGCCCGCCCTGCCCGTCGTTCATGAGGCCTTGCATCAGGTCGCGCATGAGCTGCTGGAAGAGGGGGTCGTTGAGCGGGCTGTCCGGCCCCAGCAGGTCGCCGAAGGGGTCGCCCGTCCCACCGAATGGATCGGTCGGGTCGGTGCCCGGATCCTGCGCGGTCGAGGGATCGTCCGGGTTCGTCTTGGCCTGCTCGAGGAGCGGTAACGCGCGCTCGATCGGGATAGCGAAGCCCAGCCCGTCGCTGCCGCCGCCGAGCGAGGCGATGGCATCGTTGATGCCGGCCACCCGACCGCTCGTATCGGCCAGCGGGCCGCCCGAGTTGCCGGGATTGATGGGTGCGTCGGTCTGGATGAGCCCGTCGATGTGGCCGCGCGGCGTGTCGAGCGATCGATCGAGGGCGCTGATGATGCCGGTCGTGACCGTCGACGAGAAGCCGAGCGGGCTGCCGACGGCGATGACCTGCTGGCCGACGCGGAGCTGGTCGACGCCGACGGTCGGCGCCGCGGTCAGGCCTTCGCGCTCGATCTTGACGACCGCGAGGTCATTGGCGCTGTCGCGAGCGACGACCGTGCCCGGGACCTCGTCGTTGGCGCCGAATCGGACGGTGACATTCGTCGCCCGACCGACGACATGCTCACAGGTGACGATGTAGCCCGCGGCGTCGAGGATGACGCCGGCGCCGAGCTGGCCGCGGGCCTCGATCTGGACGACCGAGGCGAGAAGCTTGTCCGCGGCATCGGCCAGTGGCTCGTTCGTGCTGGGTGGCGGGGCGCCCGCCCCGGGATCCGAGCCGCCCGGAGCCGGCGAGGCGCTGATCGCGCCCTGATCGAAGGCGGCGAAGATCTCGTCGCCCTTCGTTGCTCCGACGAAGGCGATGCTGCCCACGAGGATGGTGACGACGGCGAGGGCCGCGAGGCCGCGACGATGACGGCGGATGAAGCCGGGCCCTGCCGGGGCGGCGGCGCTCGTCGCCAGTGGCATGACCGAAGGGTCGGAGGCGGCGGCCTGGGCGGCACCGTAGGGCGGATGAGGTGGCAGGTCGCGCCAGGTGAGCGGCCGCGAGGCCGCGTCGTCGAGCATCGTCATCGCATCTCCGATTCGGGGGAGTCACGACGACGCTACTGATGGGGCCATCAAGCGGGCATTCAGCCCGGATAAGGTCGACCTAAAGCGACGACCGCGCAGTTGCCCTGCTGCGCCACCCGCCCGGACGGACTCACAGCGTCGGTGGCGGCTCCATGAATCCGAGAGCAGCGCCGTCGTCGGCGATCGCTGCGAGCAGCCCACGGTCGTGAACGGCAGCGAATCCCTGGAGGATGACTCGGTCGATCCCGAGGTCTGCGTACGCGCGAAGACGGTCTCGACGCTCTGGTCCCGGCGGTGCGTCGGCTCCGCCCCAGAGATGGACGGACACGCGCAGCGTCGACGGGTCTCGGTCGATCTCCCGACAGCGCTCGCGGATCACCGGCAGCGCCTCCGAGACCTCGTCCGGCGTCAACGCGTCGAGGTTGAGCTCGGCCGCGAACCGCGCAGCAAGGCGCCACGTGACCTTGGGGCCGTTGCCACCGACGAGAATGGGGATCCCAGAATCCTGGAGGCCTTTTGGCTCGTGGATCGCGTCGTGGACGTGAGCGTGCCGGCCATCGAAGGTTGCCCGGCCGGGGGCGAGCATTCGGGTGATGACTTCGAGACTATCGGCCAGGATCGCAAGGCGCTCGGAGGCGTCCGGAAAGCCGTAACCGTACGCGCGCCACTCGTCCTCCCGCCAGCCAGCTCCGATCCCGAGCTCCGCTCGACCGCCGCTGATCACGTCCAGCGTCGAGATCATCTTGGTGGTGAGGGCTGGATTGCGATACGCGGCCACCAGAACGAGATGGCCGAGCCTGGCGCGCGACGTGGCGGCGGCCAGTGCCGACAACTCCACGAATGGCTCGAAGACGGGCGCCTCCTCGGGCGGCGGATCGACCATGAAGTGGTCGTACAGCCAGAGCGACTCGAAGCCAAGCGCCTCGGCCTCCTGCGCGATCTCGATCGTTCGCTGCCAGGCGTGGCGCGGCTCGACCCCGAGATACTCGCGGTCGCAGCCCTGGGGCAGGGTGACCCCGATCCTCATGGCGGAGGCGCCGTCGACTCTCGGATCACGAGCCTCGGCGGCACGATGACGTCGTCGACATCGGAGCCCGACCGATCTGCCTCGATCGTGTCGAGCAGCAGGTTGGCGGCGATCCTGCCCATCTCCTCACCCGACTGGCTGACCGTCGTCAGCGGCGGGATCGTGAACGCCGCGATGTCGATGTCGTCGAAACCGACGATCGAGAGGCGGTCGGGTACGACCACCCCGAGCTGGAACGCGGCCTGAAGGAGCCCGATGGCGATCGTGTCCGAGGCGGCGAAGATCGCCGTCGGTGGGCCTGGCCGATCGAGGTGTCCGAGCAGCTCGCGGCCGAGTTGATAGCTCGGCCCCGGGTCGGGTTGGGTCGTGTAGTAGATCCGGGCCGCGCCAGCCGTGCCCCGCTTTCGCATCCACTGTTGGTACACCTCGGCCCGCAGGGGACCATCGACCATGCGTTCGTCGGCGACGCAGATGATGTTCCGATGGCCGAGGCCCGACAGGTGATCCAGTGCGAGGTGTGTTCCTACCGCATTGTCGACGTAGACACCCGGCACGCGTCGCCGCCCGATCCGGTCCGACACCCCCACCACGTAACGATGCCGGTCCGCGAGGGCGTCGAGCGTGGCGTCGGCACCCTGGAGGTCGCCGATGAGGACGATCCCGTCGGCGTGGGACTGCTCGAACATCGAGGCGTAGATGGCGGCCACCTCGGGCCGATAGTCGACGTGGCCCAGGAAGAGGCGGTACTCGCGCTCTCGAGCGACGTCGTTGAGGCCACGCAGGATCTGCACGTGAAAGGGATCGGCGATATCCCGGACGATGACGCCGAGGAGGGAGCTCCGGCTGCCACGGAGCGCCCGAGCCAGGAGGTTCGGCCGGTAGCCCAGGTCTGCTGCCGTGGCGATGATCCGCTCTCGCGTGTCGGCTCGGATCGGGACGCCGGTCTCGCGACCGTTGAGAACTCGCGAAACCGTGGTGATCGATACGCCGGCTTCGTGAGCCACGTGTCGCAGTGTCACGGGATCGTGCGATCGCCTCACGCCGTCGTTCGTGTAACGCCCTCCCCGAGCTCGCTCTTGACACGCGGACTATCGTTCCAACCGAGAGCAAACGTCAAGCGTTATCGTTAAGCCTCGCGCATGTCCAGGTAGGCTGAGCCACCGGAGGTGGGGTCGACACGAGGTGGAGGAGCTCCCGCGCTTCGATCTCGAGGGTCGCATTGCGCTCGTTACCGGCGCGGCACGAGGTCTCGGTCGGGCCATCGCTCTGGCGCTCGCGGGCGCCGGAGCGAACGTTGCCGTCGGGCTGCACGATGCGAGCGCGGGCGACGGCGTTGCCGATGAGGTGGAGAGTCTTGGGCGTGAAGCACTGCCCGTCCAGATGGACGTCCTCGACCTGGGCCAGATCCGAGCAGCTGTCGATGCCGTTGTGGCTCGCTTCGGTCGCCTCGACATCCTCGTCAACAATGCAGGGGTCAGCCCAGAGGATCCCGCCGAGGATGTTCGCGAGGAGAACTTCGACCTGACGGTGGGGGTGAACATCAAGGGCGTGTTCTTCGCCAGCCAGGCGGCCGGTCGCGTCATGATCGGGCAGGGCTATGGGCGCATCATCAGCCTGAGCTCGCAGGCTGGGTTCGTCGCTCTGCCGACCGAGTCGGTCTACTGCATGTCGAAGGCCGCGGTGGCCCACCTCACCAAGTGCCTGGCAGTGGAGTGGGGTCGCCACAACATCACCGTGAACGCCGTCGCCCCGACGTTCATCCGCACGCCCGGGACAGAGGGCGCGCTCGCCGACCCGCTGTTCAAGGCCGAAACCATCGAGCGGATCGCAGGTCTGCACAGGATCGGCGAGCCGATGGAGGTCGCCGGCGCAGTCGTGTTCCTCGCCTCGCCGGCCGCTTCGCTCATCACCGGCGCGACCCTCCTCATCGACGGTGGATGGACGGCGCGATGAGCCCGACGACCGGCTCCGAGTTCGTGACCGTCTTCGGGCGCGACCTCGTCGGCGAGTTGCCGAACTTCGTTCATCGCCCGTACCTGGTCGTCACCATGGAGGACCTGTGGCCCAAGTTCGAGCACCTCTTCGACTCCCATAGCGCGGGGGTCTACTTCGTGTCCACCCTGGATCTCGACGAGCTGACCGCGGCCGTCGAGGAGCTGCCGGAATGCGGCAGCATCGTCGGGCTGGGCGGTGGACGGGCCATCGACGTCGCCAAGTTCTTCGCCTGGACGAGGCGCTTGCCCCTGTTCCAGGTGCCGACTGCCATGACGACCAACGCACCCTTCGCCCATCGGCCGCTCCTTCGAGCCGGGGGCAAGGCTGTATCGATCGGCTGGGCCGTGCCCGAGGCTGTCTATGTCGACTTCGAGGTGATCCGGGCCGCGCCGCTCCTCCTCAACCGAAGCGGTGTGTGCGACGTACTCTGCTACCACACCGCTCACTACGATTGGAAACTCGCCCACGACATGGGCAAGGAGGACCACCGTTCACCGTATGACGAGCGGCTGGTGGCCGAGGCACGCGAGAGGTTCGACATGGTCTTCGCCAGCCTTGACGAGATCCGTTCGGTCAGCGACGACGGCATACGGACGCTCATGCTCGCCCATCGCTGGGGTGGGGCTGCCTTCCACAACGCCGGCTGGAACGCCAGACATATGGATGGCGTCGACCATTGCTTCCTGTACTGCCTGGAGTACGTCACGGGCAAGAGCTTCATTCATGGTCAGGCGGTCGGACTCGGTCTCTACGTCGGGGCGGAGCTTCAGGACAATGAGCCAGGGAAGATACTGGACGCGTTACTCCGGGCCGGCGTCGACATCCGGCCGGAGGCGATGAACATCACCTGGGAGGAGGCGGCGACGGCGATGCGACAGCTCGCCTGGTACGTCCGATACGCTGATCTCTGGTACACGGTCGCCGACGTGCGACCGATGACGGAGGATCTCGTGGAACGTATCCACGACGGGCTCTACGGAGCGCTTGGAGAGTGGGCGGCGTGATGCATGCTGATGGCCACGACCGCTTCGGAATGGCGACCCGACCGCCCGGTCGGGAGCACCCAAGGAGGAGGAGATCCATGGAATCCAATCCTCGGCTGAGACGCGGCACGATCCTGGCGGTCGCCGTCGCGATCGCGTCGATCGTCGTCGCGGCGTGCTCGGGTGGGGGCAGCGGGTCCGCCGCGCCATCATCTGGACCGATGACGGAGGCGCAGATCAAGGACGCCATCGCGAAGGAGGGAAGCCTCGTCGTCGGCAACTGGACCTATACAGCCAATGACGAGCTGGTCAAGCAGTTCAAGCAGTACGTCAAGGACAAGTACGGCGTCGACATCCAGTTCACGTACGAGGGCACCCAGCAGCCCCACGGCTACCTCGACAAGCTCAGCGCAGCCAAGGCCGGCAACAATCCGGCTCCGTACGACGTGATGGCGATCGAGGAGAACTACTGGGCAGAGGCCAAGGCCCTCGACCTGGTGGCGGATATTCTTCCGTCCGACCTGATCCCGAACCAGAAGCTGGTCCTCGACATGTTCCAGCGCGCGCCCCAGGCGATCGGCTTCCAATCGACCGCGTTCCCCGGCATCGTTTACAACAAGGCGAAGGCGCCGTTCCTCAAGTCTCTCAAGGATCTCGCCGATCCTCAGCTCAAGGGCAAGGTGACCCTCCCGCTACCGGGCGACATCACCGCCGGCGGGTTCTTCCTCGGCCTGGCGTCGGAGCTCGGCAAGGATTACAAGGACCCGGCCCAGATGAAGGAAGTCGTTGACTGGGCGGTCACGAACATCGGCCCCAACGTCTTGAAGTACACGAGCGACTCGGCTGAGATGCAGCAGCTGCTTCGCTCCGGCGCGGCCTACGCGGTCGGCTTCTGGAACAGCCTCGCCCGTCTTGAGTTCTTCGGCGGCAACAAGGATGCAGCTCTTCTGCTCCCGCCGACGATCTACCCGGCCAACGGCTACATGTGGATGCCAAAGGGTGCGGCCCATCCTGTGTTGGCCCAGACCTTCATCAACTGGCGACTGAGCCCGGAGGTCCAGTTCCCGAACAGCTGGCCGATCGAGCACGGCCCGTGGGCCGAGCTGTCGGAGGGCTTTCTGGGACCGGACTATGTCGGGCTGGTGCCGGATTGGTTCAAGGCCGACTACGCCAACTACTACCCAACCCTCGACCAGATCAAGACACAGTTCCAGGCCGTCGACTGGGACGCCTATAACGCCGGTCAGAAGGAGTGGCAGGACTACTACGCCCAGAAGATCGGGCAGTAGACTCGCCGGCACGTCGGCTTCCCTCCCGTGCTGCGGGAGGGAAGCCGCGACATCCGCCCATGCTTGCTCAGAAGGTGATCGCGCGTGGCCGGTGAGCCGCTAACCCTGCCTCTCAGCGAGATCGCTCCAGAGGTGCGTCGACGCGAGCGTGGACGCCGGCTTCGCGGCGTCGTCCTCATCGGTCCGGCGGTCCTGCTCGTCGCACTCTTCCTCTACTTCCCGCTCCTCTTCATCGTCCAGATGAGCCTCACCGATGGGAACTCGTACCTGTCGCCCGCCGGGCCCGTCTACACCATCTCCAACTATCTGGCGATGTTCGGTCGCTACCTCCCGAACGTCCTGATCACGATCCAGCTGGCGGCCCTCGCAATGATCGTGGACCTGATCTTCGGCTTCCCCTTCGCCTACATCCTGGTCCGCCGGGTCCACTACCGCGACGTCGTCCGGGCGTTCATGGTGTTCCCGATGTTCGGAGCCCTCTACATCGCTTTCGGGATGCGCTTCATCCTCTTGCCCGGCGGTCCCGCGTCGCCTCTCTTCGAGATGCTGGGCATCGCGAACACGTCGGTCCTCTACAGTCTTCCGTCGGTCGTCTTCGCGATGGCCATCTTCACCTTCCCGTTCATGGTCCTGAACGTCGGAGCGGCCCTGAGCAACGTCGATCCGACGCTCGAGGAGGCAGCCGCCTGCCTGGGAGCCAAGCCCCGCCAGACCTTCACCCGGGTGCTGCTGCCGCTGACGCGCGCGGGGACGATCGCGGGCATGCTCATGGTCTTCGGCTGGAGCATCGGCGTGTTCGCCGAACCGCTCCTGCTCGGCTCGATCAACGAGCAACGGACACTTGCCTGGACGCTCTACCAGCGCGGGGTCATCATGGCCGATTGGGGCCTCGCCACAACGATGGGCGTCGTGCTCATGGTGATGGCGTTCATCGTCAGCTACCTGTCACTGCGTTATTCGCGCAACGCGCTGATCGATTGACATGAGCGACGCGATGACCCCGACCGCCTCAGTGCCCCGACGATCCCGCCGCCTCGTGACCAGGCGGCGGGTCGGGCTGATCCTGAGCCACGCCTACATCTGGCTGATCCTGATCGTGTTCATCCTGCCGTTCCTGGCCCTGGCGGGCTATTCGCTGACCGGCCCTGGTGGGGAGTACGCCCTCGAGAACTTCCAGTACGTCCTGGGAAGCTTCGGCGACAACGTCCTGTGGAGCTTCATCATCGTCGGGTTGTCGCTCTTCCTGGACCTCGTGATCGCACTGCCGGCTGCCCACGTCATCGTGCGCTATTCGTTCCCCGGCAAGCGCCTGCTCTTCTCGGCGCTCACCCTGCCTCTCTATGTGCCCGGCGCCGTCATCGGGATCTCGCTCGTTCTCGTCTACAACCTCACCTACCACCTCACGACGTCGGTCTGGGGCCTCGTGCTGGCGATGGTCGTCGGCAGCTTCCCGCTCATGCTCATGCCGATCGTGGTCGCCATGCGCGACCTGCCGATCGTCTTCGAAGAGGCCTCGGAATGCCTCGGCGCGACGAGGCTGACAACCTTCCGCCGGATCGTCTTTCCGCTCATCGGCCCGGGCGTGAGCGCGGGCCTCATGCTTGCCTTCATCATCGTCTTCAATGAGTACCTCGTGACCCTCTTCGTCCATCCGCCGGGGATCACCACGGCTCCCCTCCGAGTCTTCAACCTCGTCCGCACGGCCGGCCTGCTGCCGACAACGGCGGCCCTCGCCGTGACGCTCCAGCTGATCTCGTTCGGGGCGGTGCTGCTGTTCTTCAAGGTCTTCGGAACGCGCTACCTCAAGGGAACGTACCTGCTCTGATGTCACGAGTCACGCTGACCAATGTGTCCAAGCATTTCGGCCAGACGGTCGCGGTCGACAACCTCAACCTCGAGGTGGCCAACGGCGAGTTCGTCACGCTGTTGGGGCCTTCGGGCTGCGGCAAGACGACCAGCTTGCGGATGATCGCCGGGCTCATCGAGCCGACGAGCGGACAGATCTTCTTCGACGACCAGGACGTGACCTACGTCCCGCCACGAACCCGGAACATCGGCTTCGTCTTCCAGACCCCGGCCCTTTTCCCCCATCTCAACGTCGCCGACAACGTCGCCTTCGGCCTGTCGGTCAAGGGGCAGAAGAAGGATGTGATCAAGCCACGGGTCGAGGAGATGCTGGCCCTGGTCGGGCTGGCCGACTATGGCAAGCGGATGCCGAGCCAGCTCTCCGGCGGGCAGCAGCAGCGCGTGGCTCTGGCTCGGGTCCTGGCGACAGACCCGCGGGTGCTCCTCTTCGATGAGCCCCTTTCGGCGCTCGACCGTAATCTCCGCGACACCCTCAAGTACTCGATCCTCGACCTGCAACGCCGGACGAAGAAGACCGCCGTCTATGTCACCCACGACCAGTCCGAGGCATTCGCGATCAGCGACCGGATCGTGGTCCTCGACGCCGGACGCGTCCAGCAGATCGGGACCCAGACGGACATCTACCTCAATCCCCAGACTCCCTTCGTGGCCGAGTTCATCGGGGCGACCAACGGCTTCGCCGGCACGGTCATGGCGGTGGACGCCGCCGGTGAGGAGGGGCCGGTCACGGTCAGGGCCGACGGCGTCACGCTGCATTGCCATGGTCGGGGCGTCGCCGTCGGCGACGACGTCCTCGTCTACGTGCGGCCGGAGAACATCGACGTGCTGAGCGACGGCGAGGGCGCCGACTACGTCAACGTCGTCGAGGGCGAGATCGACCGAGTGATCTTCGAGGGCCCCATGGCCCAGGTCCGGGTGGATGTCGGCGGCCGCGAGCTGCGGGCGGATGTCAGCGGTGGCGAGCGCCTGACCCTGATCACCAGGCGTGGCCGCATCCGTCTCGGCTTCAACGACGCGTCGCTCATCCCGGTGCCTCGCGCCGGGGCGGGTCCTCACGCCGGGGCGGTCCCCCACGCCGGGGCAGACGCCGAGTCCTAGGTGACCCCCGCCGAGATCAGATCCGTCGTCTTCGACCTGGGCGGCGTCCTGATCGACTGGGACCCCCGCTATCTGTACCGTGATTTGTTCGACGGTGATGAGACGGCGATGGAGCGTTTCCTGGCCGAAGTGTGCACGCCCGAGTGGAACGCCCGGCAGGATGGCGGTCGTCCCTGGTCCGAGGGCGTCGCGGAGCTGGCAAGTCGATATCCCGAGCAGCGTGAGCTCATTGCGGCGTTCGACGGACGCTGGCCCGAGACGCTGGGTGATCACGTTCACGAGAGCGTGGCGATCCTCGACGATCTGCGTCAGGCGGGCGTCGGCCTCTACGCTCTGAGCAACTGGTCGGCTGAGAAGTTCCCGATCGCTCGGGATCGTTTCGGTTTCCTGGACTGGTTCGATGGGATCGTCATCTCGGGGGAAGTCGGTATCTGCAAGCCTGATCCGGGCATCTACCGCCATCTGATCGAGCGATATGACCTGGCTCCTGCCACGACCCTGTTCATCGACGACAGCCCGAGCAATACGGCGGCGGCCGCTCGACTCGGCTTCATCACCATCGACTTTCACGAGCCGGGCCGGTTGCGTCACGACCTCGAGGGCCTCGGACTCCTGCGGCCGGCGTCAACGGCGTCCTAGCTCAGCTCTCTGGGGGAGTGGTTCGGGTACCTGCTTCTGCTCCATCCTCGTGAGCCCGTCGAGGTGCATAGATGTCGGCGTTGGCCGAGAGGCCGAGGAAGCGGAACGCCTCGACGATGTCCTTGCCGCCCGAGCCTGCGGCGCGAATCTTGTCGTACATCTCGATGGCGAGGTCGTTCAGGGGGAGTGGGACGTCGAGCGAACGAGCCATGTCCGCGGCGAGACGGTGGTCCTTCGTCTGGAGGTCGATCGAGAACCCTGGCTCGAAGTCGCGGCGGGCGAGGCGGGGAGCGGCGTAGTCGGTGAGGTGGTAGCTCCGGGCGTCGGTCCCATCGAAGACCTCGAGAAGCTGGGCGGGGCTGAAGCCGGCCGCCGCGCCGAGCACGAACGCCTCGGCGGCAACGAGATTGTGGAGGCCGGCCATGTGGTTGCTGATGAGCTTGACGGTGCTGCCCGCGCCCGCCGGTCCGCAATGGAACCAGCGGCTGCCGAGGAGAGCCATTGTCGGGATGGCGCGCTCGTAGTCGGCGGCGTCGCCACCGACGATGAACGTGACGTCGCCCTTGAGTGCGCCGTCCATGCCCGCGCTCATCGGCTGACCGCCGCTCACAGGCGCATCGAGGTAGCCGATCCCGCGCTCGGCTGCGGCCGCGTGCAACCGTCGGCTCGTGTCAGGGTCGATGGTGCTGGCATCGATCACCAGGCCACCTGCCGACATGCCCGCCAGGAGTCCATCCGGACCGAGCAGCGCCGCCTCGACCGCCGGCGGATTCGGCAGCGAGACGACGACTGTGGCCGCACGCTCTCCGAGCTCTCGCGTCGCGCCGACTGCCACCGCACCCGCCTCGACGGCCTCGGCGATGCGCTCCGGCACGATGTCGTACACGACGACGTTCCCGTGCTTGGCGATGAGGTGACCGGCGTACAGCCGTCCGATGACCCCGAGACCGAGCTGGCCGATGCATTCGCTCATGGGCTGGCTCCTCCGCGAATCTGGTACGGAAAGGGCTTGACTAGCCAGATTGATGTGGCTATAAAGGACAGATGAGATCGGCGACGATCACCGAGGTCAAGAATAGTCTCAGTGAGCTCGTCGACCAGGTGCGAGCCGGGGAGTCAATCCTCGTCACCGATCGTGGCGTGCCGGTTGCGCGCCTCGAGCCGGTGACAAGCGGTCTGGACCCGGCCGGCCGTCTTCGTCGACTCGAGCGGGCGGGCATCGTCCGGATCGGTGAGGCGGTGGCCCCTGTCGATCTCCTCCGCAAGCCGGGGCCCGCACTCGAGGATGGCGCTAGCGCCGTCTCGACCCTGCTGGATGAGCGCCGAACAGGTCGGTGAGGTTCTGGGATAGCTCAGCGATCGTTCCTCTGCTCGTATCCGAGGCAAGGAGCCGCGCGGTCACGACCGAGTACGAGCGTGACCCCGAGATGGTCGTCTGGTGGGCCACGGATGTCGAATGCGTATCGGCGCTCGCTCGACTCGAGCGCGACGGAAAGTTGCCGACGGCATCATTTGCGCCGGCAACCGAACGCCTTGCCGCCGTCGCGGCCGCGTGGCGCGAGATCCAGCCCATCGTCCGTGTTCGCCAGATCGCGATCCGTCTGCTGCGAGTCCACCCGCTTCGGGCGGCTGATTCTCTTCAGCTCGCGGCGGCCATCGTCGCCGCCGAGGACATTCCTGCTTCATTGGCGCTCGTCACCCTCGATGATCGGCTCGGCAGAGCGGCAGAACGTGAGGGCTTCCCAGTCATCGTTCCAGGACCATACGACGTTCCTGGACCGACCGACGCTCGAGGCCCGCGGCGTCGATGAGCCGACTCCAGGAAGCTCAGCCGATGGCCGCCAGGGGATCGACAAGGGGGTGGATGCCGTCGGACGTCACGGGCTCGGGCGGTCCGAAGCGCGAGGCGGGAAGCCAGATGATGATGCGCGTCCCGTCGCCGGGTGCCGAGTCGATCGTCACGCCGCCGCCGTGCGCCTCGGCGACCTGGCGAACGATCGTCAGGCCGAGGCCGCTGCCGCCGTCCTGGGCGTGAACGGCTCGCTGGAAGACGAGCGCATGCCGATCTGCCGGTATCCCCCGGCCACGGTCGGCGACGCCGATCCAGAGCCAACCGCCGTGCCGACCGGCGGCCGCCGTGACGGCTGAACCGGCCGGCGCATAGCGGAGGGCGTTCGAGAGCAGATTGCCGAGCGCCTGGCGCAGGGCGATCGGGTCGCCGACGAGCTCGAGGCCGGGGCTGAGGATCGGATGGATGACAACACTCTTTGCGCCGGCCACGGCTCCGTAATCCGCGCTCACCTCGGCAACGAGGTGAGCGAGATCGACGGGAACGCGAGCCACCGACAAGCCGTCGCGCCGGGCGATCGCGAGCAGGTCGTCGACCTGGCGCGACATCCTCTCGACGGCGCGACGGCTCACCACGGCCGCCGAACGGAGCGACTCGGCATCGGCGTCCGGATCGGCCAACGCGACATCGAGGGTCGTCGAGACGACTGCCAGCGGGTTGCGCAGCTCGTGCGATGCATCCTCGATGAAGGCGCGCTGGGCATCGACCCCCGCCTGCAGCCGGTCGAGCATCGAGTCGAAGGAGCCGGCCAGCCGGGTCAGCTCGTCGTCCACACCCTCGAGGGCGATGCGGCGAGAGAGATCGGACCCCGTGATCTCTCGGGCGACCGCGCCGATCCGGTCGATGGGCCGGAGGACACGGCCGGCGATGATCCAGCCGATCGCAAAGCTGAGTGGGAAGAGCGGCACCAGGATCGCCACCGACAGCATCTGGAGGCGCTCGATGGCTCGATTGTTGACGAGCTGCTCGAGATCGACGAGAAGGTCCTGGTAAGCCGGCACCTCCAGGGTCCCGAAAAGAGGCAGCTGAATGACATATGTCAGGGCGATCGACTCGGAGCTCTTGATCAGCGACGCCAGGAGGACGTTGAGGATGATGAGCCCGGCCGCGACGACCAGGACGAGGGCGACGGAGTAGCCGAGGGCGAGTCGGAAGCGGATCGAGCGAAACGGTCGTGGGACCCGATCGAAGAGGCGCGAGCGGACGACCCTCGGGGGAGCAGCGGTCGATGCGGTCTGCGTCAAGCGGCCGATCCCGATCGGAGCCGGTAGCCGATGCCGATGACGGTCTCGATGGGCTGTTCGTCGCCTGGCGTGGAGACGAGCTTGCGGCGAAGGTTGCTGATCGTGACCCGGACCGTATTGGTGAACGGATCGGCGTGCTCATCCCAGACATGCTCGAGCAGTCGCTCGGGGGTGAGCACCTCGTCGGGATGGAGCATGAAGTAGCGGAGCAGGGCGAACTCCTTGGCCGTCAGGTCGACGATGGTGCCGCCCCGAAGGACGCTGAAGCGGGCTGCGTCCAGCTCGAGGTTGCCGATGCGCATGACGGCGCCGCCCGTCGGAAGATCGCGACGCGAAAGGGCCCGCAAACGGGCGGCAAGCTCCGCGAAGCTGAACGGCTTGACGAGGTAGTCGTCCGCGCCGTCGTCAAGTCCGGCCACCCGGTCATCCAACGAATCGCGTGCCGTCAGCATGAGCACCCGCGTCCGTCGAGCGTCGGCATCGCCTGGATCCGGGGTCGACTTGATTCGTCGACATACCTCGCGCCCGTCGATATCCGGCAGCCCCAGGTCGAGGCAGACGAGGTCATAGTCGGTGATCGCAAGACGCTCGAGGGCGGTGTCGCCGTCCGCCGCGATGTCGACGGCGTAGCCCTCGCGCCGGAGGCCGGCGGCCAGTGCCTGGGCGAGATCGGGTTCGTCTTCGACGACGAGGAGGCGCATCGCGATTGGGTACTCCGTTGGCTGCCGACCCGGAACGGTACCGGACCCCGGTAAAGGACGGCTAAAGAGCCGCTGCGTGATGTTTCATTGTCGATGCAACCTCGATCATGAGATATCTGAGCACGCGCGTGCTCAGATCGGCATTCCTTGCGCCTGGCGGTAGTCAACCTCGTCAGATCGGTGGCCGCGCCACGCTTGCTGTCTCGTCATATTGAGCATGACCGTGCTCAACCCACGTTCGACGGCGGAACCGATCGGTTGTTCCACCAGTTGAAGGCGGCGATGGCGCCCGCTCCGGCGATCACGACGATGGCGATCAGGAGCAGGATCCCGAAGTCGAGGCCTCCCTCACCACCGGTCGGTTCCGTCGGCCCGACGCTGGGCGACGGGCTCGCGCTTGGCGACGGACTTGGGCTCGGCGATGGACTCGGGCTCGGACTCGGGCTCGGCGAGGGCGAGGCGCTCGGGCTCGGCGAAGGCGAGGCGCTCGGGCTTGGGGCAGGCGACGGACTTGGGCTCGGCGATGGACTCAGGCTTGGCGAGGCGCTCGGGCTCGGCGACGGACTCGGGCTCGGGCTCGGCGACGGGGAAGGGCTCGGCGAGGCGCTCGGGCTCGGACTCGGCGACGGACTTGGGCTCGGCGATGGACTCAGGCTTGGAGAGGCGCTCGGGCTCGGCGAGGGCGATGGGCTCGGGCTTGGCGAGGGCGATGGGCTCGGGCTTGGGGAAGGCGACGGACTTGGGCTCGGCGACGGGGACGGGCTCGGCGAAGGCGATGGGCTTGGACAGTCGAGCCCACCGAGCGACGCCCGCAGCGCGACGAGCGAGGCGCGGATCGTATCGGCACCCGCGAGTTCGGCATCGAGGGCGGCATCATCGCCGGAGGCGATTGCGGTCTTGATGGCGACGACGCGGGCCTGGAGGTCGGCGATGAAGGCGTCGAGATCTGCGCGCTGCTCCGTCGTCAGCTGAGCCGCGATCGCATCGCGATCGAAGCCGGCGGCCTGGGCCTGCCCCTGTAGATCGGCGAGTGCCGCCGTCAATCGCTGGTTCGCCTCGGTGCCCGGGGTCAGAGCCTCCTTGGCGTCCTCTCCGGACAGCGTCTGACCGTCCGCAGCGGCGGCCTCGGCGCGGCCCAGGATGGAGCAGAGAGCATCTTGGATCTCAGGCGGCAGCTCCACAGCTCCGCAGGCGGCGAGGGCGAACGCGATCGCCAGGAGTGTCGCCGTGAGCCTGCGCCGCATGGATCCTCCTTGGCCTTGCGAGATGAGGGTCGGGGCCCGCAGGCCGCGGCGGATGATACCCGGCCCGTCCTGGAAGCGCGACGGATCGAGCCGACCGACCTGCCGACGGTCGCGTACGTACCATGCACTGTCGTGGGCGAATCCGCGCCACTCATCGAGCTGATCCGCGCCTCAGTCATCGGCGACGACGAGGCCGTCGCCGGACCGTTCGGCGTCCGACGCGTCACCTACGCCGACTACACCGCGTCGGGCCGCAGCCTCTCCTTCATCGAGGACTATGTCCGCGACGCGGTGCTGCCCCTCTACGCCAACACTCACACCGAGTCGTCGGGGACCGGGCTTCAGACCGGGCGGTTCCGGGAGGAGGCCCGCGACATGGTCCGCCGCGCGGTCGGCGGAACCAAGGAAGACCACGCCGTGATCTTCGCCGGATCCGGGATGACCGCAGCGGTCGATCGTCTCGTCGGAATCCTCGGACTGCGGATCCCCGCCGAGCTCGACGACCGCTATGACCTCCAGAGCCACATCCCCGAGGCGGAGCGACCGGTCATTTTCGTCGGCCCCTACGAACATCACAGCAACGAGCTGCCATGGCGCGAGTCGATCGCCGACGTTGTCACGATCCGCGAGGATCAGGACGGTCGGATCGATCTTGGTTATCTCGAGGAGGCGCTGACCGCTAAGGCTGGGAGACGCAGGCTCATCGGCTCGTTCTCGGCGGCCTCGAACGTCACCGGGATCCTTTCCGACACCCGGGCGATCTCGGTGCTGCTTCACCGCCACGGCGCCCTGTCGTTTTGGGACTTCGCGGCTGCCGCGCCCTACGTCGAGATCCGGATGGACGCGCACAGACCAGGACCGGACGCGGACTTCGACTTCATGGACGCGATCTTCCTCTCGCCCCACAAGCTCATCGGCGGCCCGGGGACGCCCGGCGTTCTCGTCGCTCGGCGGGAGCTGTTCCAGAACCGCGTGCCGGTCGTCCCCGGGGGCGGGACGGTGGCTTACGTCAATCCGACCGAGCACGTCTACGTCGACGACACGGAGCAGCGTGAGGAGGGCGGCACGCCGGCCATCGTCGAGTCGATCCGAGCCGGCCTCGTCTTCGGGTTGAAGGAGGCCGTCGGCGTCGACGCCATTCGCAAGCGCGAGGAGGCGTTCATCGCCAGGGCGATCGATCGCTGGTCGGCGAACCCCGCCATCGAGATCCTCGGCAACCCCGAACTGCCACGACTGTCCATCGTGTCGTTCACGGTCCGTCATGACGGGCGGTATCTCCACCACAACTACGTGGTGGCGCTCCTCAACGATCTGTTCGGAGTCCAGTCGCGTGGTGGGTGCTCCTGCGCCGGGCCCTACGGCCACCGTCTGCTCGGCATCGACATCGAGACATCGCATGCCTTCGAGCGGGAGATCGCCCGCGGCTGCGAGGGCATCAAGCCAGGCTGGGTCCGGGTGAACTTCAACTATTTCATCAGCGAGACCGTGTTCAGCTACATCCTGGACGCGGTCGATCTCGTCGCCCGGGAGGGCTGGCGCCTCCTGCCCTTGTACCGGTTCGATGCGGCGACCGGGCTATGGCGACACAGGGACGGATCTCCGGAGCCCCCACTGTCCCTCCGCGACATCAGCTATGTCGAGGGACGGATGACCTACCAGGCCCATCGCCATCGCGAGCCCGAGTCAAGCCTCGCGGCGTATCTCACAGAGGCTCGGACGATCCTCGACAGACCCCAGCGCGACGCCCGCGAGTCAGAGCTCGAGGTAGGTCCGGACTTCGAGGAGCTGCGCTGGTTCTGGCTGCCCGAGGAGATCGCCCCGGGCCTCACGACCGGCCTGACGAGCAGCGGCCCGGCATGACGACAGGCGACGATGTCGCCGAGCAGCTGGTGGGTTGGGGGACCGTCGCTCGGATCCGGACGCGCGGCAGGGTGAGCGGGCGCGAGGCGGAGGCGGCCATCGGCTATGTCGAGGACGTCGACGGATCCATCCTCGTGGCGGCGGGCGGGCCGACGACAGACTGGGCGCTGAACCTCGATGCCGAGCCTCGCTGCACGGTCGTCATCGGCAACGTTGAGCGAGCCTGCGTCGCGGAGCCGCTCGACGGCGAGGCTCGCGCGCGAACGGTCCGCGATCTGATCCTTCGTTACGGGACGCCCGCCGAGCGCCTGGGAGCAGGTCCCGCGTACCGCCTCAGACCGGTCTCAGCGGCCGACTGAGCGACGCACGACCCAGCCCAGACCCGCCCCACCAAGGGCGATCGCGCTGACGACGATCGCCACCGGCAACGCTCCGCCGACCACGCTCATGGCCGCGAGCGGACCGCCGACCAGTACTCCCCACAGCAACGGGCGTCGGCCCGAGATGGCTGAAACGACGAACGCCGATCCGAGGAGGAGGCCTGCTGTCACGCCCGTGTCGTCCCACGTCGGGCGCGTATCGATCGAGGCGATCAGGACGCCGCAGGCAAGGCCGAAGGCGGCCCACAAGGGCTCGCGCGATCGCTCCGCCGCGGTCGCAAGCCTCATGAGTCCCCGGTCGGTACGCCCATGACGTTGAAACCGCCATCGACGTAGACCGTCTCCCCGGTGACGGCGCCCGACAGGTCCGAGGCCAGCCACACGGCGGCCCCGCCGACGTCGTCGGGGGTGATGTTCGCCCGCAGTGGGGCAACGTCGGAGAACGAGCCGTACATCTTGCGGAACCCGGCGATGCCCGACGCTGCGAGGGTCCGGATCGGGCCGGCACTGATCGCGTTCACCCGGATCCCGTCCGGACCGAGGTCTGCCGCCAGGTAGCGGACGCTCGCCTCGAGGGCCGCCTTGGCGACGCCCATGACGTTGTAGTTGGCGACGACCTTCTCGGCCCCGTAGTAGGTGAGCGTCATCACCGACGATCCGCGTCGGAGGAGCGGCCGAGCCTCGCGGGTCACCGCCACGAGCGAGTAGGCCGAGATGTCGAGGGCCAGGGCGAAGCCGTCGCGCGAGGTCTCGACGAACGCACCGTCGAGGTCCTCGCGCTTCGCAAAGGCCAGAGCATGGACCAGGATGTCGAGCTCGCCGTGGGTATCTGCCCACCGTCCGAACACGCGCCCGATGTCGTCGTCGGAGCCGACATCACAGGGCTCGATAAAGGTCGAGCCGATCGATTCGGCGAGCGGCCGGACTCGGCGTTCGATGAGCGACTCGACCGAGGAGAACCCGATCTCCGCGCCGTGGGAGTGCAGCGCTCGGGCGATGCCCCACCCGATCGAGTGGTCGTTGGCGACCCCGAACACAAGCGCCTTCTTGCCGTCGAGCAGCGCCATCGGAGCCTCCCTGCCAGGGGCGCCAGCCTACCATCGGGCCGATGTCCTTCGATCGGCCGCGTGCCTGTCTGCTCGACTTCGATGGGGTGCTTGCCATTGCCGGCCAGGCCATCCCGGGCGCCCCCGAGGCCGTCCGGACGCTTGGGCAGCGGGGGATCCCGTTCCGCATCATCACGAACACATCGCTCACGTCCCGGGCGACGCTCGCAGCCGTCGTCGCAGAGCGGGGACTTGTTATCCCGGCGGACCACTGGATCACCGCCCTCTCCGTGTCGGCCGCCTGGACGGCGCGGCGCCTGGCCGGCGAACCGCTGTTCGTCATCGCTTCCGACGATGCGAAGTCGGAGTTCGCGGGCCAGCGGCTGCTGTCATCGGACGAGGCGGCCCGAACGGACTCCCGCGCGGCGGCCGTTGTCATCGGTGACTCGGTCAGCGAGCTTACGTGGGCCAACGTGAACGCGGCATTCGGTCTCATCAGGCGCGGCGCTCGCCTCGTGGCGATGCATCGCAACAAGTGGTGGATCACGCTTGGCGGGCCGACCATCGACTCGGGCGCCTACGTCGCGGCCCTCGAGTTCGCCACCGGCGTGCGGGCGACCGTGATCGGCAAACCATCGCGGGCGTGCTTCTCGGAGGCGGTTCGCTCGCTCCGCACGGAGCTGGCCGACCTGCGCCGCTCGGAGATCCTCATGGTCGGCGACGACATCGACTCGGATGTCGGGGGCGGTCGACGCGCCGGCCTGCGGACGGCCCTCGTGCTGTCGGGCAAGCACGGCACGGCGGAGATCGCCGCGGCCCGACGTCGCGGGCGTGCAGTGCCCGACCTGGTGGCCGACTCGCTCGGCGAACTGGTGGCATCCCTCGCCTGAACGGTGGGCCGTCGCCCACCCTAGGTCGGGCGGGTCACCCGGACGTCGTCCAAGGCGGCCTCGACGAGCGAATCGTTGGCCCCGTCGCGAGCGCTGAAGCGCAGGCGGACCGTCTGCCCGGCCCACGGGTCCATCGCGATCGACGCGTATGCCCATGCGGCATCGTCGTCGACCGGCGATGCAGCTTCCAGGAGAACCGTCGTCGCGGTGCCATCGCCCTCGACCACCTGGACCCTCAGCTCGTCGGCGTTCGTGGCGTTGGCGCCGTGGGCAAGGTAGTAGCGGAAGCGCAGCCATTGGCCGGGGTCCGGCGGCAGGGCAATGGCCGGCGAGAGGACGGTCGTCGTTCCGCCGTCGAGATCGTTCGATGAGGCTCCCGGGCTCGTGGCCAGACCGGTCGCGTAGACACCGACGCCCGAGGGCGCCCAGTCGAGCTGCTTTGGACCGGACGAGCTGGTCGGCACGGCGTTGCCCCGAGCCCAGCCGCCCTTCGTCGCCGTATCGGTGCCGTCGGGGTTCACCTGCCAGCCTCGCGAGACCTCGAGATCGTCGTCGAACGCCCCGCAGCGGGCGGTTCGAATGGCGGCGCTGAGCACGTCGTAGGTGCATCCGGCCCGCTCGGCCAGGTACAGGACCGCCTCTTTGTTCCGCGCCGTTTCGCCGGCGATGAGGGCATCGTCGGGGTAGTCCCTGGTCGACATCTCGAACGTATACGTGAAGATGCGGTAGTGGCCGTAGAGGTGGTCGCCGAACCGACCCGACGTCAGGTACAGGTCGCTCGCCTGCTGGGGGCGGTAGTGGTTCGTGGCAGCCATGTGTTTGCCGATCGCGGCCAGCGCCGCGTGATCGTCCTTCGTCATGTCGGTCGGGATGTCCGTGTACGTGTAGCCGTACGGCCACATGACGAGGCGGCCGTACTCGTGGAACGAGATCGATGTCCGGATCTGCTGGCGGCCGCCCACGACGCGGCTCGCCACGAAGGCCGCCATCGCCTTCGTTTCGGGAGCCGAGAGGGCCTTCGACCCGCGATAGGTGATGGCCTTCGGATTGGCGCTCGCGCCGGTGCCGCCCCAGCGGTACGAGTAGTTGCGATTGAGGTCCGTCCCAACAGCCGACGTGCCGGCGTTCGGTTGGCGGTTCTTGCGCCACAGATGGAACTTGCCATAGAGGATGTCGTACGTGGCGCCGTCCGGATTGACGGCGAAGACGATCCAGATCTCGCGACTGTTGACGATCGAGGTGATCCGGGCGTCGGTCCCGTAGCCCGTGGCAAGCCAACCGAGGATGCGCAGGGTCATCTCGACGGTCATGTGCTCGTCGGAGTGGTGGAGGCCGTCGAACAGGACCTCGGGCTCCGCCTCATCGGTGGCGACGTTGTCGGACACCTTGGCGGCGATGATGTCGCGGCCCTGGTAGCTCTTGCCGATCGAGAAGACCGAGACGATGCCGGGATGGGCGGCCGCGACCGCCTCGACCTGTGCCTTCATCTCCTGGTAGGTGTGGTAGCCGCTGTAGCCGGCCGGGAACTCGATTGGGTCAGCCGCCTGGGCGATCCCGGCCGAGGCGGGCACGATCAGGGCAAGGGCCGATAGAACGGATGCCGCGACGATCGATCGGAGGCGCGCGCGACCGCGGACGGCGGATCCCATGTCGGTAGTGTGCGCGCTTGGTCGGTTTCGGTCACAGGACCCGTCCGTCCCATCGATCGTTGGCCCGTTCGGCCGGCAGGCGGCGCTAGACTGGCGCCATCCCACCCGATCCCTTTTTCGAGCGAGGTCACCCTTACGATGGCCACCGAGTCAGCGCCGCGAATCAAGATCACCTACGCCACCCTTCGCGCGGACAACGAGCAGCTACACGCCGAGTACGAAGCCGGTCTCGAGCAGGCAAAAGCCAGGCTCGGCGCATATCACCGCAACATCGTCGGCGGGGCCGAGCGTGATGGGGCGGAGACGTTCGAGCTGCGCAGCCCGATCGATCGCGACATCGTCGTCGGGACATTCGCCAGCGGGACTCGCCAGGACGTGCGCGACGCGATCGCCGCCGCCCGCGCTGCTCAACCGGCGTGGGCCGCCCTCGGCTGGGAGCGACGCCTCGAGCTGCTTCGCACTGCCGCGGAGCTGATCAGCGAACGCCAGATGGTCTACGGCGGGCTCATGGCGATCGAGGTCGGCAAGAACCGGATCGAGGCGCTTGGCGAGGTCGAGGAGTCGGCCGACCTCATCCGCTACTACGGCCAGACGGCCGTCGACAACGCCTTCTACGACCACCCCATGGAGAACCTCGGCGACTCGGCCGTCCACACGAGAAGCGTCCTCCGGCCGCATGGCGTGTTCGCCGTCATCTCCCCCTTCAACTTCCCGATGGCGCTGGCCGCCGGCCCGACGGGAGCCGCGCTCATGGCCGGCAACACGGTGATCCTCAAGCCCGCCTCGGCGGGTGCGATGTCGGGTGTGGCCCTGATCGAGGCCTACGGTGACGCCGGCCTGCCCGACGGCGTGATCAACCTCGTCATGGGCCCGGGCGATACGGTCGGCGCCGAGCTGCGCGAGAACCAAGGCATCGACGGCATCGTCTTCACCGGCTCGTATGAGGTCGGCTTCGATATCTTCCGGACCTTCTCGACCCGCTACCCGCGACCGTGCATCGTCGAGATGGGCGGCAAGAACCCGGCCATCGTCATGGGCTCTGCCGATCTTGATGAGGCGGCCGAGGGCATCATGCGTAGCGCGTTCGGGTTCGGCGGGCAGAAGTGCTCCGCCAACAGTCGCGTCTATGTCGAACGGTCGGTGCACGATGACCTGGTTCGGCGGCTTGTCGAGAAGACCGAGAAGATCACGGTCGGCGACCCCCTCGTCCGTGAGAACTGGCTCGGTCCGATCATCGACCAGCGGGCCGTCGATCGGCATCAGACGGCGGTTGCCGAGGCGCGCCGCGATGGGACGGTCTTCACCGGCGGCGAACGACTGACGGACGTGGGGATGGATCGTGGCTTCTTCGTCGAGCCGACGATCGTCGGCGGCCTCCCGGCCTCGCATCGCCTCTTCCGGGACGAGCTCTTCACGCCGTTCACGGCCGTCCACCCCGTCGATTCGCTGGAGGAGGGAATCGCCCTCGCCAACGACAACGTCTATGGACTCACGGCGGGCGTGTATTCCGAGGAGCGAGCCGAGATCGACCGCTTCCTCGATCAGGCTGCGGCCGGGGTCCTCTACGTGAACCGGCGAGCGGGCGCGACGACAGGCGCGTGGCCGGGCGTCCAGGCGTTCGGCGGCTGGAAGGGCTCCGGCTCGACCGGCAAATCCGGCCTGTCGATGTACTACGTCGCCCAGTTCCTTCGCGAGCAGAGCCACACGATCGTCGACTGACGGGCGCTTCGCGGGCCGACGAGCCCGCGCGTCCCGGCCCGCGCCTCAGAGTCCGGGAGCCTCATAGACAGGCGCACCGTCGATGAGGGTCAGGAGAACGCGGCCGTCGGCGATCCCCTCGACCGCGCTCGCCAGGATGTCCCGATCGAGGACGACGAGATCGGCAGCCTTGCCGACCTCGATCGACCCGGTTACGGCATCGAGATGGTTGACGAAGGCGGTGCCCATCGTGAAAGCCCGGATGGCGGCGTGCAATTCGATCCGCTCGTCGGGCAGGAAGACGCGGGTCCGATCGGCCGCGCCCGCGTAGGGATAGGCAGCCGGCTCGATGTGATTGACCGCGACGTGGATCTCCCACAGGGGATCGGCCGAGCTGATCGGCCAGTCGGAGCCGAACGCGATCCTCGTGCCGGCGTTCACCAGGGAGCGGATCGGGTATTGCCAGGCCGACCGTGCGGACCCCAGGACCGGGAGGGTCAGCTCGTCCATCTGTGGCTCATGGGCCGCCCAGAGAGGCTGGAAGGTGGCCGTGACGCCCAGAGCACGGAAGCGGGGGCGATCATCCGGATGGACGACCTGGAGGTGGGCGATGTGGGGCCGGGTGTCGGTCATGCCGTTGATGCGACGGGCCTCCTCGACGCCATCCAGGGCGTTCCGACAGGCTCGGTCGCCGATGGCGTGGACGTGGACCTGGAACCCCTCCCGATCGAGTTGGGGGACGAGCCGGATGAGCTCCTCGCGCGAGAAGAACTCGATCCCGCGCTCCCCGGTCGGTTGGCCATTCGGCCCGAGGTAGGGCTCGAGCATCGCCGCCGTCCGGTTCTCGCACACGCCGTCGGCCATGATCTTCACGCTCGTCGAACGGAGCCGCCCGACGAAACCCCGCGCACGGCGATCGCGAAGGCGGTCGAGGTCCGCCTCGGTCGGCCCTCGCGGCAGCCATAGCGCGGCGACGACACGGCCCGTCAGTCGACCGTCCGCCGCGATCCGAACGTACGCCTCGTACGTCTCGGGCATCGGCTCATACGAGCCGACGATGGCGTCCTGCCACTGGGTGACACCGACCGAGTGCAGGTATCGCTGTCCCTCGAGCAGGGCCTTCACGAGCAGCTCGTCGTCGGGGGTCGGCAGGCGCGCGGTGACCAGGCGCATGGCCCCTTCGTGGAGGCAGCCCGTGGGCTGTCCATCGGCATCGCGTTCGATCCGGCCGTCCGCTGGATCGGCTGTCGCGGCCGTGATGCCCGCCGCGCGAAGCCCGGCCGAGTTCACCCACCCGGCGTGGTTGTCGCGGTTGTTCAGGAACATCGGTCGGTCCGACACGTAGGCGTCGAGCATCGCCGCCGTCGGCAAACCGCCGGGGAAGGCGCCGAGGGCCCAACCGCCGCCGGTCAGCCAGCCATCGCCTCGATGCGCGGCCGCATAGCCGACGACGATATCGCCGTACTCCTCGAGGCTCGCGACGGGCGACAGGTCGATGAGGAGGCGATCGAGGCCTCCCTTCCCCAGGTGGACGTGGGCGTCGCCGAACCCAGGCAGGAGGCTCCGACCGCGAAGATCGATGAGGTCGGTGCGCCCGCCGATCAGCTCGCGCAACTGCTTGTCGGTTCCGACGGCCGCGATCGTGCCGTCGCGGACGGCGACCGACTCGGCGACGGTGTCGTATGCGTCGACGGTCACGACGTTGCCGCCATGGAGGACGAGGTCCGCGGGCCGCACCATCGCGACGGAGGATAGCCAGCCCGTGGCTATACTTCCGGCGCTATCCAGAGTGCATAGGTTCTATGCATCGTGGCCCTCGAGGAGTGTCCGTGACCACCGTCGTCTCGCGACTTGCCCGCACCGACAGCGGTGCGCCGCGGCCCGTCCCTCACATCGTGACGGAGCTGCCGGGCCCGAAGGCGCGCAAGCACGTGGCGTTCGACGAGTCGTGGACCAGCCCATCGCTCCCGCGCGCCTACCCACTGGTCCCCGTCCGAGGTGAGGGATCGACGATCGAGGACATCGACGGGAACCTGTTCCTCGACTTCGCCGCCGGAATCGCCGTCAACTCGACCGGCCACGCCCACCCCCGGATCGTCGCCGCGATCAAGGAGCAAGCCGCCGAGCTGCTCCACTACAGCGCCTCCGACTTCTACCTGCCGATCTACGCCGAGACGTGCCATCAGCTGGCCCGGATCGCGCCGATCGACGGCCCGGTCCGGGTGTATCTGGGCAACTCGGGGACCGAGGTCGTCGAGACGGCCATCAAGCTGGCCCGGCTGCACACCGGGCGGCCGTATGTGGTCGCCTTCCTCGGAGCTTTCCATGGCCGCTCGTACGGCTCGGTCAGCCTGACAGCCAGCAAGTCGAAGTATCACGCCGGCTTTGGGCCGCTCCTGCCGGGCGTCTATCACGCTCCATACGGGTCGGTCGCCGGTCTCGCCTGGTTTGACGAGGTCCTGTTCGACAAGCTCGTCCCGGCGTCGGAGGTGGCGGCGATCATCCTGGAGCCGATCCAGGGCGAGGGTGGCTACATCGTCCCCGAGGCTGGATTCGTGGCCGGTCTGCGCGAGATCTGTGACCGGCACGGCATCCTTCTGGTCGCCGATGAGGTCCAGTCCGGGGCCGGCCGGACCGGCCGGATGTGGGCCGTCCAGCACGAGGGCGTGTCGCCCGACATCGTGCTCACCGCCAAGGGCATCGCGTCGGGCATGCCACTCGGGGCGATGATGGCCCGAGCGTCGATCCTCGAGAGCTGGGGCAAGGGAGCCCACGGTTCGACGTTCGGCGGCAATCCCGTCGCCTGTGCGGCCGCTCTTGCGACGATCGGCCTGCTCGAGGGCGGGCTTGTCGACAATGCCCGAGCGCGGGGGGACCAGGTGATGGCCGGGCTGGCCGCGATCACCGCGAACCATCCAGATCTCATCACGGAGGTTCGTGGACGGGGCCTCATGATCGGCATCGAGTTCGACACGGCTGAGCATGCCGAGGAGGTCCAGTGGGCCTGCTTCGAGCGCGGGCTGCTCGTGCTCGAGGCCGGGCGAAGCGTCGTCCGACTGTCTCCGCCGCTCGTCGTGACCGACGTGGAGGTCACGACCGCCCTGCGCCTGTTCGCCCAGGCGGTGGCCGAGGTCGCGACCCGAGGCCCGGAGGTCGCCCGCGAGGCCGAGGCCGCCGGCGCGATGCACGAAGGCGAGGTCGGCGGCTAGCCCTCCTTCGGCCGCCGACCCGCCATGCGGTTGCCGGGTCAACGACCTCGGGCTATCGTTGGGGCATGCGCCGTGCACTCACGGCGGTCGCCGTCGCCGTCCTCGTGCTGTCCATCCTGCCCGCGTCGACAGACGCGGCCCCGGCGTCGAGATACCGCCTCAACCTGTTCCGCTCGGGTGACTTCGTCAGCCAGGTGACGAGTCGGACGTGCGTCGGGGCGTCGATCCAGATGATGGTCAACATCGGCGGACCCGACGACCGAACGCGGAAGACCCAGCTGCGCTTCTGGGATCTGGCGCGGGACCTTAGCAGCAGCCGCTGGGGCGGAACGAACGCGCGTGGCTGGGCCGAGGCGCTGACGGACCTGGGCGAAGGGACGTATGTCGTCGACTCGAGAGACGATCTGAGGCTCGCCGTCACGAAGGCAGCCCGGGTCATCCGACAGACGGGAAGCCCGGTCGGTCTTCTGGTCTGGCATGGGGCACACGCCTGGGTGATGCACGGTTTCGAGGCCACCGCGGACCCGCTAGTCAACCCGCTGGCGCGGGTCACGGCCGTCTACGTCAGCGACCCCTGGTACCCGCGGGTGAGTTCCACCTATGGGCCCTCTGCGCCGCCGAACGCGAGATTGACGGTGGCCCAGCTCGGCAGGGACTTCCTGCCCTGGAAGCGACGCCATCCAAACCCCGAGAAGGACGGTCGATTCTTCCTCGTCCTTCCGTTCCTGCGCCCCTTTAGCCTGTCGGGCCCTGGTCCCTAGGCCGGGTCCTGGCCGGTCCCCATCGGGCCCAGCGCGACAGCGTCAGATCGTCAGCACGACCTTGCCGAAGGGCCGATCCTCCGTGAGATGACGGGTCGCCTCGGCCGCTTCCTCGAGCGGGAATGTTCGGGCCACGATCGGCTTCACCCGCCCCGACGCTAGTAACGGGAGGATCGTTGACCACGCATCGGCCCACGCTTCGGGTGGCTGGAAGTAGATATTGAACCCGGCGACGCTCGTAGAACCCGAGCCTGGGCCCCAGATCAGCATGATCGAATCGACTGTCAGGGCGGTGCCGGCGGGATAGCCCATCTGGATCACCCGGCCGCCCGGCGCAAGCGACTTCAGCGCCTCGCCAGTGATGTCGCCGCCGATCGAGTCCAGTGCGACATCCACCCCCGCGCCATCAGTCAACCGCCTCACCCCCTCGCTGAGCGACTCCTTTGAGAGATCGATCACGTCCTCGTAACCGAGTCGGCGGGCATGATCGGCCTTCTCGGTCCGACCGGCCGACGTGATGATCCGACCGGCGCCATGAATCCGGGCCAGCTGGATAGCGGCGTTGCCGACCGATCCGCCGACGCCGGGGATGAGGATCGTCATACCAGGCTCGAGACGCACCCCCCTCTTGAGAGCAAGCTGGGCGCCGATGTAGGCGACCGGCACAGCCGCTGCCTCCACGTCGGTCAGGTTGTCGGGCACCTTGATCGCCTCGGTCGGACCCGCGGTCACGTACTCCTGCCATGTCCCCGGTCTCGCGTAGCCGTAGGTGCCCACAACCATGACGCGGGTCCCGGGCGGGAGCGCGGCCGTGCCATCACCGACGACCACCCCAGCGCCTTCATTGCCCTGGATCATCCCCGGCGGAACGGCGGCCACCCAACCGCGCCGGCACGTGTTGTCGAATGGGTTGACGGCAGACGCCGCGAGGTGGACGAGGACTTCGTCCGGTCCGGTCTCCGGCTCGGGGACATCGACTACCTTGAGCACATCGTAGTCGCCGTACTCGTCGAAACGAACCGCCCGCATCGCTAGTCCTCCTGGCGCGTGTGACGGCCGTCGCAATGGCCGTCGCGCCGTGCGTTCGCAGTACGCACGTCTGTGCGGTGGGTGAACGGAACCCGAGTATAGTTGCCTGCTCAATCGTCCGGATCGTCACGGCGACAGGGCGGCGACTGCCGCCGCCGGGTTCAGGTGATCCGATAGACGGCGTCGGCCAGCTGGCGCAGATTCCTCACTTCGAAGACGCCGTCGAGCATCGGCCGGTAGACCGAGACGAGCGAGTCGTTCGCATCCCAGTCGGATGAAGGCTCCGGGTCCAGCAGATACACCTTACGCGCCCTCGCGTGAAGCGCGCGGAGCGATTCGACCCTTGGTTCGCGGTAGTTCGACCTGGCGTCGCCGGTGATGATGATGGTCGAGCGCGAGTCGATCGAGCCGCCGTGTTCGTCCCAGAACCGCTCGAAGACCGTGCCGTAGTCGGAATGCCCATCGTCGCCAACGACATCAGCTCGGTAGAGCACGTGGCGAACCTCGAGGAAGGAGGCGACGTCCTTGAGGTGCCCGGTGACCTCATCGATCCCGTCGATGAAGGCGAACGAGCGCATCCGTGAGAACTCGCTCGTCATCGCCTGGAGAAGCGTCAGGGTGAACGTCGCGAATTCGGCGACGGAGCCCGAGACGTCGCACAGAAGGTAGAGGTCTGGCCGGGCGACCTTGGGTCGTCGGAAGACGGGCTCCAGGAGGACGCCACCCGAGGACAGGGAGCGGCGCACCGTCCGGCGGACGTCCAGCCGGCCGCGATCTCGTCGTCGGCGCCGTCGTGCCATCTTCGTGGCGAGCGCGCGCGCCAGGGGACGGATGGCCTCGCGCATGGCGGCCATCTGGCGTGGCGAGGCCCCGAGGAAGTCGACGTCCTCGGTACCGAACAGGTCGATCGCCCGGTTGGCGTCGTCAGCGCCACGCTCGTCTGCCAGGCGGCCGCGGATCTCGCCGGCGATGAGCTTCTTGAAGGCCTCGATTCTCTCTGCCAGATCCTCCCGGAGTGGGCCGCTTCGGCCCCCGACGCCCGACGCGTCCGCCCGAAGCATCTCGCCCACGACCTTCGACAGCTCGAGCGCCCGCAGGACCCGGTACATGAAGTAGCGCTCGGAGGCGCCCGGCTGGCCTTCGAACCCACCGAAGCGGTCGACCGACATCCGAGCGAGGGCTCGCAGTGCATCGACATCTCCCCGTCGAAGAGCGTCCATGATCCGCTCGAGGAGCTCGACCGAACCCTCGGTGTCGGACTCGGTCAAGGATTGGCGGTCGAGGCTCGTCGACACCTGCCTTACCGCGCCCACGTCGCGTGGCGACGTGACGGCGGGCGCTGATCGGACGGCGAAGCCGAGCTCGAAGAGGAGCTCGAACGTCGGAATGTCCTCGGCTCGTTTGACGAGCGTCGCTCGCATCGCCATTCGGACTTGCTCGCGATCGACGACATCGATGCTGTTGAGCGCGCTCGTCGCGTCGATCACCTCGGAGGATGAGACGGGGATGCCGGCGTCGCGGAGCTGGTGGACCATGCGGAGGAGCGGTCGCAGCAGGATCGCCCCACCGATCGGTGGAGGTGATTGCACCGTCATCGATCGGCAGGGTACGCTCCAGTCCCGGTCGTCGCTCCTGCAGGCGATCGGATGCCGTTCAGCGGATCCGGAGACAGATGACGCGGTTCGACCCGACCCGACCGCCCCTCGGTCGCCTCGCTCGGTTAGGCGTGATCGTCGATCCAGGCTCACCAGAGATGCCGGTCGTCGCCCGGTTCTGCGATCGTGCCGGGATCGAGATCGTATGGGTCGGAAGCGTTGGGCGGACGAAATCCGGGGACGAGGGTGGCTCATCCGAAATCGACGTGGGCGAACGGGCAGCGTTGGTGGCGGACCAACTCAAAAGGGCGCGTCTCGGGAGGTTCGATCCGGATCCCTCAGCGCCCCTCCACGAACGTACCGATGAGATCGCTATTTCATCAGGACCCGGGTCGCTAGCCGAGGCGCAGCGCTGGCGAGCTCGGATCGACACGCTAGACGAGGGCGGCGCTGGGAGGTCGATCCGCCTGTCGGCGGTCGCCGATACCGTCGCCGACCTGGTGACATTGCTCGGTGTCGTCGATGACATCGTCCTGCCGACGTGGCGGTTCCCGGACCTCGAAGCGGCGGCCGATGAGGCGCGAGGGAAAGCGGTGGAGGCAGGTCGCGAGCTCGGAACGCTGGGTGTCGCGGCCATCCTGCCCGTCTCGATCGGGCGGACTGAGGCCGAGGCGGCAGTCCGGGCCGACGCCGACCCATCGTTCGCGGCCTTCGGCCATCCGCGCGACGTGGGCATCTTCGGCACCCTCGAGGAGTGCCAGGATCGGGTGATCGCGCTGGCCCACGCGGGCATCACGGACCTGCGTTGCATCCTCCCGGCGGCGCCGGACGTTCACGACGTCATCGCACAGCTGACTGCCGTCACCGTCGGAACCACGGACGTGCTGCTGCCGGGGTCCCTCCGTTCGCCTGCACCTCCGCCGCCCGAAGGCTGGGGCGGCCGACCGGATCGACCGCCCCGTCAGCGAGTCAGCGACGGCTCGCGGCGCCGCTAAGCCAACCTCCGGCGAGATCTAGGCGGCTGGCGCCTCAGCGGTCTTCGTGGCTGGGTCGTTCGGCTGATAGAACGCCCCAAGATTGAACCCGTAGACGATGTGCCACAGGTACAGGGCGACGATCCACTTCACCTGGTCGGGCCCGAAGTTGCTGAAGAAGAACCCGGCGTTGACGCCCGGGCCCGCGAGGTTCGGGAAGAGGTTGATCCACCAGACCGCGCTGAGCGTGGCGAGGATCAAACCCCAGATGATCGCCTTGGCGAAGTTGCCTGCGATCGAGTTGGCGATCGGGAGCAGTGGATGGATCCCGAACGCATAGATGAGGGCGAAGGCGACCCCCTGTGCGTAGTGGGCGCCGGCCCCGAAGAGTGTCAGGGTCACCGGGTCCTGTATGCCGTCGGTGCCGAAGGCATTGGCCGAGTTCCCGAACACGAGATAGCCGTTGAGGATGTTGAAGTTCAGGTCGGGCAGCCCAAGCCCGTGATACCACATGCCCAGGTTCGTGGTCACATGCGTCGCGACCAGACCACCCACGATGGCCACGATCAGCCGGTGCTGCGTGACATAGGCCTTCCAGTCGTTGATCAGCGCCGTCCCCGTCCCCACGTGCCGCCTCCTCTCCCTCGCTGGAACTCGCAGGCTCCCAACCTGTTAGCCGCGATCCCGAAAACGTCACGCGATGCGAACGTCGGGGCGCCCTGCGAACAGTCAGGCGCATAGTAGACCCGACGTCAACACGGAAATCGTTGCCCGCGCAAGCGATGCTCCTGCCTGGCTCCAGGCGGTTTCGCCCGCCGCCTCAGAAGGTCAGCGACGACTCCAGACGGCGCTGATCCGACGCGCAGTCTCGAGGACCAGGGGCAGGAACTCGGCCCGCAAGGTCGCGGGATCGACCCGACCGGCATGGGCGCACACGGACAGCGCCGCGGTCACTCTGCCATCGGGGTTCAGGATCGGGGCAGCGACCGAACACAGCCCTTCTTCGAGCTGTTGGTCGACGATCGCCCAGCCCTGGGTGTGGACGTCGTGGAGGAGCGCTCGCAGCTCGTCCTCCTGGACCACCGTCCGATCGGTATACGGCTCGATGGCCGACCGTCTGAAGTAGGCTTCGAGCTCGACCTCTGGCAGGAACGCCAGCAGGACGCGACCTTTCGAGGTGGCGTGGGCCGGAAGACGCGACCCAACCGTGACGGCGATGGTCATAAGGCGGCGGGTCGGGGTTCGCGCCACGTAGAGGATGTCTGTCCCGTCCAGGACGGCGATCGATGCCGACTCACCTAGGCGGTCGGTCAGCGACTGGAGGTAGGGCTTGGTGAAGCCCCACGGATCGACCGGCCCGGCGAACGGTTTGACGAGCTCGAGCACCGCCGGTGTCAGCGAGAAATCGCGACGGTCACTCTCCACGTAGCCGAGGGATCGGAGCGTCAGGAGAAGGCGCCGCGCGGTTGCTCGAGACAAGCCCGTTCGATCGGCTACAGCCGAGATTGTGAGCGACGTGTCGCGGGCAGTGAAGGCCCGAAGAACGGCCAGCCCCCGCTCGAGCGACTGGACGTGCTCGGGTCGAGTCGTATCAAGGGGAGACTCGACCGAGCTTCGTGCCGCCGCGTCATCATGTGTTCTTGACATCGCTTCCCCGTGGGCGAGATACTCGTGCGCAGAGCGTACATCGGTTCGGATAGCGAACACAATGCGCGGCCCGGCACCGCGGCCGCGCCGCATCGACCATACACCTTTCGCCGTTCCGAGTTCCAGCCGAGCGAGGAAAGGAGTCGCACGCATGCCAGGGCTGCCGACCTACACAACGCGGTTCGGATCCCTCGCCGACTACCAGAAGGGCGAGATCGACCTGATCGATGACGACCCGAAACGGTATGCGTTCTCAAATATCTTCGAGGTAGCTGAGCGTTCCCGTCCCTACGAGAAGGTCGCGGTCGGCAAGAACCGGCAATATGTCCTTGAGGCTATCCGCGCCGAGGGAACGTCGGGCTGGCGGACGGCGCCTCACGACGAGTTCGCACTGGTCATGGACGGCGAGGTCGAAATAAGGCTTCGCAAGCTTGGCGCCAGCGACGGTGGGCCGACCGCCGAGCGCGGGTCAACCGCTGTGGCCGGCGAGCCGACGGGCCCCGCGATGGGCACGGTCGTCGGGCGACGCGGCCACATGACGCTGCTGCCGGTCGGGGCCGCCTACCAGTTCCATGCCGACAGTCCGGCGGTGATCCTGCTCCAGACCCAGGATGGTCCTGACACCATCTATCGTTGGGCTGAGATCATCCAGACCGTTCCGTGAGCACTGCCATCAACCGTCGTCGAATCCGTTTCGGGAGGCCGTGATGTCGATCGCAGCACCGGCTGGCGTACAGGCCAGCGAGCCCAACATGTATGGCTACCGGAGTTTCAAGCTGGGCGAGTTCGACTTCAGTCGTGATGAGTACTTCGTCTACATCGAGTGGCCGACCGGCCGTCACGTGATGTCGGCCGACTCCTACCTGCGGGCGCTCCAGCGAGATGTTGCCTGGCAGTTCTTCTACGGGATCGTCAACTTCGACGGCGTCATCGGGACGGTCAACCACTACGGCACTGTCGATCTCTTCGCGGGGCGCTACAACGACTCGTATCGCAAGGCTGAGCTCGACCATCTCGAGAACTTCGAGACGCCCTTGATCAAGGAGACGTTCGAGCAGATGCTCGACGACTGGACGAACAAGGGGTTCGATCCTTTCGCCAGCCCGACCGAAACGGGCGGAGCATTCGGGATCAAGAATGGCGAGAACCGGGCCGCGATCACCCGCCATCGCGTCACAGCTCGTCGAATGGTCAACGTGGCCGGCGATGAGCCACTGCGCAACGACGAGAACGGCCATCCCGTCAATCGCCAGTTCCTCGACGTCCCCCAGGACGAACCCGAGATCCGAGCGGAGCCAGGCTTCGAGGACGAGCTCGCCAGCTTCAACCTGTTCGCCTATCTCTCGCGCTCACAGGTGACGTGGAACCCCTCGGTCGTCTCTGTCTGCGGCGACAGCCTCTACTGCCCGACGACCGAGGAGTACATCCTGCCGATCATCCACGGCAACGATCGCGTAGAGTGGTTCATCCAGCTGTCCGACGAGATCTACTGGAACGTCGAGGATCGCGACACGGGAGCGGCTCGAGCCAAGGTCGTCATGCGACCGGGCGACGTCGCCGCGATGCCGGCCGACATCCGACACCAGGGTTACGCACCGAAGCGATCGATGCTGCTCGTCTGGGAGAATGCGGATCCGGAGCTCCCGGCCCTGATCTCGAGCGGCCAGCTGCCATCGACCGCGGTCCAGATCTGACCCAGGGGTCTCAGGTGGCGATTGCCGGTCGGACGACCGGGCTGCGCCTCAACGACCGCCTGTTCATCGGCGGCGAGTTTTCGTCCGCCGCCGATGGGGCGACACGCCCGACGCTGGATCCTCACACAGGTGCGGTCCTGGCCAATGTCGCCCAGGCTGGACCGGCCGACGTGGATCGGGCCGTCTCGGCGGCGCGAGATGCTTTCCCTGGGTGGGCAGGTATGGCCGCCTCGGCCAGAGGTCGACTGCTGCTGCGCCTCGCCGATCGGATCGAGGAAGCGACCGATCAGCTGGCGACGATCGAGTCGCTCGACACGGGCCATCCGATCCGCGACAGTCGCAGCCTCGACGTTCCGAGGACCGCCGCGACCTTCCGCTACTTCGGCGGCATGGCCGACAAGATCCAGGGCGACGTCATCCCGGTCGAGCCTGGCTTCCTCAATTACGTCCTGCGCGAGCCGCTCGGCGTCGTCGGCATGATCGTCCCCTGGAACTTCCCGCTCATGTTCTGCAGCTGGAAGATGGGTCCGGCTCTTGCCGCCGGCAACACCGTCGTCTTGAAACCTGCCCAGCTGACCCCGCTGAGCTCCCTTCGGATCGCCGAGCTCATGGCCGAAGTCGGGTTCCCGCCCGGTGTCGTCAACATCATCCCCGGTAGCGGCCAGGTCGTCGGCGAACACCTCGCCGCCCATCTCGAGGTCCGCAAGATCGCGTTCACCGGATCGACCGCCGTCGGCCGGCGCATCGTCGAGCTGTCGGCGTCGAACGTGAAGCGGGTCCAGCTTGAGCTCGGCGGCAAGGGCGCCAACATCGTCTTCGCCGATGCCGACATCGAGGCTGCCGTGAACGGCTCGGCATTTGCGATCTTCCACAATCAGGGTCAGGCCTGCATCGCCGGTTCGCGGCTCATCCTCCACGCCACCATCGCCGACGAGTTCCTCAGTCGCTTCGTCGGACTGGCCGAGTCGATCCAGCTCGGCGATCCGCTCGATCCGAAGACCGAGATGGGCCCGTTGACATCGGCCGAGCACCGCGATCGAGTCCTGAGCTATGTCGACGTCGCGCGCGCTGAAGGCGGGGAGGTCATCACCGGCGGCACCGCTCCCGACGATCCCGCCCTGGCCGATGGCTACTACATGCGACCCACCGTCGTCCGCGCCGATCCCTCGTCGCGTGTCTGCCGTGAGGAGGTCTTTGGGCCATTCGTCACGGTAACGACGTTCCGCAGCGACGAGGAGGCAGTCCGGATCGCCAACGACGTCGAATACGGCCTTGGCGGCGGACTCTGGACACGCGACCTGTCGCGGGCCCACGTCGTGGCCCGCCAGATCCGATCCGGGATGGTCTGGATCAACAGTTACAAACGGGTCAATCCAGCCTCCCCATTCGGCGGGACCGGGTCGTCGGGCTACGGGCGCGAGATGGGGTTCGAGGCGGTCCGCGAATACACCGAGCCGAAGTCCGTCTGGGTAAACGTCGACGCGGCGCTGCCGCCCTTCTATCCGCGGCCCTGAGCGGCGCGATGCGCTCGTTCATCTACGACGCCCTGCCGGGCCGGGTGCTCTTCGCAAATGGTGCCTTCGAGCGGGTGCCCGACGAGCTCGAGCGCCTCGGTGCAGCACGCGTTCTGCTCATCGCCGATCGGATGGGTCGGGCGTGGGCGGACGGGTTGGCAGATCGGCTGGCCGAGCGGGTCGTGGCCCGGATCGACGATGTTCGCGTCCATGTCCCGGTCGAGAGAGCCGAGGCAGCGCGTGCGATGGCCCGCGACGCCGCTGCCGACGCGATCGTCACGATCGGCGGAGGATCGGCGACCGGCCTCGGCAAGGCCGTCGCTCTTGACCAGCCTCTCCGGATCCTGGCCGTCCCGACGACGTACGCCGGATCGGAGATGACCCCGATCTGGGGACTCACGGAAGGTGAGCGCAAGTACACGGGTCGAGATCCGGTCGTCCAGCCGACCACGGTCGTCTACGATCCCCTGCTGACGCTGACCCTCCCGCCGGCGATCGCCGGCCCGTCGGGCATGAACGCGCTTGCTCACTGTGCCGAAGCGATCTACGCGGAAGCCGCCTCGCCGATCACGACGCTGATGGCGGAGGAAGGGATCCGTGTCCTGTCGGAGGGTCTGCCCCGGGTCGTCGCTCGACCAGACGATGTCGACGCGCGAGGCGACGTCCTCATGGGCGCCTATCTGGCTGGGGCCGCCTTCGCGGCCGCGGGGTCTGGCATCCATCACAAGATCTGCCATGTCCTCGGGGGCGCCTATGACCTGCCCCATGCCGAGATGCACACCGTCATCCTGCCCCACGCCCTGGCCTTCAACGCACCGGCCGTCCCCGCCGCGATGGCGAGGATGGCGCGAGCGATCGGCAACCCCGACGTCCCGGGCGCTGTCTTCGACCTGGCGCGCATGATCGGCGCCCCGCGATCGCTGGCCGAGATCGGGATGCCGATGGATCGTCTCGACGAGGCGGCTCGACTGATCGTCGAGGCCGTCCCGAACAATCCGCGGCCGGTCGACGAACCGGCCATCCGTTCGCTGCTGGTCGAGGCCTATCGAGGGGCATCGGCCATCGCTCGCCCAGGCGGTCGAGCGAACCGCGTCACAAGCCGGTGCGCTCGCACCGGGAAGCTGACCCGCCGGACAGTCGGGTCGAGAGGAGGAGCTGCCATGGCCCACGAGCGCACGATACGTCCGCGGTCGGCGATCCGGTCGGCTGGGATCGCGTTGCTCGCCATCGTCCTCGCGGCATGCACCGGGAGCGCGTCGTCGTCGCCGTCGGCAGCCGCGTCTAGCGAGGCATCGACGGCAGCATCGCCGTCCGCTGCCGCCTCGACGGCTACCGGCCGAGGCCATCAAGATCGGCTACGTCAGCCCGAAGACCGGGCCACTCTCGGCATTCGCCGAAGCCGACGACTACATCATCGAAGGGATCAAGACGGCCATCGGCGCCGGGATCGTCAACAACGGGACGACCTACCCCATCGAGATCATCCAGCAAGGACAGTCAGGGCGATCCCAACCGGGCCGCCGAGGTCGCCAACGAGCTCATCCTCGACGACGGCGTCGACCTGATCCTCGTCGCCAATACACCCGAGACGACGAACCCCGTCTCTGGCGTCTGCGAGGCCAACGGTGTGCCATGCATCTCGTCAGTCACGCCGTGGCAGCCATACCTTATTCGCGATCCCAACGTGCCGCCGGATCAGACCAAGCCGTTCCAGTGGTCGTACCACTTCTTCTGGGGTCTCGAGGACATCCTCTCCGTCTTCACCGATATGTGGAGCAAGGTCGGAGAACAACAAGTCCGTTGGCTTCCTCATGCCTAACGACGGCGACGGGAACGCGTGGAGCAGCCCGCAGGTCGGTTTCCCATCCGTTCTCACGCCGGCCGGCTACACGATCGTGGACCCCGGTCGCTACGAGAACCTGTCACAGGACTATTCGAGCCAGATCAACGCGTTCAAGAAGGCTGACGTCGAGATCCTGACAGGTGTCCCCTTGCCGCCCGACTTCACGACCTTCTGGAAGCAGGCCCTGCAGCAGGGCTTCAAGCCCAAGGTGGCCTCGATCGGCAAGGCGCTCCTCTTCCCATCGTCGGTCGACGCCCTGGGAGCCGATGGCGAGGGCCTATCGTCGGAGGTCTGGTGGAGCCCCAATCACCCGTTCAAGTCGTCGCTGACTGGTGCCAGCGCGAAGGAGTTGGCGGACGGATACACCTCCGCAACCGGGAAGCAATGGACGCAGCCGATCGGGTTTGCCCACGCGGTCTTCGAGGTCGCGGTCGATGCCCTCAAACGGGCCTCGAGTGTTGACGACAAGGCGGCCATCCGCGACGCCATCAAAGCGACAGCGCTCGACACGGTCGTGGGTCACGTGGAGTGGAATGGAGCTGGCCTGCCGCCCTTCGCCGCCGCGAACGTCGCCAAGACGCCGCTTGTCGGCGGCCAGTGGGTCAAGGGAACTGGCCAGTTCCCTTACGAGCTCGTCATCGTGAGCAACAAGGACCACCCGGAGATCCCGGCTGGCGGGACGATGCAGCCGATCCCCGGCAGCTGATCGCCCCGATCCATCGGTGACGGAGGATCTGTCGACTCCGCTCCTCGAGCTGGAGGACGTCCGAAAGACGTTCGGCAGTGTCATCGTCGCCGACGGGCTATCGCTTCGCGTGCGGGCCGGCGAGACGCTCGGTCGTCGTCGGCCCCAACGGCGCCGGCAAGACGAGCGTCCTCAATCTCGTCACGGGCAACCTCGCGCCTGACGCAGGCCGGATCCTGGTCGATGGAACGGACGTCACGGGCTTGGCGGCTCATGCCCGAGCGCGGCTCGGGATCGCCCGGACATACCAGATCCCGCAACCCTTTGGAGGCATGTCCGTGTTCGAGAACGTCCTGCTCGGCGCGACGTACGCCGGCCGTGGCCGAGGTGACGGACATGACCCGGCGACGGCCAGCGTCGAGGCGCTCGAGCTGACCCAGCTCATCGGACGCGCCAACGTCATGGCCGGCGCCCTCCCGCTTCTCGATCGCAAGCGACTCGAGCTTGCGCGGGCCGTCGCCACGCACCCGCGGCTGCTGCTACTCGACGAGATCGCCGGCGGCCTCACCGAAGGCGAGGTCGATGTGCTGGTGTCGATCCTGCGCGATCTCCGCGGCCGTGGCGTGACGATCGTCTGGATCGAGCACATCGTCGCAGGCCTTCTTGCCGTCGTCGATCGCCTCGTCGCCATGGACGACGGCCGCATCCTGGCCGAGGGCGATCCCCGGGCCGTCATCGCCGACCCGGCCGTCCACGCGGTCTATCTCGGCGAGGAGGCGATCGCATTGACACTTCTCGCCGTCGACCGCGTGAGCAGCTTCTACGGCGACTTCCAGGCGCTCTTCGACGTGTCGCTGACCGTCGATGAAGGCGAGACCGTCGCCATCATCGGTGCGAATGGCGCCGGCAAGTCGACCCTGCTTCGTCTCATTGCGGGCCTCGTCCCGACCCGCGGCGGCGAAGTCACCTACAACGGGAATGTCATCGACGGGTTGGCCACCCATGCTCGGGTGAGCGCCGGGATCTCGCTCGTACCGGAAGGACGGCGGGTATTCCCGAGCCTGTCCGTCGACGAGAACCTGCAGGTGGGTGCCTATCGGCGCCGTTCCGGTCGCTGGGACGTCGCCCGTGTCCACGAGCTGTTCCCGATGCTCGCCGAACGTCGTCGTCGGAGCGGCGCGGTCCTCTCCGGCGGCGAGCAGCAGGCGCTGGCGATCGGTCGCGCCCTGATGGCAAATCCCCGCCTGCTCCTGCTCGATGAGGTCTCGCTCGGTCTCGCCCCGATCGTGATCGCCCAGCTCTATGCTGCGCTTCCCCAGATCCGGGAGGGCGGGACGTCGATTCTGCTGGTCGAGCAGAACATCGACCAGGCTCTGGCCGCTGCCGACCGCGCCTACTGCCTGCTGGAGGGCCGGATCACGCTCGCCGGCCGGCCGGCCGAGCTGTCGCGGGCCGCCATAACCCGCGCATACTTCGGCTTCTGACCATGGAGTGGCTCAACGCGGTCGTCCAAGGGCTGCTGCTCGGCGGGTTGTACGCGATGTTGGCGACCGGCCTGTCCCTCGTCTTCGGGGTCATGCGCCTCGTCAACCTCGCCCACGGCGACCTCGGCCTCCTCGCCGCATTCCTGGCAGTCGTTGTCGTTTCGGCCACCGGCGTGGGGCCGATCGTGAGCCTGATCGTGGTCGTCCCGCTGATGATGATCCTGGGCTACGTCCTCCAGCGGACGATCCTCAATCGGACTCTCGACGGCGGCGTCCTGTCATCGGTGCTCGTCACGTTCGGGTTGGCGGTCGTCCTCCAGAACGGGCTCCTCGCAGCGTTCACTGCCGATTCTCGTGGGCTCGATCTCGGCGCGCTCGAGACCGCCAGCCTGACCATCACCGAGCGACTCATCGTCGGCTGGCTGCCTCTGATCACCCTGGCCTCCGCCGTTGTGATGCTCGTCACGCTCCAGGTCGCCCTCGATCGGACTCAGCTCGGGCGGGCGCTCCGGGCGGCCTCCGATGACGGAGAGGCGGCGCGGATCGTCGGGATCGACCACCGCCATCTGTTCGGGGTCGCGATGGCGATCGCACTCGGGACCGTCGCGGTTGGTGGGGTGTTCCTCGGGATACGGACGACCTTCGGGCCAGCCGACGGGCCGGCCATGCTGATCTTCGCCTACGAGGCCGTGGTGATCGGCGGCCTCGGGTCGCTGTGGGGGACCCTTGCCGGCGGGATCATCCTGGGGGTCTCGCAGACGGTCGGAGGCCAGATCAACCCCGCCTACCAGATCCTCGCCGGGCACGTCGTGTTTCTGGCAATCCTGCTGATCCGGCCGCAGGGCTTCTTCCCGCGCCAGACGGTCCGCCAGGCATGACTGCAGCCGCCGTAACCCGCCCGCGATTCCGAGTCGAGATCGGAACGACGACATCGCGCCTGGTGCTGGTCGTCGGACTCGGGTTGGCCGTCGCCTTGGCGACCCTGCCTTCGTGGGGGACATCGGGGACGATGAAGCTCATGGTCGAGTTCTTCACGCTCATGGCGATGGCCCAGATGTGGAACCTCCTCGCTGGCTACGCGGGGCTCGTCTCGATCGGCCAGCAGGCGTTCGTCGGCATCGGGGCATACGGCCTGTTCGTGGCGGCCGAGATCCTGGGTCTCCACCCCGTGCCGGCCATCGCGGTGACAGCTCTCGGGGCGACGCTGATCGCCCTTATCACGTCCCTCTTCGCGTTCCGCCTCCGGGGCGGATACTTCGCCATCGGGACGTGGGTCATCGCCGAGGTCTTCCGCCTCATCGTGATGCAGGTCCCGGCCCTCGGCTCGGGCACTGGGGCGACGCTCACGTCGGTCGCCTCCATGTCGCCGCCCGACCGCCTCGCATTGACCTACTGGCTGGCCATCGGCGTCGGGCTTCGGTTCGGTGCTCGTGGCTGCGCTCGTCGTGCGATCGCGGCTCGGCCTCGCGCTGCGGGCGGTCCGCGACAGCGAGGTGTCGGCCGCCAGCCTCGGCGTCGGTGTGACGACCACCAAGCGGATCGTCTACGTGATCGCGTCCGCGGGTTGCGCGGTGGCCGGAGCTGTCTACTACCTCCAGCTGCTGCGGATCCAGCCTACCGCCGCCTTCAGCGTCGACTGGACCGTGGTCATGATCTTCATCGTCGTCATCGGCGGGCTTGGCCGGATCGAAGGCCCGATCCTGGGTGCGATCGTGTTCTTCGCCCTCCAGGAGCTGCTGGCAGACTACGGAAGCACCTACCTGATCGCCCTCGGCGTCGTCACCATGGTGATCGTCCTGCTCGCCCCTCGGGGCCTGTGGGGCCTCATCATCGCCCGGCGACCGATGGCGCTGTTCGCCGTCGAGCGGCGACTGACGATGCTCGCACCGAGCTCGTCGGCCAGCAGCACGGAGGGATCGTGACCGATCGAGGCGCCCACTTCGCGTCCGGTGACGACGTGGTCGAGCGTCTCGCCTCCGTCGGCTACCTCGCCGACCCCACCATCGGGCTGACCGTCTACATCGCCGATCGGCTGGAGAAGCCCGTCCTGTTGGAGGGGCCGGCCGGTGTGGGCAAGACGGAGCTGGCGCGTTCGGTCGCCGTGGTCACCGGGGCCCGCCTCATCAGGCTCCAGTGCTACGAAGGGATCGACGAATCGAAGGCGTTGTACGAGTGGAACTACAAGAAGCAGCTGCTGCGCATCCAGGCCGACGAGGGACGCGAGGCTTGGTCCGAGATCGAGGATGACATCTTTTCCGAACCCTTCCTGCTACCCCGGCCGCTGCTGGCGGCCATCCGGGCGGACGAGCCGGTCGTCCTCCTCATCGACGAGATCGACCGCGTCGAGGTCGAGGCCGAAGCGCTCATGCTTGAGATCCTCTCGGAGTTCCAGGTCACGATCCCGGAACTGGGGACCATCGTCGCATCGCGTCATCCGATGGTGTTCCTGACCTCGAACGATTCGCGGGACCTGTCGGAGGCGCTCAAGCGGCGCTGTCTGTTCCTCCACATCGGCTACCCGACCGCGGACCGCGAACGAGACATCCTCCTGTCGCGCGTCCAAGGGCTCGACGTCGACCTTGCCGGCCAGGTGGCGCGGATCGTGCGTCGAGTCCGCGAGCTGGATCTCAAGAAGCCGCCATCGATCTCGGAGTCGATCGACTGGGCTCGGACGCTCGTGCTGCTCGGCTCGGGCAGCATCGCCGATGCCGACGCGCCGGAGACGCTCCACGTGCTGCTCAAGTACGAGGCCGACATCGCCAAGGCGAGGGCCGAGCTGCTCGGCCTGGCGGTTCCTGGCGAAGGTCGCGAGCACCTCGACCTGTTCCGGCGATCGGAGGACCAAGCTCGGTGACCGGGTTGGACCGGCCCCACACCGAAGACCGGCTGCAGACGGTCGTTCCGCGGGTGGTCCGGGCGATCCACGCCGCGGCGGCGGAACTTGATCTGACCAACGAGGAGCTCCTTGCGACCCTCGCGTTCCTGACCGAGGTCGGCAAGGCCGATGAGTTCATCCTCCTCTCGGACGTGCTGGGCCTGTCGCGCCTCGTCGACGACCAGACCCACGCCCAGATCGTGGGAACGGCGAGCAACGTCCTCGGACCGTTCTATCGACCAGGGGCCCCGTTCATCGAGAACCCCGGCTCGATCCGAGGCGCCGCATCGAGCGGTGAGCCGCTTGTTATCCACGGCCTGGTCACGGATGCTCTATCCGGGGAGCCGTTGGCCGGGGCGACCGTCGATGTCTGGCAGGCAGACGGCGAGGGCAGATATTCGAACGAGGATGCCGCCCTGGCGCGATGGAATCTCCGAGGCCGGCAACGGACGAACCAGGACGGGTCGTACCGAATCGAGACCGTGAGGCCGCGCCACTACACGGTCAAGGACGACGGCCCGGTCGGCCAGCTCCTGCGGGCCCTTGGCCGACATCCGTGGCGACCCGCTCACGTGCACTTCCTCGTGTCGGCGGACGGTCACGAGACCGTCGTGACGCAGGCCTATCCTGCTGCCGGGCCGTACCTCGACGACGATACGATCAGCGCTGTGAAGGCGGAGCTCCTCGTGCCGATAGTCGACGGGAAGCTCCACTTCGATATCGGTCTCGCTCGGGCCCGATGACCAGTGCGGCCCGGCCGAACAGAATCCTCATCGCCTACGACGGCACGCCTGGAGCCCAGCTCGCACTCGAGCGAGGGGCCGAGCTGGCGGGCGCCCTGTCACTCGAGGTCGGGATCGTTTCCGTCACTTCCGAGCGTCTCGCCGGAGCAGCGGAAGATCCATGGGGGCCCGCCTCGGAGCATGCGAGCCAGCTCCATGACGCATCCGTCTGGCTCAACGAGCGCGGGCTTGAGGCGACGACACATGAGCCAACCGGAGACGCTGGCCCGATGATCGTCCGAACGGCGGAGGACTTCGGCTACGACACGATCGTCGTCGGTTCACGAGGACTCGGGGCGGTCCGTCGGGCGATCGCCGGGAGCGTGTCCCAGTACGTCGCCACGCACGCCGCGGCGACTGTCATCATCGCGAGGTGACCGGCACATCCAAGGTTGCCACGATGAACGATGCGATCCGCGAGCTAGTCCGCGACGGCGACACGGTGGCGATCGAGGGTTTCACCCACCTCATCTGCTTTGCGGCCGGCCACGAGATCATCCGTCAGCGGAAGCGCGACCTCGTCCTCGCCCGGATGACGCCCGACGTCATCTACGACCAGATGATCGCGGCTGGCGTGGCCCGCAAGCTCATCTTCAGCTGGCTGGGCAACCCGGGCGTCGGCAGCCTCCACGCGATCCGGCGGGTGACCGAGGGAGCCGCGGCAAGCCTGGAGCTCGAGGAGTACAGCCACTTCGGGATGGTCGCCCGGTACATGGCCGGTGCGGCCAACCTGCCGTTCATGCCGCTGCGCTCGTATTTCGAGACCGACCTGCCCGCCGCAAATCCGCTCATCCGGCCCATCGAGAGCCCCTACGGCGACGGCACCGTCTATGCGGTCCCGCCCCTGCGGCCCGACGTGACGATCGTCCACGCTCAGCGCGCCTCCGCCGCCGGCGATGCCCAGGTCTGGGGCCTGCTCGGCTGCCAGAAGGAAGCGGCATTCGCCGCGGAGAGAGTCATCGTGGTGGTCGAGCAGCTCGTCGAGGACGACGTCATCCGGGCGGATCCGAACCGGACGATCATCCCGGGCCTCATCGTCGACGCGGTCGTCGTAGAGCCGTGGGGCGCCCACCCCTCCTACGTCCAGGGGATGTATGACCGCGATAACCGCTTCTACCTCGACTGGGACCCGATCAGTCGTGAGCCTGAAGGCACCCTGCGATGGCTCGACGAATGGGTGCGCGGCGTTTCGGGACGCGAGGAGTACATGGCCAAGGTCGGCGAGGAGCGGATGGCCGAGCTCAGAACGTCGGGAGCACCGTCGGGCAGCGTCGACTACGGAATCTACGGATGAGCGGAACGTGCGTGGTTCGCTCAATGCACCAAGTGACCGCCGGGCCGCCCCTCGCCGGTCACTTGGTTCGCCCGGTGCACCACCGGACCGCCGGGCCGCCTCTCGCCGGTCACTTGGGTCGCCCAGTGGACCACCCGACCGCCGGGCCGCCTCTCGCCGGTCACTTGGTTCGCCCGGTGCACCACCCGACCGCCGGGCCGCCTCTCGCCGGTCACTTGGGTCGTCCCGTGGACCATCAGCCGGCCGACCCGTTTCGATGAGCGACGCGTCTGGCTTCTCGAAGACCGAGATGATGATCGTGGCTGCCGCTCGCGAGCTTGCTGGCCAGAGGGTCTGCTTCGTCGGGGTGGGCCTGCCGAACATCGCGGTCAATCTCGCCAAGCGGACGATCGCGCCCGACATGGAGCTCGTCTATGAGGCTGGAGTGTTCGGAGCTCGTCCGGCCCGGCTGCCGTTGAGCATCGGTGACCCGACGATCGTCACCGGCTCGACGGCCGTCACGAGCATGTGGGAACTCTTCGCGCTGTACCTCCAGGGCGGCCTCATCGACGTGGGCTTCCTCGGAGCCGCCCAGATCGACCGTTTCGGCAACATCAATACGACGGTGATCGGCGACTATGCCCACCCGACGACGCGCCTGCCGGGCAGCGGTGGCGCCTGCGAGATCGCGATCAACGCGCGCGCCGTCTTCGTCATCATGCGCCAGAGCTCGCGGAGCTTCGTCGAGCGGATCGACTTCCGAACGAGCCCGGGCAACCTCGGCGGCGCGGAGCAGGCCGAAAGGATCCGTCGCGAGGGCGGCTGGCTCGGTCGCGGGCCATCGGTCGTCGTGACCGACCTCGGCATCTTCCACTTCGACGAGACCGGCGAGATGCGCCTCGATTCGCTGCACGCTGGAGCCACGCTCGACGACCTCAGGGCTGCGATGGCGTGGGAGCCGAAGATCTCCGACGAACTCACCACCACGCCGGAACCGACGGTCGAAGAGCTTCGCCTGATCCGCGACGAGCTTGATCCGGACGGCGCCTACACACGCTGAGTCGGTCCAAGTGGCCCATCTGGGCGTGCCGTTCGGATGTACGCTGCGCGGGGTTGCCGGCCGCATAGTCGCCCCGACATCGGTGGGCATCTGCCCCCATCTATGGCAGGATTTGCGATCTGGAGGTGAGAGGAGATGTCCACTACACGGATGGTCGCCTGGGTGTCGGCCGCGATCGCGGCCATATCTCTGGCGTACCTCGTCAATCCATGGTTCCCGGATCCCGCGACACGCGATGCGACGGTCACCCAGATCGTGACCTGGATCTTCTGGATCAGCTTCATCGTCCTCGCGGTCGCATTGTTTGTGGGCCGCAACGAGCCGGGCACGACCGAGGTCTCGATCGCGGAGCCGGCGCTGACGCACTACCTGTTCCACAACTCGCGGGCGGGGCTGTTCTGGCTGCCGATCAGGCTGTTCGTCGGGATCTCATGGCTGTCGGCCGGCCTCCACAAGTTCAACGATCCCGCCTGGACGCAGGGCGGCGAGGCGCTCAAGGGATACTGGGAGCGGATCGTCCAGATCCCCGACCAGGGCAGCGCCCCGATCACGTACGAGTGGTACCGCAACTTCATCCAGACACTGCTCGACAACGACGCATACACATGGTTCTCATGGGTCATCACCCTTGGCGAGATGGCCGTCGGGATCGGTCTGGTCCTCGGCCTGCTGACCGGGATCGCGGCCTTCTTCGGCGCATTCATGAACATGTCGTTCATGCTCGCCGGCTCTGCCTCGTCGAACCCGGTCCTCTTCACGATGGCGATCGGGATCATGCTGGCCTGGCGCGTCGCCGGCTACTACGGCATCGACCGCTACCTGCTCCCGATGCTCGGGGCGCCGTGGAGCCCGGGCGCGGCTTTCCACCGTCAGGAGGCGACTCCCTCCACGACCTGAGGCAGCCATTCCTGGCCGCTAGGAGGCGGAGGCGGGCACGGTGCCCGCCTCCGCTTCGTCGTCAATTCAGCGGATCGCCGTCCCCGGCCTGGAGCAGCCCGAGGGCACCTCGCCCGACGAAGTTGAAGGCGTGGGTGACGATCGGGTACAACCCGTCTTCCGGGGTCGATAGTTCGATGATCGCCCCCTGGGCGGGCGACAGGTCGACGGCCTGGCTCCCGAAATGACCGGGGTTGGTCGGGGTCAGCTGGATCCCTTCCTTGTAGACGGTGTCGAAGATCGTGCCGACGATGTGGAAGGAGCTGTCGATCGATGGCCCGGTATCAAGGACGAAGATCCGCACCCGCTTTCCGGTGTCGACCTTGATGGGGTTGTCCTTGTACTGGTTGGCCACGCCGTTGAACGTCACCCAGTCGGGCGATGGCGCGCCCTCCGCGGCCTTGGCCAGTGAGACGGGCTTGCCCTGATCGTCGAAGTACCACTCGCTCTGCACGAGGGCGATCTCATGGTCGACCTTGGCGAAGCCACCTTTTGGCTCAACGATGACCATGCCGTACATGCCGTTGGCGATGTGGTGGAGTGCCGGTGCTGTCCCACAGTGGTACATCCAGACGCCGGCGTAGTCGGCGCGCCACGAGTAGAGCTTTTCCTTGCCCGGATCGATCGATAGCATCTCGTCGTTCCAGGCGACCTGAGATGCGTGGAAGTCGACGCTGTGGGAGAGCTTGTTCGTGGCCGGATTCTTGAGATGGATGTTGATCGTGTCGCCCTGGTGGACGCGGATGACCGGTCCGGGCACCTTGCCATCGAACGTCCAGACGCCAACAACGTAGCCTGGGGCGACCGTCATCGTCGTTTCCTTGATCACGAGATCGATGTCGTGGGTCGTCCCGTCGAGGACCGCCGGGGCGAAGGGATCGTATGGGGTGTAGGCAGGGGCGGCCGGGTCGGGTGAGGGCAGGACCGCCCCTGGTCCGCCGTGGTCACCGCCGGTGTCGCCGCCCCCGCCGGCCGTCGCACTGCCGACGGTGACCGATCCCTTCATGCCGGCATCGGCATGGCCCGGGACGGAGCAGATGAACGTGATCCCCCCGGCTGGAATGGCGACCTGGCCGCTCGCGCTGACGCCGGCCGCCGCCTGGATCTTCGTGCCGTCGGCAAACGTGATGTCGTGGAGAATCGTGCCTGCGTTCTTGAACGTGACGTTATAGAGGCCGGCCGTCGCGACCGCGACCGTCGCTGGCGTGAAGCGGAGATCGTCGCCGGCCGAGATCGCGATCTCGCCGGTCAAGGTGCCGCTGGATGCGTTTGCACCAGGTGCGGCGCTCGTCGAAGGGGCGGCGCTCGCCGCGGTTCCGGCGCTCGGGGGAGCTCCAGAGGCGGCTGGCTCCTTGCTCGACGGTGGCTGGAACGTCCAGGCCGGTGTCGTCGCACTGCATGCCGTGACGGCAGCGGCGAGCGTGACCCCTGCGGCAAGAGCGATGCTCCTTCGTCCGTGCATGTCGGGCTCTCCTCGATGTGTCAACGACAGCATCATGCGCCGATCGCCGGCGCTCGGTCGCGCGAAATGAACGCGACGAGCCGGCTGCCGACGCAGGGCCGTTGAGCTGCACCTCGAGGGCCGATCAGCCTCCCGACGGCTCGGCGGATCCCCCGTCGTAGCGCACGAGCTGATCGCCGCGGGCGACGATGACGGGGCGATCCGCATGCTCGACGACGTGGCCCGAGACGCTGCCCAGGAGGAGCCGCCCGAGGCGGTTGCGGCCGTGACTCCCAACGACGATCACGTCGGCTCCCTCGGCCGCGGCGGCTTCCAGGAGAGCGACACCGGGCTCGCCCTGCCAGACGAGGAAACGCGCCGTCACGCCGGCCTCGATCGCCCTGGCCACGATCCTCGACGCGGCGGTCTCGCGCTCCATCCGCACCTGATCGATGCGTCGCCCGGGGTGGGCGCCCGGCAGTCGCAACCCGCCCGGGTCAATGACGTTGACGACGAGCAATTGCGCCTGCAAGCGCGCCGCCATCTCGATCGCCGTCGACTCGGCGGAGGCCGATGCCTCGCTCAGGTCCGTGCCCAGGACGATGTGATGAATCTCAGCTGGCGGCGAGGATCCAGTGTCGGTCCACGTGCCCATCGCGAGGGCCATGGTCTGGTCGGCGCCTCTCCCGGGCTAGTGCCCGATGGCCCCTCCTTCGGGGTGCCGACCTGCCCCACGTCGATCCTCGTTTGGTACGCTCGGCCCGTGGAGCCTCTGCCCGGCACAACGACACCCACCCTCGCCGTGCGGCCCGGCGATCCCGATGCCGCCGCCCTCGACGCCCTCGACGAGGCGACCCGGGCGATCGCCGCGGTTCTCGACCTCGACGAAGTGCTCCAGGTCATCGTCGACCGTGTTCGAGAGCTCGTGGCCGCTCAATATGCCGCTCTTGGCATCGTCGGCGGCAACGGCAGGATCGAGCGCTTCATCACCAGTGGGATCAGCGACGAGGCCAGGGCCGCGATCGGCCCTCTTCCGCGCGGACGAGGCCTGCTCGGCACGATCATTCGCGAGGGTCGGTCGCTTCGGATCCCCCGCATCGCCGATCACCCGGACGCTTTCGGGTTCCCGCCGAATCACCCACCGATGTCCTCGTTCCTCGGCGTGCCGGTAACGGTGAACGATCGGGCTGTCGGCAACCTCTATCTCACCGACAAGCAGACCGCAGCCGAGTTCACCGAGGCCGACCAGCGGCTCGTGGAGGTCTTCGCCCGGCACGCGGGGATCGCGATCGTCAACGCCCAGCTCCATGCCCAAGCCCGCCGCCTGGCCGTCGTCGAGGAGCGCGACAGGATCGGTCGCGACCTTCACGACGGGATCATCCAGTCGCTCTATGCCGTGTCGTTGTCGCTGGAGGACGTTCCCGACCTCGTGCGCGATGCACCCGACGAGGCCGATCGACGGGTCGACCATGCCATCGACGATCTCGACAAGGCGATCCGCGACATGCGCGGCTTCATCCATGGCCTCCAGCCCGAGGCGCTCGGCGGAGCCGATCTCGGGGCCGGCCTGGCTGCTCTCGCGGAGGAGTATCGGCACAATACGCTCGTCGAGGCGGAGCTCGACCTCGACCCGGCGGCGGATCCTGGATACGGCGCGGAGGGCAATGCCCAGCTATTGCACCTGGCGCGCGAGGCTATGAGCAATGCCGCACGCCATGCCCACGCTCGTCATCTCAGGATCGACCTTCGTCGGGAAGGCGGCTTTTCGGTCCTTGAGATCGCCGACGACGGGGTGGGCTTCGACCGCTCGGTGGTCACCGAGCCCAGCCACCACGGCCTGCCGAACATGAGGGCGCGGGCCGAGGCGATCGGCGGGCGCCTGGTGATCGACACCGGGCCCGACCGCGGGACGAAGGTCTCGGTCTGGTTGACACCTGTCCCGGACGTGGGCGCGGACGCCCGATGACGAACGACGTGGCCCGACCGTTGCGGGTCCTGGTCGTCGACGATCACGAAGTGGTCCGCGAGGGCCTCGTAGCCCTGCTCGATCGGCGTCCCGGCTTCACCGTCGTCGCCCAGGCGGGGACTGCGGCCGAGGCGCTCGCCGAGGCCCGTCGATACGAGCCGGACCTCGTCGTCATGGACGTCCGTCTGCCCGACGGTTCGGGGATCGAGGTCTGCCGCGACATCCGCGCCGACATGCCGGCGACCCGTGTCGTCATGCTGACCTCCTACCCGGACGAGGAGGCGGTCCTGTCGGCGATCGTCGCCGGTGCGTCCGGGTATCTCCTCAAGCAGATTCGCGCCCGCGACCTCGTGTCGGCCCTCGAGACGGTCGGTCGCGGCGAATCGCTCCTCGACCCGGCTGTCACGGAGCGGGTCCTCGAACGGGTCCGCCGGATGGCGGCCGGCGACGCTCACGACGAGCTTGCGGCCCTGACTGCCCAGGAGCGCAAGATCCTGCTCCTCGTCGCCGAGGGCAAGACGAACAAGGAGATCGCGGCCGAGGTCTTTCTGTCCGACAAGACTGTCAAGAACTACGTCAGCTCGATCCTCTCCAAGCTCGATCTCGAGCGACGGGCGCAGGCTGCCGCGTTCGTCGCCAAGCACCGCCTCGGGTCTCCCGACTGAGCCTCCGGCCGCCGCGTATCATCGGCCTCGTCTAACCCACCACCGATCCAACGGAGACCGAGCGACCGTGAGCGACCTGTTCGACTACCGTCTCGTCCATTCGGCGCGTTACCGCAAGTCGCCCCTCTTCCCGATCTTCCGCGGCATGGGAGCGACATCCTTCCTTTGGTACAACCACCTCCTCCACGCCGTCGACTTCGAGGGCCAGACGAAGGAGCAGGAGTACGAGGCGATCCGCCACGGCGTGACCCTGTGGGACGTGAGCGTCGAACGGCCGGTCCAGATCGACGGGCCGGACGGCCACAAGCTCATGCAGCTGCTGACACCTCGCGACATGGACCGCTGCGCCGTGGGTCAGTGCAAGTACACGATCATCACCGACGAGAACGGCTGCGTCGTCAACGACCCGGTGACCCTGCGACTGACCGAGAACCGCTACTGGATGTGCCCGGCCGACGGCGATGTGCACCTCTGGGCGAAGGGTCTGGCCGTCGGGATGGGTCTCGATGCGACTGTAACCCTGATGGACGTGTTCCCGATCCAGCTCCAGGGCCCGAAGTCCGTCGATGTCCTGCACTCGCTCATCGGCGACTCGATCGACGGGCTCAAGTATTACTGGTGGATGGAGGCCAGACTGCCGGGCGACATCCCGGTCTACATCACGAGGACGGGTTGGACGGGCGAGCTCGGCTACGAGCTCTACCTGCTCGACAACGACCGAGCCGCGGACATGATCGCGGCCGTACGTGAGCATGGCCAACCGTTCGGTCTGATCCCGGCCGGCCCGAACCACGCTCGGCGAATCGAGGCCGGGATCTTCAACCTCCAGTCCGACATGGACCTCTCGACGAACCTCTATGAGATGGGTCTCGAGTGGCAGATCGAAGGGGACACCGACTTCATCGGCAAGGATGCGTTGGCCCGCGTTGCGCGAGAGGGTGTCAAGCGACGGGTCGTCGGCTATGTCGAGGATGGCCCTCCGACAGTGCACGAGTTCGAGGGTCCGTGGACGGTCTGGAAGGACGGTCGCCAGATCGGGACGGCGTCGTCATACGTCCACTCATGGACGCTCGGCCAGAACATCGGCTACGCCATGATCGCCATCGAGCACGCCGAGCCCGGGACGGACATCGAGGTCCAGCGCCTTGCCTCGGAGCCGGTCCATCGGGCGAAGGTCGTGGGCCTGCCGTTCCTCGACAAGAAGAAGGACATCCCCAAGCAGGCCGTCGCTGCGGCCTCGGGTTAGGCGCCACCTCGTGTGGGACTGACCATCGAGGAGGCGATCGCCCGCGTTCCCGCCTGGCGCGCTGCCCGGTCGGTCTCGGTCTCGCCGTTGGCAGGCGGCATCACCAATCTCAACTACAAGGTCGACGTCGACGACGAGAGCTTCGTCGCCCGGATCGGGTCACCCGACGCGAGATTGCTCGGCGTTCGCCGTCGCCGCGAGCGGGCCGCAACGGTGAGCGCGTGGCGGGCCGGTGTGGCACCCGAGGTCTTCTACTGGTCCGAGTCTCGCGGAATCCTCGTCACCCGTTTCGTGCCCGGCCGAACGTTCGTGGCCGAGGAGCCCATCGGTCCGGATCGCGTCGCCAGGATCACCGCCGCGATGCGCCGCTATCACGCCGGCTCGCCGTACGTCGGCCCGACCTCGCCGTTCAAGACGATCACGGCATGGGCGGCCATCGCCCGCGGACGCGGGGCCCCGGTGCCCGCCGACCTCGACGACCTGATCGACCGGTTGCGACCGATCCGAGCGGCACTGTCCCGTCGACCGGTCCGTGCGACCCCGTGCCACAACGACCTGTGGGGTCCGAACCTCATCGACGACGGCGAGCGGGTGACGGTCATCGACTGGGAGTACGCGGGGATGGGCGATCCGCTCTACGACCTGGCGAGCCTGGCCATCCACCACTCGGACGGCGAGGCCTGGGACGCGGGCCTCGTTGCCGCCTATGCCGGCGAAACCACGGCCTCGGATATGGCGAGAGTCGGCCTCTATCGGGTCGCCGCTGAGCTGCGCGAGTGCCTCTGGTACCTCGTCGCCCTGGCCCTGCCGACGGCCACGGAGTCCTTCGTCGAGCTCGCCGATCGCCACGCCGCACGGTGTCGGATGGCTCTCACCGATCGACCCGTCGCCGATTGGTGTCAGATCGTCTCGGGTGGCTCGTCGGGGCATTGACATCCGCCAAGGCCATCCCTCCCGGCCCGATACGTCGCACGCCTACTTGACGCGAGGCGTCCGGACATATCACGCTGCACCTGACCGGCTGCCCACTAAGGCCGGGCACAGGAGGATGTTCATGGATTTCCAGACGCTCGGGCTAGCGATCCTGGCGGCCGTCGTCGGGGCCGCGTTCTGCTTCTTCGGCTACCGTTTCTTCCTGGTCCTGCTGCCCCTATGGGGATTCGTGGCGGGATTCGTGGCGGGCATGCAGGGCATGCAGGCCCTATTCGGCACTGAGCACGCCTTCTTCGTCAGCACCCTCGGCATCGTCGTCGGCCTGGTCCTCGGCGTGATCCTCGCGGTCCTGGCGTATCTCTTCTACTACGCCGCGATCGTCATCCTCGGGGCGGCCGTCGGGTACACCCTGGCCTACGGGCTCATGTCGGCCATCGGTCTTGACGGCATCCTGGGCTGGGTCGCCGGCCTCGCGGTCGGGGCGATCTTCGCCGTCGTTGTCGTTGTCCTCAACGCACCGAAGGTGGTCCTCGTGGTCCTCACGGCGGCCGGCGGAGCGGCGATGCTCGTTGCCGGCGGCATGCTCTTGTTCAATGTCGTCGAGCCCGGTGACCTTGGCAAGGGTGTCCTGTGGGTGGCGATCACGTCACAGCTCATCTGGCTCATCGCCTGGTTCGTCGCGGCGGTCGCTGGCGGGTTCGTCCAGCTGAGCACGACGCAGGGCTACGAGCTCGAGCAGGAGACATACCGCTACTCGTAAGCCGCGAGAACGCCCCTCGGGGCTTGAGCATCGGGTGGGTGCCGGGCGTCCCCTCCGACACCCACCTGTAGCGATGCTCGCGAGGAGCCCGACCAGCGGATAGGGCCGAACGGCCCGACCTTGGGGTGCACGCCGGCCGTCCGATCGACGGGCGACGGCCGTATTCTCGCGATGTGCGACTCGTCACGCCCGAGGAAGCCGTTGCCGCGATCTCGAGCGGCGACTCCGTATACATCCAGGGCGCCGCCGCGACCCCGTCGATCCTTCTCGATGCGCTTGTCGCGCGGGCATCGGAGTTGCGCGACGTCGTCATCGTCCACCTCCACGCCGAAGGTCCCGGGCCGCACCTGGCGCCCGCCCTCGCGCAGAGCTTTCGCCACAAAGCGCTGTTCATCGGGCCCGCCGCCCGCGAGGCTGTCAACGACGGCCGGGCGGAGTACGTTCCGGTCTTCCTGTCCGACGTCCCCCAGCTCTTCCGGAGCGGCATCGTCCCGCTCGACACCGTATTCATCAATGTCTCGCCGCCCGACGAGCACGGGTTCTGCTCGCTCGGCACGTCGGTCGAGGCGACGCCCGCTGCGATCAGCGCGGCCCGAACGGTCGTCGCTCAGCTCAATCCGCGCATGCCGAGGACGCTCGGCGCGAGTTTTGTCCATGTCTCCGATATCGACCTCGCGGTGCCCGTCGACACACCGCCATACGTGGTCGAGCCGCCGGAGATCGGTCCGGTGGAGAGAGCGATCGGTGAGTTCGTCGCAGACCTCATCCCAGATCAGGCGACGATCCAGATGGGCATCGGCGCGATCCCGTTCGCGGTCGGTGCCAGCCTCACGACAAAGCGCGACCTCGGCATCCACACCGAGATGCTGACGGACGTCGTCGTCGACCTTGTTGAGGCCGGTGTCGTGACGGGCGAGGCCAAGGAGCGCAACCGCGGCAAGATCGTGGCGACGGTGATGATGGGCACCGACCGTCTGTACCGCTTCGTCCATGACAATCCGATGGTCGAGATGAGGCCGAGCGACTTCACCAACGACACGAGCATCATCCGCAGCTTCCGTCGGATGGTCGCCATCAACTCCGCTCTGGCGATCGACCTTACCGGCCAGGTCTGCGCTGACTCCATCGGCTGGCGGCTCTATTCGGGTGTTGGCGGCCAGCTTGACTTCGTCCGGGGTGCGGCCCTCGCTGAGGAAGGGCGGGCGATCCTGGCTCTGCCGTCGACGGCGCAGAACGGGGCGATCAGCCGTATAACTCCGTTCCTGCCCATCGGCAGCGGCGTCGTCACGACGCGGGCCCACGTCCGCACGGTCGTCACGGAGTATGGCGTCGCCGAGCTCTATGGCCGCTCGATCCGCGAGCGCGCCCAGGCGCTCATCGGTATCGCCCATCCTTCATTCCGCGACGAGCTCAGCGCGGCGGCCCGCGAGACCCACTGGCTCTGAGAGTCTGGCCGGCCCGAAGCGGGCCGGATGGCCCATCGGAAGGGGTCAGACGCCCCTCCGTTCCGACGACGGCTCGGCCCATCCTGTGGCCATGACGTCCCGACCTCGCAGCGCCCTCGGTGCTCCGCCCTACCCCGGGCGAGCGGTCGTCGTCGACGGCTCAGAGGCGATCGCCAGCGTCGAGACGCGGATCGCCGAGATCGCCTGCGCCTACCCGATCACCCCATCGACGACGATGGCGGCGATCTTCCAGGCGGCGGTCGCCGATGGCAAGCCGAACCTCTGGGGGACCCACCTGCGCTTCATCGAGCCCGAGTCCGAGCACTCATCGGCCTCGGCCGCGGAGGGCGCAGCCCTGGCGGGCGCCCGGGTCGTCAACTTCACCGCAGGCCAGGGCCTCGTGCTCATGAAGGAGGTCCTTCACGTCATCGCGGGCAAACGCCTGCCGGCCGTGTTTCACGTCGGGGCCCGAGCGCTGACGAGCCAGAGCCTCAACATCCACGCCGGCCACGACGACGTCTACGCGGTTGCCGACACGGGGTGGGGGATCCTGTTCGCTCGCAACGCATCGGAGGCGGCCGATCTCACGGCCATCGCGCGGCGGGTGGCCGAGGAAACGGAAACACCGTTCTTCGTCTGCCAGGACGGGTTCCTGACGACGCACACCCTTGAAAACGTGGCACTGCCCGAGGACGAGCTGCTCCGCGACTTCGTTGGAGACCCGCGTGATCGACTACGAAGCCTGTTCGACCCGTCGACCTCCCTCATGACAGGGGTCGTTCAGAACCAGGACAGCTACATGAAGGGGCGGATCGCACAGCGCTCCTATACGGATCGGATCCCGGCCTCCATCGACCGGGCATGCGCTGACTGGCGCGAGTTGACGGGACGTGCTCACGGCCGTATCGCAATGTGCCAGGTCGAGGGTGCGGAGACTGTCATCGTGGCGATGGGAACGCTGGCCGATTCCGCCTTCGCGGTGGTGGACGAGCTGCGTCGACGCGGACGGCCGGTCGGTGCCATCGCCGTCACGAGCTTCCGACCATTCCCGGGTGAGATCCTCGCCGCGGCATTGTCCGGGGCTCGCGCGGTCGCGGTCATCGAGCGAGCCGACGAGCCCCTCGCTGTTGCGAATCCGTTAACGCGTGAGACGCAGGCTGCCCTCTACGGCCGGGCCGCGGCGGGCCAGCGGGTGCCGGAGGTCCGCTCCGTCGCGGCCGGGCTCGGCTCCCGCGACGTTGCCGCGGGTGACCTGGCCGCCGTATTCGATTGGCTCGACCAGCCTGTCGGCGATCGCCCCTTCGCCGTGCTCGGCATCCGCCATCCGTTGGCCCTCGAGCGCGCCGAGCTCGACCTGCGACCGAAGGGCGCCTACAGCCTGCGCGGCCACTCGATCGGTGGCTTTGGGAGCGTCACGACGAACAAGCTCCTGGCCACCCTTGCCGGCGAGGTCTTTGGCGGCTATGTCCAGGCCTATCCGCGCTACGGTTCCGAGAAGAAGGGCCTGCCGACGACCTACTACCTGACGATCGCCGACGAGCCGATCCACGCCCACGTCGAGCTCGACCGGGTCGACTTCGTACCTCTCCACGACGTGTCGGCGTTCGGGATCGGCGATCCACTGGCCGGCCTCGTCGACGGCGGGACGCTCTTCATCCAGAGCCCGCTCGCCGATCCTGAGGCGATCTGGGCGTCGATCCCGGCCGATGCCCGCGCTCGCATCGTTGCTCGCGGTGTCCGGGTCACCGCGCTCGATACGGCAGCCCTCGCGCGCACGCATGCCCCGCGCCCCGACCTTCTCGTCCGGATGCAGGGCGTCGCCCTGGCCGGTGTCTTCCTTCGCGTGTCTCCGTTCGCCGACCGAGCGGGCCTCGACCGAGCCGCCCTCATGGCCGCCGTCCGGGAACGCCTCGGCCGTTTCTTCGGCAAGCGCGGGACGAAGGTGATCGAGGCCAACATGGCCGTCATCGAGGCGGCGTACGACGGGCTAATCGACGTGACCGCCGCCATAGCGGTCGGCGCGAAAGGGGCTGCCTGATGAGCGTGACCATGACCCCCACTGTCGGCGATCTCATGGCTGTCGAGCCGATCGTCGTGCCCGCCGATGCCCCGGCGTCCGAAGCGGCGAAGCTCATCGAACATCACCACGTGAGCGGGTTGCCGGTCGTCGACCACGCCGGCGCGCTCGTGGGTGTCATCAGCCAGACGGACCTGTTGCGCGCTCGCGCGACCGAGTACCTGTGGGCCAATTGGCCGGGACTGGCGGTCCGCCACCTCATGTCGACGCCGGCCGTCACGGTCCACCGCTCGACCTCGATCATCGAGGCGGCCCGGACGATGGAGCGCCTCGCGATCCATCGACTCGTCGTCGTCAGCGACGAAGACGAGCTCATTCCGATCGGTGTGCTTTCGGTCTCCGACATCGTCCGCTCGGTCGCCGAAGATGGCGGCGCAGAGGCCCCCGTGGCTAGCACGACCCCGGTCCGGGCCTCCGATCCGACGCACTTCTCCAAAGAGGCTGGAGAGTCGCTCGAGGAACATGCCGAGCGATACGCGGCTGCAGAGCCGCTGTTCGACATCGACGGCTACGTCGAGGGCTTCAACCGCGACATCGTTACGGCATATCGGAGCGGTGTCGCCGACGCCGAATGGCCAGCCGATATCGGCCTGGCGCGAAGCATCGTCCCACCCGGCACGTCCGCAGTCCGTGACTTCAGCGGCCTCGCGCCGCGCATCCCACGGCTTCTCGCCGAGGCCTGCGTCGGCTGCATGGCCTGCGTCAACGCCTGTCCCGACACGGCCATCATCGGTGTCGCCATCCCCGAGTCCGATCTCGAGACACGGATCGATGCCTTCGCGGCAGCCGACCCGGACCCGGCCCACGCACGGGAGACCGTCGGATCGCACTTCATGCGGACGACGAAGTACGCCGACGTGCCGGCCAAGAAGGGCCTCGAGCCCGCCTCGTTCGGGATCTTCGTCGACCCCGTCCACTGCAAGGGCTGCTCCGAGTGTGTCGAGGTCTGCGCCGCACTCGGTCACGACGCCCTGATCATGATCGACAAGGTCGCCGACGAGGGAGCCGGTGAGAGCACCCTCGCCCGCTACGAACGCGACATGCGCTTCTTCCATTCCCTGCCACCGACGCCCGACGCCTACCGCAACGAGAAGGCGCTCGCCGATCTCATGCTCGGCGAGTTCGCCTTCGGCTATGTCGGCGGGGCCGGCTCGTGCGCCGGCTGCGGCGAGGCGACGGCCATCCGGATGCTTCTCACCGCGACTCGCCAGGTCCACGGGCCCGAGTCGATGGGGATCGTCGCTGCGACAGGCTGCAACACGGTCTTCGGCAGCACCTATCCCTTCAACCCGTATCTGGTGCCCTGGACGAATTCATTGTTCGAGAACGCTCCGGCAGTGGCTCTCGGGATCCGCGCCCGCTGGGAGCAGGACGGCCACCCGGAGCGCCGGCTGTGGGTCCTCGGCGGCGACGGAGCGATGTACGACATCGGCTTCGGCGCCCTGTCGCGGATGGTCGCGTCGGGGTCCGACATCAAGGTCCTCGTCCTCGACACACAGGTCTACTCGAACACCGGCGGACAGGCCTCGACGGCCTCATTCGGCGGCCAGGTGACGAAGCTCTCGGCATACGGCAAGGAGCTCCATGGCCGACCGGAGCGGCGCAAGGAGCTGGGCCCGATCCTCATGGCCCATGGCGAGGTCTACGTTGCCCAGACGACGCCGGCCCACACGAACCACTTCTACCGGTCGATCATGGAAGCAAACGAGTACCCGGGCCCGGCTGTCGTCATCACCTACGCCGCCTGCATGCCGGAGCATGGAATCGCCGACGATGCCGCCACCCGTCAGGCCAAGCTCGCCGTCGAGTCAAGGGCATTCCCGCTCTTTACCTACGACCCGCGGCGCGGCGCGTCGATGGTCGAGCGGCTGTCGCTCCAGGGCAATCCCGCCTTGAAGGAGGACTGGTCGAAGTCTCCCGACGGTTCGGTGCTCGACTTCCTCGCCTTCGCCCGGACCGAGGGGCGCTTCGCACCGCACTTTGCGGCGGATGGCGCCCCGAGCCCCGAGATCCAGGCGACGAACACGGAGCGCCTCGCCAACTGGCATACGCTCCAGGAGCTTGCCGGCTTCCGCTGAGCCGCTGAGGCCCGCGCCGGTGAGTAAGAGTTCGGGCCGAATGACTCTTGCTGGCCAGGCAGCCGATGGCCGAGGATCACGATGTCCGGCGGCCCGCCGCCTGGATTGGCGAGGGCGACGTCGCGGGACCACACGCGTCCCAGGAGTGGGTGATATGACACTCGTCCGCTATCGGCGACCGTTCGGCGAGCTCGTCGAGCTGCCGGAGCTCATGGAGCGCTTCTTCGATGAGCCCTGGCGGCCGGCTCGGTGGTTCAGCGGCCAGGACATGCCGATGCTCGACATCCGGACCACCGAGGAGGCCTACATCATCGAGGCGGCCATCCCGGGCGTCGATCCCAAGATGGTCGAGGTCACGATCGACGGGCAGGTCCTGACGATCAAGGGTCACTTCAAGGAGGAGCTGAAGGAGGAGAAGGAGGGCTACCTCGTCAAGGAGCTCTTCCGCGGCGCCTTCAGCCGAAGCGTGACGCTGCCTGCCGTCGCCGAGTCTGCCAAGGCCATGGCGACATTCAAGGAAGGCCTGCTCACGCTCACGATCCCGAAGGTGAAGGAGGCTCAGCCGATCAAGGTCTCCGTCAAGGAGCTCTGACCGACAGACGATCCTCGATCGATGCCGGACTCGGGCGTACCGCCCGGGCCCGGCATCATGGCAGCGATCGCGCGACGTCGAGTGCCCGTTCGAGCCCCGCTGATGTCTCGATCCGCACGATCCGGCCATCGCGTTCGAAGACGAGCGTGTCGCCCACGACACGGCGCGGGTCGTCGACCGAGCGGCCATCCGGGCCGACGTAGAAGAAGAAGTGCGGGTCGCCCTCGATCCAGTAGGCCGTCGCGCCCTCGACATCCGCGACCGTCAGCTTCGTCCCAGCCCCGATGAGCTTCGCGAAGTAGCCCTCCTCGAGCGATCCCTGGGCCTGCGTCAGGACGAGCCCGACATCCGAGCCGCCGGTGATGGGCGCCAGATCGTCATCCGCCGCCCAGACGAGAGCGACCTGGCCGGACCCGAGGGTCCGATCGAGGTAGGCGGCGTCGGGCGGCCCCAGTGCTGGATCGTCCGGGACAGGGACGTGGAAGCCGGCCCGCTCGTCGATCGACCCGACGGGCAGGGAAGCGCCGAGACCGAGGCCAGCGCCGGGCGTCATCGACGCTCGTGAGGAGGGTGCGGCCGAAGGTGAAGGCTGCGAGGCCACGCTCGCGCTCGGGGTGGGGAGTGCGCCCGGCTCGAAGAAGAAGCGGAGTCCGGGCAGACCCAGAAGCCCCGCCCCGGCGACGGCAGCGGCGACGGCGAGGGCAACAAGGGCGAGTACGAGGGCAAGGCGAATGGCTCGCCGCTTCGGGTAGAGGTCGGATGCTCGCAGGCGGCCCGTCCACGACCGAGAGGGCCTCACGGGTTGCTGCTCTTCGAGCTCGAGTCGGACCGCCCCGGCAAGTCGATCGGGAGCCGGTACCGCGATGGAGCGGCCGAGCTCGGAGAGCGCCGCACCGAGCCGATCGTCGTCGAGCGCGCTCAAGAGGGTCGGCGTTCGATCAGCCATCGGACGGACCTTCCGCGCTGGCGAGGGCCGTGCGCAATCGTCCCAGGGCTCGCGAAAGGCGCGATTTCACGGTCCCACGTGGCATCGCCAGTGCCTCCGCGGTCTCCGCCTCGGACAGGTCGAGGAAGTAGCGCGCGGCGATGATTTCGCGATCCTCGTCACGAAGCGTGTTGATAGCCGCGAGCAGCGAGGTCTGCGTCTCCTTGGCGAGGACCGCCGCCTCCGGCGACGGGGCCGCGTCGATGGAGGGGCGGTCCTCGGCGATTCGCACGGCGAGGTCCGTTCGGCGACCCGCAGCGCGTCGACGATTGCGAGCTTCGTTCGCGACGATCCGAAGGAGCCATGGCCGGAACGGAGCTCCCGACCGAAACCGGGGCAGCGCGGCATAGGCCTTGACGAAGGCATCCTGGGCGGCGTCCTCGGCATCCGCCGACCGACCCGAGACGAACGTTGCGGTTCGCAGGGCGATGTCGGCGTAGCGGCGCACGAGTTCCTCGTATGCATCTGCATCGCCTCGTCGTGCGCTCTCGATGAGCTCCTGCTCGTCCAGTGGCGGCCCTCCACCGAAACCCGTGCCTCGTACACCGCCTGCATCGAGGCGGTTCCCGGGTCCGCCATGATTGCCCAGTCGCGGGTTCGGCGCACGCACCCTCGAGTATTGGCGGAGGGTGAGTTCAGGCGGTCACGTCACCCCTCGCAGATCGACTGCACGACCCCAGTGGAAGACGCGGATCGCGATAAGGACGCAGAACGCGGCGATGACGAGGATCGCCGCGGCGGCGATCGACGCGTCGAGGTCACCGGCTCCGAACTCACTGTAGACGACGAGCGGCAACGTCTGCGTCCGGCCCTGGACGTTGCCGGCGAACATGATGGTCGCCCCGAACTCGCCGAGCGCGCGGGCCCAGCTCATGACCACGCCCGCAGCGAGGGCCGCCCCGGCCAGCGGAACGGTCATCGCCCGGAACACCTGGCGCTCGGACGCGCCATCCATCCGGGCGGCATCCTCGATCTCGCGATCGACCCCGGCGATGCCGACTCGAGCCGAACGGATGAAGAATGGCGCGGCCACGAACGTCTCGGCGATGATCACCGCGATCGTCGTGAATGGGACCGAAATGCCCAGCAGCGTGAACGGCGCCGAGAGAAGGCCGCGTCGCCCGAACACCAGCAGCAATGCGAGCCCGGCGACGGATGGCGGCAGGACGACAGGGAGATCGACGATCGCCTCGAGAATGCCCTTGCCACGGAACTGCCGACGGGCCATCACGATGGCCAGCGGCAACCCGAGAGCGACGGTGACGAGGAGGCTGATCGAAGTCGTGACCAGGCTCAGCCAGAGAGCGTCGAGCACCGCCGGCGACGCGAGCGCAACCGCGAGCGACCCGTTGAGAATGGCCCGTCCGATGAGCGTCGCGACCGGGATGCCGAGGAACAGCGCGAAGAGAGCGGCGACGACGACGATCGATCGCTCGCCCCAGCGCCCGCGGCGGGCTCCTACGCGCGCGGTACGACCCGTAGGAGTCGGGCTCTGCCTGAAACGTCCTGCGACGCCCTCCATCACGACGGTGGCAGGAACCCGAAGCCGCTCAGGATCGCCTGGCCCTTCGGGCCCGCGAGCCACGTCAGGAATGCGTCGGCTGGGCCCTGATTCGGCGACGCCTTGACGACGACCCCGGCGTAGGTCGCAAGGACCTGTGAGGACGCGGTTTCGGGCACTTCGACGTTCGCGACTTCGGTGCTCGCCTTGGCGTCGGTGACATAGACGATCCCGGCGTCTCCATCACCGAGCCCGACCTTGGTGACGATCTTGCTGACGTTGTCTTCCTTGGACACTACGTTCTTGTTGTAGGCGGCCTCGAAGTCCGGTGGGTAGTTCGGCTCCTTCGCGAGCGCCTGGACGAGCTGGGTGGCGTATTTGGTGATCGGGACCTCGTCCCCGGCGGCAATGATCTTGGCCCCGCTCTTGGCGAGGTCGGCCGGCGTCTTGATCGCGGCCGGATTGTCGGTCGGCACGATGACGGTGAGCTTGTTGGTCGCGAAGATGACCGGCGGCCCATTGGCCAAGCCCTTCTCGACGAGCGTCGTGGGATTCTTGGTGTCAGCGGAGAGGAAGACGTCGGCGGGTGCGCCCTGCTCGATCTGTGCGGCGAGCGCGGACGACGCGTCGGGCGCGATCGTCAGCGTGACGCCGGGCGCCGCGGCCTCATAGGCGGGCTTGGCGGCATCGAGGGCCTTCTTGAGCGATGCGGCCGCATAGATCGTGAGCTCGACCGCGGCCGCCGGCGAGGGCGACGCTGCCGCGCTCGGTTCGACCGATGCCGGTGCCGCGGAGGGCTGAGGGCTCGGCGACGGCGATGCGCCGCCCGTACAGGCGGCGACGACGACAGCCAGGATGGCGTGACGATGCCCAGGCGGGCTCTCAACCCCGAGACTCCCTGGACGACGGGATCTCGACGATGACGTTGGTGGCCTTGACGACGCAGATCGCCTCATCGCCGACCTTGAGATCGAGCTCCTCGACGGCTTCGGCGGTCATGAGGCTGACCAGGCGGTGCGGCCCGGCGATGACTTCTACGACGGCGGCGACGCCGTCCCGTTCGACCCTGGTGACGATCCCGGGCATGCGGTTGCGGGCCGACTGGGCGACGATCGGCCGGTCGGTCGCCGACTTGCGACGCTCCTCCAGGAGGCGAGCGACCTCCTCCATCTCGACCAGCCGCTGGCCGCCGCTCGACCGGGCCATCTGAAGCCGCCCTTCGGACTCCCAGCGGCGGACGGTCTCGACCGAGACCCCGAGCATCTCGGCCGCCTGGCCGACGCGAACGCGGCTCGATGGCTGGTGGCTGGCATCCATACCGATGAAGTATCGTCGCAGGACGCCAGTATGTCTATGTGTTGACGCGGCAGCGGTAGGAATGCGGCCATGCCTTCCGAGGCTCGGGGGCCTCGGCAGTTAGCCGGTGGCGCGGCCGGCCATGGGCTGGCCAGGGATCCGGCGCGGTGGCGAGTCACCCACGATCGAGCGCAGCCGGGCGACGATCTGATGCTCGGTCAGACGGTCGGCCGGCTCGCACCGCACCTGGCGCGATCTGCGGTGATGCCGATCGTCGCTGCGGATCAGATGGGCGAGGTGTTCGCGGATGACGCCCGGCCCGATGATCACCAGCTCGTCGATGGGCGGGATGGCTGCCGCGACGCGAGCGAGGAACTCTCGCTCTCGCTGCGCTCGGGCCCGTTCGAGATGGTCCTCGACCGGCCCTCCGCCGCCGTGGCGAACGGTCGGATCGCGGTGGACATGTCCCATCGACCGATGGCGAGCCGGGATGGCGGCCACGATCCTGTGAACGACCGAGTCCTCATCCGAGTAGACGAGCATGGCGCGCTCGCCATCGATCCAGACGAGGGTCGTGAATGGCGCGAGAGTGGTCGAGCCAGGCATCTTCGATCCTCCGATGCGCTTCGCTGCGTCGCGGTCTGGCGCCGCCATCTCTCAGGAGCGGACCCAGGCTGGTCCTTGGTCTCGATCGCGGGCGAAGTCGCCGTAGACGACGCGCGCGGCACGCTCCCAGGCGGGTCGATCGACGCGGACGGTGTAGCGATGACTGCCGGCATGGAAGGTGATCTCGGGGTCTTCCCGGATCGCGTGATCGGCGTAGACGACCACCCCGAACAGATCGCCGACAGGCGGGATCGTGCCCGGCGCGCACTCCGGCGCGAGCTCGCGCATCTCGTCCTCAGAGAGGAGATGGACCCGCTGCGCGTCGAGAACCCGGCGGGCCTTGATGAGGTCGACCTGATCCACGGCATCGATGACGATGAGTCCCCGGCGGCCATCAGAGGTCTGGACCGCAACGACCTTGGCGAAGCGCAGAGGATCGACGCCCGTCGCACGGGCCGTCTCGCGGGCCGTGAAGGTCAGAGGATGTTCGTGAAGCTCGTGCTCGATGTCGGTCACCGCGAGCCAGTCGAGCAGGCCGGCATGTGGCGTGGCCAACTCGGCGGTTTCGAGGCTCGTCATGTCATGCCTCCTGCCGCCGCCGTCCATGGCGCGCTCCCCGATCGACGCGAGCGGGTCGGCGCGCCGAGGCCGCTCGGCGAGCACGTTGGATCGTCCCACCGCAGGCGGCTCGCTCGGTAGTGCCCATCGGCCCGAATCACGTGACCGAACCACGTGAAGGGCCATGCGGCACGGCGATGACATGACCATCCGCACTGATGCGCAGATGAGCATGCGTCCGATGCTGCTGGCATGGACAGCATCACGATCCTGCAGGCCGAGGTCCTGACCGCTCTCGCCAACCCCCGACGACTCGAGATCCTTCATCTCCTCGCCGCGGGGCCGCGCGAGGTGGGCGGTATCGCCGCCGACCTCGGGATCAGCCAGCCCAATGCAAGCCAGCACCTTGCGGTCATGCGCGGCGCCGGCCTCGTCATCGCCGATCGTAGTGGCCGCGAGGTCCGCTACCGGATCGCCGATCCAGACGTGATCGCCGCCTGCGATCTCATGCGCGGCGTGCTTGCCCGGCGAATCGCCCGCCTTGCCGCCCTCGCCGGGACCGAGGTCGCCAAGTCAGCCAGCCATGAGTGAGGTAGTCCGATGACCGAGCCGCTGAACCTCGTTCTCTTCTCCGGGACCGACGACAAGCTGACAGCCGCATCCGTACTGGCGGCCGGCGCGGCCGCTCTCGGCAAGCCCGTGAACGTCTTCCTCCAGTACTGGGCGCTCGATGCGTTCCGCCGCGAGCGGATCTCCCTCGATCACGGGCTCGCCCCGGAGGCTGGTTCCGAGGGCCGCGCCCACGTGGATGCGTTGCACGCGGCCGGTCAGGCGACCTGGGCCGAGACATTTCGCCAGGCGAAGGAGCTCGGCGGGATCGACATCGAGGCCTGCTCGCTGTCGATGGACCTGCTGGGCATCGAAGAGGACAGACCTCGACCCGCTCGTCGACGGCGTGGAGGGCGTGACCGCCTTCTACCTCAGCGCCGGCGAGGGCCAGGTCGTCTTCATCTGAACCTCGAAAGGGAGCCACACATGAGCACCATCTCGATCGACCAGCGCCTCGATGCCAAGAACCTCTCGTGCCCCCTGCCGATCGTCAAGACCGCGCAGGCCATGAAGGAGCTGACGTCGGGCCAGATCCTCGAGGTCCTGGCGACCGATCCGGGATCGGTCAAGGACTTCGCGGCCTGGTCGAAGTCGACCGGCCACGAGATCGTCGAGCAGACAGCGGACGGCGGCGTGTTCCGCTTCGTCCTGCGCAAGAAGTGAGGCATGGAGCGATGACACTCACGATGATTCCCGAGACGCCCGTCGGCGATCGAGCCGACGCCGCGCCCCCAGGTCGTGCCCGCGCACGAGCACGAGGTCAAGCCGCGCGACATCCTCATCATCAACTACAGCGGCGAGCTCGAGAAGACCTGGGCGACGATGATCCTGGCCTCCACCGCCGGAGCGATGGGCGCCAAGACCCGCGTCTTCGTCACCTTCTGGGGCCTCCAGAACTTCGTCAAGGACGACCGGCGGATCACCGGCCAGAACGTCATGCAGAAGATGATGTCGTTCATGCAGCGGCCCGGGATCAGCCACCGCAAGCTCTCGAAGATGAACTTCTTCGGAATGGGGCCCTGGATGATGGGACGCCTCGCCAAGCAGTACAACGTCGCCAGCCCCAAGGAACTGCTCGAGGCCGCTCAGCTGCTGGGCGTCGAGTTCATCCCCTGCCAGATGACGATGGACATGTTCGGCCTGACCCGAGACGACCTGATCGATGGGATGGCCGAGCCCGTCGGTGCCGCGACCGTTATCGGTCTGCTCCAGGACGGCGACGCGCCACTGTTCATCTGACCCACCCGGAAGAGGTACTCCCGATGACCGACACACTCGTTGCACCGACCATCACCCGCACGATCGACGCCCGGGGCAGCTTCTGCCCGGGACCGCTGATGGAGCTCATCCGAGCGATCCGGGAGTCGGCCGTCGGGGACGTGCTCGAGGTCTACTCGTCCGACAAGGGCAGCAAGACCGACATCCCCAAGTGGATCGAGAAGGCCGGCCACCGCCTCATCGGCGTCTTCGATCGCGACGGCTACGACGCCATCGTCGTCGAGAAGATGCGCTAGCGCGCCGGGAGATCGGAGCCGATCATGGATCGCATCGTCATCGCCGGCGGCGGCGTCGGCGGAACTCTCGTCGCGAACCTCCTGGTCAAGAAGCTGCGACGGCGGATCGACCGAGGGGAGGCGACCGTAACGGTCATCGACGCCTCTGGAGAGCACGTCTATCAGCCGGGCTTCATGTACATCGCGATGGGTGGCGAGCGCGCCGAGCACCTCCAGCGCCCGGAGCGCTCGCTGCTCGACAAGCGAGTGACACTCGTCGTCGGGGAGGTCGCGAAAGTCGATGAGGAGACCCAGCTCGTCCATATGGCGGATGGCGAGGCGATCGGCTACGACCAGCTGGTCCTCGCATCGGGCTCGCGCATCCTTCCCGGGGACATCCCGCACTTCGAGGAGGAGGCGCATCACTTCTACTCGGCCGAGGCAGCCCGTCGATTGCGCTCCGCGCTCGACGCCTTCAAGGGCGGTCGCATCGTCATCGGCATCGCCTCGATGCCCTACAAATGCCCGCCGGCGCCGCTCGAGGTCGCCTTCCTCATCGAGTCCGAGCTTCGCGACCGCGGCCTGCGTGACAAGACCGAGATCCACTTCTGTTCACCGATCGGACGGGCCTTCACGATCGAGAGCGTGTCCGAGATGGCGACGCCGATCCTCGAACAGAAGGGCATCGAGCTCCACACCTTCGTGAACGTCGAGGCGATCGATCCGGAGCGCAAAGTGGTCCTCTCCCTCGAGGGTGAGGAGTTCGCCTACGACCTGCTCATCCTCGTTCCACCGCACAAGGGCGCCCAGTTCCTGATGGACTCCGGGCTTGCCCCGGCTCCGGGCGGCTGGCTGCCGACGGATCGTCACACCCTCCAGGTCGGTGGTCGATCGAACGTGTACGCCCTCGGTGACGCCACCGACCTGCCCCTCTCGAAGGCCGGCTCGACCGCCCACTTCGAGGCGCCCGTGGTGGCCGAGCGAATCACGGCCGCCATCGAAGGCCGACCCATCGCCAGGAAGCACGGCGAGTATCAAGGCAAGGTCATGTGCTTCTTCGAGATCGGCGACGGCAAGGGAACGCTCCTCCAGTTCGACTATGACCATCCGCCGAAGCCGCCGCGCCCGAATCAGTTATGGCACCTCGGCAAGATCGTCTTCAACAAGACGTACTGGCATACGGTCCCCAAGGGCCGCGTCTGACGCACCTTCCCCCCTTTCGAGCTTCGGGCCCGCCGGTCCCTTCCAGGCGGACCCGCTGCTATACCCTCGCCGTGATGAGCTCCTCGGAGAGACCGCTCGCAGGTCGAGTCGCCCTCGTCACCGGCGCCGGATCGGGCATCGGTCGGGCGACTGCGATCCGTCTCGCTTCCGACGGTGCTGCCGTCGGCTGCCTCGGTCGGACCAGCGGCAATTGCGAGGCCGTGGCGGCGGAGATTGCCGCCGCCGCGCGGGTCGGCGATCGGCCTCGACGGCCGACGTCACCCATGCCGACGCGGTGTGGCGCGCGGTCACGCTCATCGAGGAGCGCTTCGGCCGGGTGGGGATCCTCGTCAACAACGCGGGCATCCCCGGCGCGGATCGGTTCACGAACGTGACGTTCGAAGACTGGCAGCGGGTCATCGACGTCCATGTCACCGGCGCCTATCACGTCACCGAGGCGGTCCTCCCCGGCATGATCGCAGCCGGCTGGGGTCGGATCGTGACGATCGGATCGGAGGCCGCCTGGAACGGCCACTCCAGCGTCCAGTACGCGACGGCCAAGGCAGCCCTCATCGGATTCACCCGCTCCCTCGCGCGCCAGGTCGCCGGTGACGGCGTGCTGGTCAACCTCGTCGCCCCGGGCCCGGTCGAGACGCCGATGCTCTTCGACAATACGCCCGCCGAGATCGAGAAGGAGCGCGAGTCCGTCCTCATCGGCCAATTCCTCAAGCCCGACGAGATCGCCGCCACGATCGCCTTCCTCGCCGGCCCGGGCGGTGACGGCTATGTCGGCCAGGTCTTCTCACCGAACGGCGGGACGGTCTTCACGGGTTGATGGGCATGCCCCGTCGCGTCGGCCGATGAGCGGGCGGGTCTTCCGGCGAGTCCTGGCTCCGCATCCGCCGGTGGCCGATCGCGCCGAGGGGAGCACGATCTGGGATGCGGACGGACGTGCCTATCTCGACGCGGCGGGTGGTGCGATCGTCGTCAACGTCGGCCACGGTCGACGGGAGATCGCCGAGGTGATGGCGCGCCAGGCGGGCGCGATCGCCTACGCCCATGGGAGCGCCTTCACGTCGGAGCCACTCGAGGCATACGCCAGTGCCCTCGGGCCACACCTGCCGCTCGACGATCCCGCGATCTACCCGGTGAGCGGCGGTTCTGAGGCGATGGAGACGGCGCTCAAGATGGCGCGGGCATATCACCTCGCCCGCGGCGAACAGGATCGCCTCATCGTCATCGCCCGCTGGGGCAGCTACCACGGCAATACCCTGGGCGCTCTCGATCTGTCGGGCCGCCGCTCGCTGCGACGCCCGTACGAGGGCTGGCTGGGGCGGTTCCGCCACGTCAGCGCCGCGTACCCATATCGGGCCGGGTATGCCGGCGCCAATGCCCTGGACGATGCCACCGAGCTGGCTGCCGAGCTCGATCGGGTGATCGAGGCGGCCGACCCACGCACCGTCGCGGCGTTCGTGGCCGAGCCGATCAGCGGGGCGACCCTCGCCGCAGCCGTGCCGCCCGAGGGCTATTGGCCCGCGGTCGCCGACGTCTGCCGCCGGCATGGTGTCCTGCTCATCGCCGACGAGGTCATGACCGGGTTCGGGCGAACGGGTCGCTGGTTCGGTCTCGATCACTGGGCCGTCCGACCCGACATCCTGGTCGCCGCGAAGGGGGCCACATCCGGCTACTGGCCATTCGGGCTGGCGGTGGCGTCAGGCCAGGTCCACGACACGATCGTGAATGCCGGGCCGTTCATCCATGGCTTCACCTACAGCCACAACGTCGTCGGGGCGGCCGTTGCCTCGGAGGTTCTCCGGATCCTCGAGGCCGAGGATCTCGTAGCCGCTGCGTCCGCGCGTGGCGCGATCCTGCGAGCGCACCTCGACGAGCGGCTGGCGGATCATCCCCATGTCGGGGAGATTCGCGGACGCGGTCTCCTCGTCGGGATCGAGCTCGTCGAGGATCGTGAATCGCGCGCGCCGTTCGCCCGCGCCGCCCGCATCACCGAAGCGATCGTCGCGGCAGCGAAGGAGCGCGGCGTTCTCCTCTACTACTCGACCGGTAACGCCGATGGCACGGACGGCGATCAGATCATCCTCGGCCCGCCGTTCGTGGTCACGGACGAGGAACTAAAGACCATCGCCCGGGTGACGGCCGAGGCGCGTCGATATCGCCACGCAGACGACGTTGCCGTCGAGCTGAGGGATGCGCGAACGGGGTGGATCGTTACCAGTCGCGGCCGCGGCGGATGCTGCCGACGACGAGGATCGCGCCGATCGCCAGGAGCAGGAGCGGCCAGAACAGCTCACCGAAGGTCGGGAACGTGATCTGCGTTCCGCCCAGGATCGCCAGTAGGCCGCCGACCCACGCCTGCCAGCCCCAGCCGCCGCCACCCGCCGCCCGCACGAGGGCGATGCCCAGGAAGGCCAGGCCGATCGCCAGCGTTCCCCAGCCTGGGCCGCTGATGACGCCGAGCGAGGACAGGGCAGGCGGCAGCGCGATGGCCGTGATGAGCGCGCCGGCGTAGAGGGAGCCGGTGCCGCGCCGGACGATCCATGACAGGAGGAAGGCGATGCCGACGGCGACGAAGATGAGTGACCCGGCCGCCTGGAGCTCCGGATACAACGACTGCAGGAGCAGAAGGCCGCCGAAGACGAGCAGGAAGAGGCCGATCCATGGCAGGCCGGGACGGCGATCGCCCTCGCGCCACTGCCAGCTGACGACGGTCACGCGACCGTCGTCGGGGTTACCCATCGCCCGAGCTCCCGATCCTCAACTCGACCGGCTTCAGGGCTGAGCGGAGGCCGGGATCGTCGGCACCGGCGGTGGCAGGTCGTCTTCGGTCTCGACGTGATCGAAGCCGAGTCGATCGGCGAACCGACGGAGCGGTCCCGGCGCCCACCAGTTCCAGCGGCCCATGAGGCGCATCGTGGCGGGAACGAGGAGGACCCGGATGATCGTCGCGTCGATGAGGACCGCGATCGCCATGCCAACTCCGATGCTCTTGATCGTGATCGTGTCGGCCAGGGCGAAGGAGGCGAACACGCTGACCATGATGAGGGCCGCGCCGGTGATGACGCCCGCCGTCTTCACCAGTCCCTCGGCCACCGATGCCGTGTTATCTCCCGTCCGTCGGTAGGCCTCCTGCATGCGCGACAGCAAGAGGACCTCGTAGTCCATCGAGAGGCCGAAGATGACGCTGAACATGATGATCGCGTTGCCGGCGACGGTGTAGCCGAGGGGCTGGAAGGCCAGGACGTTGGAGAAGTTGCCGTCCTGGAAGATCCAGACGAGCGCCCCGAAGCTGGCGCTGATCGAGAGGAGGGTCATGATGACGGCCTTGATCGGAATGACGACCGAGCCGAACAGGAGGAACAGGGCGACGGCGCTGGCAAGGAGAGTCATCCCGATGGCGTAGGGCATCCGATCCGCCTGCGAGACGAGGAAGTCGTGACCGAGGGCCGCGACACCGCCCACCGAGATCGTCGCCCCGGCGGGTGGTTGGACCGCCCGGATCACGGGGATGAGCGACGTGCCGGCCGGCTCGGCCGGGGACAGCGGGCTGATCGCATCGAAGCGGACGGTCGACCCGGCGATGTAGCGCTCGGCGAGCACGCTGCGCATGGCCGTCATCTCCGGTCCGAGAGCCTCTGGGGTCGCCGCCCAGAAGGCCGCGACCTGCTCCGGCGACATGTCGGTGCCGGTCCGCGGGTCGCGGATCGAGAAGGGGCTCTCGACCCGGTCGACGCCGTCAACGCCGCCAAGTCGATCGGCGTACGCGGCGAGGGCCGCGACCGCGGTCGGGCCCGTCGGGTTGCCGTCGGTGGCCGCCAGGATCGTGATCGGGGTGGTTTCTCCAGCCGGGAACTCGCGGCTGATGGCCACGAACGCGTCGCGCGACGGGATCCCCGCCGGGAGCGTGGCCGCATCGGGGATGCCCTGGACGAGGCGGAAGAACGGCAGTCCGAGGACGATGAGGAAGATGAGCGTCGGAACGAGGACGGCGACAGGCCGCGCCATGACAGACCGAGCGAGCCGGTCCCAGCGGGAGTGCTGGTGGGTGGCGGTGGCCGCCCGTCCGAAGAGCCGGGCACCGATCGCCCGGGTCAGCCTGCGCAGCGAGAGGGCGTTGATGCGCGGCCCGAGCATCCCCAGGGCGGCCGGCAGGAATGTCAGGCCGAAGACGACCGACGAGAGCACGACGAGGGACCCGGCGATGCCGATCGAGGCGAGCGCACTGGCCCGGAAGAACAACAGGCCCGACAGCCCGATGGCGACCGCGACACCGGAGAAGGCCACAGCCTTGCCCGCGGTGCCCATCGCCCGCGAAACGGCCTCCTCGACCGTCCGACCGCGAGTCAGCTCCTCGCGGAAGCGGCTGACGATGAACAGGGAGTAGTCGATGGCCAGGGCGAGGCCGAGCATCGTCGCGACGTTCTCGACATAGATGCTCATCTCGGTCGTTCCCGCCACCAGGTGGATGAGGCCGATCGTCGCGGGGATCGTCAGGAGGAAGGCGACGGCGAGCGGCAGTGACGCCGCGATGAGCGAGCCGAAGACCACGATGAGGATCAGGGCCGTGATCGGGAAGCTGACGATCTCCGCCCGGACCAGGTCCTTCTGGCTCTGGGCGTTCGAGTCGCGCTGGATCGGCCCGTAGCCGGTCACGACCGCGGTGTACCCGGCGGGCGCACTGACCTTGGCCTCCAGGGCCTCGACAGAGTCGACCGACTTCTCGTCGGTCACGGTCAAGCCGACGACGACGTAGGCCGCCGAGCCGTCGGTGCTGATGAAGCGTGCATCGCCCGTCTCCGCGTAGCCCACGACTTCGGCCACGAGGGGATCGCTGCGGAGGTTTGCGAGGGATTCGGCGATCGCGGCCTGGAATGCCGGTGACGTAGCATCGGCGCCTGCGGCCCCGCGCACGAGGACGATGAGCGTTCCACGTCCGGCGCCGAAGTCGTCGGCGAGGCGGTCCGCCACGGCCGCTGACTCACTTGTCGGGTCGAGCCAGCCGCCCTGCGACAGCTTGCCGCCGAGCTGTTGCCCGGCGACCGCGATGCCGAGTGCCGCCACGATCGAGAGGACCACCACGGGCCGACGGAAGCGGTAGATGAAGGCGCCCCAGCGAAGGAACATCGGGCGGGTCTCCTCGAGTGTGGATCGCTATCGTACTAGGTCGCCAAAGATAGAGAATGCTCATTCGTTTTGTCAAGTCCGAGAGCTGGATTGGACCGCACGAGCGTGCTACGATGCTTTGAGCGAGCGTTCGTTTTAGCGCATATGGAGAAGAGGTGCGATGCCCAAGGTGACTCCAGCCCACGAAGCCGCCATCCGTGAGCGGATCATCGATGCGTCGCTCCGCGTGTTCGCCGAGCGCGGCTTCCATGGCGCCACGATGCAGGATGTCGTCCGGGCCAGCGGACTATCCGTCGGGGCGATCTACACCTACTTCGGCAGCAAGGCTGAGCTGTTTCTCGCGAGCTGCGAGCTCACCTCGGACCAGGCCGTCGAGGAGCTCACGAGCCGGCTCGATCCAGCCGCGTCGACCGCAGAGCGCCTGGCGGTCGCCGTCGGCTTCTTCCTCGACTCGACGGTCGACGCCGGTGTCGACCTCGACTCGCCGGGCCTCCTCGTCCAGGCCTGGGCGGAGGCCCGCAACGAGCCGGCCGTCCGCGAGACGCTCGTCCGCCGACGGGAACAGCTCGTCACCCTGTCGCGGATGCTCATCGCGGATGGCATCTCCCGGGGCGAGCTGCCGGCGTGGATGGATGTCGACGCCACGGCGACGGCCGCGACGGCGCTCCTTGACGGCCTCATCCTCCAACGAATCGAGGAGGGATCGGCGTTCCGGCGTGAGGACGCTGAACGTCGGGCGCGGGCATTCCTCGAGCTTGCCCTCGGCGCGAACTCGCACCCGGCCCGCCCTGACGTCCCGTCGATCGAGCCACGGCCGTTTGCCCCTAGAGCCGCCGGCCGGCCGATCGAGGCCGCCTCGTGAGCGGTGGCAGGATCGTCACCGTCAACGGCGATGTCGAACCTGCGGATGTCGGCTGGACGTTGCCGCACGAGCACACGGCGATCTACCTGTGGCACGTGGCGGATCGCTGGGACTACTGGGAGCTGACCCGGAACCCGGACGTCGTCCTGCCGGAGGTCGCCGCCTTTCGCGAGGCCGGCGGCTCCTGCATCGTCGACCTGACCGCGCAGTCCGTGGGGCGCGACCCGGTCTGGCTGCGGGAGGTGTCGGAGCGGACCGACCTTCATGTCGTGATGGGCTGCGGCTGGTACCGCGGCGCGTACTACCCACCTGATGCGGATCTCGACCGCCGCTCTGTGGATTCGCTGGCCGACGAGCTCGTCGGCGAGTTCGAGAATGGGGTGGGGGAGAGCGGCATCCGACCGGGGATCATCGGCGAGATCGGCACCGACAAACCATGGCTGTCGCCCGATCGAGGAGCGCGTCCACCGTGCCGCTGCTCGGGCGGCTCGCCGGACCGGCATGGCTGTGACGACCCACGGAGTGCTATCGCCGGTCGGCCTCTGGCAGCTCGGACGTGCTCGAGGAAGAGGGTCTCGATCCAGGGCGTGTCGTCATCGGCCACGCGGACTCGTATCCCCACCTCGATCACTATCTCGAGATCGTGAGCCGGCGGCGCGTCGGTCCAGTTCGACTTCCTGGGGATGAGCTTCACGCCCCAGGAGCGCGTCGACGAGACGCGCATCGTCGAGCTGCTCCTCGAGCTCGTGGCACGCGGCCATGAGGACCGGATCCTCCTGTCCCAGGACGTCTGCCACAACCAGCAGCTCAAGCACTACGGCGGCAACGGCTACACGTATCTGGCGGATGCGTTCCTGCCGCGACTGCGCGTGGCGGGCGTGACCGAGTCGATCATCGAGACGATCACCGTCGCCAACCCGCGGCGGATCCTGACGATTACGCCCTGATCCCTGCGGCGGCCGCGCCGATTTGTAACGCCGAAACGCCCGCACGCGTCGTTACGACGTGGTCATGAGGCGTCCCGGGTATACGCTGGCGTTGGCAGTGGATATGTGCTCGGGTTCGGGGCGTCTGGTCGCGACGATGGCCGTCGCGGCAGCAGTCGTCATGGCCGGCTGCGGGCAACCGGCGCCAACCTCCGATGCGTCCCCGATTGCATCGGCCAGCGCGGTCGCGCCGAGCGCCGGAGTTGACGCCGGATGCCGCGGGTTTGAAGTGACGGGCCAGGCGCTCACGAGACATCGGGCTCCTGAGGTCGAGGCAGTGTTGCCCTCGACGGTCGCCGGCCGGCAGCTTGCGATCTGGTCAGTGCGCGGACGGTGCTGGCTGGAAATGACGCTAACACTGTCAGACCCCGACATCGACGCTCTGGTCGCGGGCACGTTGTCGGATGGACCCACCACCCCGATAGAGCCAGACCATCTCGCCTACGCGGTCGCCGGCCGATCGGATGTGCAGGACGATCCGCCGTACTTCGTCTTTGGAGCGGCGCGTCCCGAGGATGAAAACGAGATCGACATGGTGCGCTTGCTGATGTTCGGTGGGGCCGGATTCCCGGACCTGGACCAGGCGAGCGATCTGCGGACCTATAAGGAGGCGACTATCGCCGGCAAGCATGTTTGGGTCGGGACACCGCAGATGCTTCGCCAAAGCGAGCACCAGCGAGGGCGCCCCTACCTGTACCAGACGGATGAATTCATGTTCCTGATCATCACCGACGACGACGAATGGGCGGCCGACGCCATCGGCCAGCTGCCGAGCTGATCGTCGCTACAGCAACGTCGCCTCGATCGACAGGGCGACGTTGCCGACGATGGCGCGGCTGATCGGACAGCCGTCCTTGGCCGCTTCGGCGAGCTCGGCGAACTTCGTCTGGTCGACGCCTTCGGCCCTCCCCTTGACGGTGATGGCGGAAGAAAGGACCGTCCAGCCGGCGTCGCGCTTGTCGGCGGTGATCTCCACCCGGACGTCGAGCCGGGAGGCCGGCGTGCCGTTCTTGCCGAGCTGATTGGCGAAGGCCATCGAGAAGCAAGTGGCGTGGGCCGCCGCCAAGCAGCTCCTCTGGGCTTGTCCGACCCTCATGAGCCTCGGTGCGGGAGCCCCACGTCACCGGCAACCGGCTGTAGGCGCCCGAGCTGACGTAATTGAGCATGCCGCTGCCTGACACGAGGTCGCCGCTCCAGGAGGCCTCGGCGTGTCTGGTCTGAGCCATATCGGATCCTCCTCGTCGGTGGCGATCGGTCAGCCGAGATCGATCGGTCGTGATCGGTCAATCGAGATCCAATCGTCGCACAGCCTGCGCCAGTGGGCGAAGCGCCTGTCGCCGTGGCACCACGATCCGCCGCAGGTCGGCGAAGCGGCGGTGGGCGTCCAATGCCCGCGCCAGGGCATCGCTGAACTCCTCCGAGTCCCACTCGTCGAACCAGGTCTCGCTCCACGCGCCGATGACCCGCAGCGCGCCTGTCTTGCGGTCGATCCGGGGCTCGATCCGGCCGACGATCCGATCGCCGTACAGGATCGGCAGGACGTAGTAGCCCCATCGCCGCTTCGACTCCGGGACGTAGACCTCCCAGACGTAGTCGAAGCCGTACAGGCCGCGCAGAAGCCCCCGGTCCCAGACGAAAGGATCGAGAGGCGCCAGCAGCGTCGCGGCAGGAGCGACACCTCCCGGCGGCGAGCCGCCCGAGATCTCAGCGTCCGCCCGATCGAGGGATGCCTTGTCGGAGGCGATCGCGAAGCGATCGCCGCGAACGCCTTCGACCTCGATGGCCACGAGCGTGCCGTCCTCCACGAGCTCATCCCGGATCTTCGCCCGGGCGGGTGCCCGACTTCGATTGAGAGCTGACCACAGTTCCGATTGACCACCGGCGCCGAGCAGGCCGTGAGCGCGATAACGGGACAGGAGTCGATGGCGAAGCTGCTCGCGCTCGGGCGGTCGCTGGGCAAGAAGCTCGGCCGGGAAGAGTCGCTCGATCAGGTCGTAGATGCGCCGGTTTCCGCTCGCGCCTGGCGATCCCGATGATCCCCGCCTCGGCGAGCGCTTCGAGGATCGCCCGAACCTGGTTGGTCGGCCGCCAGTACCACTCGATCGGAGGCTCGCGGTTCGACGTCCGTCGGTGAGAGGGGACCATCGCGCCGCATCTTCTCGAGCAGCTCCTCCACCAGCGGCGCGTGCTCGTCGAAGGCCCCGCCCTCGTGCTGTGCCCGCTCGACATCCCAGGTCATCCGGTGGAGCGGCAGCTCGGCCGTCGGCAGGATCGAGAGGCCCTTGTTGTAGGCCTCGAACAGGAGGCGGTCGCGGTACAGGAGGTCGTCCGTCCACTCGCGACGGTAGCCATCGATCCGGGCGAGCAGGACGACGTCGTGGTTGCGTCCGGCGACCTCGAGCGGATCGAACTGGAGCGATCCAAGCCGATCGACGACGCGCATGACGCTGGCCGGCTCCGCCGGGAGCGACCGCGGCGGTGCCAGGTGATGGCGCAGGACGAGGAAGCGCCGTGCGACATCCGCGCTCAGCTGAAGTGGGGTCACGGCGCGAGATGGTATCGGTCGGCCGCGTATCCTCTCCGTGCGAGGGCAGAAGGAGAACCGCGTGCCAACGAGCCAGCCGATGCAGATCGGGGTGACGGGTCTCGGCCGCATGGGGGCCAACATCAGTAGGCGCCTCCATCGCGACGGTCATCGCGTCGTCGTCAACAATCGCAGTCCGGCGCCGATCGACGTGCTGGTGGCCGAGGGCCTGAAAGGCGCCTTCTCGCTCGAGGAGCTCATCGCCGCGCTCGAGCCGCCGCGGGCGATCTGGGTCATGGTCCCGGCCGGGGCGGTGACCGAGCACGTCGTTTCATCGCTGGCCGACCTGCTTGATCCGGGTGACACGATCATCGATGGCGGGAACACCTATTACCGCGACGACATCCGGCGGGCGGCGGAGCTGGTGGGCAAGGGCATCCACTACGTCGACATTGGGACCTCGGGCGGGGTGTGGGGCCTCGAGCGCGGCTTCTGCCTGATGATCGGAGGCGAGGCCCCGGTCGTCGAACGGCTGGCGCCGCTGTTCCGCTCGCTGGCGCCAGGCGTGGAGGTCGCCGAGCGGACGCCGGGCCGGACCGGGGAGCCGGCCCAACCCGAATTCGGCTTCCTCCACTGTGGCCCTTCGGGGGCCGGTCATTTCGTGAAGATGGTCCACAACGGCATCGAGTACGGAGTGATGGCCGCCTACGCCGAGGGCCTCAACGTCCTGCGCAACGCGAACGCCGGCAGGCGCGAGCGCACGGCCGATGCCGAGACAGCGCCGCTCGATCACCCCGAGTTCTACCAGTACGACATCGACACCGCCGCCGTCGCGGAGGTGTGGCGGCGAGGCTCGGTCGTCGGTTCGTGGCTGCTCGACCTGACCGCCGCGGCACTCCTCGTCTCGCCGGACCTTGCCGAGTTCAGCGGCCGGGTCTCCGATTCGGGCGAGGGCCGCTGGACCAGCATCGCGGCGATCGAGGAGGGTGTCCCGACCCCTGTGTTGACCTCGGCCCTGTACTCGCGGTTCTCCTCGCGCGACCTGTCCGACTACGCCGACAAGGCCCTGTCCGCCATGCGCAGGCAATTCGGCGGACATGCAGAGAAGCCGCCGGGATCTGCGTAGGGACAGGATCTGCGTAAGAACGTGGGCGGCGGCGATCTGGAGCTCCTGGCCCGGGAGAAGGACGCCGTCGGACGTGCCGCGGCCGAGCTCATCGAGGACGGCATGCTCGTCGGCCTCGGGAGCGGCTCGACGGCCGCCAGATTCGTGATGCGCCTGGCTGAGCGTCGGAGGTCGATCCGCTGCGTCGCCGCATCGCCGGCGACCGACGAACTGGCCCGCGCGCTCGGCCTCGTCGTCGAGCCATTCGCTGCGCTGGCGTCTCTCGGCCCGCTCGACATCGCGGTCGACGGGGCAGATCAGGTCGCCCCCGACGGCTGGATCGTCAAGGGTGGGGGTGGCGCGCACCGGCGCGAGCGGATGATCGCCGAGCGAACGGACCGCTTCGTCGTGATCGTCGACAGCTCCAAGCTCGTCGATCGGATCGGACCGCCGATCCCGTTGGAGATCGATCCGGACGAGGTCGCCAGCGTGCTTGCGGCTCTCAGCGCGATCGGCGGGGGGCGTCTCCGTGACGGCTGGCCGCCGAGTCCGGACGGCGGCGTCATCGCCGACTATGTCGGCCCGGTCGAGGATCCGGCGACGACGACGGCGAGGCTCGAGGACACGCCTGGCGTCCTTGGCCACGGCCTCTTCCAGCCGGACCTCGTTGCCGAGGTCCTGGTGGCCCGCGGAGCGGCGGTGGACCGGATCGTTCGGAGCTGATATAGTCCGGTTTCTCCGAACCATTCGAGGAAGCCGGACAATTCGATGTCACCGCACCAACAGAACGGGCGAGCCCGCCGAGTCACCCACGAGAAGGATCGCGACCGCGAGGTCGAGACCATCGTCGAGCGCCTACGAGCGCTTCATGCAGCTCATCTCGGTCGGTCACGCCCCGGAGCTGGTCGAGATGTCCCTGTCGATGGCGCAGATGAAGGTGCTCTACCTCTTGTGGGCGCGGCGCGAGGTCCAGATGTCCGAGCTGGTCGGCATGCTCGGCGTGTCGATCTCCACGGTCAGCGAGCTCGTCGATCGCCTCGTCGAGGCGGGTCTCGCCAGCCGACGTGAGGACACGACGGATCGGCGCCATGTCGTCGTCGGCATCACCGATGCCGGGATCGAGCTTCTCGATCGCTTCCGCGAGCTTGGACTGCGCCAGATGCGCCGTCTCCTCGACGCCCTCGACGCGGGCGAGCTTGACACCGTGCGTCGCTCCATCGAGCTGCTCACCGCAGCCGCAACCCGAAAGGATCGATCGTGAGCCGTCTGTCCGAACTGGCCGTCAGCAAGCGGAGCGTGACTCTGCTGCTGGCCGGTGCCCTGTTCATCGCCGGGATCATCGCCTGGGGCAACCTCCAGCAGGAGCTGCTCCCGGACATCGACTTCCCGGTCGTCACGGTCATCGCGCCATATCCGGGCGCGGGCGCTGCCGATGTCGCCGATCAGGTGGCCAAGCCGATCGAAGAGTCGATCGCCGGTGTGCCCCGCCTCGAGCAGATGCAGTCGACGTCGGCGAACTCGATCGCTCTCGTCGTCGCCCAGTTCTCATTCGGGACCGATGTCAAGGAGACGCTGGCCGCGATCCAGGAGAACGTCAAGGCGGCAGGCCTTCCGGCGAACGTCGAACCGACGATCCAGGCCCTCAACATCAACTCGTCGCCGATCATCATCGCCTCGATCGCAGCGACGTCGCCCGACGGCCTCGACGCGGCGGCGGAGATCGCCCGTACGCAGATCGTGCCCCAGATCGCGGCCATCGAGGGCGTTGCCAGCGCGGACCTGACCGGGGGCCTGGCCACCCAGGTCCTGATCACCCTCGATCCCGCCAAGACGGCGGCCGCCGGCCTGTCGGTCAACCAGATCGTCGGGGTCCTCCAGGCCAACAACCTGACCTTCCCGTCCGGCCAGCTGCCGACGGGTGGCCAGAAGATCCCCGTCTCGACGACGGGCGCGTTCACATCCGTCGATCAGATCCGCGACCTCGTGGTCGGCTTCAGCCAACCGCCGACCGTCCCGACCCAACCCGGTGCGCCTGCTTCGCCGGCCCAGCCGGCCGCCTCGCCTGCGCCGGTTGCGCCGACGCCCGTCACGCTCAGCCAGATCGCCCTCGTCGAGACGGCCGATGTCGCGACGACGGGCTACGCCCGGACGGACGGCCAGCCCAGCCTGACCCTCACCGTCACCAAGACGACGACCGCCAACACCGTCAATGTCGCCGCCGACGTCCAGGCCGCGCTCGATGAGATCGCCGCCCAGCATCCCGACCAGATCAAGGTGACCGTCGTCTCCGACCTGTCCACGTTCATCACCGAGTCGCGCGACGGCCTGGTTCGCGAAGGCGGCCTCGGCGCCATCTTCGCGGTCATCACGATCTTCCTGTTCCTGTTCAGCCTCCGATCGACCCTCGTGGCCGCGATCAGCATCCCCCTGTCGGTGCTGACGGCCCTGGTGATCATGGCGGCGACCGGGATCAGCCTCAACATCATGACCCTGGGTGGTCTCGCCGTCGCCATCGGGCGCGTCGTCGACGACGCCATCGTCGTCCTCGAGAACATCTATCGCCACCGATCGCTTGGCGAGGATCGGCTGACCGCCGCCTTGAACGGCCCGCGCGAGGTCGCCGGGGCCATCACGGCGAGCACCCTGACGACCGTGGCGGTCTTCCTGCCGATCGGCTTCGTCGGAGGGCTCGTCAGCCAGTTCTTCCTGCCGTTCGCGCTGACAGTCACCTTCGCGTTGCTGGCATCGTTGATCTGCGCCCTGACCGTCGTGCCCGTGCTCGGCTACCTCCTTATCGACAAGATCAAGGTGTCGGTCGATGAGAACGGCGAGCCGACGCGATCGATCTGGATCCGAGCCTACGTGCCGACCATCACCCTCGCCCTCAAGAACCGCTGGACGAAGTTCGGGGCACTCGCCATCTCGGCGGTCCTGTTGGTCCTGTCGTTCTCCCTTGTTCCCCTCATCCCGACCCAGTTCATCAATGCCGGGTCAGAGAAGATCCTGCAGGTCAAGGTCATCCCGCCCGAAGGGGCTTCGTCCGAGGCGGTCCTCGAGAAGGCCATCGAGGCGGAGACGATCCTCCTCGCCCAGCCCCAGGTCGAGCTCGTCCAGACGAGCGTGCCGGCCGAGGGCGACACGGGCTTTGGGACGATCGTGGCCGCCTTGCAGGGCCAGCCGGCGAACAGCGCGACCATCACCGTCCGGCTCGATCCGACGGTCGACCTGGCGGAGCAGACCGCCGCGCTATCGGCGACCCTCGCCCCGGTCAAGTCGGACGGCTACGACATCAACATCTCCGAGGCGGCCGGCTTCACCTCGAACAACCTGAACGTCATCGTCAGCGCCGAGGACCCCGCCCTCGTCGACTCGACCTCTGAGACGGTCGTTACCGCCCTGTCGGACAACCCCGACCTCATCAACCTCCAGAGCGACGTCGTCAAGGCGTCGCCGGAGATCCGGGTGACCGTCGACCCGAACAAGGCGATCGCGGCCGGCACGACGGCCGCCCAGGTGGCAGGCAACGTCCGCGAGGCGCTCGTTCCGACGACCGCCACGACCGTGACCCTCGACGATGCCGGCCGCGCCGACGTCGTCGTCCGCTACCCGCCCGACGCGGTGACGTCGGTCGACGCCGTCGAGAAGATCCCGGTCGGAACGGTCGTCAAGGTCGCACTCGGGACCGTGGCCACGGTCGAGCAGGTCGAGGTCCAGGGCAGCATTACCCGCATCGACGAGCAGCCTGCCGCCTCGATCAGCGCCGAGATCACCAGCGAGGACACTGGTGCCGTCTCGATCGCAGTCCAGCAGGAGATCGACCAGCTCACCGCGAGCGGGGCCATTCCCGCCGGCGTGACTGTGACCCTGGCCGGCGTCACCCAACAGCAGTCGGAGGCGTTCTCCGGCCTCTTCTACTCGATGGGGATCGCGATCCTGCTCGTCTACGTGATGATGGTCCTCGCCTTCAACTCGCTCATCACCCCGTTCATCATCATGTTCAGCCTGCCGCTGGCGATGATCGGGGCGTTCCCGGCGCTCTACATCACCGGTCGACCGATCGGCGTGTCGGCTCTCATCGGGTTCCTGATGCTCATCGGCATCGTCGTGACCAACGCCATCGTCCTCCTCGACCTCGTCGAGCGGAAACGGCGCGAGGGGATGGCGACGAAGGAGGCGCTCATCGAGGGCGGCAAGACCCGTGTCCGGCCGATCCTCATGACGGCCATCGCGACGATCCTCGCCCTCATCCCATTGGCCGCCGGCTTCAACGAGGGATCGATCATCGCGGCCGAGCTGGGCACCGTCGTCATCGGCGGCCTCTTCTCGTCGACGTTCCTGACCCTGATCGTGGTGCCGGTCGTCTACTCGCTCGTGGATGGTGGGCGGAGTCGACTGAGCCGGCAGTCCCTGCCCGCCGAAGCGGAGATCTCGCCCACTACGACCCCGGCGCCGGCCGCCTAGACGGACGAACGCCGCTCCTCCGCTCCGTCGCACCGCCGATCCGTCTCCGTCTCAGCTTCCGGGCTGCCGCGAGCGGTACCACTGCTGACGTCAGCCGCGACCAAGCGTCACCGACATCGGATCCGGCAGTCTGAGCGTCTTCGCATGCCCGCTTGGCCCTGCAGGCAGCAGCCTCGATGCTTGAAATACGAGACCAGCAGTCCGCGGTTCGCAGCCCGGGATCGCGCGTTGATCTGGTGGCGATCCGTGGGGCCGCAATGTGATCGGCGGCGAACCGGCGAAGGGCACCATCGGTGCGTGGCCCGCGACGACCAAACGAACGATCTGCGAAGGGTGATCGGTCGCGCGATCCGCGAGACGCGACTCGCAACACGGACCACCCAGCGACAGCTCGGGGAGGCGATCGGCCTATCGCAGACCGAGATCTCCGGGATCGAGCGCGCGATCTACCCGGGCCTACCGCTTGCGACCGCGGAACGCGTGCTCGACGCGCTTTATATTCGGCTCGAGCTTCGACTCGTCCCGCCGTATGTCGCAGGTCGGGATGAAAGCCGGGACGAGGCACACGCCCGCTGCGTCGGGTTTCTGGCACGCCGCCTCGAATCGGCCGGGTGGCTGGTCGCGCATGAGGTGCCGGTTGGCGGTTCCAGATGGCGCGGCTTTATCGACATCGTGGCATTTCATCGCCTCGAACGGATCCTCCTCGTGATCGAAGTCAAGACGGAGATCGTCGACGTGGGTGCCATCGAGCGGCAGATTTCATCGTACGAACGGGACGCCTGGCAGGCGGCGCGCCTGCTCGGATGGCGACCGCGGGCGGCCATCGGGGCGCTCGTCCTTCTAGCCACGGCGGCCAACGACGAGGCCCTCCGGCGTCACCGCGATACATTCGGTCGCGGCTATTCAATACGAGCGAAGGCGCTCGGCGAGCTGGTGCGACTGCCAACCCGCGTACCCGGCCGCGGCCAGCGGGCTATCGCAATGATCGACCCTCGGTCGCGTCGACGTGAATGGCTGATCCCGACGATCCTCGACGGGCGGCGATCTCGGGCCCGTTATCGCGACAGGCGCGACTACCTGGCGTGGGGCCTGCGTCGAGCTCCGAGTCTCCCGCCGCCGATCGGACCTCGCCGAGCAGCCGCCTGATCGCGTCCGGTTTTGGAGAAGCGCCCGGCGCGGGCGATCAGTCCGGTCTGCGAGCAGTCGGCGTGCTGCCGGGCATGCTCTCCACGTTCGGCCGTCGGTCCGACTCGTCGAAATCGCCGCTGATCACCCACGGTCAACTGTTGGCGGAGCAGCCACGGTGCTTCGAACGTCGGTGTAGCACTGCCCTGCTGCGCAATGAATGGGTGTGGCGTCAGCGAATCGTGGCTCAGCTCCCACGTCGGCCGCGATACCAACGGATGAGGGCATTCGTCGACGAGTCGTGACCGGCCGCACGACCGTCCGCAGCGACGCCCTCGCCCGTCACGGCCAGCTCGTCGATGATCCGCAGGGCGAGCACCTTGCCGAGCTCGACGCCCCATTGATCGAATGAATCGAGATCCCAGACGACGCCCTGGGTGAATACGATGTGCTCGTAGAGGGCCACGAGCGCGCCCAGAGTCGACGGCGTCAGCTGGTCGGCCAGGATGACCGAGGACGGCCGATTGCCCGGGAACGTTCGATGGGCCACGAGGCGCTCGGGGACGCCCTCGGCTCGGACCGCCTCGGCCGACTTGCCGAAGGCCAGCGCCTCGGCCTGCGCGAACATGTTGGCCATGAGCATGTCGTGCTGGTCCGCGAAGGGATTGAGGGATCGGGCGAAGCCGATGAAGTCGCACGGGACGACGACGGTGCCCTGATGGAGCAGCTGGAAGAAGGAGTGCTGGCCGTTCGTGCCGGGCTCGCCCCACCACACGGCGCCGGTGTCGTAGTCGACCTCTACGCCCTCGTTCGTCACCTGGTTTCCGTTCAATTCCATCGTCAGCTGCTGGAGGTAGGCGGGAAACCGGTGGAGATACTGGTCGTACGGCAGGACGGCCACCGTCTGCGACCCCAGGAAGTCGCGGTACCAGATCCCGAGCATGGCCATCAGGACAGGCAGGTTCCGCTCCGACGGTGCCGAGCGGAAGTGCTCGTCCATCGCGTGGAAGCCGGCGAGCATCTCCTTGAAGCGATCCGGACCGATCGCGATCATCGTCGAGAGCCCGATGGCCGAGTCCATCGAGTAGCGCCCGCCGACCCAATCCCAGAAGCCGAACATGTTGGCGGGATCGATGCCGAACTGTCGGACCTCCGCCTCATTCGTCGATACGGCAACGAAGTGCCGTTCCACCGCGCTCTCGTCGCCCAGCGCCTCGACAAGCCAGCGGCGAGCGACCCGCGCGTTCGTCATCGTCTCGAGCGTCGTGAACGTCTTCGAGCTGACGATGAACAGGGTCTCGGCCGGATCGAGGTCGCGCGTCGTCTCGACGAAGTCGGTCGGGTCGACGTTGGATACGAAGCCGAAGGCGATCTCTCGGGCGCTGTACCAGCGCAGTGCCTCGTAGGCCATCGAGGGGCCCAGGTCGGAACCGCCGATGCCAAGGTTGACGATCGCCCTGATCGGCCTTCCCGTGTGGCCGAGCCATGCACTGGAACGAATCCGCTCGGCGAAGGTGGTCATGCGATCGAGCGTCGCATGGACCTCGGCGACGACATCGGCGCCGTCGACGATGAGCCTCGCGTCGCGCGGCAGGCGGAGCGCCGTGTGGAGCGCCGCCCGATCCTCCGTCGCGTTGACGTGCTCGCCGCGGAACATCGCCTCGCGTCGCTCCGTGAGGCCCGACTCGTCGGCAAGGCGGATGAGGAGCTTGAGCGTTTCGTTCGTCGCCCGATGCTTGGAGTAGTCGAGGCGGAGCCCGGCGGCCTCCGCAACCCAGATCTCGCCGCGCGATGGATCGGCTGCGAACAGGTCCCGTATGTGGGTGTGCTGGACGTCTGCGTAGTGACGCTCGAGATCGCGCCATGCGGGGCGCTCACGGAGGGGCACGTGAGGGCCGGTCGTCGACCCCATGTCGGTCATCGATCCTGACGTTAGCAGAGGGCCCCCTGGGCTCGCCTCGTACACTCGCCTCGTGACCGCTGTATTCATCGAGACCGGCGCGAAGCGGGTCTTCGTGAGCGCCCTGGACTGGCCCGGCTGGAGCCGCGGCGGGCGCGACGAAGCGACGGTGCTCGAGTCATTCGTCGAGCACGGTCCTCGATATCGGACGGCGCTCGGGCCAGCGGCGGCATCTCTAGACGTCCCCAAGGGAACAGCCGATATCGAGGTCGGCGAGAGGCTCGCCGGTGGCGCCGGCACGGATTTCGGGGTGCCCTCGCGCGGAGCGTCGAGCGACGATCGACCGATCGACGCGAGGGAGTCGGAGCGGTTGGCGACGATCTTGCGCGCCTGCTGGGCCGCCTTCGATGCGGCCGCGGCGGCGGCCGTTGGCGTCGAGCTTCAGAAGGGCCCCCGAGGCGGCGGCCGCGACCTCGACAAGATCGTCGGCCACGTCTGGGAAGCGGACGTCGCCTACCACCAGAGCCTCGGCCATCCATACCGGCCGCGGCGTGGCGTGGCCCCCCGCGACGACTTGGCCGACCTGCATGACTCCGCGATCGCGGCATTCATGGCGCGCTGCCGCGACGAGCCATTGCCGCCTTCGCGGCGCACCAGCGCGCCGTGGTCGCCTCGCTACTACGTGCGGCGAGCAGCATGGCACGCCCTCGACCATGCCTGGGAGATCGAGGATCGCTCCCAGCCCGGCTGAGCTCGGCCTGCAGGCGCGCCCGCGAGGGACTAGGATTGACAGTCCGCCGCCCCTCCCTTCGGGCGACGATTTCAGGGGATTCAGAAAGGAGTCCGGCATGGCCATCGGGCCTGTGGAGTACATGGTCGTCGCCTTTCCAGGCAACAAGTTCAAGGGAGAGATCGTGCCCGCCCTTGAAGAGCTGGTCGACAAGGGGACGATCCGGATCATCGACCTCGCCTTCGTCATGAAGGACGACGCTGGCAACGTCGCCGGCTTCGAGCTCGAGGACGCCGACAGCGAGGTCTTCCAGGCGTTCCAGGCGCTGACCGCAGAGCGCGGCGGCCTCCTCAACGAGGCGGACCTGATGGGCATCGGGGAAGCCCTCGAGCCGACCAGCTCGGCTGCGATCCTTGTCTGGGAAGATGTCTGGGCGACGAAGTTCGCCGATGCGGTCCGCGGCGCCGGGGGCGTCCTCGTCGACATCCAGCGCGTCCCGCGCGAGATCGTCGAAGAAGTGATCGTCTGGGCCGAGGAAGATCGTCTCGCCGCGAGCGCCAGCTCGTGACGGGGGTACGGAAGGAGAACGTCCGATGATGCGACGAAGAGGCCCCGGCCTCGTTCGAATGGCGGCCGGGACGGCTGTCATCGCCGGCACTGCAGGCGCCGTCCACCACCATCAGGATCAGAAGTACGCCAACAAGGCCGCCGAGCAGCAGGCTCAGCAGGCGGCCGCAGCCCCTCCGCCGCAGGAATACGCGGCGCCGGCACCGGCGGCTGACGACACGACCGCGGAGCTGCAGAAGTATGCTCAACTCCACGCCAGCGGGGTCCTGACCGACGAGGAGTTCGCCGCAGCGAAGGCCAAGATCCTCGGCATCTGATCGAGCCACGCCGCCACTCGGACCCGCGCTGAACGAGGCCTTGAGCCTCGTGACCGCGGGTCCGTTGCGTCCCGGCGTACTCTGACGTCATGAGCGATCAGGGGTCGACGCCGTCGCTCTCGCCATCGCCTCCGCCGACTCCGTCACGTGGGGACCGCCGCAACATCGGGGCTGTCGTCTTCGGGCTGCTGGTCCTCGGCGTCGGGATCTACTTCCTCTTGCGCGAGACGTTCAATGTGTCGCTCCCGGACATCGGCGAGTTCTGGCCGATCTTCGTCATCATCCTGGGAGCCGCGATCCTGTACAGCGGGTTCCGTAGAGCCGATACCTGACCGGAGGCGGGTCAGCTATGGTGGATGAGCCGGCCACGGCCGGCGCTGCAGGTTCGACGCCGCCCAACCGGCGGACGATCCCGTTCCCCCTGATCATCGGCGGGTTCATCCTCGTCGGAGTCGGCATCGCCGTCCTCGTCGGGGTCCAGCTTCGTGCCGGACCAACGACGGCCGGGCCTTCGGGCCCCGGTCGGATCGCCGCGATCGAACCGGCCGGAACTCTCGTGACGATCGCCCCCGACGGAACCGGTGAGCGCCTGTTCCAGCTGCCTGGAGGCACGTTCTCCTTTCCGACCTATGGCCCCGACGGGGCTCATCTCGCCGTCATCGCCAACGACGCCTCAGGAGGAGCGGTCTACATCCTCAATGACAGCGGGGGAGCGTCACCAGATACGTTGCCACCACCGGCCTTCAAGGGCCCGGACGAGTCGCCCATCTATGCCAACTGGTCCCCGGATGGGCAGCGTCTCGCCGTCCTGTCGGGCGGCCGAGACGGGCTTGCCGTCCACTCCGTGACGGTCGATGGGAGCGCGCCACCCAGCGTGGTCCAGAGTGGCTCGCCATTGTTCTGGGATTGGGCCGGGGCATCGCGGCTGCTCGTTCACGTTGGCGGCGTTGGCGCCACTGCCTACGTTGGCGAGGTCCCGATCGGTGGCGGCGCACCCGAGTCACAGGTCGAGCAGATGGGTCGGTTCCAGGCTGCCGTCGTCTCCTTCGACGAGCGCTATCGCGCCTATGCGGCTCTCGGCGAGGACCCCGCCGGATTCGTCACCGTCGAGGGACGATCGGACGCGTCCTCAAAGCGGGTTGCGGTGGCCGGACCGACCGCCCTCGGCTGGAGTCCCACCGACGACACTCTTGCCTTCATCGCGACGAGCGATCCGTACCCGTTGCCGGTCGGCCACCTGATGGCGACCGACGTCGCCGCTGGGGACCCGCGCACCCTTCTCGATGACGATGTCGTTGCCTTCTATTGGGCACCGAATGGCCGCTCGATCGCAGCCCTGGTCCTCGCCACGCCTGAGGAACGTGCCGCGGCAGGAGGCGGCGCCGTGGTCCATGTCGCGTTCGTAGACGTTGCGACCGCGACGACCACGGCCGATCGCCTGGTCCGTCTCTCGCCGACGTTCGTCGACCAGGTGCTGCCCTACTTCGACCAGTACGCATTGAGCCACGCAATGTGGTCGCCGCAGAGTGATGCCATCGTGCTTTCGATCACCGAACAGGCCGGTGGCGAGCCCGGCATCTCGATCGTCCCGGCCGACGGCAGCGACCCGAGACGGGTCGCCGATGGCGAGATCGCATTCTGGAGCCCCTAATTACCCGAAGACCGAGCGGAAATGGGCCCTGAGCCTTACAATCCGTTGACCGCCCGTCTGCTGGCGGTGCTCCGCATGGCGACCTTCTTGTCGATGGACCGTGCGACGGCCACCGGGTTCGACAAGAGACGAGGTCCCGTCGTGACCACAGGAACTGTCAAGAAGGTCGTTTCCGATCGCGGCTTCGGCTTCATCAGCGCCGAGGACGGCAAGGAATACTTCTTCCATCGCTCGAGCCTCGAAGGCTCGCTTGACTTCGATCGACTCGTCGGCGGAGAGCGCGTCGAGTTCGACATCGAGCCGAGCCCAAAGGGGCCGCGCGCGGTGAAAGTCCAAGGGGCATAGGCGTCCGGCGGATAGATGAACCTGAACCTCCGGCCCCCGGTCGCGAACGATTCGCTGTTCCGACACGTAATCGATCAGTACAAGCACCGCGCCCAGGAGATCACCTGTACCTGTGGCTGGCGCGGCAGCAGCGCCTCTCCTGACGGCCATACCTCCGAGTGGAAGTCGCACCTCGCGAGCACCCGACCGCCCGGCGCCTCGAGGCGGTGATCAGGGTCTGAGCGGACGCTGACCGGGAGTCGACATGGCGCCCGTGAGTGGTCCGCCGCCAGCCGACCAGGACGAGCTGCGTCGTCAGCTTGTCGAAGGCCTGCGCGGCATCGATGTGCACATGAGCTTCGATGATGCGGTGGCCGAATTCCCGTGGCCGAGCATCAACGAGCGTCCGCCCGGCGTGCCGTACACGCCCTGGCACCTCCTCGAGCACCTGCGAATCACGCAATGGGACATCCTCGAGTACATCCAGAACGGTGCTCACGTGTCGCCGCCCTGGCCGATCGGCTACTGGCCCGACCCTTCTGCCACCGCAACGCCGGAGGAGTTCCTGGCGACGCTCGAGGCGTTCCGGGCCGACCTCCGGACCCTCGAGGCGATGGTGCTGGATTCCTCGACCGACCTCCTTGCGCCACTCCCGCACGCGCCGAAACACACGATCCTGCGCGAGATCCGCATCGTCGGCAACCACAACTCCTATCACATCGGCGAGTTCGCAATCCTGCGCCAGGTCACCGCTAGCTGGGGCGAGGGGCACGACCGCTGACGACGACGGGAGCCAGATCGGTCAGGTGGCGGCGACGAGTTCAGCAGCCAGGCTTGCCGCCCACTTCGTCGCGTGTTCGCGCTCGCCGGCCATCAGCTGATTGTGCGTGTCGACGATGAAGCTCTCGGGATCGACGACGAGCTTGTAGCCGCGGCCCCGCAGACCCTTGGCGATCCCGCTCGACGCCCGGCCAGTGAGGACGGCCGGCGCATGGGCGCGGGTATCGAACGCGGCCGCTGGCTTCCCGTCGCCCGGGGCAAGGGCTTCGAGCCACTCCCGAACTCCTGGACCCTCGGCGGCTGGATCGACCTTCATCACAGTCCAGCCATCGGGCTTCGCTGCTGTTTCGCGCGCGTTCGAGCGCGAGCTGGGCTTGCTCATGCCGTGGGCATGAGTCGGGCCTCCGGCGATCACGAAGTCGGCCCAGGCCACGAGATCGGGCGTTGCATCGCCGACGGCGACGAGTCGGACCTCGCCGCTGGGCTGGAGCCCTTCGGCGATTCCGTCCGCGATCGTGTGCGTGTTGCCATACATGGACTCGTAGACGACGAGAGCGCGCATCGTTCGACTCCTGTGCGTATGAGCGGATTCCACTCCGTGCATGGAATCGCGGCCAGAGCCGAAGGTCCCGTGGCTATGCGTCAGAACGACTCAACCAGGGCTCGATGGCGACCTTGGTGGCTTCGTCGGTCTGGGCGAGTTCGACCGCCTGGGCCGCGTCGTCGAGCGGCAGGCGATGGGTGACGATCCTCTCCAACGGAAGCCGGTCAAGGTTCTGCTCCATGAGCCGCAGCGAAGGCATGTAGGACGTCGCGCGCTCGCCGCCGATCCCGACGACGGTCACGTTCTTGGCGCATACGTCGGCCGGATTCACGCCGACCTCGCCGAGGTCGACGAATGCGCCGACTTCGACAATGACGCCGCCCTGGCGAACGAGCCGCAACGATTCCGCGAAAGTCTCGGGCACGCCGGTGGCGTCGACGACGATGTCCGGCCCGCGACCGCTTGTTATGGCCTCCAGCCGATCGATCCGCTCTGCCGGCTCGACCAGGTTGACGTCCACGGTCATCGACGCGCCCAACTGCTCGGCAGCCAGGAGGCGGCCCGGCAGCCTGTCGAATGCGGCGATGACGCCTGCGCCGGTCATCCTCGCCTTCGCTACGTGGCATAGACCGAGCGGCCCGACGCCGTACACGAGGACGGTTTCGCCAAAGGGACTCCCGCCCCAATGCCCCAGCATCACCCGCGCCGCTTCCAACCCGTGGGTGACGGCCATCTCCTCGGTCAGCACGGCGACCTCGTCGGGAACCGCCGCCGGGACGCGGAAGATCGGGGTTAAAGGCAACAGGTACAGGTATTCCGCCCACCCTCCGAACAGATGCGGCGGGTCGACGCAGTCGAGGCTGTTGCCGTAGTCCTCGAGGGCCGTGCAGAAGTAGTAGGGAGCGTCGGTCAGACAGAAGCGACACCGACCGCATGGGACGTTCGCACCGGGCACCACTCGGTCGCCGACATTGAGCGGCACGCCCTCGCTATCGAGAACCGTCCCAGCGAGCTCTTCGACGACGCCGACCGTCTCATGCCCACAGATCAGCGGGTAGGTGACCGACCGCTCGTGCGGCGTTCCCGCGTACTGCTTCGTTTCGCCGCGGAACGTGTGCTTGTCGGTGCCGCAGATGCCGGACAGCAGTACGCGCAGCAACACGGCCCCCGGCTCGACCGTTGGTCGCGGGAACTCGCGGACCTCGATCCGGCCCGGAGCGGTCGTGACGGCGGCGCGGACCATCTGAGCCACGACAACCTCCCAAGAGCTCCGGATCTGTGACCTGTTGTTCCCTGCAACGCTAGTAGGTGAGTTGCCCTGGCTCGTGTTGCGCGTACCGGAGCCGACCCACGCCGTCTTCGACGCGTAGTCGTTCGGTTCGAACCAGCGCTCGCCGATGAACAGCCACGCGCGTGCGTTCAACCGCCGCCAGGCGTGCGGCGCGCGGCCCGGGGATCAGGAGGGTGGTGGGTTGTTCTGCTGCTGCGCGAGCTGCTTCTGGACCTCCTGGTCGATCTCGTTCTGGCGGCGCTGCCGAGCGCGCCTGACCACGATCAGGCCCATGATCCACGGCCAGATGAGCGCCACCACCAGGCCGACAAGGATCGCCAGTGCCCAGTTGGGCGTGGCCGGTGTCGCCGTCCCGCCCGTGAGCCAGTACACGATCAAGAAGGCCACCACTCCAAGGATGATCCCGGTGATCCTTCGAATCATTGCGAGCCCTCCGTCCCTCGGGCAGCCTCGCTCATACGGCTCAGCGCCCTTGACCTGAGCCTAGGCACCGCGGGGTCGGCCCGTCAACGGATCGAGCGTCATCAACGTTCCGGGTTTGTGTCGTCTCGCCCCCTTCTCTGTCATCTCGCGATCGTCCGTTGACGCCTGGTCGGCTAATCCCGATAATGTTGGTCGGGATTGAAGAAACCGGCCGGTGAGGCCGGCAAGGTGCGCCTGGAGGCCACGTGACGAAGGCACAGACCCGCGAGCTCACGCGCGACGTGCGCGAGCAATTCGCGTTCCACGACGACATCGTCTACCTGACGGAGACGAAGCGCGGGCTCACCCGCGACACAGTCGAGGAGATCAGCGGCCTCAAGAACGAGCCCGAGTGGATGCTCAAGTTCCGGCTGCGCGCGTACGAGCACTTCCTGAAGCGACCGATGCCGGTCTGGACCGATGGGCTCGACCGGATCGACTTCGACAAGATCGTCTACTACCGCAAGCCGTCCGAGCGCGAAGAGAAGAGCTGGGAGGACGTCCCCGAGCAGATCAAGGAGACGTTCGAGCGACTCGGCATCCCTGAGGCCGAGCGCAAGTTCCTGGCCGGGGTCGGCGCCCAGTACGACAGCGAGGTCGTCTACCACTCGGTCAAGGAGGAGCTCTCGAAGCTCGGCGTCGTCTTCATGGGCACCGATCAGGGCCTCAAGGAGTACCCCGAGATCTTCGAGAAGTACTTCGGCACAGTCGTCCCGCCTGAGGACAACAAGTTCTCAGCCCTCAACAGCGCCGTCTGGTCGGGCGGCTCGTTCGTCTACGTCCCGCCCGGCGTCGACGTCCCGCTCCCGCTCCAAGCGTATTTCCGGATCAACGGTGAGAACACCGGCCAGTTCGAGCGGACGCTGATCGTGGTCGACGAGGGCGCCAAGGTCCACTACATCGAGGGCTGCACGGCGCCGATCTACGCAACGGATTCGTTGCACGTGGCCGTCGTGGAAGTCATCGCCTTGCCCAATTCCCAGGTTCGCTACACGACGATCCAGAACTGGTCCAACGACGTCTACAACCTGGTCACGAAGCGTGCCCACGCCTACAAGGACTCAACCGTCGAGTGGATCGATGCCAACACCGGCTGCCTCACGGCCGACTCGATGGTCCTCAAGAACAACGACGTCGTCTCCATCGCGGACATCAAGCCCGGGGATCACGTTTACTCGCTGACCCCGCAGTTCGAGGTTGGGCGTAGTCGAGTGCTCGCGACGCGGGAGAACCCGCCGGAGCAGGTCTACGACGTCGTGCTGCGGAACCACCGGCGTGTTCGAGCGACGGCCAACCACCCATTTCTCGTGGCGCGCAAAGTCGGGCGGACACGACGCCTGGGTTGGACGACCCTGGCCTCGATCGTTCCTGACGACGAGATCGCCATCGTCGGACAGGTCCCCGACCACGGCAAGGCGTATGTGTTTCCGGAGGTCCCTCGACGCAAGCGCCTGCGGGTGCCGTTCCACGCTCCGACCGAGAGCAGCGACGATCTGATGTGGGTCCTGGGCTTCTACGTTGGCGATGGTTGCCCCGACGGCGAAAACCGTATCGTTTTCGCGATCCCTGACTCGGACCCCGGATTGGCCCGTCTGCGCAAGTCGGTGCGCGACCTCTTCGGACTCGATATGGCACGCGGCGCTGGGGTCCAGCTTCGGGCGACCAGCGGGGCATTTGTCGACTGGCTCAAGGCTGCAGGCTTCGGAGGAAACGCGCACACGAAGCGGGTCCCAGAGTGGGTTTTCCGGCTCCCGCATTCGCAGAAGCGTGCCTTCATCGACGGCTACATCGCAGCAGACGGCCATATCCGCGAGAAGTTCAGGAACATCCAGATCAGCAGCGCGAGCCGCGAGCTCCTCGAGCAGGTTCGGTCGCTGGCGATCTCAGCCGGGATCAACGCACTAAAGATCTCGACATGGACCCGACGGGAGAAGCTCCGCCTTGGCAAGCAGGAGAAGTCATACCTGTCGAACTACCTCTATTTCGGTGACGAGGCCCTGGACAGTCCCGTTCACTTCGTGCCGATCACGACGATCGAGCCCGCTGGCGAGCAGGTGACGTATGACATTGAGGTCGAGGGGACCGAGAACTTCATTGCCAACGGGGTGTTCGTCCACAACTCGAAGCAGACCGTCAAGTATCCGAGCATCTACCTGCGTGGCGAAGGTGCGACGGCCGACATCATCTCGGTCGCCGTAGCGGGCAAGGGCCAGCATCAGGACACGGGCGCCAAGGCCATCCACCTGGCCCCGAACACGCGATCGCGGATCGTCTCGAAGTCGGTCAGCAAGGATGGCGGCCGGGCGACGTACCGCGGCCACGTCAAGGTGGCGCCGGGCGCGACGGGCGTCGTCGCCTCTGTTCGCTGCGACGCGCTCATGCTCGACGAAGAGTCGCGCAGCGATACGTACCCCTATATCGACATCGCCGAGGACGATACGACCCTGACCCATGAGGCTGTCGTCGGCAAGATCAGCGCCGACCAGGTCTTCTATCTCATGAGCCGGGGATTGACCGAGAACGAGGCCCAGAACTTGATCGTCCAGGGCTTTCTCGAGGTCTTCACCAAGGAGCTCCCGATGGAGTACGCGATCGAGTTCAACCGGCTCGTCAAGCTGGAGATGGAGGGGTCGCTCGGGTGACCTCGGAGACCGCCGAGGCCACACCCACACCTCGCACCCGCCCGACGCGCCGCCCGCCCACGGAACTGACGTTCGCGCCCGACCGGGGCCTGATCGGCCGATGGGCTGCGACCGAGCCGGATTGGCTGACCGACGATCGACACGCGGCCCTGGAGCGATTCGATGCGCTGCCCATCGAGACCAACCAGCTCTACACGACCTACGTCGACCTCCGTGCCGCCGATCTCGCCGGGGTCGCGGCCTACGAGGCCGTCGAAGATGCGCCCGCCCCGAGCGTCGAGCCGGCCGACCTGGCAGCCGCCGGCGTCACGGTCCAGCCCCTTCACCGATTCCTCGCCAACGAACCGGCCGAGGCCCGGCGGCTTCTGACCGACCCCGCGACCATCCCCGCCGAGGACCGACTTGGGCAGCTGACCCGAGCAGCCTGGGGCCAGGGCATCGTTGTGCGGATCCCGGCCGGTACCCGGATCGATGCGCCCATCGTGATCCGATGGCCTGTCGGGACCCCCGGGCGCGCTCTGCTCACGCGTACGATCATCGAACTCGGCGCGGGTGCTGCGGCGACCGTGCTCGAGGAGCTCGTGCCCGCGGGTCCCGAGATCGCATGCGCCGAGGGGGAAACCGTTCCCCAGGCGCTGTTCACGGCTTCTACGGAGATCCATCTGGGCATCGGCGCCGGCCTCGAGTTCACGGGACTCCAGGAGTTGGGGCCAGGCACCGTGGCCTTCCAGCATCGAACGGCCTCGATCGGAGACGATGCTCGCCTCCTGCTGGCGTTGGCCCAGCTCGGCGGGCGGCTCGTCCGATCGCGGCTCGACAACCGGCTGGTGGGCGACCGCTCATCGGTCGAGCAGATCGAGATCGTCTTCGGCTCCGAGAACCAGCTGTTCGACCTGACGTCCTATACCCGGCACATCGGCCGCGACACGACCGGCAACCTGCTCGCGAAGGGAGCCCTGCTCGACGCGTCCCGGTCCTACATGAAGGGCCTCATCACGATCGAGAAGAGCGCCCACGGGACGGACTCGTTCCTCGGCGAGTTCGGGATGAACCTCTCCAAGGACGCTCGGGCGGTCGCGATCCCCTCACTCGAGATCGATCAGCCCGATTGCCGACGCGCCGCCCACTCGTCGTCGGTCGGCCCGATCGACGAGGGACAGGTCTTCTACCTCCAGTCGCGAGGGCTTTCGACCGACGAGGCACGCAAGTTCATCGTCCTTGGGTTCCTCGAGCCGGTCGTCGCCCGGGTGCCGTTGGCGGACACCCAGGATCGGTTGCGCCAGCGCCTCGAGGAGAAGTGGATCGCGGCGGCAGGTTCGACAACGGGGGCCGGCGCGGCCGCGTGAGGCGGGTCGACCTGCTGGCGGTCGACGAGGTGCCGCCGGGGACCATGAAGATGGCCTGGGTCGACGGGACCGACCAGGTCCTCGTGGTCAACGTGGGGAGCGACGCCGGCGACGATATGCGGGCCTACCAGGGGATCTGCACCCACGAATACTTCGAGCTCGACAAGGGCTTCCTGACGGCCGGATCGATCACCTGCGCGCTGCATCTCTCACGTTTCGACCTGACCGATGGCGAGCCGCTGGATCCGCCGGCCGAGATGGCCCTGGCGATGTATCCGGTCGTCATCGACGGGAGCCGGATCCTGATCGAGATCCCCGACGGGCCGTTGCCGGTCAACGAGTAACCGACCGCTGATCCGGGTTCATCTCGGGCGCCTGCCGTACGGATGGGTACATATGGGTCATGGCCTCTGATTCAGGAGCGGACATATCGTGGCGCCGCGCACCAGTCACGTGCGTCCGCCACAGGGACCGACGCAGGGAGCGATCGTGCAGCCGATCGAATTCATGGGCTTCTCCGGCGACTGCATCGTCTACGGCCAGCTCGAGCTGACTGCGGACCGACTGACCGATGAGCTCAACGCGTCCGAGTCGTTTCGCCTGGTGGACGTGAGCCTCGAGGACCTCGGGGACGGCCACATCGTCCAGCTGCCGGAGCTTCTCGTCGATCAGGCCGATCTGTTCGCCGCCCTGGCGACGGGACCGCGAGGCAACGTGGCGCGCCGGATCCGGACCCGAACCGTCCGGATGCAGCTCGGTCTCGGCCCTTACGTCGTCCTTGGCAACCTCCACACGCATCCCGGTGCCGACCCGATGATCTCGGTCATGCGTCGATCGCCGATGGTGCCCCTGACGAACGCGACGATCGCCTTTGCCCGCGATGGTTTCGTCGTCGCCCGTGACGCGGAGACCCTGCTCGTCAACCGCAACCTCGCCGACCAGATCCGGCCGACGGGAGACGAAGCACTCATCTTCCCCGACGCGACGATCATCGCCGCCTAGACGCGCTCAGGCGGCGCCTCGACGGCCACGGCGCCTCGACGGCGCTGAGGCGCAGCAAGGGAGCGGCCCCGGCCTAGCCGTAGCCGCGGAATCCGCTCACGATCGAGTCGCCGCCCGTCCGCTTTCCGGTCGCGAGCTCGCGCGTGTGAGACAGGCCGAACTGTTCCTCTCCCGGGCGCGCCGGAGAGCCGCTCAATCGAGCCACGACCGTCTCGCCGATCGTTGGCCCGTGCTTGAAGCCGTGGCCCGAACCTCCGCCCACGAGCCACACGTTGTCGTAGTCGGGATGGCGATCGAGGATGAAATTGGTGTCCGGGGTCGTCTCGTACTGGCAGACCCTCGTCTCCACGACCGGCGCATCGACGAGGGCGGGGAAGCGCCGGCCGATGAAGCGCCTGGCGAGCCGGATGCTATCCGGATCGACGACTCGCTCGCCGGACGATGGATCGAATACGGGACCGTACCGATCGGGGGCGATCTTGGGCCCACGACCATCGACGCTGGGGATGCCGTAGTAGCTCGCGTCGTAGTCGACCCAGCAGGGCATCCATTCGGCGGCGAATTGCCCGTCGCCACCAGGCGGTCCGAAGAACACGACATCCTGTTTCGTTACTCGGATGACGTTCTCCAGGAGCTCGGGAAAGAGCCGCGGGAGCCACGGCCCGCAGGCGAAAACGAATTCGCCGCCTGCCAGGCGGCTGCCGTCGGCGGCTACGACATCGAGCAGGCGTCGACCATCTGCGGCGCCAGGCCACATCGATGCCAGCTCGAAACGTCCGCCTGCCCGGGCGAAGAGGCGGCCGGTCGTCATGACTCCGCGACGGGCCATCAGGAGACCACCTTCGGGCTCGTAGAGCGCCCACGTCCACTCGTCGGACGCGATGTGTGGCCAGCGTTCGGCGACGGCGTCGGCGGTGATCGACTCGTGTGGCACGCCCTCCGCCTCGAAGGTCACGCTCGAGGCTGTCTCGAATCCGTCATCCCGATGAGCGAACCACAGCACGCCACACTCGACGAAGATCCGTTCGCCGGCCTCGTCTCCGAGCTCGATCCACTTCTTACGCGACCGACGCGACGAGGCCGTGTAGAAGGCGTCGTCGCCGTGGCCCGATCGGATGATCCGGGTCTCGTCGCCGGACGTCGCCCGCGGGTGGCCGATCCCGTAGGCATCGACGAGCGTCACGGACCAGCCGGCCCGCCGTGCAAGGAGTGCGCTCCAGGTGCCGAAGACGCCGGCACCGATGACGACGACGTCGGGGGCGGTCATCGCTCGATCAGCTCGCCGGTTCGAGTGTCAAGGTCGTCTCCGTGGCGGCATCGACAGCAGTCTCGCTGAACGGCAGCGGGATCGACCGGCCTTCCGACCACTCGTCGATGAGATCCCCGTAGTGGGCAGCGAAGGGATTCCCCGACTGGCCCGTCGTGATGACGATACGGGCTCCGTCGAGGTCGGTCATGTCGATCGCCAGTCGATACGAAGGCAGGTTGGTCACGCCGAAGAGGGTCCGTAGATCGTCGGTGGGCGTGTCGTCCTCGTCGTATGGGTCGTCGTAGGCCCGCTCGAAGCGCCAGTAGGTGTTGTCGATGGCGCCGGCAGCACCTCCGACGGGTCCGGGCCCTCGGTTGAAGTACCACTCGAGAGGCGCGATGCCCGACTCGCCGAGCGTGCCCTCCTTCCAGGTCGCCGTGTGAAGCCGACCCCACGTCCAATCGGCTGGCGCGCCGAGGTCGCGCCGGAGGTCGGCGCCGGCAGCGTCAAGGGCACGTGTGATGATCTCGTCGCGAAGCTCGACTCGGTCGGTCGTCGCGACGTCGTCCCACCATGGGTCCTCCCGGCGATCGAGGATGTCGATGGTCTTCTGCCATGAGGGAGGCGAGCCAACGTACTCGCGGGCAAGGGCGCCGAGCTCATCGTCGAAGGCGGCCCGCTGGAGTCGATACTCCGCGACCATGAATGCGGCGCAGCCGGCATCGTCCGGATCGCAGTCTGCCGTCCCAGCCGGCGATGAACTCGGCGACGGCCCTGCCGTCGTCGGTCAGCGGCTTACCCTGGGCCAGGCGAGGCTGGATGCCCCTGAAGCGGATCGGCATCGAGTCCATCTGGATGTCGCTCATCTCGTCGATGCTGACCCCACCGGCGCCGGCCGTGTCGAGTCGCTCGAGGATCCTCGTCGCCCGGTCGCCGGGGTCCCATTCTCGGGCGATGAAGTGGGGGTAGCCATCGTCGACGACCGCGTTGTTGGCGCTGACGATCCGCCCGTCCGCTGGGTCGAACATCGTCGGCAGCTCGGCGGTCGGGATGTAGCCGAGCCAGTCGTGGGCGCCGTCGTCGCCTGGTACCGGCCGATCCCCCAGGTCGCCGGCCGGTCGGATCGGAACGAGGCCAGGCATCACATATCCGATGTGCCCGTCGACGTCCGCGTAGACGAAGTTCTGCGACGGCGTCCCGTACTCCGCGAACGCCGCCTTGAACTCCTTGAAATCGTTGGCGACATCGATCTTGAAGAACGTCTCGAGACTCTTGTCCGGCTCGGCCGTCGCGACCCACCGCAACGCATACAGGTCCGGCAGGTCCCCGAGGCGCTCGCTTACATCGTTGAGGATCGGTCCATGGACCGTCTCGCGGATATCGAGCGACTCCGATGACCCTCCGGTGACGTCGATGACCTCGTGGCGCAGCGTGTACGGCGTCGACCGGCCCTTGTACAGGTAGTGAGTGTCGGGGAACTGCGGGTCTGGCTTCTCGATGAAAAGGTCCTGCACGTCGGGATCGACGTTCGTGGCTCCCCAGGCGATCTTCGCGTTGTGGCCCAGGATGACCGCCGGGGCACCTGGAAAGGACACGCCGACGACGTCCCAGGGGCACCCATGCCGAGATCGTCCGACAGTGCAACCCGTTCATGTACCAGAGGGACGGCATTCCGATGCCGAGGTGTGGATCGTTCGCGAGCAGCGCTCCCCCGGACGCGCTGCGTTCGGGTCCGACGACCCAGTTGTTGGACCCGATGCCATTCTGAGACGCCAGCCCCGACGCCTGGTCGAGACCCGCAAGGGCTGACGACCCGCTGGCCGAGACGGCCGAGCGAGACCAGCGCGCCGGCTCTGCGGTTGGGTGAGCGCGGACGAATGACCCACGGCGGCGGTCGAGACCGTGGCTGTCGTGGCCGAATGCTCGGCTCCAGCCGTCGTGACCGAAAGGCTCTTCGTCGGGGCGATGATCGGTCCGTCCGTCGGATAGGCCGGCAGCAGGTCGTCGGTTCGGGCGGCACCACCGAGCTGGGCATCCGCCAGGACGCGGAAGACCTCGCTGGTGTAGTTGCCGCCGAGGTTCCAGCTCTGGACCTTCTGCCACTGGGCGGTATCGATCGGTGTCCACGGCTCCGGCGTGTAGCCGTCGAGACCGCCTCCGAGCCCGGCGCGCACGCCGATGAACACGAACGGCAGGCCGAGGGAACCCTTGTGAGTGGTGACATAGGCGTTGACCCCATCGGCGTAGGCCTGGAGTGCCGCGACCGTCTCCGGCGCCATGGCCGCGAGATCACGCTCGGCGGCTCCACGCCAATCGAGGGCCCGGATGAATTGGTCGGTCTCGAGCTGACTCTCCCCGAAGAGCTCGGATAACCGGCCCGACCCGATGTGACGCCAGACTTCCATCTGCCACAGACGCTCCTGGGCGTGGACATACCCCTGGGCCATGAACAGGTCGTGGGGCGTGTCGGCGTAGATCTGCGCGATGCCGTTGGAGTCGCGCTGGACAGCGACATAACCATCAAGGCCCGCGATCGCGATCGATCCGCTGGTCTCGGGTTGCGAGCGCATCGTGATCCAGCCGACGAGGGCGCCCAGGGCGACGCCGACCGCCAGAACGAGGACAAGCACGACAGCGGCGACCCTGACGAGTCGCCCGATCACCCGCACGCGCGCCTCCTCCGGTCGCCTGGCATGCCCCGATCCCGGCGAATACTAGCGGGGCAGGATCGAGCCGAGCCCGAGCTCCGCAGCCGCTTCGAGGACGGCTGCCCCGAAGATGACGTCGGCCAGGCCGACGCCGAGATGGGTGACGACGACGCGACCGTGGGTTGGACGGGCGACGCCGGTGACAATGGCCTCACCGATCGTCATCGACGGGTCGGGATAGCCCTCGAAGGCGCCGGTCTCGCGGATGGCCACGAACTGCTCGCGGTGGTCGACGAGGAACAGGGCCGCGTCCCGGGCGACCTCCGCAGAGCAGTAGGTCGCGTAGTCGACCGGGACGACGAGGGCGTCGGGCGCGAGCCAGTCGTTCGTCATGACCTGGCGATGCTCGGGCGAGGTGAACGACGCGACGGTGACGACGACATCGGCTCCCGCGACGGCATCACGCGCACTGGCCGACGCCGTTGCGCGCCCGATACCGGGCGTCCGTTCTGCCTCGCCGATGAGTGTCGCGACCCGGTCATCGTGACGATCGAAGATCCGCAGCTCGAGACCGGGCAGCGTCGCGCCGAGCACCGGCAGATGGGCGCGACACTGAGTGCCCGCGCCGATGACGGCCGCCGTGAGCGCCCGTCCCTCGACCATCGGGCGGAAGCGGGCGATCGCCACCCCGGACACGGCCGCCGTCCGCTGGGCGGTGATCGGGGCGCCGTCGAGGATGGCGATGGGGATCCCGGTCGCAGGATCGTTGAGCATGACGAGGGCGCTGATGGCAGGAAGGCCGACCGCGTTGTTGGTCGCGAAGCCTGTGACCCACTTCATCCCGACGCGGTCGGCCGCGAGATCGGCACCGCGCAGGAACGCCGGCATGGCGTGGGCGAACGAGCCGTCCGGTCGGGGATGGACGGCGATCTTGGCCGGAAGCTCCGCGTCGGCAACGAGGCCGGTCATCGTCAGCTCGGCCAGGCGAAGGCGCTCGGCGAGCGGCGGCATCGCCGCCTCGACGTCGGCCGCAGCCAGGTAGCGGAGAGGTGGCAGGTCGAGTCGGGACATCGGCGCGAGTGTACGATTCGCTCGCCCCGTGACTGTGTCCGATGTCGCCAGCAGCCTCGAGAACCTCAAGCTCGAGCGTGACGCGATCCTCCTCTACGACGCCCTGGCCACCATCGAGAAGGATGAACGCAGGGCGTCCGCATTCAGGCAGATCGCCGGCAACGAGCGTCGCCACGCCGAGGTCTGGGCGCGGACGCTACAGGCCCAGGGAGCCGATGTCCCACCGGCCACGGGCCCCCGTCTGAGGGTCCGTTTCATCATCGCTCTTGCCCGCGTCTTCGGGACTCACTTCGTGTCCGATATGGTCAAGGCGCTCGAGGGCGACGAGGAGGCCGCTTACACCGAGCAGGCCTCGGACGACGTCGAGGCGATCGCGGCGGACGAGCGCGCCCACGCCGATATCTGGCGTCGCCTTGACGAGGAAAGAGGCGGACGGCCAGCCCCCGCCGCGGTCATCGTGAGTGCGGAGCGGTGGCACCGCGCCGGTCGCTCGGGGACGTTGCGGGCCGTCATCTTCGGCGTCTCGGACGGCCTCGTGAGCAACCTGGCCCTCGTCATGGGCGTCGCCGGTGCCACCTCCGACCAGTCGTCCTTCATCGTCGCAGCGGGCATCGCCGGCCTCCTGGCCGGAGCGTTCTCGATGGCGGCCGGCGAGTACATCTCGATGCAGAGCCAGCGCGAGCTTTACGAGCGCCAGATCGCGCTCGAGCGGGCCGAGCTCGAGGCGATGCCCCAGGAGGAGGAGGCCGAGCTCGCCTCGCTGTTTCGGGCCAAGGGGTTCAGCGAGACGGAGGCGGCGACGATCGCTGCCCGCTTGCTGAAGGATCCGGCGACGGCCCTCGACACTCTCGTCCGCGAGGAGCTCGGCCTCGATCCCGACCAGCTGGGTTCGCCATGGGGCGCGGCCGGCGGCTCGTTCGTGGCGTTCGCGATCGGTGCGATCATCCCGGTCATCCCGTACCTGCTCTTCGTGGGGCAGACCGCCTTCCTCGCGAGTCTTGGCCTCAGTCTTGCCGCCCTCTTCGCCGTCGGTGCCGGCGTGTCGCTGCTGACCGGTCGCGGCTTCCTGTACTCGGGCTTTCGACAGGTCGCGCTCGGAGCGGCTGCCGCGGCCATCACCTATGCCGTTGGCCGGGCTATCGGGGTCAGCGTCGCATGAGCGATGTCGCAGCCCTGCTCGTCGATGCTTCGCGGCGAGGGCCTCGAGCCCTCGACCTGGTCCAACGGACCGAACGATGTCTACGCGCCTCACAGCCATGGCTATGACAAGGTCCTCGTCTGCGCCCGGGGATCGATCCGCTTCGGCCTGCCGGACGTCGCTACTTCGGTAGATCTCGAGGCCGGCGATCGCCTCGAGCTCCCCGCGGGAACGACGCACGACGCGAGGGTCGGGTCCCATGGCGTTACCTGTCTCGAGGCCCATCTGGCATCGGGAACGTTGACCGAGGTACGGCACCGCGCGACCGACGCGATCGGTCGCTGAAGCGCGGGGAATCACGAGGCCTCCGCCCAAGCGGAGGCCTCGTAGACTGGTCGAGTCGGCCGTGTGGCTGAACGCTTAGCGGCGCCCGTACCACATGGTGAACGGAATCGAATCGATGGGGTCGGGACCGTCGCGCCGGTCCTCTTTGCCCAGCAGGAGGCTGATCAACGAGAACAGCGCCAGGATGCCGATGCCGGACACGAGTGCCATGGCTGGTACCTCCGCTGCACGACCCACACTGCGTGGGCTATGGATTAGTTACAAGCATACTGTAGCCTAATGGATAGATAGTGTCAACTGCATGGGCCTAATGGAATGGGTGTGATGGGCCAAAAGTCAGATCTCGACAGGCTGGACGCAAGGATCCTCGAGATCCTCCAGCGCGATGGTCGCCGGACCTACGCTGACATCGGGGCCGAGGTCGGCATCAGCGCCCCGTCGGTCCACGAGCGGGTCAAGAAGCTCGAAGCGCGCCGGGTGATCTCAGGCTATGCGGCTAACGTCGACCCCGTTCTCGTGGGGCGGGGCATCCTCGCCTTCACCTGGGTCAGCCAGGCTCCAGGCACGGCGTCGGACGACTTGACGACCGACTTCGCGGCGATCCCCGAGGTCGAGGAGTGCCATCACATCGCCGGTGAGGCGGACTATCTCCTGAAGATCCGGACCCGTGACACAAAGGACCTCGAGCGGGTCATCCGCATCCTCTCGAACACCCGCAACGTGTTCTCGACCGAGACGGATATCGCGCTCTCGTCGGGCTTCGAGCGTCGGCCGATCTACCTGACGGACGAGACGCCCGAGGAGGTCAGTCAGGCGACGGGCTGACGACAATCCCGTCGCCCGCGGCGACGTCCACATCCTCGTCCTCGTCATCCCCACCCACCTCGTCGACGGCACCATCCGGGGGAAGCGAGACGGCGAGGTAGCGGCGGTGCAGTCGCAGGACTGCGTCCGCCTGCTCCTCCGACACGGCGTCATCGGTGTCGGCGAGCTGATCGGCGATCCAGCCGGCCTCGAGCCCCCGTTCCGCTGGACCGACATCGCCGTCCGACCGTCGGAGCTCGCCGATGACGAGCCAGGTCAGGCCGCCGCCTACGACGAGGCCGACGAGCAGCAGCCAGACGTTGAACTCGGCGGTCATCGGCGGGGCGAGTATACGGGCGGTCCGCCGGCCGTGGCCGGGACACGGCCCGGCCTGGCCCGAGGAGAGGCGCCGTTACACTCCCGCCGATGGACCTGACCCCAGATCCGATCCTCATCCACCTCGGGCCGTTCCCGATCGCCTGGTACGGCGTCTGCTACGCCCTCGGGCTGTTCGCCGCATACCAGGTCATCGCCCACGAGGCTCGCCGCCACTACCTCGATTCGGGTCTCGTCGCGAACGGCATGATCATCGTTGCCGTCGCCGCGCTCATCGGCGGACGGCTGTACCACGTCGTCGACCAGTGGCAGAACTACGTCAACGAGCCGTATCGCATCTTCCTGCCCGTCGCCCTGGTCAATGGTGAGTGGGTCTGGACCGGGATCGCCGGCCTGGGTGTGTACGGCGGGATCGCCCTCGGCACCCTTGTCGGCGTCCTGTACCTTCGTCGACTGCGGCAGCCCCTCGGCCGGTGGGTCGATGTCATCGCGCCGGGGATCTTCGTGATGCAGGCGATCGGACGTTGGGGGAACTTCTTCAACCAGGAGCTCTACGGCCCGCCGACCGACCTGCCGTGGGGCATCCCGATCGATTGCGCCCATCGGGTCGCGCCGTATCTCTGTCCACCGGCCGGTGCGACGGCCATCGACACCACCTTCCAGCCGCTCTTCCTGTACGAATCGATCTCCGGGCTCCTGGGCGCCCTGTTTCTGATCTGGCTCGGCCGGCGATTCACCGATCGGACGAGGCCCGGCGACCTTTTCCTCATCTTCTTCATCTGGTACGGCACTGTCCGCCTCCTCCTCGAAACCCTGCGCGTCGGCAACTGGACATTCCAGAACATCCCGGTGGCATCGATCATCTCGATCGTGCTCATCGTCGGCGCGGCTGTGCTTCTCGTGGTACGCCACGTCAGGCCGGGTGAGACGACCGCCGATGTCGAGGCGCCGCTTCGCGTGGCCGCCGATATCGCGGCCGAAGAGGAGGCCGTTGCCGCAGCCCAGGCGGAATCGGATCTGTGGGACGATCTGGAGCCCGAGATCGATGACGATCCGCCGACGAAACAGGAGCCGGCGCCGGACTGACTGGCGATGAGCTGCTGGCCCGAGAGGCGCCACGACCACATCCAGCGATCCGGGCGATGCTACCGTGCCTTGGGGAATCAGATGGATCGGAGGACATCCTGATGCTTCGTGGTTTGAGCATCCTCGGTGCAACGGTTATTGCATCGCTCGTCATCGCGGCGTGCGGAGGCGCAAGTTCGCCTGCCGCGAGCACGGCCGCTGGCGCCTCACCGAGCGCGGACGGAGGCGGCGCTCCGGCTTCGGCCGCAGCATCGGCCGAAGCATCGGCCGCAGCAAGCGCGGCCGCATCGACGGCGGGTGGCGCCGCAGGCGTATGCAGCCTCATGACTGCCGACGAGGTCGCCCAGGTGACCGGCGTGGCTGGTCTTACGACCGATGAGATGGCCGGCGAAGTCGCCTATTGCTCATATGCGGGCGCGGACGGAAAGGCCGTCGCGGCGACCTCGTTCCAGACCAAAGGCGGCGCAGACGTCTTTGCCATCTGGAAGAGCGGGTCGGAGTCGACCGCCGTCCCAGGTATCGGCGATGACGCCGTCTTCGATGGTTCGTCGGCCACCCTGTTCATCCTCAAGGGCGACAAGATCCTTGGCCTGACCGCCGGTGACGGCCAGCTCCCGAACGACCAGCGGCTCACGATGGAGAAGCAGCTCGGTGCCATCGCGGCCGGCCGGATGTAGCTCGCCCGGATTGCAGCCGCCGAGGGCCCTGAGTTCCGGCCGGGTCGGTCGGCGCTATCCTCGGCGGCGGTGCGCTACGCAGAATCCATCCTCGATCTCGTCGGTGGGACTCCGCTCGTCCGCCTGACGCGGGTCATTCGAGACCTCGGACCCACCGATGGCCAGCCGCTCATCCTGGCCAAGCTCGAGATGTTAAATCCCGGCGGCTCGGTCAAGGATCGCATCGGGCTGCCGATGATCGAGGCCGCCGAGCGCGACGGACGCCTCAAGCCGGGCGGGACGATCATCGAGCCGACGTCGGGCAACACCGGCCACGGGCTGGCGATCGCGGCGGCCCTCAAGGGCTATCGCTGCATCTTCGTGATGGCCGACAAGCAGTCGCCTGAGAAGCAGGCCCTCCTCCGCTCCTACGGCGCGGAGGTCGTCCTCTGCCCGACCAATGTGCCTCCGGAATCGGCCGAGAGCTACTACAGCGTTGCCGCGCGGCTCGCCCGCGACATCCCGGGAGCCTTCAAGCCGGATCAGTACTGGAACCTCGAGAACCCGGCCGCGCACGAACGGACGACCGGCCCCGAGATCTGGGACCAGACCGAGGGCAAGGTGACCCACTTCGTCGTGGCGTCTGGGACCGGGGGCACGATCAGCGGAGCCGGTCGCTATCTGAAGGCGCGGAATCCGTCGATCCAGATCGTCGGAGCCGATCCCGAGGGAAGCGTGCTGTCGGGCGACGCCGCCCGGCCGTATCTCACGGAGGGTGTCGGCGAGGACTTCTTCCCGGGCACCTACGATGCGTCGGTCGTCGATCGCTGGATCCGCGTGTCGGATCGGGACGCGTTCGCGATGGCCCGCCGCATCACTCGTGAGGAGGGCATCCTGGCCGGCGAGTCGTGTGGGACGGCGGTCGTGGCCACCCTCGCCGTGGCCCGTGAGCTCATGGCCTCGGGGAGCAGTGGCGATGCCGTCATCGTCGTCATCCTGCCCGACGGCGGCCGGAACTACCTGTCGAAGCTCTACAACGACGAGTGGATGCGGGTCAACGGTCTGCTCTCGAGCGCCGGGGCTGTGGCCACGATCGCGGATCTGCTCGCCGACCGTCATCGCGACGGCGAGCTGCCGGATCTCGTTCTGGCCCGGACCACACAGCGCGTCGGCGAGGCGATCGGGCTCTTCGAGCAGTACGGCATCAGCCAGATGCCCGTGTCCGAGGCGCCGGATGGCGATTCGATCGCCGCCATCGTCGGATCGGTCACCGAGAAGGGCCTTCTTGACCGCGCCTACCGCGACCCATCGGTCGTCGAGCGCACCGTCGGCGAGGTCATGGATCGGCCGCTTCCGTCGATCGCCTCGGCGGCCTCCCTCGATGAGGCGTTCGCGCTGCTCTCAGATGGCGGGGCGCAGGCTGTGATCGCCGTACGAGCGGATCGCCCGGCCGGTGTCCTGACCCGCCTCGACCTTCTCGAGTACCTCGCCCACCAGCGCTCCGGCTAGGAGCTGGCCGCTACAGCCAGGGCAGGGTGATCGGGATGAGGACGTTGAGCAGGAGCCCGAGGGTCAACAGGCCGCCCGCCCGTCGCGTGTGGATGAAGGCGTAGCCCACGAACCACAATGGCCAACCCCGCTCCGGGTAGCCAGGTGGGGGCCCGGCTGGTTTCGGCTTGTCGAACACGCGCAGCACCGAGACGAGGCGCGGCAGCCCCAGCAGGACCAGGAGCACCCAGGGGCCGACGAGGCCGGCGATGACGGCCGCGATCGTGAGCGGGTAGAAGAGGATCATCAGCCAGCTGCCGACGACCCGGGCCCGAGCCTCGCCGAGGATCACGGGCATGGTCCGGACGCCGATCTTCGTGTCGGCCTCGATCTTGTCGATGTGCTTGCCGAACAGGACAGCCGTCACGATGAGGGCGTAGGGGAGTGAGACGAGGATGACCGACCAATCGACGGTGCCGGTCGCGGCCAGGTAGACGCCCCCGATCATCAGCGGTCCCCAGACGATGAACACACCGGGCTCGCCGAGGCCGTGGAACTTGAGTCGGATCGGCGGGGCGACGTAGAAGACGGAGACGAACAGGCCGCCCAGGGCGAAGGCGATGATGAGCGGGCCGCGAGCCAGAGCCAGGATGGTCATGATGCCCGCGTCGATCGCGTTCAGGAGCAGGATCGCGGCGCCGAGCTGGCCCTTGGTGACCCAGCCGGAGAGGATCGGATGCGGCGCGTACAGCGCCCGCACGTAGTCGTCGGTGTCCACTCCGCCGGTCATGTCGAAGTAGTCGTTGATCATGTTGTTCGCGGCGTGGGCGATGATGAGACCCACCACGGCGAGCCCGGCCAGCAGGTAGTTGACGCTGAGCGAAGGGTTCGCCTGGACCGCGGCGACCGCGAGCAGGACCCCGATAAGGCCCGACCAGAGGGTCATCGGGAAGACGGCCGCCCGGGTGATCACCAGCCATTTGCCGAGGCTGTCGAGCGGGCGATCCTTCGGCGGGTTCGCCGTCTCCATGATCTCTTTCCAGGCCAGCAGGCGCTCCCGGATCGGGATCGGCGTGTCGGTACGGGTCTTGGCGGCGCCGGTGTCCACGAGAGGGTTCCCCTGTCCTGTGGCGTCCGCTCGGGTTCCCGGCGGAACTTGCGCGCTGATAGTAGCACGAAACGAACGCCGTCAAGTCCTGCCATGATGGGCGCGATGGACCCGGACGCCGTCGCCTTCGAGACCCTGGCGGTGCACGCTGGTCAGGAGCCGGACGAGCTGACCGGCGCGGTCGCTCCGCCGATCTATCAGACCTCGACATTCCGCCAGACCGCGGTCGGGAAGCCGATCCGGGACTATGACTACGCCCGGACGCAGAACCCGACCCGCGAGCGACTCGAGCGGGCCGTCGCGTTGCTCGAGGGTGGCCGCCACGGCATCGCATTCGCATCCGGCACGTGCCGCGACTGCGGCCATCGCCGAGCTGGCATCGCCCGGCGACGAGGTGATCGCCGGCGATGACCTCTACGGCGGAACGTACCGCTACCTCACCCGGGTCGCCGGACCGCGTGGGATCGCGACGCGCTACGTCGACCTCGCCAGCGGGCCCGACGTGCTCTGGGAGGCGATGAGCGATCGGACCGCCCTCGTCTGGTTCGAAACGCCATCCAATCCGCGCCTCCGGACGATCGACATCGCAGCCATGGCCGCGACGATCGAGAGACGAGCCTCTGAGAGCGGTCGGCGCCCGGCGCTCGTCGTCGACAACACCTTTGCGACGCCGGCGATCCAGCGGCCCCTGACCGTCGGCGCCGACATCGTCTTTCACTCGACCACGAAGTACCTGGCCGGTCACTCCGACACGATCGGCGGCATCGCGGTGACGAGCAGCGACGAGATCGGTGAACGACTGCGCTTCCTCCAGAACGCGATGGGCGCCGTGCCCGGCCCGTTCGATTGCTTCCTCGCTCTGCGCGGTCTGCGCACCCTCGCCCTGCGCATGGAGCGACATGGGTCGAACGGTGCAGCCGTTGCGGCCTTCATCGCTGGCCGAGCCGATGTCTCGTGGTCGGCTTACCCGGGGTTCGGGGGGATGGTCTCGTTCGTGCCCGCCGCAGGAGGGCGCCACGACCGGACCGCCGCCGAGCGAGCGGTCTCCGTCGCCGAAGCCACCCAGGTGTTCATCCTCGCCGAGTCGCTCGGGGGCGTCGAGTCGCTCATCGAGGTTCCGGCTGCGATGACCCATGGCTCGGTGGCGGGGACGCAGCTCGATGTCGATCCCGCGCTCATCCGCCTCTCTGTCGGCATCGAGGCCGCGTCCGACCTCGTCGCCGATCTAACTCAGGCGCTCGACCAAGCCTGACGCGCGTCTCGATATGGGCCATCTGGCCCATGTGGGGTGCCTGCGACTCCGCGCTACAATCGCGGCGACTGCGGAAGCCGACTACCTCGTTTTCGCGACGAGGCACGCGCGGCCGGTCTCCAACCATCGTCGGGCGACGGGCGCCCGGCGCTAACCGGAGACGTCCGTGACCGCCAAGACCCAGTCGAAGCCGATCCGCCTCGAAACCGCCCAAATCGGCGGCCAAATGCTCGCCAACCTCCCATCGGCTGAGCTGTACGAGTACGCCATCCGCAACGGTGAGGGCGTGGTCGCCGCGGCCGGGCCGCTGGTGGTCCGGACCGGCAAGCACACCGGCCGCTCGCCGAAGGACAAGTTCATCGTCCGTGAGCCGGCGACCGAGGCAAGCGTCTGGTGGGGCGAGGTCAATCAGCCGATCGATGAGGCTCACTACGAGGGCCTGCGCGACCGCGTCCTCGCCTACGTGGCCGACAAGCGGATGTACGCCCAGGACTGCTACATCGGAGCGCATCCGGACCACCGTCGCTCGCTGCGGGTCTACACCGAGACGGCCTGGGCGTCCCTGTTCGCGGAGAACCTGTTCATCCGTCCCAGCCTCGAGCAGCTCGCCGACTTCGCCCCGAACTTCGTCATCCTCGACGTTCCGTCGTTCAAGGCCGACCCGGCGATCGACGGCACCCGCAGTGAGACGGCGATCGTCGTCCATCTCACCCGCCGCGAGATCATCATCGTCGGCACCGAGTACGCCGGCGAGATCAAGAAGTCGGCCTTCACGGTCATGAACTACGTCCTGCCTGATGAGGGCGTCCTGCCGATGCACTCGGCGGCGAATGCTGGATCGGACGGGGATTCGGTGATCTTCTTCGGCCTGTCGGGGACCGGCAAGACGACCCTCTCGGCCGACCCGCTGCGAACCCTCGTCGGGGACGACGAGCACGGCTGGGGCCGCGACGGCGTCTTCAACTTCGAAGGCGGCTGCTACGCGAAGACGATTCGCCTCTCGTCGATGTACGAGCCCGACATCTTCTCGACGACCCGCCGCTTCGGGACGATCCTCGAGAATGTCGATCTCGATCCCGTGACCCGCGAGCTCGACCTCGATTCGGAACGCTTCACCGAGAACACCCGGGGCGCCTACCCGCTCCATTTCATCTCGAATGCCTCAGACACCGGGATGGCCGGCCAACCAACGCACCTCGTCCTCCTGACGGCCGATGCCTTCGGCGTAGTGCCACCCATCAGTCGCCTCACCCACGCCCAGGCTGCATACCACTTCGTGAGCGGCTACACCGCCAAGCTGGCCGGCACAGAGGTGGGTGTCAAGGAGCCCAAGGCGACGTTCTCGGCCTGCTTCGGCGCTCCGTTCCTGCCACGCCACCCGGCCGAGTACGCGGCGATGCTCATCGACCGACTCGCCACCCACGACGTGAAGGCATGGCTGGTGAACACGGGCTGGACCGGCGGGCCCTACGGCACCGGTCACCGGATGCCGATCGACCACACCCGCTCCATGGTCAGGGCCGCCCTTGGGGGCCATCTCGACGGCCTCCCGACAGAGGTCGACCCCGTCTTCGGGGTGGCCGTTCCGACGGCCTGCCCGGGCGTCCCATCGGAGCTCCTCAAGCCGCGGGCCACGTGGCCCGATCCGGCCGCCTACGATGCGATGGCGGCCCTCATCGCCGGCATGTTCGACGAGAACTTCGCCCAGTACGCGGATCGGATGCCAGCTGCCGTTCGAGCCGCCGGTCCGAGAATCACCAGGATGCCCGAGCCCGAGGAGGGCTGACCGCCGGGCTCGCCGACGGGAGGAGGATCGACATGGGTCGCCACAAGGTCACCGTTATCGGCGCCGGCAATGTCGGTGCCACCACGGCCCAGCGGATCGGCGAGGCCGGATTGGCCGACGTCGTCCTCGTCGACATCGTCGAGGGGCTGCCCCAGGGCAAGGGCCTCGACCTCGCCGAGGCCGCGCCGGTGGTTGGTCACGACGCGGCGATCAGCGGGACGAACGACTACGGGGACACCGCCGGCTCGGACATCATCGTCGTGACCAGCGGCCTGGCTCGCCAGCCGGGCATGAGCCGCGACGATCTCATGGCGAAGAACGCGGGCATCGTCGCCAGCGTCGTCGGCCAGGCCGCGCCGCTCTCGCCGGACGCCGTCCTCATCGTCGTCACGAATCCCCTCGACGCGATGTGCCACGTCGCGCTGCGGACGTCCGGGTTCCCGCGCCAGCGGGTCATCGGCATGGCCGGCGTCCTCGACTCGGCCCGCTTTCGGGCATTCATCGCCGCTGAGCTGGGCGTCTCGGTAGCGGATACCCACGCCTTCGTCCTCGGCGGTCACGGCGACACGATGGTCCCGTTGCCGCGCTACTCGACCGTCGCCGGGATCCCGATCACCGAGCTCATGTCGGCCGATCGTGTCGCAGCGCTGGTCGAGCGAACCGCGAACGGCGGGGCCGAGATCGTGGGCCTCCTCAAGACCGGTTCGGCCTTCTATGCGCCGGCCGCCAGCACCTTCGAGATGGTCGAGTCGATCCTCCTCGACCGCAAGCGGGTCCTTCCGTGCGCGGTGCTGCTCCAGGGTGAATACGGACATCGCGACCTGTTCGTGGGTGTGCCGTGCGTCCTCGGCGCGGGCGGGATGGAGCGGGTCATCGAGATCTCGCTGACACCCGACGAGCAGGCCGCCTTCGACCGTTCGGCCCACGCAGTCGCCGAGCTCGTGGCGAAGCTGCCGGCCTGAGCAGGGATCGGGGCTCGTTGGGGAAAGGTGGGGCTCCGCCAGGGGTCAGACGGGGCTCGCTAGGGAGCCAGGCCGCAGAATCGAACGGCCCCGGTGTCGCTGACGCGAAGGTCGTATTTCGTACCGTCGAGCGACACGATGACCTGGTAGCCGTTCACGATCGACTGGATGTAGACCTCACCGGGCTTCGGGCAGCCCATCGCACCGTCGGGCCATGTCGCCTTCTCGGCCGACACCACGACCGCCGATGAGACGTCCACGCCAATGCGAGCCTGAAGTTCGGCGCTGATCGCAGCGACAAGCGCCGCGGGCACGACCCCGCCGTCGGACGGCGCGACCGAGGCGGCCGGTGAGGGGCTCGACGATGGTCCCGCAGAGGCTGATGGAGCGACAGTCGGCGCGACCGAGGCGCCGCCGCTGCAAGCCGTCACCAAGAGCCCGAAAACGAGCGCCGCGAGGCCCCTTGTCCTGATCACCATGCTGCCCCGACGCGGCTGAGTCACCTTTCGTTCCACTTTGCCTCCCGTAGACTTTCCGGCATCGTGCCGCTCGCCCTCATCTTCTTCGATTTCGACCCGACCATGGATATCGGCGACCGGGTCGTCACGTTGTGGTCGCTGCTGACCATCGCCGGCGTGCTGATCGCGCTGGCGAGCGCGGCCCTCCTGGCCGCTCGAAGCACCAGCACAGGCTCGGAGCGTCTCTCCCAGGTCGATCTGTGGATGGTGGTCCTCGGCGCCGTTCCGGGAGCGGTGATCGGGGGTCGCCTCGGCTACGTCCTGCTGTACGGCGATTTCTACTTGTCCAACCCGACGGCGATCATCGACTACGGTCAGGGTGCCTTCCAGCTGTCGTGCGCAGTCGTCGGTGGTGCGCTCACGGGAGCCTATGTCGCTCGCGTCATCGATGCGCCGGTCGGTCGATGGCTCAACGTCGCGGCGGTGCCCGTGCTCGGCGTCGTAGTGATCGGGAAAGTCGCGATGGCCCTCGGCGGTGCCGGGCAGGGCACACCATCGTCGCTCGACTGGGCGACCGCCTATCTCGGGGCAGGGCCGTGGGGATCGCTGGCTCCGGAGATCCCGTCCCAACCATCGCAGCTCTACGAGGCGGGCCTGACATTCGCCGTGCTGGTCGTCCTTGTCGCCCTGATCGTGGCCGGCGCGGTGTCTCGAAGGTCTGGCCTGGCCTTCCTCGTCGCCATCGAGATGTGGATGGTCGTCCGCTTCATCGTCGCCTTCACCTGGCGCGACGCACCGGTCCTCGGCCCGCTCTCGATGGATCAGCTCATTTCGCTGGCGATCTTCATCGGCTCCGCCGCGATCCACCTGCGCGTGGTTCGATCGCGCGAAGACGCGCCCTCGCAACCATGACGGCCCTCGGGGTATCGTATGGAGCCAGCGAGCGCGCGCGAGGCGAGGCGGGGCAGGCAATGATGCAGCGGGGCGAGAGGAAGGGCCGATGACGCAAGTGGTCGAGCCGAACGTCAACGACATGGCGACGCGGGTTCCGACGCAGGTCGTGCCGCACTGGATCGGCGGCGAACGGGTGGCCGGCACCTCTGGCCGGACCGGCCCCGTCTACGATCCCGCGACGGGGCGGGTTGCTCGGGAGGTGGCATTCGCCTCGGTCGATGAGGTCGACGCCGTCGTCGCTGCGGCCAAGGCGGCATTCCCGGCCTGGCGGGCGACATCACTCTCGAAGCGGTCGGACATCATGTTCCGCATCCGCAACGTCCTGGAATCCCACCGCGAGGACATCGCCGCGCTCCTCACCGCAGAGCACGGCAAGGTCCCGTCCGACGCCGTCGGCGAGGTCTCGCGCGGCATCGAGAACGTGGAGTTCGCGTGCGGCGTGCCCCACCTCCTCAAGGGCGGCTTCTCCGAACAGGTGTCGGCCGGTATCGACGTCTACCAGATCCGCCAGCCGCTCGGCGTCGTCGCCGGCATCACTCCGTTCAACTTCCCGGCGATGGTCCCGATGTGGATGTTCGCCAACGCGATCGCCTGCGGCAACACGTTTGTCCTCAAGCCATCGGAGAAGGACCCGTCCGCCTCGATCTACATCGCCGAGCTCCTCCACGAAGCCGGCCTGCCCGACGGCGTCTTCAATGTCGTCCAGGGCGACAGGATCGCCGTCGACCGGATCCTCGAGCACCCGGATATTGCGGCCATCAGCTTTGTCGGTTCGACACCGGTCGCGCGCCATATCTACGAGACGGGAACCCGAAATCAGAAGCGAGTCCAGGCATTGGCCGGGGCGAAGAACCACATGGTCGTCCTGCCCGATGCCGACATCGACATGGCCGCCGACGCCGCCGTCTCGGCCGGTTACGGGAGCTCGGGCGAGCGCTGTATGGCGATCGCCACGGTGGTGGCCGTCGGTGAGGTCGCCGACACGCTCGTCGAGGCGATCCTGGAGCGTATCCCCAAGGTGAACGTCGGACCGGGGACCGACGAGAAGGCCGAGATGGGTCCGCTCATCACCCGCGAACATCGCGACCGAGTGGCGGCCTACAACGACGACGGTCCGGCCCAGGGAGCCACGGTCGTCGCCGATGGTCGCGAGCACGCACTCTATGCCGAGTCGGATGGCTTCTTTATCGGACCGTCGCTCATCGACCACGTCACGCCAGAGATGAACGTCTACCGTGACGAGATCTTCGGGCCGACGCTGACCGTCGTCCGAGTGAAGACCTACGAGGAGGCCGTCAAGCTCGTCAACGACAACCCGTGGGGCAACGGGACGGCGATCTTCACCCGGGATGGCGGCGCGGCGCGCCAGTTCCAGTTCGACGCCGCTGCCGGCATGGTCGGGATCAACGTGCCGATCCCGGTGCCGGTGGCGTACTACAGCTTCGGTGGCTGGAAGGCGTCACTCTTCGGCGACCTTCATATGTACGGTCCCGACGGGATCCAGTTCTATACGCGGGCCAAGGTCGTCACGGCGCGGTGGCCCGACCCGAGCACGTCGAAGGTCGATCTCGGCTTCCCACGCACGCGCTGACGATGCTGACCGAGGAGCGGCCTGTCCGCCATATGGAGGCGGAATGGCGGCCACGACCTACGCTGACCGGGGCCGATTACTCGAGCGCGGCCGTCTTCGATGAGGAACGCGAGCGGATCTGGTATTCGGGCTGGGTCTGCCTTGGTCGCTCCGAGGAGATAGCCAAGCCGGGTGACTATCTCGTTCGCGACGTGGCCGCTGAATTGGTCATCGTCACCCGAAACCGTGGCGGGGCGGTCCGCGCCTTCTACAACGTGTGCGCCCATCGGGGCACGAGGATCCTCGACACCGAGCCCGACTGTGGCCACGTCAACAAGGTCTTCAAGTGTCCGTATCACGCCTGGTCCTACGACCTCGACGGCCAGCTGGTCGGGACGCCGAACGTCCACGAGGACGAGCAGTTCGAGCGGTCCGGCCACCCGCTGCATCGCATCGCCGCCGACGAATACGGGGGCTTCGTGTTCGTCAGCATGGAGCCGGAGCCCAAGCCACTCCCCGTCGCTCTCCGGGCCAGCGTCGAGACGATCACCGACTTCGACCGCTATCGGATGGACGAGCTGCGTATCGGGGCCCGTCTGACATACGAGGTCAGGGCCAACTGGAAGATCGTCGTCGAGAACTACAACGAGTGCCTTCACTGCCCGACCGTCCACCCCGAGCTCGTCCAGGTGATCCCGCTCTACCGCTACGGTGAGGTCTGGGACGGCGAGACGCGCGACGGCGGCAACCTCATGCGCGACGACGTCACGAGCTTCAGCGTTTCCGGCCAGTCCGACCTGCCGAAGCTGCCGGATCTGCTCCCCGAGGACTACCACATGTACTACGGGGCGTTCCAGTTCCCGAACCTGATGATCAACCTCCACCCCGACGCCGTCATGTACTACATCCTCTATCCGCGGGCGATCGACCACACGACGGTCGTCTCGGAGTTCCTCTTCCGGCCCGAGACGATCGCGGCAAAGGGCTTCCGGCCGGATCCCGTCGTCGAGCTCTGGGACATCGTCAGCAAGCAGGACTGGTCCGTCTGCGAGCGCGCCCAGATCGGGGTGAGCTCCCGCGCCTACACGAGCGGCGTCTATCCCCGCAAGGACCGGCTCCTCTTCGATTTCAACGAGCGCTGGCGAGCGGAGATGGGTCGCCCCCTCATCGGCTGAGGAGCGCTGGTCGGCTGAGGGCGCCGCTTGTCAGGCGGCCGGCGCGCCGACGATCGTTCGGGCCAGCTCGGCGATCGCGTCGGGCCCGACACCGCAGCAGCCGCCAACCCAGCGAGCACCGATATCGATCCACCAACGCGCGTCGGCCAGAGGCGGCGTCCTGGCATCGGTCGTGACCCACGATCGAGCCGCAGTGTCCCAGCGATCCCCCGCGTTGGGGTAGGCGATGAGCGGCCTGTCAGTCGCGTCGGCCGCGATCCGGAGAAGGGCGTTCACATGCGACGGCGCCGTGCAATTGACTCCGACCGCGATGACCGCCGGACTCCCCGCTGCGAGGGCGACGGCCTCGCCGAATGGCTCCCCCGCGGCGGTCGTCGACCCGTCGCGACACTGGTAGGAGATCCAGGCACGCCCGCCACGCTCGGTGAGCAGGTCGACCAGGACGCGAGCCTCGCGCATGGTCGGGATCGTCTCGATGGCCAGGAGATCCGCCCCTGCCTCCATGAGCGCATCCATCCGCGGCGCATGGACCTCGCGAAGAGTGCCACGTCCCGGGTCGTAGTCGCCGCGATACTCCGACCCGTCGGCGCGCATCGCTCCATACGGCCCGATCGAGCCCGCGATCAGCAGCGCCTCGCCGTTCACCTCAGCCTCGGCCGCGAATCGGTCACGCGCTCGACCGGCCAACTCCACGCTCCGGCTAATCGCCTTGAGCGCCGTGGCTCGATCGAGGCCGGCAGCCGCGAATCCAGGGATTGTCGCCTGGTAGCTTGCCGTAGTCGCCACCTGCGCCCCGGCGCGGAAGTAGGCCAAATGGACTTCCTCGATCTCGTCCGGATCGTCAAGCAGCAGTCGGGCCGACCAGAGGGCGTCGGAAAGATCGTGGCCGCGACGCTCCAGCTCGCTGGCCATGCCCCCGTCGAGGACGACCGAGGTTCGAGGAGGCGTCCGATCAGGGTTCATGCCCAGGACTGGAGCTCCACGATGTTGCCGTCCGGGTCGGTCGCATAGCACCAGGTCACCCGGCGCCCGTCGATCAGTCCGGTCGTGACGATCTCTCCGACGCGACCGCCGCCCGCCGCGAGCACCGTGTCCATCGCCGCGGCAACATCCTTCACCTGGAACGCGACATGTCCCCAGCCAGGTCGCGCGACCGCCGTCTTGGGATGAGGTGCGAGGTCGTCGTAGGCGTAGATCTCCAGCGTCGGGCCATCACTTCCCAGGCCGGGCAGTCGGAGATGGGCACCGGTGAGATGGGCACCCACGAGAGCGGTCGCGGAGTCGAGGTCGACCCCGCTGATGTCGCGTTCGGGAGGCACCAGGGTGCAGCCGAAGACATCGACGTAAAACGCAGCCAGTCGTCGCCAGTCGTGGCTCGTGACGTTGACGTGCCCGAAGCGGGCTCCCGCGATCGGGCCCATGGCGTCTATCCCAGCCGAGCGAAGTCTGCCGTGGAGCGCTTGACGAAGCGGCCATGACCTGCAGGCCCGATCCAGTTCCCATCGCGGACGACGACGGTGCCGCGGCTCATGACGACGTCCGACGCGCCCTGGACCTGGCGGCCCTCGTAGCACGAGTAGTCGACGTCCATGTGATGGGTCGTCGCACTGATAGTCCGCCTGCGGTTCGGGTCGTAGACCACGATGTCGGCGTCCGAGCCGACCGCGATGGCGCCCTTCCGCGGGTACATCCCGAACAGCTGGGCCGGCGCGGTCGACGTGATCTCGACCCACCGCTCGCGGCTGATCCGGCCGCCGACGACCCCGCCATCGTGAAGGAGGTCGATCCGATCCTCGACGCCCGGTAACCCGTTGGGGACCTTGCGGAAGTCGCCCTTGCCGAGATCCTTCTGGCCCTCGAAGTCGAACGGGCAGTGGTCGGTTGACACGATCGCCAGGTCGTCCTTGACGAGCCCGCGCCACAGCTCGGCCTGGTGATCGGCCGAACGGAGTGGGGGAGAGCAGATGAACTTGGCTCCCTCGAAACCGTTGCCAAGGTCGTCGATCGAGAGGAACAGGTACTGGGGGCAGGTCTCCGCGAACGCCGGGAGTCCCTCGTCACGGGCCTGCCGAACGGCTTCGAGGGCCTCGCGCGCCGAGAGGTGAACGATGTAGACCGGGACCCCGGCAGCCTGGGCCAGACGGATCACCCGATTCGTCGCCTCGCCCTCGAGGACGCTGTAGCGGGCAATGCCATGACCGATCGGGTCGGTGATGCCCGAGTCGAACGTCTCGGCGGCGATGACGTCGATGGCCAGGCCGTTCTCGGCGTGCATCATGATGAGCCCGCCGTTCGTGGCGGTGCGCTTCATCGCCCGGAAGATCGCTCCGTCGTCGCTGAAGAAGACGCCCGGGTAGGCGGTGAAGAGCTTGAAGTCGGGGACGCCCTCGGCCACGAGCTGATCCATCTCGACGAGGGTGTCGTCATTGACGTCGCTCATGATCATGTGGAAGCCGTAGTCGACCACGGCCTTGCCTTCGGCCTTGGCGTGCCACGCATCGAGGCCCGCCCGGAGCGATGCACCGCGGGACTGGACGGCGAAGTCGACGATGCACGTCGTGCCTCCGAAGGCAGCCGCGCGCGTACCGGTCTCGAAGGTGTCCTTGGCGAAGGTTCCGCCGAACGGCAGCTCCATGTGCGTGTGGACGTCGATGCCGCCTGGGATCACGTACTTGCCCGACGCATCGATCTTCTCGTCGATGAACGCCCCGGCCATCGCCGACAGGCCCCCGCTGAGCTCGTCGAGGGGACGGGAGATCGCCGCGATCGTCTCGCCATCGACGAGGACATCGGCCTGGTAGGAACCGCCGGCCGTGACGATCGTGCCGTTCGTGATCAGCGTGCGCATCCCTCTCCTCCGAGCCCTGGCATCAGTGCGGCCGCTCCTGCACGCGATGGTAGCGAGCCGCCTCGGTGGACTCCCGGCCCCGGGTCGCTGGGCCTATGCCCTCAGGCCTACCGACGCTACGCCGGTTCGATGTCGGGATCAGGCGAGTGGAGGGATGCCCATGATGCCGGTCTGCGAGAGCCACGCCGCGCTCGTCAGCCCGCAGGCCACGACGGCGAAGGCAAGTGCGAAGTCGGTCACGACACGCTTGTGGAGACGAGAACGCTTGGCAGCCCGACCCTCGAGGTCCCACCACGGGTCGTGGCCACCGGCCAGTCGCAATCGCAACATCGGTGCTCCTTTCGGCCTTCGGACTTGGATGCCGCCGATGGGCGGATCGCAATCTGCCCAGGGGTATCGGGGGCGGCGCCCGCACAGGGGCGGGGTCGCCCATCCTGCCCGAGCCGAGGCCGAGCGTCGACCCTGACGGTAGGTCCACCGGACCGAACCCATCCGTACCGGACCACCCGGGACGGATGGTCGGAGATTAGGGGAGAAGTCCCAGGATGCCGCTCTGGGAGATCCACGCGGCGGCGGTCAGCCCGCAGGCCACGACCGCGATGGAGAACGCGAGATCGGTGGTCAACCGGACGCGCAGGCGCGTGCGGTACGCGCCGCGTCCTTCGAGGTCATACCAGGGGTTCCTGGGTAGCACGCGCATCGACGTCTCTGTGCCTCCTTGGTCCCGGTCGCTTCAGGCGATCGCCAGCCAGCCGAGCGTCGCGATCCGTTCGATCCAGAGAGCCACGACGAGGATGAGAGCCAGCAGTGCGATGACGAAGGCGAGGTCACCGGTCCGACGCTTTCGAAGGCGGCGCATCTTGGCAGCCTTGCCCTCGAGGTCCCACCACGGGTCGACCCCGGAGGACTGTTGGCGCGTCGACATGGTCACCTCGGCGGATCTCGGAGCGCTCGATATCGTCGAGTCAATCCTGCGCCCAGGCTGGTCCCGACGTCGACCCTGACCGTCGGTCTATCGACCACACCCGACGCCACGGGACCGCACCGCCACGAACATGAACCGGTGCATTAACGCACCGCACAGCGACCGCACCCGGGGAGCGCGGGTGCAGAGCACCCGGGGAGCCCGGGTGGTCGTCAACTTTGGTGCCCGGCACGACTGGGAGGGGGCGCCAGGACCTCTACGTGGTCTTGGAGGTTCGCGGACCCTTGGGCTTGTTCTGCTTCGGCTTCTTGGGCGTCTTCGCCTTCTTGTCCAATCCCGTCCTCCTTTCGCGTATCAGGCCGCGGATACCCCGTCCAAGGCGGGGATGATGTCTCGACCGTAGATCTCCAGCTGTGCCTCCTCGTCGCCATTCATGAGATAGATGTTGAACTGGTCGACGCCTGCTTCGGCGAGGACGCGCAGCTTGGCGATATGGTCGTCGACGCCGCCTACGATACCGAACCGATCAACGACATCATCGGTCACGAACTCGGCGTTCGAGCTGCCGACCTCGGCGTGGTGGAGGTAGTCGTATCCCGCGCGGCCGCGGACGTAGCGGGTGAGCGACTCGGGCAGATCGCCCTTGTACTTGTTGATGAGATCGACCACATGATTTCCGACGAGGGCTGGGAACCAGCGGATCCGGTCGCGCCCATCGGCGATATCGCCGACGTGAGCCGGCGCCGCGGCCATGATCGCAACCGATGCGCGATCGCGCCCGGCCTCGTCGGCACTGGCCCGGACCTGCGACACGAACCAGCGGATGAGATCCGGATCGGCGATCTGGAGCATCGCTCCGTCAGCGACCCGGCCGGTCAGCTTGAGAGCGACGGGTCCGTATCCGGCGATCCAGACGGGCAGACGCTTGGCGGGCGTCCATGTCAGCTCGAGGAGCGTCCCCTCGTACTCGATGGGCCGGCCTTCGACGAGCGCCCGGATGACGTGGACGGCCTCCTCCAGGTCCTTCATCGATGTCGGCGACTTGCCGAGGACGCGGCGCGCAGAGTCACCTCGACCGATGCCCAGGTCCATCCGACCGCCCGACAGCTCCTGGAGGACCGCCAGGGCAGAGGCAGTGACCGACGGCTCGCGTGTGGCCGGGTTGGTGACGCAGGTCCCGAGACGGAGCGTCGTCGTCGCCTCGGCCATGAGCGTCAGCAGGGGATACGGGTCGCGCCACAGGACATGGCTGTCGAACAGCCAGCCGTGGCTGAAGCCGGCCGCCTCAGCCTGTCGCGTCAGGGCGAGGGTCCGTTCGATCGTGTGGTCGGGCTTGAGGGTGAATCCGAACTGCATCGGGCCTCCGTGCAGGGTGCGGAAGCGGGTCGGCCGTCCTCCTCCATCCGGCCGACCCGCGAGTTGTTCCTATGGCGCGACGAGATCCTCGTACTGGTCGGGCCGGCGGTCGCGATAGAACTGCCAGGTCTGGCGGACCTCGCTCACCAGATCGAGATCCATGTCACGGACGATGAGCTCCTCGTCGTAGGGACTGCCGACCCCGCCGATGAACTGGCCGCGCGGGTCGCAGAAGTAGCTCTGGCCGTAGAAGTCGTCGTCGCCGATGTCCGCCTCGACGCCGACGCGGTTGATCGTCCCGACGAAATAGCCGTTGGCGACCGCATGGCTGACCTGCTCGATCCGCCACAGGTACTCCGACAGGCCGCGCGACGTCGCCGACGGGATGAAGACCATCTCGGCCCCATTGAGACCGAGTGCGCGGGCGCCCTCGGGGAAATGACGGTCGTAGCAGATGTAGACGCCGACCTTGCCGACCGCCGTCTCGAACACCGGGTAGCCGAGGTTTCCGGGCCGGAAGTAGAACTTCTCCCAGAAGCCCTTGACGTGAGGGATGTGCGTCTTGCGGTACTTGCCGAGATAGCTGCCGTCGGCGTCGATGACGGCGGCCGTGTTGTAGTAGACCCCGGCCGAAGTCGAGTCCTCCTCGTACATCGGGACGATGAGGACCATCCCCGTCTCCTTGGCGAGAGCCTGCATCCGTTTCGTCGTCGGGCCGTCGGGGATGTGCTCCGTGTAGGCGTAGTACTTGGCGTCCTGGACCTGGCAGAAGTACGGGCCGTAGAAGAGCTCCTGGAACAGCATCACCTGGGCGCCCTGCTTCGCGGCCTCGTGGGCGTGCGCCTCGTGCTTCGCGATCATCGAGTCCTTGTCGCCCGTCCAGGTCGCCTGGAGGAGCGCGCCTCGGACGATCCGCGGCATTGGCATCACCTCGGGTTCTTCGTGTCGAAGATGTTCGAGGGTACACCGCGGGTGACGGACGGATATCGTGCGTCCGGTGACCACATCTGGGCTGTGGGTGCTGCACGGCGTCGCCAGGCTCGCGGTGGTCGCCGCCGTCCTCGGGCCGTTGGCGCCGCTCGCCCTCGCTCATGCCGAGCTCGTGGCCGGCAGTCCGGCGCCCGGCGAGGTGCTGACCACATCGCCTCCGGAGATCCGGCTCGTCTTCTCCGAACCGATCGAGGGCGGCTTCTCGACCCTCGACCTGAACGCCGCCGATGGTGCCCTCGTTCTGACGGCCGCCGGTGCGGTGGACCCAACGGACGATCACGTGCTGGTCGCGCTGGTGCCGCCTCTGGCTGACGGGTCGTACCGGGTCGTCTGGCGGGTGCTATCGAAGGCCGACGGTCATGCCGAGGTCGGCACCTTCACGTTCGGTCGTCGCATCGGCTGGGTCCTCCACCGGCCCGTCGCCGGCTCCCCCGGCGGCAACCGCCCCGCCGACATCGGGTCACCAGGGAGGGCTCGAGACGCAGGGTCGGATCCTCCTGTACGGCGGCCTGCTTCTGGCGTTCGGACTCGCCATCGTCGGCTGGGTCGTCATCGAGCCGGCGACGGGCCGGATTCCACCGGGCGCCGCTCGCGCGATCGGCTTCGGGCTCATCGTCGCCGGAATCGGATCGTCGCTGATGCTCCTTGCCTCGGGTCTCGGCCTGCTCGGGCCGGAGGGCCGGCCGGACCTGGTCGGCTACGCGACGCAGAGCCGGCCCGGTGTCCTCCTCCTTGGGCGGATCGTGATCGGAGTCGCCGGGGGGATCGTCGTCCTTGTCCTCGCTCGACGGGGGATGATCGAGGCTGCCACCGAGCTGGGCGCCCTGGCGGCGACGGCAGGGATCGCGGTCACGGTGGCATCCGGCCATGCGGCCGTCTTCGAGCCGCCGGTGACCATCGCAGTGTGGTTCGTCCATGCCGCCGCAGCGGGCGTCTGGCTGGCCGGGCTGGCCTTCGTCGCAGTCGTGGCATCGCGCCGTCCCCCGGATCCGCCGCTGATCCGCTCGATCGTCGTCCGCTACTCAGCGCTTGCCGCGGTCGCCATCGCCCTTGTCGTGCTCACGGGCGCGTACCAGGCGTGGGTGGAGATCGACGGACTCCCGTCCCCGACGGACCCGTACGGCTGGCTACTCATCGTCAAGATCGCGTTCGTTGTCGCGGCCTTCGTGTTCGGCCTCATGAACTATCTCGATGGCGGCCGGCTCGTCGGCTGGCTGGGTGGGCTCGGCCGTCGGGCCACGATCGAGGCGTTTCTCGCCGCCATCGTCATCGTCGTGACGGCCAGTCTCGTCGCAATCCCGCCACCAGGACCGGGCCGACCGATCGAGCTGGCCGCCGCTGCAGGCAATGGGTCCGCTTTGGCAGTCGATCTCGCGATAAGCCCCGGACGGCCGGGCCCCAATCGATTCACGGCGATCGCGCCGGTCGGCGTGACCCCGACCGTGCTGAGGCTGGTGTCGCCTGGGGACCCGACCCCCGGCGAGGTCAAGTTCCGGCCGATCCCCGAGGGTGGTCTGACGAACGGATTCGTCGCCGACGTCCGCGATGTCGGAGTAGCGGCGTGGGTGGCGACGGTTGTCGCAGCCGGCGAAGCTGACGGCTCGACCCGCGAGTTTCGGTTTGTCATGACCGCCGACGGGATCGCCGAAGGTCGGCTCGTCCCGACCGCAGATGTTGGCCTCATCCTCGGGCTGGCCATGCTGCTCGCGGGGATCTTTGGGCTCGCGTACGCTCGATCGGGCGGCATGCTCCCGCGGACGGACCGGGCGGCAGCGCGGATCGCGTTGACCGGCGGCGGTCTCGCTGCGGCGGTCGTGGGTCTCCTCGTCGTCGTCTTCGGGCCGCAGCTCTAGGTTCCTCCACGTCCGGTGGAGCCCTCGGTGTGCTGTAATGGCCGACGAGGAGCAGGCCGGCAGCCGATCCCCGCGCGGACGACCGGGGACGACGAATCGGCGGCGCCGGGAGGTGGACGGAATGGGCATCAGCCCGGCGGTCTCGACGATGACAAGCGAGGAGGTCGTCCGCCTCAACCGCGCTCACACCCTCTTCTCATGGTCGGTCCAGGGCGCCCTAGATCCCATCGCCATCGATCACGCCGAAGGCGTCTACCTCTACACACCCGAGGGCCAGCGCATCCTCGATTTCAACAGCCAGCTCATGTCGGTCAACATCGGCCACGGCGATCGACGGGTCATCGAGGCGATGATGGCCCAGGCGACGAAGCTCCAGTACGTCCAGCCGGCCTTCGCGACCGAGATCCGGGCCCGCCTCGGGGCCAAGCTGGCCGAGATCCTGCCGGGCGACATGGATAAGGTGTTCTTCACTCTCGGCGGTGCGGAGGCGATCGAGAACGCGCTCAAGATCGCCCGTCATTACAGCGGTCGATACAAGGTCCTGGCCCGCTATCGCTCCTATCACGGAGCGACGATGGGGGCGATGACGTTGACCGGCGACCCGCGACGGTGGGCCAACGAGCCGGGTCTGGTTGGTGTGGTGCGTTATCCCGACACTCACCGCTGGGGCGAGAAGGAGCCGCGCCCCGTGGCTGAGTCGCTGCAGGGACTCGAGGACGTCATCCGCTACGAAGGTCCCCACACGATCGCGGCCGTCTTCCTCGAGACGATCGTCGGCACGAACGGCATCCTCATCCCACCCGAGGGGTACCTGGCTGGCGTCCGTGAGATCTGCGATCGCCACGGGATCCTCATGGTTGCCGACGAGGTCATGGCCGGCTTCGGCCGGACCGGCCGCTGGTTCGCCGTCGATCACTGGGACGTCGTGCCCGACCTCATGACGATGGCCAAGGGACTGACGAGCTCATACCTCCCGCTTGGTGCCGTTGCGATGCGCCACGGGATCGCCGAGACGTTCGAGACCAAGATGTTCTTCGGCGGCCTCACCTACAGCAGCCATCCGGTGAGCCTTGCCGCCGCCCTCGCGACGATCGGTGTCTACGAAGAAGACGGGCTCATCGAGCGTTCGGCTCGTCTCGACCCGGTCATGCGCGGCCACCACGAGCGGCTCTATGCGAAGCACCCCTCGGTCGGGGCTCACCGCAGCCTGGGGCTCTTCGGGGCCATCGATCTGGTGCGAAGTCGCGACCCCTACCAGCCGATGACGGCATTCAACGGGACGAGCGACGAGATGAAGGCCGTCGGCGGGCACCTCCGAGCGAACGGCGTCTACACGATGATCGCCAACAACACCATCCATACGAACCCGCCACTGTGCATCACCGAGGAACAGCTGGCCGAGGGCTTCGCCGTCCTCGATGCCGCCCTCGACATCGCCGATCGGTCGGTGACCGGCTAGGTGACAGCCGAACCACCTCCACCGGTCGCCGGGCCGGGCGAGCCGGCCCGGACCCAAACGGCGGCCGATGTCGTCGTCGACCTGCGGGCGGTCGACAAGGTCTTCGAGGGCGTGGGCAAGGATCGGACGCGGGTCGAAGCACTGGCCGGGATCGACCTGGCCGTTCGGAGCGGCGAGTTCATCTCGCTGATCGGCCCGTCGGGCTGCGGCAAGAGCACGCTCCTGCGGATCGTCGGCGACCTGACGACTGTGTCGGGCGGGACGATCACCGTCAACGGCAAGTCGGCTCGCCAGGCACGGCTCGACCGCGACTACGGGATGGTCTTCCAGGCGCCCGTTCTTTTCGACTGGCGGACGATCCAGCGGAACGTCGAGCTGCCGCTCGAGATCACCGGTCTTCCGAAGTCCCAACGCGAGGCGAAGGCGCGGGCGATGCTCGAGCTGGTCGAGCTCGGCGACTTCGGTGGGCACCACCCCTGGCAGCTGTCGGGCGGGATGCAGCAGCGGGCGGCGATCGCGCGCGCCCTGGCCCTCGATCCCGCCATCCTGCTCATGGACGAGCCGTTCGGCGCCCTCGACGAGATGACCCGCGAACGGATGAACCTCGAACTGCTCGGCATCTGGGAGCGAACGGGCACGACCGTCATCTTCGTCACTCACTCGATCCCCGAGGCCGTGTTCCTCTCGACGCGTGTTGTCGTCATGAGCCCGCGCCCGGGACGGATCACCACGATCGTGCTGGTCGATCTGCCCCGCGAGCGCGATGTCGAGACGCGCGAGATGGAGCGCTACTTCGAGCTGGTGACACAGGTCCGTGAGGCGCTTCGGGCTGGCGAGCTCGGTGGGTCCGCGGGAACCGCCGGTCCCGCTCGGCGTGTCGCGGCCGAGGGTCTTGGGGGATGACGACTCGGGGGGTGGCGCGGGCAGGCGTCCTCTTCATCGGCTTCGTCATCGCCCTCGTCGTCGTTTGGGAGGGGGCCAAGGCCCTTGGCGGCGACCCGTGGCGCTTCCGGGATGCAGCCGGCCAGGAGATCGTCTACTCACCGCCGTTCCGGTGGAAGATCGCCAGCGATCTCTCGCTGCCTCACGTCTGGGACATCTGGGGCGCCTTGGCGGCGCCGGTCCAACGCGAGCAGACGCAGTCGCTGGGCGAGTATCTCGTTGGAGCCGCGGTTTACACGGGTCGCGAAGCGGCCCTCGGCTTCGTGGCCGGGGCCATCCTGGGACTCATCCTGGCGGCCGTCTTCGTCCACTCGCGGCTGGCCGAGCGGGCCCTAGTCCCGTATGTCGTGGCTAGCCAGACGATCCCGATCCTGGCGCTAGCACCGCTCATCGTCTTCGCCTTCGGCAACGGCGTGCTCGGGATCGTCATCGTGGCCACGTACCTGACGTTCTTCCCGGTCACGATCGCCGCCCTCAAGGGTCTCAAGTCGTCGGATCCACGGGCCCTCGAACTGCTCCGATCGTGTGCCGCTTCGCGCTGGGCGATCTTCTGGAAGCTTCGCTTCCCGTCCTCGCTGCCCTACCTCTTCTCGGCCTTCAAGATCGCCGCCACCGCCAGCATCATCGGAGCCATCGTCGGCGAGGGCAATCCGGGGGGCAGCCAGTTCGGTCTGGGGCGGGCGCTCCTCAACTTCAACGAGCAGTTCGCCAGCGGGCCGGCGAAGCTGTTCGCCGCGGTACTCGCCGCGGGGCTGCTCGGTATCGTGTTCTTCCTGATCATCCAGCTGGTCGAGATGTTCGTGCTGCGTTCGCGGCCCCGAGCACGGGCCGATTGATGGACGACATGCCGATTGTCGAACCGGCCATCGCTGAGGCCGTCGCCGCCCAGGCGACGCAGCCGCTGGCCGACCGAGCGCAACGCCTGCTCCGCGAGTACCTGCCGGCCGTCGCCGTCTTCGTCGGGGTGGTCGTGATCTGGGAGCTCATTGCGTCGGCCCTGAACCTGCGTGAGTTCATCCTGCCGCGGCCGTCGGCCATCGGCGCCGCCTTCGTCGCTGAATGGCCGGTCCTCCAGACGGCGGCCGGGAACACCCTATTCGAGGCGGTCGGGGGCCTTGGCATCGGCGTCCTCCTCGGTGTCGCCGCCGCGTTCGCCGTCGCCCGCTGGGGTCGCGTTCGCGATGTGATCGTGCCGGTGGCGATCGCCATCTCGGCCGTCCCGATCATCGCCCTGGCTCCGATCATGAGCAACTGGTTCGGGATCCTGAATCCGTTGGCGAAGATGTCCGTGGTGATCCTGCTCGTCTTCTTCCCGATCATGATCAACGTGGTCCGTGGGCTCACCGAGGTCTCTCCGACCGCGATCGAGCTGTTTCGTGCGAGCGCGGCCAGCGAGGGCGAGATCCTGCGCAAGCTCCGGCTGCCGAACGCGCTGCCGTACTTCTTCACCGGCCTCAAGGTCAGCACCACGCTGTGCCTCATCGGCGCCGTCGTTGCCGAGTACTTCGGCGGATCGAGCGAGGTCCTCGGGCGGGTCATCGTCCAGAACTCGAGCCGGCTGCGCTTCGACATCACCTGGTCGGCGATCATGGTGACGGCCGCGGCCGGGATCGCCTTCTATTTGCTCGTGCTGGTGCTCGAGCGGCTCGTCATCCCATGGCACTCGTCGCTGCGGGAGCTGGAGTCGTAGACTGACGGCTCATCGTGAACTGCGACGGCGTGCAGCGCCGTGAATCGGGGAGTTGATTCGGGGTAACCAGGATCGAGGAGGAGGCGTCGTCCATGATCTCGCGTACCAGGAGACTGCTGGCTCTGACCGCCGCGGCCGTATTCGTCGTTTCGGCATGTACCGGAAGCGCGTCCCCGTCCGGAGGCGGCCTCAAGAACATCGGTGTCCAGTTGCAGTGGGTTCCGCAGGCGCAGTTCGCCGGCGAGATCGCCGCCGCCCGACTTGGCTACTACGCCGCCGAAGGCCTCAACGTCACCCTGCTGGCGGGTGGTCCGAACGTCGCCAACGTGACCGTCGGATCGGCCCCGAATGGCCCTGAGTTCACCCTCGCCTGGGTGCCCAAGGCACTCGAAGCGGTCGAGGGCGGAAACTCGGACCTCGTGAGCATCGCCCAGATCTACCAGCGCTCGGGCACGCGCTCGGTCACCTGGCAGGACAGCGGCATCAAGTCCCCGGCCGACTTCAAAGGCAAGAAGGTTGGCGTCTGGGACTTCGGCAATGAGTACGAGGTGACGTCGGGGGCCAAGAAGAACGGCCTCACGGTTGGCACTGACTACACCAAGGTCATCCAGGACTTCAACATGAATGCCTTCCTGGGTCGAGAGATCGACGTCGCCGAGGCCATGACCTACAACGAGTACGCCCAGGTCCTCGAGGCGAAGAACCCAACCACCGGCAAGCTCTACCAGCCCGAAGACATGAATGTCATCGACTGGAACGAGGTGGGAACGGCCATGCTCCAGGACGCGGTCTTCGCGCGCAAGGCGTGGCTGGCCGAGCCCGGCAATGAGGACATCGCGGTCAAGTTCCTGCGGGCCACGCTGCGCGGCTGGATCTACTGCCGCGACAATCCCGGAGCTTGTGTCGACTTCGTGCTCGGCGTCGGCGTGACCCTCGGCAAGGGTCACCAGACCTGGCAGATGAACGAGGTCAACCCGCTCATCTGGCCGTCGCCCGACGGCATCGGGATCACCACGCAAGCGCTGTGGGATCAGACGATCGCGATCGCCAAGGAGGGCGGCGTCCTCAAGAAGGATCCCGCCGAGGGCGCCTTCCGCAACGATCTCGTCGAGAAGGCTCTCAAGGACATCACGGAGGACACCAAGGGGGCCAGCTTCCAGAAGGGGACTGCCACCCCGACGGAGGGCGGGAACTAGGCTCGTCGCGCCACCGAGCTCCTACGTCGGAATCGAAGAGGCCGGCTCCTTCGGGGCCGGCCTCTTGTTGTCGCGTCGTGAACGTCGTGAGCGTCAGCCCTCGGCGAGCAGCGCCGCCAGGCGGTCCCACGTCTCGATCGCGCCGGCGATCATTCCGCTCGCCAGGGCGCCCTCGATCGCCTCGACCGAGTCGAAATGCCCGGTCGACGTGACTCGCGTCTTCCCGTCGACGTCTTCGAAGATGAAGGTCTCCGGGCCGCCCTGGGCGCCGAGACCCTCGACGTCGAAGAGGAAGGTCCACCTGAAGCGCTCGGGCGGGTCGATCTCCAGGTATTCCCCGTAGAAGGCCACGTCGTCGCGATCTGGCGCGTGACTGACGTATCGCCATTTGCCGCCCGGCCGGACGTCCATCTCGGCGACGATCGTGGTCGTGCCGTGAGGGCCCCACCAGCGAGGGATCCGCTCGGGATCCATGAATGCCTGCCAGACGAGTTCGCGCGGCGCATCGAATGTGCGCTCGAATACGAGGTCGGTGCCGTCCGAATAGATGGCCGTGGTGGCGTTGCTACCGCGGTCGATTCGGGTCACTGTCATCGTCGATTCCCTTCCCTTGCTCTTGGCTGTCCTGCAGCTCGCGGAGGTAGACGTCGAGACGTTCGAAGCTCTCCTCCCAATGGCGGCGGTACTGGTCCACCCAGTCGGCGATGTCCCGCAGCGGGCCCGCCCGCAGCCGGCGTGGTCGCCATTGCGCCTGACGCCCCTGCTCGATGAGCCCTGCTCGCTCGAGCACCCGGAGATGCTTGGAGATCGCGGGTTGGGTCATCTCGAAGGGTGCCGAGAGGTCCTTGACCGAAGCCTCGCCTTCGGCGAGACGGGCCAGGATCGCCCGGCGAGTCGGGTCGGCCAGGGCGGCGAACGTCATGCTGAGGGTGTCGGGCTGAGGCATGTCCATCACTGCTAGGTTATATAACCTAGCGGTACTGTACACATCTTCCCGGAGATGTCAACCCCCGTCCGATCCGACCGATCGTTCTCCGGCGGCGGACGCGCGACGCCGCGGTTCGACCTACCGCGGAATCGCGAGGATCGCCCGGAGCATCCAGGCGATCCCTAGCGAGACGAGTATCAGGGCCCCGGCCGATCCGATCGCGCGCCAGCGGTGGGGCGAGAACGAGGTGGCCCCTGCAAGCCCCAACGTGCCCATCGCCACCAGCGCGACCAGTGCCAGCTCGATGAGAGCGGCCACGCTGATTACCGCGACAAGGACGACGCCGGCCGCGACGACCGTCCCGATCGCGATGCCGACAAGAATCAGGCGGGCGGGTCGTGGAAGCGCCGGGACCGCGTCTTCAGAGTTTGCGCCGGACATCGCCCACAGGCCCAGAGCGGATGGCAGGCCGAGCATCGCCGCCATCGCTATCGCGAAGGCTGCGAAAACCGTCCCAAACGCGTTGCGGAGCCACCCTGAGAGCTCCGGAGGGTCGCTCCGGAGCAGCACCACGATCCCGAGACCGAGCATGGCCACAGCGGCGATGGCCAGCATGACCAGCATCGTCCGAGATGCGATGACGAGACGCTTTCGATGCATCCGTGCCCTCTTCGCGTCGAACACGGCGAGTGTCCGGCCGAGCCAGCGCACGGTCAACCCACCGTGTCTGCCCCGGACCGCATAGGGAGCCATCTCGGCAGGGCGCGGACGGTTGCCTCCTGCAACTCTCGCTGCTGTCGCACGCGGGACACGAGCGGGCTGGACTCGCTCCGTATCATTCACAGGCGTACGGCGTGCCGGCCGCTGCCAGAGGCGGTGAGCGGCAGCCCAGTGGTACAGCGTCGGTTTGCGCGATAGCGAGGAGTCTCGAATGAAGAACCCGCCCATCCTGATCTCGGTCATCGGCTTCTTCGCGGCCCTGGCCGGCTTCGGCTTCCTGTTCTTCGGCCTGCGGGTCCTCGGCTTCGACTGGTTCGGGGCGCTCGGCGATCTCCCGCCGTTGGAGCACCTCGGCATCTGGGGCTGGCTCGCGACCGCCACAGGGATCATCTGGCTCCTCGCCGCGTTTGGCCTGTGGGCGCTACAGCCTTGGGCTCGCCTCTTCGCGATGATCATCGCGGGCTTCGCCCTCTTCGAGGCGGTCCTCGCGTTCTTCCAGTTCCCCGGGTCGGGCGTCGGGTTCGCGATGGCGATCATGCCGGGCCTGATCCTGTGGTACCTGAGCACCGCCGAAGTGAAAGCCGCATTCGGGCTGGCGGAGCCGCCGCCGGCCGCCTGACATCGGGACGCTCGCCGGTCGATCTGACACGCCTCGGGCTTCCCCAGGCGACCACCAGTACGCTCTACCCGGCGCCGCCGGTGCCGAACTGACGATCGCCCGCATCGCCGAGGCCGGGCAGGATGTAACCGATGTCGTTGAGCTGCCGGTCGAGCGCGGCGCAATGGATATGGACGTCGGGATGAGCGTCGGCGACCGCGCGGACGCCCTCTGGCGCGGCGATGAGGTTGATGAGCTTGATCCGGACGGGCGTGACCGCTCCCCACTTCTTGAGGACCTCGATCGCGGCCGTCGCCGAGCCACCGGTGGCGAGCATCGGATCGAGGATCAGGCAGAGATCGACGGTCGCCGAATCGGGCAGCTTGTTGTAGTACTCGACGGGGCGAAGGGTTCGCTCATCGCGGAAGAGGCCTAGATGCCACACCTGGGCCGTCGGCATGAGCTCGAGCATCGCGTCGACCATGCCGAGGCCGGCCCGGAGGATCGGCACGAGGCCGATGCGCTCCTGCAACTCGGCCGCCTGCATCTCCTCGAGCGGGGTCCGGATCGTGAGGGGCTTGAGGCGTGCATCGGCCAGAGCTTCGTAGCCGAGCAGCCAGGACAGCTCGCGAACGACCTCCCGGAACTTCTTCGGCTCCGTCTCCTCGTCACGCAGGATGCCGAGCTTGTGGGCAACCGCCGGATGGTCCGAGACGTGGAGGGTCGGCGGCGGATCGGTCACGACGGGCCTCCGGCAGGGCGGGTGGGGGAGTGGCTCGATGCTAGCACCGCCTCATCCGCGAACCCTCGAAGGTCGGCCAGCAGGATGTCGAGATCGTCTTCGGTCGTCAGGTAGTTGAGGATCCCGGCCCGGAGCCACGTCGCGCCGCGAAGCCGGGTCGTTGTCAGCCACCCCTCGCCCGAGGCTTCGAGGGCTGCCTGGAGCAGGTCCTGGTGAGCGTCCAGATCGCCCGGGGCCATGGCGTCGGCGGCGGCCCGGCCGCCCGGGAGATGACGGAAGCAGACGACCGACAACTCGGGATCCGCCGGCATCGCCTCGAAGTCGGGGGCCGCCTCGCAGCGGGCAGCGAGGTGGCCGGCGAGGTCGATGTTCGCGTCGACGAGCCGCCCGAATCCCTCCGTCCCCAGATGCTTCCATGACAGCCACAGCTTGAGCGCCCGCCAGCGCCGGGTCCCCTCGAAGCTGAGCTTGTAGAAGTTCAGTGGCTCGGTTGGGCCGGGATCGGTCCCGTCCCGATCGGCCCCGTCTCGATCGGCTCTGCTTTGACGCCCCCCGCCGCGGTAGTACTCGGGGCTCCGGTCACCGAACGTTGCCATGAGGTGGCTGCCATCGCGAACGACGAGCCCGCCGATGTCGTAGGCCTGGAAGAACCACTTGTGCGGATCGACCGTGATCGAGTCGGCCCGCTCGATGTCCCTGACGCGATCAGCGTGTCTGGCCGACAGTCGTGCGGCTCCGCCGTAGGCAGCGTCGACGTGGAGCCACAGATCGCCGTGCTCGGCGATCTCGGCGAGTTCCCCGATCGCGTCGACCGAGCCAGTGTTCGTCGATCCGGCCACTGCGGCGATGGCGAATGGCCGAAGACCGGCGGCCCGATCGGCCGCGATCGCCGCAGCCACCGGCTCGCCTCGAAGACGGAAACGCTCGTCCGAAGGCGATGACGACGAGCGTCTCGGGCGGAAACCCGAGCAGATCGAGGGCGCGACCGATGGAGAAGTGGGACTGGTCCGAGGCGTAGACTCGGACGCCCTCCAGGTCGCCTCCGCGCGGCCGCCGTCCGGCGCCCAGCAACCGACCGAGGTGCACGTCGCGGGCGATGGCCATGCCCATGAAGTTGGCCATGACGCCCCCCGACGTGAGCAGCCCGAAGCTGCGAGGTCCATAGCCGGCCAGATCGCACAGCCAGCGCACGACCTCCTCCTCGACGAAGGCGGCGCTTGGTCCCGCGTGCCAGACATCGACTCCCTGGTTGGCGACCTGGGCAAGGAGCTCGCCCATGATCGACATCGGCAGCGGCGGCGGGGTGAAGTAGCCGAACTGACGGGGGTGCTGGGCGTTCATCTGGCGCGGGGCCAGCCGTGTCGCGAACTCGTCGAGGATGGCCTGCGACGACATCCCACCGACGGGAGCTGGCTGCGGTCCGCCGCGGGCTCCGAAGAAGGCGGCGCGGACCCGACCGTAGTCGGCCGGCTCTCCCATGGCTCGCTTGGCGGCGTGGTCGTAGAGGAAGTCCAGGGCGGCCGCCCAGGTCGCGGCGCCAAGACGCTCGAGCGCCTTCCGTGAGGACGCCTCGTCGCGGAAGCCGATGAGCTCCGGCTCCTCGTGCCACTCGAACCGATCGAGGAAGGCGGCCGGGTCCGGGTCGCGTCGCGGGTCGGTCACGATGCAACAGGGTATGTGCGGGTCCTGCCTTGCGTCCGCGCGGTGCCGGGCGATGTCGCGGGCGACACGCCCGCCGGATAGCATCGAATGTGCTGGGAGAAGCCGGCCCGAGCCGGCCCCGTCGGGCGGACTATCGACCGCGTGCCCACGTGCCGATCGTCCGTCCGGCGGCCCGGCATCAGCGGCGGTATCCTGCGGGCGAGCCCAGCCGTCAACCGATGCGGGAGGAGCCTGCTGCGTGTCCGTCGCCGCTTCACCGAGCCCCCGCATCGCTCGTGCTCGTCGACCGGCCGCTCGAGCGGCGGCCGCGCCTCCGGTCCTCGTTCGCCAGATCCGGAACGGGATCGTCGAGAGCGAACACCGGGGCCACGTCATCGAGGTCGACGCGTCGGGCCGGATGCTCCGCGTCCTTGGCGACCAGGATCACATCGTGACGTTGCGATCGACCGTCAAGCCGATCGGCGCGGCGGCCATCGTCCTGGCCGGGGGGGTCGAAGCGTTCGACCTGTCCGGTGAGGAGCTGGCCATCATGGGCAGCAGCCACTCCGGCGAGGATCTTCACGTCCGGACGATCCAGGCGCTCTACCGGCGGGTCGGCATCAGCCAGACGCTGCTCGCGTGCGGGACCGAGGGCATGCCGCTCGACCCGCTGACCTCAGCCCGGCTGGCCAGGGACGGCGAGCGCCCGAGCCCCATCCGCCACATGTGCTCGGGCCAGCACTCGGTCTTCCTGTTGCTCGCCCGCCTCGCCGATTGGAGGCTCGACGACTACTGGATGGACGATCACCCGTCCCAGGTGGCCTATCGTGAAGTGGTCGCCCAGGCATTCGGAACGACTCCGGACGCCCTCGTGACGGCGATCGACGGCTGCGGTGTCGCGACGTATGCGTTCCCTCTCCGCGAGGTCGCGCGTGCCTACGCCATGCTGGCGGACCCGGCCGCTGTCCCGGCCTCCGATCCGCGAAGCGGTCTCGCCTCGGCGATGACCCGGGTTCGCGATGCGCTACTCGCCCATCCGGAGATGATCGCCGGCACGCGCGAACGGATCGACACGTCGCTCATGAAGGCGCTCCCGGGTCGCATCGTCAGCAAGGGCGGGATGGAAGCGCTCCGCGGTCTGGCCATCCTGCCCGGACCGCGGTCGAACGGATCGAGCGAGGCCGCAACGGGGATGGCCATCAAGATCGAGGACGGCGACGGCTACGACCGGGCGACATGGGCGGCCACGGTAGAGGCACTTCACCAGGCCGAGGTCCTCGACGGGACCCCGCTTCGCTCGCTGTCCCGCTACCATCGGCCGCCATCGCTCGATCCTCACGGCAGGGTCGCCGCCGAGGCCGTCGCATCGTTCGAGCTTGTCCCGGTCGGCGAGCTGGCCTGATCCGATGGCCGTCATCGATCCGTATCGGACGCTCGGGCTGACCCCCGGCGCGACGATCGACGAGGTGAAGACCGCCTACCGCCGGCTGGCCAAGCGGTTTCACCCCGATTCCGCCGGGCCCGCCGCGGTGCCGCGCTTCCTGGAGATCCAGGACGCCTACGAGATGCTCGTCGATCGGAAGGTCGTCCGTCCGTCGACAGCTCGCCCGACCCGACCGACGCCGAAGCCGCGGCCCTCGTCACAGGCGAACGGGACAGGTCCATCCGCTCAACGCACGAGGCCGCGCAGCGGACAGGGTGCGACGAGCGGCCAAACGGCGTCGGGTCGCGGCGATCGCCAGCGCACTGGCCGTCGCAAGGCCACGATGGGTTCAACGTCGTACGACGAGGCCACGCTGGGCCCCCTCGACCCCGGCTGGGAGGGTGCCTCGTGGTACGGCACAGACTCGGGGACATACTGGACCGTGAACCCCCGCGAGTACGCCGACCCGCGCAAGCACGGACCCGAATACCAGGAGCGAGCGAGGCGTGCGGCGTCCGGCGAGGAGCCGCCGCCGGCGGGCTATGGGCCCGCGGCCCGGGCAGCGTCGACGGACGGCGGTCTGGGTTCCGAACGCCGGCAGTCGAGCGTTCGCGGTCCGGACGTTCGCGGTCCGGACGCCCGCGATCCGTACGTTCGCGGTCCGGACGCCCGCGATCCGGACGTTCGCGGTCCGGACGCCCGCCATTCGGGCTCCTGGAATCCGCATGCCCGCCAGACGGACCCATGGGCAGCCGCGCGATCGGAGCCGAGTGTGGCGGTTGCCGGTCCCCGCTACCCCGGCATCGTCGGCATCGGGCTGGCCCTCATCGGGACGGCTGTCGCGCTCATGGTGATCTTCGCCCTGTTCGCCCGGACCTGAGCGGGCGAGGCGATGACACGGCCTGGGAGTTCGACTGATCTCTCGTCCGCCGCCCAGGACTACCTGCTCGCCCTCCGGGTCATGACCGGCGACGGCGGTCACGTGACGGCGGCCGCCGTGGCCAGACATCTGGGCGTCTCCACGCAGGCGGCGTCCGAGATGTTCCGACGCCTGGCCGCCGATGGCCTCGTTCGGACAACCAGCGCCCGTGAGCTCACGATGACATCGGCTGGCCGAACGGCGGCCGATGGGATATTTCGGCGGCACGCCCTCGTCGAGTGGCTGCTGATCCACGTCATCGGTCTGGGGTGGGCCGAGTCGGATGCCGAAGCGGCCCGCTTGCAGGCGGCGATCTCGCCGTCGGTCGAGGCACGGCTCGAGGAGCTGCTTGGACATCCGCCGACCTGCCCGCACGGCAACCCGATCGACGCCGACATCGCTCGCCAGCGCCCGGCGGGCATCCCGCTCGCGACCATCGAGGCGGGCGAGACGGCGACGATCTATCGGATCACCGAGGCCGCCGAGGAGGACAAGGGTCTCCTCTCGTATCTCGAGGCTCGGGCACTTCAGCCGGGTGCGCACGTGCTCGTCCTGGCCCGGTCCGAGTCCCTCGACTCGCTGACGCTCGAGGGACCACGCGGTCGAGCGACGCTCGGCCTGCGCCCGGCGGCTCTCGTCCACGTCCTGCGCGGCGAGGCCGACCCGGCGCTCTTCCACTCGGTGCCGGCCCGCTAAGGCCACGCCGCGATTGGCTCGCGCAGGGCCGTCTGCCGCCGGCGCGACCGAGCGTGGCGTCGTGAGTCCCACCATGCTCAGATCATGCCTGGTCACGGCTGGCATGCCATCGTCTTGGGCGGTTTCGACCGGGCGGCACGCCCGCTGACCGTCGTTGCCGAGTCCGACCGTGCTCAGAAGCGGTGCCCGGCGCTCTTCCACTCGGTGCCGGCCCGCCAAGGCCCGAGGCTACACTCGGGTCGTGCCCCCGATCCGCGTCCGTATCGCGCCGTCGCCGACCGGCCCGCTCCACATCGGCACCGCCCGGACAGCCCTTTTCAACTACCTCTTCGCGCGACACGAAGGCGGAACGTTCATTCTCCGCCTCGAGGACACGGACCAGGCTCGCTCATCGATCGCCTACGAGAAGGACATCCTCGACGGCCTCCACTGGCTCGGGCTGTCATGGGACGAAGGGCCGGACATGGCCGGAGGAGCCGACATCGGTGGCTATGGCCCGTACCGCCAGATGCGTCGGCTGGCCCTGTACGAGGAGGCGGCGGAACGCCTCCTGTCACGCGACCAGGCCTATCGCTGCTACTGCACCCCCGACGAGCTCGATGCCGACCGGAAGGCCCAGGAGGCTGCCCACGAGCCGCCGCACTATGTCGGTCGATGTGCCCGGCTGACGTCCGACCAGCGTCGCGATCTCGAGGCCCAGGGACGACGCCCGGCCGTTCGCTTCAGGATCGGCGAGGGGAGCGTCATCTTTGACGATCTCATTCGCGGCAGGGTCGAGATCGATGCATCGGCTCTCGGTGGCGACCTGGTCATCGTCCGCTCCGACGGCACTCCTCTCTACCACTTCACGGTCGTGGTCGACGACGCCGCGATGATGATCAGCCACGTGATCCGCGGCGAGGACCATCTGTCGAACACGCCCAAGCACATCCGCCTCTTCGAGGCCCTCGGCGCCACCCTTCCGACCTTCGCCCATCTGCCGCTCATCTTGAACCCGGACCGAACCAAGATGAGCAAGCGCAAGAGCCAGACTGCGATCGCGGACTACATCGCCGAGGGCTTCATCAAGGAGGCCCTGGTCAATCACCTCGCCCTTCTCGGCTGGTCGACTGGAACGGAGGAGGAGATCCTCGGCCTCGACGAGCTTGTCGATCGGTTCGACCTGGCTTCGGTCCAGAAGGCTGGTGCGGTCTTCGATCGCGAACGGCTCGTCTGGCTCAACGGCCAATGGATCCGGCGGCTCTCGATCGACGATTTCGTCGAGCGCGTCGGACCGTTCATGGCCGCCGAGGCAGGTGCCGGGCGCATCGATCGGGTCCCCACCGACGACGAGCTGCGGGCTATCGCCCCGATCGTCCAGGAGCGTCTGGGCACCCTCGGCGAGGCGGGCGACCTCATCGGGTTTCTCTTCACCGACTCGCTCTCGTACAATTCGGCCCTGCTGATTCCCAAGCGGTGGGATCGAGAGACAACCACCGCCGGGCTGCGCGAGGCGCGCGAGGCTCTCGCCGCGACCGGCCGGGTGAGCTTCGAGGCCGACGAGCTCGAGCCGCCACTCCGCGCCATCGCCGAGGCCCGAGGCTGGAAGGCCGGCGATCTGTTCATGGCGATCCGGGTGGCGGTGACCGGCCGGACCGCCACGCCGCCACTTTTCGATACGCTCGTCGCGCTCGGCTACGAGCGGACGCTCGATCGACTGGACAGGGGGCTCGCCGCCCTCGAGGGGAGGACCACATGACGATCACGCACGACCACGTCCAGGACTGGCTCGACCGCTACGTCGAAGCCTGGAAGACATACGAACCAGATGCCATCCGCGATCTATTCAGCGGCGATGCCGAGTACCGCTATCACCCCTGGGACGAGCCCGTCCGAGGGCGCGACGCGATCCTTCATGACTGGGTCGAGCCGGCAGGTGACGCCGCCACCCGCGACACTCCCGAGACCTATGACGCGCGCTACAAGCCGTTCGCCGTCGACGGCGACCGAGCGGTCGCCATCGGCGAGTCCCTTTACTGGACCGACGCGTCGCACTCGGAGCTCGAGCGGCGCTATCACAACTGCTTCCTCCTCCGCTTCGACGCGGAGGGGCGCTGCTCGATGTTCACCGAGTACTTCGTCAAGGAAGGCTGATCGATGAGCCGGAGCATCCTCGTCGTCGAGGACGATGCGACTCTCCGCGAGACCCTCGCTGAGGCGCTCGAGGGCGAGGGTTTCCGGGTCGCCTCGGCCGCCGATGGCGCGGAGGCCCTCTCGACGTTCCGCCATGACCGACCCGATCTCGTCCTTCTTGACCTGATGCTGCCCGAACTGTCGGGCGTCGAGGTCACCCGCATCATTCGGGCCGAGTCGAGCGTGCCGATCGTCATCCTGACGGCCAAGGTGTCCGAGCTGGATCGAGTCCTCGGCCTGGAGCTCGGGGCTGACGACTACGTCACCAAGCCATTCAGCATTCGCGAGCTGTCCGCCCGCATCCGGGCGGTGCTGCGGCGGATCGACCGGAGCGAGGTGGCCGATACGGCGGCGCCGTTCGTCCTCGGGCGCGTACAGGTCGACCTGGCCGGGCATCGCCTGCTTCGCGATGGCCGAACGGTGCCCGTCACCCCGAAAGCGTTCGAGCTCCTCGCGTTCCTGGTCCGCAACAGCGGCCAGGTCTTCACCCGCGAGCAGCTCCTCGAACACGTCTGGGGCTACGACTATGCCGGCGAAACCCGGACGGTCGACGTCCATATCCATTGGCTCCGGGCGGAGATCGAAGCGGAGCCTTCGCATCCAGCCATCATCGAGACGATCCGCGGGGTCGGCTACGTCCTTCGTCGGCTGACACCCGTCTCCGCCGGTGCGGAGGATCGGGGAGTAACCGTTTCCTGATCGCGTCGTAATACGGCCTTCATACAAAGGGCGAGGATCGGATCGTGACCGATCCCTTCCGGGCCGCGTTCTCGACGATCGACGGGGATTCTCTCGTCCCGCTCGTCGGACTCCTCCTCGCGCGCCTGGAAGGGCGGGTCACTCCTCAACGCTGGAAGGCATCCGGTTTTGGCCGGCGCGTGGAGGACGTCCGTTCACAGCTGGCCCCGATCGTCGCCCCCACGTTGTTGGAGGACTCGTTCGCCCGAGAGGCGGCACCGTCGGAGCCGGTCCGGATCGCCTACGCCGTCCGATGGCTGGAACTCTCCGAGTCGCGCGCGTTACCCGACTGGACCGAGCTCGTGCCGTCCGCCTGACCCGCCTTCCGCGCGTTCAGCCCGCCCGGCTACCATCGCGGGCCATGCGCCTGAGCCATTTCTTCTTCACCAGCATGCGCGATGATCCGGCCGACGCCGAGATGCCGTCTCACCGATTGCTCGTCAGGGCGGGCTATGTGCGACAGCTCGCGTCCGGGATCTACTCGCTGCTGCCGCTCGGATTCCGGGTGACCAAACGGGTCGAGCAGGTCATTCGCGAGGAGATCGACGCGATCGGCGGCCAGGAGATGGAGATGCCGGTCGTCCATCCGGCGGAGCTGTGGAAGGAGAGCGGGCGCTACCAGAAGATCGGCCCAGAGCTCGTCCGCTTCAAGGATCGAGCCGATCGCGACATGGTCCTGGCGATGACCCACGAAGAGGTCGTCGCGACGCTCCTGCGCGACATCGTCCAGAGCTACCGTCAGCTGCCGATGATCGTCTATCACTTCCAGACCAAGTTCCGCGACGAGCCGCGGTCGCGCGGCGGGCTCATTCGGGTCCGGGAGTTCACCATGAAGGACTCTTACAGCTGCGACGCCGATTGGGATGGGCTCGACCGCAGCTATCGCCTCCACTACGACGCCTACACGCGGATCTTCGAGCGTCTTGGACTCGAGGCCGTCGTCGTCGGCTCCGATGTCGGCATCATGGGCGGCTCCGAAGCCCACGAGTTCATGGTCGTGAGCCCCTACGGCGAGGACACCCTCGTCCTGTGCGATGCCTGCGACTACGCGGCCAACCGCCAGATCGCCCATGTGGCGAAGCCCAAACCGGAAGCCGAAGACGCCCTGCCGTTGGAGGACGTCGAGACGCCCGAGACGACGACGATCGAGGCACTCGCCAGATACCTCGACGTACCCGCCAGTCGGACGGCCAAGGCGACGTTCTTCGTGACCGGTGACGGCCGGTTCGTCGTGGCCATCGTTCGCGGCGATTTCGAGGTCGAGGAGACCAAGCTGGCCAACGCGATCAAGGCGACGGGCGGGTTTCGTCCGGCCCACACAGAGGAGATCAAGGCGCACGGCATGGAGGCCGGCTACGGATCCCCGGTCGGTGCGCGAGACGCGATGGTCGTCGTGGATGAGCTCGTGCCCCGTTCGCCCAACCTCGTCGCCGGTGCGAACCGCCTCGGCTGGCACATCCGCAACGTCAACGTGCCGCGCGACTACGAGCCCGACATCGTGGCCGACATAACCAGTGCCCGCGAAGGCGACCCCTGCCCGAAATGCGGTTCGCCCGTGAAGCTGCGGAACGGGATCGAGGTCGGCAACATCTTCAAGCTCGGGACCGACTTCTCGGAGACGATCGGTGCCTACTTCCTTGGCGAGGATGGCGAGCGTCACCCGGTCGTGATGGGTTCGTACGGAATCGGGCTCGGCCGGAACGTGGCCTGCATCGTCGAGGCACACCACGACGAGAAGGGCATCGTCTGGCCCGCGGAGGTCGCTCCGTACCCTGCCCATCTCGTCGCCCTCGGCGCCAACAAGGACCCGGCCGTGACCGAGCTCGCCGAACGCCTCGAGCGGGTGGCCGCCGACAGCGGCAACGAGATCCTGTACGACGATCGCGACGAATCGCCGGGCGTCAAGCTGACCGACGCGGAGCTCCTTGGGATGCCGACGATCCTGACCGTCAGCCCGCGCTCGCTTGCCGCCGGCGGGGTCGAGGTGACCGATCGAGCGACCGGCGAGCGATCGATCCGCTCGGTCGATGAGGTCGAGGCCCTCCTCCGAGCCTAGACCTCGCTTTCGAGCGGGATGTCGGCGCCGGCTGTCTCGTCGAGGGCAAGGACCGGGGCGACCTCGCCGCTTTCTACGAGCGCGATGGATGGGCGCTCCTGGCCCGTCAGGTCGAGTCCCGGGTCGTCGAGCCGGGTGATCGAGAAGTTGATCTGGGGCGGGATCGCCGCGGTGATGACGATCTCGCTGATGCGGTACGGCGACTGCTTGTCGCGGAGGCTCGCATTCGCCTTCTCCTGGAGAGCGGTCGCCTTGATGATGAGGTCGGCGAGGACTCCCGGATCGATGCGCTCGATGAGCGTCGTCAGGCTCTTCCGACCGAACGCCGCCGCTCGCTTCGCGTGGATGCCGGCCTGGGCCATCCTAAGGCGCGCCTCGGCCTGCGTTGTCGGATCGCCAGCCCTGTCGGCCGCCTTCGCGGCCGCGGCCCTGGCTTCGCCGGCGGCCTTGTCGGCTGCGTCCTTCGCCTTCTGAAGGAAGCTCATGGCGGTGCAGCATAGCGCGCACCGAAACGGGTCATGCCTACCCTGTGAGCGATGGAATCGGGCCAGTCGCTCCTCATCGTCGGCGTCATCGTCCTATCGGTCATCGCCGTCGCCGCCGTCGCGTGGGCCGCTCGGGTCCGGAGTGCAGGCCGGGCTGCGACGCGGGACGAGAACGAGGCCGTCGAACGCGCCGCTCGGGCCGAATCGTCGCTCGCCCGGATCGAGGCGGCGATGACGGAGCTGCTCGGTCTACTCCCGATCGGCGTCGTCCACCTGACCGTCGGCTCCGTCGTCGAAACGGTCAACGACAAGGCACTCATCGCCCTGGATCGGCCGCGCGAGCGGGTCATCGGCCGCCCTCTGTTCGAGGCATTCGCCGATCAGCGACTGGCCGACCTTGCCGCAGAAGCGCGCAAGAGCGGGGCGGCGCACGGCGAGGTAACGCGCGATGGAGTGGATGGGCGGGCGATCGTCGTGCGAGCCTCGGGGTCCGCCGATGGTGGCCTATGGCTGACCTTCGAGGACGCATCAGAGCTCCGTCGCCTTCAGCGGATTAGGGCCGAGTTCATCGACAACCTCAGCCACGAGCTGCGAACGCCGCTGACCTCACTGGGCCTGCTCTCGGAGACGCTCGCCCGCGAGGTCGAGGCGGCCGCAGCGGCGGGCGACCCGGTGACACCGAGGATGCGCGACAGGCTCGACAAGATCCAGCTCGAGACCGGTCATCTCACCCAGATGGTCATGGAAATGCTCGAGCTATCCCGGATCGAGGCCGGCGGGCCCATCTCGATCGGGCTCCTCGACGAGATCGATATCGCCCGCCTCGTCACGTCAACGACCGAACGACTCAGGACCTTCGCCGACCGATCCGGCGTCAGGCTCGTCGTCGAGGCGCAGTCGCGCGGCCCGGTGCTCGTTCGGGGCGATGAGGACCGCCTCGGCCAGGTCCTCCTGAACCTGCTCCACAATGCGCTCAAGTTCAGCCCGTCCGGGGCGGAGGTCGTGGCGCGGGTCACGGCCGAAGCGACCGAAGCCGTCACCTCGATCAGCGATCACGGCATCGGGATCCCGCTGGAGGCGCAGGCCCGGATCTTCGAACGCTTCTACAAGGTCGATCGAGCTCGTGCCAGAGGCGAGGGCGGGACGGGCCTCGGGCTCGCCATCGCCCGCCACATCGTCGATGCCCACGGTGGACGGATCTGGGTCGAGTCTCGCGAGGGCGTCGGCTCGACGTTCTCGTTCGCCCTGCCCCTCGTCGCGGCCGCTCGGGTGGCGCCAGCCGAGGTCCGCTCATGACGAACCTTCACGTCGCCACGATCAACATCCGCAACCTCATGGACCGCTGGGCGGAGCGCCTGCCATTGTTACTCGCCGATTTCGCCGCCTTGCAGCCGGATGCCTGCGCCATGCAGGAGGTCGTCTACCCGCTCCAACAGGACCGTGTCATCGCCGCCGCTGGCGCTGCGACGTATCACGTCCACCGAGGGCCGGCCCAGCGGCCGGAGTGGGGCAACAGCCTGCTCGTTCGCGAGGGATGGACGCACGGCGATCCGCAGAAGGTCGAGCTTGGCTATGGCCGGGCGGCCAATCGAGTCACGCTCGATGACGAGGCCGGTCGTCATGTCGTCATCTCCTCGGTCCACCTCCACCACGGAGCGCAGGATGCTCCGATCCGGGATGAACAGGCTCGTCTCCTGATCGAGTGGCTCGACGAGGCGACGACCGCCGATGGCCAGGTCGTCATGGGCGACTTCAACGCTTCGCCGACAGAGCCGACGTACGAACGGATGCTGGCGGCCGGCTTCCGCTCCGCATACGTTGAGGCCAACGGATCCGAGCCCGCCTCGACATGGCCATCCGGGATCGTTGCGCCGGGCATGGACACCGATGGCGATCCGGCATGCCTCGACTACATCTGGCTACGAGGCGACCTGGTGGTCGTCTCGTGCCGGCTCGTGCTCGATCGTCACGCCGTCGCCGATCCGACGCTCTACCCGTCCGATCACGTCGGACTGGCGGCGATCCTGCAGCTCGGTCGGTGACCGCCCGCGGGCCTCTTCGGCTGGCTCACCGCGGTGATTGGCGCCTTGCCCCGGAGAACTCGCTGGCGGCCGTCGCGGCGGCGCTCCGAGCGCCAGCCTGCGATGGGATCGAGTTCGACGTCCGCGCCTCCCGCGATGGCATTCCCGTCGTCGTCCACGATCCATCGCTGGCACGGGTCCAGGGCATGCCCGACCGCGTCGCCGATCTTGGCGTGGAGGAGCTTCGGAGGCACGGCATCCCGACCCTGGCCGAGGTACTGGCGGCCGCCCCGTTGCCCGCCTTCCTCGAAGTCGAACTCAAGGAGGACATCGGGCGGAGCGCCGTGGCGCTCATCGAGGCTGCGCGTGGCGACCCGCCGATCGACGCCGTTGTCTCGTCGTTCGGCCCGGCGACCATCGCGACGGTCCGATCGCTCCGTCCGGCGTGGCCCTGCTGGTTGAACAGCAAGACCCTGGGGCCCGGGACGATCGGCTTGGCGCGGGAGCTAGGCTGCACGGCCGTCGCTGTCGAGTGGCATGCGATCGACGCCCGTTCAGTGGCTCGCACCCGCGACGCCGGCCTCGAGGTCGTCGCCTGGACGCTCCGCCGGCCGTCGACGATCACCCGGCTCGCCCAGTTGGGCGTGATCGCCATGTGCATCGACGGCCCCGCGCTCAACGGCTGATCTGGTCAGTCGGGCTTTCGCGCCCGGACGATCGCAGCGAACATGCCATCGGCCACATCATGGGTCGGGACGACATCGATGTCAGTTAGACCGACCGCCCGCAGCCCCGACCGATACTCGGCGAACGAGAGGGCGCCGGCGATGCAGCCGGCGAAGCTGCCTCGTTCCGCGCGTTGCGCGGAGGAGAGGTCGTCGCGAGCGACGATGTCGCTGATGCCGATGCGACCTCCGGGCTTCAGGACGCGAGCGATTTCGCGTAGCGTCGTCGGCTTGTCGGCCGACAGGTTGATCACGCAGTTGCTGATCACGACATCGACCGACGCGTCCTCGACCGGCAGGGCTTCGATCGTCCCGCGCAGGAACTCCACATTCGTCGCACCGGCCTCGGCCGCATTCCTTCTCGCCAGCTCCAACATCTCGTCGGTCATGTCGACGCCGATGGCACGACCGGTCGGCCCGACCCGCTGGGCCGACAGCAGGACATCGATGCCGCCACCGGATCCGAGATCGAGAACCGTCTCGCCGGGCATGAGCTCGGCCACCGCGGTCGGGTTGCCACAGCCGAGGCTGGCCAGGACGGCCGCATCCGGCAGGTCGGCTCGCTCGTCGAGCGAGTAGAGAGCAGGCCCGAAGACCTCCGGGCCATCGGCCGGCGAACAGCAGTCGGGGCCGCAACAGGCGTCGACTCGCTGGGTCGACGTGAGGGCTTCGGATGACGACGGATCGCCGACCAGGACGGCACGCGCGGCGTCGGCATACCGGGCGCGGACCTCTTCTGTGCTCATGCCGGTGACTGTAGTTCCTGATTCGATGGTTGTCAATATAGACAATGGTCGATATGCTGCGGGTCATATGGCACGTCCCTCCGACCCCGAGACGACCTTCCTCGCCGCCCTGGCCGATCCGATCCGCCTTGGCATCGTTCGCCAGCTGGCGTCGTCGAACGAGGTCTGCGCCTGCAACCTCGACGCGGTCGAGGTGGTGAGCCAACCCACTGTGTCGCATCACCTCCGGGTGCTGCGCGAGGCGGGGATCGTCACGGCCGAGCGGCGGGGGACCTGGATCTTCTACCGATTGGCGCCCGATGCGGCGACGCGGTTGGCAGCGATAGCGGCGTCGATGGTGCCTGGCGGCATCATCCAGGTCGAGGGACTACGTCGCGGGGAGGCCGCGATCAGCCGACCGGCTTGAGCAGGTCCGGGGGGACGAGCCAGCGCAGGGTGCCTGCACCGGCCGAGAGGGCATCCAGATCTATGCGGGCGAACGCCCCTTTTCTCATCGGCATGTCCGGCGCACCGCACAGCTCGGCCAGCAGCGCCGAGAAGTCCGGATCGTGGCCGACGATGACCGGACGGGTCGGCGATTTCGCGTCTGCAAGGCTGGCCGCGAGTTCGTCGATCCCGAAGCCATACGCCAGCCGCTCGTCGATCGCCACGTCTGATCCGAGAGCTTCGGCGACGATCTCTGCCGTCTCGCGGGCGCGGATCTTGGGCGAGGTGATGAACACGTCCGGTCGATAGCCGATCGATGCCAGGAATCCGCCGAGACGCTCCGCCTGTCGCCGCCCCTTTCGGGAGAGTGGCCGGACGGCGTCATCACCTTGCCAGGCGTACGGATCGCCTGCGTCGGCATGACGGAGGATCCCAAGCTCGATCGTCACCAGATCGAGGGTAGCGCCCGCGGCTGGCTGGGTCCGTGCGATCGCTAGTCGTTGAGGTCTTCGACCTGCCCTGTCGCCAGGAAGACGATGTCCTCGGCGATGTTCGTCACCCGATCGCCGATCCGCTCCAGGTAGTGTGAAGCGAGGATCAGGCGCGCCCCGCGCTCGACCGTCTCCGAATCCGCCCGCATGATCTCGAGGACCGTGTCGAACGAGCGGTGGTAGAGCATGTCGATCTCGTCGTCCATGCGGGCGATCCGGCGTGCCTCCTCGACGTTGACGTCGAGCAGGGCCCGGAGGATGTCCCGCAGGAGCTGAGCACCGAGCTGACCCATCCGGGGCAGGTCGACGTACTCCTTGAGCGGCGGATATGGCGCCAGGTGGCGGACCTGCTTGGCGACCGAGCTGGCGTGGTCGCCGATCCGCTCGAGCTCGTATGAGACGTGATCGAGGGCCAGCAGCAGACGGAGGTCGCGGGCGACCGGCGCCTGGGTCGCGATCGTCGTCGCGATCTGGGTCGTGATCGCGCGCTGGGCGTCATTGATCTCGCGGTCCTTGATCAGGACCAATTCAGCCGCAGCCACATCGTGGGATACGAGTGCCTCGATCGCCGCCAGGATCTGTGCCTCTGCCATCGCGCCCATGCGCAGGATGGCCTCACGGACGTCGCGCTCGCCCTGGTCGAGTGGGCTTCGGATGTGGTCCACCCGTTCGTCCTCGACGACGTCTGCGGCGGCGGCCGTGTCTTTGGTCGCCGGATCGGCTGGAGAAGTGTCCTTTGCCATCGGTCGGTCCTCCCTCAACCGAACCGGCCGGAGACGTAGTCCTCGGTCAGCTTGTCCTGTGGGTTGGTGAAGATCTCGACCGTCGGTCCCTTCTCCACCACATGGCCGGCCCGATCGTCGCCCATCGTCATGAAGACAGTGACGTCGGATGCCCGGGCGGCCTGCTGCATGTTGTGGGTCACGATCACGATCGTGTAGTCACGCTTGAGCTCGGCCATGAGGTCCTCGATCTGGAGCGTCGCGCGCGGGTCGAGGGCGGAGCACGGCTCGTCCATGAGGATGACCTCAGGAGCGGTCGCGATCGCCCGCGCGATGCACAGCCGCTGCTGTTGACCGCCAGACAGTGAGAGCCCGGAGTCCTTGAGCTTGTCCTTGACCTCGTTCCACAGGGCGGCCCGTCTAAGGCTGCCCTCGACGAGCTCGTTCAGATCGCCCTTGAAGCCGTTGATGCGCGCCCCGAATGCGACGTTGTCGTAGATCGACTTGGGGAATGGATTGGGCTTCTGGAAGACCATGCCGACGCGCCGTCGGATCGCGACGGGGTCGGCCTTGGGGCCGTACAGGTCCTCGCCTTCGAAGAGGAGGTGACCCTCGGTCCGATAGCTCGGGATGAGGTCGTTCATGCGATTGACCGTTCGCAGCAGGGTCGACTTGCCACAGCCAGACGGGCCGATCAGGGCGGTGATCTCATTTGCGACGACGTCGAGACTGACGTCGCGGACGGCCCGGAAGGAGCCGTAATAGCAGGAGACGTTCTGAAGGCTCAGCGCAATCCTGCCCTCCTTCGCGGATGGCTCGGTGGCGCCGCGAGCGGACGTCGCGATATGGATCGCCGGCGGGGCGTCGGTGTGTCCGTCGGTCGATTCGTGCCCCGCTGCCTCATCTGCTTGTGCGGGGTCGCTCACCGCTGGAGCGCTCACCGGGGTGGACATGGGCTGCTCCTCTACCAACGGATGTGCCTCGAAAGCCTGATTCGGACGACGACTGCGAGCAGGTTCAGGATGAGCATGAGGACCAGGATGACGATGATCGTGGCCGCCGCAAGCCCGTGGAATTCCTCCTGCGGCAGCGTCGACCAATTGAGCACCTGCATCGGCAGGACCGTGTAGCCACCCTCGAACGGTTGCGGCATGAACGTGACGAAGATCGCCGCTCCGACCAGGATCAGGGGCGCCGTTTCCCCGATCGCTCGCGCCATGGCCAGGATGACCCCGGTCAGGATGCCGGGCGAGGCTGCCGGCACGACCGAACCGCGGACCATCTGCCAGCGACTGGCCCCCAGGGCATATGCGCCTTCGCGCTGCGAATCGGGTACCGCCTTGAGCGCCTCGATGCTGGCGATGATGACGATCGGCAGGATGACGAGGGCGAGCGTCAGGGCCCCGGCGATCAGAGTCGTCCCGAGCTGCAGGATTCGGACGAACAGAGCGAGACCGAAGATGCCGTACACGATCGACGGGACGCCGGCAAGGTTGTTGATATTGGTCCTCAGCAGCCGGTTGAGCCGCGTGTCTCGGGAATACTCGGCGAAATAGACCGCCGCCCCGATCCCGATCGGGAAGGCGATGATGGCGACGAGGACGCTGATCATGATCGATCCGATGATCGCGGGCAGAATGCCGGCCTCAGTTGGTCGGCGCGACGGCACACCCGTCAGGAAATCGACGTTGAGCCAGGGCAACCCCGTCGACAGCACATCGAAGAGCATCAGGAGAAGAGCGAGCAGCAGGACGAAGATCGCCCCAAGGCATAGCCCGTAGAAGATCGTTCCATTCAGCTTGCGGCGCATGATCGCCGGCTCGAAGCGCGGCGCAGCAGCGGGTTGGGCAGTGGCCGGAGCGGTCATTCGTAGCCCGTCCGGTAACGGCGGACGACCCAGCTCGAGATGAGGTTCAACCCGAAGGTGATCACAAACAGCGTGGCGCCGACTGCGAACAGGGACTGGAACTGGATCGAGCCCTGTGGCGTATCGCCGAAGCTGATCGAGACGATGAACGCGGTCATCGTCTGGACGCTCTCGAGCGGGTTCAGGGTCAGTTGCGGCTGACTGCCGACTGCCAGGACGACGGCCATCGTCTCGCCGACCGCGCGGCTCATCGCCAGGATGATCGAGGCCATGATCCCCGACAGCGCAGCCGGAACGACGACCTTGCGCACCACCTCGAACTTCGTCGCCCCCATCGCGTAGGCACCCTCGCGCATGCCTCGCGGAACCGCCGTCATCGCATCCTCAGAGATCGAGGCGATGAGAGGGGTGATGAGGAGACCGACGACGATGCCGCCCGAGAGAGCGGAGAACGTCCCGATCGAATCGCCGAAGATCGGTTTCAGGATGTAAGGGGTGAGGAAGTAGAGGGCGAAGAAGCCGAGAACGATGGTCGGCACACCGGCGATCGTCTCGAGAATCGGCTTGACGAAGCCCTTGACCCGTGACGATGCGAACTCGGCAAGGAGGATGGCCGCCAGCAGACCCAGTGGTACGGCGACGATCATCGCGATCCCGGCGACGAGCAGGGTGCCGACCACAAGTGGGATGACCCCGAAGGCGTATGGCTGGATCGAGGCCGACCAGTTCAGTCCGAAGAGGAAGTCGGTCGGTGGCACCGTTTGGAAGAAGAGGGCGGTCTGGATCGCGAGCACGGCGACGATCCCGACGGTCGTGATGACGCCAACCGCGGCCGCGATGAACAAGAGCGTCTCGATGATCCGCTCGCTGGCGGGACGCCGACGGCTAAGTGCGGCTGTAGAAGCGCTCATGCGTCAGCCTCGAACTGAGGGGTCGCCGACTCTAGCAGGTACGTGACGCGCCGACCTGTCCCCAAGAACAGATCGGCGCGCCCGGAGGAGGGGGAGAGCGGTGTGCTACTGCATTGCCGCCGTCCACGCGTCCTGCGTGGTCTTCAGCTGGTCGTCTGTGAGCCCCACCAACAAGACACCCGGGTCGGCCGCCAGCGTGATGGCGTTGGCCAGGTAGTAGTCGACGAACCCCGCGAAGCCGGCCTTGTCCTTGGCCGTCCCGAGGTTCGGATAGATGAAGAGCGGGCGTGTCAGTGGCTTGTAGGTCCCCGTCGTGATGGTCTCGGGCGATGGCGCGATGCAGCCTGTGCCGCCATCGACCTGCACCGCGGTGATCTTGCCTGTGTTCGACGCGGCATACGAGTAGCCAAAGTAGGCGATGGCGTCCTTGTCACCGGCCACGCCGGTCACCATGATGTTGTCGTCCTCGGACGTGGTCGCGTGCTGCGTCGAGGAGTCCTCCTTGCCGTTGATCGCCGCGGTGAAGAAGTCGAAGGTCCCGGAGTCGGCGCCCGGCATGAAGCGGACCACGGTCTCGGCCGGCCAGGCCGGGTCGACGTCCGACCACTTGAGGTTCTCTGGGGAATCGGGTCCGTAGATGGTCTTGAGCTGTGCGCTCGTCAGGCAGGTCGCCCAGGTGTTCTGCGGATTGACAACGACGGCGATGCCGTCCCAGGCGATCTGGAGCTGGGTGTAGGTGATGTTGTTCGTGGTGCAGGCCTTACCCTCACCCGCGTCGTCGGCCTTGATCGGACGAGACGCGTCGTTCATGTCCGTCTCGCCGGCACAGAACTTCTTGAATCCTCCGCCCGTCCCGGATTCGTTGACGGTCACCGTTGCACCTGGGTTGGCCTTCTGGAAGTCCTCGGCCACGGCGGCCGTGAGCGGGAAGACCGTGCTCGATCCGTCAACTGTGTACGAACCGGTGAGCGGTTCCGCCGACGGACTAACCGGAGCCTCGCTGGAGGCCGCGCTGGCCGCAGCGCTGGCGGCGGCCGACGGTGACGGACTTGCTCCTCCGCTGCAGGCCGCGGCGATGGCCACGGCCGAGATCGCCAGAGCGGCGACCCGCTTTGTTGGATTCACTGGTGTCTTCCCTCCTGCTATCGGCCGCGATCAGGCGCGCGGCCACGACTCACACATTTCCCGAGCGACCGTCACTGTCGGAGTTTCTGGTCAACGCGCCGTTCTCGGTGTGTTATCGGCTCGTTAACATTCAGATGGTCGCGGCTTTCACATCTCGTTGATGTCGAGAGGCCTACCATCCACGCCGTGGAAGGAAACGGGGCCGGCGGGCCTCACGTCGTGGCCGCGATAGACGCCGGCACGAACTCCGTCCATCTCCTTGTCGCCGTCGCGTCGCGGCGTCGCCTTCGTCCGATGGCCGACGAGAAGGTATTCATCCGGCTAGGTTCAGCTGTCGAGAGAGGGCACCTCGGATCGGCCCGCGACGAGCTCGTGGCGGCGATCGCTCGCTATGTCGAGATGGCCCGCAAGCTGGGGGCAGAGCGCATCGCGATCCTTGGTACGGAGCCCCTTCGACGGGTAGCCGATGCGCAGGAGGTCGCGCAGCAGATCGAGCGGACGACGGGTAACAGGCTCGACATCCTCAGCCATGAGGAGGAAGGCCTTCTGACATTGCTGGGTGTCACCCTCGGAAGCCCGCTCGAGCACGACCTGCTGCTCGCCGATGTCGGCGGCGGAAGTTGTGAGCTGGTGTTCGCCGGCCCGGATCGTGCTCCCTTGGCAGTGGGGCTTCGCCTCGGCTCGGCCAGGCTCATCGAGCGCCATACCGATCATGACCCACCGACGTGGGCCGAGGTGGCTGCGATGCGAGCCGCCGCCGACCAATCGCTCGCCGGCGCGCCACACGTCCCTGCCTCCGAGCTCGTTGTCGTTGGTGGCGCGGCGACGAACCTGCTCCGAATCCTCCCGGCCGCCGCCCTCGATCGCTGCCTGGACGCACGCCGAATCCACAAGGCTGTCGGTCGCTTGCTCGGCGAGCCGGCCGCCGTGGCCGCTGAGCGCTATGGGATCCATCCGGTCCGGGCACACACGCTACCTGCGGGAGCGGCAATCCTCATGGGTCTGCTCGATCGCTTCGGCGTCGGGAGCCTGAGTGTCTCGGACGTGAGCCTGCGCGAGGGGGCGGCCATCGCCCTCGCCCGGGCCGGAGGGAGCTGGCGCGACGAGCTACACGCGCTGACCGGAAGCGTCGCGCCCGCGACGGCCCTCGCCTGAGGGCGACTAGAGCTCTGAGACGAGCCTCGCCAGCGCGTGCCGGAACGCCGGGCCGGCGACGACCTTGAACGGGCGAGCGGCGGCCCGCCGCAGTCGGGCGGCCTCGCGCTCCTCGTCGACGAGGTAGCGGCCGATGGCGGCTCCCTCGTGCGAAGAGAGGCGCGTCCCGTGCTCGACGAGGTAGGCGCGGGCCATCCCGGCCGAGACATGAGCGTCGTTCATCATGCCGAGATGGTCCTGTAGCGCAACGACCCGGACGATGAGCGGTTCCACGCCTGGTCCGAGTGCCTCACGCACGAACTCGAGCGAGTAGCGCAGCCACTTTCCGGCGATCCGCAGCTCGTGCAGCGTCTCGACATCGGCCCACCGCAGGACGGCCTCGTACGCCCGCACATCGCCATGGGCTGCCCAGATGCGGGCCGGCGCGGTGTCGCGGATCCGGTGCGGACTTGTCGCGGTGACCTCGGCGACGGCCGTGCCCTCCGTGCCCGCGAACTCACCGAACTCGTCGACGAAGCGGGCGTAGCGAGCCGAGTCGAGCTCGCGGATGAGGAGGACGCGTCCTTCTTCCCTGCGGAGTCGCCACGCCGACGCCAACGGATCGAGCCCGGTCGCCTCGCTCGGGTGGGCGGCACGGTAGCCCTCGAGCCCGTCGAGCAGCACGTCGAGGTCACGGACCGCGCCGAGCCTTCGCCCGACATCGCGCGTCGTCGTCCGGAACCTCTTGGTCCGTTCCGGTCGGTAGGCGTCACCGAAGATCCGCCAGGCGGCACGCATCCGGCGGGTCGCGACGCGCATGGCATGGAGCTCCTCCGGATCCGCGCCGGCTCGCGTCCCGGCCTCTCGCGCCAGCATCCGCTCGAAATGGAAGCGCAGGACCTTGCGACCTGCCTCCGCAAGCGTGTCGTCGGCCGTCACTCCCGGCGACTTCGGGCGCGGCGCGCTGGGGATGGGATCGGTGGCCACCTCGACCGGGACCGGCGCGACGATCGGCGGCGTCTCCGGATCCGTATAGGCCCTCATCGCCATCTCGTCGACGAGCACGATGGCCGGCGTTGCCGTCGCCGGCTCGCCAGTACTGGCCCCTCCTTCGCTGACCTCGGCGATCCCGTCGATCCCGTCGACCTCGTCGACCCCGCCGATCTTGTGCTCCTCGTCGACCCGGTCGGGGGTGGCCGCCGCTGCCGCGGCGCTCGACAGCGCCGCGTCGAGCTTTGATCCACTCGCCGGCCGGAGGCCCTCGATCTGGCCCAGAACGCGGGCCAGTGGCTCGAGCGTGCTCGGGGGCCCGGCGATCAGCTCCAGCTCAACCTCGGTGAAGCGGTCGACGACCCGGCCACGAGCGACCACGTCGACGTCGTCGACCGATAGCTCGACGGTCGATTGCCCGTGAACGAGATTGCGCCGTCGCCGTAGCTGCCGGACGGTCACGAGCTCGACGAGCGGCGCATCGCCGGCGAGCTCCAGGACCAGCGAACGAGCCGGCGAGGCGGGCCAGTTATGCGGGTTCTGGCTGCCGTCGGCTGGGCCCTCGATCTCCTCTCGCTGGTGCAGCGCTCCCTTGCCGGAGTCAGCCCGGGACTTGAGGGTGACGACGGTCCTGCCGCCGGCTCGCCGCAGCCTCACCGCGTAACCGGCCCGGTCGAGCGAACCGTCGGCCGTGTCGACGTAGACGTCCTCATGCTGCGCCGGACGAACGTTGCCCGTCGCTTCAAATGGTCCGAGGGCGTCCGCCGCTAGGAGTCGCTCGGCTGCTTCCCGCTCGGACACGCGGTATTTCAGCTCGAACTCGGTCCCGGCCGGGTTCGTGATGGTCATCGACTTCGGATGTTACGCGCGTGGGTCAAGGGAGCCTGCGCCGCTGCGAGGGCGATGTGGCGATGCCGCGAGCTCGCCGGCCATCATCGCCTGGTCGCGAAGCAGCTCGAACGTGCCGATGGAACCGGGCCGACCGTTGACGTCCTCGATCCTGCGCCAGGTCCCGTCGGGACCGAGCTGCCACGCGTGTCGATCGTCGATCAGCATGATGTCGACCGCCTCGTCGAGGCGCCGTCGCGCCTCGGGGTCCTCGACCGGGGTCACGACCTCGATCCGGCGATCGAGGTTGCGGTCCATGAGGTCGGCCGACCCGATGAACCACTCGGGGTCGCCGCCATTGGCGAAGTGCCAGATCCGGCTGTGCTCGAGGTACTCGCCGACGATCGAGCGGACGGTGATCCGCTCGGATATGCCCTCGACGCCCGGCATGAGCATGCAGATACCGCGACAGATGAGCTCGACGTCGACGCCCAGCTCGCTGGCCCGGTAGAGGGCGTCGATGACGGGCACGTCGACGACGGCATTGGTCTTGATGACGATGCGGGCCGGCCGACCGGCCCCGGCATGACCGATCTCCCGCTCGATCAACTCCATGAGCCGAGTCCGCATCGTCATCGGCGCGACGAGCAATCGCCGGAAACTCTGCTGTCGCGACAGTCCGGTGAGGACGTTGAACAGGTCGGTGACGTCGGCGCCGATCTCCGGCGAGCAGGTGAACAGTCCGAGGTCGGTATACAGGCGCGCCGTCTTGGGGTTGTAGTTGCCGGTCCCGAGATGGACGTAGCGGCGGAGGAACGATCCCTCGCGCCGGACCACGAGGGCGGCCTTGCTGTGGGTCTTGAGCCCGACGAGGCCGTAGACCACATGGGCGCCCGCCTGTTCCAGCTTGCGAGCCCAGCTGATATTGGCCTCCTCGTCCAGTCGCGCCTTGAGCTCCACGAGCACGACGACCTGCTTGCCGGATTCGGCCGCCAGGATGAGGGCGTGGACGATCGGCGAGTCGCCCGATGTCCGGTAGATCGTCTGCTTGATCGTCAGGACCTCGGGGTCCATCGCCGCCTGGACGATGAACCGCTCGACCGACGCTGAGAAGCTCTCATACGGGTGATGGACCAGGATGTCCGCCGCCCGGATGGCGGCGAAGACGTCGGCCGGCTCGTCCTCGTCGGGCGGAACGAGCCTGGCTGGCGTTACGGGCGTCCAGGCTTCGTTGCGCAGCCCGGGGAGGTCGAGGCTGTCGAGCGTCCACAGCCCGGTCAGGTCGAGCATCCCGGCGACCTCGTAGAGATCGTCCGAGCCGAGGCCGATGCCTCTGAGCAGGAGCTCCTTCGTGGCCAGGGGCATGGACCGCTCGACCTCGAGCCTGACGGCGGCTCCGAAACGGCGCCGCCTGACCTCTTCCTCGATGGCCAGCAGGAGGTCGTCCGCCTCATCCTCCTCGATCGCCAGATCGGCGTTCCGGGTCACCCGGAACATGTGGGCATCGACGATCTCCATACCCGAGAAGAGAAGATCGAGGTTTGCCTCGATGATCTGATCGAGCAGGACGAACGTGCTGCGCTCGATCTCGACAAGTCGCGGCAGGGACGGCGGGACCTTGACCCGTGCGAAACGGCTCTCTCGTGTCACCGGATCGCGCAACCCGACGGCGATCGATAGCGAGAGCGATGAGATATACGGAAAGGGATGGCCCGGATCGACCGCCAGGGGCGTGAGGACCGGGAAGATCTCGTCCACGAACCGCTGGCGGAGGACCTCATGGTGCTCCGGAACGTCCTCGTAGTCGACGAAGCGGATTCCGGCCTCGGCCAGCTGATCGCGGAGGTCGGCGAAGATCCTGGAGTGCTCCGCGACAAGCCCTACGACTCGCTCCCGTGAGGCCGCGATCTGCTCGGCCGGCGTGAGGCCATCCGGCGAAAGTGCCGACGAGCCGGTCCCGACCTGGTGGCGCAGCCCGGCGATCCGGACCGAGAAGAACTCGTCCAGGTTCGAGGCGAAGATGGCCAGGAACTTGACCCGCTCAAGGAGCGGATTGCGGGCCTCGGCGGCCTCGTACAGGACTCGAGCGTTGAACTCGAGCCAGGACAGCTCCCGGTTGAGGTAGCGTCGGGTTGCCGCCCCGCTGCGACCGCGACGACGGGCCCCGGCTCGCTGGTCGGTCGCGACGTGAGTGGAGATGGCGGTCATGGCCCGGGCGATGCTACCAGACGGCCCCTGGATGACCGTCGACCGGATGTACCGCCGGCGGGCCGTCAGTCGGCCCCATTTGACCGTCAGCCCAGCGTGAGCCGACGGTCGGTTTCGGGCTATTCAGCTGTCCGCGCCGCCTGGCATTCGGGGCAGGGGCAGTGATCTCGGAGCAGGGCGAAGGTGTAGTAGCCGGTGTGATGACCGTCGGCCCAGTCCGGCGCGATCGCGTAGTTGCCGACCAAGTGGACATCGGTGAGGGTCGTTTGGGCTTCAGACAGGGTCGGGTTCGAGTCGAGCCAGCCGGGCATGCCAGCCTCGCCTCGACAAAAGGCGCAAGGACAGAGCCACCGAAGGGCGGTCAGATCGAAGACCGTCTCGTGCCCGTCGTCCCAGGCCACGTCGAGTGTCCGGGCGCTGCGATCGGCGTGGATGCGCAGGGGAGTGTTGGATGCTGATGTTCGCTGGCTCACGGTCCGATTGTCGCAGAGGAGATGCCGTCCGGCCCTCACGGCTCTCGGCCGAATCTTGCGACGATGTCGGGCGATGACCGCGTCGCCCGTCGATCCCCTCGACTCTGTCCAGGACCCGCATGCGCTGCCGGCCGCCGATGTGGCGAGCCTGCTCGGGGTCGATCCGACCCAGGGTCTTACCGACGTCGAAGCTGCCCGTCGGACGATCGAACATGGACGGAACGCCCTGCAGGAGGCTCGCACCGAGCCACTCTGGCGCCTCGTACTTGATGCGGCGACCGAACCCTTCATCCTGCTCCTGGCCGCGGCGGGCATCGGAGCGATCCTCCTCGGCGAGGCTCGCGACGGGATCCTGGTCCTCGTGTTCCTTATCCCACTCGTGGGCGCCGATGCCCTGACGGAACACCGCGCCGACCGGGCGCTCGCGGCGTTGAGGACCGCCACTGCGCCCACCGCCCGGGTGCGGCGGAATGCCTCACCTTTCACCATCCCGGCGGGGGACGTCACCCTCGGCGATGTTGTTCTCCTGCGGACGGGCGATGTCGTTCCGGCAGACGTCCGCCTTATCGCCGTCGAGCGGCTTCTGCTCGATCGCGCGGTTCTTACCGGCGAATCGGTCCCTGAGGCCGGCTCGACGACGGCCGACTCCGGCGATGCCCCGCTCATCCTGCGGCGCTCGATGGCCTACGGCGGCACCAGCGTCGTGGGCGGACGGGGCGAGGGCATCGTGACGGCGATCGGGACGATGACCGAGTTCGGGAAGATCGCCGCCGGACTGGCGACGAGCGAACGGCGTCGATCGCCCGTCCAGCGAGAGCTGGATCGGCTCGTCCGCATTCTCCTCGGGGTTGCCCTCTCTCTGATCGCCCTTGTGGTCGTGCTCGGATTCCTCCGCGGCGACGAGCCTGGGGCGACGTTGCTGGCCGCCATCTCGGTCACGATCGCGGCGATCCCCGAGGAGCCGCCGATCCTCGTGGCTGTGATCCTGGGTCTCGGCGCCTACCGGCTCCTCCGTCGCGGCGTGCTCGTCCGCCGGCTCAACGCCCAGGAATCCCTCGGCGCCATCGACCTCATCATCACCGACAAGACGGGGACGCTGACCCGCAACCGGCTCGACGTGCAGAGCATCTGGTCCGCGACCGGGAGGCTTGACTCCAGAGAGGAGCGAGCCGACATCCTCTACGACGCCCTGCGGGCCGAGGACGACGCGTGGGGGACCGACACGGGAGTGGAGCCTGGCGCATTCACCTGGGCAATCCTTCGAGCCCTCGGAGAGGGCGATCCGTCGGCCGTGCTGGGTCGTTCGGACCTGCTCGAGTCGGAGCCGGCTGTCGACGGCCGTCCGTTCTCGCGGACTCGATCGCGCGGTTCGGAGGGCCGCGTCATCGAGCATGTGCTGGGGGCTCCAGAGGCCGTCCTGGCGTTGGCCGGGGCATCGGCGAATGGACAGGCCGGCGAGCGTGACGATTGGCATGCCCTTGTCGTCGAGCGAGCTGCCGAAGGCGAGCGGTTGCTCACCCTCGCTACGAAGGATGACGGGTCCGGGGCCGTTTGGCGTGTGCGTGCCCTGATCGGGTTCGCCGATCCAATGCGGGAGGGGATCGCGGAAGCAATGGCGATGGCACATCGAGCCGGGATCCAGGCCATCGTCGTGACCGGCGACCATCCGGCCACCGCCCGGGCGATCGCAGCGGCGGCGGGTTTGCCGACCAACGGCGTCGTGACGGCCGATCAGCTCGACTCATGGAGCGACGATCGCTTGGCAGCGGAGCTGTCCGGCCTGGATGTCGTAGCCCGAAGCACGCCAGATCAGAAGGAGCGGCTGGTCCGGATCGCTCGGGAGAGCGGGCGGATGGTGGCGGTGACCGGTGACGGGGTCAACGACGCCCCGGCGCTCCATCGCGCCGATGTCGCGGTCGCGATGGGATCCGGCACCGCCGTCGCGAAGGAGGCGTCCGACCTCGTCCTCGGGGATGACTCGTTCGCCACGCTCATGTATGGGCTCGTCGAAGGTCGGCGCATCGTCGACAACGTCCAGAAGGGCCTGGTGTTCCTCATCTCGACACATGTCGCACTGCTCGGGTTCATCTTTCTGGCGGCGCTCTTCGGGTCTACCCAGCCCCTCCTGCCGATCCAGATCCTGTGGCTCGAGCTGTTCATCGACATTGTCACGGCCGTCGCGTTCGAGCGGGAGCCTCCCGAGCCCGGGATCATGGACCGGCCCCCGCGGGTCCGCGGAGAGCCACTCCTGTCGCGATCGATCCTGTCCCGGATCGCCGTCGCCGGCGGTTTCTCCGCCGCCGCCGCGCTTGCCGTCATCAGCATCCTCGGCGGCCCGGCCGACCACGCACGGTGGCTCGCCTTCACGATCCTCGTCTGTGCCCAGGTCGTTCGCGCATACGCCAACCGATCGCTTCGCGTGCCCATCCACCGACTCGGGGCCAACGTCTTCCTCCTCGCTGCGTGCCTGACGGTACTCGCCGTACAGGTGGCGATCCCGCTCGTGCCGTTCCTGGCGGAGGCGTTTCGGGCGACCCCGCTCAGTGCCGAGGACTGGGCCCTGGTTGCCGTTGTCGCCTTCACCCCGGCTGTCGTCGCCGAGATAGTGCGGACTACCCGCGGATCGGTCTGGGTCGCCTAGGCGCGGACGGGGACCATCGTCCGGCCTGCCTCGGACGAACCGCCTGAGCGACGTGAGGGCCTCTGCGGCTTATGCTGCAAGGGCCGTGTCCCTCGTCGTCGACGCCGTCCGCAAGAGCTTCGGCTCCGTCACCGCGCTCGATGGTGTGTCGTTCACCGTCGCCCCGGGCTCGGTCTTCGGCTACCTCGGACCCAATGGCGCCGGCAAGACCACCACGATGCGGATCCTCCTCGGCGTCCTGACGCCGGATCGAGGTGAGGCGCGGTGGCGCGACGTGCCGGCCCGGTTCGTCCCGCGCCGCACATGGGGCTACCTGCCCGAAGAGCGCGGCCTCTACGCCAAGATGCGGGTCCTCGATCACCTTGTCTTCCTGGCCCGGCTCTACGGCATCGCCGACGACGTCGCACGGCGTGATGGCCGGGCGTGGCTGTCGAGGTTTCGCATCAGCGACATGGAGGAACGGCGGATCGGCGAGCTGTCCAAGGGCAACCAGCAGAAGATCCAGTTCATCGCCGCCCTGCTCCATGATCCCGACGTCCTTCTGCTCGACGAGCCCTTCACGGGCCTCGATCCGGTCAATGCCAGCCTGTTGCGCGAGGCGTTCATGGAGCTCCGCGACAAGGGCAAGACCCTCATCTTCTCGACCCACGTGATGGAGGCCGCCGAGGCCCTCTGCGACTCGGTCGCCATCCTCGACCGTGGCCGCATCGTGACGACCGGCACCGTTCGCGACGTGCGGCGCACGAGTGGGCAGCAGGTCGTCCGCCTGGCGGTCGACGGAGATGGCTCAAACGAGCTGACCTGGCTCGAGGGGTCGCCCGGCGTCACCATCACCAGGCCGGGTCGCGACTTCACGGAGGTGGTCGTGGCGCCGGATCGCGACCCGCAGTCACTTCTCCACGAGGTGCAGGCGCATGGTGAGCGGGTGCTTCGATTCGAGATCGCGGACCCGTCGCTCGAACACGTCTTCATCGGCCTCGTCGGCCGTCCGGTCGATGATGAGGCCGAGCTGCATCTGGCCCGCGGAACCCGTCCGCCTTCACGTCCGGCCGACGACGCGGCCGCCCTGACGTCGGGCCCGGCCGCCGAGGCGGGCGGGGAGGTGGCCTAGATGCGCGACCCCCTGTTCCCCAACACGCTCGTCGTTGCGATCCGCGAGTTGCGCGAACGCATCCGCGGCAAGGCCTATCGGATGGCGACGGGCTTCCTCGTCCTGGTCGCGATCGGCGTCACTCTCGCGCCGATCGGCCTCAGAGCAGCCGACCGCGTGACCGTGACCTCGATCGGCGTCTATGCCGCCGACGACCAGCTCGCCCTGACCCACATCCTGTTCCTGGAACAGAGCCTCAACCCCCAACCCGCCGCAGGCGACGCGGCCCCTGTCCAGCGGCCCTTCGTCGTGTCGCGCATCGACACACCGGATGAGGCCGTCGCTCTGGTGCGCTCCGGCCAGCTGGCTGCGGCCCTGCTCGTCAGCCGAGGCGACGACGGGGGGCTCGACTTCGCCTATCACTCACGTGACGTCGCCCCGCTTCGGGATGCATCGATCCTGCTGGCGGCTCAGTCCGTTTCGCTCCTCGATTGGGCGGAGGTGGTTCGCAAGGCGGCGGACGTGCCGCCCTATCACCAGCCGAGCTTCGCGACCGTGAACGAGACGCTGGCCCTCGACGCCGGTCAGGCGATCGACCCGCAGCTCCTGGAATCGCGCTTCTACCTGACGATCATCTTCGTCGTGATGATCTTCGTGGCATTGCTCATCTACGGCATGTGGGTCGCCAGCTCGGCCGCGGCCGAGAAGGGCAGCCGGATCATGGAGCTCCTCATCGCGGCGGCCTCGCCGATCCAGCTGATGCTGGGCAAGGTGGCGGGCACAGGTCTGGCCGGCCTTCTCCAGTACGGCGCATTCCTCCTGCCGGCCGTCATCATCGTCGCCCTCCAGGGACGGATCGAGATGTTCCTGTTCGGGTCGACAGGGGGTGGCCCGCCCCTCGCCGCGTTGACCCTGCCGATCCTGGCGGCTTATGGCGTCTTCTTCGTCCTCGGCTTCCTGCTCTACGCGTTCCTCTATGCCGCAGCCGGCTCGATCGTGTCGGGCCTCGACGATCTCCAGCTCCTGGCGATGCCGATGTCGCTTCTGCCGTTCATCGGTTGCATCGCGGCCATCATGGGGCTGCCGGCGATCGGGTCGCCGTTGGTGGTCTTCCTGTCCTTCGTGCCGTTCTTCTCGCCCTTCGTGATGCTCGCCCGGATCCTCGTCGGCCGGGTCGCAGCCTGGGAGGTTGGCCTCTCGATCGGCCTGCTCGCCATCTCGATCGTCATCGCCGCGATCCTGGCCTCGCGCGTCTATCGGGCAGGCGTCCTCATCTACGGCCAGCGGACCTCGTGGCGGACGTTCCTTCGGGCGGCGGGACTCCTGCCGGCCTGATCGAGGGCCCGCTGAGCGCGTGCCACAAACGCCCGCTCATGGCGTGCGACGATGCCGCGACTGGGTTCCCCGGTGCCTCAGAGGCCGCTGTAGGCGTGGAGTCCGTTGAACCAGAGCGAGCCCGAGTACGTCACGAGGACCATCCCGAACCCGACGACCAGCAGGAGCGCGGCCGGACGGCCGGCCCAGCCTCGCCGATTGCGGGCATGGAGGTAAACGGCATAGACGAGCCACGTCGCCAGCGCCGCCGTCTCCTTGGGGTCCCAGCCCCAGTAGCGCGACCATGCGATCGACGCCCACCATGAGCCCAGGACGATCATCGTGGCGAAGATCGGGAAGCCGATGACGACGGCCCGGTAGGCGACCGCGTCGAGGACCCGGTGCGATGGAAGCCAGCCGAAGCGGTCGTCGGTGCCCTGGACCAGGTACCCGACGCCGGCGGCGAAGGCCGTCGCGAAGATGCCGTAGGCGATGACCGCCATGCCGACATGGATCGTGAGCAGGGGGGCGTTGGCGAGTGCCGGGACAAGGGGCCGGATGTCGGACGGGAGCGACGCTGCATAGAGGGTGAGGGCGGATGCGACGCCAAGGGGGATGAAGCCGATCGATGCGATCGGGTATCGCCGTTCGAGGACAAGATAGCCGCCGACGATCGCGGTCGCGAAGGCGATCGAGTATTCGTAGAGGTTGCCCCACGGCCCCCGGCCGACGGCGATCCCGCGAGCGAGAAGACCGGCCGCCAGGATCGCGAAGGCGGCGATCGTGAGCCACCTGGCGGCACCTGACAATGCCGTCGGATCGGCAGGACCGACCGGGCGCGAGGCTAGGCCGGCGGCGGCATCGCGAGCCGCCATTCCGGCGACGAACGAACCTCCGGCGACGGTCGCATAGGCCGGTAGACCGCTCGGGACGCCGACCACCCCGACCCGCACGTCAGCCAGGCGACGACCGTTGGCCAGGAGCACCCCGTGGGCGACGTGGGCGGCGAAGGCCATGATGAGGACGATCGTGCCCAGCGATGCGAGGAGTCCGGAGAGGGCTTCGAGTGACATGTCGGTGCGACGTTCCTCCGAGCCGAATCGTTCCCGGACGTCCGGTCAGGCCGCCGCGGCGCCGCCGGCCGGAGGGCCGGCGTTGGGAGCGAGGGCAAGCGCGCGATCGGACACTCTGCCGGCCATGCCACAGTTCCCGCAGATCTCGATGGCCGCGTCGCGGGCGACACTGCAGCGCGGGCACAGGAGCGTCAGCTCGTCTCGGCACACGTCGCAGCGCGATGCCTTGGAGCCGTAGATCAACAGGTCGCGTTCGCAGAAGGGACGACCGGTCGGGCGTTGCGGCATCCCGTCTGCCCCGATCGGGATGCGCAGCGGATAGTCGATGTAGCGAGCCCTCGTCCGAGGGCGGGCGGCCTGGTAGATGAAGTGGTAGAGGACCAGCAGGGTCAGGATGGGGCCGATGACGCCGAGGACGAGGATGATCGGGATCCAGCTGACGAGCTCGGACCAGTCGGGGATGATCAACGAGCCGATGACCTGAAGGATCTGGTCCCAGATCGACTCGAGCTGCTCCCAGAACGTCATGGCCGCATCGTATCAGGGCCTCTTCGGGGTCGCCGCCGTGGGTTGCCGCGCTTGCGCGTCGCGCCGCGACCGGGTCGCCAGGCTTCGCGTTCGACATCGCTGGGCGGCGTGCCCGCGCCCGCAGCAGGTGGCCGAGCCAGGCCGACCGTCGGGGAGGTCAGTCGCGTCCGAGACAGTCGTCGGAGGAGCCACCCTGACGAGGCCGTTCCGGCTCCGAGACGACGGACGCTCGCCAGCAGCTCCCGATCGTCGCTGACGACAAGGATGCCCGGCTGGCCGCGTGTCACTCGGGACGCGCCGTCGACGATGCCGACGATGATGGCGTCCGCGCTCCGTCCGCCGGAGTGGCGGACCGTGACGCCGGCCGCGATCCGTCGACCGGCGAGGCCGCGGTCGGGTGGCCCGTCAAGGACGATGTCGACGGAAACGCTTGCCGGTATCGCCCCCCGCAGGCGCCCGATCAATGCCGCCTGAGGCGCCGGCTGAGGCGACCCGCGATCCGTCCCGATCGCGTGGAGCAGGTTGGTGCCGTCGACGACGAGGCGTTCGACTCCTGCCAGCGGATCGGTCTGTCGCGATGTCATCGGCGTCATCGTCGCATGCCCCACCAGACGCCGGTCGAGCAACCGCCATCGACTACGATCGGGCCATGATCCTGCTCGTCGACCTCGACGGTGTCGTCTACCGGGGCATGGATCCTGTGCCCGGGATCGTGGCCGTGCTTGCAGATCGAGCCGCTCGAGGCGACGCGATCGTCTATGTCACGAACAACTCGATGCACTACCGGGCCGACTACGTCGTCCGTCTCCGATCGATGGGAGCTCCTGTCAGCGAGGATCGAGTCGTCTCGTCCTCCCGCGCCGCGGCGATCCACATCGCCGAGAGGGAGCCGGCCATCCGGCGGGTACTGGCTCTGGGCGCGGCCGGGCTCGAGCACGAGCTTCGCGATGTCGGGCTCGATGTGGTGACCGCGGGTCACGCCGCAACGAGAATGAGCCAGGAGGGCGTCGACGGCATCACCGCGGCCGGCGGCCCCGACGCCGTCGTGGTGGGTCTCGATCCGCAGCTGACCTATCTTCGACTGGCGGCTGCGGCGGACTGCATCCGGGCCGGCGCGCGCTTCATCGCCACGAACCGCGACCCCGTCTATCCGACGGAGCGGGGTCTGCGGCCGGGGGCCGGCAGCGTCGTAGCGGCGCTCGTGGCCACGACCGGGCTGGAGCCGCTGTCGATCGGAAAGCCGGAACCACATCTCTTCTCGATCGCCCTTGCGGCCTGTGCCGGTCGGCCGGACGATGCCGTGGTCATCGGCGACGGGCTCGAGACCGACATCGCCGGTGCGCGGGCGATCGGCGCGCGCTCCATCCTCATGCTGACCGGCATCACGACCGCCGAGGAGGCGCGGTCATTGCCGCTCGACAGCCGACCGACCGCCGTCGCCGCCGACGCCGACGAGCTGGCTCGTCTCCTGGACGGCCTCGGCGGCCAGGGATCAGCCGGAACCAGCTAGCGCGGGCTGCGACGCCGCCCACGCATCGAAGGCGGTTCCAAGGGCCGCGAGGTCGGCCGGCTCGGCGAATGCGATGCCGAGCGCCCGGCGGTCGATCGCCCACAGCTCGGGCACTGTCAACCCGATCTCGGCGAGCGCCCGCGCGTACTCCTCCGACAGGTCGATGTCGGAGACGGTGAGGTCGTCGGTCGAGAGCGTCACCGCCACTCCGGCGCGATGCAACCGCCCGAGCGGATGCTCGGCCACGGACGGCACGATGCCCGCCTGGACGTTCGAGGTCGGGCACAGGTCGAGCGCGATTCCCCGATCGGTCAGCTCCTCCAGGAGGGCAGGGTCGTCGATCGCCCCCGGACCGTGGGCGATCCTTTCAGGGTTCACCGCAAGCGATCGGCGGACCTGCGCGGCCCCACCCCACTCGCCGGCATGGATCGTGATCCGGAGCCCTCCGGCTCGTGCCGCCTCGAAGGCTGCAGCGTGGAGGAGGGGATCGGGGAAGGCCTCCTCGGGACCGGCGAGGTCCCAGCCGACCATCCCTCGCCCTACGAACCGTGCGGCGGCCTCGGCCAGCCCGACGTTGTCGGCGGGCTCGTCTCCGCGGAGGGCCGTGCAGATGAAGCGGACCGTCGTGCCTGCCGATATCGCTTCTGCCTGACCGCCATCGATCACCGCCGCGATGCCCTCCTCGAGTGGCAACCCGCGCTGGACGTGGAGCAGAGGACCCCAGCGGATCTCGAGGTAGCGGACTCCATCGGCGGCCTTCACCCGGACGAGGTCGGCGCTCGCTCGGGCAAGGGCCTCGGCGTCCTGGAGCAGGGCGATCGGCAGGTCGAATGCCCGCAGGAGCTCTGCCTGGGACCCACATCGCTCCGCTGCGACGAGGGTGTCGCGCATCCCCTCCAACGTTCGTGGCGCGTCGACATCGCGCGAGCTCGCGAGGTCGATCGCCGTCTCGGCGAGGAGGGAGCCGTCGAGGTGGAGATGGAGCTCGGCCTTGGGCATCGCACGCACGAGGGTCGCGACCGCCGGCGAAAGGTGCTCGAGCGCCGGGCGCGGCGATGGACGCGGCGCTGGGTGGGGCGCCGATCGGGTCACCCCGTCATCGTACGGCGCCGATGTGGGGTACCGTGAAGCCATGTCCGTTCTCCGCGACATCGGTGCAGCGCTCGTCTGGCTGGTCGTCGCCCTGGTGGTCGCCGTCGGTGCCGCCGGGATCGTCTCGGCCGTCGGTGGCGCGCCCGGGACCGCTGCTCGCGCCGAGCTCACGTGGGCCGGCGACCAGGAGCTGCGCGGGGGCATCGCCGGTGCCACCGGTCGGCTGGCCGATCTCTCGAATGAGATCGACGCACTCGGCGAGAAGGGGCGCCTGGCGCTCACCCATATCGCCGTACCCGACGTCGCAGGAGCCCAATCGATCATCGACGAGGGTTCGCCGATCGCCGAGCGGATCGGGACCATGGCCGCCGACCTTCGGTCTGCCACCAGCACGCTGCCCGGGATCGAATCACAGGCGGGGCTCCGCTACTCGCCCGAGGTCGTCGCCCAGCGAACCTTCCTGGCGGCGGCCACAGCAGCGACGGCCGATGTCGAGGAGACGTGGGTCCGCTTCACCGTGGCTGCCACAGCTGCAGAGGGGCTCGCGGCGCGGCTGCTCAACCACGATCAGCAGACCGGTGCGGCCGCCAAGCTCGCCTCTGGGGCGAAGTACGCAGATGCCCTGAAGAAACTCGATGAGAGCGACGCGACGATGGCCGAGATCAGCGCTCTCCACGAAAAGCTGGCGGCTGCGGCCGACACGACCGTCCTCGCCGCATGGATCGAGCGGAGCACTGCGTATGACGCAACCGTTCGCAAGCTCTGGGAGGAGATGGTGAAGAGCAAGGGCGTCTTGACGCCGGCCGCCCGCGCATTGCTTGTCGACGAAGGACGCGCCAGGGCACTGTTGCCGTCGAACACCAAGGCCCTCACCGTCATCATGGGCGAGGTGGCCCAGGCGGGCCTGCAGCAGGCCGTCATCTCGATCGAGGAGGCTCGGATCCAGGTCGACGACATCATCGCCAAGCTCGACGCGGAAGCCTGATCCCGACCCGGTAGACTGACGAGCCGACGGCCTCTGTCGGAGCGCGCCGTCCCATCCCGGCGAGGAGGAGCGGCCACCGATGCACGTGCGCATGTCGACGGACGAGGCCTGGAACGTCACCGCCGATGTCCTGGCGATCCCGATCGCCGACGAGCCCGACTTCGACGGACCGCTGGGGGGCGTCGATGCCCGGACCGGTGGATCGCTGCGGGCGATGGCGACGCTCGGCGAGCTCCGCTCCAAGCGTTTCGCGACGGCCCTCGTGCCCGGCGGCGAGCTGGCGGCGCGCTGGGTCCTGGCCATCGGCGTTGGTCAGTCCGACGGCCTCGATCCGACTGCCGTGCACGACATCGCGGCGTCCGTCGTTCGGCGCCTGGCCGGACGATCGGTGTCGAGCGTCGCTCTCTGGATGCCGCCCCTCGCTTCCGGTCTGGAGGGTGGCGACGTCGCGGCCGCCGAGCTCGTCGCGCGCGGAGTCATCGACGGGATGTTCGAGCCGCGGGCGATCTATCGCGACGGTCTGGACGATGCCCCGCCGGTCATCGACGAGCTCGTCCTGGTGGGGATCGGCAAGGACCACGCCGCCGCCTCCGCTGCAGCCGAGAAGGGCGTGATCGTCGGCGAGGGATCGGCCCTCGCCAGGGCACTCTCCAACCGCGCCGCCAATGACGTCAGCCCCGATGTGCTGGCCGGCGAGGCACGGGCCATCGCCGAGCGGCACAGCCTCTGGATCGATGTCATCGACGAGGGTCGGGCGGCCGAGCTCGGCATGGGCATGTTCCTCGCCGTCGGGCGTGGCAGCGACAATCCGCCGCGGATGATCGTCATGCGCTCTGGTGGCGAGGGCGAGCGCGATGGGCTGGACCGCCACCTGGCCATCGTCGGCAAGGGCGTCTGCTTCGACTCGGGCGGGATCAGCATCAAGTCGGCCGACCGCATGGAAGAGATGAAGATGGACAAGATCGGTGCCTGCACCGTGATCGCGGCCATCGCCACTCTTGCCAGGCTCGCGCCGGGAACGCCCCTGCTGGCGATCGCGCCGGCGGTCGAGAACATGCCGGGGCCCCACTCCACGCGGCCGGGCGATATCGTCCGCGCCCTCAACGGCAAGACGGTCGACATCGTCAACACCGACGCAGAGGGCCGACTCATCCTCGGCGACGCCCTGACGTACGCCGAGCGGCTCGGGGCGACCCACCTGGTCGACGTGGCCACGCTCACGGGCGCCGTTGCGCGGGCATTCGGTGAGTTGGTCACGGGCGGATTCGGGACGCCCCAATCGTGGTTCGATGAGGTCGCCGGAGCCGGCAGCCGCGTCGGCGAGCGCTATTGGCAGATCCCTCTCGTCGACGACTATGTTCCGAGCCTTGACAGCTGGTACGCGGATATCCAGAACGTCGGGACGCCCGATGGTGGGCTTGTGAAGAGCGGCCTGTTCATCCGCGAGTTCCGGACCGTTCCGTGGGTCCACCTCGACATCGGAGGCTCCGGCTATTTCCGCAGGGCCAAGCCCTTCGCGCCGCGCGGCGCGACAGGCGTGACCCACGCCACGCTCGTCGAGCTCGCGCTCGCCGGGGCGCGCCCGAGCTGAGCCGGGCGCCGGAGTGGTCGTCCTCGAGCCCGAGCCACTGATCCCGCCCGAGATCGCCTACGCAGCCTTCCTCATCATCGGCGCTCTGCTGGGCCACACCGCCGACCGTGTCGCCGCGCGCTGGCCGGCCCACGAGGACGGATCAACTCGTGCCATCGGCTGGCGCACCCCGGCCACGATCGTGGTTGCCGCGATCGCCCTGGCCCAGCTCAGCGTCAGATTCGACGAGCCCATCGAGCGGGCGATCTTCGGCGCCTACTTCGTCGCCCTGATCGTCCTTTTCGCCATCGACCTTGATCAGCGACTGCTGCCCGACGTGATCACCCTGCCGGCGATCCCGCTCGCGTTCCTGTTCGCCCTCTCGGGGCTCAATCCGCTCCTCGGCGGCGGATTGTCGTTCGGGCTCGGCGGTGCGGTGGTCGCCGCGATCGCCCTCCCCGGGCTGATCTTCCTCCTTTCGCTCCCGTTCGGACGCGATGCGATCGGCCTCGGCGATGTCAAGCTGCTCGTCTCGGTCGGCCTGATGGCCGGCTTCGCCCGCGGGTTCATCGGGCTGTTCGCCGGCGCCCTGGCGATGGCGGTCGTCGTCATCGTCCTGCTCGCGGCGCGGCGGATCACCCTGCGAAGCTACGTCCCCATGGGACCATTCCTCATCGGCGGCGCGATGTGGGCGATCCTGCTGCCGGGCTTCACCCTCGGCTGAAGCCAGGAATCGGGGTGGTGACTATCGTCACCACCGGCAGTGGTACGTCTGGGTCTGGACGAGTGCCGGTATGATCGTACGTCTAGCCGGAGTCGTCCGATGCGGTGCCCACGTCCGGACGGCGACATCACCGGCGGGTCGAGACCCGCCTGGCCGTGGCAAAAGCGGCCGATAGACGGAGATCGCTCGCACGAGATGACGACGTGGTGACGACGGGCCGCTTCACGCCTCGCGGTGTCGACCGAGGCCGTCGGCGGCTGTCCCTGCGCATCGTGGCGCTCCTCGTCTTCGTGGCCGCCATCGGCGTCGCCGGGTCGCCACCTCCGCCCACCCGCGCCGACGACCTGTCTGACGCTGTCGCGAAGGAACGGGCACTCCAGAAGCAGATCAAGGACCAGAAGCAGAAGGTCGCTCGGCTCGATGCGCTCCAGTCCGACCTCCGGGCTCGGATCCGGGCGACGGCCGATGCCCTGAACCAGGTCAACGCCGACCTGCACGAGGTCAAGCAGAACATCGCCCACACCGAAGATGACATCGACGTCATCCGGGCCGGCTACATCGACCTGTCGCGAGAGATCGACGAGCAATCGCTGCTCATCGAGCGGACGATCCGTTCGCAGTGGCGCCGAGCCGCTGAGCTCGAGGAGCGCAAGGCGCTGCTTGCTGACCGGATCCGGGCCTCCTATCAGACTCGCCAGACCTCCCTCCTCGAGACGTTCCTCTCGGGTGACTCCTTCACCGATGTCCTGACCGAAGCGGCTTACTTCCTCGATGTGGGGGAGCAGGACCGGGCTCTGGCCCAGGAGATCTCGCGTCGAGCCGAGACGCTGGCTGCGACGGAGCGGATGCTCGACGAAAGTCGGGCCCAGAGCGTCAGCCTTCGGATCGAGAAGGAGCGTCAGAAGGACGCCCTTGATAGCGCCCTGGCCGACCTCAAGGTGGCCAAGAAGCAGCTCCAGAAGCTGGAGAAGGAGACGGCCCGGGCGCTGGCCGCCCAGAAGTCGGACTTCGCGCGGTTATCGAAGAACGAGTCGGCACTCCGGCGGGTGCTGGCGTCGCGCGTCGCGGCCCAGAAGCATCTCGAGCGCAAGATCTCGGACCTGCTGGCCCAGCAGTACGCTCACGGAAACATTCCGTCCCAATACAACGGCTCCCTGAGCTGGCCGATGGTCGGCCAGATCACCCAGGACTTCGGGTGCACAGGGTTTGCCTGGGAGCCGCCGCAGGGGTCGTGTGCCCACTACCACACCGGGATCGATATCGCCGCGCCGATGTACACGCCCATCCGGGCGGCCGGGTCGGGAACCGTCCTGTTCGCCGGCCCCAACCCCTACGACCCGTACCCCAAGGCGTGGATCGTCATCATCGCCCACAGCCAGAACCTCCTGACCTGGTACGGCCACGTGGACAACGCCGTCAAGCCGCCTCGCGTCCGAGCCGGCGACGTCGTATCGAAGGGCGAGATCATCGCCTACAACGGGCTGACCGGCCGGACGACCGGACCACATCTCCACTGGATGGTCGAGCTCAACGACAACTTCGTGAACCCGCGCCTCTTCGTTTGACGAATCGTTCACGAGATCTTCATCTAACACTCTCGAGCGTCCCGATCGCGAGTGCTAGGATCGAGGCACCGTGAAACGCACGATCGCGGTGATCCTGGCCGGCGGAGAGGGCGAGCGGCTCTCGATCCTCTCGTCGCAGCGCGCCAAGCCGGCGGTCCCGTTCGGCGGAAAGTACCGGATCGTCGACTTCTCTCTCTCGAACTGCGTCAACTCCGGGATAAACGACGTCCTCGTCCTCACCCAGTACAGTCCCCGTTCGCTGTCAGATCACATCGGCCTCGGTCGGCCGTGGGATCTGGATCGGAGTCGCGGCGGCGTCAGGCTCCTCCAGCCGTACCTCGCCCGAGGCAAGGCGGGTGAGTGGTATCGGGGCACCGCCGATGCCGTCCTCCAGAACCTGTCTGTCCTCGAGCGGGTCCCGGACGACACCGTCCTCATCCTGGCCGGCGACCACATCTACAAGATGGACTACCAGCCGTTCGTGTCGTTCCATCGTCGTCGCCGCGCGGACGTCACGATCGCAGTCCGGCGGGTCCCATTGGCCGAGGCGTCGCGCATGGGCATCCTCGCCATGGATGAGACCGGCCGCATCACCGACTGGCAGGAGAAGCCGAAGCAACCCAAGAGCGACCTGGCGTCGATGGGCGTCTACGTCTTCACGAAGAAGGCGCTGCGGCGCTGGCTGTCCGACGATCGGACCGACTTCGGGGCCAACGTCGTCCCGGCGATGCTCGACGGCGGCGCCCGCGTCTTCGGCTATCGATTCAACGGCTACTGGCAGGACGTCGGCACGATCCACGCGTATTGGGAGGCCAATCTCGCCCTTCTGGCGGACGACCCCGAGCTCGATCTCTACGATCGCGACTGGCTCATCCACACTCGATCCGAGGAACGGGCCCCGGCCAAGGTCGGGCCGGCCGCCCAGGTCCATCGGAGCCTCATCAGCCACGGCTGCGTGATCGATGGGACCGTCGTCAACTCGGTGCTCTCGCCCGGAGTGCGAGTCGAGCTTGGCGCCGTCGTCCGCGATTCGATCGTGATGTTCGACTCGGTCATTCGAAAGGGCGCCGTCGTCGACAGGGCGATCCTCGACAAGGAGGTCGTCGTCGGCTCCGGCGCCATCGTCGGCGACGGGGATGACGACACTCCGAACAAGGCTGAGCCGGGCCGTCTGAACACCGGGATCACGGTCGTCGGCAAGCAGGCTGTGATCCCGCGAGGGACGCGGATCGGACGAAACGTCAGGATCGCACCCGAGGTTCGGACGACCGATTTCGAGCGGCGCGTCATTCGCAGCGGGTCATCCGTCGAGCGAACGAACCGCCGCCCATCGCGGACCGCACGGGCCGCGCCGGCGGGGATCGCGCCGGCGATCGCGACCGGCTGAGAAGGGGCCCGAACAGGGCCCGCGAGGCAACGTGGCCGGCCGGATCGTCCGGACGACAGACCGGGGTTCGAAAGGGGTCGCGATAGACTGCGCGCCGTGCCCGCGACCCCCATCCACGCATCCCGCATCGGCCCGACCGTCGCGTCAGGCGATATCGAGTCCTGGCTCGTCGAGCTCGGCCTCGCGCCTGAGGGACGCGTCGAGCGCGATGGGATCGCGTCGTGGGATCTCATCCTCGACGGTCGCCGACGCTTCGACATTCGCATCACGCTCATCCTCGACCCATCGCTCGCCCTCGTCGCCTGGGTCCACTACGCGCCCCCGGTCAGCGACCTGTTCCGCAAGACCTACCGACGGCTGCTGGTCTGGAACGATGGCTTCCCGTTCGCCAAGTTCGCCCTGTCGCCGGACGAGAGGCCGGTCCTCGAATCGGAAATTCCAATTCGCTGGCTCGATGGCTATGAGCTCGGCCTGACTCTGGCCAGGCTCCTCGCGATCTGTGACCTGCTGCTCGAGGAATCAGCGCCGCTGATCTGGATCGACGGTCGTCCACCCTCGATCGAGGGGCGCGCGAGCCGCGGCGCAGGGCTCCTGTCGACATACGGAGATCAGCTCACCGAGCTGTCGGGCGCGTGAGGTCGATCCACCGGCTCGTTGCGGGAACCGTCGCGGCGGTTGCGATCCTGGCTGCGATCCCGGTGTCGGGCCTGCCCGAGTTCGCGGTCGATGGGGCAGGTACGCCTGCCCTCACCGTCGTCGGCGACGCTCGATACACGGTCGAGTCGGCACAGGCCCGCGTCCGGGTCAGCGTGGCCCTTGCGATCCGGAACACCAGCAGCGAGACCGTGACGCGTCGCTTCTGGGTGGACCGGGCCTACCTCGCGATCCAGCCGACCGCGTCCGGCCTTCGGGTCAGCGGGCCTACCGGAGGCCCGTCCGTTCGAATCCAACGAACGAGGCCGGACCACCGACTGATCGAGATCAGGTTCGGCAAGCGGTTGTACTCGAACGAATCGCTTGCGTTGAAGCTGAGCTTCGTCCTGCGGGATCCGGGCGGCGCACCGGGCCGATCCATTCGCATCGGTCCCGGTCTCGTCTCGTTCCCAGTCTGGGCCTTCGCGTCCGATTCCACGAGCGGGGCACGAGCCACGGTCGTCATCCCAGCCGGATTCGAGATGCAATACGGCTCGGATGCCTTCGGGATCCGCCAACAGCTCGACGACGGCGGGCAGCGCCTGTCGACGGGGCCGCTGAGCGACGCGGCCAACCTTCATGGGTACATCGTGGCGACGGGCGAAGCCGCCTTCACCGAGTCCGTCTCGGCGATCCAAGTGTCGTCGGGCGAGCTCCGGACCGTCGTTCGCGGCTGGAACGACGATCCGTCGTGGACCAGGCGGATGGGCGGCCTTGTCGACCGGGCAGCGACCGCTCTCGCCGCCGAGACCGGCCTCCCGGGCCCGCCGGCCGGACTCGTCCTGGAGGAGGCGACGACGTGGGCCCTCGGGGGAGGTTCCGTCGTCTGGGATCCGTCGATCGGCCGACTGCTCGTCGCCCACGACGCTCCGGATGCGGCGATCCTGCGCGGCATCGCCCAGGCGTTTCTGGGTTCCGACATCGTGGCCGAACGATGGGCGACGGAGGGACTGTCGGAGGCCTACGCCGAACGAGCCGCGACCGCCCTCGGCATCGAGATGCAGGCGCCGGCCTGGAACAAGGATCGCGCGGCCCTGGCCGGACCCCTGAACGCGTGGCCCGGGCCGGCAGCCGAGCCGACCAAGGTCGACAGCGCGGCGATAGCCACCGCTGCAGAGCTCGGCCGGCAAATCATCGAGCGGGCCGGCCCGGTCGGGGCTCGGGCCTCCCTGGCGCGGCTTGTCAGCGGCGTTTCCGTCTACCAGCCCACGGCACCGCTCGGCCAGGTATTGCCGCCGGACAAGGTCGACGGGCCCGCCGACTGGCGTCGCATCCTCGATGCCTTCGAGGCGGAGGCAGCGCCCGGGACGACCTTCGACGATCTGTGGTCGACGTTCGTGGTTCGGCCCGACGAGGCGAACCTGCTCGCCGATCGGGTCGCTGCCCGGGATCGCTATCTGGTCACGACGACGTCATCGGCCGGCTGGACGCTGCCGGCCGCGATCCGCGAGGCGCTTGCCAACTGGCGGTTCGACACGGCCCAGGCGCTCCTCGACGAGGTGGATCGGGCGATGGTCGCTCGGTCATCGCTCGAGGCGACCGCTGCCGAGCTCGGCGTCGAGCTCCCCGATCACGTCCAGCCGCTCTTCGAGCGAGGTCGCCTCGACGCCGCGCTTGCCGAGGCCGACGCCGAATCGGATGCGCTTGCGGCCATCGCGGCGGCGATCGATGTCTCGTCGCCGATCGGTCCGCTCGGGGACGTTGGCCTCGTTGGCGAGACGCCGTCGCTGGATCTCGAAGCTGCCCGCACGGCCTTCGAGGAGGGCCGCATCGATGACGCAGTCCTGGCCGCAGCCGCGGCTGAGCGTACCTGGGCCAGCGCCGACTCCGCGGGACGCTCCCGCCTGACCCTGCTCGGGCTGCTATTCGGGACGCTGGGTGTCCTGCTCCTGGTGATCCGACTCCACAGACCGAGGCCTCGTGGGGTCACCTACGCTCGACCGGATAAGGCGAGCCGGCGATGACGCGGGCTTCGTCAGCCGGGCCGCGGATGCGCATCGTAAGGGCCGCCTCGGCGATGGCCCTGGCCCTCGCCACTCTCCTTGTCCCGGTCGATGCGCCAACGGTGCGGGCGGCCGATGACGGGCTGCTGCTGACGACCAACTCGACGTATCGATTGGTGCCGAGCGAGGGCCGGATCGGCGTCACCGTCGACCTCACGGCCACGAACACGACCCCGAACACGACGTCGCGCGATGTCGTCACCCGCTACTACTTCGATCGGGTCACGATGGTCATCCAGCCGGAGGCATCGAACGTCTCGGCGACGTCGGGAGGGCGGCGCCTGGCGGTGACGGTCAGATCGCAGAAGCGTCTCGACCTTGTCGAAGTCAGGTTCGCCGATGCCATCTACTACGGTCAGGCCGCCACCATTCGACTGCACTACGACCTGCCGTCCGGGAAGCCACGCTCGACGTCGAATGTCCGGGTCGGCGTCGCCTTCTCGACCTTCGTTGCCTGGGCGTTCGGTGACAGCGCGCGGGTCCGGATCGAGGTCCCGGCGGCCTTTGTGGTCGACTCCAGCGGGGCGACGCTGCAGCGCCAGAAGGACAAGTCGACGATCGTCCTGTCGTCTGGCCCGATCTCAGATCCTCTGGACTGGTACGCGGTCATCGATGCCACACGCGACCGGGCGCTCACCTCGAAACGGCTATCGCCGGCGGCTGGCCAGTCGGTCCTGGTGCGCGGATGGCCGGAGGACAAGGCATGGGTGGGTCGCGTGAGCGATGTGCTGGCGAAGGGCCTGCCGGTGCTCGACGAGCTCGTCGGGTTGCCCTGGCCGGTCCCAGATGAGCTCGAGATCGTCGAGATCCACACCGCCCTGCTCGAAGGCTACGCGGGTTCTACGACACGGCGACTCACACGATCCGTGTCAGCGAGGATCTCGACAGCCACACCATCCTTCACGAGGCGTCGCACGCCTGGTTCAACGACCGCCTGTTCAGCGACCGCTGGATCGGCGAGGGTCTGGCCGACGAGTACGCGGCGATGGCCCTTCGGCAGATCGGGACGAGCACCCTGGAGCCTCGATCGGTCAAGCGTGGCGACCCGGCCGCCTTCGCCCTCGAGGACTGGCGGAATCCGGAGCCGATCAAGGACGACAAGATGGCGGCCTACGAGGCGTACGGCTATGAAGCCTCGTGGTGGCTGATGAACCAGATCGTTGGTCGCGCCGGCGTGGAGGCGATGCGCGGCGTCTCTCCGCGCCGCTGCCAGCCACGAGATCGCCTACCGCGGTGACGGCGCCCCCGAGATTCGGGCTGAATCGATCGCCGGCTGGAAGCGCCTTCTCGACCTCGTCGAGGAGCGGGCCGGCGTCGATGCCACAGACCTGTTCAGGGTCTGGGTCGTTGACGAGACATCCGCGCCACTCCTCGACGCCAGGGAGGAGGCACGACGCGCCTACGAGAACCTCGTCACGTCTGGTGAGGGTTGGTCCCCGCCGTATGCGCTCCGAGGGCCTCTGGCCGGTTGGCAGTTCCCCCAGGCGATGAAGCAGATCGCGACCGCCAACGAGGTCCTGAGCCTGCGAACGCAGATCGACGCTCGAGCCGCCGCGCTCGGCGTGGCAGTGCCGCCGGGTCTGGAGGCGGCCTATGAGGGCGCCCTCGTCGACGTCGGTGCCGCGACGCCAGTCGCGAAACAACGGCTCGACGGTCTGGCGGAGATCGAATCAGCGGTCGCCGCGATCGCAGGACCGAGGGACGTGATGACCGAGATCGGTCTCCTCACCGAGCCACCGGTCGATGAACGTCTCGAGATGACGAAGGATGCTTTTGAGGCAGGCGATTTCGCAACAGTGGCCGCCGAGTCGGAGGCCCTCGAGGCGACCCTTGACGCCGCACCCGAGGTCGGCCGGACAAGGGTCGTCGGCGGATCCCTGGTGATCGTCATCTCGATCGTCGGTATCGGAGCGGTCGTCTTCATCGGGCGCTCCCGCCGCCGTCGAGCCCGGATCGCCACCGGAGTGGCGGCTTCGGCCGCTGCTACACTCCCGGCCACTTCGCCGGGAGATGCCGCGGGCTTCCCTCCGGCCGATCCGGTAAGCGAGGGAGGAGACGGGCCCACCGACGACGGGCGCAGCGCGCCCGGGTGAGCTTCCGATCATGGGGATGATCCGCACCCGTCCGTCGCCTGCCGTCCTGTCCGGCGACTCCGCCGACGTGTACTTCGCCAGGGCCGACCGGATCCTCGATCGCGAGGGCCTCGACCCGATCGTCGCCATGGAAATCTTCTCGCGCCACGGTGGCGTCCTGTGTGGTGTCGACGAGGCCAAGAACCTGCTGGCGCACGCGCTTGCCGACGGCGATCCGGCCGATATCGTTGTCGAAGCGCTCGACGATGGCGACACGTTCGAAACCCGCGAGGTCGTCCTTCGGATCCGGGCGAGATACCGGCGCTTCGGCCTCTACGAGACCGCCATCCTCGGCATGTTGGCCCAGGCGACCGGCTGGGCGACGGCAGCCAGTGAATGCGTGACAGCGGCCGCACCCCAACCCGTCATCAGCTTCGGCGCCCGCCACGTCCATCCCAACGTCACCGAGATCCTCGACTACGCCGCCATCGTCGGTGGCTGTGTCGGCGCGTCCACACCGGCCGGCGCTCGACTGGCCGGCCTCGCACCGACCGGCACGATGCCACACGCCCTGGTGCTCATCTTCGGGGATACGGTCCGGGCGGCCGAGGCGTTCGATCGCGACATGGAGGCCGGCGTGCCCCGGATCGTCCTTGTCGACACCTTCAAGGACGAGGCCGAGGAATCGCTGCGGGTGGCCGAGTCGCTCGGCGATCGGCTCTACGGCATCCGACTCGACACACCGGCGGAACGCGGTCGTGTCACCGCCGATCTGGTAACCGAGATCCGGGCCCGGCTCGACCAGGCAGGGTTCGACCATGTCCGGATCGTCGTATCGGGCGGCCTCACCCCGGATCGCATCACCTACTTCAAGGATGCTGGGGCGCCCGTCGATTCGTTTGCGGTAGGTTCGTACATCTCGGGCGCCGCCCCGATCGACTTCACCGGCGACATCAAGGAGATCGATGGACGGCCGATCGCAAAGCGGGGCCGCATCCCTGGCCTGACCGCATCTCCGCGCCTCAAGCTCGTCGACCTCGCAGCCTGGCGTTCGGACAGCTGACCTCCCGCCCCGCGCCGCTGCGGCATCCATGGCACGATGAGGCGATGAGCGACGCCGCGTCCCCGCTTGACGAGACGGACGACGAGTCGGCCTTCGATCTCCTGCAACGGGGGCGGGCTCTCATGCGGGCACGCCACAACGCCCAGGCTGCGGTCGTCCTCGAACGCGCCGCCCGATTGGAGCCCGGCAAGGGCTCGATCATCGAGGCGCTCGGACGGGCGTACTTCAACAGCGGCCAGCATTCGCGCGCGCTCGAGGTCTTCGAAGAGCTCATCGTCGTAGACCCCTCGTCCCCGTACGGCCACTATGCCGTCGGGAGGTCGCTGGCACGTCTCGGCCGAATTGAGGAGGCGCGGATCAACCTTCGCCTGGCCGTTGCCCTTGACCCGTCGAGCCGTCTCTACGTCAACGCCCTCAGTCGTCTCGGGCCGCCGCCTCCTCGCGACTGACCCACAGGAGGCCGACGATCGACTTGGCGTCGGCGATCGCGCCCCGCTCAACCGCATCGATCGCGTCGGCCAGGGGCACTGTCTCGACCGTCAGCCGCTCGTCCTCCTCGGGAACCATTCGGCCGGCGCCGGCCACCTCGAGGTCCGTCGCCAGGTACAGGTGCATGAGCTCGGTGGCGAAGCCGGGAGCCGTCCAGAAACGTGCGAGGCGGCGCCACGTGCGCGCCCGGTAACCGGTCTCTTCCTCAAGCTCGCGGCGGGCGGCCCGATCGGGATCCTCGACATCACCGCTCTCGGGATCGACGTCCAGCGTTCCGGCCGGAATCTCGAGGAGAGCCTCGCCGGCGGCGGTCCGCCACTGGCGGACGAGGATGACGCGCCCGTCCGGGTCGATCGCGACGATGGCGACCGCTCCGGGGTGGCCGACGATATCGCGCTCCGCCCGCGTTCCGTCGGAGCGCTCGACGGTATCGACCCGGACCGACAGGTATCGCCCGTGGTGGACCACCTTCGACGCCACGATGCGCTCGACGAGGGCGTCGTCCTCGACGAAAGGGTCAGGCGACACGGGTTGGCGGTCGAAACGAGGCGCTGGCCATCCGGTTGGCGAGCCTACCACCGTGGCCTGCTCGACCCTCAGTGAGGTAAGGTCGGGGGCGGAGCGGCCCGGTTCGGAAGCCCTATGGTCATCCCCGTCGCGTGGGACTCCGTCGGTGTTGCTGTTGCCTCGGGCAACGGTGCCCCAGTGCACATGGCCCGACCCGTGACGAAGGACCGGTACTCCTGCGAGCCTCGCGCCGCCACAGTGTCGGCATGCGAGCATCGGTTCGAGGACGACGACTGCGGATCGCGCCGGCGGCGATCCTCGCTGCCGCCACCCTTGCCCTCGGGACGATGCCGATAGCCACACCCGCCCTCGCCTCAGACGGAGGAGATCCCGCCTACCTCGACGTCGATCCCGAAACCCAGAGTGGGCCCGTCGGGACGACATTCAGCATCGACGCCAAGGTGTTCGGTGAGGATGGTCACCTCCTCACCGGTCAGGGATCGAACACGCTCGTCCGCTTCTACTTCATCTGGGGCAGCGCCAACGACCCCCACGATGGGTTGAGCCCAGACCTCAGCTGCGAGACGGGATCCGACGGCACGTGCTCCGTCAGCTACACGGCCGGCGAGCAGGGCACCGACACGATCTGCGCGTTGGCTGGGCCGTGGTGGGAGTGCCTCGAGTCGGTCGGCTCGCCCGAGATGGACGACCTGGCGGACATGATCCGTCGCACGGTCACCGCCGCGCCCGAGCCGACACCCACCCCGACACCGACGCCGACACCGACACCCACCCCCACCCCGACACCCACCCCCACACCGACACCCACCCCGACACCGACCCCACACCGACGCCCACCCCCACACCGACGCCCACCCCGACGCCGACCCCCGACACCGACGCCCACCCCGACACCGACGCCCACCCCGACGCCGACACCCACCCCGACACCGACGCCCGACCCCGACGCCCACGCCGACGCCCACCCCGACGCCCACGCCGACACCCACGCCAACACCCACCCCGACGCCGACGCCCACCCCGACGCCAACACCCACACCGACGCCGACGCCGACGCCAACACCCACACCGACGCCGACGCCAACTCCAGCTCCGGCGCTGGTGGCGGCGACGATCGAGCCGAGCCCGGAGCCGACCGAAGATGCGGCCGTCCCTGAGCCCACCCCGACGCCGATCGTCGCGGCGGTCGCACCCCACGAAGACCGCTCGACAGTGCCCGCACCGACAGCCCGACTGACGGCCCCGGTGCCGGCGCCGACCGCTGAGCCGGCTCCGGCGCCGATGGCTGCCAAGCCGCAGGGTCTTGAGGCCGTTGTCGTCGACACCGTCGCGACGGTCGCTCTGGTCGTGAAGCCGGCGGCAGCAGTGGCGGTCGCCTCGACCTTCGGCTTCCCGCTGATCCTCATGGCCGCCGTGCTGCTCTTCCTGATGATCCAGGGGCGCCTCGACCATCGCGACGCACGGTTGCGAGCCGCCCTCGGCCAGACCGCTGAGGCCGTCGTCCCGTTCGAGGACGAGGAGAGGCTGTGACCGTCGCCTCACTGAGGCATCCGACCCTGCCCGACTACGCGAGCATCGGCGACCGGATGGGCTACCTCCTCCTCCTGCGAGTCGCCATGGCTGTCATGGTCCTCATCGCAGCCGGCCTGCAACCGGTCCTGCTTGGCGTGCCCGTGGCCGATCTCGTCGCCGCAACCGTCGTCTTCGCCGGCGTTGCTTTCGTCCTCGAGGTCGTTCGCCGTCGGCTGCCGCGGCTCGGCTTCTCGGTGCTGACGATCCTGCTTCTCGCGGATGGCGTCTTCCTCGCCTACGCGATGTACGCGACAGGAGGCACCCAGAGCCCGGTCCGCTTCCTCGTCTACCTCCAGCTGGTCGCCGTCTGCCTACTGGCCTCGTACCGGACCGGGCTGAAGATGGCCCTCTGGGACTCGCTTCTCTTGTTCGTCGTCATCTACGCGCAGGCGGCGACGCTCGTGCCGGCGGTCGATGTGGTGGCCGGCCAGGGGATCGAGTTCGACCGCATGCCGGTCTTGAACGTCACCTCGTTCTGGCTCTTCGCGATCGCCGCATCGCTGTTCTCGGCCATCAACGAGCGGGAGCTCCGCAACCGTCGCGCAGACCTCCAGACGCTCGTCGACATCGGTTCTCGCCTCGACGACACGGGCGACCCGGTCCGCCAGTCGTCGATCGTCCTGGAGGGGCTGACCGAGCGATTCGGGTTCACCCGCGGCGTCGTGCTGGGCGCGTCGGACGGCGATGTCGTGCCATTGGCGGGCAAAGGGACGATTGAACTCCCGACCGTCGCCAGCTCTCCCGATCGGATCGTCCGCCGTGCATGGGAGCGACGCGAGCTCCTGCCGGTCAAGCGGCTCGACGCAAAGGAGAACCCGACCCTCGCCGCGGCGATGCCGGACGCGCGAAACCTCCTGGTGGCCCCGCTCGTGGCCGATGGCCGACCGGCGGGCGCGATCGTGGTCGAGCATCGTGGCCGACGTCTCCCCGGCGTCGAGCGGCGCATCGCCGGCGTCCTCACCCAGGTCGCATCGATCGCCGCCCTGAATCTTCGAAATGCGGTCCTTCTGAACCACGTTCGGGACCTTGCCGAGCGCGACGCCCTCACCGGCGCGGCGAACCGCCGGATGTTCCAGGAAACGTTGGAGCGTGTCATCACCGAGCGGTCGACGACCGGAGAGGACCTGACCGCCGTCCTGTTCATCGACCTCGACGACTTCAAGGTGATCAACGACAGCCTTGGGCACGCGGCGGGTGATGCCCTCCTCGTCGCCGTCACCGAGCGGGTCTCCGGCATGGTCCGGTCGACCGATCTCGTGGCCCGACTTGGTGGCGACGAGTTCGCGATCCTCACCGACGATGGGCCGGACCTGCGGCGATCAAGGGCCATGGCCGAGCGGCTGGTCACCGAGCTTCGAGTGCCCTATCTCCTGGGGGAGCAGCAGGTCATCGTGACCGCCAGCATCGGCATCGCGACCGCACGCGATGCTGCCGGCGGGGCGGCAGATCTCGTCCGCAACGCGGACGTCGCAATGTACATGGCCAAGGCGAACGGGAAAGCCGGCTATGCGGTCTTCGACCCCGGCATGCACGAGGCAATCCGCGAGCGCCACGAGCTGAGCGTCGACCTCCAGCGAGCGATCGAGCTCGACCAGCTCCGGCTCGTCTACCAGCCGATCGTCGACCTGACGACGAATCGGCCCTCCGGCGTCGAGGCCCTGGCCCGCTGGGAGCATCCCGAGCGAGGCGTCATCCAGCCCGACCGCTTCATCGAGATCGCCGAGGAGAACGGCGCGATCGTTCCCATCGGCCGCTGGATCCTCCGCGAGGCATGCATGGAGGCCAGCCGCTGGCGGATAGGTGGCCACATCCCCGAGGAGATCTTCGTCTCGGTCAATGTGTCGGCCAAGGAAGTCCAGCAGCCTGGCTTCGTCGACGCTGTCCGCGACACGCTCCTCGAGAGCGGCCTCGTGCCGCGGCGACTGATCCTGGAGCTGACCGAGACGGCGCTGCTCAAGGCCAATCCGGCGACCGTCGATATCCTCGCGGAGCTGCGCGAGCTTGGGGTGCGGATGGTCATCGACGACTTCGGCACAGGCTACTTCTCGCTGAGTCACCTCCGCCAGTTCCCGGTCGACGCCCTGAAGATTGCGGCCGAGTTCGTGCAGGACTCCGATGCCGGGTCGCGCTCATCTGCCCTGGCCGGCGCGATAGTGGCCATGAGTCGGTCGTTGGGCATCCTGACCGTCGCCGAGGGCATCGAGACGGCCGGCCAGGCCGCCCGGATGCGCGCCTTGGGCTGCCAGTTCGGCCAGGGCTTCTACTTCTCGCGGCCGATCCCCATGGCCGGGATCATGAAGATGCTTGGCCTCGACCCGGTTCGCCTGATGACCGCAAAACCCAACGCCCGCACGGTGGGCCCCGCGGCGGCCGAGCAGCCGGCCCGGGTCGATCGACCGACCCAGGAGCCGAGCGCGGCCTGATCCGACTCAGCGGCGTCAGGCGGTAGCGGCCGCGACCGCCGACTCGGTCAAGCTCACGCCCGTCTCGTCGTCGAACAGGTAGACCTCGTCGAGCGGGAACGTCAGGTCGAGCACGTCGCCGGGCCTGACGCGCAGGTCGGCATCGACGACGGCCACCACGTCCTGCTCGCCTGCCCGGACGTGGAGCAGCTCCTCGTTGCCCAGGTACTCGACGACGTCGACATTCGTGCGAACCGTGCCCACCGTACCGTCTCCGGTGCCGGCGTCGAACTGCTCGGGCCGTACCCCCATCACGAGTTTGCGGCCGGCTGTCGACGCAAGGGCCTCACGAAGGCGCGGCGGGATGGGCGACTCGAACGACCCACCACGCAAACGCGCCAGGTCCCCGGAGCCCTCGACGGCAACGTCCACGAAGTTCATCGCCGGGCTGCCGATAAAGCCGGCCACGAACTGGTTGGCGGGCTGCTTGTACAGCTGCTGTGGCGTGCCCACCTGCTGAAGGATGCCCTGGTTCATGACGGCGATACGGGTACCCATCGTCATCGCCTCGACCTGATCGTGAGTCACATAGACGACGGTCGTCTTGAGGCGCTGATGGAGGCGCGAGATCTCGGCTCGGGTCTGGACCCGCAGCTTGGCGTCGAGGTTCGAAAGCGGCTCGTCCATGAGGAAGACGGCAGGCTCGCGGACGATCGCTCGACCCAGCGCCACACGCTGCCGCTGCCCGCCGGAGAGATGCTTCGGTTTGCGGTCCAGGAGGTCCGTCAGCTCGATCGTCTTGGCTGCCTCCTTGACCCGCCGGTCGATGTCGGCCTTGGGGACTTTGCGAAGCTTCAGCCCAAAGGCGAGGTTGTCGTAGACAGACATGTGGGGGTAGAGGGCGTAGCTCTGGAAGACCATGGCGACGTCGCGGTCCTTGGGCGCGACCTCGTTGACGATCCGGTCACCGATCTTCACGGTGCCCTCGGAGACGTCTTCGAGGCCGGCGATCAGGCGCAGTGAGGTCGTCTTGCCGCAGCCAGACGGCCCGACGAGGACCAGGAACTCCTCGTCCTTGACGTCGAGATTGAGATCGTTCACCGCCACGAAGGCGTCGAAGCGCTTCCAGACGTGGTCGAACGTGACCGTCGCCATCGGGCGTCCTCCCGCTTCCTCCACCGATGCCATCGCGGACCCTTGCATCCTGCCGCCGAGGCGAACCCGGACGAGTCCCGTACGTGGTCAGACGCGGAGTGCCTGCCATCCTAGCGACCGGGCGCGCCGGACACAAAGGCGTCAAGGGACCGCCGAGCGGAGGCCGATGGGGGCGCCACGAACCCAACGGCGCGGTGCCGGAAGACTGAGGCCAGGAGTGGGGTGGCCTACGGGGATTGAACCCGTAACCTTCGGAGCCACAATCCGATGCTCTGCCGATTGAGCTAAGGCCACCGCGATCCAGGGCTCGGACCGACAACTTCGCCGTCGGGAGCCGTGGGCGAGGGGAGTGTAGCGGGAATCGACGGCTGGTCTTGACCGTCAGGCGGTCTGGACCGGGACGGTCAGCTCGACGACGTAGCCCTGATCGGGGCTTCCGGAGACGGTCCCGAGCTGGCGTACGCCGCCGTCCTCACCGAAGACGTTGTCGCTCGTGAGGCTGACGTTCTGCATGTTCTGCACGCTCTGCTCGTAGCCGGCGGTCGCATAGACCGCGTTGCAGGCGTCTTCCGGCAGTGCGATCTGCGAGGTGGCGATCTTGTTGGCGTCGTCCGTCGCCTTCTCGAGGCTCGGGTACACCTCGAAGTGGATGTGCGGCCAGCGGCCCGAGTAACAGGCCGGGAAGATGCTGCTGAACGTCACGATGCCGTCGTTGCCGGCTGCCTGGACGCCGCGGAGATAGTTCTGGTCGGTTGCGCCCTGCGAGTAGAGCGAGTATCGACCCTCCTGGTCGCAGTGCCACAGATAGACGGCCGCGCCCGACAGTGCCGCACAGTCGTTCGACATGTCCTGGATGGCCAACTTGATCGTCAGGGGCACGCCCGCCGCCGTCCCGGAGAACTCGCCGAAGCTCGAACGGATGTCGTTCCGAACGACGCCGCTCTGATTGAGGACGTCCGGTCCGTTGGAGCCATCGGCCGGGAATGGACCACCGGTCTCCTCGGGGATGACGGCGCAGTCGGCCGCCGTACCACTGCTCGATCCAGCCGAAGCGCTCGCGCCGGCCGATGCCCCCGAAGGTCCGCAGCCGGTCAGCACGAAGATCCCCGCGCTAAGGCTCGAGAAACCGATCAGCTTGAGCATCCGCCGACGATCCAGGATCGTCTCGACGTCGAAGGCGAGGCCCTGGTCGAAGATCGGTTCGTCGGGATCGGCCAGTGGCCGGCCCTCGTAGGTCGTGACGGCGGCAGGAACCGGATCGTGCGCGATCGTGCGCTGTTGCTCACTGTTCACCTAGGTCTCCTGGGGGGCGGAGCCTAAGCATGCCGCAACTCTGCTGAGAAACACCTGACTGCGCGGTTGCCGAGGTGCACAACCACTCGGAGGCGCTGCCCGAGGCCCTCGCTCGGCCTTGGCGGGCCGGATCCGATCAGGCGATGGGCTCGACGACGAAGCGGCCGTACGCGACGATCGCGGCCAGGACGCCGAGGACGGCGTTACCGATCATGTTCGGGAACTCGCGGCGCGGGATGTGGAAGATGAACGCGAACAGCATGAGGAGAGCTAGCGACGCTGCCGCCAGCGGGGTCAGCCAGGGCAGGATTCTGGTGAGGGCGGGCAGGAGCAGCCCGATCGCGCCGAGCAACTCGAGACCGCCGATGATGCGCATGCGGTCGCGTCCGACGATCGTCATCCAGGCCGTCATGGGCATCGCGGCGGTCTGCTCATAGCGCACACTGTGGACGTAGCCGAACAGGACGAACAGGACGGCAAGCAGGATCTGGAGCGCCCAGAGGGCGATGTTGATGTTCAAGGGGCACCTTCCCGCGCGGGTCCGCATGCCACGGTGCTACGATCATTCATGTAATGAGCGACTGTAACATTAGTGATGGTGTATGTCCACAGTAAATGAACCCACGGTCGAGAGCGAGCTGTCGCTCGCGGCGGCCGAAGCGCTGTCGGAGCTCCTGGCGGGGTTCAGCCAGTGGGCCCGTCGGATCGCCGCCGGATCCGGGGCCAGCCTTCCGAGGCTCCGTCTCCTGTACCAGCTCCACTGCGAGGGACCCCAGAAGATGGTGGAGCTGGCCGATGAGCTGGGCGTGACCGCACGCAGCGTCACCGCTCTGGTCGACGGCCTCGAGGCGGAAGGCCTCGTCCGGCGCACGGCCCACCCGACCGACCGGAGGGTCACGATGATCGAGATGACGGGGCGGGCGGACGACGTGGCGGGGCAGTTCGAGGTCTACCAGGCGTCGGTGGCCCACCTTCTGGAGGGCTTGTCGGAAGCGGATCGGCGGGCGCTCATCCGGATCTCGCGTCAGGTCGTCGCCCGCATCGAGCCGGATCCTTCGAACGTGGCACGACCCGACGCATGACGGCGACGCCCCTGGCGGCGTTCCTGCCATCGCTCTTCGCCGGCCAGGCCGACGACATCCTCGACCTCTTCGGCGGTCATCCAACGATCGACGACCCCCGCGAGGGCCGGTTGATGGGCCGGGTCGCCACGACCGAATACGTGGAGACTCGGTCGGCCTGGGCATCGGAGACGGACCTCGTCATGGACAGGATCCGGGCGACGGTGGGCGGGGATCGATCGCTCGTCGAGTACCTGGCGAACCTGACGATCGATGGCCATCGAACGGAGCTCCCGATCGCGGTCGTCGGCGATCACGATGGCGAGCGGTTGTCCTTGGTGCGCGTGTACCACAGCAACTGGCCGCTCGAGGGTCGACATCGCATCCGCTCGCCGATCGTTCCGGCCGACCCGGAGCTCGTCCTGCCAGACGTCGTTGGCGAGTACATGGACGCCCTCGGTACGGCCGACCTCGAGGGAAGCCTGGCCGTATTCGAGCCCGATGGCTACTTCCGTGAGCCGTCCGGCGGCCCGCACATCTATCGCGGGCCGGAGGGCATCCGGTCAGCCTACGGCGCCTTCTATGCCATCGGCCCGATCCACCTCCTCCACTGCACCGCGATCGACGACGGGATCGCCTGTGGCGTCGAGTTCATCGCTGTTGGCTGGGGCGCCCGACGCTTCGAACCACAGGCGGGCATCGGCGTCTACGAGCGAGGTTCGTCGGGGCTGCTGCAGGCCGCGCGGATCTACGACGACGTCGATGTCGACCTGGGGCTTCAGCCGGCCAGCTGAGACGGTGCACTGGCCGCCGCTTGCGCCCGTGGCGATGCGACCGGCCCGAGCAGGAACCAGGTCGGCGTCGGACCCTTGCCCTTCACATCGATGATGCCTCGGGCCTCGAAACGGAATCGATCCCTGAGCCGCTCCTCGACAGCACCGCTGACCTGGACGCGCCCGGGCACGCCGAGCGACTCCATCCGGCTGGCCATGTTGACCGTGTCCCCCCAGACGTCGTAGATGAACTTCTTGGTGCCGATGACGCCGGCGACGACGGGACCGCAGTGGATCCCGATGCGGAAGCGGACACCGAGTCGCTCCGCGGCATCGATCGACGCCACCCGGTCGGCCAGCTCGATGGCCATCGCCGCGACGCGCACGGTGTGGTCGTCCGACAGCTCCGGCATCCCCCCGACGACCATGTAGGCGTCGCCGATCGTCTTGACCTTCTCCAGTCCATGCCGGTCGACCAGCTCATCGAACGCCGTGAATACGTCGTTGAGCACGGTCACGAGCTCGTCCGGCGACATCGTGCTCGAGAGCCTGGTGAACTCCACGATGTCGGCGAACATGAGGGTGACGTCATCGAAACGATCGGCGATGAGGCGCTCGCCCTTGCGCAGCCGGTCGGCGATGGGTTGGGGCAGGATGTTGAGGAGAAGTCGCTCGTTCTCGTGCAGGAGGCGCTCGAGCTCGCGGGCGGCCGTGACATCGGTGCCGTAGACGTTGATGAAGCCGAAAGCCGGCAGGTCGACCGCCTTGAGCGAATACAGCCTGTCACCGGCGGCGATCTCGGCGGCGCCCTTGCTGGTGTCGCGAACCTGATCGAGCAGCGGCTCGAGCAGATCGACCGTCAGCCCCTGTCCGATCGCGCAGCCGAGGGCGTCGATGATCGGCCGGCTCGCCGGGTTCGCATACACGAGGGTCCCGTCCCATCGAAACCGGAACACTGGGTTGGGGTTCTCGTCGGGGAACTTGCCGAAGGCCTTCCTGGCGGTGACGTCGGTGCCGTAGACGTTGAGGAAGCCAAGGTCCGCGACGTCAACGGCGAGGAGCTCGATGGTGAGATCGCCGGCCGACATCTCGATCGGCGTCCCTTCGGCGGCCGCGGCCTTGAGCGCCGTGAAGACGTCGTCGGGCAGGGGATCCCCGACGACGATTGCCCATTCCCCGACGATGGCTGAGCTGGCCTTGTTCGCGTACAGGAGGCGGCCGTCGTCCGTCACCCGGATGACAGGGTTGGGGTTCTGATCCGGGAACCGATTGATGGCCGAGATCTGTTCGCCCGTGAGCGCCACGGGCCCGATACTACCCCGCTAGATCGGACCGGCAGGCGGCACATCGGCCGACGATCGTCAGATGCCCGAGTGAGACATCGAAATCGCGGCTGCGCTTCAGCGTTCGGAAGATCGGCCGAGCCTCCTCCGCGCTCAGCTCCCAACTGGCAGCGCAGTTGTCGCAGATGAGATGTCCGTGCTCGTTGGTCGGCAGGACGTGGAACTCCTCACGCCCATCGAGCATGTGGCTATGGCTGACGATGCCGAGGTCCTCGAGCACATCGAGCGTCCGGTAGACGGTCGAAGGGGTCGTCGAGGGGTCGAGGTCACGGCAGCGCTCGACGAGCTCGCTGCCGGTGATATGCCCATCGGTCTCCTCGAGAACCTCGAGGATCTGGCGCCGTTGCGGGGTCCACCGCAGGCCACGCGAGCGGAGGCGCTCTCGAATCTCGGGCCAGGTGCGGGGTTCGGCTGATCCGGAAGGGGCCATCGCACGAAGTATAGGGCGATGGGTCTCCGGCCAGATGCAACATCTTGCAGTTGCCTGCCCTCGCGGCTAGAATTCGGGACGATGACGCGAGGTCGCCGATGCTTGCCTTGATCGCGGGCGCGGGGCTCGAACCCGCACGTTCGCTGCAGATGCACGCACCCGACGGATTCCTGTCGGTCCCGGTCGCCTTGATCATGTGGGTCCTGACGATCATCGTCCTGGCGATCTCGGTGCGACGGGTCAACGCCTCGGGTGAGGAGGCCCCGACGCCGGTCCTGCTCGGCGTCACCGCCGCCTTCATCTTCGCCGCCCAGATGTTCAACTTCCAGGTCGTCGGTGGCACGTCCGGCCATCTCCTCGGCGGCGTGCTGGCCGCCGTGCTCCTCGGCCCATGGGCGGCCACCATCGTCATGGCCTGTGTCATCGGCGTTCAGGCGCTCGTCTTCCAGGACGGTGGGTTGATCGCACTCGGAGCGAACATCTTCAACATGGGCGTCATCGGGACGATGGGTGGGTACGCCGTCTACGCGAGCCTCGCCCGGGTGTTCGGACACGGTGAACGCGGCAGGATCGGGGCGGTCGGGATCGCGGCCTGGGTGTCGGTCGTCGCAGGGTCCATCGCCATCAGCCTCGAGCTGGCGGTCTCCGGCACGATCGCGCTCACGGTCGTGCTGCCGGTCATGGTCGGCGTCCACGTCGTCATCGGGATCGGGGAGGCGCTCATCTCGATGGCGGCTGTCACATTCGTGGCGGCGACGCGTTCCGATCTCCTCTACTCCCGACCCCTGGAGGCTCCGGCATGACGACGCGACGCGCAGCTGGTCGCCTGTGGTGGCTCGTCGGGCTCGGTATCGCGGTCATCGTCGTCATCGTCCTGGCCCCGCTGGCATCGCCCGATCCGGACGGGCTCAATAGAGTGGCCGAGGACACCGGGTTCCTGTCTGCAGCCCGCGGCGCCCTCTATGAGATCCTGCCCGGATACTCGATCCCCGGGATCGACGACCCAACCCTCACCAAGGTCGCGTCGGGCCTCATCGGGGTCGTCCTCGTTTTCGGGCTCGCTCTCGTACTGGGGCGATTGCTGACCGCCCGGAAGGGCTGACACCTGGAGCTCGATCGGTACGTCGACCGTCCGAGTGCGATCCACCGCGCGGACGCACGCATCAAGTTCGTCCTGACGGTCGCCTTCATCCTCGCCGTCAGTCTTCTGCCGGTCGGTTCCTTCGTGGCGCTCGTCATCGCCTGGCTGGCGACCTTGGTCGTCGCCACGCTCGCCCAGCTCGGCACGTTCCGGGCGGCGCGAAGCTCCGTCCTGGCCCTGCCGTTCGTGCTGGCTGCCTTCCCCCTCGTGTTCACCAGGCCGGAGGACCCGCTCGGCCAGATCGATCTCGGGCCGGTCACCCTGACGATCAGCGGCCTCGGTCTCCAGATGTTCGCGACGATCGCCTTGAAGAGCTGGATCAGCGTTCAGGCCGCGCTCATCCTGGCCATGACGACGCCGTTTCATGAGCTCATCGACGGGCTCCGAGCGATGCGACTGCCGGCGATCATGGTCTCGATCATCGGCTTCATGTACCGCTACCTGGCCGTGCTGGCCGAGGAGGCGCGACGCCTGATGCGCGCTCGCGAGTCGCGGTCGGCCGACCCACGGGGCGGGGGAGGCGGCACGATCCGCTGGCGGGCGTCGGTCACCGGGCGGATGGCGGGAACGCTGTTCATTCGTTCCTACGAACGCAGCGAGCGGATCTACGCCGCGATGCAGGCCCGTGGCTTCGAGGGCGAGTTGCGCCACATGCACAGCCGGACGCTGTCGCGGACCGAGATCGGCGTTGGGATCATCGTCGCACTCGGACTGGCCCTGTTCGTCATCGCTGCGGCTCAATGGTCGTCACCGCGATGACGGATGACGCGGCCCAGCCGGCCCCCGAGTTCGATCGGTGGGTCGACCTCGAGCATGTTCACTTCCACTATCCGGACGGCTTCGAAGCCCTCCGCGGTATCGACCTGCGAATCGCTCGCGACGAAAAGGTGGCGATCGTAGGTCCCAACGGAGCCGGCAAGAGCACGTTGCTGCTGCAGCTCAACGGCATCCTCGAGCCGTCCCACGGGACCGTTCAGGATCGGCGGGACCACGGTCGATCGATCGTCGGTCAAACGCGTGCGGGCCGACGTCGGCCTGGTCTTCCAGGATCCGGACGACCAGCTCTTCAGTCCGACCGTCTTCGAAGACGTCGCCTTCGGACCGCTCCACATGGGGATCCCCGAAGACGAGATCCACGACCGAGTCGAGCGCGCGCTCGGCGCCGTCGGGATGAGCGGCTTCGAGCGTCGGATGCCGCACCGGATGAGTCTCGGCCAGCGCAAGCGCGTCGCCCTGGCAACCGTCCTGTCGATGGACCCCTCCATCCTGGTCTTCGACGAACCGTCCGCCGGGCTCGACCCGCGTGGCAGGCGCGAGCTCATCGCCCTCATGCGATCGCTGGACCAGCTCCTCATCGTCTCGACGCACGACATGCGGCTCGTCGCCGAGGTCTTCCCCCGGATGGTCATCATGGACGAGGGGCGGGTCGTGGCCGACGGACCGTCCGAGGCCATCCTCTCCGACGACGTACTCCTCAAGGCACACGGCCTCGAGCGGCCCTGAGGGCTGGTACCCGCGTTCCTCGGTGGCGGGACCATCGCGCGGGCTGACCCGCTGACCTCACGAGCCTACCGTCGATCACGTGCCCACCCGGCCCCGTTTCAGGCTGCCTCGCAGCGGGCCCCGCGCGACATTCAGGTCGCGGCTGCTGCTGATCCCGTTCATCGCCATGGTGGCGTTCGGGATGCTCGGGTTTCCGGCGACCGCCGCGGCCTGGGATCAGAACCATTTCTCATCGAGCTCCGAGAAGCAGCTCTTCTCGCTCCACAACAAGGCTCGGGCATCGGCCGGTCGAAAGGCCCTCAAGTGGGACAGCTCGCTGCTCAAGTATGCCCGCGAGCGCAGCAAGGACATGATCGTGAACGGCTACTTCAGCCACAACATCCCACCTGACGGCCACCTCGTCTTCAGCGATCTCAGCAAGGGCGGCTACTGCTTCCGCACGGCGGGCGAGAACATCGGCTGGAACAACTACCCCGACAACATCGCCACGGCCGCGATGCACGAATCGTTCATGGGCTCGTCGGGCCATCGCGCCAACATCCTGTCGTCCAGGTACGACGTCATGGCCGTTGGCGCCTACAAGGGCCCGACCGGCAAGAAGATGTGGACGGTCATCTTCGCCGACAAGTGCGGCGGGACGTCGACGGCGTCCAAGCCCAAGCCGAAACCTAAGCCCCAGCCCAGGCCGCAGCCGGCTCCCAGGCCGCATCCCAAGCCCAAGCCGAAGCCACAGCCAGTCATCAGGGCCGAGCCCTCTCCGCTCCCGACGCAGGCGGCCCTGCCCCTGCCCCATGAGGTGGACCGCGACGCGATCCTCGTGTCCGAGGTCGAGCCACCCGATGGTGACGTGCCCCAGGCACCGCCGGGTGCCCTCCGGGTGCGCGAGCCGATCGGCGGATCGAGCATCCTCGAGGCGCTCGTGGCAGCCGTCGTCGGGTTCCTGTTCGGGGGCTGAGGTCGGCCCAACCAGGCGGGCCGATGGCGGCCCGATCGATAGTCGGGCGCCTACACTCGGGTCGCCCGCCGACTCCCTCACACAGGAGATTCGCGTGACCATGGCCGGCGACGTCCGTCTCGGAGCTCAACCCGCCGAACGGGTGGTGATCCTCGAGGCGCGAGACCTGCGCAAGTCGTACGACCTGGGCGGGCAGCCGGTCGAGGTCCTCCACGGCGTGTCTCTCGGGGTCCTCGCCGGGGAGTTCGTCGCGATCATGGGACCGTCCGGGTCCGGCAAGAGCACCCTGCTCCAGCTGTTGGGTGGGCTCGACACCCCGACATCGGGCGACGTGTTCCTCGATGGCATCGACATCACCCGAAGCTCCGATGACGAGACGACGCGACTCCGTCGGGAGCGCACAGGGTTCGTCTTCCAGTCGTTCAACCTCGTGCCGCTCCTGTCCGTCGCCGAGAACGTGGGTCTGCCCTATACGCTGGCGGGCACCGACCCCCGTCGGGGGGAGGCGGCCGAGCGAGTCCGCGAGGCCATCGCCCTCGTCGAGCTCGAGGGCAAGGAACGTCATCGGCCCGACCTGCTGTCGGCGGGCGAGCAACAGCGGGTCGCGATCGCCCGGGCGCTGCTGCTCCGACCGGCCCTCGTCTTTGCCGACGAACCGACCGGCAATCTCGACTACACGACCGGTCTCGAGCTGCTCGGCGCCCTGTGGCGGGCCTGCGTCGAGCGCGGACAGACGATCGTCCTGGTGACTCACGATGCGAAGGCTGCGGCGTTCGCCGATCGGGTTCTGTTCGTCCAGGACGGGTCGATCCGCGAAGAGATCGCCCTCGGACGGCGCGAGGACCACTCGGCCGCGCCGTTGATCGCCCGCCTCGCGGCGCTCGGCCTGTAGCGGATGCGGCGACTGACCTCCCTTGCCCTTCGCACGGTCGTCGCCCGACCGGCTCGCTCCGGGTTGACGATCGCCGGCATCGCTCTCGGCGTCGGTGTCCTGTTCGCGGTCCTCGTTACGAACGCCGGCATCGCCTCGGGGTCGGAGCGGGCAGTGGCCGATCTCCTTGGCACGGCCGACCTGCGGATCGCCGCATTCGAGGAGCGTGGACTCGATGCTGCCAGCGTCTCAGCCATCGCCGGCACACCTGGCGTCGAGGCGGCGAGCGCCTCGATCGATCAGCGGACCTACCTCCTGCCGACGATCGCGTCGGGGGTTCCCGAGACCGTCGATCCGGTCCGGGTCCGCGGTGTCGATCCTGCCTCGTGGCCGCTCATCCATGATCTGTTCCTGGCCGAAGGCGAAGGTCTGGTCGCCGGCGAAGGCGACGTCGCCCTCATCTCGACGGCGCTTTCCGACGAGCTCGGACTAACCGTCGGCGGCGAGATGACGCTGCTCGGCGACGCGGCGCTGGGACCTCTCACGGTCCATGTCCGCGGCGTCCTGGCGGAGAGTGGAGGGCCAGCCGGAGCCACAGACCGGACCGTGATGCTCCCCCTGAAGACTGCGCAGAAGCTGTTCGGGTCGGACGGGGTCGATGCGGTCGACGTCGTGGTCGGTGCGGACGCTTCGATCGCCACCGTCACCGCGGCCATCGAGCAGCGCCTCCTGACGCGGCCGTACACGGTCGCCACGGCAGACGAGATGGCCGCGTCGCTGCAGGCGTCGACCGCCGAGTTCAGGGCTCTGGCGGCCATGGTCGCGGCGGTCGTCCTGTTCGTCGCCGCGTTCCTCATCTTCAACACTCTCTCGATGACGGTCGCCGAGCGCCTCGGCGAGGTCGCCCTCCTGCGAGCGGCCGGCGCGACAGCCGGACAGGTGTATCGACTCGTTCTCTCGGCCGCCGCCGCGATCGGCATCGTCGGATCGGTCCTCGGCATCTTCGTCGGCCTCGGGCTGTCCTGGATCGGGTCGTGGTACGTCCGCTCGATCGATGGCTTTCCGCTCGATGAGCTCGTCATCCCTCCGGCCGCGATCCTCATCGCCGTTGCGATCGGCTTGCTGACGACCATCGCCTCGGGCATCGAGCCCGCTCTGAGGGCGGCGCGGGTGCGACCGGCCGAGGCCCTTCGTGCCGGTCACGACCCGACCATCGGAGAGAGAGCCCGATTGCGCTGGCTCATCGTCGTCTTCGCGATCGTGGCCTGCGCCGCGGTCCTGCTGTCGCCGGTCGACAGCGGACCGAGCGGCGTGATCCGATCGCTGGCCGTCTACGGCCTGCTTCTGGTCGCTGCACTCGTCGTGCCCTTCCTCCTCGGACCGCTCGGACGAGTGGTGGGCGCGGTGGTGAGGCCCTTCGCTCGGGCGGAGGAGCGCCTCTCGCGTGGCTCGATCGCCCGGGACAGAAGCCGGTCGGCGTTGGCTGCCGGTGCTCTCGGAGTGGGTCTCGCGATGGTCGTGGCCCTGTCCACCGTCGCGAGCAGCGCCCGCGCCGCGGGGACCGCCTGGCTCAGCGATGTCATTCCTGGCGACAGCGTCGTGACCTCGATCCGCCCGGTGGCTCCCGATGAGGGCATCGAGGACGAGCTGAGTGCCGTGGACGGCGTCGAGCGGGTGACGCCGTTCGCCAGCTTCGACGTGGCTCATGAAGGAGCCCGACTCGCTGCCGTGGCGACGGTCGGGAGCGACTTGCTCGATGACGGACGCCTTCGATTCGTAGAGGGCTCGCGGGAGTCCGCGCTGCCGGCACTCGACGACGGCGGGACGGTGATCCTGCCCCGGTCGGTCGCGACCCGCCTGGGACTGGGACCGGCCGACGCCCTCGTCCTGACGACACCGGAGGGCCCTGTCACTCTCGCGATCACCGGCATCGTCGAACGGTCGATGCCGGGCTCGACCGGCGAGGCCATCATCGTCGGCTATGCCGATGCGATCGAGCATTTCGGGGTCCAGGGCGCGGACCTGTTCGCCATCCGCTATGCACCCGATGCGCCTGCCGCGAGCCGAGACGCCCTGGCGGAGGTCGCCAACTCGTATGCCCTGACGCCCATGCCGCTCGGCGAGCTCGAGAGCACGATCGGCGGTGCACTCGACCAGATCCTCGGCGTGTTCGACGCGGTCGCCCTGCTCGCCGTCGTTGTTGCCGGTCTCGGTGTCGCCAATACCTTCGCGATGAGCGTCATCGAGCGGGTACCCGAGATCGGCGTGCTCCGGGCGACGGGGATGACCCGCCGCCAGGTAGGCCGGATGGTGCTCGTCGAAGCGCTCATGCTCGGGGGAGTCGGCGCGATCGTGGGATGTCTGGCCGGCCTCATCGTCGGCGCGGCGATGATCGTCCTCGGTGGCGGTCATATCGCCAGCCTGCCGCTTCCGCCGCTGACGGTCCTCATCGGGGTCGTGGTCATCGGTCTGGCGGTGCCCGTTGGCGCTGCCATCTACCCCGCTCGGACGGCCGGGCGGATCCCGATCGTGAGGGCCGTGGCCTTCCGCTAGCCTGTTATCCTGCGGGCCGGATGTCGACCCTCAATACGTCCCTGCAGCGACTCCCGACGATCGACCGACTGCCCGTCGGCGAGCGCGGCATCACGCTTGCCGACTTCCTCGTCCCGATCCGGCTCTCGGAGCGAATGTCGTATCGGGTGCGGCACGGCGTCCTCATCTTCTCCGGCGCCCTCATCGTCGCCCTGTGCGCCCAGATCGAGCTACTCCAGACCGGCCAATCGATCCCGATCCTCGCCGACTTCCGGATCCAGCTGGCGAACTCGCCGGTGCCGATCACGGGTCAGACCTTCGGCGTCCTCGTCGTGGGAACGGCGCTTGGGATGAGACGCGGCGGCGCGGCGCTCATCCTGTATCTCCTGCTCGGGCTCCTCCTGCCCTTCTATTCGGGCGGCTCGTCCGGGCTCGATCAATTCGTATCCAACGACGCCGGGAAATTCGTGCTCGGAGCCACCGGCGGCTATCTCGTCGGGTTCGTCATCGCCGCCGCCGCCACCGGCTGGTTGGCCGAGAAGGGCTGGGACCGCCGATTCCTCGGGGCCGTTCTGGCGATGATCATCGGCAACGTCCTCATCTATGCGATCGGAGTGCCATGGTTGATGGCGGCGACCGGCCAACCGCTCGAATGGGCCGTGGCCAACGGCCTAACCCCGTTCGTCATCCTGGACGTCGTCAAGCTGCTCGCCGCCGCGGCGATCTTCCCGGTCTCGTGGTGGCTCGTACGGCGAAGCTCGGAGACGCGGTAGCCTCGTCCGTCCAGGCGGCCGGCGTCATGTTCGGCCCGGACTCGGAGGCCTGGCGCCTCAACCGCGAGGCGATGCTCCTTCTTGGAGCGGGTCCACGAGCGCTCCTTCTCCAGGTCGCCCACCCGGCTGTCGCCGAGGGCGTCGATCGGTTCAGTGGCTTCCGCGAGGATCCATGGGCGCGCCTGGCGTCGACGCTCCGAAGCTATCTCCGCATCGTCTACGGCCGTCCGGGAACCGCCGAGGCGGAGGTTGCCCGTCTGGCCAGGCTGCATCGGACGATTCGGGGGGACGTCCGCGACGTCGAGGCGCGGGAGCGCGGGATGACGTCCTATGCTGCCACGGATCCGGAGCTCGCCCTGTGGGTCCACGCGACGCTCGTCGAATCGACGATCGTGGCCTACGACGCCTGGATCGAGCCGCTCGAGCGAGCGAGACGGGAGCGCTACTACGCCGAGACGATCCCGCTGGGGCTGGCCTTCGGGATCGGGTCGGATCGGCTGCCGCCGGATCTCACCGCCTTCGAGGCCTATGTCGCCCGGATGATCGGTCCCGATGGACCCGTCGCTCCGACGCCCACCGCCCGCGAGCTCGCCGCCGTCGTCCTTCATCCTCCTCTCGGCACGTTGCACACGGCCCTGCGGCCCATCCGACCCCTCCTCGACGCGGTGCCGCCCGCGGTCTATGACTGGACGATGTTGCCCGCGCTCGGCCTCCTGCCGTCGCGAGTTCGCGACGGATACGGCATCGCGTTCGGGCCATTCGAGCGGACGGTGGCGGCATGGCTCGTGGCGGGCTGGAGAGGTTGGCGTCCCATCCTCCCGGTCGGCTTCCGCCAGATGCCCCAGGCTCGGAGGGCCGACCGCCGATCCGCCCGCTCAGGACGATCCGCCGCTCAGTAGTAGAGCGGGAAGCGGGCCCTGAAGGTGGGTCGCAGGTCGAGCGGCGTCGCTGCATCGAGCGCCGCCAGCAGCTCCTGCGTGGTCGAGAGGCCGAATCGATGAGCTGTCACATAGCCGCGCATCGCTGACCAGAACGCCGCGTTGCCCATACGGCGCCGGACATCGTCGAGCAGGTTTCCGCCCTGGATGTAGATCGTCTCGTAGTAGCACGACGAGCTGTAGTAGTAGATCGAGTGGTCCAGGGTCGCGGTCGCGCAACGCGATGATCGTCGCGACGAGAGGACATAGCGGGCCATCAGGTCGGCGGCCGCCTCATCGGCGAAGGGCTGTAGCGCCTGGTCGTTGCCGACGATCCCGTAGAACCACTGATGAGCCGTCTCGTGGGTGACGAGGTAGGGGATGTTCGACGAGCTCGTCCCACGTGGGATCCAGAAGACACCCGGCCCCTCCATGGCCCACCCGCCCGCCGACTCCGCGATCGTGAGGTCCGGGTACGGGTACGGCCCCACAAGAGCCGCCATCCGCTCAAGAGCCCGTCTCACCTGGGCGATCAGCGCAGACGAGGAAAGCCCACCCGGCCGCGTGTACACCCGGGTGAAGATGCCGTCGATCGTCGTCGTCGCGATGCGGTAGTCGGGCGACATCGAGATGATCGCGTCGCGGACATTGGTGAGCTCCCAGACCTGCGTCATCGTGTCCGGGCTGAGTGATGTCCTGCGGCCATTCATGGCGATCCGGAGCGGGCGGTCCGTCACGATCGTGAGGTGCACATTGCCGCTCGCCGGGGTGATGAAGGGGTCGCCGCTGTTCGGCCGCACGAATGGCAGCCGCTTGCTGATCCACGGCAGCCAGCGGTAGAGATCGGCAATCCCATTGCGCTGGCTGAACATCCAGTCGGAGCCCGTCGTGGTGGTCCGCAATGTCGCTCGGTAATAGAGGCCGACATGGGTCGAGTCGCCGGCTGCGAGAATGCCTCCGAGGGGCACCACGATCGTCTGGTCGTCGATCCGGGCCGCAACGGGCGTCCCGTCGACGGTGACCTGGCCGAGGACCATATGACCGAGACGCGCCGGGACGGCGTTCAGCTCGATACGGTCGATCGGGCCGCCCGACGTGTTCGTGATGGCGATGGCCTCGTTGACCCTGACCGACCGCTTCTGCCAGCCGAGGCGGAGGGTCGCCGCATACGTCGCATCAAGTCGGTATGACGATCGGTTGACGCTCCCGGGCTGGATGGCCGTCGGCTCGATGGCCACTCCCTCGATGGCGGCCGGCTCCATGGCGGCCGGCTCCATGGCGCTGGCCGCACGTGGGCTCGGCGAGGCCACGAGAGATGCGGTCGGGCTTGACGCGGCCTCGACAGTGGCTGGCGCGATGGGCGCCAGGAGCAACCAGATCGCGATCGCCGCAACGGGGCGAGTCGCCCACCGTGATCGCCGCGCCGAGGCGTGCTCGGACATCGGCGCCATCGTACTGCCGCCCGCATACTTTGGCCCATGGCGGTCCCGTCTCTGTCGCGCGCGCCGGCGGTCTCGCCCGAGGCCACGGCTGCCCTCGTGGCCGCCATCGGGGAGCGCCTGCCCGGCTTGCGCCTGCTCGTCGACCCGACGGATCGTGAGTCGTATCGACGAGACGAGACGTCCTACGCCGAGGCGGGGCTGCCGGGCGCTGTCGCCCTGCCCACGAGCACGAGCGAGGTGGCCGAGCTCGTCCGCCTGGCCGGCGTGCACGATGTGCCCGTCGTTCCGCGTGGTGCCGGTACCGGGTTGTCTGGCGGCGCGACCGGCATCGAGGGCGGCCTGACGATCGCCCTGACGCGCATGGATCGCGTCCTCGACATCGATCCGGCCGATCTCGTCGCCGTCACCCAGCCTGGGATCGTCAATGCGACATTCAAGGCCGCCGTGGCTGCGGAAGGCCTCTTCTACGCGCCAGATCCCGCCTCCTACGAGCTGTGCACGATCGGCGGCAACCTTGGCACGAACGCGGGCGGGCTGTGCTGCGTCAAGTACGGCCAGACACGAGACTCCGTGCTCGGCCTCGAGGTCGTCCTCGCCGATGGCTCGGTCATCCGGACAGGCGGGCGAATGGTCAAGGACGTGGCGGGCTATGCGCTCACCCACCTGTTCGTGGGGTCACAGGGGACCCTCGGGATCGTCACCGAGGCCACGCTCCGCCTTCGTCCTGCACCGCCGCCCAGGACGACGATGCTCGCCTTCTTCCCGTCGCTGGCAGCTGCCGGAACGGCGGTCTCCCAGATCACCCGCTCCGGTGTATCGCCTGTAACCCTGGAGTTCATGGACCGGGCCACGATCGCGGCCGTCGACGACTGGCAGCAGTTGGGCCTGGATCGAGACGCCGAAGCGATGCTGATGATCGAATCGGACCTCCCGCCCGGCGCAGCCGCCGAGGAGCTGGAGGCCGCGGAACGTATCTGCGAGGCGGCCGGGTCGACATCGGTCGTCCGGGCCGCGGACGCCCAGGAGGCCGACTGGCTCAGGCAGGCCCGTCGCATGGCCCTCCGGGCCCTGGAGCGCTACGGTGTCGTCCACATGGAGGACGTCGGCGTCCCCCGCGCGCGGGTGATGGACCTCCTCCTGGCGATCGACGCGGCCGCCCGGCGGCACGGTGTCGAGACGGCCACGTTCGGCCACGCCGGCGACGGCAACCTCCACCCGAACTTCGTCTTCCGACGCGATGCGTCGGGCGACGTGCCGGCCGGGAGTGAGGAGACGCTCGAAGCCATCCAGGCCGACATCTATGCGGCCGCCCTTGCCCTCGGTGGGACCGTGACTGCGGAGCACGGGATCGGGACGACGCGACGGGATTGGCTCGTTCGCCAGCGCGGCGAGGGCGCGGTGGGCGTAATGCGCACGATCAAGGCGGCCCTCGACCCGGCCGGGATCCTCAATCCGGGCAAGGTCGTCTGAGGATGCGGGTCCTGGCCGTCGACGTCGGGACCGCAGCGGTTCGCGTCGGGCTCTTCGATGAGGGCGGGCAGGTCGTCGGCATCGAAAGACAGGCCCTCCCGCAGCCCGATGGACGAGCGGAGGGGAGTGCCGAGCAAGACCCGGCGGCGTGGTGGGCGGCAGTCGTCGACATGTCGCGCTCGCTGGTGGCCGCGCATGGATCTCTCGTGGATGCCGTGTGTGTCGTCGGCCAGGGGCCGACGTGCGTGGCCACGGCCGAGGATGGCTCGGCGACCCGACGAGCGATCACCTGGCGCGACCGCAGGATGGCGGCGACGGCCTCCGAGCTTACGTCGGCGACCGGCGCGCAGGGATGGGATCTTGGGCTCATGCCCGCGGCCCTCTGGACGGCGCGACACGATGCGGCGGCCGCCGCGGGGAGTCGCTGGTACCTCGGCACGTGGGAGTGGCTGGCCTTTCGGTTGACCGGCGTCGTCGGGGCGACCGCACGTCCGTCCGACGATGTCCTCGCATCGGCCGCTGGTATCGGTCTTGAGGTCGAGAAGTTCCCGCAGCCGATCGCGACGGGTGAGCTCGCCGGATCTCTGACGCCCGACGCAGCCTCCCAACTCGGTCTTGCAGCCGGTGTGCCGGTGGTCGCGGGCACGTTCGACGCGGCAGTCAGTGTCATCGGGGCGGGCCTGACGGAGGCCGGCCAGGCGATCGATGTTGGCGGCGCTGCGGGCGGCTTCGCCGTGATGACCGATTCTCCGATGTCGGCCGGGCCGTACGGACCCCTGCCCTCACTGCTGCCGGATCGGTGGCTTCTTGGCGGCGCTATGGCTGCGACCGGCTCCGCGCTCGATTGGCTTGTCTGGAACGTCCTCGACGGGGCGGTCGACCGCGACACGCTCGTCGCGGAGGCGGCCGACGTCGAACCGGGCTCGGGCGGGCTTCTCTTCCTGCCGTATCTCGCCGGCGAACGCGATCCGATCAACGATCCTGCTGCCCGCGGTGCCTTCGTGGGACTGACGCTCGTCCATCGCCGCGCTCACCTTGCCCGGGCCATCATGGAGGCGGCGGCCTTCGCCCTTCGCCACGTCGCATCGCCGATCCTCGAGGCCGGGATCTCGGTATCCGAGATGCGGGTAGCCGGCGGTCCGGCCCGCAGTGACGTCTGGAACCGGATCAAGGCCGATGTCATGGGGTTCCCCGTCTTCGTGCCCGTGGTGCGTGAGACGGCGCTCGTTGGGGCGGCGATCCTCGCTCAGGCCGCGATCTCCGGCGACGGTGACCTGGCTGCCCGAGCCCGCTCCAACGTCCACATCGAAGAGCGGATCGCTCCGCGGCAGGCTCATCGAGAGGTCTATGACCGCGCATACGCTCGATACATCGCCGTCTATCCGCCCTTGGCACGCGTCGTCGGGAGCGAACCGTGACACTTGGTCCGATACGGCCGGGCGGGCGTCGGAGCTGGTGGCTGCGCGAGGCGCTGGCGAACGACCCAGGCCAGGACTGTCCGCCGCTGGCAGGATCGGTCGAGGCGGATGTCGCGATCATCGGAGGCGGCTACACGGGATTGTGGACCGCGCTCCGTATCCTCGATGCCGCGCCCCTCGCTCGGGTCGTCGTGCTCGAGCAGGACATCTGCGGGGGCGGGCCATCCGGTCGGAACGGCGGGTTTGTCACGGGCTTCTGGGACGACCTGCCGGGCCTCATCGAGCGCGCCGGTCCGGAGCGCGGGCTCGCGGGCGCGCACGCGATCGCCGCTGCCGTCGATGAGATCGGGGCGTGGTGCGAGGCGCACGGGATCGATGCCTGGTTTCGAAAGGCCGGATATCTCACCGCGAGTGCATCGCTCGCCCAGGATGGTGCGTGGCACGAAGCCGTGGAAGCCTGTCAGCGTCTCGGCGTCGCCTCGGAGCTCATCGAGCTGAGCCCCGACGAGGTCACCAGGCGCGTCCACAGCCCGGTGTTCCGGGCCGGCGTCTACATGCCGGGAGCCGCCACGATCCACCCCGCCAGGCTGGCTCGAGGGCTGCGCCGGGTGGCCCTCCAGCGCGGCATCAGGATCTTCGAGGGAACGCGCGTCACGGCGCTGGACGGCTCGTCGCCGTCGGTCGTCGGGACGTGGCTCGCGGGGGAACGCCGGCCCATCGGCCGAGTCGGACGGCCGATCCGGGTCGAGACGTCATCGGACCTCGGAGTGGGGGATGTGGCGGCGGAACGCGTCGTCGTGGCGATGAACGCGTGGGCGGCCGCCTGGCCGTGGTTCAGTCCACGACTGGTCACCTGGTCCTCGTACATCGTCCTCACAGAGCCGATTCCCGATCGCCTCACCGAGATCGGCTGGACGGGCGGTGAGGGTGTCTGCGATGCCCGCTTCACGCTCCATTACCTGCGGACCACGCCGGACGGGCGAATCGCTATCGGAGGCGGCGGTGGCCGGGCCGGCGGGCGTGGCCGGATCGGCAGCTCGTTCACCCACGACACCTCGGCCGCCGAACGGGCGGCGGCCGGCCTTCGACGTCTGTTCCCGTCGTTGGCTGATGTGCGAATCGAGGATGCGTGGGGCGGTCCGATCGACATCTCGTCGGATCACCTGCCGTTCTTCGGCACCTTGCCGGGCGGCCGCGTCCACTTCGGCCACGGCTACAGCGGCAACGGTGTCGGCCCGGCTGTCGTCGGCGGCAGGATCCTCGCGGCCCTGGCCCTTGATCGTCGCGACGATCCCGTCGTCGACCTGCCCTTCGTCGACCTGAGGCCGCGGGCGTTCCCGCCGGAGCCTTTCCGATCGGTCGGAGCCAGGGTCGTCCGAGAGGCGATCGTCAGGCGCGAAACGGCCGAGGACGACGGCCGTCTGCCTGGCCGGATCGTTCGTGAGGTGACGCGTCTGCCGCGCCGCATGGGATACCACCTCGGCCCATCGAACTGACCGAGGCGCCTGCTAGCCTGAGCGGTCGTGACCGGACGCAGTCTCCCTGCCAATCCTCCGTTCGCGCTCCGAGGTCGGGTCCTGAGCCCCCTGGCCAACGGCGGCACGCTGGACATCCCGGACGGCGTCCTCGAAGTCGACGATCGCGGGCGCATCGCGTGGATCGGCGAAGCTGTCGTATGGCGCCCGGCGGCCTCCCTTCCGGCAGCGATCGATGTTCGACCGGACATCGTGTTGCCCGGTCTGATCGACATGCACGCCCACCTGCCACAGCTCCCGAATGCCGGCCTCGGTCACGGCCTCGATCTGCTCGCCTGGCTCGAGCGCTACATCTTCCCCCTCGAGCGCGGCTTCGACGAAGAGGCGGCTGCGCGTCTGGCGCCCATCGCCTTTCGCTCCATGGCGGCGGTCGGCACGACGACCGTCGTCGCCTACGGCGCCGTCTTCGAGGGGTCGATGGACGTCGCCTTCCGTGCTGCGGAGGAGCACGGCATCCGGGCCATCCTCGGCAAGGTCATGATGGACCGGCTCCGCTACGACCCCTCGGTCAGCGACGCGGAGGTCCTCGAGCTCTCGCTCCGTCAATCGGCCGATCTCTGTGGGCGCTGGCATGGCCGGGACGATGGGCGCCTCCGTTACGCCTTCACGCCACGCTTCGCAGTCTCCTGTTCGGAAGACATGTTGCGCGAGTCTGCCGGGCTGGCCCGCTCGACGGGCGCCTACTGGCAGACGCACCTGTCGGAAGATCGCGGCGAGATCGCCGAGGTCGCGGCGCTCTTCCCGGCCGCCCAGGACTACCTCGACGTCTACGATCGAGCCGGTGGGGTCTTCGAGCGGGCCATCTTCGCCCATGCCGTCCACCTGTCGGAGCGCGAGGTGCTCCGGTTGGCCGACGCCGGAGCTGCGATCGCACACTGTCCGGCCTCGAACCTGTTCCTGGCGTCGGGGGTCATGCCCCTCGCCCGCTATCTCGCGGCTGGCCTCCGAGTCGGCCTGGGGTCCGATGTCGCCGGTGGGCCAGACCTCTCGATCTTCACCGTCATGCGGGTTGGCGCCTACACCCAGAACGCCCTCCGCGTCGTTCGCGATGAGCCGGATCCGGTCCTCGATCCGGTGGGATGGCTGCGCCTGGCGACGCTCGGGGCGGCGCGGGGTCTCGGCCTCGACGGCGTGATCGGCTCGCTCGAGGTCGGCAAGGACGCCGACATGATCATCGTCGACCCGTCGCTCACGGCCCCGGTCCCGTGGGCCGAGCCCGACGACCGCGATGAGCTCATCAGCCGCCTGATGTTCCGCTCTCACCCCGCGATGGTTCGCGGCGCCTGGGTCCGCGGTCGCCTCCTGGAGGGTCTGGGATCGTGATCGGGGATCTGGCTCGCATTCATATCTCGCAAGCGGTGACGAGCCCCGATCTCCGGGGAATCTCCACGCCATGACCGCCGACCTGCTCATCTCAGGTGGTGAGGTCGTCGACGGGACGGGTGCGCTGCGATTCCGGGCTGATGTCGTGGTCCGCGATGGACGAATCGAGATCGTCAGACCGGCCCACGACGCGTCTCCGAAGAATGGGCCGAGCGCCGCGAGGACGATCGATGCGAGCGGCCTGATCGTCGCCCCGGGCTTCATCGACCTGCACTCGCACGCCGGCCTGTGGGTCCTCCACGAACCGCTCCACGAGCCGAAGGTCCGCCAGGGCGTGACGACGGAGGTCGTCGGTGTGGACGGGCTCTCATACGCACCGTTCCCCGATCCCGGTGACCTGGCCGCGCTCGTCGAGATGAACGCAGGGCTCGATGGCCGTCCGCCCATCGCCTTCGACTGGTCGAGCGTCGCCGAGTACCTCGGCCGTTTCGACGGCCGTGTCGCGCTCAACATCGCTCTTGTCGTCGGCAACACGCCGCTACGGATCGCCAGCCTGGGCTGGGACGACGTGCCCGCGGATGCTCGGGCCATCGCCGACCAGCGCGCACGCCTGCGCGAGGCGATGCAAGACGGCGCGTTCGGGGTCAGCAGCGGGCTCGACTACCCGCCGGGTGCCTACGCGACGACGAGCGAGCTGGCCGAGCTGGCCAACGAGGCAGCCATGCTCGGCGGCTTCTATCACACCCACGTCCGCTATGCCCTCGGCGATCGCTTCAAGGACCCGTTCCGCGAGGCCATCGAGATCGGGCGGCTGGGCGAGGCGCCCGCCCACTTGACCCACTTCTACCACCGGGCCACGTTCCCCGGTGGCCCCGACGATCTCCTGGCCCTTGTCGACGACGCCCGCACCGCCGGCCAGGACGTCACGTTCGACACCTACCCGTCGGAATGGGCGAGCACCCGCCTCCTCATCATGATCCCGATCTGGGTCCAGGAGGGCGGACCGGCACCCACCAAGGAGCGACTCGCCGACCGGCGGGTTCGTCAGCGCATTCGCGACGATCTCGAGGCGCGAGGCGTCCTGTTCGCGGGCGCGGGCGGTCTGGCCGACGTCCGGCTTGGGGCGCTCACTCGACCGGAGAACCTGGCATACGAAGGCCGGACCCTCGGCGACTATGTGACCGAGAGTGGGGTCGAGCCCGTCGATGCGATCTGCGACCTCCTGCTGGCCGAGGACCTGCGGACGAACCAGGTCACTCCAGGACCAAACGGCCCGACCCTGCGTCCCTTCATTCGCCACCCCATCGGGATGGTCGGCACGGACAGCGTCTTCATCGGCGACAAGCCGAGCCCCCGCACATACGGCAGCTTCCCCCGCATCCTCGGCCAGTTCGTCCGCGACGAAGCCCTCTTGAGCCTCGAGGAGGCCGTCCGCAAGATGACGAGCGCCCCGGCGGCTCGCCTCGGCCTGGGCGATCGGGGCGTCGTTCGTGACGGGGCAGTGGCCGATCTCGTCGTGTTCGATCCGGCGCGCATCAAGAACACGGCGACATACGATGAGCCCCGCAGCTTCCCCGAGGGGATCCCTTACGTCATCGTCGCCGGCCAGCTCGTCGTCGATGGTGATCGCCACACGGGCGCGACGCCCGGTCGGGCCCTTCGGCGCGGCCGCGATTGAACGTGCGCGGCTTCCGCCTTCGACGAGCCTCGGCCATAGCGGTGGCCGGGTGGTATCGTCCCGGCCCAAGGTGAGGAAGGACGAGGCCCAGGCGACGATCCGCACGCCGACGCGCGAACTCGGGGCTCTCGTCGTCGAGCCCGGCACGCTGACGCGCGGGCGGGCGCGGACGGCTCCCCTGCGACGAGAGGGCCCCGAGAAGCTGACCGGTGAAGCGAAGTACGCCGACGACCTGATCTTTCCCGGAGCGTGGTATGGCGCGACGATCCGGTCGACCGAGGCCCATGCGCGCCTCCTCGCGATCGAGAGGGCGGAGGGCTTCGACTGGTCCAGCGTCGTCGTCGTGACAGCCTCCGACATCCCCGGCGACAACATCGTTGCGAGCATCCATGACGATCAGCCGGCGCTCGTGCCGATCGGCGGCGAGATCCTCCACCACGCCGAGCCGTTGGCCCTGCTGGCCGCGCCGGACCGCGAGACCCTCCGCGAGGCACGCAAACGGATCGTCGTCAAGACGGAGCGACTCGATCCGGTCCTCGATCCCCTCGCCTCGGACGTCGTGTTCGCGCACTACGAGATCGTCCGCGGCGACGTCGTTTCGGCGATGGCGGGGGCCCACCTCGTCCTCGAAGGTACCTACCGCGTCGGCCACCAGGAACAGCTCTATATCGAGAACAACGCGATGATCGCCGCCCCGCGCGAGGATGGCGGCGTGACCGTCACGGGCTCGCTCCAGTGTCCCTACTACGTCCATGGCGCGCTCAAGCGCGCCCTCGCTCTCAGCGATCGTCAGGCGGTCGTCGTCCAGGCCGAGACCGGCGGCGGCTTCGGAGGCAAGGAGGAGTTCCCCTCGATCATCGCGGTCCACGCGGCGTTGCTGGCCAAGGCGTGCGGACGTCCGGTGCGGATGATCTACGAGCGCCACGAGGACATCGCGGCATCGACGAAGCGCCACCCCGCGATCGTGAGCCATCGAACCGGGGTCGCGGCCGATGGCACCCTCGTGGCGGCCGACATCGAGGTCGTCATGGACGGCGGCGCCTACACGACGCTCAGCCCGGTCGTGCTGTCGCGCGGCACGATCCATGCCGGCGGGCCATACCGCTGCCCGAACATCCGCATCCGGTCGCGCGCCGTGAGGACGAACACGCCGCCCAACGGCGCGTTCCGCGGCTTCGGAGCGCCGCAGGTCGAGTTCGCCGCCGAGACGCATCTCAACCGGATTGCCGAGGCCCTCGACATGAGCCCCCTCGAGATCCGTCGCCACAACGCATATCGGGAAGGCGACATCACGCCGACCGGCCAGATCCTCCGCGAGAGCGTGGCTGCCCACGAGGTCCTCGAGAAGGCAGTCGAGGCCGCCGACTTCGAGACCAAGCGCCGTCTCAGCGCTCGTGGCCGGGCCGAGCGGTCGTCGAATCCGGGCTGGGCGCGATCCGCGCGAGGGGTCGGCCTCGCCCTCGGCTGGCACGGCGCCGGATTCACCGGTTCGGGCGAGGTCAAGCTCGGATCGGTTGTCTCGATCGTGCTCACGGGCGAGGGCCAGATCCGGATCCTCACGGCATCGACCGAGATGGGGCAGGGGACGAAGACGATCTTTCCGCAGCTCGCGGCCGATGCGCTGGGGGTCGAGATCGACGAGGTCGAGCTGGCGCCGGTCGACACGTCGATCGTTCCGGACAGCGGGCCGACGGTCGCCAGCCGAACGGCGATGGTCGTCGGCGGCCTGGTGATCCAGGCCGCCCGTGATCTGCGAGCCGAGGTCGAAGCGGCGACCGGCCGATCCTTCGCCCTCTCCCACAGAGACTACGCGTCACGTAAGGGCGACCTGCGGATCGATCGAAAGTTCGAGCCCTACCCCGGCATCTACTTCGACGACGCGACCTATACGGGCGATGCCTATCCGGCCTTCGGCTGGGCGGCCGCCGTCGCCGACGTCGAGGTCGACCTCGACACGGGCGAGGTCGTCGTCCACGAGGTCGTCGCGGTCGACGACATCGGCCACGTCATCCATCGCGTCCTGGCTGAGGGCCAGGTCGAAGGCGGCACCCTCCAGGCCGTGGGCTATGCGACGATCGAGGAGATGAAGCTCGACGACGGCCGCTATCTCAACGACCGTCTCGCGACCTACATCATCCCGACCGCCCTCGACGCGCCGCGCCTCAAGACGATCCTCGTCGAGGCGCCCTTCTCCGGCGCTCCACACGGCGCGAAGGGAGTCGGTGAGCTGCCGATGGACGTCGGCGCGCCGGCCGTCGTCGCCGCGATCGCCGACGCGACCGCTGCCTGGGTCACGGAGCTGCCGGCCAGCCCGGAACGCATCCTGACGGCCCTCGGCGTCATTCCCCTGCGGGCGGTCTCGTGACCGCCTATCGCCTCATCGTCAACGGCGATCCGATCGAGGTCGACGTGCCCGGGATGCGGCGGCTGCTCGACGTTCTTCGAGAGGACCTGGCGCTGACTGGCACGAAGGAGGGCTGCGGGGAAGGGGAGTGTGGCGCCTGCTCCGTCCTGATCGACGGATGGGTCGTGGATTCGTGCCTCGTCCCCGTCTGCCAGGTCGACGGCCACGCGATCATGACCGTCGAAGGCCTGGCGGAGCGGTCGCCCGAGGGTGCCAGATCCCTCTCGCCGCTCCAGGAAGCGTTCTGGACGGCGGGGGCGGCGCAGTGCGGCATCTGCACGCCGGGGATGCTCGTCGCCGCCCGGGCCTACCTGGACCACGGCGGTGGGCCCGATGACGCGTCGATCCGCGAAGCGATCGCCGGCAACCTCTGTCGCTGCACCGGATATACCAAGATCGTCGAGGCGATCGCGATCGCCGCGACCCAAACTGCAGGTGGTGGACCATGACCGATCTTCTCGAGACTCCGACCAACGGCCGCCAGCCCCCGCCTGAGGCTCCCGAGCAGTCGTCCACCGATGTCGAGGAGCGCTCGGTGACGTTCTCGCCGCCGCAGCTGGCACTGGGCGCAGCGGTCATCGCGGCCCTCCTGCTCATCGGCTTCCGCCGGCTCCGGCGCCGCCGTCGCTGATGCCCTTCGAGCCGCCGCCGCCGGTCGTTTCGCCTCACTCGCTCGACGAGGCGTTCGCGCTCCTTGCCGATGGCGGGCCGTCATGGCGACCGATCGCCGGCGGAACCGACCTCCTGGTGGCGATCACCGGCGAGCTCGGCGAGCCGCCGACGCGTGTTCTCGATCTGTGGGCCATCGATGCGCTCCGGGGGATCGATGGCGCCGACGGTCGGCTGACGATCGGCGCCCTCACGACGTACACGGCCATCCGCCGATCCGCCGAGGTCGCCGCCAGCGCGCCGGCCCTTGCCGAGGCGGCCGCGACCATCGGCGCCGTGCAGATCCAGAATCGGGGCACGCTCGGCGGCAACATCGCCAATGCCTCGCCGGCCGGCGACACGCTGCCGGTCCTGCTCGCGCTCGATGCCGAGATCATCGTGGGTGGGGTCCGCGGCGAACGGTCTGTGGCGGCGACGGCCTTCTGGCCGTCGTATCGACTAACGGCGTTAGCCGAAGACGAACTGGTGCTTCGCGTCGAGATCCCCATCGTCACCGGGCGCCAGACGCGCTTCCGCAAGGTCGGCACGCGCCGCGCCCAGGCCATCAGCAAGGTCGTCATGGCCTTGGCATGGACCGAGGCTCCGGAGGGAGCGCCGTGGCGTGATGTGCGGGTGGCCCTCGGATCCGTGGCCGCCACCCCGATCCGAGCGACGCTCACCGAGGCCGCACTCGAGGGCGGCCGACCAGATGAAACGACCACCGCGCACGCCGTCGCGATCCTGGCCGCCGAGATCTCGCCAATCGACGACGTCCGCTCGACCGCCGACTACCGCCGAGCCGCCGCGGCCCGCGTCCTCGCCCGGCTCCTGCGCGACGCCGGCGGCTGGTAGCCAGCCTCCTTAACCCTCTTCCCCTCGCGTCGCGGGCTGCCTACTATGCAGCCGACTCGTGCGCTTGAGGGAGCGCTCACCCCATGAGGGCGGGTCGGAGGGAGGATTCGATGGCCTCGCAGTCCCGGAGGGCCTCGAACGGAACGCGATCGGTCTGACCGAGGTGCTGTTCCAATGCATCACCTTCATGGCGCCGGCGGTCGCCGTCGTCCTCTCGATTGGCTTCGCGACGAGTCTCGCCCTCGGCATCACGCCGCTGGCGGTCGTGCTCGCCCTGATCGCCGTCCTGTTCACCGCCTACTCGATAGGGCGAGCTCGCCCGACACCTGCCGTCGGCGGGCGGGATGTACACGTACGTCGGCAGAGGCATCGGGTCGTATGCTGGCTGGCTCATGGCCTGGGCGTTCCTGCTGGCTCGAGCGTCGTCCCGTCGATCCTCTTCGCGGCCTTTGGTTTCTACGGGGCGGCGCTCGTCACGCAGATCATCGGGTACTCGAGCGGAGTACCTGTGGGTCCCGCTGACGATCCTGTGCGCGCTGATCGTCTGGTTCCTGACCTATCGCGGGATCTCAGTCTCGACGCGGACTGGTGTCGTCCTGGGCCTCGATCGAGATCAGCCATCTTCGTGTTCGTCTCGCTGCTGCTCGTCTCAACGCGGCAACAACTCTGTGTCGGTCTTCATCCCGGGTGACGCTGGCATCCAGCCGGCGCTTCAGGGCATGGTCTTCTGCCTGCTGGCATTCGTCGGATTCGAGGCGGCCGCACCGCTCGCGGAGGAGACGCGCGACCCGAAGAAGACGACTCCGTCAGGCGATCCTCTGGTCGGCCGTCCTGATCGGCCTCTTCTACGTCTTCTGCTACTACGCGGCGACCGTCTACTTCGGCCCCGACAACATGGCCGACTTCCTCGGACTCCAACGACGGCAACCCGTGGGGCGGGATGGCAGAGGAGGTGCTGCCGGGCATCGGCAGCCTGCTCGTCCTCTTCGCCATCCTCAACAGCTGCCTCGCGAATGCCAACTCGGGCGCGAACGCGTCGACCCGGTCGATCTTCTCGCTCGGACGCTCGCGGCTCATCCCGGCTGCATTCGCGGCCGATCCACCCGACCATCGGACGCCGGTCAATGCCGTCCACCTCCAGGCGATCCTCGGGATCATCATCGCCGTCGGCATCAGCCTCTGGCTGGGCTCGGCCCGTACCCGGAGTCGCCCGGCCCGCTCAACACCTATTTCGTCCTCGGCTACGCACTCGGACTGCTGTTCGCAGGGATGTACATCGCGGTGAACGTGGCCGCCATCGGCTACTACTGGCGCTAGCAACGGGCCGAGTTCAACTGTCGTTAAGCACGTTGATCGTGCCCGATCCTCGGGATCATCCTCATGATCCCGGCCTTCTCTCGGGGTCGCCGGCGGGGTCACGATCCCGATCATCGACCTCGCCGACGCCTCTGGGTGAGCCATACAGCTTCGCTGCCGATCGTCGTCGGCGGTCTGGATGATCATCGGTATCGTCATCGGGCTCTATCTGGCGCTCAGGAGGCCGGCGAAGATCAGACTCGATCGGTCTGGCGATGGGCGAGACTGAGGATGCAGGGACGAGGCCAGCACCACCTCGTATGCCTAGGCCGTTTCACATTGGACGGCCCGGTCCACCTCGGACGCCGGCCGCGGCCCTGACCGGGCCGGCGTCCCGCCACAGGAGGGTCGAACGTGCTCCACAGCCCGACCATCCACGTCGCTCGCGAGCAGAACCATCTGGCCTGGGATCCGGCCATCCCGCCCATCGCGACCGTCGAGTCGGGGGCGGTCGTGGACTTCGACTGCCTCGATGCGTCCAATGGGCAGCTGACGGCGGAATCGACCACGGAGTCACTGGCGAACCTCGTCTTCGATCAGGTCGATCAGGTCTGCGGCCCGGTCGCCGTGGAAGGCGCGGAGCCCGGCGACTCGCTCCAGATCGACATCCTCGAGCTGGTCCCGGATGGCTGGGGCTGGACGGCCAACATCCCCGGGTTCGGCCTGCTGGCAGACGACTTTCCCGATCCGTTCTACAAGGTGACGGCGGTGCCGGGCGCGACCGGACGAGCCGAGTATTGGCCGGGCATCCATGTGCCCCTGGCACCCTTCTGCGGTGAGATGGGCGTTGCTCCCCTCGCCGGCCCGTTGAGCACGATCCCGCCGGATCTGCACGGCGGCAACATGGACACGCGGCACCTCGTCGCCGGCTCGACCCTGTTTCTGCCGGTGTTCGTTCCAGGCGCCCGCTTCTCGATCGGCGATGGGCATGCGACCCAGGGCGACGGCGAGGTCTGCGGCACGGCGATCGAGACGCCGATGCGGGCCCTCGTTCGGCTGACCGCCCGAAAGGACGTCCACGTGTCGGGGCCAGAGTTCATCGCCGCTCCCGACCCGAACGCCGAGCTGCGATCAGGCCTTCGCTACGCGACCGACGGCATCGGCCCGGACCTCATGGTCGCCGCCTGCGACGCACTTCGGCGGATGATCGACTGGCTCGGCCGCGAGCACGGCCTGTCGGCCGTCCAGGCGTACCTGCTCTGCAGCGTGGCGATCGATCTCCGGATCAGCGAGATCGTCGATGTCCCGAACTTCGTCGTGACGGCCCACTGTCCGCTCGGGATCTTCGACTGACGCTCACGACTCCAGCCGGCGCTCGATGAAGCGACCGAAGCCGCGATCGCCGATGAAGGCGCCGTCGCGGATGACGGAGCGCCCGCGGACGAAGACAGAGCGGATGGCGCCCTCGACCTCGATGCCCTCATAAGCCGTGTAGTCGCTGGTGTGATGGAGATCGGCGGCTCGGATCGTCCGGCGGGCGGCAGGATCGAAGAGGACGAGGTCGGCGTCCTTGCCGGGCTCGATCGAGCCCTTCGAGCCGAGCCCGAAGAGACGGGCGGGCGTCGTCGCAAGCAGATCGACCAGGCGCTCGAGCGAGATCCGACCCTTCGCCACGCCCTGGCCGTAGACGAGGGTCAGCAGCGTCTCGATGCCAGGCGCGCCGTTGCTGATCTGATCGAAGGACGGGGCGGGCAGGAGCTTCTCCCGATCGAGGCGATCGGGGACGTGGTCGGTCGCCACCAGGTCGAGGGTGCCGTCGGCGAGCCCAGCCCACATCGCGTCGCGATCTGACGCCGGACGGAGGGGCGGGCTGATGACCGCGCCGATGACCCGCTGGGGGTCGGGATCGGCGTAGCGCGACTCGGTGAGGGTCAGGTAATGCGGGCACGTCTCGGCGTGGGCCGCGATCCCGGCCGCCTTGGCTCGGCGGACCTCCTCGAGCGCTGCCGCGCATGACAGGTGGACGACGTGGGCCGGCGCGTCCGCGGCCCGGGCGAACTCCATCGCCCGGTGTGTCGCGACGGCCTCCGCCTCGCGTGACCGCGTCGCGGCGTGGACCCGGCGGCGCCGTGTCCCCGCGGGCGAGCGCCGTCTCGACGGCCTCGTCGATGAGGACCGGGTCCTCACAATGGACCTGGAGCATCCCGCCGGCCCGCGCCAGCGCCCGCATCGTCTCGAACAGCGTCCGGTCGGGCAGCCGGAAGTCGTAGACCATGAAGGCCTTGGCAGTCGGCACGCCCGCCTCGACGATGGCTGGAACCTCGGCCACGGGATCCTCGATCTGGCCCATGACGACGAGCGAGAGGCCGTAATCGACGGCCGAATCGTTGGCCGTCAACGAGCGCCAGTCGGCGAGGTTCCGGCGGAGCGACGTGCTCACCGGCGTCGTCGCGCCGGTCGTCCCGCCCGTGGACGGCGTGTTGAACACGAGGAAGGAGGTCGTGCCGCCGAACGCGGCGGCGATCGAGTCCTGGAAGAAGCGGTCGGGCTCGGCATCTGTCGGTACCCGGACATGGGTGTGGACGTCGATGCAGCCGGGCAGGACGAGCAGGCCAGCCGCGTCGACGACCTCTCGCGCGTCCCTACCTGGACCTGCGCCAAGGTCCGGGCCGACGGCGACAATTCGACCATCACCCACGAGCACGTCGGCGATGCCGGATCCCGCGGCCGTCACGACCGTGCCGCCACGAATCAGAAGGTCGGTCATCGCGCTGGGGCGCTCAGGCGAGCTCGGCGATCTCGATGCCCTGGGCGCCCTCCCAGAGACAGCGCCGACCCATCTCTCGGAGACGATCCTGCCAGTCGGCGTCCGGCTCGATCGTCGCGAAATGGTTGGCGGCAAGCGGGCCGACCTTCGAGGCGCACGACGTCGCACCGTAGGGGAAGAAGATCTCGCACTCGCTGATCCCGCCCGGGTAGATCGCCAGCATGCCGGGCGCCGGATGCGACGTATGGTTCTCATAGTCGATGCCGGGCCGAGCGTCGCCGAACGGGATCCATGTCGACTCGCCGCTCCAACGGCAGTGGATGAGCTTGCTCCTGATGGGCAGCCATCGCCGGAGCGCCTCGACCGTTGCCGGTGCGGCGGCCTCCCAGCGGGCGCTAAAGTGGAGGTCGCCGACGCGGATCGTCAGATCGGACATGCCGGGCAGGATAGCGGCGCGCGCGTCGGCGCCATGGACCAGATCAGCCGCACGATGGAGGACAGCGTGGCCGAGGCCCAGCCGACGATCTCGACCCACGTGCTCGATACCGGCTCGGGTCGTCCGGCCGTCGGTGTCGTCGTGGCGCTCTATCGGACCGACACGGAGGATGGTCGGCCCGGCCGGATGACGCAGACGATGACCGACGGCGATGGCCGGGTGGCCGATCTCCTTGGTCGCCCGATCCAGCCCGGCGCCTATCGGCTCGAGTTCACGATCGACCCGGAACGCTGGACATTCTTCACCCGGGTGACCGTCGACTTCCGGGTCGACGATGCATCGAGGAGCTATCACGTGCCGCTCCTCCTCGCCCCCTTCGGCGCGACGACCTACCTCGGCAGCTGAGTGCGAGGCCCCACGATCGCAGCGGCGCCACCACCCATCGAGGTTCTCGACGGATTGCCGGTGGCCGATGCGATCATCGCCCTCTCTCCGCTCTTCGAGGGGGCGCCGCGATTCCTTGCCCGGCTCGTCGCAGAGCGCCCGTACGAGACGTGGGACCAGCTGTTCGGGCGAGCGGAGGCGATCGCTCTGGCGATGCCGGAAGCGGAACAGATCGAGCTCATCGACGCCCATCCGCGCCTCGGTGCCCCGCCAGCCGACGTCTCGGCCATGAGCTTCAGCGAGCAGGGGTACGACAGCGACACGGCGACGGCGATCGAGGAGCTCGCCGGTCTCAACGACGCGTACGAGGCTCGCTTCGGGTTCCGCTACTGCGTCTTCGTGGCAGGTCGGTCGCGGCTCGAGCTGGTCCCGGAGATGCGGATCGCCCTCGCGGCCGATCGCGACTCGGAGCGAGTCAGGGCGCTCCGGGCCGTCGTCGCCATCGCTGCCGATCGCCAGCGCAGGATGAGCGGGTCGACGCCGTGATCGAGCTCGGCTGGACGCGCTACGGCAAGGCCCGCGTCCACGTCGTTCGCGTCCATCGGCATGCGGACGGACGGCACGTCGTCCGCGACGTCGTCGTCCGGATAGCGCTCGAGGGCGACTTCGAAGCGGCCCACACCGAGGGCGACAACGGCCTCGTCGTGGCCACCGACACGATGAAGAACACCTGCTACGTGATGGCCAAGGATCATTTGGCCGGCGCGCTCGAGGAGTACGGCCTGGCCCTCGCCGAGCACTTTCTGGGCTTTCCCCAGGTGACGCGCTCCACCGTCTGGCTCGCCGAGCATGGTTGGGGCCCGATCGAGACGACCACCGGTCCCGCGGCCGACGCCTTCCTGCGCGCCGGCGATATGACCAGGACGTCGATCGTGACCGCGACGCGGGACGGCATGACGGTCGAGGCCGGGGTCGAGGAGATGGTCGTCATGAAGACGACGAAGAGCGCATTCGCGGGCTTCCCGCGCGACCGCTACACGACCCTCCCGGACGCGGACGATCGGATCATGGCGACGAAGGTCAGTGCGACGTGGCGCTACGAGAGCGGTCGTCATGACTGGGACGCGATCTGGCCGCGGGCCCTGAGCACGTTCCGCGATGTCTTCGCCGAACACTTCAGTCCGTCCGTCCAGGCGTCGATCTGGCTCATCGGCAAGGCGATCCTCGAAGCCGAGCCATCGATCGGCGAGATATCGATGGCGATGCCGAACCTCCATCACTGGATGTTCGACCTGGCCCAATTCGACATTGCCAACGACAAGGAGGTCTACGTGGCGACCGACGAACCGCACGGCCTGATCGAGGCGACGATCCGACGATCCGAGGTCGCCCCGTGATCGGGATCCGCCTGCTCGGCCCGGGTGTCCCGGGTGCCTCGGAGCGCGTCCTGACAGCCGACGCCCTGGCCTTCGTGGCGGCCCTCGAACGCGAGTTCCGGCCCCGGCGGGCGGAGATCCTGGCCGCCCGCGTGGCCCGTCAGGCACGGCTCGACGCCGGGGAGCGACCGGATTTCCTGGCCGAGACTGCCTCGATCCGCGAGTCCGACTGGTGGGTCGCCATCGCCCCAGCCGACCTTCTCGATCGACGCGTGGAGATCACCGGGCCGGCCGAGCCCAAGATGATGATCAATGCCCTCAACAGCGGCGCCCGCGTTTTCATGGCAGATCTCGAGGACTCGCTCAGTCCTACGTGGAGCAACGTCGTCGGTGGGCAGGCGGCCCTGATGGACGCCGTCCGGCGCCAACTGGTGTTCGACTCGCCGGAGGGCAAGGAATACCGCCTTGGCGAGAGGCTGGCGACGCTCGTCGTCCGGCCGCGCGGCTGGCACCTGGTCGAGCGTCACGTCGAGGTCGACGGTGCCCCTGTCTCGGCCTCGCTCTTCGATTTCGGGCTGCACGTCTTCCACAACGGCCCTGAGGCACTGCGACGCGGCGCCGGGCCGTACTTCTACCTGGCCAAGCTCGAGTCGCACCTCGAGGCGCGCCTCTGGAACGACGTCTTCCTCTTCGCCCAGACGGCGCTCAGCATACCCAGTGGCTCGATCCGGGCGACGGTCCTCATCGAGACCGTGACTGCCGCTTTCGAGATGGACGAGATCCTCTATGAGCTGCGGGAACACGCCTCGGGTCTCAACGCCGGTCGCTGGGACTACCTGTTCAGCATCCACAAGAAGTTCCGCTCGTGGCCCACCCTGGATCTCCCGGACCGTGTCCAGCTGACGATGACGGTGCCCTTCATGCGGGCCTACACGGAGCTCCTCGTCCGGACCTGCCACCGCCGCGGCGCGCATGCGATCGGAGGGATGGCCGCCTTTATCCCGTCGCGGCGCGACGCGAAGATCAACGCCGCTGCGCTGGCGAAGGTGAGCGATGACAAGGAACGGGAAGCCGGCGACGGCTTCGACGGGACCTGGGTTGCCCACCCCGACCTGGTCCCGACGGCCCTCGAGGTCTTCGACCGAGTGCTCGGGGAGCGCCTCAACCAGCGCGAGCGCCAGCGCGAAGATGTTTCGATCGCGGCCGCCGACCTGCTAGATATTCGCGTCCCCGGCGGCGAGGTCACCGAGGCCGGCGTCCGGACGAACGTCGCCGTGGCCCTCCTGTACCTCAATTCCTGGCTGCGGGGCAATGGAGCTGCCGCCCTGTTCAACCTCATGGAGGATGCGGCGACCGCCGAGATCAGCCGCTCTCAGCTCTGGACATGGATCCGTCGGGGAGTGGCCCTGGACGATGGACGCGTCGTGACGCGGGAGCTGTACGAGGCGATCCGCGCCGAGGAGCTCGCCCGCTGGTCGGCCGAGATCCCGGACTCACGACTTGCGGAGGCCGCACAGCTCCTGGATCGCCTCGTCCTCGCCGAGGAGTTCGTCGAGTTCCTGACGCTCGAGGCGTACCCGCTCATCGACTAGAGACGCGCTCGAACTGGTACTCGAGGTCGTCCCCTAGCTCCGGTTCCGGTCCGTTGGGCTCGGCGAACGAGCCCAGTACGTGGTGCCGGGGCACACTATCCGACTCGACCGACCCCCCGATCGCGCAATGCCGTCGTGGGGCGCGGTCGGGGGCTGAAATCACTGATGGGCACGATCATCGAGCGGCTCGAACCCTCTCGGCGCCCGATCCGCGCTTCACTAGGTGCCGTGGAAGCGCGTACTGGAAGAACGAGAGGCATCGGATCTCGTTGACCGGGTCGCGCAGCCAGCTCCGCATCGCCCGACCCCCGGCCGGGAACGCCGACCCCATGAACGAGCGGTGGTGGGCGGCGATTCGCGCCCTGTTGGTCGAGCCCTCTGCGATCGCGACCCAGACGCTGACGGATTCGATCGCCCAGCCACGCTCCGCTGCGATGCGAGGTGCGAGTCGTCGTCGTCGATCCATGGTGGCGACGAGCTCCTGCATGTCGACGACTTCGGTCTTGAGCTCGATGATCAAGAGCGCGCGTCTTCCGCGGTGGTAGGCGAGGATGTCGATGACGCCGCGCTCGCCGTAGATCGAGAAAGAGACCTCTGGCTCAGCAATCCACTCAGGGAGTGACCGGAAATACTTCGCCATGGCCTCGTGAAAGGCCGCGTGACGTGCATTGAGCAGCCGATCGAGCTCACCTGCTCGCCATTGGGGAGCTACCTCCACCCGGACCTCGAGGGCCATGGCAATGCGACGGATGGTCGCGAGCGTGAGCGTCTGCACATGTCCGCGCTCCGCCCGAGAGATGACCGAGCGGTGGACGCTCGACGCGAGAGCTAAGTCCTCCTGGCGCCACCCTCGGCGAATCCGCAACGCCCGAATCGTGCGCCCGAATCGTAGGTCGTCCATCGGGGGGAAGCGTCCCACCGCTCACTCTCCAGTGGATCACGCTCGAATCGACGCCGATCAACGCCCAGATACGTCGTGACAGGCGAGGTGTCACGGGCACCGCTGATGATGCGGGCATGGAAGCCAGGATCGTCCCCCTCAAGGCTGTCTCGGGCCGACCTCGCGATGACCGTTCTCCGACGGGGCCGGTGATCTGGGTCGATGGCGAGCGGATCGTCGTCGAGCACCTGACGCTTGCCGATCCCGGGCTTGCCGCGATCGTCGCCCAACGACCCGAAGCGGAACGCGCCTCGCTGGTCGAGCGGGCCCTGCGGATCGGTTTGCTGGCCATCGCCGATGCGGGCGTAGCGGTGGACGTCGATGCCGTCAGGGCGGAGTTCGGTCGGATGGTCTCGGACACCGAGCGGGTCAACGAGCGGGCCGCCAAGGCGCTCGAGGACGCCCTGCGGACAAACTTCGCCGACGGTGATGGCCGACTTCCGCGCACGCTCGAGAAATTCCTCGGCGATCGCGGCGAGCTGCGCCGATTCGTTGGGGAACTCTTTGACGAGACGAAGCGCGACTCCGCCCTCGGCAGGATGCGTCACCTCCTCGGCACGTACTTCGATGGCGACGCATCACACCTCGCCCAACTCCTCGATCCCACCCGCCTCGGCTCTCCGCTCCACCAGTTTCGCGAAGAGGTCACGGCGTCGTTCACCGCCCTTCACGATCGCCTGACCGCGATCGAGGCGGCGAGCAAGGCCCGGGCCACCGAGCGGGCAAAGTCGGCCGCGAAGGGAGCCGATTTCGAGGACACACTCGAGGATCTGCTCGGCGACATCGCCCGTGGTGCGGGCGACGATGTCGAGCGCACCGGCGGGGAGGCCGGAGATGTCATCCGCTCCAAGAAGGGCGACTTCGTGCTGACGGTCGATCCGAGCGTGGCGAGGGGTGCCGAGCTGCGGCTCGTCATCGAGGCGAAGGACCGGAGCCTCTCGCCGCGCGCCATCCGGGATGAGCTTCGAGCGGCCAAGACGAACCGCGGCGCGTCCGTCGGCGTCGCCGTCTTCTCTCCGGATCACGCCCCAGCCGGGGTGGCGCCGTTCGATCTGCGCGGCGACGATGTCTGGTGCGTCATCGACCCGGCCGACCCCGATCGAGCGACGCTCGAGGCGGCAGTCCGGCTTGCTCGGCTGCTCGCACTCGCGACACTCCGCGAGCGGGATGTCGAGATCGATGCGGATGCGGTCGGGCGGGCCGTGGCCGGGGTGCGCGAGCATCTCGACCAGGTCCGGAACCTCAAGACGACCCTCGGCTCGATCCGTCGCAGCAGCCAGGACGTGTCCGACGGCCTCGATCGTCTCCGCGAGGGCATCCTCGCCAGGGTCGTCGAAGCCGAGGCGGAACTCCGGGCGGGCGCCACCGCCGCATAAGCGGACTTGCCAGGACCCGCTATGGTTACGGCCCGACCCCCACCGGGATTTGGGGTCGACGCTAAAGACGAGGTCAGGCCGTGGCGCGACCGATGTGGAAGGGGGCCATCCAGTTCGGGCTGGTCACCATCCCGATCAAGCTGTACCTGGCCACCGAGCCCAAACAGACGATTCGCTTCAACATGCTTCACGAGGCCGACCTCTCGCGGATCGAGATGAAGATCTGGTGCCCGGTCGACGAACACCAGATCGAGCGGTCCGAGACCGTCAAGGGCTACGAATACGCGCCGGGCGAGTACGTCGTCGTCACCGACGAAGACCTTGAGAAGCTGCCCCTCAAGACCATGCGCTCGATCGAGATCGAGCAGTTCGTCGAACGGGACAAGACAGAGGAGAACCTCCGCTTCGTCAAGCAGGCCTACTACGTCGAGCCGGACAAGATCGGCCGGAAGGCATTCGCGCTTCTCCGGGAGGTGCTCACCGACAAGGGCTTGTCGGCGATCTGCAAGGTCGTCATCAGCAATCGCGAGGTCCTCGGGGCGCTCGATCCGTTTGCCGAGACCATGATCCTCTCGACCCTCTACTGGCCCGACGAGGTCCGCTCGGCCAAGGACATCAATGTCGGTGACGAGGAGATCGAGGTGAAGCCGGCCGAGAAGAAGATGGCCGCCCAGCTCATCGCCGCGATGACGGGCGAGTTCGATCCGTCGGCGTACAAGGACGAGTATCGCGAGGCTCTTCGCGCCGTCATTGATGCGAAGGTCGAGGGCAAGGAGGTCGTGGCTCCCGCCGCACGCGCGGACGAGGGCAAGCTTATCGATCTCATGGCCGCACTCGAGGCATCCGTTGCCGCCGCGAAGTCGGCTCGGGACGCCGAGACGGGCACTCCCGTCTCCGTCGGTTCGGCCAAGTCGAAGCGGGCCGCCAAGGCCAAGGCCGCTGCCGACGAGGAGGAGGCGGACGCCGCGGCATCCGCGGAGGAAGCCCGGCCGGCCCGCAAGCGCAAGACCGCCTAAGGCGATTGAGCGGGATCGACCCCGCTCAGTTAGCGCCGATCCGGGCAGTCGAGGCGCCAGAGACGGTGATCGCCTCGGGCGCACCGCTGAACTGCATGACCGCCGGTTCCCAGGCGAAGGTCCCCGCATTCACAATCCGGGCCGTATATCGCAAGTGGGCTTTGCGGCCACTTCGCGGGTCGTTCGGAGCGCAGAAGCTGACTGTCTGGCCAACGACACTCGTTGGGTAGACGATGCCCGTGACGCCTTCGTCTGCTCCGATAGTGGTCGGCGCCAGCCCGCTCGGGACCGTCTCGACCACGTCGTAGCAGGCGCTCTCAAGAGCGGACGCCTTGAACGTCACGGCCAAGTCGACCGTCACAAGACGATCTATCGGGAGTGGATTCTTCGGCGGGGTGCGGGTCAGGCTCAGGGCAGTGTCGGGCCGAAGCGACGTGACGTCTGCCGGCTCGCGCCAGGCGATCCCAGCGCCGACCCGACCGGCCACCACTTCAAGCACTAGAGATCGTCGCTGAGCGGGGGTAAGCTGGATGGTGATCGCATCGCCGGGCTCGAGCCGACCGACCGAGCGCCTGCCATCCACCGTATAGGCGAACGACGCCGCGGCAGCCGGGGTCCGCTCCAGAACTCGCCGAACAGTCTCGGCCAGCTCGAGGGCGTGTGTGGTTTCGACCGATGGATTCGCTGCTACATACTCCATCAGATCCGCGGCGAGTGGATCGCCGATGCCAGCGGCGAGGACCGCCATCAAGGCCGTCGCATCGACGGTTTCGGCGGCGCTCGCTCCAACAAGCACCCGAACCCACGGACCAAGACGTTGGCCGTGCTGCTTGAGCACGTCACGCTCGATGAGGGCAGCCGTACCGTTGTCGCCGGCAGCCTGAAAGCCGAGCCCGATGTGGATGAGTTCCGATGTCGTCAGATCCGAAAGGCCGCGTGCGTCCTCAAGGTCCCCGTTGACAGGCTCGCCGAGGGCCGCGAGGCCGGCAAGGATGGCGATTGACAGATCGCGTGGCGTTGACTTGAGATCGCGAAGCGAGATCAGAGCGTCGCGCAGCTGCCCTGTGTTCACGCCCTCAGCCTGAACCAGGGCGACTCGCGTCGCGAGCCATGGATCAGGTCCGCCGTACGGCAGCAGCGAGACCCCGGCACGGACCTCGCCGGCCTCGTCCTCGATGATGTCGATCGGATATCGGGTCGGGTCGAATGTGGCTGCCGGGAGCTCCAGCGGACTCAGTCCAAAGGTATCGGTCAGCATGCTTCTGGCAAGGGACTGGGCGAGACCGCGATCGAACCGCGCACCGACCGGCTCGACCAGACGTTCCAGGATGGGCAGGAATCGAGCTCGGCCGGCGTCTGTGAACGTGTAGGTGGCCGCATCGACGGTTCCGAGGTCGGGCAGCTTGTCGCCGACGGTCACATAGGCCGCGTGAGCCGTCGTGAGCCGCGAACGGACGACCTGGAAGGTCCGGATGAGACGGTCCACTTGGGGCTTGCCGGCGCCATCGCGCCGTGTCGGGGCGCTGACTGAGATGTCGAGCGATTGCGAACCGAGGCCCAAGGCCGGCAGGTCGAGCGTGACGTCTCGGAAGGCCGTGCCGCGAACGCGGGTCGCCGCCATGCCGAGCGTCGTCGATCGGACGGTGAACTCGACTGGGTCGCCCGCCTTGAGTGCATCGCCAAATGCGCGCAGTCGGATCGACGGGCGATCGGAGAGGAGGTACGCGTCGGCGATCGTCGCGTCTACAAAGAGCGGCAGGCCGACGGGAATGACGACCTCGCCGACACCGGCCCGGAGGCCGCCTGTGACGGCACTTGCCGCAACGTGCCACGAAGTAAGGTCGTCGGAGAGTCGAACCGTGGTTGTCGCCCGGCCAGCTCGATCGGTGCGGATCGCCCGGAAGGCGAGTGTGTCGCGGAAGTCACTCCGGGCGTCGCCGCCTCCGGTGGTGTCGCCGCCCTCACCTTCGGGGCCGGCCATGGTCGGGACCTGATGCGTCGAGGTCAGGCGGACGATGCCGCTGTCAACCCGGGTGTAGAGGTCGTCAAGCGGTTGCGGGGTGGAAGCTCCATCGATCGAATAGAGCTTCTCGTCGACGGCCTGGAGGACCACGCTTGTGGGGATCGGTTTGCCTGAGGCGTCTGTTGTATGGATCGTGAGCTTGACGTCTTCGCCTGGCCGGTAGCGCTTTCGATCGGCCGCCACGCTGACCCGGATCTGACGTTGCCGCTGGTCGAAGTTCGCCCACGCCGCGGCCTTTGGTGCATACGTGCTTCCGGTGAAGCGGACGCCCATGACGAAAATCCCCGGCGCGTCGCCCGCAACAAACCGGCGATCGAACGTTGGCGAAGCGGTCACGGTCGCCGATCGCAGGCCTCGTTGAGCGACGACGTAGAGGTAGCGGTCCGGTCCGCCGGATGGCAGCGGCTTGCCGTCATCGGTCATCTGCCACCTGACCCGCGCGCCGATCCGATACGGAGACTCGCCGGCCTCCTTGCCGCGGGCCTCCTGGAAACGAACGCCGGCGTTCTCCCACGAGATGTCAGGCGCTCGACCGGCTGAGATTGTGCGAATCGCGCGACGACCCGCCCCATCCGTCGTCGACAGCACGATCTCGTAGTTGTGGTCCGGATTGGGCACCGCCAGGCCGAGCGAAAACCGGCCATCGCTCCCCGTCTTGACGGTCAAGGTCCGGACAGCGCGCCTTGCGATGTCGTACTCGTATCGAGGTCTCACGACCTTCTCGATGAAGTCGTAATCGTTGCCGACGAGCTTGCGAGTCGGAATGAGCTCCGTGACGACGGCTCGGATTGCCTTGGCTCGGACGGGCGTGCCGTCGGGTTCTCCATCCCACGACCCCTTCGCGATCTGGGCCTCGACCTTCTTGAGATCGATCTTGTCGAGGGTGCCAGTCACGCCGAGGCGGCTCTTCCCAACCGTGCCGTTCGCCGCGAGGTGGTACGCAGACGGGAACACCACGACGTCGGCTGAGCCGAGGATCTCGGCCTCCTCGTTGACGGCTGGCCTCACCTCTCGGTACCAGCCCGACGCATCCTGGTTGTCCTCATTGCTGGGGGCCGCCGTCTGGATCGACGTCCGTCCCGCGACATCGGTCGGCTTCGTGGCTACATCCTCGTCGATGCGGAAGGCGAGCCCGGGGACGGGCGTGTTGTCGAAGAATGTTGCCGCGATCGTCCAGCGGACCTTCGTTCCGACGATCACAGCGGTGTGATCGGTCTTGACATCGATCTGGTAGGCAGGCTTCCGGATGACGCTGACCTCGACCCATCGTTTCGAGACCACCCGCTTGCCGACGACCACCTGGACCTGGTATGAGCCGAGCGGAGCATGGGTTATCGGGAGCGAGGCGATGAACGCCCCGGTGGCGTTTGGCCGCGCCGTTGCGCGGGCAATGGCAGGGGGGTCTGCGAGGTCGGCGGAGTCGGTGTAGACGAGGCGGACCTCCACGGCGGCCGGGACCTTGCCGTCATCGCGTCCGCGCAGGTAGCCCCACGCTTCGACCCGATCGCTGGTCCGGTACAGCGAGCGGTCCGTCGAGAGGATCGACCAGTACGTCGCGTCGGCAGATGTGCTCTTCTCGAACCACTCGCCGCGGTAGACGCCGCTCCCGTCTCCGACACCGAACGGCAAGAGCATCGAATGGCCGCCCGGTGCACGAACGACGAGCACCGGCGGGCCATCGGGGATCGCCCGGTCGCCAGCCTCCGCCGGAGGAATGAGCGCATCTGGCGTCGTCGCGACCATGAGCCCCGACGCATCGGACGTGCCGAGCTTCGCGCCACCCGCCAGAGCGATCTCGGCGTCCTTGATCGGCTTGGCTGTCCTGACATCGTTGACCCAGGTCACTGTCCTGTCGGTCAGAACGGAGACCCAGGCGGACACTGGCGTGCTCTGAAGAAATGCCTGAGTCGGTCGTTGGCCCTGGATCTCCACGATGTACCAGCCTTCGGCCAGGGGTTCTGGGAACCTGATGACCCCGAAGGTCGAGTCTGGCAGCGGCTCGACTGGGGAGCTGAAGGTGGCGACGACCGGCAGTCCGTCGGTCGGCATGCGCGGCTCGGAATGCATCGCCCAGCGGGGTTCCAGCAGGAACGCCCGGAGGGTCTCGCTGGCCTTGGGAAGCGAGGGCAGCCGATAGACGCGGACATCGGCGCTCGCGATCGCCGGCGTCTCCTCGCCCGAATCCTCACCGACCACGGTCTGGACCGCGAGGATCGGCGCCTCGGCGGGACTCGACTCGACGACATCTCGTCCGAACCGCAGCCAGGGCGCGCGATCGGCCGGACCGGCAGTCTCGAAACGCATCGTGACGTCGGATTTGAGGGTGAGATCTGTCCCGGTGCGCGGAAGGCCAGCCCTGACAGTGACCGTGTAGAGGGTCTTGTCGGCGAGGCCCGTGGCCACGAAGACCTGGGTTCGTCCGTGGCGCTCGAATCGCCCGTCGACCTTCGGCACGATCGAGAAGTTGGCGGCCATGTCGGCCACGCCGTCCTGATCGAATGTCATCTCGATGCCGGTATTGGTCGGGACGCCTGTGACCTCGTTGCCAGGCAACATGCCGATGACGTGGACCGACGATCGGACCTGGAACGCCCACGACCCGGCGAGGCTCCCGTCGGGGGCTGACAGAGCGATGCGATAGAGCTTGCCGGGGGTCAGGGCTTTGGTCGGCCGCAGGACGGCCTCGGTCGGGTTGGCTCCGGCCGAAACGTCAAAGTCGGTCTGTGGGGTGACGTCGAGACGCGCGACGAGACTCGCAGCCGATTCGTCCGTCAGGCTCGCAAGGGTGAAGGATGTGTCAGGTCGAATGCCGCCTTCATCGCGTCGGCCAGGTTCGATTGTGGCTACGGCCGGGATCGCAGGGAGATCGACGGCTGCCCAGTCGCCGGGAGGCGTCTCGTCGGAGCCATTGCCCTGGTCCGGGTTCGTGCTCTGGTCCGCGGAGGGAGAAGCTCCCGATCCCGGCGAGGTCGGGCCCGGCGCGGGGCGGGTCGCCCACGGCTGCGCAACGACGACGGCCACGACGGCCACCCAAGTCAGCAGAGTTACGCCCGCGGCGGCTGCTTGACGCTGGGTAGGTCGCCAAGTTGGACGCCTGGAACTCGGGGTTCCGGCCATATCGTCCGTTTCTGCCGTCGAGGCTGGACTTTGCGACGGATGGGCATCCGTTCGGTCGTTTGACGCCCGCTGTCGCTGCTTGTTACGGGGGGAGCCTGGAAGGATCCGAGGGAACTCTGCGGTACTGGCCCTCGCTCCACCGGCTGGGGCACACTGACACCCTATGCCACACAGAGAATCGGCTCCGCTCGAGGAGTACCAGCGCAAGCGCGATTTCGCCAAGACGCCTGAGCCAGGCGGGAAACCGGTCTCGGTGGCGTCGACGGTCGCCGCGGCCCCGGCGGTCGGGGGCCGCTTCGTCGTCCAACGGCATCGGGCCACGCGCCTCCACTACGACTTCCGCCTCGAGATCGATGACGTCCTCGTCAGCTGGGCCGTGCCCCGCGGCCCGACCCTCGATCCGGCCGAGAAGCGGATGGCGGTTCATGTCGAGGACCACCCGATGGAGTACCTCGACTTCGAGGGCGTCATCCCCTCGAAGCAGTACGGAGCGGGCGACGTCATCGTCTGGGATTGGGGCACGTGGGAGCCGGAGGAAACGAGCGATCCCGCGGCAGCCGTTGCCGCCGGCGAGCTGAAGTTCCGGCTCAAAGGCACGAAGCTCGGCGGTCGTTACACGATCGTCCGAACCAGCGGGCGGGGCCGGGGTGCGCCGCGTGCCTTCGAGGGAGACGGGCAGGAACAGTGGCTCCTGATCAAGAAACGCGACGACGTGGCGGTCGAGGGCTGGGACGCCGAGGATCATCCCCAGAGCGTGAAGACCGGCCGCACGAACGACGAGGTGAAAGCCAACCGCGACGCCGTGTGGATCTCCGGCGCTCCCGCCCCGATCGCCCAGATCGACCTCGCAAACGCCAAAGCGACCGGCCCGCCGTCCTTCATCGAGCCGATGCTCGCAACGCTCACGGCGAAGCCCTTCGACTCGCCGGAGTGGCTCTTCGAGATCAAGTGGGACGGCTTCCGGACCCAGGCCATCGTCGCCGATCGCAAGGTCAGGATCTACACCCGCAACGGCAACGACGCCGCCGGCTACTTCGGTCGTGTCCTCGAGCCCCCGTCGTGGATCGACGCCCACGAGGCAATCGTCGACGGCGAGATGGTCGCCCTCGACGAGGACGGTCGGCCCGATTTCTCCCTCCTCCAGGAGCGCCTCGGCGTCAAGCAGGGCGGCGAGCAGCCGGACGTCGTGTTCATCGCCTTCGACCTGCTTCATCACGACGGCCGCTCGCTCCTCGACGTCCCGCTCGAGGATCGCAAGCGACTCCTGAAGGCTGTTCTCCACGATAGCCGGAGGGTTCGCTACGCGGCCCACGTCGAGGCCGACGGTATTGCCTTCTATGGGGCAGCAAAGTCGCAGGGTCTCGAGGGCATCGTCGCAAAGCAGCGACGCTCCCGCTACGAGCCGGGCAAGCGCACGAACGCCTGGCTGAAGATCAAGCTCCGCCCCGAGCAGGAGCTCGTCGTCGGCGGCTGGACGCCGGCCGAAGGAAGCTCCACCGAGATCGGTGCCATCGTCGTGGGCGTCTACGACGATGGCAAGCTTCGCTTCGCAGGCAAGGTCGGCTCGGGCTTCAACGCCGCCATCCGGCGCCAGCTCAGGCCGTTCCTCGACGAGCTCGCGACCGACGACCCGCCCTTCGACCCGCCACCGCCGCGCGACTATCGCGGTCGCTGGGGAGGCGACCTGCGCGGCGTCGCCTGGATGCGTCCGGAGCTCGTGATCCGAGCCGAAATCGGCGGCTGGTCGCGCGACGGCATCGTCCGCCAGAGCTCCCTCAAGGGCATCGAGCCGGGACGGGACCCAGGTTCCGTCGTGCGCGAAGTCCCCTCTGCCGGCCCTCCTCCTGCCGACGACATGCTGCGAGCGATGAAGAACTCCAAGGGTGAAGGTGACGCGAAAGGAGATTCGGCGGGTCGCGAGGAGCGCTCGTCGGGCGATCCGTTCGCGCGGCGATTCGGGCCGGATGGGCTGCCCTGGGCGGCCACCGACGATGAGCTTCAGGCGCTCGAGAAGCTCGGCAAGGAGGGGATCTGGCGGGTCGGCGGCCAGGAGCTGAAGCTGACAAACCTCGACAAGGTCCTGTTCCCAGGGTTGGGGGAGGACGATCGGGTCGCCGGCCACGAGGTCGATGCCGCACCGCTGACGAAGCGCGACCTCATCCGCTACTTCGCGCTCATGTCACCCGTTGTGCTGCCGCATCTGGCCGATCGGCCCCTAAACCTCAACCGCTTCCCGGACGGCGTCGGCGGCCCCGGCTTCTGGCAGAAGGATCTTCGAAAGACCGATCCGAAGTGGCTCCGGCGATGGCGCGAGGTCGGCGTCGACCGACGCGAGGCGAACGAACACCTGGTCGCCGATCGCGTCGCCACGATGTGCTGGCTCGGCAATCAGGCGGCGTTCGAGTTCCACGCCTGGACGAGCCGGCTCACGGCCCCGATGCACCCGACATTCGCGCTCATCGACATCGACCCCGGTGAAGCGACCACGTGGGACGAGACCCTGGCCGTGGTCCGGCTCTTTCGTACGGCTCTCGGCCACCTCGGCGTTCGTGGCTACCCCAAGCTCACCGGCAAGCGCGGCGTCCAGGTCTGGATCCCGATCGTGCCCCGCTACGACTTCGGCGAGACGTCGGCCTGGGTGGAACAGGTCTCGAAGGCCGTCGGCGCCATCGTCCCCGATCTCGTGTCGTGGGAGTGGGCGAAGGAAGCCCGCAAGGGGCGGGCGCGCCTCGACTACACCCAGAACGCGTTCATCAAGACGCTCGTCGCCCCGTACGCCGTCCGGCCCCTGGCGGGTGCACCCGTCTCGGCGCCGATCGCCTGGGACGAGCTCGACGATCCCTCGCTCACAGCCAACCGCTGGACGATCCGCACGATCGTCGAGCGTGTGCGCAACGTCGGAGATCTGTTCGCCCCGGCCCAGACCGATCTGCAGGAGCTGCCTCCACTGGGGTGAGGTGTATGATCGCGGCCACGGCGTTCCTCACGCCGCACCTCCGTTCCGGCGCTCACGCCGCCGGCGTCGTGGAGGCAAAGGGGCATCGCCTCGGGGTCGTCGGATCGTGCCACCGCGGTCGCCGAGCCTGGGAGCGTGAGTCCACTCGACGGCCGGTCAGGAGGCCGATGATGACGACCAACAAGGCTCGCAAGCGAGCCGTCCGTTCCCGCATGCTGAAGACCGGCGAGCGGTATGCCGCTGCCCGACGCCATGTCGTCGAAGCTACCGAGCCGACCTCCCAAGTGACGCTCCCGCCGCGCATTGCCGATCCGGGCGTGAGCGACGATGCGATCCGCAAGGCGACAGGTCGCGACTGGGACGAGTGGCTGTTCATCCTCGACGAGTGGGGGGCGACAACTCGGCCCCACGTCGAGATCGCCAGGCATGTGCACGAGACCTATGGGATCTCCGGTTGGTGGGCGCAGTCGGTGACCGTTGGCTTCGAGCGGGCTCGGGGCCTGCGGGCGGTCCACGAGACGACCCGCGGCTTCGAGGTCACCGTCTCGAAGACCCTGCCCGTGACGCCTGAGGTCGCCTGGCCATGGCTGGCGGAGACGCCGCGGCTCGATCGATGGGTCGAACCGGGACTCCTCGCCATGAAGGCGTCGAGAGCGGGCAAATGGGTGCGCTTCTCGGTCGACGGCGACGCGACGAGCGTTCGGCTGATCGTCGACCCGAAGGGTGATGATCGATCGGTCGTGACGGTCGTTCACGCTCGGCTCGCGGGTGCCGAGGACGTCGCCGCGAAGCGTTCCGCCTGGCGTCCACGGCTCGATGTTCTGGCTCAGGCGGTCAGCATCGACGATGCCATGTAGGCGCGCTCACAGGTGCACCGTTAGGGCCTGGCCGGGACCTCGATGAGACGACCGTCCTGCTGAGCGAACGCCCACGCGTCGATCTCGGGCGGCTCGTCGCCAAGTGACGTGAGGGCGGTGCAGATCTGGCTTCGATGATCCGTGCCGTGGTGGAGTGCCTGGGTGAGTCGGATGCCTACCGCGGCATGTGTCTCGGAGCCGTCGTCGCGGTGCCTCACCAGGACCGCCTCCGGGTCAAGGTCCTGGGCCACGAGCCCCAGCCAGGCTGCCCCGTTGGCCTCCATCGCAGCCCGCAGTTCCAGGAGGTCCATGCGGTCCTCGTCGATGATCGGGGTGACCTCGCCGGTAAGAACGAACAGGTACCGCGAGTCGGCCCCCACGAGGTGGCGCATCGTCTCGAGGATCGATCCGTACGTTCCGGGGACGGTGGTCGCCAACTGCTCTGGCCGGAGTTCCAGGCATGCGTCGATCAGCCGCAGCGTCGCCCAGACGTGGTGGCCGAACGCGTCCTGCATCAGGGTTCTGCTCATGGGCGCACCATAGCAGGCCTCGATCGCCTGCAAGGATCCACTCAGGAGCGGTGTTGTACAAGGTGAACGGCGATCCCCAACGGCTCCACCGACAGGGTCGCCCAACACCTGGAGACGACCGATGAATCCCACCGATCTCGATGCCAGGCTCGCGGCCATGGAGGCCCGAGCACCAGCCGGCCACGCACCACCGAGCCTGCCCGACGCGAATCAGCGTCGCGGCCGACTCTTCGCACCGATCGCGATGGCACCCGTCCTGGTCCTCGCCGTCGCCGCGACGGCGGTCGCCGGTGGGGCGGTCATTGGAGGCATCACCGCCCAGGCGTGGCCAGGCGCGGAGAACCCCGGCCAGCCGCTCGAAGGCGCGAACCTCGAGTGCATGAGCCCGCCCGCGGCCGCTTCGTACCTCACAGAGCACGGCTTCACCAACGTGGTCTGGCAAGTAGAGACGGGCAAGGCCGGCGACAAGACATCGGGCGGATCGCGACAGCAGTCGGTTCCACCCGAGCACGGCTACGTCATTCCGGGTTCGTTCCTCGGCGACGGCCAGCTCATCATGATCGTCGACCAGCGCGACGGGGCGACGGGCGTCGGCGCCTGCTACGGCGACCCGATGCCATGACCGTCCGATCCGGGACGCGGCCCGGGACAACAGTCGTTACGGCCGTGGAGCGCGACTCCACCACGTTCGAAGCGGCGGTTCGCCCGCACTACGCCCCTCTCGTCCGTCGTCTCGTCGTCGTCCTGGGCGACGAGCACGACGCGGAGGACATCGCCCAGGACGCCTATCTCCGAGCCTTCCGCTCGTGGGATCGCTTCGACGGCGACGACGTTCGAGGCTGGCTCTACACGATCGCCCTTCGCCTGGCCTTCAACCAGCTGCGCAAGCGGAAGCGATGGCTGAGCATCGTGGGGCGGACCGAGCCCGCACCGTGGTCGGATCGCTCTGATCCGGACCTCTGGGCGGCGATGCGACGGCTCGATGCCCGGACTCGCGCGGCACTCCTCCTCAACATCCTGGACGGCTACACGCAGCGCGAGATCGGGATCATGTTCGCCGTCGCCGAAGGGACGGTGGCCAGCTGGATCTCCCGTGGCCGAGCGACCCTGCGGACGGAGCTCGGGGACGACTCCGGGCGATAAGCGGGCGCCGAGCGTGCGACTAGCGGCGCCGCGAGCCATGCCATGACGTCGCTCGCGCTCCGATCGGGCGGGAAGACCGGATAGAACACCTGCCGCACGACACCGTCCTCGAGGACGAGGGTGAAGCGCTTCAGCAGCGTCATTCCGGCCACTTCGAAGAGGGGCAGGTCCATCGCCCGGGCGAGTCGGAGATGCTCATCGGAGAGGATGGCGAACGGCAGGCCGAGGCGGTCGACCGCTTCTCGTTGATACTCGGATGACTGGGTCGATAGCCCGAACAGGTGCTCGACCCCAAGTCGCCTCAGGTCGTCGAAGTGGTCGCGGAACGAGCACGATTGGGGGGTGCACCCGCGGGCACCGGGGATCATGTCCCATCCGTCCGGGCTCGGCACTCCCGGCTGACCCGTGCGCGGGTAGGCGTAGACGACGGTCAGCCCGGGCAGGGTCGATATGTCCACCACGCCACCATCCGTGGCTTGGAGCGGGACGGACGGCAGCCGAGCATCACGCAGATGGTCGGTCGCACCGTCGTCAATCGGCGCCGGGATCGTCGACCAGTCCGGAGCGTCCCAGTTGTTCATCATGACCGCGTCCGATGGTACAGACAGCCTTCGACGCGTCACGGGCGGCGTACCCTCGTTGCGTGGCGAAGATCCATTACGAGGCCGACGGGACGATCTCGCCTGCGCGGTTCATCGCCGCCCTGACCGACTTCAGCCCGAGCCGGCCGGATCTGTGGCCCAACCTGTCGCTGAGCCAGTACAAGGTCCATGAGGTCGGCCCCAGCTGGGCCGACGTGACCGAGGGCACCGCGGTGGGCGGTCTGGGTGGTGTCTGGGCTCGAGAGCGCTACGACTGGTCGACGCCGGGCGTCGTCACCCTCACGCTCCAGGAGTCTCGCTCCTTCAAGCCCGGGACCGTCATCACCTACCGCATCACACCGGGCGCCGCCGGCGGCTGCCATGTGAGCGTCGACTTCCAGCGCATCGCCAGCGACCTGCGCGGCCGCCTCGTCGGCATCGCCGTCCAGCTCGGCGGCTCCCGCCGCTTCGCTGCCGATCTCGAGGAAACTCTGACTCGCCTTGCGGCGATGGAGCCGCCGGCCCCAACCGCCGCACCACCCTCCGAGCCATTTCCACCGGCAAGCGGTCAGATCGGTTGGTGATCTCCCTGTTCGAGCTGGACCACTCGAACAAGTGTCGATCCAATTCGAATCCGCCCATGACCCAAGGCTCGGCCGCTTTCGTCGACTATCCTGGCAGTTGTGATCGGAGCAGCTGACCAACGGATCAGACTCTCAGCTTTTGACTGGCTTACCGATCAGCGCGATCAACATGGGGAGGCCCTCTCCCCGGGCGTTGCTCGAGCAATTCGAACTCGATGGCGTTCGCATCCCGCTCGTCGGTCCCTCTGGGATCTGGAAGCCAGCCGCATGCGAGCTCCCAATCTCCGTAACGACCAACGCTGAACGGTCCTACGCGGACGTCTTCGATGTCGCCGCTGGTGCGGTCCGGTACGCCTACAGGGGGCTCGATCTTCAGCATCGCGACAACCGCGGTCTTCGGCGCGCGTGGCACGAAAGAGTTCCGATCGCGTACTTCCACGCCGTTGAGCGTGGCGGTATGTGGCTGCGTACCCGGTGTTCGTCGTCGATGACGACCCTGCCGTGCTCATGTTCACGATGCAGGTCGACGATCTCGCGTCCGCGATCGCGCTCGGGCACGATGGCGACCTGGTGGCGGAGGACGACGCGGAACCGCGGCGATCGTACGTTACGGCGACAGTTCGACGGCGAATCCATCAGGTCGCGTTTCGACAGCGTGTGCTCCGAGCCTATCGAGAACGATGCTGCGCTCTGCCGGCTCGGCCATCAGGAACTTCTCGACGCGGCGCACATAACGCCGGACAGCGATATTTCCGGTGAGCCGGTCGTCAGCGATGGCCTAGCGCTGTGCAGAGCTCGCACCACGCTGCTTTCGATCGCTTCTTTCGCTGTCCGCCCGGACTATGTGATTGAGGTGCGTCAGTCGATCCTTGAAGAGACTGATGGGCCGATGCTGACCGTCGGGCTGCAGGAAATCCATGGAAGTCGGATCGAGCTGCCAAGCCGATCCGTTGATCTTCCTGATCCGGCCAGGCTCGCGATGCGATACGAGGAGTTTCGACTGGCCTCATAGGACTCGGCCATCTCGACATCACGACGGGCGGCTTCGACCACGATGTCGTGCGATGCAGTCCGAGTCTGCCGTCCCGGCAATCGGCAGTCGTGAAACGAGACCACGGCGGCATCGAGTCGATGACTCTGTGCCACCCACGGCTAGGCTCAATGGCATGGCTTCTCGTCCTCGGGCGATCCTGTTCGATCTCGATGGGACGCTCGTCGATACGGTGCCGACGCGGATCGCGGCGTGGTCGATCGCGCTCGACGAGGTGGGGCTGCCATACGAGCGCGAGCAGCTCGCACGGCTTATCGGCAGCGACGGCACATACCTCGTTGCGGAGGTCGTGCGAGCCGCCGGACTGCCGTTCGACCAGACGCGAGCCGAGGAGATCGACCGTCGCAGCGGCGCGATCTACGACGCGCTCAACACCGATCCTCGGCCGTTGCCCGGCGTCGCGCAGTTGCTCCTGGCTGTAGTTGCGAACGACCTGCCATGGGCGATCGCGACCTCGAGCCGCCGTGAACAGGTCGCAGCATCGGTGACCGCCCTCGGTCTCGAACAGACACCGACGATCGTCGATGGGAGCTCCGTCCAGCATGCCAAACCCGCCCCGGATCTACTGTTGCGCGCTGCTGAGGTTCTCGGTATCGAAGCAGCCGATTGCTGGTACGTCGGTGACAGCACCTGGGACATGCTGGCCGGTGTCGCCGCCGGAATGACGACGATCGCCATCACGTCCGGTTCGGCGGTCAACGCGGAGACCCTCCAGCGCGCCGGCGCATCGCTGGTCCTCGAGTCGGCGGCGGATCTGATCGAGCTCCTCGATTTGACCGAACTCTCCTAGTGATATATCATAGTTGACTATGAGAACCGTGACGCCGATGGACCTCCGCCGCAGCCTGGGCGCCATCCTGGACGCCGCCTCGGCCGGTGAGCGCATCGTCATCGAGCGGGATCACAAACCCGTCGCCATCCTGATCTCGCCGGAGGAAGCCAGCCGGTTTGATGAGGAACGCGAGGCTCGCGTCAAGCGATCGCTCGATGCGCTGGATCGGCTCGAGGCGTTCAGCAAGCGTATGGCCGCCAAACATCCACGCCAGCCCGGCGATCCCGATGCCGCGACGCTCGTTCGGCAGATGCGCGACGGGCGAACGGATCACCTGATGCGTGTCGTCGATGAGGCCGCTGGACGTCGTCCGCGGACGAGGAAGAAGGTTCGATGAAGGCCTTGGTGGTCGATACGTCAGCTGTGTTCTCCACTCTCGTGGAGGAGCCACAGGCTCCGCTCGTCAGGCGGATCCTCGCCGACGCCAAATCGAACGATGTCGCGATGTACGTACCAAGTCACTTCTGGCTCGAGGTGGCTAACGGACTTGTCGTCGGACGTCGGCTCACAGGAGCGGAGGGGTTCGAGGCGATCCGAGAGCTCGACGAGTATGCCTTCGTGACGATCGACATGGATCGACCGCTTGTGCTCCTGGCGATCGGCGAGGCTGAGCGGCATCGGCTTACCGTCTACGACGCGGCATACCTGGTGCTGGCGCGTCAACTCGAGGCAGGGCTACTGACCCTTGACCGGCAGCTGGCCGAAGCCGCAGGCGACAGAGCCGTCGTGCCATCGTTCGAACCACCTCGTCTCCTGTCCGAGGGAAGGGCTCCGTACGGACGGGGGACGCCCGCATCGTGGCCGGACTACTCAGGGATGTCGGATCTTCTGGCGAAGCTGCGGGCTGACGCGGAGACGGATCTCGCCGAGATCGGCGAGCGACACGCTCGCTCCACCGACCGTGCTTGACAGCGCCGCACGCACCGGGTAGAGTTCATAACCTACTCATTATGGAACGGAGTGGTTATGGATGGCTGCTGATCAGCTGAGCACGGTATTCGGGGCGCTGGCCGACCCGACGCGGCGGGCGATCCTGGCCAGGCTGATGGATGGCGACGCGAACGTCGCGGAGCTCGGGGCTCCTTTCAGGGTGTCGCAGCCGGCCATCTCGCGGCACCTCAAGGTGCTCGAGCAGGCCGGGCTTATCTCGCGTCGTCGCCGGGCCACGGCGCGCCTGAGCCATCTCGAGGCCAAGCCACTCCGCGATGCCACCGAATGGCTCGCCCGCTACCAGGAGTTCTGGGACGAGCGCTTCGCCCGGCTCGACGCGCTGCTCGCGGCGCTCCAGGCCGACCAGGCCGATCGATCGAAAAGGAGGACATGATGGGCACGACGCAGATCACGGCAAAGCCAGGGATCCCGCAGATCCTGATCGACCGAGAGTTCGATGCGCCGCGGGAGTTCGTCTTCCGCGCCTTCACCGACCCGGATCTCATGGTCCAGTGGCTCGGCCCGCGCCGGTTCACGATGATCGTCGATCGGTTCGATCTGCGGGATGGCGGCACGTGGCGCTACATCCACCGCGATGACGACGGCAACGACTTCGGGTTCCACGGCGTCTTCCACGGCACACCGTCGCTGGATGGCATCGTCCAGACCTTCGAGTTCGAAGGGGCGCCCGGCCATGTCCAGATGGACACGGCCACCTTCGAGGAGCGTGACGGCAAGACCGTCGTCCACCTGAATTCGGTCTACCAGACGATCGAGGGCCGCGACGCGATGATCGCATCGGGCATGGAGGCAGGGCTCAACGAAGGGTTCGAACGGCTCGACGAGATGATCGCCCGCCTTGTCCCGGTCGCCTGACGCAACGCACCGCTCAGCACGAAAGGACGGTTCCCATGGATTGGACACTCGAAGTCGTGGTCGTGCCGGTCTCCGATGTCGACCGATCGAAGGCTTTCTACAGCGAACAGGTCGGCTTCGTCGTGGACGTCGACCGCGGAATGGACAACGGAATGCGCGTCGTCCAGATGACGCCTCCCGGCTCGGCGTGCTCGATCACGATCGGTGTCGGGCTCGCCGCCTCCGAGCCGGGCTCGCTCAAGGGCCTGCAGCTGTGCGTCTCCGATATCGATGCTGCTCGCGCTCAGCTCGTCGAGCGAGGAGTGGAGGTCAGTCCGGTCCGCCACGTCGGCGAGAAGGGCTGGGAGGATGGCCCGGGTGGGTCCTGGAACTCGTTCATCTTCTTCGACGACCCTGATGGCAACAGCTGGACCGTCCAGGAGAAGCCGACGAGCGCATAGCCACGCGCCGGATCATCTCGTCGATGCGCAGGTTCTTCCGGGTGTCCAGAGCCTAGGGTTCTCGCCAGGCCCGGAGCGAACCGGGGGCGGGGTACGGCTGGAGGAACCAGCCAAGGAGGACGTCGCCGTCGGAGCGGCCGAGACGGATCCGATCGGCCCACGTCTCGTCCTCGTCGGGATCGATGACGGCGCGGAGCTCGATATCGTCCTGGCCGGGCCGGTTCGGGTCGTAGACACGGATGGCGATCCGATCGGGCTGCTCGTCGTAGGCGAAACCGAGGACCTGGTGGTTGAAGCCGAGCAGCATCGGGTTGGGGCTGGAGAGCCGGATCGTGCCGATGACGGGCAGCCGGTTCGCGTCGATCTCGGCCCGGATCCGTGGCCACTCGCGTCGAATCGCGGCGACCCTCGGGACCTCGCGATGGAGAAGCCGTGAGAGCTGCGACGGTGGATCCGGCCGGAACGCCTGGAGGTCGTAGTAACGGAGCGGGATCCGAAGCCAGTCGAGCAATTCGACCTGGCGGCGGACGATCGCCTTGAACCGGGGGCTGCCGTTAGCCGGGAGCTCGGGGTCGTGCGGAGGCTCGATGCCGGCCTCGAACAGGTCCCGGGCCGTCAGCGCCATCCCGCCACAGAGTCCCTGACTCGCGTCTCCGATGCCGAGCCAGCGTGGATCGATCGGGCCGAGCTTGACCGTCGGTCCGGGCGGCCACGCGTTCGCGAACGGGAGTCCATTCCGACTCGGCAGAAACCCCGCGACGGCATTCGTCGGCATCGCCCCGATGGTCGCCCCGCGATGGTGACCAGTCAAACGGGTCGGTCGCGCGCTCGGTCGACAGAATCGGCGTCGGCAGCCAAGGCGCCGGGCCGATCGCCCCTGCTTCGGGCCGGGTAGCATCGATATCGCATGCCAGACCGAGTCCCTCAGCCCTCGTATCGCGCTCTTCTCGACGTCCCGTATCTCGGACGCGTCGTCACGAGCATGTCTCTGGCGCGCGTGGCGCAGTCGATGCTGGGCGTCGCCATCGTCCTGTTCACCCTCGCCGAGTACGACTCGCCGACCCTCGCCGGAATCGTGACGTTCGCCAGCATCCTGCCGGGATTGCTGTTCGCCCCGATCGCCGGAACGCTCCTGGATCGCCACGGTCGGGTTCGGCTGGTCGTACTCGATTACGTCGTCGCGAGCGTCAGCCTCATCTCGATCGCCGTCCTGGCCGCGGCGGACCGCCTGCCGCCGTGGCTTCTGATCGCCATCGCCGTCGTGACGTCGCTGACGGCGATCCTTAGCCATGTCGGGCTGCGAACCCTCTTTCCGATCATGGTCCCGAGGCGGCTGTGGGAGAGGATCAACGCCGTCGACTCGAACGGCTACGTCTTCGCCACGATCATCGCGCCCCCGCTGGCGGCCGGCCTTGTCGCGTTCGCGGGTCCCAAGATCGCGATGGCCGCGATCGCCGTGCCGTTCGCCGCCGCCGCGATCGCCCTCATCGGTGTCAAGGAGCCATCGACCGCGCCTGCGAGCAGCGGCAGGCTCCTTTCCGATGCCTGGGAGGGCTTGCGCTACACGCTCCGCAATCCGACCTTGCGCGGCCTTGGAGTCGCCATCTCGACGGTCAATATCGCAAGCGGCATGACCACGATCGTCATTCCCCTCATCATCCTGCGGGTCCTCGGCTTCAGCGCCGCTGTCGTCGGGCTCGTGTTCGCAATGTCGGGGATCTCGGGGATGATCTCTGTCTTCCTCTTCGGTCGACTCGATACGCGTGGCCGCGAGTGGATCATGCTCGTCGTTCCCCTCGCCTTGTGTGCGCCGGTCACGGCGCTGCTGCTACCGGCTTCGGGCGCCTACGGTCCGATCACGCCGCTGACCGGGCTCGCTTTCCTCGTTGTTGCCCAGCTGTGCTACGGCCTGCTGAATGGACCCCTCGACATCGCCCTCTTCACCGTCCGCCAGCGACGGACCGACCCGGCCCTCCTCGGCCGCGCCTTCGCCGTCTCGATGGCCTTCAATTTCCTCGGCTTCCCGATCGGCGCAGCAATTGCCGGTTCGCTCGCGACGACCGACATCGCGCTGGCGATCTGGCTTGGCGTCGGTGCGACGGTTGTCGCGGCGATCGCGGCTGCCGTTCTCATCCCCATCCGCGAGGTGCCAACCGCGCTGGTCGGAGAGCCTGCCCAACAGCCGGCTGCTCAGATCTGAGCGATCGGGGTTGTCCGCGAGGATCGGCTAGCGGGTCCGGTATGCTCGGCCGACGATGCCCAAGGCGCGCACGAGCAAGAGCACCTCCACGCACAGAAGTGAGCGGACGACCTCGCGCACCAACAGGCTCGCGGATGAGACGAGCCCGTACCTGCTCCAGCATGCCCACAACCCCGTCGATTGGTATCCCTGGGGCGAGGATGCGCTGGCGCGGGCGCGCGCGGAAGGCAAGCCGATCTTCCTCTCGATCGGCTACGCAGCGTGCCATTGGTGTCACGTCATGGAGCGTGAGAGCTTCGAGGATGAGGCCACCGCCGCGCAGCTGAACAGGGACTTCGTGGCCATCAAGGTCGACCGCGAGGAGCGGCCGGAGATCGACCAGCTGTACATGGCCGCCGTCGTCGCGATGACGGGCAGTGGTGGCTGGCCGATGAGCGTCTTCCTGACTCCCGATGGGCGGCCCTTCTATGGCGGCACGTACTTCCCCGACGAACCGCGCCACGGGATGCCGGCCTTCCGCCAGGTGCTCGAGGGAGTGACCCGCGCCTGGACGGAGCAGCGTGACGAGGTCGAGCAGGCCGGCGTGCGGCTCGTCGACGCCCTCGTCGCCCAGTCGGCGCCTCCGGCGATCGGGATGATCCCGGACCAGGCGACCCTCGAAACAGCCACCGAGGGGTTGCGGGCAACCTTCGACGGCGTCCACGGGGGCTGGGGCCAGGCGCCCAAGTTCCCCCAGCCGATGGCGATCGAGTTCCTTCTCCGCCGGGCGGCCGCCGGCCCAGGCGCCTCGAGACCCGGGGCCATCGCCGACACCCGGTCGCTCGGCCTTGCGAGTCGCGCCCTCGACGCGATGGCGGCCGGTGGAATCCACGACCAACTCGGCGGTGGCTTCCACCGTTACGCGGTCGATGCGCGCTGGCTCGTGCCGCACTTCGAGAAGATGCTGTATGACAACGCCCAGCTGGCTCGCGTCTACTGCCACGCATGGCAACTCACCCAGGATCGGGCCTACGTCGACGTTGCGCGGTCGACCCTCGATTACATGGCCCGCGAGATGCGAACGGCTGACGGGGCGTTCGCCGCCTCGCAGGACGCCGATACCGACGGGGTCGAGGGATCGACCTACGTCTGGAGCGCGGCCGAGGTCTCGACCGTCCTGGCCGAGGCCAGCATGCCCGAGGCGGGACCGATCGTTGCGCTCGCGTACGGCATCACCGAAGGGGGCAACTGGGAGGGGCTGACGATCCTCTCGCGCGTTCGCAACGATCGCGAGGTCGCGTCCATGTTCGGCCTGACGCCCGGCGAGGTCACGACCCTGTTGTCCCGCGCCCGTGAGGCGCTTCTGGCGGCCCGCGACCGGCGGCCCCAGCCGGCCCGTGACGACAAGGTCCTCGCGGCCTGGAACGGACTCGCAATCGCAGCGTTCGCCGATGCAGCGCGGGCGCTGGCGGCGGTGAGTGATGGAACAACCGAGGACGCCGACCTTGCCGATCGATACCGGACGATCGGCGTCGAGACGGCCACCGCCGTGCTGGCCGGCCTTCGCGGGCCGGATGGGCGTCTCGCCCGCTCATGGAAGGATGGCCGGCGCACGGGCATCGCCATCCTCGAGGACCACGCCTGCCTCGCCGACGGGATGCTCGCCCTCTATGAGGCGACGTCGGACGAGCGCTGGTTCACCGAGGCGCGTCGTCTCGCCGACGACATCCTCGGCCACTTTCGCGATCCTGAGGGCGGTTTCTTCGACACCGCCGACGATCACGAGACGCTCGTCGCCCGTCCGCGCGATACTCAGGACAACGCCGTCCCGTCCGGCGGCGCGATGGCCGCGACGGTTCTCCTCCGCCTCGCCGCACTGACCGGCGAAGGCACCTACCGCGACGCTGCCGAAGGGGCGATCCGCGGGGTCACCACGCACCTGGGGGAGCATCCGTCGGCGTTCGCCCAGTGGCTCATCGCCGCCGACTTCGCCCTGGCGCCCGTCATCGAGATCGCCGTCGTCGCCGATCCCCACGGCGACGAGACCCGCCGTTTGCTCGGTCCGGCGATCGAGGGGTTCCACCCCCACCAGGTCCTCGCCGTCGGGCAGGATCCGGCCGCCAGTGCGGTGCCGCTCCTTGGCGGGCGCTTCGCCCTCGAGGGTCGACCGACCGCCTTCGTTTGCCGCGACTTCGCCTGCCGTCAGCCGGTCACCGAGCCGGAGGCGCTGGCCGCCCTCCTGGCGGATGGCTGGGAGCAACCGGGCTTCATCCTTCCGTCGTGACCAGCGCGGCGAACGGGGTCGTCGTTCGAGAGGCGGTGCCCGACGACTTCGCGGCCATCGGTGAGCTGACGATCGCCGCCTACGCGCCGGTCCACCCGGCCGAGCACGATGTCGAGTACCTCGACGAGATGCGCGACGTTGCCGGCCGGACCGCCTGCTGCACGGTCTTCGCTGCGATTGACGCCGTGAGTGGTGCGGTGTTGGGCTCCGTGACCTACGTCCCCGGACCGGGCACGCCACTCTCGGAAAAGGAACGGGACGGCGAGGCGGGCTTTCGGATGTTGGCCGTCGCGCCCGAAGCCCAGGGCCGGGGCGTCGGTCGAGCCCTTGTCGCCGCCTGCATCGCCCGCGCCCGCGACGACGGCCGCAGCCGGCTCGTCCTGCTGACGCTGCCGGCGATGGCGAATGCCCGGCGCCTGTATAAATCGATGGGCTTCGAGCGGGCCCCGGGTCGCGATTGGTTCATATCCGAGGCGATCGACCTGAAGGGTTGGTCTCTCGACCTCGGCTAGCGCGGCAGGGCGCTGAGCAGGTTCCGGAGGAAGTTCACGCCCTCGTCGGAGATCTCCCGGTCGGCATAGGGGCTCGGCATGAGGATGCACGGCCGGGCGGCCAGGGCCATCCCGCTGATATGGCCCCATGGCTCGGGGATCGTTCGGCCGGCCACCGCCTCGGCGGCTCGCTTGTAGATGAAGACGACCGCACCCGGCCGCCATAGTGCCGCCTTCTGGAAAAGCGGCCCGACGCCCGCTCGGAGCTCGGCATCGCTGGCATCGTCGCGCTCGGACGGGCGCTTGTGGATGTCGGTGATGCCGTGGCCGGCCGCCATCAGTGCATCGTCGGCCGTAGCGCTGTCGGTTGCAGCCGGCAGGATGCCGGCCTCGATGAGCCGTGACCAGAACCGTCGCCCAAGCTGGCCCTGGTGGTAATGACCTGCGGCCACGGAGACCGGCGAGGGATTCAGGCCGACGAACAGGAGCCGACCGGGTGTCGGCGGCAGGTCCTCGAGGCTCTCGACGATCGCGCCGGCGATCTCGAGATTGATCCGGTGCGGTCCGGGATCTGGCCGGCGACCGATGGCTTCGATGTCGATCGGTCGATCGGAATCCGTCACAGCGGTCCGATGAACAAGCCGGTCATTCGTGCCCGACTTCCTCGGGCAGTTGATACCACTGAACGCGGTCGCCGACGCGCGATCGGAGCTTCCAACGCGTCGACTTCGACGCCGCGTCGATCCGCTGACGCAGCGTAGAGGCCTGGACGGATGCATCGAATCGCATCGGCCGCCCGCCGGCCATCACCAGGTCGTCGGGCGCGACCTCGACACGGGCGTAGTTGGCCAGCCTGTCGAGATTCTCGCCGACCGTGCGCCACCAGCCCCAGTCCTCGCTCGTGTGGGCGACGATTCGGGTGACGCTGATGCCGCTGTCGTCGTCGGTCAGCGGGTACTCGCCGAGAAGCACGAGGGCATCAAGGACGTCCTTGCGATTGATGTGGACGACCTGGAGCTTCGACAGCAGGAGCTCCGCGAGGGGAAGGGTCGGAGTGTCGATGTCGAGGCGCTTGGCGAAGTCGAAGGTATGACACATCTCCAGGCGATCGACGAGCACGTCGATCGGCCGGTCGCGCCTCGGATCGATGAAGTACAGCTGCTTGTGGCCGTGGAGTGCGTTGAATTCCCGGTCCGCGGCATAGCCCTGACCGACCAGAAGATCGGACAGACCGCGCCGATGGCCGGACGATGTCGCAAGGTCGATGTCGCGACGCTCCCGTTCGATCCGGGCGGTCCATTCGGGCGCCCTGACATGGAACGCAAGGCCGCCCATGAGCCGTACGCGGAGCCCGGCCGCATCCGCAAGAGCGATGAGGCGAAGCGCCTCGGCCAGGGGGTCGTCGAGGGTGCCGTTCGAGGGTTCCAAGGGTCCGCCAGTATACTGGCGCCCCTTCCCCATTCGACGCCCAGCCGCAGCAGGAGGCCACGTTCTGAGGCGCTCACAGAAGGCCGCCCTCGCGCTCTTTGCAATGGTCTCGCTGGCCTCGAGCGCATGTTCAGCGGGAGAATCGGCCAGCCCTCGGGGGTCTGCGGCGCCATCGGGCGATCCGGGTGGGGCCGACCTCGTGGCCGCCGCCCGCAAGGAGGGTTCGCTGACGACGATCGCCCTTCCCCGCGGCTGGTGCGGGTATGGCGACATCATCGACGCCTTCAAGACGACCTACGGCCTCCAGGTCACGGAGCTTGACCCGAATGCGATCTCGGCTGACCAGATGGAGGTCCTTCGCGATGGCGATGCGGGTGCCGGACCGCAGTCGGCGGACGTCGTCGATCTCGGGCTGACGTACGGGCCGCAGGCGCGCGAAGAGGATCTCATAGCGCCATACAGGGTGGCCGGCTGGGAGGCCATCCCCGACGAGGCGAAGGACATCGACGGTCACTGGTGGGGTGACTATTACGGCGTCATGGCCTTCGAGGTCAACACCTCCAAGGTCAAGGATGTGCCCAGCACCTGGGCGGACCTGCTCGATCCGAAGTACGCAGGCCAGATCTCGCTGGCTGGCGATCCGCATACGTCGAGCCAGGCTGTCGCGGCGGTTTACGCCGCCTCGCTCGCGAACGGTGGCTCGCTCGACGACGTCGCTCCTGGGCTCGACTACTTCCGACGGCTGGCTGCGACCGGCAACCTCTCGACGAAGACCGGGACATCGGCGACCGTGACGTCGGGTCGAACGCCGATCGTCATCCGTTGGACGTATTACGGCCTGGGCGACCGAGCCCACGCGGCCGCCGCGAAGACGCCAGAGATCGCGGTCGTCGTCCCCACGACGGGCAGGCTGGCGGTGCCGTACGTCCAGGCGATCAACGCAGCGGCGGCGCACCCGCAGGCGGCGCGGTTATGGGAGGAGTACCTCCTCGCCGATGTCGGCCAGATGGCCTTCCTCAAGGCCGGCTGTCACCCGATCCGCTTCGACGACCTCGTCTCGAGCGGCGCGATCTCAGAGGCGACACTGGCAGATGTACCGGCCGCGGACGGGTCGCTGTTCCCGACGGCAGCGCAGCTTGAGACAGCGACAGCGGCCATCGAGGGCGGTTGGGACGAGGCCGTCGGAGTGACGATCAGGTAGGGCTGCCGAGCCGGTTGGACCGGCGATCGACCAAACCTGGTGATCAGACCGGCCCGACGATCAGGTCGTCGGATCGGTTGGGGCCTCCGGTTCGTCGCCATCGGGCGTCGCCGATGGATCAGGGCGGAGATCGCCGGCTTCCTTGCGCGCCTCCTTGACCCCCCGGCCGAGCGCCTGGCCGAGGAGCGGCAGCGTTTTCGGCCCGCGCCAGATGAGGACGAGCACGAGGACGATGATGAGGACGACGGCGATATCGGTCATCGTCCTCCGATGGTACGCCGCATCGCAACCGGAACCACCAGGCGCAAGGCTGTGTGCGTGTCCGAGAACGAGCAGACCGTCGAGCCGGGCCGGACGCCGAGCTTGTCGAGCAGGGGAGTCGTGTAGACACGTTCCATCACCGGTATCGTGCCATGCGTGACCGATCGCCACGGCCCGCTGCTCGTCTATGGACCGTGGTCCGACCGTTACGACTTTGGGGGGTCGCACCCGCTCACGCCGCTGCGCTTCGGCCCCGGGATCGACCTCCTTCGGACCATCGGCGCGACACCCGGGCTGGCACCGGAGCCCGCGTCGGACGAGGACCTGCTTCTCTGTCACACACCGCGCTATCTCGAGATCGTCCGCCGGTTCTCGACACATCCTGACGGTTTGCCTGAGGCCGGGATCGGCCGGGGCGGCGACTGTCCCCCGTTCGCCGACATGCACGCGATATCGGCAGCCGTCGCCGGCGGGTCTCTGCGCGCCATCGAGGCGATCCTGCGCGGCGACGTGGAGCACGCCTTCCACCCAGGGGGCGGTCTCCACCACGCAATGGCGGAGCGGGCTTCCGGCTTCTGCATCTACGACGATCCCGCCCTCGCGATCGCCCGCGCCCGCGTCGATGGTCTGCGAGTCCTGTACGTCGACTTCGACACGCACCACGGCGATGGCGTGCAGGCTCTCCACGCCGCCGACCCGGGCGTCCTCACGTTCTCCATCCACGAGTCGGGCCGTTACCTGTTCCCGGGGACGGGCTTCGCCACGGAGCTGGGTACGGGAGTGGCGGCCGGGACCTCGATCAACGTCCCGCTCGAGCCATGGACGGGGGAGGGGCCGTGGCTCGCGGCTGTCGAGGGCATCGTCCCGGAGCTTGCCGCCAGCTTTGGGGCCGATGTCGTGGTCAGCCAGCACGGCAGCGACTCGCATTACTGGGATCCGCTCGCTCATCTGCGGGTCACGACGACGGCGATGGGCTCCGCCGCCCGCCTCGTCGATGCTCTCGCCCATCGCTGGTCCGGCGGGCGCTGGCTGGCGACCGGCGGGGGCGGCTACGATGTCTACGGAGTCGTCCCGCGGGCATGGGCGCTGACGTGGCTGGCAGGCGCCCATCGCGATCCACCGGCCGAGGGGCTGTCGGCCGATTGGCGGGCCCGCTGGGAGCTTCCGGCCGAGCGTCATGGCATGGCGCCGTTGCCGACGCGGTTCGACGACCCCCCGAACGCCGGGATGCCGCTCGACGACGGGCAGCAGCTCGCCGAGCTTCGTTCGACCGAGCTTGCCCGGGCCGTTCGGCGGGCAGTCGTCCCGCGGCTTGTCCGGGAGGCCGTCGATCGTGGCTGGTGGGACCCGACCGCTCCGGCGATTGACGAGGAGGCGGGTCCATCGGCTCTGCCGGAATCCGGCTCCGAGCCGACGATCATCGATACGCTCGATCCGACGTCTCTCGATCGGCTGGCCGTCGCGCCGCGGACCGTGTCACCGTCCGATCCGACCGCCGCGAGGGCGATCCTCGGAGCTGCGATCGGGCACGGGGTACGTCTGACAGCCGCCGTCAACGGCGACGCGATCGTCGGCCTCGTTGCGTCATCGGACGTCGGGCCAATCGCCATCGCTCGTGGTGGCCGGGTCATCCTGGCGATCGGCGTGGCGCCGGCGTACCGGAGGCGTGGACTCGCCCGCGAGATGCTCGTGAGACACATCGCCGCGCAGCAGGACGCCACCGGCTGGGAGGCCGAGGTCAGCGTGGCGGAGCGCGATTGGATCGAGCCCGCCACGCACGATACGCGGCTCGCTACCGCTGCGTCGTTGTTCTCGGCAGCCGGGATGCATCCAGTGCCCGCGACTGACGACCTGCGAAGCGTCGATCGGCGGGCCGTGATCTACCGTCACAGGTAAGCGAAGCCGGGCTCCAGGGAGCCCGGCTTCGCCGCCAGGAGGATGACCGCCGCGGGTCGGGAGTGCGGCGGATCTTCGTCGTTCCGAGGCGATCCCTCGGCGTGATCGGTCAGTGGCCGCCGTTGAGGGCGGGCCGGAGGCCGCCTCTGAGGCCGAGGGCCCCGAGGACCGCGCCCACGATATCGCCGTGACCATGCTTCGTCCGGCCTGCCTTGGCAGTCTGGACGAGACGATCGTTGTCGACTTCCTGCTGAAGCTCGGCCGCGTGCATCCGGGCGATGTCCTGCATCAGGAATGCGCTCATCGGACCGTCCTTTCGTTGGCTGTTCGCCGCTGCTGACTTGGCTGCTGTTCGTGTGGCCCATAGGGTGCGTCTCCCGACTTTCTGACCGTGAGCGCACGGCGGACCCGGCCACCGTCAACCCGGACGCGACGTGGTTGTGTTGGAGGGACTCGCACAGGTGTCGCCCAGGCGACGCTTGAGCCGTCCGGCGCCGTCGCGAGGAGATAGAACGGATGTTCCAGAGGTATACTCAAGGTTCCGTGGCCGCGCCCTCGACGACCGATCCGCTCGCCCTGTTCTCGTCGCCCGTTCGCGAGTGGTTCGCCTCGTCGTTCGAGGAGCCGACGCGAGCCCAGGTCGACGGCTGGGCGGCGATCGCCGATGGCCGCCATACGCTGATTCATGCACCGACCGGGAGCGGCAAGACTCTGGCCGCTTTCATGTGGTGCCTCGATCGCCTCGCACGGGAACCGCGGCGGACGCGAACGCGAGCCGATCCGGGCACCGTCCGCGTCCTCTATGTCAGCCCGCTCAAGGCGCTCGCATACGATATCGAGAGAAACCTCCGGGCACCCCTCGCCGGGATGGCCCTGGCCGCCGACCGGCTCGGCGTCGATCGGCCAGACATCGTCGTCGGGGTGAGGACCGGCGACACGCCGGCGGATGTTCGGCGCGACCTCGTGCGTCATCCACCGGACATCCTCGTCACGACGCCCGAGAGCCTGTACCTCCTGCTGACCTCCCAGGGCCGTGAGATCCTGCGCGGCGTCGAGCACGTCATCCTCGACGAGGTCCATGCCGTCGCCGGGACGAAGCGGGGCAGCCACCTGGCCCTGAGCATCGAGCGGCTCGAGGCCCTTCGGGCGCCCGATGCGACGCCGCTCCAGCGCATCGGCCTGTCCGCGACTCAGCGCCCGCTGGAGACGATCGCCCGCTTCCTCGGCGGGGCGGGCCCCGGCCGCGGGGTGACGATCGTCGACGCGGGCACGCGCAAACCGCTTGAGCTCTCGGTCGTCGTCCCGGTCGAGGACATGGCTCGGCTCGGCGAGATCCTGCCGCTCGACGAGCAACCCGGCGGTCCAGCCACTGCACCCGATGCGCGATCGTCGATCTGGCCGGCCATCTACCCGCGCATCCTCGAGCTCATCCGGGCCCACCGCAGCACGATCGTCTTCACCAACAGTCGTCGGCTCGCCGAGAGGATCGCCCACCGTCTCAACGAGCTGGCAGGCGAGGACCTCGTCCGAGCCCACCACGGCAGCATCGCCCGCGAGCAACGCCAGATCATCGAGGAGGAGCTCAAGGCGGGACGTCTGCCGGGTCTCGTCGCGACCAGCAGCCTCGAGCTCGGGATCGACATGGGCGCCGTCGACCTCGTCATCCACGTCGAGGCTCCCACATCCGTGGCGTCGGGACTCCAGCGGATCGGCCGAGCCGGTCACACCGTCGGCGAGCCCTCCCGTGGCGTCATCTTCCCGAAGTTCCGCGGCGACCTCCTCGAAGCGGCCGTCGTCACCGCCCGGATGCACGACGGCGCGATCGAGGAAACCCGGATGCCGCGCAACCCGCTCGACGTCCTGGCCCAGCAGATCGTCGCGATGGCCGTCATGGACCGCCGCACCGTCGACGAGATCCAGGCCATCGTGACCCGTGCCGCACCGTTCGAGACGCTGACCCGCGACGCACTCGAAAGCGTTCTCGGCATGCTCGCCGGCGCCTATCCATCCGATGAGTTTGCCGAGCTCAGACCGCGGATCGCGTGGGATCGGGTGACCGGCATGGTCGAGGGTCGCCGCGACGCCCGCGTGGTTGCGATCACGTCCGGCGGCACCATCCCCGACCGTGGCCTCTTCGGGGTCTTCATGGCCGGCGAGATCGGGACTCCGGGCCGACGCGTCGGTGAGCTCGACGAGGAGATGGTCTACGAGAGCCGGGCCGGCGAGGTCATCACCCTCGGCGCCTCGTCATGGCGGATCCAGGAGATCACCTACGACCGCGTCATCGTGACACCGGCGCCCGGCGAGCCCGGCAAGATGCCCTTCTGGAAGGGCGATGCAGTGGGTCGCCCGGTCGAGCTGGGACGGGCGATCGGCGGCTTCGTGCGTGATCTTGAGGTCGACCTCGACCACGGTGCTCGGGGCCGCCGGACGGCCCTTCGGAGGCTCGCCGAGCGGTCGGATCTCGATCCCCTCGCCGCCGAGAACCTCGTCCGCTACGTCGAGGAGGAGCGCGAGGTCGCCGGCGCGCTGCCGACAGACCGCCGGATCGTCGTCGAGAGGTTCCGCGACGAGCTCGGGGACTGGCGACTGACGATCCTCACGCCGTTTGGCGGACGCGTCCATGCTCCGTGGACCCTGGCCCTGGAATCGCGACTTGGCGAGCGGCTCGGCAGCGAGGTCCAGACCATCTGGTCCGACGACGGCATCGCGATCCGGCTGCCCGAAGCGGAGCCCGATGGCATCGAGGCCCTCCTGTTCCCCGATCCGGAGGAGATCGAGGAGCTCGTGACGACCAAGGTCGGCGCGTCGGCCCTGTTTGCCGCTCGGTTTCGCGAGAACGCCGCTCGCGCCCTGCTCCTGCCACGACGTCGGCCCGGCAGTCGGACCCCTCTCTGGCAGCAGCGCCAACGCTCGGCCGACCTGCTGGCCGTCGCATCGCGCTACGGCGGCTTCCCGATCCTCGTCGAGACCTATCGCGAGTGCCTCGCCGACGTCTTCGATCTGGCGGCCCTTCGGGACATCCTGGCCGGGGTGAGGAGCCGCGAGATCGCCGTTCATTCGGTCGAGACGCAGCGCTCGTCGCCCTTCGCCTCATCACTTCTCTTCGACTACGTCGCGGTCTACATGTACGAGGGCGACGCGCCGATCGCGGAGCGGCGGGCCGGCGCCCTGGCGCTCGATCGCGACCTGCTCCGCGAGATCATGGGACAGGAGGAGCTCCGCGAGCTCATCGATCCAGAGGCCCTGGCAGAGCTCGAGCTCGATCTGCAGTGGCTGTCCGACGATCATCGAGCCCGGTCCGCCGATGCCGTGCACGATCTCCTGCGCCGCTTGGGCGACCTGTCCATGCCCGAGATCGCGGCCCGGGTGGATGTCGACGACGCCACCCTGGCGGAGTGGCTGGGTGAACTGGCCGGAACACGCCGGGCGATCATCGTCAGGGTGGCGGGCGAGGAGCGTCACATCGCGATCGAGGACGCCGGCCGATACCGCGACGCGGTCGGTGCGGCCCTCCCGCCCGGCGTTCCCGATGCGTTCGGGGCTTCAGTGACGGACCCGTTGGGCTCGATCCTCGCCCGCTATGCCCGCACCCATGGACCGTTCCTGGCCCGACAGCCGGCAGCTCGGTTCGGGCTCCCGATCGGCATCGTCGAGGCGTCGCTCGAGAGGCTTGGCGAGCACGAGACGCTCGTCCGGGGCGAGTTCCGACCCGACGGCGTCGAGCGAGAATGGTGCGACCCTGACGTCCTTCGGTCGCTGCGGCGCCGGTCGCTGGCGCGCCTGCGTCGCGAGGTCGAGCCGGTGACCGCGGCGGCTTTCGGTCGGTTCCTTCCCGCCTGGCACGGCATCGGCACGATCGGGGAGGCGCGGCCGGCCCTGTCCGGAGCGGCGGCGATCGAGCGGCTCGCGGAGGCCGTCGAGCGTCTCGCCGGCGTTCCGATCGCGGCGTCCGTCCTCGAGCGTGAGGTTCTCCCGGTACGTGTCCCCGGCTATCAGCCGCGGATGCTCGACGAGCTCGGGGCCGCCGGCGAGGTCGGATGGATCGGGTGGGGGAGCCTCGGCCGCGACGATGGTCGGGTGATCCTCACGCGACCCGGACGCGAGATGGTGCGCCCGGCCGGATCGCCGCCGGGCACTCGACCCGACGGTGATCGCCACGCGCGGATCCGCGAGCAGCTGGCGACCCGAGGAGCGTCGTTCTACCGTGAGATCTTCGCATCCGCGGCCGGCGGATCCGATCGCGAGGTGCTCGACGCGTTGTGGGATCTCGTCTGGGCCGGCGAGGTCACGAACGACACGTTCGTGCCGCTTCGGGCCCTGCGCTGGAAGCGACCCGCCCGCTCTCGCGACGTCCGACCGCGGCCAGGTCGGCTGACCGCCCTCGGCCCGCCAGAGGCGGCCGGTCGCTGGTCCCTCGTTGCCCCCGTCGAGACGACCCCGACGATTCGGGCACACGCGCTGGCTACGGCGCTTCTGGAGCGACACGGCGTGCTCACCCGCGAGGGCGTCCTCGCCGAAGAAGTCGACGGTGGGTTCGCCGCGGTCTATCCGATCCTCCGAGCGCTGGAGGATGCCGGGCGCGTTCGACGCGGCTATTTCGTGGCGGGCCAGGGTGCCGCCCAATTCGCACTGCCGGGGGCGATCGACCGATTGCGCGCCGTTCGCGAGCCAGATCCGGCGTCGCCTGGGGTCGTTGTCCTCGCGGCGACCGATCCGGCCAACCCCTACGGCGCGGCGCTGCCCTGGCCGCGGCGCGGCGACACCGATCGGCGAGCCTTCACTCGCTCGGCCGGTGCGTCCGTCGTCCTGGTCGATGGCGAAGCGGCGCTCTACCTCGAACGCGGCGGCCGATCGCTGCTCACATTCCCGGCAGCCGACGATCCCGAGGTCGCCGCTCGCGCGGCGGCAGTCCTCACCGGTTTCGCGGGTCTCGGGACGGGGCGGAGCCGCGAATTCGTCATCGCCAGGATCGACGGTGAACCCGTCGCGACGGCAGCGTGGCGGTCGCTGCTGCTCGAGGCGGGATTCGTCGCCGGCTATCGCGGACTCGTCGCGCGAGCCGTCAGTTGATGGATCCGTGAGCGCGACGACGCGTCCGCCGCGCATCATCCGGCCTGCGGACCGATACTGGTAGCGATGCCCGAAGGCGATACGCTCCACAGGACTGCCGATGGCCTGCGCCCATTCCTCGCTGGTCGGATCGTCACGGCCGTGACGGCACGCACGCCCGGCCCCCAGGCGGAGCGTCTGATCGGTCGCCGCATCGAGACGGTGGAGGCGGTCGGAAAGAACGTCCTCGTCCGCTTCGACGGCGGTCTTGAGATCCGAACCCATCTCGGCATGCACGGAACGTGGCACCGCTATCGGCCGGGCGAGACATGGCGCCGACCCGCCAAGCGGGCCCGCCTCGTCATCGAGGTACCAGGCGCCGTGGCAGTCTGTTTCGATGCTCCGGTCGTCGAGCTTGTCGAAACGCGCGCCGAGTCGCTCCACCCGGTCCTCGGTCGACTCGGACCAGATCTCCTCGACGGTTCGTTCGACGACGGCCGGATGCGCGAGATCATCCGCCGCTTCCGCGATGCGACGCACGCCGACCGGCCGATCGCTGATGTCGTCGTCGACCAGCGGGTCGTCGCCGGGATCGGCAACGTCTACAAGAGCGAGATCCTGTGGATCGAGAAGGTCGATCCGTTCGCGCGCGTCGGGACGATCGACGATGCTGCTCTCGGTCGGGTCATCTGGACGGCGCGGCGGCTCCTGCTCGCCAATCTCGATCGGACCGAAGGTCCCGAGCGCGTGACGACGACCGACGATCCATCGGCAGACGGACCGCTGTACGTCTATCGACGGACGAGCCGACCCTGCCGCCGTTGCGGGAACCCGATCGAGTCCCGGAAGCACGGCAGCCCGCCCCGAATGACCTATTGGTGCCGCATCTGCCAGAGTGGCGGTTCCTGACGGTCACGAAAGCGGCGGTTCCCGAGGGTCACGAAAGTGGCGGTTCCTGAGGGTCACGAGAGGTGGCGGTTCCTGACGGTCACGAGGCGGCGGTTCCTGACGGTCACGAGAGCCTGAGCGAGGCGCAATGAGCGCGATGATCACCGTTCGGTGCGCGCCGGCTGCGGCTGCTTGGACGTGCGCGGTTGAGGTCGACGAGGATGGGCGTTCGACACGCCACGAGGTGACCGTCTCCGCCGCCGAGCTCGAGCGCTATGCACCCGGCGCCGACGAGCCGACCGATCTTGTCGAGCGCTCGTTCGCGTTCCTCCTCGCCCGCGAGCCAAAGGAGTCGATCCTGGGCCGCTTCGACATCTCGGTCATCGCCCGCTACTTCCCGGACTGGGAGCGCACGATCCGCGGCTGATCACCAGACCAGCCGGGCCAGATGTGTCACCCGCTGCACCACCCGGCCGTCGTGGACCACCGAGATCGTTCCTGGTGGCCAGGTGTGTCACCCGCTGCACCACCCGGCCGTCGTGGACCACCGAGATCGTTCCTGGTGGCCAGGTGTGTCACCCGCTGCACCACCCGGCCGCGAATCGTTGTAGCGATGATTTCGCAGGCGATCGGTGACGGCCATCATGCATCTGTCGAAATGGCATCCATAGAGCGGCGAGGCGATCGAGGGCGGTGCCGGGCCGACCGATCGATCCGAGCGATTGGCGAAGAGGTCCGTACGATCCGGCTCAACTCAGGCATCAGCCTGCGCGAGGCTGGCCGAGCTGTCGGGCTCTCCTATTCGACCTTCGGGAGGATCGAGCGAGGCGACTTACGGAATGTCAGCGTTCGCGAACTTTCAGTCGCGTGCTCGGCGGTCGGCCTCGATCTTGTGCTTCGGGCATACTCCGATGGAGACCCTGTGCGTGATGCAGCGCACGGATTGTTACTGGAGCGCATCCATCGAGAGCTCCCGTCGAGCGCGCCGTGGCGGACCGAGGTCCCGCTTCCGATCAAGGGAGATCGTCGTGCCTGGGACGCCATGACCGTACTCGAACGGGCTCGGATTGCGTTTGAGGCCGAGACGCGCCTGGCTGACATCCAGGCGCTGAGTCGTAAACTCGAGCTGAAACGTCGCGATGGACGCGTGGATATCGTTGTTCTTGTCGTCGCCGACACACACCACAACCGAAGTGTCCTTGCGATCCATCGCGATTCGCTTCGAGCGGCATTCCCGCTGGACTCGCGAGCCGTGCTCGCGGCGCTCCGGACGGGGCGTGCTCCCAGAGCCAGCGGGCTCGTGGTGATCTGACTTTCGAGGTCTCCGCTGCTGGCGCGTGCCACGAGCTGAACCACCGAGCGGCGGACGGCCTCCGACGGAGCGGTCGGCGGCTGAGTGTGCCACGAGCTGAACCACCGAGCGGCGGACGGCCTCCGACGGAGCGGTCGGCGGCTGGCGTGTGCCACGAGCTGAACCACCGAGCGGCGGACGGCCTCCGACGGAGCGGTCGGCGGCTGGCGCGTGCCACGAGCTGAACCACCGAGCGGCGGACGGCCTCCGACGGAGCGGTCGCCGGCTGGGTGTGCCACGAGCTGAACCACCCGAGCGACTGGGACGGAACGGGTGCCGGATCAGGGTTGCGCTCGGGCATCACGGCAGACAGACTGTCACGCCAGACCGATGCGCCTGTTCTTCGCCACGGACATCCATGGATCCGACATCTGCTGGCGGAAGTTCCTGAACGCTGGCACGTTTCACCATGCCGACGTCCTGATCATGGGTGGCGACATGACCGGCAAGGCGATGGTTCCGATCGTCGGATCGAACGGCCAGTGGCGGGTCACCCTCCAGGAACAGCTCCACGTCCTCGACGGCGAGGCCGAGCTGACCGCGATGGAGAAGCGCATCTCCGACCGGGGCTACTACCCGGTGCGGCTGTCGCCCGACGAGGTGGCGGCGATGGCCGCCGACGCCGATCTGGTCGACACACGCTTTCGAGCCGAGATGCTGGCCAGCGTCGAGCGCTGGATGGAGATCGCCACCCAGAAGCTGGCGGGGTCCGGCATTCGCTGCATCGTCTCGCCCGCCAACGACGACATCTTCGAGGTTGACCCGATCATCGAGGCTGCCCCGGCCGTCGAGCTCGGTGAGGGCAACGTCCTCGATCTTGCTGGTTTCTCGCTGCTGTCGCTCGGCTGGGCGAATCCGACTCCCTGGGACACGTGGCGCGAACTGCCCGAGGACCAGCTCCGGGTCAAGATCGATGAGCTGGTCGCCCAGGCGCCCGATCCCCATCGCGCGATCTTCAACTTCCACGCCCCGCCGTACAACTCGAACCTTGACGCTGCGCCGAAGCTTGATGCAAACATGAGGTACGTAGCCGGCGGTCAGGCACTGGTGTCTGTTGGTTCGCGCGCCGTTCGCGACTCGATCCTCGCCTATGGCCCTGCCCTGTCACTCCACGGCCACATCCATGAGGGCCGCGGTGCGGTCAAGCTCGGGCGAACGCTCGCAGTCAACCCCGGCAGCGTCTACGAGGACGGTGTCCTCGCGGCCGCAATCGTCGACCTCGACGAGAAGAAAGGAGCGGTGCGCACCTACGTATTGATCAACGGTTAGCCATCCGTCCACGGTCTGCCTCTCTCGAGGCGGCCCGAATGAGCTGATCGAAACCAGGGAGAGGAGGGATCAGTGTCAACGGCAACCCAAGAGGCGCCGACCCTGTTCCTGCGCAAGGCGACTGGCCTGGTCAAGGGCTGGTCGGGGTTCGACGCCTTCGGCTACTCGTTCTTCTCGGTCAACCTCGTGTGTCTGGGCATGTTCTACAGCCTGGCGATCTTCGCCTATGTGCCCGACGGATCGCCGGTGGCCAGCATCCTGCTGACCGCGGCCGCCATGACGTTCCTGGTCATCGCGTATGCGGGCTTGATCGCAGTCATGCCGCGGGCCGGGGGCGACTACGTCTGGCAGAGCCGCATCCTCGATGGCCTGCCTGGGATGATCAGCGGCGGCGTCCTGGGTGGCGTCCTGCTCTACCTCGTGGCTGGTGCCGCCGGCCAGGCCGATCCGATCCCATGGGGGGCGGCCATCGTCGGCGTGGTGATCGGCGCCGCAGTAGGCCGGCTCAACGGGGGCATCGGGTTCATCCTGGCGGCGACCGGCTGGTGGTTCATCCTGGCCCAATGGGCGCCGATCTACGGCGCCATCCTGAATCTCCAGTTCTTCCAGCCGCTGGCGGCCCTGGCCGGCCAGACGGATGCCCTGACATTCCTCTCGTCGAACGACGGGATCTTCTTCGTATCGATCGTGACCATCGCCTTGACGACCCTCCTCGTGGCCCTCGGCATGGCCGGCTATGCGACCGTCCAGCGGGTCTGCCTGTGGATCGGCCTGGCCGGGTTGGCCGTCATGTTCGTCCTGATGCTGATCTCGAGCCAGGAGCAGTTCGTCACCGCGTTCGACAAGGCGAACGCCAACATGTTCGGGATCGAGGGCGCCTACGCGAAGTCGATCACCGACGCCGTGGCCAACGACGCCTTCGCCGGTCCCGCGACGCTCAACCTGTTCGACTTCCAGCCCGGGACCCTGCTGCTCGTACCGTTCATGCTGTTCTTCCTGCTGTACCCGAACTGGGGATCGACCCTCTACGGGGAAGTCCGTGGCGCTGGTGACTTCCAGAAGGTGCTACGCGGCATGCTCGGTGGCCTGTGGGTGACCGCGCTGCTGGCGATCGTCTTCATCGTCCTGGCGGCCAAGACATTTGGCTGGGAGTTCTTCAACGCCACCAATGTCAACTTCGTCAACTACTTCTACCTGTACACGGAGACGGCGCCGACCATCCCGATCTGGAGCTACCCGCCCCTGCTGGCGAGTTACCTCATCGACAACAACATCTTCCAGATGGCCATGGTCATCGTCTTCGGCGCCTGGTTCCTGGGCTGGTCGGGGACGCTGTTCCTGTCCTCGACGCGGATGATCTTCGGGGCGGCATTCGACCGGGTCCTTCCGGCTGCTGCAGCGAACGTCTCGGGCCGTCGCGCCGTGCCGTGGGTGGCCCTCCTCTTGATCCTCGTCCCATCGGTCGTCGTCAGCTATATCTATGCCTACAACATCTCCGACTTCCGATCGCTGACGCTCGACGCGACACTTGTGATCGCCGTGACGTTCATTGGGACGACCTTCGCCGCCACGGTCCTGCCGTGGTGGAAGAAGGACCTGTACCAGAACTCACCGCTGGCTCGCTTCCAGGTTGCTGGAATCCCCATCGTCAGCGTGGCGGGCGCCATCGCCACGATCTTCCTCGGCTGGACGATCTGGATGTGGCTCTTCCAGGGCGTCACTCCCGACTTCGGGCCCGGCCTCTATGGGATCGGCGCGGGCAACTCGGCCTCGATCATGTGGCTCGGCCTCCTGTATGGCACCGCCCTGGTGGTCTATGTCGTCGCCCGCTACGTTCGGCGAAGCCAGGGCGTCGACCTCGGAGCCATCCACGCGGAGATCCCGTCCGAATAAGGGGCCGATCTCCGCAGCCAGGCAACACCTGGCAATGCCGGCCGGCCCACCCGGGCCGGCCGGTCGTATCATCGGCCGACATGTGTGAGCACTTCGTGGCGAAAGCGAAGGCGCCGTTCGCGATCAGCGAGCTGTGGCCCTTCGCCGCGGGCCTCGAGCGCTACGGCATCGCCGGCTTTGGCTGGGGAGCGGGCTGGATCGACGGCAAAGGGGCGATCGACACCTACCGGACCAACTCCGCCTTCCGCGACGACCCGACCGGCCAGGCCTCTGTAGGGGCGGCCGAGACCACGGCCGTCCTCATCCATCTCCGACGGCCGTCGCGCCTGTCGTGGCTGAGCCCCGCCGATGCTCAACCGTTCGCCGATCCCGCCGCACGTTTCGTGTTCAGCCACAACGGCGACCTCCGTGCCTGGCAGGCGTACAGGCCGTCTTACCGCGAGGCAGGCCGGATCCACGGCCGAGGTGACACGGAGGTCGGCCAGCGCTGGCTCGAGGACAACTGGCAAACCAACGAGCCGGCCGGCCACCTGCTGGGGGCATTGCACGACGCTTTCGGCGGTCAGGCGAACCTGGCCATGCTGACAGCTGACGGTTCGGTCCACCACTACGCCGGCAACGGCGAGAATCCGGTCTTCTCCTTCCACCTCGGGCGCCTGGATATCGCCTCGACAGGGATCTACTCGCTCGACCGTTCCTTGTTCCGCTTCGTCGCCCCCGGCGCCAAGGATCGGCGCCTCGTGCCACTTCACACGACGGTGTCGCCGGCGGGCTGAGCGACACGGCATCGGTCCGCACGTCGATCCGACGAGAGGCAGGGTGGGATGGAGACAACGGCGACTGACGGAACCCTGACCGATGCTTCCGGTCGGCCGACCGCGCTGTTGCCAACCTCGCACCTGATTCGCCTGTCGGCCTATTGGCTCGGGTTGACGGCGGTCTTCGCCGGCATCGGCCTGATCCTCCAGGAACGTATCGACGAACTCGTGGGCCCCGAGGTCGAGGGCACGGCGCTTGGCGTGATGCAGATCGCGGGCGTTGCAATCGCCGTTATCGTGCAGCCGACGGTGGGTTCGATCAGCGACTACACGATCAGTCGATTCGGCCGCCGCAAGCCCTACATCCTCATCGGCTCGCTCCTCGACGTCGTCTTCCTGTACGGCATCGCGACCTCGCAGACGTACCTCTCCGTCACAGCATTCCTGATCCTGCTCCAGTTCAGCTCGAACTTCGCGCAGGGACCATTCCAGGGCTACGTCCCCGATCTCGTGCCGGCGCCGCAGGTCGGCACGGCCAGCGCGCTGGTCGGCCTCTTTAGCGTATTCGGGATCGTGACAGGCGCCGTCATGGCCGCGATCGGCACCGCGATCGGCAACTACTTCTGGCCGACGATGGCCCTCGGGATCATCGAGGTGACGACGATGCTGGCCCTCTTCATCCGGCTGGAGGAGGGCCGTCAGCCGAAGGATCGAGCCGGACGTTCGTGGCGATCGATCGCCGCGGAGGCATGGGGCACCGACGTGCTAGGCGAGCGGAGCTTCGTCTTTCTCGTCGCGTCCCGCTTCTTCATCCTCGGAGGCTCGGCCTTTCTGTTCAACCTCGCCGTGAAGTACCTCGAACGCGGCCACGGGATCACCGACAAAGACGAGCGTGCGATCTGGGAAGGCGCGACGCTCATCCTCGTCGTCACGGCGACCGCCATCGCAACCGTCCCGGCCGCGCGCCTGTCCGACAGGATCGGGCGCAAGCGCCTGATCTACGCGTCCTGTGTCATCGGCTCGATCGGCATGACCATCGTGGCCTTCGCACCGACGATGCCGCTCGCCCTGCCAGGGGCAATCCTGGTCGGGATCGGCGCCGGATCCTTCCTGGCGGTCGACTGGGCGCTCATGACCGACATCATCCCGAAGGCGGATTCGGGCCGCTATATGGGTCTCTCGAACGTCGCGACGGCGACGAACGGGGTGATCGTGACGTTCGTCGGCGGGATCATCATCGACGCCATGCTCCGCCTCGGCGAGCCGGCCCTGGGTCCACGGCTGGCGATGCTATCGGCCGTCCTGTGGTTCGCGGCCGGAGCGTTGCTGCTGCGACCGGTCGACGAGCGTCGTCGTGAGGATGGCCCGCAGCCGATGATCGCCGAAGCCGAAGCGGTGCCGATCGCCTGAGGTTCGGCGGCCCGGTCAGGCCGGAAGCCCCAGATAGCGGCGGAGTCGGATTCGGAGGGCGGTCCACGAGGCGAACGCTTCGCTGACTTCGATCCGCAGGCGCGGCCATGATGACCGCCTCAGCCACCACGTCGCATCGGGATGTCGATACCACCATGGCACGAGCGCCCACAGGAAGATGAGGTAGTCGAGGCGGATCGGCCGCGGCCCGAAACCGAACAGCACCTGCAGCTGGATGATCGTGAGGGGCAGCAGGAGCAGGGAGAGGAGACCGCAGATCGCCAGCGCGATGAGCCCGTACAGCCGACCCCGAGGCGCGAGGACGAAGAGGAACACGATCGGCAGCCACTTCATCCAGGTCGCCAGCGCCCACAACACGCCGGCGACCATCGGGCGGCTGAACTGGGCGGCCCAGAGGGCCAGGACGAGGAGCAGGTTGATGTTGCCGGTATCGATGTTCGCGGCGAACGGCAGTGCCAGGATCGCCAGTGTGATGGCCGATCGGAGCGGATCGCGGCGGTAGGCCCAGTCGTAGGTCCATAGCAGCAACAGGATCGTGCCGCCCCTCCACACGAACCAGGCGACATCCCACGGCAACACGGCCCACGGGACGAAGAACGGCAGCATCCACGGCGGGTAGACGTAGGGCAGATACGGTCCCGTTGGCTCGTACGGGTTGCCGCCGCCGAGCCATGCCCTGGCCGCTGCCCAGTAAGCGTGGGCGTCCGCGCCGGCCGTGTCTCCGCGGGCCACGATGAGCGTGGCGATGACCGCAAACGAGATCGCGGTCAGCACGATCGCCGCGATCCGCCGGCGGTCGCGCAGCCTCGACGTCTGGCGTCGAAGCGCTCGTCGGATCACGTCCTGTTCGCGGGGCCCTGCGCCCCGGGCGGCGCGATTTGAGGCGGCAGACGACATCCGCGGCATTCTCGCACCGCAGTCGGCCGGCGACCCGTCTGCAGTCTCACGGCGGTCCGGCTCCGACCGCCTGCTATCCTCCGCCCAACCTTCAGGGTCAGGTGTGGGAGTCGGTGTCAGACGGTACGGCCATCGTCATCGGAGGCGCGGAAGACAAGGTCCGCGACCGTGTCATCCTCGATCGCTTCGTGTCTCTCGCGGGCGGTTCACGGGCGACTGTCGTGGTCGTTTCCACCGCTTCGTCGTTCGGGGCGCTGGCTGGCGAGCGGTACCGAGAGCTCTTCATGGGCCTCGGTGCGCACGAGGTCCGACCGATCCAGGCGCAGAGCCGAGCCGAGGCCAACGATCCCGCTGTCGTCCCCATCCTCGAGGATGCGAGCGGGATCTTCCTGACAGGCGGCAACCAACTACGGCTGTCGAGCACGATCGGCGGGACGATCCTGGCGCGGGCGATCCTTGACCGATTTCACGCCGGCGCTGTCGTCGCCGGTACGTCGGCGGGTGCATCCGCAATGTCGTCGCACATGATCGCCTACGGCTCGTCCGGCTCCACTCCAAAACAACGGATGGCCCAGATCGCCGCCGGCATCGGGATCCTGCCGAACGTCATCGTCGACCAGCATTTCCAGCAGCGGAACCGGATCGGTCGGCTGCTCGCCCTCGTAGCCCAGAACCCAGCCCTCCTCGGGGTAGGGGTCGACGAGGACACCGCCGGGATCGTCGGACCGGACGGCATCATGGAGGTCGTCGGGCGCGGTTCGGTGACGATCGTCGATGGATCGGCCTCCGAGACGGACGCCTGGGAGGTTCGTGGTCACCGGCCCCTGATGATCAGCAATGTCGTCCTCCACGCACTGCCGGCCGGTCATCGGTTCGACCTTCACAGCCGCCGTCGAGTGCCGACCGCACCGCACGCCGTCGCCGGTACCGAGGCGGCGTCAAGCTAGCGATGGCCAAGGCAGTCGTCAGCTCGCCTGCGCGGTCGAGACGTCGGCCGCCGCGCGTTCCCGCGCCCGAAGCCAGCGGACCCGAGCCGACGCTGAGGATCGTCGAGACGCGCGTCCTGCGGGGCCCGAACTATTGGGCACGCGAGCCCGTCATCAGGATGCTCGTCGACCTCGGAACGCTCGAGCGGTACCCGTCCAACCTCATCCCGGCATTCACCGACGGACTCGTCGGTCTGCTCCCGTCCCTCGAGGAGCATGCCTGTTCGCTTGGCCGGCGCGGCGGCTTCGTCACCCGACTCCGGGAGGGAACCTGGGCAGGTCACATCGCCGAGCACATCGCCCTCGAACTCCAGAACCTGGCTGGGACCGATGTTCGCCACGGCAAGACCCGCGGAGCCGAGGTTGATGGCCAGTACAACGTGATCTACGAGTTCCGGGAGGAGCAGGTCGGCATCGAGGCCGGCCGGATCGCAGTCCGTCTCGTCAACCATCTCGTCGCCCCTGACGACCCCGACCATGCGATCGATCTCATGGCCGAGCTCGAGCGGCTCATCCTTCTGGCCGAGCGCCAGGCCTTCGGCCCATCGACCCAGGCCCTCATCGACGAGGCGGTTAGCAGGGACATCCCGTACATCCGTCTCGACCGGTTCAGCCTGGTCCAGCTGGGGCAGGGAATGCACCAGCAGCGGATCCGGGCCACGATGACGTCGGCGACGAGTGGCATCGCCGTCGATATCGCGTCGGACAAGAGCCTCACCAACCGGCTGCTCAATTCTGCCGGCCTGCCCGTGCCCCGCAGTGAGGTCGTCGAATCCGAGGACGATGCCGTTGTCGCCGCCCATCGGATCGGCTTCCCTTGTGTCGTCAAGCCGCTCGATGGGAACCACGGCCGGGGCGTCTGCCTCGACCTGCGGACCGACGACGACGTCCGTGCCGCCTATGAGGTCGCCCGTGGTCAGAGCCGCGCCGGCGATGTCGTGGTCGAGACGTACATCGTCGGCAACGACTATCGGGTCCTCGTCATCGGTGGGCGCATGGCCGCCGTCGCCGAACGGGTGCCTGCCTCGGTCACCGGCGACGGCTCGCACACCGTCCGGGAGCTCGTCGAGATCGCGAACGCCGATCCGCGCCGCGGCATCGGCCATGAGAAGGTCCTGACGAAGATCAGGCTCGATGAGTCGGCCGCGGCGCTCGTCGGGGCTCAGGGCCTCGGCCTTGACGTCGTTCCCTCGACCGGAACCAATGTCAAGCTCGCGTTGACCGGCAATATGTCGACGGGCGGGACATCGATCGACCGGACGATCGAGGCGCACCCCGACAACGTCGAGATCGCCGAGACGGCGGCGCGCGTGGTCGGGCTCGACGTCGCCGGCATCGATTTCATCTGTCCCGACATCGAGACGCCGGTACGCGAGACCGGCGGCGGCATCGTCGAGGTCAACGCAGCACCGGGCTTCCGGATGCACACCCACCCAACGGAGGGCGAGCCGCAGTACGTGGCCCGTCCGGTCATCGATGTCCTCTTCCCGCCCGGCACCCCGGCCCGGATCCCGATCGTCGCCGTGACCGGAACGAACGGCAAGACGACGACCGTCCGGATGATCGCCCACATCCTCAAGCTCATGGGCCGGAGGGTCGGGATGACCTCGACCGACGGCATCGTCGTCGATGGCCGGCTGATCAAGCGGGGCGACATGTCGGGCCCGAAGAGCGCGACGATGGTGCTCCAGAATCCGATGGTCGATACGGCCGTCTTCGAGGTCGCCCGCGGCGGAATCCTGCGCGAAGGCCTTGGCTATGACCGCAACGACGTGGCCGTCGTGACCAATGTTGCCGCCGATCACCTCGGCCTGGCCGGCATCTCATCGCTCGGCCAGCTGGCCAACGTGAAGGGTGTGGTCGTCGAGGCCGTGCCCCGCTCGGGAACGGCGGTCCTCAACGCAGACGATCACCTGGTGGCGAGGATGGCGCGCCATTGCGCCGGCCGCGTCGTCTACTTCTCGATGGAGACGGAGGCCGGGACCGATGGCTGGGATCGCGTGGACTCCCACTGTGGCCGCGGCGGCGCAGCCTTCATCCTCGAGGACACGCCAGAGGGCGAGCTGATCGTCCTCCGGCTGGGCGCTCGACGGATGCCCGTCCTGTATGTCCATCTCGCTCCGGCGACGTTCGCTGGTCGGGCGCGGATGAACGTCTCGAACGCCCTGGCTGCGGCTGCCGGGGCGTGGGCTGCAGGAGCTCATCTCCATGACATCCGACAGGGCTTGCGGACGTTCACGACATCGTTCTTCCAGGCGCCGGGGCGACTGAACCTGGTCGAGGTCGACGGCGTCCGCGTGGTCATCGACTACTGCCACAACGTCGACGGCATGCGGGCGTTGGCGGACTTCGTCCAGCGAATGGTCGAATCGCCGGGCGGCAAGCCGAGTACCAGATCCGGCCCGAAGCCTGGGGCCGCCGGAACACCCGGCGGCAACGGCCAACGCTCGGGCCGGGCGATCGGCGTCATCGGCATCCCTGGCGACCGACGCGACGAGGACCAGCGGGACTACGGCCGGCTGGCCGCGACCGCGTTCGACGAGATCATCGTCCGTGAGGACCGCAATCTGCGCGGCCGCAAGCCCGGCGAATCGGCTGCCAACGTCCTGGCCGGTGTCCGGGCGGCGCGTCAGGCCGGTGAGGCCCGAACGGGTCGCGCGGAGCGCATCCTCGACGAGATGTCGGCGGTCCGATCGGCCCTGCGGCGAGCCGTGCCGGGCGACCTGGTCGTCATGGCTGTCGACGATGCCGTCGGCGTTTACCGCGAGGCGATGGCCCGCCAGGGCGCCGGCCGTGGCGTCACGGCGTTCGCCGATCCGGGCGAGCTCGAAGTCCCCGAGGGGTAGGCGAGAGGACCGCGGCCCCGCGATCGATCAGGCGGGCGCGTTCTTCCGAACGATGTTGACGATTGCGGCGATCTCGACGAGGCTCACGATCACGAGCATGATCCCGATCCCGACGGCCATCCCCATCTCGGTGGTCTCCTCCCTCGCAGCGGCACCCAGTCGACCGCCCGCCGATGATGACGGTCCCGGACGCGTGGCGCAACCTTTCAAGCGTGGCGCGGGCGACCCTGCAGCCGTGGCGCCAGCTCGGTGAGCTCCTCGGCGGTATCGATCGGGCGGGCTCCGAGGGCGGTGAGCAGGTCGATGACCTCGTCGCGCTCCTCCTGGCAGAGGAGGACGATGACGCGGGCCGACTCGGGTCGACCGGTTGCATCGGTCGGGACGATGGCGAGCTCGGCCCTGAGTGCCTCGGTCTCGGAGGCGTAGACGGGGACGTCGCCCGTCCAGCCGGCCTCACGGACCCCGGCGGTCAATAACCGCACGACCTCCTCGCGCTCGCGCCCTCGGAGATACTTCCGCGTCTCCTTGATCACGACCCGGTCGGCCCGTTGGGCGGCGATCCGCCCGATCCCGGACAGCGTGTCGGCTGGTCGATCCCCGGCTGTTCCGATGATCGCGGTCACCGGTGCGGTCCGCGCGGCGGCTCCCCCGGCGACTGCCGTCGCTACATTGAGGATCGCCTCGACGCCGGCCTCGTTGTGGGCGAAATCGACGATGATCGTCCGCGTTCCGAGACGGAAGATGTTGAGCCGGCCGGGCGAGCGCTCCGTGGATGGCCGGAAGTTGCGCAGTCCATCGGCGACCTCGCCGATCGACGCTCCGAGCGCTCGTGCGCCACCAACAGCGGCCAGGGCGTTCGCCACGTTGTGATGAGCGAGGCCGCTGAGGGCGATGGGTATGTCGGCGACGTCACAGATCCTCGTCCGTGAGCCGGCCTCCTCCTCGATCACCGCATCGCGGCGGACCAGGTAGCAGCGGCCACCGGCTGCCCGATGACGGCGGACCGCCGCTGGCTCGATTGGGTCGAGCGAGAACAGGGCGACCCGCGCCCGGACCCGGGCAGCGATCGGAGCTACCCAGCGGTCGTCGCCATTGAGGACGACCCAGCCGTCCGGGCGGGTGATTCGGCAGATCGTGGCCTTCACTTCGGCCAACTCGGCCAGCGTGTGGATCCCCTGCAGGTCGAGGTGGTCGGACGAGACGTTGGTGACGACCGAGACCTCGTTCGATTCGTAGCCGACGCCCCGGAGAAGGATGCCTCCTCGGGCCGTCTCGAGGACGGCGACATCGACATCGGAGCGACCCAGGATCGTCGCCGCTCCTCCGGGTCCGGTCCAGTCGCCCGGCTCGATGAGGCGCTCGTCGACGAGGACGCCGTCGGACGTGGTCGTGCCGACGCGCCGACCGGCCCGCACGAGGATGTGGCTGATGAGCCTGGTCACCGTACTCTTGCCATTCGTTCCGCTGATCGACACGATCGGGATCCGACGTTCGGCATCGCGGATCATCGCCGGCGGCGTTATTCCGGCCTCCTCGATCCGGGCCGTGTGCGTCGCGAGCAGCCGCTCCTGTGCACCCGTCAAGTGGACCCGCCTGGCAGCCGACACGGACCGTCCCGCGAGGGCCACGGCCGCTTCAGCGATGGCCCGCGCACGCTCTGCACCGAACCACCCGAACGTGACGACCCATCGGCCGGGGTCGGGGGCCCGGTGGACGGCGATGCCGCCGACGCCTTCGCCATGATCAGCTCGCAGCCGACGAACCCATGTCGCGACCGCCGCGATGTCGTCGGGCCAGTCGCGCGGTCGGACCGTTGCGGCGAGACGGACGACGTCGCGGGTCTTCGGATCGCGGGCGCCGCGCCAGGCGTGAGCGCGACCGATCGCCAGCTCGATCCGAGCCGTCGGGCCGAGCCGGTAGACGTTCGGGCCCTCCAGCAGACGGATCTCGACGAGACGCACGACCGGGGCAGGATAGCAAGGGGGCTCTGCCCTAGACTGCCCGCGATGAGCCTCTCGGACGACGACCTCACGACGCTCCGGGCAACAATCGCCGAGGGACTGCCAACGTTCCTCGACGAGCTCCGGACGCTGACCTCCATCGACTGCGGGAGCTACTCGAAGGCCGGCGTCGACCGAGTCGGGGGCTGGGTCGCCGATCGGTTCCGCGGGCTCGGTGGGGATGTCCAGATTCACCCGCATGTCACCCTTGGCGACACCGTGGTCGGGACGTGGACGGGCAGGCCTGGCGCAGGTCCGCGCATCCTGCTCATAGGCCACATGGACACGGTCTTCGACGAGGGAACCGCCGCCGAACGACCCTTCCGCATCGACGATGGGAAGGCCTATGGACCAGGCGTGACCGACATGAAAGGCGGGCTCCTGACCGGAATCCATGCCGTCGCCGCCATCCGGGCGATGTCCGAGGCCGAGGCGGCGGGCCTGCCGTTCGAATGCATCACGTACGTCGCCAACCCGGACGAGGAGATCAGCTCGCCATCCTCGACGCCCATCATCCGCGAAATCGCCGCCCACAGCGACATCTGCCTCGTCCTGGAGTGCGCCCGCGCGAATGGCGACATCGTCAGCTCGCGCAAGGGGATCATCCATGCCCGCCTGACGCTGCACGGCCGAGCAGCTCACGCGGGTGTCGAACCAGAGAAGGGACGAAGCGCGATCCTGGCGGCCGCCCACCTCGTGACGGCAATCCACGACCTGAACGGTCGGTGGCCGGGCGTCACCCTCAACGTCGGAGTGATCCGGGGTGGCACCCGTCCCAACGTCGTCGCCGAGCATGCGACGCTCGAGATCGACCTGCGCGCCGTCCAGGCAGCCGATCTGGTGGCCGTGGAGCACGCCGTCCATGCGCTCATCGCCGCGCCGGCTGTGCCCGACGTGACGATCGAGTGGGAGACGCTCGCGAACTGGGCGCCGATGGAACGGCTCGAGCGGTCTGGCCTGCTCGCAGACAAGGCCATCGCGCTTGCGGCGCGCCTCGGTTTCGCCACCCACGACGTGGCGACCGGGGGAGCTTCCGACGCCAACACGACATCCGGCATGGGTGTGCCGACCCTCGATGGTCTCGGTCCGATCGGCGGGCTCGATCATTCGCCGGGCGAGTACCTCGAGGTCGATTCGATCGTGCCGCGAACGACCCTGGTAGCCGGCCTCCTGCTTGACATCGCCCGCGACACCGATATCGCTTCGTGGCGCGACGGCTGATCTCCTCGGGCGGGCCGTGGGAGGCGTCGGCCGGCTATTCGAGGGCCGTTGTCGTCGACGATGCGTGCTGGGCGTCCGGCACGACCGACGCCGGACCGGATGGTCGTGCGCGCCACCCAGGTGATGCCGGAGCGCAGGCGCGCGCGGCTCTGGAGACGATCGAACGGGCCCTGACCGAGGCAGGCTTCACGATGGGCGATGTCGTCCGGACGCGCATGTTCGTGACCTCGATGGCCGAGTGTGCGACTGACGTCCTGGCGGTCCATGGCGAGGTCTTCGCTGCGATCCGACCGGCGGCGACGATCGTCGAGGTCGGCGCCCTCATCCATCCGTCACTCCTGATCGAGATCGAGGTCGAGGTCCGGAGAGCCACGTCGCCCGTCGCCGACCCGGGAGCCTGACGGTCAGGCCACTCCGGCCGCGCGGCAGACGGCAACGAGGACGACGGCAACGACGAGGCCGACGAGCAGCGAGCCGCGCCAGGCAACGATCGCGGCGCACAGTCCGACGGCAACGAGCTCGATCCCGATCCGGATACCCGGCTGGTTCGCACCGAAGAGCACGCCAACGGCCGCCAGCGATGCCAGCATCGCTGGTCCGACGAGGCGCAGGTAGGCCAGAATGCGCTCAGGCAGCCGCTCGAAGCCCGGCACGAGCAAGGGGATCGCCCGCGACGGGTACGTCACGGCCGCCATCAGGATGGCCAGGCCGATGAGCTCGATGCTCACGGCACCGGCTCCGTCGGCAGGGCCGTCGCGCCTGGTGGAGTGCCACCCACGGGCAGGACGAGCGCGATGAGCGGTCCCAGGACTCCACCCGCGACGATCCCCACGCGCGGGTCGATGACCAGCCCGACGCTGACGGCCGCCACCACCGCAGCGACAGCGGCCACGGCCTCTCGACGCGAGGTGATGAGAGCGACGGCGATGCCAGCCATCGCGGCCGGAAAGACCACGTCGAGGCCGAGCGTCGTCGGGTCGGGAACAGCCGAGCCGCCAAGGATCCCGATCGCCGTCCCGGCGTTCCACGGGATGAACACGGCGGCGATCGCGGCCAGCCAGTAGCCGCCGGCGTCGGGTCTCCCGAGTCGACGGAAATGGACGCTGGCGAGCGCGAATGCCTCGTCGGTCAAGACGTGTGCCATGGCCGCCCGTTCAGGCACGCTGCGCGAGGCGAGGCTCGTCCGGAGCGCGGCCGCGTACATGAGCATCCGGACGTTGAGCAGAAGGGTCGTCAGGACGATGATCGGCCAGCCGACCCCGGCAACGATGAGGCCCACCGCCGCAAATTGGGAGGCGCCGGAGAAGACGATGAGGCTCGTCGCGATCGCCTCGATCGATGAGTAGCCGGCCGACCTGGCGGCAAGTCCGAAGACGATGCCGAAGGCCACCGCCGAGGCGGCGATGCCGACGGAGTCCGCCAGCAGTCGACGCCGGGCGGCCGATGGCTCGCCAAGGGGCGCGCTCACGGCGAGCTCATGACGCTGGTGGCGTCAGCGCAGGAACGTCTTCGCGCAGGTCCCGTCGCAGACGACCCACAGAGCGTGGCTATCGCGCGCGTAGCCGGCCGCATGGAGCAGTCCCGGACATCCCGAGGTCGGACACTTCCAGACCCACCATCGCGGGTTCTCGTCGAGCGGGCTTGTCTCGCTCGCGATCGCGTCGGCGAGACCTTCGCGCGCCTCCACCAGGTCCGCCAGGGCGGCGATCCGCTGGCCGTCGGTCTCGGAGGTGTAGGGGTAATTCTGGCCCACGTTCGACGTCACCACCCACCTCCGATCCCCGAGGACACGAGCTGCCGGTGACAGCGAACGTGTGAGCGCAGCCCTGTCACCGGCCCGCGAAGGATAGCGCACCGTGCACCCCGCTCGATCCTCAGCGAACGGCTGGTCGGCCCTCCGAGCGGGGGTCTGTCGCCGCCCTGAACTGGACGGCATCGTCATCGCCGCCATCGATCTGCAGCTCGATCGCATGACAGTGCCCGATCCCTTTGCCATCTGTGGCGTCGCGAACCGTGTGACCCATCTCTTGGAGCTTGCCCGAGACGGTCGGATCGAACCCGGGCTCCAGGAGCACGGTCACAGGTCGAGAAACATCACGGCGTGGCTCCACGGACCACCGCGGGACCGAGATCGCGGTCCCGATCTCGGTCAGCCCGTCGACGATTGCGGACACGACCTGGGTCAGGATCTGGGGCTGGACATCGCCGCCCATCGAGCCGACGAGAACCCACGGCCGTCCACCGCGAAGGAGCATCGCCGGCAGCAGCGAATGGAGAGGCCGCTTGCCGGCTTCGAGGGCGTTCGGATGGGCCGGATCGAGCGAGAACCCCTGCCCCCGATCGTGGAAGGCGATGCCCGATCTGGCATCGACGACACCGGAGCCAAAGTCACTCGCATTCGAGGCGATGAGGCTGACCGCATTGCCCGATTCGTCCGTCGCGGCGATGAAGGCGGTGCCGCCCACAAGCGTCGTGATCGACGGCATGTCGCTGGACGCCCGGCCAGGATCGATGCGATCGATGAGAGCGCTGATGACGTCGGGATCGAGGACCTGATCTTCCGACGCGGCGCCGAAGTCCGGGTCGCCGAGGTTGGCCTCTCGAACGGCCAGGGCGAGCTTGGCGGCCTCGATCCCGATGTGCGTCCAACCCGCGTCCCGCCACCCGTAGGTCCCGAACGCCCCCGTTTTCGGTGGATCGCTCCCGTCGAGGATGCTGAGCATCAGGAGGCCGACGATCCCGCAGCTCGGCAGCGGATGTGTCGCCACGTCGATGCCACGATAGGACCGAACGAGTGGGAGACTCCATCGGGACGCCTGGCTTGCGAGGTCGTCCGCGCGGATGGCAGATCCTGCCTCCTCGAGGCTCGACGCGAGCAGCGCAGCGGTCCCGCCCTCGTAGAACTCGTCGAGTCCGATCTCGGCGAGTCGCTGTAGCGTGGCGGCCAGCGCCGGTTGATAGACCGTCTCGCCCTCGGCCCATGGCCGGTTGTGGGGCCGGTACACCTGTCTAAATCCCGTCGCCCAAGGCTGCCCCGTAATCACAGCCGCGGTCTTCTCGATCGAGCTGGAGTACAGCTTTGAGGCGGGGAATCCTTCTGCCGCCAGCCGGATCGCCGGGTCGAGGATCGTTGGCACCGAGGCGTGGCCAAACTGGGTGTGTGCATCGCGCCATGAACGGACCGTACCGGGCACCGTGATCGGCAGCGGTCCGCGGACGGGGAGCTGAGTCAGACCGGCGGCACGCAATCGATCCGGGTCGCTCCGTCGCGCGGCGGCGCCGACTCCGGCCAGGGCGTGGAGGGCGGTGCGTCCCTCATCCCAGATCAGCCAGAAGGCATCGCCTCCAAGCCCACATGTATCTGGAGCCACGACCGCCAGGGCGGCATTGGTCGCGATCGCCGCGTCAACGGCGCTCCCGCCCTGGTCGAGGACCTCGAGACCGGCAGCGGTCGCGAGATGGTGGGGAGCCACCACCGCGCCACGCGTGCCAAGACCAGTCAGAGCGGGAGAGCCAGGGCCATCGGGCATGCGCGGCATCGTAGCCGCTACGCTTCGGCGCGATGGAGCGCTCCCTGTGGGCCGTCCTTGTCGGTACGTTCACCCTTCGCTTCTCGACCGGCCTGACGGGCACGTTGCTCCTCTACTACCTCGCCGACCTGCCACGGCATGGGGGCCAGGACGTCGGCAGCCTCGTCGTGGGCCTGATGTCGGCAGCGTTCTTCGCCGCCGAGCTGATCCTTGCGCCACCGTTCGGGATGCTGTCCGACCGGACCGGCCACCACCGCATCATGCAGCTTGGTCCACTGTTCGGGATGGTCGCCGTCATCCTCACCTTCGCGACGACGAACATCGGCCTGCTGTTCCTGACGAGGATCCTCGAAGGTGCCTCGACGGCCGCATCGGTGCCCTCGATCCTGGCCTTCATCGCGATGGTGACGGCCGCCGATGAGCTGCTCCGAGGTCGCGCAGCGGCCCGTTTCGAAGGGGCGACGATCGCCGGCCTGGCGGCCGGGATCGTAGCGGCCGGCCCGATCTACGTCGCCATCGACCGCTGGGGCTTCCTGCTCAACGCGGTCATCTATGGGATCAGCCTGGCCATCTACCGCTTCGGGGTGCGGGAGCCGGCCGAAGCCGAGGCCCAGCGTCAGGCGCGCCATCCAGGCCTTGGTCGCTACCTCGAGATCCTGCGCAGCAGCCATCTCTGGCTGCTGGCGCCGACGTGGATCGCGATCAACGCGGCGATCGGGCTCTACACGACCCAGTCGATCTTCCAGCTCGTTCGAACGCCCGACCCGAAGTTCGAGGACCAGATCCTCATGGGCGGCTTCACGCCGGTCCAGATCAGCATCGGCGTGTCTATCGGGATCCTCGTCTTCTTCGCCGGCCTTGCTTTCTGGGGTGAGCGATTCAGGACGATGCGTCGAACGACGATCATCGGCTACGGCATCGTTGGCGGCTTCGCCGTGGTTGCCGCCGCCCTGATCGTCAATCACGGCCACACGCTGCCCCTGCCGATGCTGGTTGGGGCCCTCATCCTCCTCGTCGTCGGCCTCTTCGTCCTGGCCGGAGCGACGCCGGCGGCGCTCGGGCTGCTGGCCGACGTGACCGAGTCGTTCCCCGCCGACCGCGGGGCGATCATGGGCCTCTACTCCGTCTTCCTTGCCCTTGGCCAGATCGGCGGCAGCATCATCGGCGGCATCGCCGCCGAGCTGCGTGGGATCGACGGCATCCTCGTGGCGACGATCGCCCTCCTCGGGATCGCCCTCCTTCCGCTCAGAGCGCTGCGCCGGCGCGAGCACCTCGTGTCAGGGGGCGCGCCTGGAAGCGTCGGCCTCGTCTGACGTCTCGCGGGGCCGCCGACGCCCACCTATCATCGGCCGGACGGACCGTTCCGGGAGGAGGAACCCACATGGCCCGCGTCGCCATCGTCACCGATTCCGCTTCCGACTTCACGCCGGAGCTCGCGGCCGCGGCAGGGATCACCGTCGTGCCCCTCATCGTCACCTTCGGCGACGACGAGTTCAAGGCGGGTGTGGACCTGTCGACGGCGCAGTTCTGGGAGCGGATGCTCGCTCCGGACGCGCCCTTTCCGACGACTGCCGCGGCGGCACCCGGTGCGTTCAAGGAGGCGTACGAGGCCGCCTTTGCAGGCGGCGCGGAGGCCGTGGTCTCGGTCCACGTCGCAGGGAGCCTGTCGGGCACGATGGACGCGGCCCGGCTCGGTGCGTCGATGCTCGAAGGTCGGGAGATCCACCTCGTCGACTCGGGTTCGGCATCGATGGCAGTCGGACTGCTGGCCCTCCTCGGCGCGGAGCTGGCGACGGCCGGTGTCTCGGCGACGGAGATCGCCCGCGTCCTCGACGTCCGGAAGGCTGATCTCGACCTCTTCGCAGCGCTCGACACGCTCGAGTACCTCAAGCGCGGCGGACGGATCTCCGGGCCCCGCGCGGCCGTCGGTGCCCTGCTGTCGATCAAGCCGATCATCACCGTCATCCACGGCAAGGTCGACACGGCCGATCGGGTGCGGACGCGAGGCAAGGCCCGCGAGCGCGTGATCGAGCTCCTGACCCAGCGCGAGGTCGAGCGGCTCGCCATCCTCTACACGCCGCCGGCCGAGGCCGAGCAGTTCTGCGACGACGTCGTCCAGCGGATCCCCGGCGGTATCGACCGTTCGAAGGTCGTCATCTATCCCGTCGGACCCTCGGTCGGTCCACATCTCGGGCCGGGCTGCCTTGGCGGCGTCCTGCTCGTCGCGTCGAGCAACTGACAGACGCCGTCTCGCCGGGCAGCTCCGACAGGCCGCCGGCCGAGACGGGTCGGGACCGCCGGTATCCTCCGACCTATACTCGCGCCACGTTCGTGAGACGCGATTGCCCCGCGTGCCGACGAGGCCCGGAATCGCGTCGCCGTCGGGTCGTCCGGGAGACGATCCAGCAGCCGGGCCGGCGCCGCATCGAGCGGGCCCGGGCATGGAGGTTCCTTCCTCGATGACCACCGAGCACGCCGCTGCCGCGATCAATCCGTGGCACGTCGCTCAGAAGCAGTTCGACCTTGCGGCCGAGCGGTTGGGCCTCGATCCCGGCATGCGTCAGGTCCTTCGCGAGCCACGCCGCGAGTTCACCTGCCACTTCCCGGTCACGATGGACGACGGGACGGTCCAGGTGTTCGCTGGCTATCGCGTCCAGCACAACCTGGGTCGCGGTCCGGCCAAGGGAGGCATCCGCTACCACCAGGACGTGACCCTCGACGAGGTCAAGGCCCTGGCGATGTGGATGACCTGGAAGTGTGCCGTCGTCGGAATCCCGTATGGCGGTGGCAAGGGCGGCGTCATCGTCGACGCCAAGAAGCTCTCGCTGCGTGAGCTCGAGGCTCTCACCCGGCGCTTCACCACCGAGATCGAGATCCTCATCGGACCGGAGCGAGACATCCCGGCTCCCGACGTCAACACGAACGCCCAGGTCATGGCCTGGATCATGGACACCTACTCGATGCATGTCGGGTACACGGTGCCGGGCGTCGTGACCGGAAAGCCGATCAGCCTTGGCGGATCGGAGGGGCGCCACGAGGCGACCGCGCGAGGCGCGGTGTTCACGGTCATCCGGGCCGCCGAGCATCTCGGGATCGACCTGACCGCATCGTCGGTCGCCATCCAGGGCTTCGGGAACGCCGGCTCGATCGCCGCCCAGCTCATGCACGCCCAGCACGCCCGTATCGTGGCGGTCTCCGACTCGACCGGTGGGATCCACGATCCGACGGGTCTCGACCCCGACCGGATCATCGCCTGGAAGCAGGAGCACGGCACGGTCCAGGGCTTCCCGGGGGCTGCGGACATCACCAACCACGAGCTGCTCGAGGTGGAGTGCGACGTCCTCATCCCGGCCGCCCTGGAGAACCAGATCACCGCCCGCAACGCCGGCCAGATCAAGGCCAAGATCGTCGCCGAAGCGGCGAACGGTCCGACGACGCCCGACGCCGACGAGATCCTCGCCGCCAATGGGGTATTCCTCATCCCGGACATCCTGTGCAATGCCGGCGGCGTCACCGTCAGCTATTTCGAGTGGGTCCAGGACCTCAATCGCGACCACTGGAACGAGACGGTCGTGAACCAGAAGCTCCGCGACATCATGGACCGGGCGTTCGCCGAGACCCTCGCGATCGCCGATCGCGAGTCGTGCGACATGCGCACGGCCGCCTACCTCGTGGCCGTCGAGCGCGTCGCCAACGCGATGTCCGTGCGCGGCCTGTACCCCTAGGCGGCCCGTCGCGGGCCTTGGTGCGCCACACGACCCAAGCGACCAGGGATTGGGGTGATCACGGTCGGTTGGTGCGCCAGGCGACCCAGATGACCGGGCGCCACTGGCTCAGCGGCTGTTTGGTGCGCGCCGCGACCCAATCCAGCGGCGGGGCCTTGCTTGGCGGTCGCTTGGTGCATGGGGCGACCCAAGCTCGGGCTTGAGGCCGACAGCGGGCCCGGAGCCGGTGAGGGTGACTGCTACCATCCCGGCCATGCTCGACCACGAGGAGAAGTTCCTCTTCAAGGAGGAGATCAACGGGCTGGCGACTTCGCTCGGTGAGCCCGGCGTCCTCGACAACGTCGAGGACCTCCTGACCGACGTCATCACCAGCCCGCGCTTCGATTCGGAGGTCTTCACCCTCGAGCGCAGCCTCCAGGTGATGCTCGGGGCTCGGGCTGGAGTGACCCTCGTCGGCCTGCTGACCGCTCCGCCCGAAGTCTTCGACGAGGTCGCCGAGGTGCGCATCGCGGCCGAGGTCCACGAGCGACTCGTGGCATGGCGGGCACGCTTCGGTCTGGCCATCGATAACGCCCTCAACTTCCTGAACAATCCCGACGGCATCCAGGGGCACTCGTTTGCGACGCAGGTCGCCCACGTCGAGGATCGCCAGGTCCTGCAGGGCAGGTTGACGCTCGTTCGATACAACAACGAGCCGCAGTTCTTCCTGGCCGACGCGGCCGTCTTCTTCGGCCTGGTGACCGACATCCTTGAGCGACTCGGACCCTACCTCGAGCCCGAGGGCGTGGAGGCCGAGACGCTGGGCCGGCTGCGGGACGCGATCAACCTCGTCGAGCGCCGGACGAGCGTCCGGGGCTGACGCGGACCGGTCCGTCCGGATCCGTCGGCGCGCACCGGCCGATGCGTCATCTCTATCTCGCCGCGACCGGCCAGAACCGGGGGAAGACGACCGTCGCCCTCGGCCTCGTCGACGGGTTCGTCAGGCGTGGCTTGCGAACGGGCTTCATCAAGCCGGTCGGACAGCGCACGATCATCGAGGAGGGAGCGCCGGCCGACGAGGACGCGGTGCTCATGAAGCGTGTCTTCGGCCTGGTCGAGCCGCTGGCGGTGATGAGCCCGGTCCACATCCCACGCGGCTTCACCAAGGCCTATATCGACGGCGGCGTCGTAGACGACCTGCCGGGTCGAATCAAGTCCGCCCACGCAGCATTCGTCGATCACGATGTCGTGCTGGTCGAGGGGACGGGCCATGCCGGTGTCGGTGCGGTCGTCGGACTGTCGAACGCCGTCGTGGCGGGGCTCCTCGGGACGCCGGTCATCATCGTGTCCGAGGGTGGCGTCGGGCGACCGATCGACGAGATCGTCCTGAACCGGGCCCTGTTCGAGGCCCACGGGGTGCCCGTCGCCGGAGCTGTGGTCAACAAGGTCGACCTGCATGCCCAGCCGGAGCTGCCGACCTATCTCGAGCGCGGCCTGGCCCGCAACGGCATCCAGCTCCTGGGCGTGCTGCCGTTCCAGCCGATCCTGTCGAGCCCGACGCTGGCCATGGTCCTCGAGGGGGTCCACGGTGAGACGCTCCATCCCGGCCCATCCCTCGACCTCGTCATCGATGGCGTCGCCGTCGGGGCGATGGAGCCGCAGCACATGCTCGAACGCGTCGGACCGGGCACGCTCGTCATCGTCCCGGGCGATCGCGAGGACGCCATCCTCACCCTCACGACGGCCCATCTCGTCGGGCGAGCGCGGAGCGCGTCTCCGCTCGAGGCGGCCGGCCTCATCGAGCCACCGGCGGCGGCGATCGACGGACACGAGGGCGCCGCCGTCGGTCTCGTCCTGACCGGTGGCTACCGACCGCGCGACGCGGTGATCGCCGCGATCCGCGGCGCCGATCTGTTCGCAACTCTCGTCGCCGAGGACACCTATACGGTCGCGTCCGAGGTGCATGACCTGCTGGTCAAGACCCATGCGGCTGACAGCGGCAAGATCGCCCTCATCAAGGCCCTGGTCGACGAGCACCTCGACGTCGATCGCATCCTCGAGGTCGCGACGCCCGTCGCGACGACCTGAGATCGGCGCGGTCGGGCCCGCTCGGACGCGATCGGCTCAGGCCAGCCGCACGTTGTCGATGAGGCGGACCGTGCCGAACCGAACGGCCAGTGATAGAAGAGCCGGCCCATCGAGGGCAGCGAGCTCCTCGAGGGTCTCGTCGTCGGCGCACGAGACGTACTCGACGGCGGCCGACGACTCGGTCCCGAGGACGTCCGCGACGAGCGACCGGATCCGATCGGCCGAGCGCTCGCCCGCGAGCCACGCCTCGCGGCCCGCCACGAGCGCGCGATGGACGACCGCAGCCGCCTCCCGCTGCTCGGGCGTGAGGAGCCGGTTGCGGGACGAGCAGGCCAGCCCATCCGGCTCGCGGACCGTCGGACAGGCCACGATCTCGATCGGTAGGGCGAGATCGACGACCATCCGCCGAACGACCCGGAGCTGCTGCGCATCCTTCTCCCCGAAATACGCTCGATCCGGGCCGATGATCCCAAAGAACCTGGCGACGACCGTCGTCACCCCTTCGAAGTGGCCCGGCCGTGCCGCGCCCTCGAGGCGCTGGGTCAGGGCGTGGACCTCGACCGTCGTGTCGAATCCCGCCGGGTAGACCTCCTCGACGGACGGCGCGAACACGACGTCGACGCCCTCCTCGTCACAAAACGCAAGGTCGGCTGCCTCGTCACGCGGGTAGGCGGCCAGGTCCGCCGCCTCGAACTGGCGCGGGTTGACGAAGATCCAGACGACCGTCGTCGCGTTCTCCGCCCGAGCCCGACGGATGAGCGATCGATGACCCTCGTGCAGCGCTCCCATCGTCGGCACGAGACCGACCGGGCGTGCCTCGGCGGCGAGAACGGCTCCGACGTCGTGCCGGGTGCGCAGGACCTCCACGGCGAGCGGCCGGGTCAACCCCGGAGGGCCTCATCGAGGACGGCGGCATCCATCCGGGCCGTCTGTTCCTCGCCCGGGAAGGCACCGCTGGCCACGTCCGAGGCGAACGAGCGCGCTGCATCGGCGATCGTGGTCCGCAGGTCCGCGTAGCGACGGGCGTGACGTGGGAGCCAATCACCGAGGCCCAGCAGGTCCGACACGACCTGGATCTGGCCGGAGCAGTGCGGTCCGGCTCCGATCCCGATCGTCGGGATGGGCAGGCGCCCGGTGATGGCCGCGGCCAGCTCGTCCGGCACGAGCTCGAGGACGACGGCGAATGCGCCTGCCGCGGCCACCGCGTCCGCATCGTCGATGAGCGCCCGCGCCGCGTCCGCCGTCTTGCCCTGGACCCTGAAGGTGCCGAGCGTGCCGATCGACTGCGGCGTCAGGCCGACATGGCCCATGACGGCGATGCCTTCCCCGTCAGTCGCTCGATGACCGGAGCCGTCCGCCGCCCGCCCTCGACCTTGACGGCCCCGGCCCGGCCCTCGGCCACGAGCCGCCCGGCGTTGACGAGCGCCCGCTCGGGGTCGGCGTAGGTGAGGAACGGCATGTCGGCGATGACGAGAGCCCGTCGCGCGCCGCGGGCGACCGCCTTGGTGTGGTGGAGGATGTCGTCGAGGGTGACCGGGATCTCATCCTCGTACCCGAGCATGACCCGACCGACCAGAATCGCCGACGAGGATCAGGGGGATGCCCGCCTCATCGAGCAGCTGCGACGTCGGGAAGTCGTACGCCGTGAGCATCGCGAAACGCTCGCCCGCGGCGTGCATGCGGGCGAGATCGGAGACGGTGAAGCGGCGCTTCGCGTCGGCGCTGCTCGGCGTCATGAGCGTTCCATCAGCAGGCGAGCCACTCGATCGAGGAGCCGGTCGGCGACCTCACGCTTGGGGAGCAGCGGCAGCGCCTCGGCCGATCCGTCGGCGGACAGGATCGTCACCCGGTTCGTCTCCGTCCCGAAGCCCGAGCCGGGCTCCGATACATCGTTGGCCACGAGGAGGTCGACACCTTTGCGGGTGAGCTTATCGGACGCTCGATCGAGCGAGCCGGTCTCGGCGGCGAATCCGACGAGTACGGGCCGCGGCGATCGTTCACGGACGGCCCCGGCGACTCCCGCCAGGAGGTCCGGCGTCGGCTCGAGCTCGAGCGTCAGGCCCGCAGCCCGCTCGAGCTTGTGATCGATCGGTCGGATCGGCCGAAAGTCGGCCACGGCCGCCGCCATGATCAGGGCATCGAACCCGGTCGATTGCTCGGCACCGAGAGCTCGCTCCATGTCGGCGGCGGTCTCGGTCCGGACGATCGTGGCTCGCTCCGGAAGCGCGACGGCAACGGCGGAGGCGATGAGGGTCACGGCGGCCCCTCGGTCGAGCGCTGCCTCGGCGATCGCGACACCCATGCGACCCGTGCTTCGGTTGCCGATGAAGCGCACCGGATCGATCGGCTCGACGGTGCCACCGGCAGTGACCACGATATGCCGCCCCTCGAGGTCGCTATCGCGGGCGAGGGCAGGCAGCCGCGGCGGTCGTCGCGCGTCGTCAGGTGCCCGGATCGGCTGGCCGGCCAGCGCATCGACCGTCGCCTCGACGATCGCACGCGTTTCCGCCAGGCGACCAACCCCGCTGGTACCTGAAGCGAGCGGTCCGCTCTCCGGGCCGACGATCCGATAGCCGAAGTCGTCACGTAGCCGGGCGACGTTGGCCTGCGTAGCCGGGTGGGCCCACATGTCGCCGTCCATCGCCGGACCCACGATGACCGGAGCCGAGGTCGCCAGGCATGTCGCAGTGACCACGTCGCCGGCGAGTCCGCCGGCCATGGCCCCGAGCCAGTGCGCGGTGGCCGGAGCTACGACGACTGCATCGGCCGCGTCGGCCACCACGATGTGCCCGATCCGCTCGTCAGGCAGCAGGGCCATGACGTCGTGCTCGACCGCGTGGCGCGTCAACGTTTCGAGCGTCAGCGGGGCGACGAATCGGCTTGCTGCAGGTGTCAGGAGGGCGATGACGTCGGCGCCTTCGGCCTGGAGCGCCCGAACGAGCTCCGGTGCCTTGTAGGCAGCGATCGACCCGGTCACTCCTAGCGCGATGAGCCGCCCGGCAAGCCGCCCGGCAAGCCGCCCGCTGGCCGGGCCTGTCACGCCAGGCCCATCGCCAGTGGCTCGCCTCCCGCCACCTCGGCGTGGAGGATAGCGAGGCCCTTCAGCGTCAGGTCGACGTCGATGGCGTCAACGCCCAGGATCCCACGGGCCCACGGGGCGGCGGCGAGACCGCCGGTCAGGATCGCCCGGACGTCGGACGGCGAGCAGCCTGCCTGGTCCGCCAGCTCGGCTCGGACGCGTTCGAGAAGGCCGCCCGCGAGCGCCTGGTAGCCGAAGATCGTGCCCGACTGCATGGCGCTGACGGTGTCCCGTCCGATCGCCCGGTCGGGCGTGCGGAGGTCGATCCGCGGCAGCTTCGCCGTCCGCTGGGCGAGGGCTTCCAGCCCGAGCTCGAGACCCGGCGCGATCGCCCCCCCGACATAGGCGCCGTCGGCGGCGACGCAGTCAAGGGTCGTGGCCGTCCCGAAGTCCACGACGACGGCCGGCGTGCCGTACAGTCGAGCTGCGGCCAGGGCGTTGACGAGCCTGTCGGCGCCGACCTCGGTGGGCCGGTCGATGCGTACGGCAAGGGGGACGGTGCCGGCCGAGGCGATGAGGAGCGGCAGGGCTCGCCGCTCGGCGATCTCGGTGACGGCATCGGTCAGGGCCGGCACGACCGAAGCAAGGGCGACCGCCGAGACATCCGCCATGGCGTGGTCATCGAGGGCGAGGAGAGCGCCGAGGGCGTGCTCGAGCTCGTCGGCGGTAGAGCGGGCATGCGTCGCGGCCCGCCGTGTCGATCCGAGCACGCCGGCTCGGACGAGGCCGGTCGTGATATTCGTGTTCCCGATGTCGAGGACGAGCAGCACGCCGCGATGATACGCGGGCGCCGTCGGCGGGCCGCTGCTCGCGACGGACCGCCGCCCCGCGACCGCTGGGCCAACCGGACCGTCACCGCTAGCCGCCGCCCCGCGACCGCTGCCCCCGGCCAGTTGTCGCGCGGTACCATCCCCGACGAGCCGGCCCGCATCGGGCCTCGCCCCAGCCGACGCCCGCCGGAGGTGCCCGTGTCGAGCGATCTGCCGCCCGTGAAGTTCTTCGTGAACCGCGGTGTGGTCGGCGGACGCCGCGACATGCTCAACGTCCTGCGACCCCTTCACAAGCAGACGGTTGCCTACCGCTACTTCCGCGGCCGCGAGCTCGTCAGCCATGGAACCGGCTGGGTCGAGCGAATCGTCGGCGACAACCCCGACGTGTCGTCCTACTTCACGCCACTCGCTATCTGCGTGAACGTGGACTCCTTCGAGCACCTCGAGTTCGACACCCGGCCCGACCAGCTGTTGGTCTACACGCTGGCCCAGGGCGACGAGCGGGTCATACTTGAGTTCGTGCCGACCCCCACCGACGAGCCATCACCGCTGGAGCCACGCCAGCTCGAGTTCGACACCAGCGGCTTCGTCCAGATGGAGCTCCAGGGTCTCGAGACCCCCGACGACAGCTAGTCGCCTGCGAGACGGCTGGCCGGCACGGGCAGACTCGGGCCGACCATTCCAATCCGCATCTGAGCACGGTGGTGCTCAGGACCGGCTGGAATAGGTTCGAACCAATTGCGGTTTCCGCTGAGTCGTCATGCCGCCACGCCTGCTCGAGGTCTGTCTGAGCACGTGCGAAATCAACCAGTCCTCAGCCGAGTCAGCCCGGCTTTACTCGCACCGGTTCCACTCGCACCGGTTCCACTCGCGAAGGCCGGGTCGCGGCCCAGGGGCTCAGTGGCCGCGCTCTCCGCGGATGTAAGGGATTCCGAGGGCGGCGGGCGCCCCGAGGCGCTTGCGGAGCGCCTCGCGCGAGACGGCCACGAGGACCACGATGACGAGGATGTACGGCGACATCTGGAGGAAGAACGTCAGGTTGTGGTCGTGGAAAACAGGGTTCGGAAAGCCGAATAGCTCAGTCGGCCCCTGGAGGTCGAGCAGCCCGCGTCGGATCGCGGCGAAAAGGTACGCCCCGACGGCTGCTCGGACCGGGCTCCACTGGGCGAAGATGACGAGGGCGATCGCGATCCAGCCGGCTCCGTTCGTCGTCAGGTCGCCGAACCAGCCGGGTGAGACGGCCAGGGTGATCGTCGCCCCGGCCAGGCCGGCGAACAGGCCGCCGACGATGACGTACGCGTAACGCAGCCGGTAGACGTCCACGCCCAGCGCGTCGGCGGCCGTTGGGTTCTCGCCGACAGCCCGCAGATGCAGTCCCTGGCGGGTCCGCGAGATGACGTACCAGGCGAGCGGCACGACGAGATAGCCCACGTAGACGAGGACGCTCTGGTCGGTGAAGAAGACCGGCCCGACGAGCGGCAATTGGCCAAACACCGGCAGCGTCACTTTCGGCAGCAGGGAGATTGATCCGGCCTTGGAGAGATCCTCGCCAAGCACTCGGGCCAGGCCGGTCCCCAGGAACGTGAGGGCGAGGCCCGAGACCACCTGCTCCGCCTGGAAGTTGATGGCCACGACACCGTGGAGGATCGACAGCAGGCCGCCGGCCAGCATCCCGAGTGCAACGCCGAGCCAGGCGTTGCCCGTCGCGACGGCGGTTCCGAAGGCCACGACTGCGCCGATGAGCATCATGCCCTCGACGCCGAGGTTCAGGACGCCCGCCCGCTCGGCGAAGATCTCGCCCACGGCGGCGAAGAGAAGGACGGTCCCCGACGCCACGCCGGCCGCGAGGATGATCGTCGGGTCCATCGTCAGCGCCGCTCGATGCGGACGCGGTAGCGGAGGAAGACCTCCGACGCGATGAGCGAGAAGAGGATGATCCCCTGGATCATCGCCGGGATCCCGGACGGCTGGATCTCCCGACCGGCCAGGATGAGGGCGCCGAAGGCGATCGCGGCGACGACCACGCCGTACGGATTCAGCTTGGCGATATAGGCCACGATGATGGCCGTGAATCCGTAGCCCGGCGAGATCGACGGCTGGAGTCGGTGGATGACGCCCGATACCTCGCTCATCCCGGCCAGGCCGGCGAGGGCTCCGGACAGGGCGAAGACGATGATCGTGTTGCGAGCGACATCGATGCCGGCGTAGCGGGCGGCCCGCGGGCTGTCGCCGATGAGGCGGATCTCATAACCGCGCCGACTGCGGAAGAGCAGGAAGCGGACCAGCACCGCCGCCACGAGAGCGGCCAGGAATCCGACGTGCACGGTCAGCCCGGAGAAGGCCGGCACGGGATCGGCGAAATCGGACAGCCGTGGCAGCCAGGCGTCCCTGGGGAATTGGACGGTCTGCTGGAAGCCCCCTTCGCTCCACGGCCCGAAGACCCAATAGCCGAGCCAGAACACGGCGACGTAGTTGAGCATGAGGGTGACGATGATCTCGTTGACCCCACGGAACGCCTTGAGGATGCCCGGGATCGCCCCATAGACGGCCCCACCGGCCATGCCGGCCAGCGCCATCAGTGGGATCGTGATGAAGCCCGGCGTGCCCTCCGGGACGATCGGGATGAGGACGATCGCGGCGGCGGCCCAGCCGCCGATGAGGAGCTGACCCTCCGCCCCGATGTTCCAGAGGCGCATCCGGAAGGCCAGGGCGCAGGCGAGCCCGGTGAAGATGAGGGGCGTGGCCGTCACCAGCGTGTCCGACAGGACCCCGAGGCTGCCGAACGACGAGCGGACGACATGGACGAACGTGCGGATGGGGTCGGCGCCGACGAAGGCCAGGATGAGCCCGCCGATGAGCAGGGCGAAGACGACCGCGCCGATGGTCGTCGCCAGCGGCAGCCAGCGCGGGACCTCGAGACGTCGCTCGAGGCGAATCGTCCATGGCAAGGTGCGAGCGCGGCCGGTCTGGCGGATGGGCGCCTCGGCCGTCACGGCACGAGCATCCCGGGGTCGCCCGGCTCCGCGTGAGGCGTTGCCGCTCCGCCGGTCATCAGCATCCCGATCTCCTCGATGTCGGCGTCGGTCGCCTCGAGCAGCCCGACGATGCGACCCTCGTAGATGACGGCCACGCGATCGGCCAGGGCCAGGATCTCGTCGATGTCCTCCGAGATGAGCAGCGTCGCCGCCCCGGCGTCGCGCTGGGCGAGCAGCAGTCGGTGGACCGCCTCGATCGCTCCGACATCGAGGCCGCGAGTCGGCTGGACGGCGACGAGAAGCAGCGGCTTCGACTCGATCTCCCGGGCAAGGATCAAGCGCTGGAGGTTGCCGCCCGAGAGAAGGCGCGCCTGGGTGTCGACCGACGGCGCGGCGATGCTGTAGCCGGTCCGCATCTCCTCGGCCAGGCGCCGCGCCGTCCCGTTGTCGATGACCCAGCCGCGCGACACGGGTGCATCGCGATACGACTTCATGATGAGGTTGTCGGCCAGCGACAGGTTCGGAGCGCTGCCGACGCCGGTCCGATCTTCGGGAACATGGCCGACGCCTTGGCGGATCGACTCGCGAGGTGAACGGTTGGCCATCTCGACGCCGTTCACCCCGATGAGCCCGGCCCGACTCCTGCGCAGTCCCGTCAGGACCTGGGCCAGCTCGGTCTGGCCGTTGCCGGCCACGCCGGCGATGCCGAGGATCTCGCCGGCCCGGACGTCGAGCGACAGGCCCCGGAGGGCGGGCAGGCCGCGGTCGCCGTCGGCCTCGACTTCGTGGACCGACAGGACGACCGGCCCGGGGTTGAAGGGCCCCCGCTCGAGAACCTCGAGAACCTCCCGGCCGACCATGAGCCTGGCGAGCTGGGTGGCCGTCGCCCCGGCGGCCGGCAGGCCGGCCGCCGTGACCTTTCCCCGTCGCATGACGGTAACGCGATCGGCGATCCTGGCGACCTCGCCGAGCTTGTGGCTGATGAAGATGACCGATGAGCCCCCGTCGACCATCGCCCGCAGGGTTCGAAAGAGATCGACTGCCTCCTGGGGTGCCAGGACAGCCGTCGGCTCGTCGAGGATGAGGATCCTGGCGCCGCGATAGAGGAGCTTGAGGATCTCGACGCGCTGCTGCTCCCCGACGGACAGTTGCCAGATCCGCGCCCGGGGGTCCAGGGTCAGGCCCTGACGCTCGGCCAGGCTCGCGATCTCCTCGTCGTGACGCCGCAGATCGATCCGGAATCGCGGCGTCGGCAGGCCCAGCAGGACGTTTTCGGTGACCGTCATCGTCGGAACGAGGGCGAAGTGCTGGTGAACCATCCCGAGGCCGACTGCGATCGCATCGCGCGGCGAGCGGAACTCCCGCCGCTCCCCGGACACTCGGATCTCACCATCGTCGGGCGCGTAGAGCCCGTCGAGGATGTTCATGAGCGTGCTCTTGCCCGCCCCGTTTTCCCCAAGGAGGGCATGAACCTCACCGACGCGAAGGTCGAAGTCGACGCCGTCGTTGGCAACGACACCGGGGAAGCGCTTCACGATGCCGCGCATCTCCACGGCGAGCGACGGAGCCGCGATGCTCGATGCCGCAGTCAACGCACCCGTCATCGAATCCAGATCCACCTTCGAAGGAAAGAGCCCGCGACGGCTCAGCCGTCGCGGGCTCTCATGGTCGATCGATCTAGCTGGCCGGCTTCAGCTCGCCGATGATGCCCTTCACCAACCAGTTCATGCAGTACGTGCATGGGTTGGTCGGTGCGCCGGGCGGGAACTGGTCGAGATCGGGCTGGGCCAGCTTGGCGCCGGCCGGGACGATCTCCTTGCCCTTGTTGTCAGTGATCGGTCCCGAGAAGACATCGAAGCGTCCGAAGCTTCCGTCGAGCATCTTGGCGAGGGTGTCCTTGACCTTGGTGACATCCGCTGCCGGAAGGCCGGTTATCCCGGGCTGAGGTGTCTGGCCTTCCATGAAGCCGAAAAGGCCCATCGCCTTCGAGTCGGCGTCGAAGTACTCGTAGCCGGCCTTGTACGTTCCGCCCTTGACCGTAGTCGCGATGCGGGCGTATTCGGGCCCCCAGATCCAATACGGAGCGGTCAGGCACTTCTCGACCTTGCAGGAGGCCGGATGGTCGTAGGTGACGCCCCACTTGCCCTTCTCCTGGGCGACATCGGCAACGGCCGGGGTGTCGGCTCCCGTGAACACGACCTGAGCCCCTGCGTCGAATAGCGAGGCGGCCCCCTCCTTCTCGAGGATCGGGTCATGCCAGGTCCCAATGAAGCGCATGTCCATCGTGCATTCGGGGCACGTCTGCTGGGCGCCGAGCATGATCGCGTTGCCGAGACGGACCTCCTCGGGGATCTCGAACGTCGCCATGTAGCCAAGCTTCGGGTTGCCATCGGCCTTCGCGCGGGACCCGGCCAGCATTCCGGCCAGGTACTTGAAGTCCTCCATTGCGCCGAAGAAGTTGCCGAAGTTCTTGTTGTTCGACTTGTAACCGGTCAGGTGGAGGAAGGTGATGTCGGGGAACTCCGTCGCGACCGCCTCCATCGGGTCCATGTATCCGAACGACGTGCCGATGATGAAGTTGAAGCCCTTCCTGGCCAGGCTCCGGAAGACCGGCTCGGAGGTCTCCTCCTTGACGAGCTCGATGTAGGCGATGTGAGTGCCGGGGACGTTCTGGCAGATGTACTGCAGCCCCTCGTAGTGCGCCTGGCTCCAGCCCGAGTCGTTGTGGGGTCCGATGAGGACCATGGCGACGTTGAACTGTCCGTCCACGATGTCCGGGATCTGGGCCGCGTCCGCCGACCCGCCGGCCTCGCATTCGGACGCTCCGCTCGCGGCCGCTGAGGCTCCGCCTCCCCCGGACGTACACGCGCCGATCACGACTGTCGCTGCGACGATCAGCCCAAAGGCCGTAATTCGTCGGCTCGCCATCTCGCTCCTCCTCCCGCAGGTGCCGCCCGGTCCGTTCACCGAACGGCTACCGCCTTCTCTCTGGCGCAATGAGCGAGCCAGCCGGGAATCCCGGCCCTGCCGGCCACCGCCGAAGGATAGCCCGCCGCATCCCCCGACGCGCCCTGAAGAAGCTCCGGCGCGCCAGCGACACGCCTTCGATGTGCCGCGCGGTGCACCCACCGGGCCACGGAGCCCGCTGTCCGGCTCGTTTCCTGGCCCGATGTGCCACGCCGTGCACCACCGGGCCACGGAGCCTGCTGTCCGGCTCGTTCCCTGGCCCGATGTGCCACGCGGTGCACCACCGGGCCACGGAGCCCGCTGTCCGGCTCGTTTCCTGGCCCGATGTGCCGCGCGGTGCACCACCGGGCCACGGAGCCGGTCACATAGGACCTTCAGTGGCCGAGTGTTCCATCCGGTGGCACAGTTGACCGACGCGCGAGCTGCCGGCTCCGGGCAAGCCCCACAGGTCCGTGGGCTACCATCCCGCCGATGTTCGAGCGGACGACACTGCCCGAAGGGCCGAGGGTCATCTCGGCGCGCCTGCCGGGCTCACGCTCGGTATCGGTGGCGGCCTACGTCCTCGCCGGTTCGCGCCAGGAGCTGGACGAGCAGATCGGCGTCGCCCATTTCATGGAGCACCTCACGTTCAAGGGCACGGCCGCGTTTCCATCGGCCCGGGCGATCAGCGAGGCCGTGGAAGGTGTCGGTGGCTCGTTCAACGCGTCGACGGACCGCGAATCGACGGTCTACTGGGTCCGCCTGCCCCGTCGCGAGGCCGCCCGGGGAATGCAGGTCATCGGCGAGCTCGTCTGCCGGCCGATCCTCGACGAATCCGAGATCGACCAGGAGCGGACGGTCATCGTCGAAGAGATCCGGTCGTACCTCGATGACCCCGTCGAGCAGGCCCAGATCCTCTTCGCGACGGCGATGTTCGGCGACGGCCCGCTTGGGCGCGAGATCTGCGGCCATGTCGAAGCAGTCCGAACGCTCCCGGCCAAGACGATCCACGACTTCTGGGCGAGTGCCTATCGGCCCGCAAACATCGTCGTCGCGGTCGCCGGCGACATCGCCCACGACGAGGCCGTAGCGATGACGGCGGAGGCCTTCGGTACCGGCAACGGGATCGCTCCCGGGTTCGTCGCGGCGCCCACCCTGCCGGCTGGCCCGAAGGTGGTCGTCGCCGAGCGCGACACTGCCCAGGCCCAGTTCGTCGTCGGCGTGCCCGGGCTCCGTCGCGACCACCCCGACTCGTGGGCGCTCATCGTCCTCAACACGGTCCTCGGCGAGGGGATGTCGAGCCGCCTCTTCCAGTCTGTGCGCGAGGACCGCGCCCTCGCCTACGACATCGGGTCGTCGTACGTCGAATACGCCGATTGCGGTGCCCTCCAGATCTCGGCCGGCGTCGATCCGTCCGACCTGTCGGAGGCGCTCACGGCGTCCCTCGAGGAACTCGGCCGCCTCGTCGCCGAGGAAGTCCCGGCGCAGGAGATCGACAAGGTCAAGGCCTACATCTCGGGCAGCCTCGAGGTCCGCCTCGACGACACGCGTCACCTCTCATCGTGGGCAGGCGGCCAGGAGGCCCTCCATGACCGCGTCCTGTCCCTCGACGAGGCCGTCGCCGCGATCGCCGACGTGACCGCCGCCGATGTCCAGCGCCTTGCAACGGAGCTGTTCCACGCCGACGCTCTGCGTCTCGCAGTCGTCGCCCCACCTGGGGCGGCGGCCGACGTCGAGCAGGTCCTTCAACTGCCTCGGTCGTCATGACCGCCCGATCGTCGTGACCGAGCCACGGGCCTGGCGTGCCGATCGCTCGACCGACCTGCAGCTGGCCCACCTCCACCTCCGAACTGGCGGGCTCACCCTCGCCCGCGCGGAGCTCGAGGCGATGGCAGGGGCGGCCGAGCTCGACACCGATGGCCTGCTCGACCTGGCCGAGGTCCGCTGGCGTACGGGCGACCTGCCGGGTGCCGGCGAGGCGGCCGAGGCGGTCCTGGCCAGGGGTCGGACCGACCCGCTGGCCTACGTCATCGCCGCCGAGGCCAAGGCGGCCCTGGGCCGACCGACCGAGGCGCGGCGATTGGCCGGACTGGCGATCGAGGGGGCGGGCGACTCGCTCGACGATCTCTTCGCCGGTCAGCCGCGCTCCGGCGCCTGGCCCCACGATCCGGCCGACCGCGGTGAGCCCGCCGGGGAGCTCTTCCCGACCGACGGCTCCGCGGGGGAGTCCCGTCCGAACACCACGTCCGCCGTCACGCGGCCGGCCGAGACCACCGATGCGACGCCCGATGGGTCGGCGGCCCTCGAACGCGGCCGAGTCGCCCTCGCCGCCGGCGACGATCAGGTCGCGGCGATCCAGCTGTCGATCGCCATGCGTGCCTCGCCCATGCTGGCCCAGGCGGTCGTAGAGGCCCTCGCCGGGCGCGCCGGCGCCACCCTCGACCTCGTCCGAGGCGACGCCTACCGTCTACTCGGCAACGAGGCCGAGGCCCAGCGCTCCTTCGCGGCGGCCGGCCGCGATGCGGGTAGCCCGAGCGAGCCGGCATCGGTCGATGGGTCCGCTTCCGGTGGAGGGACCAGACCCCCGCCTGGATCCTCCTGAGCTTCAGGCGCGGCGGATCCTAGGTCGCTGCTCGAGCATCCCTGATCAGGCGACTCCCGCCGGCTGGCCGGGAGCCTGTGCGAAGCCGAGCTGGGCGAGCATCGCGAGCTGGTCGACGACGCCCCAGTGCTCGACCGCCTTGCCGTTCTCGAAGCGGGTGATGTGGATCTCCGACCATGTCGCCGACTTGCCGGATGCCGGCATGCCCTGGAAATCGCCCTTCATCGTGCCGTGGGCGGTGGCCCGCTGGACGACCTTGTCGCCCTCGGCGATCGAATCCTCGAGCGTGTAGTGGAGGTCCGGAAACGCGGCTCGGAACCCTGCCACGAACCCTTTGAAGCCCTCGTTGGTCGGCGGAACGCCGGGAGGGGCCGAGTGATCGACGAAATTCGGGCTGGAGAATTCGTCGATGACCGAGACATTGCCCCGGTTCATGACCTCTTCGAGAAACCGCGTGGCGATGGCCGTGTTCTCCTGGGTGCCCATGGCACGCCTCCGTGAGATACGAATCAGACATGGTCAGGTCTACTCGCATCGACCGCCCATTACAACCGGGTTATCCACAGCCTCGCCCCTCGCGTGGAGGATCGCGGCCGGTCGGCTGCGCTAGGCTGCGCCGGACGTTCCCGAACGAGCCGCAGGTGGAGAGCCCGTGATCGAGCGAACACTCGTCCTCGTCAAGCCTGATGGCGTCCAGCGCCAGCTCAGCGGGCGGGTCATCGCCCGCTTCGAGGAGCGCGGGCTGAAGATCGTCGGGCTCAAGCTCGTGGCGGTCGATCGGGAATTGGCGGAGCGCCACTACGCGGTCCATCGTGACAAGCCGTTCTTCGACGGGCTCATCGAGTTCATCACTTCGTCGCCGCTCGTGGCCATGGCCCTCGAGGGCCCGGGGGCGATCGGCCTCGTTCGCTCGATCGTCGGCGCAACGCGACCCGAACAGGCGGCGCCCGGGACGATCCGGGGCGACCTGGCGATGGTGACCGCGCAGAACCTCGTCCATGCGTCCGATGGCGCGGAAACCGCCGAGACGGAGCTGGCCCTGTGGTTCGCGCCCGGTGAGCTCCTTTCCTACGAGCGCGACATCGATCGCTGGGTGACGTCCGAGGACTAGCGACTGCCCGGGCCCGGCGCCTCGTGCAGGCGCGGCGTGTACTCAGATGCCCCCTCAGGGCGTCGGCGCGATGACCTCCACGTCGATCGAACCGGGCGGCAGCGACCCAGCCGCATCGGGGATGCCGAGACCACCGGCCGACCCGACGACCGCCAACAGGGCCAGGGCGAGCACCGCGCCGCCGGCGATCGGAGCCCGGTTGAGTCGCCACCCTTCGCGAACCGTCGTCCACCGATCGAGGCCCACCTCGGGTCGCCGCAATCTGGCGAGCGGTCCCTGACGGACGAGGGCTCCGGGGACCGCGAGACCGAGGCCGAGGATGCGTCCGTAGTAGACGAGGGGCGCCAGTCCGGCGATGAAGATCGCCGTGCCCGGGACGCCGCCGACCGCCTCGCCGGAGATCATCGCCCGCGAATCCCACATCGCCATGCTGGGTAGGCCGATCGTGGCCACGACGATGGCCAGGAACCCGGCCCCGAGCAGCGGCGCCCGTCGTGCCCAGCCGGCGAGATCGTCGAGGTGGCGGCTCCCGAAAGCCGACTCGAGGGCGGCGGCCCAGGCGGCCAGGGCTGCCTTGGCGATGACGTAGACGAGGATGAAGGTGCGGGTTGCCTCCCAGCCAGTCGGCTCCAGGATCGTCAGGCCGAGGAGGATGAAGCCGGCATCGCCCAACATGGAGTAGCCGGCCACGTGACGGACGTCGTCCTGGACCGTCGCCGCGAAGGCGCCCCCGGTGAGAGTGAGAACCGCCACGATGGCGACGATGAGCCGTTCGCCGTCGAGTGGGATCTCGAGCGGGGCGACGCGCGTGTCGATCCAGCCGAGGGCGACGACGGCGAGGGCGCACGGCAGCCAGGCGATGAGGAGGGGCAGCGCCAGCTCGGACACGGTGTCGGCGAGCCGCGCCGCCCAGAGATGGAAGGGGATCGCGCCGAAGCGCAGTGCCACCGCCAGGACGAGGGCGAGATAGGCCAGCCCGAAGATGATGCCGGGCGGCCCGTTCCGGCCGATCGGCGAGGCGATCCAGGCGACGGCGACCATGGCCGCCACGCCGGCCACCGTCAGGACGCGCACCTCGCGGGCTACGACGACGACGTCGCGCGGAGTCGGGTCCGGGCCGAGCGTCAGGACGACGCCAAGGAAGCCGGCCGCCACGAGGAGGATGACCGCGGTGGCGGGATCGGCGACCGACAGGGCGACGGCGACGAGGGCGAGGACGGCAAGCGTCGTGGCCGCCAGGTCGTCAACGGGCGCGGAAACGGCAGACAGGAACATGATGAGGAAAGCGGCCACCGAGGCGATGAACAGGAACGTGGCCGCGAACTGCGTGCCGACCACGAGGATCCCCCCGATCTTCACGCCGTCACCCGGCTCGATGGCAAGGGCCGCGATCGCGGCGAACGCCAGGCCGACGAGCCCACAGCGGATCTGGGCCTCCTGCGATCGGCGCATGAACGCCGCGGCGCCGGCGGCGATGGTGACGACCGCGACGTAGACAAGGACGCTCATCTGCTGGCGCGGGCCGATCGACCACTCCGCGTGACGCGACTCTCATCGACCTCGAGATCGCCCGAAGCCCGACCGGCCGCTCGACAGAGGATGGCCGTGGCTCCACCGACCGCGACGATGAGGAACGTCATCGCGACTTGCTCGAGTGCCTCGGGGGTGCCCCCGACGGCGACCCTCAGGAGCTCTGCGCCGCTGACCGCGAGGAGGGCGGCGACCCCCGTCCGGTACACGTCATGGCCGGCCAGCAGCGGCCCGGCCGAGAGGATGAGGATGGCGAAGCCAGCGGCCTGCGCCTCGGCTGGTCCCGACGGCGTACCGGCGATCCCGTGCGTGCTGTAGCCGGCCACGAAGCCCGCGGCCGTCGCGAGGCCGAGGGTGAACCAGCCGATCCGGGTGCCTTCGGTCAGCGAGGGGGTCGTCCGGAGGGCGACGCGGATCAGGAAAGCGGCCATGACCGCCCCGACGAGCCTGGCTGCCAACGGCAGCGCGGCCGGGACGGGATCGGCGATGACCGGGGCGCAGACAAGGGCGAGCAGAAGGGCAGCCAGCGACGTACGGGCATCGCGCGAGGTCATCGCGAACACCGCGGCGGCCGCACAGACGATGGCGATGACCGCCAGTACCGGGTGCATCGGTCGGGGAGTATAGGAGCGCGCATCCGCCCGTCGGCCGGTTTGACCCTGCTTTCTGGCGCTTGCTACACTCCCGCCGACCCAGCGGGCGAGCGCGCGAGGCGCGCGCCCGCGCACGGGCTCCCCATCCGGAGCGAGCGACCAGACAGCGCCGCCCGAGCCCACCACGCCCGAGCCCACGACGCCCGCCGCCTGGCCGAATGAGGAGGATCGCCGAACCTACATGGACGTCTCGACGCTCCAGCTCATCATCCCGATCTCCGGCATCGTCGCCATCTTGTTCGCGCTGTACCTGGCCCGCGATGTCCTGTCGCGCGATCAGGGGACGCCGGCGATGCAGGACGTCGCCGGGACGATCTACGAGGGTGCGGTCGCCTTCATTCGTCGGCAGTACACGACGATCGCGATCCTCGGGCTCCTTGGAGCCGTGATCATCACCGCAGTCATCTCGATCCTCGAGACGCAGGACGTGGCCGAGACCGAGATCTTCGGCTTCGAGCTCGGTTGGCGGACAGGTGTCGCCTTCCTCATCGGGGCGGCCTGCTCGATGACCGCTGGCATCATCGGGATGTACATCAGTGTCCGCTCCAACCTGCGGACCGCATCGGCCTCACGCCGGAGCCTCGTCGAGGCCGTCCAGGTGGCCATGCGCGGCGGGGCGGTATCGGGCTTCCTCGTCGTGTCGATGTCGCTGCTCGGCGTGTACCTGACGTTCCTCGCCTTCGGCGGCTTCGAGCATCCGGCCGCCGCGCCCTTCCTGATCGTCGGCTTCGGCTTCGGGGCAAGCTTCGTGGCCCTCTTCGCCCAACTGGGCGGCGGCATCTACACGAAGGCAGCCGACGTCGGGGCCGACCTCGTCGGGAAGGTCGAGGCCGGCATCCCGGAGGACGATCCGCGGAACGCAGCCGTAATCGCCGATCTCGTCGGCGACAACGTCGGCGACTGCGCCGGCCGTGGCGCGGACCTCTTCGAATCGACCGCCGCCGAGAACATCGGGGCGATGATCCTCGGTGTCGCCGTCTACGGCATCGCCCTGGCATCCGGCTGGCCGAATCCCGAGGCCTGGATCTTCTTCCCTCTCGTCGTCCGCGCCTTCGGCCTGCTCTGCACGATCGTCGCGATGTTCTTCGTCCGTGGTCGCGAGGATGAGGACCCGATGAACATCCTCAACCGCGGTTACTGGGTCACGACGCTCCTGTCCGGGGTCGCCCTGGCCTTCGTGACCTACGTGATGATGGACACCGGCGGCGAGGTGCCGACGAGCGGCATCCCGTCATGGCTGTTCTTCTTCGGGGCCGGCGTCGTCGGCCTCCTCACCAGCGTCGCCTTCGTCTACATCACCCAGTACTACACGGCGGGCTCCTGGCGACCGGTCAAGGAGATCGCCGAGGCCAGCAAGACGGGCCCGGCGACGAACATCATCTCGGGCGTCGCGGTGGGCTTCGAGACGACCTTCGTGACCGCCGTGACGATCGCGATCGCCCTGTTCATCTCGCACTGGCTCGGTGAGCAGGCATTCGCCGGTCTCGTGCCGCCCGACGACAACCCGGGCGGCGTGTTCGGGACCGCAGTCGCGACGATGGGCATGCTCATGACGACGGCCTACATCCTGGCCATGGACACCTTCGGGCCGATCACCGACAACGCCGGCGGGATCACCGAGTTCAGTCGGGCCGAGGCCGGCGCCCGCGAGATCACAGACCGCCTCGACGCCGTCGGCAACACGACGAAGGCGCTGACGAAGGGCTACGCGATCGCCTCCGCGTCGCTCGCCGCCTTCCTCCTGTTCAGTGCTTATATCGACAGGGTGAACCTCATCCTCGCCGGGCTGGGCAGGCCGCTCATGAAGTCGGTCGACCTGGCCAACGTCAACGTCTTCATCGCAGCCCTGCTGGCGGCGATGCTCGTCTATCTCTTCAGCTCACTGGCCATCCGCGCCGTCGGCCGGGCGGCCCAGGGGATCATCGTCGAGGTCCGCCGCCAGTTCCGGGAACACCCCGGGATCATGGATTACACCGAGCGTCCCGACTATGCCAAGGTCGTCGACCTCACGACACGGGCCGCCCTCAGGGAGATGCTCGCCCCGGGTCTCCTGGCGGTCGCATTCCCGATCGTGGTCGGGATTCTCCTCGGCTACGAGGCAGCGGCGGGGCTCCTCATGGTCGGCACGATCGCCGGCGTTCTTCTGGCCACGGTCCTCAACAACAGTGGCGGCGCCTGGGACAACGCCAAGAAGTTCATCGAGGCGGGCCATCTCAAGGACGATCAGGGCAACGTCATCGGCAAGAAGACGGAGGCGCACGCGGCAGCGGTCGTCGGCGACACCGTCGGCGACCCCTTCAAGGACACTGCCGGCCCGTCGCTTCACGTCCTCGTGAAGCTGCTGGCGACGCTTACCCTCGTCCTCGCCCCACTCTTCATCCGTTAGACGGGAGGGCGCACACCGCGCGCCGTGGATCTCGTCGTTCAGGCGCTCATCATGGGCATCGTGCAGGGACTCACCGAGTTCCTGCCGATCTCCTCGTCCGGTCACCTCGTCCTCGTGCCCTACCTCGCCGGCTGGGACGACTCGTTCATCACGTCACTGCAGTTCTCGGTGATGCTCCACATCGGGACGCTGGCAGCCCTCCTCATCTACTTCTGGCAGGACTGGCTGCGGATCGTGCCGGCCGGGCTGCGTGCATTGCGCGAACGCTCCTTCGCCGGCGATCCGGACCGACGGCTGGCCTGGCTGCTGGCGGTCACGGTCGTCCCGGCGGCGATCGTCGGGGTCCTCTTCGAGGACGTCATCGTCAGCTCGCTGCGAACACCCGGGATCGTCGCGGTCCTGCTCGTCATCGGGGCGGCGGTCATGTGGCTGGCCGATCGCTGGGGCGCCAAGCGGCGGACCGAGAGCGAGCTGGGGTTCCCGGTCGCATTCGGGATCGGTGCCGCCCAGGCGCTGGCCCTTGCACCGGGCGTGTCACGCTCGGGGATCACGATCTCGGCCGGCCTGTTCGCCGGATTGACCCGCGAGGCGGCGGCCCGCTTCGGGTTCCTCATGGCTACGCCGATCACGGCCGGGGCCGGCCTGTGGGAGGTTCGGGCGCTGATCTCCGGTGACGCCGGCGTCGAGGTCCCGATCGTGCCCCTAGTCGTGGGCATGGTCGCGGCGCTCATCTCGGGGTTCATCGCGATCGGTTTCCTGCTCCGCTACCTGCGGACCCGCTCGCTGGCCATCTTCGTGGCCTATCGTCTCGTCCTCGCGGTGATCGTCGTCGTCGCCTTCCTCAACCCGTAGCCACCCTCCTCAACCCCTAGCCACACTCCTCAATCCGTAGCGAGTCCGGCGCCATGGACGTCATGAAGCAACTGCGGCAGCGGACGATCCGCGATCTCGTGACACAGCGTGCCATCCGCACCCAGGCCGAGCTGGCTGCGGCTCTCCGGGAGCGCGGGTTCCGGGCGACGCAGGCGACGATCTCGCGCGACGTCGGTGAGCTGGGGCTCATCAAGGTGACTCGTGCCGGCGTCCGAGCCTACGCGGTACCGGCGAGGCTGGCCGACGCCGATGCGTCGGGCGAGGAGCGACTGGCCGCTCTGCTGCGCGACCTGCCGGTCGAGATCCGCGAGGCGGGCTTGATTCTCGTCCTGCGGACGATGCCCGGGTCGGCTCATGCGATCGCGGCGGCTCTCGATCGTGCGCGCTGGCCGGAGGTCGCCGGATCGGTCGCGGGCGACGACACGTTGTTCATCGCCTGTCCCGACAGGCGTTCACTGCAGCGCACGCTCGCCCGCCTCGTCGCGCTGACCGGCTGACGAGATTTCGGCGGCTGACGCGCTGACGGGCTGACGGGTTGCGGCGGCTGCCGGGTCGCCTCTGCTGGCCCTGGCTCGCCGTTTCGCAGCCAGCTGAGTTCCAGGAGACTCAATTCCGGGATCAGTAGGCGTGACGATTGGCCCAGATCGTCGATCGGGATCACGGCCAGGCGTGCTAGCCGTGAATCTGAGTCCCAGCCTGCTCAGCACCGGCGGCCCATTCAGCAAACGGGCGGCCCACTCCACGACGAGCAGTTCCTCGCGCGGCTCAGCCGGTCCGGAGGTCGGTGAAGTCCTTGAGCTGGATGCGGCGAGGCTTCGTACCCGCGCCGGCCTTGGCGTTCTCGTCGATGGGCCCGATCCACTCGGCCAGGGTGCGGTTGATGATGATCGTCCCGACGTCCTCGGCTTCGGCACGCCCGTTAAGGGCGTAGGCGATCGTGGCATTCGTGAGCGGCACCATCACGTCGCGTCGCAGGACGTCGCCGACGGGATCCGCATCGGGCGGCGAGTGGAGGTTGCCGAGCACGACATAGGGCCCCAGGTCGACCCTGATCCGATGCTTGGCCGTCCGGATGCGCTGGGTGCGGGCGCCGCGCGGGCCGTGGGCGACGACCGCGTAGAGCTCGTCGCGCTCGACCTCCGCCAGCGGCGCCAGCACGATGTGGCCATCGGCAAGGCTCTCGAGTCGCGCATCGCGCACGATCACACGCTGGCCGCCGTTGAGCAGGTCGGTCAGACGCTCGCCGAGGCTCGGGACGCGGCCGAAGATCCGGCAGTCGCCCGAGTAGCCCACGAATTCGATGCCCACGGTCGGCCAGACTATCGGCCGGTGGTTGGAGTGACCATCGCCCGTTCGTACCGTGCGGGCTCGCGGGCGATGCTCGATGGGCGAGCGTTTGACGCTCAGAGGGGCCGCGTTTAGGATACGCGCCGGTCGAACTCCAGGGACCGCGGCGGTCTGCTCCGCGGCCGGGAGTTCTTTCCTTTACCGGCGCGCCGGCGACCGCCTCGACCACCACTGCTCATGGGGTCTCCCACGGACGTGATCACCAAGGCTCAGTACCTCTCACGCGAGGGACTCGACAAGCTACGCGCCGAGCTCACCGAGCTCGTTGAGCAGCGTCGCCCCGAGGTCGCCACGCGGATCCACGATGCCAAGGAACACGGCGACATCACCGAGAACGCCGAGTACGAAGAGGCCAAGAACGAGCAGGCCTTCGTCGAGGGACGGATCGCCCAGCTCGAGGCCCTCATCAAGAACGCCACGATCATCGACGAGAACCATTCGACGGACCATGTCCAGATCGGCTCGACCGTCACAGTCCAGGGCGACGAGGGCAAGGAGAAGTTCATGATCGTCGGGTCGGCCGAGGCGCGGCCGTCCGAGGGCCGGATCAGCAACGAGTCGCCGGTCGGTCGTGCCCTGCTCGGCAAGAAGAAGGGCGATTCGGTCGTCGTCAGCGTGCCTGCCGGCGACTATCAGTACACGATCGTCCGCATCAGCTGACGCGGCCGGTCCGCGAGGGCGACGGATGGATTGGGCCGACGAGCTCGCGGCCTCCGTCAGCGGACCCCAGGTGGTCAACGACTCCAAGACCCCGTCGGGGACGGTCCACATCGGCAGCCTGCGTGGGCCGGTCATCCTCGATGTCATCGTCCGCGCCCTTCGGGCGCATGACCTCGAGGCGACGTTGCTGTACGGCATCGACGACCTCGATCCGATGGACGCCCAGGCGCTCCTGACGCCCGACGCGATCGAGCGATCGATGGGCGTGCCGCTCGCCCGTATCCCCGACCAGGTCGGCGACTGTCACGCCTCGTACGCTCGTCATCACGCCCAGATGTTCATCGACGTCTTCGACGGCCTCGGCGTCCGGCCTGATCGCTACTACTGGATGTCCGACATCTATCCGACCGGGGCGATGGACCCGTTCATCCGCATCGCCCTCGACCGGGCGCAGCTCGTCCGCGACATCTACCGTCGGGTCGCCAACGTGCAGCACCCCGACCACTGGCTCCCGCTGGGCGTCATCTGCCCGAACTGCGGCCGGATCGGGACGACGATCGCATCCGACTGGGATGGCCAGACCGTGGAGATCGCCTGTCGCGAGGACCTCGTGACGTGGGCGCGCGGCTGCGGCTGGACGGGTCGCGTGGCGCCATTCGGCGGTGCTGCCAAGCTGCCCTGGAACCTTGAATGGGCCGCGCAGTGGTCGCTCTTCGGGGTGACGATCGAGCCCTCCGGCAAGGATCTTTCGACGGCCGGTGGGTCGCGCGACCGCTCCGACGCCATCGCCCGCGAGGTGTTCGAGCGGGAGCCGCCGCTCAATGTCGCCTATGAATTCCTCAACATCGGCGGCAAGAAGATGTCGACCTCGAAGGGTCGCGGCGCGGCGGCGCACGAGATGGCGGCCGTCATCCCACCCGAGCAGATCCGGTTCTTCTTCGTTCGCCATCGCCCGTCCGAGGCCATCGAGTTCGACCCGATCGGGACAGACGCCATCCCGCGCCTCTTCGATGAGTTCGACAGGCTCGCCGCGGCGACCGCGGGGCGTGACGTCAAGGGCGATCTGCCGTCCGGCTTCGGGTCGATCTTTCGCTACTCGCTGCTCGAGCCGGACGCCGATGTCGACGCCGAGGCCGCCGCCTACCGCACGCCATTCGGTCACCTGGCGCTCCTGGCGCAGGTTCCAGGCGTCGACATCCGGGCGCGTGTCGAAACGGAGAAGGGGAGCCGGCTGACGGATCGCGAGGTCGAGATCCTCGAGGAGCGGTTGCGCTCGGTCCGTGCCTGGCTCGAGTCGTACGCGCCCGAGCGCGCCATCGTGGCGGTCCGCGGTGCCCTGCCGCCGGAGGCTGCGGAGCTCGAGGCCGACGAGCGGGCCTACCTCGCCGCGCTGGCCGATGCGGCTCCCTCAGAACGCGCAGGCGGTGACGCCTGGCAGACGGCGATCTTCGCCACGGCGAAGGACCTCGGGCTGGAGCAGCGCCAGGCGTTCCGCGCGCTCTACCTTGCCATCCTCGGTCGTCCGAACGGCCCGCGCGCAGGCTGGCTCCTCGCATCGCTCGATCACTCGTTCGTCCTCGCGCGTCTTCGCCAAGCCGCACAATCGTCGCACCCATGAGTGTCGGTATCCAGCGGCTGCGCGACGAATCGGAGGTGGTCCGAACGGGGGCCATCGACAAGGGTGAGGACCCTGCCCTCGTCGACCGCGCCCTCGAGGTCGACGCTCGCCGGCGCACGCTCCAGGCGGAGGCGGACGGGCTGCGGGCGGATCGCAACGTCGCCAGCCGCGAGATCGGCGAGCGGATCCAGGCCGGGGCACGGCCGGACGGGCCCGAGGTGGCCGAGCTGCGAACAAGGAGTACCGACGCCGGAGCCAGGATCGAGGCCATCGATGTCGAGCTGGTGGCCGCTGAGGCCGAGCTCGACGAGCTGCTCCTGCGCATCCCCAACCCGGCCGATCCCGACGTGCCGGTCGGTGGTGAGGACGCCAACGTCACCGTCCGGACCTGGGGGGAGCTGCTGCCACGCGAGCAGCCGCTCGATGGCGAGGTCGGGGCGGATGCATCGGAGGCGACGTGGACACGGCGACCTCACTGGGAGCTCGGCGAGTCGCTCGGGATCATCGATAACGGGCGCGGCGCCAAGATCGCCGGCTCCGGCTTCCCCGTCTATGTCGGCGCCGGCTCCGCGATGCAGCGCGCCCTGATCTCGTGGTTCCTCGACGTCCACACGCGGGAGCACGGCTTCATCGAGGTCTGGCCGCCGGCCGTCGTCAATGCCGACAGCGCCAGGGGCACCGGCCAGATCCCCGACAAGGAAGATCAGATGTACGTCGTCACCCGCGACGATCTGTACCTGGTCCCGACGGCCGAGGTCCCGGTCACCAACCTCCACCGCGACGAGATCCTCGATGCGGCCGATCTTCCGATCCGCTATGCGGCCTACAGCCCGTGCTTCCGCCGTGAGGCGGGAGCAGCCGGCAAGGACACTCGGGGCATCCTCCGCGTCCATCAGTTCGACAAGGTCGAGATGGTCCTATTCGAGCGGCCAGACGACAGCCCGGCGGCGCTCGAGTGGATGACCGAGCGGGCCGAGGTCCTCCTCCGCCGCCTCGGGCTGGCCTACCGGGTGATCCTCATGAGCACCCGCGAGATGGGCTTCGTCCAGGCAAAGAAGTACGACCTCGAGGTCTGGTCTCCAGGCGTCGAGCGCTGGCTGGAGGTCAGCTCCTGCTCGAACTTCCGCGACTACCAGGCCCGCCGGATGGCGATCCGCTACCGGCCCGAGCCGGGCGCGAAGGCAGAGCTGGTCCACACGCTCAATGGATCCGGTCTGGCCCTCGCCCGGACGGTAGCGGCGATCCTCGAGTCCTACCAGCGTCCGGATGGCTCCGTGGAGGTGCCGGAAGTCCTTCGACCCTACATGGGCCGCGATACCATCGTCCCGAGAGCGAGCGGAGGATAAGACGATGACCGAGAGCGAACCGCCGACCGGCGAACAACCAGCCGTGCCGGCCGAGCCGACGCCACCGACCGAATTAGCGCCCGCCGAACCTGCGCCCGCCGAACCTGCGCCTGCCGAGCCCACCGTGCCGGCCGCCGCCGCTGCGCCGATACCGCCCGCCGAGCCCACCGTGCCGGCCGCCGCCGCTGCGCCGACACCGCCCGCCGAGCCCACGGCCGTCGCGCCCGCGCCTCCTCCGCCCGTGGCGGCACCGGCAGCAACCCCAGCCGCCCCGGCAGTGGCCTGGGTCCAGCCGGAACCGGATGCCGGGCCCGCACCGGGCGTGGAGTTCGCGCCCCATGGGGGTCGACTGGTCGCCTACATCGTCGACAGCCTGATCATCGGCGCTCTCGTCATCGCGGTGGCGCTTGTGGGTCTGCTCCTGGTGTTCGTAACACCCATCCTGGCAGGACTGCTCTGGGTGATCGGGATCTTCGCCGTAATCGTCCTGTACTTCCCGTGGTTCTGGGTGAAGGGCGGTCAGACGCCCGGGATGAGGCTGTTCGATCTGCACGTGGTCCGCGATCGCGACGGTGGATCGGTCGGCTGGGGCTCGGCCATCCTCCGGCTCATCGGCCTGTACTTCATCGACGGGCTCGTCTTCTACATCGGCTTCATCTGGATCTTCATCGACAAACGCCGCCGCGCCTGGCACGACCTGATCGCCGGGACCGTCGTCATCAAGCGGCCCAAGACCTGATCCGAGGCCGCCGGCCCTAGTCAGACGTCCGCCGGCTCCGTCGGCCGGCGCGCTATCCTGCCGCTGGTCGCGGAGGGGTGGCCGAGTGGTTGATGGCGGCGGTCTTGAAAACCGCAGAGTGAGAGCTCCGGGGGTTCGAATCCCTCCCCCTCCGCCACCTCAGGTGTTCGCAAGCACCTGCGCCAGGAGTTCCGCGGCGCGCTGCGGCGTGGCATAGGAGCTCTGGGTCCCGGACCTCGTCACGCTGTCCGATCCGCAGGCGACCCCGAGCCGGACGGCGCCGATCTCGCTGAGACCCATCGCCAGGCCGACGGCGAAACCGGCCACGAACGCATCGCCGGCGCCGGTCGCATCGATCGCCACGACGGGTGGGGCGGGCACCCTCGCCACCGCGCCGTCGTCGGCGACGAGGGCTGCCCCGGCCTCCCCCAGGGTGACGACGAGACGGCTGCCGCTGGCGTCCGCATAGGCGACGAGGTCCTCGTCATCCAGGCCGTCGCTCCCGGACAGGACCGTCAGCTCGCCCTCATTGGGGATGAGCCAGTCGGTGACGGCCAGGAGGCTCGGCTCGAGCCGCTGGGCGGGAGCGGGGTTGAGGATCGTGATCGATTGCCGTCGCTTCGCGGCGCGAAAGGCCGAGGCCGTCGCGTCCTGGCCAACCTCGAGCTGGCCGAGCACGACATGCGCCGCCGGCAGCGTCTCGACGGCGCGGCTGGCATCGTCCGCGGTCAGGCCGTGATTCGCCCCCGGGATGATGACGATCCTGTTCGTGCCGTCCGGTTCGACCCACAGCTCGGCGACACCCGACGAGCCTTCGATGAGCCGGACGTGGCTCGTGTCGACGCCATATCGCGCGAAGTTCTCGAGCGTCATCCGGCCGTAGGTGTCGTCGCCCAAGCGGTTGACCATCGCCACGTCGGCCCCGAGGAGGCGGGCCATGACCGCCTGGTTCGCCCCTTTGCCGCCAAAACCCATCCCGAACCGATCGCCGACGACCGTCTCGCCTGGGGCGGGGATGCGAGGCGTGTAGGCGGACAGGTCGATCATTGTGCTCCCGACCACGACGATGGTCGGTGTCGGTCTGGATCCGGATTCGGTCACCGATCCCCCACGGCCGTTAGAGGCTGGCGGCCAGCTTCGTCACCATGGCCGACGCGCCCTTCGTGATCGGAGCGCCGTGCCCGACCAGGAGCGTCCCGAACTCGAGGGCGGCGATCGTCTTCACCAATTCGTTGGCCGTCTTCATGTCCATCGAGAACTGCGGATTGGGCCCGGTGACCTTGCCATCCACCGTATTGAGCGCGTCACCGGCGACGAACAGCCCACCGACCGGGTCGTACAGGCTGATGTGCCCAGGCGTATGGCCCGGGGTACCGACGACGCGCAGTCCGAAGACCTCGTCGCCGTCGGCGACAGTCGTGAGCGGTCGGGGCACCGGAATGGTCGCGATGTCGGGAGAGCCGGCGTAGCCGATCGCCTTCGGTGCACGCTCGAGGACCTCTGGAGCGCTGCCGACGTGGTCGGTGTGGAGATGGGTGAGGATCACGTGGCCGACATCGCTCCAGCCCAGCTTGATCGCCTTGAGCGACGCGTCGATCGCGTCGGCACTGCCGGCGACGCCGGTATCGACGAGGGCGGCCACGCCGTCGCGGGTGAGGATGTAGGCGGACACGAATCCGAGGTCGACCCGGGACCAGGCGACGGCCGCCGGGGGAGCCGTCGGAGAAGCATCGCCGGATCCTGACGGGTTCGGCCCGCCCGACGCGCTGCTCGACGGCGTGGCGCTCCTGCTGGGCGAAGGTGACGTTCCCGAGCCGCACGCGGCCACGCCGAAGACCGCGATGGCGAACGCGCCGTGGCCCATGCCGATGAGGAAACGGCGGCGATCGAGCGGCTTCGTTGCTGCGACCATCGTGTACCTCCGGCTTCGAGGGTACATCTCGACCGGTGCTTGACGATGGGACCATCCCCGCCGATACTCCCGCCACATCGCGAACAGATGGGCTATGAACGGGACGAGTACCCGTGGCATGTCGCAACAGAGACCCGGCGGTCGGTGCAAGCCGGGGCGGCAACGGCGGTGAATGGACCCGGGAGCCTCCGGACCGAACGCGGGGCGGCACCAGGCCGCGGACGACAAGTAGGCTCCGGCGCAGGCGCCAGCGATAGCGGGCGACGCCGATCGGTCGGCCATCGACCGTCCCGTCGGTAGTGAGTGCGGCAGATGCCGAACGTGGGTGGCACCGCGGAGGGTCCAGACCTTTCGTCCCTGTGGACGAGAGGTCGTTCTGTTTCACGGACCATCGAGGACCTGTTCACGGAGGCACGGCCACGGTCATGACCGGCAGCGATCCGCTCAGCCTGACCCAGGCAAAGCGCCTGGTCGGCAACGCGGACACGATCCTGCTCCGGGCGACGCGCCCGGCGGATCTCGAGACGCCGATCGGCGCGTTCCTGCGCCTCGACGACGGGATCACGCCGGCATATCTCCTCGAGTCCGTCGAGGGTGGCGAACGACTGGGTCGCTACAGCTTCTTCGGTGTCGGCCCGCGGGCGCTGCTCGAGCTCCGTGACGGCACGGCGACGACCCAGTCGCGTCCGACGACCGTGGAGCAGTACGAGCCAGACCTGCCGACGGTGGCGTCACCGGCCCCTGACCCCGTGGCGGCGATTCGCTCGTTCGTCGGACGGCGTCGCGTCATGCCGACGGAGGACAACCCTCAATTCACCGGCGGAGCTGTTGGCGCGCTCGCCTACGATGCGATCCCGGCGTTCGAACCGACGGTGCCCTTGCCGGATGCGGACCCGGTCGGTGTCCCAACGGCCGGCTTCCTCGAGACGGATCTCGTCCTCGTCTTCGACCACCTCCATCACACCCTGTCGGCGGTCGGCTCCCTCCACACCGAGGCGCCCGACCTGGAGGGCCGCTACAGAATCGCCGAGCGCGCGATCTGGGACGCCCTCGAGCGGACGAGCCGGCCGTCCGCCGCCGAGCTCGCAGGCCCGCCGCCGACGAGCGCCGAGGCACGGCCGCCCATCGGGGCGATGGCGACCTCGCTCGGCCGCGACGAGTACATCCGTGCCGTCGAGGTCGCGAAGGACGCGATCGCCTCGGGCGAGGCGATCCAGGTCGTCCTGGCCAGGCGCCAGTCGATCGACCTGCCCACCGCCCCCGACGGCCGGCCCATCGACGGCATCGCCCTCTACAGGGCGCTGCGACGGGTGAATCCCTCGCCCTACCTCTTCTTCGTGCGGTTGCCGTCCTTCGAGGTCGTCGGCGCCAGCCCGGAGCTCCTGCTCCAGGTCGTCGGCGATCGGATGACGACTCACCCCATCGCCGGCACCCGCCCGCGTGGGGCGACACCCGAGGAGGAGCGAAAGCTCGCCGAGGAGCTCGCCAGGGATCCCAAGGAGCGAGCCGAGCACATCATGCTCGTCGACCTCGGTCGCAACGACCTGGGTCGGGTCGCCCGGCCGGGGACGATCGCGGTGACGAAGTACATGGAGGTCGAGCGCTACAGCCATGTCCTCCACCTCGTTTCGCACGTCGAAGGCCGGCTTCGTCCCGAGCTCGACGCGCTCGACGCGCTGCGAGCGGTCTTCCCGGCCGGGACGTTGACCGGTGCGCCGAAGGTCCGCGCGATGCAGCTGATCGCCGCCGCCGAGGGCGAGCGCCGGGGCCTCTACGGTGGCGCCGTCGGCTATCTCGGCTACGACGGCAACCTCGACACCGCCATCACGATCCGCAGCGCGGTCCTTCGGGGCGGTCGCGCCCATCTCCACACCGGCGCCGGCATCGTCGCGGCCTCCGTCCCGGAGTCCGAGTTCGAGGAGACAGAGCACAAGGCGGCTGCCATGCGCCGAGCGATCGAGCTGGCGGCCGGGGTAGGGGACCGCGGATGATCCTCGTCATCGACAACTACGACAGCTTCACGTTCAACCTCGTCCAGGCCCTCCAGGCCGCCGGTGCCGACGTCCAGGTCGTCCGCAACGACGCGATCGATCGAGCCGGGGTCGAGGCCCTGGCGGCCGATCCGGCCACCGAGTTGCGGGGCATCGTCATCTCGCCCGGCCCGGGCGATCCGGATTCTGCCGGCGTGTCTGTCGATACGATCAAGGTCGCGGCCGAACGGCGGATCCCACTGCTGGGCGTCTGCCTTGGGATGCAGTCGATGGCGGCGGCCTACGGTGCGTCGATCGTGCGCGCGCCGTCCCTTGTCCATGGCGAGGCCGCCGAGGTGACCCATGACGGCGACGGGCTGCTGACCGGGATGCCGCCCGGCTTCATGGCGGCGCGCTATCACTCGCTCTGCGTCGATCCGGCGACGCTGCCCGACGAGCTCCGGGTCACGGCCATGAGCGAGGTCGATCGGGTGGTGATGGGCCTGCGCCATGTGGATCTCCCCATGGAGGGCGTCCAGTTCCACCCGGAATCCGTCCTCACGCCTTCGGGTCCGCACCTCCTGGCCAACTTCCTGCGGCTGGCCGGCGAGGGCGAGGCCGGCCGCCTCGACGCGGCGACTGGCTCGTTCGCGACGGCTGGCCTGGGCGAGATCGAGCGATGAGCGATGCGGTTCGGGTCGCCCTGGCCGCCGTCGTCGATGGCCGGACGCTGTCGATCGACGAGGCCCGGTCGGCGATGGGCTCGGTGATGGATGGCGAGTCGACGCCGGCCCAGCTGGCCGCGCTCCTGGTCGCCCTGCGGATGCGCGGCGAGACGGTCGATGAGCTGGCCGGATTCGCCACCGCCATGCGCGAGCGCGTTCTGCCCGTGGAAGCCCCAGCCGGCGCCATCGACGTGGTCGGAACCGGGGGCGACGGCTCGGGCACCTTCAACATCTCCACTGCGTCGGCGCTGTTGGTCGCGGCGGCCGGAGTGCCGGTTGCGAAACACGGCAACCGGGCGATCACGTCGCGGGCCGGCTCTGCCGATGTCCTCGAGGCCCTCGGAGTCCGCACCGATCACGACCCCGCCTCGGCAGCAGCCGCGCTTCGCGGCGTCGGCTTCGCCTTCCTCTTCGCGCCGAACTTCCACCCCGCGATGCGCCACGCCGGGCCGACCCGGCGCGAAATCGGCGTCCGCACGGCGTTCAACCTGCTTGGCCCGCTGACGAACCCGGCGGGCGTCGGTCGCATCGTCGTGGGAGCCGGAGATGTTGCCGCTGCCCCGAAGCTCGCTGAGGTGCTCCGGCTCCTGGCGATGAAGCGCGCATTCGTCGTCCATGGCGCCGGAGTCGACGAGCTGCCGCTCGACGGCAGCGGGGTGCTCTACGACGTCACGGAAGGGGCGGTCGAGCGACGTTCTGTCATCTCGAGCGATCTCGGACTCCGAACGGCGCCGACCACCGCGCTGGCCGGTGGCGATGCCGCTGCCAACGCCCGCATGGTCGAGGAGGTCCTCGGCGGCGGCGACCGCGGACCGCGCCGCGACGCGGTGCTTCTCAATGCCGCCGCGGCCTTTGTCGTCGCTGGGCGCTCGGCCGATCTCGAGGCCGGCATCGACCAGGCCGCGGCAACGATCGATATCGGGGCCGCCAGCTCGCTTCTCGCCGACCTCAGGCGTGAAGCCGCCGTGGCCGGGATGGCACCGGCATGAAAGGCCGCCGCGACAAGGGAGTCGTCGGGGAGATCGCAGCGCGCCGGCTGGCCGATGTCGCGACCGAGCTCAACGGTCGGACGCAGGTCGATCTCGATCGTGCCGCCGCCGCGGCCCCGCCATCGCGACCGATCGCGATCGATCTGGCGGGCCCCGGCCTCCATGTAATCGCCGAGGTCAAACGCCGATCTCCATCGGCCGGCGATTTGACGCGCGGCGACGTCGACGTCGTCGCGCGAGCGCGCGCCTACGCGGCAGGCGGCGCAGCAGCGATCTCGGTCCTCTGCGAGCCGCACTGGTTCGGCGGCTCGGTCGACGACCTCCGGGCCATCCGGGCCGCCGTTTCCGTGCCCGTGCTGGCGAAGGAGTTCGTGGTCGACCCCCGCCAGCTGGCGAACTTGCGGGCGGCCGGCGCCGACGCCGTGCTCCTGCTGGCCGTCCTCCACCCGCCGGCCCGCCTTCGGCGACTGGTCGACGACGCCCTCGACCTCGGCCTCGAGCCGCTCGTGGAGGCCCATGACGAGCGCGAGCTGGAGCGATCCCTTGGCACCCGAGCCCGGCTTGTCGGCATCAACAACCGCGACCTCGCGACCCTGGAGGTCGACCCCGGGCGAGCCATTCGCCTTCGCCCGATGGTTCCCAACGACCGGGTCGTCGTCGCTGAGTCCGGGCTCCGCGAGCCGGACGTGGCCAGGGCGTGGCGGTCGGCCGGCTTCGACGCAGCGCTGGTCGGCGAACCCCTCATGCGGGCCGCCGATCCGGCCGCGGCTGTCGCCGCTTTCGTGGAGGCCGGGCGGGATCCGGATGGGCCGGACGTGCGTGATCGCACGCCGTTCGTGAAGATCTGCAGCATCACCGATGAGGCGGGTATCCGGGCGGCGGTCGCCGCCGGGGCGGACGCGATCGGCCTCAATCTCGTCCCGGGAACGCCGCGTGCCCTCGATCTCGATGAGGCGGCCTCGTTCGCGCGGCTTGCCCGTGAGATCGCACCCGTCGGTCGAACACCGCAGATCGTCGCGATCACCGTCGATCGGAGCGTCGCAGAGCTCGCCGCGATCGCCCACGCCATCGACGCCGACGCCGTCCAGCTCAACGGTTCGGAGTCGCCCGCGCTCGTGCGTCGTCTCAAGGCTTCCGCCTGGAAGGTGCTCCACCTGCCGGCGGATCCGCCGGCCGATCCGGCCGCCGCAAGCGCCGAGATCGTCCGCGCGGCGCGCGGTTTCCAGGCCGCCGGCGCCGAACGCATCGTCCTCGACACGGCCGGCGGCCCGTACCCGGGCGGCACAGGTCGGCGGGCGGCCCAGGCGCTGGCGGCGGCCGTGGCCCGAGAGGTCCCGGTGACTCTCGCCGGTGGGCTGACGCCGGCCAACGTCGCGAGCGCCGTCATCGGGACCCCGGTCATCGGGGTCGATGTCGCGTCGGGCGTCGAGGCGCCGCGACGTGACGACGAACGCCCACGGAAGGACCCGTTCCGGGTAGCCTTGTTCGTCAAGCGCGCCCGGGCTGCCCGGATGGACCGACCTCAGACGCCTGCCAGACCGACCCCAGTCGACGCGGGCCTGCTCGAGGCCGACCATAGGGGACGATGGGGGATCGAGCGAGCCTTCGGTGGTCGATACGTTCCGGAGACGCTCATGGCAGCCCTGCTCGAGCTCGAGCGGGCGTACGCCGAGGTCCGCCAGGACCCGCTGTTCTGGTCCGCGTTCCGATCCCAGCTCGCGACCTACGCCGGCCGTCCGACGCCCATCTACCGCGCCGACCGCCTGGCGGCCGATCTCCCGAGACCAGTTCGCCTCTACCTCAAGCGCGAGGACCTCGCCCACACCGGTGCCCACAAGATCAACAACGCCCTCGGCCAGGCGCTCCTGACGAAGCGTCTCGGCAAGAGCCGGGTGATCGCCGAAACGGGGGCGGGTCAACACGGCGTCGCGACTGCGACGGCATGTGCCCTGCTCCATCTCCCGTGCGTCGTCTACATGGGCGAGGAGGACATCCATCGTCAGGCCCCCAACGTGCTGCGGATGCACGCGCTCGGGGCGGAGGTCCGATCCGTGACCTCGGGCAGCGCGACGCTCAAGGACGCGATCAACGAGGCGATGCGCGACTGGGTCACCAATGTCGCGACGACCCACTACGTCCTCGGCTCGGCGATGGGCCCGCATCCGTATCCGACGATCGTTCGAGACCTTCAACGCGTCATCGGAGACGAGGCTGCGGCACAGGTCGCCGCCAGCGAGGGACGGCTGCCCGATCTCGTCCTCGCCTGCGTCGGGGGCGGCTCGAACGCCATCGGCCTCCTCTCGCGGTTCATCGGCGAAACGACTGTCCGGCTGGCCGTCGTCGAGGCGGCTGGGGACGGGATTGCCTCGGGGCGCCACGCGGCCGCGTTGCTCGGCGGTTCGCCGGGGATCCTCCACGGCGCCAGGTCGTACATGCTCCAGGATCGCGATGGCCAGGTGACGGAGGCGCATTCGGCGTCCGCGGGCCTCGACTACCCGGGCATCGGCCCCCAGATCGGCGCCCTCTATGAGGCCGGCCGAAATCGAGGTCGTCAGCTCGACCGACGACGAGGCGTTCGAGGCGATGAAATGGCTGACCGCGACCGAAGGGATCCTCCCGGCCCTCGAACCGGCGCACGCTCTGGCGGCACTACCGCGCCTGCTGCGTGACCTGTCGATCGAAGACGGCGCGATCGTGCTGCTTGGGCTGTCCGGTCGCGGCGACAAGGACCTGGCGTCGTACGAGGGCTGGCTCGAGCGACGCGGCGTGCGTGCAGCATGAATGCCGACGAGCTGCGGGAGCTCTGCATGGGCTTCCCCCAGACCAACGAGAAGGAGACCTGGGGCGATGAGGGGACGCCCGGTCACCCGACCTTTCGGGTCGGTCAGCGGATCTTCGTCATCCTTTCGACCGATGGCGATCAGGCCAGCATCCGGACGACGATCGGCGAGCAGGTCGATCTCATGTCGGCCTTTCCAGACGCCTGCCGACCGGCCTCCCACGTCGGGCGCTTCGGGTGGGTCGAGGTCGACCTGGCAGGGATCGACGACGTCGTCCTCCGCGAGATCGTCGAGCGGGCATGGGCCCGGACGGCGCCAAAGCGAGTCGCGACCGCCTGGGCCGAGGGTCGTCGATGACGGCTGCCGCGGCGCCTCTTGCCGTCGACCGGACGCCCGGGGCCGAGCGGATCCGGGCCGCCTTCGAGGCGGCGCGCCGTGACGGTCGCATCGCCCTTGTCCCCTATGTCGTGGCGGGCTACCCGAATGCCGAGACGAGCCTGGACATCGCCCTCGCCTGCATCGATGCAGGCGCCGACCTCCTCGAGGTCGGGCTGCCCTATTCGGACCCGCTTGCCGATGGGGCGACGCTCCAGCGGGCATCGGCCGCTGCGCTGGCCTCGGGCGCGACGCTGACAGGTTCGATCCGCTTGATCAAGCGGATCCAGGCGGCGAGGCCGTCGATCCCGCTCGTTCCGATGTGCTATGCGAACCAGGTGATCGGGGGCGGGGACGGCCGCGCCGCCGCCGGTCGGCTGGCCGATGCCGGTGCCGACGGCATCATCGTCGCCGACCTCACGCCCGATGAGGGCGGACCGTTCGAGGCGGTGGCCGGTCGAGCCGGCCTCGCCGTCATCTACCTCGTCGCCCCGACGACTCCGCCGGAGCGACGGGCGATGATCGCCGCGCGCACCGGCGGCTTCCTGTATTGCGTCTCGCTGGTCGGCGTCACCGGGGCGCGTTCGTCGCTGCCGGCGTCCGTCCGGGCGCTGGTTCGCGATGTCCGGGCCGACTCTCCGGTGCCGGTCGCCGTCGGCTTCGGGATCAGCCGCCCGGCCCATGTCCGCCTCATCGCGGGCGCCGGCGCGGATGGGGTCATCGTCGCCTCGGCCCTCGTCGACGCACTCGGTGAGGATGGGACCGACGTGCCGGCACTCCGGCGGCTGGTCTCGCGGTTGCGCGCGGCTACGTCTCTCTGACGCGCCGCGAGCCTGCGTAGCTGCCGCTTCAGCCGCCGCGTCGCCGCTGCTCGGTCTGGACCTTCCGCGTCGCCGCGATCAGCTTGCGATAGAGGGCCACCAGCTCTTCGTCGGGGAAGAGGCCCGCCGACGCTTCCCGGGCGTGATCGATGACCTCCTGCTCCCGGATCGGGTCGCGAATGGCCCGATTGCCGGCGGCGTCCTTGAGGCGCCCGATCTCGAGGGCGATCTCCGCGCGCTCGTTGAGCAGCTCGACGATCCGGGCGTCGATCGCGTCGATCCGGTCGCGCAACGGGCGCAGCTCGGCCGACAGTTCGAGCGGAGTCTCGAGCGGAGTCTCGGGCTGCGGCTCGGAGGGCCGGGAACCATCAGCCATCGGATGGATATCTGGCGGCGATGAGGTCAAGGGCTTCGATGTAGCCTGCCGGGCCCTTGCCGACGATGGAGGCGATCGCGACATCACGGACGTAGTTGACGCGACGGAACTCCTCGCGCTTCGCGGGGTCGGAGAGGTGAACCTCGACGAACGGTCGCGAGATCCCAACCAGCGCGTCGCGTAGCGCGATCGACGTGTGGGTCAGGCCGCCGCCGTTGACGATCGCGACGTCGAAGTCGCGGGCGTGGAGGCGGTCGATCAGGGCGCCCTCGTGGTTCGACTGGAAGAAGGCGACGCCGAGACGTAGCTCGTCCGCGCGCTCCGCGATCATCTGATGGAGCTCCGCGAGGGTGGTCGTGCCGTAGACCTCGGGCTCTCGCGTGCCGAGGAGGTTGAGGTTCGGGCCCTGGAGCACGAGCACGTCGGTCATCGGAGGGCACTCCTTGCGGCGATGGCCCTGCCTGCCAGCACCGATTCAAGGGCTGGGGTCAGGATCTCGTCCGGGATGTCGGCCCTGATGTCGACGTCGGTGGCCGTGGGCACGACCCAGCGCAGCGTCCCGCCGCGCTGCTTCTTGTCCACCCTCATCGCCTCCCGGACCGCTGCCGGCGGATAGCGAAGCTCGTCGACGCCGAGATCCAGGGCATCGAGCAGGGTCTCAGCTCGTGCGGCCCGCTCGGGCGGGGTCGTCCCGATGGCGGACCCGATGCGACACGCCACGCGCAAGCCGTAGGCGACGGCCTCGCCGTGTCGGATGCTCGCGTATCCGTCGACGGCTTCGATGGCATGACCGACGGTGTGGCCGAGGTTGAGACGGATCCGCTCGCCACCTGTCTCGAGCTCGTCGGCCAGGACCGTCTCGACCTTCGCCCATGCGCAGCGCTCGACGACTTCGGCGACGGATCCATCGTCGAAGGTCTGTGGGTCTCCGGCGGCGATCGACGGCCCGCGATCCTCGAGCAGCTCGAGCAGCCGGTCGTCGCCGAGGAGGCTCATCTTTACGGCCTCGCCGAGGGCGGATCGCAGCTCACGCGATGGAAGGGTTCGCAGCAGTCCGATGTCGATGATGACGTCGGACGGGCGATGGAAGGCCCCGATGAGGTTCTTGCCGGCGTCAATGTCGACCCCGGTCTTGCCGCCGATGGATGAGTCGATCTGGGCGGCCAGGGTCGTCGGCACGTGGATCAGTCGCACGCCTCGAAGCCACACGGCGGCCAGGAAACCAGCCGCGTCGCCGACGGCACCGCCACCGACGGCCACGATCGGCTCGCTCCGGTCGGCCCGGAGAGAGGCCAGCCGAGCGGCGGCGCCCTCGACCGCTGCGAGTCGCTTGGCCGTCTCGCCGGTCGGCAGCATGATCAGCTCGACATCTCGACCCGATGCCGTCACCTGGCCCGCCACGCGATCTCCGACAGCAGCCCAGGCGACCGGCTCCGACACGATGAGGGCTCGACCGGCGCCCGCCCGGTCGAGCGCCGCGGCGAGCGCGGTGCCGGCTATCCCGTCACCAAGCCTCAGCCGACCGATCGTCGTGTCAGTGGCGAGGAGCGTCGCCTCGTTTTCGATCCGCTCGTCCAGGCGCGACTCCACTTCGCCGACGACAGCGGCGAGGTCGGATGTGCCGACGACGCGGCTCGCGGCGGCGTAAAAGCGGGCACGTTCAGCTGCCAGCGAGCGGACCGCCGCGACCGGATCGCGTCCCACGATGAGGGGTCGGACGTTCGGACTGCGGATCAGGCGCTGGGCGATGACCTCGGGTCGTCCGTCGAGCCAGACAGCGGCGCGCCCGCGGTAGAGCAGCCAGCGATTGCGAGGATCGACGATGGAGCCACCACCCGTGGCGACGACCCGCCGAATGTCGGCTGCCGGATATGCCGATCCGAGAGCCGCGACCGCGTGGCGCTCGCGAACGCGGAAGCCGGCCTCGCCCTCGTCGGCGAAGATCTCCGGGATCTTCCGGCCCGCGTCCGCTTCGATGCGCGTATCGAGGTCGATGAACTCGGCGTTGTGGCGTCGCGCGAGTCGACGCCCCACGGCCGTCTTGCCGCTGCCGGGCAGCCCGACGAGGACGACATCCATCCTCAGTCGTCCCCACCCGAGCCCGCCTCATCGGTACCCACGACACCGGCCGGTGCGAGGGCGATCCGCCGGCGATAGGTCGACAGGGCGGCTCGAGCGTCGTCCATGGTGTCGCCGCCGAGCTTCTCGGCGACGAAGGCAGCCAGCGTCAGGGCGACCATCGCTTCGCCGACGATCCCGGCTGCCGGGACGACGCTGATGTCGCTCCGCTCGTAGTGCGCCTTCTCCACCGGTTGGCCGGTGATGAGATCGGCAGATGGAAGCGGCCGGGCGAGGGTCGAGATCGGCTTGACGGCTCCGCGCACGACGAGCGGCTGCCCATTGGTCACGCCGCCCGTCAGCCCACCCGCGTTGTTGGTGCGATGGATCCACGTACCGTCGGCGTCGCGACGCTCGATGACGTCGTGGACGGCCGAGCCGAAGCGGCGTGTCTGCTCGAATCCGAGCCCGAATTCGACGCCCTTGACGATGTTGATGCTGGCGACGGCGCCGGCCAGCGCCGCATCGAGGCGGCGGTCCCAGTGGACGTAGCTGCCGATGCCCGGCGGCAGGCCGTGGGCGACGACCTCGAAGACGCCACCGACCGTGTCACCGTTCTCGCGCGCCTCGTCGATGCGCGCGATCATCGCCCTCTCGCCGTCGGCATCGGGGCAGCGCAGGGGAGACGCTTCAGCCTCTTCGCGGGTTCGCGTTGCCTTCGCGGGGTCGAGGGCGACGCCGCCGACTTCGGCGGTGAACGACCAGATCTCGATCCCGAGCACTGCCAGGTAGGCCCTCGCCACGGCTCCCGCCGCGACACGGGCCGCCGTCTCGCGCGCAGATGCCCGTTCGAGGACGTTGCGAACGTCGCTGAAGCCGTATTTGAGGGCGCCGGCCAGGTCGGCGTGGCCGGGTCGGACCCTCGTGACCGGCTCCGCCTTCTTGTCGCCGCCTTCGGCACGTGCGGCGATTGCCGCCGCAGCGTCGTCCGAGAGCGGCTCGACATCCATGATGCCGGTCCAGTTCTCCCAGTCGCGGTTCGGAACCAGGATCAGGATGGGGCTTCCGAGCGTCTGTCCCTGCCTGACACCCGAGACGATCTGGCCGCGGTCCTGCTCGATCGTCTGCCGCGCGCCGCGGCCGTAGCCACGCTGACGACGAGCCAGGTCGGTCGCGATCACATCGCCGGTCAGGGCGAGGCCCGCGGGTACGCCCTCGACGATGACCCCGAGCGATTGACCGTGCGACTCCCCGGCGGTCAGGAATCGAAAGGCGGCCATGACTAGGGCCCCGTCGCCGCCTCGGTCGACGCAACCTCGGCCGGATCGTCGTCACCGGCGGGCTCCCCCTCGGCCGAGCGAACGCCACCGGCTCGCGCCTCGGCGAGCGCGCTGGCCATGACATCCATCGGCGCCTCGATGCCGGTCCACAGGGCGAAGGCCGCAGCTCCCTGGTGGAGGAGCATCAGCTCGCCGTCCAGAACCGTGCAGCCGGCCTTCTCCGCCTCGCGCAAGAGGCGCGTGCGCTCGTACAGCAAGTCCAGGACGAGCAGGTCGGACGGGATGAGCTCCCCGGCGATCGGGGTCTCGTCGGCGATGAGCCCGACCGACGTGGCGTTGACGAGGACACGAGCCTTTGCCAGCTCCGCCTCGATGATCGACTCGTGCCATGGCATCGCTCGCAGCTCCATGTGGGCCGCGCTCCGCCCGAAGTGGCGGACGAGTCCCTCGGCTCGATGAAGGTGCCGGTTGAACACGATGACCCGGTTGAAGCCCTCGGTGATCAGTCCGTGCACGACAGCCCGGGCTCCTCCGCCGGCCCCGAGCACGACGGCGGCCTTTGGCATCTTCTGTTGGCCGACAAGGCGGTCGAGGGCGGTCCGAAACCCGATCACGTCGGTGTTGTGTCCTACGAGCCGGTGTCCTTCGCGGGTGATCGTGTTGACGGCGCCGGTCGCGGTGGCCTCCTCGACGAGGCGATCCATGAGCGGCGCGACGCGCTCCTTGTGGGGGATCGTGACGTTCGCGCCGAGGAACTCCTCGGCCCGCAGCTCCTCGATCGAATCGTGAAGGGCGATCGGCGGCCGATCCCAGAGCTCATAGCGGGCATCGACACCGGCCGCGTCGAAGGCGGCCTGTTGCATCGCCGCCGAGAGCGAGTGAGCGACCGGATGGCCGATGAGGACGACACGCTTGGTCATGCCTGAACCCCCTCGATGTCGTCGAAGAACCCGGGGTAGGAGACGGCCGCGACGGCTGCATGCGACACGGTCGTCTCGCCCGAGGCGATGAGCCCGGCCAAGGCGAACGTCATCGCGAGGCGATGGTCCATGGCGCTGTCGGTCACCGCCCCGCGCAGCGCCGTCGGTCCGGTGATCGCGATGTCGTCGCCGGTGATCTCGACCCGCGCTCCGAGGGCGACAAGTCCGGTGGCGATCCCGACGACCCGGTCGGACTCCTTGAGGCGAAGCTCGGCCAGCCCGCGGATTGTCGTCGTGCCGCGTGCCTGGGTGGCAGCCAGGCAGAGGACCGGGATCTCATCGATGGCGGTGGCGGTGTCGGCCGGCTCGATATCGATGGCGTCAAGGCGGGCGCTGCGGACGACGAGATCGGCCCGAGGCTCGCCCGCGCCGGCGGCGGCGCCGCCTCCACGTGCCACTTCGACGATGTCCGCACCCATCGAGCGGAGCATGTCGATTGAGGCCCGGCGCGTCGGGTTGACCCCGACGTCCAGCAATCGGATCTCGGCGTCCGGGTGCACCGATCCAGCGACGAGCCAAAATGCGGCTGCGGAAACGTCGCCCGGAACCGCCTCGTCGACGGCGTGCAGCATGCCGCCGCCAGTGACGCTCACGGTCACCCCGTCGCCGTCCGGGCGTGTGTCGACCGAAACCCCGCGGGCGCGCAGCATGCGCTCGGTATGGTCGCGTGTGGCGACCCGTTCGCTCACTTTCGTCACGCCCTCCGCCCGTAGAGCCGCCAACAGGATCGCCGACTTCACCTGTGCGCTCGGGACGGGCGTGCCGTACTCGATCGCCCGAAGCGGGGTACGACCGACCACGGTCAGAGGTGGATGAGAGTCGCTCCCGCGGGCGTGAAGGACGGCGCCCATCGAGCGCAGTGGATCGATGATACGGGCCACGGGTCGGCGCCGCAATGAAGCGTCCCCGTCGAGCACGGCGTACATCGGCAGCGATGCGAGGACTCCGGCCCCCAGCCGCAGTGTCGTGCCCGAATTGCCGCAGTCGATCACGCCACCGGGCTCGCTGAGAGCATCCGCGCCGGTCGAGCGCACAACGTAGTCGACCGTTCGCGTCGAGGCGTCTCGTCGCTCGAGCTCCGCACCAAGTGCTCGGCATAGATCGGCGGTCGAACGAACATCAGCCCCATCGCCCGCTCCGACGATCCGGCTTTCGCCGACCGCCAGAGCCGCCAGCAGCAGGGCTCGGTGGCTGATCGATTTGTCGCCGGGCATCTGGAGCTCGCCCCGCAGACGAGTGGCATGGGCGACATGAGCGACATCACGACCGGGATGGACGGCGCTCAATGCCGGCCTCCGCCACCGAGGCCGAGAACGGACGCCGACAGCACGGGATCGCCGTGCAGTCCGCGGACCTGCTCGTGGATGGGGACCAGCGACTCCATGAGCGACGCGAACCCGGCCAGGTCCAGCTGCTGCTCAGCGTCCGAGAGCGCCTCGTCCGGGCGTGGATGGACCTCGACCATGATCCCATCGGCCCCGACAGCGACCCCGCCGAGGGCCATCGGCTTGACGAGCCATCGCTTTCCCGTCGCATGCGATGGATCCACGATGACCGGCAGATGGGTCAGGTGGTGGAGCAGTGGGATGGCGGCGAGATCCATCGTGTTGCGGGTGTAGGTCTCGAATGTCCTGATCCCGCGCTCGCACAGGATCACGTTCGGATTGCCCGCCGCGACGACGTATTCGGCTGCCATGAGCCACTCCTCGATGGTGGCCCCGTAGCCGCGCTTAAGCATCACCGGCCGAGCGACGCGGCCCACCGCGTTGAGCAGCGAGTAGTTCTGCATGTTCCGCGTGCCGATCTGGAGGATGTCGGCGTACTCGGCCACGACGTCGACCTGCGACGGCTCCATGACCTCGGTCACGACCGGCAGCCCGGTGACGTCCCGTGCTTCGGCCAGGTAGCGGAGAGCCTCCACGCCAAGACCCTGGAAGGCGTAGGGCGATGTCCGCGGCTTGAACGCGCCACCGCGGAGGATCGTCGCGCCGTTGGCGGCGACGGCCTCGGCGGTTTCGATGAGCTGCTCGAGGCTCTCGACAGAACAAGGTCCGGCCATGACCGTGAGTCCCCCGTCGCCGATGATCGCCTCGCCGGCCCGGATCACGGTGTCTTCGGGATGGAACTCACGCGATGTGAGCTTGAACGGCCGGCTGATGGGGGTCACGGTCTCCACGCCGGGAAGGCCCGCAAAGCGGCTCATCAGGTCGTCTCGGCGGGATCCGACGTCACCCACGACGGCGATGACGACCCGCTCTGCGCCAGCGTAGTCGTAGGGCGTCATGCCCTCGCTCAGGATGTGGCTTTTCACGCCGATGATCTCGGCTTCCGTGGCGGCGGCCGTCATCACCACGAACATCTCGCTCGTCCTCCCGCTCGGGCCCTCGTATTCGAGGGAAAGAAAAAAGCAGAGGCAGCGCCTCTGCTTTCACCCGGCACATCCCGTGCCCCGGTCTCAGCCGGGAACGGTCATGCCGGGCCCTCGAAATAGAACCAGTGCGCCATCGTGGCGGCGACTCTACCCGCGCGCGTCGGTCGCGTCAATCCGCCCAAGGTGGACGAGTCCGTGGATCAGTGGGTTTCGCGCGTCAGCGGGCGTCGGACTTGCGATTGCTCGCCGAGGAGCCGTCGCTCTTGGCGGACTTGTGCGGTCGCCCAGCCGGCTCGTCAAGCGGGAGCGCGTCTTCGCGGGCGTATTGCACCTCTGACGATCGCGTCCCGAGGAGGCCCGATAGGACCACGGCCGCGCCGATCGTGTGGCCTTCGGTGTCGTCGTCGCTCTGGGTCTGCTCATCGACGGGATCGGTCGGCTTGTCTGTCATGGCGTCTCTCCTTCGACTGGATGGGAAGACCGTATCAGGCCTCGAGGGCGAATCCATGGCCACGCCGACAGGCGGCCTGTCGCCGACCGGACAGGACCTCGACGGACCTCCCGATGTGAGCCATACCCGATGCTACAATCCCGCGGCTGCAGGCTCGGAGAGGTCGCATAGAGGCCTAGTGCAGCGGTTTGCTAAACCGCCAGGTGGGGTAACCTGCCTCGAGGGTTCGAATCCCTCCCTCTCCGCCAGCCCACTCCCAGCGCGCCCGTAGCTCAGTGGATAGAGCGTCAGGTTGCGGACCTGAAGGTCGTGAGTTCGAGTCTCGCCGGGCGCGCCATTTCGCCACTCTGCGCCATATGCCGGCCGCGTCTCGACGCCACGGCACACCTGAGACCGGCTACGATCGACCGATGACGGTGGCATTTCTGGGTCTCGGTACGATGGGTGCGGCGATGGCCGCCAATGTGGCTCGGGCCGGCTTTCCGCTCACGACCTGGAACCGCACGCCGGGGCGAGCGCCGGAGCTCCGCGAGTTGGGAGCTACCGAGGCCGCCACACCCGCCGACGCGGTCCGTTCATGCGACATAGCGATCGTCTGTGTCTCCGACACGCCAGACGTCGAGGCGGTCCTCTTCGGACCGGATGGCGTCGCCGAGGGAGCATCGGCCGGCGCGGTCATCGTCGACATGTCGACGATCTCGCCATCCGCGACTCGCGATTTCGCGGCCCGGCTTGCCAGCAAGGGCGTGACGCTGCTGGATGCACCCGTATCGGGTGGATCGGAGGGTGCGCGGAAGGGCACGCTCACGATCTTCGTCGGCGGCGACGGTGCGGCCCTCGACCGTGTGCGGCCTGTGCTCGAAGCCATGGGCACGACGATCACGCACTGCGGCCCGTCGGGCTCGGGGCAGGCGGTGAAGGCCGTCAACCAGGTCATCATCGCGGGCACGTATCTGGGCGTCGCGGAGGGACTCGTGCTGGCCATCAAGGCGGGTCTCGATCCGGACCTTGCCGTCACGGCACTCTCGGGCGGAGCCGCCCAGAGCTGGGTCCTGGCGAACCGCAGCGAGCGGATGATCGCCAACGAGTACCCGCTCGGATTTCGGGTCGCACTTCATCTCAAGGATCTCCGCATCGCCCTCGACCTCGCGGCGGAGCTCGGAGCGCACCTGCCCGTCACGGAGCTGGCCGCCGGGCTGGAGACCGATCTGGTGGCCGGCGGCCACGGCGACGAGGACGTGTCGAATCTCGCGCGAGCGATCAGGTCGCAGTCGGGCCTGCCCGGCTGATCAGTCCGGCCGCGCCGCCTCGGGAGCCGCCGACGCGAGGAGAAGCGGCTCGCCCACCCGGCCGTCGTAGCGGGGCCGGAATCGATCGACGTTGTAGGTCTTCGTGACGTCGACGCGACGGGCCGGCGTCGTGGCCGGGTCGGGGATCGGCACATGCGAGTACTTGCCATCGACGAGGGCGACCATCCGTCCGCCGAGGCCCTCGGCGACGAGATCCATGGCCACGTTGGCGTACGTCGTGGCGACCATCTGGTCGAGGGAATCCGGCTCGCCCGAGCGAAGGTCGTAGGTCAGCTCGCTGGTCACCGTTTCGATGCCGGTCCGTGCCTGGAGCTCGGCAGCCAGGAATTCGCCGATATCGGCCTTGCGGCGATGGCCGTAGGCGTCCGCGTTGCCGTACTCCTTGATCACCATCCCGATCGGCAACGCGCCCTCGGCGGCGATGACGAAGGCATAGTGGGATGGATTGGCGGCGTGGTCCGCCGCCAGGACATCAGCCAGGCGATCGATGTCGAACGGTGCCTCCGGGATGACGCAGCGGGCGGAGCTCACGTAGGCGGTGTACAGGGCGGTGAAGCCCGAGTCCCGTCCGAAGATCCGGAAGACGCCGATCCGCTCGTGGGAGCCGAGTGTGGTTCGCTGTCGGTTGATCGCTTCCTTCGCCCGGGTGATGGCGGTCGAGAAGCCGATGCAGTACTCGGTCCCCGGGACGTCGTTGTCCATGGTCTTGGGGATCGCCATGAGGCGAACGCCCGCATCGGTCAAGGCCCTCGCGTATGAGAGCGTGTCGTCGCCACCGATCGCGACCAGGACGTCGAGCTCGAGGCGCTCGAGGTTGTCCATGACGACCGGCGTCAGGTCGAAGCGGTCGCCGTCGGTCGCAGTACCTGGCTCGATCGGCCGCCGACATCCAGGCCGGCAGGTCGTCCGTCCGCATCTGTCGCGGATTGGTACGCGACGTGTGAAGGATGGTGCCGCCCGTTCGGTCGATCGTCCGCGTGTTGCCCGGATCGAGGCGCCGGGCGAACTCCGGGCCGACTTCCGACCCGGGTTCCATGTGGGTCAGGCCGCGCCAGCCACGGCGGATCCCGATACTGTCGGCGCCCATCTCGGCGGCGCGGTAAACGACGCTCTTGATGACCGAGTTCAGGCCGGGGACGTCGCCGCCGCCGGTGAGGATTCCGATCCGCCGCACGGTGCTCATCTAGCGCCCGATGGTAGGGCCGGGGCAGATGGCCCGCCTGTATCATCGATCGCGTGAACTACGAGCTCTTCATGGGCGAGGCGCTGGCCGAGGCCCAGCACGCCCAGGAGCAGGGCGGATCGCCGGTGGCCGCGGTCGCCGTCGTGAACGAGGCCATGGTCGCCCGGGCCCACGATCGGGTCATCGAGACGAGCGACCCGACGGCCCACGCCGTCATCGTCGCTCTCCGCGAAGCCGCGCGCCGCCTCGGACCCGATGCGCTGTCGGACGCGACGATCTTCACGACCATCGAACCATGCGCGATGTGCATCGGGGCGATGCTCGAGAGCAACGTCGAGGAGCTCGTCTTCGCACTGCCCGACCCGCGTGTCGGCGCGGCCGGCGGTGCCGTTCAACTGGCCCAGCACCCGTCGCTCCCGCGCCGCCTGAAGGTCGTGTCCGGCATCCGCCGGGCAGAGGCCGAGGAGTTGCTGGCTCAGGCGGCCTCAAAGGGAAGGTAATCCGGCCACCACATCGCTCGGTCGATGGCCGGCTCGATCTCGTCATCACGATACTGGCGTCCATAACCCCGATCGCGAGCCAGGCGGACGACAGCGATGGCGATCGACCGGGTGACCGTTCGAAGGTCCGCGATCGCCGGATAGAGAGCCCCGCTGGCGCGGCGTTCCCTGGTGACGTGGCGTGCCAGAACGTGGGCCGCCTCGAGGAAGAACTCGTCCGGGATCTCGCGAGCTTCGGCGACGATGGTGCCGAGCCCGATGCCGGGGAAGACGAAGACGTTGTTGCCCTGGCCGATCGTCCGCTCCCCGGCCAGCGTCTGGACGGGCCCGAACGGGCTGCCCGTCGCGACGAGGGCTCGGCCCTCGGACCACGCCATGATCTGATCCGGGGTCGCCTCCGCCTTGCTCCTCGGGTTCGACAGCGGCAAGATGATCGGTGCCGGTTCGTTACTCGCGACCACCCGGATGAGCGCCTCAGTGAACAGTCCGGGCGTGCCGGACGTACCGGCCAGGATCGTGGGCCGCAGTGCACGAGCGATCGCCACCGGATCTCGGAGCGACTCCGACCCGAGGCCTAGTTGCTCGAGGCCGCCCGGATCGAGGGCGAGCCGCCGCTTGTCGTCCTCGAGGCCGGGACGTTGCGCGTAGACGAGGCCGCGGCTGTCGAACATGAGGGTGGCCCGCGCCGCGTCCTGCGCGGCGACCCCCTCGGCGACCATCTGACGGCGGACGATCTCGGTTACCCCCAACCCTGCCGCCCCCGCCCCGAGCATCAGCATCCTCTCATCGGCAAGGCCACCGCGCTCCATCCGTCCCGCCAGCAACCCGGCGAGAACGACCGCTCCTGTGCCCTGGATGTCGTCGTTGAACGACGGCACCCGATGGCGATAGCGCTCCAGAACCCGGACTGCGTTGTGCTGTTTGAAGTCCTCCCACTGGATTGTGGCCCACGGAAGGACGTGGGTGACCGCTCCCACGAATGCCTCCAGGACGGCGTCGTAGTCGGCACCGCGAAGGCGCTTCGATCGATAGCCGAGGTAGAGCGGGTCGTCGAGGAGCTCGACCCGGTCCGTCCCGACATCGAGGGACACCGGCAGGGTAAAGGCTGGGTGGATGCCCGCCGCAGCCGTATACAGGGCCAGCTTTCCGACTGGGATGCCCATCCCTCCGGCACCCTGATCGCCAAGGCCGAGGATCCGCTCGTTGTCCGTGACGACGATGAGGCGGATGTCGGGATTGCCGACGTTGCCAAGGATCGATTCCATGCGCCCGACGTCGTCGGGCGTCAGCCACACGCCCCGTGGACGCCGGAAGATGTGGCTGAACTCCTGGCAGGCACGACCGACCGTCGGCGTATAGACGATCGGCAGGAACTCTTCCAGATTCTCGGCCAGCAACCGGTAGAAGAGCGTCTCATTCCTTTCGTGGAGCGAGGCGAGACCGATGAACCGCTCCAGCTCGTCCGTCTTCCGTCGGACATGCTCCAACTCCAGGGCAACCTGTTCCTCGATCGACGTCTCGTGTGGCGGCAGAAGGCCGCGGACACCGAACGCGTCACGCTCGAAGCCGCTGAACGACGTGCCCTTGTTGAGCATCGGCTGCGATAAGAGGTCCACGCCGCGGCGAGCGACGGTCTGGGTACCGCGCGGCGCCTCGAGCGCCGGCCTCGACGTCGTTGGTGCCATGGAAGTCGTCATCGTCGGCCTCAGGTTTGCCGCCGCGGCTTCCCACGGGAAGGGCCGTTGTTCCCGATCCGGGGTCAGGAAGGCCTTTTGGTATCCTCCCGCCGGAGAGGTGTCCGAGTGGTTGATGGTGCCGCTCTCGAAAAGCGGTGTGCGAAAGCACCGTGGGTTCGAATCCCACCCTCTCCGCCATCCGCACCATCTCGCTCGGGCCGGCCGACTGGCCGGCCCGTCGCGTTCCGTGGAGAGGTCGCCTAGAGGCCTAGGGCGCCGCACTGGAAATGCGGTATGGGGCAACCCATCGCGGGTTCGAATCCCGCCCTCTCCGCCACTTCGGCTAGACTCGATCGGCCGTGCTAGGCGGGGAACTAGCGGTGCCCTGAACCTGCAATCCGCTCCAGCAGGGCTGAATCCCCTCCCAAGGTCCCCTGCCTCGAGGGCCGCTCCCTCGGGCGACGTTGAGGACCGGGTCCCGCGCAGCGACGACTCGCGAACCGTGTCAGGTCCGGAAGGAAGCAGCACTAAGCGAAGCTCGTCGGGTGCCGCGGATCGGCCTGGTCCGAGCCGCCCGCCGGAGTGGGCGCGGGGTGGCCCGGATCGACGGAGGGTGCACGGCATGCATCGGCCGAGGCCCGCCCCAGAGAGGCTCCATTGACGGACGCACCGGCCCATCGGGCCATCTATCGGCGCTGGCGTGCCCAGCGCTTTGCCGACATCATCGGGCAGGAGCCGATCGTCACCTCGCTCCGCAATGCGGTCCGAACCGAGCGAGTCCACCACGCCCTTCTGTTCGTCGGTCCGCGCGGCACCGGCAAGACGTCGACCGCCCGGATCCTCGCCAAGGCCATCAACTGCACCGCGCAAGCCGACGGGGAACCGGACGATGCCTGTCCGTCCTGCGTGTCCATCCGCGAAGGTCGAGCCCTCGACGTCGTCGAGCTCGACGCGGCGTCCAACAACAAGGTCGACGACATGCGCAGCCTGCTCGAGCGGACCTGGACCGCTCCGTCCGACCTGCGGACGAAGGTCTTCATCATCGACGAGGTCCAGCGCATCCGCGAGGGCTGGGATGTCCTCCTCAAGACGCTCGAGGAACCGCCAGCCAACGTCGTCTTCATCTTCTGCACGACCGATCCATCGCAGATCCGACCGGCGGTCGTCAGCCGCGTTCAGCGCTACGACTTCCGGCGCCTCGGGACCGTCGAGATCGAAGGCAAGCTGCGGACGATCCTCGCCTCCGAAGGTCGCACAGCCGATGACGAGGCCGTCGCGCTCATCGCCAGGCTTGCCGCCGGTGGGATGCGCGACGCCGAGTCGATGCTCGATCAGCTCCTGTCCTCGGGCGACGGGCCGATCGGCGCCCCCGCCGTCCGGGACTTGCTCGGACTGGCCGACGACGAGGCCGTCGAGCGTTTCGTCCGTGCACTGTTGACCGGCGATGCCCTGGCCGGGATCGGGGTCCTCGACGATCTCGATGCGCGGGGTCGCGACTTGCGCACCTTCCTCGACCAGGTCGTCGAGGCCCTTCGGGCCGAGGTCGTGGCAGAGCTATCCGGTCGCACCGCCGGATCGGATCAGGCCGCGCTCCGATCGGTGGCGCAACGGTTGGCCTCGATCGACCCGACCCGCCAAGGCCCCGGGGGCCTTCGCTTCCCGCTCGAGGTCGCCCTGCTCGAGGCGGTCCCGGCCGCCACGCCGACGACGGTCACTCCCCCGGCGGCCACGCCGCAGGCACTCACGCCGCAGGCACTCACGCCGCAGGCACTCACGCCGCAGGCACTCAGGCAGCCGGCGGCCACCAGGCCTGCGGTCACCCCGGAGAGGGCCGAGAGGGTGTCGCCGCATGCCGAAGCGTCGGCCGAGCCGGTCGGGACCGCGGCGCCCGCATCGACCGATGTCGCGCCCATCGAGCAGGCCCCCGTCGCGGATGAACGGCCCGCCCCAGACGCCAGCCCAGAGCCTGTGCCGGTGATCTTGATCGATGACGGGCTCGATGCCCTGGTGGCGCGCTGGCCCGAGATCGTGGCTCACATCAGCCGTCATCCGCCGACCCGCCCGCTGATCTCGGTCTGTCGACCGATCAGCGTCGATGGATCGGTCGTGACCCTCGGTTTCCCGGAAGGCATGTCCTTCCTGGCCGACGTGGCCGAACGGCGACGGGCGAATCTCGAGGAGGGGATCGCCCAGTTCCTCGGCCGGCCGGTGACCGTCCGCTGCGTGGCCACGAACCTCGACCTGATCGGACCACCGGCGGATCCGCCCGACGGCGATCGCCTGCTCGCCGAAGCGCGCCGGATCTTCGCCGAGGACCTCGCCGAGGTCGGCGAGGTCGACTGATCGAGCGACCGCGCAGCGAAGCCGCGGACGCTGCAGACTGTTGCCCGACACCGACCGCAGCGAGGTCCGCCGATGAGCATGGGCAACCTGGCCAAGATGGCCCAGCAGATGCAGCAGCAGATGGTCCGCATCCAGGAGGAGCTGGCCGAAACCATGATCGACGGCTCCGCCGGCGGTGGGGTCGTGCGGGCCACGGTCACAGGGCGCCAGGAGCTTGTCAGCGTGTCGATCGAGCCGTCTGCGGTCGACCCCGCCGATGTCGAGATGCTCCAGGACCTCGTCGTGGCGGCCGTCAACGACGCTCTGCGCAGCTCCCGCGAGCTTGCCGAGTCGAAGCTCGCCGCCGTCACCGGCGGCATGCGCATCCCTGGGATGTGAGGCCCGGCCCGACGTGTCCACCGCTCTGATCGAGCCTGTCGCCCGGCTCATCGATGCCTTCGCCCGGCTGCCGGGGATCGGTCCGAAGACCGCCCAGCGGCTGACCTACTACCTCCTGCGGTCCTCGGATTCGGAGGCGCGAGCCTTGGCCCAGGCCCTCATCGCCGTGCGCGACGAGGTCGTCCTGTGCGAGCGTTGCTTCAACTTCGCGACGACGCCCCTGTGTCGGATCTGCGATGACGAGTCGCGCGACGGCACCCGTCTGTGCGTCGTCGAAGAACCCCTCGACGTCCTGGCCATCGAGCGGACGGCCGAGTTCAAGGGTCGCTACCACGTGCTGCATGGCGCCATCAGCCCGATCGACGGCATCGGCCCCGATCGCCTCAAGATCCGCGAGCTGTTCGCCCGCGTCGATGCAGCGTCGTCGTCCGATGAGCCGTTCGCCGAGATCGTCTTGGCCACGAACCCGAACCTCGAGGGAGAGGCGACCGCGATGTACCTCGCCGAGCGCCTGGCGGGTTCCGGCGCCCTCGTCACGCGCATCGCTCGCGGCCTGCCTGTCGGTGGCGACCTTGAATACGCCGACGAGGTCACCCTCATCCGCGCCCTCCAGGGCCGTCGTGAAATCAACGGCTCGTGAGCTTCCTGGTCGTCGAGATCCTGCTCCGTCTTGCCAAGGCCGGCGCGGCCCTGGTCGTCGGACTTATCGTCTACGTCGTCGCCACCGGCGTCCTGGGCGCGTCCGGTTCGGTCGAGCTGGCGCTCCTCGCCTGGTTGGCCGGGGCCGCCTTCGTCCTCCTCGTCGAGAGCAGTCCCATCTGACACGGTCCCCGGACGCTGCCTGAGGCCGGCGAACGCACGCCGCCGATGGTCGTCGCGAAGTTGACACCTGCCTCAGACGAGCCATAGACTCGACTATCGCGCCGCGGGTTTCCGCGGGCGGCTTCGGTTGCCCTTCAGGGCACCGCAAGCGTTTGACAGCCTGTGGCCCTCGACCCCATCATTGGCGTTTGTGCGCCGGTGGTCGATGCCGCGCGGGCACTGCACCTTAACAAGTGAAGAGTGGCAGGAGATCCAGACGGACGAGAGCGAGGAAAAACCCTCGGAACGAGTGCAGCCCTCGGGCTGTTCTTACATTCGGAGAGTTTGATCCTGGCTCAGGATTAACGCTGGCGGCGTGCATGAGACATGCAAGTCGAACGAACGCCCGGGGCTTGCTCCGGTCGTTAGTGGCGGACGGCTGAGTAACGCGTGGGTGACCTGCCCCGAAGTGGGGGATAACTGCCCGAAAGGGTGGCTAATACCGCATGTGGCGGCGCGTTCGTTCGCGCCATCAAAGCCGCAAGGCGCTTCGGGAGGGGCCTGCGTCCGATTAGCTCGTTGGTGGGGTAACGGCTCACCAAGGCGACGATCGGTAGGTGGTCTGAGAGGACGATCACCCAGACTGGGACTGAGACACGGCCCAGACTCCTACGGGAGGCAGCAGTCGGGAATTTTGCGCAATGGGCGAAAGCCTGACGCAGCAACGCCGCGTGAGGGATGAAGGCCTTCGGGTCGTAAACCTCTTTTCCCAGGGAAGATAATGACGGTACCTGGGGAATAAGCCACGGCTAACTACGTGCCAGCAGCCGCGGTAATACGTAGGTGGCGAGCGTTGTCCGGATTTACTGGGCGTAAAGAGCGCGCAGGCGGTCGTGCAAGTCGAGTGTGAAAGCCCCCGGCTCAACTGGGGAGGGTCACTCGATACTGCTCGACTCGAAGGCGGGAGAGGGAAGTGGAATTCCCGGTGTAGTGGTGAAATGCGTAGATATCGGGAGGAACACCAGTGGCGAAGGCGACTTCCTGGCCCGTTCTTGACGCTGAGGCGCGAAAGCTAGGGGAGCAAACGGGATTAGATACCCCGGTAGTCCTAGCCGTAAACGATGGACACTAGGTGTTGGTGGTATCAACCCCGCCAGTGCCGAAGCTAACGCATTAAGTGTCCCGCCTGGGGAGTACGGCCGCAAGGCTAAAACTCAAAGGAATTGACGGGGCCCCGCACAAGCAGCGGAGCGTGGGGTTTAATTCGATGCGACGCGAAGAACCTTACCAGGGCTTGACATGATCAGGACAACGGCGGAAACGTCGTCTCCCCGCAAGGGGCCTGACCACAGGTGTTGCATGGCTGTCGTCAGCTCGTGTCGTGAGATGTTGGGTTAAGTCCCGCAACGAGCGCAACCCCTACTGTGTGTTGTATCACTCACACGGGACTGCCGAGAGAAACTCGGAGGAAGGTGGGGATGAAGTCAAGTCAGCATGGCCCTTATGTCCTGGGCTACACCCACGCTACAATGGCCGGTACAACAGGTTCCGAAACCGCGAGGTGGAGGTAATCCCGAAAGCCGGTCTCAGTTCGGATCGCAGGCTGCAACTCGCCTGCGTGAAGCCGGAGTTGCTAGTAACCGCCGGTCAGCATACGGCGGTGAATATGTTCCCGGGGCTTGTACACACCGCCCGTCACGTCATGAAAGCTGGCAACACCCGAAGCCGGCGGGCCAACCGTAAGGAGGCAGCCGTCGAAGGTGGGGTTGGTGATTGGGACGAAGTCGTAACAAGGTAGCCGTACCGGAAGGTGCGGCTGGATCACCTCCTTTCTAGGGAGAACCGAGTCGTGTCCATCGGTGTGGACGCGACGCCATTCAGGCTCCCAGGTTGATCGCCGCGATCGCGATCGCGCCTCCGTTGGGTGAGGCGTGACGGAACCCTCACGGGATCCGGGTTGCGGTGACCCGACAAACACCGACCCGCTCGCGTCTTGAGCGGACCTCCTGCCACTCTTCTCGGGTTAAGGTGCAGCCCGCACCGTTACGTGTCGGTGACGACGCGCGGACGGGACGGCACCGCCCGGCGGGCGTTTAGCTCAGCTGGTTAGAGCACTGCCCTGATAAGGCAGAGGTCTCTGGTTCGAGTCCAGAAACGCCCACCATTACTTCTCGGCGAACCGATCGCAAGGGGACGTAGCTCAGTTGGCAGAGCATCTCCTTTGCAAGGAGAGGGTCAGGAGTTCGAGTCTCCTCGTCTCCACCACCTCGACGACCGATCGCCAGCCGGAAGCAGAACAAGAGGAGCTCGCTCTGCAGCGTTGCGATCTCGACAAGAACTGAATAGGCCCGGGTCGAACCCGGGACGACACTCGAGACCATGGAAACGACCCCACGACGGTTCGGGACCCCTCGAGCCGTTGTTTCGTGTCCGGCCCAAAGATCGGGCCCCTGATCCGTGCCCTCGCCCACGACGAGGTCACCGACCAGCGGCTCGCTGGAATGGGAGATCGGCTTCGGCCGAGCGCCCGGGATCCTTCGGGATCCGGCACCTTACCAACTGGATAGTGGTTCGGCAGATATCGATCTTCGATTTCGCCGAGTCGAGGAAAATCCTCCCGAAACTATGGACCCGCCACGTCTGACCGCCTGGTCAGATGCTGGAGGGGGTCAAGCTACACAGGGCACGAGGTGGATGCCTTGGCGCCAAGAGCCGATGAAGGACGTGGCAGGCTGCGAAAAGCCTCGGGGAGTTGCGAGCAAACGTCGATCCGGGGATGTCCGAATGGGGAAACCCGACCGGGGTAACGCCCGGTCACCCCTGGCTGAATCAAATAGGCCAGGAGGAGGTAAGCCGGCGAACTGAAACATCTCAGTAGCCGGAGGAGAGGAGATCATTCCCTGAGTAGTGGCGAGCGAAAGGGGAAGAGCCCAAACTCGTTCAGCGCGATAGGCTGCGGCCGTTTCTGAACGGGGGTTGTAGGAGCAGATCATCGGGCCCCCGCAGGGTCCCGGCGGAGTCACCAAGCCATTCGCTAGTCGAGCGGTCCTGGAAGGGCCGGCCAGAGAGGGTGAGAGCCCCGTAGGCGAAAGCGAGATGGCCTCCGCGATCAGCCACCTGAGTACCACGTGGAAGGTCTCTCATGTGGGAAGCTGGGCGGACCACCGTCCAAGGCTAAATACTCTTGGCGACCGATAGTGAACGAGTACCGTGAGGGAAAGGTGAAAAGCACCCCGGAAGGGGAGTGAAACAGTACCTGAAACCGCGTGCCCACAAGCAGTCAAAGGGTGTTGCCGGCCTAGCCGGTAGCCTGATGGCGTGCCTTTTGAAGAATGAGCCGACGAGTTACACGTGCGTGGCGAGGTTAAGTCCGCAAAGGACGGAGCCGGAGCGAAAGCGAGTCTGAATAGGGCGTCCAGTCGCGTGCGGTAGACCCGAAACCGAGTGACCTATCCATGGCCAGGTTGAAGCGGGAGTAATGTCCCGTGGAGGACCGAACCCACCAGCGTTGAAAAGCTGGGGGATGAGCTGTGGATAGCGGTGAAATGCCAATCGAACTCGGAGATAGCTGGTTCTCCCCGAAATGCCTTTAGGGGCAGCCTCGGGTGTTCAATCGCGGGGGTAGAGCGCTGGATGGGCTAGGGGGCTTCCCGCTTACCAACCCCAACCAAACTCCGAATCCCGCGATTCGCACAGCCCGGGAGTGAGACTGCGAGGGCTAAGCTTCGTGGTCTAAAGGGAAACAACCCAGACCGTCAGCTAAGGTCCCTAAGTCCAGGCTAAGTGGGAAAGGATGTGGATCCGCTCAGACAACCAGGATGTTGGCTTAGAAGCAGCCACCATTGAAAGAGTGCGTAACAGCTCACTGGTCAAGTGGATCTGCGCCGAAAATCCAACGGGGCTCAAGCCTGGTACCGAAGCTACGGACCCTCCGGCCTTGCGCCGGGGGGTGGTAGGGGAGCGTTCTGTTCGCAGTGAAGGTCGACCGTGAGGACGGCTGGAGCGGACGGAAGTGCGAATGTCGGCATGAGTAGCGCAATGTGGGCGAGAACCCCACACGCCGTAAGCCTAAGGTTTCCTGAGCAATGCCGATCATCTCAGGGTTAGTCGGGCCTAAGCCGAGGACGAAAGTCGTAGGCGATGGACATCCGGTTGATATTCCGGAACCACCTATAGGTCGCCAACTCACCCGGAGGTAGGTGCACGGAGGTTGACGGGCGCAAGTCCGTCGAGTCTGCGTACCGAGACCGGGTGGGAGCAAAGGCGTGACACGGACTGGTAGCTCGAGCGCCCCGATGGCATGGGGTCGTCCAAGCCGGTAGGGGGAGGGGATAGGCAAATCCGTTCCCTCATCCAACCCCGAGCAGCGAGTGCAAGAGGCTTCTGCCTCAAGTCGAGTGAGCCAGACTGGCAAGAAAAGCGTCGTTGTGAGAACTATGGGTGTCCGTACCGCAAACCGACACAGGTAGGCGGGTAGAGAATACCAAGGCGATCGGGAGAACCCTCGTTAAGGAACTCGGCAAAATGGCCCCGTAACTTCGGGAGAAGGGGCGCTTCGCGACTTTCTGCTTGCAGAAACGTCGATCGAAGCCGCAGTGAAAAGGCCCAGGCGACTGTTTAGCAAAAACACAGGTCTCTGCGAAAGCGAAAGCTGACGTATAGGGGCTGACGCCTGCCCAGTGCCGGAAGGTTAAGAGGAGGGGTGCAAGCTCTGAATCGAAGCCCCGGTAAACGGCGGCTGTAACTATAACAGTCCTAAGGTAGCGAAATTCCTTGTCGGGTAAGTTCCGACCCGCACGAATGGCGTAACGGTCTGGGCGCTGTCTCAACGAGGGACCCGGCGAAATTGAAGTACCTGTGAAGATGCAGGTTACCCGCACTAGGGCAAAAAGACCCCGTGGAGCTTTACTGCACCCTGTCATTGGGTTGGAATTCAGTCTGTGTAGGATAGGTGGGAGGCTGTGAAACTGGAGCGCCAGCTTCGGTGGAGCCGACGTTGAAATACCACCCTTGCTGTATTTCGGTTCTAACCGCGACCCGTTATCCGGGCGCGGAACAGTGTCAGGCGGGCAGTTTGACTGGGGCGGTCGCCTCCTAAAGTGTAACGGAGGCGCCCAAAGGTTCCCTCAGGCTGAATGGAAACCAGCCGTAGAGTGCAAAGGCATAAGGGAGCTTGACTGCGAGACCTACAAGTCGAGCAGAGACGAAAGTCGGGCTTAGTGATCTGGTACCTCCGAGTGGAAGGGGTATCACTCAACGGATAAAAGCTACCCCGGGGATAACAGGCTGATGGTGCCCAAGAGTTCACATCGACGGCACCGTTTGGCACCTCGATGTCGGCTCGTGGCATCCTGGGGCGGAAGTACGTCCCAAGGGTTCGGCTGTTCGCCGATTAAAGCCGCACGTGAGCTGGGTTCAGAACGTCGTGAGACAGTTCGGTCTCTATCCAGTGTGGGCGTAGGGAACTTGAGAGGAGCTGCTCCTAGTACGAGAGGACCGGAGTGGACGAACCGCTGGTGTGCCAGTTGTCCTGCCAAGGGCACCGCTGGGTAGCCATGTTCGGTTGGGATAAGCGCTGAAAGCATCTAAGTGCGAAGCTCGCCTCAAGATGAGGTTCCCCACCGGGTCAACCGGGTAAGACCGCAGGAAGACCACCTGTTTGATAGGCGGCATGTGAAAGTCCGGCGACGGACGAAGCTGAGCCGTACTAACGGTCGAGGGCTTGACCTCTTCAGCAGCTGACCAGGGGTCAGCGGGCTGTCGACGGGAGGATCCAAATCGATCCGCGATTTCGAAGATCGACCAGCCGAACCACGTCCAGACGCAGAAGAGGATCCTGGTGACCCTAGCGGAGAGGCCATACCCGTTCCCATCCCGAACACGGAAGTCAAGCTCTCCAGCGCCGAAGATACTGAGGGGGCAGCCCCTCGGGAACATAGGTCGTCGCCAGGGTCTTTTTCTTTGCCCCGCGTTCGTTCCCAGCGCCCTGCCGGTGGCGCGGAGACCATCCCGACTATCCTTGCAGCCATGACGGCACCAGCCGCCGACGACGCCCGGAACGAGGTCTCCCTCGGCGAGGCCGAAGGGCGCACCCATTCGATCTGCCCCTATCTGGCCGCAGCTGATGGTTCGTGGCGTTCGATCACGCCCCTGCGCGATCACCGCTGTGCTGCGGTCGACCCTCCGGCTCCGATCGCAACCCTCAAGCAGCGCGAGCTCTGCCTCGTCGCGGCGCACGTACAGTGCCCGACGTACCGAGCAGCAATCGAGGCGGTTGACGCGGGCGCGGCGTCGGGCCGCCTTCGGGCCGCGGCTCGATTCCCGATCCCGCGAACGACGCCGGTCGTCCTCGAACGTGGACGTCCGACGCTTGCACCGGCAGTCGTGGCACGACAGCGGGGGATCGCCCAGGGCGTGCTGCTCGGGCTCATGGCGATCGCCCTCGTCGCCATCCTCCTTGCCCGATTCGGTGATCGCGGAGGAGGTTCGGGGGCGGCCGCGGCGAGCGCGTCACCGCCGGCCGAGGCCTCATCGCTGGCCCCGACCCCGAGGCCGACGCCGTCGCCTCGCCCGAGCCCCAGTCCAAGCGCCAGCCCATCGCCCGCCCCGAGCTCGGCAGCGAGCTCCCGTCCGTCGGCGTCGCCACGGCACACCTACGTGGTCAAGGCGGGGGACAATCTGTCGGCGATCGCCGCCAGGAACGGGACCACAACCAAGGTGCTCGTCGATCTCAACGGGATCAAGAACCCGTCTGTGATCCACGTGGGTCAAGTTCTCATCCTGCCCTGACGTCGCCTCGTCATCGGCCGGCTCAGCGCTGGCAGCCGCGACAGAAGTTCGTGACGTGTCCGCCGCCCTTGATCTCGCTGATACGCGTGCCGCAATCGGGGCAAGGCTCGCCGCCGTGGCCGTGTACGGCGAGGAAGTCGCGGACCTGTTTCTCGAATGTCGGTGGAACGCGGTCGCGAAGCGTTCCCTGCGCTGCCGTCACGACCCGCCTCATGGCACGGTACAGCTCGTCGATCTCCTCCGGCGCCAGCGAGGATCGAGTCCGGGATGGCAGCAGGCGCGCCGCATGAAGGACCTCGTCGCTGTAGGCATTGCCGATGCCGGCCACGAAGGCCTGGTCGCGAAGGACGTTCTTGAGCTGGCCGCGATAGGGCCGGATCAGCTCTCGCCATCGTTCGAGGCTGAGATCGCCTGCATCGGCGTCCGGACCGAGCTCCTCCTCGGCCATCCCCGGGACGGTCCGATCGATCCCTGCCGGGAGGAGGTAGACCTTGCCCATCTGGGTTGGATCGCGATAGCGGATCTCGACGACGTCTTCGTCGGCAGGCAGCCAGGACGCCCCGACCGTCCACCGAGCTGGCGCCTGCTTCGGGGCCGTCGTGCGTGGCCCGAACGCGACGACCAGGGCCGTCGCCGACGGACGCGGCACATCGGGCGCGGCGAGCTGGAAGCGCCCGGTCAGCATCGGATTGACGACCATCCGATCGCGCGAGAGATCGAACAGAAGGAACTTGCCCCGCCGCCCGACGCTCGTAACGGTCTGCCCGACGATAGCCTCGAGCTCGGGTGGTGTGCCTCGCACCGCAAGCGGTGCGGTCGCCACCGCAGATGCGATCGAGCGGCCGGCCAGAGCGGCGTGGAAGGCCTCGGAGACCACGGTCAGATCGGGTAGCTCGGGCACGGCGTCGCATTGTCGCACCGCAGGGTGCGTGCTAGACTCACGCGGCCCTCGGGCAGGAACAGAAGAGCAGTCACGGCCAGAAGCGCGAAGGAGCGGACCGCGGCGATCCCACGGACCACCCAGGACGTCTCATCAAGGCCCGAGACCGCTCGGGCCGTTCTGATTCTCGGGGCCGATCGACAGGATTAGGAGAATCAGTTGTCAGAAGAGCAACAGGACGGGCCGGCGTCGACGCCGGAGGTAAGCGCCTCCGGGACCGAGACGACGTCGGAGACCGACGCGGCGGTCGCCGTCGCGGACGAGCCCGTCACCATCGAGGCGTCAGTGGACGCCGACTCAACAGATCCGGCAGCGGTCGCGATGGAAGCGACCGATGGAGCCGACACCAACGGCAGCCCCGTTGTGTCCGACGAGCCCGTCGCCGCTGCCGCCGGGGTCGCCGAGGTCGCGGTCCCGACGCCGGACGTGGAGGAAGCCTCGGAGGCGCCCGCCGCTCCTGACGACCCTGTCGCGCCCGAAGGGCTCGTGGCCCCCGATGCGCCCGCTACGGTTGAGGCTCCCGACCAGGTCGAAGCTACGGACGCGCCCGAGGTCGAACCGGTGGCGCCCGCCCCTCCACCTGTCCCGCTCGGTCCCGAGCCCACGACGATGGAGGAGCTGCTCGCCGAGCAGGATGCGGACATCCGGAGTTTCAAGCACGGCGATGTCGTCGAAGGCAAGGTCGTCCGCATCGACAAGGACGAGATGCTCGTCGACATCGGGGCCAAGTCGGAAGGGGTCGTCAGCAATCGCGAGCTGTTCGGCCGGAACACCGAGACCGCTCCGACCCTGGCGATCGGGGACACCGTCCTTGTCTACGTCCTTCAGCCCGAGTCACCCGAGGGTCATGCAGTCCTGTCGCTGCGCCGGGCGGGTCTCGAGCGCAAGTGGCGATCGATGCAGGAGCTCTTCGAGGCGGGCACGATCATCGACGCTCCGGTCATCGACCACAACAAGGGTGGCCTGATCGTCGACTGCGGGATCCGGGGCTTCGTGCCGATCAGCCAGATCGTGGACTTCCCGCGACGTCCCCAGAACGATCAGCCGCGCGACGCGGCCCAGGAGATCGCCGAGAAGCTCCAGCCGTATGTCGGGCGCAAGCTCCGGCTCAAGATCCTCGAGGTCAACCGCAAGGCCAACCGGCTCATCCTCTCCGAGAAGGTCGCCCTCTACGAGGAGCGCCGCGAGAAGCGTGACGAGCTCTTCAGCAGCCTCCAGGTCGGCCAGAAGGTGAGCGGCACGGTCCGCAGCATCGCTCCGTTCGGCGTGTTCGTCGACCTCGGCGGGATCGACGGTCTCGTCCACAAGAGCGAGCTGTCGTGGAACAAGGTCAACAACCCGGAATCCGATTACAACGTCGGCGATGAGGTCGAGGCCGAGGTCATCGACATCAACCACGAACGTGGGCGGATCAGCCTGTCGATCCGAAGGCTGCAGCCCGACCCGTGGCACTCGACCGTGGCCGACTTCACGGTCGGCGACATCATCGATGGGACGGTCACCAAGCTGGTGAACTTCGGAGCGTTCGTGCGCGTGAGGGATGGCCTCGAGGGGCTCATCCACATCAGCGAGCTGTCGCATCAGCGCGTCGCCCATCCCGGCGATGTCGTCCACGAGGGACAGCTCCTGAAGCTCAAGATCATCTCCCTCGACTCCGAGCGCCATCGGCTGGGCCTGTCGCTCAAGCAGGCCGAGGAGGCACCGGCTCGACCCGAGGAACCCGAGGTCAAGGAACGCCGGCCGCGCCCGGAACGCAGTCGGAGCTTCGCGACCGCCGACGCCGTCGCCCAGCCCGAGGAAGGCCTGGACAACACGCTGGCGTCAGCCTTCGCCCAGATCCGCGAACAGATGGCGTCGACGCCGGAGGAGCTCGCGGCCGAGGCGGCTCTGGCCGAAGCCGCGCGGGCGGAAGCCTTGGCCGACGAAGCGGTCGCCGAAGCGGCCGTTAGCGAGTCGGTGGCAGAAGGTGCGGTCGTCGAGGCGGTCGTCGACACGGCGGTCGCAGAGGAGGCACTCGCCGAGGCCGAGATCGCTGACGAGATCGCCGAGGAAGCCGTCGCCGAGGCCGAGATCGCTGACGAGATCGCCGAGGAAGCTGTCGCTGAGGCCGAGGTCCTGGCCGCCGTTGCGGACGGCGATGGGTCCGCCGAGGTCGCCGCCGAGGCCGAGGCAGCCGAAGAGACGGCGGTCGAGGCCGTCTTCGAAGCTGCAGTGGCCGACGAGGTTGCGGATGAAGCGATCGCCGAGGCGGTCGTCGCCGAGGCCGTCGCCGAGGAAGCCGTAGAAGAGGCAGTCGTCGCCGAGGCCGTCGCCGAGGAAGCCGTAGAAGAGGCAGTCGTCGCCGAGGCTGTTGCCGAAGATGCTGCAGCCGAGGCGGTCGTCGACGAGATCGTGGCCGAGTCGATCCTCGAAGAGGTCATCGCCGACGAAGCGGCCGCCGAGACCTCATCCGAGAAACCCGCCGCGACGAAGAAGTCTTCGAAGGGTCGCTAGCGCGTCTGGCTCGCCTCATGGAGGCGGGCGGTAGTCGGTCCCACTTGGATCCGGCCCCTGTGTTCGGAAGCCCCGGGACCATCGGTCGGTCGTCTCGCCCGGTGGCCGTGCTAGCATGGCTCGAAGGTCCCCGTCGGAAGGCGGGGGCATCGAAAGGAACAGACGTTCGACCCCATGGACCGCTTCGACAAGTTCACGGACCGCGCTCGCAAGGTCCTGACGCTTGCGCAGGACGAAGCCCAGCGCTTCAACCACAACTACATCGGCACTGAGCACCTGCTGCTCGGGCTGGTCCGCGAAGGTGAGGGCGTAGCAGCGCGCGTCCTGGAGAACATGAACGTCGAGCTGGCCAAGGTCAGGACAGCGGTCGAGTTCATCATCGGGCGCGGCGATCGGCCGGTCGTCGGTGAGGTCGGGCTGACCCCGCGCGCGAAGCGGGTCATCGAGCTCGCCATCGACGAGGCCCGTCGTCTCGGCCACAACTACATCGGCACGGAACATCTCCTGCTCGGGCTCGTTCGGGAGGGAGAGGGGATCGCAGCCGGCGTTCTCGAGTCCCTCGGCGTCAACCTCGACAAGGTCCGCCATGAGGTCATCCGTGTCCTCTCGCAGAGCTCCTCGGCCGGGCCCGCCCAGGAGACGAAGAGGGCATCGAAGACGCCGACGGTCGATGCTCTCGGGATCAACCTGACGGAAGCGGCGCGAGCCGGCAAGCTCGATCCGGTCATCGGTCGCGAGAAGGAGATCGAGCGGGTCGTTCAGATCCTGTCGCGGCGCCGGAAGAACAACCCGGCTCTCATCGGCGAGCCAGGGGTCGGCAAGACCGCCATCGCCGAGGGCCTCGCCCATCGCATCGTCAACGGTGATATCCCCGAGACCCTTGCCAACAAGCGAGTCCTCACTCTCGACATCGGCTCCCTCGTCGCCGGCACGAAGTATCGCGGTGAGTTCGAGGAGCGCCTCAAGAAGATCATCGAGGAGCTCCGCAGCACCAACGATGCGATCCTCTTCATCGACGAGCTGCATACGCTCGTCGGGGCGGGCGCAGCCGAGGGTGCGATCGACGCCGCCAACATCCTGAAACCGCCTCTCGCCCGCGGCGAGCTCCAGTGCATCGGGGCGACGACGCTCGACGAGTTCCGCAAGTACATCGAGAAGGACGCCGCCCTCGAACGTCGCTTCCAGCCGGTCATGGTCGAAGAGCCGACGATGGAGCAGTCGGTCGAGATCCTGCTCGGCATCCGCGAGGGGTTCGAGCAACACCACAAGGTCCAGATCACGGACGAAGCCGTAAAGGCCGCCGTCGACCTGTCGATCCGCTACATCACCGACCGACACCTGCCCGACAAGGCCATCGATCTCATCGACGAGGCGGCCAGTCGGGTCCGCCTCCGTAACGCCTCGGTCCCGCCGGACCTTCGAGAAGCCCAGCGTGAGCTGGACCGGGTGACGAAGGAGAAGGACGCCGCGATCAACGCCCAGGAGTACGAGTCGGCCGCCGAGCTGCGCGAAGCCGAGGCGGAGACACGAACGAAGGTCGAGACGCTCCGCGCGGAATGGCAGAGCACCGTCGCCGCCGATACGCCCCAGGTCCTCGAGGAGGACATCGCCCAGGTCGTCGCGATGTGGACGGGGATCCCCGTGACCCGGATCGCGCAGGAGGAATCCGAGCGCCTTCTCCATATGGAGGACGCCATCCATGCCCGCGTCATCGGGCAGCAGGAAGCGATCGAATCCGTGTCGAGGGCGGTGCGTCGCGCCCGGGCCGGTCTCAAGGATCCGAAGCGCCCGATCGGGTCGTTCATCTTCCTTGGTCCGACGGGCGTCGGGAAGACCGAGCTGGCCAAGGCGTTGGCCGAGTTCATGTTCGGATCCGAGGACGCGCTCATCAAGATCGACATGAGCGAGTTCATGGAGCGTCACAACGTCAGCCGGCTCGTCGGAGCCCCGCCGGGCTACGTCGGCTTCGATGAGGGCGGCCAACTCACCGAGGCCGTTCGGCGCAAGAGCTACGCGGTGGTCCTTCTCGATGAGGTCGAGAAGGCGCACCCCGAGGTCTTCAACATCCTGCTCCAGATCCTCGAGGATGGACACCTCAGCGACGCCAAGGGTCGTCGCGTCGACTTCCGCAACACGATCATCGTCATGACCAGCAACCTTGGGGCGAGACAGCTCCAGACGAACTCGGCCCTCGGCTTCCGGGTGGTCGCCGACGACGAGGAGTCACGCCGCGAGAGCTCCTACGAGCTGATGAAGGAGAAGGTCCAGACGGAGCTGAAGCAGAGCTTCCGGCCGGAGTTCCTGAACCGCATCGACTCGGTGGTCGTCTTCCGCTCGCTGACCGTCGAAGAGATCGGCCAGATCGTCGATCTGATGCTGGCTCGTGTGCGCGAGCAGCTCCGAGTCCAGGACATGACGCTCGAGGTCACGGACGAAGCCAAGGAACACCTCATCAAGCTGGGCTACGACCCGGCATACGGTGCCCGGCCCCTCCGTCGGACGATCCAGAACCTCGTCGAGGACGTCCTCGCCGAGCACCTCCTGCTCGGCCGCTACGAGCCGGGCACGACGATCGTCGTCGATCGCGATCCGGATGCCGGTCTCGACATCCACGCCGCAGAGCCACGTACGCCGGTCGAGGCGCGCTGACGCGCTGACCCGACGATGAGTCGGACCACCAGCCGGTACGTCTGCCAGTCCTGCGGCGACTCCTTCCTTCGCTGGGAGGGCCAGTGTCGCTCGTGTGGCACATGGAACAGCCTTGTCGAGACGGTCGTTCGCGCGTCCACGCGCACGAAGACCACGACGGTCACTCAGGGAGCGCCGATCCCGCTCGGTGTCGTCGCCGACGTGTCCGTGTCCCGCATCGAGAGCCACGTCGGCGAATTCGACCGTGTCACGGGCGGCGGTGTCGTGCCCGGCTCGATCGTGCTGATCGGCGGGGAGCCGGGGATCGGCAAGTCGACCCTCCTCCTCCAGTTCGCTGCCGGTGTGGTCGACGGCTCGCCGGTCGGGCGCCAGGTGTTGTATGCCACAGGAGAGGAATCGGGCGCCCAAATCCGGCTGCGGGCGGCACGCCTCGGCCTGCTCGAGGGCGCCGCGGCCAGCGCGATCCAGGTGGTTGCGGAGGCCGAGGTCGATGCGGTGATCGAGGCTGCGCGGGCGATGCGCCCGGCCATCCTCGTCGTCGACTCGGTCCAGACCCTGCGCAGTGGCGAGCTCGACGGACCGGCGGGCAGCGTGGGTCAGGTCCGCGAGGCGGCCGGCCGACTTGCCACATTCGCGAAGACCGAGGATATGGCGGTCATCCTCGTCGGTCACGTGACGAAGGACGGCTCGCTGGCCGGGCCGAAGACGCTCGAGCACCTCGTCGACGCGGTCCTGACCCTCGAGGGCGATCGGTACGCCAGCCTCAGGATCCTGCGGGCGACGAAGAACCGCTTCGGTTCGACGGAAGAGGTCGGCGTGTTCGAGATGGGCGAGGCCGGACTGAGCGAGGTCGCCGATCCGGCGGGCGTATTCCTCATCCGTCACGCCGGCCCGGTCGCGGGGAGCATCGTGGTTCCGACCCTGGAGGGGACGCGTCCCCTCGTCGTGGAGCTCCAGGCCCTCGTCAGCCCGTCAGGCGTAGGACCGCCACGCCGCACGGCGAGCGGCATCGATCCCAACCGGATGGCCCTCCTCCTCGCGGTCCTCGGTCGCCACGCCGGCATCGCCCTGGGATCGCACGACGTCTACGCCAACGTCGCCGGCGGCCTGTCGGTCAGCGATCGCGGGATCGACCTGCCGTTGTGCATCGCCCTGGCGTCATCGGCCAGGAACGTCGCGGTCAGCGCGTCGGCGATCGCGGTCGGCGAGGTCGGCCTGCTCGGGGAGCTGCGAGCCGTCTCCGGGCTGGAGCGTCGCCTGCGCGAGGTGGCCCGGCTCGGCTTCGGCCGGGCCATCGTTCCGGCCGACGGCTCGCGTGGCCGGAGGATCGATGGGATCGAGACGATCGCCGTTCCGACCCTCCGCGAGGCGATCGCCGCCGCCTTCCAGAGCGACCTGCGACGAGATCCGGACGACGCGCCGACGGACATGACGCCGGTCGGGCCCTCGATGGTAGGCTGACGAACCGTCGCGGGAGGAACATTCGGACGTGATCCGCATCATCCGCGTGTTCGGCGGCGCCCTCGGCGCGATCATCGGGCTTGCTCTCGTGGTCGACCCGAGGCTCGAGGAGGTCGCCTCCTCGGGGCTGTTCATCGCGGCGTGGGTCGTCGCCTGGGTGGTGGTCGGTTTCGCGATCCTGCCCTATCTCACGATCGTTCCGGCCCTCTGGCTCGTTCGCGCCGTCCAGCGGCTCTCCACCGCGGAGTTCATCACGGCCGTGGCGGGCGCTCTCCTTGGACTCCTCATGGGCCTCCTTCTTGGCCTGCCGCTTTCGAGGCTTGATGCGCCGTGGGGGACGTGGCTTCCGCTCGCTGTCTCCCTGATCTTCGGTCTCGGGATGGTCGGCTTGACGGTGGCCAAGCGCTCCGACCTCGTTCTGGCCGCCGAGACGATGGGCATCTTCCGACGACCCGACGCAGACGCCGCACCAACACGTGCGGGCGATCCTCACGTCATCGTCGACACGTCGGCGATCATCGACGGGCGGATCGCCGAGATCGTCGATTCGGGCTTCATCTACGGCACCCTGGTCGTGCCGCGGTTCGTCCTCGACGAGCTTCAGCACATCGCCGACAGCTCTGACACGCTGCGCCGCAACCGAGGTCGCCGAGGGCTCGAGATTCTGGCCAAGATGCAGAAGAGCTCGGCGACACCCGTCATCGTCGTCGAGGACGAGGTCCCCGATGTGGCGGAGGTCGACGCGAAGCTCGTTGCCCTCGCGCGTCGCTACAGCAATGCCATCCTGACGAACGACTTCAACCTCAATCGAGTCGCCGAGGTACAGGGAGTTCGCGTGCTCAACATCAACTCGCTGGCCAACGCCGTGAAGCCAGCCGTCCTGCCCGGCGAGGAGCTTCACGTCCGCGTGATCCAGGAGGGCAAGGAGGTCGGCCAGGGAGTCGGCTTCCTCGACGATGGGACGATGGTCGTCGTGGAGGGTGGCAATCGCCACATCGACGCCGAGCTGACCGTCACCGTGACCCGCGTCCTCCAGACGGTCGCCGGGCGGATGATCTTCGCCCAGCCGCTGCTCGAGTGACCGCCGATCCATCGCCTTCCGGCGTCGACGCCATCGTCGTCGCCGCGGGCTCATCGCGACGGATGGGTGGTGTCGACAAGCTCGCCGCGAGGATCGACGGACGCTCCCTTCTGGCCTGGACGGTCGATGCCGTGCGACGGTCGCCCCTCGTCGAACGACTGGTCGTCGTCGTCGCCGGCGATCGGGTCGATGAAACCAGGGATGACCTCGGCGGCCTCGCGACGACGGTCGTGACGGGCGGAGCCCGGCGTCACGAGTCGGTCGCCGCCGGACTCGATGCCCTGGTCCGCCTCGACACCGATGCCGGCCCGAACGCCGCCGAACTGGGCCGCGAGCGAGTCGTCCTCGTCCACGACGGAGCTCGTCCGCTTGTTTCGCGACGCCTTGTCGAGGAGGTTGCAGCAGCCGCCGCGCGAGACGGCGCGGCCGTCCCCGGCACACCCGTCCACGACACGATCAAGACTGTCCACGGGTCACGCGTGCGGGCGACCGTCGATCGTTCTGGGTTCATTGCGGTCCAGACTCCCCAGGGGGTCCGACGCGGTCTCCTTCTCGACGCCTTCGCCCGCTTCCCGCCGAGCGGTCCCGAGACCTGGCCCGACGAGGCGGCCCTCCTCGAGGCATGCAACGTCGCCGTGCAGTTGATACCGGGAGAGCCCGACAATCGCAAGGTGACCGTTCCCGCTGATCTTGCAGTCGTCGCTCGAGCCCTCGGCGAGACTCGGATGCGGACGGGCATCGGCCACGACAGCCACCCATTCGGCCCCGGAGGGCCCCTCGTCCTGTGCGGGCTCGAGATCGAGCGAGCGCCGCGGCTGTACGGCCACTCCGATGGCGACGTCGCCCTCCATGCCGTCGCCGACGCGATGCTCGGCGCTGCCGGCCTGCCCGACCTCGGGCGCCAGTTCCCGGCCGACGGATCGACTCCCGCCGGTGTCGACAGCGGATCGCTACTCCGCGACGTCATCGGGCTCGTCGAGGCGGCCGGTTGGCTCCCGTCTTCGGTGGATGTCACGATCGTGGGGGCCCGGCCCCGCCTCGACGGCCATCTCGATCGGATGCGCGAGCGCCTTGCGGCAGCGTCGGGACTCGACGTCGCAACGGTCTCGGTCAAGGCCTCGAGCGGCAACCTGTCGGGAGACGAGGGGGCTGGTCGCACGATGTCCGCCCTGGCCATCGTCACGCTCGGTCCGGCATGACGGTCGTCCTGACCGACACCCTCACCGGGAACGCGCTGCCCCTCGAGCCGCTCGAGGAAGGCCATGTCCGGATCTACTCGTGCGGGCCCACGGTGTATGGGCCGGCCCACATCGGCAACTTCCGGTCTTTCCTGTTCGCCGACGTCCTGGTCCGATACCTGCGCTGGCGCGGTCTCCGGGTCACGTGGGTCATGAACATCACCGATGTCGACGACAAGATCATCAAAGGCGCGGCGGCGGCCGGCGTCCCGGTCGCTGAGCTCACCGCACGCTGGACCGATCGGTTCCTCGACGATGCGAGCGCCATGCGGATGACGACGCCCGATGCTCTGCCACGGGCGACCCAGCACATCCCCGAGATCGTCGATCTGATCGAGCGGTTGGAGGCCGCCGGCCACGCCTATCGGACACCGGACGGCTCGATCTTCTTCAGCATCGCGTCGTGGCCGGCCTACGGCCGGCTCGCGCGCGTCGACGCCTCGCAGCAGCGCGTCGGCGATCGGGTGATCGCCGACGAGTACGCCAAGGACGACATCCGAGACTTCGTCCTGTGGAAGGCGGTCAAGCCCGGCGAGCCCTCCTGGGAGACGAGCATCGGGCCAGGACGACCCGGCTGGCATATCGAATGCTCGGCGATGAGCATGCGACAGCTGGGTGAGTCATTCGATGTCCACACCGGCGGCATCGATCTGATCTTCCCGCACCACGAGGATGAGATCGCGCAGTCGGAGGCGGCGACCGGAGTCCCGTTCGTCCGGACATGGCTCCATTGCGCTCATCTCGTGCTCGGCGGAGCGAAGATGGCGAAGTCCGTCGGCAACATCGCCCGCGTTTCCGACCTCCTTGCGGCGGGAGTCTCGGCCCGAGCGCTGCGCTACGCCCTGATCTGTGTGCCGTACCGCACGCCGCTTGAGTATTCGGATGCCTCCCTGGCCGCGGCCGCGGCTGCGTTGGAGCGACTCGACGCCCTCGACGCGACTCTGGCCGTCTACAGCGATGGCGGTCCCGATGACGGGGAGCTGCCAGCAGTCCTCGATCGGGCTCGCGAGACGTTCGACGCCGCCATGGCCGACGACCTGAACGTATCCGCCGCGCTGGCCGTCCTGTTCGATCTGGTCCGCGAGATCAACCGCCGCGTCGGGCGGCGACAACTGTCACGCCGCGACGCTGAAGTGGTCCGGACGTTCATGCGCGACCTCGACCGGATCCTGGCCATCCTGCCGGACGACCATACGGAGGAGCTCGAAGCCGACCTGGCTGCCCTGCTCGAAGCCCGTGCCGCAGCTCGACGCGACCGAGACTGGGCAGCCTCCGATCGACTGCGTGACGAGCTGGCTGGGCGGGGGATCGCCGTCGACGACACGCCCGACGGACAGCGCTGGCGTCGCGAGCCGAGCACCACTGGATGGCTGATCGCCCCAAGTCCACGCGGGGCAAGGCTCCTCAGCCCAGGTCTTCCGGCGGGAAGCCCCGGGGCGCGGGGCCTTCCACGGGGAAGCCCCCAAGCGCCAAGCCGACCGGCGCCAAGCCGACCGGCGCCAAGCCGACCGGCGCCAAGCCGCCAGTCGGCAAGCCAGCCCGCCCTCGCGACCACGACAGCCTCGGGCGCGATCGAGGGGGTCGTCCTGGTTCTCGGGGTGAGCTGTCGCAGCGCAGTCTACGGATCATCGAGTCGGACAGGGCGGCGGACCACCGGTTCGTCGATCGCCGGGCGCGAGACCGGCCGGTGGACAGTCGCGAGGCGACGATCGACCCCGCACCGCTCGATCGATGGGCGACCATCATGACGGCCCCGGGCAGCCGCGATGGGGCGAGGTGCCGCCGTCGTACCGACCTCGGCCGGGGAGTGGCAGCGGACCGCGTTTCGGATCACATGCCGGGCCCAGACCCGGCGCGTCCGCAGGTCCCGGCCGCCATCCTGGGCCGTATCGAGGGCCCGGGCCCCGTCGTCCCCCCGGCATGGCGCCTGATCCCGGGCAGCGCGGAGACCGGTTCCCGGCGCGGCGTGCCTGGGCCGGTTCCGGACAGCAGGACCAGCGTGGAAGGCCGATGAGGTCGGCCATCCCCATCGGCCGCACACCCGCCCTGGCCCCCGACGAGGAGTTCGTGGCCGGTGTTCGACCGGTCGAAGAGGCCTTCGGCGCGCACCGAGAGGCCGTGCGGCTCCTCGTCGTGCCGAGCCGTCGCTCAGCTCTCGAGAGGCTGGTCCTTCACGCCACGACCCTCCGTATCCCGATCGTCGAGGTCGAGGGCGGGACGCTCACGGCCGCAACCGGCTTCGATGGACACCAGGGCGTGGCGCTCGTGGCCCGCCGCCGCCCGTCCGCCAGCATCGCCGATGTCATCGGCAAGGCGTTGGCCGGACCGGAACCCGGCTTCATTCTCGTCCTCGACTCGCTCGAGGACCCGCAGAACCTCGGAACGCTCCTGCGGAGCGGTGAGGCCGTCGGCGTCCATGGCGTGCTCCTTCCATCGCGCCACGCCGCCCCGATGTCCCCGGCGGCGGTCAAGGCATCGGCGGGCGCCGTCGAGCACCTCGATGTCGTGATCCTCGATGACCTCCCCGGCGCCCTGGCCGACCTTCACACTCGCGGCTTCCGCATCGTCGGGAGCGACGCCGACGCACCATTGACCGCGCGCGAGGCTGACCTGCGTGGGCCGATCGTGATCGTCGTCGGAAGCGAGGGCCGAGGGATCAGCCCGGCTGTACGGCGGCGTTGCGATCTCGTCGTGCGGATCCCGATGAAGGGCCGCGTCGGGTCGCTCAACGCGGCGGTCGCCGGCTCCGTGTTGCTCTATGAGGCGTCCGTTCAGCGTTCGACTGCGCCGAGGGCCGAGAGTGGGGCCGACGGCTCGTTCGCCCCAGGTCGCACGGATGTGACGAAGGCCGGTAGACGTATGCACCACGTCGTCGATGAGCCGGTCGAGGGCGCCGTCCCGGCCGCCGAGCACCCCCTCCGAGACCCGCCCGGCGACGCGGACGACCTTCTCCCGGGCGACCCTGGCGGAGGGGGCTCGCCAGACCCGCGCGCTTGACCCACACGCTCGGGCGGGCCTATCATTCGCCGGCCCCCGGGACCCTCCCAGGGTCTTGTGGTGCTGCGCCGACGTAGCTCAATTGGTAGAGCAGCGGTTTTGTAAACCGCCGGTTCCGGGTTCGAGTCCCGTCGTCGGCTCCATTCGAATCGGCGTCTTCCGGGCCCACATAGCTCAGCCGGCAGAGCACTTCCTTGGTAAGGAAGAGGTCATCGGTTCAAGTCCGATTGTGGGCTCCAGCCCTGACCCATCGGTCGGTTCCCGGAGAGCCAACCCAGGCGCAGCCCTGCCTCGTCGAGACAGGTGCGTCCCAAGCAAAGTGGAGTGAGAACGGTCCAGTGGCCAAGAAGAAGTTCGAGCGCAACAAGCCGCACGTGAACGTCGGCACGATCGGCCACATCGACCACGGCAAGACGAGCCTGACGGCGGCGATCACCAAGTACCTCGCCCTCAAGGGCGAGGCCGAGTACCGCGCCTTCGACTCGATCGACAACGCGCCCGAGGAGCGCGAGCGGGGGATCACGATCGCCATCGCCCACGTCGAGTACGAGACGGCCGCCCGCCACTACGCCCACGTCGACTGCCCGGGCCACGCCGACTACATCAAGAACATGATCACGGGAGCGGCCCAGATGGACGGCGCGATCCTCGTCGTCGCCGCGACCGACGGGCCGATGCCCCAGACCCGCGAGCACATCCTCCTCGCCCGCCAGGTCGAGGTCCCCTACATCGTCGTGTTCCTCAACAAGGTCGACGCCGTCGACGACCCCGAGCTCCTCGACCTGGTCGAGCTCGAGGTCCGCGAGCTCCTCTCCCGCTACCAGTTCCCGGGCGACGACGTGCCGGTCATCCGGGGCTCGGCCCTCAAGGCCCTCGAGGCCTCCGACGACCCGGCCGATCCGGCCTACGTCCCGATCCAGGAGCTCATGGATGCGGTCGACGCCTACATCCCGACCCCCGAGCGGGCGATCGACAAGCCCTTCCTCATGCCCGTCGAGGACGTCTTCGGGATCAAGGGCCGGGGGACCGTCGCGACCGGCCGCATCGAGCGCGGCATCGTCAAGGTCGGCGAGGAGGTCGAGCTCGTCGGCGTCAAGGCCACCCGCAAGGTCGTCGTCACCGGCGTCGAGATGTTCAAGAAGCTCCTCGACCAGGGCCAGGCCGGCGACAACGTCGGCTGCCTCCTGCGGGGCATCGAGCGCGAGGAGATCGAGCGCGGCCAGGTCCTCGCCAAGCCCGCCTCGGTCAAGCCCCACACCAAGTTCACCGCCCAGGTCTACGTCCTCTCCAAGGAGGAGGGTGGCCGCCATACCCCCTTCTACAACGGCTATCGGCCGCAGTTCTACCTGCGCACGACCGACGTGACCGGCTCGATCGGGCTGCCCGACGGGGCCGAGATGGTCATGCCCGGCGACAACGTCGAGATGTCGGTCGAGCTCATCACCCCGATCGCCCTCGAGACCGGCCAGCGCTTCGCCATCCGCGAGGGTGGCCGGACCGTCGGGGCCGGGGCCATCACCGGCATCACCGAGTAGGGCCCGACCGATGGCGAAGACGGAGAATAGGCCTGTCATCCAGCTGGCCTGCACGGAGTGCAAGGAGCGGACCTACAGCACACGCAAGAACAAGAAGAACGATCCGAACAGGATCGAGCTGAAGAAGTACTGTCCCCGTTGCCGCCGTCACACCCTCCATCGAGAGGCCAAATGAGACGGCTCTCGCAGGGGTGTAGCTCAATTGGTAGAGCACCGGTCTCCAAAACCGGCGGTTGTAGGTTCGAGTCCTATCGCCCCTGCCACTACTCGCGACAGCGAAGGCGAACCGCGTGAGACGACTCCGGCGCTTCCTCGAGGAAGCATGGTCAGAACTGAAGAAGGTGACATGGCCGACCCGCTTGCAGGTCCGCAACCTGACGATCCTCGTGTTCGTCGTGAGCTTCGGGATCGGCGTCTACATCACTGTCTGGGATCTCGTGTTCACTCAGATCGTCGACGCCCTGGCCGGGATCTGAGGCCATGACCGAGATCGCCACGACGCCGGAACAGCGCGAGAAGCGCTGGTACGTCATCCATACCTATTCCGGCTACGAGAACAAGGTCAAAGCGAACCTCGAGCACCGGATCGAGTCGATGGGCATGGAGGATCGCATCTTCCAGGTCCTCGTCCCGATGGAGGACGAGATCGAGATCCGCGGCGGTCAGCGTCACACCGTGCCGAAAAAGGTCTACCCGGGCTATGTCCTCGTCGAGATGATCCTCGACCCGGACAGCTGGTTCGTCGTCCGCAACACCCCGGGCGTCACGAGCTTCGTCGGCGGCGGCAACATCCCGGGCATGCGCGCCGAGCCGATCCCGCTCGATGAGACGGAGGTCAAGCAGATCCTCCGCCACATGGGCGTGGAGACGCCGAAGTTCCGAGCCGCATTCCAGAAGGGCCAGAGCGTCCGCGTGACTGACGGCCCGTTCGCCGAGTTCATCGGCACTGTCGACGAGATCAACCCCGAACGCAACAAGATCAAGGTCCTCGTGAGCATCTTCGGCCGCGAGACCCCTGTCGAGCTGGACTTCCTCCAGGTCGAGAAGCTCTGAGAAAGGACCTCGCAAGCAGGTGTCAAAGAAGATCAGGATCGTGCTGACGCTGCAGCTGCCGGCCGGCAAGGCCAGTCCCGCCCCGCCGGTCGGGACGGCCCTCGGCCCGCACGGCATCAACATCGTCGAGTTCACGAAGACGTACAACGAGAAGACGGCCGACAAGTCCGGCCAGATCATCCCGGCCCAGATCACGATCTACGAGGACCGCTCGTTCACCTTCATCCTCAAGACCCCGCCGGCGGCGGACATGCTGCGCAAGGCGGCCGGGGTCGAGAAGGGAACGATGACGCCGAGCCGCGAGACCGTCGGGCGAGTGACTCGCGAACAGGTCCGGGACATCGCTCAGGTCAAGATGAGCGACCTCAATGCGAACGACATCGAGGCGGCGATGCGCCAGATCGAGGGCACCGCTGCATCGATGGGCATCGAGGTCGTCGGCTAGCAACGCGACACCCCGACCGGTCGAGATCGCTGTGGCCTGAAGACTACGGCGGGACCGGCGCAACGGGGGAGGCCGACAACGGCCGCCAGGAGGCAGACATGACCAGACACGGCAAGAAATTCGTCGAGGCGGCGAAGCTCGTCGAACCGGGCAAGGCCTACTCACCGGCCGAAGCGGCCGACCTCATCAAGGAGACGTCGACGACCAAGTTCGACGCGACCATCGAGGCCCACCTGCGCCTCGGCGTCGATCCGAGGCATGCCGACCAGATGGTTCGCGGCACCGTCGTCCTGCCGCATGGGACGGGACGAGCCGTCCGCGTGGCCGTCTTCGCCCAGGGCGAAAAGGCGCTCGAGGCCCAGAAGGCCGGCGCCGACGAGGTCGGTGCCGAGGATCTCGTCAAGAAGATCGAGGGCGGCTGGCTCGACTTCGATGTCGCTCTGGCAACGCCGGATTCGATGGCCATGGTCGGGCGCCTCGGCAAGATCCTCGGCCGGCGCGGGCTGATGCCCAATCCGAAGGCCGGCACGATCACCTTCGACCTCGAGCGCGCCATCCGCGAGGTCAAATCGGGCCGGGTCGAGTTCAAGGTCGACAAGGGCGCCATCGTCCACGTGCCGATCGGCCGGGTCTCCTTCGAGGCCGGTCAGATCGTCGACAACCTGGCCACCCTGATCGACGCGATCAACCGGGCCAAGCCGTCGGGTGCGAAGGGAACGTATCTCCGGACCCTGTCGGTCGCGAGCACGATGGGTCCCGGCATTCGGGTCGACATCCCGGCCGTCCTCGCGGTCGCCGCCGCGGCGTAGGACGGCAGACCGCGGCTGCGCTAGACTTCGCGGCCGCTCACCAGAAATCGGCGACGGTGCAGGAGCACGCCGCCAGGAAACCGAAGATCGACGGACCGCTGAAGACAGCATGCGCCCGCCGGTCGCCAGGCTCTCCGGAGCCGGACGACAGGGCTTGATACGCCGGACCGGATCGGGACACCCCGGGGACGACGGCCAGCACGCCGAGGCAGGGAACACAGCACGGCCATCTGATGGCCAGGCGCCCCTGCGACGACAGGACCGTCCCAGGGGCGTCATCGCGTCCGGGGCCTGACCCGGATAGAGCGCCACACCGTTGCGCGCCGGCCGCGCGCCCGATGGGAGGTGCTCATGCCGACCGAGGCCAAGGAACGAACGGTCGCCGAGTTGCGGGCCGAGCTGTCCCGCCATCGGACGCTCGTCGTGTCCGAGTATCGCGGCCTCACCGTGCGCGAGATCGCCGAGGTCAGGCGATCACTGCGCCGCCAGGACGTCGTCTATCGCGTCGTCAAGAACCGACTGGTGCGGCTGGCGGCCGAAGGTCGCCAGGGCGAGGCACTCGCGCCGTTCCTCATCGGGCCCACGGCGATCGCCTTCGGCGACGATGACGCCGCCACCGCGCGGGCCGTCGTCGAGGCCCTCCGACCGTACAAGGTCGCTCGCGTCACCGGGGCGGTCCTGGGCGACGCGTCGATCGACGCCGCAAGCGTCACCCGGCTCGCGCTGCTGCCCTCGCGGGAGGTCCTCCTCGCCCAGCTGGCAGGGGGGATGGTCTCGCCGCTGGCGACCCTTGGCGGGCTGCTCGGCGCCAACATCCGCAACCTCGGATCGGCTCTCGCCCAGGTCCGCGACCGCAGGGCCGCGGCCGAAGCCTAGGACCGACCGTCCACAACGACAGAAGGAGACCACAGCATGGCCGTCAAGACGCAAGACGACATCCTCGAGGCGATCGACAAGATGACCGTCCTCGAGCTGTCCGAGTTCATCAAGGCATTCGAGGATCGCTACGGCGTGACCGCCGCGGCGCCGGTCGCGGTCGCCGCAGCTCCGGCTGCCGGTGCGGCGGGAGCCCCGGCTGCTGCAGTGGAGGAGCAGACCGAGTTCAGCGCGGTGCTGACCGAGGTCGGTCCGAACAAGATCCCCGTCATCAAGGTCGTCCGCGAGCTGACCCAGCTCGGTCTCAAGGAGGCCAAGGACCTCGTCGACGCGGCACCCAAGCCGGTCAAGGAAGGCGTGACCCGCGAGGAAGCCGACAAGATCAAGGCCGCTCTCGAGGAGCAGGGCGCGAAGGTCGAGATCAGCTAGTCGCCCGCGGGTGACCGCCGCGGACTCGCCGGACCGGTGACTCTCGCCACCGGTCTGGTTGACTGTTTCGCCCAGAGCGGTACAATCTGATATTCTGTGAGCGCGGCCCCCTTCCCCTTCCTCCGCCAAGGAGCGGTTCATGCTGTCTGCCCCGAGACGTCGGCGCGCGCCGCCGGGCCGTCTGCCCGCGAGCGCTATTCCCGGATCCCCGAGGTCCTCCCGGTCCCCAACCTGATCGAGCTCCAGCTCGAGTCGTTCCAGTGGTTCATCGATCGGGGACTTCGCGAGCTCTTCGACGAGATCAGTCCGATCAAGGACTTCACGGGCAAGGTCATGGAGCTCCAGTTCCTCGACTACGAGTTCGGCCCACCCAAGTACACCGAGGAAGAGTGCCGAACCAAGGACGCGACGTTCTCGCGGCCGCTCCACATCAACGTCGAGCTGGCCATCAAGGAGACCGGCGAGATCCAGCGCCAGCGCGTCTACATGGGCGACTACCCCTGGATGACCGACCAGGGCACCTTCGTCATCAACGGCGCCGAGCGTGTCGTCGTCTCCCAGCTCGTCCGATCGCCGGGCGTCTACTACGGCGAGATCGAGGATCCCACGACCGGGCGGATGCTGTTCACCGCCAAGGTCATCCCGAATCGCGGAGCCTGGCTCGAGTTCGAGACGAACAACAAGGACCAGCTCTGGGTCAAGGTCGATCGCAAGCGCAAGATCGCGGCGACGACGCTGCTGCGCGCGGTCGGCTGGGAATTGAACGAGGAGATCGCCGCCCTGTTCGGAACGGTCGACAGCGATCCCGAGCACCCCTACATCGCGAACACCCTCGAGAAGGACGTGACCCACTCGCCGGCCGAGGCCCTGATCGAGGTCTACAAGAAGCTTCGACCGGGCGACCCACCGACAGGTGACAACGCCCGGCAGCTCGTCGAGAGCCTGTTCTTCAACTTCCGCCGCTACGACCTCGGTCGGGTCGGCCGCTACAAGTTCAACAAGAAGCTCGACCCGGTCGCCGAGCGGATGGGCATCGAGCTGTCGCGGGATGGGCGGACGATCACCCGCGAGGACATCGGAGCCATCGTCGGTCACCTCATCGAGGCGAACCGTGGTCTCCACAATCGCGACGACATCGACCACCTCGGCAATCGGCGCATCCGGGCCAACGGCGAGCTGATCCAGAACGCCTTCCGGGTTGGCCTGCTGCGGATGGAGCGCGTCGTTCGCGAACGAATGACGATCCAGGAGATCGACAAGGCGACCCCCAACGCGCTGATCAACATCCGCCCGGTCGTGGCGGCCATGAAGGAGTTCTTCGGCGGAAGCCAGCTCTCCCAGTTCATGGATCAGACGAACCCACTGGCAGAGCTGACGAGCAAGCGACGCCTCTCGGCCCTCGGCCCGGGCGGCCTGTCCCGCGAGCGGGCCGGCTTCGACGTCCGCGACGTCCATCACAGCCACTACGGCCGGATCTGCCCGATCGAGACGCCGGAGGGCCCGAACATCGGACTGATCGGCTCGCTTGCGACCTATGGTCGGATCAACGCCTACGGCTTCATCGAGACGCCCTATCGCAAGGTGAAGCGGACGGTGGCCTTCGACGAGAAGGACATCCTCGACTACGAGGCCGGCGCCGACGTCGCCACGAAGACCGGCAGCGTCGTCCTCAAGAAGGGCGCCAAGCTGACATCGGCGGCGATCGGCGAGCTCAAGAAGCAGAAGGCCCAGGCGTTCCCGATCAGGCCCGTCGTGACCGACGAGATCGTCTACCTCGCGGCGGACGAGGAGGAGGAGCACGTCGTCGCCCAGGCCAACGCGCCGGTCGACGAAGCAGGCCACTTCACCGCCGAGCGAGTGCCGTCGCGCTACCGCGAGTCCTTCCCGGAGGCTCGACCGGATCAGATCGAGTACATGGACGTCAGCCCCAAGCAGGTCGTCTCCGTGGCGACCGCTCTCATCCCATTCCTCGAGCACGACGACGCCAACCGAGCCCTCATGGGCTCCAACATGCAGCGCCAGGCTGTGCCGCTTCTCGAGCCGGAACGGCCGATCGTCGGCACCGGCATGGAAGAGCGAGCAGCCCGCGACTCGGGCCACGTGGTCGTCGCCGGCCGGGCCGGTGTCGTGACGTCGGTGACCGCCGAGCGCATCCTCGTAGAGTCCGACGAGGGCGAGCTCGATGAGTATCGCCTCAAGAAGTTCGTCCGCAGCAACCAGGGCACCTGCATCAACCAGCGTCCGGCGGTCGACGTCGGGCAGCGCGTCGAGGCCGGCGACGCGATCGCCGACTCATCGTCGACGGATCGCGGCGAGCTGGCCCTCGGTCGCAATGTCCTCGTCGCGTTCATGAGCTGGGAGGGGAGCAACTACGAGGACGCGATCGTCATCAGCGAGCGCCTCGTCAAGGACGACCTCTTCACCTCCGTTCACATCGAGAAGCACGAGACGGAGTCCCGAGACACGAAGCTCGGGCCCGAGGAGATCACCCGCGACATCCCCAACGTCGGCGAGGAATCCCTCAAGGACCTCGACGAGGAGGGCATCGTCTATATCGGGGCCGAGGTCCGCCCCGGCGACATCCTCGTCGGCAAGATCACCCCGAAGGGCGAGACGGAGCTGACCGCGGAGGAGCGCCTCCTGCGGGCGATCTTCGGCGAGAAGGCCCGCGAGGTGAAGGACAGCTCGCTTCGCTTGCCGCACGGCGAACGGGGCAAGGTCGTCGAGGTCAAGGAGTTCCGCCGCGAGTGGAACGACGACCTCCAGCCCGGCGTCAACCGCCTCGTTCGGGTGTCCGTCGCGACGAAGCGGAAGGTGTCTGTCGGCGACAAGATGGCCGGCCGCCACGGCAACAAGGGCGTCATCGCCCGGATCCTGCCGGTGGAGGACATGCCGTTCCTGCCGAACGGGACGCCCGTCGACATCATCCTCAATCCGCTGGGCGTGCCATCGCGGATGAACATCGGCCAGATCCTCGAGACCCACCTCGGCTGGGCCCTCCATGAGACCGGTCGCTCGGCGGCGACGGCTGTCTTCGACGGGGCGACCGAGGATCAGATTCGGGACGCCCTCCGATCCGCCCAGATCCAGGTCTACGGCGAGTGGACGCCGTTGCCGGACGACGGCAAGATCGAGCTCCGCGACGGCCGGACCGGCCAGGCCTTCGATCGACCGATCACCGTCGGTTTCATCTACATGATGAAGCTCCATCACCTTGTCGAGGACAAGATCCACGCCCGCTCGACGGGCCCCTACAGCCTCATCACCCAGCAGCCACTCGGCGGCAAGGCCCAGTTCGGCGGCCAGCGCTTCGGCGAGATGGAGGTCTGGGCGCTCGAGGCGTACGGCGCCGCGAACATCCTCCAGGAACTGCTGACCGTGAAGTCGGACGACGTCCTCGGACGAGTCCAGACGTACGAGGCGATCGTGAAGGGCGAGGAGATCCAGCCGCCACGCGTCCCCGAATCCTTCAAGGTGCTCATCAAGGAACTGCGAAGCCTCGGCCTCAACGCCGAGATCCTCGACGGGAACGACGACGAGATCCCGCTGGCCGAAGACGATGCGGCCGGCTACGTCCTGCCGGATCTCGGCGGCATCAACCTGGCTGGGTTCGAAGATTGACCCAACGACGGCACTGATGCGCCACCGGCTCTCGGCCGGAACGGTGACGCTGGCGACACACGACGGTCGTATTGCGGACCGACCCCGCGGTGCGGAGGAGAACGATGCTCGAAGTCAATAACTTCTCGGCGATCAGGATCAGTCTCGCGTCCCCCGACCAGATCCGCGACTGGTCGAAGGGCGAGGTCACCAAGCCCGAGACGATCAACTACCGAACTCTCAAGCCCGAGAAGGACGGTCTCTTCGACGAGCGCATCTTCGGTCCGACGAAGGACTGGGAGTGCTACTGCGGGAAGTACAAGCGGATCCGCTACAAGGGCATCATCTGCGACAAGTGCGGGGTCGAGGTCACCCGCAGCAAAGTCCGCCGCGACCGGATGGGCCACATCCAGCTCGCCTCGCCGGTCAGCCACATCTGGTACTTCAAGGGAACGCCAAGTCGGCTCGGCATCCTGCTCGACATCAGCCCCCGCAATCTCGAGCGGATCCTCTATTTCGCCCTCTACATCGTCACCCACGTCGACGAGGACGCCCGCGCCCGCGCGCTCCTGGCGCTCGATGAGGAGGCCGAGGGCCGCGGTGGAGCCGCCGGCAAGGCACTGACGTCGCTGCAGGACGAGCTCGAGGCCGATCTTCATCGCCACAAGGACGAGCTTCAGGCCCAGCTGGCCTCGACGAAAGAGGAGCTCGAGGCGCAGCGGGCCGCTCGCACGGAAGAGCTCGCCGCGGCCGCCCAGGAGACCGAGGAGCGTCTCGCGGCGCTCGGCGGGCCGGCCGAGGAGACGATCGCCTTCGCCCCGACGGGCGAGGTCGTCGTGGCGGCCGGGGACAAGGCCGGCCGCGATGCCAAGGCGCGCCTGCGCAAGGTCGTGACAGCCGAAACGGAGCGGGTCAACGCCGAGATCCAGGATCGCGAGCGGGAAGAGGAGCGGGCGGTCGACCAGAAGGTCGCCGACCTGCGGGCCGCCGTCGACGAGACGCTCTCCAACGAACGGGACAAGCTGCACGAGCAGGCCCAGGGCCAGCGGGACGAGATCCGTCGCGTTCGCAGCGAGCTCGAGGGCCTCAAGTCGATGCAGATCCTCCTCGAGAGCGAATACCGCGCCCTCGACGAGCGCTGGGGCTCCGGTGCGCGGGCGGGCCGAGTCTTCTGGGCCGGCATGGGCGCCGAGGCCGTGCGCGACATCATCACCCGGATGGACCTGGACGAGCTGGCTCACCACCTCCATATCGAGGTCCGCACGACATCCGGCCAGCGGCGCAAGAAGGCCATCAAGCGCCTCCGTCTGATCGAGGCGTTCCGTCGCTCGGCGACGCGACCGGAGTGGATGATCCTGTCGGTCGTCCCGGTCATCCCGCCCGACCTGCGGCCGATGGTCCAGCTCGATGGCGGTCGCTTCGCGACGTCCGACCTGAACGATCTGTATCGGCGCGTCATCAACCGCAACAACCGCCTCAAGCGCCTGCTCGAGCTGGGAGCGCCCGAGATCATCATCCGCAACGAGAAGCGGATGCTCCAAGAGGCGTGTGACGCCCTGATCGACAACGGTCGGCGCGGCCGAGCCATCTCCGGCACGGGCAACCACCGCCTCAAGAGCCTCTCGGACATGCTCAAGGGCAAGCAGGGCCGGTTCCGCCAGAACCTGCTCGGCAAGCGCGTCGACTACTCGGGCCGTTCGGTCATCGTCGTCGGCCCGGAGCTCAAGCTCCACCAGTGCGGCCTGCCCAAGAAGATGGCCCTCGAGCTCTTCAAGCCGTTCGTCATGCGCGAGCTGGTCGAGAAGGGCTTCGCCCACAACATCAAGAGCGCCAAGCGCATCGTGGAGCGAGTCCGACCCGAGGTCTGGGACGTCCTCGAAGACGTCATCAAGGATCATCCGGTCCTTCTGAACCGCGCGCCGACGCTCCATCGCCTCGGCATCCAGGCGTTCATGCCGGTGCTCGTCGAGGGCTCGGCCATCCAGATCCATCCGCTCGTCTGCACGGCCTTCAACGCCGACTTCGACGGCGACCAGATGGCGGTCCACGTGCCGCTCTCGTCGGCCGCCCAGGAGGAGGCCCGGACGATGATGCTGTCGACCGCGAATCTGCTGTCGCCGGCCGACGGCAGTCCGGTCGTCGCCCCGACGCAGGACATGGTCCTCGGCTGCTACTACCTGACGATGGACGGGCCGCCCGACACGGGGACCCGACGCCGCTCGTTCGTCGACGAGGCCGAGGCGATCCTCGCCTACCAGCTCGAAACGGTCGGGCTTCACGACACCGTCACGGCGATGGCCCAGGTCTGGGACGAGGAGGCCGGCTCGCTCGTCGAGCAGCGGCTCGAGACGACGGTCGGCCGGATCATTTTCAACGGGATCGTTCCCGAGCGGCTCCGCTTCCGGAACGAGGTCCTCCGGCGTGCCGAGCTCAAGGCCCTGGTTGAGACCTGCTACCGGGTGCTCGGCCCGGTCGAGACGGCCCACCTCGTCGACGGGATCAAGCACGTCGGGTTCGAGTACGCGACACGCGGCGGCATCACGATCGGCCTGTGGGACATCGTCGTTCCCGAGGCGAAGGTCCGTCAGCTGCGCGAGGCCGACGAGGAGATCGAGAAGACCGACAGCCAGTTCCAGCGCGGCCTCATCACCGAGGACGAGCGCTACGAGCAGGTCGTCGAGCTGTGGCAGCGCACCACGCGCGAGATCTCTGACTCGATGATGGACGGACTCGAGAGCGGTAATTCGCTGCGGATGATGACCGACTCAGGGGCCCGCGGTAACAAGGGCAATATCGGCCAGCTGGGTGCGATGCGCGGCCTGATGGCCGACCCATCGGGCCGGATCATCGACGTCCCGGTCCGGTCGTCGTTCCGCGAGGGGATGACCGTCCTCGAGTACTTCATCTCGACCCACGGAGCCCGCAAGGGTCTCGCCGACACCGCTCTGCGGACGGCCGACTCCGGTTACCTCACCCGCCGGCTCGTCGACGTCGCCCAGGACGTGATCACCCGCGAGGACGATTGCGATACCGAAGGCGGCAGCTGGATCCTGCGGGTCGAGTCGGGTGACGAGAAGGATGCTTTCCGCAAGCGCCTCATCGGGCGCCTGTCCGCGGCGGCCATCCTCGATCCCTCGGTCACCGGCAAGAAGAGCGCCCAGGTCGTCCTGGTCGACCGCAACGACGAGATCACCGAGGAGGTCGCGGCTCGTCTCGACGAGGCCGGGATCGACGAGGTCCTCGTCCGATCGCCGCTGTCCTGCGAGGCTCGCTACGGCGTCTGCCGGGCGTGCTACGGCCGCAACCTCGCCACCGGCGAGCTGGTCGGGATCGGCGAGGCCGTCGGAATCATTGCCGCCCAGTCGATCGGTGAGCCCGGCACCCAGCTGACGATGCGGACGTTCCACACGGGCGGCGTCGCCAGCCCGCTCGACATCACCGCCGGCCTTCCTCGCGTCGAGGAGCTGTTCGAGGCCCGGATGCCCAAGGGCAAGGCCGAGATCAGCCATATCGATGGGATCGTCGAGATCGTCCGAGGCGAGGCGACCATGGTCATGGTGACCAGCCGCGAGACATACGACACCCCGCTGCCGATCGGTGCCAAGGCTGAGATGCTCGCGGCACCCGGCGATCTCGTCGAGATCGGCACGCTCGTGGCTCGCAGCGGCGAGACCGAGATCACCAGCCCGGCCAAGGGCTTCCTGGTCAAGGACGGGGCGGGCACCGTCGTCAGGGCTGAGGACGTCGTCACCCGCGAGTACCAGATCCCCCACAACGCCAAGCTCCTCGTCGAGAACGGCCAGGAGATCCGGGCCGGTGACCCGATCACCGAGGGCCCGATCAACCCCCAGGAGTTCCTCGAGACCCGTGGCAAGGACGCCGTCCAGCGCTACCTCGTCCGCGAGGTCCAGAAGGTCTACAAGAGCCAGGGCGTCAACATCAACGACAAGCACATCGAGATCATCGTCCGCCAGATGCTCCGCAAGGTCAGCATCGATCAGCCGGGCGACACCGATCTGCTCCCCACGGAGCTCATCGATCGGCTCGACTTCGAGGAGTCGAACGACCAGGTCTTGGCCGAAGGCGGTGAGCCGGCGACGGCCCAGATCGTCCTCCTCGGCGTGACCAAGGCTTCGCTCAACACCTCCTCGTTCCTCGCCGCGGCGTCGTTCCAGGAGACGACACGGGTCCTGACCGAGGCCGCCATCAACGGCGCCAAGGATCGACTCATCGGCCTCAAGGAGAACGTCATCATCGGCAAGCTCATCCCGGCCGGGACGGGTGCGCCCCAGAACATCGCGGCGGCGGCCGAACGCAAGCGCCGGGCGGCCATCGAAGCCCTCGCCGGAGAGGCCCTCGATGGTGGCGCGGACGCCGACTACAACCCGTTCCTCGAGGATGGTGGCGCTCGGACCGACGAAGAGGAGACGGCCGGCCTGGCTGCCTCGCTCCTGGCGGCGGCTGGAACCGAGGCGGCGGAGGAGGATGGGGAGCTCGTTGCGGCCTTCCTGGGCGGCGACGGGGAGTCGCCGGAGGGATCGAGTGGCGCCTCCGACGCCAAGTCGAAAGAGGACGTCACGGCAGGTTCCGACTGAGCTCACGCTGGCCGGCGTTCGTTTGACGCTCGCCGAAGGCCGCTGATACACTCCGCGTTCGTGGCTGCGAGGGCCAGCGTCGGCGTGCGCCGGCGAAAAGGCCCCGGCCAAGGGTCGGAGCGGGCGTCCGCGCTCCCTTCGGCCTGTGAGGTCAACCGGCCTCGATCCACCGTCATAGTCCGAACGTAGAAGGAGCCGCGTCGTCGTGCCGACGATCAGCCAGCTCGTGCGCCACGGGCGAAAGCCGAAGATCTCGAAGGTCAAGGCGCCAGCCATGCGCAAGAACTGGAACAGTCTCAAGCAGCGCCAGGTGGCGATCCCCGGCGCCCCGCAGAAGCGTGGCGTCTGCCTCCAGGTGCGCACGATGACGCCCAAGAAGCCGAACTCCGCCCTGCGCAAGATCGCCCGCGTCCGGCTCACGAACCAGATGGAGGTCACGGCCTACATCCCGGGCATCGGCCACAACCTCCAGGAGCACTCGGTCGTCCTGGTTCGCGGCGGACGTGTGAAGGACCTGCCGTCGGTCAAGTACCACATCATCCGGGGCACCCTCGATGCAGCCGGCGTTCGGGATCGCAGGCAGGGCCGCTCCAAGTACGGGGCGAAGGCCAGCGCGGCGCTCCCCGGCCAGAGGCGATAACCCATGCCCCGTCGCCAGAGCATCCCGCGCAAGGCCAAGTACGAGTCGCCCCACGCCTCGCGCGTGACGTCGCGCTTCGAGGTCAAACTCATGCGCGACGGCAAGAAGCGGCTCGCCGACCGGATCCTGCGTCAGGCACTTGCCCGAGCTGAGGCACAGGCCGGCCGGCCGGGCCTCGAAGTGCTCGAGACTGCTCTTCGCAACGCCTCCCCGATCATCGAGGTAAAGCCTCGCCGCGTCGGTGGGGCGACCTACCAGGTGCCGGTCGAGATCCGCGGTGAGCGGCGGATGTCACTTGGCGTTCGCTGGATCGTCCAGGCTGCCCGGAAGCGCTCCGGCAAGAGCATGGGCGAAAAGCTGGCCGCAGAGCTCGTCGACGCCATGAACGGCCTCGGTGCGGCCGTAAAGCGACGCGAAGACACCCACAAGATGGCCGAGGCCAACAAGGCCTTCAGCCACTTCAAGTGGTAGGCGGGGGGAGCGACATGACGCGCGACGTCCCGCTCGGCCGGACACGCAACATCGGGATCATCGCCCACATCGATGCCGGCAAGACGACCGTCACCGAGCGGATCCTCTTCTACACCAAGAAGATCTACAAACTCGGCGAGGTCCACGAAGGCGCCGCGACAATGGACTGGATGCCCCAGGAGCAAGAGCGGGGCATCACCATCACCGCGGCGGCGACGACCTGTTTCTGGGGCGACCACCGAATCAACATCATCGATACGCCCGGGCACGTGGACTTCACGGTCGAGGTGGAACGTAGCCTCCGAGTGCTCGACGGCGCAGTCGTCGTCTTCGACGGCGTGGCCGGTGTCGAGCCGCAATCGGAGACCGTCTGGAGGCAGGCGGATCGCTATCGCGTACCGCGTATCTGCATGATCAACAAGCTCGATCGAACGGGTGCCGATTTCTGGCTCTGCGTCGACATGATCAGCGAGCGCCTCGGCGTCAAGCCGGTCCCGATCCAGCTCCCGATCGGCTCGGAGGACTCGTTCGTCGGGGTCATCGACCTCGTCGAGATGAAGGCGATCATGTACCGGGACGACCTAGGCGCCCAGATCGACGTCGTCGAGATCCCGGACGAGCTGCGACCTCTGGCCGAGAAGCATCGCGAGACGATGATCGAGGCGGCCGCCGAGGTCGACGACGACCTGACCCACAAGTTCTTCGAGGGAACGCTGACCCCCGACGACATTCGTCACGGGCTCCGGCTCGGCACCCTCCAGTACCGCTTTGTGCCGGTCCTTTGCGGGTCGGCCCTCAAGAACAAGGGCATCCAACCGATGCTCGACGCGGTCGTCGCCTACCTGCCCTCGCCGCTCGACGTCCCGCCGGTCATCGGCGAGGACCCCACGACCCATGCCGAGGTGCTCCGCACCGTCGACGACAGCGAGCCATTCAGCGCCCTGGCCTTCAAGATCGCGGCCGACCCATTCGTCGGCAAGCTGGCCTACTTCCGGGTCTACTCGGGCACGCTCAAGAGCGGCTCGTACATCCTCAACGCGACGAAGGGCAAGAGGGAACGCATCGGCCGGATCCTCCAGATGCACGCCAACCACCGCGAGGAGATCGAGGCCGTGTATGCCGGCGACATCGCCGCCGCGGTCGGTCTCAAGGACACCTTTACGGGCGACACCCTGTCCGACCCGGATCACCCGGTCATCCTTGAATCGATCACGTTCCCGGAGCCGGTCATCGAGGTCGCCATCGAGCCCAAGACGAAGATGGACCAGGACAAGATGGACCTGGCCCTGGCGCGCCTTGCCGAGGAAGACCCGACCTTCCGGGTCTACACCGACCAGGAGTCGGGCCAGAAGCGGATCGCCGGCATGGGCGAGCTTCATCTCGATGTCCTTGTCGACCGGATGACCCGCGAGTTCAAGGTAGCCGCCAACATCGGCCGGCCCCAGGTCTCCTACCGAGAGACGGTTCGTCGCGCGGCCGAGGGCAACGGTCGCTTCGTCCGCCAGACCGGTGGCCGCGGACAGTACGGCCACGTCGTGATGACCCTCGAGCCCCGTGAGAAGGGGGCCGGCTACGAGTTCGTCGATCGCATCGTCGGCGGCGTCATCCCGCGCGAGTACATGCGCGCCATCGACACCGGCATCCGCGAGGCCCTCGACACCGGCATCTTCGCCGGCTACCCGATGGTCGATGTCCGGGCGACGGTCCACGACGGCTCGTATCACGAGGTCGACTCGTCCGAGATGGCCTTCAAGATCGCCGCCTCGATGGCCGTCAAGGACGCCGTCCGCAAGGCCGATCCGGTCATCCTCGAACCGATGATGCGCGTCGAGGTCGTGATGCCCGAACAGTTCATGGGCGACGTCATCGGCGATCTCAACAGCCGCCGTGGCCAGGTCGAGGGCATGGAGAGCCGGGGGACGACGCAGGTCGTCCGGGCCTTCGTTCCCCTGGCCGCGATGTTCGGTTACGCCACGGACCTGCGGTCGATGACGCAGGGCCGGGCGAGCTATTCGATGGAGCTGTCCCACTATGCCGAGGTCCCCGCGTCCGTCGCGTCGGAGCTCGTGGCCAAGAGCAAGGTCTAGGCGACCGGACCGCTAGGAGCAGGAGAGCGAAGGCGATGGCCAAGAAGAAGTTCGAGCGCACCAAGCCGCACGTGAACGTCGGCACGATCGGCCACATCGACCACGGCAAGACGAGCCTGACGGCGGCGATCACCAAGTACCTCGCCCTCAAAGGCGAGGCCGAGTACCGCGCCTTCGACTCGATCGACAACGCGCCCGAGGAGCGCGAGCGGGGGATCACGATCGCCATCGCCCACGTCGAGTACGAGACGGCCGCCCGCCACTACGCCCACGTCGACTGCCCGGGCCACGCCGACTACATCAAGAACATGATCACGGGAGCGGCCCAGATGGACGGCGCGATCCTCGTCGTCGCCGCGACCGACGGGCCGATGCCCCAGACCCGCGAGCACATCCTCCTCGCCCGCCAGGTCGAGGTCCCCTACATCGTCGTGTTCCTCAACAAGGTCGACGCCGTCGACGACCCCGAGCTCCTCGACCTGGTCGAGCTCGAGGTCCGCGAGCTCCTCTCCCGCTACCAGTTCCCGGGCGACGACGTGCCGGTCATCCGGGGCTCGGCCCTCAAGGCCCTCGAGGCCTCCGACGACCCGGCCGATCCGGCCTACGTCCCGATCCAGGAGCTCATGGATGCGGTCGACGCCTACATCCCGACCCCCGAGCGGGCGATCGACAAGCCCTTCCTCATGCCCGTCGAGGACGTCTTCGGGATCAAGGGCCGGGGGACCGTCGCGACCGGCCGCATCGAGCGCGGCATCGTCAAGGTCGGCGAGGAGGTCGAGCTCGTCGGCGTCAAGGCCACCCGCAAGGTCGTCGTCACCGGCGTCGAGATGTTCAAGAAGCTCCTCGACCAGGGCCAGGCCGGCGACAACGTCGGCTGTCTGCTGCGGGGCATCGAGCGCGAGGAGATCGAGCGCGGCCAGGTCCTCGCCAAGCCCGCCTCGGTCAAGCCCCACACCAAGTTCACCGCCCAGGTCTACGTCCTCTCCAAGGAGGAGGGTGGCCGCCATACCCCCTTCTACAACGGCTATCGGCCGCAGTTCTACCTGCGCACGACCGACGTGACCGGCTCGATCGGGCTGCCCGACGGGGCCGAGATGGTCATGCCCGGCGACAACGTCGAGATGTCGGTCGAGCTCATCACCCCGATCGCCCTCGAGACCGGCCAGCGCTTCGCCATCCGCGAGGGTGGCCGGACCGTCGGGGCCGGGGCCATCACCGGCATCACCGAGTAGGGCCCGACCGATGGCGAAGATGCGCATCCGGATCAACCTCAAGGCCTACGACCACCGCCTGCTCGATCAGTCGGCTGGACAGATCATCGAGACGGCCCAGCGAACGGGCGCCGACATCATCGGCCCCGTTCCTCTTCCGACGCGCATCGAGAAGTTCACGGTCATCCGCTCGCCGTTCATCGACAAGGACAGCCGCGAGCAGTTCGAGATCCGGACCCACAAGCGGCTTATCGACATCGTCGATCCGACCCAGAAGACCGTCGACGCCCTCCAGCGCCTGTCGTTGCCGGCCGGTGTCGACATCGAAGTGAAGATGCGGTAGGCGATGTCGATCGGACTCATCGGCCGCAAGGTCGGCATGACGAGCGTCTTCGCGGCGGACGGCACGATGGTGCCCGTCTCCGTCGTCGCCGTCGATCCCAACGTGGTCACCCGCGTTCGGACCGAGGAGCGTGACGGCTACACCGCCGTCCAGCTCGGCGCCGGCGAGGCGAAGCGCGTCTCGAAGCCGGTCGCCGGGCAGCTCGGCGATCTCGGCAAGCTGGCGACGATGCGTGAGTTCCGGGTCGCCTCGGTATCCGACTATGAGGTCGGCCAGAAGCTGGCCGTCGGCGACGTCTTCGAGGACGGCGACCTGGTCAACGTCACGGGCACGTCCAAGGGTCGCGGTTTCGCCGGGACGGTCAAGCGCCACAACTTCAAGCGCGGCCCCAAGACGCACGGCTCGGACAACTACCGCAAGCCCGGATCAATCGGGCCCGGGACGACGCCCGGCCGCGTGTACAAGGGCCTCCGCATGGCCGGCCACATGGGCGCCACACGGGCGACCATCAAGAAGCTCTCGATCGTCCGCGTCGATGGCGAGCGCAACCTCCTGCTCGTCAAGGGCACCCTGCCCGGCGCCAACGGGTCGCTCATCCTCGTGAGGAAGGCCTGAGATGCCCGAGACTCCCGTATACGATCGGACCGGGGCCGTCGTCGGCAGCGTCGAGCTGCCTGACGCCCTGTTCGCCGCGCCGGTCAACGCCTCGGTCATCCACCAGGCCGTGACCGCCCAGCTGGCAGGTCGGCGGACGGGCACGCACGACACCAAGACGCGCGGCGAGGTCCGAGGCGGCGGCCGCAAGCCCTATCGACAGAAAGGCACCGGGCGCGCCCGCCAGGGCACCAAGAGCGCTCCTCACTACGCCGGCGGAGGCGTCGTCTTCGGACCGCATCCGCGTTCCTACGCCCAGCGCCTGCCGCGCAAGATGAAGCGCCTCGCGCTGTGCGGCGCGTTGACGGCAAAGTACGGCGACGAGGCCGTCAAGGTGGTCGACGGCCTCGGTCCGGAGGCGATCGGGACGAAGGCCTTCGTCGGGGTCCTGTCGGCCCTCGGCGCCGGCGATGGCACGGCCAGGCGCGTCCTCGTCGTGGCTCCCGCCAAGGACGAGGCCCTGACGCTCTCGGTGCGCAACCTGCCCAGGGTCGAGGTCATCCTCGCCGACTCGCTCAACGTGGTCGACATCGTCAATGCCGACTCGGTGCTCATCGACAAAGCGGCCTTGACCCGGATGGAAGAGGTGTACGCGTGAGCGCGCTGACGGCGGCCGATGTGATCGTCGCTCCGGTGATCTCGGAGAAGGCCATCGACCTCACCACGCGCGAGCCCGCCCACCAATACACGTTCGCCGTCCATGGCGATGCCAACAAGCAGCAGATCAAGGCGGCCGTCGAGGAGCTCTACCGCGGCGACAAGGTCACCGTGACCCAGGTCCGGGTCCTCTGGTCGAAGGCCAAGGAGAAGCGCCGCAATACCCGCGGCGGGCGCGTTCGCGGTCATACGACCGCCTGGCGCAAGGCCATCGTGACGCTGGCCCCCGGCCAGAAGATCGAGTTCTTCGAGGGAGTCTGACGATGCCGTTGAAGAGCTACCGTCCGACGACGCCCGGACTCCGCTTCCGCACGGGAGCGACGTTCGAGGAGATCACGACCGACAAACCCTACAAGCCGCTGCTCGAGCCCCAGAAGCGGGGTTCCGGCCGCAACTCGCAGGGACGGATCACGGTCCGTCACCGTGGCGGTGGCCAGAAGCGGCACTATCGCCGGATCGACTTCAAGCGCGACAAGTTCGGCGTCCCGGCGCGGCTGGCGACGATCGAATACGACCCCAACCGATCGGCCCGCATCGGCCTGCTGTTCTATGCCGATGGCGAGAAGCGCTACATGATCCTGCCGGTCGGTCTGCGCGTCGGGGACACCGTGATCTCGGGCCCCAACGCGGAAGCTCGGACCGGAAACGCGCTGCCGATCGGGCGCATCCCGCTCGGGGCGACGATCCACAACATCGAGCTCGTGCCCGGCAAGGGCGGTCAGGTCGTCCGCTCGGCGGGCGGCGCTGCCCAGCTCCTGGCCAAGGAGGGCGAGGTCGCCCAGGTCCGGCTTCCGTCGGGGGAGGTCCGCCGGGTCAGCGTGCGCTGCATGGCGACGATCGGCCAGGTGTCGAATGTCGACCACGAGAACCAGAGCCTGGGCCGGGCCGGTCGCGCCCGGCTCATGGGCAAGCGCCCCGAGGTCCGAGGCGTCGCCATGAACCCCCGCGACCATCCGCATGGCGGCGGCGAGGGCAAGTCGCCGACCGGCATGCCGCCGAAGACGCCGTGGGGCAAGCCCGCCATGGGATACCGCACCCGCAAGAAGCACCATCGAACCGACCGGCTGATCGTCCGGTCACGACACCGCAAGTAACGGAGACCGAACGATGAGCAGGTCGGTCAAGAAAGGACCGTTCGTCGAGGCGCGGCTGTTCGGCCGCATCGAGACGATGAACAAGAAGAACGAGCGCAAGGTCGTGAAGACGTGGTCGCGCGCCTCCGTCATCTTCCCCGACTTTGTCGGCCACACCATCGCCGTCTACAACGGCCGCAAGCACGTCCCGGTCTACGTGACCGAGAACATGGTCGGGCACAGGCTTGGTGAGTTCGCACCGACCCGCACCTATCGCGGGCACGGCAAGCACACCGAGCGCTCGACGGCGTTGAAGTAGGCCGCCGACGATGCGTGTCTCTGCAACCGCCCGGTTCGTGCGCGGCTCCGCTCGCAAGGCTCGCCTTGTGACCGCCGTCATCGCCGGCAAGCCCGTCGAGGAGGCGGCCGCATTGCTTCGTTTCATGCCCCAGGGTGCAGCCCGCGAGATCGGGCTCGTCCTTCGCAGCGCCACGGCGAATGCCGAGAACAACCACGACCGTTCTGCCGACGAGCTCGTCGTCCTCGAGGCCCGCGCCGACGAGGGACCGAAGGTCAAGCGCTGGCGGCCGCGAGCTCAGGGTCGGGCGTTTCCGATCCACAAGGCCACGACGCACATCACCGTCGTCGTCGGCGATCGGGAGGCATAGCCATGGGTCGCAAGGTCCACCCCTACGGTTACAGGCTCGGCGTCACGCGGACGTGGACCGCGAAGTGGTACGCCGATCGCGACTACACGGCCCTCGTCAAGGAGGACCTCGCAATCCGTCGCCTGATCGAGACACGGCTTGCGAACGCGAGCGTCTCGTCGGTCGAGATCGAGCGGCTCTTCAACAATCAGGTCACGGTGACCGTTCACACGGCCAAGCCAGGCGTCGTCATCGGCAAGGGTGGCGCGAACGTCGAGATGCTTCGTCGCGAGATCGGCAAGCTGACGAGCGCCAAACCCGTCCTCCAGATCCGCGAGATCCGCCAGCCAGAGCTCGACGCCTACCTGGTGGCGGTCAACGTCGCCCAGCAGCTGGCTCGGAGGATCGCCTACAAGAAGGCCATCAAGCAGGCCATCCAGCGCTCGATGAAGGCCGGCGCCAAGGGCTGCAAGGTCGCCCTGTCCGGCCGCCTCGGAGGCTCCGAGATGGGCCGCCGCGACTGGGACCGCGAGGGCCGCATCCCGTTGGCCACGCTGCGAGCCGACATCAGCTATGGCCAGGTCCATGCCCATACGACGTACGGCCGGATCGGCGTCAAGGTCTGGATCTACCGCGGCGACTTCCCGGTCGAGCCGGTCACGCCACCGCCGACCGCTGCCACAGTGAGGGGCGTCTGAGATGTTGATGCCCCGTCGCGTCAAGCATCGCCGCGTCATGCGTGGCCGCATGTCCGGGCTGGCCAAGGGCGGCACGACCGTGTCGTTCGGTGAATACGGCCTGGCTACGACGGAACCGGCATGGATCACCAGCCGGCAGATCGAGGCCGCCCGGCGGGCGATGACCCGTTCGGTCAAGCGCGGCGGCAAGATCTGGATTCGAATCTTCCCCGACAAGCCGGTCACCAAGAAGCCGGCCGAGACGCGGATGGGATCGGGCAAGGGCGCACCGGATCATTGGGTCGCGGTCGTCAAGCCCGGCCGGATCCTCTTCGAGATGGCGGGCGTGGACCGCGAGCAGGCTGTCGAGGCGATGCGGCTCGCCGCCCACAAGCTGCCCGTCGCCACGCGGGTCGTCGGTCGCGAGGGTGCCAGGGAGGCCAGCGATGGACATCGATAAGGTCCGGGCGCTCTCGGACGCCGAGCTTGAATCCGGCCTCAGGGACGCCAAGCAGGAGCTGTGGGCTGCGCGCTTCGCTCTTTCGACGCGTCAGCTCAAGGACTACTCCTCGATCCCCCAGATCCGGCGCTCGATCGCCCGGATCCTCACCGTCCAGCGCGAGCGCGAGTCGGCGCGAGCCACCGGACAGGAGGCGACCCGATGACCGCGACCGTGGCCCAACGCAAGACCAAGACCGGTCGCGTCGTGTCCGACAAGATGGACAAGACGATCGTCGTGTCGGTCGAGCGTCTGGCTCGCCATCGCCTGTACAAGCGGGTCATCCGCGTGACCACGAGGTTCAAGGCCCACGACGAGACGAACACGGCTCGGATCGGCGACACCGTCCTGATCGAGGAATCACGCCCGCTCTCGGCGACGAAGCGCTGGCGCCTCGTCGACGTCCTGGTCCGTGCCGACGAGGCCCAGACCATGCCGATCGTGTCCGAAGAGGCCGAGACGTCCGAGGCGATCCATGGCGCCGCTCATCCAGGTCGCGGTCGGGCGGACGCTGAGGCCGCGGTCGCCGAGGCCGCCGTCGCCGAGGCCGCCGTCGCCGAGGCCGCCGCCGAAGCCGGGGTCGAAGAGGCCGCGGTCGAGGAGCAGGCCGCCGATACACCCGCCGTGGAGGAGGCTGGATGATCCAGGCCGAATCCAAGCTTCGGGTCGCCGACAACACCGGCGCCCGGACGATCCAATGCATCCGGATCATGGGCCGCTCGACCCGCAAGACGGCGGGCGTGGGCGACGTGATCATCGCTTCGGTGCGCACTGCGATCCCGAATGCCGCCGTCAAGAAGGGCGATGTCGTGCGAGCGGTCATCGTCCGGACCGCCAAGGAGTATGGCCGCCCGGACGGCAGTCACATCCGCTTCGATGAGAACGCCGCCGTCCTCATCAACAACCAGGGCAATCCGCGCGGCACCCGGATCTTCGGACCTGTCGCCCGTGAGCTTCGCGACAGGAACTACATGAAGATCGTGTCGCTCGCTCCGGAGGTGCTGTGATGAGCGGCCAGACGGGTGCTCGCCCGGCCATCCCCGAGGTGCGCAAGGGTGACACGGTGGTCGTCCTGTCGGGGAAGGACGCCGGCAAGCGCGGGAAGATCGACCGCGTCATCCGTCGTGCGCCGTCGCCATCGTCCCATCGGAGCCCCTACCGGCGGGTGTCGGCGTCGGGCGGCGTCTACGTCGTCGTCGACGGGGTCAACGTCGCGAAGCGTCATACGAAGCCGCGCCAGCGTGTCAACCAGACCGACCGGATGCCGCGCATCCAGGCCGGCGGGATCCTCGACATCGCGGCGCCTCTGCCAATCAGCAAGGTCATGCTCGTCTGCTCGAGCTGTGACCGACCGACCCGCATCCGACACGAGACCCTCGAGGGTGGGCGCCGCGTTCGCGTCTGCCGCCATTGTGGCGAGGCCCAGGAGGTGACGACGAAATGAGCCGTCTCCATGAGCGCTACCGCTCCGATGTCGTACCTGCGCTCGTGCGCGAGTTCAGCTACTCGAATCCGATGCAGGTTCCGCGCCTGTCCAAGATCGTCATCAATATCGGCCTCGGTGAGGCCCTGACGAACGCCAAGGCGATCGACGCCGCGGTCGGCGACCTCGCCACGATCACCGGCCAGCGGCCGATCGTCACCAAGGCCAAGCGTTCGATCGCCCAGTTTCGGCTGCGGACGGGCAATCCCGTGGGCGCCAAGGTGACCCTCCGGGGTCAGCGGATGTGGGACTTCCTGGACCGACTCACAACACTCGCCCTGCCCCGTATCCGGGACTTCCGGGGCGTTCCCACGCGCTCGTTCGACGGTCGCGGCAACTACTCACTCGGTCTGCGGGAGCAGCTCGCCTTCCCAGAGATCGATTACGACAAGGTGGACCGTCTCCGCGGGCTGGAGATCAGCATTGTGACGACGGCGAAGACCGACGAGGAGTCGAAGAAGATGCTCGAACTCCTCGGCATGCCCTTCGCCGGCTAGGCGGGGAGGAGACCGAATGGCAAAGAAATCGATGATCGCCAAGGCCAAGCGCACGCCGAAGTTCTCGGCTCGCGGGTACAACCGCTGCACCCTGTGCGGCCGTCCGCGCGCCTTCATGCGTCGCTTCGCGCTATGCCGTATCTGCTTCCGAGAGCGCGCCCTTCAAGGCGAGCTGCCCGGCGTTACGAAGTCCAGCTGGTAGACCGATGAACATCTCAGACCCGATCGCCGACATGCTGACGCGGATCAGGAACGCTTCGCGCGCCCGCCATACCGAGGTCCTCGTGCCGGCCTCGCGTGTCAAGCGCGAGATCGCCCGGATCCTCGTCGACGAGGGCTTCATCGCCGATGTCTCCGAGGAGCGCGACGGCACCCAACCGATCCTGCGCCTGCGCCTCAAGTACGTCGACGGCAAGGTGCCTGTCGTCTCGGGTCTCCGCCGGATCTCGAAGCCGGGCCTCCGTGTCTACGCCAAGAAGACCGACATCCCGCGCGTGCTGGGCGGCCTCGGTATCGTCATCGTCTCGACGAGCCAGGGCATCATGACCGGCAGTCAGGCCCGGCGGTCGGACCTCGGTGGCGAAGTCCTGGCGTACGTCTGGTAGCGAGATGTCTCGGATCGGTCGCCTCCCTATCGCCATCCCAGCCGGCGTCGACGTCGAGCTGGACGGGCGTCGGATCACGGTCAACGGGCCCAAGGGCAGCCTCACTCGCGACCTCCACCCCGACATGATCGTCGAGCGCGAGGAGGCGACGATCGTCGTGCGCCGCCCGACCGAGGGCAAGACTCACCGCGAGCTCCACGGTCTCACCAGGACGCTCGTCGCCAACATGGTCATCGGCGTCTCGGACGGCTATCGAAAGACGCTCGAGATCACCGGCGTCGGGTACCGCGCGGCCCTCGTCGGACAGAACCTCCATCTCGCCCTCGGCTATAGCCATCCAGTCGAGATCGACCCGCCGGCTGGGATCGCGTTCGAAGTCGAGACGCCTGTCCGCCTCCACGTCGTCGGCATCGACAAGGAGCTCGTCGGCCGGGTGGCGGCCAAGGTTCGCGCCAGCCGGAAGCCCGAGCCATACAAGGGCAAGGGTGTCCGCTACGCCGGCGAGTACATCCGGCGCAAGGCCGGCAAGGCCGGCAAGATCGGCGCCAAGTAGTCAAGAGGATCAAGGGAAACACGATGAGCACAGTCGGCCGAACGGCCGCCCGCCACAAGCGCCACGAACGGATCCGGCTCACTTTGAGCGGAACCACCGCCCGACCGCGCCTGGCGATCTTCCGCAGCCTCAACCACATCTACGCCCAGGTGATCGACGATTCGACGGGCACGACCGTCGCTGCTGCGTCCACGCTCGAATCCGGCCTTCGCGGCTCGGGGACGAAGACCGAGGAGGCGAAGGGCGTCGGACAGCGAATTGCCGAACGGGCCAAGTCCGCCGGGATCGAACGGGTCGTCTTCGATCGGGCGGGGTTCCGCTATCACGGGCGCATCCGCGCGGTCGCGGACGCGGCTCGCGAGGCTGGGCTCGAGTTCTGAGCGAAGAGGGAGCACGAACGGTATGGCCAAGATCGACCCCAACAAGCTGACGCTCGAGGAGCGTGTCGTCCAGATCAATCGCGTGGCGAAGGTCGTCAAGGGCGGTCGGCGCTTCTCGTTCAGCGCGGTGATCGTCGTCGGCGACGGGGCCGGTCACGTCGGTGCCGGGCTCGGCAAGGCCTCCGAGGTCCCCGAGGCGATCCGCAAGGGCGTCGAGGACGCACGCAAGAACATCATCCGCGTCCCGATGGTCGGAACGACGATCCCTCACGAGATCCGTGAGGAGTACGCGGCCGCCAAGGTCATGCTCAAGCCGGCATCGCAGGGCACCGGAGTCATCGCCGGCGGCGCGGTCCGCGCCGTCGTCGAATCGGCCGGCATCCGCGACATCCTCTCCAAGGTCCACGGCTCGACCAATCCGGTCAACGTCGTGTGGGCGACGATGCGAGCCCTCCGCGAGCTGCACAGCGCGGAGGAGATCTCCGCCCGGCGCGGCGTCACCGTGCGGGCGCGGGTGAGCGGCCAGCCGGCCGCGGGGTCCGCCGATGTCTAAGGTAAAGGCGGCGAGCCTCCGCGTCACCCAGACTCGAAGCACGATCGGCCACATCGCCCGCAACCGGGCGACGATTCGAGCGCTGGGTCTGCGTCGGATCGGAGACACGGTCGTCGTTCCGGACAACGAGGCGACCCGTGGCATGGTCCGCCAGGTCCGATTCCTCGTGACCGTCGACGAGGTCGCCGGTGACGCAGGGGAGAAGGCATGAAGCTCCACGATCTCGCTCCCGTCGCGGGCGCCCATACGCCGCGCACCCGCGTCGGCCGCGGCATCGCGGCCGGCAAGGGCAAGACGGCGGGGCGCGGCACGAAGGGCCAGAAGTCCCGAGCCGGCGGCTCCCTTCCAGCCTGGTTCGAGGGCGGCCAGACGCCGCTGCACCAGCGGATCCCGAAGCTTCGCGGCTTCAAGAACCGCTCGCGAATCGTGTACGAGACGGTGAACGTCGGGCGGATCGCGGCGGCCGCGGCTGAGGGCCGCCTGCCCTCCGGCGAGCTGCCCGGCAAGAAGAAGGCCGCCACACCCGCACCTGTCACCGCGAACGCCGAGCTCCTACGGGTCGCCGGCCTCGTTCGCCATCCGGCCCGACCTCTCAAGATCCTTGGGGGAGGCGAAGTCGATCGGCCCCTGGCGGTCATCGCCGATGCCTTCACGGCCAGCGCCATCGCAAAGATCGAAGCTGCCGGTGGCAGCGCCACCCGCCTCGAGGTGCCGGAGCCCGTCGCCCCACCACGGAAGCAATCCGCCAGCAGGGAGCCGGCTGCTACCGGGGCTCCTGCGGCCACCAGGCCTCCCGCAGCCGCCGACCAGGAGGCCGACGTCGATGTCGCCGAAGGCGCGGACGCTGACAGCGCGGACGCCGAGATCGCGCCGGCCGCCGACAGCGCGGACGCCGAGATCGTGTCGACCGCCGACAGCACCGCGGCCGTCGGGGGTGCGGTCGCCGACGCTGACGAGCCTGCCGACGACATCGATGAGGCCATCGCTCCGACTCAGTCGACCGTCGACACCGAGGCCTCCGAGCCAGACTCGAACGCAGACGCCTCCGGCGCCTAGCAGTGTTCGCAAACATCCTCCAGGCCTGGCGGGCGCCCGATCTTCGCTACCGCATCATCTTCGTCCTGGGGATGCTCATCGCCTTCCGCGCCCTGTCGCACGTTCCCGTGCCAGGAGTCGACCGGGCTGCGCTCGACCAGCTGATCAACAGCAACCAGCTGCTCGGGCTGCTCGACATCTTCTCGGGCGGCGGACTGGCCCGCTTCTCGGTCATCGCCCTCGGGATGAACCCATACATCAACGCCTCGATCATCATGCAGCTCATGCAGGGGGTGGTTCCCTCCCTGCAGAACCTCGCCCGCGAGGGCGAGTACGGGCGCCAGAAGCTCAACCAGTACACGCGCTACCTGACCGTGCCGATGGCGCTTCTCCAGTCGTACGGGTTCCTGGCCCTGCTCAACGCCTCTGACGTGCTGACGACGCCGCTGGATATCGCCAGCTTCGAGACGATCACCCAGATCGTGACCCTGACGGCCGGCGCGATCCTCCTTATGTGGATGGGCGAGCTCATCACCGAGAAGGGCATCGGGAACGGCATCAGCCTCCTGATCTTCGCCGGCATCGTGGCCCGGGCTCCGAGCGCCCTCTTGGCCTTCCTTGCCGCCCCGGACTTCGCCGCCGCCATCGCCTTCGGGGTCCTCGCCGTCGCAGCGGTCGCGGTCATCATCTACATCCAGGAGGGCCAGCGCCGGATCCCGATCCAGTACGCGAGCCGCGTGCGCGGGCGACGTGTCTATCAGGGCGGTCAGACGTACCTGCCGCTGCGGGTGAACATGGCCGGCGTCATCCCGATCATCTTCGCCGTCAGCATCCTGCTGTTCCCGGCCCAGATCGCCGCTTACTTCACGACGTCCGACATCCCCGTCGTAGCCCAGGTCAGCCAGGCGATCGTGGACTTCTTCAACAACAAGTTCATCTATGCCGCTCTGTATTTCGTCCTGACCTTCGGGTTCACATACTTCTACACGGCCTTCGTGTTCAAACCCGATGAGACCGCCACTCAGCTCCAGAAGAACGGCGGCTTCATCCCCGGTATCCGGCCCGGCCGGCCCACCCAGGACTACCTGGCCAAGGTCGCCTTCCGCCTCACCGTGGCCGGCGCCTTCTTCCTGGCCACGGTCGCCGTGTCGCCGTACATCATGGGCGCCCTCCTCCCGACCCTCGGCGCGATCGGCCTGGGTGGGACGAGCCTGCTGATCGTGGTCTCGGTCGTCGTCGAGACGATGAAGCAGCTCGAGGCTCAGCTCCTGATGCGCCAGTACGAAGGCTTCATCAAGTGAAGATCCTCGTCTTCCTGGGCGGCCCCGGCGCCGGCAAGGGGACGCAGGCGCAGCTGCTGGCCGCCAGTCTTGGGATCGTCCATGTGGCTACCGGCGACCTGTTCCGTGCGGCCGCCCGGGAAGGCACAAGGCTCGGGTTGGCGGCGCAGACGTACATGGAGCACGGCGAGCTCGTCCCCGACGACGTGACCACCGCGATGCTCCTCGAGCGTCTCGCTCGTCCTGATGCCGCCGGCGGGGCGATCCTCGATGGCTTCCCCCGCACGAGGGCCCAGGCCGAGGCGCTTGACGCGGCCCTGGCCGACCGCGACGGGGCCGTCTGCGTCTCGTTTGCTCTCGACGTGCCGACCGATCGGCTGGTCGAACGATTGTCGAGTCGCTTCATCTGTTCAGCGGCCGGCCATGTCTACAACACTGCCAGCCGCCAGCCGGGCACGCCCGGAGTCTGCGACGAGGATGGATCGCCGTTGATCCAGCGCGAGGACGACAAGGCCGACACCGTCCGGGCCCGACTGGCGGCCCAGATGGACGCTCTGCGCGAAGTCGCCGGCTACTACGCAGAGCGCGGGATCCTCGTCTCGATCGACGGTGATCGGCCGGTCGACCAGGTCGCTGCGGACGTGGCGGACGTGGCCAGGGCCCGCCTGGGGGCAGCCGCCTGATGGTGAGTCGCAAGTCCAGGGCCGAGATCGAGCGGATGCGACGCGCCGGCCGGATCGTGGCCGAGGTCCTCGCCCTGGTGGAGGAGGAGCTGCGACCGGGGGTGACGACGGCGCACCTCGACACCGTCGCCGAACGCCACATCCGATCGTCTGGCGGCACGCCCTCGTTCAAGCGCTACCTCGGCAATGGTCGCTATGGTGATGGGCCCCGCTCCTACCCGGCAAGCCTGTGCGTCTCGATCGACGAGGAGGTCGTCCACGGGATACCCGGCCCGCGCCAGATCCACGAGGGCCAGCTCGTATCGATCGATGCTGGTGCGATAGTCGAAGGCTGGCATGCCGATGCCGCCCGTACATTCGTCGTCGGCGCTGTCCCCGACGACGCCCGTCGACTGGTCGAGGCGACGAACCTGGCCCTGATGGCAGGCATCGCCGAGGCCAAGCCGGGAGCCCACCTCGCGGCCATCTCCGGCGCCATCGAGGATGTCGCGACCGAGGCCGGATTCGGAATCGTCCGCCAGTTCGTCGGGCACGGGATCGGCACCCAGATGCACGAGGAGCCGCAGGTCCCGAACTACCGGACGGGCGAGCGAGGGATGCGCCTCGAGGCGGGGATGTGCCTGGCTATCGAGCCGATGCTGACGATCGGGTCGCCGGACGTCGAGGTGCGCGAGGACCACTGGACCGTCGTCACCGTCGACCGCTCCAGGTCGGCCCACTTCGAGCACACGATCGTTCTCACCGACGACGGGCCGCAGATCCTGACGGCGGTAGCCTGATGGTTGCCCGTTCCGTCGATTCTTGGTACTCTACCCGTTCGTGTGTCGGCCCCCGTGGGGCCGGCATCGTTCTGCGTGAAGGGGTGCTATCCGCTCGTGGCGAAGAAGGACGCGATCGAAGTCGAGGGAACGGTGATCGAACCGCTCCCGAACACGATGTTCGCGATCGAGCTGGAGAACGGGCACCGCGTCCTGGCGCATATCTCGGGCAAGTTGCGGATGAATTTCATCCGGATCCTGCCTGGCGACCGGGTGCGGGTGGAGCTTTCACCGTACGACCTCACGCGCGGCCGGATCACATACCGGCTCAAGTGACGCAGACGCGAGAAGGATCCAGTGAAGGTCAGAGCCTCAGTCAAGGCACGCTGCGACAACTGCAAGATCATCCGTCGCCGAGGCACGGTCATGGTCATCTGCACCAACCCCAAGCACAAGCAGCGGCAGGGTTGAGCTGATGGCTCGGATCTCGGGCATCGACATCCCGCGCGAAAAGCGCGTCGAGATCGCACTGACGTACATCTATGGCATCGGGCTGACGAGCAGCCAGAAGATCCTGGCCCAGACAAACGTGAATCCGGACACTCGGGTTCGTGATCTGACCGAAGAGCAGGTGAACCGGCTGCGCGAGGTCATCGACCGACGCTACAAGGTCGAGGGCGATCTCCGGCGCGAGCTGGCGATGAACGTCAAACGCCTGATCGAGATCGGCTCATACCGCGGGCTGCGCCACCGGCGCAACCTCCCGGTCCGCGGCCAGCGCACCAAGACCAACGCACGACAGCGACGCGGACCGAAGAAGACGGTCGGCGTCCGGCGCAAGAAGTAGGGGACAGGACGCAGTGGCGGAACGCAAGAAGGCGACCAAGCAGCGGCGGCGCGAACGCAAGAACGTGCCGGTTGGCCACGCCCACATCCAGGCCTCGTTCAACAACACCATCGTGACCCTGACCGATCCGGTCGGGAACACGCTGGCCTGGGGCTCTGCTGGCGTGGCTGGCTTCAAGGGCTCGCGCAAGAGCACACCCTATGCCGCCGCTCTGTCGGCGGAGGGCGCTGCGCGCCGCGCCATGGAGCACGGGCTGCGCAGCGTCGAGGTCTTCGTCAAGGGCCCAGGCTCCGGTCGCGAACAGGCCATCCGCTCGCTCCAGGCGGCGGGAATCGAAGTCACCGCCATCACCGACGTCACGCCCATCCCTCACAACGGCTGCCGCCCGCCCAAGCGGCGCCGCGTCTAGGACGTCGCGATGGCTCGTTACACAGGTTCCGTCTGCCGCCTCTGCCGCCGCGAGGGTGCCAAGCTGTATCTCAAGGGTGCCCGCTGCTATACGAAGAAGTGCGCCTTCGAGAAGCGTCCCACCCCACCGGGCCAGCACGGCGTCCGTCGCCGCAAGATGGGCGACTTCGGGATCCAGCTCCGGGAGAAGCAGAAGGTCCGCCGTGTGTACGGCGTTCTGGAGCGCCAGTTTCGTGGCTATTTCGACACCGCCGAGCTTCGCCCGGGAGTGACCGGAGAGAGCCTTCTGCGCCTGCTCGAGACGCGGCTCGACAACGTCGTCTATCGGCTCGGCTTCGCCCCGTCGAGGGCAGCCGCCCGCCAGCTCGTCAATCACGGCCATTTCGCCATCAACGGCCGCCCCACCAACGCACCGTCGCACCAGGTTCGCACCGGTGACACGGTCGCAGTGCGCGAGCCGCGCCGTGACCGCGAGCCGTTCAAATTGGCCAAGGAGACACTGCCCTCGCACCAAGCGCCCGAGTGGTTGTCATTGGATGCCGCCGCGCTGGCCGGGACCGTTGTCGCCCTCCCCCGTCGCGATCAGATGCCGCTCGACCTCAACGAGCAGCTTGTGGTCGAGTATTACTCGAGGTAGTCGCAGACTCATGATCGAACTCGAGTCCCCACAGATCGAACCAATCGAAGAAGTTGGGACCTTCGCAAAGTACGAAGCCGGCCCGCTCCAGGCCGGCTATGGCGTGACCCTCGGTAACGCGTTGCGGCGAGTGCTGCTGTCGTCGCTCGAGGGAGCCGCCGTGACGTCGATCCAGATCCGCGACGTCTACCAGGAGTTCAGCACCATCCCCGGCGTCAAGGAGGATGTGACCCAGATCGTCCTCAACGTAAAGAAGCTCCGGCTGCGCAGCTTCGCGACCCACCCGGTCAGCCTCCGCCTCATCAAGAGCGGCGCCGGCCCGGTCCTTGCCGCCGATATCGCCGAGTCGGCCGACATCGAGATCGTCAATCCCGACCTCGTTCTCATGACCCTCGATTCAGACGATGTCACGATCGAGATGGACATCACCGTCGAGCGCGGCGTCGGCTACTTGCCGGCCGAGCGCACCGAGGCACTTCCGATCGGCGTCATTGCCGTCGATGCGATCTTCACCCCAGTCCGCAAGGTCAACTACTGGGTCGAGAGCATGCGCGTCGGCCAGATGACCAACTACGACAAGCTGACGATCGAGATCGAAACCGACGGGACGATCAGTCCCGAGGAGGCCCTGTCGCGCTCCGCGCAGGTGCTCGTCGGCCAGTTCCAGCCGTTCGTAAACGTCGGCATGGCGACCGCCCCGGTGGCGGCGGCCGGCGGCATGGCCGCCCTCCCGCCGAACATGCTCGACATGCCCATCGAGGAGCTCGACCTCCCGATGCGTGCCTACAACTCGCTCAAGCGCAACAACATCGTCAAGGTCGGCCAGCTCCTCCAGCTCAAGGACGAGGATCTCCTGCGGATGCGCAACTTCGGCAAGAAGTCGCTGGACGAGATGAAGGAGCGCCTCAGGATGCGCGGCTTCTATGCGCCTGACTCCAGCGACGGCGTGGATGGCGACCTGCCCTTCGTCGAAGACGATCTCGAGGCCGAGGACGAGGGCTGATCCGTGGCTCATCGCATCGACGGGCGCAAGCTCGGACGGCAGACCGGTCCCCGGCTGTCGCTGTACCGGAATCTGACCGTCTCCGTCCTGCGCTACGAGCGGGTCAAGACGACCGAGGCGAAGGCCAAGGAGGTTCGCGGACGCGTCGAGCGGATGATCACCCTGGCCAAGCGTGGCGATCTCCCGGCGCGCCGGGCCGTACTCTCGGAGTTTCCGAACGAACCACTCGTCGTCCAGAAGCTGTTCGACGAGATCGCGCCGAAGTACGCGGACCGGACGTCGGGCTACACCCGCATCGTGCGAATCGGTCAGCGCCATGGTGACGCTGCAGAGATCGTCCAGATTGAACTCGTCTAGTCCGAAGGTCGCCACTCTTCCTGCCCAGTGGACCAGGCTCGGCTGAGGCGGCGGGGCGGGGCGACGACTAAGCAAGGTGCCCGAGAGGGTGCCCCCGTGCGCTTCGTCGCACGGGTCGAATATGACGGGACGGACCTGTCTGGATTCCAGGCTCAGCCTGGGACGCGGACGGTCCAGGGAGAGCTCGAGGCTGCGCTCGCGCAACTGTCCGGTGGACGGCGCGTCGTGGTCGACGGGGCCGGACGCACCGACGCCGGGGTCCACGCCACCGATCAGGTGATCGCATTCACCTACGGCGGGCGGCTCACGACGGCGGAGCTGGAACGGGCGATCGTCGCCTTGCTTCCGCGGGACGTGGCGATCCACAGCCTGCGCCGGACCCACCAAGGGTTCTCGCCTCGTCGCGCGGCGCGGTACCGGGAGTACCGTTACACCGTCTGGAACGGGCCGCGCAGTCCGCTTCACGAGCGTACGGCGTTCGGGGTGCGGGCCCCACTCGACGTCGCCGCGATGGCGAGAGCTGGGCAGGTCCTCGTGGGCCGGCACGACTTCTCGGCCTTCGGGGCGATCGATCAGAACCCGGTCCGAACCGTTCGGTCGGTCAGGGTGCGAAGGATGGGTCGGACGATCGTCATCGACGTCCGGGCCGATGCCTTCCTGCGGGGGATGGTCAGGAGGGTCGCAGCCGTCCTCATCGAGGTCGGACGCGGCAAGATGAACGAGGATGATGTCGCCACCGCCCTGGCGGAGCGGCGTCCGGCCCTCGACGGGGCAAGTGCCCCGCCGCACGGGCTGTGCCTGAGACGTGTCGCTCTCGAGCGCCGCCGATCGGCTGCCGAACAGGAACGGAGTCAGGAGCCATGACCGCGAAGACCTACACGGTCAAGAAAGACGAGATCGAGCGCCGCTGGTTCGTCGTCGACGCGACGGACGAGACGCTCGGGCGTCTTGCCACGCGCGTCGCTCGGGCCCTCGAGGGCAAGCACAAGGCCGCCTGGGTTCCCCACCTCGATGTCGGCGATCACGTGATCATCGTCAACGCCGCGCGCATCCGCGTGACCGGCGACAAGCTCCGCTCGAAGACGTACTACCGGCACTCGGGCTATCCCCACGGGCTGCGGGCCGAGACGCTCGGCGACCTCATGGAGCGGCGGCCGACCGAGGCCATCCGCCGTGCGGTCAAGGGCATGCTGCCCCATACCCGCCTGGGGGCACAGCAGCTCAAGAAGCTGAAGATCTACGCTGGGCCCGAGCATCCGCATGAAGCCCAGCAGCCGACGCCACTCGCCTGACAGGAGCACGACACATGTCCACCCAGACCTTCAACGCCGGGACGGGTCGTCGAAAGACGGCCGTGGCCAGGGTTCGTCTCTTGACCGGTGAAGGCGAGATCGTCGTCAACGGGCGCTCCCTCGTGGAGCACTTCGGCGGTGCCGTCGATGAGGCCGATCTGAAGATGCCCTTCCGCGTCACCGGGACCGAGGGTCGCTATAACGCGATGATCAAGGTCGAAGGCGGAGGCGTCTCAGGTCAGGCCGGCGCGATCCGTCACGGGATCGCGCGCGCGTTGCTCGAGATCGACCCCGAGGGCTACCGCGTGCCCCTCCGGTCGGCTGGGCTCCTGACCCGCGACCCGCGGATGAAGGAGCGCAAGAAGTACGGCCTGAAGCGGGCCCGCAAGGCGCCCCAGTACACGAAGCGCTGATCGCGGGCCGGGAGGCGGGCATGCCTGGCCAGCATCCGGTCGCTGCAGCGGGATCGCTGCGCGGACGCGACCTGGTCGGGGCGGCCGATCTCACTCCAGCCGAGGTGCTTCGCGTCTTCGACACGGCGGCGATCCTCAAGGCCGAGTTCGTGGCCCGCAGGAGCCACGACCCGCGGCCCCTCGTCGGCCGCACGATCGCCATGCTGTTCGAGCGCCCGTCGCTGCGCACCCGCGTCACTTTCGAGGCCGGGATGGCTCAGCTCGGCGGCCATGCCGTGGCCCTGACCCCCGGGGCTGTCGGATGGGGCGCCCGCGAGTCGGTCGCCGACGTAGCGGCCAACCTCGACAATTTCGTCGACGCGCTCGTGATCCGGACCGGGCCGCATGAGCTCGTCGCGGAGTTCGCGGCCAGGGCCCTGATCCCCGTCATCAACGCTCTCACGCTGCGTGAGCACCCCTGCCAGGCCCTCGCCGATGTCTTCACCTTGCGCGAGGTATTCGGCGCCCTCGACGGCCTCGTCGTCACCTTCGTCGGCGACGGTAACAACGTCTATCACTCGCTCGCGATCGTCGCAGCGGGCCAGGGTATCGAGGTCCGCCTCGCCCATCCGCCCGGCTATGGTGCCAACCAGCGGCTCGTGGAGATCGCGACCGAGCGAGCCGCGGAGGGCGGCGGACGCCTGGTGTTCACGAATGATCCTTGGGCAGCCGTCCTTGGGGCGGACGTCATCTACACCGACGCCTGGACGTCGATGGGGCAGGAGGCCGAGGCGGGCGAACGTCGAGCGGCGTTCGAGCCGTATCGCGTCGACGGAGCGCTTCTCGCCGCGGCAGGCGAAGATGTTCGGGTCATGCACTGTCTTCCGGCCCATCGCGGAGACGAGATCACCGCCGAGGTGCTCGACGGTCCATCGAGCGTGGTCCTCCGGCAATCCGAGAACCGCCTCCATGTCCAGAAGGCGCTCCTGGTCGAGCTCCTGTCCGGGTCTCCCTCGTGACGGACGACGTCACCGACGAGGTATTCGAAAGGTATCGCGCCTCACTGCAACGAGGTCACAAGGCGCGCCGCCTGGGTCGGCCCAACGCGGCGCTTCTGGCCTATGCGGAGGCATCCGCGGCAGCCCCAGATCGCGCCGTCCCGTACGTGGCCATGGGTGACGTCCACCTGGCGGCCGGCCGCGCCCAGCAGGCTCTCGAGTCGTACGATGCCGCCCTCGAGCGGGCGCCACGAGACGAAGCGGCCCTGCGCGGTCGGGCCGACGCCCTGGGCCTCGAGGGTCGGTGGGCGGCCGCCGCCACCGCGCTTGACGTGTTGGCCGAGACACTGGAGGCGGAGGGCCGGCTCGTGGACGCCATGATCGCCGGGCGACGCGGCCTCGAGATGGCGGAGTCGCGGCCGCGCCGAAGGGCCCTCGTCGATCTCGTCGACCGTGTCCGCATCACGACGGTCAATCAGGCGGGCGACGAGGCTGCCGCTGCGGTGGCCGAGCTCGAGCTGGCCGAGACCCTGCTTGGGGTTGGATCGGCCGACGATCCCGACGCCGTCCCGCCGGAAGTCGTGGCCGCCCTCGAGGATATCGAGCGGGCCGAGGCGATGACCGACGATCGAGAGCAGGCGAGGACGACCTACCTCGACGCCGCTCGGCGACTGGCGGGGGCGGGCCTTCGCGACGCCGCACTCGACTCCTGCTTCCGGGCGCTTGCCATCGCTCCCGACGATGTCGAGCTTCACCTGACGCTCGCTGAGATCTATGCGAAGGCCGGGTGGTCGGAGCATCTCGATGCCAAGGCTGAGGTTCTTGGACGCTTCTTTGAGCTGGGGCCGCACGACGAAGATCGGCAGCGACTTGCCGCGATCGTCGCCGAGGCGGACGCCTGACCCTGTCCCGGCAGGCATTCGCTGAGGCGGGGGGTGCCCGATGTACACTGGCCCGGCGATGCCCCAGGTCGTCCAGACTGCGATCTCCGAGATCCGCCTGAGCACGCTCGTCGACATCGCGATCACGGCCGTCCTCGTCTACTGGCTCTTCCTCGTCATCCGCGGGACGCGGGCCGTACCGCTCGTGATCGGGGTGAGCATCCTTGTCCTCGTCTATGCGGGCGCCCGGATCTTCGGGCTTCCTCTCCTTACCCAGATCCTCGAGACCACCGCTGTCGTCGGGCTGTTCGCCCTCGTCGTCATCTTCCAGCCGGAGCTCCGCCGCGGCCTCGAGCGGCTGGGTCGCGTGGGCACGCTCGGGTGGTTGTTCGGTGGTGGCGAGAAGGCCGTGGCCGAACGCGTTGCGGGGCACGTGGCAGCGGCGGCCGGGGCGCTGGCGGCCGAGGGTCACGGGGCGCTCATCGTCATCGAGCGCGAGACCGGTCTTGCCGAGATCTCCGAGTCCGGCGTCATGATCAACGGGGAGCTCTCGGCGGAACTCCTCTCGACGATCTTCTCGCCCCGGACGCCCCTCCACGATGGGGCGGTGATCGTCCATCGCGAGACGATCGTCGCTGCCGGCGCGCTTCTCCCGCTGGCTGAGACGACGGTCGCCAGCGAGCGGTTCGGAACCCGTCATCGAGCGGCGCTGGGCATTACCGAGCAGACAGACGCGATCGCGATCGTCGTTTCCGAGGAGAACTCCCAGATCAGCGTCGTCGAGCGAGCCCGCATCATCCGCAACCTCTCGCCAGAGCGACTTTCGCGGCGACTCGTGGCACTGCTTGCCGAGGAACGCGCCTCGAGCGGCCTGCTTGCGTCGATCCAGAACCCGTCCCAGTTCCGGTGGCTGCGTCGCCGCACACTCAGAGGCCAGCTGGGCTCGACGGCCCGTCCGGCGACCGAGGAGGAGGGAGGGGCGGCGGCTGCCGGGGCGCCCCGTTGAGGCGCGCCCTCGCCATCGTCCTGCGGAACTGGCCGCTCAAGCTCGGGGCGGTTGTCGTCGCCGTCCTCCTGTACACGGCCTTCGTCCTGGCCGGCAATGTCCGTACCTACGCCGGGACGATCCCGATCGAGCCCATCAACATCCCGACCGACGCGGTGCTCGTCGGGACCCTGCCGTCTGTCAGCGACATCCGCTACGTATCGTCGGACGACGTCGCCGTGTCGGCGGATTCATTCCGCGCCACCATCGATCTCTCGGATGCCCACCCGACCCAGGAGAACCCTCTCGTCACCGTCCCTGTTCGACTGTCGGCCGTAGACCCTGAACGGATCCAGGTCATCAGCTATACGCCGCAGACCATCCAGGTCAGGATGGACCCGCTGCTGTCACGCACGGTCCCGATCCGGATCGAGACCGGCGTCGTGCCATCAGGACTGTCGCTTGGCTCGACCGAGCTGTCCGTCGGGAGCGCCGTCGTCACCGGCCCGTCGTCGGTCGTCCGCACCGTCGTGGCCGCGCTTGGCCGGGTCGTCATCCAGCCCACGGCGATCGACATCGACCAGGATGTCCCCCTCGAGGCCGTCGACTCGATCGGCGAGGTCGTCTCACCCGTCGATATCGAGCCCCCGACCGTCCACGTCAAGATCCCCGTGCTGTCCGACGCAGAGTCGAAGACCCTTCCCGTCAACGCCATCGTCGTCGGCACGCCGGCCAGCGGCTGGCAGGTCGTCGGCCTGTCCGTCGAGCCCGTCTCGGTGTCCGTGTCGGGCGACGCCGATGCCCTCGCGACGCTGGATCACGTCGACACCGTCCCGGTCTCGATCGCTGGGCGGACGGACGATGTCGCGGAGGTGGCCGGGCTCGACCTGCCGGAGGGCGTCGCTCCGCTCGGCGTATCGACCGTCACGATCCGGGTGACGATCGCGCCGGTGGCCGAGACGCGGACCTACGCAGCCGGGATCGTTCTCCGGGGGGCCGCCGAGGATCGCTCCTACCTCCTCTCCACCGACCGGGTCTCGATCGTGTTGGGTGGCACCGCTTCGGCCCTCGATGGGCTCGATCCATCGAGCTTCACGGTGTTCGTCGATGTCGCGGGACTCGGGCCGGGCGCGCACGAAGTACCGGTGGCGGCCACCCTGCCCGCGGACGTCTCGCTCGTGTCCGCCAGCCCGGCGTCCGTCGTCGTGACGGTCGGCGTGCCGGCCAGCCCGTCGCCGTCGCCGGCGCCGTCTCCGTCGGGCTGATGGGTCGCCTGTTCGGGACCGACGGGATCCGCGGGGTCGCCAACGTCGACCTCCGTCCGACGCTTGCCTACGCGTTGGGCCGGGCCGTCGCCCATCGCCTGGCCGGATCGTCCGGGTCGATCGTGGTCGGACACGACACCCGCCGATCGTGCGACATGTTCGTGGCCGCGATCGCGGCCGGCGCCACCAGCATGGGCACCGATGTCCACGGGGTCGGGGTCATCCCCACGCCCGGGCTTGCCTATCTCGCCGGTGGGGGCGAGTTCGCCGCCGGGATCATGGTCTCGGCATCGCACAACCCGGCCGAGGACAACGGCCTCAAGGTCCTGTCGGCGAGCGGCCAGAAGCTGCCCGACGAGATCGAGGACGAGCTCGAGGAACTCATCTGGCGGAGCGAGGAGCTCGGAGGTGCAGCGGCTGCCGCACTCGGCCGGACGATCGATGCCTCGCCGCTTCTGGAGCGCTACATCGACCATCGATCGTCGCTTGCCGCGACCGTCGACGCGTCGCGCCTGCGGATCGTCGTCGACTGCGCCAACGGAGCCGCCTCCAGCGTCGGACCGGCCATCCTCCGCCGGACAGGTGCCGATGTACGGGCGATCCACGATCGTCCCGACGGCTCGAACATCAACGTCGGATCGGGCGCCACCGCCCCGGAGTCGCTCGCCCGTGAGGTCGTCGCCGTCGGGGCGGACGTCGGCTTCGCCGTCGATGGGGACGCCGATCGGCTCGTGGCCGTCGATGCGACGGGCGAGGTTGTCGATGGCGACAAGATCCTCGGCATCCTGGCCCTGGATCGCCTTGCCCGGGGGGTGCTGCCCGACAATGTCCTCGTCGTCTCAATCCTCTCGAACGGTGGCCTCGGACGGGCGGTCGAGGCGGCCGGCGGCCGGCTCGTTCGGACGCCGGTCGGGGACAAGTACATCCTCGAGGGCATGGACGTGACGGGGGCCGGTCTCGGCGGCGAGAAGTCGGGTCATGTGATCGTCCGCGAGCACACGGCGTCGGGCGACGGCGTCGTGACTGCCGTCGAGGTCCTGCGAGTCATGTGCGCCGGGGGCCGCTCATTGGCCGACCTGGCCTCGGACGTCCCCATGCTGCCCCAGGAGCAGCGGGCCGTGAAGGTCCGGCACAAGGACCAATGGGAGGGTGATTCGGCGATCAGGGCGTCCATCCGCGAGGCGGAGACACGTCTCGGGCCGACCGGTCGAGTCCTCGTCCGGCCCTCCGGCACGGAACCGGCACTGCGGGTCATGGTCGAAGGCGAGGATGCCAAGCTCGTAACGAGCCTGGCCGACGCGATCGCGGCTGTCGCGAAGGAGCGGCTAGACTAGCCCCTCGCCCGCGGCACCTGCAGCGGACCGGAGCGGAGGGCAGGCCCACCCCACATGTGCGGCATCGTCGGCTACGTCGGACCACGCGAAGCGGGGCCGATCCTGATCGAAGGGCTCAAGCGGCTCGAGTATCGCGGCTATGACTCGGCTGGTATCGCTCTGGTCGACGAAGACGGCGCGCTCTTCGTCGAGAAGAAGGCCGGCAAGCTGTCGAACCTCCAGACGGCGATCGCCGATCGGACGCCCCACGCGGCGATCGGGCTCGCTCACACGCGCTGGGCGACCCACGGGAAGCCGAGCGATCTCAACGCCCACCCGCACCAGGATTGCACCGGCAAGGTGACGGTCATCCACAACGGGATCATCGAGAACCACCGCGAGCTTCGTGCAGGGCTCGCCGAGCGTGGCCACAGCCTCACCTCGGAGACCGACACGGAGGCGATCGCCCACCTCGTCGAGGAGGCCTACGCGGGCGATATCGCCGATGCGACCAGAGCCGCCCTGCGCCAGCTCGAAGGTGCATATGCCATTGTCGTCATGCATCGGGATGAGATCGACCGCCTCGTGGGCGCCCGCCAGGATGTGCCGCTGGTCGTCGGCCTGCATGGCGAGGAGAGCTTCATCGCCAGCGACGTGGCGGCGATCCTGGCTCACACCAACCGGATCGTCTTCCTCGAGGAGGGCGATGTGGCCGACCTCCGGGCCACCGGGGTCGCGATCACGGGCGTCGATGGGACGCCTCGACAACGTGCCGAGACGCTCATCGACTGGTCGCCCGAGGCCGCCGAGAAGGGCGGCTACGACCATTTCATGGAGAAGGAGATCAGGGAGCAGCCGGAGTCGCTGAGATCCTGCATCGCCGGTCGGGTGACCCGCGAAGGATCGATCCACCTCGACGAGATCGACGGCCTGGCCGAGGCGATCCTGGCTGCGACCCGCGTCGAGTTCATCGCATGCGGCTCGGCGTTCTACGCGGCGCTCGTGGGAGCGGCCGCCATGGAGGCGTGGACGGGCATCCCGGCGCGGGCCACGGTCGGTTCCGAGTTCCGCTATGCACCGCCGCCGCTCGACGGGCGGACCCTCGTCATCGCAGTTACCCAGTCCGGTGAAACGGCCGACACGATCGCCCCGACCCGCTACGCGCATGCCCGTGGCGCTCCGGTCGTGGCCGTGACGAACACCGTCGGCTCGGCGATCACACGGGAAGCCGATGCGGTGGTTTTCCTCCAGGCCGGGCCTGAGATCGCCGTCGCCGCCTCGAAGACCTTCGTGACTCAGGTGACGACCCTGGTCATCCTTGCCGCCGCGATCGGCCGCCTTCGTGGGACGATGTCCGACGCTGAGCATGAGGCTCTTGGTGGCGCCCTTCGTGCGCTGCCCGACGCGGCCCAGCGAGCCCTCGATGCGTCGGAGAGCGTCCATGAGCTGGCCCGTCGGTTCGTCAACAGCCGGGGCTTCATGTACGTCGGTCGGGGGTTTTCCTATCCGGCCGCGCTCGAGGGCGCGCTGAAGCTCAAGGAGGTCAGCTACATCCATGCCGAGGGATATGCGGGCGGTGAGCTGAAGCACGGCCCGATCAGCCTGCTCGATGCAGAATGCCCGCTCGTGGCCGTCGCGCCACGCTCGTCGGTCCACACCAAGCTGCTCAGCAACATCTCGGAGGGTCGCGCCCGCGACGCCCGCGTCATCGCCGTGGCCACGGAGGGCGATCCCGACATCGAGAGCGTCGCCGACGCCGTGATCTGGGTGCCGGACACGCATGAGGCCCTGTCACCGGTGCTCGCCGTGATCCCCCTGCAGCTGTTCGCGTATTACACGGCGGTGGTTCGCGGAACCGACGTGGATCAGCCGCGCAACCTGGCCAAGTCCGTCACGGTCGAGTAGCCGTGGACGGCGCCGGCCCGACCGTGCCGTCGGGCACGACCGAGCTCGGCATCGACATCATCAAGGTCGCCCGGATCCGGGCCGCGCTCGACCGCTTCGGCGACCGCTTCAGTCGGCGGGTGCTGACCGAATTGGAGCGTCGCTACGTCCGATCGCGGGCCGAGACCTTTGCCGGCCGGTGGGCCGCCAAGGAGGCGGTCAGCAAAGTCCTGGGCCTCGGCGTCCGGGGGATCGGGTGGCGGGAGATCGAGATCGAACGCCTGCCGACGGGCCAACCTTCGGTCCGCCTGCACGGCCGCGCCGCCCGACGGTCGGAGCAGTTGGGCATGACGAGGATCGCGGTGTCGATCAGCCACGAGGGCGACTATGCGGTCGCCATCGCCCATGGCGTTCGCGCGACCGCCGGTCGATATGTGTTCCCGCCGGATATCGAGGAGCGTCTCGACGACCGGGAGCGCCGCATCCTCGCCCGGATCGAGCGGATGCGGGCCCTCGCCGATGAGGCCGAGCGTGCCTGATACGTCGGCTTCCGGCCAGTCCTCGTCATCCGTGCTGGCCGATGCCCTGGAGCTCGACGACAGGACGATCGCGGGACTGCTGCCCGCGCGCCCGGCTCGAGGTCACAAAGGGACGTTCGGCAAGGTCCTCGTCGTGGCCGGTTCACTCGACTATGCCGGTGCTGCGTTGTTGGCGTGCCGTGCCGCGGGGCGGGCCGGAGCCGGCCTCGTGACTCTCGCCGTGCCCGAGTCGCTCCAGCCCCTGTTCGCCGCCAAGGTGGTCGAGGCGACGACGATGGGACTGCCCGAGGACGATGTCGAGGAGGTCGCCCCGGATGCGGCCACCGCGCGCATCCTCGATCACGACCACGACGCCCTGGTGATCGGGCCCGGTCTGCGTCCCGGTCTGGCGACACGCGATCTCGTCCTCGCTCTCCTGTCCATCCCGAGGACAGAGGATCCGGCGCCGGCGGTGGTCGACGCCGAAGCCCTCAGATCACTGGCCAGCGTCCACGACTGGTGGGGGACGATCACTCGACCCTGCGTGCTGACACCGCACCCTGGCGAGTTCGCCCGACTTCGCGCCGGAAGCGGCCATGAGCCCGATGTCGATGGAGATGTCGGCGCCGATGACGAGGCCCGCCTTCGGGCGGCGCGCGCTGCGGCCGAGGAGTGGGGATGCGCCACCGTCCTGAAGGGTGCCCGAACCGTGATCGCCGCGCCCGACGGGCGGGCGGCCATCGCTCCGTTCGAAAACCCCGCCCTGGCCTCTGGAGGCACGGGCGACGTGCTGTCGGGAGCCGTGGGAGCCCTCCTCGCCCAGGGTCTCGAGCCGTTCGATGCCGCTCGCGTCGGCGTCTATCTCCATGGAGCGGCAGGCGAGGCCGTCCGCGAGCGGATCGGCGACGCCGGGCTGCTGGCGTCCGACCTGCCCGATCAGCTTCCCCTGGCTCGTCGTCGACTGCAGGCGATGGTCGAATGGCGGCGGGCCGGCTTCTCCGCACCGGAAGGTCAGTGACCGAGCAGTCCACGGAGTCCGCGCGACCCGCGATCGCCGCGCGGCTGGCGGCGGCGGGCCTGCCGTCGATCCCCCGGACGGCCTGGCTGGAGATCGACCTCGACGCCTTGACGGGCAACCTCGCCGCGATCCGGGCTGCAATTCCGAGCGGCGTTCGGATCGAACCCGTCGTCAAGGCCGACGCCTATGGTCACGGAGCCGTGCAGGTCGGGCGGGCGCTGATCGAGGCGGGAGCTCACGGGCTCTGCGTCGCCACGCTCGATGAGGCCGTCGAGCTGCGAGAAGCCGGCATCGAGACTCCGATCCTTGCCATGTTCCCGATCCCGCCGGAGATGGCGCCCGATGCCGTCGAAGCCGATGTCACCGTCGCGGTCGGCGATCCGGTGATCCTGGAGCGGACGATCTCACTCCTCGAGGAGCGATCTATCGCGAGGCCCTTGGCAGTCGCCGTGGAAGTCGAGACGGGACTCGGCCGCGGCGGCTTCGGGGCATCCGAGATCGGGCCGGCGCTGGCCCGGATCGGTGACAGCCGGGTCCTCACGATCGCGAGCGTCTGGTCGCATCTCAGCGCGCCGGAGGATGCCGATCGGACCGCCGCTCAGGTCGCCCGATTCACGGAGGCGACGTCTGCCGACGAGGATGGCGAGGGCGCCGGCGGTGTCGCGCGGCACGTCACCGCGTCGGGTGGGATCCTGGCCGGCACTGCGCCCACCCTCGACGCCGTCAGACCCGGTCTGGTCGTATACGGCGTGTTGCCTGAGGAACAGGCGCCCCACGGTCATCGGGCCGACATCGTGTCGGCCGTTCGCCCAGTCATGTCCCTGCGAGCCTGCCCCGTGCGCGTGCAGGACCTGCCCACCGGATCGGGCGTTGGCTACGGCCCTGCCTTCACCACATCGCGGCCCTCGCGCATCGCCACCCTGCCGGTCGGTTATGGGGACGGGTTCGCGCGCACGATGTCGGGGCGGGTCAGCGTGCTCGTTCGCGGTCAACGGGTACCGATCGTCGGCACGATCGCGATGGACGCCGCCATGGCCGATGTGACCGACGTTCCCGGCGAGCCGGTCGGGGTCGACGACGAGTTCGTCCTCCTCGGAGCCCAGGGAGACCAGGCGATCGATGTCTACGAGCTGGCGCGCGCCCGCACCACGATCTCGTGGGAGGTCGTCGCATCGATGGCCGCGAGGCTACCTCGGGTGTACACTCGGGCGTCGTTTCCGGTGGACGTTCGCACGCTCACCGTGGGGAGGGCTCCGTGGCGCACATCGAACTCTGGAACGGCGACATCTGCGACCTGGAGGTCGACGCCATCGTGAACGCGGCGAACACGTCGCTGTGGATGGCCACAGGCGTCGGAGGGGCGCTGAAGCGGGCAGGTGGCGATCAGATCGAGTTCGAAGCCGTCCGCCAGGCGCCGGTACCCCAGGGCGGTGCCATCGTCACATCGGCCGGTCGACTCGCCGCCCGCTGGGTGATCCACGCTGTGTCGCTCGATCGTGAGCGGCGCACGTCCGGCGACGCCATCGCCCTCGCGACCCGGAACGCGATGGCCCGTGCCCGCGAGATCGGCGCGATGTCGATCGCGTTCCCCGCGCTCGGGACGGGCGTCGGGGGCTACCCCCTCGAAGCGGCAGCGACCACGACCGTCGCCGTTGTCCGCGAGGAGGTGCTGCGGTCCCCGTCTATCGAGCGGGTGATCTTCGCGCTCCGTGGTGCGGCCTCATATGAGGCATTCGAGTCGGCGCTCACGGCCGCCCGGGTGCTTGCTGTGGCGGCCGGTCCGGCATGACGGAGTTCGAGCCGATGGACGAGCCGCTCGACGAGATCGTCGAAGACGTTGCGCGTGAGATCGTCCTCCGCGGCCTGACCGAGACGGCGGTCCACTTCCTCGAGGCGAACCGGCCCTATCGGCCGCTCGGGGCGGATGCGATGCTCTTCTTCGACCCGGTGCTCCGCCAGGTCTTCGGCGGGGATCACGCCGACGCCTCGCGCATCCTGGCTGACGACGCAGGGATCGAGCAGCTCATCGCGCGGCTGGAGGAGGAAGGGATCGACGACGAGGAGTCGATCTGGGACGCCTGAGCATGGGCCTCCTCGCCGCCGATCGTTCGAGGCGGTGATGAGCGAACGGGCCGATGCTTTCGTGACGATCGATCACGGAACGGCCACCATCGCAGCGGCGGTCGTCACAAGGGCTTCGGGACGGTGGCGCCTGGCGGGTTCCCTGAGCCTGCCCATCCATGTCGGGGTCGAGGCGACGCTGCGTATCCTGGCCGAGCGGATCATCGAAGCCGGACCGCCGGGCGGACTAGGCGATGCGACCGCGATCGCGGACCTTCATCGCCTCGAGGCGCGAACCCTGCCGCCGCCGACCCTCGCGGTGCTCGCCGCGACCCCTCGCGGCCGGGATAGATTGGCCGCCGCCGCCCGACGTGCCGGCTGGCGCGTGCGCGCCCATGACCTGGCGTCAGGCGATCCCCTGTCCGTTATCGTCGCGATGACTCGTCGCGACGTCTCGGCGATCCTGGTCGGGGCCGACGATCCGCCCGGTGCCGACGAGCGCGGGGTGATCGGCGAGCTGGCGGGGGTCGTGGCTGGCGCGGTCTCCCGACGTCCGGAGCTCATCGCGATCCACGCCGGATCGATGGGCGATCTCGCCTCCTCATCCGGCGCAGGCACGGACGACATCGCGACGACCATCCTCGCGCCCGCGGCCCGTGCGCTCGACGACGGAACGGCCGATGACCCGCTCGCCTCGTTGCTGGACGAGAAGCGAGCCGAGTCCGATGACGGCCACCGCGCCGCCTGCGCGGCAGTCGGCTCGCTCGCGACGGTGCTCGACCGACGCATCCTGTTCGTGGATGTCGGTGCGTCTGCCGGGACGATCGCGCGAGTGGAGCCGCTCGGTCCCGGGAGTCGCGCCGAGATCCGCACCGCGGTCATGGCGACTGGCGCCCTCGTCCCGGTCGATCTTGACGACGCCGCTGTCGATGAGGTAGCCGCCTGGATCCCGGAACCTCCCGATCGCCATCGACTGCGGGATCGTCTCGTCGGGCTCCGTGAAGACCCGTACGGTGGAGCCACAGGCGACGGAGCCCTCCTTCGAATGGCGGCCGCACGGGCGGCGGTCTCCCGACTCGCGAACGGCGTCCCCTGGACCTGGCTCCCCAGCGGACCCGACATCGTCCTCGCGGGTGGCGGCGTCTGGTCGGTCGCTCCCGGCTCGGCCGTCGCCCTCGCACTGTGTGATGCTCTCCGCCACGACGGAACGCGGTCCCTCGGCCACGACGCCGCCCGCCTGCTCGGTCCACTCGGGATGATCGACGATGACCGAGAGCGAGCATCGACGATCGCGGACCTCGTCGACGACCTCATCGTCCCGCTCGGCAGCGTCGTCATGCCGGTTCTCGCGGCCGGCCGGAAACAACACGGCGAGGTCACCGTCCGAGTAGGTGGCGCCGAGTCGTCATTGCCGCTTATCGCCGGCGGCCTCGAGCTCTTCGATCTGCCGCCTGGCCAGCAGGCCGAAGCCGTCGTCTCGTTCGGCGATCCGGTCGTCCTTGGCACGCGCGGCAAGCAATTCTCCGTCGACGTCGCCGGTGGGCTGGGTGGACTGCTCGTCGACCTTCGAGGCGTACCGATGACGCTGCCCGACAATCCCGATCAGCGGCGTATCCGCGTGGACGCCTGGCAACGAGCGATGTGGGCGGGTCTCGAAGCATGATCTCGTACGAGAGCGGCACGTCGACCGACCTCCAACGCGTGGCGTCGCGCGCGCTTGTCGCGGACGGACCTGTCGCCTGGTTCGACATGTCGCCCGGCGATCGCGCGCTCGTCTCCCCAGGCCAGGCCGTCGCCGCGGGGGCGGCCCTCATCGAGCGATTGCGCGACGCTCGATCGTCCTCTCCGCCGTCGCAGCCGGACGACGATGCCAGGCCGGGCGATCGGTTCCTTCCCCTGCCCGGGCGCGTCCCGTCACTGCGTGGCCGACCCGACCCCCTCGAAGTAGAGTTGTTGCACCGTTCGCCGACGGGCTGGCGGGTGATCGGCGGCGAGGTCGCCGACACCGTCGACGCGCCGGCGGCCGGGATCGTCCGCGAGGTCCGAGTCGGTGTCGGCCTGAGTGTCGCCCTGCAGGGTCACGCCCTGGTCGGATGGTCGGTGGCGGGCGGGCCTGCACGTGGGCGCCTTGTCATGGCGACCGACCCGGCCGGGGAGCTGCGGCCCGGCGCGCTCGATGTCGGTCTGGCCGGCACCATCGTGGTGGCCGGCTCACGGGTGAGCGCCGAGACGCTCAGTCGTGGGCGAGCGATGGGCCTGCGGGGGGTCGTCGTCGCGTCCCTCGGGCAGAAGGAGCTGCGCGACTTCCGGGCATCGGAGGCTCGTCAACGAGCCGCCCTCCACCGTCTCGAGCCGTTCTCCGTCCTGATCCTCGACGGGACGATCCGACGTCCTATCGCCGGGCCAGCGGTGGCCATCCTCGCCGCCCTGGCCGGGCGGGAGGTGGCGATCGTGTCCGACCCGCCATGCCTCGTCTTCGCGGACACGGAGGCGGCCGCGATCAGACCGGCGCCCGACCACGTTCGCGTTCGGTACGGCGCCGAGAGCGGCCGTGAGGGCCGTTTCGTCGAGACGCTGGGCCGGCGCCGCTTTGCCGCCAACGTGTACGCAGAGGCCGCGCGGGTGGCCGTCGCCGACGGTCGCGAGCTCATCCTGCCTCTGGCGGACCTCGAGCGCTTCGCCTGACGGCGGGAAGTCCGCCGGGCTACCCTCCGGTCGTGACAGCGTCGACCGTCAACGAGCTGTCCGTCTCAACGGACGACCCGGCGGCCACCCGGGCCCTCGCCGCACGACTGGCGACGGTTGCGCGACCCGGTGACCTTGTCCTTCTTCACGGTGACCTCGGAGCCGGCAAGACCCAGTTCGCCAAGGGCTTCGGGGCCGGCCTCGGGGTCACGGCGACGATCAACTCACCGTCGTTCGTCCTGATGGCCGAATACATAGGCAGGCTGCCGCTCTTCCATCTCGACCTGTATCGACTCGTCGGACCGGCTGATGTCGTCGAGGGCGGCCTGCTCGATGAGCGCCGCGACACCGGCGTGACGATCGTCGAATGGGCCGAGCGGCTGGGGGACATCCAGGCGGAGGATCGGCTCGACGTCGTCATCAGCGGCGTGGGCGACGAGCCGCGAACGTTCCGGGTGCGGGCGACCGATCCGTCGTACGAGCGCTACCTGGAGACCATCGCATGACCACGGCGGCCGGTCGACGAGCGGACGGTCGACGCCGAGCGCTCCTCATCATCGACACGGCGACGAGCCAGGTCGTGGCCGGGGTTGCGGATCCGAACGGAACCCTCGAGGGCCTGACGACGTGGTCGGCCGGCCACCGCCACAGCGAGACCCTCCTGCCGGCGATCGGGCGGCTCCTCGGCGAAGCGAACCTTCGACGATCGCGAATCGTCGGCGTGATCGCCGGAACCGGACCCGGAGCCTTCACCGGGCTTCGCGTGGGGCTCGCGACGGCCAAGGGCGTCGCGCGCGCCCTTCGTGTGCCGCTCGTCGGCGTCCCGACCTCAGCGGCACTTGCCGACGCCCTGTCGGCTGCCGAGGAGATACCGGTCGAGCGCATCGTCGTCCTTCTGCCCGCCGGCCCATCGGATCGGGTCCTGTGCCGCTCCGCGGATCGGCCGCGCCTCCTCGTCGGCGGCGCGGAACCCGACCTCCGGCCAGGCGACATCCTGTGCGCCGTCGATCTGGACGGCCGTGCGCCGGAGGATGCGGTCGAACGCGGGGAATTGGCCCGAGCCGGCCTCGCCCGTGAGTTGGCGCTGGCGGGCTCGCGGCGGCTTGCGGCAGGCGACGTCGACGACATCGCGACTCTCGTGCCCGAGTATGTGACGCTGCCACGCGGCGTCAACGAGGCGACGGGAGAGGTGGCATGGTCGCGCGGCCACCCGTAATCCCACGCATCGAGGAGATGCGGATCGCCGACCTGCCCGACGTCCTCGAGATCGAGCGAGCATCGTTCCGCACGCCGTGGCCGCCGCACGCCTACCGCACGGAGCTCGAGACGAACCGCCTGGCGACCTACCTCGTCGCTCGCGTCGAGGGCCGCGTCGTGGCCTTCGCGGGCATGTGGATCATGGTCGACGAGGCGCACATCACGACGTTCGCCGTCGATCCCGGATCGCGGCGCCAGGGGATCGGCGAGCGGCTCCTGATGGCGATGCTCGACATGGCCATCGCCCGAGGCGCTCGAGAGGCCACGCTCGAGGTGCGGCTCTCGAACATGGCCGCCCGGCGGCTCTATGAGAAGTACGGTCTGCGGCCCGTCGGTGTCCGGCCGCGCTACTACAGCGACGACCAGGAGGACGCCCTCATCATGACGAGCGAACCGTTCGCCGAGCCGCCGATGCGGGAGCGCCTCGAGCGCCTCCGGGCCGGGCTCGGTGGCCCAGACCATCCGGCGGGCTCGAGCGGCTCCTGATCGGGTGACCGGGCCGCTCATCCTCGCCGTCGAGACGTCCTGCGACGAGACCGGCATCGCCCTCATCGAAGCTGGGCGCCAGATCGTGGCGGAGACGGTTGCCTCGCAGGTCGCCATGCACGCCACGACCGGCGGGATCGTGCCCGAGGTCGCTGCCCGGGCGCACCTGCGCTGGATCGTCCCGGTCCTCGACGAGACGCTGACGAGTGGCGGGGTCGGCCTCGCCGACATCGACGCCATCGCGGTCACCGAAGGTCCGGGACTGGCCGGCTCGCTCCTGGTCGGGATCAACTTCGCCAAGGCTCTGGCGTGGGTCCACGACCGACCGCTCGTCGCTGTGAACCATCTCGAGGGCCACATCTATGCGGCCTGGCTGAACGGCGGAGACGCCGGCCCGCTTCCGCTCTTCCCGCTCGTGGCCCTCGTCGTCTCCGGCGGCCACACGATCCTCGTCGAGATGAGCGATCACCTGACGTACCGGCTCCTCGGCCAGACCGTCGATGACGCGGCCGGCGAGGCGTTCGACAAGGTCGGCAGGCTTCTCGGCCTCTCATACCCGGGGGGTCCTGAGATCTCGAGGGCGGCGGCTGTCGCGACACGTCGCGACGCGGCGTTCCCGCGCGCCTGGCTGGGCGACTCCTACGACTTCTCGTTCTCGGGCCTCAAGACGGCCGCTCGCAGGATCGTCGATGCGGCCCGTGAGGATGCGGGCATCGCCGATGACCCAGATGAGCCACTGCCCGACGACATCGTGGCCGAGCTCGCGTGGGGGTTCCAGGATGCTGTCGTCGATGTCCTGGCCACGAAGACGCTCCGCGCCGCCGCGGCGATCGGAGCCCGTTCCATCGTCCTCGGTGGAGGCGTGGCCGCCAACCGAGCGTTACGACAGCGTCTTGCAGAGGGTGCCGCCGCCAGGACGATCCCGCTCGTCGTTCCTCGGCCGAGCCTGTGCACCGACAACGGAGCGATGATCGGGGCGGCCGGCTTCCGACGCTACGAGATCGGTCAACGGGCCGGGCTGAGCCTCGATGCGCGCCCGTCGTATCCGTTGGCGTCGTGAAGCCGGCCCGTCTCGACCCGGCTTCCGTCCGACGTTCCCTCCGCGATGCGGGCCTGGCGGCCCGCCGCTCACTGTCGCAGAACTTTCTGGCCGACGTCGAGGTCCTCGAGGCGATCCTCGATGAGGCGGAGCCGACGAAGGGAGGTCGCATCCTCGAGATCGGGCCCGGACTGGGCATCCTGACGGCCGGCCTTCTCGATGCCGGGGCCACGGTCACCGCCATCGAGCTCGATCGAGGCCTCGCCGTCCGACTGCGGGCGACCTTCGCCGAGCCGATCGACATCGCGGAGGCTGATCCGGAGGCGCCGGGCGGCCTCGTGCTCATCGAAGGCGACGCCCTCGATGAGGATCTGACCGGACTCGTGGCGCCGCCGTACGACGTGGTCGCCAACCTGCCCTATCACGTGACCAGCCCGACCCTCCACCGTCTGCTGGAACGCGCACCCAAACCGAGGAGAGCGGTCCTCATGGTGCAGCGCGAGGTCGGTGAGCGGATCGCGGCCCGACCCGGCGACATGAGCTACCTGTCGGTCTTCGTTCGGTACCACGCCGCCGTCCGGATCGCGCGGTTGGTGCCTCCGGAGGCGTTCGAACCGGCACCGGCGGTGTGGTCGGCGATCGTGGTCCTCGAGACCGCGGACGGTGAGGGCGCAAGCCTTGGAGTCGAGCCGCCGGACGAGGACGACCTGTGGCGGATCGTCCAGGCGGGCTTCCGCGAGCGCCGCAAGAAGCTGCGCAACGGGCTCGCTCGCCAGCTCCCCATGGAATCGCAGCGTCTGGTGCCTGCTCTCGAGGCCGCCGGGATCGATCCCGATCGACGGCCCCAGACGCTGTCTGTCGCCGAGTGGGTGTCCGTTCGCAAAGCGCTGATGGAGGCACGGTGACGGCCGACCCGATCCGCCGATTGACGCCGATCGTCCGGACCGCGTCGGCCAAGCTCAATCTGACCCTTGCCGTGATCGGCCGGCGCGACGACGGCTACCACGCCCTCCATTCGGTCATCTCAACACTCGCACTGGCCGACCGCCTCAGCGTCGCGGTCGCGGCCGGTGATGCGGACACGCGACACGCCGTCGGATACGCATCAGGACCCCTCGACGACGATCTCGTCATCCGGGCCATCGGGGCGACCCGCGAGGCCGTCCGTCGGACATGGGCCGGCGCGCCGGCCGCCCCACCGGCCCTTGCCGCCCGACTCGAGAAGCGGATCCCGGTCGCAGCGGGGCTTGGCGGTGGATCGTCCGACGCGGCCGCGGCGATCGACTCGGCCCTCGAGGCCTGGGGCGCCGATCTTGCACCGGACGAGCGAGCGGCCGTGGCGCTGTCGCTGGGCTCCGACGTCCCGTTCTTCCTGGCCGAAGGTCTTGCCCTCGTCGAGGGTCGTGGCGAGAGCGTCACGACGCTCCCCGGCCTGACCGGCGGTCCGCTCGGCGTCATGCTCGTGACCCCATCCATACGCGTGTCGACGCGCGACGTCTTCGCGGCGTTCGCGGCTGGGGCCCGGCCGGACGATGGCGGCGCCGCGACCAGGGCCGCGTCGATGCATCTCGTCGAGGAGATCGAGCGCGGCATGACTGCCTCTGCGCTCCTGGCCCGGGCGGGCATCCTGACCACGGCCAACGATCTCATCGGAGCTGCCGAGACCATCGCCCCCGGTCTGACGACCTTCCGGAGACGGCTCGGTCGGCTCATCCATCGTCCCGTCGGTCAGTCCGGATCGGGCCCGACCCTGTGGGCGCTCTATCCTTCCGAGACCGAGGCGGCCACGGCCGCCGACACGGTCCGAGATGCCGTCGCATCGGGCGCCTTGCTCATGCCCGGCGACGGCGACCCGTTCATCGCCGCCACGACGCTCGTTGGAGGAGGACAGGATCGATGACCCGCCAGGCTATCTCCGCGACCGGCGCTCCGGGCGCCGTCGGGCCGTACAGCCACGCGATCGTCGCGGGCGACCTCATCTTCTGCTCGGGTCAGATCGGGCTCGACCCATCGACGGGCCAGATCGTGGATGGCGGCGTTGTGGCCCAGGCGGAGCGGGCGCTGCGCAACCTGGCGGCGGTCCTCGATGCAGCCGGTTCATCGTTCGGCGATGTGGTCAAGTGTCAGGTCTTCCTCGTCGATATCGCCGACTTCGCGGCCGTCAACGAGGTCTATGGCAGCTTCATGCCCGATCCGCCGCCGGCCCGCTCCACGTTCGCGGTCGCGGCCCTGCCGAAGGGCGCCCTGGTCGAGGTTGAGGCCATCGCGAGGCGCGGCTGAGCCCGTGCTACGCTGCCGCGGACAGATGACCGAGACTTCATCGGCCACGGACGACGACCGAGCCTGGCGCGGCCGGGACCGCCGCCACTCGTGACCCACGAACGATCCGAGCGTCGCGACACATCCACGCGCACGGCTGCCATCGTCCTGGCGGCTGGGCTCGGAACCCGGATGCGGTCCGAAACACCCAAGCTCCTCCATGCTCTTGCCGGGCGGCCGATCCTCGCCTATGTCCTCGATGCCGCGGCGGCCGTCAGCGACTGGCAGCCGATCGTCGTCTACTCGCCGGCCACTGCGGCCGTCAGCGATGTCTTCGAGGGCCGGGCGACCTTCGCCCTGCAGGACGAGCCGCGCGGGACAGGTGATGCGCTGCGGGCCGCCCTGCCGCATCTGCCCAGGGACGCGGACGAGATCATGGTCATCAACGGTGATGTGCCGCTCATGACCTCGGAGGTGCTCGCCGAGCTCCTCGACGAACGACGCCTCGACGCCGCGGCGATCGCGCTGGTCGCGGTCGATGCCATCGAACCCGGCCGGCTCGGCCGTGTCGTACGCGGCGACGGCGGCGCTGTCGAGCGGATCGTCGAGGCCAAGGACGCCACCGAGGACGAGCTCGCCCTGCCCGAGGTCAACGCCGGCCTCTACGTCTTCGATGCGGGCTGGCTACGAGGTCGGATCGGCGATCTCGAGCCATCGCCCGCGACGGGAGAGCTGTACCTGACGGATCTCGTCGAGATGGCCCGTGCCGATGGCCGGCTCGTCGTCGCGCTGGGCGCCGAGGATGACGGGCGCCTGCTCGGCATCAACGACAGGGCCGAGCTGGCCCGCGCCGAGTGGCTCATGCGGGGCGATATCAATGAGGCTCACATGCGTGCCGGAGTCACGATGCGCGACCCGTCGACCGCCTACGTCGATGCGATGGTGGAGATCGCCGAGGATGTGACCCTCGAACCGTTCGTCGTCCTCGAGGGCGCCACCCGGATCGGCGCCGGGACGGTCGTCGGTTCTGGTTCCCGGATCGTCGACTCTGTCGTCGGACAACGGTGCACCATCGCCGCCAGCGTCATCGAGCAGGCCGAGATCGAGGACGAGGTGTCGATCGGGCCGTTCGCCCACCTCCGGCCAGGATCGTCGATCGGGCGCGGAGCGCAGCTCGGCAACTTCGCCGAGGTGAAGAACAGCCGACTTGGGCCTGGCGTTCGGCAGCATCACGTCAGCTACCTGGGCGATGCCGATGTGGGCGAGGGAACGAACGTCGGTGCCGGCACGATCACCGCCAACTTCGATGGCGTCGCGAAGCACCGGACGACGATCGGCAAGAACGTCTTCCTTGGTGTCGACACCATGCTTCGAGCGCCGGTCTCGCTCGGTGACGGTGCTCGTACGGGCGCAGGCTCGGTCGTGACCAGGGATGTCCCGGCAGGCAAGCTCGCCGTTGGCGTTCCGGCCCGGATCCGAGCACCCAAGACCCCAGTGGAGGGTGACGCGCCGACCGGATGAGCCAGACCCTCGTCGAGCTGCTGGCGATCGCCCTGCTGGTGCTCATCAGTGGGATCTTCGTGGCGGGCGAGATCGCGCTGGTCTCGATCCGCCGCAGTCGCGTCGAGCAGCTCGTCGATGAGGGGGCGCGAGGGGCTCGTCGCGTCCGCCACCTCGTCGACGATCCGGGCCGCTTCCTTGCCGTTGTCCAGCTCGTTGTCACCTTCGTCGGTTTCCTGGCTTCGGCGTTCGCGGCCGTCAGCCTGGTCGACGGTCTCAAGACGTCGCTCGAGGGTATCGGCGTTGGTTCCGATGCGGCCGGGGCCCTGTCCCTCGTTATCGTCACCGTCATCCTGTCGCTGTTCACGATCGTCTTCGGTGAGCTCGTTCCCAAGACCCTCGGCCTGGCCCATCCCGAGCGCATCGCCCTGATGCTGGCCCGGCCGATCGACTTCCTGGGCTGGGTCCTCGGGCCGATCGTCGCCCTGTTGACCGGGATCACCCGTCAGATCACCCGGTTGTTCGGCGCCGATGTCGCGCGGGAGGCCGTCATCACGGCCGAAGAGCTCCGCCTCATCGTCGAGCGGGGAGGGGAGCAGGGCGTCCTCGAGGCGGAGGAGGAGCAGATGATCCAGGCGGTCATCGAGCTCGGCGATCGTCGCCTCCACGAGGTCATGGTGCCGCGGGTCGAGATGGTCGGGCTGCCCGCCGACGCGACGCTGGACCAGGCCATCGACGCGATCATCGCCGAGGGCCACAGCCGGATCCCCGTCTATGAGGAGTCCGTCGACGAGATCGTGGGCATCCTCTATGCCAAGGATCTCCTGCCGTTCCTGAAGCCGAGCGCCGCCGAGCGACCGGCGGTCCGCTCCCTCCTGCGGCCCCCGGTCTTTGTGCCCGAGTCGATGTCGATCGACGACCTCCTCCACGAGCTCCAGCGGCGCAAGGTCCACATCGCCATCGTCCTCGACGAATACGGTGGGACGGCCGGTCTAGTGACGATCGAGGACCTGCTCGAGGAGATCGTCGGCGAGATCCAGGACGAGTACGACTCCGAGGAGCCGGCGACCGTCATCCTGTCCGATACGGAGGCTCGGGTGGACGGCCTCGTCTCGATCGAGGAACTTGGCGACCTCTTCGATCTCGAGTTGGAGCTCGACGATGAGGACGAGTACGACACCGTCGGCGGCCTCATCTTCCATCGCCTCGGCGACGTCCCGAAGCCAGGCGATCGAGTCCGCATCGACGGTCTCACTCTGACGGTCGAGTCGACCGACGGACGTCGCGTCTCGAAGGTCCTCGCGGTCCGCGAGCCGTCCGGCGACGAACCGTACGAAGGCGACGACTGACCGTCGCGCCCGTCCCGATCAGGCGCTGATCACCGACACGATCACATCGCGCAGGCGATCGCGGGCCGCCCCGTCGGCGATGTCGAGCGCCGCCAGCTCGGCGAGCGCCACGTCCCGATAGCGGTGTGCCTCCTGGCGGGTGAATTCGCGGGCGCCGCTCGACTCGAGCAGGCCGACGACCGCGGCCAGATCGGCTTCAGACGGCGAGCGCTCGGCGATAAGCCGGAGGAGCAGAGCCCGGTCGTCGGTCGTGGCGTGCTCGACCGCGTAGATGACGGGCAGCGTCTTCTTGTGGCGAGCCAGGTCCGAGGGCATTTTGCCGGTGACCGCCGCGTCGCCCCAGATCCCGAGCATGTCGTCGTTGAGCTGGAAGGCGATGCCCAGTGCCCAGCCGAAGCGGCGGTAACGGCCGATGAGGTCCTCGTCGTCAGTGGCCAGGACGGCGCCTGCCTCGATCGACGCCGAGATGAGGGCGGCGGTCTTGCGGCCGATCATGTCGAAGTACAGCTCGGTGCTCATGGCATCGGGGTTGTCGGCCATCCAGATGTCCAGGTACTGGCCCTCACAGAGAGCGACGCACGTCTCGTCGTAGAGACGCATCAGGCGCAGCACCTTGGCATCGGAGAACCCGAGGTCCGTCAGGCGGTGAAGGGCGACCCGTGAGAGGGTGAACAGCATGTCGCCGGCGTTGATCGCCTGCGGGATGCCGTAGAGCGCCCACAGCGTCGGCCGCGCCCGGCGTTCGACGTCGCCGTCCTCGATGTCATCGTGGACCAGGCTGAAGTTGTGGCCCAGCTCGACGGCCGCTGCGCCGGGCAGCGCGTTGTGGTGGTCGCCGGTGATCGAACTGTAGGCGAGGAGTCCGAGCAACGGTCGCATCCGCTTGCCGCGCCGGCCATCCGATCCGTCGAGACCGAGGTGGTAGCGGACCATCTCGTAGAGTCCGTGGGTGGCCGGATCGCGCTCGCGAACGAGGCGGAGGATCTCCTCCTCTGTGTCGGCGATGAGGACGGTGGCGTCGATCTCGCGTGTCACGGCCATCGCCGGCAGTGTAACCGTCCCGCCGATAAACGTGCGCGGCGCAAGTAGCCTGATTATCGCTACGGCACCCTGCCGGGCCGGCCTGAGCCCCTGCAGACTCAGATTTCTCACGCTGCACGCCTGGCCGAGGTCCGAATCCGTCGACACGTTGCCTCGGCCACGCTCACCTGGTCCGGTCGTGAGTCTGTTGGGACTCGGCACGTCTACCAGGCGTCGGTGCCTGACTTGGGAGGCGGTTCGGAGTGGTCCGGCGTACGCTTCGAGGATGCCGCCACGGTCGCGCGTCTACGTTACGGACGCGATTGTCTTGTCCCGCTTCGCTCTCGGCGAAGCGGATCGGGTGCTGACCGTCATGACCCCCGAGCTCGGCAAGCTGCGGGTCATCGCCAAGGGCGTCCGAAAGCCGACATCGCGCATCGGCGGGACGCTCGAGCCGTTCGCCGAGCTGCGACTGCAGCTGGCCCATGGACGAACCTTCGAGGTGGTCACCCAGGCGGCCGTGAACCACGCCTGGCTGCGGCTCCGGGACTCGCTCGAATCGGCCGCCACGGCCTGGTACCTCGCGGAGCTCGCCGACCGATCGCTCGAGGAGCGCCACTCCGCGGAGCCGCTCTACCTCCTGCTCCGCCGCGCCTACGAGCTGCTCGATGCCGGCATGGAGCCGGGACGGGTCGCCCGCTGGTATGAGGCGCGCCTCCTCGACGAGCTCGGCATGCGTCCGGAGGTCGACCGCTGCGTCGAATGCGATCGCACGGTCGAGCCGACCGAGACCTTCCGCTGGGTGCCGCCGCTCGGCGGCCTGCTGTGCGAGCGCTGTCCTGGGCCACCCGCCTCGGTCGCCGGCCTGTCGCTCGAGGGACTGAAGCTGCTCAAGGCCTACCTGCGGATGGACGTCGAGGGCATCGCCGCTCTGCGACTCGACCCGGCCGTCGAGCGCGAGGTCGAGGCGGCGCTGCGCGACTTCGTCCGTGTGTCGCTCGAGCGCGATGCGCGGTCGTTGCAGTTCCTCGACGAGATACGAACAGCGCGCTAGGGGATCGCGTGAGACCTCGCGCTAGGGACCGCGAGCTAGGGAACTCTCGTGGCTGTTCGGACCCGGCGCCGCCGGACGAAACGCCTGCCCAGCCTGTAGATCGCCACGAACGCGAGGAATACCAGGACGAGGGTGCCCACGAACCAGGCGATCCCGACGACACCGCCGATGGTGCCGCTCGGATAACCGGCGACGGAGCCGACCGCGACGAAAAGAAGCGCGCTGACCGCGAAGATCGGGATCGCGACCAGGAGGGCGGGGATCGTCAGGACGAGGAGAAGGATGCCTTCGCGCAGCGGATTGACGATCTCGTCGCCGACCACCTCCCGGAGCACGTCGGGGCGTGGTGGCTGCCCAGCCCCTTCGATCGCGACCAGCCCCTGCGGTCGAGAGGCCACGATCTCCTCGACGGTCACCGGGCGTGGGGTCGTCGTCACGTCGTCGAGCGCGTCCGGCTGATCGTCCATCGGCTGGTCTCCAGGTTCGCCGAGGGCAGCATAGACCGTCCATGACCGTCGCCCGAACCCCCTCTGGTAGCATCGGCGCACCGAGCAGCCCCGCGACCGTCCTTGCCACGGCCGGCCGCCACCGAGGAGCCCCGCGTGACGACCCCCCTGACCGATCCTGACGCGGTCGCGCCTGCCGTCGAGAGCCTCGAGACGATCGTCTCGCTCTCGAAGCGGCGCGGCTTCATCTATCCGTCGTCGGAGATCTACGGTGGGATCAATGCCGTCTGGGACTACGGGCCGCTCGGCGTCGAGCTCAAGAACAACGTCAAGCGGGCCTGGTGGCGGACGATGGTCCAGGAGCGGGACGACATCGTCGGGCTGGACGCCGGGATCCTCATGCACCCCCAGGTCTGGGTGACCTCGGGTCACGTCGCCTCGTTCAGCGACCCCCTCGTCGAATGCGGGACGTGCCACCGCCGCTATCGGCTCGACGAGCTGCCCGGGGCGGAATCCCTCACGGCGACCGAGCTCCGCGACGAGGGCATCGTTGCCCGCCTGGGGCTGGTCTGTCCCAACGACGAGGGCCCACTGTCGGCGCCCCGCCGGTTCAACCTCATGTTCACCTCGCACATGGGTCCCGTCGAGGACGAGGGCTCGATCGTCTACTTCCGGCCCGAGACGGCCCAGGGCAGCTATGTCAACTTCAAGAACGTCCAGCAGAGCTCGCGCAGGAAGATCCCCTTCGGGATCGCCCAGGTCGGCAAGTCGTTCCGGAATGAGATCAGCCCCGGCAACTTCGTCTTCCGGATGCGCGAATTCGAGCAGATGGAGATGCAGTACTTCGTCCGGCCGAATGAGCCGGCCTCGGCCGCGTTCGAGGAATGGCTCCCGGCGCGGCGCGCCTGGTACGAGCGCTACGGCGTGACCTCGGGTCGCCTCCGCTTCCGTGAGCATGCGCCCGACGAGCTGGCCCACTACGCCAAGAAGGCCGTCGATGTCGAATATCGCTTTCCGTTCGGCTGGAAGGAGCTCGAGGGCATTCACAACCGGGGCGACTTCGACCTCGGGAGCCACGCCCGCGCGTCCGGCGAGAACCTCGAGTACTTCGACCCGACGACCGACGAGCACTTCATCCCATGGGTCGTCGAGACGGCGGCGGGAGCCGATCGGGCGGCCTTCACGTTCCTCATCGATGCCTACCGCGAGGAAGAGGTACGCGGTGAGAAACGGGTGGTCCTCGGCTTCCACCCCGATCTCGCCCCATACACCGTCGCCGTCCTGCCACTGCTCCGGAACCGCCCGGAGATCGTCGCCCTGGCCCATGAGATCCGCGACGACCTGGCCCGCGATGTCATGGCGGTCTACGACGACACGGCCGCGATCGGCAAGCTCTACCGCCGCCAGGACGAGATTGGGACGCCGTGGTGCCTGACGGTCGACGTCGACACGCTCGAGGATCGCGCGGTCACCATCCGCGAGCGCGATGCGATGACTCAGGAGCGGGTCCCGATCGACGGTTTGCGGGCGGCGATCCAGGATCGGCTGAGCGCCGCACGCGGCTGAGGCTGCCCCACGCGTCTGAGGTCGCCCAGGCCACCGTTTCTGCCGCGACTACTGCACCGACCGCAGAACGCGTTCCCGAGGCACGTCTACGAAGGGGACAGGAGTCTGCGAGGTGCCGCGACGGCCGTGAGACCGTGCGAATCCGGGATTTCGTCAGCATACCGTCGCCCTCGAACGCTTATGGCGGTCGCCACGCCGCTTCAGCCGGCGAACGTGCCCCCCGCGCGCCTACCGCGGTTCAAGCTGAGTCTGGCGCCCGATCAGGGACGACCTCGCTATGCATCGGGCCCGCCGAGGAGGTTGGGGACGATGAAGGCGATCGGGACTGCCACGAAGATGAGCAGCGCGATGGGCGGGAACACGAAGCCCACGAGTGCGGCGACCAGATAGGTCACCGCCCCTGCCACGGCGCGAAGCCATTCGGCGCGCCGAGCCGCCTCAGGGATCGCCGGCGGGACCAGGCGCCCAACGAAAAAGACGTAGTAGCCCATGAGGGTGAACGCGGCCGCCGCGAGGCTGAGGTTGATGGCGTAAACGAAGATCGCCACAGGCTGGGTCGGGTAGTCGCCGAGGACGGCCGTAGTGAACGGCACGATCGTCAGGAAGAACAGCAACAGGTTGTTCGACCACAGGACCTTCCAGTCCGAGTGCGTGACGCGGTGGAAGAAGTGGTGGTGGTTGACCCAGTAGATGGCAACCGTGAAGAAGCTGATGGCGAAGCTGATGAGCTTGGGGGCGATCTCCGCGAATGCCTTCCACATCGCATCCGTCGTCGGCTCGGCGATCTCCGGCAGGTGGACCTCGATGATGAGGAGGGTGACGACGATGGCGAAGACGCCGTCGCTGAACGCCTCCAGCCGACCGGTGCCCTCGATGCGTGGTTGCCCGCTCACGATCAGTGAACGATATCCGGTCGCTGCTGCCCGGTAGGATGGTCCGGTGACGCCCGAGCGAGCCGGCACGCAGTACGCGTTCGGCTCGCCTCTCAGGATCGCCTGGCCTCGACTCCGCCTGTGGGCGATCGGTCTCTTCCTCATCGGCCTGACGCCGGTCGTCGGCGCGTTCGTCAACGACTTCCACGATTGGCCGGCCTTCTGGTCGGCCGGCGCGACCGTCGGGACCGCAGACCTCGTCCCAGCCGACGCCCACATCGCCTGGCAGACGGCGCACGGGCTGCCGATCGCGTTCTGGCCGTATCCGGCCGGGACAGCCTGGCTGTTCGCCCCGTTCGCGCTGCTGCCGCTCGGCGTGTCGTTCGTCGTCTTCGGGGCGCTCATGCTCGCCTGCGCCGTCGGGGCGGGGATATCCGGCGCGCGAGCGTTCGGTCTCCAGCGCAGCTGGGGGATCCTGGCCGTGCTCGCATTCGCGCCGGTCACGGCCTCGATCGTCATCGGCCAGAACGGGCCGCTCGGGCTCCTGCTGGCGACGATCGCCATCGCCGGTCTCGCGGCCGAGCGGACGCTCCAGCCCGGCCTCGCGGTCGGGGCGCTGCTTTTCAAGCCCACGTGGGCGCTGCCGCTGGCCGCGCTCCTGCTCCTCCGTGGCCGCTGGGCTTCGCTGTCCGTCGTCGGAATGGCCGTCGTGGCCTGGTACCTGGCCGGCGTGGCGGCCGCCGGCGGGGATTGGGCGTGGCCGTCCGTCTGGTTGGCCGGTCTGGGCGACTACATCGCCTCGGACTACTCATCGAACGCCGACAAGGCCGTCTCTTTCCCCGGTCTCGTCGCCCGCCTCCCCGTGCCGCCGTGGGTCCCGATCGCGGCGGGGATCGTCCTCGTCGCGGCGTCCATCCCGCGGCTGCTCCGGGCGCCGATCGCGGAAGCCGCGGCCGGCGCCTGTCTCCTTGGCGTCGCGGTCAGCCCGCACGCCTGGGGCTACGACGCGGTGCTCATCGTGCCCTGGCTCCTGTGGGCCCTCTCTTCTCGCGGTCTGGCCGAACCGTGGAAGACGCGGATCATCGCGGCGACCTACCTCGTCGGACCGCTCTGGCTGTTCAGCCGCCAGACCGCGATCTCCGTCCTCGCCGTCGTCGTGATCGGGCTGACGGTGCTGTGGATCTCGGGCCGCTGGCGGACCGGCGAGTCCGGTATCGTTGCCGCATGAGAGGCGACCGAGTCGAGGTCATCGTCGACACGGGTCAGGGCGGCACGCAGGCCTTCGAGATCGTGGCGACCCGCGCCGGCCGCAGGATCGAGGTGACGACCGCCCGGGGGATCGTCGAGGTCACCGAGGTGACCCGCGGCGGGACGCCCGTCCGGACGGGCCGGTTCATGGCCAGCCGGGTCGTGGCGCTCGTGGAGCATCCGGCCCAGGAGGGTGACGGATCCCACGTCGAGATCGAGACGCGCCGCCGCATGACGGCTGGCGAGGGTCGCCGCAGCCGTGTGCCCACGGATCAGTTGGCCCTCCTCGGCGAGGCGAGCGCCGCAGCGGAGGCCGAGCCCGGCTGAAATCCGTCTATTCGGTAGCGGCGCCGCTGGGCTCCTTGCCCTTTGGCCAGTAGAGTTCCTTCTTGACCTGGTCCTCGGCAAAGCCGCGTCCGAGGAGGGTCTCATCGGCCGCGAGGATCATGTCGGGGTTGCCGCAGAGATAGGCAACGGTGTTGGCCGGCCCGAGGCCGAGCTCCTCGCAGACGGGCCCGACGATCGACTCGACACGACCCGTCCGCCCCGTCCAGCCCGCGTTTTCGGGCGCCGCGGTCGCGAGACCGTCGGGATGAACGTCACCGGGTAGTCACCTCCGCTCTCCCAGCTTTCGAGCAGGTCGCGATAGCCGAGGTCGGCCACGTACGACACGCCGTTGAGGAAGACCGCCCGGCGCGGCCGACCCTGCTCCATGAGCCAGCGCATCATGGCGATGAACGGCGCGTTGCCTGTCCCCGATGAGATGAACAAGTGGATCCGCTCGTCCTCGGGGTCGAGGGTGAACTTGCCCTTGGGGCCGATCATCCGCATCCGATGGCCGACGGGCAGGCGCCAGAGGAGGGGAGTGAAGGCGCCACCCTGGACGAGGCGGACGTACATCTCGTAGCCCTCGCTGCCGGCGACGGACGGCGATGAGGCGATCGAGTACGGGCGTTGGACGATCTTGCCCTCGACGAAGACGCCGATCGTCATGTACTGGCCCGGGATGATCGGGACCGGCTCACCGTCGAAGCGGACCCAGAATGTCGCCAGCGATTCGTGCTGGTCGTCGCGGCGGACCAACGAGGCGTTGTATCGCTCGTCCTCTGCGGCGATCACCCGCTCGTCGGCTGCGATTTCTGTCACGGTCGAATCGTACCCGCCGCCGCTGATCCGCCGTGGTGCGCCGGTACACTACGCCGCGACGACCAGACGACACGTCGCCGTTCCCCGAGGAGCCTGCGCCCGATGACCGACACTGCCGCCCGTCCCGTCGCGCCCGAGCGAGCCCACCGAGCGGCCAAGCGGTACATCTACGCCTGGGGTGGCGGCACGGCCGAGGGCAACGCCCAGATGCGGGACCTCCTCGGCGGCAAGGGCGCCGGCCTGGCCGAGATGACCAACGCCGGCCTGCCGGTCCCACCGGGCTTCACCATCACGACCGAGGCCTGCAACGCGTACTTCGCGGCCGGCAGCCGGCTCCCGGATGGCCTCTGGGAGGACACCGTCGAGGCGGTCCACGAGGTCGAGCGTCTCTCCGGCAAGGGCTTCGGCGACCCGGCCAACCCGCTTCTCGTGTCGGTCCGCTCGGGCGCCAAGTTCTCGATGCCGGGGATGATGGACACGGTCCTCAATCTCGGCCTCAACGAGGAGACGCTGGCTGGTCTCATCGCCCTGACGGGCAACGAGCGTTTCGGCTGGGATGCCTGGCGGCGCTTCATCCAGATGTTCGGTCGGATCGTCATGGACGTGTCTGGAGAGCGCTTCGACCTGGCCTTCGACGAGATCAAGGCGCGGCATGGTGCGACGGCCGACACGGACCTCGACGCGGCGGCCCTCCACGAGTCCGCGGACGCGTTCCGGGCGATCGTTCGCGAGGACACCGGTCGCGACTTCCCTACCGATCCGTGGGAGCAGCTCGACCTCGCCATCAAGGCCGTCTTCGGCAGTTGGTTCGGCAAGCGAGCGACCGACTACCGCGACTTCAACAGGATCCCCCACGACCTCGGCACGGCCGTCAACGTCGTGACCATGGTGTTCGGCAACATGGGCGACGACTCGGGCACGGGCGTCGCCTTCACCCGCGACCCGAACACGGGCGAGAAGGCGATCTTCGGCGAGTTCCTGGCCAACGCCCAGGGCGAGGATGTCGTGGCCGGGATTCGCACGCCGCAGCCGATCTCGGGCATGAAGGATTCGTGGCCGGAGGTCTACGGTCAGTTCGAGGAGATCGCCGGTCGCCTCGAGCGCCACTACCGCGACGTCCAGGACCTCGAGTTCACCATCGAGCGTGGAACGCTCTACATGCTCCAGACGCGCTCGGCGAAGCGGACGGCGGCGGCCGCGGTCGAGATCGTGGCAGCCATGGTCGAGGAGGGGATCCTCACCAGGGCCGAGGCGGTCGGGCGGATCGAGCCTGCGATGGTCGACCAGCTCCTCCGCGATCAGTTCGACCCGCGGGCTCGCCAAAGCGCGACGAAGGTCGCCCGCGGCCTGAACGCGTCTCCCGGCGCCGCGGTCGGCGCCGCGGTCTTCGATGCCGATCGTGCGGCGGAGCGGGCCGCCGCTGGCGAGAAGGTCGTCCTCGTCCGGATCGAGACCTCGCCCGACGACTTCCATGGCATGGCGGCCGCCCAGGGCGTCCTCACGGCCCGCGGCGGAGCCACGTCGCACGCCGCCGTCGTCGCCCGCCAGATCGGCAAGCCGTGCGTGGCCGGTTGCGCCGACCTCGTCATCGACTACCGCGAGCGGCGGGCCGCGGCGAACGACGTGTCGTTCGCGGAGGGCGACGTCATCAGCATCGACGGTTCGACGGGCGACGTCTTCCTCGGGGCGATCCCGACCGTCGCCGTCCGCTTCGAGGATCAGGCTGGGCTCCAGAGGATCTTGGGCTGGGCGGACGAGCTTCGACGGATGGAGGTCTGGACGAACGCCGACAAGCCGGAGGAAGCGGCCCTCGCCCGCCGATATGGCGCCCAGGGCATCGGTCTCTGTCGTACCGAGCACATGTTCCGCGAAGGAGAGCGGCTGGAGATCGTCCGTGGCGCCATCCTCGTCGCCTTCGCGGCGACTCGTGCCAAGGCCAAGCTGGCGGCGGGAGGCGCACTCGACGCCGAGGAACGCGAGACGGTTGCGACGTTCGATGCCGCGATGGCCAAGCTCGAGGAACTCCAGCGCGGGGATTTCGAGGGCATCTTCGAGGCGATGACCGGCCTGCCGGTCGTCGTCCGTCTCATCGATCCGCCGCTCCACGAGTTCCTGCCGTCCCACGAAGACCTCATCGAGGAGGTCACTCGCCTCCGAACGCTCGGGACGCCAGAGAACGATCCCGCCTACACGGAGGCGCGGGAGCTGTTGGCCGCCGTCGAGGCGCTTCGCGAGCAGAACCCGATGCTGGGCATGCGCGGCTGCCGCCTCGGCCTCATGATCCCCGACTTCGTGAAGATCCAGACGCGGGCGATCCTCGACGCCGCTATCGCCGTCCAGGGCCGCGGCGGCGATCCGCACCCCAAGATCATGATCCCGCTGGTCGGCCACGTGAACGAGTTGTCGGCGACGCGGGCGATCCTCGAGGCCGAGGCGAAGGCCGTCGAGGAGCGGGCAGGCGTGGAGGTCGACTACAAGTTCGGAACGATGATCGAGGTCCCGCGCGGCGCCCTGACAGCCGACGAGATCGCCGAGCATGCCGAGTTCTTCAGCTTCGGCACGAACGACCTGACCCAGATGACATTCGGTTACAGCCGCGATGACGCCGAGGGCTCATTCCTCCTCGACTACGTCGAGCGCAAGATCCTGCCGGACAACCCGTTCCAAACCCTCGATCGGGCGGGCGTCGGGTCGCTCATGCGAACGGCCGTGGAGAAGGGGAGGGCGACCCGGCCGGACATCGAGCTGGGCATCTGCGGCGAGCACGGCGGGGACCCTGCGTCGATCGCCTTCTGCGAGGAGATCGGTCTCGACTACGTGTCCTGTTCGCCATTCCGCGTCCCCGTCGCCCGCCTCGCCGCAGCCCAGGCTGCCATGAGCGTCGCCGAGCGCGACAAGTAGTCGCCGTCGCGTCGTCGTGCGCGCCGTGGGTCGTGTCGATGTCAGACGGGTCGATTTCGGAAGGTTCGTGAGGCCTCCCGAAGAGACCGGCACGGGCGCGCCACGCGTCGAGGCACTCCTGGGCTATGTCGTGATCCACCCCGACGGGATCCTGCTGTTCGACACCGGCATGGGCGTCCCCGACGACGAGACCGAGCGCTTCTACAGCCCGTCGCGCATTGCGCTTCCAGTTGCGCTGGCGAAGGCCGGCATCGACGTCGATGACGTCACCATCGTCGTGAACTGCCACCTCCACTATGACCATTGCGGCGGGAATCCGGCGTTCGCCGGTCGCCCGGTGATGGTCCAGCGCCGCGAGCTCGAGGCCGCCAGGACCGAGGACTATTCGCTGCCGGAGCTCATCGACCATCCCGGAACCACGTACCAGGCACTCGACGGTCGGGCCGAGGTCCTGCCCGGCGTCGAGGTCTGGCCGACGCCCGGCCACACGGATGGTCATCAGTCGCTCGTAGTCCGCTCGGGCGACGGGACCGTGGTCCTCGCCGGTCAGAGCCACCTCGATGCCACAGCATTTGCAGAGGACGCGTCGGGTTCCGAGGCTCAAGGTTGGCTGGCGAGCCTCCTCGCCCTCGACCCTGTGCGGGTCCTGTTCGCCCACGACGGGTCCGTCTGGGGGCCGTAGATGTCGCATCGCGTCGTCATCGTCGGCGGTGGGTTCGGTGGCCTCTATACAGCCCGAGAGCTCGGCAAGGAGCCGCGAGTCAGGCTAACCCTCGTCGATCGACGTAACTTCCACCTCTTCCAGCCGCTGCTCTATCAGGTCGCGACCGGCGCGCTGGCGCCGGGCGAGATCGCCCAACCGCTGCGGTCGGTCCTGCGGCGCCAGGCGAACACGACCGTTCTCCTGGGTGAAGCGGTCGCCGTCGATCCTGAGGTCCGCGAAGTCATCCTCTCGGACGGCGGTCCGCTCCCCTACGACACGCTCATCGCCGCGACCGGGGCACGGTTCAGCTACTTCGGCCATGACGCCTGGGCACCGTACGCTCCTGGCCTCAAATCGCTCGACGACGCTCTCGAGATCCGACGCCGGATCCTCATCGCCTTCGAGGCTGCCGAACGTGAGAACGACAAGGCGCGACGGGCCGAGTGGATGACATTCGTCGTGGTCGGTGGCGGTCCGACCGGCGTCGAGCTGGCCGGAGCCCTCGGCGAGATCGCCAACGACACCTTGCGTCGCGACTTCCGCTCCATCCGGCCGCCGGATGCCCGGATCATCCTTGTCGAAGCCATGCCCCGCCTGTTACCAACATACCCGGAAGGTCGCTCTGCATCGGCCCGACGACAGTTGGAACGCCTGGGCGTCACTGTCCGGACCGACACCCGGGTGGTCCACGTCGATGAGAGTTGTGTGCGCGTCGTCGCCGATGGCAAGGAGGAGCGGATCCCCGCCCTCACCGTGCTTTGGGCGGCCGGGGTCCTCGCCTCGAGCTTCGCTCGCAAGATCGCCGAGGCAACGGGGGCCGAGATGGACCGGTCCGGGCGGGTGATCGTCGGGCCGGATCTCACGGTCCCCGGACATCCCGAGATCTTCGTCATCGGCGACGCCGCGGTGCAGCCGTGGGAGGGCGGTCGAGCGGTGCCCGGTGTCGCCCAGGGAGCGATCCAGTCCGGCCGCTACATCGCTCGCACGATCCGTCGCCGGCTGGCTGGGCGACCGACGCCTCCATTCCGCTACAGCGACAAGGGCGATGTCGCCGTTATCGGCCGGCTTGCCGGCGTCTCCAACATCGGCTGGCTCGGGCCGTTGGGTCAGACGGGCGGGTTCGTCGCCTGGCTGCTCTGGCTCGGCATCCATATCGCATACCTCATCGGGTATGCCAACCGGGCGGTCGTCCTCACCCGCTGGGCGTGGAGCTTCGCGACCCGAGGTCGCGGTTCGCGCCTCATCACCGGCCAGCCGCTCCTGCCACAGATCGAGGAGCCCCTCCAACCCGGAGGCGACCACCCGAGCCCGGGGACGGTCCGATGACTACGGGACGATCACCTGACGGAGGCCCTCTCCGCGGCGCATCGCGTCGAACGCTGGCTCGACGTCCTCGAGGCCGATCCGGTGGCTGACGAGCCGATCGATCGGCAGGCGTCCGGCAAGGAACAGGTCGGCGTAGCGGGGGAAGTCGACGGCTGCGACGGCGGCGCCGTAGTTCGAGCCGATGATCCGGCGGCTGCCATCGACGAAGCGGAAGACATCGAACGAGGCGCGCTTCCCGAACGCAGTCAAGCCGACCAGGACCGCTGTCCCGCCCGGCGGCGTCACCTCGATGGCCTGCTCGACGGTCGATTGGAGGCCGATCGCTTCGAATGCGAAATCGGGGCCTCCCCGGGTGGCTCGCGTGATCGCCTCGTTCGTCGTCCTGGGATCGTCGCCGGCCAGGATCGTGTCGGTGGCTCCGAGGTCGCGAGCCAGATCGAGCCTGCTCGGGACCCGATCGACCGCGACGATCCGCGACGCGCCGGCGATGGTGGCGCCCATCACGACCGACGCCCCGACGCCACCGATGCCGAACACCACGACGCTCGCGCCCTCGGGAACGCAGGCGGTCTTCAGCACGGCGCCGACGCCAGTCGAGACGCAGCAGCCGATCAGCGCGGCCACCTCAGGGGGCACGCTCGAGGCGAGCGTCACGGCCGCCTGGGCCGGCACCACCGACCGTTCGGCCATGGTCCCGATGGCGAGGTAGCTGACGACCTCCGTGCCGTCGGCCCGCCGGGCGACGGTCGAGCCGTCGGCGGCCCGATGGCGGAGCGAGCCGGATTCGCCGCAGAGCCACTGGCGACCGTCCTGGCACAGCCGGCATCGAAGGCATGGGTAGTACCAGGTCAGGGCGACGAGATCGCCGATCCGCGGTGACTCCACGCCGGGACCGACAGCCTCGATCCAGCCGGCGCCTTCGTGTCCGAGGATGATCGGCCCAGGACGTTCCCAGTCGCCGTCGCGGACGTGAAGGTCGGAATGGCAGACACCCGACGCGGCGATCCTGACCGCGACCTCGCCCGGCCCTGGGTCACGGAGATACAGGTCCTCCACGCGGGTGGGGGAACCTGGTCTGTCAAGCACGACGGCGCGCATGACGATGAATCTACGGCGCGGGCGATCGCAACGTCGGGCCCTCGCCGGATCCGCTGCCGTCACAAGCGGGCGACTCAGGCGTTACACGGATGTGAACGACCGGCCCGAGTCGTCTGCCCCCGATGCGCCCGATACGGAGGTCGGCGAACCGGAACGACCCGGCGCCCCGGAGCTGCCTCCGGCTCGGAGTGGTCGGTTCGGACGCCTGCCCCTGGCAACCACAGCCGTCCTCGTGGTCTTCGCATTCATTGGAGCCGTGGCGCTCGGGGCCCTGATCCGGCGCACGATCGACACGCCAGTTGCGGCGCAACCGTCGCCGTCCGTCGCCACCGAGCCGAGCCCGTCCCCTTCGACTCCTGCAGGCTCCGCCGTGCCATCGGGGTCGCCGGTGCCCTCGGCTACGGCCGCCCAACCGGCGGATGGCCAGATCGCGATCGACTCGATCGCGACGGTGGTGACGAACGACCTCCGGGTCCGGTCGAAACCCGGCGTCAGCGACGATTCGAAGCGCCTGACTCCACTTCTCGATGCCGGGCGCGAGGTGTTCGTCGTCGACGGCCCCGTCCGAGCATCTGGCTTTGACTGGTACCAGGTCCAACCGCTGGACGATGGCGACATCGTGGCGCCGTTCGGCTGGGTCGCGGCCGCCGGCAAGGATGGTGAGCAGTGGCTGGCCGGCGATCGTTTCGAATGCCCGTCCGTACCGACGACCTTCGAGGCAGTCACCGCGACGCCAGCCATCGTTCAACTGGCCTGTTACGGCGACCAGCCCCTGACGTTCACGGCGCGGTTCGGCAGGACCGACTTGATCTGTCCACTCGAGGGAGGTTTTTGGACAATCGAACCGGGATGGCTCGCAGGTGAGGGCTGCCAGGACCTCCTGGTCTATTCGGGCAACCCTGACGACGGGTTCTATCCAACCCTCGATCCCGACTTGCACCTTCCGGACCTGTCGAGCAGCGTCGACCCCAAGGATGCCATCACGGTGGAGATCACCGGGCACAGTGATGATCCAGCGGCCCGGACCTGCAAGGCGGTCAGGACGGGTCCGGGGGACATTCCCTACTCGGCACGAGAGATCAGTCTCACCTGCCGCTCGCAGTTCGTGATCACCTCGATCAGGCCGGTCTAGGCCGTGACCCGCTCGAGGCCGGCTGACGGCTGGCAAGCTGCGCAGGCCGATCGAGTAACGCATCTCGATGATGCGCGTCCCCTCGATATGTTCCAGATGCAGGTGCGGCTCGCGCCTACTCCGATCGGTGTTCGGGAATGACGACCGAGTCGGCAACGGCTTCAGTCGGTAGGGGTCGGGTCCTGTGGCTCGCATGCCTCGCCATCGCCGCCGGCCTTGCGGCTGTCCTTGGCGCCTACATCGACTGGATGTGGTGGCTGGACTACACGGGCATCATCCTCACCGTCGCCGCAATCGGCATCCTCGTCATCGGCGGCGTGCTCGCGCTGCTTGGCCGCGGACTCCTTCGTCGAGGCGGGCTGATCGCGGTGGCGATCGGCGTCGGCCTGATCGTCGGCCAGAACCTCGGGCCCAGCCGTGAGCCGCTCATCGTCACCCAGGGTGGCACGATGACCCTCCGGCTGACGTCGCCGGAGGACGCCGAAGCGACAACTCCGGTCACCTGTTCCAACGTGGCCAGCGCGACTGAGTTCCAGGTGAGTGGCAACCCGATCGTCGACCTCGGCCAGCAGGATCGCGTGGTCGATAGCGTCTATCTGAACGTCGGCGACCGCTGGGAGGCGATCGAGGACGCGCCACGCCGGAACGGCGTCCGCCTGGACATCTCGATCACCGATCGCAAGATCCCGGATGCTGGTGGCCCGCTGATGGTCGTCATGGGAGCGACCGATGCCTCGACTGTCGAGTCGACATTCACCAATGAGGGCGGCAGGGTCCGCTTCGCCGGTCTCGCGCCCCAGCTGGTCGAAGGTCTCGCGAGCGGACAACCGATCGACCTCGCGGGAACGATCGAGTGGACCTGCGGTCGGGTGGTCCTGGAGTGATGTCGAGCGGCCCGGCTCGGCTCGTCGCCGTCCCAGTCGCCGTCGCGGACGTGAAGATCGGAATGGCAGACACCCGACGCGGCGATCCTGACCGCGACCTCGCCCGGCCCGGGTCGCGGACCTCGAGATCCTCGACCCGGGTGAGCGAACCAGGCCGTTCGAGCACGACGGCGCGCATTGCCCCGAGCCTAGGCCTCGGACGCGTCGAACGTCAGCCCGGTCGATATCTCAGTAACAACGCCGGGACTCCAGCGTCCCACCAACGTGACCTTCCTCGCTTGCCGGCCAGCCTTTAGCTCTCTTCTGGCGAGCTGACGCGTGTTGACATGGCTCCGCTCGCGAACCGCCCTCATCCTGATCTGTGGGTTGTTGGCGGGCTGCGGTGGTACCTCCCAAGGAACCTCACCCGCCTCAACGGCTCCGCCGAGTGCGCTGCCATCCCAGGTCAGTTCGATGCCGGCATTGCCGATCGCCACGCCGAGCCAGTCGACGAGCGGGCGGCCGACCGCAACCGTCGTAGATCCGCTGGTCGTCCTGCGGGTCGAGATCCGGCCGGATGTCAGCGTGGGCAGGATTCCGTCCCTGAGCGTCTTCCGCGATGGCAGCGTTCTCCGTCGGGGCGACCTCGGCGGGCTCATGATGAAGCTCACGCCTAGGGGCGTGGCGCTGATCCTTGATCCAGCGTCAACGAGTGAGCTCTTTGCCACCAGCGGTGAGATCAAAGTCGACCCGAACCATCAGGCAGGCTTCGTCTCCTATGCCATCGATCTGCGACGTGGCGACGAACTCGTCCACCGCTCCAGCACCAACGCGTCAGCCCCCAGCGACAGGGCCGAAGCGGACCGAATCATCGCTCTGGCCGAGCACCTCGACGACCTTGAGGCGTGGCTACCCGAGGACGCGTGGGCTGAACAGCCGGCCGTCGCCGTTCCGTACGTCCCGGCTCGTTTCCTATTGAAAATCACAGCATTCAAGAAGCAGCAGGGCATCGACTATCCGCGGCAGGCCCTTGATGTCGATCGTGTCGCGTGGCCGCTTGGTGGCCGGCTGGTGGACTTCGGCCAGCTCCAGGCGGTGCCACCGCTTGGCGAAGGCTCGGCGTCGCGGTGCGGTGTCGTCACGCTGTCAGACGCGACGGCGGTTAAGCAGGCGCTGGCCGCTGCTCCATGGACGGAGCCAGCGATCCCGGTGGCCGAGCGTATGCAGGCGGATCTTGACTGGGCCGCGGCGCGAAGCCTGGTCTCCGTGACCGTGACCGGGTCCCTTCCCGACGACCCGCCGGACTGCTCGATCGACCTGTCGTGGCCCTAGTTCCCCCGTTGCCCGTCGGTAACAACGCGATGGAGAGTTCGTTCCATCCGTGTGATCCATCATTCGCAGGCGATGACCCAACCTGACGCGCAACCCGCCCTCGAGCGACCGCGCAAGAGTGCACGCTCGAGTGAGATCGTCCTCACCACGATCTACGAGGACCACCGGGCCGAGATCTTCGCCTTCCTCGTCAGGACGACTCGCGACCGGGAGTCAGCCGAGGACATCCTCCAGGAGACGTTCATCCGCCTGATCCGAGAGGTTCGAGCTGGTCGGATGCCTTCGAAGGTACGACCGTGGCTGTATCGAGTGGCCGCAAACGCTGCGATCAGCCGATCGCGCCGCGGGGCAAGCCTGATTCGCCTGCTGCCGCGCCTGGTGGAGCGGGGAGAGCCGGCCCAACCCGAAGGTGAATTCCTGCGTGCTGAACGCGATGCGGCGCTCCATGCTGCCCTGGGCTCGCTTTCGGCCGAAGGACGGGTGGCTCTCGTTCTGGCTGCCCAGGGATTCGACGGCCGCCAGATCGCGGCTTCGATCGGACGCACCGAGGGTGCAACGCGGACGCTTATGTGCCGTTCTCGCATCCAGCTTCGGTTGCTGCTTGAAGCGGCCGAGGGTCAGGCATGAGCATTCCGGATCATCACGATCACGGCCGCACGCTGTGGCTCGCCTCGTCGGCGATCGACGGTACCTTGACGGTTGACGAAGCGGCGGAGCTGCAAGCTGGTCTCGCAGCTTGCCCTACATGTGCGCGCTCGGCGGCCGCCATGCGCGCCGATGCAGCGGCACTGAGCCAACCGCTCTCGATCATGCCGAGGCGCCACGTTGATGATTCCGTGCTCGGGGCGATCGCACGCCGGAGTGTCTGGCCCCAGCGCCCGGTGCTGCTCATCGCCGCGGCCCTCGTGCTCCTGGCTGTGCTCGGCGCCGTAGCCGTCGGGGCTTACCTGCAGCGCAAGGATGGCGGCCTCCCGACCGCGGTCCTCCCGACTCCCACCACGGACAGCGCGCTCGACAGCCCCAACCCATCGGGCCTGACGCTATCTCCGCTGCCGACAAGCCCGATCTCATCCTCGAATACCGGGCCGCAGCCCACACCCTCGAGCCCGTCGCGCTCAGCCCCGCCAAGGGCCACCATCCCGGTCGCTTCCGGCGACGTCCAGATCGCGCCGGGACGCGATGGCGGTCTGTACGTATTGATCAGTGGCTCGGACCCAAAAGCCGGCACGATCCTGGCCCTCCTCGACGCGACCGGGCGACCGCGCCCCGGATGGCCCATCGTCGTGGAAGGGGTCAGAACCTGTGGACCTCCGCTGCCGGTCGATGACGGTTCCGTACGCCTTGTCTGCGCCTACGCTCTTCCCGAAAGTGAGCTTGGTGTCTTCTTGGCAACGCGCGCCGTCGCATTCGACTCGAATGGGCGATCGTTGGCAAATTGGCCCGTTGTCCCCGACCTCGGTTTCGGCGCCACCGGGCGGATCGTCGGCAGCGACCTCACCATTCCGACCTACCCGAGCACCGACGTCGACGCCTGCGGCACTGAATTCCTTCCCTCCGGCTTGATCGTGACTATCGCCGCGGACGGCGCGGTTCGAGAAGGTGTGCGTGGACCCCTCGTCCCGGAGTGCGACGCCGGACAGTCACCTTCGATCGGACCCGATGGAACTGTCTACGGAGTGACATACCAACCCGATCCCCATACCCACTCTCCAGGCGAAGTGGGGACCCAGTTGCATGCCAGCAACAACGTCGGAGTCGTTCCCGGCTGGCCGGTTGCCATCGGAGGCGTCACATCTTGGCCCGACTTCGATGCCGCCGGCCGCATCTACCTGATCGAGGGCTCGCCCCATGCGGGCTCGAGCCGGACGATCGTGTTGGATCAGGTTGGCCACATCGTACCAATCGGGTCGCCAGACCTGTCGATGTCCGCGGCCCCCGGTTCGTACCTTCCCGGAGGCGACGACACACCGGCTCCACCAGTCGTTGCCGATGACGGAACCTCGTTCGTGCTCAGCGACGATGGCGGTACCACCGTAGTCGGGTTGGACCCGACCGGACAGATCATGGCCGGCTGGCCGTACCGTACGAGGGCCGGGCTACAGCACACTGGAAGTTGCGCTGGCGGGGATACGCCGTGTGGGGCCGGCCGCTCGGTACCCGCGATCGGACCCGGGAACGTCCTGTACCTGCCACTTGCCGCTCGAGATTCCAAGACCGGCGGAAGCATCGTGGCGGTCGGCACCGACGGGCGACTGATTTCCGGCTGGCCGGTCACCCTCACACGACGAGGATCTGAGTTCTGGTCCGTTGTGGCCGGAACAGATGGGACGGTCTACGCGCTAGCTATCGAACCCGAAAGCGGTGGCCGAGAGTCGGCTACGATCCTCGCCATCGATCCGGACAGTACGGTGCGGTACCACACGACTGTCGTCGAGCCGTAGAACGACCCGCAGGCGATGCTCGAAGGATGCCGGAGGCTTAACTCGCCGCGTGACCGGTCCAACACCCATCCTGCCCGGCTTTCGCTGGCCTGAGGGCGTCCGCGCGGCCGCCTGCTTCACGTTCGACGTCGACGCCGAGAGCGCGATGCTCTGGGATCATCCCGAGACGGCAGCTCACCTCGACGTCATGACCCACCAGGAGTACGACACCCGCGTTGCCGTGCCGCGCCTGCTGCGCGTGCTCGACCGAGCAGGGATCCGGGCCACCTTCTTCATCCCGGGCTGGGTCGCCGAGCGGTGGCCAGACGCCGCTCGAAGCGTGCGCGATGCCGGGCACGAGATCGGCCACCACGGCTACTTCCATGAAGGCTCGCGGGGCGCGACGATCGACGAGGAGGAGCGCCGCCTGCAGCGCGGGCTCGAGGCCCTCGACACGATCCTCGGCGTCCGCCCGGTCGGCTATCGGGCGCCGGAATGGCAGGTCAGCTATGCGCTGCCAACGTTGCTCGCTCGCCATGGCTTCCGCTACGACTCATCGCTCATGGCGTATGACCACCCTTACCGACTGGCTGTCTCCGCGGAGCCGGGTGCATCGACCCTCGTGGAGTTGCCCGCGCACTGGTCGCTCGACGATTGGGGGCCGTACAACTACTACCCTGGCCTGACTGGCACGGGCGACATCCTCAGCCCGACCGTGGTCATCGAGCGCTGGGCTCGCGAGCTCGATGCCCTCACCGAGGAAGGCGGGCTGTTCATGCTCACGATGCACCCGGTCGTGTCAGGACGGGCCTCCCGCGCGGCCGGCCTCGCCGAGCTGATCGCCCGGGCGAAGGCTACGGAAGGTCTGTGGGTCGCGACGTGCGCCGAGATCGCCGCCTGGGCTGAGACGCTCGACCTGCCGCCGATCTTCCACGCGGAGCCCAGCATGCCGTGAGCGGGTCGATCGCCGCGCTCGCTAGCTGGCCACCGTGAGGATGCCTGTCATGCCGTAGGCCTCGTGGCCAGGCAGGTGGCATACGAAGCGAAGGGTGCCGGCCGTATCGAACGTGACGATCGTCGTCCGCGTTTGGAGGGCCGGCACCGTTACTTCTGTCGGACGCTCGTCGTGGTAGGGCTCGGTGCCGGTGCGATGGCGCTCGTGGAGGGCCTCGTCGCCGACGATCCACTCGTGGTCGATCGGATCCTCGTTGCGAAGCACGAACGTCACCGGCACACCGACAGGCACGGTGATCGCGGTCTTGTCGTAGTGAGAGTTTCGAAGGACGATCTCCACGTGATCGGCGGGGCCGGCACAGCCGGCCGTCAGCGGCGCGAGGCTCGCGACGGCCAGCAGGCCGGCAGCCAATCTTCGTCTCATGCCGGGGCGGTTCGCGACCGGGTCGTCAGCAGCCTGGCGAACCAGACCAGCTGGACGCCGATGAGGCCGATGAGCGCCAGGCTCATGACGGTCGTGCCGTCCACGCCGCCGAACGGCGGTGTGTCGAGCCCGGCCGCGACTCGCGATGGCGTTCCCTGGCCCGTTGCGTCGATCGCCAGATCGAAGCGCAGGTCCGTTGCAGCGGCATCGATCCGGACCTTCGTCAGCCAGCCGGCATCGGGGATCCACTCCATGTCGCGATCGGATCGCAGGTCGGCCAGCAGGGCGTCCGAAGCGGGCGCCGAGTGGTCGAGGAACAGGCCGGTCTTCTCGCCGTAGCCCGGCAGCACGGCCGGGGTCTTGTCGGTGAGCATGTACAGGTCGGCCTCGACCCGCTCTTCTCCGGTTCGTCCGAGGGCGAGGATGCGGAGCGGAACCCACGGATTTGGCGTCGGGATCGTGATGTGGATCGGCGTCCCGTCACCGATCGCCTGGCCCCGCTCACGAGCCGCATCGGCGTCGAACGCCGCGGCCATGAAGATCGGGCTGCGCTCGGCGTAGAAGGCGAGCACCTCGGGCGCATCGGGCGGGAGGCGGAAGCCGTGGTTCTTGGCCCACAGTCCGACCTCTGCCGCGCCGCCCTTGAGAACGGTGATGTCGAGGGCGTCGATCCGCTTCTTCAGGAGGACCTGGGCCTCACCTGCCGCATCCGAGGCCGCGCTGAGTCGGAAGGCCTCGGCAGGCACAGGGTCGGTCTCGCGAACGAGACGCTGGAGGGTCCAGTCGCCGCCCTTTACGACATCGGTCGGGACGCCGGGCAGCGGAACGAGCGACCCGAAGGTGCCCTCGCCACCGGCGAACTGGAAAGCGGTGATGTAGTGCTCGATCCCTTCGTGATATCCGACGAACGTTGTCGTTCGGAGGAGGTTCACCGCCCCATTGGGTCCGATGAGCCCGCCGCAGGCGAGCATCGGTCCGGCGGCGATGAGAAGACAAGACAAGGCGGCCATGAAGGCCGCTCCGAGACGTCGCATGGCAGTGGCTCCGTCGTACTGCCGGCGGCTGTACACCGGCGATGGGGCCCCTGACGCCTCGACTCGGGCGGTTGTTCCCTCGGGCTCGGTCAGGTCCGATCGGCCAGCGGCGCGTACGCTCGAGCCGGTTCCCCGACGTAGAGCTGGCGCGGGCGGCCGATCCGGGTGTCGGGGTCGGCGATCATCTCGCGCCAATGAGCGATCCAGCCGGGGAGGCGCCCGAGGGCGAACATGACGGTGAACATCTCGATCGGGAAGCCGAGCGCTCGATAGATGAGGCCCGAGTAGAAGTCGACATTCGGATACAGCTTGCGCTCGACGAAGTATGGGTCGGACAGGGCGACCTCCTCGAGCCGACGGGCGATGTCGAGGAGCTCATCGCGTTGGCGCAGCTTCGTCAGGATGTTGTCAGCCTGGGCCTTGATGATCCGGGCCCGCGGGTCGTGGTTCCGATATACGCGGTGCCCGAAGCCCATAAGTCGGAAGCCGGACGACTTGTCCTTCGCGCGCTCGACCCAGGTGTTGACATCCGCGCCGGAATCGCGGATTGCCGTGAGCATCTCGAGGACTTCCTGGTTCGCCCCGCCGTGGAGCGGACCCCACAGGGCGGCGATCCCGGCGGAGACCGAAACGAAGAGATTGGCGTGGGATGACCCGACGAGGCGAACCGTCGAGGTCGAGCAGTTCTGCTCGTGGTCGGCGTGGAGGATGAGGAGGGTTCGCAGCGCTGCGGCCTTGTCCGGATCGACCTCGTATGGCTCCGATGGCACGGCGAACATCATGTGCAGGAAGTTGGCCTCGTAATCGAGGCTGTTCATCGGGTAGACGAACGGTTGGCCGATCGATTTCTTGTAGGCGAATGCGGCGATGGTCGGCAGCTTGGCCAGCAGTCGGATCGACTGGAGCTCGACAGCCTCAGCGTCGTGGATATCAGCCGCGGCCTGGTAGAACGTCGACAGAGCCGAGACCGCGGAGGCCAGAATCGCCATCGGGTGCGCGTCCTTTGGAAAGCCGTCGAAGAACCGCTTGAACTCCTCGTGGAGCAGGGTGTGGCGACGAACGTCGTCGGCCCACCGTTCAAGCTCGGTGGCCCTGGGCAGGTCGCCGTGGATGAGGAGCCAGGCGACCTCGAGGAATGACGAGTGCTCGGCGAGCTCCTCGATGGGGTAGCCGCGGTAGCGAAGGATGCCCGCCTCGCCGTCGAGGAAGGTCACCGCCGAGCGCGTCGGCGCCGTGTTCGCATAGCCGTAGTCGAGCGTCGTCATGCCCGTCTCGGCAAGGAGTCGGCCAACATCGACGGCCGCCTGGTCGTCGGTGCCATGGGCGATCGGGAGTTCGACCGTCCGCGGCCCGATCCGAAGGCTGGCCGTGCCGGCCGCCGCCTCGCCCGTCTCGGTATCGTCGTCCATCGCCGTCGTCCCCTTGCATGCGGGGCCAGGTCGTCGTGCGCATTGTCGCGCTCGACGCGGTGCCACCGTGCGACAAGCGGAGGATGACATGCGTTGCGGCGGGGCCACATGTGGTGCGGCGGGGCCACGTGCGGTGCAGCGGCGCGCCGCATAAGGGGGCCATGCGCGATGGGACGGATTCGGCATGGTTGGGCACGACGTTTGCGTGGACACTGTGATCATGCGCCGCAGCGGTCCGATTCGTCTCGCCCTGCTCACGGTCCTTGCGACCGTCGCGCTCATCGTGCCGGCGCCGCTCGCCGCCGCGACAGTCGACACCGACAAGGATCGCCTGCCCGACTGGTATGAGCGCGGCTACACCAAGACGTGGACGACCAAGGCGGATACCGACGGTGATGGGATCAAGGATTCCTTCGAGGATCCCGACGCGGATGGCCTGTGGAACCGCCGCGAGTACCTGGCCGGCACGAACCCGAGAGTGGCCGATAGCGATGGCGACGGGATCTCGGACGCGAACGAGGATGCCGATGGTGATCATCTCAAGAACCGCTTCGAGTTCGCCGCCGGGACCCTCCCTCGTGACACGGACAGCGACAACGATCGGATCCGTGACGATCGCGAGGATCCCGACCATGACGGGTACAACAACCTCGCCGAGCAGACGAATGGCACCAACCCGGTCAAGAAGGACGCGCCGGCGAGCGGCGGTGGCGGGGGTGGGACAGGTGGAGGCGGCACAGGCGGAGGTGGCACGGGCGGTGGTGGAACCGGCGGCAGTGGCGGCGCCCCGACCCTGCCCGGCGCGCCCGACTGCCCGATCTTCCCGAGCACGAATGTCTGGAACCGACGGGTCGACAGCCTCCCTGTCGCCTCCAACTCGGCGACACTCGTCAATTCGATCGGGCTGACGGCCAAATTCCACATGGACTTCGGCTCGTACAGCGGCTATGGCATCCCGATCAACGTAGTGACGGCGTCGACCCCGCGCTCAACGGTCGCCTTCCAATATGCCGGTGAGTCCGATCAGGTCGGCTATCCGATCCCCGCGTCCCCGCAGATCGAGGGCGGCAGCGATCGACACATCCTCATGGTCGACAAGGACGCATGCCGGCTCTACGAGCTGTTCGCCGCCGTCAAGTCTGGCAGCTCCTGGTCGGCCGGCTCGGGTGCGACGTGGGACATGACATCGAACGCGCTTCGCACCGACGGCTGGACATCCGCCGACGCGGCGGGCCTGCCCATCCTGCCCGGACTCGTTCGCTATGACGAAGTCGCGGCCGGCGCCATCGAGCATGCCCTGCGGTTCACGGCGTCGCAGACGCGGACCTCGTACATCTACCCGGCCCGCCACTACGCGTCGACATCGTCAAGCTCGGCGCTCCCGCCGATGGGCACCCGGGTCCGGCTCAAGGCCGGTGCGAACCTGGCCGGCCTGTCGCCGCACGCCAGAACGATCGCGGTGGCGCTCCAGCAGTACGGGATGATCCTGGCCGACAACGGCTCGCCGTGGTACATCACCGGCCAATCGAATGCGCTCTTCGACGACGACGTTCTTCACGAGCTCGATCGTTTCACCGGCGCCGATGTCGAGGTCGTCAACACCTCGGGCTTTGTCAACGGCTAGTCCGGCCGAAACGGCTCGTCCGGCCGCAACGGGCTAACCCGCCCGATCCGGGCCGATCAGCTCGGAGGCGTCAGCCCTCCGCAACGACCCCGCGAGCACCCTTCGCCGGTGCGATCTCGTGGTGGCGGATGCAGCGCGCCTCGTAGGTCTCGACGGCAGCGGGATCGAACCCGCCGATGACAACGAGCGGGTCATCGATCGCGGCCGGCCGGCCGCCGACCAGGCGCTGGGTCCGGGTCGCGGTCTCGCCGCACACGACGCAGATTGCGGTAAGCGTGGAGATCTCGTCGGCGAGGGCGAGCAGGGTCGGCATCGCGCCGAAGGGTCGAGCGGCGAAGTCGAGGTTGAGGCCGGTGGCGATGACATGGCGCCCGCTCGCCCGAAGCGTCTGGACGACGTCGACGATCCGATCGTCGAAGAACTGGGCCTCCTCGATCCCGACGAGATCTGCGTCTCGTTCGCGCGCCAGTTCGAGGATGCGGACGGGTTCCGTACGCGACACGACGACCGACGGGTAGCGAGCTTTCGACCGGCTTTCGGCGTACTCCGGCGAGGTCCGGTCGTCGATATCGGGTCGGACGAGGAGGATCCGCCGACGGGCGTACTCGGCACGTCGCAGGAGGCGGAGCAGCTCGTCGGTCTTGCCGGATGACATGCAGCCGGCGATGACGTGGAGCCACGGATCAGCGCGGTAGAGCACGGCTCGATGCTATCGGTTCGCCGCGACCGTCGCCGGCATCCCTAGACTTGGCCGGTGCTCCGGCTGGCCATCGGCGTGTTCTTCCTGCAGTCCGGATTCCATGGCTTTACCGCGAGCCTGCCGCTGGCGCTAGCCGGGGCCGCCGTTGCCGATCCACAGATCGGGGTGATCATGGGCTCGGCCTCGCTGGTCATGATCCCAGCCGCATTCGTGGGCGGTGCCTTCGTCGACCGCTACGGCGGTACGAGCCTGCTGGTAGTCGGCGCGCTCGCCTACACGGCAAGCGCGCTCATCCTTCTCATCCCCGGCGTCGAGCCCGGCGATTCGAGCCTGGCGTTCCTCCTGTCGCGAGTGTGCGGCGGCATCGGACTGGCGGTCGTCATGCCCTCGGCGCTGTCGCTTGTCCCTCGACTCGCGACAGCCGCGCGTCAGGGCTTCGCTCTGAGCGTGGTCGGCAGTGCGCAGAACCTGGCCCTGATCGTCGCCCCGGCGATGTCGCTCGTCGTCCTCGATGCGGCCGGCCTCGACGGAGTCGCCCTGACGGTCCTGGCGGCGGCCTGGATCGGGGCCCTGCTGACCCGTCGCCTGCCGTACATCGAGGTTGACGACCGGGCCGCGAGAGTCGAGCGAGGCCTCCGTCTCACCTTCCGGCGGACCTGGCTGGCGCCCCTGGCGATCATCGTCCTCTACGTCGCCCATTGGGGTGCGGTCACGGCCTATCTGCCGCAACGGGCAGAGGCGGCCGGGGCTAATATCGGCCTCTTCTTCGTCGCCGACGGTCTGGGCATCATGCTCCTCCGGATCCCCGCCGGCTGGTTGTCGGATCGCCTCTCGACACGTCTCCTGACGCCGATCGGGATCGCGATGTCGATCGTCGGACTTGTGCTCCTCATCCCCGAGCCGACGACGCCGATCCTGGTCTTGAGTGGTTTCCTGGGCGGGGCGGGCGGCGCACTCGTCCTCACGCCGATGCTCGTCGAGATGGCGCGTCGGAGCACGGCTGCCGATCGCGGCAGCGCCTTCGCCCTGTTCGCCGGCGCACTTGCGGCCGCCATCGCTCTTGGCAGCATCGGCTTCGCCCCGTTCATCGAATCGGCAGGCTTCGCGACCGCGATGGTCCTCGGGATCATCTCGGCCTCGATCGCGATGGTGATCGCGCTCGTAGAACCCGGGCTTCGCGACTCGGGGCGGTCGGTCACCCGCGCAGCGCCCATACCTCCGGGCTGAGCCCGAAACAGCCGCCACCCGTCGGCCGGCGGATCTGGCCGGTCATGTAGTCCTCGTACCACCGACGCCAGGATGTCCCGTCGGGCTTGGTGTCATGCCACCAACGATACGTCCGCCCGTGCGGCGGCTCCGTTTCCGGCCGGCACGAGGTCAATGTCTCGGCGTCATGGAGCGACGGAAAGACCTCCGGTCCGGCCCCGAGCGACCGATACGTCGCCTCGACCTGATGGAGCCATTCGTGGACGAACCCCTCCTCGGGGTCGGGCAGCGACGCGTCGTTCTCCCAGTGGTCGGACGTGATCGACGAGAATCCGGCCCCGTTGGCCGACGGCGACGGACCCCACGAGCAACCCCAGCCGCACAGGGGCACATGTCGGTCGGAGGGCCAGATGACGAACAGGGCGTCGTAGCGGCCCGGCGGTGCGATCGCATCGAGCTCGATTCGGACGTCGTCCGGCGCGACCCAGAATCCAGCCGAGCCAACCGACGAGAGGTGTTCGATCGGCCGGTCAACGACCTCGACATCGAAGGGTGAGAGTCGGGCGTTGCCGGCGCTCCAGGTCGACACCGCGTCCGCAACGCGAGCGAGCGCATCGAGCTTCGTGGCGAGCTCTCGCCTGTCCATGGAACGCGTGCTGCGGCGGCGCCGAATCGCCCCGGCCGGCCGCCACTTGGCGTCCATCGAGCGATACACGAGAGCGAGCGAGCGCCATGTCTGCGTCATGCGGCGTACGGCACCGTACCATCCGCGGCTGATGGCCATCTATCTCGATTCCGCCCGTCCGGTAGATGCCGAGCGAGCCGCGGCACTTGGTTTCGTGGTCGGCGCGACGACGAATCCGACTCTCGTGGCAGCGTCCGGGCTAACCGCCGCGGATGTCGTCTCCACCCTCTGCCGGCTCCTGCCGGGCACCGTCTTTCACCAGCTCACTGCGGACACCGTCGCGGAGCGAGAGGCGGAAGCGCACCGGTTCGCCGGGCTGGTGCCGGGACGAGTCGGGATCAAGATCCCGACCACGACCGAAAACCTGGCCCTCGCCCGACGGCTCGCGTCGGCAGGGCTGGTCGTCGGCATGACCGCGATCTTCAGTGCCGCCCAGGTCGTCATCGCAGCCGAAGCCGGTGCGCGCTACGTCATCCCCTACGTCGACCGGAGTACCCGGCTCCTCGGAGATGGGCTGGCTCTTGTTCGTGAGATGCGATCGGTTGTCGATGCCGTCGCGCCAGGCGGGGGTTCGGCGATCGAGATCCTGGCGGCCTCGATCAAGACACCGGACCAGGCGGTCGCGACGCTGTTGGCGGGCGCTCACCACCTGACGCTGCCGCTCGCCGTTCTCGAGGCGATGGGTGAGCACGAGCTGTCGCGGGCGACGATCGAGGAGTTCGCGGCTCCGGCCGGCAAGGTTTAGCTTCGAGGGGTCGTCGCCCTAGGCGAGGGCGACCAGACCGTGTCGTTCCGCTGGGACGGTCACGAGCCCGACGGCCTGTGCCAGCTCGAGATTGGTCCGATCGAGCTCCGTGATGGTGGCCGAGATGCGGGGCGTCGCACTCGTCCGCCATAGCCCCTTCCAGGCTGCCGTCAGCGCGACGGCGTCGCGGTGGGCCACGACGATCCGCCAGAGCGATGCGAGCCGATCGTCGGCGGCGGCGTAGCGTCCGAGTCGATACAGAGCGCGAATTTCCTCGACCCGAAGGGCCATGGCGAAGAACGAGGTTGAACCCGGATCACGCAATCCAGCCTCCGTTCGGCGGACACGGCGAGCAAGGTCCTCGCCCTCAAGGGTCGCCGACATCGCCCACAGGAATGCCCTCGTTCGCGCGTCGTTGCGCGGGAGATGGGTCGTCGGCGCCGGGTCGAAGTGGTGGTGCATCGGGCGTCTCCAGGGCGGTCGGATGGGCCAGGGATGGATTCGTCCCGGCGGCCCTGCCCGACCGCCGGGAGCGCTCCCATCGTCGCGCGGGGACGGTTCCGATCCGAGCCCACCTGGGTGCAGACTCGAGGCCGTCTCGGCTGCACCGTTGCGGCAACAAGGCCGTGCGGGCACTCGTCAGGCGAGGAGCGCGTCCATGCCGGGCGTCCAGCGAACTCGCTCGTCGGACGTGATCACGAGGGCCGAATAGCCAGGCTGGGCGGTGATCCACTCGAGGCCTGCCACGCCCATCACCAGCAGGGTCGTGGCATACGCGTCGGCCATGGTCAAGCTCGGGCCGACGACGGTGGCACTCGAGAGCTCGGCGGGAACGAGCCCGGACCGAGGGTCGCGCACGTGGCCGCCGCGTTCGTACAGGCCGGATGTGGCGACGGCTGTATCGTGAACGACGAGAACGGCCGCCAAACGATCCGCGATGGCCGGGTGACGAATCCCGACACGCCATGGGCGGCCGGGGGCGGGCTCGCCGCGAATGACAACGTCGCCGCCGGCGTTGACGCAGTAGTCTCGTGCGCCGCCGATCTCGAGCAGACGAGCGGCCTCCTCGACGGACCAGCCCTTCACGATCCCCGATGGATCCAGACTGTGGTCATTTCGATGGCCGCGGGCGTCGAAGGCGCCGCCTGTCTCGGCGGCAAGGTCGTCGCAGCGAGCGAGGATCCAGCGAACGTCCGGGCATGCATCCTCAAGACCAAGCTCCCCGCGGGCGAGCCGGCTGATCTCACTATCGGGCTTGTACGTGCTGAAGGTCGCATCAACCTCGCGGAACCAGGCGAAAACGGCGTCGAGAGTGGCGGCTCGGCATCCCGCGCCACGGATATCGACGCCGACCGCCGTACCCATGATCTGCTCGACTCGCCGTCTTGGTTGAGGCACGTCGCGCCCGGAACGCGCACCGGTCTGGGTCAGGCCGCCGATCACGGCGCGATCTGGTCGATGGCGCCCTGGAGGGATCGGGCGTAGGCCGTGCTCGTGTATGTCGCACCGCTGACGATGTCGACGTTGGCGCTCTGGGCCGTCAGGGCCTCGTCGCGCAGCAGCGGCGCGACGTAGCTCGATATGTTGCGCGAATGACCGTCCCGGCTCGGAAGCTGGAGCGCCTGGACATCCGTGATCTTGCCTCCGGATGCGGTCACCGACACCTGGACGTCACCGAATCTGGTCGACACGACCGGTCCAGTCACGGTTTGGCTCGCGCCGGAGGTTTGAGCTGGGGTCGGAGTTGCAGTCGATGTGGGCCCGCCGGCCTGACCGGTCCCGCCGGCCTGACCGGTCCCGTTGGCCGTTGAGTCCGGCCCGTCGGCAGTCGGGTTGCTCCCGCCGCTCGACTGGCTGCTCGAGGCGCCGCTTTGACTCGTATCGACCGATCCGGTCGTTGCCGCGACACCATCGGACGGCGTCTTGAATCCAAGGAGCAGTGCCACGAAGGCGATCGTTCCGATCGCAGCACTGAGCGCGCGTCTGGGAAGCATCGGTCTCACTTTCTGATCATGTCTGGAAGGACTCGCTGTGAACCTGGGCTCGAGCCACGCCGAGTTGGTCAAGGGCTCGTCGGACGGTCCGCATGAGGCCTCCGGGCCCGCACAGATAGACGGCTCGTGCCCCGATGTCGGGGACGAGCTGCTCGATCGTGTCGGCCACGAGGGTCCCGCTCGACATTGCCCGCCGATCGTGGGGCCCAGCGAAGTAGCGCACGGTGACACCTGGCATGCGGCCGAGCGCATCGAGCTCCCTCCCGAAGACGATGTCGGTACGAGCGCCCGTGAAGTAGAGCAGCGTGACCTGTCGCCCGACCATGGCGAACTGTTCGAGGAGCGCGCGGAGCGGGGTGACTCCGATCCCACCGGCGACCAGAAGGATCGGCCGATCCCCGGCGCGGTCCGCAGTCATGATCCCGTAGGGTCCCTCGATGAAGGCTCGCGTTCCCTTGGGCATAGTCAGATATCGACGGGTGTCGTCACCGAGATCCTTGACAGTGATCCGCAGCCACTGTCCGTTGGGGTGAGCCGAGATCGAGAACGGGTGGCCTCGCCACCATCCCTCACGGGTGAGGAACCGGACGTTGACGAACTGTCCAGCGGTGATCGCGAAGCGGTCGAGATCGCGGCCGGTCAGGTAGATCGAGGCGACACCTGGAGCCTCCTCGATCACGTTCGCGACCTCGAAGCGGTGCCGGAGCGACATGGCGATGGGCCGGCCGAAGCGGAAGATGGCGACCGCGGTGATCGCGACGACGTACAGCCCGATCCAGTACCACCGCGCCATGGGGTCGTCCACGAAGTCCGCACCGACGAGCAGCTGATGTCCGAACCCAAGGGCGATCGCGATATATGCGTAGAGGTGAATGCCGTGCCACGCCTCGTATGAGAGCGACCGCCGGGCTGCCCGGATCGAGGTCAGTGCCACCGCCAAGAACAGGCCCAAGCTGGCGACCGACATCAGCACGAAGGGCAGCGTCGTCACCATCGAGACGAGCTCGGCGACGATGGGCTGGCCGGCCGAAAGCGCCCAACCGCTGGTCGTGAAGATGGCATGGCCAACGATGAGCCAGACGGTTGCGAAGCCGATCCAGCGATGTGCGCCGTTCAGTCGATCGGGCCCGAAGACGCCCGATAGCCATGGGCTGCGGGCCATGAGGACGAGCTGCAGCAATGCCCCGAAGGCACCGTAGAGAGCCGCGAGCTGACCGGCCGCCGTGAGGACGCCCGCCGGATCGCCCAGCTGGTCGAGTCCGCCATGCCGGATCCACATGCCCGTGATGAGGACGAGATTCGCGCCGAGGACGACGTACAGATCGGCGGCCGTGACGCCGCGATAATTCGCGCGTGGGGCAATACGCGCGGAAGCGGCGAGCGTCTGGGGAAGGACTGCCATGCGATGTTCCGTGGCTGCGGGTCGGGATCGGTGACGAGGGAGACGCTCGTCGACTGGCCCAAGACTCGCGGGGCCGCCTGAGAGGGTCATGAGAGCACCGCCACCCGCGACCGACAACGTGGCAACGCGAAACGCCGGTACCCGGAGCGGTGTCTTCGGGCACCACGAAACCGTGGCCCCATGGGGCGGCATCGACGGTACATGGGGACCGGTCCGTGGTCAGCCGATAGCGGTTAAGGTGGGGTCATGCCTGCCAAGCTGGCTTCGAAGCACGCCCGGCGAGCCTCCCTGTTCGCGCTCGGCGTGGCGTTCGCCTGTGCTGTCTCGCTCGTTCCGCCCCGGCCTGCGGACGCAGCGACGACATGGACAAAGAACCTCTACTCGTCGGCGGGTTTCATGACCCAGGATCCCTACTACTCCGCCTGCGCGGCTGCGGCGGCGATGATGATGCTCAACTTCACCGACCTCAAAGGGGACGGCGGTAACGGGTTCCGCTGGACGAACACGCGGGTCAAGAACAGCTCGAACAAGACCAACTACCGGGACATGACATCGGTCCTATGGTTCGCTCGTGCTCACGACACGCTGTCGTCGCGAGCCCACGGCACAGACCCCCACGGCTGGCGGAACGCTCTCAACTACTACGGCTGGGGCAGCGACGCCATGTACAAGAAAGACCTGTGGGTCTATGACGATCGCGCCTACGCGACCTTCGACGCCGCGATCAAGGCTGCTGTCAGGGCCATCGCCAGGTACGACAAGCCTGTCGGCATCCTCGGGGCTGCCGGTGGCCACGCCCAAGTCATGACCGGCTATGTCGCGGTCGGCGAGGATCCGGCCACCTCGTCTGACTTCACGGTGTCCTACATCTACCTCTCCGACCCGCTGCACGCGCGCTGGATCCGCAACAAGAAGGTCTCCACCTCGACGTTCAAGTCGGGCAGCTCCGCCTACCGTTTCATCCGCTACTACCAGGGCGACAGTCCGCACGACGACACCTACACCGCGGGCTACCGATACAGCTCGGTCCCGAACTGGAGAGGTCGATCCGAGTGGTGGGGTCGATTCGTCATCCTGCAGCCCATCCGTGACGGCCTTCCGGGCGGTGAGCCAGATCCGGAGCCCGAACCGTCGCCATCCCCGGCCGATGCAGCCGCGGAGCCGACGCCCAGCCCCTGACCTAGCACTCCCGCCGGTCGACTCTCTATCCTGACCGGCGTTGGTTGACGCGTTCAGTGGGCCCTGGCTCGTCCTCGCCTGTGTCGCTCTCGTGGCTACGCTCGCCTTCGCGGCGGGACTCGGCGTGCCGCGCGAGCGCCCGGCGGGCGTCCGCGGTCGCATCGTCCGATGGGGCCACGCCCTCGTATGGCTCCTGCTTGCCCTGACGTTTCTGGCGCTCTCGGTCGGACAAGGCCAGCTCGCCGGGCCGCTCGGCCTCCTGGCGCTCATTGGCTACATCGTGTTCCTCTGGGCACTGGCGGGTTCCCGCAGAGCCTGATGGCGGCGAGACGCCGCGATGACACGGCCATTCGCTACGCTTGATCTCATGAGCGGAGGAATCGTCAGGCACCGATGATCTGCGCCAGCTGCGGAACCGAGAATCGGGCGGGTCGAAAGTTCTGTGCATCGTGCGGAGCGCCTCTTGCCCTCGCCTGTCCGGCCTGTGGGGCGGCCAACGAGCCGGGTGATCGTTTCTGTGGAGAATGCGCGACACCACTGCCCGGCGGCGGCGCATCCATCCCGGCCGTCGGTGCGGCGGCTCCCGGCCCGACTCCGACTGCCGAGCGTCGGTTCGTATCGGTTCTCTTCGCCGATCTGGTGGGCTTCACCCCCTTTGCGGAGGAGCGCGATCCGGAGGAAGTCCGCGATGTCCTGTCGCGCTACTTCGACCTCGCCCGGGACGTCATCGAACGTACCGGCGGGACGGTCGAGAAGTTCATCGGCGATGCCGTCATGGCGGTCTGGGGCGCGCCGGTCGCTCGCGAGGACGATGCTGAACGCGCTGTGAGGGCCGCCCTCGACCTGGTCGATGCCGTTCGCTCCCTCGGCTCCACCATCGAGTGCCGCGCCGGCGTCCTGACCGGCGAGGCGGCCGTGACGATCGGCGCGACGAACCAGGGCATGGTCGCCGGCGACCTCGTCAATACGGCGGCCCGACTCCAGTCGGTGGCGGAGTCGGGGACCGTTCTCGTCGGCGAAACGACGATGCGGGCGGCTGCCGCCGCGATCGCCTTCGAGCCGGTTGGCGAGCAGGCGCTGAAGGGTAAGACGAGCCCCGTCCCGGCCTGGCGGGCCCTCCGTGTCGTCGCCGAGCGCGGTGGGCGCGGCCGGTCGGACCTGCCCGAGCCGCCGTTCGTAGGCCGCGACGAGGAGCTCCGACTCCTCAAGGACATCATCAGCGGCTCGTCGCGCGATCCACGGTCGCGCCTCATCTCCATCACCGGCCCCGCCGGGATCGGCAAGAGCCGCCTCGCCTGGGAGCTCGAAAAGCACATCGATGGCCTCGTTGAGGACATCTACTGGCACCGCGGCCGATCGCCCGCCTACGGTGAGGGCATCACGTTCTGGGCGCTGGGCGAGATGGTGCGCCGTAGGTCCGGCCTTGCCGAGGGCGACGACGAGACCCTTACTCGCGAGCGGCTCAGCGCCACGGTGGCCGAGTACGTTCCCGACGCCCGCGATCGCGAGTTCATCGAGCCGGCCTTGCTCACCCTCCTCGGTCTCGAGCCGGCCCCCGCCGGCGGGCGCGACGTCCTCTTCGCGGCCTGGCGCCTGTTTTTCGAGCGGATCGCCGCCCGCGGTACGACGGTCCTCCTGTTCGAGGATCTCCAGTGGGCCGATTCGGGCCTCCTCGACTTCATCGACCATGTCCTCGAGTGGTCGCGCGGGGTGCCGCTCCTCGTCGTCACCCTCGCTCGGCCCGAGTTGTTCGAGCGGCGTCCGGGCTGGGGCGCCGCGACCAGAAATCTGACCTCGATGGCACTCGAGCCGCTCAAGCCGGCGGCGATGGAGGCGCTCCTCGAAGGCTTCGTGCCGGGGCTGCCGGCGACGGCGACAGCGGCGATCCTGGCCCGAGCCGAGGGCGTGCCGCTCTACGCCGTCGAGACCGTCCGAATGCTCGTCGCCGAGGGCCGTCTTGAGCGTTCCGACGGCGGCTATCGGCCGACGGGGGAGCTCGGCGAGGTGGCCGTCCCGGACACCCTCCGGTCGCTCATCGCCTCGCGTCTGGATGCGCTGTCGGTGGAGGATCGCGGCCTGCTCCAGGGTGCGTCCGTCCTCGGGACGACGTTCTCGCTGGCGGGTCTCGAGGCCGTCTCGGGGCACGCGGCGGCGGACCTCGAACCGCGGCTCCATGCCCTGGTTCGACGCGAGCTGCTCGAGCTCGATATCGACCCGCGCTCACCGGAGCGCGGCCAGTTCGGCTTCGTCCAGTCGCTCATCCGGGAGGTCGCATATTCGACGCTGGCGAGGCCAGAGCGGAGGTCGCGGCACCTTGCCGTCGCCCGCTTCTTCGAATCGCTCGGCGACGATGAGCTGGCCGGCGTACTGGCCGGTCACTACCTGGCTGCGTTCGAGAGCTCGACCCCCGGACCAGAGGCCGATGCCGTCGCGGTCCAGGCGCGCATCGCCTTCCGCGGCGCGGCCGAGCGATCCGCAGAGCTCGGGGCCCACGACCAGGCGATCGCCCACGTCGAGCGAGCCCTCGAGGTGGCGACCGACCCCGCCGATCGGTACGGGTTGCTCGATCTGGCAGCTCGATCGGCATCGTCGGCCGGCTACGCGGAGCGGGCTCGAGACTATGCGACGGCGGCCGTCGACGCGGCCGGCGAGGTCGGCGACGCGATCGGCATGGCCCGGGCGCGCATCGTCATGGAAACGGTGCTCATCGATGCGGCCGAGATCGACGAGGCGAACAGGGTCATCGAGGCCGCGTTGGAGGCGCTTCCCGCCGACGCCGAGGGCGCCGACTCCGTTAGGGCACGCCTGCTGGCCGACCTCGCCCGCGCCGACTTCCGGTCCGATCGCGTGGACGAAGCGCTCGCCCACGCCGAGGCGGCCCTGACGATCGCCGAGCCGACCCACCTCGACGACGTTATCGCCGACGCCTTCAACAACCGAGCTGCCGCGCTCTCCTACGTCGGCCGGCGACGTGAGGCTCAGGCCCTCCTCGAGGCGGCCGTCGATGTGGCGAGCCGGGCTGGGCTCCTGGGAGCGGAGCTGCGGGCCCGGAACAACTTCGCCGCGATCATCTGGGTCGACGACCCGGGGCGATCCCATCAGCTCGACATCGAGACGGCGGACGTGTCGCGGCGGGCGGGCATCCGCAACAACGTCACCTGGCTGGCAGCGAACTCGGCCATCAACGTGCTCTACGAAGGCCGTGGTTGGGTCGAGATGCAGGCCGAGATCGACGATCTCGTGACGGATCGGGATCTGTCGGGGCTCGCCTATCGCCTCTACGCCATGCGGGGTGCCTTCTTGGCCGCGCGGGGGGAACCGGTCGACGACGTGCTGGCGGTCACCGATCCCTATCTCGCCATCTCGAGCGACCCTGAGACCCGGCAGGCGGTCGAGTTCGTGCTCGCTCTTCGGAGCATCGCCGGCGGCGAGATGGCAGAGGGCGCTGACCGGCTCCTGAGCGTCGCCCATGCCGACTGGGATTCGATCACCCTTCACTGGGTGATCCACCCCACCCTGTGGCTGGCGGACGTGGCCCGCGCCCGCGCGCTCGCCGAGCGGATCGAGGCAAACCACGACGCCCAGTCAACAACGATGCTCGCCGCCCGAGCCTGGATCCACGCCGGCATCGCTGCCCTCGAGGGCCGCTCCGACCAGGCGATCGCCGGCTTCGCCGACGCTCTTGACCGCTACGAGGCCATCCGCTGGGGGTTCCTCAGGGCCATCGCCGCCCTCGACTTCGTCGCCATGGTCGGGCCGGACGAGCCCCACGCGCGATCGGCCGCCGACGATGCGCGGACGCTGTTCGAGTCACTACGCGCCGCACCGTTTCTCGGCCGGCTCGATTCCGTCCTGAGCGGGAAGACGCCACCGATCGCTCCGCGCGCGGCGTCGGCCGCCACGGGCACACCTGTATCCACGACAGCCGAGGCCCTCACACCCGGCTGATGGCCGTTTGACCATATCGACGCCCGCCATCAGGCTTTCCGGGTGGGCAGACGGCAGGTCGCGGCGATCGGGTTGGTCGGCGTCGCGATCCTCATCGCGGTGGGCGCGGCAAACCTGCCTGGTCCATCGGGGCAGCCATCGGCGTCGCCTGAAGGCGTCCCGTCGTCCGTCGCCGGTGCGTCGTCCGTCGCCGGTGCCTCGCCGTCGCCTTCGCCCTCACCAAGTCCACGCCCGGATCCGAAGCACGAGGTCTACGGCTACGTTCCCTATTGGGAGATGGACGCGGGTATCGCGGCGCACCTGGCCCGGACCGACCTGACGACGCTCGGCCTGTTCAGCGTCACGCACACGAGCAAGGGCCAGATCAATACCAAGCAGAACGGCTATCGCCGCATCACCGGCCCAATCGGTGAGCAGATGATCCGCGAGGCGCACAAACGGGGCGTCCGCGTCGAACTGGTCTACACGAGCTTCGGCCTGGAGCGGAATGCCGCGTTCTTCGACTCCCTCACCCTTCAGGACGCGACGATTGCTTCGCTGGTCGGGCTCATCGATGAGCTCGGTCTCGATGGCATCAACGCCGACGTGGAGTCGCTCGATCCGACGCTCGTCGAGGCGTATGGCGCTTTCATCGGGCGGCTGCGGGCAGCCGTCGTCGCCGCCGATCCAGACGACCGGGTGTCGGTGGCCACGACCGCCAATGTCACCGGTTCGGCGATGGCCGCGGCGGCTGCCGAGAATGGCGCGGATCGGATCTTCATGATGGGCTACGACTATCACTACGCGGGGTCGGCGCCCGGTGCCTCGTCACCACTCGATCGGCGGGACGGCAACGAGAAGGATCTGGTCTGGTCCCTCGATCTCTATGAGTCGATGGGCGTCCCTGTCGATCGGACGATCCTGGGCCTGCCCCTCTACGGGATGTCGTGGCCGGTCGCCGGGCCGGACATCGGTGCCCGGCAGACTGGTCGCGGCGACACCTGGATCCCACGCCGACACCTCTCCGTGCTCAATGACACGTCGATCGTGCCGCAACGCGACGACATCGAGGGCGTCGAGTTCTATGCGTTCAACGCCGATGGTTCGACGCCTCCGCCATCACCGGCGGCCAGCGCATCGGCCTCCGCCAGACCGACCGCGAAGGGAGACTGGACCGCGATCTACGTCGACTCACCAGGGACTCTCGGACTGAAGCTCGGCCTCGCCAACGATCGAGGTCTGGCCGGGGCTGGCTTCTGGGCGATCGGCTACGAGCGCGGTCTGCCCGGCTACACGAGCCTCATCGCCCGGTTCGCGGCCGGAAAACCGATGGGCTGACCCTGCAAATCGCCCGGCTGAGCGGATCGCCTGGGCTACGTCTCGGACTCGAGCAGCGACTCGGCCTGGAAGAGATTGATGCCGCTGTTGACGAGGTCGAGCAGTCGCGCCAGGAGGAGACGACTCCGGAATCAGGTCTCGTGGACGAGATTGCCCTCGGCGAGGACGAACCTCGGCCGGACGGCCGACAGGGGACCTCCGGGCTCGGGCCGATCGTCGATGGCGGCCGCCGGGACGACCATGAGATCGGCCCAGCAACCGGGGGACAGCCGTCCGCGATCGGCCTCGCCGGTCGTGGCCGGCCCGCCGATCGTGTGCGCCCGTAGGGCCTGCTCGAGCGTAAGTGCCTCGCCGGCGGCATAAACGTCGCCGACCACCCAGGACGGGTCGCGTCGCGTGACGGCAAGGCTGAGTCCGGGCCACGGATCCACGTCCTCGTACGGCGCATCGGCGCCGAACGCCAGCAACGCCCCCGTCGCGGCCAGCGTCCGCCAGGCGTAGCCGATCCGCTCGGCACGATCGCCGAGTCCGAGGCGTGCCCATCGCGCATCGGCTCGAAGATGGACCGGCTGAACCGACGCCGCCACGCCGAGGCTCGAGAAGTGGCCGACATCCGCCGGATCCACGAACTGGAGGTGCTCGATCCGGGCCATGAGCGGACCGACCGACGAGAACGGCGCCAGGGCATCGAGGGCCGCCCGGACCGTGGCGTCGCCGATGGCATGGATCGTCGTCGCGATGCCGTGTCCGGCGGCCCAGCCGGCCAGCCGGGCCATCTCCTCGGCAGTCGTCGTCGGCATCCCGCGGGGCCCACCGGGCGGGGCGGATCGCCCATCCTCGACCTCCCAGGGCTGGAGAAGGAATGCCGTCCGCGAATAGAGCGACCCGTCGCCGAACACCTTGAGCCAGCCGAAGCGCGCTCGGTCGGACTCGCCGAGGGGCGATCCGCTCCGCAGGCCGCGCTCGATCGCAACATCGAGGGCCTCCGTCCGGATCGAGGCGTGGACGCGGATCGGTAACCGACCGGCGTCGGCGAGTCGGCCGAGGATCGCGATCCCGCCGGTCAGGTCGACGTCGGGGATGAGCTGGGCGATGTCGTGGGTTGCGACGATCCCGTAGCCGAGCAGCTCGCGGCAGTACGTCTCCACCTGCCGCTCGAGCCATTCGGCGGTCGGTTCGGGCGCTGCCCGCGTGACGAGCTTCGATGCACCCTCGTGGAGCATCCCGGTCGGCCGGCCGTCGGCGTCGCGGCGGATCTGGCCATCCGACGGATCGGGCGTCGATGCGTCGATGCCTGCCGCCGCGAGCGCTGCCGAGCTGACCCAGACCTGGTGGAGCTCGCGGGACCAGAGGAACGCCGCTCGACCCGGCGCCGTCCGATCCAGATCGGCGGCCGTCGGCCAGCCACCCCAGCGAACGACGTCCCAGCCGGTACCTTCGAGCCACTCACCGGGCTCCATGGCCCTGTCGGCGGCGGCTACGATGGCGAGCCCCTCGTCGAGGCTGTCCGCGCCGGTCAGGTCGACCTGGCGCGACGCCCGGACGGCCTCGATGAGGTGAATGTGGGCATCGGTCAGGGCAGGCAGGCCGACCTCGTCGGGAGCCAGCTCGATCCGCCGGGTGGATGGTCCGATCAAGCCCTCGACGTCGGCTCGCGTTCCGGCGGCCACGACGCGTCCGCCGGCGATCCCGACGGCCTCCACCCAACCGAACCCCTCATCGCCGGCGAGGGTTGCGATGCGGCCGCTGACGAGCAGGTTGAGGGCCATGAGGACAGCCTAGCGAGGTCATCGCCTGCCTCAGGCCTCCATCGGCGCGGCATCGACGATCGGCTTGACCACGCCGATGAGGGTCTCCATCGTCTCGACGTCGTACGGGGCGGGCATCTCGTTGATGAACGTCTCGAAGCCGACCCGTCGGTAGCCGATCATGATCTCGGCGATCCGCTCGGGGGTCCCAACCCAGACCTCGTGGGGTCCGCCCTCACGGTCGGGCGTCGTCTTGCTGCGAGCGAGGATCTCGACATGGGCCCGATCGGCTTCGGCCTGCGTTCCTCGGATCGTGACCTTGCAGCCGACTGTCCGTTCGATCGCCGCCGGGTCTCGCCCGACGTCGGCGCAGTGGGCGCGCAGCACGGCATCCTTGTGGACGAGCGTCTCGGGCGTACCGAACGCGTTCCACATGTCCGCGTAGCTGGCGACGATCCGGAGCGTCTTCTTCTCGCCATCGCCGCCGACCATGATCGGCAGGTGGGCCTGCACGGGGAGAGGAGCGATCCGAAGGTGATCGAACGCGTAGTGGGCGCCGGGTGGGCTGGTCACCTCGCCACCCTCGAACAGCGTCCTGATGGCCGGCAGCGCCTCAGCCAGCCAGTCGAGCCGCTGGCCGACACTGGAGCCGAACTCGATCCCGAAGGCCGTGTACTCGGGCTGGTTCCAGGCGGCGCCGAGGCTGAGGATCGCGCGGCCACCGCTGATGTGATCGATCGTCGCGATCGACTTCGCGACCAGACCCGGGTTGCGCAGCGGGATCGCGCCCACGAACAGCCCCAGACGCACGCGCTCTGTCGCCTGGGCGAGCGCGGCGAGTGCCGTGTAGGCCTCGAAGATGGGCTGAGGCGGGCCCCCGTAGACCGCGAAGAGGTGATCCCACGTCCAGACGTGCTCGTAGCCCAGCCGCTCGGCACGCAGGGCGGCATCGACGAAGGTCGGCCAGTCGCTGCTTTCGGCCCACAACGTGACCCCGAGCCTGACCTCGCTCATCGACTCCTCCGATGTGATCGCCTGCCGTGCATACTCGCATCGCCATGAAGTTTCGTGCCACGATCCTGGGCGCCGGGAAGACGGCGGCCGGCATCCAGGTCCCGAATGAGGTCGTCGAGGCCCTCGGAAAGAGCCGCAAGCCGGCTGTCCGCGCAACCATCCAGGGCTACACGTACCGGTCCAGTGTGGCGTGGATGGGCGGTGTCTTCATGCTTGGCGTGAGCAACGAGGTCCGCAGGAACGCCGGGATCGCCGTTGGCGACGAGGTCGACGTCGATCTGGAACTCGACACCGAACCCCGCGAAGTCACGGTGCCGCCCGACTTCGCCGCGGCCCTCGATGGCGATCCTGCCGCCAGGCGGTTCTTCGACGGCCTCTCCTACAGCAACAAGCGCCGCTACGTTCTCTCGATCGAGGACGCCAAGACGCCGGAGACGCGCCAGCGCCGCATCGAGAAGTCCGTCGCTGCGCTCCGCGACGGTCGAAAGTAGCGTCCCGCGATACTCCCCGTGAGTATTGACAGGTTGGGGTTGTCAAGCCCTCTGCTGAGGGGTAGAATATAGATCGAGCGGCCTGTCAAGACTTGACAGGCCCACAGTCATGTCCGGCGCGGTCGGCGCAGGGCGACTGGATAGCACTCGGGAGGCGCGCACTACGGCCGCAGGCATCACCGCAGAGGTCAAGAACCGGCTCTCCGTCGTGGACGTGGTCGGCGAGACGGTCCAGCTGAAGAAGGCCGGGACCACGCTCAAAGGCCTCTGCCCGTTCCACTCGGAGAAGACGGCCTCGTTCGTCGTCACCCCATCTCGCGAGACGTGGCACTGCTTCGGTTGTGGCCTCGGCGGCGACATCTTCAGCTTCGTCATGCAGCGTGACGGCGTGTCCTTCCCCGATGCCCTGAAGTCGCTCGCGTCGAAGGCGGGCGTCGAAGTCGACGAGCGCTCCCGCCGCGACGATGCCCGCAAGGCGCGGTTGCGAGAAGTCCTCGAGACGGCGATCGCCTTCTACCACTCGGTCCTCTTGCATCGTGTCGGCCAGCCCGCGCTCGACTATCTGCGTGGCCGAGGATTCACCGACGAGACGATCGAGAAGTACCAGCTCGGCTGGGCACCGGGCGGCTGGGACACGTTGGCGAAGACGCTGGCCGCGAAGCGCAACATCGCCGGCGACGAGCTGGTCACCGTGGGCCTCGCGTCGGCCCGCTCGGGTGGTAGCAAGCGCGGTGTCTACGACCGCTTCCGTGAGCGGATCATCTTCCCGATCCGGGACGTCAACGGCAACGCCGTCGGCTTGGGCGGCCGCGTGCTGGTCGAGACCGGCGATGCCCGGGACGCTGACGGCGAGAACCGCGATCGTGGGCCAAAGTACCTCAACTCACCGGCGACGCCGCTCTTCGACAAGAGCCGGACGCTCTATCTGATCGATCGGGCCAAGTCGGCGATCCGCAAGGAGGGCACCGCGGTCATCGTCGAGGGCTACACGGACGCGTTGATGGCCCACCAGGCAGGCTTCACCGATGTTGTCGCCTCGCTCGGGACTGCGCTGACGCCGGGCCAGGTCGCCATCCTCTCGCGCCACGCCAAGCGCATCGCCCTCGCCTACGACGTCGATCCGGCCGGCCAGTCCGCCGGCACGTTCGGGGTGACCGAGCTGAATTCCCTCATCTCCGAGATCCAGGGTTCCGACAGCGGGCTGTCGCTGACCGACGTCGGCGTCGTACGGCTGCCCGAGGGCAAGGATCCCGACGAGGTCATCCGGGCCACGCCGGACCTGTGGCGCGAGGCGGTCCGGACCCCCGATCCCATCCTCGCCTACCTCATCGACAACGCCGCATCGCGCTTCGATGCGCGCACACCGGAGGGCCGCAAGCGTCTCGTTGACGTGGTCATGCCGACTCTCCGCCGTGTGCGCGACCCGATCCTGCGCGACGCATATCTCCAATCGCTCGCCAAGCGTTCCGGCGTCGACGAGCGGGTGCTTCTGGAGGCCCTCCATTCGACGACCGGTCGACACGGTTCGAACGGGATCGCCGTTGGGCCGGGCAGTGAGGGCGACGGTTCCCACGCCGGTCAAAGACTCACCCTCGACGCGGTCCGCGCGGCGTCCGACGCCCCGCCCGCCGACGAGGTCCTCAAGGCCGTCACCGTGGTCGAGGCCGAGCTGCTGCGGCTGCTCCTCCTGCGGCCCGATACCCAGCTCCGCGTCGTCGACGAGCTGGCCCCCGATCAGCTGCCCTCGACCGTCGCCCGCGAGCTGTACCGCGCGATCGTCGAGATGCGCGCCCCGTCCGATGCCGGCGTGCCCGGCGCCTGGGAGCGTGGCCGCCTCCTCGAATCGCTCGACGAGGAAACACGAGCCCTCGCGGTCATCCTGCTCACCCGCGAATCGGCCGACTGGTCCGAGATGCCCGAGCAGCGGATCGGCAAGGCGATCGACGGGCTCATCATCGAGCTCGAGGCAGACCGCCTCGAGTCCCAGCTCGAATGGAACCGAGCCGAGCAGTCCGAGGCCGAACGGGCGGGCGATCGTGAGGCGATGGACCGGCTGCTGCGCGAGGCGCGGCTCGTCGACCAGCAACGCCGTTCGCTCGATCGGCGTCGTGAACAGGCGCGCCTTCATACCAGGCCACCAGCCCAGGCCTCGTCGGCCGGGGTGACCTCATGACATCGAACCAATCGTCCCAGCCAGGCGTACGAAGCGGAAAGGAGCTCCCTCGATGACAGACCCACTTGATCAGAAGCTCGTCGAGGTCGTGCTCTCGCGGCCGCGGCGTGGCAAGGCCGAGCTGGAGGAGGCCAAGCTCGCCGGCCTCCGTTCCCGGACTGCCGACCTGGATGAGGACGAGCCCGAGGACGACGAGGTCTTCATCGCCGAGGACGAGGACGAGGACGAGGACGGCGACGTCGAGGTCCGGGTCATCTCCGACGGCGAGTCATCGCTGGCCGGCGTCGAAGCGCCCGACAAGCTCGACGAGACGGAGCTCGATGAGCCGACCAAGGAGGAGCTCGACGCCCTCAACGCGGACATGATCGGGATCGACGACCCGGTCAGGATGTATCTGAAGGAGATCGGCAAGGTTGCCCTCCTGACCGCCGAAGAGGAGGTCGTCCTGGCCAAGGCCATCGAGCTTGGCGAGCAGATGGCGGAAGAGCCCTGGAAGGCCCTCGTGAGCCTCCACGAATGGACGCTCCACGATACCGAGCACAAGACCCGGACCCAGAAGCCGCAGCACGCCCTGCCCTTCGGGTCGGAGGCGCATCAGATGGTCGCGATCGCCCTCGGTTGGAGAAAGAACAAGGACCTATTCCAGACCGCCCCGGATTTCCACCTCATCAAGGCCGGCCGCGAGGCGCAGACGGAGGGCACCAAAGCGCTCCTCAAGGAGGCCCGCCGACTTCTTCACATCTACAACGAGAAGATGGACGCGCCCTCGTTCCAGGAGCTCCTCGATTGGGCCTACATGGCGGTCCACAACGGCGATCTCGACTCGCGCGACAACCCCGGTCTGCGCGCGATCTACGACTGGACCCGCGAGGACATCGCCTACGTCGCTCTCGAGCGCTGGATCGAGGCCGGCTCCGAGGCCGAGCTCATGAAGCGGATGGGCTACGACCCGGAGGTGCCGCCGGAGACGAAGCTTCGCGACCGCAGGGGCGAGATCGTCCGCATCGGCCGCGAGGCGCGTGAGCAGCTGACGTCTGCCAACCTCCGCCTCGTCGTCTCGATCGCCAAGAAGTACATCGGCCGTGGGATGTCGTTCCTCGACCTCATCCAGGAGGGCAACATCGGGCTCATCCGGGCGGTCGAGAAGTTCGATTTCGAGAAGGGCTTCAAGTTCTCGACCTACGCGACGTGGTGGATCCGCCAGGCCATCACCCGCGCCATCGCCGACCAGGCTCGCACGATCCGGATCCCGGTCCACATGGTGGAGACGATCAACCGGCTCATCCGCGTTTCCCGGCAGCTCCTGCAGGACCTCGGCCGCGAGCCGTCGGTCGAGGAGATCGCCGAGGCGATGTCGCGAGGCCAGGAGGTCCAGGTCACGCCTGAGCGTGTCCGCGAGATCATCAAGGTCAGCCAGGAACCCGTCTCCCTCGAGACACCGATCGGTGAGGAGGAGGACTCCCACCTCGGCGACTTCATCGAGGATCGTGGCGCCCTGGCGCCGGCCGAGGCGGCAAGCCATCAGCTCCTGAAGGAGCAGGTGGAGGCCGTCCTCGATTCGCTGACCGGACGCGAGCGACGAGTGTTGCAGCTCCGATTCGGCCTGGAGGACGGGCGCGCCCGGACCCTCGAGGAGGTCGGCAAGGAGTTCAATGTCACCCGCGAGCGGATCCGCCAGATCGAGGCGAAGGCTCTAAGGAAGCTTCGCCACCCGTCTCGCAGCCGCAAGCTCAAGGACTACCTCGAGTAACCGTCGATCGGGACGCCACGCGAGTCGCGTTCGGCGTGCCTTCAGGCTTTGACAGGCGCAGTACCCTCCGCACAATCGCCCGCCCTTCGGGGAGTGCCCACGGTGCGTCGATCGCCCAATCGCGCTCTCGCTTCGGTGACGGTGGCCGCCGCCGTGGCAGTGGCGTTCGCGGCGCTCGGTGGGCCCGTCGCGGCCCAGGATGAGCGGAACCCCGTCCTCGATCTCCTGGCCGCAGCCGGCGCCCACCTCAGCGACGAGGCCGGCGTCGTCACGATCAGCGATCCGCTTCAGGACGGGTTCGATCCGACCGGCAAGGCGCCGACGGACGCGGACGGTTGGTTCGACATGACCGCAGCCTGGATCATCTCGGTCTCGGATTCGCCCCAGGAGACCGAGAGGGCCCTCTACGATTGCTCGAGCCCCGGTCGGACATGCTTCGTCCCGCCGCAGGGCACCGACAGGTTCGCCTCGGGTGGGGTCCTCGCCGCGATCCAGGTCGACAGGCCGCTTGATCAATATGCGGGCGACGGGCGACGCTGTGGGATCGGTGTCATGGGCCGCGACCCTCGATTCTCGGGTGCCACCGCGCCGGCCGATCGCCCGTCGCGGTTCCTCGAGGGCGCCTCCCACGTCTGGGAGTACGGCTTCAACGGCGAGTCGAAGGTTCAACTGGGCGTCATCAACCAGGCGGGCCAGTTCGGTCCATACAGCACGCAGGCCCGGGCGTACACCCTGCCCGTCGACGGTCCTGCGGACACGGTGCTCATCTACATCCCCAACGGCGGCAACGAAGCCGCCGGCATCAAGACGTTCGACTTCTACACCTTCTGCGGACCACCACCGGGTCAGGGGGGAGGGGGCTTCGCCGACACGCTGACGGACCGGCCGCTCGGCTCGTCGGGTCTGGCGACGCGCGTGCCCGAGGCCGTGGCGCTGCTGGCGGGTTCCCCGTCGCCGTCACCCAGCCCGTCGCCTTCCCCTGGTCCGTCGGCATCACCGTCGCCGTCCCCGGCCTCGTCGGCGTCGTCGTCTCCATCGCCGTCGGCTGAACCGGAGCCCGGCTCCGGAACGGGGTCGCAGTCGCCGGCGGCAGTGTTCATCGCCCTCATCGCGGCTGGGTTGATCGCCATCGCCATCGCCGTCTGGTGGCTCTTCCTCAGAGGCCGAGGCGCCGGCGACAAGCCCAAGGCCGCGCCCGAGACGCCGGCTCCCCCCGACGGACCGGCGCCCTCCGATGAGCCTCCGCCACCTCCGCCACCGAGCTCGCCCCCGACACCGCCGGCAGGCGTCTGATCGGCGTGGCGCGAACGGTCAGCCGCCGACCGTCGAGCTGCCTGCTCCGCCCGGGCTGAGAAATCGAAGGACGTCTGGGAAGTCGTCGGTCAGCGGCTCGGTGGCGGGCGTCGGCACCACCCAGCCGCGGTCGATGAACCAGTCGATGACCGCCGGATCGGCGGACGCGACGAGCCATGTTGATGGATCGGCTCCCGACTCGAGCTCAGCGGGCGTCGGGACGTACCCGATGCGGGCCGAGTGCAGACCGACGGCGTCGGCCGACGCCGCCACGGCCGGGATCATGTCGTAATAGCGGTTCGACAGGTGGAAGGCGAGGAGGCCGCCCGGACGGAGGGTTCGAGCGTCGTCGGCGACTGCTTCGACGGTCAGCAGGTGGGCTGGGATCGTGTCGGACGAGAATGCGTCAAGGATGAGCAGGTCGTAGGCGCCGGCGGGGACGTCGAGCAGGGATAGCCGGCCGTCGCCCGGGGTGATCGTTGAAGGCCTGCCCGTTCGGGCCGCCGCGTCGGCCAGGAAGGTGAAGTACCTGGTGTCCTCGGCCACCTGGGTCATGAGTGGATCGATCTCGAAGAACGTCATCGTCTGACCCGGTTCCAGGTACGCCGCGACGACGCCCGCGCCCAGACCGACGGCACCCGTGGAGCGCGCCGGAGCCCCGGCGACGGCGCTGCCGTCACGTTCGTCCAGATAGCGGAAGACCGAGCCGAGAGGACCGCTGCGAGCGTAGTACGAGGTCGGCACGTCCCTTCGCGCTGGGTCGACGAACTGGCGGCCGTGGATCGTCGTCCCGTGCAGGACATGGTGCTCTGCGCCATCGGCGGTTGCTTCGACGGTGACAACGCCGAAGTAGTCTCGATCGCGAAACATGTTGGGTGGCACGAGGACGAGTGTCGCGATGGCCAGGACGACCGCGGTCGAGACTGCGAGGAACCGCGGGTTCGCTCCGACGAGGAGGACGACGCCGCCGACCAATAGCCAGCGAAGGCCCGACTCGATCGCGTTGGACCCGCTGGTCACGAGGATCGCGGCGAGGGCGAGGGCGACGACCAGGTACGGGCCAATCCGCCAGCCCGCTCCGTCGACGAAGGCGGCAAACGGTCGGCGCGGCCCGTCCGCTCGGACGACGATGGCGCCGAGAGCGAGCCCGGCGAGGGCGAGGCCGACGAGCAGCGGGTACTCCCAGATGGCCGGGAAGATGGCCGGGGCGACCAGGCCCACGAGGGCTCCGCCGAGCACGCCGCCGACCGAGATGACCAGGTAGAAGGCTGTCAGACGTTCTGGTGCGGGGCGATCGTCGGCCAGGCGAGAGTGAAGGGCGGTCGCCACGACCGCGAAACAGGCGTAGAGCAGGATCAGGAGCGGCAGGACAGGCCAACCCGCCGCCGACCCGAAGGGCACCCAGAGGAGGGTGGCCGCAGCAGGCGCGAGACGGAACGACCATCCCCGCAGGCTGTTGGCGCGGGGCGAGAAGGCCACGATGAAGGCGACCAGGTAGAGAGCCAACGGGATGACCCACAGCAGGGGAGCCGCGACGAGGTCGGTCGTGACCGCGTTCGTGACCGCCAACAGGAGCCCAGAGGGCACGGCGGCCCACAGGATCCAGCGGCCCAACCGCGCTCGAGTGATCGGTTCAGTCGCCGCCGTGATCCGGCCGGATATGTCGGCCGCAGCCGCGACGGCCGAACCAGTGGGAGTCTTCGAGGCCGACCCGACGATGGCCTCGGCGATCGCCCCGCGTGCACCCCAGGCGCACACGACGAGCGCTCCGACGAGGCCGGCGAAGGCGATCGTCCAGACACCTCGCTGGGTTGACAGGGCCAGACGTGGCTCGACGAGCAAGGGGTAGGCCAGGAGCGCGACGAGCGAGCCTCCGTTCGAGAGGGCGTAGAGCCAGTACGGGTCGCGCCCACGGACCGTCGTATACCAGGCGGACAGGAGCGGGGTCGTGGCGGTCAGGATGAAGACCGCCGGTCCCACCGTGATCGCGAGGATGACGATGATGTCGAGCGATGGCGGCAGGCCGGTGATGACGAGGTCGGCCGCCCGCAGCGGACCCACTGCGACGAGCACCGCGAGGGCGATGAGGGCCAGGACGACATGGATGACGGCGCCGCGGCGCGGGCCCAGGCGGGTGACGGATACGTGCCCGTAGGCATAGCCGACGAGGAGGGTGGCCTGGAAGAACACGAGGACGGTGGCCCAGACGTTGGGCGTCCCCCCGAACACGGGTAGGACCAGCCGACCCATGAGCGGCTCGAGGGCGAAGAGCAGGAACGCCGAGAAGCCGATCGTCCCGGCGAAGAGCGCCCCCGCGCCGTCGATGGCGGGCACGGCCAGCCTGCGCGCGGAGATGGCTTCGGGAACCTGCATCAGGTGCATGGTGCGGTCTGATGCAGTCTTCTGGAATAGGAAGGTTGGGTGGCGTCCGCGGAGCCCGTTGGGGCGGCGAACGTCAGGAAAGCTCGCCTGGCTCGGGCCCGACCGCGACCGGCTCGCCTGACCTGGACCAGTCGCTGTAGGAGCCAGGGTAGAGAAGGGGATCCGGCAACCCGACGATCCGCATCGCGAGGGCATTGTGACAGGCGGTCACGCCGCTCCCGCAGGACGTGACCACGTCGCCCGAATCGCCAGCGAGGCCCTCGAATCGCTCACGCAGGCGATCGCCGGCGAGGAACATGCCGGCCGCGTCCACGTTGGCATCGTTGGGGGCCGAGATAGACGTCGGGATGTGGCCCGCGACCGGGTCGATCGGCTCGACCTCGCCGCGATAGCGCGGCCCGGCTCGAGCGTCAAGCAGGACGACCGAGCCGAGGCGGGACTTGAGATCGGCACGATCGATCACCTTCGTCCATCGATCCGCCAGCTCGAGCCGCGCCGGGGCGAAGGTCGGCACGTCAAGCGACACGGCGCCGCCCGCGGCGGCCCAGGCGGCGAAGCCTCCGTCGAGGAGGAGCACGTCGCGATGGCCGAGATCGTCGAGCATCCACCACAGGCGCGCGGCCGCCAGCGTTGCGACGGGATCGTCATAGACGACGATCGTGTGCTCGCTCCCGATCCCGACTGCGCCCAACGCTGTGGTGAACGCGTCGGGTGTCGGAAGGGGATGGCGACCCGGGCCCTCGGCCGCCGCCATTACCGTCGGGACATCGATGAAGATCGCGCCTGGGATGTGGCCGGCATCGTATTCACGGGCCCCCCGCCCAGGCTCCGCCAGGTACCAACGAACGTCACAGACACGGGTCATCGACCCGCTGGTGGTGTCGTCAAGTCGCGCCGCGAGCGCGGCCGCCGTGATGAGTGGTGATCGGGCGTTCACGTGCCAAGTATGCCGACCGCCGCCCGATAGGGAGCACCGTGTCCCAGATGGAAGCTGAGTCAGGCGGCGAGCGCGTTCGCTCGCTCGATCACCGGGACGGAGACGTGGCTCGGTCCAACGATCGTCGCGACGATGCGCTCGAGGCGACTCCTGGGCTGATCGATGGCCGTGCAGCGCAACACCAGGTTGCCGTCGACATCGACGATATCGGTGTGCTCGCCGCACTGCGGGCAGTACGGGGTTTCTCGCAGGGCCCATTCGATCGTATCGATCATCGTGGACTGGCGCATGTGTCGTTCTACCTTCTGGCGCCCCTGGCGCCGACTTGCTTTAAATACGGAACGTATCGTATCCTAATACGCCATGACCGTCAATCCGCCTCTGCTTCGACGCCGCGGACGACCCCGCAGCGACAAGACTCGCCGGGCGATCCTCGACGCGACTCGCGATCGACTCGCCGAGGTCGGGATGGCTCGCCTGCGTCTCGAGGACATTGCCGCCCGCGCCGGATGTGGCAAGGCCACGATCTATCGCAACTGGCCCTCGAAAGAGGCGCTCGCGATCGAGGTGCTCGACGAACTCACCCGCGACGCTCTGCCGATCGCGGACGTCGGCGACACTCGCTTGGAGCTGCTCGCCGCGATCGAGCAGCCGATCCGAGCCCTGACGACGACGGCCTTTGGCCCGGTCATCTCGGGCCTCCTCTCAGAGATCACCACGGACCCGACTCTCGGGGATCCGTTTCGGGCCACCGTCGTCAATGCCCGCCGAGAGCAGATCGGCGGCGTGATCGGGCGAGGCGTCGCGCGCGGCGACCTCCGCTCCGACATCGACCGCGAACTGGCCACGGAGCTCCTCGTCGGGCCGGTCTACTTTCGGCTGATCTTCGGCGGCGCCGCGTACCCGCCCGACTTCGCCGAGCGGCTGGTCGATGAGCTGCTCCGCGGCTACGCTCCGACCCATGAGCCGAAGGTGGTGAGGCAGCCGTGAGTGCGCGTCCGACCCTCGCCATCATCGCCCACGACGGCCGCAAGGCCGACCTCGTCGCCTGGGCGACCTACAACCGCAAGCGCCTCGCCATGTTCGACCTCGTCGCAACGGCGACGACGGGCTCTCTTCTTCGCGACAAGGTCGGGCTCGAGGTGACCGCGGTCCTGTCGGGTCCGATGGGCGGCGACGCCCAGATCGCGGCCATGGTCGCCGAAGGCCGGATCCGAGCCGTGTTCTTCCTCGTCGATCCGATGAGCGCCCATCCCCACGACCCCGACATCCGGACGGTTATGCGCGTCTGCAACGTCCACAACATCCCGCTCGCGATGAACGTCGCCGGGGCGGATCTGTTCCTTGCCTCGCCCCTCCTGGATCCGCGACCGGCGACACCTGCGCGCGGGCCCTGACCACCTCGGACCCCGTGCTAGACTGCCGCGGTTCCTTCGCTCCGGCGTAGCTCAGTGGTAGAGCGGGCGGCTGTTAACCGCTTGGTCGTAGGTTCGAATCCTACCGCCGGAGCCAGCTCAATCCGATCGATCGGCGGCTCAGCTGCGTGCTCATCGTCTTTCACGCATCAGCGCAGGATCTCGACGAGCAGCACCCAGGCGTCAGCCAGGCCGACCGCGATCGCCCACAGTGAGGCGGGGACGATCCAGTAGATCCCCCGCCCAGGCTCGCAGCGGTGGCGACCCCGGCGGCCAGGAAGAGCACTGCCACGAGGATGTGGGTGACGATCCGCCCGACCACGACGGTCCGCCCGCCGGCGTTTGCGATGTCGACCCGCAGGTAGGTCCACAGCAGGAAGATGCCGAAGGCCAGCGCGAGGGCGATCCACTCGATGCCGAGGAGCCGTGTCCCCTGCTCAGGCACGAGGAGCAGGCTGCAGGCGACGAGGGACATGAGGAGCGTGTCAGCACGCCTTCGCCGGCCGGTCGGTCAGGCCTCGGACGGTGACGATCTCCTTGAGGTTGATCGAGATCGCCACGAACATGAGCCCTGTCAGGGGCGGCCGCGGCGGCCGACGAGGGCAAGTCCGAACTCGGCCCATGCCGCCGGGTCGTAGGCGCTCACCGGTGTCGGCCGTTCACGACGGCGCTACGTCCGGGGCGGATGTGCGCCGGACCTGCTCGATCGCCGCGCCGACCCCTCCAGTCCACGGGTCGCCGTGGCCTGGGAGCAGCCATCCCGCCTCGACGCCCTCGAGTCGGGAGAGGGAGGCAAGGGCCTCGACCGGATCGGCGGTGAACGGCGCGATCATCGGGCCGCTCGCCCCCGTCGTCACGGCCTTGGTGGCCATGGCATCGCCGATGAACAAAGCGTCGAGGCTGGCGACGTGGAGCGCTGCGCTGCCGGGCGTGTGACCCGGGAGGTGGATCACTCGGGGTGAACCCGGCACATCGAGCGTGGCACCGTCGCCGAACGTCGCGACCTCCGTGATCGGATGGGTGCGCAGCCCGCCATGACCAAGACCGAAGATGAAGAACTGCAGCAGCGGTCCAATCCTGATGGGTCCAAGACGCCGGTTTGCGTTCTTCATCTCGCCTCGGGCGAGGGCCGCATCGAGCTGGTGGACACGGATCCCAACGGACCTCTCGATACGGATCCGCTCGGCGAACCCGATGTGGTCCGAGTGGCCGTGGGTGAGCAGGAGGGCCCGCACGTCAGCGATCGTGCGCCCCATCGCCGCCAGCTCCGCCGGTAGATCGTTCCAGTATCCCGACAAGCCGGCATCGATGATCGTGACCTCGCCGGCCTCCTCGATCAGATAGCTGTTGATCAGGCTCGAGCGTCCGATCCGATGGAGCGATGGCGCGATACGCACGACGCTATTGTGCGCTGGAGAGGCACCCGCCCAGCAACGTACGGAGGCGTCCGCGATGCCCATCCCGGCCCGCGTCAGCATCATCACACTCGGGGTGGCGGATCTTCCGCGCGCGGTCGCGTTCTACGAGAGGCTCGGTTGGCAGCGTGCGTCGGCGTCGATGGGCCAGATCGGGGCGGACGGTCGGGTGACCATCCCATGATGGCCGCGGTCGGCGGGATCGTCCTCATCATCGTCCCGATCCTCTTCAACGTCGCCTTTCTTGCCCTCGGAAGGTCGTTCGGCTATCCGGCGATCCTCCGTCGGCCGCCCGGCGAGGTTCTCGAGCGGTTCGCCGCCGGTGGCTCGCGACTCGTCCTCACGTGGTGGTTCTTCACCCTGACCGCGGCCCTGTTCGTACCGTTCGCCGGTCTCGTCGGCGTGGCTCTCCGGCCCTACGGATCGGAAGCGCTCCTGGAGATCGCCACGGCGGTCGGCGTTGCAGCCGGGGTCGTTCAGGCGATCGGACTGTCGCGATGGCCGTTTGCCGTGCCCGAGCTAGCCCGACGACACGCGACGGGCGACGCCGGACAGCGCCAGGCGGTCGAGCTGCAATTCGACACCATGAATCGTCTGCTGGGGGTCGGCATCGGTGAACACCTCGGCTACCTGTTCACGGGCGGCTGGACGTTGCTCATCGGGGCGGACCTGATCACCTCGGGCGGCCTCATGACCATCCTCGGGATCGTGGCGATGCCGATCGGGTTGGCCCAGATCGTCGGCTCCCTCGAGTTCGTCGGACCCAACGAGAAGGCCGGGTGGCATCTTGCCGGAACGCTGGTGGCCGTCGCCTACATCGGCTGGTCGCTGTGGCTGATCGCGCTCGGGTTGGTCCTGATCATCGCGCCCGGCTGAGGAACCTTCGCCACAAAGATTGAGTCGGCCGCCCGGTCGACACGCCCATACCCTTCGAGAGCACCGGACCGACCGGGCTCCATGAGCGGATGGGTATGGATACAGATCTCGTGATCCGGGCGCAGCATGGTGACGAAGGGGCCTTCGCGAGCCTCGCCGTCGCCTGCGGTGACCGCCTCCATGCGGTGGCGCACAGGATCCTGCGCGACATCGACCTCGCCGAGGACGCGACGCAGCAGGCGCTGCTCGCCATCTGGCGGGACCTTCCGCAACTCCACGATCCGGCGCGTTTCGACGCCTGGTCGTACCGGCTCCTCGTGCGCGCCTGCTACGCCGAGGGACGCCGGACCCGCCGCTGGACGCCAAACCTCCGCCTCCTCCCGGCTGACGAGCCGAGCGGGGCCGGAGAGTTGAGCTCGGTCGTCGATCGCGACCAGCTCGAGCGCGGCTTCCGACGGCTTTCCATCGATCATCGCGCGGTGGTGGTGTTGCACCACTACCTCGATCTGCCGCTCGACGAGGTCGCCGATGCGCTCGGCGTCCCCGTCGGGACGGTCCGTTCTCGACTACATCATGCGATGCGTGGCTTGCGCGCGGCGCTCGACGCCGACGCGCGACCAGTGGCCCGGGAGGTCATGTAATGCATACCGACCGCGACACCACCCGCATCGTCCGGTCGTGGCTGGAGGAGGGCCGCACGGCGCTCCCGGACCACATCCTCGACGCCGTGCTCGACCAAGTCCCCGCGACCCCACAGCGCCGCTCCTGGTGGCCGGCGCGGAGGATCGCCGACATGAACACATACGCCAAGCTGGCGATCGCGGCCGCAGCTGTGCTGGTCGTCGCGGTCGTCGGCATCAACCTGCTGCCCGGCACGAGTCCGGTGGTGGGCGGACCTGCCGTCTCGCTATCACCGTCGCCGCAGGCCTCGCCTTCGCCGTCTCCGAGCCCACAGCCGAGGATACGGCTCGAGCCGTCGCCCGTGGCTGATGCATTTCCTCCGGCCGGCCAGCTCTCGATCGGTCGGCACAGGTTCAGCCAGAACGGAATCCCCTTCTCGCTTGAGGTGTCGACACCCGGCTGGCTCAGCGACGGGAGCCAGGTGGCGCCCGATGGGGGATCCCTGACCAAGGGCGATGCGACGCCCCAGAAGGTCTGGATGATCCTGTGGAGCATCGACGGCGTCTACGCCGATCCCTGCGGTCACGTGGCGGCCCCGCCGGTCAGCCCGTCAGCCACGGATCTCGCCGCTGCCGTGGCCGCCATGCCCGGCCTCGACATCGTCACGGGGCCCATCGATGTGACCCTGGGCGGGAAGTCGGCGAAGCACGTGGCGATCAAGGTGCGGGAGGACATCGCCTGCTCCCCTGAGCAGTTCTACATGTGGTACGACGATGTTCGATGCGGTCAATCTGACCCGTGCCAGCGCTGGGCCACCGCCCTGCGCGAGACGAACAGGATCTGGATCGTCGAGGTCGACGGGAAACACATTTGGATCGAGGCGGAGACGTTAGATAGCGCCAGCCCCGAGACCGTGGCGGGTATCCAGCAGATGATCGACTCGATCCAGTTCGAGTAGCCCAATCTGCACACGAGGCGGCGGTCGGAACGGCCGCCGCCTCCGTTTGTGTCCCGGACGCACCGAGGATTGACAAATCCAGCGCCTCGGTCCACCCATACCGTGTGATGCGCATCGGCTGACGACCGATACGCTCATGTGGGAGAGGTGTGGATACCGAGCTCGTGATCCGAGCCCAGCGCGGTGACAAGGGGGCCTACGCTCTCGTCGCCACCGAGATCGCCGATCGGTACCTTGCCGTGGCGCGCAGGATCCTGCGCGACATCGACCTCGCCGAGGACGCGACGCAGCAGGCGCTGCTCGCCATCTGGCAGGACCTCCCGCAGCTCCGCGACCCGGCTCGCTTCGAAGCCTGGTCGTACCGGCTCCTCGTGCGCGCCTGCTACGCCGAGGGCCGGAAGGAACGACGCTGGGCGCCCAATCTCCGGCTCCTGCCGGTGGACGAGTCGATCGCGGACGATGGCCTGAGCTCGATCATCAATCGCGACCAGCTCGAGAGTGGGTTTCGCCGCCTTTCGATCGATCATCGCGCGGTGGTGGTGCTTCACCACTACCTCGACCTGCCGCTCGAACGGGTCGCCGAGATCCTCGGCATCCCCATCGGGACGGCCCATTCACGTCTTCATCATGCAATGCGCGCCCTGCGCGCGGCGCTCGACGCCGACGCGCGGCAGACGGCGCGGGAGGTGGCCAGATGACCGCTGATCGTGACGTCACGCGCATCGTCCGGTCGTGGCTCGGGACGGACGAGCACGAATCCGCGGACCGCGTCCTCGACACCGTGCTTGCCCGACTCGACACGACCCCACAGCGCCGCTCCTTGTGGCCGGCGCGGAGGTTCGCCGAGATGAACACCTTCGCCAAGATCCTCGTGGCGGCTACCGCGGTGGTGGTCGTCGCCCTCGTCGGGATCAATCTCCTGTCTCGCACGGAGGGCATCGGGGGGCCAGTCCCGAGCCCATCGCCAAGTCCGGCGGCATCGCCTAGTCCGGCGGCATCGCCTGTGATTCTCCCCGACGGTCCGCTAGCTGCCGGTACGTACGTCGTAGCGCCGTTCGCCCAGTCAGGATTCGACGCTTGCTTCTCCGGACCGCTATGTGCAGAGAACAGCGACGAGGCCATACGGTTCACGTACACGATCCCTGATGGATGGGCCGGGATCGCTGGCACGGACTTCGTGCTTGCGTCGGGCGGAAATGGCGCGCCCGATGGGGCTGGCATAGGTGCCACGCGGGGCGGCTGGTTGTACAGCGAGCCCTGTGTCAAGGGAACAGCGAATCCATCCATCGAAGTCGGGCCCACCGTCGATGACTTCGCCCGTGCCCTCGTGGATCACCCGAGCCTCGAGGTCACGGCTCCTGTCGACGTTCAGCTGGCGGGGTATGCCGGGAAGTACATGGAACTGCAGGTGCCAACTGACATCTCCATGTGCGATGTCTATTGGCCCTGGGAACCAGGGATCTACGCTCAGGGGCCTGGCCACCGATGGCATCTCTGGATCCTCGATGCCGACGGCACCCGGGTCGTGGTCCAGTCCACGGACTACGCTGGAACCTCGCCCCAGCACCGCGCCGAGCTTCAGGGGATCGTTGACTCGATCAAGATCGAGCCCTAATCGCCATTTGGTCCATAGCCCAACAGATTGTTGCCGAACGGTAGGCTGGCGCCTCGTGCGCGGCCTGCCTATCGGCCTGCGCGGCGCCAATCCCGAGGTCCTCAGCAGAAGCTAGATTGAACCGCTGACGCTCCGAGACTCATCTTCAAGGTGATCCCGCTCGATGGGAGCGAGATCACCAGGGAAGGAGTGGCGGGTGCAGCGAGCGCTCGTGGACCGCGCGAAGCAGGGCGACGGAGAAGCCTTCGACGCTCTTGCCCGCACGGTCGGCGACCGGTGCATGGCGATCGCATGTCGGATCCTGCGTGACGCCGACGTGGCCGAGGATGCAGTCCAGGCCGCGCTCATCACGGCGTGGCGCGAGTTGCGCACGTTGCGCGATCCCGATCGCTTCGAACCCTGGCTCCATCGGATCCTGACCAATGCCTGCTACGCCGAGGCCAGGCGTCGCCGTCGCTGGTCGGCCGATATCCGCGTCCTGCCGATCGAGGGAGCGTACGACCCAGGCGGCATCCTGACGATCGACGATCGCGACCAGCTCGAGCGGGCCCTCCGGAGGCTCACCCTCGAGCAACGGGCCGTGCTCGTCTTCCACCACTACCTCGAGCTATCGCTGCCCGAGGTGGCGGACCGACTTGGCATTCCCCTCGGGACTGTGAAGTCCCGTCTTCATTACGCCATGACGGCGCTCCGGGCGAGCCTCGAGGCCGACGCCCGGACGCCGTCCATCTCCCAGGAGCGAATGGCATGACCATGCCCCGCGATCCCGATCGACTTATCCAAGCGTTCCTGGCCGAGGGCCAGACCGAGTTGCCCGATCGGACCTACGACGCGGTGCGTGACGACATCGATCGAACACGTCAACGGGTCGTCATCGGCCCGTGGAGGGAACCTCGAATGAACACCTTCGCCAAGATCCTGGTCGCGGCTGCCGCGGTGGTGGTCGTCGCCCTCGCTGGAGTCAACCTCTTGTCCCGCACGGAGAGTGTCGGGGCCCCGAGCCCGAGTCCAAGTCCCGCGGCTTCGCCGGCCGCGTTTCGCAATGGACCGCTGTCGGCCGGTGCCTACGTGATGACACCATTCACGGGTGTACCGCCCGACACCAGCGGTCTCTGCATGGCTGCGGACCCTAGTTGCACCGAATCGCCCGCCGACGACTCAATCCGCCTCACCTTCACCGTTCCGGCTGGTTATGAAGGTAGACCGCTCCCGTTGATCTGGGGACTTGGCGGGGACACGGGCATGATCATCCTGCGCGGCGGGCGCTTGTACAGCGACCCGTGTCACAGCACCCCTCCGCCCGACATCGCAGTCGGGCCCGCGGTCGACGATTTCGCCAACGCGATCGCGGCTCATCCGCTCCTCGACGCGACCACTCCCGTGGCGGTAACGCTCGCCGGGTACTCGGGGAAGTACATCGACCTCCAGCTTCCGGCCGACGTCTCCGGATGCACCAACGGCCAGTTCTATCCATGGGAGCCTGGGCTATACGCTCAGGGGCCTGGCCACCGATGGCACCTCTGGATCCTCGACGTTGGCGGCGTCCGCGTCGTGATCCAGTCGATGGACTACGCCAACACCTCGGCGGAGCGGCGAGCCGAGCTCCAGGCGATCGTGGACTCGATCCAGATCGAGCCCTGACGAGCGTTTCACGCCGTTACCGCGGGCAGGCTCGCGCCGGGGCGCAGCCTGCCTGTCGGCCTACCCGGCGGCGCTACTCCCATGACGCGCGAGACGCTCGCCGGGCATCACGGTCATCGGGCCACTTGGACTCGGACGCCCCATCGGTGGGTGTCCACCCGGCCGGCCGGGACCGCGAGGCCGCGGCGGTCGCGGGCCCCGATTCGAGGCTGGACGTGGTCTGTTGCGACCCATCGGACGAGGACCACTACCTGGTCTCGCCGCCGGGCCGCGTCTGAGGATCGGCTCGGCTCGGATCCGCGGATCGGGTTCGAAGCCGGCGACGACCTCGACGGGGATCGGATGGCCGAGCACTTGCTCGATGTCCCACAGCAGCCGCTGCTCATCTACGCAGACGAGCGACACGGCGTCACCGTCCACGCCGGCCCGGCCGGTCCGACCGATCCGGTGGAGATAGTCCTCCGGGACCACCGGCAGCTCGTAGTTCACGACGTGCGGCAGGGCATCGATATCGAGGCCGCGGGCTGCCACCTCGGTCGCGACCAGGACCGAGAAGCGGCCGGCCTTGAAGGCGTCCAGTGCTCGCTGTCGCTGAGGCTGGCTGCGGTTGCCGTGAATGGCGGTGGCGGCGATCCCGTCGCGCTCGAGCTGGCCGGCCAGGCGATCGGCTCCGTGCTTCGTGCGGGTGAAGACGAGAGCCCGATCGATCCGGCCACTTCGGATCAGGTGCGTAAGCAGCTCGCGCTTCCGTTCCCGATCCACCCGATGGGCGACCTGCGTCACGAGCTCGGCCGCAGTGTTGCGCGGCGTGACCTGCACGGTAGCCGGCTGATCGAGGAAGCTGTCGGCGAGGCTCCGGATCCCGTCCGAGAAGGTCGCCGAGAAGAGCAGGTTCTGGCGTCGGGTCGGGAGGACAGCGAGGATCTTGCGGATGTCGCGGATGAAGCCCATGTCGAGCATCCGGTCGGCCTCGTCGAGGACGAGGATCTCGACGCCCGACAGGTCGATGGTCCGCTGGTTGACGTGGTCGAGAAGCCGGCCGGGCGTGGCGACGACGATCTCGCGTCCGGAGCGCAGGGCCCGGGCCTGCGGGTCGAACCCGACGCCGCCGTAGATCGTGGTCGATCGGATGGGCCGCCGAGCGCCATAGGTCCTGACACTCTGCTCGACCTGGACGGCGAGCTCGCGCGTCGGGGTCAACACGAGCGCGCGGACGGCGGGCCTGCGGTTCGGGTGCGAAGTTTTGGCGTGCGAGCCGTTCGAGCGGTGGCCGCCGCTCCCCTGTGCGACGCTCGGGCGTCCGCTGTTGAGGTATTGGAGGATGGGCAGGACGAAGGCGGCCGTCTTGCCGGTCCCGGTTCGGGCGCCGGCGAGGACATCTCGACCCGCAAGGATGAGCGGGATCGCCTCGGCCTGGACGGGCGTGGGTTCCGTGTAGCCCTGGTCGGCAACGGCACGGAGAAGCTCGGGCGTGAGCCCGAGTGCATCGAAGGACATGTGGTGAGAGCTCCTGACGAGGCCCTCCCGCACTCTGGCGGGGCCCGGTCAGGGCGAGGATGGGGTCGGGGACGGCGGTAAGGGACCGGGGCGCGGACCGGGGCGCCCTTCGAACACGAACCTGTGGAGCATAGCCGAGTTTCCCGTCCGACGGGTGCGAGGCCCTTGGCCAAGGCGGCCGGTATCGGTTACTAGTCGGCCGGGGAAGGATGAGCCATGACGTGGTGAGGTGGAGCCACGTGCTCGACCTGACGGCCGCTCTCCATGCTGCTGAGCACGCGCCACGCGAGGAACGCACCCGTCACCGCGATCCCCGCGAAGACGATCATCGGCGGCAGCGCGAGGACGTCGGTCGCGATGGACTCGAAGGTGAGCATGGCGAAGATGGCCGTTCCCATCGCGATCGCCTTGATCGCGACGATCGCCGACAGCACATAGCCGATCGGCATCCGTCGATAGACGGTGACCGCGGTGATGAGCCCAAGGGGCACGAGGAACCCGAGATCGAAGGCCTGGACGACGAGGGTCGTCGCACCGTCGAGATCGGGCACCAGGGCCTGGCCGAACGTTCGCGCGATCATCGGCAACCACAGGCCGGCCAACAGGACGGCCATGAAGAGCCCGAGGCCGATCATCCCCCGGCGTGGGAATCGATCGGAGAAGCGATTGGCGAGCGTCGGCAGGTCAAGGCCCGACGCCAGGATCGCCAGGGCGACAAGGCTCGTCGAGAAGGCCGCGACGTAGACCAGGAACAGGGGTCCGTAGGCCAGGAACGTGGCGTACTCGGCGTACTGGTACAGGAAGTAGACGAGGATGCCCATCGCGGCGAGGGTCGCCCGGAGCGAACCTCGGGCGAGGAACCAAAGGGTGACGAAGAACGCCGGGACGACGAGGAACAGGGTCACGAAGTCCCAGCCGACTCCTTCGGCTGCGATCGACACGCTGTTAAAGCGGTAGATGCCACCGGTCAGGACTTCGACCTCCTCGCCGCGGACTGTGACGACCGTCGTCGTTGTCAGATCGCCGCGCAGGAAGACGCCCGCAGCGCTGGCTGCGGCCGCCAGTAGCCCGATGACGACGCACAGGAGGACGATGCCTCGTGAGGCTGGCCTGTTCATGTCGTTGCCCTCCCCGGATAGAAGCCTGCGTGCCTCCACCATCGGGCGACGAGCGCGGCACGCACAGTGCCGTCGGGACCCTCGTCGGGGTCCGGGAGACCTCTATGGAGAGACCGTCTGGCTCTGAGGTGAAGACGGGCGGGCGCACCCTCGACGGATCTGAGGGATGATGGGCGCATGCTTGCCGTCCAGATGACCGGCGCCCCCGAATACGAGCCCGGCGCATGCAACATCGGGCCCGCCGAGATCACCGCGCGCCGGCGCGGCGGGCATGTCGCCCTGATTGTCGCGATCGCTCTCCTCGTCGGGCTGCTCGTCATCGGCGCGCCGCCGATCGCGCGCCTGCTCGTGGCCCTGCCTGTCGCCGGGGCCGCGATCGGCTACCTGCAGGCATACTTCCGCTTCTGTGCCGGCTTCGGATTTCGAGGCGTCTTCAACTTCGGCGCTGTCGGCGAGATGACGCCGGTGGCTGATCCGGCCGCGCTTGCTCGCGATCGGGCGAGAGCGCTGCGAATCGCAGCCGCAGGCGGGCTCATCGGGCTCGCGACGGGCGTCGTCCTCGTCGTCCTTCCGCTCTAGCGCTTCGTCAGCATCGCAGAGAGCGTCGTCGCGGCGAGGTCGCCGAGGTCGATGATCGGACGCTCGATCAGGCCGTGGAGCCGCTCCACCGCGGCGGAGGGATGGCCGACGTAGTCGAGGATAACGGCTTCGAAGGCCTCGCCGGGCACAGTTTCAAGGGCTTCGGGCACCTCTCCGAGCCGCGCGTGGAGGACGACCGACGCGAAGCCGGCCGCGGACCACTTGCGCCGGGCAGGCTCGACCTGGTCAGGGTTCGGCACGACCACCGCGATCTTCCGGACGCCGATCGAGCGCAGGGTGGCGACCGCGAGCTCGAACGGTCGGATCAGCGGTCGGGTGGCCCGGACGTCGGTGAAGCCGCCTGCGCACAGCAAGACCGTCACGGCACACCCACGACGCTCGACTTGCTCGATCGCCGTCTGAACGAGGGGCAGGAGGAAGGCCTCGTCCACCGTCACGATGGTCCCGTCGCGGAGTCGGGTCGTCAGGGGATACCCATGCAGCGACGACGGTTGGTCGCCCGGCAGGTCGGCGGCGGTCAGGTCATCGAGGGCCCCCACCTCGACGAAGTCGACACGGCCGGCGGGAACGGATCGGCGAAGTGGCCGGAGAAGGTCGGGCCGGGGGCTCTGACCGATCGTGATGACGCCGATCGAGACCGCCGCTGACACGGCTCGGAGGGTAGCCCGCCGTCGGCCGGGCTGGTCGTCCAGTTCAGGAGGGATGGGCGGCTCCTCGAATTGGCCAGCGGTCCGGACGTCGACCTCGCCTCGCTCTACGATGAGCAGATGTACGGCATCGCCCGTCGCGCGCTCCTGTGGGCGTCGCGGAATCGCTGGCTGAAGGCAAGGCTGCCGCGCCACCGGTTCATGCAACGCGCCGTTCGCCGGTTCATGCCCGGCGAGACGGTGGCCGACGCCTTCGACGCGGCGGCCCCGCTCCAGGCCCGCCACGGGATCGCCTCGGAGTACACCAAGCTCGGCGAGAATCTGACCGTTCTCGCGGAGGCTGATGCGGTCGCCGACCACTACCTCGGTGTCTTCGACGGGATCAGGGAGCGAGGTCTCGACGGCGAGGTCAGCGTCAAGCTCACCCAACTCGGCTTCGACCTCGACGTCGAGGCGACGTACGCCCACTGCGTTCGCCTCGCCACGCGAGCCACCGAGACCGAGAGCTGGTTCTGGATCGACATGGAGGACTCGTCGTATGTCGACCGCACGCTCGCGACGTACGAGCGCCTGAGACGGGATGGCCATCAGCGGACCGGGATCTGTCTCCAGTCGTACCTGCGGCGGACGCCCGCCGATATCGAGCGGCTGTTGCCCCTTGGTCCGGCCATCCGCCTCGTCAAAGGCGCTTACGACGAGAAGGAGGACGTCGCCTTCAGGTCGCGTGCCGAGGTCGATGCCGCCTATGTCGCCCTCGGCGTGACGATGCTCCGATCCGGTGCGGGTGTGCGACTCGGACTCGGCACCCATGACGTCCGCCTCGTCGAGCAGATCGCGGGTCAGGTTGCCGCGGCCGGGATCGGGCGCGAAGCCTTCGAGATCCAGATGCTCTACGGCATCAGGAGCGATCAGCAGCGCCGGCTTGCCCGAGAGGGCTACCGCGTTCGCGTCCTGATCGCCTACGGTGATGCCTGGTATCCGTGGTACCTCCGTCGCCTCGCCGAGCGGCCGGCCAACGTCGTCTTCGCCCTCCGGCAGCTGGTGCCATGAGGACTGGCGCCTGATGGACCTTGGACTCGCTGGGGCGCGAGCCCTCGTCGGAGGTGCATCCGGCGGTCTTGGGGCGGCCATCGCTCAGGCGCTCGCCGCCGAGGGCGCGACGGTCGCCGTCGTGGCACGCAGCGCCGAGAAACTGACGGCCTTCGCCTCCGAGATCAGCGGGCTGGCCGTACCGACCGACCTCTCGACCGCGGGCGGCCCTGCTGACGCCGTCAAGCGCGTCGTGGAGACCTGGGGCGGCCTGGACCTCCTCGTCGTCAATTCGGGAGGGCCGCCGTTCGGACGGTTCGAGGATCTCAGCGAAGCGCAGTGGGAGACGGCGATCGACGGCACGCTGCGCAGTTCCCTGCGCCTGATCCGCGCCGGCCTGCCGCACCTGCGGGCCAGCGAGCGCGGCGCCATCCTCATCATCCTGAGCTCATCTGTCCGCGAACCCATCGAGGCACTGACGACGTCGAATGTCCTGCGGCCCGGCCTCGCCGGCCTGATCAAGAGCCTCGCCTCCGAGATCGCGCCCATTCGCATCAACGGCATCGCGCCGGGCCGTGTGGCGACCGACCGCATCGCCAGCCTCGACGCGTCCCGCGCTGAACGCGACGGTGTGGCGGTGGAGGAGATCGAGCGACGGACGATCGCCCGTGTCCCCCTGGGCCGCTATGGCGAACCCGCAGAGATCGGGCGGGTCGCTGCGTTCCTCCTCTCGCCCGCGGCGTCCTACGTCACAGCCCAGGTCGTCGGGGTCGACGGCGGGATGATTCGCTCGCTGCCCTAGACCGCCTGTCCGACGAGGCTGGCGGCGGCCTGCTCGAGTCGCTCGACGGCTCGTTCCAGGTCGGGCCGAGCGGTGGCGATGGTGAACCGCAGATGGCCCTCACCGGCCTCGCCGAATGCGATTCCCGGCACGGCGGCGATCGCGGTGCTCTCGAGGAGCGCTTCGGCGGTCGCGACCGAGTCGCGCGGGCCGTCATGGTCGCCGGGTCCGACTGCGAAGCGCGGGAACAGGTAGAACGCCCCGTCGGGGGCGGCGCAACGGATGCCCGGGATCGCATTGAGAGCTCCGACCATGTACGACCGCCGCGAAGCGTACTCGGCGACCATCTCCGTGACGCAGTCCTGCGGCCCGGTCAACGCCGCGACCCCGCCGGCCATCGAGAACGACGCGGCCGCGGTGACGCCCTGGCTGTGAAGGTTCATCGCCAGGGCCGAGACCGGCTCCGGCGCAGCCAGCCAGCCGAGACGCCAGCCTGTCATCGCGTAAGCCTTCGAGAACCCGTTGATGATGATCGTCCGCTCGGCCATGCCCGGCTGTGTGGCCGGCGAGACGTGCTCGCGGCCGTCGTAGCGGAGATGCTCATAGATCTCATCGGAGATGACCCACAGGTCGGCATCCCGGGCGACCGCGCAGATGGCTTCCAGCTCCTCGACGGTGAGCATTCGCCCCGTCGGGTTGTTCGGCGAGTTGACGAGGATCGCCTTGGTCCGCTCGCCGACGACCGCTCGCAGATCGTCCTCGCGGATGGTGTAGTCGTCCGCGGCCGACAGACCGACCCGAATCGGCTTGCCACCGTTGAGCGCGACCATCGGTCCGTAGCTGACCCACGACGGGTCGAGGATCACGACCTCGTCGCCTGGATCGAGAAGTGCCGCCAGGGCGATGAACAGCGCCCACTTGGCGCCGGGCGTGACGATGACCTGGCCGGGCGCGACGGTGACGTCGTTCTCGCGGCCGAGCTTGTCGACGATCGCCTCGACCAGCTCGGCCCGGCCCCGCGATGGGGGATAGTGGGTATCGCCCGCCCGCATGGCCCGCTCGGCGGCCGCGACGATATGGGCCGGCGTGGCGAAATCCGGGTCCCCGGTCGCGAGCGTGATGACGTCCACGCCCGATGCCTTGAGTCGCCGAGCCCGGTCGGCGACGGCGACGGTCGCCGACGGCTCGCTGGCCGACAGGCGCGCTGAGAGCGGTCTCATCGAGTGTCCTCCGAGGCTACGCGATCGTTGCGGTTGGGCCGATCGGGAGCTCGATCCGCGCCAGGATCGACTCCAGCTCAGCGACGCTCCCGGGATCGATGGCGCCGCCGGGAGCTCTCACGTGAGGCGTGGCGATCGCGCCGCGCCGCGCATAGAGGTGCTTTCGAATGGCCAGTGAGAGGCCGTCCTGGCTCTCGAACCGGATGAGCGGCAGATGGCGATCGAACGTCGCGGTGGCGCCCTCGCGATCGCCGTTCGACCAGCGCCGGACGATGTCGACGAGGACCTCGGGATATCCGAAACCAGTCATGGTCCCGGCCGCACCACGCCCGAGCTCCTCGATAAGCATGATCGCACCGAGGCCGCCGAGGATCGTCACCTCGGGCGCGGCATGGAGCAGCCGCTCGATCTTGGGCGGCGTCGGCGGGTCCTCGAGCTTGACGGTGCGGCACTTGTGCGACTCAGCCACCAGCGAGGCGAGGAACTCGACCGTCATCCAGACCCCCGATGAGGCCGGATGATCCTGGACGACGATGGGGACATCGACGGCCTCGGCGACGGCGAAGTAGTGGCGTCGGACCGCGCCGTCGTTCGGGCGCGCCAGGCTGGGTGGGGCGAGCATGATCGAGTGGGCGCCGGCTGCGACCGCCTCGCGCGCATAGGCCACGGCGCGATCGGTAGCCGCGTGGCTGGCACCGACACAGACGGGGATGCGACCGGCCGTCTGCTCGAGGGTCGTCGCCACCACGGCCGAGCGCTCGTTGTCGGAAAGGCGTCCGGCCTCGCCCATGACGCCCAGGATTGTCATGCCGTCGACGCCGGTCGCTACCACGAAGTCGACGAGCGTCCGGATCGATGCCTGATCGAGACCACCATCGAGCCCGAAGGGCGTGGGGAGGATGTTCCAGACGCCGCGCATCGGCTTGTCGTTCACCCGGTCACCCTACACGACCGGCCCGGCCGTCGTCTCGAAGCTAGGTTCCTCGCTGGGAGCGCCTGGCCGCGGGCGACGCTGACGGCGAGGCGCCCCGGCGTCGTTCGACGGCAATCGGGGCTTTCCGTCTCTGGGTTCGCGATCGACGCCGCTTGTTCTCGTACATCATTCGATCGGCAAGGACACGGGCGGCCTCGATATCACCGTCCTGGACGCGAGCTACCCCCATAGACATCCGGGGCGCGAGCCCATGCTCGGTCACGCGCCAGACGCGCTCGGCTCGTCGGATGCGCCCGATAACGGCCCCGGCTCCCTCCTCGTCGGCGCCGAAGAGGAGGGCGGCGAACTCGTCGCCTCCGACCCGGGCGACCTCGTCGCGATCGCGAATGGACGACCGCAGCAGGTTGGCTGCAGCGCGGATCAGGGCATCGCCGGCGGCGTGCCCATGTCGATCGTTGACGGCCTTCAGATCGTCGAGGTCACAGCTCAGGACGTGGCATGGCTCGGTCCCGGGCACCGCCCGAATCCGAAGTGCGAGGTCGTCCCATGCGCGCCGGTTGCCGAGGCCCGTCAGCGGATCCGTCCCGCTCAACCGAGCCAGGAGATCGCGCTCCGCAGCGAGCTGCTCGCGCGTCTCGGCCTGGCTGATCAAGAGCTCCGCCGTCTCGGCGATGGCGCGGCCGATCCGTTGGCAGAGCGACGTGAAACCGCGTGGTTGCGTGGCCGCATGACCCAGCGCCAGGGCGCCAGTCGTCGATCCGATCATGAAGGGCAGAGTCATTCGCGCCGCGACTTCCACCCCGAACACGTCCGGATGGGCAGAGGCGGCCTGCTCGACGTCCGGTCCTGTCGCCGTCGCTGCGTGCGAGAGATACTCCTCGGCATCGCCACCCATGGCCGAGCTCTCCGGCATCCGAAGGTCGATGCCTTCGAGGACGACTTGGCCGTCGTGCTCGAGGCGGATGAGGGCCAGCTCGCAGGACAGCGCCCGTGCCGCGACGGTCGCGATGTGTCGGCCGGTCTCGGTGACAGTCGTCGGCCGGTACGCCATCAGCGTCCGCAGGGTGTCGACGACCTCGAGCTCGTCGGCGAGCAGTTTGTCGGCCGGCACCCCTCGCATCTGGTCGACGGTTGCGGCTGCGAGGCGGAGAACGTCGGCATCGCGAGCGGTGATTGGCCGCGAAGACCCAAGGACCACGACGTGGTCATGGCCGACAGGCATCGCGACCGCGTGGCGAGCGTAGTAGGGACCCGCCACCTGCGTTGGCCGGGGCCCGCTCGATCGTTCTGTCATGCCCCGTCGCCAGGCTCGCGTCACCAGAGACGGCTCGTCGAGTTCGAGACGGACGATTCCGGCCCATGACGCGCCGCGTCCGACACCCCCGATCAGGTCGAAGCCGTCGTCCCGATGCTCGAAGACGAGAACATCCTCCGGAGCGGAGCTGGCCGGCGACGACGCCCGCTTCCGGGTCCTGGCCGGACTGTGGCGACGAGCCTCCGATGTCTCTATGCCCACCATATCCCCAGCGTAGGCACAAGAGGGGCATGAAGGACCGGCCCGAAAGTCCCGCCGACCCCGGTATCGCGTGTGGTAGCCTCGCGCCGTGGTTCGATGCGACTGAGCGAGTGGCGATCCGAGGCACCGACGCGCGAGGCGATGAGCCAGAAGGTCCTGGCCGTCGTGACGCCTGTGCTGTCCGATCTCGGCGCGCCCGACGATCCGGAGTGCTGGATCTACTGGGGCGAGGATCCCGCCGTCCGCTACTCGATCCTCGCGCCCACGACGCGAGGCCTCGCCCAATGCCACGTCAGGGTGAACGTGCCCGGCGAGGGTCCACGATCCTCCGGCAAGGTCGTCCGCTGGAGTCGCGTCCAGGTCGGTGAGCTTGCCATCGAGGTTTCGCACGGGCACCGCATGGTGACGAGCCAGCTCGAGGGTATCGTGCTCAAGGGCGTCGACGAGGTCGCCGACCGGGTGGCCGCCTTCATCCTCACCATCTACGACGCCATCGACGGCCGACCGGTGTTCAGTGAGAGCCATGCTCGGCCGGCCGCCAAACGAGTCCGGACCGCCAGCCGGCGGACTCCACGACAGCCCATCCCGCTGCCCGCGCCAAAGGGGTGACGAGCTCAGTCCGCTACTGGCTCACGCGGCTCGGCTGCTGGATCGCCGTCCGATGCTACGTCCGCCTCCGTGTGCACGGCCGCGAGCACATCCCCGCCGGACCGGTTGTCTACTGCTTCGGGCACCCGTCATGGACCGATCCGATCGTCCTGATGGCGACGCTGCCGTTCCGGCCACGGCTCTACTTCTTCGGTCCGAAGGAAGAGGAGATGGCGGTCGGTGGCAACAACCGGATCATGGCATTCACGGGCGTGGCGGTTCCGTACAAGCCGGGCAAGAACGATCTTCTCGATACCACGAGACGGGTTGCGGCCATCTTCGCCGGCGGGGGATCGATGGCGGTCGCCGCCGAGGGTCGGATCCATGCCCACGAGGCGGAGATCCACCCCCTCGATGAAGGTGTCGCCTACTTTGCGATGCGAGCCGGCGTGCCGATTGTCCCGGTAGCGATCAACGGGTCGACCTGGCTGGCCCTCGGGCGACGGGTGCGGGTGAACATCGGTCCACCGATCCCGGCGCGCGGGCGCCCGACGCGCGAAGCCCTTGCCGCCCTGACGGCCCTGGCCCAGAACGCCCTCGTCGAGCTCTCGAGCGGGTACCCGGATCCTCCCCGCCCTGGTCCGCTCGGGCGCTGGTTGACCGAGCTCAACAACGAGTGGCCCGGCGGGGAGCGACCGGCTTAGGCCTCTGGCATACTCGGCGAACCCGACATCGAGGAGGACGCGTGGCAGCGACCGGGCTTTCCGCCGACCCGAAGGAGTACCGGGTGCGCCTGGACGAGCAGTCCGATGCCCAGATCGACTCGTGGGCGTCGGAGCTCATGCGGGATATGGCCAAGCGGCGGGGCGTGGTCGGGGTCGTGGCCGCGTTTCGTGATGCGACGGGGCTTTCGGAGGCCGATTTCGAACGCGTGTTCTCATCCGGGGGCGGCGCTCCCTCCACCGTTGGCCACGACGCCGAGGGGCACCTGATCGTCCCCTCGGTCAACCTGTGGGCCCTCGTTCCCGGACTTCGGTCACAGCATGCCGACGCCCGACAGCGTCTCGTCGACTATCTTGTCGCCAGCTTCCACGACATCGTCTTCGTCTGAGCCGGCCCGTCGGTCGCGACGGGCGGGCCCGCGAGCTGGCGGACTGGTCCGGCTCGCTCATCCGTACCCAACGGTCCTGACGTCGCTGACCACCGCTGTCCTCAGCCTGGTCGCCGGCGCGGACCCGGTGAGAGCCATCGCCGCGGGATCGGCGATGCTCGCGCTCCAGGCCTCGATCGGCGCCTACAACGACCTTGTCGACGCGCCGACCGATGCAATCACCCGACCCGCCAAGCCTCTCCCAGCGGGCGAGGTTTCGCGGGCTGACGCCCGTGGCATGACCATCGTCGGGCTGGCCGTGGGGCTGCTCCTCGCGGCTCTCCTGGGTACACTCGCCTTCGCGACGGCCGCGATCGGGGTCGGATGCGGATACGTCCATTCGCGCTGGACGAAGGGCACTGCCCTTGCTCCGCTGCCGTTCGCGCTCGGGATCGCTCTCCTCCCGACATTCGCCTGGATCGTCGCAACAGGCGAACTCCCACCGGCCATCGTCGTCGTCCTGGCGGGCGGCGGCGGCGTCGCCATCGCGCTGGCAAATGCCGGCGCAGATGCGACGCCGGACAGCTCGGCCGGCATCCGAACACCTGCCGTCCGTCTCGGGGTGAGGCGAACTAACCTGCTCGTGACCCTGCTTATGGCCATCGTGGCGACCGTTGGGATTGCCACCCTCGCCGGCCTGCGTCCCGGTCCTGTGCCGCTGACCCTCACGGTCGTCGGCCTCGGGCTGCTCGGCGCCGGCCTCATCCTTGCTTGGCGTCCCTCACGGCGGCCTCAATTGGCCTGGGAGTTGGACGCTGCCGGACTGGCGGTACTTGGCATCGCCTGGCTCAGCGCGGCTTCCGAGAGCCCCTGAAAGAACGAATCCGCCATGAGGTCGCGGATGCGACCGAGCGCCCGACCTTCAGGCGCGACTTCCGCCGGAGCGCACCAGGGCGATGGCGTTGTCGAGGCGGATCCGCGCGATCGTCAGGTACTTGGCCAGATTGGCGCGGTCGACCTCGCTGATGTCGCTCCGCTCGACGGCCCCGAGGACGTCCACGAGCTCCTCGAGCGCATCGGCGAAGACCTGCTTGGCGGAGATCAATGACTCCTCACCAATCGGTTCTCCCGTCGAACGACCGCTCCAGCCGTCTTCGGGGGCCCCTGCGACAGTGGCTGCCTTGGCTGGCCTTCGTCTCGCTTCGGCCGCGGGCTCAGCGGCATCCTCCGCCTCCGAGACGGCAGCAGGCCGGCTGCGTCGACCTTCGATCCGGTCGCGGAGCTTGACCAGTGACAGCTCGCCGCTTGCGACCTGTTCCGCAAGTCGCTTGCGCCGACGGGGGTCCTGGACCTTCAGGAGCTCGTAGGCATGCGACAGAGTGTCTTTGCGTACGGACACTAGAGCCTTGACTTCCTCGGGAGCGTCCGCGAGGCGAAGCCGGTTCTCGACGTAGCCCTTGTCCTTGCCCAGCTTTTGGGCGAGCTTGCGGACGGAGTAGCCATGGTCGCGGATCATCCGGTCGTACATCGTCGCTTCCTCGAGCGGCGACAAGTCCTCACGCTGAAGGTTCTCGATGAGGGCGATCTCGAGCGCCGTGTCGTCATCGATGTTCTCGACGAGCGCCGGCAGGGTCTGCAGGCCAGCCGCTGTCGCTGCGCGCCAGCGGCGCTCGCCGGCGACGAGCTGATATCGATTGCGGCCCATCGGGCGAACGAGGATCGGCTGGAGAACGCCGTGCTCTCGGATCGACGCCGCGAGCTCGTCGAGCGAAGCGGCATCGAAGATGACGCGCGGCTGCTCCGGGTTCGGGTCGATATTGGCGACCGGGATAGTCCGAACCCCGGTGGCGCGGCCGACCGCGTCGGACGAGATGAGGCTGATGACCGCGGGCGAGAGCTCGCGATCCTCTGCAAGGCGACGCGCAGCGGCGGCGCGGAAATCAGGCCTGGCCAAGGTCGATCACCTCCCTGGCGAGCTCGCGGTAGGTTCGTGCCGCGTCGCTGCGACCAGCGTACGCGGTGATCGGGCGACCGGCGAGCGGCGCCTCGCCCAACTTCACGGTGTTCCGCACGATGGACGAGAAGACGTGGTGATCGCCCACGACCCGCAGCTCGTCGAGCATGTCGCGGGCGAGGTTCGTGCGCATGTCGTAGAACGTCGGCAGGAGCCCCAGGATTCGCAGCTCGCGATTCAGCTTCTGCCGGATCGCGTTGATCAACTTGACGAGGTTGTTGAGGCCCTTCATCGCGTAGTACTGCGTCTGGACCGGGATGATGACGCCATCCGCAGCCACGAGACCGTTGACGGTCAGCAGGCCGAGGTTCGGCGGGCAATCGATGATGACGTAGTCGTACGTATCCATCCGTCCGTCGAGCGCGTCACGAAGGACCGATTCGCGGCCGAGGACCGTGAAGAGCTCGCCCTCGGTGGACGCCAGGTCGATGTGGGCTGGTGCGACATCGATGCCCGCGATCTCCGTCGCGAGCACGACATCGTCGACGGCGGCACGTCCGTCGGCGAGGACATCGGCCATTGAACGTTCGACGGTGTTGAGGTTTATCCCCAGACCAGCCGTGAGGTTCGCCTGCGGGTCCATGTCGATGCAAAGGACTCTGTAGCCCTCTTCGGCGAGAGCGCCGGCGAGGTTGATCGCGGTGGTCGTCTTACCGACGCCGCCCTTCTGATTCGCGATCGCGATGATCTGTGTCACCGGGCACACCTCGCAGCTGATGGACCGCTGGAGTCGACGCAGAACGATCCGCATGGTGCGGGAACGCGGGGAAAGCGGGCGCTCATACTACAGCACGCGGTTGACCGCGACACGAGTTTATCCACATCCAACGCCAGTTGTGCACCGATTCTGTGGATAACAGCCCTCTATGATTGGCTCGCCGAGGCCTGCCACGGGGCTGTCTGTGCGCAAAGACGGCCACACCACGACAAGGGAGTCCACCATGCCGAGCAACGACGAACGGGTGGCGCGCCTTCGCTCGATGCGCGATGAAGCGCTGGCGGGTGGGGGAGCTGAAAGAGTCGATCGGCAGCATGCAATGGGCAAGCTGACGGCTCGAGAGCGAATCGCGCTGTTGCTGGACCCCGGATCGTTCGTCGAACTCGACGCATTTGTCACCAGCCGGGCAAGCGATGTCGGCGTCGACGAACAGGTCGTCCTCGGCGACGGCGTCGTCACGGGGCACGGCACTATCGACGAGCGCCTCGTGTTCGTGTTCTCGCAGGACTTCACCGTATTCGGCGGATCTCTCTCCGAGGCCTACGCCGGGAAGATCTGTAAGGTCATGGACCTTGCGATGAAGGTGGGCGCGCCGATCATCGGCATGAACGACTCCGGCGGCGCCCGCATCCAGGAAGGCGTCGTCTCGCTCGGTGGCTACGCCGATATCTTCCTGCGCAATGTCCTCGCATCCGGCGTGATCCCCCAGGTGTCGCTCGTTCTGGGACCCTGCGCCGGCGGAGCGGTCTACTCACCGGCGATGACGGACTTCACGATCATGGTCGAGGGAACGAGCTACATGTTCGTCACCGGCCCGAACGTCGTGAAGGCGGTCACGCATGAGGAGGTCGATCACGAGCAGCTCGGCGGCGCTACGATCCACGCCTCGAAGAGCGGCGTCGCTCATCTCACCAGATCTGATGAGGGCGGCGCGATCGAGGCTGCACGCGCATTGCTGTCGTTCCTCCCGTCGAACAACATCGCGGATCCGCCTCAGGTCGCCGTCGTGGACCCGAACGGGAGCGCAGCAACTGAGCTCGACGCCATCATCCCGGATGACCCGTCGCACCCCTATGACATGCACGACGTGATCGCCCGCGTGATCGATCCAGGCTCGTTCTTCGAGATCTCAAAGGCCTATGCACAGAACATGATCGTCGGTTTCGCGCGGATCGCCGGCCGGAGTGTCGGGATCGTCGGCCAGCAGCCGGCGGTCCTGGCCGGCGCCCTCGATATCGACGCATCGCTCAAGGCCGCACGCTTCGTTCGGACATGCGACTGCTTCAACGTTCCGATCGTGTCGTTCGTCGACGTGCCCGGGTTCCTGCCCGGCGTCGCCCAGGAGCACGGCGGGATCATCAAGCACGGCGCGAAGCTCTTGTATGCCTATTGTGAGGCGACCGTTCCGAAGATCACGGTCATCACTCGAAAGGCATACGGCGGTGCCTACGATGTCATGAGCTCCAAGCACATCCGCGGCGATATGAACTTCGCCTGGCCCACGGCCGAGATCGCGGTCATGGGAGCGGAGGGAGCCGTCAATATCATCTTCCGCGATCAGATCGCCGAAGCGTCGGATCCTGCGGCCATGCGTGCCGCGTTGGTCGCGAACTACGAGGCCAACTTCGACAACCCGTACATCGCAGCCGCACGTGGCTACATCGACGAGGTCATCATGCCATCCGAGACCCGACAGCGGATCGTCCGCTCGTTGGAAGTGCTGGCCGACAAGCAGGAAACGAATCCGCGGAAGAAGCATGGCAACATCCCGCTCTAGGGTGTCTTTGCGCAGAGACACCGGGCGGCCGTTCGATCGGATCCTCGTCGCCAACCGCGGCGAGATCGCGGTGCGCATCATCCGTGCGGCCCGCGACCTGGGGATGGAAGCTGTCGCGGTCTACTCAGATGTCGATGCTGGTGCAGTGCATGTCCAGATGGCGGACGACGCCGTGAGGATCGGTCCGTCCTCACCATCCGAAAGCTACCTGAACATCGAAGCACTGCTCGACGTGGCCCGAAGTCGCGGCGTCGACGCCATCCACCCCGGATACGGGTTCCTGGCGGAGCGAGCGGAGTTCGCATCGGCCTGCGAGGATGCAGGTTTCGTGTTCGTCGGACCCCCGGCCCGCGTGATCGCGACGCTTGGAGACAAGGTTGCCGCGCGTCGCGTGGCGGCGTCCGTCGACGTTCCCCATGTGACGGGGACGCTGGAGACTGTCGATGTCTCTAGGCCCGATGGGATCGCCACGATCGAGAGCAAGGCCGCCCAGATCGGCTATCCGCTCCTCGTCAAGGCTGCGGCGGGCGGGGGAGGGCGCGGGATGCGACGGGTTGATCGTCCGGATGAGCTGCCGGCAGCCCTCGCGGCTGGCGCCGGGGAGGCCGCATCGGCCTTCGGCGACGGGTCGGTCTATCTCGAGCGGCTCATCAGTCCATCCCGCCACGTGGAGGTGCAGCTGCTGGGCGACGACCTCGGCGCGATCGTCGCGGTCGGCGAGCGAGACTGCTCGATCCAGCGCCGTCATCAGAAGCTCGTTGAGGAGGCACCGGCGCCCGGGCTCTCGCCCGAGCAGCGTCGCGACCTTCACGAGCGAGCGGTCCGAGTGGGTGCCGCGGCGGGCCTCCGCAATGCCGCGACCTGCGAGTTCCTGCTCGACGAAGCTGGCCAGACCTGGTTCCTCGAGGTCAACACCCGCCTCCAGGTCGAGCACGGCGTGACCGAGCTCGTCGGCGGGCTGGACCTGGTCGTCGAGCAGTTCCTTCTTGCCGCAGGCCGACCGCTGTCTGCGTCCGCCCGGGCCGCGTCCGCCCGGGCGGCCGATCCCGGGTCCCATGCGATCGAGGTTCGAATTGCGGCCGAAGACCCCGGGGCGGACTTCGCGCCGACCCCGGGCACGATCCGGCGCTGGGTCATGCCCGCCGGGCCCGGCGTTCGGGTAGATGCCGGGATCGACGTCGGCCAGACCGTCGCCCCGATGTACGACAGCCTGATCGCCAAGGTCATGACCTGGGGTTCCGATCGGAACCAGGCGATCGCCCGACTTCGGCGGGCACTCGATGAAACGGAGATCGCCGGGGTGCAGACGACCCTCCCGTTTCACCGCTTCGTGGTGGATGACCCCGGCTTCGGGGCGGGCGCGGTGTCGACCGACTGGATCCGGGACAGCTGGGATGGCGGTGCAAACCGAGAGCGAGCCCGGGCCGACGCCGTCGCGGTCGCCGCCTACCTCGGCCAGGAGCACAACGGGAGACACCTGACGTCGGCCATCTCCCGCCCGACGCCACCGAGCCCCTGGGGGCGGTCGGCCCGCGAGGGAGCCATCGACCGCTGGCCGTCATGACCTTGCTTCGGAAGATCCGCGTCGGCGACGCGACGGGCCCGACGCTCACGGTAGAGCCCGATGGCGCGGTCCTCGAATGGTCGGAGGACGGGCGGGCGCGCCTTCAAACCGCCGATGGTCGCAGCGTCGGCGTCCTCATCACCCTCCGATCCGGCCCCATGGCCGAGCCAAGCCCGGTCGAGATCGTCGTCGACGGCTGGCGCTTCGTGCTTACCATCGAGGACGAGGAGCGGGCAGCCCTTCGCGACCGTGCCCATCGGGGCGAAACGGCCGGGTTGCACGCCGGGCAGGTCGATGTCCGCTCGGTGATCCCGGGTCGCGTCGTCGCGGTCGACGTTGTCGAGGGCGATATCGTGGCGGTGGGTGACCGGCTCCTGGTTGTGGAGGCGATGAAGATGCAGAACGAGATCCGATCGCCGGCCGCCGGGACGATCCTGGTGGTCCGGGTCGGTGTCGGCGGGACGGTCGACATCGGCAGCGTCCTCGCGGTCGTCGGATGACCAAAGACGACGATCGGTCCGATCCCGGTCGTGAGCGGTGGCGGTCCACCACCAGGGCCAAGGCCCTGTCTGCCACGCCGGAGCGCCAGCCGCGGTTCGCGACGACCTCGGACATCGAGATCGCCGACCTCTACACGCCGGCCGATGCGAGCGCCCTGGACGAGGATCGGGATCTGGGTCGACCGGGCGAGTACCCCTTCACCCGTGGCGTCCAGCCGACGATGTATCGCGGACGGCTGTGGACGATGCGCCAGTACGCCGGCTTCGCCTCGGCGGTCGAGACGAACCGGCGGTTCCGCTACCTCCTCGAACAAGGCCAGACCGGGCTGTCGGTGGCGTTCGACCTGCCGACCCAGATGGGCTACGACTCCGACGCAATCGAGGCCGACGGTGAGGTCGGCCGCGTAGGGGTGCCGATCGCATCCCTGGCCGACATGGAAGCTTTGCTCGACGGCCTGCCGCTGGGTGAGGTCAGCACGTCGATGACGATCAACGCGACGGCGCCGATCCTCATGGCCTTCTACGTGGCCGCGGCGGATCGCGCCGGGGTGCCCCGCGCCGCCCTGTCCGGGACGGTCCAAAACGACATCCTGAAGGAGTACATCGCCCGCGGGACGTACATCTACCCGCCTGACGCCTCGATGCGCCTGGTGACGGATATCTTCGAATTCGCGGCCCGCGAACTGCCCCGCTGGAACACGATCTCGATCTCGGGCTACCACATGCGCGAGGCCGGGGCGACGGCTGCGCAGGAGCTGGCGTTCACCCTTGCCGACGCGATCGCCTACGTCGAAGCGGCCGTCAATCGAGGTCTCGACATCGATGACTTCGCGGGGCGCCTGTCCTTCTTCTTCGCCGCCTGGAGCGAGCTGTTCGAGGAGGTCGCCAAGTTCCGGGCCGCCCGGCGGATGTGGGCCCGCATCGTGAGGGACCGCTTCGGGTCGTCGAACGCCCGTTCGATGATGTGTCGCTTCCACGTCCAGACCGCTGGCTCGTCGCTGACCGCCACCTCGGTCGACAACAATGTCGTCCGGACCACGATCCAGGCTCTCGCCGCAGTCCTGGGCGGCACCCAAAGCCTCCACACGAACGCCCGCGACGAAGCGCTCGCCCTGCCGACGGAGGAAAGCGCTCGGCTGGCCCTCCGCACCCAGCAGATCCTCGCCTACGAGGCCGGTGTGACCGAGACCCCGGACCCGTTGGCCGGATCGTGGTTCGTCGAGTCGCTCACCGATGCGATCGAGGAGGCGGCCCAGGGATACCTTGACGAGATCGAGGAGCTTGGCGGGACCCTGGCGGCCATCGGTGCCGGGTTCCAGCAGCGCCAGATCCAGGAGGCCGCCTACCGCTACCAGCGGGAGGTCGAATCCGACGAGCGGATCGTGGTCGGGGTCAACCGCTATGCCGACGATGCCAGCCCCTCCCCGGCGATCCAGCGGATCGACCCCGAGGCCGAGCGAGCCCAGGTCGAGGGACTGAGGCGCGTCCGGGCCGAGCGAGACGGGGCAGCCTGGGAGGCGGCGATGGATCGCGTCGAGGCCGCCGCCCGCAACGGCGACAACGTCATGCCGACCCTTGTCGACGCCGTCAAGGCGTCCGCCACGTTGGGCGAGATTTCCGACCGCCTTCGGCTGGCGTTCGGCGAGCATCGCGAGCTCATCACCGTCTGAGCCAACCATCGCCTCGATTGGGAGGCTACGCTTGGGGATCTCGAACCCCTGAGAGGTTGTGCGGCGATGGCAGAGTCTTCACGGCTACCGCACGCTGTCCGTCGGATCGGCAAGGTCCACCACATCGCGGTCGTCGTCGCCGACATGGAGCCGGCACTGCGGTTCTGGCGCGACGCGCTCGGGCTGTCGCTCGAGACCGTCAGGCCGATCCCGTCCGATCGCGTCGACATCGCCTTCCTGCCCGCCGGCGACGTCAAGATCGAGCTGGTTAGGCCGACCGACGACTCGACCGGCGTGGCCCGTTATCTGACCAGCAAGGGCGAAGGTATCCACCACGTCTGCTTCGAAGTCCCGAACCTCGCCGAGGCCCTGCTCCATCTCGAGATCGATGGCATCGAGCTCATCGACACGGCCCCGCGCAGGGGTGCCGAAGGGCCGGTCGCGTTCCTCCACCCGAAGAGCTGCCACGGCGTCCTCGTCGAGCTCATCGAGGCACCAGGAGGTCCGGCCTGGTCGTCGCTGGGCATTGACCCCGGCTGAATGGGTCTTCGCTGCGAGCGGTCGGATGGGAGGGTGTCAGCGGCGTGGAGCTTGCTGCCGTGGTCGATCAGCCTCGATAGCCGGCGTCACGGAGGAGGGCCGGGATCTCGGTAGGCGAGGCGGCGATGCGGAATCCGGCCGCCTCGAGGGCCTCGACCTTGGAGGCTGCCGTGCCGCGCCCGCCCGAGATGATCGCCCCGGCGTGGCCCATCCGGCGACCCTCGGGCGCCGTACGACCGGCGATGAAAGCCGCCTTCGGCACGTCGCGGAGGTGCTCGGCGGCGAAAGCAGCCGCGTCCTCCTCGGCGGCGCCGCCGATCTCGCCGATGAGGACCATGGCCTCGGTTTCATCGTCGGCCGCGAACAGCTCGAGGATGTCGGTGAAGGTCGAACCGACGATCGGGTCGCCGCCGATCCCGACGCACGTGCTCTGACCGATGCCGGCATCCGTCATCGCCTGGACCGCCTCGTAGGTCAGGGTGCCCGATCGGCTCACGACACCGACCCGACCCTCGGCGTGGACGGAGCCCGGGATGATCCCGACCTTGGCCCGTCCGGGTGAGGTCGCGCCCGGGCAGTTCGGGCCGATGAGACGAGCTCCGGCTTGTCTGACCTCCTCGACCACCGGGACCATGTCGAGGGCCGGGATGCCCTCGGTGATACAGAAGATCGTCGCGATCCCGGCTCCAACTGCCTCGAGGATGGCGTCGGGGGCACCTGCCGCCGGCACGAAGATGCAGGTGGCGTTGGCGCCCGTCGCCCGGACGGCGTCGCTCACCGTGTCGAAGACGGGAACGCGGCCATCGACCGCCGACTGACCGCCCTTGCCCGGCGTCACGCCGGCCACGAGGGGCGTGCCGTAGTCGAGCATCGCCCGGCTGTGGAACTCGCCCTCTCGGCCGGTGACGCCCTGGACGAGGAGCCTCGTCTCGCGACCGACGAGGATGCTCACGCGACAGTGCCCGCCCGGCTGGCGGCGACGGCCTTGGTCGCAGCGTCGTCCAGGCTCGTGGCGGTCTCGAACCCACCGGCCTGGAGGATGTCGGCCGCCTCGGCGGCGTTCGTACCGACGATCCGCACGACCATCGGCACACTGCGCTGCTGCATCCCGCGGGCCTCAACGAGGCCGCGAGCCACCTCATCGCCGCGGGTGATGCCACCGAAGATGTTGACGAGGATGGCACTCACGGCCGGGTCGGCCAGGATGAGCTGCATCGCAAGGGCGACCTTGTCCGCCCTGGCCCCACCGCCGATGTCCAGGAAGTTCGCCGGCTCCCCGCCGGCACGCTTGACGAGGTCCATCGTCGTCATGGCCAGACCCGCGCCGTTGACCATGCAGCCGATCGTGCCGTCGAGGTGGATGTAGCTGATGCCGGCCTGGCGGGCATCGCGATCGACCGGCGCCTCCTCGTCGGGGTCGCGGAGTGCCTCGAGGTCGGGATGCCGTGGCAGCGCCGAGTCGTCGAGAGTGATCTTGGCGTCCAGGCAGACGAGCCGCCGTGTCTCCGTCCCTGCCGCATCGCGCTCCAGGACGACCGCCAGTGGATTGACCTCGACCAGGTCGGCGTCGTTGTCCTGCATGACGCGGACGAGGCCGCGGGCGACGGTGACAGCCTCGCGGAGGTGACCACCGAGACCCAACCGAAAGGCGAGCTCACGGGCCTGCCAGGCGGCCAGCCCGAGCTGAGGATGAGCCTGAACGGAGACGATCGCCTCGGGCCGTTCGGCGGCGACCTCCTCGATCTCGACTCCGCCCTCGGCGGAGCCCATGACGAGGACCCTGCGGCTGGATCGGTCGAGGAGGGCGGCCAGGTACAGCTCACGCTCGATATCGGCCGCCGGGCCGACGAGGACCCGCCGGACCGGGTAGCCCTTGATCGTGAGGGCGAGGATCGCCGCTGCGACCTGCGTGGCCTCCTCGGGGCTTGCGGCGAGTCGAACCCCACCTGCCTTGCCACGCCCGCCGGCGAGGACCTGGGCCTTGACGACGACCCGGGTCGCGCCGGCATCGAGGAATTGGCCGGCGATCTCGCCGGCCGTCGTCGCGTCGTGGGCCACCTCGCCGGGTGAGACGGGCAGGCCTGCGGCGCCCAGCAACGTCTTGGCGTCGGCCTCGGAGATCTTCATCGGGGAGCGTCGATGGTACAGGAGGGCAGGTCGCATCCAATGCGCCCCGGCGGACGCGCAAACCGACTCTCGGACTAGAATCTGGGGCCGCCGCCATCGGCTACAGGCCGATCCGGTCGGCGCGTGTGTGGGGGTGTCGACGTAAAGGAGAACCTGTGCGCGTACGAACAATCCTGGGTCTGGCGGCGGCCGTACTGCTTCTGGCAGCGGCGTGCTCCAGCTCGAACGCGAGTCCAAGTGCGGCAGCGAGCACGAGCGGGGCGAGCCTTACCGGTGGCACGTGGAAGCTGACCGGTTTCACGGAGGTCTCACCCGGCGCGGCGAACGTGATCCCGTCCGCCGAACAGGCGAGATACACGATCACCTTCAACGCCGACATGAGTGTCGCGATCCTGGCGGACTGCAACAACGTGACCGGCACCTATACCGCAGCGAGCGCGCCCGGGGCGATGACCATCACCCTCGGCGCCTCGACGAAGGTGGCCTGTGCCGACGACTCCTTGTCCGACCAATTCCTGGCCAAGCTCGCATTGGTCGCGTCGTACGCCTACGACGGGTCCGACCTGATCCTGACCCAGAGCGACGGCGGCACGATGTCGTTCGCCACGTAGTGGCCGGAGCGGCCCTCTCCACCTGGCCGAGCGTCCGATGACGCTCGGCCAGGTGATGCGCAAGCCGCTCGGAACCGTCCGCGGCGGCTTCGGCCGGACGGGGCGGCTCGATCGATGGTGGGTCGCTCCAACGATCCAGGCGGTCGCCTTCACGGTGCTGGCCAGCTACCTCTTCTTCTCGGGGATCGTCTGGACCCCGCTCTTCGGAACCGCCTACGAGGTCGACGGCTACCTGTCGCCGCTCTTCTCGCCGCTTATCGCGCCGGCCTGGTTGCCCGCGTTCATCAGCCCGGGCCTCCTCATCCTCTGGATCCCTCTCGGCTTCCGGGCGACGTGCTACTACTACCGCAAGGCGTACTACCGCTTCTACTTCGTCGACCCGCCGGGCTGTGCGGTCGGCGAACCCGTCGCCCACCGGCGCTACGCGATGGAGACCAGCTTCCCCTTCATCCTCCAGAACTTCCATCGCTACTTCCTGTACCTCGCGTTCATCCCGCTGACCTTCCTGTGGATCGACGCGGTCGCATCGCTCTTCCCCGATGGTCAACCGCGGCTGGGGCTCGGAAGCGTCGTCTTCTTCGTGAACGTCACCCTGCTGACGGGCTTCTCCCTGTCGTGCAACTCGCTCCGCCATATCGCCGGCGGGCGCCTCGATTGCTTCTCGTGCACGCGGCGCCAGCGGGTCCAGTACACGGCATGGCAACGGCTGACCTCGCTCAACGGCCATCACATGGCCTGGGCCTGGGTGAGCTTCGTCTCGGTGGTCATGGCCGACGTCTACGTCCGCCTGCTTGCGATGGGCGTCATCGTCGATCCTGCGATCCGATTCTGATGGCCGGCTGGTTGTGATGGCCAGCCATCGAACCCATCCGTACGACGTCCTGGTCATCGGGGCCGGCGGGGCCGGCCTTCGGGCCGCCATCGAGGCTCACGACGCGGGTGCGTCGGTCGGCCTCCTCTGTAAGTCGCTCCTTGGCAAGGCGCACACCGTCATGGCCGAAGGGGGCGTGGCGGCGGCCCTGGCCAACGTCGACGAGCGCGACACCTGGCGAACGCACTTCCGCGACACGATGGTCGGCGGCAAGATGCTCAACAACCCGCGGATGGCCGAGCTCCACGCCCGCGAGTCACCGGATCGGGTTCGCGAACTCGAGCGCTGGGGCGCCGTCTTCGACCGGACTCGCGACGGCCGGATCCTCCAGCGGCCGTTCGGCGGCCACTCGCATCCTCGGCTCGCCCACGTCGGCGACAGGACCGGGCTCGAGATGATCCGGACGCTGCAGGATCGGGCGGTCGCCGTGGGCGTCGAGGTCCACATGGAGGTGACGATCACGCACCTCATCGTTACCGCCGGCCGCGTGACCGCGGCCTTCGGCTATCGACGGGTCGACGGTGGCTCGGTGCTCTTTCCAGCCAAGGCCATCGTCCTGGCGACCGGCGGGATCGGCAGGGCGTACGCGATCACCTCGAACTCGTGGGAGTACTCGGGCGATGGGCATGCCCTGGCCTATCGCGCCGGGGCCGATCTCATCGACATGGAGTTCGTCCAGTTCCATCCGACCGGGATGGTCTGGCCACCCGGCGTTCGCGGGCTCCTCGTGACCGAGGCCGTCCGTGGCGAAGGCGGCATCCTGCGGAACAAGGACGGTGAGCGCTTCATGTACCGCTACCTGCCCGAGGATCGGCGCCACGAGTACGCGGCCGACGACGACGAGGCGCGACGCTGGGTCGACGCCCAGTCGGCCGGCAAGGCGACGGACCTCCGGCGACCGCCCGAGCTGTCGACGCGCGACAACGTCTCGCGGGCCATCTACACGGAGGTCAAGGAGGGCAGGGGAACCGAGCATGGCGGGGTCTTCCTCGACATCAGCTACCTGCCCGCCGACCACGTCCGGCGCAAGCTGCCATCGATGTACGATCAGTTCAAGGAGCTGGCCGACGTCGACATCACCAGGGTGCCGATGGAGGTCGGTCCGACGACCCACTATGTCATGGGCGGCGTGCGCGTCGATGCCGACACCGGGGCCTCGACCGCGGCGGGTCTGTTCGCCGCCGGCGAGGTCGCCGGCGGCATGCACGGCGCCAACCGTCTGGGAGGCAACTCCTTGTCCGACCTCCTCGTCTTCGGCCGACGCGCCGGCGCCGGCGCGGCCGCCGCCGCCACCGAGCTCGGCGAGATGCCGTGGGTCGATCCGGTCAAGGTCGCCGAGGCCGAGGAAGAGCTCAGCCGGCCGCTCGAGCTCAGCGACGGCGAGGACCCATATCGCCTTCGCGACGAGCTCCAGCAGACGATGGGGTCGCGAGTGGGCATCTTTCGGACGGCTGGCGATCTCGAGACCGCGATCGACGAGATCGGCGTCCTCGCCCGGCGCGCCGAGCAGGTCGCGGTCCGGGGTGGGCGCCCCTTCAATCCAGCCTGGAACCTCGTCTTCGAGCTGAGAAATCTTCTGACCGTGTCCGAGGCCATCACCCGGAGTGCCGCCGCCCGAACCGAAAGCCGGGGAGCGCACAGCCGGCTCGACTATCCGGCGACCGACCCCGCCTTGGCCGAGGTGAACATCGCGGTTCGCCTCTCCGACAGGGGCATGAGCGTGGCCTCGACCACCCGCCCGCCGGTCAGCGACGAACAGGAGACCGTGATCGCCCTCGCTGGGGGAGGAGCCTGATGCGAACGATCCACCTGCGCGTCTTTCGCGGAACGCCCGACAGCGACCCCTCGTTCGCCGAGTTCGACGTCCCGGCGGAGGAGGGGATGGTCGTCCTCGACGCTCTCCACTGGATCCAGGCCCATGCGGCTCCCGATCTCGCGGTCCGCTGGAACTGCAAGGCAGCCAAGTGCGGCTCGTGCAGCGCCGAGGTCAACGGCATGCCTCGCCTCACCTGCAAGACGCGATTGTCTGACTTCCCGGCCGACGAGGTCATCACGGTCGAGCCGATGCGGGCCTTTCCGCTCATCCGGGATCTCGTCACCGACGTCTCTTGGAACTACGAGGTCAATGCCTCGATCGCGCCGTTCAGCCCACGCGACGACGTCGACCCCGACGACTGGCGCTGGCAGCAGCAGGACGTCGAGCGGGTCCAGGAATTTCGCAAGTGCATCGAATGCTTCCTGTGCCAGGACATCTGCCACGTCCTCCGTAACCACGAGATCGAGCGCCCCTTCATGGGCCCACGCTTTCTCGTCCGGACGGCCGGACTCGAGATGCACCCGATGGATCGGGCCGATCGCGTCGATTACCTCAAGGACCAGGGCGGCATCGGCTTCTGCAACATCACCAAGTGCTGCACCGAGGTCTGTCCCGAGCACATCAAGATCACCGACAACGCGATCATCCCGCTCAAGGAGCGGGTCGCCGATCGCCACTACGACCCGCTGGCCAGGCTGTGGCGACGAGTCCGAGGTGGACGCGACCGCGACCTGCCGGTCGTCGGAGCCGACTGATCGGCCGCTCGTTCGTCATCCGCACCGATGGCGCGGCGCGGGGCAATCCAGGCCCCGCATCGGCCGGTGCCGTGCTCATCGACCGGGATCGGCCCGACGCCTTCGAGCCATTGGCTCGTCCGGACGCATCGATCTCCGAGTTCCTGGGCGTCCGTACGAACAACGTGGCCGAGTACACCGGACTCGTCCGTGCCCTGGCGCTCGCGGTCGAGCTCGGCGCGACGGAGGTCGACCTGCTCCTCGATTCGCAGCTCATCGTCGAGCAGCTCATGGGCCGCTATCGGGTCAGGGACGCCAAGCTGCGGCCTCTCTTCGAGGACGCTCGGTCGAACCTGTCCCGGCTTGGGCGATGGTCCGCGCGCCATGTTCCGCGGGCGGAGAACTCGGCCGCCGACGCCCTCGCCAACGACGCCATCGACCGAGTGGCCGCCGGCGGTCCGGTCGTCGTCATCGAGCGCCCACGCTAGACTTCGATCGCCAGCGAGGCGGCCGGATGGCCGCGGGTTCGCCGGGAGACCGGCGAGCACGAGGAAAGTCCGAGCTCCACAGCGCGGGGTAGCGGGTAACGCCCGCCCGCCGCGAGGCGAGGACCAGTGCCACAGAGACGAGTCCGTCGCCCTCGGGCGGCGGGGTGAAACGCGGCAAACTCTACTCGGAGCAAGGCCAAGTAGGAGGGCGCAACCCCGGTTCGCCGGGGGGAGAGGTGCGCTGCCCAGCCCTCGGGTCGGCCGCTGGAGATGCCGGGCGACCGGCATCCGAGATGGATGGCCATCACCGCGAGCGATCGCGGTACAGAACTCGGCTTACAGGCCGCTCTCGCTGGCCACTCCGCCTCCGCGACGTGTCTCGAGGAGGCTCGTCAGTCCTCGTCCGGCCGGAAGATGTGACTTGCCGTGCAGTCGTTGCAGATCGGCGTCGCAGACTCGAGGTCCCCGAGCGGGACGGGGCGTCGGCGGTCCGGATAGAGGCACTCGACCTCGTAGACGCGATCGTTGCCGACGGGGACCGCGAGCAGTCGACGGAACGTGCAGCGTCGGATGCGATGGGCCGCCAGCTGGTATGGCCCGGGCGCCAGATCGATCGTCGGTAGTGGCAGTGCCATTCGGTCGCGCTCAACCCCGTGCGCCGAGCGATAACCCGCCCGGTCGCCGGCGAGACTAGCACCGGCCGTCGACACGAGGCAACAGGGGTGATGGTCCCTCGGAGGCGTGAAAGGTACTAGACTCGCGCGCTGTCCCGATGCCACCGGGAGACCGCGTGACCGACGAGCTCATCGCCAGCGCAGCGCCGAACGCCGTCATCTGCCCACACCTCGGTCGCCGCGAGGCCGACGAGGACGGCGGGTCGCTGCGGGCGATCCCTGACGGAGCCAACCGCTGCCTGGCGCTCGCCGATCCGATCCACCTGTCGCCCGACCAGCAGCGGCTCGTCTGCGCGACCGAGCGCCACCGGACCTGTCGTCGCTTCGTCCTGGCCGAATCCGGGGCGGCGCCGACCGCCTTCGTAGCGGTGCGCCCGCTCCTCCTGCGTCCGGCGGTCGTCGGCGCACTCGTCCTGCTCGGCGTCGCGATCGCCGTCGCGGTCGGCTATCTCGTCGGCGGCGGCAGCCTCCTGGTGGCGGCCACGCCCTCTTAGTCCGGCTGACAGCCCGGCCCACCTGACCGGCTGGCGCCGGCTCCTCCCGGACGACGTGGGCGAATTCCTTATCCCCCGTCTTCGCGTTGACGGCGGTAAATCAGGGCGCTAGGATGCATCAAAGTGGCACAAAGTGGTGTCCGGTGGGGAATCGACGGCCGACCCACTCCATGACCGCTGCACCTGAGGAAGCCCGCGGATGTTCACCGGCGAGTACCGGCATGCGGTGGACGAGAAGGGACGGATCGCCGTCCCGGCTCGATTCCGTGCGCGCCTCGCGGAGGGCTGCTTTCTCGCCAACTGGATCGATGGCTGTCTGGCCATCTTTCCTCGGGCCGACTGGGAGGAGCTCGATGCACGGATCGCCGGGCTCCCATTCACCGATCAGGCGGCGCGCCAGCTCCAGCGCTTCCTGTATGGCGGCACCACGGAGCTGGAGCTCGATCGCCAGGGACGGTTCGTCGTCCCGGCCAACCTGCGGGAGTACGCGGCGCTTCACGGCGACGCGGTGATCGTCGGCTCCCGCGATCACGCCGAGATCTGGGCGCCCGACCGATGGACGTCAGTGCGGGCGGGTCTGTCCGACCCCGATGCGCTTGCGACGCTCCTGTCGGGCCTCGGGATCTAGGCCACTACATGCGCTTCCAGGGTCCGCTCGGGATCCGACCAAGGACGGTGGAGGAGAGATGGAGGAAGGGCACCTGCCGGTGCTGGCAGAGGAGGTCGTCTTGATGCTCGCGCCAGTTCCCGGCAGCCTTCAGATCGACGCCACCGTCGGCGGCGGTGGGCACACCGAGCGGATCCTGGAGGCGACCAGCCCGTCTGGTCGCCTCCTCGGCCTCGACGCCGACCCCGCCGCGATCCTTCGGGTCGGGCGACGTCTCCGTCGGTTCGGCCACCGGGTCGTCCTCGAGCAGGCCAACTTCAGGGAGCTCGCGAGGGTCGCTCCGAACGCCGGCTTCGGTGCCGTTGGCGGCATCCTCTTCGATCTCGGGCTCTCATCGTTCCAGCTGGCCGATACCAAGCGCGGCTTCGGGATCCGAGCCGGCGGACCGCTCGACATGCGCTTCGACACGGAGGCTGGGCGGGCGGCTGCCGACCTTGTCAACGAGCTCTCCCGCGATGAGCTGGCATCCCTGTTCCGCCGATATGGCGAGGAGCCCGCGGCAGGGCGGATCGCCTCGGCCATCGTCCGCGAGCGCGAGGCGGGCCGGATCGAGACGGCCGAACGGCTGGCCGCTATCTGTGCAGAAGCCGCGCCGAAGGCGCCTCGAGGAAGACGGCGCATCCATCCCGCCACCCGCGTCTTCCAGGCTCTCCGGATCGCCGTCAACGATGAGCTGGGCGCCCTCGAGGCGGGCCTCGTTGCGGCGCTCGATCTCCTGACGCCGGGCGGTCGGATGGTCGTCATCGCCTACCACTCGCTGGAGGACCGCACGGTGAAGCAATTCTTCGCCGCCGAGCGGCGCGGCTGCACGTGTCCACCGATCGCACCGGTCTGCGTCTGCGGCAGAGCCCCGCGACTCCGGCTGGTCACGGCCAAGCCAGTCACGCCCGGCGAATCTGAGCTGGCCCTCAACCCACGAGCCCGTAGCGCCCGGCTGCGGGCGGCCGAACGGCTGGCCGCCTAGCGACGGATCGACCCGGGCGCCACCGGTCACCCCGGGCGGCGTGCATCGAACGACTGACCGAGAGGAAGGAGGAGTCCACCGATGGGTAAGCGGCATCAGGCAACACGCCGCAAGACGTACGGTCGCCGACAACACGAGCTGCGCGAGCGCGATCAGCGACGAGATGGTCGTGACGTCCTCGACGACGTCCTCGAAGCGATGGGCTGGGAGACGGACAATGCGTCCGGCGTCGGCCCCCTCGACATGGTCGGCGGGCGCCTCCAGTTCGTGACGTCTGACTGATGGCCGTCTATGAAGGCGCCCATCCGAGGGCTGCGACCCCTGGCCTGACCGGAGGCACGCCCCTCGACGGGGTGCTGTCGCGGCGGCGCATTCGGGGTGCGACGCGCGCCGGCAGGCGTTCGAACAGGGTCGGCATCATGCTCGGGGTCATCGTTCTGGCCTTCCTCGCGGCGTTCTTCTCGCTCGCCCAGTCGATGCGCGTGACTGCGACCGGATACGAGATCGAACGCCTGCAGTCCGCTCGCGACCAACTCGAGGCGGAGCGCCTGGAGCTGACGTCGGACATCGCCCGGCTGTCAGGGAGCCCGGCCATCCGCAAGCAGGCTCTCGATGCCGGCCTGCTGCCGCTCACCCGGCCGCTGGTCGTCGAGGCTCGCTGAGCGTCGCGCAATGCTTGGTCGGACGGACTCGCGGTTCCGCCTCCTGTTCCTTCTGGCCACATTCGGCGTCGGCGCGATCCTTCTTGCTACCCGACTCGGCTACTGGCAGGTCGTCGAACGAGGCCGGCTCGCCGAGCAGGCCCAGCGGCAGACCTCGCTGACCATCGAGGTACCGAGCCGCCGCGGTGACGTCTACGACCGATCCGGGACCGTCCTGTTGGCCACGTCGGTCGATCGCTACCGGGTCGCTGCCAGCCCATCCGTCGTAGACGTTCCCAAGCGCGTCGAGATGGTCGACCGGCTGGCCATCATCCTCGGCCTCGATGAGGCTGCCAAGGCGGCCTTGGCCGAGAAGTTGATCGCCGACGAGTCGTATGTCGTGGTCGCTCGCGACGTCGAAGAATCGACGGCGTCGCTCATCCGCGAGGCGATGACCCGCGGCGAGCTGCCCTCCGTGTCGCTCGAGCCCGAGCCGGCCCGTGTCTATCCGCAGGTCGGTGGCGGTCCAGATTCGACGCTGGCGGCGCAGCTCCTCGGTTTCGTCAACCGCGAGGGCATCGGCCAGTACGGCGTCGAGGCGGCCTACCAGGATGTCCTGGCGGGCGAAACCCGGACGGTCAGCGCGGCTCGGGACACGAACGGCAATCCCATCCCCGACACGACGCGGGTCGTAGATCCGGGCGTCACCGGCCGAGACCTTCGCTTGACGATCGACGCCTCCCTGCAGCTGGTGGTCGAGCAGGAATGTCTCGCCGCCTGGGTCGCCGACCGGGCGAAGTCTGTCTCGGCCGTGATCATCGATCCATATACCGGTGAGATCTATGCATCGGCGACGTACCCGAGCTACGACGCCAATAACTATCGGGCGGTCGCCTCGACACCGGAACGATTCATGGACCCCATCGTCAGCTCGGTCTATGAGCCTGGCTCGGTCTTCAAGATGTTCACGGCCGCGGCCGCTCTCGAAGAGGGGATCGTGTCGCCCAAGACGATGGTCAACGACAGCGGGTCGCTCAAGCTCGACAAGGGCGAATCGACGATCCACGACGCCGACCGACATGCGATGGGCTGGTTGACCTTCGAGGACGTCGTCGCCTACTCGCGTAACGTCGGGGCGGCCAAGGTCGCCCTCCAGCTCGGATCCACGACACGCAAGGCGTCGATCGCCCTGCACGACACATGGACGGCATTCGGGTTCGGATCGCGGACGGGGATCGATGTCGCCGGCGAGGTCTCGGGCATCGTTCGCGATCCGACGATCACCTCGTGGCGGCAGATCGACCTGGCCAATGGCTCGTTCGGCCAGGGCGTCGCCGTGACGCCCATCCAGCTGGCCGTCGCCTATGCCGCGATGGTCAACGGGGGAAGCCGGGTCAAACCGCACGTCGTGGCCGAGATCGGGACCACCGACGTCCCCGTGGCCCCAACGGCGGACGGCGTCGTGACGCGCCTGACCGCTCGACAGCTCGTCCGGATGATGCGTCACGTCCTCACCGAGGTTGACTTCTACCGCGCGCGAACGCTCGTTCCGGGGTATGTCGTCGGCGGCAAGACCGGAACCGCCCAGATCTGGGATCCGCGGGCGCATCACGGTCAGGGCGACTGGAAGGCCAACGTCTTCAACTTCAGCTTCGTCGGCTTCATCGGCAAGAAGAAGCCGGAGCTGATCGTGGCGATCCGCATCAACGAGGCTCGGCCGGCCGTCAAGGGTGCGGGGGATCTGTCGCTGCCGGTGATGTCATTCGAGCTCTTCCGACGCGTTGCGACCGACGCGATCACGCTCCTCGACAAGCCCGCCCCGCCCGACGACGGCCTCGCCGTCGTCGACCGCGAGCGGGATCAGTAGCGGGCGCCGGTGTCGTTCGCCGATGGGACGGGATCCGTCGTGACTGAGGATCGCCCGTCGTCACTCAGTCCCGATGATCTCCTGACCTCGGTCGTTGGTCGCGTCCTGCGTCGATCGGAGCGGTCGATCCTCGGGGCGGCCGTGGATTCGCGCCTCGTCCGGCCGGGCAACCTGTTCGTCGCCCTGCCCGGGGACCACGTCGACGGTCACGAGTTCGTGGCCGACGCGATCGCCGCCGGAGCTGCCGCGGCTGTCGTCACCCGAGAGCCGTCGGGCCTCGATGACTCCACCGACGCGACGATCGTCCTCGTCGACGACGCGCTGAGCGCCTTGCAGCGGGTCGCGGCGGACTGGCGGACGCGGTTCGATCCGCTCGTGGTCGGCGTCACCGGGAGCATCGCCAAGACATCGACCAAGGAAGCGATCGCCGCCGTCCTGGGCCGCCGCTTTCGGACGCTCCGGACGCCCGGCAACATGAACAACGAGATCGGGCTGCCGCTCGCGTTACTCGACCTGGATCGCGATCATCAGGCGGCCGTCCTCGAGATGGGGATGTATGTCGGCGGCGAGATCGCGACCCTCGCCGCGATCGCCCGCCCGCGCATCGGCGTGGTGACCGCAGTCCAGGGCGTCCACCTCGCGCGAGCGGGGACTCTCGACGCGATCGAGGACGCAAAGGCGGAGCTCGTCGAAGCGCTGCCGCGCGACGGTGTGGCGGTCCTGTCGGCGGACGATCCGCGCGTCCGGGGTATGGCCGGTCGAACGCACGCCCGGACGTTGACCTACGGCTTCGCCGAGGACGCAGATGTCCGAGCCACGGAGGTCCGATCGGAGGGCTTCAGCGGGATGGCCTTCTGGCTCACGGTCGACGGCGAGGAGCTGCCCGTCCGGATCCCGACCCTTGGAGCTCTTGCCGTCCACAACGCCCTGGCCGCGACGGCAGTCGGTCGCGCAGCCGACGTTCCGCTCGGAGCGATCGTCGACGGCCTCGCCGCGGGCTGGTCGGCTCCCCACCGGGCCCAGCTGTCGATCGTCGGGGGCGTCGCGATCGTCGACGACGCCTACAACGCCTCGCCCGGTTCGATGCGCGCGGCGCTCGAGCTGCTCGCCGGGCTGCCTGGCCGCCGGATCGCGGTCCTCGGTGAGATGCGCGAGCTCGGCGAGGCTGCCGCGGTGGGCCATCGAGAGGTTGGATCGGCAGCGGCCGTCGTCTGTGACCTGCTGGTGATCGTCGGTGACGCTGCCGCCGGAATTGCGGATGGTGCGATCGAGGCGGGCCTCGATCCCGAGGTCGTCGTGCGGGCGCCGGACATGGAAGCCGCCCGAACGATCCTCCGCGACGATCTTCGCGAGGGCGATGTCGTCCTCGTCAAGGCGTCCCGAGGCGCCGAGCTCGATCGGTTGGTAGAGATGATCCAGGCCGACCTCGCCGGGCGAGACGCCGAATGACGCTGGAGCTCATCCAGGGACTCCTGCTCGCCTTCGCCATCGTCGTCATCCTCATGCCGGCGTACATCCGCTTCCTCCGCCATGCCGGCTTCGGCAAGCGGATCCGGCCCGAAGGGCCCGAGACGCACCTCGTCAAGGAGGGGACCCCAACGATGGGTGGCCTCCTTGTCATATTCGTCGTCCTGATCCTGTTCCTCATGCTGCGCGGCATCCCGGAGGGCGGGATGGTGGCCACCCTCGGTGCACTCGCCGCGGTCGGCGTGCTGGGCGCGATCGACGACTTCCTCAACGTCCGTACGGGCGAGGGCATCAGCGTCCGTCAGAAGCTGCTGTGGCAGACCGTATTCGCCCTGTTCTTCGCCTGGCAGATCCAGCAGACGTACGACATCACCGGCATCCGGGTGCCGTTCCTGGGCGACGTGGATATCGCTCCGCCCATCTACATCGGCTTCGCGGCCCTCGCGATAATCGCCTCCTCGAACGGCGTCAACATCACCGATGGCCTGGACGGTCTCGCCGGCGGCACGCTCATCGTCACCTTCGTCGCATTCATGGTCATCGGTCTCCTGAACGTCCCGATCCAGCCGAACATCGCCCTCCTCTGCGCGCTCATCATCGGCGGCTTGCTCGGCTTCCTGTGGTTCAACGTCCATCCGGCGCAGGTCATCATGGGCGACTCCGGATCGCTGTCGATGGGGGCCACGCTGGCCGCCATCGCCCTCATCACCGGTCAGATCCTCGTCCTCCCGATCATCGGCCTCGTCTTCGTCATCGAGACCGGCTCGGTCATCCTCCAGGTCGCATATTTCAAGTCGACCGGTGGTCGTCGGATATTCCGGATGAGCCCGCTTCACCACCACTTCGAGCTGTCGGGCTGGGATGAGGAGAAGATCACCCTCCGCTTCTGGATCGTCGGGATCCTGGCCGCGCTCATCGGGGTCACCCTCTTCCTGTCGTCGATCGATGCGCTGGGCTAGGCGACCGAGGTGCAGTTGACGATGACGAGACCGATCGATCCCGACGTGTTGTCGATGGCCGCGATCCGCCAGGGCACCCTCGCCGGCGCGCCCGTCGCTGTCCTCGGTCTGGCGCGCTCGGGGGTTGCCCTGGCCCGTTTCCTGGTCGACGCCGGGGCGGTCGTGACCGTCTACGACGCGAAGCCCGAGAACGACCTCGCGGTCGCGATCGCCGCCCTCGATGGCCGAGACGTACGGCGGCTGCTGGGTCCGGACGTCGATCCGGCGGTCGCCGTCGAGGGTGCCGCCATGCTGGCGGCGTCGCCGGCCGTCAATCCCGACTACCCGACGACCGAACCCCGTCTGCGGGCCGTGCTGCGGGCCATCGCCGATCGTCGGCGGGCAGGTGACGTCGCCGCTCCGGCGATCGTCTCGGAGGCCGACCTGTTCCTTCGTCTCTGCGTTGCGCCAACCGTCGGTGTGACGGGCACGAAGGGCAAGACGACAACGGCCGCGCTGACCGCGGCGATCCTGGCCGCCGATCCAGAGCATCCCGTCGTGCTCGGCGGCAACATCGGACGTCCGCTCATCGACTCGGTATGGGAATTGACACCGGACCATCGTGTCGTCATCGAGCTCTCGGAGCTCCAGCTGCCGACCCTCTCGCGAGGGACGACCGTCGCCGTGTACACGAACGTCACCTCGGATCATCTCGACCGCCACGGGTCGCTCGGGACATATCGAGAGGTCAAGGCGCGCCTGGCGGCACTCGTCGACCCGTCGGGCGCGGTGGTCCTCAACGATGACGATCCCATCGTCGCTGCCTACGCGACGACGAGCGGCGCGCGGATCGTGCGCTATTCGAGCCGGGGCATGCCAGCCGGTGGCGTCGGCGTCGACGACGGCTGGATCGCGGCCGCCGCCGGGACGCCGATCATGCCGGTCGACGAGGTCCCTCTGCCGGGCCGCCACAACGTCTCAAACGCCCTGGCGGGTATCGCGACAGGCCTCTGGTTCGAGATCGACCCGGCTTCGATCCGTGCGGCGGTCGGCGCGTTCCCGGGCGTCGCCAATCGTCTCGAGACGATCGCGGTCGCGGACGGGATCCGCTACGTCAACGACAGCCAGGGCACCCAACCCGACGCCGTCATCGCCGCCCTTCGGGCATTCGATCCGCCGATCGTCCTCATCGCCGGCGGTCGTGACAAGGGCGTCGACCTGACCGAGCTCGGGCCAGTCGTCGCCGAGCGGGCCGCCGCGGCCATCCTCATCGGCGAAAGCGGGCCGCATCTGGCCGCCCTCTTCCGCGCCGCCGGGCTGGCCGATCTCGAAGCGGCGACGACGATGACCGAAGCCGTCGAGCGCGCCGACGCGATCGCCCGAGTCCTCGCGGGCCGAGGCGAGGGAAAGGCCACGGTGCTGCTGTCACCGGCGGCGGCGAGCTTCGACATGTTCGCGGACTACGAAGACCGCGGAAGGGCATTCCGGGAGGCGGTCGGCGCCGTCGTCAGCGGCCGAGCCCGAGCAGCGGAGGGTGATCGATGAGCGGTCTCGTCGTGCGGGTCCCACGGGCATCGGTTCGGGCAAGCGCAGGCCGCAGCAGCACGGTCAAACGGGCGACGAAGCTGGCCCGCGATCGGCATGCTCCCGACCACGCGATCATGCTGGCGACGGTCGCCCTGACCTCGATCGGGATCCTGATGGTCTACTCGTCGTCGGCCATGAAGGCCTTCCTCCGGACGTCCGACACCCTCTCGATCGTGGCTCCCCAGATCTTCTGGGCCGCCATCGGCATCGTCGTCATGTTCGCCATCTCCAGGCTCGACTACCGCTGGCTGCGCGTCGCGTCGGTGCCGATGTACGCGGCCGCGATCGGGCTCCTCATCCTCGTCTTCGTCCCCGACTTCAACGTGGTCGTCGGCGGGTCGGCCCGTTGGCTCAAGATCGGACCGCTGCCGGCAGTCCACCCGGCCGAGTACGCCAAGCTCGCCCTCGTGGTCTACCTCGCTCACTGGTTCGCCAAGCGCGGCACCGGGATCCGCTCACTGCGTGGCGGGACACTGCCGTTCCTCCTCATTCTCATCCCGATCGTGGCCCTCGTCTTCCGCGAGCCAGACCTCGGGACGACGATGGTCCTGGCGGCGACCGGATTTATCATGTTCTTCGTGGCCGGAGCCAACTTCATCCACTTCGCGACACTCATGCTGACCGGCGCGGTTGCGGTCATCCTCGTGGGTCTGCGGGGTTACCAGTTGGAGCGGATCCGCGCCTGGCTCGACCCGTGGGCCTACAGCGACACCGCTGGGTTCCACACCATCCAGGGGCTCCTCGCCCTGGGTCTGGGTGGCATCTTCGGGGCGGGTCTCGGCGAGGGCCGGATGGTCGGCGGGCTGTACCTGCCGAACGCCCAGAACGACTTCATCTTCGCGGTCATCGGCGAGGAATTCGGATTGGTCGGCGGGGCGGTGGTAATCGGCCTCTTCCTCGTCCTGGCCTACTCGGGGGTCCGCGTCGCCCTCGGCGCACCGGACACGTTCGGCGCCCTCCTGGCCACGGGGATCACGGGCTGGCTGTGCGTACAGGCCTTCATCAACATCGGCGTCGTCGTGGCCCTCATCCCGGTCACAGGGATCACGCTCCCGTTCCTCAGTGCCGGGGGCTCATCGCTTGTCGTGAGCTTCGCGGCGGTCGGGATCCTGCTGTCCGTTTCCAGGGAGACTGTCGAGAAGGGGACATGGAACGATGCGTCTGCTGATCGCGGGCGGCGGCACGGGAGGCCACATCTTCCCGGGTTTGTCCGTCGCCCGGTCACTGCGCGCGCGCCCCGACGATCCTGACCTCGAGTGGGTCGGTGGTCATCGCGGCCAGGAAGCACGGCTCGTCGCCGAGGCGGGCATCCCCCTCCGGAGGCTTGCCCTTCGTTCGCTCAGGTCGGCTGGTCGTGACGTGCACCTGGTGACGGATCCACTTCGCCTGGCTGTATCGGTTCCCCAAGCGGCCCTGCTCCTGGCCAGGATGAGACCCGCGGCGGTGTTCACGACCGGTGGATACGTGGCGATCCCGATGGCCATCGCCGCCGGGCCGCTCGGAATCCCGGTCGTGCTGTGGGAGGGCAACGTCATCCCCGGCCGGAGCGTTCGGGCCATCGCTCGCCTGGCGGACGTCCGATGCGTGTCGTTCGCGCCGACCTGTCCGGCGCTGGCCGGCGACGCGCCCTGCTACGTCACCGGAACCCCGATCCGCGATCCGAGTGGGGTCGAACGAACGGCGGCTCGGGAGCGGCTGGCGATCGCCGCCGCCGAACGGGTCGTCCTCGTCTTCGGCGGATCCCAGGCCGTGCGTCGCTTCAACGCGGCGGTCGACCGATCGCTGCCCCAGCTGGTCGAACGATGTACGGTCATCCACGTGACCGGCGACGAGGGCTACGCAGCCGCGCTCCGGGCGCGGGAGGAGTTGCCCGACGTGACCCGCTCGCGCTATCGGCCGGCGCCGTTCCTGCGGACCGAGATGATGGACGCACTCGCGGCGGCCGACCTCGTGGTCGGGAGAGCCGGATCGTCGACCCTCGCCGAGGTGACTGCGGCTGGCGTGCCGATGATCGTCGTTCCCTATCCGCATGCGGCCGGGCATCAGCGGGCGAACGCGGCGGTCCTCGTCGAAGCCGGCGCCGCCCGGCTCATCGAGGACGAGGCCTTCGACGGCGACGCCCTCCTCGCAGCCACCGCGGTCCTCGACGACCCGTCGCCCATGCGGCGATGGCCAGCGCAGCGAGGGCTCTTGGCCGTCCGGCGGCCGCGGAGGCGGTCGCCGACCTCGTCCTTGCGGCGGCGAGGCGTCGGCCGCTGCCCGACGCTGCCGAGGTCGACCGGCGAAGTCGAGGCCTGGCGTCGTGATCGCGACCGCCGACCGGCAGGCCATCGCTGCCGATCTGACCAGACGCGTCGGGGTCCGCGTCCTGCGCGATGAGCCGCTGGCTCGCCACACGACGATGCGCGTCGGTGGGCCCGCCGATCTTCTCGTCACCGTTCGGAACGCGTTCGAGCTCAGGGCTGTGGCTCGGTTCGCCCGAGCGCGCGGCATCCCCCACATCGTCATCGGGCGGGGCAGCGACATCGTGGTTTCCGACCGCGGCATCCGTGGTCTGGTGGTCATCTGTCGCGCTGAGGGCAGTCGGATCGAGGGCGACGCATACGTCGCCGAGGCAGGCGTGCCGATGGCCCGGGCCGCAACCGAGACGGCCGGCGCGGGTCTTGGTGGGCTCGAATTCGGCCTGGCCATCCCGGGCACGGTCGGTGGCGCAGTATGGGGAAACGCTGGCGCCCACGAGTCGGACATGGCCGCCGTCGTGACTTCGGCCACGATCCTGCGCGTGGACGGCGCGGAGGCCGTCGTCGGGCCCGAGGGTCTCGCCTTCGGCTATCGCGAGAGTGCGATGAAGGTCAAGCCTGACCTCGACGACGTGACCCCCACGTCGACCGCCGATCTCGTCGTCTCGACATCGTTCGCGTTGCGACCGTCGTCGTCGGACGAGGTCAAGGAGAGTCTCGACGCCATCCGTGCCTGGCGGCGGGCGCACCAGCCGCTGGGCGTGCCATCGGCGGGCAGCGTCTTTCGCAATCCATCCGACGGACCCGCCGCGGGCTGGCTCATCGACCAGGCCGGCCTGAAGGGGTACCGGATCGGCGGCGCGGCGGTATCGGAGAAGCACGCCAACTTCATCGTCAATGACGCCAAAGGCAGCGCCGCGGACGTCCGGGGCCTGGGACTCCATGTCCGCCGGGAGGTCGAGCGCCGCCACGGCATCCGCCTCGCATTCGAGATCCTGTTCATCGGCGACTGGGCCGCGACGTCGTCCGGCGAGGAGTCCCCGTGACGCCGGCCGAGCGGCCTGAGAAGGCATCCCGGCCGCCGGTCGTCGTGCTGTTCGGCGGTCGATCTGCCGAACACGACGTGTCGATCGTCAGCGGGACGGGTGTCGCTGCGGCGCTCGAGGATGCCGGGCTCCGGGTCGAGCAGGTACTCGTCGGACTGACCGGCGACTGGTGGTGGCTGCCGGCCGGCCATCGTCGGGATGGACGAGCGGCCGACTACTACGATCGGCCGGCATCCATCGGCGCGAAGGGCCCCTTCGGGACGGGCGCAGCGCTCGACCGGCTGGCGGCAGCCGAACCACGCCCCGTGGTCTTCATCGCCCTCCACGGTCCGGGCGGCGAGGACGGGGCGATCCAGGGCATGCTCGAGACCGCCGGACTGTGCTACACGGGCGCCGGCGTCGCCGCGTCTGCGCTCGGCATGGACAAGGCCATCTTCAAGCGCCTGATCCGGGGTCGCGGCCTGCCCGTCGTCGACTGGCTCGAGATCGCGTCCGCGCGCTGGACGAAGGGACGAGAGGCGGTGCTCGCGGAGCTGGCGGCCTTCGCGGCCGAGGGCGGCGACGAGCGGCTGATGATCAAGCCTGCACGTCTCGGCAGCTCGGTCGGGATGACCCTGGCCCATCGAGCCGATGAGCGCGAAGCCGCCATCGACCTGGCCCTGCGCTACGACACGCTGGCGATCGCCGAGCGCTACGTCGCGGGGGCGCGGGAGCTCGAGGTCGCGGTGCTCGGGAACGAGCCATCTGGTCTCGAGGTCTTCGGCCCCGGCGAGATCCTGTCCGGTCACGAGTTCTACGACTACGCGGCCAAGTACACCCCCGGCCTGTCAGAGACGTCGACCAGGGCCGAGCTCGAACCCGACATCCGTGACCATGTCCGCGAGCTCGCGGCCGAGATCTATCGGACGATCGGAGCGGCGGGCTTCGCCCGGGTCGACTTCCTGCTGGCGGCCGACCGGTCGGTCGTCGCATCCGAGATCAACACGATCCCAGGCTTCACCCCGATCAGCCTCTTCCCGGCTCTCGCAGCCGAAGCGGGTCTGTCCTACGCGAACGTTTGTCTTCGGATCGTCGACCTGGCCATCGACCGCTGTCGCGCACGCGAGCGGCCACCTCTGACCAGTGCGGATCTGTACCGCTGATGCAACGCTGATGGGCCGATGAGCCGCCGCGTGACCGTTCGAACGGCGACCCCGGTTCGCCGCCGGACGCCCGCCGTCCGCCGTCGATCAGCCGGTCTCTCGCCGACCCGGGCCGGGGCCGCCCTGGCACTCGTCCTGGCGGCTCTCGCCATCTACGGGGTCGCCACCGTGTCGGCGTTCGGCTTCGAACGCCTCGACATCCGGGGCGAGCGCTACGTCGACGAGGCGGCTGTCACTGCCCTCGTCGGCGTCCCGACGGGAACCAACCTCTTCCGTCTGTCAGCATCTGCCATCGCCGATCGGATCACCAAGCTGCCACCCGTCAAGGACGCCGACGTGATCGTCTCCTTGCCGGACACCGTCCTGGTCCGGATCGAGGAGCGTGAGCCGGTCCTCGCTTGGCTCGTCGGCGACCGCCGCCTCCTCGTCGATGCGGAGGGCGTCATCGTCGCCGAGGAAGCTGCCGACGGGCCGCGGGCTCAGACACTCCCGATCGTCGAAGATCACCGCTTCCTGTCGGTCGTCATGCGGCCGGGTCAGCACGTCGACGAGGTCGACCTCGGGGTCGCGACGCGACTTGGATCGCTCCTCCCGACCGATCTTGGCAGCGCCGCCAGCGGGTTGACGGTGACGATCGACGAGGATCAAGGGTGGGTCGTTCGCCCGGTGCCGCGCGGCTGGTTGGCCGTCTTCGGGTTCTACGGCCGACAGGTCCGCGACCCAGAGCTGATCCCGGGCCAGGTCCGGCTGCTGCGTTCGCTCCTCGCGGGGAGGGAGGCCACCGTCGGGCGGGTCATCCTCGCCAACGAGACCGACGGGTCGTTCACGGAGCGCTCGCCGGGGCCATCTTCAGCGCCTTCGGCGCGACCGTCTTCAGCGCCCTCGGCTCGCCCGTCGGCCGGGCCACCGGAGGCTCCGTCGGCGTCGCCGTGAGCGGCGGCCGATTTGCTGCCGCGATGCGCCATCGGCTAGCCTTGCAGGATCGCACCGGAGAAAGGGACGACGACCCGTGCTCCTGCCCCTCGTGGGACTCCTGGTCGGTGTCCTCGCCGGGCTCGTCCTGGGGGTCGACGTCAGCTACGAGCTCAGTCGCTACTCGGCGGTGGCCATCCTGGCCGCCCTCGACTCGGTCGTCGGCGCCATCCGCGCCGAGCTTGATGGGGTCTACGACAATCGCATCTTCATATCTGGCTTCGTCGTCAACGCGGTGGTCGCCGTGGTCCTGACCTTCATCGGCGACCGCCTCGGCCTGGACCTGTATCTCGTGGCCCTCATCACGTTCGGGATCAGGATCTTCAACAACGTTGCCCTCATCCGGCGGCACGTCCTGTAGCGGGAGGAGAGGCGAGAGCGTGGAACGCGAAGCAGTCCTCGTCGCGATCGATGTCGGGACGAGCAAGGTGTGTGCCCTCATCGGCGAGGTCATGCGCGACGGCCGGATCAACGTGCTCGGCCATGGCACCGTCCCATCGACCGGCCTGAAGAAGGGCAACGTCGTCAACATCGACCTGACCGTCCGGTCCATTCGCGACGCGGTCGAGCGGGCCGAACGGCTGTCCGGCTTCAAGATCGATCGAGCCTTCGTCAACGTCTCCGGCGCCCACGTCGAGAGCCTCAACTCGCCGGGCACGGTGGCCGTGACCGGCCACAGCCGCGAGGTGACGAAGGAGGACGTCAATCGGGCGATCGAGGTCGCTCGTGCAGTCTCCATCCCGTCGAACCGCGAGGTCCTTCACGTCGAACGTCGCGACTTCACGGTCGACGGCCAGGAAGGGGTCAAGGACCCGCTCGGGATGAGCGCCCTGCGCCTTGGCGTCGAGACCCACATCATCACCGGCTCCGCCACGAACATCCAGAATCTGACGAAGTGCGTCCAGGCCGCCGGGGTCAAGCTCGACGAGCTGGTGGTCTCCTCGCTCGCGGCCGGCGAGGCCGTCCTGTCCGAGACCGAGAAGGATCTCGGGGTCGCGGTCGCCGACATCGGCGCCGGGACGATCGACCTGGCCCTATTTCACGACGGGTCGCCGTATCACACGGCTGTCATCCCGGTTGGCGGCATGAACGTCACGAATGACATCACGTCCGTCCTCATGACCTCGCAGGAGGTCGCCGAGGAGCTCAAGGTCCGCCACGGCTCGTGCGATCCTCGCGCCGCCGAAGAGGCCGACGAGGAGATCGACCTGGCCGGTGTCGGCGGCGAGGCTGAGCGGACTGTGTCGCGGGCTGTCCTCAACCAGATCGTCGAGGCCCGGATGCGCGAGACGTTCGAGCTCGTTCGCGACCAGGTCGTGTCCGGTGGCTCGGGGCGCCTGCCGGCCGGCATCGTGCTCACCGGAGGGGCATCCCAGCTGGCCGGGATCGCCGCCCTCGGTCGCGATGTCCTCGCCCTGCCCGTCCGCGTCGCCGGCCCGACCGGGATCGGGGGCCTCACCGACACCCTCCTCGATCCGGCCCATTCGACGGCCGTCGGACTGCTCGAATGGGGTGCCGCCGGGCTCGGCGCGGAACCCGCCCACTACGAGTCGGCACCGGCCGGCGGCATCGTCGCCCGCGCACGCGAGGCCCTCCGCGGTCTGTTCCCGTAGTCCGTTGCGGGTCCGCACCGGTCTCACTGGCGATGACCGTGACCCCTTGTTGTCGGTCGGGGAAGGGGGGTTATACTCCGGGGCCAAGTCCGCGCCCTAGAGATCACAGCCCGGGCCACAGACGGTCCGGCCGAGCCCCCACGGCGATAGAGCCGCACAGCCGACGGAGGATACCGGCGATGCCATTGCGTTCCAATTCCGAGAACTTCGCCCTGATCCGGGTCCTGGGCGTCGGCGGAGGCGGCAGCAACGCCGTCAACCGGATGATCCGGGCGGAGCTCATGGGCGTCGAGTTCATCGCGGTGAACACCGACGCGCAGGCACTGCTCCAGTCGGACGCGCCCCACAAGATCCGCATCGGCGACAAGATCACCAAGGGCCTCGGAGCCGGCGGCGACTCGGCCATCGGCCAGCGCGCAGCCGAGGAGGACCGGGAGAAGATCGCCGAGGCCGTCGAAGGTTCGGACATGGTCTTCATCACCGCGGGACTCGGCGGCGGGACGGGCTCGGGCGGCGCGCCGGTCGTCGCGGAGATCGCCAAGGACGCCGGAGCGCTCACGATCGGGGTCGTGACCAAGCCGTTCAGCTTCGAGGGCGCCAAGCGCAAGCTCGTGGCGGAGCGAGCGGCCGAGGAGCTCAGGGACAAGGTCGACACGCTCATCACGATCCCCAACGATCGCCTGCGCGACGTCGTCCAGAAGAACACCGGCATCCTCGATGCATTCCGCGTCGTCGACGACGTCCTTCGCCAGGGCGTCCAGGGAATCAGCGACATCATCACCGTCCCCGGACTCATCAACCTCGATTTCGCCGATGTCCGAACGATCATGAAGGACGCCGGTTCGGCGCTCATGGGGATCGGCACCGGAACGGGCGAGAACCGGGCGATCGAGGCGGCCCGCCAGGCGATCAGCAGCCCTCTGCTCGAGGTGAACATCGATGGCGCGCAGGGCATCCTGTTCAACATCACGGCGTCCTCGAGCCTGACCCTCTATGAGGTCAACGACGCCGCCGAGGAGATCCGCGCGGCGGCCGATCCGGAAGCCAACATCATCTTCGGGACCTCCTTCAACGATCGGATGGCCGAGGAGATCATGATCACCGTGATCGCCACCGGCTTCGAGTCCGCTCGCAAGGGCGGCTCGCTTCGGCGCGAGACCCCGGCCGAGTCGGGCTATTCCGTCCGCCGTCGCGACTTCCTGTCCGAGCTCGAGAGCGAGCGGTCGGCTACGACGGCGAGCGTCGAGCCCCCGCCAGAGGCCTCGAGCTCTTCGACGCCGACCTTCGACGAGGTCGGCGAGCCGGTCATGGTGTCGAAGCGGCCGGCCCCTTACGAGGCCGACGACCTGGAGATCCCGAGCTTCCTGCGGCGGAAGTAGCGGACGCCGGTGACCACCGGCTCGACGAGCGATCTCGAAGTCGGCAGCGACGACATTCGGCTCGCCTATGCGGCCGTCATCGAGAGGGTCCGCCTGGCCTGTCAACGAGCGGCTCGCGATCCCTCGTCCGTCACCGTCGTGGCCGTGTCGAAGACGGTAAAGCTGGACCGAGTCCGGGTCGCCGCCCAGGCCGGGATCTCGACCTTCGGTGAGAATCGGGTTCAGGAGGCGGGGCCGAAGATCTTGGCACTGCCCGCGGCGACGTGGCACCTTGTCGGGCCGCTCCAATCCAACAAGGCCCGACGGGCCGTCGAGCTGTTCGATGTCATCGAGAGCGTCGACTCCGTCGACCTCGCCCGCCGCCTCGACCGTCTCGCCCAGGATGTCGGTTCGGATCGTCAGACGCGGGTCCTCGTCCAGGTCAACGTGGACGGCGATCCGGCCAAGACGGGCTTCGGGATCGGATCGCTCGACGTCGCCATGCCGGAACTCCTTGACCTTCCGGGGCTGGCCGTGGAGGGGCTCATGACCGTCGGTCGCCTGGTACCGACTGCCGAGGAGGCCCGACCGACGTTCCGTGCCCTGAGGGAGCTCTCGGAGGGGTTGCGCAACCGCGACCCGAGGCTCGGGGCTGAGCTGTCGATGGGCATGACCGAGGACTTCGAGGTGGCCGTCGAGGAGGGAGCGACGATCGTCCGCGTCGGGCGAGCCATCTTCGGCGAGCGCCGGCCGCTCGTTCGGTAGACTCGCCGGCGTGGGAGCCTTCATCGGGACGTTTGCCCAGTTCTTCGTGCTCGCCCTCAACCTGCTCGTCGTCGGGCGTGTTCTGGTGTCGTGGGTGGATCCGCAGGGTCGGAACGATCTGTCGCGGATGCTCATCGCCGTCACCGAGCCGATGCTCGCCCCGATCCGGCGCCTCTTGCCTCAGACCGGGATGATCGACTTCTCGCCGCTCATCCTCCTGCTCGTCACGGGTTTCCTGCTCCAGATGCTGCGCGCCTAGGTGGCCGACCACCCAACTGCGAGGTTCGCGGTCAGGTTGACGCCACGAGGAGGACGCGACGCGATCGAGGGCGTCGACCAAGAAGGCGCCCTTCGGATCCGTGTGGCCGCACCGCCGGCCGACGGAGCGGCCAATCGAGCGATGGTCCGTCTCGTCGCCGCGACGCTCGATGTCCCACCCACGGCGGTGATCCTCATCTCGGGGTCGAGGGCGCGACGAAAGGTTGTCGAGGTCGTCGGACGGTCGCCCGCCGAGGCCGCAGCCCGGCTGCCGGGCCTCGCGGTATGATGCCGGTGCGGTCGTCCCGGAGGGCGTTCCGCCGACCGGGAACGGGCGATTAGCTCAGTCGGTCAGAGCGCGCGGTTCACATCCGCGAGGTCACTGGTTCGAACCCAGTATCGCCCACCACCTTCGACTCGAGCGGCCTGATCGTGGCCGGATGTGTCCGGTACCCGACACTACTCAGGTACGACGACACATACGAAGCCGCTTGCAGGCGGTCGTATGCTCCTGTCAATCAATGGTCCGGAGGGGACCGATCCTGAGAGCGGAGGTCACCGACATGTCCAGTGCGGAGTACGCACTTCAGCTTCCCGATGGCGGGGGGTCGATCCCGATCGGCTTCCTTGACGAAGCGTCGGCCGATGTCATCCGTTCGCTGCTCGAGCGGTCAGAAACGATCCAGGTCCGCCTGGGTCCTGCTGACGACGCCGACACGTCCGGACATTCCCTGGCGCCAGGCTCCGTCTTCGTCACGGCCACGCTCGGCGACGATGTCGAAGGCCACACCCTGAGCCTGCGCTTCCCCAGCCCGGCCGAGGCCGCGCTGTTCCAGAAGCGCCTAATCACCGGAGGCCTCCTGGCGGCGACGCTCGCCATCGGTGCCGTCGGTGCAAGCGCCGTCTCGCAGTCGACTCCGAGCATCGGAGCGGCTCCCGGCGCGCAGATCACGGCTCCGGTCTACGCCCCGGCCGTCCACGACGCCGACTTCAGCGAGGGTGCAGCCGCTCCGGTCTACGCCCCGGCCGTCCACGACGCCGACTTCAGCGAGGGTGCAGCCGCTCCGGTCTACGCCCCGGCCGTCCACGACGCCGACTTCAGCGAGGGTGCAGCCGCTCCGGTCTACGCCCCGGCCGTCCACGACGCCGACTTCAGCGAGGGTGCAGCCGCTCCGGTCTACGCCCCGGCCGTCCACGACGCCGACTTCAGCGAGGGTGCAGCCGCTCCGGTCTACGCCCCGGCCGTCCACGACGCCGACTTCAGCGAGGGTGCAGCCGCTCCGGTCTACGCCCCGGCCGTCCACGACGCCGACTTCACGAGACGGGCAGCGCGCTCCGGTCTACGCCCCGGCCGTCCACGACGCCGACTTCAGCGAGGGTGCAGCCGCTCCGGTCTACGCCCCGGCCGTCCACGACGCCGATCACGACACGGGCACCGTCGCTCCGGTCTACGCCCCGGCCGTCCACGACGCCGACTTCAGCGAGGGTGCAGCCGCTCCGGTCTACGCCCCGGCCGTCCACGACGCCGATCACGACACGGGCACCGTCGCTCCGGTCTACGCCCCGGCCGTCCACGACGCCGATCACGACGGTGGACCTGCCGCCGCGGACGATAACGCCGCAACCGGCGAGGACCATCCCACGCCGGGGCCATAGCTCGACTCCACTCTCAACCGATCGCACCGAGATCCGCGCGGGCACCCCGCGCGGATCTTCGATTCCAGGTCCGAACGAAGAACTGTCGCTACCTCGAGGCGCGTCCGCCTGACGGCGCTGTTCAGCTCTCCGCGGTGAGGCGGCGCAGGACCGCGGGCAGGATCCCGCCGTGTCGGTAGTACTCGATGTCGATCGGGCCGTCGAGACGCGAGACTGCGTCGAAGGACACTACTGAGCCGTCATCGCCGCGGACGACGACAGCGAACGACCGGCCGGGGGCCGGCTCACCGGCGGGCCAGCGGATGGTGAACGACTCGCGGCCGGTGATCCCCAGCGACGCTGCCGATGTGCCATCGGGGTACTGAAGCGGCAGGATGCCCATGCCAACGAGGTTGCTGCGATGGATCCGCTCGAACGATTCGGCGATCACCGCCCGAATGCCGAGCATCGCCGGCCCCTTGGCAGCCCAGTCACGCGAGGAACCCGAGCCATATTCGCGTCCTGCAAGGACGACGAGCGGGACACTGTCGCCGGCGTAGCGCATCGCCGCGTCGTAGACGGTCATTTCGTCACCCGACGGGAGATGTGTCGTCCACGGCCCTTCGCGCCCATCCGCGAGGGCATTACGGAGCCGGATGTTGGCGAATGTGCCCCGGACCATGACCTCGTGATGGCCTCGTCGCGCGCCGTATGAGTTGAACTCGAGTGGACCGACGCCCCGATCCTGGAGCCATCGACCGGCCGGCGATGACGGGGCGATCGAACCGGCCGGGCTGATGTGGTCGGTGGTCACGGAATCGCCGACCATCACCAGCACCCGAGCGTCGAGCACGTCGGCGATGGGTGCCGGTTCTGCCGGGATCCCGACGAGGAAGGTCGGTCGGGCCACGTAGGTGGACTCATCGTCCCATGCGAAGCGGTCCCCGTCGGGGATCGCCAGGGCGCGCCAGCGATCGTCGCCGGCGAACACATCGGCATACGTTCGGGTGAAGAGGCCGGGATCGATGCAGTCACCAATGACGCGGCGGATCTCCTCGGCCGATGGCCACAGGTCGGAGAGGAAGACCGGTCGGCCATCATCGTCGATGCCCAGCGGCTCGCTGAGGAGGTCGATGTCGACCCGCCCGGCGAGGGCGAAGGCGACGACGAGTGGCGGGCTTGCCAGGTATGCGGCGCGGGCCAGCGGATGGATCCGGCCATCGAAGTTGCGGTTGCCGGACAGGACGGCGGCCACGACGAGGTCACCCTCCTCGATGGCCCGGGCAATGCCCTCGTCGAGCGGACCCGAGTTGCCGATGCATGTCGTGCAGCCGTATCCGGCGAGGGCGAAGCCGAGGCGCTCGAGCGGTTCCATGAGCCCAGCCGCGGCGAGATATCCGGTCACCGCCTTCGAGCCCGGAGCGAGCGACGTCTTGACATACGGCGGCGTCTGCAGGCCCCGAGCAAGGGCGTTTCGGGCGAGGAGCCCCGCGCCGACCATGACCGTCGGGTTTGATGTGTTCGTGCACGACGTGATGGCGGCGATGACGACCGAGCCGGAGTGGAGCACCTCGGTGCCGCCGGCGATTTCGACCCCGACCCCGCCGTCATCCGTGGCCCCGGTCTGTCCGCCTTCGCTCGTGAGGCGCCCTTCCTCGATCGCGGCCGCTGTGTCCACCGTGGCGTCCGGAAAGGCAGCCCGGAACCCGGCCGGCAGATCCGCCAGGCGGACACGGTCCTGGGGCCTGCGCGGCCCGGCGACGGAGGGCTCGACGGTTGAGAGATCGAGCTCGAGAAGGTCGTCGAAGTCGGGCACGACGCCCGCGCGGCGCCACAGACCCTGCGCCTTGGCATAACGCTCGACCAGGCCGACGCGCTCGGCAGACCGACCCGTGAGCCGGAGGTAGGTGAGGGTCTCGTCGTCGATCGGGAAGAGGGTCGCCGTCGCCCCGAACTCGGGGCTCATGTTCGCGATCGTCGCCCGATCGGCGAGGGCGAGCGAGGCGAGGCCGTCCCCGGCGAACTCGACGAAGGTGGCGACGACCCCATAGCCGCGGAGCATCTCCGTCACGACGAGGACGAGATCGGTGGCCGTCGAACCGCGCGGCAGCTCGCCGACGAGAGAGACACCGACGATCCGCGGCATCGGCTGGTATACCGGCTGCCCAAGCAGGACCGCCTCGGCTTCGATCCCCCCAACCCCGAAGCCCAGGACGCCGAGCCCATCGACCATCGTCGTATGTGAATCGGTTCCCACGACCGTATCGGGGAAGGCCACCCGTCCGAGCTCGTCGTCGGCGTCACTGACGACCGTCGCCAGGAACTCGAGGTTCACCTGGTGGACGATCCCAGTCCCCGGCGGCACGACCCGCAGTCCGCGGAACGCCGTCTGGGCCCACCGAAGGAGCTGATACCGCTCGCCGTTGCGCTCGTACTCGCGGCCGACATTGACCAGGAAGGCGTCGGCCGACCCGTACGCGTCGACCTGGACCGAGTGGTCGATCACGAGATCGGCCGGCACCAGGGGATTGACCAGGGACGGGTCGCCACCGAGGTCGGCCATCGCGTCGCGCATCGCTGCCAGATCGACGACTGCTGGAACCCCGGTGAAATCCTGGAGCAGGACGCGCCCCGGCATGAAAGGGATCTCGCCGGTCGCCGTGCCGTGCGGCCGCCAGCCGGCGATCGTCTCGACGTCCTCCACCCGGACGGTCCCCCGACCGGCGTGACGCAGAGCATTCTCGAGGAGGATCCGGAGCGTGACTGGTGCCTCGATCGAGCCCAGCAGCCGGTCGAGCACAGCCAGGTCGTAGAAGTCCGGCAGGCCGCTGCCGAGGCTCCGGCGAGCTCCGAATGGATCGGGGATGGACACGTGGATGCCCCTGAGGTGATCGCTACACTCGAACGCGTGCAAGGGTACCGCGGTCGCTTCGACGGCCCCGGCGGTCGACGTTGAAGGCGTGGTCGGGTCCGCCCGGATCGCCCGACGAGTCGGCCCTGGCCGAGCTGGCCGGAGCGGGAATCGACCTCGACCCCCCGCCACCGGGTACCCATCGCCACGACGACGAGACCCATCCATCCGACCATGCCCATCCCCACGTCCGCAGCGGACCTGATGAGCATCCGGCGATCGGGATCATCGGCGCTGGACCCGTCGGAACCGCCCTCGGGCTGGCCCTGGATCGGGCCGGCTGGCCCGTGCTCGCGATCGCCTCGCGGGACGCCGGCCGTCGCGAGCGATTCCGATCGCTCGTCCCGGATGCTCGCGCGTTCGCCGAGCCGGCGGCCCTCCTCGATGAGGTGGAGCTGGTGCTGCTCGCCGTGCCCGACGACGTGATCGGGCCACTTGCGGCCGAGTTGCGCCTCTACTCCGGACAGGCGATCGTCCACACGTCGGGGCTCCTCGGCGTGGAGGCGCTCGGTCCGGCGATGGCAGCCGGTACCCAGGCGGGTTCGTTCCACCCCCTCGTTTCGATCGTGGATCCCGAGCAGGCCGTCGAGGACCTGCGCGGCGCGACGGTCGTGATCGAGGGTGACCCCGAGCTGGCGACCGCGCTCGCTTCCATGGCCGAGGCGATCGGGGCTGTGCCCGTCCGCCTGCCACCTGGGGCCAAGCCCGCCTATCACGCGGCTGCGGTGCTCGCCGCCGGCGGCATGGTTGCCCTGCTCGACGCGATCGTCGAGGTCGCCGCTGCGGCCGGCCTCGACTCCGCCGGCGCGATGACCGTGTACGGGCGCCTCGTGTCTCAGACTCTCGCCAGCGTCGGGCGATCCGGGATCGAGGCGGCCCTGACAGGTCCCGTCCCGCGCGGGGACAGCGGCACGATCCGGGTCCACCTGGCGACCCTTCGCCGACGGGCGCCCAGTGTCGTGCCGATCTACGTCGCGCTCACCGAGCGGGCCATCGCCATCGCGGTTGAGCGGGGCTCGCTGTCACCGGATCACGCCGCCGAGCTCCGGTCAGCACTTGCAGAACCGCGCTGACCCGGTACGATAGGACCGTGCCTGGACATCCCCTGCTATTCGGTGGACGGCCGGTCATGCGCTACGCCACGGCGATGGCCAATGACCGGGAGCGTCATCTCGGCCTGCGCGGTCGGGCGAGCCTCACGCCGAGCCCAAAGCACCTCACCGTCCTTGCCGCTCCGGCATCAGCCGCGGGGGCGGCACTCCGTCGGCCGCTGGCGGCCCGCCCGCTCGGGATCGGGGTCGTCGCTCGACGACGATCCTCGATGCGATGGACCGGCACCCCGGCCATTCGCGTCGAACGAAGGACTCGCGCGGCGGCAACGCCGTGGCGCGGCTGAGGACAGTCTCCGCCACCTCGGCCGGCGGCATCGTCATCCGCGACGTCGGAGGGAGACTCGAGTTCGTCGTCGGCCGGCGGCGCCGCGAACGATCGGTCACCTGGACCCTCCCCAAGGGGACGCCCGAGGCCGGTGAGTCCACGGAACAAACGGCCCTTCGCGAGGTCACCGAGGAGACTGGGCTGTCCGTCCGCATCGTCCGGTCCCTTGGCGACATTGGCTACTCGTTCGTTCGCGATGGGACGCGCTACCAGAAGACCGTTCACTATTTCCTGATGGAGCCGACCGGTGGCGCCCTGGATGAGCACGATCACGAGTTCGAGCTCGTCCGCTGGCTGCCCTTCAGCGAGGCTGCGGCGACCCTGACGTTCGAGACGGAGCGCGACCTGGTGGCTCGGACGGCGGGTGAGATTGGTGCCACGATCGAACTCGAAGGCCCGCCGTGAGGCAACTCCCGTGATGAGCGAAGGCCCGCGGTGAGCGACCGCCGATCGGCCGGTCCGCGCGCGACGCCGCTTCTCGATCGTCATCGGGCCGCCGGAGCGCGGCTCATCGACTTCGCGGGCTGGGAGATGCCGGTCCAGTACAGCGGGATCATCGAGGAGCATCGGTCCGTGCGGGAGCGGGCGGGGCTCTTCGACCTGTCGCACATGGGCGAGCTGTTCATCGAGGGCGCGGGGGCTGGGGTTGCCCTTGCTGGGGCGCTGGTCACCGATCCGCCGAAGCTGGCCGTCGGGCGTGCGCACTATTCGATGATCTGCGCCCCGGACGGCGGGATCATCGACGACCTCATCGTCTATCGGCTGGGCGAGGAGCGGTTCCTCGTGGTCGCCAACGCCGCGAATGCCGAGACCGTTTCGGATGCACTTACCGAGCGACTGGCCGGAACCCGTGCCGTGCTCGACGATCGCTCCGATATCACCGCTCTCGTGGCGGTCCAGGGCCCGCGATCGCTCGACATCGTGGCATCGGTCACCGAGGCGGACCTCGGTGCCCTTCGCTACTACGGGATCGTGACCACCGAGGTCGCCGGGATCGCGGCGCTCGTGGCTCGAACCGGCTACACCGGTGAGGATGGCTTCGAGGTGTTCGTCGAGTGGACGCGAGCCGTTGACCTGTGGGACGCCTTGCGCGAAGCAGGGACTGCCAAGGAGTTGACTCTCTGCGGCCTGGGCGCGCGCGACACCCTTCGTCTCGAGGCTGGGATGCCGCTCTACGGGAACGAGCTCGATCTGACGACGAATCCCTTCGAGGCCGGTCTCGGTCGCGTCGTCCACTTCGACAAGGCCGAAGCCTTCATCGGTCGACAGGCGCTCGAACGGATCGCCGAGGAGGGGCCCACTCGTCGGCTCGTCGGTCTGGCTGTTCGAGGCCGAGGGATCGCCCGGTCCGGCTACCCGGTCATGGCCGAGGAGCGACGGACCGGGGTCGTGACCTCGGGCGCGCCATCGCCGACCCTCGGGATGCCGATCGCGATGGCCTATGTCGCGCCGGGCGACGTCGAACCGGGTACGATGCTGGACGTCGTCGTGCGCGACCAACGGGTCGCCGCGGAGGTCGTTCCGCTGCCCTTCTACCGCCGCGATCGCTGACCCAGCGACACGCCGCGCAACCGTCCGTAGAGGAGGATCCGCCCACGATGGTCCCCGACGGGCTGAGCTACACGAAGGATCACGAATGGATCCGGATCGACGGCGACGAGGCCGTCGTCGGCATCACGGCGTACGCGGCCGAGCAGCTCGGTGACGTCGTCTTCGTCGAGCTGCCGGCTGTCGGCCGGGCGCTCGAACAGGCGAAGGTCTTCGGCGTCGTCGAATCGGTCAAGGCCGTCAGCGACCTTTATGCGCCCGTGTCGGGCGAGGTATCGGCTGTCAACGAGGAGCTGACCACACGTCCCGAGCTCGTGAACACCGACCCGTTCGGCGAGGGCTGGATGGTCCGGCTGCGCATCGCCGATCGAGCCGAGACGGAGAACCTGCTCGACGCCGCGGCCTACGACGCCCTGATCGCGGCCGGCTGACCGACGGGCCGAACCCGGCGATGACCTACGGGCCGCATACAGACGCCGACCGGGCGCGGATGTTGGCCGTCCTCGAGATCGACTCGGTCGACGCTCTTTTCTCCGATATTCCGCCGGTCCTCCGGGCAGATGGGCTTGACCTGCCACCACCGGAGCCGGAGGCCGTCCTGATCGAGCGACTGCGAGCCCTGGCAGCGCGCAACAGGGTCGACGTCGCGAGTTTCCTCGGGGCTGGCGTCCAGGTCCATCACGCTCCGCCCGTCGTCGATCAGATCCTGCTGCGAGGGGAGTGGTACACGGCCTACACCCCGTACCAGCCCGAGGTGAGCCAGGGCACGCTTCAGAGCATCTACGAGTACGAGTCCCTCATCGCCGAGCTGTACGACCTCGATGTGGTCTCGGCCTCGCACTACGACGGTGCGAGCGCGACCGCCGAGGCCGCCCTGATGTGCTGCCGGGCGACGGGCAGGCCTCGTGTCCTCATGTCTCACGGGGTCCACCCCCACTATCGTCAGACAGCCCATACGTATTTCGCCGGAGCCGGCCTCGAGCTGGTCGAGGTGCCGCTGGTCGCCGACGGCGAGGCGGCCGGCACCACCGACCTCGGCGCGCTCGCCCGCCTCGTGGCCGATGGCTCGCCGGTGGCAGGGATCGTCGCGGCCAGCCCCAACGTCCTCGGCCTTCTCGAGCGAATGTCCGAGATGGGAGCCCTCGCCCACGCGGCCGGAGCGCTCTTTGCCGCGGTAGCCGACCCCGTGTCTCTGGCCGTCCTGGCACCACCTGGCGCCTATGGCGCGGATATCGCCGCCGGCGAGGGCCAGGCTCTGGGCATCGCTCCGCAGTACGGCGGACCGTATCTCGGCATCCTGGCCTGCACCGATGCGCTCGTCCGCCAGCTGCCGGGTCGTCTGGTCGGCGTGACCACCGACCTCGACGGTGAGCGGGCATTCGTCATGACCCTCCAGGCCCGCGAACAGCACATCCGGCGCGAGAAGGCGGCCAGCAACATCTGCACCAACCAGGCCCTCCTGGCCCTCGCCGCGTCGATCTGGCTCGTCGCGCTCGGACCGCGAGGAGTGCGCGACGTGGCCATGCTCGGCGCCTCGCGAGCGGCGATGCTCGAGGAGGCCCTGAGCGCGGTCGGCGCGCCGAGGATCCACGGCGGGCCGTACCTCAACGAGTTCGCGGTCCGGGTGCCCCATGCTTCGGCGGTCCATCGACGGCTGCTTGCCCGGGGCATCCTGGCCGGGATCCCTCTCGCCGAGCTCCTGCCGGGCGAGCCGGCCCTGGCCGAGGGGCTCCTGGTCTGCGCCACGGAGGTCACCCGATCCGACGATATCGATCTCTTCGCAGCCGCCCTCGGCGAGGAGCTCGGCCGATGAGCGTCACCGGTCGTCGGCTTCAGCCGCTCATCTTCGAGATCTCGCGGCCCGGCCGGATGACCCGCCGAGTCCCCGAGCCGGCGGCCGACGCTCTCGATCGGATCCCGCCCGAGCATCGGCGGGCCACGCCGCCGGCCCTACCCGAGCTGAACGAGCCCGAGCTCGTCCGGCACTACGTGAACCTCTCCCAGCTGAACCATGCCGTTGACACGGGCTTCTATCCGCTCGGCTCGTGCACGATGAAATACAACCCCAAGGTGGACGAATGGGCAGCCCGCCTGCCGGGCTTCGCGTCGGCCCACCCGCTGGCGCCGGATGAGATGGTCCAGGGGACCCTCCAGCTCCTGTGGGAGCTCGAGCAGGCGCTCTGTGAGATCAGCGGGATGCGCGCGGTGACCCTCCAGCCGGCGGCCGGGGCGCACGGCGAGCTGACCGGCGCACTCATGATCCGGGCATATCACCGTGACAACGGTGACAACGGTCGCACCGAGGTCCTCGTTCCCGACTCGGCCCACGGCACGAACCCGGCGACCGCGTCGATGGCCGGCCTCACGACGGTCAGCATCCCGTCGGCGCCCGATGGCGGCGTCGATCTCGAAGCGTTCCGGGCGGCGCTCGGTCCGCACACGGCGGCGGTCATGATCACGAACCCGTCGACGCTCGGGATCTTCGAATCCCGGATCGGCGAGCTGCTCGAGCTTGTCCATGGGGTCGGGGCGGTGGCCTACATGGACGGCGCCAACCTCAACGCCATCATGGGTCGCTACAAGCCCGGTGCGGCCGGCTTCGACGTCATGCATATCAATACCCACAAGACGTTCAGCACACCCCATGGCGGCGGCGGTCCGGGAGCCGGTCCGGTCGGGGTGGGGGAGCGACTCGAGCCGTACCTGCCCGGCCCGAGAGTGCTCCGCGGAGAGGATGGTTCGTTCCGCCTCGAGCGCGACGGGGAGCGGCCGACGGCGATTGGGCGGCTGCGCAGCTTCGTCGGCAGCACCGGCGTCCTCGTGCGCGCGTACGCGTACATCAGGACCCATGGTGGAAGTGGTCTCTGTGAGGTCACCGACGACGCCGTCCTGGCGGCGAACTACCTCAAGCGCCGCCTGGCGGACTCGGGAGCCTACGACATCCCTTTCGATGGACCCTGCAAGCACGAGTTCATCGCCTCGGCCTCGACGATCAAGCGAGAGACCGGCGTGCGCACCCTCGATATCGCCAAACGGCTCCTTGACCATGGATTCCATGCGCCGACCGTGTATTTCCCGCTCACGATCGATGAGGGCATGCTCATCGAGCCGACCGAGACCGAAGCGATCGAGACGCTCGACGCCTTCGCCGACGCCCTCGTCGCCATCGCGGCCGAAGCCCATGACGCTCCCGAGGTCGTCAAAGGAGCGCCCCACACCGCGCCGCTCAAACGGCTCGACGAGGCTGCGGCCGCGCGTCAGCCAAACCTCCGCTGGCGAGGGCAGGCAGGCGCTTCGTAGGGCGGACGGATGTCGTTTCAGGCTCGCCGACAGGCACGTCCACGGCCCAGGACCATCGTTGATTTGACGGGTAGGACTTGGACGGCAATCATGTGCGGGTCTTGACGGCGCCGGTCCTCTCGCAGGTCCGGTGGCCGCGCGTGGATCAGGGCGGTGGATTCGGGAGGTCCACCGGCGGGATCCACGGGTGAGCGATCCGTTGTGACAGCCGCACAGGAGGAGTGTGCTGGAGAGACACAGCATCCACCGTGCGCCGAGCGATTCGCTAGAGTCGCCGGCCGACCGTGACGGCACCTGTGGCAGGAGGCCACGGCTGCCGACCAGTAGAAAGGGTGGTCATCACTTGCGCAAGAGATTCATCACCGCGTTCGGGGCATTGAGCCTCATCGTGGTGGCCTGCGGCGGCGGCACTTCGCCCGCGCCGTCGGGAGCAGCGGGCTCTCCAGGAGCCTCGACCGAGCCGGGCGCTTCGGCGTCGGCCGGCAGCGGTGAGCTCGCCGATGTCCAGGAACTGAAGATCTGGCTGGGCCCCACGGATCCGGCCTCGATGCATCCTCAGATGGCATACGGCGCCGACGAAATCGCGGTCCTTGGCGGGATCCAGCGTGGGCTGCTGTATTACGACCAGGACCTGGGCCTCGTCCCGGCGCTGGCCGAGAAGATGCCAGACATCTCAGCCGACGGCCTGACCTACACCTTCACGCTCCGCGACGCCAAGTACAGCAATGGCGAGACGATCGTCGCCGGTGACATCGTCCGCGGCATGCAGCAGCTCGCTGATCCGCGCAACGGCTTCGCCTACGGCTACGAGATGTGCCCGGTCGCGGGTGCCGATCAGCTGATGGGTTCGGATTTCTGCGTGACGGACGTGGCTTCCCCGGACGCCAAGGACAACGTCCTGATCGATAGCCTGATCGCGAAGCTGGGAGTCACCGCGCCGGACGACAAGACGCTCGTCGTCAAGCTGTCACGGCCTGTCAACTTCTTCTCGAACATCATGGGCATGTGGCTGACGACCCCGGTGCCTGCCAGCCAGACGAGCTGGGCTGAAGCATCTGACCTCATCGCGTCCGGTCCGTTCATGATGGAGAGCTGGACCCACAACAGTGAGATCGTCCTGGTCCCCAACCCGAACTGGTACGGCGACGTCAAGCCGACGCTGACGAAGATCACCCTTTCGATCGGTGGCGATCCCGAAGCGGCGGTCGCGACCTACGAGCAGGGTGGCTTCGACATGGTCGTCGTCCCGAGCACGAGCACCGTGCGCGTGAAGGAAGACCCAGTGCTCTCGCCCGAGATCAAGGACACGCCGCAGCTGTCCGTGGTGTACTACGACTTCGCGACATGCCAGAGCGGTCCTGAAAAGTGCCCGAAGAGCGCGACAACGGCAGACGGGCGCTCACCGTTGGCCAACAAGAATTTCCGGATCGCACTGTCCCAGGCGGTCAACCGCCAGGAACTGATCGACGTCGCGTACTCCGGGCATGCTCCAGCCAGCGGCCGGAACGGTCATGACCGGTATCCCCGGCTGGCCCGACGACTACGATCCCTACGCGTTCGATGTCGCCAAGGCGAACGAGCACATGGCGACGGCCATCCAGGAGCTCGGCATCAAGGACACGACCGACGGACAGGGTGGTGGCCCCGACGGCAAGGTCGACATCAAGGATGTCGGCAAGCTCAAGTTCGGCTTCAACTGCGACGCCGGGCACACCCCGCGCGTCACCTACCTCGCCGGCGCATGGCGCACCAACCTGGGCTTTGGCGAGGGTCAGCTCGACATCTCGTGCACCGACTTCGCGGTCTTCAAGGAGGAGCGCCGAGCCGGCAACATCTACGACATCACCCGCAACGGTTGGGGCGCGGATTTCCCGCACCCTGACAACCAGCTGCGCGACCTCTTCGCCTGCGGCGCCGGCAACAGCAACAGCCACTACTGCAACAAGGCCTTCGACGACCTGCTCAACACGGCGTCACAGGAGGGCGATCCCACCAAGGCACACGACCTCTACGTTCAGGCTCAGCGGATGATGCTCGACGACGCTCCGTCGGTCTTCTTCGGGTTCCTGACCATCCGTAATCTGGTGAAGCCGTACGTGAGCGGCATCGTGTCGACCGCATCTGACCACGAGAACATCGGCGACGTCTTCTACGAGACGATCAAGCTCCTGAAGCAGTAGTCGCCCTCCGGGCGTCTGACCGTGTGGGCCGGCCTCGAGGCCGGCCCACACGTACTCGCGTCTACCGGTAGACAGAGGAACGCGGCACACCATGGCTCGATATGTGATCCGGCGGGTGCTCTGGCTGATCCCGGTCCTGTTTGCCGTTTCGATCATCACGTTCACCCTGATGCATGCCGTCCCGGGCGGGCCGTGGAACTCCGAGCGAGCTGTCAGTCCGGGCGTCCAGGCGCGCATCAACGAGGCCTATGGACTCGACAAGCCCCTCCCAGAGCAGTACCTCAACTGGGTCGCCGCGATGCTCCAGGGCGACTTCGGGCCGTCGTTCCGGTACGCCGGCCGGAGCGTCAACCAGATCATCGCCGAGGGCCTGCCGATCAGCATCCACCTTGGGCTCATGGCCTTCTTCCTTGCGGTGATCGTGGGAATCCCATTAGGGATCATCGCCGCGCTCGGTCACAATCGCTGGCCGGACTATCTCTCGACGGGGATCTCGCTCATCGGAATCGCGACCCCGAGCTTCGTCCTCGCCATCATCCTGGTCGTCATCTTCAGCGTGACCCTCAAATGGTTCCCGGCGCTCGGCTGGAAGGGCCCCGAGACATGGGTCCTCCCGACCCTCGCATTGGCCGGCTTCCAGATCGCGGTCATCGCTCGCTACACCCGCGCGTCGATGCTCGAAGTCACCCGCCGCGACTACATCCGGACCGCCCATAGCAAGGGCATCAGCGATCGCGCCGTCGTCAGCCGGCACATGATCCGCAATGCGCTCATCCCGGTCATCACCGTCCTGGGCCCGATCCTCGCCTTCCTAATCACGGGGTCGTTCATCATCGAGGCCTTTTTCGGTGTGCCCGGCGTCGGGCGATACTACGTCCAGTCGATCTCCGGGCGCGACTACGCCCTGATCATGGCGGTGACCGTCCTGTACGCCTTCGCCGTCGCGGCCCTCAATGTGGTCGTCGACATCCTGTACGTGTTCATCGACCCCCGTATCCGCTACAGCTAGGAGGCTCGGCAGATGGCAGAACGGGCCACCGTCCTCCCGCAGACGGCTGCCGCCTCTCGCGCCAGCGAAGGCATCTGGCGCGACGCTTTCGGGCGCCTGCGCAAGAACAAGCTCGCCCTGCTTGGGTTCGGTGGGGTCGTCTTCCTTCTCTTCCTGGCGGTTCTCGGGCCGATCCTGGCGCCGTGGCCTTACTACGAGCAGGACACCCAGGCCGTCATTGCGAACAACCTGAAGCCACTCCCGCCGTTCCAGGACATGTCCCACCCCCTCGGCACCGACGGCCTGGGCCAGGACCTCATGAGCCGGATCATGGACGGGGCCCGCATCAGCCTCACCGTCGCGCTGGTCGTCCAGGTCGTCGTCATCGGCCTCGGCGTACCGATCGGCGCGCTTGCGGGATGGGCGAGGGGTCGCACCGACAACTTCCTGATGCGCTTCACGGACGTCATGTACGCCTTCCCGGACCTGCTCCTCATCATCCTGTTCTCGGTCGCGTTCCGCGAGACCGCCTTCGGCCAGGCGATGGACGGACTGCTCCTCGTGTTCGTCGCCATCGGCCTGACGTCATGGGTGACGGTGGCTCGACTGGTCCGAGGCCAGATCCTGTCTCTCAAGGAGACGGAGTTCATCGAGGCGGCCCAGGCGATCGGGGTTCCGAGTCGCAAGATCGTGACCCGTCATCTGCTGCCGAACTCGATCTCACCGATCATCGTCGCGGTCACTCTGGGCATCCCTGCCGCGATCCTCGCCGAGGCGACGCTTGCCTATATCGGCGTCGGCGTGCAGCCGCCGCGCGCCTCGTGGGGCAGCCTCATCGCCGACGGCCAGCGGTTCATCCGATCGTACCCGCACCTGACGTTGATCCCTGGGATCATGATCGCCCTTGCCCTGATCTCATTCACCTTCCTCGGCGACGGCCTGCGTGACGCGCTGGATCCGAAGCTGAAGGGAAAGCAGTAGGTTGGCCGGGGGATCGGAGCCGCCCCCGCTCGACCGACCGGTAGTCGTCGACCTGCCGTCGGCGACAGCCTCGGACAGTCCAACTGAGACCAAGCGTCCGAGGGCCGAACATCTGCTCGAGGTTCGCGGCTTGTCGACCCACTTCTTCACCCCTGACGGTGTCGTCCGGGCCGTCGATGACGTCAGCTTCACGCTCGGCTACGGCGAGACGCTCGGGCTGGTCGGCGAGTCCGGTTGTGGCAAGAGCGTGACCGCGCTGTCGATGACGCGGCTCGTCCCGAACCCGCCGGGTCGCATCGTGGCCGGGGAGGTCTTTTTCGACGGGATCGACATCCTGACGCTCGATGAGGAGGGGATCCGCGCCCTGCGAGGCAAGGAGATCGGCTTCATCTTCCAGGATCCCCTGACCAGCCTGAACCCGACGCTGACGATCGGTTTCCAGATCGCCGAGTCGATCAAGGAACACATGGGCCTGTCCTCGGCGGCGGCCGACGACCGCGTCGTGGAGCTGCTCGGCAAGGTCGGCATTCCGCGCGCCCGGGATCGCCTTGAAGACTATCCACATCAGTTCTCGGGCGGGATGCGGCAACGCGTCATGATCGCCATCGCCCTGGCCTGCGACCCGAAGCTCATCCTGGCTGACGAACCGACGACCGCCCTCGATGTCACCATCCAGGCCCAGATCCTCGAGCTCATCGCGCGGCTCGCCGACGAGTTCGGCACGTCGGTGCTCCTCATCACCCACGATCTTGGCATCGCCGCCGGGATGTGCGATCGAATCAACGTGATGTACGCCGGTCGGATCGTCGAGAGCGGGATCGTGGACGTCATGTTCGAGAACCCGCGGATGCCGTACACATGGGGACTCCTCGACTCGCTCCCCAGGCTCGATGATGTCCGAGGCGCGCGACTGCGCACGATCGAGGGGATGCCGCCGCTCCTGATCGACGTCCCAGACTCATGCCGTTTCGCGCCCCGATGTGCCTACGTCCAGGGTGTCTGCCTCGATCACGAGCCCGATCTGACCGCACGCGCCGAAGGTCACGTCGCGCGCTGCTACGCGACCGACGTCGGCGGATGGATCGCGTGACGACAGCCCAGCTGCAGGTCCACGGCACCAACCTCGTCGAGGTCGAGCACCTCAAGCTGTACTTCCCGATCCACTCCGGGTTCTTCCAACGCGAGATCGGATCGGTCAAGGCCGTCGACGACGTCACCTTCGAGATCAGGCGCGGTGAGACCCTTGGCCTGGTCGGCGAGTCGGGCTGCGGAAAGAGCACGACCGGGCGGGCGATCATCCGCCTCCGCGAGCCGACGAGCGGGACGGTCCGCTTCGACGGGGTCGACATCACGAAGCTCAAGTCCGACGACCTGCGCCGCTTGAGGCGCAGGATGCAGATCATCTTCCAGGACCCCTACGGTTCGCTCGATCCGAGGATGACGGTGGGGGCGACGATCAGTGAGCCGATCGATACCCACAACCTGGCCACCGGCCAGGCGAAGAACGACAGGGTGGCCGAGCTGCTGCGGTTGGTTGGGCTCGATCCGACCTACGTCAACCGCTATCCCCACGAGTTCTCCGGCGGGCAGCGGCAGCGGATCGGCGTCGCCCGCGCCCTGGCAGTCGAACCCGAATTCATCGTGGCCGATGAACCGATCTCCGCTCTTGACGTCTCGATCCAGGCCCAGGTGCTGAATCTGCTCGGCGACCTCCGCCAGCGGCTCGGGCTGACCTACCTGTTCATCGCCCACGATCTGTCGGTCGTCAAGCACATCAGCGACCGTGTCGCGGTCATGTACCTCGGCAAGATCGTGGAGCTGGGACCGCCCAACGACATCTACGCCGGACCCGGCCACCCCTACACGCGGGCGTTGCTCTCGGCCGTGCCGGTGCCGGATCCTGTAGCCGAGCGCCGCCGCCGGCGGGTCATCCTCAAGGGCGACGTCCCGAGTCCCGTCAACCCGCCCTCGGGCTGCCGCTTCCATACCCGCTGCTGGCTCTACGAGCGGCTCGGCCGCCCTGAGAACTGCACGACCGACGACCCCCAGATGCGCGCCCTTGCCGGGGACCATCGTGTTGCCTGCCACTACGCGGAGGAGGCGCTCAAGACCGATGTCGGTATCACCCACATCGCCGACCGGCCCATCCGCCGAGGGACGCCGGCATCGGCCGTCGCCTTTGCTTCATCGCATGCGACGGTTCAGTTGACGCATCTCCAGGAGCCCGCCTTCCCCGGTCGGACGTCGCCCCCGCCGGCGGGCGAGTTCGACCAGGATGTAGGCGACCTACCGGTGGCCGAGGAGACTGAACCGAGCTCGAGACCACCCGTACCACCGAGCCCGCCGTAGGGGAAATGGCCGGATGACGCCGGTTCGGCGACTCGCTAGGATGGGCGCCGATCGTTTCACGGGGGAGGTTCTGGTGATCCGATGCGATCACCGTGTCAGCGGTCACAGACCAGGAGGAGGACGACCTAATGGTTCGCTATCGGATCGGTGCGTTGCTTGGCGCAGCGGTGCTGATCGTCACCGCCTGCAGCGGGTCGTCTAGCCCATCGCCGTCGTCGGCCGCGTCGGCCGGCGCATCGGCGGAGCCCTCGGCAGCGGCGAGTCCATCCGCAGCGGCCGCGCCCAAACCCGGCGGCACGCTCGTCGCCGCGCTGCCCAGCGACATCAACCGAACGGACCCGGCGCTCGTCGACGACAGCAACTCGACGTGGGTCGAGAACAACGTCATGGAGGGACTCGTCGGCGTCAAGCCCGGAACGACCGGTGAGGTCATCCCGGTCCTTGCCGAGAGCTGGACGATCTCGGACGACGCCCTGACCTACACGTTCAAGCTCCGGGAAGGCGTCAAGTTCCACGATGGGACCGACTTCAACGCCGATGCGGTCAAGATCAACTACGACCGCTGGCTCAACATCCCGCAGTCATACATCGACGCGGAATACACGTACTACATCGATACGGTCATCGGACACGGCGCGAAGTCGAACGTCGAGTCCGTCACCGTCAACAGCCCGACCGAAGTCGCGATCAAGCTGCGGGCCGCCAACTCGGCCTTCCTGCTGACCCAGACCCTCGTGCCGTTCGCCATTTCGAGTCCCAAGGCCCTGACCGAAGGCAAGGCCTCGGATCCCGACTTCACCAAGAACACCTACGCCCAGGGTGGTCCGACGGCCATGACCGGCACCGGCCCATTCAAGTTCAAGGAGTGGGTCAAGGGCGACCACCTCACGATAGACAAGAACCCCGATTACTGGGATACGGCCCACGCCGCCTATCTCGACAGCGTCGTCTTCCGCGTCGTCGCCGATTCGACGGCGACCCTGAACGCACTGCAAGCCAGTCCGCCCGAAGTCGACATCGCCCAGATCGTGTCACCCGTCGATGCCAAAACTGCGGCGAGCGACCCGAATCTCCAGGCGATCGACCGCGGCTCGTCGTGCAATCTGTTCTATCTCGGCATGAACCAGAAGCACAAGCCGTTCGACAATCCCAAGATCCGCGAGGCGGTGGCGTATGCCATCAACAAGCAGGGTCTCGTCGACGCGTTCTACGGCGGCAGCGAGGGCGCGGCGGTGGCCGACAACTGGATGCCCGTGGGAACCATCGCTTACAAGCCCCTGGATCTGCCGAAATACGATCCGGACAAGGCCAAGGCGCTCATCGCCGAATCCGGCGTGACCGACCTGGCCTTCGACTTCCACTATCCCGAATCCGACCGTCCGTATGCCCCGAGCATGAAGGCGCAGTTCGAGTCGATGCTGACCGACCTCGAGGCGGTCGGGTTCAAGCCGGAGCCCAAGCATGCGCCATTCCGACCCACCTATCTCGCGGAGACTGCGGCGGGCAAATACGCCGCCTGGCTCCTCGGCTGGACCTGCGACTGGCAGGGCCCTGACAACTTCCTGAACACCGCGTTCTTCGGCTACCGGACCCGTTCGGACAAGACGTTCGGCCCGAACGAGGAGTACGAGTACAAGAACGACGCGATGTGGGATGCGATGGACAAGGCACTCAAGACGACCGACCAGAACGAGGCCGTATCGCTGTGGGAGCAGGCCCAGGACCTCATCCGGGCCGACATCCCGAGCGTGCCGCTGGTGAGCTCGAAGCCACCTGCGGCCGCCACTGCCTATGTCAAGGGCTTCGTCCCGGCCGGCAACCTGACCGAGCTCATGAACTCGGTCTGGCTGGACAAGTAGTCAGCGGCCGCCCGGGCCGGCTCGGCCGGGCGGCCACATAACCAGGCTGAAGGATCCCCCGGGGCCAAAGCGGTCCCGGGGGATCGTTCCTCCAGAGGCGAACGCGACCGGTCATGTCCAGGTACATCATCCGCAGGTTGCTCGCGGCGATCCCGGTCCTGTTCGGCCTGTCGATCATCCTGTTCGCGTTCATCCACCTGCTGCCGGGCGATCCTGCGGCTGCCATCCTCGGTCAGCACGCGACGCCCGAGCGCGTCGCCCGTCTCCGTGAGTTCCTGAAGCTGGACGAACCCCTCTACCTCCAGTACGCCGACTATCTCAAGGGGCTGTTGTCGGGAGATCTCGGGGAGAGCGCCGTCACAGGCCGCAAGTTCATCGACGAGTTCCTCATCCGCATGCCCGGGACCATCGAGCTGACGATCGGGGCGATGATCTTCGCGGTAGGCGTCGGCATCCCGCTTGGACGGTTTGCCGCCCGGCACGTCCAGCGCTGGCCCGACGGTCTCGTGACCGTCATCTCGTTGCTGGGCATCAGCATCCCGGTATTCCTGCTGGGGCTGACCCTGCAGTACATCTTTGCAGTCCAGCTCAAGGTCTTGCCGGCGATCGGTCGGATCGATCCACGGACGGCTGTCGAGCTCCAGTCGAACTTCGTTCTCATCGACGTCTGGCTCCAGCCCGACTGGACGCTCCAGGAGAAGTTCGGAGCCTTCGTCGATGGCCTGCGCCACCTCGTCCTGCCGGCCATCGCCCTCGGCTCCATTCCCCTTGCGATCATCACCAGGATCACCCGGGCATCGGTGATCGACGTCCAGAACGAGGACTACGTCCGCACGGCACGAGCCAAGGGACTCTCGGAGAAACGGATCGATGGCCGCCACATCATGCGTAATGCCTGGCTGCCGGTGGTGACCGTCATCGGTCTCTCGGTCGGCGGGCTGTTGGCCGGCGCGGTCCTCACAGAGACGGTCTTCGCCTGGAACGGCGTGGGCCGCTGGATCGTCGAAGCGATCAACGACCGCGACTACCTGATCATCCAGTCGGCGATCCTGATCTTCGCGGTGATCTTCGTGATCGTGAATCTCATCGTCGACATCGGCTACGCGTTCCTCAACCCGCGGATTCGGTACCGCTGAGTGGCCACTCGAACCGTGCCCGTCGCCGCTGTGCCGCGGGTCAGCCACGGCCTGTGGGGCGACGCCCTTCGGCGGCTGATGCGCAACGGCCCGGCGCTCCTCGGGCTGTTCTTTATCGCTCTCTTCGTGGGGGCGGCCATCTTCGCGCCGCTCATCGCGCCATACGGCCCGCTCGAGGGAAATCTCTCCGATCGTCTCCAGACCCCGAGCCCGGAGCACATCATGGGCACCGACCTGCAGGGCCGTGATCGAGTTCAGCCGCATCCTCTATGGCGCCCGGATCAGCCTGTTCGTCGGCATCGGAGCCGTCGTCGCCGGCGTGCTCATCGGAGGCAGCGTCGGAGCGATCGCCGGGGCGGTGGGCGGCCGCGTCGACGGCGTCCTGATGCGGATCGTCGACGTCTTCCTGTCGATCCCCGGGATCCTGCTCGCGATCGGCATCGTCACCTGGCTGGGCCAGGGGTTGCCCCAGATCGTCCTCGCCATCGCGTTGACGAGCGCCCCGATCTTCGCGCGCCTGTTGCGCGGCAGTCTGCTCGCCACGAGAGAGGCCGACTACGTGCTCGCAGCCCGCTCGATCGGTGCTCCGAGCCGGCGGCTGTTGTTGCGGCACATGCTCCCGAACTCCCTGACGCCGATCATCGTGGCCGCAACCCTTGCCGGGGCGACCGCGATCATCGACATCGCCGGACTCGGATTTCTCGGCCTCGGTCCGGCCGATCCCCGGACGCCGGAGTGGGGGACGATGCTGACCGATTCGACGAAATTCCTGCGCGAGGCTCCATATCTCATCCTGTTCCCGGGCGTCGCTATCGTCATCAGCGCGATCGGCTTCAACCTGCTCGGCGACGGGCTGCGCGAGTCGATCGATCCGCGGCTGAAGCGGTAGTGGCCCTCGTGCCGCTGCTGTCGGTCAACGACCTGGTGGTCCGCTTCCGGACCCACGAGGGCACGATTCACGCGGTCAACGGCGTGTCCTTCGATCTGGCCGAGGGAGAAACGCTCGGGCTGGTCGGCGAGTCGGGCTGCGGCAAGAGCGTCACGAGCCTGGCCCTTCTGCGCCTGCTGCCCAAGCCGGCCGGGCGGATCGAGGGCGGCAGCGTCCGATTCGACGGGCAGGACCTGCTGGCCTACAGCGAAGCCGAGATGCGAGAGCTCCGCGGTCGCGACATCGCCATGATCTTCCAGGACCCGATGACGAGCCTGAACCCGGTCCTGACCATCGAGGAGCAGATGGTCGAGACGATCCGGGCCCATCGCAAGGTCACCGAGGACGATGCGCGGGCCCGGGCGATCGAGCTGCTCGGCATGGTCGGCATCCCGCAGCCCGAAACGCGGCTCAAGGCCTTTGCCCACCAGTTCTCGGGGGGCATGCGCCAGCGCGTCATGATCGCCATGGCACTCGCCCTCGAGCCGAAGCTCCTCATTGCCGACGAGCCCACCACCGCCCTCGACGTGACGATCCAGGCCCAGGTCCTCGAGCTGCTGCGGACGCTCACCCAGGAGACGGGCACGGCCGCCATCCTCATCACCCATGACCTCGGCGTCGTGGCTGGGATGACACAGCGGATCAATGTCATGTATGCGGGCTTCATCGTCGAGACGGCGCCGACCGGGGAGCTTTTCGCCAACCCGTCGCATCCCTACACGGTCGGCTTGCTGCATTCGATCCCACGCCTCGACGCGGTCGAGGGCGAAGAGCTCATCCCGATCGAAGGGGCGCCGCCTGATCAGCGCGTCGCCCCGAGCGGCTGTCCCTTCGCGCCACGCTGCGCCTGGCGCCTCGATATCTGCTGGTCATCGAACCCCAGCCTGGACGCCATTCGCGAGGGCGAGACGGTCGTGATGACCGGCCCGGGCGCGACACATCTCGCCGCCTGCCACAACCGTCCGACCGCCGATGAGGTCGCCGGTGGCAGGCCCCGGCGACAGGGATTCGCCGCTGCGCCGCCCCCCGAAGGGCCCGGTGCGACCGTCGTGGACGAGCTCGCCGTGGCGCGCGCGGAAGGCGACCTGATCAACGAGACGCTGCGCGAGGCCGGCCCGATCTCGGCCGCCCCGACGGCCGCCGGACTGCCCATCCAGCCCGATGACGAGCCCGATCGATGGTGAGCGAAGCGAAGGTGAGCGGCACGAGGACGAAAGGCGAGGGCAACCTCGTCGAAGTCGACGGGCTGAAGGTGTATTTCCCGATCCGGGAGGGGATCATCCGCGAGCGGCACATCGGCGACGTTCGTGCGGTCGATGGGGTGTCCTTCGAGCTCCGGCCGGGCGAGACCCTGGGATTGGTCGGCGAATCCGGTTGCGGCAAGACCACGACGGGCAGAGCGATCCTTCGGCTGGTCGATCCGACCGCAGGATCGCTGACCTTCGATGGCCTCGATATCACGACGCTCAAGGGCGAAGCCCTTCGGCGCATCCGCCGCCGGATGCAGATGATCTTCCAGGATCCGTACGCCAGCCTCAACCCGCGGATGACGGTCAACGGCATCGTCGGCGAGCCGCTCGAGGTCCACAACGAAGGTGGGTCATCGGCTGAGCGGCGGGAGCGCGTCGGCCAGCTGCTGGCGACGGTCGGGCTGAACCCCGAGTATGGCGCGCGATACCCGCACGAGTTCAGCGGCGGTCAGCGCCAGCGCATCGGGGTCGCTCGTGCACTCGCGCTCAACCCGGATCTGATCGTCGCCGATGAGCCGATCAGCGCCCTCGACGTCTCGATCCAGGCCCAGATCATCAACCTCCTCGAGCGGCTCCAGGGTCAGTTCGGGCTGACGTACCTGTTCATCGCCCACGACCTGTCGGTCGTCCGCCATATCAGCGACCGGATCGCGGTGATGTACCTGGGCCGCATCGTCGAGGTCGCGCCGTCTCGCGAGCTCAACAGCGAGCCCCTCCATCCGTACACGGTGGCCCTCCTGTCGGCGATCCCGATCCCGGACCCGGTCGTCGAGTCGCGCCGCCGCCGGATCATCCTGAAAGGCGACGTGCCGAGCCCGGTGAACCCGCCGTCGGGCTGCCGATTCCACACCCGGTGCTGGCTGCGCGAGAACCTCGGCAACCCCGACCGGTGCGAGAACGACGATCCCGCCCTGCGTGAGGTCTCCGCCGGCCACACGGTCGCCTGCCACTTCGCCGAGGACGTGGCACGTTCGGCAGAGCAGGTTCAGGCCACTGGGCGCGGATCGCTGCCTGTCGCGCCGACGATGGCGGCCGCTGCCGTCGCGTCGGTCCCGGCGGCTCCGCCATCCGGCCCTCAGCGGCCGCCGATCTGAGGCTCGGCCGCACGACACGGCCGGGGTAGACTCGACCGCGTGGATCGGATCCGTGTGGCCCTGGCTCAGATCGCACCCCGCCTCGGGCTGCTCGATGAGAACCTCGAGCGTCACCTTGCTCTCATCGAGGAGGCGCGAGAGCAGAAGGCGGATCTCGTCGTCTTTCCCGAACTCGGCCTGACGGGTTACCAGCTCCAGGATCTTGCCGGCGAGGTCGCCATGCGGCTCGATGACGCGCGCCTGGAGCGCCTGGCGGCGGCGACACGCGGACTATCCACGGTCGTCTCCTTCGTCGAGGAATCGGACGATCACCGGCTGTTCATCGCGGCCGCCCTCATCGAGGACGGCGAGCTCGTTCACGTCCATCGCAAGCTGTTCCTACCCACCTACGGGATGTTCGATGAGCGACGGTTCTTTGCGGCCGGCGACGTTCTCCGCGCGGCGCCGTCGCGGCTTGGATTCCAGATCGGCATCGCGATCTGCGAGGACTTCTGGCACCTGCCGGTCGCCCAGGTGCTGGCCCTCGACGGAGCGACCATGCTCATCGACGTCTCGTCCGGACCGGGCCGCGACCTGGCCGCCACCAATGAGGTCGGTCTCGGCACCGCCACGTCCTGGCGGACGCTGCTGCGCGCCTACGCCCAGCTGACGACGTCATTCGTCGTCTTCTGCAACCGCGTCGGGGTCGACGAGTCGATCTCGTTCTGGGGTGGGTCGGAGATCCTCTCGCCGTCCGGAGAGGCGATCCTCGAGGCGCCGTTCTACGACGAGGGGCTATTCGTCGGCGAGATCGTCCCCGGGGATGTCCGGCGCGAGCGAATTGCCCTGCCGCTCCTGCGCGACGAGCGGATCGAGTGGAACATCCGGGAGCTGTCGCGAATCGTCGCGGAGCGGGCCGGAACGAACGTCGACGACCAGCTTGGAGAGGCGTCGTGACCGCCGATCCGGTCCCGACCGCCAGGGCCGACATGCCATTCGAGCTCCCCGCCGAGCTGCTCATCGACACCGATGTCGCCCGCCGCGTCCTTACCGAGTTCATCCGCAGCCAGCTCCGCCAGGCGGGCTTCGAGCGACTCGTGCTGGGCCTGTCGGGGGGCATCGACTCGGGCCTGGTTGCCTTCCTCGCCGCCGAGGCGATCGGTCCCGAGCGCCTGCTGGCGGTTCTCATGCCCTATCGGACGTCGTCGCCGGCCTCTCGGGGCGATGCCGAGAGCATCGTCGAGCGTCTCGGCTGCGCCAGCGAGATCGTCGACATCAGCCCAATGGTCGATGGCTTCTTCGGCGATCAGCTCGATGTCTCACCTGTCCGACGGGGCAACTTCGCGGCCCGAATGCGGATGAGCGTCCTGTACGACCGTTCGGTCACCTGGGGCGGCCTGGTCATCGGAACGGGCAACAAGACCGAGGCGCTCATCGGCTACACGACTCTGTTCGGCGACTCGGCATGCGCGTTCAATCCGATCGGCGACCTCTACAAGACGCAGGTCCGCCAGCTCGCCATGGCGATCGGGGTGCCGGATGCCGTCCTTCGCAAGGCGCCGTCGGCCGACCTGTGGCCCGGTCAGACGGACGAGGGCGAGGCCGGCTTCACCTATCACGAGCTTGATCGCCTGCTCTATTGGATGGTCGATCGTCGACGGACGCCCGAGGAGCTCGCCGTGGTCGGCTTCGAGACCGCGATGGTGGAGCGGGTGTCGCGGATGGTGGCCGGCGCCGAGTTCAAGCGCCAGGTGCCGCCGATCGCCAAGCTCGGGCCGCGCACGGCGGGTGTCGACTACCTCTATCCACGTCGGCGGCCGGGCTCGGGCCGATCGTAGGGTGGGGAAGCGGTCGACCTCGACGGGCGCCGGAGGGCGCCTCTTCGTCGTCGGGACGCCCATCGGCAACCTTGGCGACATGACAACGCGGGCCCGCGACACGCTCGCATCCGTCCCGCTGGTGGCCGCCGAAGACACACGGATCACCCGCCGGCTCGTCCGCGATGTCCGTCCGGCCCCGCGCCTCGTCAGCTTCCACGCCCGCAACGCCGCCCGCCGGACGCCGGAGTTGGTTGCGCATCTGCGCGGCGGCGCCGACCTTGCCGTGGTGACCGACGCCGGTACGCCCGGCGTGTCCGATCCGGGCGGGGACCTGGTCATCGCCTGGGCCGCCGAAGGCGGCGTGGTCGTGCCCGTGCCGGGACCGTCGGCCGTGACGGCGGCCATCTCGGCGACAGCCATCGCCGGCCCGCGCTGGAGCTTCGAGGGGTTTCTTCCGCGCAAGGGTCGAGAGCGACGACAACGCATCGCCGCCGTCGCCGGCGATCCACGCGGCATCGTCCTGTTCGAGGCACCGGATCGTCTCGTAGCCACGCTCGACGACCTGGCCTCGGCGTGCGGTGGTGACCGTCCCGCCGCCGTCTGTCGCGAGCTGACGAAGCGGCATGAGGAGATCGTCGTCGGCTCGCTCGATGACTTGCGCACACGGCTGACGGAGGGAACCCTCGCACCGCGCGGCGAGATCGTCATCGTGCTGGGCGCCATTCGCACGGTGACCGGCCCGACCGACGAACGACGCGGTGACGAGCTCGAAGCGGCACGCGGGGAGGTCGATCGACTCGTCGCCGCTGGGCTCGCCCGCGGCGAGGCGGCACGTCGGATCTCACGCTCGACCGGCCTGTCGCGACGCCGCCTCTATCGCGTCTGAGGCCGCCGCTACCATCGCCGCCACATGACCGCCGCGCAGTCGACGAGCCGCCTGCCCGTGCTCGGCGTCCTGACGCCGCTGGGCCGCCTGGGTGTCGTCGGAGCCGTCGTCCTCTCGATCGTCGCGATCGTCTTCGATGTCGTCCTTCACGCGGAGGGCACGATCGTCTTCGTCGTTGCGGCGGTGGCCATCCTGCTCCTCGCCTACGTCGTCGGGCAGGCGACGGAGCGCCTGGGAGCCATGGCCGGCCCCCAGGTGGGCGGCATCCTCAACGCGACGTTCGGCAATATCGCCGAGCTCATCATCGCCTTCTTCGCGCTTCAGGCCGGGCTGGTGACCGTCGTCAAGGCATCCCTCACCGGGTCGATCATCGGCAACCTGCTGCTCGTGCTCGGCCTGTCCGTGCTGGTCGGTGGCCTCCGCCACGGGACGCAGACGTTCAGCGCCAAGGTCGCCGCCTCGAACGCGGCGCTGCTGGTCCTGGCGGCGGTCGGGCTATTCATCCCGGCCGTCTTCGCATTCAGCGGGTCGCGCGAGCCCGGCACGATCGTGGAGGAATCGGTCTATATCGCGATCCTCCTCATGATCGGCTACGGCTTGTCGCTCGTCTTCCAGTTCCGCAATCCCCAGGACACGCTGGGTGCCCACGAGCCGCTGGCTGGCCACGGCGGGCCGGCCTGGACGACGCGGGTTGCGATCGGCGTCCTCATCGCCGCCGCCGTGTTGCTTGCCGTCACGTCCGAGATCCTCGTCGGTTCGATCGAGCCGTTCATCGATCAGTTCGGGCTGTCGGAGGCGTTCGTGGGCGTGATCCTCATCCCCATCATCGGCAACCTGGCCGAGCACCTCGTCGCGGTCCAGCTCGCGCTCAAGAACAAGATGGAGTTCTCGATGGCCGTGTCCTATGGCTCATCGCTCCAGGTCGCCCTGTTCGTGGCGCCGGCACTCGTCCTCATCGGTGTCCTCATCGGCCAGCCGATGGACCTCGTCTTCGAACCGCTCGAGATCGCGGCGGTCGTGGCGGCGATCGGGATCAGCGCCCTGATCGCCCTCGATGGGGAGTCGAACTGGCTCGAGGGTGCCCTCCTCGTCATCGTCTACGCCATCCTCGCCATCAGCTTCTTCGAGCTCGTCTGAGGCGACGGCGGCCCGGGGGAGGGAGGAGGCCCCGCCACGGGTCGCCGTTCGCCACGGCAGGACGGTCAGGCTGCCTCATCCTCGAGCTCGTCCGACAGTGCGGTATCGTCCGCCGGCCCGGCCGAGGCGGCAGCCGGCTCGACCTCGGACCGTTCGGCCTGCTCGGCGAGGCCGTCGGCGGCCGCATCGGCATTGAAGTCGCGCTTGCGTCGGGACGACAGCATCTCGACCGTGCTGGCCACGATCTCGGTGCGCCAGTGCCGCTGGCCGCGATCGTCATCCCAGTTGCGCGTCTGGATGCGGCCCTCGACGGCGACCTGCTGGCCCTTGCCAAGCCACCGGCCACAGACTTCGGCGAGCTTGTCCCACGTCACGATCGTATGGAACTCGGCCTTCTCCTTGCCCGGTCCCGCGAACTCGTTGGTGGCCATGTTGAACGTCGTCACGGTCTTGCCACCGGTCGTGACGCGCAGCTCGGGATCCCGGGTCAATCGCCCGGTCAAGAGGACCTTGTTCACGGTCCATGTCTCCTTCCGGCCGGACCGGCGGACCGGCTCGGCTCATGCACTGCGGCGGGCGCGGGCGGGACGTTGGGCCGGCCTCGGCGGTCGAGCCAGGGCCAATCGGTGACCCGGGCGGCGGATCGGCGAACGGCGAGGCCGGCGGTTCCAGGCGGGCACGACGGACCCTACAGGAGGCCGGTCACCACGCACTCACAACAGGCGTGGTGACGATCACCCGTGGCTTACCTCCTGACGCTGGGTGAGCACGGTCAGCGATCTGTCGGAGCGGCCTGGACCACACGCTCGCCCAGCGATAGAACGGCATGCACGGTGACACAGGCAACCTCAGCCGACTCGGCCGTGCAGAATGACGCCACCATGAGTCACGGCTCGCACCAGCGGCGCCAAACTTGGCAGCTAGTCCTCGATGGATCCTCGGAGCTTGTCGAGCTCGTGCCCTATTCCGGGCGGCTGTGGGGTGCGCCTAGCAGCTTCCAAGTCCGCCAAGTCGAGACGAAACTCAAGCAATCAGCGGGCCTGTCCTGGCGGCAACGGGTCAAGTCGCCGCTGGTCGGCACCGTTGAGCTCGACGGACATCGCGTGACGATGACCCTGACCACCATCTCGCTTTCCTACCGCAGTGCCGTCCGCCGCAACATCTCGGGTCTCAAGCGAAGCGGGCCGCTAGGGTTCCTCGGCACCATCCTGGGCGGCGCTGGGCTGGGCGGAGGCGCAGCCGCCGCCGCACAGTCGACGCTGGCCTGGGGGATCTATGAGCTGTCCGTCGATGGTCAACCGTCAGGCTCGTGGGTCGCCAAGACCATCGATGGTCTGGTCGAGCGGTGGACGTGGGTGCCGCCGGGCGGCACTCTTCCCGACAAGCAAACCCTGGACTTGTAAGTCTGTTGGCGACCCGACGCCTTCGCCCGGTTCGACCAGGCCTCCACATACGGTCTCCACGCCATTGACCGTGTGCCCATTTCCGAAACGAATTGGGTTACATCCGGCCCGGAAAAGGAGAGGCCGAGCCGGGGTGACTTTCTGCATGGCGCCCAAGCACGCTTCGCAGGGCCCCTTACAATCAAGAAAGCGCGCCCCGGTCGCTCGCACCCTAGGCGGGGCCGTAAGAGGGCCGATGCATGGCCTCTAGGTTGAGGAGGGAATCCGAGCCACGCGTCGATTCGCCGGCGTGATCCTCCTCACTGCTCCGCTGTTGGGCCTCCTTGTCGCCCCGGCGTGCGTGATCGTTGTGGGCACCGCTCTCGTCGTCGATAGGTTGTGACGACCGAGCGCTTAGCACGGCTCCCTCGCGCCTTCCGATGACCCATCCCCTGCACCTCACTGATACCGACGCGTGCAGCACGTCTCAACCGCGCGGGTACGATTGTGCTAGCCGCTATCGGGGTGTCGGCCCTGGCCGATCGGCGTCGGGAAGCGCGGGCCAAGGGAATCCACACACGCGGTTGTGATGTCGGTCCTTTGCGCCGGGAGGCATACGTCGATGCGCAGACTATTTGGACGCCGCTCGAGCGAATCGAACGATGCTGCGTCGTACGTGCCGATTGACGACCCCAGACTCCGGCTACTTCGCGAGATCCCGGTCGGCTCGTGTGTCAACCCGAACATCGGCTCTGACAAGCGCAGTCACGGGTTCCTGCCGGTGCCGTGTTCCGAGCCTCACGCGCTCGAACTATTCGGACGAGGCGACATCGATCCGAGCCTGTCCGAGTACCCCGATGCCGCCACCTTGGCTGCCGAGGGGGACCGCATCTGCCGACCTCTGTTTGAGGAGTACGTCGGTCTCGACTACAACCTCTCCGCGTTCACGTTCTGGGCGTACTACCCCGAGCCGGAGCACTGGCCCGACGACCGGACCGTCCACTGCACGCTCGGGGACTCCTCGCGGAGCCCCCACATTGACGGCGCCGCCAAGGGAAGCCGGCGGTGACGACACCAAGGTCTGCCGGTGGCCGAGGCGGTGCCGCGGACGGCCAGCAGTGGGGCGGCGACCCGGCGGGTAAGGCAACACAGGGACGTCGTGCGAACGACCGTATGGCGGGGCAGAAGTGAAACCGGCGTTCGTCCGCGGCGCATCTTTGTCGCCCATGACCGTGCGTATTGGCGCCTTGCTGGATCTCGGATCATCTCCCTGACTGGGTCCGACGGTGCGCCCGGCCCGAAGCCTGCCGAAGGCGCTCTGGCCCGTGCCGCCTCCGCCGTGCCGCCGTCGGGGCTGCTGCTCGTCTCGATCGTGTCCATCCAGCTCGGCGCCGCCGTCGCGATCAACCTCTTTCCGGTGCTCGGCCCCGTCGGGACGGCCTTCCTGCGCCTGGCCTTCTCCGCCGTGCTGCTCATCGCCGCTTCGCGCCATACGATTGATTCGAGCGCGCGTCGCCACGCTGGAGCGCTGCTGCTCTACGGAACGATCCTCGGCGTCATGAACCTGTGCTTCTACGGGGCCATCGCGCGGATCCCGCTCGGCATCGCCGTCGCCATCGAGTTCGTCGGGCCGCTTGGGCTGGCCGTGGCCACCTCGCGCCGCGGTCGCGACTTCGCCTGGATCGGGCTCGCCGTCCTCGGCATCGTCCTGCTGACGCCGGAGATCGGCGGCACGCTCGACCCGCTGGGTGTGGCGCTGGCCGGCGCTGCCGGGCTGTGCTGGGCCGGCTTCATCGTGATGAGCCAGCGCATCGGCCGCGCGCTGCCGGGCAGCTCAGGCTTGGCGATATGCATGGCCGTGGCGGCGTTTGTCGTTCTGCCCGTGGAGGTGGCGGCCGGTGGGCTGGGCGGCCTCGACCTGGGCCTGCTGGTCGGGGCGCTGGCCGTCGCCATCCTGTCGACGGCCCTGCCGTGGTCGCTCGAGTTCGAGGCGCTGAAGCGGATGACGGCGCGGACCTACGGCATCCTGGTGACGCTGGAGCCCGCGGTGGCCGCGTTGGTCGGCGCGATCCTGCTTGGCCAGGCAATGGGGCTGCAGGGGCTGCTCGCCGTCGGCTGCGTTACCGCCGCGGCGCTCGGCGTGACGATCAGCGACCGGCGCGACCCGGGAGAATAGCCGCCTCGCGTCGGGTGGCCTGCCTAGCGAGCGTCCGGGGCTCCATTAGAACAGGGGAGACGAGCAGACGATGACTCCCCGTCCAGAGATTCGGAAATCCGCCCATAGGTGGGCGGCATCAGCGGGTACCTCGAACGTGATCCAACCCTCTTTCGTGTGGTCCCGGGGCATGACTCCGCCACTAAGGTGCGGGTCGGGCGCGAAGCCACGGGGCTGAAATTGACCCTGTTCGTCGTCGTGCAGTGACCAGTCAAGGGGGCTCTGGGGCCACTCGATGTTTGCCTCGTACCGGACGCGGATGGAGACGAACTCGAGGCCCGGGCCCGCCGTGGCAGGGCCCACGGTCGCGCTCACCTGGTGGTCCTGCATGTTCACCGTCCCGAGATCCACATTGGCGGTCGAGACAATCGGCACGTCGGCGCTACACGCGGCAGTCTCGGGGCTTATAACGCCCGAGCAGGCAGCGATTGCGAGGGAGGCGAGCAGCGCGACCGTGAGTCGAGCCACGACGGGTGGAGCATATGTCTTGGCGCCTTCAGGACGTGGGTGTGATCTCCACGACCCGGCCCGCCTGGACGCCGAAGTCCAGGACATCGATGGACGGCGGTTCCACCCCGAGCGCCGTGAGGGCGGTGCAGACCTGGCTCCGGTGATCGGTGCCGTGATGCAGCGCCTGCGCGAGCTGGATGCCCAGCGCGATGTGCCTCTCGTACCCGTCATCCTCGTCGACCTCGTCGAGAACGGCATCCGGATCGAGGTCCTGTGCCAGGAGCTGCGACCAAGCGGGGCCGTGGCTCTCCATCGCGGCCCGGAGCTCCGCGAGGTGCATATCTCCTTCGTCAATGAGGGAGCTGCGGTCACCGGTCGCGACGAACAGGTCCCAGGCGTCGCTGCCGATCATGTGGCGCAGCGTGTCAAGGATCGAGCCGTAGGTCCCCGGGACGGCGCTCTCCAGTAGCTGCGGGCTGAGCGCGAGGCACGCATCGACCAACCGCAGCGTCGCCCACACGTGATGCGCGAACGCGTCCTCCATCAAGGACCTGCTCATTCGGGCACTCTACCAAGGCCCCGTGGTAGGCCGACCAGTCACCGCAGGTCGACGGTCGTAGTGGCGCGAAGCTGTTTGGCGTCACCCAGCGAGTCGACGTAGACCTGTGGTCCAGCGAGGTGCTCGCCTTCCGCGCCGAACAGGTCGGTCACGTGCCGCGATTGCTCTGAGCCCCACATTGTGCTGAACGAGGCCTCGATGTCCCACCTTCCTCGTCGCAGACCCGAGACCTCGTGCTCGAACGAGAACGTCCCGCCGCGGACCTCGGTCACGCCGATCGGGCCTCCATTGATCGCGTCGTCGCGCCAGAACCAGTAGTCGATCAAGGCCCCGTCAGGAAGGTCGGTCGTGCCGACCACGCGCACGGTGTCACCATCGACGCTCGCTGCCAGCTGCATCGTGGCGGTGACGCGCTGCGATGGGAGATCGATCGGACCGATGAAGAGGAGTCCGACGTATCCAGTCAATCCGACGACTAACACCCCCAGGGCGACCGTGATCGGCCGAATGCGCTGTCTTTGCATCGGTGGCTGCGACGGTACCGTCCCCACCCGATGTGACGGCGCTGCGAATGCAGCAGTGCCGAGCCGCGACGCCGGCCGTTCCACCCCGATGTCACGATCGAGCAGTTTCGGAGAAGCCTCCGCAGCGACGGCTGCCTAGACTCACGGTCAACCCATCAGATCTCGCAGAGAGGAAGCCTGCAATGAGTGGCACACAGAAGTCCGCAACGACGGCCACCGCTGGGAGGGACACGCCTTCCGAGGGATGGACGGACGAAGAGCTCGCCGCGGCGAAGGAGCACTCAAAGGAGCTGAAGGCGGCCGCGCGACGCGGCGCGAACGCCGAGGCGGACGGGGAAAGCGAGGTGCTCGCAAAGATCGCCGAGATGCCAGAACCCGATCGCACCATGGCCGAGCGGATCCATGCCATCGTCAAAGCCAGCGCGCCAGGCCTCTCGTCGAGGACCTGGTACGGGATGCCCGCCTATGCCAAGGACGGCAAGGTCGTCTGCTTCTTCCAGCCCGCAGCCAAGTTCAAGGCGCGATACGCGACGTTGGGTTTCAACGACTCGGCGAAGCTCGACGACGGCGCCATGTGGCCGACCTCCTTCGGCCTCAAGGAGTTGACGACCGCCGATGAGGCAAAGATCGGCGCGCTCGTGAAGAAGGCGGTGAGCTGAGGGCCTGAGCTCGCCACGACCCTTTGGTACCGTTGCTGAGGCGATCGAGGTCAGGTCGCCGGGCCGGCTTTCTGGGCCAGATCGGCGCCCCATTGGCGAGCTCGCTCGAGCTCGCCGTCCTTCAGCGGTCCGTAGGCACCGGCCACGATGAAGCGCTGCGACTTTCCGGCTAGGCGGTAGCCAGCGTGCCTGAGCTTCGATTCGATCGTGCCCGTCGCTCCGCGCGGTGACCACCAGATGCGGGTCTCGAATGCCGCGCCCCAGCCGTGGCCAACGGCTAGCCCGTCCAGCCAGGTGCGGAGCAGCGGGTGCGACACGTCGGGCGGTCGAGGGGCCTTGACGTCGCCAGCGATTTGCTTCGCGGTCCCGTCGCGAGGCAGGGCGAAGGCGATGACGGGTGCACCCGCGACGATCAGATCGGCCTCCTCGACGATCGAGCTTGTGGCCTCGTCGGTGTCGAGGACCCGGGCGTCCGGACCGATCCCCTCCGCGATGGCGCGAGCCACGGCCTCGGTGTTCCCCCAGTGCGACTCATAGACGACGATGGCGTTCATGGTCCCGTCTCCGATGCTCCTCGGGGTCTGGCCTGCTCGGCCCCATCGTAGAACGGATCGACCTCGATAGGAGGGGTCCATCGGCCCATGGACGAAGGGCCGCGGGCCCGGATCGGCGCACCAGTTGACACCGCGGGACCCGGACCCGCCGGCGCGGGACCGTTCAGCCCTGGCGGGCCCGCGCGAGCGTCGGGTCTGATGCGGTCCCTTGCCAGGCCATCCCCTGGGTCAAGGTAGTCCGGAGCCCCGGCTGAAGAAGAGCCGGCTGTTGTTCTCGGGCTCGGGCGTAAAGCGATTGATCAGGACACCGCGCAGCTCTCGCGAAGACCAGATCGAGGACACCGACCCCACGTGAGGCCAGGCCCACGCACCGTAGGTGGTCCCCGCCGGCGAAACGACCGTGGCGGGCGTCCAAGTGATCCCGTTGTCGGACGATTCCGCCCACACAACGTCAGTTGGGAGAGGGAAAAGGCCATCCTCGGTGAAGAATGTGGGGGCCCAGGCGAGCCCGACGCGCGAACCGGCGAGCAGGGAGGCCGAGATCGCGTGGTTCTCGCCGCGCGTCTGGCCCGTTGGAGGTGCAGCGGCGACCGATACGGTCGGGAGCCACGAATCGCCAGCTCTGATCCGCACACGAACCTCGGGGCTCTCGACAGCGGGATATCCCTGTCCCGGCCAGGCGACTACGAGCCGGTCGGGTCTCGCGGCGATGGCGAAATTGTCCGAGAGATCGCCGAGCGTGCTCGATCCGAGCACCTCCGGGTAGTGCCAGGTGAGCCCGCCGTCCCCCGAGAAGCGGCCAACGAGCGCGCGGTCGGGATACCTGACCCAGACGGCGAACACGGCCGACCCCGACGCTGCGATCTTCGTGATTCCGTACGTCCCACGGGCGTCGAGGCGGCGGAGAGTCCACGAGTTGCCGCCATCCGTGCTCCGGGCGACACGTCCCCAGTGAGGGAGAGCGACCGAATCCGACCACGCCACATGGATCGTCGTACCGGCCACAGCGACGCTTGGGAATTCGACGCCGACCGGCGCCGGGACCCGCTTGATGGGACCCCAGGCCAGGCCATTGTTCGTACTGACCCTGACATCCAGCACCGCGGGTCCGCGGGCCCACTCACTCCACGCCACGACCACCATCGAGCCCGCCGCAGCGATCGCGGGGCAGCTGTCGCGAACGGTCGACGGTGGTGTCCGGAGTCGAATCGGCGTGGACCAGGTCGCACCGAGGTCGATGCTACGCTGGTAGAGGACTGCCGCTCGAGTCCATGAGTCCGCCTCCCCGGGTGGAGGCGACGTGGAGAACGATCCGACCGTTCACGGTCGTCCGGGCGAGGCCCTCGCCGCAGGTCTCCTGCTGGATGGGACCGACGCTGACCTGGTCGGTCCAGCTGACACCCGGGCCGGCGGCGACGACGGGCGCCACAGCGAGCCCGGTGACGACCAGGGCGGCCGCGCATCCGCGGATCACGTGGCGCATAGGCTGCATGGACCTGACTCCTTGGGCTAGGCGAGTCTAGCCCCGGGAGCGAGTGGCAACCAGCCCCCGATAGCAGCCTTTCGGTTCCCCCAGTCAGCTGCCGACGTAGGCCGCGAGGTGCTCGCCGGTGAGGGTGGAGCGGGCGGCGACGAGGTCGGCGGGCGTGCCCTCGAACACGATCCGGCCGCCGTCGTGGCCGGCGCCGGGCCCGAGGTCGACGATCCAGTCTGCGTGGGCCATGACCGCCTGGTGGTGGGCGATGACGACGACCGACTTGCCGGAGTCGACGAGCCGGTCGATCAGGCCGAGCAGATGCTCGACATCGGCGAGGTGGAGGCCGGTGGTTGGCTCGTCGAGGACGAAGACGCTGCCCTTCTCGGCCATGTGGGTGGCCAGCCTGAGCCGCTGGCGCTCGCCGCCGGACAGCGTCGGGAGCGGCTGGCCGAGGCTGAGGTAGCCGAGCCCGACGTCGACCAGTCGCTTCAGGATCGTGTGGGCGGCCGGCGTACGTGCCTCGCCGGCGCCGAAGAACGTCTCGGCCTCGGTAACCGGCATCGCGAGCACCTCGCTGATGTCCTTCCCCCCGAGCTTGTACTCCAGGACCTCGGCCTGGAACCGCTTCCCCTCGCACTCCTCGCAGACCGTGGCGACGCCGGCCATCATCGCGAGGTCGGTGTAGATGACGCCGGCGCCGTTGCAGTTCGGGCAGGCGCCCTCGGAGTTGGCGCTGAACAGGGCCGGCTTCACGCCGTTGGCCTTTGCGAACGCCGTGCGGATCGGGTCGAGCAGGCTCGTGTACGTCGCAGGGTTGCTGCGTCGCGAGCCCTTGATCGGGGTCTGGTCAACTGACACCACGCCGTCCCGGCCCGACACCGAGCCGTGGATCAATGAGCTCTTGCCCGACCCGGCCACGCCGGTCACCACCACCAGCACGCCGAGCGGTATGTCGACATCGACGTCCTGGAGGTTGTGGGCGCTGGCGCCGCGCACCTCCAGCACTCCCGACGGTGTCCGCACCGAGGGCTTCAAAGAGGCCCGATCGTCCAGGTGCCGCCCGGTCAGCGTGCCGCTGGCCCGGAGCCCGTCGACGGTGCCCTCGAAGACCACCTCGCCACCGGCGGTGCCTGCGCCAGGGCCGAGGTCGACGACGTGGTCGGCGATGTCGATCGTCTCCGGCTTGTGCTCGACGACCAGCACGGTGTTGCCCTTGTCCCGCAGCTGCAGCAACAGCTCGTTCATCCGCTGGATGTCGTGGGGGTGCAGTCCGATCGTCGGCTCGTCGAAGACATAGGTGACGTCGGTGAGCGACGACCCGAGGTGGCGGATCATCTTGGTGCGCTGCGCCTCGCCGCCCGAGAGGGTGCCGGAAGGGCGGTCGAGGCTGAGGTAACCCAGCCCGATCTCGACGAACGAGTCGAGTGAATGCCGTAGCTTCGCCAGCAGCGGCGCGACGGACGGTTCGTCCAGACCCCGCACCCATTCGGCAAGGTCGCTTATCTGCATCGCGCAGGCGTCGGCGATGTTGGTGCCGCGGATCCGCGATGACCTCGCTCCCTCGTTGAGTCGGGTGCCGTCGCATTCAGGGCAGGCGGTGAAGGTCACGGCGCGCTCCACGAAGGCGCGGATGTGCGGCTGCATGGTGTCGACGTCCTTGGCCAGGAACGACTTCTGCATCTTCGGGATCAGACCCTCGTAGGTCAGGTTGATGCCCGCGACCTTGATCTTGGTCGGCTCCTTGTACAGCAGGTCGTGGAGCTCGGTCTTGGTGTAGTTGCGGATCGGCTTGTCCGGGTCGAAGAAGCCGGAGCCGCTGAAGATGCGGCCGTACCAGCCCTCCATGCTGTAGCCGGGGACCGTGAGCGCACCGTCGTTGAGCGACTTGCTGTCGTCGTACAGCTGGGTCAGGTCGAAGTCGGTCACCGACCCCATGCCCTCGCAGCGCGGGCACATGCCACCAGTGAAGGAGAAGCTCTGGCGCACCGCCTTGGCGGCGGACCCGCGCTCGACGGTGACCGCCCCGGTCCCGTGGGCCGAGGCGACATTGAAGGAGAACGCCTGGGCCGAGCCGATGTGCGGCTGCCCGAGCCGACTGAAAAGGATGCGCAGCATCGCGTTGGCGTCGGTTGCGGTGCCGACGGTCGAGCGGGCGTTGGCGCCCATCCGCTCCTGGTCGACGATGATCGCCGTCGTCAGCCCGTCGAGCACGTCGACGTCCGGCCTGTCCAGCGTCGGCATGAAGCCCTGCACGAAGGCGCTGTAGGTCTCGTTGATCATCCGCTGCGACTCGGCGGCGATCGTGTCGAATACAAGCGAGCTCTTGCCCGAGCCGGAGACGCCGGTGAAGACCGTCAGCCGGCGCTTCGGGATCTCGACGCTGACGTCCCTGAGGTTGTTCACGCGCGCGCCCTGCACGCGGATCAGGTCGTGGCTATCGGCACGGTGCAGCGCAGGCGACTGCGCGTCGGTCCGCGTGGCGATGCTCATCGACGACGCTGCGCGCGGGAGCGGGGATCGGCACTCATCGGTCCTGAAGGTAGCGGATGGATCATCCGCCAGGGCTATCTGTCAAGGCACACCGACGACTAGGATCGTCGCACCACCGGATCTCGACGAGGAGGGAACTCGCGATGCTCACGGCCACCAAGGACCTGATGCTCCCTGCGACCGTTACGGGCTCGTGGCCGCGGCCACGCTGGTACGACGGCGGCCTGTGGGGCCGGCCACTCGACACGGCCCTGCTCGACGTTCGCTTCCGCGAGCAGTTCCTCGATGCGCACTCGACCGTGATCGCCGACCAGGAGCGGGCGGGGCTCGACATCCTCACGAACGGCGACTACCACCTCGACGAGGACTTCGCCGGCCGCTCGTGGCATCACTACCCGTTGCAGCGTTGGAAGGGGCTCGAGCACGAGGAGCTGCAATACGAGCGCTCGCGCGACCGGCTGCTCGAGTTCCCGGCCGGGACGCTGATGAACGAGATCGAGACGACGTGGCGGTGGCCGCGCGTGGTCGGCAAGGTCGAGCACGACCCTCGCAATCCGCTCGAGTACGCCAAGCTCTGGCGGATCGCCCAGGCACGCGCGGGCTCCGGCAAGCCCGTCAAGTTCGGGACCTGCTCGTCACAGGTGCTCTCGATCTTCCTCGACAGCCATACGCCCGAGTACGACCTCGACGACAAGAAGCAGCTGATCTGGGACATGGCCGGCGCGATGAACATCGAACTTCGCCAGCTCGCGGCCGCCGGCGCCAAGGTGATCCAGATCGAGGAACCGACGATCCATTTCGTCTCGTGCTTCTATCCCGACCAGACGGAACTGCTCGACTTCCTCGTCGACGCCTTCAACCACGAGGTGGACGGCCTCGACGATGTCGAGCTGTGGATCCACACCTGCTGGGGCAACCCCAACATGCAGAAGGTCTACACAGGCGAGTCGTACGCGACCTCGATCGAGATCTATCTCGAGCGCCTCAAGGGTGACGTCTGGACCGTCGAGGCGACCGAGAACGAGTTGGCCGAGATCGACCTGTTCAAACCATATGCCGGTCGCCTCAAGAAGAAGGTCGCCGTCGGCGTCGTGAACCACCGCACCCTTCAGGCCGACATGGCGCCGCTCGTCGCGGCCCGGGTGCGGCGCGCGCTGGAGGTGATCCCAGCCGACAAGCTGATCCTCTCGACCGATTGCGGGTTCGGCAGGCAGGGGTTCAACCGGACCGTGGCGTTCTACAAGACGACAGCGATCGCGCAGGCGCGAAACATCGTCCTGAAGGAGCTCGGGCTCGAGGAGCGCTACGTCCCGGCGGCCGACCCGTCCCTGCAGGTAGACGTGCTCCCGGACCGAGAGCCTCTTACGCACCTGCCATCACCCTGGAGTGTCGGTAAGGACGGTTAGCCGGCGGCGCGATCCGTCCTGCGGCGACGTCGAACGCGCTCCGTCGCGGCTGGCCCCGATAGGAGCGATGAGATCGCCGACTCGCCCATCGGCGGCGCGTCGGCGAACAGATCGCAGAAGAGGGTGACCAGCTGGGGATCGAACTGTGGGCCCGCGTTGCGCTGGATCTCGTGGATCGCCTCGGCGTGACTGATGGCGGCCTTGTAGGGTCGGTCGTGGGTCATCGCGTCGTAGGCGTCGGCGATGGCCACGATCCGGGCTCCGAGCGGGATGTCGTTGCCGTGAAGGCCAAATGGATAGCCGTGACCCGAGTAGCGCTCGTGGTGGTGAAGGATGATCGGGATGGCTTCGCGGATCGCGGTCGACTGCTCGAGGATGAGCTGGCCTATCCTGGGGTGCTGGATGACCGAGCGCCATTCCGTCGCGTTGAGCGGCCCCGGCTTGTCGAGGATCTCGTCGGGGATGGCGACCTTGCCGATGTCGTGGAGAAGGGCGGCGGTCGCCAGGCGATCTAGCTCGGCGTCCGGCAGGTCGAGCTGGGTGCCCATCCCCAGGGCGATGGCGGCGATGAGATCCGATGGCTGGCCACGGTAGTGGGGCACGCCGGCGATGACCGAGGTGAGCGCCTTCTGGGTGGCGACACGGGCGGCCTGTCCGACCTCCATCGCCCGTGCCCGACCGTACGGTGAGATCGGCGCCCGCGGCACACGCGAATCGTCCGATGGCTCGGCGAAGATGTATGTCTGGTTCCGACCTAGTGACTTCGCCGAGTACATCGCGGCGTCCGCGTCGCGGACCAGGCTGTCGAAACGCAGGCTCTGACCCTGGCCGCCGGCGATACCGATCGAGATGGTGACCGAAACCGGCGGGTGGTCGGGGCTCTCGAAAGGTTCACGACCGACCAGGTGGCGGACCTTCTCGGCCAACACCGACGCGTCCTCGACGGTCGTCTCGGCCAGGATGAGCATGAACTCCTCGCCACCGTAGCGGCCGACGATATCCGAGGCTCGAAGGCTCGATGCGATGGTCTGCGCGACGCCCCGCAGGACGATGTCGCCAAAAGCGTGGCCGTACGTATCGTTGACCTGCTTGAAGTGATCGATATCGACGAAGGCGACCGACAACGGCCGACCGTAGCGCCCGGCTCGCTCGACTTCGGCGAAGAGAGACTCGAGAAGCGTCGCCCGGTTGGCGACACCGGTCAGGCGGTCGGTCGAGGCGGCGCTGTGCGTCTCCGCCAACGAACCGGCGATGGCATTCATCGAGCGGGCGAGTCGGCCGTCCAGGCCGCTGCCCTTGGCATCGACGCGGACATCCATCTGGCCTTCGGACAAGCGCTCGGCGGCCTTGGCCAGCCGGCCGAAACGCCAGCCGGCGAGAATGAAGGCGAGCAGTGCGGTCACGGCCGTCCCGATCGCCGCCGCCGCGACGGCCAGGGCTACGGAGTCCCGCTGCCCAAGCAGCACCGGGCTGACCGACGTGGGTGCATAGGCAAGAGTCACGGCCGCGACAAGCGAAGCCAGTACTGCGATCCCGCCGAGCACTCGCATGATGTCCGAAAGCGTATTCGCGCAGGCTCGAGCTTCCTTCGGACCGAAGGTACCGCCGGCACGCGCGCCGAAGGTCCCTCGAGCGTTGCTATACTCGACCTGTCCCTCGACAATTCGGGCGGTCGGCCCACTCAGCGAGGTCAGTGGTTGCATCTGGCAGGCGCGTCGTCCGTTCCGTGAGGCGGGCGACCACCGAAGGACCCGGCGGCCGCCGTCGGACCGGCGCCGCGACTCGGGAGAGGTCTACCCCCGGCATCGTGACCGGGGGCTTTTTCATGTCTGGTCGTCGTGGCTGGTATGACGGGCCGGGAGAGCGGCTCTGATGCCTGCCACGGTCATCGTCGGTCTCCAGTGGGGCGACGAGGGCAAGGGCAAGACCACCGACCTGCTGGCCGAGCAGGTCGCGATGGTCGTTCGGTACCAGGGCGGTGACAACGCCGGCCACACGGTCGTCTCCGGCGACGAGGTCCTGAAGCTGCATCTCGTGCCGTCGGGGATCCTCTATCCGCACATCGTATCGGTCATCGGACCGGGCGTCGTCGTGAACCCAGCCACGCTGATCGCCGAGCTCGACATGCTTGCATCGCGGGGCATCGACACGACCCGCCTCCGGGTGAGCAGCTCGGCCCACCTCATCCTGCCGTTCCACGTTGCGATCGACCGTGCGCGCGAGGCTCGCCTGGCGGGTGACGGCGCAGCGGTGGGCACGACCGGACGGGGTGTCGGTCCGGCCTACGCCGACCGGGCATTGCGGACGGGGCTGCGGATGGGCGACCTCCTCGACCCACCGGCCGCCGAGGTGCGGCTGGCCCGCCTGGCCGATGAGCGCAGCGCCCAGCTTGCTCATCTCGGGTCGGACGAGCGCTGGACCGTGGCCGGCATCCTGGCCGAGATGACGACCTGGGGCGAGCGTCTGCGACCCTATGTCGCCGATACCACGGCGCTCGTCCAGGAGGCGCTCCGGCGAGGCGATCATGTCCTCCTCGAGGGCGCTCAGGGAACGCTGCTCGATCTCGATCACGGCACGTATCCGTACGTGACCTCGTCGAGCCCGGTGGCCGGAGGGGCGTGCACCGGCGGCGGGATCGGCCCGCTCCAGGTCGACGAAGTTCTCGGGGTCATGAAGGCGTATGCCACCCGAGTCGGGGCGGGGCCCTTCCCGACCGAGCTCAGCGACGGGATCGGCGAGTCGATCGCTGAACGGGGACACGAGTACGGCACGACGACCGGGCGCCGACGCCGTGTCGGCTGGTTCGACGCGGTCCCATTGAGGTTCGCGGTCGCCGTGAACTCCATCAGCTCGATCATGCTCAACAAGCTCGACATCCTGTCCGGGATCGAGTCGATCGCCCTATGCGTGGCGTACGAGGTCGATGGTCGCCGGGTCGAGGGCTGGCCGGCGTCAGCCGACATTCTCGCCCGCGTCCGACCGATCTACGAGTCGTTCGACGGCTGGTCCGAACCGATCCACATGGTGCGAACCCTGGCCGATCTGCCCGAGGCTGCCCGACGCTACGTGACGGCTCTCGAGGAGCTGGCCGGAGTTCCGATCGTCCTTGTCTCCGTCGGGCCAGAACGGACCCAGACGATCGAGCGTGCCTGGCGCCCGATGCGCCATCGGCCGGCCGTGCCGGCATGAACCGCCCGATCATGCCGACGCGGATCGTGATCCTCGGTGGGGGAGGACGCGAGCACGCGCTTGCCTGGAAGCTCGCCAACGAACCCGGCGTCAACACGGTCATCGTGGCCCCCGGCAGCGAGGGCATCGGCATGGTTCCGAGAGTCCGGGTGGTCCCGGGCTTCGAGGCGACGGATGGGGAAGCCGCCGTCGCCCTCGCCCGCGCCGAGGCCGCCGAGCTCGTCGTCGTCGGTCCCGAGGCTCCGCTGGCGGCCGGAGTGGCCAACGCCCTCGCTGCAGCAGGCATCCCCGTCTTCGGGCCCACCGCGGCTGCGTCGCGGATCGAGACGTCGAAGGCGTTCTGTCACGAGATCGCCGCCGCCGTCGGGGTGCCGATGGCGGAGGCGGCCGTGTTCGACGATGCAGCCGGAGCCATCCATCACGCCCGCGGCCTCGTGGCGCGGACCGGCTGGGCCGTTGTAAAGGCAGACGGACTCGCCGGCGGAAAGGGCGTCACCGTCTGTCGGGGCGAGGAAGCCGCCGAGGATGCCGTCCGGCAGCTGTTCTCGGATGGCCAGGTGGTCCGGGTCGTCATCGAGGAACGGCTCCACGGGCGCGAGGCATCGGTCGTCGCGCTGTCTGATGGTCGCTCTTTGGTCGGCCTGCCGGCGGCTCGCGACCACAAGCGGCTCCTCGATGGCGATGAGGGCCCGAACACGGGCGGTATGGGCGCATACAGCCCGCTGGAAGACCTGATCGATGCCGAGGTCGACACGATCCTCGAGACGTTCCACCGACCGGTCGTGGAGGAGCTCGCCCGGCGAGGCGTCGCTTTCCGCGGCGCGCTCTATGCGGGGCTCATGCTCACCGATCGGGGGCCGATGCTTCTCGAGTTCAATGCCCGCTTCGGTGATCCGGAGACGCAGGCGACGATGCCCCGGCTGGCCGTCCCGCTCGGCCCGCTCCTGCTTGCGGCGGCCCGCGGTGAGCTCGCCCCTGCGGTCGTTGAGACTGCACGAACGCTGCCAACGCTCCCGGGCGCGACCGTCGCGGTGGTCCTCGCGGCGGCCAACTATCCCGGTACGCCGCGCCGTGGGGATGTCATCGCCGGCCTCGATGATGCCGCGGATGGCATCGTCTTCCACGCCGGCACGGCGCGCGACCCGGATGGGACGTGGCGAACTGCTGGTGGGCGGGTCCTCACCGTTGTCGGCATCGGCCGCGACCTGATCGAAGCCGGTGCACACGCTGACACGTTGGCCGATCGCCTCACGTTCGAGGGCCTTCAGAGACGGCACGACATCGCGTCTTCCGCCCCGAGCCGGACGCCGCTGGAGATCGGAAGCCGGTGATCCCCAGGTACACGCTGCCCGAGATGGGCTCGATCTGGACCGACGATGCCCGCTTCGGCCGGATGCTCGATGTCGAGCTCGCCGTTCTCCGAGTGCAGGCGCGTCGCGGACTCGTGCCGGCCGACGACGCCGCGACGATCGCCGAACGCGCTCGTGTCGACGTCGGTCGCATCGCCGAGATCGAGCGGTCGACCGATCACGACGTCATCGCATTCGTGTCGGCCGTGGCCGAGACCGTCGGGCCGGCCGGCCGCTGGCTGCACCTTGGGCTCACCAGCAGCGATGTCGTCGACACTGCCCTGGCTCTCGCCCTCCGTGCGGCGGGCAGGCGCCTTCTCGACGACTGCGACGCGCTCATCGCCACGATCGTCCGCCGCGCCCGGACCGAGGCGTCGACCGTAATGATGGGCCGCACGCACTCGGTTCACGCCGAACCCACGACCTTCGGCGCGAAGCTGGCCGGCTGGGCGTTCGAGACGGCCCGCGACCGCGAACGCCTCAGGGCGGCGACGGCCGACGTGGCGACCGGCAAGCTGTCCGGTCCGGTCGGGACGTACAGCCACCTGGGCCCGGAGATCGAAGCCGAGGTGATGGCAGACCTGGGGCTCACTGCCGACGAGGCCGCCACCCAGGTCGTCTCGCGCGACCGGCACGCGGCGTTCCTCGCCGCAATCGCGGTGACCGGCGGCTCACTCGAGCGATTCACCACCGAGATCCGGAACCTCGCCCACACCGAGATCGGCGAGGTCCGCGAGGCGTTTCGACCGGGCCAGAAGGGCAGCAGCGCCATGCCCCACAAGCGAAATCCCATCCTGTCCGAGCGGATCGCCGGCCTCGCTCGATTGCTCCGCGGGTACGCGCTCGCCGGTGCCGAGGATCAGGCCCTCTGGCACGAGCGGGACATCAGCCACTCCTCCGTCGAGCGGGTCGCCCTGCCCGACGCGACGATCCTCCTCGACTACATGCTGGTGAGGACGACCTACCTGATCGATGTGCTCGAGATCCGACCGGAGCGGATGCAGGAGAACATCGAACGCGGTCTCGGCCTCCATGCGAGCTCGACCCTGCTCCTGGCGCTGGTCGACGAGGGAGGCATGAGTCGCGAGGAGGCCTACGGCGTCGTCCAGTCTGCCGCCCTGCGCTGCGCCGATGAGCGTGTCCCGTTGCGGGACGTGATCGTCGCAGATCCCGCCGTTGGCGCTCGCCTTTCGGCGGCCCAGCTGGACGCCTGCTTCGACGATGCCCGTCTCCTTGCCCACGTCCCGACCATCATCGCCCGTCTCGATCACCTGGAGGAACCAACCCGTGCCAACGCGTAGCAGCCTACCTTCGATCCGGCAAGGTCCGCGATCTGTTCGCCGTCGACGACGAGCGGATCCTGCTGGTGGCATCCGATCGGATCAGCGCCTTCGATGTCGTCCTGCCGACGACGATCACCGACAAGGGGCGGGTGCTCACCGGCCTGTCCCGCTATTGGTTCGGTCGCACCGGCCAGATCGTTGGTCACCACCTCATCTCGGCCGATCCTGGCGACCTGCCGGAGGGCTGGGCCGCAGACGTCGAGGAGGCCGACGAGCTGCGCGGTCGGATGATGTTGTGTCGGCGGGCGGAGGTCGTCCCGATCGAGGCCGTAGTGCGTGGGTACGTCTCGGGTTCAGGCTGGAAGGAGTACCGCTCCTCAGGGACGATCTGCGGGATCCGGCTGCCGGACGGGCTGCGTGAAAGCGATCGTCTCGAGGAGCCGATCTTCACGCCGGCTACCAAGGCGCCGGTCGGGGAGCACGACGAGAACATCAGCTTCGACGCCATGGCCGTGCGGGTGGGCGGTCCGCTGGCGGAGCGGATCCGGACGACGGCGCTCGCCCTGTACGGCCTCGGCGCCGCCCGGGCGCTGGAGGTCGGGATCATCCTGGCCGACACGAAGTTCGAGTTCGGCCTGGATCCCGGCACCGGCGAGCTCCTCCTCATCGACGAGGTCTTGACGCCGGACTCGTCGCGCTTCTGGGATGCGGCGGGCTATGAGCCAGGCGGCCCGCAGGCCTCGTTCGACAAGCAGTTCGTCCGTGACTGGCTCGAGACGCAGCCGTGGGACAAGTCCGACCCCGGGCCAGACCTCCCGAACGAGGTCATGGACGGGACGCGCCGGCGGTACGTCGAGGCATACGAGCGAATCACCGGGGCATCGTTCGCCCGGTACCTGGCCGAGGATCGCATCGCATCGTGATGAGCTTCCGGTTCGTCGTGTCGGTCATGCCCAAGGACGGCATCCTCGACCCGCAGGGTCGGGCCGTCGAGCAGAGCCTCCCACACCTCGGCGTCACGACCGCCCGCGACGTGCGCGTGGGTCGTCGGGTCGAGCTGACCCTGGATGCCGAATCAGAGGCCGAGGCCCGGGACACGGTGGACCGCCTGGCCCATGAGCTGTTCGGGAATCCGCTCATCGAGACGGCGACTGTCGAGATGTTCGAAGCCGCATCGTCGATCGCGACGGACGACCGTCCATGAGCGTCCGCGTCGGCGTCGTCGTGTTTCCCGGCAGCAACTGCGACGCGGACACGCTGATGGCGCTCCGCCTCGCCGGGGCCGAGGCCATACCCCTGTGGCACGAGCGCGCGACGCTCGACGGTGCCGCAGGGATCGTCCTGCCTGGGGGCTTCGCCTACGGCGACTACCTCCGAGCGGGGGTCATCGCGCGATTCAGTCCGATCATGCGGGCGGTCTCCTCGTTCGCCGCTGAGGGCGGCCTCGTCCTTGGCATCTGCAACGGGTTCCAGGTCCTGGCCGAGGCTGGGCTTGTGCCCGGAGCGCTCCTGCGCAACGCCACGCTTCGCTTCGCCGGCCGATGGGTGTCGGTCATCCCGGAGCGCACGGACACGCCATTCACGCGCGGACTCGATCTTGGTCGGCCGCTGCGGATGCCGGTCGCCCACGGCGAGGGCCGCTTTCACGCCGATCCGGCGACGCTGGCCATGCTCGACGACGAGCGACGGGTGCTGTTCCGCTACGTCCGCCCAGACGGGACGACGGCCGATGCGGGCGATCGGGCCAATCCCAACGGCTCGATCGCCGGGATCGCGGGCGTCATGAACGATCGCGGCAATGTCGCCGGGCTCATGCCCCATCCGGAACGAGCCTCGGAGACCATCCTCGGCTCGGACGATGGGATGGGCATCGTCCGATCGTTCGTCGACGCCGCGGCCGCTTCCGCCGTGGGTGATGCCGTCGCGGTCGCGGCCATGTCGCGATGACGCTGGCCGTGGCCCCGAGTGTGAGCGTCCCAGTGCACCGTTCTCTCGGCCTGTCCGATCTCGAGCTCGAAGCGATCATCGATCGACTCGGGCGCCGGCCGAACGAGCTCGAGCTGGCCATGTTCGGGGTCATGTGGAGCGAGCATTGCTCATACAAGAGCAGTCGCCCGCTGCTTCGGACACTGCCCACATCCGGCAGCGGGGTCCTCGCCGGGCCCGGCGAGAACGCGGGAGTGGTGTCGATCGGGGACGGGCTCGCCATTGCCTTCAAGATCGAGTCGCACAATCACCCCTCTGCGGTCGAGCCGTATCAGGGCGCTGCGACGGGCGTCGGGGGGATTCTGCGCGATATCTTCACGATGGGCGCTCGACCGATCGCGATCCTCGACGCCCTCCGCTTCGGCGATCCGTATGACCCCAGGACCCGGCTTCTGGTCGACGGTGTCGTCCGCGGCGTCGGTGGGTACGGCAACTGCGTTGGTGTGCCGACGGTCGGCGGGGAGCTGGTCTTCGATCCCTCATACCGGGACAACCCGCTGGTCAACGTCATGGCGATCGGCGTCGCCGACGAAGGGGCCCTCACCCGGGCCGTCGCCCCCGGCCCGGGCAATCTCGTCGTCCTGTTCGGCTCGCCGACCGGGCGGGACGGGATCGGCGGCGCCTCGGTACTCGCCAGCGCCACCTTCAGCGACGATGACCCTTCCAAGCGCCCGTCCGTCCAGGTCGGCGATCCGTTCGCCGAGAAGCTGTTGCTCGAGGCATCGCTCGAGCTCGTCGCGAACCGCCTCGTGGAGGGCCTCGGGGACCTCGGGGCGGGCGGGATCACGTGCGCGACGTCGGAGGCGGCCGACCGAGCCGGGACCGGCATCGCCATCGACCTCGACGCGGTGCCCAGACGAGCCGAGGGGATGGAGGCCTTCGAGGTCATGATCTCCGAATCGCAGGAGCGGATGCTGGCCATCGTCCGGCCCGACCGCTGGGAGGCCGTCCATGCGATCTGCGAACGCTGGGGCCTGCCCTGCGTGGTCATCGGCCACGTGACCGACGATTGCGACATCTCGATCTCGACCAACGGCCGCGAGATCGCGCGGATCCCTGCCGCAGCCCTGACGTCGGATGCCATCGTCCATGATCGGCTCGCATCGCCCCCGACGCGCGACCGGGCCGCGCCCGCACCGGGGATGGCCGACGTTCCCGGCGATCGACTGCCGCAACGTGGCCAGGACCCTGCCGCGGTGCTCCTGGCTCTCCTCGGATCGCCAGCACTTGCGTCGCGGCGCTGGGTCTACGAGCAGTACGACAGCACCGTCGGCGCGCGAACGGTCGACGGACCGGGCAGGGGCGCGGCGGTCCTCCGTCTCCCGGGGACGAAGAAGGGCCTGGTCGCGACGACCGACGCCAACGCGTCCGTGAGCGCCATCGACCCATACCTGGGGGCTGCCATGAGCGTTGCCGAGGCGACCCGTAACGTCTCGATCACGGGGGCCCGGCCGCTCGGCGTCACCGACTGCCTCAACTTCGGCGATCCGACTCGACCGGAGGCGTTCTGGCAGCTGAGCGAGGCGGTGCGGGGGATCGGCGATGCGTGCCGGGCGCTCGGTGTGCCCGTGACCGGGGGCAACGTCTCGCTGTACAACGAGTCGTCGTCCGGATCGATCGCTCCGACGCCCGAGATCGGGGTCGTGGGGCTGCTGGATGACGTCGACATGCGGGTCGGTCCGGCGTTCGTGGCCGCCGGCGACGTCGTGCTTGTCGTCGGCGAGGCGACGCCCGGATTGGCCGGCTCGACGTACGCGGCGATCGCGGGTGCCGCGCCAGAGGATGGTCCGCCCGCACTCGACCTCTCGCGCGAGGCAGCGATCCAGCGATTCGTGAGGGAGGCGGTTGGGCGGCGCCTGATCACGGCCGCCCAGGACGTCGCCGACGGCGGCCTCGCCGTCGCCCTCGCCGAGATGGCCATCTGGGGTGGGATGGGCGTCCATTGTCAGGTCACGGGCGGCGACTCTCCGGCGGTGGAGCTGTTCGGGGAGAGCCCGTCCCGGATCGTCGTCACGTGTCGGAGAGGCGATCGCCGCGCTCTCCTCGACCTGATCGGAGGGCACGGATTGCCGAGTGCGGAGCTGGGCGAGACGGGCGGCGACTCGCTCTTCATCGAGCTCCGTGGCCAGGGGGCGACCGGAGCGGCCGAGGAGCGCGGCTCGTCGATCGCCGATGATCTCGACGTCGCGATCGCGGACCTCGTCCATGCCCACGAGCAGGGCCTGCCTCGGGCTCTCGGTCTGGACGCGAGGGGAGGGGACTGAGATGTGCGGGATCGTGGCCGTAGCCCTGCCGGAGGGACAAGGGCACGAGGCCGCATCGCTCGCCGCCCTCGGCCTGTTCGCCCTCCAGCACCGGGGACAGGAGTCGGCCGGCGTGGCCGTCGCGGACGGCGATCAGCTCATGGTCTACAAGGACCTCGGCCTCGTGTCGCAGGTCCTCGACGAACGTCGCCTGCCCTCGCTCCGCGGCTCGCTGGCGATCGCCCATTGTCGGTACTCGACGACGGGCTCGACGGTCTGGGAGAACGCCCAGCCGACCCACCGGATGGGACCGCGCCGGGCGATCGCCGTCGGCCACAACGGCAACCTCGTCAACACTCGTGAGCTCCTCGCCGCTCTGCCCGGGGGTCGCGCCAGGCTGCCCGCATCGACCGATACGGAGCTACTGACGGCACTCCTCGCCGACGAGCCCGCGGAGGACACCGTCGCGGCGCTCATGGCGGTCCTGCCGCGCCTCCGAGGGGCCTACAGCCTCGTCGTCCTCGATGAACGCCGAGCGATCGGGGTGCGCGATCCGCACGGCTTCCGACCGCTCGTCCTGGGCAGGCTGGGCCCGCCAGATGGTCGCCCCGCCGAACCCGGCCTGTGGGGTGACGACTCGCGCAGCGGCTGGGTCCTCGCGTCGGAGACAACGGCTCTCGATCTTCTCGGCGCCGAGGTGGTCCGGGACGTGGAGCCGGGGGAGATCGTGGTCCTCGAATCTGGCCGCGAGCCGGTGTCGGTTCGCTTCGCCGAAGCATCGCCGACCCTTTGCGTCTTCGAGCTCATCTACTTCGCTCGCCCCAATTCCTACCTCCTCGGCCGCAACCTCTACGAGGCGCGCCGGCGGATGGGCATGGAGCTTGCCCGCGAGCATCCAACGGAGGCCGATCTCGTCATGCCCGTCCCCGACACCGGTGCCGCAGCGGCCGCCGGCTACGCCGAGGCTTCGGGCATCCCGTATCGGGAGGGAATGGTCCGCAACCGCTACTCCGGCAGGACCTTCATCCAGCCATCCCAGGCGATGCGGCAGCGCGGCGTCAACGTCAAGCTATCGCCTCTCCGCGAGGTCGTTCGCGACCGTCGTCTGGTCGTCGTCGACGACTCGATCGTGCGCGGCACGACGACCCGCCAGATCGTCGGTCTGCTTCGGCGCGCCGGGGCGGCCGAGGTCCACGTCAGGATCTCGGCGCCGCCGATCCATCACCCCTGCTTCTACGGCATCGACACCCAGATCCAGACGGAACTCATCGCGGCGACGAAGTCGGTCGACGAGATCGGGGAGTTCATCGGAGCCGACTCACTCGGCTACCTGTCGATCGAAGGGGTCCTCGCGGCGCTCGAGCTGCCCTATGAGGGCTTCTGTTTCGCCTGTTTCGACGGCCGCTATCCGGTCGCCGTCCCGTACGACCCCGGAGCCCACAAGTTCGTGCTCGAGGAGCCGCTCGTGGTCCTGCCATGACCGATCGAACTGCTTATCAGGCAGCCGGCGTCGATGTCGAAGCCGGCGATCGGGCGGTCGCCCTGATGGCCGACGCGGTCCGGGCGACGTGGGGCGGGACGGTGGTGGGATCGTTCGGAGGCTTTGCCGCTTCCGTGGCCTTGCCCGTCGGCCTCCGGGAGCCGCTGCTCGTGAGCTCATCGGATGGAGTCGGGACGAAGACCGCGATCGCCGTCGCCCTCGATCGCTACGACACGATCGGCGTCGACCTCGTCGCCATGGTCGTGGACGACGTCGTCTGCAGCGGAGCCGTGCCACTCTTCCTGCAGGACTACATCGCCGTAGGGCGGCTCGAACCGACGCTCGTCGCTGCTATCGTCGGAGGTGTCGCTGCCGGCTGTCGCGAGGCCAGTGTCGCGCTCGTCGGGGGCGAGACCGCGGAGCACCCCGGGCTCATTGAGGTGGGAGGTTTCGACCTCGCCGGCTTCGCGGTCGGCGTCGTCGAGCGAGACGACCTCATCGACGGATCGACGATCGAGGCAGGCGACGCGATCGTCGGCATCCCCTCGTCGGGCCTTCACGCCAACGGCTTCTCGCTCGTCCGGGCGCTCGTCGATGACGGCCGTCTGGCCCTCGCCGACGACCTCCTGACGCCGACTCGGATCTTTGCACCGCACATGCTCGAGCTGCGCCGCATCCTGCGTCGCTCGGGAAACGATCTTCGAGGGATCGCCCACATCACGGGGGGCGGCCTGCCCGGCAATGTGCCGCGATGCCTGCCGGAAACCGTGGCGGCGACGATCGATCCCTCCACCTGGGAGATGCCGGCCCAGCAGCGGCACCTCGGCACGCTGGCCGGGATGGACGACAGCGAGATACGGGCCACGTTCAACGGCGGCATCGGCATGGTCATGGTGGTAGCCCCCGAGGCCGTTGCGATGGTCCGCGCGGCAATCCGTGATGCCGTGGTGATCGGGCGCGTCGTACCAATCGGCGAGGCCGGATCCGCGCGCTACCTCGAGAGTCCCATCGCGTGACGGCCCGGATCGCCGTCGGCGTGTCGGGTGCCGGCAGCAATCTCAAGGCCCTCGTCGCGGCTGCCGACAGCGGAGCGCTCGGCGCTTCGATCGTCCTCGTCTTCGCCGATCGGGCGTGTCCGGCCCTGGACTGGGCGGAGGAGTCGGGGATCGATACCGCCCTCGTTCCGGACGGCGCGGACCGTTCCCTTGTCGCAACACTCGAGGCCGCGATGCCCGATCTCGTGGTCCTCGCCGGCTACATGCGGATCGTCAAGAAGCGCACCCTGGCGGCCTTCGAGGGCCGGATCGTCAACACCCATCCGTCGCTCCTGCCGGCGTTCCCGGGCGCTCATGCCGTCCGCGATGCCCTGGCCTTCGGCGCTCGCGTCACGGGAGCCACGGTCCACGTTGTCGACGCCACGCTCGATGGCGGCCCGATCCTTGCCCAGGAAGCAGTTCCGATCCTGCCGGATGACGACGAGGGAATCCTCCACACCCGCATCAAGGGAGTCGAGCACAGGCTGCTGCCGGCGACAGTGGCCCAGCTGCTGCGGAAGCAGAATGCTGACAAGCCCGTGGAACGTCGCAGGCCACGGCGCGCGCTCCTCTCGGTCTCGGACAAGACCGGTCTGCTGGACCTCGCCCGCTCTCTCGCTGCCCATGGCTTCGAGCTCGTATCGACCGGAGGGACGGCCTCCGCCCTTCGCGAGGCGGGCCTGGCGGTGACCGATGTCGCTGTGGTGACGGGCTTCCCGGAGATGCTCGACGGTCGAGTGAAGACCTTGCATCCACGGATCCACGCCGGCATCCTGGCCGACCTCCGCCTGGCGGCCCATCGCGACCAGCTCGCCAGCGCAGCCATCGAGCCGTTCGAGCTCGTGTGCGTGAACCTCTACCCATTCGGCGAGGCCGCGGATCGACCGAACGTCCCGCTTGACGACCTGATCGAGCAGATCGACATCGGTGGCCCGTCGATGGTCAGGGCTGCGGCAAAGAACCACGCCAACGTCGCGATCGTCACCTCGCCGGAGCGCTATGCGGACGTGATCGACGCGCTCGACAATGACAACGGGATGTCAGACTCCTTGAGATCTGCGTTGGCGATCGAGGCGTTCCGCCATACAGCCACATACGACGCCCGGATCGCAGCGGAGCTGCCCTGCAGGATGGACGCATCCGGGATCGAGCTTCCGGACTGGCCGGGCTTCCCACGCTCGGAGGACCCCTTTCCCGTCGAGCTCACCATCGGCCTCGAGAAGGTCGAGTCGCTTCGCTACGGCGAGAACCCGCATCAGGCGGCCGCCCGCTATCGGCGTCCCGGTCCAGAAGCCGAGCGCGGGCCCTTCGCCACGGCGGCGAGCCTCGTGCATGGCAAGCCCCTGTCCTACAACAACGTCCTCGATGCCTCGGCGGCGGCCGCGATCGCGCGAAGCCTCCACGGGGCCGGCTGCGTCATCGTCAAGCACACGAACCCATGCGGCGCGGCAGAACGCGAGACGCTCCTCGAGTCGTGGCAGGCGGCCCTGGCGGGCGATCCCGTCTCGGCCTACGGGGGCGTCGTGGCTGTGACCCGGCCGATCGATGGGCCTGTCGCCGATGCCCTCACCGCGATCTTCCTCGAGGTCGTCGTCGCACCTGGAATCGACGATGACGCGCGCGCCATCCTCGCGGCGAAGCCGAACCTGCGCCTCGTCCTCGACGAGCGTCTCGCCGACGACGGCGACCCCGGCTGGCCCGCGCGGACCGGATCGATCCGGACCGCCGGGGGAGCTGTCCTCGTCACCGCGCTGGATAGTCGCCCGGACGACCCCACCGATTGGGCAGTCGTCTCGCGACGCGTGCCCACCGATGGTGAGCGGCGGGATCTGGATCTGGCCTGGCGTCTCGTCCGAGGCGTCACCTCGAATGCCATCGTCCTCACCAGGGACGGCATGCAGATCGGCCTTGGTTCCGGGCAGACGAGCCGGATCGATGCCGCCCGACAGGCGGTCGAGAAGGCCCGAGCAATTCTCGGCATCGACGCGCTCACCGGAGTCGCCTGCGCCTCGGACGCATTCTTTCCGTTTCCGGACGCGGTCGAGGTCTGTCTCGAGGCTGGCGTGAGCGCATTCGTCCAACCCGGTGGGTCCGTACGCGACGCGGAGGTCCTGGCGGCTGTCGACGCGGCCGGGGCCTCGATGCTTATCACTGGGACTCGTCATTTCCGGCATTGAGGTGGATATAGTTCGCGCACGATAGGCTCGGCCAGCATCGCAGGGGAGAGCCGTGGCTCAGCGCACGCGTCGCGCCGCCGGTAAGAGCGCCCGTCCGGCGATCGATGTCATGACCACGGACGGCGACGCTCGCAGCCAACGAGTCCAGGATGCGCTGTATCGCATCGCTGACGCTGCAAGCGCCGCTCACGACATGCCCGAGTTCTACGCGACGATCCACGGGATCGTTGGCCAGCTCATGTACGCCGCCAATTTCTACATCGCGCTTCTGGACGAGGAGCGTCAGGCGATCAACTTTCCCTACTTTGTCGACGAGGCAGATCCCGAAATACCCGACCCGAATGTATGGGAGCCGCTCGGCGTCGGCAACGCGCGGGGCATCACCTCGTACGCGCTTCGCACAGGCCAGCCTGAGCACATCGATCGGAAGCGTTGGGAGCGGTTGGTGGCGCAGGGCGAGATCGAAGAGGTCGGTCGAGCCGGCGTCGACTGGCTGGCTGTCCCGCTTCGATCGGAGGCGCGCACGCTCGGCGTCCTCGTCGTCCAGACATACCTCGACGGACAGCTGTACAGCGACGCCGACGTCGAGCTCCTGACATTCGTCGGCCAGCACGTCGGCGTAGCCCTGGGGCGCGCCCGGGCGATCGAAGAGACACGCGAGCGCAACGCTGAGCTGGCGGTCATCAACGAGATCGGCGAGGCGCTTGCGGCCCAGCTCGACTTTCAGGCGATCATCGATCTTGTCGGCGAGCGGGTCGGCAAGATCTTCGACGCCGACACCATGGCGATCGCCCTCTACGATGAGACGACCAAATCGATTTCGTTTCCGTACTCGATCGACGCAGGGTCGAACTACCCGGCGCCGAAGATCCACCTCGGCGAGGGGCTCACGTCCGTCGTGATACAGGAACAACGCCCGCTCCTGTTCACGCAGGGGTCAGATGCGGACGCGGCTGGGGCGATCGACATCGCGGGGACGACGGCTACCGAATCTTGGCTCGGTGTTCCGATTCTCGCCGGTGAGCGGGTCATCGGAGCGGTCAATCTTGAGGATATTCGTCCATTTCACTTCAACGAAGCAGATCAGCGGCTCCTGTCCACGATCGCCTCGAGCATGGGCGTGGCTCTCGAGAACGCCCGCTTGTTCGCCGAGACCAAGCGCCTTCTCGCCGAGACCGACCAGCGAGCAGCCGAGCTGGCGGTCATCAACGCCGTTCAGGCAGGTCTTGTCGCCGAGCTCGATATGCAGGCTATGTATGAGCTGGTCGGCGAGAAAGTCCGCGAGATCTTTGCGGCCGAGTCGATCTACATCGCCATCCCTGATGAAGCGGCCGGTACCGTTGCCTTTCCCTACGACGTCTACCTGGGCGAACGCATCCACACCGAACCTGACCCGATCGGTGTCGGTCTGACGTCGAGGGTCCTCGAATCGCGGCGTCCGTTGCGGGTCGGATCCCTCGACAACGCCCACCGGCTCGGATACCGTCGGACGCTTCCCGAAGGTCCCCAGAATGAGTCGTGGCTTGGCGTCCCGATCCCGGCTGGAGATCGCCTGCCCGGCGTCATCGCCCTGGAACGGCTCGAGCGCCACGCCTTCACAGATGCCGACGAGCGGCTGCTCGGTACGCTCGCTTCGAGTCTCGGCGTCGCTCTCGAGAATGCCCGTCTCTTCGACGAGACGCGGCAGCGGAATGCCGAGCTGGCCGTGGTCAACGAGATCGGTCAAGCCCTGGCGGCCCAGCTCGATTTCGACGCGATCGTCGAGCTCGTCGGTGAACGCCTGCGGACGATCTTCGAATCGCAGGCCAGGGACGTAATCATCGCCCTTGTCGACCGCGCTGCAGAACAGATCCGCTTTCCCTTCTGGCATGACAACGGCGGGCGGATCGCGGTAGATCCGGTGGATCGGAGCGTCGGACTCACAGCCATCGTGCTCGATTCCGGGCGATCCATCCGATTCGGCACCCTCGCCGATCAGGTCGCCGCCGGGGCGAACTTTCCAGAGGGCGCCGCCGAGACGGAATCCTGGCTCGGAGTTCCGATCCCGGCCGGTCAGGACGTGATCGGCGCCATCATCCTGGCGGTCCCAAAGCAGAACGCCTATAGCGAGGCGGACGAGCGGCTGGTATCGACACTCGCCTCGAGTACGGGCGTCGCCCTCGAGAACGCTCGACTATTCGGCGAGTCGCGCCAGCGAGCGGCCGAGCTCGCGGTCATCAACGAGATCGGGAAGGCGCTCGCAGCCCAGCTCGACTTCGAGGCGATTATCGAACTCGTCGGGGAGCGCCTGCGCGAGATCTTCGCCGGCCGAAGTCGCGACCTGTTTATCGCGATCCACGATCGGGCCGCGAATCTGATCACGGCCCCGTACTGGATCGAACAGGGTCAGTTGAAACACATCGAAGCGACGCCATTCGGCACCGGACTCACGTCCGTCGTGATCGAGTCGAAGCGCCCGATGCGGATCGGGACGCTCGACGAAGCGCTCGAGGCTGGCGCCTACCTGCCCGAGGGGACCGAGTCGTGGCTTGTCGTGCCGATCACGACCGGTTCCGACGTGATCGGCGTCATCGGACTCCGCGACCCCAAGCAGCACGCATTCAACGAGGCTGATGAGCGGCTCGTCGGGACGTTGGCTGCCAGCATGGGGGTCGCCCTCGAGAACGCTCGTCTCTTCGCTGAAACGAAACGACTACTGGCCGAGACCGACCAGCGGGCCGCCGAGCTGTCCGTCATCAACGAGATCGGCCAGGCTCTGGCGGCTCAGCTCGACTTCGACGCGATCGTCGAGCTGGTCGGGGAACGCCTGCGCGCGACCTTCGAGGACCAGGCGAGAGACCTCTTCGTCGGGATCCTCGATCGAGCGACGAGGCTGATCCACTTCCCCTACAGTTTCGACAGCGGAAAGCGTCTCGAGGTCGCGGATATAGAGCTCGGCCTCGGGCTCGCGTCGTTGGTGATCGAGTCCGGGCGACCTTTACGATTCGACTCCTTCGACGAGCAGGTGGCGGCCGGCGGGACCCTTTCGGATGGCGCGAACGCCACCGAGTCGTGGCTCGGTGTGCCGATCCGAGCTGGGCAGGCGGTGATAGGCATCATCGCGCTTGGAGACCCGAGGCCAAACGCCTACAGCGAGGCTGACGAGCGCCTTGTGTCGACCGTCGCCGCGAGCATGGGCGTCACCCTGGAGAACGCTCGTCTCTTCGCTGAAACGAAGCGACTACTGGCCGAGACCGACCAACGAGCAGCCGAGCTCGCCGTCGTCAACACCGTCCAGGAGGGCTTGGTAGCCGAGATCGACATGCAGGCGATGTACGAGCTCGTCGGCGAGAAGGTTCGCGAAATATTCGATGCCGACTCGATCGAGCTCGGGATCGTGGACGAGACCGCAGGCACAATCGCATTCCCGTACGCCGTGCTCTACAGCGAGCGGATATCCGAGGCGCCCCTGGCTCTTGGCGAGGGCATCTCGTCCACTGTCATCAAGTCGGGCCGCCCTCTTCGCATCGGCACCCTGGACAAGGCGCTGCAGCTTGGCGTCCGCGCGCACGCAGACGAACGTAACGAGTCGTGGCTGGGCGTCCCGATCCCGGCTGGGAACCGCGTCCTCGGATTGATCCTTCTGGAGAGTCAGAAGGTCGAAGCTTACAGCGAGGCGGACGAGCGGCTGCTCGGCACGCTCGCTTCAAGCCTTGGGGTCGCCCTCGAGAACGCTCGGCTCTTCGACGAGACGCGTCAACGAAACGCCGAGTTGTCCGTCATCAACGAGATCGGTCAGGCTCTGGCGGCTCAGCTCGACTTCGATGCCATCACGGAGGTCGTCGGCGAGCGGGTTCTGAAGATATTCGACGCCCGGTCGATCGCGATCGGGCTGTTCGACACCGAAACCAACGTGATGACGTTCTCCTACGAGATTGAGGAAGGAAACCTTCTCCACACCGAGCCAATCCTGATCGGCTCGGAAGGCTTGACCGCCACGGTCATCAGCACGCGCCAGCCTCTCCTTGTCGGCACCCGTGACGAGATGTTGGCACGCGGCGGGATCTATCTCGGCGGACTCCATAACGAATCGTGGCTCGGGGTCCCGATCCTGGCCGGCGATCAGGTGATCGGGGTCATCATCCTCGAGAGTCTCCACCCACACGCCTACGATGACGCGGACGCACGCCTGCTCGGCACCCTTGCATCGAGCATGGGAGTCGCCCTCGAGAACGCTCGCCTATTTGCCGAGACAAGACGCCTTCTTGCGGAAACCGATCAGCGGGCTGCAGAGCTGGCGGTCATCACAAGTGTCCAGGAGGGCCTCGCCTCCGAACTCGACATGCAGGCGATGTACGACCTCGTCGGCGACAAGATCCGTGACATCTTCGATGCCCAGGTCGTCGACATCGCCCTGCTCGATCCCAGCGACCGGAAGCTCCACTTTCCGTACAGCATCGAGCGCGGGGTGCGCTATCCGGACGAGCCGCTCGAGCTCACCGGCTTCCGCCGTCATGTCATGGAAACGCGCAAGCCGCTTCTCATCGATCATGACATCGATCGGTTTGCTGCCGAGTACGGCAACGCCGTCATCGGCAGCGGGGAATCGGCCAGGTCGGCCGTGTTCGTGCCCCTCGTCATCGGCGACGACACCCGCGGAGTCATGTCCGTCCAGGCGTTCGACCGCGACTATGCCTACGGCGAGGCCGATGTCCGGCTCCTCGCGACGCTGGCGGCAAGCCTCAGCGTGTCGCTCGAGAACGCCCGCCTCTTCGATGCGACCCGCCAGCTCCTGACCGAGACCGATGAGCGGGCAAAGGAGCTGGCGATCATCAATGCGGTCCAGGAGGGACTGGCCGCAGAGCTCGACATGCAGGCGATGTACGACCTTGTCGGCGAGAAGATCCGGGAGATCTTTGACGCTCAGTCAATCTACATCGGAGTTCCGGACGAACGGGCTGGAACGCTCGCGTTTCCATATGACGTCTACCTCGGTGAGCGGATCCACGAGGCACCGATGCGGCTCGGGGAAGGCCTGGCATCGCGCGTCCTCGAGTCGGGGCGCCCGCTGCGGGTGGGATCGATCGACGAAGGTCGAGAGCTCGGGTATACGACTCCGAGCCCAGAGATGCCCGCAAGCGCTTCGTTCGTGGGCGTGCCGATTCCGGCCAGCGATCGGATCCTCGGCATGATCGCATTGGAGAGCCTCGCTCCCGCGGCCTTCAGCGAGGCCGATGAGCGCCTTCTGGCTACCCTCGCGTCGAGCCTCGGCGTGTCCCTGGAGAACGCCCGCCTGATCGACGAGACTCGCCAGCGGGCGGCCGAGCTGGCTGTTGTCAACAGCATCGGGCAGGCGATTGCAACCCAGCTCGACCTGGAAGAGCTCCTGCAGAGGCTTGGCGATCAGCTTCGTGAGGTCTTCGAAGCCGACATCGTCTATGTCGCCCTCCACGATCGGATCGCCGACACGATCGAGTTCCCGTACCACAGCGAGGGCGCCGAACGGCACGCCCAGGAGACAATCGCATTCGGGGAGGGCCTGACGTCCGACATCCTCAGATCTGGCGAGCCGCTGCTGCTCAATCGCACCGAGCAATTCGCCGATCTCGTCGTGGTCGGAACGCCGGCCAAGTCGTACCTCGGGGTCCCGATCGTCGCCGGCGATCAGGCCATCGGGGTCGTCAGCGTCCAGAGCACCACGGAAACCGGCAGGTTTGGCGAGGCGGATGCGCGCCTCCTCTCGACGCTCGCAGCGAACGTCGGGGTTGCCATCCAGAATGCCCGCCTCTACCGAGACTCGCAGCGTCGTGCCGGCGAGATGGCCGCCCTGGCCGACGTCGGCGCGGAGATCTCGCAGATGCTCGAGGTCGGTCCGGTCCTCGAGCGCATCGCCCAACATGCGCGGAACATGCTCGAGGCCGATACCAGCGCCGTCTACCTCGCGGAGCCCGACGGCCGCTCGATGAAGGCGGTGGTGGCTTTCGGCGACGTGGCAACCGAGGTCCTGAACGACTCGATCCTGTTTGGCGAGGGGATCATCGGCGACCTCGCGCTTCGGGGCGTCGGCGAGGTCGTCAATGACGCCACTCATGACCCGCGCGTCAAGATCATCGCCGGGACGGATCCGGAGGAAGAACAGCGGCTCATGGCGACGCCCTTGCGCGCCGCCGATCGCGTCATCGGGATGATGGCCGTCTGGCGAGCCCAGCCCGGCCCGGTCTTCTCGGATGCGGACCTCGGATTTCTGGCCGGGCTCTCACAACAGGCCGCCGTCGCGATCGAGAACGCTCGACTGTTCGGAGATGCCAGGGCCGCTCGCGAAGCGGCCGACGTCGCAAACCAGGCCAAGAGCTCGTTCCTGGCGGCCATGAGCCACGAGATCAGGACTCCGATGAACGCGATCATCGGCATGAGCGGTCTCCTGATCGACACGCCGCTGACAGAGGAGCAGCGGGACTATGCGGATACCATTCGCACCTCTGGCGACGCCCTTCTCACGATCATCAACGACATCCTCGACTTCTCGAAGATCGAGGCCGGCCGAGTCGAGCTGGCCAGCGAACCGGTCGCCCTTCGGACGGTCATCGAGAAGGCCCTCGACGTCGTCGCCCCGGCTGCAGCCGCGAAGGGCATCGAGCTGGCCTACTCGGTGGCCGAGGACGTCCCGTCCGCCATCGTCGGCGACGCGGGTCGATTGCGCCAGATCGTGCTCAACCTGCTGTCGAACGCCGTGAAGTTCACAGAGGCCGGCGAGGTCCTGGTGACTCTCGAGGCCCAACGACTAAATCCCGAGGAGCGCTGGGAGATCCACATCGACGTCCGGGATACCGGTCTGGGCATCACCGAGAGGCAGATGACCCGCCTGTTCCAAAGCTTCAGCCAGGCCAATTCGTCGATCTCGCGGCGCTTCGGCGGGACGGGCTTGGGCCTCGCCATCAGCCGCCGGCTCGCCGACGCCATGGACGGCTCTCTGACGGCTGAGAGCAGCGGCGTCGCGGGCGAGGGATCGACGTTCCACCTGGTCGTCCGGGTCGCCGAGGCTCCGGAGGCCGACATCATCTCCTCGGCCCAGATCGCGCTCATCGACCTGGCCGGCAAGCGCGTCCTGATCGTCGACGACAACGCCACGAACCGTCGCATCGTCGCGACCCAGATCGGCCGATGGGGGATGATCGCCGAGACGTCGGAGTCGCCGCGCGAGGCGCTTCGTTGGCTCGAGGAGGGGCGGGCGTTCGATCTCGCCATCCTTGACCAGCGGATGCCCGACATGGACGGCATCGAGCTGGCCGAGGCCATCCGGGCCGTCGATCGGGCCGATACGTTCCCGATCGTCCTCTACTCATCGGTCGGCGCGGTCGACCGGCCGAGCCCGGCAATCGACGCCTTCCTTTCGAAACCCGTCAAACCGTCCGCTCTGCACGACACGCTCATGAACACCATGGCCGGCTGGGGTTCGGTCGCCGTGCCACGGCCGCAGACCGCGCCGGCGCTCGATGCCGGGTTGGCCGAACGACACCCGCTTCGGATCCTGCTGGCCGAGGACAACGCGGTCAACCAGAAGCTCGCCGTTCGCGTTCTGGAGCGAATGGGGTATGCGGCCGACGTGGCGGGCGACGGGCAGGCTGCCATATCGGCTCTGGAGAACGGAACCTACGATCTGGTCCTGATGGACGTTCAGATGCCCGAGCTCGACGGCCTCGAGGCGACGCGACGGATCCGTGCCCGCTGGCCGGATCGGGCGCTCCGGATCGTGGCCATGACCGCCAACGCGATGGCCGAGGATCGCGAGGCCTGCCTCGCCGCGGGCATGGACGACTACCTTTCGAAGCCCATCCGCGTCGACGAGCTCGCGGCAGCCCTGGCCCGGGTCCCATCGCCGGCGATCCAGCCAACTCTCCATGGGAGCTGAGGCCATGAGCGATCCCATCGACGAGGCCGCCTTCGCCCAGACTCTGGAAATGGTCGGTGGCGATCTCGCTTTCCTGGCCGAGCTTATCGAGACGTATCGGACCGACGGTGCGGCCCGTATCGACGACATGCGTTCGTCCCTGACTGCGGGAACCGCAGCGGAGGTTCAGCGGGCCGCCCACACGCTCAAGGGGAGCAGCGCGACGCTCGGCGCTGTTCATCTCGCCGATCTCTGCCGGGAAGTCGAGTATCGAGCCAGAGACGGTGCGCTGGACGGGCTGGCGGATCGTATCGACGCGATCGCCTCCGAGTTCCCGAGGGTCGTCGACGCACTCGTCGAACGCGTGCGGAGCGACCGCTGATGGTGGACGGAGCCCGGGCCCGGATCCTCGTCGCCGACGACAATCCTGTCGATCGGGCGGTCGTCGTGCGCCTGCTCAAGGCAGATGGCTACGACGTCATCGAGGCCGCCAACGGTCGCCTCGCACTCGACGTCCTCGATGCCGACGGCGTCGACGTTGTGTTGACGGACCTGCTGATGCCCGAGCTCGACGGGTTCGAGACGCTGGCCGCCGTGAAGGACGATGAGCGACATCGACACATCCCCGTGATCGTGGTCACCGGGCGGGACGATCTCGACAGCGCCGTCCGCTGCATCGAGCTCGGGGCGACGGATTACGTGCTGCGGCCGTTCAAGCCGGCCCTCCTGCTGGCCCGTGTCCGGGCGTCGCTCGCCGACAAGCGCTTCCGCGATCTCGAGCGGGAGCACCTCGATCGCCAGACGGCTCTCAACGAGATCCTGCGCATCATCGGCCGGTCGGCGTTCAATCTGCAGAAGGTGCTCGACGCAGTCATCGAGAGTGCCACGCGACTCTGCAAAGCCGAGTACGGGGCAATCTATTCGGCCGAGGTCGATTTCCGCGGGGTCGCCTTCTCCGCGCAGATGGCCTCCGATGCCATGGAGAACGAGCGAGTCGGACCCATCAGCCGGGGCGCGAATCGATCACCGGACGAGTCCTGCTCAGCGGGCGGGCCGTCCAGATCCCCGACGTCCTGGTCGATTCGGAGTACCGCTGGCCCGACAGTCAGCGGCTGGCCGGCTATCGCACGCTCCTGGGCGTCCCGATCCTGAAGGACGACGCGATCGTCGGGGTGTTCGGGCTCGGGCGAAACGAGGTCCTGCCGTTCACCGACAGCGAGATCCTGCTCGTCGCCACGTTCGCCGAGCAGGCGGGGATCGCAATCGAGAACGCCCGCCTCGTCGAGACGATCGAACGCCAGCGAAGCGAGTTGGCCCGTTTCGTGTCGCCGCAGATCGCCGCTCTCGTTTCGAGCGCGGAAGGCGAGAGTCTGCTGGCGGGTCACCGTCGCCAGATCACGGCCGTCTTCTGCGACCTGCGCGGCTTCACCCACTTCTCCGAGACAGCCGAGCCCGAGGAGCTGCTCGGCGTGCTGCGCGACTACCACGGCGCGATGGGCGCTCTCGTCGTCGAGCACGGCGGAACGTTGGAGCACTTCGCCGGCGATGGGATGCTCGTGTTCTTCAACGATCCGATCGCCCAGGAAGACCATCCGGCAAGAGCCGTCCGGATGGCTGTCGCGATGCGCTCGCGCTTCGAGGAGCTGGCGGCTGGCTGGCACAAGCTCGGCTACGAACTCGGCCTCGGCGTGGGCATCTCGACCGGTTTCGCCACTCTCGGTCGGATCGGCTTCGAGGGTCGCTACGACTATGCCGCCATCGGCAACGCGGTCATCCTCGCCTCGAGGTTGAGCTCCGAGGCGAAGGCCGGCCAGATCCTCATCGGTCAGCGGACCATGGCGGCCGTCGAGGGATCGATCGCCGCCGAGCCGGTCGGCGAGCTGACCTTGAAGGGGATCTCCCGGCCCGTTCCGGCCTTCGACGTCGTCGGCCCGGCGAGTTGAGCGGCCAGATGGTCGATCCTCGAATTGAAGAGCTCGAGCACGAGTACCTGGCTCGCCAGACCGCCCTGACCGAGGTCCTCAAGGTGATCGGCCGGGCGGCCTTCGATCTCGAGAGCGTTCTCAAGGCGATCGTCTCGAGTGCCGCGAGCCTGTGCCAGGCAGAGTTCGGAACGATCTATCTCCGCGAGGACGACGTCTATCGGGTGGTAACAGGAGTCGGTGAGGGAGCCAACGCAGTCGCCTATGAACGCGATCATCCCGACCGACCCGGTCGGCACAGCGTGACCGGGCGCGTCCTGCTGAGCGGCGAGGCGGTCCAGATCGAGGACGTGCTGGCGGACGCCGAGTACGATCAGTCGGTCGCCCAAGAACTGACTGGCTTCCGCACGCTGCTCGGCCTGCCGATCCTTCGCGATGGCAGGATAGAGGGTGTCATCGACCTCGGTCGAGCCGAGGTTCGGCCATTCATCGATACAGAAATCGCGCTGGCGGCTACGTTCGCCGAACAAGTCTCAATCGCCATCCAGAACGCACGCCTCATCGAGACGATCGAGAACCAGAGACGCGAGCATGTCGATCGTCAAACGGCGCTCGCCGAGATCCTCCGGATCATCGGCGATTCGAGCAACGATCTCCCAACCGTCCTTCAGAGGGTGCTCGACGGCGCCGCTCGACTGTGCGCCGCGGAGTTCGGCACGATCTATCTGGCCGACGGAGATGTCTATCGCGTCGCCGCCGGGACCGGTCACGCCGGCCGGGAGGTCGTCGCCTACGAGCGCGATCATCCGGATCACCCGGGCCGCCACTCGATGACGGGCCGCGTGCTGCTGACCCGGGGGCCGGTCCAGATCGAGGACGTCCTGGCCGACGGAGAGTACAAGCAGCCCGAGGCCCAGCGCCTGGTCGGTTTTCGAACCCTGCTTGGCCTTCCGATCCTGCGGGGAGCCGACATCGCAGGCGTCTTCAACCTGGGCAGAGCGAGTGTCCGGCCGTTCAGTGAGGCCGAGGTGGCCCTCGTCGCGACCTTCGCCGAGCAGGTTGCAGTCGCCATTGAGAACGCCCGCCTCATCGCCACCATCGAGCGCCAGAGGAGCGAGCTCTCCCGAATTCATCTCACCCCAGATCGCCGAGCTCGTCTCGAGTTCCGACGGCGAGCAGCTGCTGGCCGGCCATCGTCGCCAGATCACGGCCGTCTTTGCCGACCTGCGGGGCTTCAGCCAGTTCGCCGAGTCCGCCGAGCCGGAGGAGTTGCTCGGCGTCCTGCGCGAGTACCACGCAGCGATGGGTGCGATCGTCGTCGCCTTCGCAGGAACGCTCGAACACTTCGCCGGCGACGGGATGCTCGTCTTCTTCAACGACCCGATCCCCCAGGACGATCACGTCGGCCGCGCCACCCTGATGGCCCTCTCGATGCGCGAGCGCTTCGCTCAGCTGGCCGACGGCTGGCGCAAGCTCGGCTTCGAGCTCGGGCTGGGCATCGGCATTGCAACCGGTTATGCGACGCTCGGCCGCATCGGCTACGAGGGTCGCTACGACTACGCCGCGATCGGGACGGCCGTGATCCTCGCCTCGCGCTTGTCGAGCGAGGCCCAGGCGGGCCAGATCCTCATTGGCCAGCGGACACTCGGGGCGATCGAAACGGAGGTCGAGGTCGAACCGGTCGGCGAGCTCACCCTGAAGGGGATCACCCGGGCAGTGCCGGCCTTCAACGTCCTGCGGACCAGGGCCTCAGGCGACGCATAGCCGGCTGATGAGCGCCTCCGCAATCGTCGTCGACACGCGGCCCCTGACGGTCGACGATGTCGTCGCCGTTGCCGACGGAGCTCCGGTTCGGCTGGGCTCAGACGCGATCGAGCGGATCAAGGCTGCGCGCGCTGTCGTCGACGCCCTCGTGGCTGGCGATGAGCTGATCTACGGATTGAACACCGGACTCGGCCACATGCGGGATGTACGCGTGCCTGTCGAGGTGCTTCGCGAATATCAGATCGCCATCGTTGCGTCGCACGCCGGAGCCATCGGCCCGCCCCTGCCGCGCCGCCTCGTCCGGGCGGCGATGTTCGCAAGGATCGTCGGGATCGCCGCCGGCGGGGCAGGCGGCAGCCTGGCCTTGGCAATGCAGCTTGTCGAGCTGCTCGGGCGGGGTGTCACACCGGTCGTGCCCGCGATCGGCTCGGTCGGTGCGGCTGACCTCATGCACATGGCCTGCATCGCCGAGGTCCTGATCGGTCAGGGACAGGCCGAAGTGGAAGGCGAAGTGCTTCCCGGGGCTGAGGCGCTCGCACGCGTCGGTTTGACCGCCATCGGCCTTGAGCCAAAGGACGGTCTCGTCGCGGTGTCCGCCAACGGCGTCGGCGTCGGGCACGCCGCTCTCGTTGCGGACAGGGCTCGCTGGGCCGCCAGGATGGCCGACGTGGTCTTCGTTACGTCGCTCGAAGCGATCGGCGGCAACCCGTCGATTGTCGATCCGGCAGTGGGCGCGGCCAAGGGGATCGACCTCCAGATCGAGGCGGCGGACAGGATGCGAGCTCTCCTCGCTGGCAGCAGCCGGTGCGTAGCCGGCGCCGCCATGTCGGTCCAGGATCCACTGTCCTTCCGGGTCGCGCCACAAGTCCACGGTGCCTTCCGAGTCGCAGTCGACCAGGTGGTCCAAGCGACCGAAATCGAGCTCAATGCGCTTGCCGACAACCCGCTCGTCGTGGCTGCGGAGGGGCGCATCGTCAGCAACGGGAATTTCGCGCCGATGGTGCTGGCACTCGCCGCCGATGCGATGCGACCTGCCATGGGCCACGTTGGCCTGCTCTCTGATCGACGCCTCGGCCATCTGTTTGACAGGTTCGTCAGCGACGAGAAGTTTGCCCGACCAGACGGTCTCTCGGAGGCAGCCGATTTCGGGGCTGCGCTTGCCCGCTACGCGGCAGCTGCGCGGCTGGCCGAGCTCCGGGCCCTCGCCGACCCGGTGACCCTCGACATCCCGATCCTTGACGTCGGGGTCGAGGATCACGCCTCGAATGCGCCGTTCGCGGTCCGGCGATCCGACGAAGCCCTCGAAGTCCTTGAGGACATCCTGGTCATCGAGCTGGCCAGCGCGCGGGCGCTGATCAGATTCACGGGAGCCATGGGCGGGGTTGGCGTCGGCGCCACAGCCGCTCTCGAGGCCCTTGAAGCCGCCCTCGGCCCTCTTGGCGCCCGACCATCGGCCGAGGCCGCCCGGAAGGCAGTGGGCGACGCTGTTCGATCGACGATCATCCCCGCCGCAGAGCTTGCCGCAGGGCTCTGATCCGCGGCCCGGACCGGTCGGGCTCGCTTGCTACCATCGCGCCCCATGCCCGATCGCCCGCGGTACTACCTGACCACGGCCATCGCCTATGCCAACAACCGGCCGGGCCTCCACACGCTGTACGAGGTCGTTGGCGCCGACGCCATCGCCCGCTGGCACCGGATGAAGGGCGACGACACGCGGTTCCTCACCGGGACCGACGAGTACAGCGTCAACATCGCCATGACGGCCGCCGCCCAGGGCAAGGAGCCGAAGGCCTTCGTCGATGAGATGGTCGCCCTCTTCCGGTCTGCCGAGGATGCCCTGGGCATCGCACCCGATCGTTTCATCCGGACGACCGATCCCGATCACCTCCGATCGGTCCACGAGGTCATCCGCCGCTGCTACGAGAAGGGCGATCTCTATCTTGGCTCGTACGAGGGTTGGTACTGCCCGAACGAGGGATTCGTCCCGAAGTCGCAGCTGATCGAGGATGCGAGCGGGACCCACTGCGCCAACCATCCGACGACGGACCTGCAGTGGCTGACCGAGCAGAACTGGTTCTTCCGCCTCTCGCGCTACCAGGCCGCTCTCGAGGCGTACTACGCCGAGCACCCCGATTGGGTCCTGCCCGAATACCGCCGCAACGAGATGCTTGGCTTCATGGCCTCGGGGCTCGAGGACTTCAGCGCCAGTCGAGCCGGAGCGACGTGGGGCATCCCGTTCCCGATCATGCCCGACGGATCGTCCGCCGAACGCCCGGATGGCAGCTGGGATCCGGCTGCGGGGACCGTCTACGTCTGGTTCGACGCGCTCATCAACTACATCACCGGGGCCGGATTCCCCGACGACCAGGAGTCGTTCGGGCGCTACTGGCCGGCCGATCTCCACGTCATCGGCAAGGACATCAATCGCCTCCACACGATCATGTGGCCAGCCATGCTGATGAGCGCGGGCATCCCGCTGCCGAGGCTCGTCTGGGTCCATGGCTGGCTCCTCGCCCAGGGTGAGCGGATGAGCAAGAGCCGCGGCAACTTCCTCGATCCCTCAGACGTCGTTGGCGCCCTCGGGACCGACGGCGCCCGCTTCGTCATGCTCCGCGAGGTCGAGTTCGACCGCGACAGCGACGTCTCGTGGGACTCGTTCGTCCGCCGCTACAACGCGGATCTCGCCAACGACTTCGGGAATCTCGTGAACAGAACGGTGACGATGGCCGGCCGCTACCTCGACGGCCGCCGGCCAGCTCCCCGCCCGGCATCCGCGTCCCCGCTCGCCGAGGGATGGGCTGTGACGCTCGCGGCCTATGCCGACGCCCTCGAGGGCTGTCTGCTCCATGTGGCGCTGGACGAGCTCTGGGCGTTCGTCGGCGGCGTCAACAAGACCGTCGATGCCGAGGCCCCATGGGCGCTGGCGAAGGCTGCCACCGGAGGCGACGACGAGGCTCGGATCCGGCTCGACGGTGTCCTCGGTGACCTGGTCGAGGCCTGCCGAGCTGATCGGCCTCGCGGTGGCCCCGTTCATGCCCACCACGGCACCCAGGGTTCTTGCTCAGCTCGGTCATGAGTACCCGTACGATCCTGACGGGAACGGAGGCCCGGCCATCCTCGGTGCGCTGGAGTGGGGGAGCATGGTGGGCGAAGCCGGCCGCCTTGGATCGGCGGAGCCATTGTTCCCGCGCCTCGATGTCGAGGCTCCAGAGTCCTGATCTTGCGCCTCGTCGACAGCCACGCCCATCTTCAGTCCGAGCGCTTCGAACAGGATGTCGACCTCGTCCTTGGGGCCGCCAGACTCGAAGGAGTCGAGCGAATCCTGGTGCCCGGTTGGGATCTCGCCGTCGACCGAAGCCGCCCTCGCCCTGTGCGGACGCTTTCCGTGGCTCGACGCGGCGGCCGGCGTGCACCCTCACGACGCGGGCACGATCGACGAGGCGAGCTGGATCCGGATCGTCGACCTGGCCGTGGATCCTCGCGTCGTGGCCATCGGCGAAACGGGCCTGGACTCCGATCGGATGTTCTCGCCGTGGGACGCCCAGCTATCGAACCTGCGCCGCAACCTCTCATTGTCGGCGGCCACGGGCAAGCCCGCGATCGTCCACTGCCGCTCCGCCAGCGGCGCCCGCGACGCCCAGGACGCCCTGCTCGACGAGCTGCGACGGATCGACGTTCCGCCGCCATTGATCCACTCCTATTCGGGACCGGTCGACTACGGCGAGGCTCTCATCGAGCTGGGGGCGGTCATCAGCTTCTCGGGCCTTGTCTTCCGACCCGGCGAAGAAGCGTCGGCGACGGTCGCCCGCCTCGTGCCGGCCGATCGCCTCCTCGTCGAGACCAATTCGCCATTCCTCTCGCCGCCCGGCGCACCGAAACGTCGCAACGAGCCAGAATGGGTGCGCGTCACAGCGGCCTGGCTCGCGGACGTCAGAGGTGAGGACCGATCGGCAATCGGGGAACGTCTCGTACTCAACTACGATCGCCTGATCGGACGGCCCGAAGGGAAAATCACCTGATGCGCTACTCAGCCATCGCGCTAGTCAGCATCGTCGTTCTGGCCGCATGCACGGCCGCCGGCTCGCCGAGCCCGTCCCCGCTCGCGAGCCCATGCTCCATCCCCCTCGCCGGTCGTCAGTCCGTCAGCGTCGCCTCAGTCCAGCCCATCGCCGGTCGTCAGTCCGTCACCGTCGCCGTGTGCGACGGTCAACTTCTCGAGTCCCCTTGTCAGCGAGTCGCTGACCGATGTCGCGGTCACCTCGGATGCGACGGGCGGCACGGTCACCTTCACCTTCGGACCACCCGACCCGAACTGGCCGGCCGGCCCGCCGGAGGCCGAGATCGTGCCCGCCAAACGACCGTTCACCGGCGGTGCCAGTGATCTACCCCTTGATGTCCCGGGCAATTCCCACCTTCGTAGCCACTTCACGAACATGAAGATCGTCGACGAAGACGGCGTGCCAAGCTACGACGGTCCAGACAGGTTCACCCCCGACGCAGGCCCCATCGCATCGGTCGTCCAGCAGGAGGCCTTCGAGGGCGTCGTCAACTGGATCATCGGATACGACGCCTCCAGCTGCGCGACCGTCGAGACCTCGGCCGATGGCCTCGCGGTCACGGTCGCGATCGGGTAGGAGCGCGCTCGCACCCTCCGGCTTGACACGGACCCGCCCAATTCGCTAGCATCGTTAGCACTCTCACATCGAGAGTGCTAGCAGCGCCCCGATCGGACCCGAAGGCGGTCGGCGGAGCGCCCGCGATGCGCTCACGAAAGCAGATCGTGTCGGGGCACATCGGTTCGCCGTCGCGCCCTCCACGAGCCAATCGAAAGGCGATGGTGGCGCGAGGCCGCCGTCAAAGGAGGATCGCACCTTGGCAACAGCCACGAAGACCGCTACGAAGGTGACTACGAAGCTCGTCCCGCTCGGCGACCGCGTCGTCGTTCAGCCGACGCCCCGCGACGAGATGACGAAGAGCGGCATCGTCCTGCCGGACACGGCCAAGGAGAAGCCGCAGGAGGGGACGATCCTGTCGGTCGGCCCCGGCCGCATCCTCGATGACGGCTCGCGCGAGCAGATGGACGTGAAGAAGGGCCAGAAGGTCCTCTACGCCAAGTACGCCGGCACCGAGTTCAAGGTCGAGGGCGAGGAGCTCCTCATCGTCAGTCAGAAGGACATCCTCGCCGTCGTCGAGGACTGACCGAACAACCGTCGAACCGTCGCGCGCACAGCGCAGCAGTCCAGGAGGGACACGGCACATGGCAAAGCAACTCATCTTCGACGAGACCGCTCGTCGCTCACTCAAGAAGGGCATCGATCGTTTGAGCGATGCCGTCCGCATCACCCTCGGGCCCAAGGGCCGCAACGTCGTCCTCGACAAGAAGTTCGGCTCGCCGACGATCACCAACGACGGTGTGACGATCGCCCGCGACATCGAGCTCGAGGATCCGTTCGAGAACATGGGCGCCCAGCTCCTCAAGGAGGTCGCCACCAAGACCGATGATGTCGCCGGCGACGGCACGACCACCGCCGTCGTCCTGGGCCAGGCGATGGTCACCGAAGGCCTCCGCGTCGTATCGGCGGGAGCAAACCCGATGGTCGTCAAGCGCGGCATCGAGAAGGCCGTTGACGCGATCGTCGAGGAGATCAAGAAGAGCTCCAAGCCGGTCGAGACGCGTGAGCAGATCGCGGCCGTGGCGGGCATCAGCGCCGCCGATCCCGAGGTCGGCGAGATCATCGCCGAGGTGATGGACAAGGTCGGCAAGGACGGCGTCATCACGGTCGAGGAAGGCCAGTCGATCGGTCTCGAGAAGGACTACACCGAGGGGATGCAGTTCGATCGCGGCTACATCTCCCCGTATTTCGTCACCAACCCCGATCGGATGGAGGCCGTTCTCGAGGACGCTCGCATCCTCATCACCGACAAGAAGATCAGCTCGGTCCAGGACATGCTGCCGGCCCTCGAGAAGGCCGTCCAGATGGGCAAGCCGATCCTCATCATCGCCGAGGACATCGATGGCGAGGCCCTGGCCACGCTCGTCGTGAACAAGCTCCGGGGCACGATCTCCGTCGCGGCCGTCAAGGCCCCCGGGTTCGGCGATCGACGCAAGGAGATGCTCCGCGACATCGCCACCCTCACCAACCCCCAGCCGACCGTTATCAGCGAAGAGGTCGGGCGAAAGCTCGACTCCGTCACGCTCGAGGACCTCGGCTCCGCGCGCCGCATCGTCATCACCAAGGACGACACGACGCTCGTTGACGGGGGCGGCAATCCCGACCTCGTTCGCGCCCGCATCAAGCAGATCGAGGCCCAGATCGAGGACACGACCTCCGACTACGATCGCGAGAAGCTCCAGGAGCGACGCGCGAAGCTGTCCGGTGGCGTCGCGGTCATCAAGGTCGGCGCGGCCACCGAGGTCGAGCTGAAGGAGAAGAAGCACCGCATCGAGGATGCCCTCTCGACGACCCGCGCGGCCGTTGAGGAGGGTCTCGTCGCCGGCGGTGGCGCGACTCTGGTCCAGGCAGCTCCGGCGCTCGACAAGCTCAAGCTCGAGGGCGACGAGGCCATCGGTGTCGAAATCGTGCGCAAGGCCCTCGAGGCCCCAGCCCGACAGATCGCCGAGAATGCCGGCGCCCCAGGGCAGGTCGTCGTGGCGAAGGTCACCGGCCTCAAGAAGGGCGAAGGCTACGACGCTCTCAAGGGCGAATACGGCGACATGTTCAAGAGGGGCATCGTGGACGCCGCCAAGGTGACCCGTTCGGCCCTCCAGAACGCGGCGTCGATCGCGGCGATGGTCCTCACGACCGAGACGCTGATCACCGACCTTCCCGAAAAGGAGAAGGCGGCTGCCGGCGGCCATGGCGGGCACGGCGGTGGGGACATGGACTTCTAGGACCTCACCGACTCGCCAGCAACAGAGCCCGGGCCTTCGGCCCGGGCTCTCTTCATCTGTCCGGTCTGCCCTTGGCGCTTGCCTAGACTTGCGGCCACGGAGATCCATGGGAGGCGAGACATCGGACCGACGGAGCGGAAAGACGAGCTGCGCCTGCCCGAGGGTCTGGCCATCCGCCCCGCGACCTCGGCCGATGTCGAGGCGATCGCCAAGGTCGTCGCCGCAGCCGAAATGGCAAACGACGGGGTGGTCGACGTCCACCCAAACGATGTCGCCCAGAGTCTCAAGCTGGCTGAGCCTCACGGCCAGGCGACGGTGGTCGTGACGGATGCCAGGAACCCAGACCCGATCGTCGCCTGGGCGTCCCTCGTCGGGGACCGTGCTGAGGTCGACGTCCATCCCTCATACCGCGGACGCGGCATAGGGCGAGCGCTGCTGGGCTGGTCGGAGCGCCGCGCGCGAGCGAGCGGGTCAGCCCGTGTCCGCCAGACGGTGACGAACTCGGATAGTGCCGCGGGCGAGCTCTTCCGGGCCAACGGTTACGCGGTGGCCCACACCTCGTGGATCCTGACGATCGCCCTCGGCGACGAGCCTCCAGCGGTCGTCATCCCCGCCGGCATCGACCTGCGGGCCTATCGGAGCTCGGACGATCGAGCCGTCCACAGGCTCATCGACGACGCGTTCAGCGAGTGGCCCGGTCGCGATCCGGTCGACTTCGATCGGTGGGCGGCTCACATCCTCGAGCACGGCTCGTTCGCGCCCGACTTGTCGCGACTCGCCTTCGAGGGCGACGAGCTCGTCGGGGTGGCGCTCAGCTTCGACTACGACAATGCCGATGACGGCTGGATCCAGCAGGTCGCGACGAAGAGGAGCCACCGAAACCGCGGGATCGCCCGTGGCCTGCTCCAGGGCGCGTTCGCGGCGTTCCATGCTGCCGGGCGTCGGTCGGTTGGGCTTTCGACAGACTCGCGGACCGGTGCGCTGACGTTGTACGAGCGGATCGGCATGCGTGTCGGTCGGTCGTACACGGGCTGGGCGAAGGAGCTGACCTGACGGGCGTGACATGGGTCAGCCTCGAGGTTCCGGGCCGCCCCTCAGCCGATCGAGCGGCGGCTCGTGGCGAGATAGCGGACCCAGCGGTCGGCAAGGCGGTCGATCAACGCCATGTGCGCACGCTCGACGCGCTCGATCTCCATCAACGGCCGAATCTTGATGTCCTCGAGTCCGGCGCCCCGCATGAGGCGGGCGATCGCGGTGGGCGAGCGCTGACGGGCGAGCGGGAGGCGTTCCATGACCTCGTCCGGGTAGGCGTGGTCGCTGCTGTGCTGCGATCGCCTCTCGATCAGCCAGCGAGCGATCTGCGCCGTGATCGCCGCGAACGGGTCGCGGTCGCCGTAGGCGCCATCGATGACGACGACGAGCCCGCCGGGTCGCACCAGGGTTGCCCATGTCTCGAACGTCTCGAGGGGATGGAGAAGCGTCCAGACGAGGTGCCGGGAGATGAGGACATCGAACGTTCCGGGGGCGTAGGGCGGGTCCTCGGCGTCGCCAAGATCCCATCGGACGTCCAATCGAAGCTCACGAGCCTTCCTGCGAGCCTGGTCGAGCATGCCCTCCGACATGTCGAGCCCGGTGACGTCGTGACCGAGCTCGGCGGCGAGCAGGGCCATGAGCCCGGTCCCGGTGCCGACGTCGAGAACGAGTTTGATCGGGACATCGGTGCGCCGGGGATCGCCGAAGATCGCCGTTGCCAGCCGCGACCATGCCAGGCTCTCGTCGTCGTGGATGATCCCGTGACGAGGATGATCGTCGTACGTGCTCGCACCGGCATCCCACGCGGCGACGATGGTCTCGCGGATCTCACCCTCATCGGCCATCGCCCAACCTCCATCGAAGCGGCCGGCGAGCCGCCGACCCTAGAATCCCATAGATGAAGGCAACGGATCGGGCCGTCAGGTCATCGACGCCGGCCGAGGTTGCTCAAGAGGCTGCGCCGCCCGACGAGGCTGCGCCGGACGAGGCTGCGCCGGACGATTCCTTCGACTGGCCGGATCCCCGCCGGCGGGTTGGCCGCCAGCCGAGCGCCGCCGAGCCAGATCTCTGGGAAGGCGGTCCCATCGACGCCCCCGCGGCGACCGTCGCCCAACCGACGGAAGCGGAGCGGGCGGCGGCTCGTGAGGCGCTGGCCGCCCAGATCGTGTCCCACCTGAACCCGGAGCAGGCGCGCGCGGTCGAGGCGAGCGATGGCCCGGTCCTCATCCTGGCCGGTGCGGGTTCGGGCAAGACGCGCGTGCTCGCCCATCGCGTCGCCTATCTCATCGGCGTGAAAGGCGTGCCGCCCTGGCAGATCCTTGCCGTGACCTTCACCAATCGCGCCGCCGGTGAGCTTCGCGAGAGGATCATCGCCCTCGTCGGGGACAAGGGTCGCGAGGTCGTAGCGGGAACGTTCCACAGCCTCTGCGCTCGTGTCCTGCGTCGCGACGGCGAGGCGATCGGGCTGGCCCGCAGCTTCGTGATCTACGACACGGACGACCAGACGGCCCTCATGAAGCGGATCCTCCGCGAGGCGGACTTGCCGGCCTCGGGCGAGTACAAGCCGTCGGCCATCCTGGGCGCCATCAGCCGGGCCAAGAACGAGATGCTCGACGCCGCGTTCCTTGCGGCCAATGCCAGCACCCGCTGGGAGCAGGTGGTCGCGCGACTGGCCCGTAGCTACCAGGATGGGCTGCGGCTGGCCAACGCCCTCGACTTCGACGATCTGCTGCTCGAGGCCGTCCGACTCTTCGAGGAGGCTCCGGCCGCGCTTGCCGGCTACCAGCGTCGGTGGCGGTATCTACACGTCGACGAATACCAGGACACGAACAGGCCCCAGTACCTGTTCGTTCGGGCATTGGCGGCCGGCCACCGCAACCTGTGCGTCGTGGGCGACGACGACCAGTCGATCTATGCCTGGCGGGGAGCCGACATCGCCAACATCCTCGACTTCGAGCGCGACTACCCGGATGCGACGGTCGTGAAGCTCGAGCGCAACTACCGGAGCACGCAGCTCATCCTCGATGCCGCCCACGCCGTCGTCTCGAACAACGAGGGGCGGACCGACAAGAAGCTGTGGACCGAGCGGTCCGGTGGCCGTTCGATCTCGCGATTCGAGGCCTACAACGAGGAGGAGGAGGCCGAGTGGGTGGCTCGCCAGATCGAGGGCCTCCTCGGCGGTCGCGGGTCGGCGCTGACGCGCAAGGCCGACGAATCGGTCGATCGGTATCGGGCCCAGGACATCGCCGTGATGTACCGCACGAACGCCCAGTCCAGGGCCATCGAGGAGTCGTTCCTGCGCTACGGGATCCGTTACCAGCTCGTCGGTGGCGTCCGCTTCTACCAGCGCCGCGAGGTCAAGGACGCTCTTGCCTATCTGCGCATCCTGCGCTCGGATGCTGACGCGGTGAGCTTCGAGCGGATCATCAACGTGCCGTCCCGATCGATCGGCGATCGGACGATCGAGGTCCTTCGAGCCACCGTCGCGGAGCGCGACATCTCGTATTGGGAGGCGATCGAGGCCGCGGCTTCGGGAGGCGTCGAAGCCCTGGCGGCGCGATCGAGATCGGCTCTGGACGGCTTTGCCGCGGTCGTCCGCCGGCTGCGGGCTCGGATCGGCGTCCTGCCGCTACCAGAGCTCCTCGATGAGGTCCTCGAGGCGTCCGGCTACAGGGCGATGCTGGCCGATGGCTCCGAGGACGGCGAGGAACGCTGGGCGAACCTGCTCGAGCTTCGTTTCGTGACGACCCGCTACGACGACCTGGCGCCGATGGACGCCCTCGATCGCCTCCTCGAGGAGACCGCCCTCGTGGCCGATCAGGACACCTACGAGGACGCTCGCGACGCCGTGACGCTCATCACCCTCCACGCAGCTAAGGGGCTCGAGTTCAGCGTCGTGTTCATCGCCGGGATGGAGGAGGGGATCTTCCCTCATTCCCGCGCCCTGGACGACCCGGCCGAGCTCGAGGAGGAGCGCCGTCTCGCGTACGTCGGCATCACCCGGGCAAAGGATCGCCTCTACCTGTCGCACGCCTGGCGACGGGCGACCTGGGGGATCGGTGGGGCGTCGGTCCCATCGCGCTTCCTCATGGAGATCCCGGGCGACCTGATGACCGGACCGGCCCTGGCCCGGGACGGCGGCGACGACCCCGACCTCGATCTTGATCTCGACCTCGCGTTCGGCAGGCGCGGGACGTCCCGGTTCGGCACGCCGATCCGGGCACGTGGTGGCGCCTATCGGGAGGGGTCCGGGCGGCCAGGTGCGCCATCCGATGGTGAGTCCTTCCGCCCGACGCGTGATCTGGCGGCGAAGCGAGACGCATTCGCGGCCGGTGCCCGTTCGGGATCGCTCGACGCTCCCGGCAGGCGCGTCTCAGAGAGCGCTGTGCCCGCGCGTGCGGTCATCCCGGGCGAACGTCAGTTCCACGACGGCGATCGCGTTCGCCACGAGCGGTTCGGTGACGGCATCGTCGTGACCTCCAAGCTCACCCGCAACGACGAGGAGGTCACCGTCGCCTTCCGAGACCCGTCCGTTGGCCGCAAGACATTCCTGGCCACCATCGCCGGCCTCGAGGTCACGGGCTAACGACCCCTGAACGGAGGATCAGCGCGTCCGCGAATTGGCGTGCGCATTCGCGGATTTGATCGGCTGAGCCAGCCTCAGTTGGTTCGGGCGGACAGGATCAGACCGTCATCGACATCCGACACGCTCAGGATCCGATGCGCGCCAGCGGTCGCCAGGTCGACCACCGGGCGACTGACAGCGACCAGGCCTCCCACGCCAAACGCGGGATCGAGCGCCCCGTTGCTCGCGAGCCCTCGCAGGAGGTACGCGTGGGTGGATCCGCTCATCGTGAACGTCACGCTCAGGATCGGTCTTCCCGACGCGTCGGCGGTCAGGGCGAGGAGCCGCGAAGTTCCGTTGGTTGGAGCGTAGACACGCGTGCCGGCGGTGCCGAAGGCGGCATCCAGCGCTCCACTCGGAGTGAGTTTGGCGATGGCCGCCGTCCACGGGGCCCCGGTCGGAGCATCGCTGACGCCCAGGCCGACGTACAGCGATCCGTCGGCGGCCGCGATCACGTGGCCAGTCGGCTTCAGATGCCGTCCGGCGACCTCGATGGTCGTCGTCCCCCCGGTACCCCATGCCGAATCGACCGTGCCCGAGCTGTTCAGGCGGGTGACATCGGCGACGGCCCGTCCGTCCCCGAGCCAGCGCCGGGCGACCCAGTACAAGTGACCCGCGGAATCAGACGTAAAGCCGCTGCAGTAGCCGAGGTTCATCGAGCGATAGCCGTTTGGTCCCAGTCGCGTATCGAGCTGCCCGGACGGTGTCAAACCGGACAGCTGCATCTGATTCGGCGACCAGAAGTCCTGGAGGCAGGCGCGGATCGAACCTCCCGGTAATCGGGTCATCCGTCGGCCCTCGAAGAACGTGCCATGGGGAACGCACAGGTTGAACGTGGGGTTGGGAGAGCCGCTCGCCGGATACTGCGCCACGCCGGCGCAGGTGGACGCCGGATCTGAGCTCCAGCGAACGAGTCCGCCGGCGGCGGTCGCGAAGATGTCGACGACGCCACCGCTGGCGCCATCGCCGCCACCGACGATGAGAGTCTTGCCCTTGTGGAAGCCGTAGTCACGCCGACCCGCCGGGCCGAACGCCGTCACCTCGCTCGGCTGGAATGTGGGGTTTGAGCCGCACCGGTTGGCGCCGACGAAGATCCGTCCGGTCGGCGCGACCGCTAGGCCGATCGTCTGCCCGCAGTCGGCGATCGACGCGCTCGTCCAAGGGACCCGAGCTACGCCGCGGACGCCGAATGTTGGATCGAGCCAGCCGGTCGTGGACGCCGCGTCGGTTGCCGGTGCAGCACCTGCCGCCGCAACCAGGGCCGCACAGAACAGTACCGAGACAGCCGCTCGTCGAGGGCCTCGCATCGTTGCTACCTCCCTGCGTTCCGTCTCGGCACGTGGCGTGAGGCCGGCGGACCTGGGACGCGTGGCGGGCGCTGATGTTACTCCCGCACTCAGATGGGCTCGCCCCATGACGGTGCCGTACCCTCGGCGTTGATGACGAGCAAGCCTTCGGTCGACCTGACCCGGATCGTCAGCCTCGCCGACTTCGAGGCAGTCGCGCTGGAGCGGATCGATGCTGCTGCGTTCGGGTATGTCGCCGGGGGCTCGTGGGACGAGATCACGTTGGCCGAGAACGTCGAGGCGTGGCGGCGCCATCGATTGCGGCCCCGCGTGCTGCGCGACGTGCGATCCGTCGACGTGTCAGGGTCGTTCCTCGGTCGCTCGTCCGCCCTGCCGGTCGCCATCGCGCCGATGGCGGCCCAGGCGCTCGCACATCCCGACGGCGAGTTGGCGATGGCGGCTGGCGCCGCGGCGACCGGGATCCCGTACTGCCTCTCGACCACCTCGACCAAGGCGATCGAGGACGTTGCCGCGGTCATCCCCGATGCCGAGTGGTGGTTCCAGCTCTATCTCGTCCAGGACCTTGACTTCACGCGTTCACTCGTCGAGCGCGCGGTGTCCTCCGGTGCGAGGGCCATCGTGCTCACCGTCGACCTGCCCGTCCTGGCCTATCGCGAGCGCGACAGGCGCTCCGGCTTCGAGCTGCCAACACTGGCCAACCTCGTCGGGGTCGAGAATGCCCATCGCGGTCGCTACGGCGGGATCGAGGATCAGCGAGCGCTCGGGATCACCTGGGCCGACCTCGAGGCGATCCGCGGCTGGAGCGACCTGCCCCTCGTCCTCAAGGGCATCCTGACCAGCGAGGACGCCAGATTGGCCGTCGATGCGGGCGCGGCCGCCGTCGTCGTCAGCAACCACGGCGCGCGTCAGCTCGATCGGGTATCGGCTACGGCCGACGTCCTCGAAGAGGTCGCCCAGGCCGTTGCGGGCCGGGTCGAGGTGTGGGTGGACGGTGGCATCCGACGCGGCCTCGACATCCTCATCGCGCGGGCGCTGGGAGCGACGGGGATGCTCGTGGGGCGGCCGTTCTTCTGGGCGCTTGCCGCCGGTGGCCAGGCCGGGGTCGAGCGAGCCGTCGCCATCCTCCGTGAGGAGCTCGAACTGGCCCTGCCGCTGCTCGGGGTCGGGTCGATCGAGGAGATCGAGAGGCGGCACGTCCGGTGACCAAGACGGCCGCCGCAGGCGTCGACCCGGCCGCAGCCGGCGTCGACCCGGCCACAGCTGATATCGACCCGGCCGCGCGGCATGACGAGCTCGTGGGGATCATCGAGCGGGCCAACCGTCTGTACCACGTCGAGGACGCCCCCGAGATCGCCGACGCTGAGTACGACGCGTTCATGCGCGAGCTCGTCGAGCTCGAGGCGTCACATCCCGAGCTCATCACGGCGGAGTCGCCGACGCAGCGTGTCGGCTACGCCCCGGCGGCGACGTTCAGCGAGGTCCGTCACAGCCGTCCGATGCTGTCGCTCGGCAACGCCTTCGGCCACGACGAGCTGCGAGCTTTCGACACAAGGGTCAGGCGCAGCCTCGGCCTTCCGGCGACGCCGGAGCCGGCGCCCGGGCTCAGCTACATCGCCGAGCTGAAGATCGACGGCCTGGCCGTGTCGCTACGTTACGAGCGCGGCCGCTTCGTCCAGGGGGCGACCCGCGGTGACGGTACGACCGGTGAGGATGTCACCGCCAACCTGCGGACGATCTCCGTCATCCCCGAGCGGCTGTCCGAACCGGTCTCGATCGAGGCTCGCGGCGAGGTCTTCATGCCGAAGGCGGAATTCGCCCGGATCAATCGCGAGCGTGAGGAGGCGGGGCTCCCTCTGTACGCCAACCCGCGCAACAGCGGGGCAGGCTCGCTGCGCCAGATCGACCCGACCGTCACCGCCGCTCGCCGGCTCGCGTTCTGGTCCTATGCGCTGGTCGGGGAGGAGGCGGCCTCGCAATCCGCTGCGCTCCGCCGACTCGAGGCCCTTGGCCTGCCTGTCAACCCGGAGCGAGCGGACGGCCTGGACATCGAGGCGGTCATCGCGTTCGCCGAGACGTGGCGCGACAAGCGTCACGGCCTGCCCTACGAGACGGATGGCGTCGTGGTGAAGGTGGACGCCACCGTGCTCCAGGAACGACTCGGCACAGTGGCTCGCGCACCGCGCTGGGCGATCGCCTACAAGTTCCCGCCCGAGCAGGCCGAGTCCTTCGTCGAGGACATCGTCACCTATGTCGGACGCACCGGGACGCTCACCCCGGTCGCCCATCTAAGGCCCACGAAGGTGGCCGGATCGACCGTCGCCCGGGCGACCCTCCACAACCTCGACGAGGTCCGGCGCAAGGACATCAGGATCGGCGACGCGGTCATCCTCCAGAAGGCCGGCGACGTCATCCCCGAGGTGGTCAGGCCGCTGCCCGAGCGGCGGACCGGCGACGAGCGGATCTTCGAGATGCCGGACGCCTGTCCGGTCTGCGGGACCGCGGTCGTCCGCGACGAGGGAGCCGTCCGCCATTACTGTCCGAACCCGCAGTGCCCCGCCCGCGTCGCCCAGGAGTACGGCCACTTCGTCGGCCGTGGCGGCATGGACGTCGAGGGTGCCGGCTGGTCGGTCCTGTCCCAGCTCCTCGAGCGAGGCATGGTCCATCGCCGCGGCGATTTCTACCGGCTGACCGTCGACGACCTTATGACCCTCGAGCGCTTCGCTCGCAAGAGCGCGGAGAACCTCGCCGCATCGATCGATCGCGCCCGGATTCGACCCCTCGCCCGCATCCTCAATGCCCTCGGGATCCCGCAGGTGGGTGAGCAGACTGCGATCGATCTGGCCGATTGGGTCGTCGAGCGGCTGCCTCCCGCCGAAGGGGAGTCGATGGGTGGACCGGATGGCTGGTTCGCGCGCGTGGCTACATACCTGGGCGATGTCGCAAGGACGGAGCCGGACCGCTTCCAGGAGGTCGAAGGAGTCGGCCCGACCGTTGCCGCGAGCCTGGCCGCCTACTTCTCGGCGCCCGAAACGGCGGGCATCCTTGCCGACCTCGTCGATGCCGGCGTCGAGCCCGAGCGCCCGATCCAGCGACCGGCCGGGGTGGGGGATGGCCCGCTTGCCGGTCGGACCGTCGTCGTCACGGGGTCGCTCGAAGGCTTCAGTCGTGAGGAGGCCGAGGCGGCCGTCCGGGCGGCCGGAGGCAAGCCGGCGGGCTCCGTCAGTCGCAAGACCGACTATGTGGTCGCCGGCCCGGGAGCCGGCTCCAAGCTCGCCAAGGCACAGGAACTTGGTGTGACCGTTCTGGACGCGGAGGCATTCCGACGGCTCCTGGCCGGTGTCGAGGAATGAACGAAGCGGAGGCGAGGTTCGCAGAACGGCTGGTCGAGGAGATCGAGCCCGTACTCGGCGTCGGTATCGTCGTCGATGACGTGGAGATCCTCGGCGATGGACCCGTCCGCGTCCACATGACTTGTCTTTCGGAAGGCCGGATCCACGAGATCGACATCGAGGCAGAATCCCTCCTCGCCGCCCATGCCGAGCTCGTACGGCAGGCGGCCGGTGTGCGCCTCGCGGCGGCCTTCTGGCAGATCGTCGGCCCGACCTGACCCAGCTGTCGCTCAACCGAGGGCGAAGTTGAACTGACCCCAGATCGCGCTCGGTCGCCAGTCGATCGGCCGGCCCCGGATCAGCCGCGGATGCGTGCGGACGTGCGTCCAGCCGCGGCTCTCGAGGATGCGCCGGCCTTCGGCGTTCTCGTCGAGGATGCCGCATCGCACATCGCGCGCCGGACCGACCGCGCGCCGCCGCTGGTCGAGTAGTCGGATGGCGTCTGCGGGATCGTCGGCGATCGTCGAGCCTCCGCCCCACGGCGGCCGGATGACGTGACCGCGATGACTGCCCGCCGGATCGGTCAGCAGCCAGCCATCGCCCTGCTCGATGAGTGCGGACACGAGGTGGGCTCGGTCCTCGCCGGTTGCCAGGCGATCGGCCGCCGCGACCACTGCTGCATCGGCGAGCGTGATCGGGCGGATCCCCGGATCGGATGGACCGTCGGGCAATCCCGGGGCCACGAACGTCTGGTAGTTCGTATCGAGCCGGAAGCCGAGCCGTTCATAGAGCGGTCGACCCATCTCCGTGGCCACCAGAATGAGCGTCCCGCAGCCTGCTTTCTCGAGCACGTCGATGGCCCTGGCGGTGAGAGCGGCCCCGAGACCCTGCCCACGGACCTGCGGCGACACGAAGACGAGGCCGACCCAGCCGACGGCGCCATTGACCGTGCCCAGGCTCGTCCCGACGATCTCCCCGTCGGCTTCGGCGACGAAGGCGTGGGACGCCGATCGCTCCGCCGTGAACTCGAGGTGGACGCGCCGGTCGCCCCAGCCGCCGCTCTCGATCGCGTGGGCCGCCCCCGCGACGTCGGCACGCCGCATCGGACGGATCGCGGGAAGGCTCACCGGCCGATGGTATCGGCTGCCGGTATCATCGCCGGGTGGCAACCCTGTCCCGCGGCGACGTCGCCCACGTCGCCCATTTGGCGCGCCTCGGCCTGACGGACGACGAGCTCGAGCGTCTCGAAGGCCAGCTCAACCACATCCTCGTCCAGTACGAGAAGCTGGTCGAGCTGGACACGTCGGGCATCCCCCCGACGGCCCAGACGATCGAGCTCGAGAACATCCTCCGCGACGACGTGGCACGAGAGTCGCTACCCGTCGAGGCCGTCCTCGCGAATGCGCCCGAGCGCGAAGGCGATCTGTTCGTCGTCCCTGTCGTCCTCGGAGGGCCCCAGGATGGCGACGCCTCGTGACGACGCGGAACGACCCTTGACCGGATTGACGCGCCTCTCGGCACTGGAGATGGGGAGCCGGCTCCGCGCCGGTGAGGTGAGCGCTCGCGACCTGACCCTGGCCCACCTGGCCGAGATCGAACGAACCGATCGCGGGATCCATGCCTGGTTGACGTCGGACCCCGAGCCCGCTCTTCGCCAGGCTGACGAGGCCGACGCGCGTCTGGCCGCCGCACGGCGGGACGACCAGGCTGCCGTCGAGGCCCTCCACCCGCTGCTCGGTGTGCCGGTCGCTCTCAAGGATCTCGTGTCTGTGAAGGGCGGCCAATGCACGGCCGGATCACGCATCCTGGAGGGCTACGTCGCCCCATACGACGCACATGTGACCGAGCGTCTGCGGGATGTCGGCGCGGTCATCCTCGGCAAGACCAACATGGACGAGTTCGCCATGGGTTCCTCGACCGAGCACTCAGGATTCGGGCCGACGGCGAACCCGTGGGACCTCACGACGGTGCCCGGCGGGTCCTCCGGCGGCTCGGCGGCGGCCGTGGCGGCCTTCCACGCGCCCCTCGGGCTCGGCACCGATACCGGCGGGAGCATCCGTCAACCGGCGGCTCTGTGCGGCGTCGTCGGCCTCAAGACGACCTACGGGCGCGTGAGCCGCTACGGCATCGTGGCGTTCGCGAGCTCGCTCGACCAGATCGGGCCGTTCGGTCGGGATGCGGCCGATGCGGCAGCGCTCCTGCACGTCGTGGCGGGACGAGACGAGCGCGACTCCACCTCGGCGCCTATCCCGGTTCCCGACGAGCTGCTGTACCTGCCGGGGGGCGATGAGGCCGCGGCGGCCCTGCGAGGCAAGCGATTCGGCTTGCCCCGCGAGTATTTCGTGGCCGGCATGGAGCCGGATCTGGAGCGGCGCGTCCGCGAAGCGGTGGCGGTCCTCGATGACGCCGGCGCGACCGTCGAGGAAGTCAGCCTTCCGCACACGGAGTACGGGCTGGCCACGTACTACATCGTCGCCCCGGCCGAGGCCTCGGCCAACCTCGCCCGCTACGACGGCATCCGCTACGGCTACGCGGTGCGCGACGGAGACGTTCTGGCCGACTATCTTGCGACACGTGGCGGCGGCTTCGGCGCCGAGGTCAAACGGCGGATCATGCTCGGGACCTACGCCCTGTCGGCCGGCTACTACGACGCCTTCTATCTCAAGGCGCTGAAGGCAAGGACCCTGATCAAGCGCGACTTCGACACCCTGTTCGCGGCCGGCTTCGATGCCCTCGTCGCGCCGACGAGCCCATCCGTCGCCTTCCCGATCGGGGCACGGCTCGAGGATCCCGTCCAGATGTACCTCTCGGACGCCTGCACGCTGCCGGTCAACATCGCCGGGCTGCCCGGCCTCTCGATCCCGTGCGGTCTGTCGGAAGGACTGCCGGTCGGGCTCCAGCTCATCGGCCCCGCCTGGTCCGAGCTCGAGCTGTTCCGCCTCGCTCGCGGATATGAGGCCCTTACGGCCGATATGGCCTGGCGGACGATGGAGCCGACGGAGCTGGCGCTCGCAGGTGCGGCGTCGCCGCCGGCCTTGCCGCACTGACGTGACCTTCGGCCCTTCGGGCGATCGGCTGCTGGGAGTACTCTCATCGCGGAGGTTCATGAGATGCGCAGACTGCTGACGATCGGTGCGGTCGCCGCGGGTGCCGCGGCCGTTGGGTTCTATTACGGCGTCCGGCCATGGTGGAAGAGCTGGGGTGTCGATCCCGACGAGACCGACATGACGCTCACCGGGGACGACCTCGTCGGTCAGCCGACCGTGACCGACACGCGCGGCATCACAATCGACGCTCCGCCGTCGGCGGTGTGGCCCTGGCTCGTCCAGATGGGCTACGGTCGAGGCGGTTGGTACAGCTACGACCAGCTCGACATGAAGGGCAGCAGCGCCGACGCGATCGTCCCCGAATGGCAGTCGCTCGACGTCGGCGACACGATTCCGACCTTCCCCGGCGGCGGCTTCCTGGTCAAGGCCATCGAGCCGGAAAAGGCGCTCGTCCTCTTCCTCGACAACGAGATGGTGGCGGCGGCGAGGACGGCGCAGGCGAGTACGGCGCCGGAGTCCGGCGGCGCGAAGGACATGCCGGGTCTGGCATTCGCCGGTGCGATGGGCGGGCAGGCGATGCCCGGCGCCTTCGCTGTGACCTGGGCATTCGTCCTTGTGCCCCGGGAGGACGGCCGCACGAGGCTGGTCGAGCGGTTCCGCGTCCACCTGGACACGGAGACGCCATCGTCCAGGCTCGGTCAGCCCCTCCTCGGCTTCGGTGTGTTCGTCATGACCCAGCGTCAGATGGTGGGCATCCGCGATCGCGCCGAGAAGCTGGCCCGCGAGCGAGGCGTCCCGGCCGTGGCGTCCGAGGTGGCGCCCGAGCCCGACATCGAGGCGGGTCCTGCAGCTGGCAAGAGCGCCATTCCGGCGGGCAGATCCGCCTGAACCACGGAGTTCTCGGGGCTCGCTCGATGGCGTAGTCTTCGGCCATGACGAGCGAGGCGAGCCCCATCCGCACAGTCCGGCCCCCGCTTGCGGATCGTGCGCTGGCCGAGCGCGTTCGCGCCGTCCCGCCATCCGGGATCCGTCGATTCTTCGACATCCTGGCCACGATGGACGATGTCATCAGCCTCGGAGTGGGCGAGCCGGACTTCGATACGCCAGAGGCCATCACGGCCGCCGGGGCCCGTTCGCTCCTTGCCGGTCGCACCCACTACACGAGCAACTACGGCACGATCGAGCTTCGCGATGCGCTGTCCGATCACCTCGACCGCCTGTACGGCGTCCGCTACGACCCCGCCGGCGAGATCCTCATCACCGTCGGCGCATCCGAGGCCGTCGATCTCGCCCTTCGAGCGACGTGCGACCCGGGCGACGAGGTCATCCTCCACGAACCGTCGTACGTGGCGTACGTGCCGGCCATCACCTTCGCCCACGGCGTCGTTCGCCATGTTGCGACCAACCTCGAGGACGACTTCGCCCTCGACCCGGCGGCCGTCGAGGCGGCGATCACGCCCCGGACGAAGGCGCTGTTCCTCGGCTATCCCTGCAACCCGACCGGAGCGGTCCTGCCGGCGGACGTCCAGGAGGAGCTGGCTCGCATCGCCGTCCGTCACGACCTCCTGGTCTACTCCGACGAGATCTACGATCGGCTCGCCTACGGCAGCTACCAGCATCGGGCGATGAGCGCCCTCCCCGGCATGCGCGAGCGGACGATCCTCATGGGCGGCTTCTCGAAGGCCTATGCGATGACGGGCTGGCGGATCGGTTGGTTGTGTGCGCCCGCCTACCTGCTCGAGGGCATCGTGAAGGTCCACCAGTACGGCATCATGTCGGCCCCGACGACCGCCCAGGATGCCGGTCTCGAAGCGATCCGCAGTGGTGAGGCCGATGTCGTCCGGATGGTCGGCGAATACGATCGCCGCCGCCGCCTGCTGGTCGACGGGCTGAACGCGATGGGCCTGCGTACCTTCGAACCACGGGGCGCCTTCTACGCCTTTCCACTCGTGACCTCGACCGGCCTGTCGTCGGAGGCGTTCGCCGAGCGGCTGCTCACCGAGGAGCGGGTGGCGGTCGTTCCCGGGGGGGCTTTCGGCCCGTCCGGCGAGGGTCACGTCCGGATGTGCTATGCGACGGCCTACGAGGATCTCGAGGAGGCCCTGCGCCGGATCGGCCGGTTCGTCGAACGCACTAGGACGGCGTGACGACGAACGGGTAGTTTGGCCCGTAGGGATATGACATTCGCCTCTGTCACGGTCGAAGGAGCGGGCGCACGGTCATGCGGATCCGGTGACCCGATCGGACAGCCAAGAACGAGGTTCGTGATGTCTACCGTCCTCGTCGTCCATCACGACATCGATCTCGCAGATCAGGAAGCGGAGTCGCTTCGGAGGTTCGGCTACACGGTCGAGCAGTGCAGCGGGCCGACCGCGAACCGGTGCCCTGTCCTGGCGGGCCATCCCTGCACGCTCGCCGAGAGAGCCGACGTGCTCGTCTACGACGCCTGGGCGAGTGGCGACGCCGAAGGCGCCAAACTGCTCGTCGAGGGTCTTCGCGACATTCACCCTGATGTCCCGATCGTGCTCACCGTGCCGGGCCTCGGGCTCGATTGGATGGAGGACGAGGGTCCCCACCGCGTGGTGACGCTCACGGGCCAACCCACCGGTGCCCGACTTCATGACGCGATCCAGCAAGCGGTGAATCCTCCGCCCGCGTCCCGCTAACCCGGCGGCGATCCTCGGCTCATGACGAGTCTGCGAGGTCGCTATCCACCTCGGCGTTCGTCCTCTATCGCGCGGAGACTGTGCGACACTCTGTCGCCATGACAGTTCCACCCGGCCACCGCGAAGCCGGGTCGTCTCGTCGGGCCCGGAGAGCGTGATCGCCGGTGGGCACGATTCTGGTCGCCATCGGGCTGGCTGTGGTCGCCCTCGCCGCCTGGCGCGGCTACGTGGCCGTGCGCCTGGCGGTCGGTCCGCTCGTCCATGATGGCGATCCGACGCGCACCCTCATCGAGGCCGGTCGACCGATCCACGAGCGCGCCCGCATCCGCTCGTTTGCCCGGGGCGTGACCCTCTCGATCGGCTGGATCATCGTCGCCATGTACGGTCTCTTCCTGATGGCTGTCGGTTTCGGGGAGGGACGGGCGTGACCGTCAACGCACGTCCGGCCGCCAGCGCCGCCACGCTCGCTCGATGGGAACCGGTCATCGGGATCGAGGTCCACAGTCAGCTTCGGACGGTCTCCAAGATGTTCTGCGGCTGCTCGACCGCCATCGAGGGCGCGCCGCCGAACTCGCTGACCTGCCCAGTCTGCCTCGGCCTGCCGGGTGCGCTCCCGGTCGCCAACCGGGCAGCCGTCGAGCTGGTCCTTGCAACGGGCATCGCGATCGAGGCCGGCAATCCGGAGACGACCCGCTGGGAGCGCAAGAACTACTTCTATCCGGACCTGCCGAAGGGCTACCAGATCAGCCAGTACGCGATCCCCCTGGCCGCCGCCGGCCGGCTCGTCATCGAGACCTCGGATGGGCCGTTCACCGTCGGGATCACGAGAGCCCACCTCGAGGAGGACACGGCCCGCCTCGTCCACGAGACACGACCCGACGGCCGCTCCGTCTCGCTCATCGATTTCAATCGCTCCGGCATCCCGCTCATGGAGATCGTCACCGAGCCGGACATCCGGACCGCCGAGCAGGCCAGACGCTACGCGGAGGAGCTCCAGCTGCTGCTGAGGGTGATCGGAGCATCCGATGCCGACATGGAGAAGGGCCAGATGCGCGTCGAGGCCAACGTCTCGATCCGGGCCCGCGGCTCGACCGCGTTCGGGACGCGGGTCGAAGTCAAGAACATGAACTCGTTCCGATCCGTCGAGCGGGCCATCGGCTTCGAGATCGAGCGCCAGGCGGCGGCGCTCGAAGCGGGCGAGCCCCTCATCCAGGAGACGCGCGGCTGGGACGAGGATCGTGGGGTCACCTATCACCAGCGAACCAAGGAGGACAGCGAGGACTATCGCTACTTCCCCGAGCCCGACCTGCCGCCGCTGCGCGTCGAGACGGCCTGGCTGACACGGATCGCCGAGCGCATGCCCGAGCTTCCGGCGAGCCGTCGGGTGCGCTACGTCGAGTCGCTCGGCCTGTCGGCCTACGACGCGTCGGTCATCGTCAACGACGCTGCGATGTCGGCGGCGTTCGATGCGATCGCCCGAGTGGATCCGTCGCTGCCCCCCAAGGAGATCGCGAATCTGGTCACCGGCGACTATGGTCGGGCCGCCAAGGAGACGCCGGAGCGAACCCCGGACGGCCTCGTCGGGAAGGCGTCGGCGGCCGAGCTCGGCGACCTCCTCCGACGGGTCGCCGCCGGCGACCTCTCACGTGCCAACGCCAAGGAGGTCCTGTCCGAGCACCTCGAGACGGGCCAATCGATCGGTGTGATCGTCGACCGACGCGGTCTCCATCAGATCTCCGATTCCGATGCCTTGACATCGGTGGTGGACGAGGTGCTGGCCGCCAACCCGGCCGCCGTCGCCGACGTCCGGGCGGGCAAGGATCAGGCGATCCGATTCCTCGTCGGACAGGTCATGAAGGCGACGCGCGGCCAGGCCAACGCCGAGGTCGCCGCCGCCGCGATCCGCCGTCGGCTCGACGGAGGCCCGGGCTGATGGGACCGCTCAACCTCATCCTGTGGGGCGGCGGCGTGGCCCTCATCGCCATCGGCTACCTGCGGGCGCGAGCGCCGTGGGCCCGTTACAAGGATCTCCAGTCGCAGGAGGCCAACGTGGCCCGCTACGAGGCCTGGCGCGGCGGCTTGCGTGACGATGGACCGACAGGAGCATCGGTCGCCATGGCCCTGTACCTCCGACAGGCGAGGATCTGGGGCGCCGTCGCGATCGTCGGAGTCGTCCTGGTGTTCGTCGGGTTCCTCATCCACTGAGGCCTAGGTCCGCAGCCGGCGGTGCTCGATCGCCGTGCAGCGATCCATGACGACAGCCAGGCCCGCGCGGTGGGCGATGTCCGCCGCCTCCCACGACACGATCCCGAGCTGGAGCCAGAGGCATGCCGCACCTGCTGCCACCGCGTCCTGGGCGTGCGGCGGGCACAGCTCCGAGCGGCGGAAGACGTCGACGATGTCGAAGGGACCACCGGCATCGGTCGCTGCCACCACGGTCGGGAAGGCCGGGACGCCGTGGACTGCGGTCTCCGCGGGATTGATCGGGACGCACTCATAGCCCCGGTCGAGCAGGTAGCGCATGACGTCGTTGGACGCACGCCAGGCGTTGGACGACGCGCCCACGATCGCGATGCGCCGCGCCGACCGCAAGCGCTCCAGGACGCCGATGTCGTCGAGCACCGGCACAGAGCCGCGGCTCTCGGCGAGGTCCAGGAAGCCGGCGACGCGCGCCCGCTCGTCACTGTCCATGGTCACCGCCGGAGACGACGCGCGTCAGTGCGCGCTCTCCTTCTGATACGGCTGGCCGACGGCGGCCGGCGGGATGCTGCGACCGACGACCCCGGCCAGGACGACGAGGGTCAGCAAGTAGGGGAGACCGGCGAAGAAGTTGTTGTAGATGCTGGGCACGGCTTCCTGAATCCCCGACAAGAACGCCCCGAGGTCGCCCTCCGGCGGACGGATCTGGATCTGGACGCCGAGGGCCTGGCTTCCCATGAAGAGGAGGGCGCCGAGGAAGGCCCCGATCGGCGTCCAGCGGCCGAAGATCACGCAGGCGAGGGCGATGAACCCCCGTCCGGCGGTCATCCCGGGCTGGAACGAGCTGGTCGCCTCGAGAGTGAGATACCCGCCCGCGAGGCCGGCGAAGACGCCGCCGAGCAGCACGTTGCGATAGCGCAGGCGGATCACGTCGATGCCGACGGTGTCGGCCGCTCGCGGATGCTCGCCGACGGCGCGCGTCCGGAGGCCCCAACGGCTCCGGAAGAGGAAGATCTGGAGGCCGAGGACGAAGATGATGACGGACATAGCGATCGGGCCAACGGCCAGGAACATGTTGAAGATCCAGCCCACCACCGGAAGCGAGGTGAGGGCCTCGGGAGGCTTGAACGATTCGAACGTGCCGGCCGTCCCGGGCGAGCCCATGAGGCTGTGCAGGTAGCCGGTCAGGCCGAGGGCGATGATGTTGATGATCGTGCCACTGATGATCTGATCGGCGCCGACCGAGATCGACAACCAGGCGTGCAGGCCAGACACGACGACTCCGGCGAGGATCGCCGCGATGACGCCGATCAGGAGCGCAGGCGTAGCGCCGAAGATCGAGCCCGGATCGGACGGCATGGCCTGGCTGACGAGGAGGGCGGTCACGAAACCGACGAAGGCCGCGCTGAGCATCATGCCCTCGATGCCGATGTTCACGATGCCGCTGCGCTCGTTCATGATGCCGCACAGGGCACCAAGGGCGACCGGAGTCGCCAGGTTGAGGACGGTCGGCCCGATCCCGCCGCCGACGATGATGTCGATGACGTAGCTGAACGACTGGAGGATGACGCCGACGACCGGGATGTCGAGCAGCTGTTCCATCAGCGGACCGCCTGCTCGCCGTACGAGCGAGTCACCGTCTGCAGCTCGTCAATGGTCGCGGAGGCGGCTCTCAGGCGGAACACCCGGCGGACGAGCGGCTCGGCGGCGATGACGATGAGGATCGTCGCCTCGATGACCTCGACGATCTCAACGGGGATGTCCGCGTCGATCTGCATGAGAGGCGCCCCAGCGCGGAGCCCGCCGAGGAGAAGCGCGGAGAGCATGATGCCGACGGGATGCGCACGGCCGAGGAGGGCGACGGTGATGCCGTCGAATCCGATCGGGGTCGAGTAGATCGCCGGGTAGTAGCCCAGGTTGAGGATGTCGGTGGCGCCTGCGACGCCGGCCAGGAGGCCGCATAGCGACATCGTGAAGATGATGATGGCCTTCGGATTGATGCCGGCATATCGAGCGGCGCTCGGGTTTGCCCCGACGGTCCTGATCTCGAACCCGAGGGTCGTCTTCCAGAGGAGCCACCAGATGATCGGGACCGACGCGAAGGCGATCACGATCCCAAAGTGGAGCGTGTCGTTGAGGATCTTGGGCATCGCGGCGTTGCCGATCTCCGCGGTGTGGGCGAACGAAGCGTTCGGATCCGCGAGGATGTCGGTAACGACGGCGGCCAGGGTCAGCTGGACCAGCGCGTTCAACATGATCGTCGTGACGACCTCGTGGGCCCCGCTGAACGCCTTGAGGAAGCCCGGAATGAAGCCGATCACCGCCCCGCCGATCATGCCGCCGACGATGGCAAGGGTGACCGCGATCGGCACCGGCAGGCCGGCGACGGCGACGCCGACCATCGCGGCCGCGAAACCGCCCGCCAGCACCTGCCCCGTCGCGCCGATGTTGAACAGACCCGCCTTGAATCCGACCCCGACCGCGAGTCCTGTCAGGATGAGAGGAGCCGTCTGGACCAGCGTGTTGGAGATCGCCTCTGGGCCGCCGATGGCTCCTTCCAGGAGGCTCGCATATGCCTTCAGCGGGAGGAGCAGGTCGAGGCTCTTGTTGGGGCCGATGAGACCCGACAGGATGATGAGAATCGAGGCGATCCCGAGGGCGATCGCGATCGAGAGAAGGGGTATCGCGGCGACCTGAGCGTAGCGACGGAGGGTCGTCATGCAACTCCACCGGTCGGAGCCGGTGTGCGACCACCGGTGGCCATCACGAGACCGATGTCCTCCTTGACGGCCGTCCGCGCATCGACGATCTCCACGATCTCGCCGCGATACATCACGGCGATCCGGTCCGACAGCTCCAGGATCTCGTCAAGCTCAGCCGAGACGAGGAGGATCGCCGTTCCGGCGTCGCGTTTGAGGATTGCCTGGCTGTGGATGAACTCGATGCTGCCAACATCGAGGCCGCGTGTGGGCTGATCGAGGATGAGGGCCGGCAGGTCCCGACTGAACTCGCGGGCCACGATCACCTTCTGCTGATTGCCGCCCGACAGGGTGCTCGCACTGGCGAGCGCAGACGGGGTCCTGATGTCGTACTCGGCTATCGCCGTCTGGGCCCGATCAGCGATCGCCTTTTCATCGCGAACGAGGCCCCTGGCATAGGGCGAGCGGTAGTACTCGGTGAGGGCGATGTTGTCGGCGATGGAAAAGCTCATCACGAGACCGTATCGCTGGCGGTCTCCGGGCACGTAGCCGAGCCCGAGCTCTCTCCGCTTACGGACCGTGGTGCTGGTGATGTCGATCCCGGCCAGGATCACCGACCCGCCGGTCGGACGACGCAGGCCGGTGACGGCCTCGACCAGCTCATCCTGCCCGTTCCCGGCGACGCCGGCGATGCCCACGATCTCGCCGGCCCGGACGTCGAGACTGACGCCCCGCACTGCCTCGTTGCCGCGATCGTCGCGGACGCGAAGACCCTCGATTCGAAGGGTGGGCTCGGTTGGATGGGAGGTCCCGCGATCGACGGTCAGCTGGACTTCGCGGCCGACCATCAGCTCGGCCAGGTCGTCCTCGTCGGTCTCCGAGGGGATGCGCGAGCCGACCACCTTGCCGCGCCGGATGACCGTGATTCGGTCGGCGATCTCGAGGACCTCGTAGAGCTTGTGGCTGATGAAGACGATGCTGTGACCCTCGGCGACAAGACGCCGCAGGACGGCGAAGATCTCGGTCGTCTCCTGGGGCGTGAGGACGGCGGTCGGTTCGTCAAGGACGAGGATCCGGGCCTCGCGATAGAGTGCCTTGAGGATCTCGACCCGCTGCTGCCAGCCGACGGAGAGGCTATCGACGCGGGCCTCCGGGTCGACCTCGAAGCCGAATTGTTGGCCGAGCTCGACGATCCGTCGGTCGGCTTCGCGGCGGTCGAGGAAGATCGGGTTCGCCATCGTCTCGGCACCGAGGAGGACGTTGTCCGCGACAGTAAGGACGGGAACCAGCATGAAGTGCTGGTGGACCATGCTGATGCCTCGGGCGATGGCGTCCGAGGGCCCGGTGATGTCGACTTCCTGCCCGTCAATCAGGATCTCGCCGGCATCCGGGACGGCCAACCCGTAGAGGATGTTCATCAGGGTGGTCTTGCCCGCCCCGTTTTCACCCAGCAGGGCGTGGATCTCACCAGCCCGGATGTCGAGGTCGATCGCATCGTTGGCGAGTACGCCGGGATACCGCTTCGTGATGCCGCGCATCTCGAGGACGGGCGCCGCCTCAACCATCGTGGCTCCTGTTCGTCGTGCCGGGCTCGGGTACCTGATACGCGACGAGCGGGCCGGTGCTCGGCCCGCTCGTCCTCATCTCACGTGGTGGCTTGGCCGCTCGTGCCCAAGGGCCGGGCGGCGATGCCTGGCTAGGTGCCCTTGACGGTGCAGGCGACTGGCTTGCACGCATCGAGCGTGCCGGCTTTCATGTCCGCCAGGGCCTTGTCGACCTTGGCCTGGATCTCGGGCGTGATCTGGCTCGCGAAGTCGTGGTACGACGAGAGGCCAACGGCGACCGGATCCGAGGACGCATCGTAGGACTGGTTGCCGGGCTTCATCGTACCGTTGGCTGCCTGCGTTGTGATCAGCTCCGTGTATTCACTGAGCTTCTTCTCGGCGCTGGTGACGAGGCACTTCGCGGCCTGGGGGACCGAGAGAGTCTGATCGACGTCGACGCCGATCCCATAGATCTTGGCGTTGCAGGCAGCCTCGAGGACGCCCACGCCCGTTCCGCCGGCGATCTGGAAGAGGACATCGGCTCCCTCGCCGATGAACTGGCCGGCGATCGACTTGCCGGTGGCGGGATCGTTGAACCCCTTCACCGGGTCGCTGTTGGCCTCCTTGTAGAGGACCTTGATGTCGGGATTCACCGACTTGGCGCCGTTCTCGTAGCCGCGCCAGTAGCGGACGACGGCCGGCACGTTGGTGCCGCCGATCGCGCCGATCGTTCCGGACTTGCTGAGGCTGGCGGCGATGATGCCGGCCAGGTAGGCGGGCTGCTGCTCCTTGAACAGGACGCCCTGGTAGTTCGGAAGGAGCGTCGCCGGATCGCCACTGCAGTCGGTGAAGTTCGGCTTGCCCGTTTTGTCGAGGCAGATGAACTGGTCGACGCCGACGAACTTGATGTCCGGGTACTTGGCCGCCGCGATCGCCGTGTCGGTCCCGAGGAGGGAGCCGGCGGTCACGATGACGTTGAAGCCCTTGTCGGCAAGAGTCTTTATGTTCGCCTGGTAGTCGGTCACCTTCTGGGTGACGATGACATCGTGGGTGGCGCCGAGCTTGTCGGCCGCCGCCTTGGCTCCGATGTTCGTGAATTCGTTGAACGATTTGTCGTCGAGCTTGCCGACGTCGGTGACGACCCCGATCTTCACGTCCGACGCCGAAGCGGCGGCCGAGGCCTCAGCCGATGCGGCCGCCGAAGCGGCCGCGGATGCGGCTGCCGACGGCGATGGTGAAGCTCCGCCCGAACAGGCCGTTACGACGAACGCGGCCCCCGCCAACAGGGCAAGGACCTGGGAGCGCTTGCGCATCATTTCTCCTCCGGGTAGTGCCGCTCTATCGGACCGGCTGCGACATCGTCAGGACATCAGGCGCTCGGTGCCGTTGGTGGCAGTCGGGACATGGTACAGACGGCTCGATGGGTGGGCAACTCGGATCGGATCATCGGGCGACCACCCTACGCCTGCCACATCGGCCATGACCAGCGCTAGGCTGAGGAGATGAGCAGATATCCGCGGCCGCGCGACATCGTGGACCTGACAGCCCTCGCCCGGACGCTCGAATTGGGCGGCATCTACAACGGCGCGAAGCTCGTGCGAGCCATCGTCGACAGTGAGCTCCTGCGTCTTGCGGACGAGCGGCGACCGGCGGCCGGCGAGGACGCCGCTGCCGCGCTCGAACGCCTGGCCGATCGTGCCGATAGCGAATCCGAGGCCAACGCGGACTCCGATCCCGCCCTCGCAGGGGCGTTGCGGGCCGCTGCCGCAGCCGCCCGCAACGATGCGCCGCTGACACTGGTCGATGCGCCAGCCGTGTTCGTGTGTCGGACCTGCGGCCACTTGTCGACGGGCGCGCCACCGACTCGATGTCCGCACTGCGAGGCACCCGCGCTGGCGTTCAAAGAGCACCTCGCCGTCTGGTACCTCGAACCGATGTCGTCGTCCGACGCGCTGGCGACCCTGGAGGCGGGTCGGGCTGAGGTTGCGGCTGCCATCGTCGGACGTGACGACGACACGCTTGCCCGACGTCCGAAACCCGGTGAGTGGTCGGCCAGGGACACGCTGGAGCATCTTGCGACGACCGAGGCCCTGCTGGCCGAACGCCTGCCGCGACTCCTCGATGAGAAGGACCCGGAGCTCATTGCGGCAGCCTCCTGGGCGGAGACAGCGTCCGACGACTCGACCGTCGCGACCGGCGACCCGGCCTCGGTCCTGCTCGGTCGGTTCGGCGACCTTCGCGAAGCGTCGCTGGCGATGCTCCGGCCGCTCGATGAGGAGGGCTGGTCGAGGTCGGGTCGGCATCCCGAGTGGGGCAGGGTCACCGTCCGCAGCCAGGCCGCCTACTTCGCTCGCCACCAGGCGTCGCATCTGGCCCAGCTGGCCGCCGCGGCGGACGGACGGGTGCCCGGCGAGCGGAGGTGACGCTGCGCTTCGTCGCCCTCGGCGACTCATACACGATCGGGACGGCCGTCGAGGAGTCTCAGCGCTGGCCCGATCAACTCGTCGACCGTCTCGGCGGCGATCCACCGGCCCTCGAGCTGGTAGCGAATCTTGCGGTCAACGGCTACACCTCTGCTGACGTGATCCGGGAAGAGCTGCCGGCACTGCCCGCCCTTCGGCCCGATCTGGTGTCCCTGCTTGTCGGCGTCAACGACGTCGTCCAGGGGGTTCCGGCCGAAGCCTTTGCGGCCAATGTCCGGCAGATCCTCGATTCCTTGATAGGCCAGGTGGGGGTCGACCGCATCGTCGTGGTGACGACGCCGGACTACACCGTGACGCCACGCGGTTCCGACTATGGGGATCCGTTGCGACAGGGGGCCGCGGTCAGGGCCAACAACGCAAGCCTCACGGCGCTCGCCGCCGCCGCCGGCGTCGTGGCGATCGTCGATATCCACGAGGCGTCGCGCCTGGCTCTCGATGATCGTTCGCTGGTAGCGGATGACGGGCTTCATCCATCGGGCCTGCAGTACGCTCGCTGGGTCGACCTCATCGTGCCCGTCGTGGAGCGGATGGTCTAGCGACGCAGCTCCCGGAGTCGAGCATCGGAGATCCCCAAGTGGTGGGCGACTTCGTGGAGGATCGTGTCTTCCACCGCAGCTGCGAGCCGCACCGGGTCGCGGAACGCGCGCTCGAGCGGCCCGCGGAAGATGGTGATCTTGCTTGGCAGGGCCGCATTCGAAGCGCCATAAGCCGTCCGCGGAACGCCCTCGTAGAGACCGAACAGGCCGTGGGCATGGACCTTCGCAAGCTGGGCCGGACTCGGCTCTGGATCCACGACGATAGCCACAGAATCCAGTCGTTCGGCGAACTGCGGAGGGATCGCCTCGATCGCTCGTTCGACGAATCGGCCGAATTCGTCATCGGTCGGATGGGTCATCGTGAGAACGGTAGGCCATGGAACTTGGCGGCGCGGTCGCCAGGCCGCCGACGGGCCGTTCGGCTCTGACGCAGGTGGTCAGCCGGGGCGCACACTCGCTGGACAAGGAGGTCGCCATGACGCTCGCCGCTCGAGAGGTCAACAGGCCATTCAACGAGGACATCCAGGCCCGGGCCAAGGGCAACTCCAACTTCCGTGAGGTCGTCTCGACCGGACCTCACGCCCAGGTCGTCGTGATGAGCCTTCCGCCGGCGGGCGAGATCGGCGAGGAGGTTCATCAAGACGTGGATCAGGTCCTCGTCTTCGTGGAAGGCGAGGGCGTCGCCGTCCTCGAGGGCAATCGCAGCCCGGTGTCGCCCGGTCGCCTCGTACATGTGCCGGCAGGCATGCGTCACAACTTCGTGAACGAAGGCTCCGTCGACCTCAAGCTCTATACGGTCTACGCTCCGCCAGAGCACGAACCGGGCACGATCCACCGCACCAAGGCCGAGGCCGACGCAGACGACGAGCACGCCTGACCAGACGGCGTCCGGGCTGAAGCCCGCGCTCCCGCTAGCGTCCCTTCCGGTGTCGAGGCGCCCGCGCCGGTAGGATTGTCATTCCGTGACGACCATCGCTCCGAATGACTTCGTCCATCTCCACGTCCATTCGGAGTTCAGCCTCCTCGACGGTCTGGGCCGCATTCCCGAGCTGGTCGATTCGGCCGCCGCGGCGGGCTTCGATTCACTTGCCCTGACCGACCACGGCGCGCTGTACGGGGCGGTGGCGTTCTACCAGGCCTGTGCGACGAAGGGCATCAAGCCGATCATCGGTGTGGAGACGTATGTCGCTCGCAGGAGCATGCGCGACAAGGAAGGCAAGACCGACGCCAACCCTTACCACCTCATCCTGCTGGCGCGGGACTGGGACGGTTATCTCAATCTCTGCCGCCTCATCACCGACGCCCACGTCGACGGTTACTACTACAAGCCACGAATCGACCGGGACCTCCTCGCCAGACACGCCAAGGGCCTCGTCGGGCTGTCCGCCTGCCTGAATGGCGAGGTCGCCCGGGCGCTCGAAGCGGACGACTGGGAGCTGGCAACCGGGATCGCGGGCGAGTACGCCGACATCTTCGGCCCCGACGGCTTCTGGCTCGAACTGCAGGATCACGGACTGCCGGAACAGCGGGCCCTCAATGAGAAGCTCATCCGGCTCGCCCCCAAGGTTGGCCTTCCGCTCGTGGCGACGAACGACCTTCACTACGTGCGTCAGGCACAGCACGAGGCGCATGACGTCCTGCTGTGTGTCGGGACGGCCACCAATCTCGATACGCCAAATCGCCTCCGATTCGAGACGACCGAGTTCTACCTCAAGACGGCGGCTGAGATGGCCAACCTGTTCCCGGACCACCCGGAGGCGATCGCCGCGACCCGGCGGATCGCCGAGATGGTCGACATCCGGTTGCCCCTCGGCGAGACGCGGATCCCACAGTTCCCGGTCCCCGACGGAGAGACCGCGGAGAGCTGGCTGCGCAAGGAGTGCGAGCGCGGCCTGGTGGAGCGGTACCCGAAAGTCACGGCGGAGCTGACCGAGCGCCTCGACTACGAGGTCGGCGTCATCACGTCGATGGGCTATGCCGGCTACTTCCTCATCGTGTCCGACTTCACGCGCTACGCCAGGCAGGAGGGGATCGCCACGACGTGTCGGGGCTCGGCGCCGGGTTCGATCGTGACCTACACCCTCGGCATCACTCCGGTCGACCCGATCCGCTATGAGCTCCCATTCGAGCGCTTCCTCAACCCCGATCGGGTGACGATGCCCGACATCGACGTCGACTTCCAGGACGATCGCCGCGACGAGGTGATCGCCTACGTCGCTCGGAAGTACGGCCAGGATCACGTCGCCCAGATCATCACCTTTGGGACGATGCTGGCCCGGGCGGCGATCCGCGACGTCGGCCGCGTCCTTGGGATGAGCTACGGCGACGTCGATCGGATCGCCAAGATGGTGCCCGCCCAGCTCGGGATCAGGCTCGACGAGGCCGTCGAGATGAGCACCGCGCTGCGTGAGGCCCACGACGGCGATCCGCAGGTCCATCGCCTCATCGACCTGGCCCGCCAGCTCGAAGGGGTTGCCCGGAACGCCAGCACCCATGCTGCCGGCGTGGTCATCAGCCGCGAGCCGCTGACCGAGCTCATGCCACTCCAGCGAGCGACGAACTCGGAATCGCTCATGACCCAGTACGAGATGCACGCGGTCGAGGCCCTGGGCCTCCTCAAGTTCGACTTCCTGGGACTCTCCAACCTGACGATCCTGACCCGGGCGGTCGACCTGATCCGGGCCCAACGCGGCGTGGAGATCGACCTGGATCGGATCCCACTGGACGATCCGGCCACATTCGAGCTACTCGCCTCCGGGGAGACGACCGGCATCTTCCAGCTCGAGTCGGCCGGCATGCGCCGCTACGTCAAGGAGCTGCGTCCGACCTCGGTCTTCGATCTGGCGGCGATGGTCGCCCTCTATCGGCCCGGCCCGATGGACAACATCCCGACCTACATCCGCCGCAAGCACGGCCTCGAGCCGGTGACATACCTGCATCCCCTCCTCGAGCCGTACCTCGAGAAGACGTACGGGATCTTCGTCTACCAGGAGGACATCATGGCCGCCGCGATGGCGCTCGGCGGCTTCACCGGTCCCGAGGCCGACACGCTCGGATACGCCATCCGCAAGAAGAAGTCGTCGGTCCTGCGATCGCAGAAAGAGACGTTCGTGACCCGCGCCGCCGAGCGCGGCGTCACGCCTGAGGTCATCGATGCGGTCTTCACGGCCTTCCAGCCGTTCGAGCGGTATGGCTTCAACAAGGCCCACGCCACGTGCTACGGGCTCATCGCCTATCAGACTGCCTATCTCAAGGCGAACTTCACCGTCGAGTACATGACCTGCGTCCTGACGGCATTTCGTGACAACGAGGAGAAGGTCGGCATGACCGTGGCCGAGTGCCGTCGGCTCGGCATCGAGGTCCTGCCTCCGGACGTCCACCGAAGCGGGCGGGACTTCAGCGTCGAGGGCAGCTCGATCCGTTTCGGCCTCATCGCGGTCAAGAACGTCGGCGAAGGCGCGATCGAGTCGATCGTGGCTGCCCGGGCGGACGGAGGGGAGTTCCGCTCCCTGAACGACATGTGCTCGCGGATCGACATCCGACTGGCCAATCGCAAGGTCCTCGAATCTCTGGCGAAGGTGGGTGCCCTTTCTGCTTTCGGCCATCCAGCGGCCGTGCTGGCCGGCCTCGACGACGCCCTCGCCGCGGCGGCGGCGGCGCAACGAGATCGGATCACCGGCCAGACATCGTTGTTCGACCTCGCGGGGGTCGACGCAGCCGACGGCCTGGCCCTCGAGAAACCACTGCCGGTCGTGAGCGAGGTTCCCGTCCGCGAGCGCCTACGCTGGGAGAAGGAGCTGCTCGGGCTCTACCTGTCGGAGCACCCGATGGGGGAGGTCGCCGATCGAGTCGGCGACTTCGTGACCGCCTACTCGGGCGACCTGGCTGACGAAACGCTCGACGGACAGCGGATCGTCGTCAGCGGGATCGTCACCGGCGTCCGCCCGGTCGTCACGAAGGCCCGCCAGACGATGGCCGTGGCGACCCTCGAGGATCTCCAGGGCGCTGTGACGGTCGTCGTCTTCCCCCGCGTCTACGAACAGACGGCCGCGACGTGGCAGGAGGGCGCGATCCTCCTCGTGGCCGGCCGAGTCGACCATCGCGGCGAGGAGGTCCAGATCCTTGCCGACCTGGCCCTCGAATGGGACGCCGCCCTCGAGCTCGGCCCGGATGGCTTTGCCCGCGCCGTGGCGGCGAGCGATCGCGGCGCGCGACCACGCGGTGGCCAGCCCGATCGCGTTCCGGTCATGGCGACGCCCTCGAACGGCACGACCAACGGCAATGGTGCCGCTGAGCTGACGAATGGGGGCATGGCCACGCTCGTGTCGCCGCTCCGACCCGGATCGCGCGGCGACGCCGTCGCTCGCGGGCTCGCGGGCAGGGCGACCGTTGCCGCCGTCGCCGCATCCATCAGCGTCGCCACGATCGAGGTTGCGGAGCCAGTGGACGTGATAGCCCAGGTCGAGGCGCCGCCGACGGTCGCCGTCGGCCCGGACGCGGAGGACGACGAACCCGCCCTTCCCGATGAGGCTGAACGTCACGAGGCGGCGCTCTCCGAAGCCCCGACCCAGCCGCGCGACGCGACCGGCGATGCCATCCTGCACGTCCGTTTCTCCGACAGCGCTGGACACGAGCGAATCGTCGCCGCGATGGAGGCAGTCAGGGCGCTGTTCGGCGATCGACCCGGTGCGACACGCGTCGTGCTCCATCTGCCGGCGGCAGGTGGGACCGGTCTACCCCTCGAACTCCGCCATGGGGTCGCCTACGACGCGGAGCTGATGGCCGATGTCGGACGCAGGGTCGGGGAGGGGGTCGTCGAGCTCTCGCTCGGCTAGGACGCCACCGGTCCCTGGGTCGGCGGAGGCACGCCCGCCTTGCGCAGTGCCTGGACGACGGACATCTGCTCGTGGAACTCGGACCGGATCGCGGCGATGTCCTCGGGCGCGACGTCGAGCTCCCGGCCAAGCTCGTTCACCGTCGCCGTCTCGTCTGCCGAGATCGATCCATCCGCCGCGCCGACCGCGTAGCACGCCCGGAGCAGGTTGACCCGCTGCTCGTAGGTCGCCTCCTCGCGGAAACCGCGCGTCACGGTGAAGCCCTCGGAGCCGCCGATGGCCGTCTCCTGGAGCTTCGCCATCTCGGCCACCATGACCGCCTGGGCCTCCGGCAGGCCGATCCGCTCGACGAGGAGCCGCTCCATAAGCGCGGTCTCTTCGGGGCCGATCGCGAGGTCGGCGTTGGCGGCTCGGGCCAGGGTCGCGGCGGCCGAGGCGACCAGCCGGGCCCGCTCGGGCGGCAGGGAGTCGAGCTCGGCGACGAGCCGACGGACCGTCTCGGTCTCGCCCGTCGCGGCCGGGGGCCGGGGCGCGACATCGCTGCTCTTCGAGCCGCCGAGGAACTTGTCGAACATGGACATGCGTTCTCCTACAGAAGAGGGCTGATGAGGTCCATCGCCCGGTCGTACAGACGATGGACGCGGTCCTCAGATACGGTCATCGGCGTCGACATCGCCTCGAAGCGATCGAAGATATCGCGGCCGACGGCCTCGGCGACGCCTGCGTCCTGGAACTCGATGTTGAGCTCCCAGTTCTTGTAGAGCGAGAGAGCGTCGAGATTGCAGCCGCCGATCATGACGATGTCGTCGGCGCGGGTGACCTTCGCGTGGGCCATCTCGGGATGGGCGAACATCCGGACGCCAGCTGCAAGGAGCCGAGGGTGGTGATGGCGGAAGGCGGCCGCCGCCTGCGGCGGGGTCGGCTTGCCGGGGCAGATGATGCGGACGGCAACTCCGCGCTCGGCGGCCGCGACGAGTCTGTCGATGATGCCCCGATCCGCGATGTACGGGTTGACGATGTCGATGCGGTGCTGCGCGCCTTCGATCGCGGCCTCGGTCGCGTCGCTGATCGGATAGTGACCGTAGCCCGGGTCGTTCATCTGGACGGTCGCTCGGGCACCCGCCTCGCCCGGGTCGGTCATCTTTGGATACAGGTGGCTGAGGGCGTCCGGGCTGCGTCGGCAATGCTCCGCCCTGGAAGCGCCAGGTGGCCAGGAAGACGGTCTGCAGCTGAGCGACCACAGGCCCCTCCATCCGGGCCATGACGTCGTAGAACCGCTCGTCGTTGAAGTGGTCCTCGATCCCCGAGCCGCCGACATAGGCGATCCGGCCGTCCACGACCATCATCTTGCGATGATCGAAGTGGAGGAGATCGTCGAACCTCCGATCGACGTACCGAAGGCCGCCCAGGGGACCCTCCGTATCGGCCCACAGGCCTTCGTTGGAAACGATCGGCAATCCCGCTTCGACGAGCTCTCGGTAGAAGTCCTTCGCCGCCAGTCGGATCTCGCTGCCGATCCCATCGACCGCGATCCGGACCTCGACGCCCTCGGCCAGTTTGGCGATGAGTGCGTCGCGGAAGAGTGCCCCGACATCGCCGGGCTTCCAGCCGTAGATGAGCAGGGAGACCGACGAGGTCGCGGCTCGAATGTCCTCGAGCATGCGCGGGAAGTACAACGTTCCGTGAAGGAGCGGCTCGACATTCGTCGCCCTCGTCTCGGCGAAGGCCATCGCCATCTCCTTCGTGCCGACCTTGGGAATCGCAGCGAGCCGCTCGGCGTAGGCCTGGCATTCCGCAGGCGTGAGCGGGCCGGCGGACGGTGGACGGCGCCGGACGAAGATGCGCGTCGCGACGACGGTGCCGAACGCGGCGATGAGGGCGGTGAGGGCGAGGAGGAGAGGCATCTATCCCTCGATGTCAAGCCCGGCCTGTCGTGGTGCCGAAGGTGGGATTTGAACCCACACGGCCTTGCGGCCAACGGTGTTTGAGACCGTCGCGTCTGCCGGTTCCGCCACTTCGGCTCGGCTGGTAATCGTACGCGACCAGCCCCGACGAGGGCACCGTGCGCCCAGCGGCTGACCTGAACGCACGGAACCCCGCCCGAGCTCGGGACGTCGATGGCACCACTGCCCATGCTAGATTCCGCCAGCCTGCCTATCGCCGTTCGGAGGATCCCCCCTCGCGTGGAGGAGGCGCGCCCGACAACGACCGCCGACGACGCGGCCGCGCGCCGGGATCTCGCCCTGGTGGAGCGCGCAGCGGCTGGTGACCCCTCGGCCTTCAACGATCTCGTGGTCCTCCACCAGGACCACCTGTGGGCCCTCGTCGTGCGCCTCGTTCCGGATCCCGACCAGGCGCAGGACGCCGTCCAGGAGGCCTTCTTCTCGGCCTACCGCCATCTCCGTTCGTTCCGTGGCGGCAGCGTCCGGAGCTGGCTCTCCCGAATCGCGATCAATGCCGCGATGGATACCCAGCGCTATCGGAAGCGGCGCCCGGTCCAGCCGTATCCAGAGCTGGAGGACGAGGACTGGCAGCCACCGACGGGACCCGAGGCGGACCCCGAGGGCCACGTCCTGGCTGTCGAGCGATCGCGGGTGCTGGCCGGCGCCATGGCTCAGATCACCGACGATCAACGAACGGCGATCGTCCTTTTCGATGTCGAGGGCTACGACTACGCCGAGATCGCGGCCCTGACCGGGGTGTCGCTCGGGACCGTGAAGTCGCGGATCCACCGGGGTCGGCTGGCCCTCCGCGAGCTGCTGATCGAGCGGATGGAGATCTTTCGCTGATGGAGCCGATGGAACCTCGACGACCCGAAGGTCGTCTGTCGAGCGTGACCGACGAGACGACCCACGACTTGCACGAGCCCATCGATGTCGCCGCCCTCGCGTCCGGCGACCTCGCCGGCCCCGATCGCGATCGCGTTGCGGCGACCGTCGCATCGTGCCGCGAATGCGCCGGCCTATTCGAAGACCTGCAGGCCCTCGCCGCGGCGACTCGGATCGATCCGCCGGCGATCCCTGCCCGCCGCATCGACTTCCGCCTCAGCGACGACGACGCGGCTCGCCTGGCCAGTCGCCGTCGCCGGATCGCCTCTTGGCTGGCCGGACCACGCGGGACCGTCACCAGACCGCTGGCGACGGGGTTGGCGGCCCTCGGCGTGGCCGCGATCGTGTTCTCGAGCGTGTCCCTGCCGCTGGCCGGCGGCGCGGCCTCGGGCGGATCGAGAGTGACGGACCTCGGGGCTGAATCGACCCAGGGGCTGACGCCCGTCGAGGGTCCGGGCGTGGCGCCCCAGAACGATGCAAGCGGAGTCGGCGAGTCAGCGGGGCCATCTCTCGGCCCGGTGGAGCCGTACCGAAATGCGCAGGGTGCACCCGAGACGACCAAGGCGCTGACCACTGAGACCCCGGGCCCGAGCGCGCTGTCCGTTGTTGGGATCGTCCTCCTCGTCGCAGGGATCGCCGTCCTGGCCATGCGCCCACTGGCGCGCCGCATGACCTGACAACCGCCAAGGTTGTCGACGGCGGACAGGCCGCCGAGTGCCCGCAGGTACACTTGACCCGATGGAACGCCTGATGCTGCTCGACGGCAACGGGCTCATCTACCGGGGCTACTTCGCCCTCATCAATCAGCCCCTGACCACGTCGCGCGGCGACCTCGTGACCGCCGTCTTCGGCTTCACCAACATCGTTCTTCGGGCGTTCGCCGATGTTCGTCCCGATTACGTCGTCGTGGCCTTCGATTTGCCGGCCCCGACCTTCCGCCATGAGGCCTTCGCCGAGTACAAGGCGAACCGTCAGCGCATGCCGGACGACCTTCGGACACAGGTACCAAAGGTGCGAGAGGTGGTCGCGGCACTGAGGATCCCGGTCTTCGAGCAGGAGGGCTTCGAGGCCGACGATGTCATCGCGACCCTCGTCGGGCAGGCCGAGGAGCAGGACCTCGAGACGACGATCGTCACCGGCGATCTCGACATGCTCCAGCTCGTGTCCGCGCGGACCCGCCTCTGGGTATCCCTTCGCGGCGGCGTGTCCAACACGGTCGTCTACGACCTGGCCCGAATCGACGAGCGCTACGGGTTGCGGCCGGAACAGATGGTCGACTACAAGGCCCTGAAGGGCGATACGACGGACAACATCCCGGGCGTGGCCGGGATCGGCGAGAAGACCGCATCCGCCCTGATCCGGACATGGGGATCGCTGGAGGCGATGTACGAGCACCTCGATGAGGTCAAGCCCGAGAAATTCCGCCGACCCCTGGGCGACGCTCGCGAGCGCGTCCTGCTCAGCCGGGAGCTCATGCGGCTCGTCGGCGACCTGCCGATCCAGCTCGACACGGAGGTGGCGCGCTTCGGTGAGTACGATCGCGAGGAGGTCCTCCGCATCTTCCGCGAGTACGAGTTCAGGACCCTGATCGAGCGGCTCCCGCCGGTCGCCGGGGAACGGCCCGAGGAGACCGTGGCCGCCCTCGCGACGGCGCGCGAGACCGTCCAGGCCGCGCATGGGCCTACGCGGGCATCCGGGCCGGCGGGCGGTACCGACAACCTTGGCCTCCAGCTATCGCTCGATTTCAGTGCCGTCAGTGGACCTTCCACCGACGAGGTCGATCGCCCGGAGGCGATCACCGTCGCCCCGGGTGACCTGCCGGGGGCGCTCGCAGCCGCGATCGCCGACCACGGCCGGCTCGACCGAGCGACCGCCGCCGACATCGCCGGCATTGAGAGCTGGCTCTCGGCGCAGCCCGAGCTAGGGATCGCGTTCCTGCGCGACGATCCTCGGCCCCTGACCGGGACGCCGGTTGCCATGGCGGTGGCCGGGCCGGATGGTCGGTCGGTCGTCGTCTCCGACCCCGAAGCCATCAATGGACTTCGCCGCCTGATCGACCGTTCCGACAGCTCGCTCGTCGGCCACGAGATCAAGCCCCTGCTGGTGGCCACGTTTGCGGACCAGCCGACGGCGCCGGGCCCGCGGATCGCCTTCGACACCCAGATCGGGGCCTACCTGCTCAACGCCGCATTACGAAGCCAGTCGATCGCGGATGTCGCCGCTGAGCGTCTCGATGCCATCCTGCCGACGCCGGCCGATGCCGAGCCGGCGGTCCGGGCGGGGCTCGAGGCGCTGGCAACACTGGCCGTGAAAGGGCCACTCGAGGAGGCCCTGCGGCAGGAGAGCCTGGACCGCCTCTTCGGGGAGATCGAGCTGCCCCTGATCGCCGTGCTCGCCCGGATGGAGGCGACCGGCGTCGCCCTCGATCTCGAGGCCCTCGGGGCCCTCGACCGCGAGTTCGGGATCGAGATCGACAGGCTCGAGCGCGAGATCTTCGACGCGGTCGGTCATGAGTTCACGATCGGGAGCCCCAAGCAGCTCGGCGACGTTCTTTTCGACGAGCTGCACCTGCCCAAGGGTCGACGAACCAAGACGGGTTACTCGACCGACGCCGCGGTCCTGGAGGAGCTGCGCGGCGTCCACCCGGCCGTCGAGCGAGTCCTGGACTGGCGGACGTACACCAAGCTCCGCTCGACCTACATCGAGGCCTTGCCGTCACTGATCGCGTCCGACGGTCGCCTCCACACGACGTTCCATCAGGCCGTGGCCGCGACCGGGCGCCTGTCGTCCTCCGACCCGAACCTCCAGAACATCCCGATCCGGACCGAGCTCGGCCGGCGGATCCGGCGGGCGTTCGTGGCCGGTGACCCAAACTTGACGCTGCTGGCCGCCGACTACAGCCAGATCGAGCTCCGGATCCTTGCCCACGTCTCTCGCGATGTGCATCTCCGTGAGGCGTTCGAGCGTGGCGAGGACATCCATCGTTCGACGGCCGCCCGGGTGCTCAAGAAGGACCCGGCGGACGTGACCGCCGACGAGCGGTCGATGGCCAAGATGGTCAACTTCGGCATCGCCTATGGGATGAGCGACTGGGGCCTGTCGACACGAGCGGGGATCCCCCAGGACGAGGCGCGAGAGTTCATCAACGCCTACTTCGCCACCTACAGCGGGATCAGCTACTACATGCTCCACATCAAGGAGCAGGCTCGGACGCAGGGCTTCGTCACGACACTCCTGGGCCGCAAGCGATCGATCCCCGAGCTCCATGCGTCCAACCCGGCGCTGCGGGGAGCCGGTGAGCGGATGGCTATCAACATGCCGATCCAGGGCACTGCCGCCGACATCATGAAGATCGCCATGATCCGCGTCGCCGATCGGATAGTCGCCGAGGGATTGAGGGCCCGGCCATTGCTCCAGGTCCACGACGAGCTGTTGTTCGAGGTGCCCCGCGACGAGGTAACGGCCCTCGCGACCCTGGCAAGGGAGACGATGGAAGGCGCCTTGCCGCTGGATGTGCCCCTGACGGTCGACGTCAAGGCCGGTGACGACTGGGAGCGGATGACGCCTCTGGAGCGTGCCGTCGTCCCGGCTGGCTGAGCGGGTGGACCGTGCCTGAGCTCCCCGAGGTCGAGACCGTCGCCCGCGATCTCCGACGCCACATCGTCGGGGCGACGATCGATGGCGCCCGGGTGACGTGGCCGCGAACCCTGCGCCACGGGACGCCGGCGACGTTCGACGCCGCCGTCCGCGGTCGATCGATCGAGTCGGTGGGGAGGCGGGCAAAGCAGCTGGTCATCGGCCTGTCCGGCGACGCGGCCCTGACGGTCCACCTCAAGATGACCGGTCAGCTTTTCGTCGCTCGGGCGAGCGCGCCTGACGATCCGTATGTTCGCCTCGTCCTCGCCTTCAGCGACGGTCGTGAGCTGCGTTTCCGGGATATCCGCAAGTTCGGTCGCATCGGTTTCTATAAGCGCGATGTGGCGACCGGGCAGCTGGTCGAACCGACCGGGGTTGCCGTCTTCGCCGACACCGGGCCGGAGCCGCTCGACCCGGCGTTCACGCTGCGCGCCTTCCGATCGCGCCTGCGATCACGTCGCAGTCGCCTGAAGCCCCTCCTCGTCGACCAGTCGTTCATCGCCGGTATCGGCAACATCTACGCCGACGAGACCCTGTGGCGGGCGCACCTCCATCCGCTTCGTCGATCGACGACGTTGCGGACTCCCGACGAGCGGCGACTGTACGATGCGATCAGGGCGATCCTGGGCGAGGCCGTGGAGCGACGGGGCAGCTCGATCGACGACTACACGGCCCCGGATGGGGACGGTTCGATGCAGGATCGGCTCGCCGTTTACCAGCGGGCTGGTGGCGACTGCCTGCGCTGCGGCCGGCCGGTTCGTCGGATCGTCGTCGGCGGGCGGGCGACCCACTTCTGCTCGTGGTGCCAGCGATTGCCCGCCGCCGACCGTCGAGACGCCGGGGCCATCCTGCGGGCCGGTCGCGTCACCGTCGCGAGAGGTCCTCGTTGGAGCGACCTGGAGGAGGCTCGAGCGGCCCGGACTCGGGCGGCCGCGGCGACGCGACGCGCCGGGGCGCGTGAGTCGGTCGCGAGCCGCTGAGTGTCGATCGTCCGGCTCAACGCCATCCATCGCGAGATCGGGACGCTCGTCATCCTCGATCGGATCGACGCAGCGATCGCTACGGGGGATCGGATCGGCCTCGTCGGTCCCAATGGGGCCGGCAAGACGACCTTGCTCAGGATCATCTCGGCGGACGACGAACCGGACAGTGGAGACGTCGGCCGCAAGCGCGGTCTTCGCATCGGCCTGCTGGCCCAGGAATTGCATCTCGATGACGCGTTCATGTCGGCGCCGGACCTTCGGCGTGCGGTTCGCCGGGGCGCCGCCGATCTCGAGGAACTCGAGGCGGATCTCCTGGCCATGGAATCGGCCGGTCGGGCGGGGGAGTCCGACTACGCGGACGCCCGCCACCGATTCGATGTCGCGGGCGGATACACGCTCGACCTGCGGGTCGAGGAGACGCTTTCGGGTCTCGGATTCGGCAGATCGGATTGGGATCGGCCGCCAGGATCGCTGTCCGGCGGTGAGCAGACGCGGGCAGCGCTGGCGAAGCTGGTCATCGCCGACCCTGACCTGCTCTTGCTCGACGAACCGACGAACCATCTCGATATCGGGGCCCTCGAATGGCTCGAGGCCCACCTGCGCCGCCGGGCCGGAGCGCTGGTCGTGGCATCCCACGATCGGGCGTTCCTCGACGCGACCGTGGGCCGGATCTGGGAGCTTCACGATCGTCGCCTGACGGTCTTCCGGGGTGACTACTCGGCGTATCGACGCCAGCGGGAGGAACGAGATTCGCGCGCTGCCAAGGACGCCGGTTCCCAGGCCGGGGCCATCGCCCGCGAGCGGGAGCTGATCCAGACCTACCGGAGCCATCGCAAGTTCGCCAAGATGCACGAGCACGAGGCTCGGCTGGCGGCGCTGCTCGGGACCGAGGTCGTGGCGCCGTCGCGGCGACGAGGATTCAGGCTGCCCATGGAAGCCCTTGCCGGAGGCGCGCCGGTCCGCTCCGGTGAGATCGTCCTCCGGGCGGAGGGGCTGGTCGTCGGCTATCGGTCTCGGGGTCGTGATTCCGTCGTCGTCGCGCGGGCGCCGTTTCTCGCCGCATCCCGCGGCCAGCGGATCGGCATCGTCGGGCCGAATGGCGCCGGCAAGACGACCCTGTTGAGGACCATCGCCGGGAATCTCACGCCCCTCGACGGTGGACTGTCCTTCGGCCACAACGTCCAGCTCGGCTATCTGGCCCAGCTTCGCGAGGCCGGCATCGCCGGCGCCACGGTCCTCGACGCGATCACCGCGACGATCCCGGTGACGGCCGGTCAGGCCCGTTCGTATCTGGCCAGGTTCCTGTTCCGTGGGGACGACGTCGACAAGGAGGTGCGGGCGCTGTCCGGGGGTGAGCGGTCGCGCCTCGAGCTCGCCCTGCTTGGCTTGCTGCCGTCCAACCTCCTGCTCCTCGACGAGCCGACCAACCACCTCGACGTCGGTGCGCGCGAGGCGATCGAGGCGTTCCTCGCCGAGGCTCCTGCGACCATCCTCATCGTCAGCCATGATCGGCGGCTGCTCGAGAACCTGGCCGAGATGCTGTGGGTCGTCGACGATGGAGCGATCGTGACGTTCGACGGCGGTTACCGGGCCTGGCGTGCGGCGATCGCCGAGGGCTGGACCGTCGCGACGGCACTGGCCGACGAGGCGAGACGCCGATCGTCCGGCACCGCGATTCCCAGGAGTGCGCCGCCGGCATCACCGGAGGGAAAGCCCGCGCCGGCTAGAACGAGCGTCCGCCGCGGCGGCTCGATGGGTCGGCGCCAGCGGCTGTCGAAGGACGCCTACCGGCGACGATCGGGTGAGGTCGAATCCGAGCTGACGCGTCTCGGGCTGCGGAGGAACCATCTCCAGCTCTCGCTTGCCGATCCGGTGGTCCAGGGGAACTACGTCGAGATGCGGCGCGTGACTGCCGAGCTTGCCGACGTCGAGGCGGCCCTGGAGTCCGCCGAGGATGCCTGGCTCGAGCTCCAGGAGATGGCGCCGTGACGACCGTCCGGATCGGACTGACAGGGCCGATCGGCTGCGGCAAGTCGACGGTCGCGGGCTGGCTGGCCGGGGCGGGCGCCGTCGTCGTGGATGCCGACGAGATCGCCCGCCGGGTGACGGATCGCGACGGGCCTGCATTCGATGCCGTCGTGGCGCGATTCGGGCCGCAGGTCGTGGCGGTGGACGGCTCGCTCGATCGCGCGGCCCTCGCCCGGATCGTGTTCGCCGATCCGAGCGCTCTCGATGCGCTCGAGCGGATCGTCCACCCTGCGGTTCGTCCTCGAATCGTCGCCGCCATCGATGACGCCGCGCGCCAAGAAGCGCCGGCCATAGTCGTCGAGGCGATCAAGCTCGTCGAAGGCGGCCTGGCCGAGATGTGCGATGAGGTCTGGCTGGTGACGTGCGGCCCGGATGCGCAGCGCGATCGGTTGACGGCTCGCGGGATGGATCCGGACGATGCCGAGCGACGCATCGCCGCCCAGGGGGACATGGCGACCCGATTGGGTCCTCACGCGACGCGGATCATCGCTGTCGACGGATCGGCCGTGGACGCGCGCTCGGCGGCGCTCGCCGCTCTCGACTCGGCCGTGGAGGCCGAAGCCGCCAGGTAGGGCTAGGGCGTCGTCGGCGTGCCCGAGTCCGGCTGCGCCTGCGGTGACGGCGAAGGGGCCGTCACCCGTCCGAAGCCTTTCGGATATGGCTCCGGGATCGGCAGGCCATATCGCTCGATGATCATGTTGGTCGTCACGCCGAGTCCGGAGGCATCGACGGCCCGCAGGTCCTGATCGGCCCGCAGGGCCATGCTGAACGACGCCGCCCCGCTCGCCTGCAGGTGGTTGATCTCCTCGGCGATCGGCAGCGTCGCCCGGAGGACATAGGCGGTCGGGGTCTTGGCCAGGATGAGCATGTCCTGGTAGACGATCTTGGTCGACCGGTCGGCGTAGTAGCGGCCGGACTTCACCAGCTCGTCGGGCACGGTGACCGATGCGGTGACGAAGACGTCGACGGCCTGACCGGCCTGGAGGAGGCCTCCGACGGCGCGCTCGTCGGGCACCGTGACCGAGATCGCCCGCCATGTAGGACTGTTCGGGCCGATGGTCTCGGTCGGGCCGAAGAGCGAGAACTGAGCTCCCTGCGTCTGCCCGGCCAGCATGTTGGCGAAGACCGGCTGCCCGTTCTGGATGGACACCCCAGGGATGAGGCCGAGGACGGCGGCCGGGTCAGAGAAGACGCCCTTGGCGTTCGTCGGGTCGAGGGGTACCTGACGGACGGCCACGTCGTTCTTGTCGATGGGCTTGCGGGCCGGGATGTCGCGGGCCGCCACGACGATGGCCACACGCTGGAGATCCGCCTGGCCCGCCTGCTGCTGCGCCTGGCTGATGAGGTAGAACGCAGCCGCCCCGCCGAGAACGGCAAGGATCAAGCCGACGACGACGATGAATCGACCGCGTCGACTGGGATCTGCGTACTCGAGCTCCATGGGTCCGGCGACCTCCGATGTGTGGGCGGGAGCGTGGGCTGGTATCGGGGAGTGCCTGTTGGCGCCGTCGAAGATGGTCGGTGACGGTGGGCAACGGACCAATCGGTCGGAAGTACCCCCATCCGCTCACCGTTAGGACAGGCTCAGCTCACGGCAGGACCAGGTGGACCGGGTTGCCGCGGATCGATGTCTGCCATGTCGTCGTGTCGGTCGTCGTGCTGTTGAAGGTGTATCTCACCTTCCACCAGCCGCCGAGCGTGCCGGCCGGTTCGCCGGGCGGCAGCGGTGCCGAGTAGGTGGATGCCAGTGGGATCGTGATGGTGACCCACGAGTTGTTGTAGCGGCTGCTTCCGCCCGAGACGGTCGTCAAGCTGGTCACATTCGTGCCGCTCGTGCAGCACGTGGCATTGCTGTCAGCCGTGTAGTTGAACGTGGCCGGGGTGTAGCCGGACGCGGTGGGTTGCAGGACCTGGATCGATGCGGTTCCCGCCGCATCACCCGGATCGAACAGCTGGATGACCATCGTCTTGCCGGCGTGGACGGCCTCGACTCGAGCGAGGTAGAAGTTGGTCGTGCCGTTGGCGACGTTGGCGTAAATGGCCATCTTGCCCATGCCGTAGACGTACGGTTTGTAGACGGGATCGGTGCTCACGGCCCGCAGGCCCCATTTGTTGGAGCCGCTGGTCGGCTTCTGGTCGTTGATGTCGGATGCGTCCGTGGTCGTCACGTTGAGTCGGTACATGCCGGGGGTCGTCACGGTCGCAAAGGTCCACCACTGGTTGTGGTATGTGTCCGTCGCGCAGTTGGGAAGGGCGAAGAATGGGTCGCCCGGCCACGAGGCGGAGGGCTCGCGGTAGGCGGCGCTCTTGTCGACCTGCCGCTTGTGCTCGAAGAGCGTCCCGCTCGACGCGATCTGGATGTCGTCCGAGTAGTCGAACGGCGTATCCGCCGGGTCCGACCAGAGGGTGAAGTAGGTTGACATGGACGGCCAGCCGGTCAGATCCCAGGGCAGCCAGCGGTCACCTGTCCCCTTGAGCGGATCCACCGCGCAGAACGTCGGATCGTAGAGGTCGATGTCGGTTGAGCCGGCGCCCGGAGGAACCTCGATCGCGTACTGGTATCCGTTCGGGTCGAACTGGTTGTTGGGTGTCGGGTTGGGGTTGTAGAACGTGCCATAGGCGTCGCCGTTGGCCCGATCGGAGCCTTCCGCACCGTTCACCGCCCAGAAGTTGCCCGAGTTGTCGCCGTAGGTGCTCAGCGGGCTGCCCATCGGCACGGGGAGGGTGTACTCGGCAGTCGCCGTTCGTGAGATCCGGACCGTGCTGATCCCGAACAACCGGAGGAAGAATGTTCCATAGGTTCGGGCGACGGTGACGTCGAGGCGGCGGTTCGATTCGGCGTTGACGGCCGGGGTCACGCTGGTGGTGCCGCCGTTCGTGAAGCCGTTCCTCGTCGCCTCGGCGCGCGCCTTCGTCGTTGCTGTCGTGAAGTCGCCGGGCATGTGCGGCACACCGGCCAGGGCGGCGGCCTCGGCCGCTCGCTGGACATGGAGGTTGGCGTTCCAGATGTTGCCGATGTCGATCGCCAGGGCGACGATCCCGAACAGCAGGCCGAACGAGAGCGCGAACACAACGATGATCTGGCCGCGATCGTGGCGACGACCGGCGGCCCCGCGGAGGCGCCCGATCATGGGGGCGGTTCCAGTTTCATGACCGTGATGTCGGCCATCCGGATCGTCGTATACGGCGGTGGCCCGCCGGCCAGCAGCCCGAGCAGCGGGGCGAACGGCGTGATCGGGTGGAAGTCGTAGGTCACCTTGACCCCGATCGATTCGCCGGTCGACGTCAGGCTCGCGACCCGGGAGGAAGCGGGCCAGCCGGCGGACCCGATGAGAACCCCGTTTCGATCGTATGCGTTGACCTTGCCCGTAACCGGGAGGCCGGCGGTGTCGGACTTGTAGATCTCGATGAGGGTGATGTTCTCGAGGAGGATCGGATCCGTGAGGCCGCGCTGGACCGCGGCGATGATCGCCGGATCGACCTGGCTGGGGTTCGAGCCGCCCTTGCCGAGGCTGGCCCCGACCCGGGCGCCCTCGCGCGTCGCATAGGCCATCGCATTGAGGTGGTTGAACGCCGAGCTGAACTCGAGCATCCCGAAGAGCAGGATGAGGAAGACCGGCAGGATGAGCGCGAACTCGCTGATCGACTGACCGGCAACCCGACCGCGTCGCGCGTGGGCGTTCGAGCTTCGATTTGTTCGCAGACTGGTCGGTCGCCTCATTGCTTCGGCTCCATCCGGAGGGTCGCCCCGTCGGACAGGTCCCAGGTGACGCCGAAGCCGAGCGGGGTGATGCCGTTGTAGGCATACCCGAGTCTCACGCCGACAACGTCCAGGCCATCGACGAGCGTGTCCTTCCGATCCGACTGGAGGTAGCCTTCGGTACCGAAGAGGGTGTATGGCTGGGTGGTCGTCCCGCAGTCGAGGCTGCCGGTCCTCAGGTAGCGGTTGACGACGCCGGGGGTCGGATTGCCGGCGCTGTCGGACTTGTAGACCTCGACGAACTGGATATGGGCGTGGTCGATCGGGGGCAGGAGCGATCGTTCGATGGCGCTGAGGATCGAGCAATCGGCGGTGTCGACGCCGCCGGCCTGAGCCGCCGCACTGGCGCCCTGGCGGGCGGCGAACTGGATCGACAGGATGCTGTTGTAGAGGAAGCCGAACTCGAGGACGGCCATCATGAGAAGGACGAAGAGCGGCAGGACGAGTGAGAACTCGGTCAGTGCCTGGCCGCCTTCACCCAGGGAGGACCTACCCGCGACACCGCGGATCGTGCGCGCTGCTGGCATCAACCCCACTCGTACGACGCGCGGGCCGTTCCGGTCCCGGCGGATCGTGACAAGTCTGTCGATTGATCAGGCCGGTGGCGATACGAGAGTGGTCCCTCTCACGCGCGACGTTCGTACCGCGTGCATCCACGCACCGCTGGTGCCGTGTGACCTCCTTACAGAACGGGCGTTCGACTCCGAACCGGTCGCGTTGTAGACTGCGCAGGTGCCCCCATTCAAGCTCGTCGCCCCCTTCGGGCCGACCGGTGACCAGCCGACGGCGATCGACCGCCTCGCCGACGGTCTCGCCAACGGGCTGAACCATCAGACCCTTCTGGGCGCCACAGGGACCGGCAAGACGTACGTCGCCGCGTCGCTCATCGAGCGCCATCAGAGGCCGACCCTCGTCCTGTCGCACAACAAGACGCTCGCCGCACAGCTCTACGCCGAGTTCCGCGAGTTCTTCCCTGACAACGCGGTCGAGTACTTCGTCAGCTACTTCGACTACTACCAGCCCGAGGCCTACCTACCGCGCTCCGACACATACATCGAGAAGGACTCGTCGCGCAATGACGAGATCGATCGACTCAGGCACGCGGCGACCCACGCCCTGTTCGAGCGACGCGACGTGATCATCGTCGCCTCGGTCAGCTGTATCTACGGTCTCGGCGCGCCCGTCGACTACGGGGCGACCGTCCTGCGGCTCCGTCGGGGCGGCATCTATCGTCGTGATGCTGTGCTCCGGCAGCTCGTGGATCTGCAGTACCAGCGCAACGACCAGGCGCTGACCCGGGCGAAGTTCCGCGTCCGCGGCGATACGCTCGAGCTCCAGCCGGCGTCCGAGGAACGACTCGTCCGAGTCGAGTTCTTCGGCGACGAGGTGGAACGGATCACTGAGCTCGACCCGCTCACCGGTGAGCTGATTGCCGAGCGAGACGACGTCAACGTCTACCCCGCGACTCACTTCGTGACCCCCGCCGACAAGCTGGCGGCTGCGGTCGTCGACATCGAAGCGGAGATGGAGGTCAGGGTCGGCGAGCTCGAGGCACAGGGCCGGGCCCTCGAGGGGGCTCGCCTGCGCCAGCGGACGACGTTCGACGTCGAGATGCTGCGCGAGCTCGGCTTCTGCTCAGGGGTCGAGAACTACTCCCGTCACCTGGCCCGACGAGATGCGGGCAGCCGGCCATGGACCCTGCTCGACTACTTCCCGCCGGACTGGCTGCTCATCGTGGACGAGAGCCACATGACGATTCCGCAGGTCGTCGGCATGTACAAGAACGATCGGACCCGCAAGGAGATCCTCGTCGACTTCGGCTTCCGCCTGCCGTCAGCTCTCGACAACCGACCTCTCACCTTCGAGGAATTCGAGGCGACAGTCGGACAGGTCGTCTACATGAGCGCAACGCCGGGCCCCTACGAGCTTGAGCGAAGCGAGCGTATCGCCGAACAGCTCGTCCGACCGACCGGCATCGTCGATCCCAAGATCTCCGTTCGTCCGACTGAAGGCCAGATCGACGACCTCATGGAGGAGATCCGAGCCCGCGCCGAACGTGGCGAGCGGGCAATCGTGACGACCCTGACGAAGCGGATGGCCGAGGACCTGACGGACTACCTCCGCGAGCTCGGGGTCAAGGTCCAGTACCTCCACAGCGAGGTCGACACGCTCGAGCGGGTGGCGATCCTGCGAGATCTGCGGATGGGCGTGTACGACGTCATCGTCGGCATCAACCTCCTGCGCGAAGGCATCGACCTGCCGGAAGTCACCCTGGTGGCGATCCTCGATGCCGACAAGGAGGGCTTCCTGCGTTCGGCCTGGTCGCTCATCCAGATGGTTGGCCGGGCGGCTCGCAACATCGGCGGCGAGGTCGTCATGTACGCCGACACCGTGACCGAGTCGATGCGTGTCGCCATCGATGAGACGGATCGCCGGCGGACCGTGCAGGAGCGCTACAACCTCGATCACGACATCGAGCCAACGACGATAGTCAAGGGCATCCGCGACATCAACGAGCGGCTCCGGTCGGTCGCCGAGACGACCACCGTCTACAGCTCCGAGCGCGAACAGCTCGTGGAGCGGGCGCTGACGCAGGAGAACACCCGGGCCGTCGAGAAGCTGCTGGCCCAGATGGAGGCCGAGATGCGTGCGGCGGCCAAGCAGCTCGAGTTCGAGCGGGCGGCCGCGCTGCGGGATGAGATCCAGCAGATCCGTCTGCGGGTCCTCGAGCAGGACCAGTCGATCATCGTCGGCCGTGCAGCCGAGCGAGCCGCCGTCGAGGCGCGGCGATCGGCGCAGCCGGGCGACCGGCGAGCGGAGCCGACACGGGAGATGGTCTCGGTGACCGAGGTGACGGTCGTCCTGGCCGGCGACGAGCCCGACGGAGGCGGGGCCACGGCCTCGGACTGGCTGCCCGGCATCAAGGACGAGCACGAGGATGACGGTGGCTGGCAGGCTCGCTGGCTCGACCGCCCGACATGGGATCAGGCGGTGACCCCGAACATCCGCCGTCGCTCCGGCCAACGCCCGGCTCGCTCCGGTCGACGGCGCGGTTACTGAGCGCCCCGGCTCACACGTTTCGGTGCCAGAACGCACCGCATACGGGTGGGCTCCCGTGCAGAGCGGGGATGTCCGGGCTAGATTTGGGAGGTGCCCCTCAGGCTGGCGACGCTGGTCACCGCCCAGTTCTTCGACCTCGGAACGTGCATGGCGATGGTCGCCTGGCGAGGAACGGCAAGCGAGGCCAACCCACTCGTCGCCGAACTCCTCGGGACGTTTGGCCTGCCCGCGCTGGTGTTCGTCAAGCTGGCCGTGATCATCCTGGTCGGCTCACTCCTGGTCGCCGGGGCGGCGCGAGGCGGGCGCGGCGTTTGGGCAGTCGTCGCCGGCCTGCCCCTTGCCCTGGCGATCGTCGTCGGCCTGATCGGCGGGATCACGAATGCGGCGACGATCCTGGGCTGATCTGCGGCTGCCCTAGACGGCAGTCCTGCCGGCTCGTGGCACCATTGCGCTATGAAGGCAGCCCGCGGGTTGGTCGTCCCGCTCCTCGCCGTCGTCCTTGTCGGCTGCGCCACGAGCGGCCCGACCGGCGATCCGACGAAGGTCGTCCTCCAGGCCATGCAGCTCGTCGAACAGGGCCAGCTCGACGATCTCGCGGATCTCGCCTGCGAGAATCGTCGCGACGACATCGCCGGCGACCTCGGCATCGGCCAGGCGTTGCCAGAGGGTCTGCCACCCGGGTTCGACGCCCAGGCTTTCGCATCGGCCTTCACGATCGACACCGGCGATCTCGTGGTGACCGATGCCGGTCGGACGGGGGACAAGGCGACCGTCCACGTCGCGGGAACGATCGGCGTGACGGTGGACCGGCAGCGTCTGGCCGACCTGATCCGCAACGCCGGACTGCCGGTTGACGAGGCGTTCCTCAGCCAGATCATCGACGGGATCGGCGAGCAGCTCGCGAACGGCGTACCGATCGACCAGAATCTCAACCTGATCAACGAAGGCGGGACCTGGAAGATCTGCTGACCGGGGCGTCGTGGGGCTTCGGACGGCGCCTGGAGCGGTTGCCCGGTGGGGACGTTTAGAACCCCTGTTCACATGGACGTCAAGGGCGTAGACTAGGACCGTGCCCCAGGACAGGATCGTCGTGCGCGGCGCGCGCGAACACAACCTGAAAAACGTCACCGTCGACTTCCCCCGCGATCGGCTCGTCGTCATCACGGGGCTGTCGGGGAGCGGCAAGAGCAGCCTCGCTTTCGACACCATCTATGCCGAGGGCCAACGCCGCTACGTCGAAAGCCTGTCGGCGTACGCTCGGCAGTTCCTCGGCCAGATGGAGAAGCCGGACGTCGACGCCATCGACGGCCTGTCGCCGGCGATCTCCATCGATCAGAAAGGATCGAGCCGCAACCCCCGATCGACCGTCGGAACGGTCACCGAGATCTACGATCACCTGCGGCTCCTGTTCGCGCGGATCGGCCACCCACACTGCCCGGCCTGCGGACGCGAGATCGCCCGCCAGACGGTCAGCCAGATCGTCGATCAGATCCTGGCCTACCCGGAGGGCACCCGGCTCCTGATCCTCGGCCCGCTGATCAAGGATCGCAAGACGGAGGGCGACCGGATCTTCGAGGCGGCGCAGCGGCAAGGGTTCGTCCGAGTCCGCGTCGACGGGGCCATGTACGACCTGGCCGAGGCCCCCAAGCTCGACAAGTACAAGCGCCATTCGATCGAGGTTGTCGTCGACCGTTTCATCGTTCGCCACGCCGAGACGGGCGACACGGCGCCTCCCGATGCGGCCCGCCTGGCCGACTCGGTCGAGACCGCGCTGCGGCTCGGCGAGGGGATGCTCGTTGTCGCTCCGGCGACCCAGGAGGACGGCGAGACAGGGGTCGAAGAGCGGCGATTCTCGGAGCGCTACACGTGCCCCTACGACGGGACGACGATCGACGAGCTCGAGCCGCGGAGCTTCTCGTTCAACTCGCCTCATGGAGCCTGTCCGACCTGCACGGGTCTCGGTAGCCAGCTCGTCATGGACGTCGGCCTGGTCATCCCTGACCGTGCTCGAAGCGTCATGGACGGCGGCGTCGCGCCGTGGGCCAGGATGCCGACGGACGCATCGTGGCGGACGAAGATCACCGAGGCGGTCTTCGCGGCCCACGGCTGGGATCCGACCGCTCCCATCCGCGATCTGCCGCCGGAGGCCGTGGACTACCTGCTTCATGCCGACAAGGACGAGAAGATCATCGTTCGGTATCGTCACGACCACGGCGAGAACACCTACAACGCGACGTTCGAGGGCGTCATCACCAACCTCGAGCGGCGGTATCGCGAGACGGACTCGGAGTTCGTCCGAACCGAGATCGAGCGATACATGGTCAGCCGACCGTGCGTCACCTGCGGTGGCCGCCGGCTGCGGCCCGAAGCCCTTGCGGTCACCGTCGACGCCAGAAGCATCAACGACGTCGCGACGATGCCGGTCACCGATGCGCTGACCTGGATCGACACCCTTCCGGGCCGGCTCACCGACCGCGAACGCCAGATCGCCTACCAGGTCCGCAAGGAGCTCGTCGCGCGACTCGGCTTCCTGGTCGACGTCGGGCTCGATTACCTCACGATCGATCGGTCCTCGATCACCCTGTCCGGGGGCGAGGCCCAGCGGATCCGGTTGGCGACCCAGATCGGGACGACCCTCATGGGTGTCCTGTACATCCTCGATGAGCCGTCGATCGGCCTTCACCAGCGCGACAACGCGAAGCTCATCGCGACCCTGACGCGCCTTCGGGACCTCGGCAATACGGTCCTCGTCGTCGAGCACGATGAGGAGACCATCCGGACCGCCGACTGGGTCGTCGACATCGGTCCGGGACCGGGCGAGCACGGTGGCGAGATCGTCGCGTCGGGCCCGCTCGAGGCGATCCTGGCCGAGCCGCGCTCGATCACGGGAGCATTCCTCCGAGGCGACAGAACGATCGCCATCCCGCCGGAGCGTCGCGATGGAAGTGGAAAGGCGCTCGTCGTTCGAGGTGCGCGCGAGCACAACCTGCGCGGCATCGACGTCGCGTTCCCACTGGGGCGGTTCGTGGCGGTCACCGGCGTCTCCGGCTCGGGCAAGAGCACGCTCGTCACGGACGTCCTCTACCGGGCCCTCGCCCGCGAGCTGCATGGCAGCCGCGAGGCCCCCGGCGCGCACGACGCCCTCGAGGGGATCGAGAACATCGACAAGATCATCGAGATCGATCAAAGCCCGATCGGCCGGACGCCGCGGAGCAATCCAGCCACATATGTCGGACTCTTCACTCCGATCCGCGAGCTGTTCGCCGGCGTACCGGAGGCGCGCGTCCGCGGCTACTCGCCGGGTCGCTTCAGCTTCAACGTCAAGGGTGGCCGGTGCGAGAACTGCAAGGGCGACGGGATCATCAAGATCGAGATGCAGTTCCTGCCCGACGTCTACGTCCCATGCGAGGTCTGCAAGGGCAAGCGCTATAACCGCGAGGCGCTGGAGATCCACTTCAAGGGCCGCTCGATCGCCGACGTCCTCGAGATGACCGTCGAGGAGGCGCTCGAGTTCTTCTCGGCCGTCCCGAACGTCCGGACCAAGCTCCAGACCCTGTTCGATGTCGGCCTCGGCTATGTCCATCTCGGCCAACCGGCGACCACTCTGTCCGGCGGGGAGGCACAACGGGTGAAGCTCTCGACGGAGCTGTCACGACGGGCCACGGGCCGGACGCTCTATGTCCTCGACGAGCCCACGACGGGCCTTCACGTCGCGGATGTCGAAAAGCTCCTCGTCGTCCTTCATCGGCTCGTCGACGGTGGCAACACGGTGGTGGTGATCGAGCACAATCTCGATGTCGTCAAGACGGCCGACTGGATCGTCGACCTTGGCCCGGAGGGCGGTCTCCGCGGTGGCGAGATCGTCGCGATGGGCACGCCGGAGGACGTCGCCCGGGTGCCCGGCTCGTCGACCGGCGAGTATCTCGCCCGGGTCTTGCGCGGCGAACCGCTGATCCCGCTCTCGGAGGTGACCTTCGCCGAGGCCGCGGGGCGGGGCAACGGCTCGAGCCGCAAGCGCGCAGTCGCCGCCACCCGCTGATTCGGAGCCGGGATCATGCCCGAGATAGAGTTCGCATTCCTTGGCCGACGCGGCTGAAACCAGACCCGGCCACAAGTTCCACGTCCTTGGCGGAGGCGTCAGCAGGATCGGCGGACAGGGGTATCCCCTCCGCCATCCCCATCTAGCCCTGGTCGTCGGGCTCCTGATGACGGCTGTCGAGACGGATCGCGACCATGAGGTCCGGTTCGTGCTGCTCGACCCGGATGGGACGGAGCTCGCCGGTGTCACGGGAAGCGTCAACGCCCACGGGTCGGGAGACGCACGCGACTCGGTCGTCACCTTCTCGATCGACCTGTGGAACGTCGTCTTCCCCGTTGCCGGCGACTACTCGGTGCGCCTGCTCGTCAATGGATCCGAGCGCAAGCGCCTGCCCCTCGTGCTGCTGCCAGTGGCGGATGCCTGACGATCGACGTCCCGTCGCCCGCCATGAGCTGCCGGGGTTGGACGAGGCCGCACTCCGAGCGGCGCGGGCGTTCGACCTGATGGTCGACGCAGCACGCGATACGGAGAACCAGCGATGGCTGCGTTTCCTCGAACCGTTGCCGGATCGGCTGCGCGATGACGACCCGGCGGCCTTGCGCCGCACCGCCCGCAGATGCCGGAGCGCCTTCGGGCCCGTCGATTCCGTCCTCGATGCCCTGCCGACCGAGATCGCCATGTCGGCCATGCGCGCGATCGATGACCTGCTCCGGGTGCTGGCCCGCCTCGAGGTGATCCGCGAGAGCGCCGAGTCGACTCAGTAGACGAATGGGATGAGCCGTCGACGGTGCCGGCTGTAGAGCTCATAACCGTCGACCGCTTCCATCAACCACGCCTCCTCGCGGCGCGACTTCAGGTCGAGGACTACGAACAGGATCGCGGCCCCGGCCAGAGACGCCGGCGACGCCATGAGCAGGCCCCACCCCGTCGAACCCATGACGAGCCCGCCGTAGATCGGATGTCGAACGAGACTGTATGCGCCGTGTTGCACCAATCGGGCTCCCGGTCGGGGACGGGGAAGCGGCGTGAGATTCGGACCGAGATCGAGGAACCCACGCACGGCCAGAGTTATCCCGATGATGAGGCTGGCGATGCCGAGGATGGCTGAAGCGACGCGCGGCGGTCCTCCCCATGCCGGGCCGGTCGGCCCACCGAGAACGATGACGACGAGGACGACCGCCTGGATTGCCACCCAGCCTTCACCGTGGGGCCCGAGTTCGGGAAGCGATCGCCCGTTCACCAGCCGATCGTAGCGCTCAGGCGGCTTCTGACAGGCCGAGCTCGTCGGCCGAGAACGCCTCCAGCAGGAACGACGAGGGTGCCGCAGGATCGTAGACGAGGGTCAGCGTCCGTCGGGCGCGCGTCCAGGCAACGTAGGCCAGTCGACGTTCCTCCTCGAGGGCTCGTCCCGGATCGCTGGCTTCGGCAACGGATCGACCGCTCGGAAAGCGCCCGGCATCCATGCCGAGCAGCGCCACATGGTCGAATTCAAGGCCCTTCGTGGAGTGGGCGGTGGCGAGCGTCAGGTCGGCATCGTCGCGCATGAGCTCGACGAGCCGGCGCCGTGTCCCTGCGATCGCCGCGCTGAAACCGGCGACGTCCGCGTAGCGGGAGGCCCACCCGATCACTGCTGCGACGGCCTCGTGCTCGTCCTCGCTCGGCTCGGCGGGCGCAGCCATGAGGATCTCGCGGGCGCGATGAAGGCGAACCAGCAGGGGCAGGCCGACAGTGGTCTGGTCCACGGCTTCGAGAAGTCGATCGACGCACGGGTTGTCAAGGTCGGACCGCAGAGCTGCTGCACGGAAGGCGACGCCCTCCTCGACGAGAACGGCCATGGCCGGCAGGAGCTCACGGTTGGTCCTGGCCAGAAATGCTCGGCTGCCCGACGTGACCTTTCCAGGCGGCCAGGACGTTCATCACGCGTTCCACATCGTCGCCGCCATCGGCGGCAAGGACGAGATGACCGGTCGACGACGGAGTCGCTCGGATCTCTTTGGCGAACCGCTCCCTGTTGTGAGCAACGAGACGGGCCGCCCGGTCGACGACGACGGCGGGGCAGCGCCGGTTCGTCACGAGATCGATGCGACGGAGGTCGGGCAGGCGCGCCGCGAGCCCGAGGATCCTGCGGACGTCGGCAAGGCGCCAGCCGTAGATCGTCTGGTCGTCATCACCGACGAGAAAAAGGCGATGAGCGGGTTCCGACAACTCGAACGCGAGCTCGAGCTGCGAACGATCGACATCCTGGACCTCGTCGACGAACAGCTCGGCACATCGCTGCCGCCATCGTTCGAGCAGTGCGCGGTCGGACCGCAGGATCCGCAGGGCTCGAGCCACCAGATCGTCGAAGTCGAGGCCCCCGGCGTCGGAGAGGGCACGCTCGTAGGCGATGAAGGCGAGACCGACAGGGCCCGGATCCGGGTCGGCCGCGACATCGGCGGCGGTAACCATCGCATCGAGCTTGAGACGCGAGAAGTGATCGTCGAGTCTTCGGAGCGCGCCGGATGACAGGTCGGGGAACGTCGTGCGGAGCTGCACATCTCTATCGATGAGCGGTGCGATCGGCTGGCCGCCATCGCGGAGGATCTCGCGTCCGAGGGCATGGAACGTCCTCACCGCTACCGACGCCGGGTCCACGCCGATCGAGGTCAGGACTGGCTCGATGCGCAACCGCAGCTCTTCGGCCGCCCGACGGTTGAACGTGATCGCTGCCACCGTGGCCGGATCGACGCCGGCCGCGATGCGCCAGGCGATGCGTGCGACCAGGGTCGTCGTCTTTCCGCTGCCTGCGGGTGCAACGCACAGGACAGGTCCTGCGTCGGCCGTCGCGGCCTCACGCTGGTCGGGTGCGAGGGACTCGATCAGCGCTGTCGAGCGCCGCCGAGAGGGACATCCGCCGATGATGACCGTTGTCGCTTGCCGCCCGATTTCGCCCACTCGATATCAGCCCGCATAAGCAGAGCGACTGCCCCGCTCAATGTGACTCGTGGGCGTCGACCGTGTACCGTCCGACGGGTGAGCGGCGGCATCCGTCTCCAGATCGCTGCTCGTCTAGGCCTCGTGGCCGGCCTGGTCGCCGTGCTCATGGCTCTCGTGCCGCCGACCACGGTCGCCGCTGACGACCTGCTCCCCGACCTGCGAGTCGCCCCGATCACCGACCTCCGGATCCAGAACGCCAATGGTCGACGGTACCTGCGATTCACGAGCCTGATGGCCAATCTCGGCAAGGGCGCGTTCGAGGTCCGCGGGCAACGGCCGAACACCGCGAGCCCCTTCACGGTCGACCAGCTCATCTTCGACGATGCCGGCGGCTCGCGACGCGTCCCGACGGATGCCTCGATGCAATACGCCGGTGACGGCCACGACCATTGGCACGTCCGCCGAATGATGTCGTATCACCTGTGGTCGAACCGGGGCACGGAGCGCGACAGCAAGATCGGCTTCTGCTTCTTCGACACGACGCCGCGCAGCCTGTCGTTGCCGGGCGCCCCTCGTTCGAGCTACTACCGGGAGTCGTGGTGCGGCAGCCGAACCGCCACGCAGACGCGGACCGGCATCTCGATCGGCTGGGGCGACAAGTATCCGTGGAACTTCGCCCGCCAGTGGATCGACATCACCGGGTTGCCCGGCGGCACGTACACGCTCCGCAACGTCGTCGACCTGTACGGCTCGTTCGACGAGGTGTCCGAGGCGAACAACTGCACCTGGGCGCGGATCTCGTTCGGGTCGAGCGGATCGACGGTGAAACGCCTCGCGACCGGCTCGTCGTGCATCAACGACTGGTCGACGTCGCCGTTCGCTGCTCACATCGGCTGGGCGTACGAGCAGGGGATCGTCGGCGGCTGCGATGTCGACCTGTTCTGCACATACAACCCGATCACCCGCGGCCAGCTCGCCGCGATGCTCGCCCGGACGATGGAGCTGCCAGCGGCCACGATGGACTACTTCAGCGACGACAACGGCACGACCCACGAACATGACATCAACCGCATCGCCGAGGCGGGCCTGACCGCCGGCTGTGGCGGTGGGCGGTATTGTCCGACCGCGACGCTGACCCGCGGCCAGCTGGCGTCGCTCCTGGTCGCGGCCCTCCAGCTGCCCCAGGCCACGGCCGACTACTTCAGCGACGACAACGGCCTGCCCCACGAGGCTGACATCAACGCCCTCGCCGAAGCCGGCCTGACCGGCGGTTGCGGACCCAAGACCTACTGTCCCGCGGCGCCGGTCACGCGCGGCCAGATGGCGGCGTACCTCCACCGCGGGTTCGGGGCCGAGGCGGAGCCCGCGCAATGATCACCGGGCAACCGGAACGAGACTGCAATGGATCGATGATGGCCGCGATCCTTTGCCGTCCGATCTCAGGCCCGAACCGCGGCGCTGTCATAGCATCGCGTTGTGACTCCCGAGCTGCGAACCACCCTTGCAGGCCTCCCCGATCGGCCGGGCGTCTATTTGATGAAGGACGCCAGGGGGAGCGTCATCTACGTCGGCAAGGCGAAGAGCCTCCGGAGCCGGGTCCGTAGCTACTGGCAGAAGCAGATCCCACGGTCCGCCTCTGAGATCCAGCGGATCAGGACCGTCATCGACCGGGTGACCGATATCGAGTACACGCTGACCGACTCGGTCTCCGAGGCCCTCCTCCTCGAGGCGAACCTAATCAAGCGCCATCAACCGCGATTCAATGTCCGTCTCAAGGACGACAAGTCGTACCCGTTCATCAAGATCACGATGGCCGAAGACTTCCCTCGCGTCGAGCGAACGAGGAAGCTGCCCAACGACGGGAGCCGCTACTTCGGCCCCTACGCTTCGGCCTCATCGGTCGATGAGGCGATGAACCTCATCCGTCGCCTGTTCCCCTTCCGGACGTGCACGATCCCGATCCGCGACGGCGAACGGGCTCTCGATCGGCCGTGTCTCCTGTACCACATCAAGCGATGCCAGGGCCCGTGTATCGAAGCGATCGGCAAGGACGATTACGGCCGCGACATCGAGCAGGTCGCGCTCTTCCTCGACGGCCGCCAGGAGCAGGTCGTGCGCGGGCTCCGACGCGAGATGGACGCGGCCTCGGAGGGCCTCCAATTCGAACGGGCCGCCGCCCTGCGCGACAAGGTACGGGCGGTCGAGCGAACGATGGAGAGCCAGAAGATGGCCGGCTTCGCGCGGACGGAGTTCGACCTGACGGGCATGTCGCGCGCGGACGGCCAGGGCGCGATCCAGCTGTTTGCCGTCAGGGACGGCAAAGCGATCGGTCGCGACGTCTATCTCGTCGAGGCGCCCACCGATGTTGCCGACGATGAGGTCATCGGGTCGTTCCTCGGCCAGTTCTACGCCCGCGCCTCATCGATCCCACGCGACGTGTTCGTGCCCAACCGACCGCGGGACGCTGACGATATCGAGACGTGGCTGGCCGCTCGGCGGGGCGGACCCGTGCACCTCCGTGTCCCTCGACGCGGGCCAAAGCGCGAGCTCATGGAGCTGGCGGCCCGGAACGCCGCCGAGACCCTGGCACGGGAGCAGGCCCGCTGGATGGCCGATCAGGGTCGGACGGGCGCCGCGCTTGACGAGCTCGCTGCGGCCCTCGGCCTGGTCGCCGCCCCGGCCCGGATCGAGTGCTACGACATCTCGACCTTCGCCGGCCGCGAGACGGTCGGCAGCATGGTCGTCTTCGAGGACGGCAAGCCTAGGACGGGAGAGTACCGTCGCTTCCGCGTTCGGACGGTCGAGGGTCCCGACGATGTCGCCAGTCATCGCGAGGTCCTGTCGCGTCGCTTCCGGGGGACCAAGCCAGGCGATGAGGGCAGTGCCGAGGAGCTTCGCTGGCGACTGCCCGACCTCGTCATCGTCGACGGCGGGAAGCCCCAGGTCGGCGCCGCGGCCGATGCGCTGGCGCAGGCCGGCCTGGCAGATCTGCCCCTGGCCGGCATCGCCAAGGAGCGCGAAGAGCTGTTCCTGCCTGGACGGGCCGACCCGATCGTCCTCCCGGCGACCTCACAGGCTCTCTATCTCGTCCAGCGCATTCGCGACGAGGCGCATCGATTCGCCATCGGCTATCACCGTCGGCTCCGAGCCAAGGCGCAGGTCCGATCTGCGTTCGACGATATGGCCGGGGTCGGCCCGCGCCGCCGCGCCGCCCTGCTCCGTGTCTTCGGCTCGGTGAAACGGATTCGCGAGGCGCCCGTCGAACAGGTCGCCGCCGTGCCCGGTATCGGGCCTGTCATGGCCGCCCGGATCAAGGACGCGCTCGAGGTCTGAGGCTCGACCGAGGCTCGACCCGAGGGGCCCGCCCCGTGTTGCCTGTATCATCCGCGCTCGATGCGTCGCGCTGTCCCCATCTTGATCGTGATCATCGGCCTTGCCGCGCTCGTCGTGGACTTCTGGCCGAATCTTCGCCTGCCCACCGGCGATGCGTCGAACCCGAGCCGAGTCGTCGAAACGAAGCTGGGGCTCGACCTTCAGGGCGGCCTGGCCGTCGAATACCAGGCCCAGTGCGTCGAAACTCGGTGTCCGACCAAGGAGGATATGGCGGTCATCCGGGACATCATGGAGCGTCGCGTGAACGCGACCGGTGTCGCGGAGCCGATCGTGACGACCCAGGGCAACGACCGGATCGTCGTCGAGCTGCCGGGTGTCTCGGACCCCCAGGCCGTCCGGCGGCTCGTCGGCCAGACCGGTCGTCTTGAGTTCGTGCCGATCACGGCCGATTGTCCACAGCCGACGGCAGGCCAGAAGCTCGACCTCGAGGCGTGCCCGCCGTTGTTCTCGGGGACCGAGATCGCCAACGCGACCGTTGGTGCGGACGAGGTGGGCCGACCGGCGGTGAACTTCGAGCTCAAGTCAGACGGTGCGACCAAGTTCGCCCAGTACACCCGCGAGAATGTCGGCCAACAGTTCGCGATCGTCCTCGATGAGGTCGTGATCTCGGCGCCGGTCATCCAATCGCCGATCACGGATGGCCACGGCCAGATCAGCGGCAGCTTCACCCTCCCCGAGGCGACCAACCTCTCGACGGTCCTGCGCTACGGCTCGCTGCCGTTCCCGGTCGCGGAGCTGTCGGCCGTCGCCATCAGCCCCACGCTCGGCGATGAGTTCCTTCAGGCGGGGGTCACCGCGGCGATGATCGGCCTGATCCTCGTGCTCGTGTTCATGCTCCTCCACTACCGGCTGCCGGGCGTGGTCGCCGGCTTCGCGCTCCTCTACTACGTCGTCGTGATCCTCGCCATATTCCGGCTCGTACCGGTCACCCTCACCCTGGCCGGCATCGCCGGCTTCGTCCTCTCGATCGGCATGGCCGTCGACGCGAACATCCTGATCTTCGAACGGACGAAAGAGGAGCTTCGCCTCGGCAAGAGCCTCGGGCCGGCCATCGAGGCGGGTTTCGCCCGAGCCTGGAACTCGATCCTCGACTCGAACGTGTCGAGCCTGATCACCGCGGCCATCCTCTACTGGTTCGGAACATCGGTGATCCGCGGTTTCGCGCTCGTCCTCATGATCGGCGTCCTCATCTCGATGTTCACCGCGATCACGGTGACGCGCACGCTGCTGCGCGCGCTCGTTCATCGCAACTGGGCGCGACGCGCCTGGCTCTTCGGGATGACCGACGACGAGTTCGTGATCGCCCGGCCCGTCGGCCGACCCGCGCGAGGGGAGGCTGGCGGGCGTGTCTGACATCGTCGGCAAACGGCGGTGGTTCTTCCTCTTCTCGGCGATCATCACCATCCCCGGCCTGATCTTCATCCTCCTGACTCCGATCAGCGGCGGTCGGCTGGGCCTGCAGTTCTCGATCGACTACACCGGCGGCACGGAGTGGGTCATCAGATTCGAGAATCCCGATGTGACGAGCCAGCAGGTGCTGGCGGTCTTCGTCGCCAACGGCTTACCCGACACCGAGGTCGTCAAACAGCCCAACGGGTTCTTCCGGATCCGGACCGAGCCGATCGACCTTCAGCTCCCCTCGCCGTCGCCGTCCCCATCGCCGAGCCTCTCTCCCAGTCCCTCGCCGAGCCCGTCACCGTCTCCCAGTCCCTCGCCGAGCCCGTCGCCATCGGCCAGCACGGTGATCGAGGCGCCATCGGGGTCGGTCTCGCCGAGTCCGTCACCGTCTCCCAGTCCCTCGCCGAGTCCGTCTCCATCGCCGTTGCCGAGCCCGTCGCCGAGCCCCTCACCGTCGCCCAGCCCTTTGCCGGCCGGCAACACGGACCTCCCCACGAGCGGCCCGCTCGGAGAGGTCACGGCAGCGCTGGAGCAGGAGCTGGGTCCGATCGCCGAGCAGGCGGAGCTCACGACGATCGGTCCGGTCGTGTCCTCGGATCTCATCGGCCAGGCGATCCTGCTCATCCTCGTCGGCTCGCTCGGCATCCTCGGCTGGATAACAGTGCGGTTCCACGATGTGAAGATGGGTGTCACGGCTCTCGTCGCCCTTGTCCACGACGTCATCGTCGTCGTCGGAGCGTTCGCCATCCTGGGGACGTTCACACACCTCCAGATCGATGCCCTCTTCGTGACGGCGATGCTCACCGTCATCGGGTTCTCGGTTCACGACACGATCGTCGTCTTCGACCGCATCCGGGAGAACCGCTCGCGGTATGCGGGCGAGAGGCTGGATCGAATCGTCAATCACTCGATCCTGCAGACGCTAGGGCGCTCGATCAACACGAGCTTCTCCGTCGTCCTCACGCTCTTCGCCCTGCTCCTCTTCGGCGGCGACTCGATCCGCGACTTCGTGTTCGCGCTGCTGCTGGGGATCATCTCTGGAACGTACTCGTCGATCTTCAATGCGAGTCCGCTTCTCGTCGTCTGGCAGAACTGGGAGGATCGGCGGCGGGGGCGGCCGGCCGGCGCACAGACACAGCGTCGCGCGGCGACTTGAGGCCGATCCCGATCGCCGACCCGGTGCTGAGACCCGGGCAGAACCGTCCCGTGGCATCCTGACGTCGTGCTGGCACCGCGCTTCCGGTGGAGGATCGCTGAGTCGACTTCGCTCATGCCGGCCGTCCGCTCTGCGGCCGAGGAGATGGGCGTTTCGACCGTGGCGGCCGAGATCCTCGTCGGCCGTGGGATCGTCGATGCCGCAGGCATTCGTGACTTTGCGGCGGCTGACCCGCGCTCCGGCCTGCTCGATCCAAGCCTGCTACCGGACGCCGGGCGCGTCGTCGATCGTCTCATGGCGGCGCGCGAGCGTCGCGAAGCGATCATGGTCGTCGGTGATTTCGACGCCGACGGCCTGACCGGTCTGGCGATCCTCGCCCGGGCTCTGCGGGCCTGCGGCCTCACCGTCGGGACATACGTCCCTGACCGTCTCGACGAGGGGCACGGTCTCTCGATCGGCGCGGTCGATGCGGCCGAGGCGGCAACGGCGTCACTGGTCATCACCGTCGACACCGGCACCTCGAGCCTGACCGAGGTCGCCGAAGCCGGCCGGCGAGGGATCGACGTGATCGTGACCGATCACCATCGCGTCGGCTCGGAGCTGCCGGCGGCAGTGGCGGTCGTCAATCCTCATCGGTCGGACTCGTCCTATCCCGATCGCCGCCTGGCAGGCAGCGGCGTGGCCTTGAAGGTCGCCCAACTGGCCGTCGCCGAGCTCCTCGGGATGGACCCGACGCTGGCGGCTGCGCGGCTGGCCGACCTTGCAGCCATCGGCACCGTTGCCGATATGGCGCCGGTCCTTGGCGAGAACCGGGCGATCGCTCGACTGGGTCTCGATCGCATCCGAAGTGCGCCCCGTCCGGGCATCGCAGCGATGCTCGCCCGGGCTGGCATCGCCGCGGCGGCGGTCGACCTCGAGACCATCGGCTTCACCATCGCGCCGCGGCTCAACGCCGCGGGCAGGGTAGGGGAGGCTCGCGATGCGGCCGATCTCCTGCTCACCCAGGACCCGGCCGAGGCTGAGCGCCTGGCCGCGACCCTGGAGACTGCCAACGAGACGCGCCGCGACCTGCTTCGGTCCGCGCTCGCCGAGGCGCGAAGCGCCACGGAATCCGACGCCGATCGTCCCCTTGTCATGGTCACTGGCTCGTGGCCCGTCGGGATCATCGGTCTCGTCGCCGGTAGGCTGGCGGAGGAGTACCGTCGCCCGGCCATCGTCGGTTGCGTCATCGGGAGCTCGATCAGGGCATCTGCGCGCGGTGATGGGTCAATCGATCTCGCTGCCGCCCTCGACGCGACATCCGACCTTCTCCTCCGCCACGGGGGCCATCGTGGCGCGGCCGGTTTCGAGGTCGCCATCGACGACTGGGAGCGCCTCCGGGATCGTCTTGCCTCGATCGCCGGCGCGGTGCCCCATGATGGGGACGATCGGGAGGCTCTCGACGTGGACCTCGCTCTTGCGGCGAGTGCGGTCGACCACCACCTGCTGGCGGCGCTACGGACGCTCGAGCCGACCGGCCCGGGTAACCCGACGCCGCTCATCGCCATCGAAGGCCTGACCGTCGCCAGGGTCCGGGTCGCCGCGGGTGGCCACACCCAGCTGACGTTGAAGCGTGATCCCGATGTCCTCGACGCCATCGCCTTCGGCCGCGCGGACATCGCCGATAGCCTGGCCGTCGACGACCGGGTGGACGTGGTTGCTCGACTTGGCAGCCGAGTCTTCGGAGGCGCCGAGACGATGCAGCTCGACCTGCGCGACATCGCGACATCCGGCGAGCACGAGGCGAGCGCCGCCATGGCGACGGCCATTGCGCACCGTAGCGCCGTCGGGGTGTCTCGATGAGGCAGCGATCGAAGGCGCCGCGGAGCATGCCGTCGACGCCGGTGAGCCTGGCCCCGATCATCTCGCTGGTCGGCCTCGCGATCGTCCTCGTCGCGTCGATCGCCCTGCTCACCGGCTCGTTCCCGCTGACGCGCGGATCCAGCGGGTCCGGATCCCCGGAGCCCGGCGGAGGCGGTCCGATAAGGACCCCCACCCCGTCCAACGTGGTGGTGGTCCCGCCCGATCCGCGGAGCACGGTGCCGGGCACGATCGCCTACGTCAAGGCCGGTGCGATCTGGCTGCAGAGCGGAACTGAGGCTCGGATGCTCACCGATGGGCCCGGCGACGGAATGCCGGCGTGGTCGTACGACGGCAAGTGGATCTATTTCATACGGACCCAGGAGGCCGCCGGCAGCTTTCCGGTCCAGGGCGAGACGCGCACCTACCAGCTCACGTACCCGGACCTGATGCGACTTGCCCCTGATGCTGGGGCCGAACCCGAGAAGCTGACGACGGGCAAGTACAAGACCGGTCGCTACACGTGGTTCTACTGGCTGCGTCAACCTGCGCCGGCGCCCGACGGCAGGAGTGTCATGCTGGTCTCGGACGCTCCCGATCCACAGAAGAGCAACGTCGTCCTGCAGTCCTACGGGATCGGGTCCGGCAAGCTCACCCGGATCGGCGCCGCGGAGCAGCCGCCGCTCGGCCATCAGGATCCGACATGGCGGGCCGACGGCAAGGTCCTCCTGTACGTGAAGAACATTCGAGACGGCCTCCGCGGTGTCCCCCAGATCATGCGTCTCGACCCGAAGACGAGGAAGTCGGCGGCCTTCTCCGGTCCGGGGTACACGTCGCCGTCGTACTCCCCGGATGGGCTCTTCGTGGCAGCGACGAAGACCTCGACGACCGGCACCGATGTCGTCATCCTCGATGGGAGGACCGGCAGTGAAGTGGCCCGCCTGACCGACGATGGGTCGTCGTTCAAGCCGGCCTGGTCGCCACGCGGCGATGCGATCGTCTTCCTCCGGATCGACGGAGGTGTCACCGACCTCATGATGGCTACGCTGAAGGTCGATGGAGGGATCCCTGGCCCCGCCGATGAGTTCCCGTTGACGGACGCGGCAGGCCTCGATCCGGAATCGCGTCCGACCTGGTACATCCCGGCCGATCAGCTTCCGCCGCCCTCGCCGGCGCCGAGCGCAGCGCTCCCCAGCGTCTCACCGTCGGCAAGTCCGTGAGTCCGACCCGGTACCTGGAAAGGTTGGCGGCCCGCTCGTCGGCGGTGGGCACCGTCCTGTGCCTGGGTCTTGACCCCGATCCGGCCACGATGCCGGCTGGATTCGCACCGAACGTGGGTGGCGCCGAGGCGTTCTGTCGCCTGCTCCTCATCGCGGCTCTCCCGCACGCGGCCGCGGTGAAGCCCAATCTCGCGTTCTTCGAGGCGTTCGGCTCGGCCGGCATCGCTGCCCTGGAACGCCTTCGGGCGCTGATCCCGGCGACGGTCCCGCTGATCATCGATGGCAAACGCGGAGACATCGGCTCGACCGCCGCCCGCCAGGCGACCGCTCTCTTCGATGGGCTCGGCGCCGATGCTGTGACCGTGAACCCGTACCTGGGGGCGGCGGCGATCGGCCCGCTGCTCGAACGGGAGGATCGCTTTGCCTATGTGTTGTGTCGCACGTCCAATGACGGCGCCGACGAGCTCCAGGGTCTCGTCGTCGACGAGGATCCATCCCTGGGGGCGCCACGCGAGCCGTTGGCGCTGCGGGTGGCGCGACGTGCGACATCGTGGGGCGGAGGATGGACTGTCGGGCTCGTCGTCGGCGCCACGGCGCCGGCCGAGATGGCCAGCATCCGGACGGTGGCTCCTGGTCTGCCGTTCCTGGTACCCGGGGTCGGGGCCCAGGGCGGCGACGTCGGCGCCGCCCTGGAGCATGGCCGGGCGAGCCACTCGCCCGGAGCCGACGGCGTCGGCAGGGGCCTCGTCGTCAATGTCTCGCGTGGGATCGCCGGTGTCGCCGATCGCGTCGAAGGCGATCTCGGCGAGGGCCTGGAACAGGCCGCGCGAGATTGGGCCGCCAGGCTCCCTGTGCTAGAGTAGCCACCGCCTGTGCGCCCATGAAGGGGCACGGAGAGCGAGGTTCCGGGCAGACATGCCGTTCAACATCCAAGGGCCCGAGCTGATCCTCATCCTCGTCATCGCCCTGCTCATCATCGGGCCGGGCAAGCTACCGGACGTCGGATCCGCCCTCGGCAAGAGCATCCGGGAGTTCCGCAAGGCTGCGACGGACGTGAAGGACGCGACGAGCATCGAGCCGACAGCCCCCGCCAACGCGACATCGGCACCGGCAGCCAACACCGTGGCGGCCTCCGCCGCCGCCAACACGTTGTCGGCCCCGACGGCGGCTCCCGCCCCAGCGGCAGCTCCCGGCCCGGCGCCGGCTCCGAGCGCCGCAGCTCCCGCCCCGTCCGGGCAGGCGGAGCCGACGCCCGCCGAGACGCCGAGCGAGCCAGGCACCTAACCGGCCCGCGGTCCGATGACCGACGCCGACGCCATAGCCGGCGCGGGTCCAGCCGAGCGCCCGGGCGACGGCGCTCCGCCCGACCCACCCGGCGGTCCCGAGCCCTCCACGCCCGCCGTCGTCGCCGACGACAAGGTCATGAGCCTCGTCGACCACCTGTCGGAGCTCCGGTCGCGGGTCATCCGGATCATCATCGTGGTCGCCGTCTGCTCACTCGTCGGCTTCTGGGCGGCCCCCACGATCCGCGACTTCCTCATCAAGCCTCTGCCGACCGGCCAGGTCCAGGTCCTCAGCCCGGGCGAAGGGTTCGCCATCTACCTGAAGATCTCGATCGTGGCCGGGATCATCCTGGCCATGCCCCTGATCCTGTACCAGGTCTGGGCGTTCGTGGCACCGGGCCTGACCCGTCACGAGCGGCGGATCCTGGCGCCGCTGGTCGTTCTGGCCCTGCTGTTCTTCGCTCTCGGCGTCGGGCTCGCCTACGTGGTCCTGCCGTTCGCGACGGCCTTCCTGCTCTCGTTCACCGACGACGTCCTGGTGGCGAACATCGCGGCCGGACCGTACTTCGACTTCGTGACCACGATGTTCCTCGCCTTTGGCCTCATCATGGAGTTCCCGATCGTGCTGTTTGCGCTCTCGCGTGTCGGGATCGTGACGTCCGAACGGCTGGTCGCGTCGCGACGGATGGTGATTCTCGGCATCGCGATCTTCGCTGCCGCTGCAACTCCGGGCGGCGACCTGGTGAGCCCGGTAGCCCTCGGCCTGACGATGTACGGCCTCTTCGAGGCGACCGTCTTCGTCATCCGTCGCACGGGCCGCTGATGGTCGACAGCTCGCCCGACGCGCTTCCGCCGGATGGGCCCGACGTGCCCGACGAACCCGATGACCAGCGCGTCGTCATCGTCTCGGGCCTCTCGGGAGCGGGAAAGACGGCCGCGGCGAAGCTGTTCGAGGACCTCGGTTTCACCGTGGTCGACAACCTGCCTGCCGAGCTGCTCGGGGATCTATCGGATCTGGTGGCGTCTGAGCCCGCGCGTTTCGCCCGCACGGCTCTGGTTCTCGACTCCCGATCGGGTGACGCTGCCGTGGCCCTGGGCGCCGTTCGTGGCGCACTCGAAGGTCGCGGTATCCGACCGACGATCGTCTTCCTCGAGGCGCAGGACGAGGTCCTCGTCCGACGGTTCTCCGAGACGCGCCATCGCCATCCGCTCGCCGACGAGCGGGGGATCGCGAGCTCGATCGCCGAGGAACGAAAGCTGCTCGAGCCGGTGCGGTCTCAGGCCGACGTCGTCCTCGATACATCCGGCGTCTCGCTCCGCGAACTTCGCGAGCGCCTCCTGTCCGTGACCGGGACCCAGGCCGACGACGAGAGGCTGGCCATCCAGCTCATCAGCTTCGGATTCAAGCACGGCGTTCCCCTTGAGGCCGATCTCGTCTTCGACGTGCGTTTCATGCAGAACCCCTACTACGTGCCCGGACTGAGAGAGCGGTCGGGCAAGACCGACGAGGTGCGCGAATTCGTGCTCGGACAGCCGCCGGCCAGGACGTTCCTCGAGTGGGCGGACAAGTTCCTCGCATTCGCGGTGCCCGCCTACGAGGCGGAGGGGAAATCGCGTCTGACGATCGCCATCGGCTGCACCGGAGGATTCCATCGGTCGATCGTCATCGCCGAGGAGCTCGCGACGATCCTGCGCGGCCAGGGCCGACCGGTCGCCGTCTTCCACCGTGAGCTCGAGCGCGCCGGAGGAGCATGACCGTGCGACGCTGGCTTCAGCCCGGGATGGGGATCAAACGGTGGCTGCTGGTCGTTTTCGCAGGCGAGCTTCTGCTGGCCCTGGCCGGTGCGTTCCTGCTCCGCCAGCTGTACCGCGACGTCGAGATCAGCGGTCCCCTGGCCGGGCTCGTGTACGTGGCCACCCTCCAGTTCTTCCCCTACATCGTCCGCGGTGTGATCCTGGCGACGATCGGGGCGGTCATGTTCGGCTACGGCTCGTATCGCGTCGTCCGGTTGCTCACGGACCCGTTCCGAGCCGCCGGTGACCAGCCCTTCGTCGAGGTGATCTACCAGAAGCGTTTCCTGGCGCGCGGTCCTCGGATCGTCGCGATCGGCGGTGGGACGGGGCTCTCGACCCTCCTTCGTGGCCTCAAGGAGCACTCGTCGAATCTGTCGGCCGTGGTCACGGTCGCCGACGACGGCGGTTCATCCGGCGCTCTGCGCGAGACGCTCGGCGTACCCGCCGTGGGGGACATCCGCAACTGCATCGTCGCCCTGGCCGATGCCGAGCCGCTCATGGGTGAGCTCCTCCAGTACCGCTTCCCCGGCGACCCGGCCGGTCCGACCGGGTCGTCGCCGGACGGATCGGATGTCGCCGACCGGTTGTCCGGACACGCCGTCGGGAACCTCCTGATCGCCGCGCTCACGGCGATCGAGGACGGCGACTTCGAGGAGGGGGTCCGACAGATGAACCGCGTCCTCGCTGTCCGTGGCCGGGTCCTGCCGGTGTCGCCGGTGCCGTTGACCCTTCATGCCCGACTGGGCGATGGGTCGGAGATCGCGGGCCAGTCGGCGATCGGGACGCACAGCGGGATCGACGAGGTATGGGTGAGCCCGGCTGGAGTCGCCGCGTCGACAGATGCGGTCCGCGCGATCGAGGACGCCGATGCGATCGTCATCGGCCCTGGCAGTCTCTTCACCAGCATCCTGCCGGCCATGCTGGTCTCGGGCATCGAGGAGGCGATCCTTCGATCGGGTGCCCTGCGGATCTACGTCGCCAACGTTGCCACGCAGGTCGGGGAGACGAGCGGTTTCGACCTTGCCCGCCACGTGGAGGTCCTCGAGCGTCATACGACGCCCGGCATCTGCGACATCGTCCTCGCCGACAATGCGGCGGCGAAGGCCAAGCCGCCGGTCGGCTGGCGCGCCGAGCCGGTCCGCCTCCGCTGGCCTCCCGAATCGAATCGGGTGCCGCGGCTCATCCTCGAGGACATCGTCGACCACGACAACGCCCATCACCACGACCCGGAGCGGCTGGCGGCGGCGATCATCCGACTCGTCGAGCGGGAGTCGGGTCACCGGCGCCGACCGGGCGTGGCCAGGACGGCCTAGGCGGCGGATGACGACGACCGACCGCGAGCTCGTGGTTTCGATACGGACCGAGCTGGCCGCGATCGAACCGGCGCGGCCGTGCGACCGGGCGGCCGAGCTGGCGGGCCTCGGTCAGATGCAGCCGCGTGGCGCCGTCCTCGCCCGGCTCGTCGCCCGTCTGCGGCGAGGGGTGGGCGACGCGCCAGTCGACATGTCGGACGCGGCCTGGGCGCGGGCTCAGGACCACTGTCGCATCGCCTGGCTGCGGGGCACCTTCCTCGCTGTCGGGTCGCTGTCCGTCGCGAATGGGCGAACCCATCTCGAGTTCACGCTCCAATCCCCGGCGGCCGAATCCCTTGCCGAGCGACTCGGCCAGATGGGACTGCCGGCGAGCCTCCGCGAGCGCAGGGGGCGCGGCGTGGTGACCTGGAAGAGCGCCGACACGGTCGGACGGTTCCTCCGTCTTGCAGGGTCCAGCGCCGCGGTGCTCGAGCTCGAGGCGCGGTCGGTCTCGAGATCCCTCCGCGGTGAGCTGAACCGCGTGGTCAACGCCGAGGCCGCCAACCTGTCGCGCTCGGTGATGGCCAGCGGACGCCAGCTGGCTGCGATCGAGGATCTCGAGGCGCATGGGCTGCTCGTCGAGCAACCGATCGTCGTTCGGACCGTTGCCCGCGCCCGTCGCGACGCACCCGATGCGTCGCTGTCGGATCTCGCCGTGCGGACCGGGCTCGATCGCTCGGCTGTCCAGCGGGCGTTGGATCGGATCGCCCGGATCTCGGCCCAGTCCGGCGTCGCGTCACCCGGCGGTTCGCGATCGGCCGGGCTGTCGTGACCCGGGCCACGCGAGAGGTCATCGTCGCCGCCAATTGGAAGATGAACACGACTCCATCGGAGGCCGGCCGCCTGGCGATCGAGATCGCCCAGCGGACGCGCGGCGACGGGGTCACGAGGATCATCTGCCCACCCTTCGTCAGCCTGGCCGCGGTGCGCGAGGCGGTTGCCGGCGATGGAATCGCGATCGGGGCCCAGAACGTCCATGACCAGCTGATGGGCGCCTTCACCGGCGAGGTCTCTGCGCCGATGCTGGTCGGGCTCGCGGAGTGGGTGATCGTCGGGCACTCGGAGCGACGACGCGATGCGGGTGAGACCGACGAGCTCGTCGGGCGCAAGGTCGATCGCGTGCTCGAGGCTGGACTGCGGCCGATCATGTGCGTTGGCGAGCAACTCGCCGAGCGTGAGGCGGGGCGGGCGATGGATGTGGTCGACGACCAGATCCGCCGGTCTCTCGCCGTCTACACCGGCGAGCCGAACCGGGGTCGCGACCTGGTCGTCGCCTACGAGCCGGTCTGGGCGATCGGCACAGGGCGAACGGCCCGAGGTTCGGATGCTGCGGCGATGGCTGAGCTGATCCGGGGCACGCTGGCCGAGATCGGCTGGCCGAGCGCCGAGAGCATCCCGGTGCTCTACGGGGGCAGCGTGACCGCCGCTTCGATCGGGGAATTCCTCGCCGAGCCGGCCCTCGACGGGGCCCTCGTCGGCGGGGCATCCCTCAAGCCCGATGAGATGGCGGGCATCGTCGGACAGGCTGGTGTCGTCGCCCACGAGCGACTTGTCGCCGCGAACCGATGACCGACGCTGTTACGACACTCGTCCTGCTTCGACACGGGGAGAGCACCTGGAACAGGGAGAACCGGTTCACGGGCTGGACGGATGTCGACCTCTCCGAGCGGGGCATCGAGGAAGCTCGCCGCTCGGGTCGTCTCCTCCGCGACGCAGGCTTCGCTTTCGACGTCGCCTACACGTCGGTCCTGCGGCGGGCCATCCGGACGCTGTGGATCGTTCTCGATGAGATGGATCTGATGTGGCTCCCGGTTCACGGTAGTTGGCGTCTCAACGAGCGTCACTACGGCGCCCTCCAGGGGTTGAACAAGGCCGAGACGGCGGCCCGCTACGGCGAGGACCAGGTCCGGTTGTGGAGGAGGTCGTATGCCACCCCGCCGCCGGTCCTCGATCCGTCGGATGAGCGGTTCCCCGGCCGGGATCGGCGATACGCCGACGTCGACGACACGGAGCTCCCTCGATCGGAGTCACTCAAGGACACCATCGAGCGCTTCCTCCCGTACTGGCACGCCGAGATCGCTCCAGCGGTCCGGTCGGGTCGCCGGATCCTGATCGTTGCCCACGGCAACAGCCTGCGTGCACTCGTGAAGCACCTCGATGACATGTCCGACGATGCCATCGTCGGACTCGACATCCCGACGGGCGTACCCCTCGTCTACGACCTCGACCGGGATCTTCGACCACAAGGTCATCGCTATCTTGGCGATCCGGACGCGGTCGCCAAAGCGATCGAGGCCGTCGCCAACCAGGGCCGGGCCGCGACCGACCGCTGAGGCGACGCCCGGCGTCGGCAATGCCTCGTGCTATCATCCGGCGGCCGTTCCGCCAGGAGGACCTCAGGACAGGTGAATCCGTACCTCGCCGTGGGCCAGATCCTCGTCTCGATCGCCCTCATCGCGGCGATCCTTCTTCAGTCGCGCGGAGCCGGCCTGGGCAGCACGTTCGGTGGCGATTCGGCCGTCTATCGCAGCCGGCGAGGGATCGAACGACGCCTATGGCAGTTCACGATCGTCCTGGCTGTCCTGTTCAGCCTGTTCGCGCTCGTAGCCTTCATCCAGAGCGAAGCGGGGTAGCGTGAACCGCCGCGACCGGACGGTCGCCGGCGGGCTCGCCCTGGCCCTTGCCGTCATCGTCGCCGCCATAGCCGCGCCCGCTCTGGCGCCAAACGGAGCGACCGCAGGCTCATCGCCCTCGGCGTCCGCAGAGGCGACTGCCGTCTATCGCGAGGGAATGGTCGGACGGCCCACCTCGATCAACCCGCTCACCGCCCGGACTGAGGCCGACCGTGCCCTTGTCGACCTCGTATTCGCCGGTCTGCTGCGCCTGGGACCGGGAGACTCGCTCCGACCCGACCTTGCCGAGTGGTGGCGGGTCGAGGATGGCGGGGCGGCCTGGGTCGTACGCATCGCGGACGATGCCGTCTGGCAGGACGGCGAGCCGGTCACATCGGCGGATGTCGCCTTCACCGTCAAGGCCCTGGCCGACCCGACCCTCGGCGCTCCACAGGGGGCGTCGTGGGCCAACGTCGGCGTCGAGGTCGTCGACGACCGGACCGTCCGGTTCGTCCTCGCCGAGCCGCTGGGTGGGTTCCCCTGGCTGCTGACCCAGCCGATCGCGCCTGCCCATCTCCTTGAGTCCGTGCCCCTCGATGCCCTCGCCGACGATCCGTTCGGCAAGGCGCCCGTCGGAACGGGCCCCTTCCGCCTGTATGAGCTGGACGGCGGCCTCAGCGACGCTCGAGTCGGTGGGCCCGGACAACCTCGGCGAGCCAGCGAGTCCATCGTCGATCGACGGGTCGACTCCGAGACCGTCTCGCCCGCTGCCGCGGCTGGAGCGTCTCGAGATCGCGTTCTATGCGGATGCAGCCACACTCAACGCCGACCTGGCGCAGGGCGACCTTGACGGCGCGATCGATGCGGCCATGCCGACCCCGTCTCCCGCTGGTGCAGGAGACGCGTGGCGCCTGCTGTCGTACCCGGGGACCAACCTCACGACGATCGTGCTTGATCTTCGGCCCGACCACAAGGAACTTCGCGACGCGCGCGTCAGGACCGCCCTGATGGCGGCCATCGACCGTGACGGGCTCATCACCACCGCCGTCGATGATCGCGCCGGGCGCGCGGATTCCCCGATCCCACCGTCCTCGTCGCTGTTCGACCCGAAAGCCAGCGTGCCCGTGCCATACGACCCGGCGGCGGCGGCCAAGCTCCTCACCGAGGCGGGCTGGAAGCGCCTCCCGTCGAAGGCCTGGGCGACGCCCGGCTCGACGAAGCCATACACGATGACGATCCTGACGCCCCCCTCAGAGGCTGCTCCTCACCTCGCCGCCGCTGCCGCCGCCATCGCCAGGGACTGGACCACGTTTGGCGTCAAGACGGCTGTCGAGGAGGTCGCCTTTGCGGAGCTCGTCGAGCGACTTCACGGCGGCAACTTCGCCGCCGCGATCGTCGACGTGGCGATCGGTCACGACCCCGACCTTTATCCGCTTCTGGCATCGACGCAGGTCGTCTCGGGCGGGCTCAACGTGTCGGGGATCCAGGACCCGAAGCTCGACAGCCTCCTCGAGAACGCCCGTCAAGCCATCGGCGACGAGGCCCGAGTGGCGGCGTATTCGGAGCTCCAAACGTACCTGGCCCGCTACCGCTACCTGCTCACCCTCTACTTCAGGGACCTCTCGTTCGCGGTCTCGGATCGCCTCGAGGGACCGACGAGCCACCAGGTCGCCGAGTCCGGGGATCGCTATTGGGATGTGCTAACATGGCGCCTCGCTTCGGGCCGGTGACCAGTACCGGCCGTCCGCTCCACTGCCGAGGTGGCGGAACTGGTAGACGCGCTAGGTTCAGGACCTAGTGGCCGCAAGGTCGTGTGGGTTCAAGTCCCTCCCTCGGTACCAACCCTCACGTGGAACCAGCGAGCAGCTCGATCGTGCCCAGGTGGCGGAATTGGTATACGCGTACGTTTGAGGGGCGTATGAGGCAACTCATCCGGGTTCAAGTCCCGGCCTGGGCACCACCAACAGCGGCAGGTTTCCTGCCATCGAGGATCGTTCGCGACGCCTGATCGGCCGCGACGCCTCTGGGGCGGTTAGCTCAGTGGGTCAGAGCGCCTCGCTTACACCGAGGATGTCGGAGGTTCGAGTCCTCCACCGCCCACCATCACATGCGTGAGTCGCGCCGCGGCTGACCCTCCGCCCCAACACGGCGTAGACTCGCTCCGACGCATCGCACTGGAGAGAGACCCGATGGAGCTCCTCATCGTCCTGGTCATCATCGCCATCGTCGTAGTCGTCCTCATCATGATCTACAACGGGCTCGTCCGTTCGCGAAATCGCGTCGACGAGGCATGGGCCCAGATCGATGTCCAGCTGAAGCGGCGCCACGACCTCATCCCGAACCTGGTGAATGCGGTCAAGGGCTACATGGGTTTCGAGCAGAAGGTCCTGACCGACGTCACCAACGCCCGAGCCGGCGCGGTCGCCGCAGGCGCCCAGGGTCCGGCGGCCCAGGCGACGGCGGAGAATTTCCTCTCGTCCACCCTGCGCTCGCTGTTCGCGGTGGTCGAGAACTACCCCGAGCTCAAGGCCAACCAGAACGTGCTCGAGCTCCAGGAATCGCTCCAGACGACGGAGAACCAGATCTCGTTCTCCCGACAGCACTACAACGCCACGGTCCTCGAATACAACACCAGCATCCAGACCGTCCCGAGCGTCCTGATCGCTGGCCCCCTGGGCTTCACGAAGCGCGAGTTCTTCGAGGCCGAGCCGGAGGTCCAGCAGGTCCCGACCGTCGACCTGTCGACCTCTTAACGTCGCGCCGTCGGCGGATCGACGCCGATCGAGGGGCGGAGCTCAGCGATGCAGACGTTCCATGCCCAGATCGCAGCCAACCGTCGCAACTCGTTCCTGCTCGTGCTCATCGTCGTGGGCCTGCTCGTACTCCTGGGCTTCTCGATCGGCTACGCGCTGACCGGCGAGCCGACCGGCGGGCTCGGGCTCATGGGCATCGCCGGCGTCCTGGCCATCGTTCTCTCGCTCGCCGCCTACTTCAGCGGCGACCGCCTCGTCCTCGCGGCATCGGGTGCCCGCGAGGTGGACGAGCAGAGCGCGCCGCAACTGGTAAACGTGGTGCGAGAGATCTCGATCGCCGCGAACGTGCCCCCGCCCAGGTCTACATCATCGACGACACCGCGCCAAACGCGTTCGCGACCGGTCGCGATCCGAAGCACGCCTCGGTCGCGGCGACCACTGGCCTCCTGGAGAAGCTCGATCGAGAGGAGCTCCAAGGGGTTATTGGGCACGAGCTGAGCCACGTCGCCAACCTGGACGTCCGTTTCGCCCTTCTGGTCGGCGTCATGGTCGGCGTGGTCGCCCTCATCTCCGACATGTTCCTCAGAAGCGCGTTCTGGTTCGGCGGCGGTCGACGGTCGAGCAATCGCGAGGGTGGGGGACTGGCGGTCGTCATGTTCGTGGTGGCCATCATCCTTGCCGTCCTCGCCCCGATCGCGGCCCGGCTCGTCCAGCTCGCCGTCAGCCGGCAGCGTGAGTACCTGGCCGATGCGACGTCCGTCGAGCTGACGCGCAACCCGTACGGGCTCGAGCGCGCGCTGGCCAAGATCGCGACCGACCAGGAGGTTCTCGAGGTCGCCAACCGGGCCACCCAGCACATGTACTTCACCAACCCGATCAAGAAGTTCGAGAGCCGGCGGAGCGGGTTGTTCAGCACCCATCCGCCGATCGTCGAGCGGATCAATCGGCTGCGGGTGCTGACCGGCGAGGAGCCGTTGTCGGGGGAGACGCTCGGCTCCCTGGCCGGTCTCGACTGAGGCCGGCATTCCTTGCCCGTCGAGCGTGGCGCGTGGTATCGTTCCGCCGGTCCGCAGGGGCCGGGCGTGGAGCGACTGGCGTTGCCGAGATAGCTCAGTTGGTAGAGCACGCGACTGAAAATCGCGGTGTCGCCAGTTCGAATTTGGCTCTCGGCACCACCACCTTCGGGCGACAGCGGGCGGAAGTGGCTCAGTTGGTAGAGCATCACCTTGCCAAGGTGAGGGTCGCGGGTTCGAGTCCCGTCTTCCGCTCCATCTCTCCCGTCGACGAACGCCGAACCGCGCCGACGTTCGCTGCCCCGTCGTCTAGTGGTAGGACAGCGGACTTTGGATCCGAGAACCGAGGTTCGAATCCTCGCGGGGCAGCCAAACTCTGGGCTCGGCCGACGGGCACACCGAGGCGACGTGGCGAAGTGGCCTAACGCGGCGGTCTGCAAAACCGCTATTCACCGGTTCGACTCCGGTCGTCGCCTCCAGATCTAGCCTCAGAAATGACCGCCACTCGGTCGACGCGCCCCATCCGGGCCTACTGCGGTCTGCTGCTGTACGTCGCGAGCCGGAGGCGCGAACGATGACCTACCGGGCGAAGGAGATCACGCAGCACGACGGGTCGAGCCTCGAGAATGCGAACTGCCGCATGGCCGCAGGCGCGACCGGCATCGACTACCACACCGGCGGGCGGGTCACGTCGACGGGCGCCGCGATGCGCAGCCGCCAGGGCGACCAGTCGGGCGGCACGGACTCGGGCGATCTCAAGCAGGCATGGGCGAGTTACGGCGAGTCGCTGAGCGTGCGCGATGGCCGGACGTTCGATGACGCGGTCGCCGATCTGCGCGCCGGACGCCTCGTCCATCTCGATATCTGGGCCGCATCGACCGGCGGACCGTGCTTGTCGGACTCGGGCGCCTACGGTCACACGGTCGTCGTGGCGCCCGAGAAATCGGGCGACAAGTGGCTCGTCGGCGATCCGTGGTGCGGTCCGAATACCTGGACCTGGTGGCTCGAATTGAAGTTGCGCGCCGGTGCCGAGGAATGGGGCGGGCGCGTCTACAGCGCGACCCGCGGGCCGCACGAAACGATCGCCGACGTTATCCGCCGGCTGATGACGCAATGGCGGCCCGACCAGCCGGCCACCGGCCGCGACGCCGAGACGGGCGGCAATGCCGGCGGGCCGATTCTCTATACCGCGACGGCAGAGAGGGACACCGCGATGGCTGATATTCCGATCCTCGATCCGACGCCGAAGCTCGTCGACCTGGCGAAGGGCACAGCCATCCTGAATCCCGATGGCTCGGCGCGCTCGACGCTCAGCTCGACCCGGAACGGCGTCCTATCGCCGTTCGCCAGCCGGACGGTCGGCGGGACGAATAGTCGCTGCATCATCTACACGCGGGCCGATCCTGACCCGGATATCCTGCTGGCGGTCTACACGAGTGCGGCCAACAACATCCGCCCGGTGCCGGCCGACTGTCCCGAGTGTCCACCCGCCGACGACGGCGATCGCGATGCGATCCGCGCCGAGCGAGACGCCGAGTGGGTCGACCATCTGACGCCGCCCGCCTAGCCGCGACCTCGAGATCTCCATGCCGGGCCAGTGACGGCGAGCGTCAGGGGCACGGAGCGGCATGGAGAACGATCCCGCTAGCTCCGCTCGAGCACGTCGCGCAGTCGGCCTCGGTCGATCTCCTCGAATGGCGTGACGCCCTCGCCCCAGCATCGCTCGTGGAACCACTCGCCGACGAGGCGCTGCGTCTGGCCGGTACTGAGTCGCCGGATCTCCACCGATCGCACGACGCGATCGTCGGGGCCGATGTAGCCGCGACAGACCGGGCACCGATAGGCCGCGCTGTCCATGACGGCCCGAGTCTACGCCCGGGCAGGGCAGGCCGCTCTCGCGGATGAGGTGGGTCGGCTGATCAAGTCCCGGCCAGCCGGCGGGGATGCGTCCGGGGGTCTACGCGGACGCGCTCAGGGATGGGCAATCGTTCAGCCATCGTCGGCTCAGATTGCGTCTTGACCGTGACACCTGTCAGGCGCACGCTGCGATACATGCCGGCCGAGACGGAACGAGTCGAACGGCTAACCGCCCTCGAGCGGAAGCTCCGCGCGGCGTGGCTCGCCGACGCTGAGCGGCGGACGCCGTGTCGGCGGTGGTCACGTGTTAGAAGTGGTCGGCGATGAGCCAGATGGATGACCTAACGCCCGAGCAGCGGGTAGCACTGCCGCGTCTGATCCGAAAGGCCGTGGTCGTCGCCGGCTACGGGCTCAGCCACGACGGATGTCCGTTCTGTGGGCACATCGTCGAGCATTCGACGGACTGCATCGCACTCGTCTTCGGCGCCGAAACCCGACTGGTGTTCAAGGATGAAGAGCCCTCCACCACGGCCGGAGGCGACTGACTCGAATACTACTGATACCAACAGGTACACCCGCGGGGACGCTCGTAGCCCGCGATCGGTAGCCGCGGTGCGTCGGGGTCGTTCGTCCGTACTTGCTGGCGACGGGCGGCACCGACTCATCGGGGGCCGCAAGGTCAATACCCTACGGTCATGAACCCGGTCGCTCCGGCCGGCGTCGAGGATGCCCGCCATCCGCCGATCAGACGGAGCCGGAGTGGCCGGGTCTTCATCGACTTGACGATCGCCTCCGCCAAGCAGACCCGCGCGACGGACCGCCATTCGTGGCCACGGGTCGACCGCGTACCATGTCGCTGCATCCAGGAGAAGAGCGACCCCGAGATGACTGGTGATGCGAGTCGCCCGACCGGCGTGTTGGTAATAGCGGTCGTGGCCGCCCTTGCCGGCGTAGCGGACATCTTCGCTGGATTGGGGGATATCGCCATCGGGGGCGGCTTCATCAGTGACCTCGGGTTCGGAGCCACTCTCGATGGGATCATGACGATCGCGGGGCTGGTCCTGGTTCTCATCGGCGTCCTCGCCCTCGTGACGGGGTTCGGGCTCTGGCTGGGACGCCATTGGGCGTGGTTGATCGCACGGCTCTGGGCGAGCCTCTGCGTCATCATCGGCCTCGTCAGCGCGGGGCTGTCGCTGCTCGGCGACACGCTCACCAGCCAGATCGTCGCGGCCATCGTCGCGGCCGTCGTCCCGGCCATCATCGCCGCCGTCGTCCTCTGGTACCTCTACCGGCCAGACGTCAGGGCAGCGTTCGGACGAACCTGATCGGTGCTGACCGGTCGTGCCGCGTTCATACCGGCCGGCATCGCGAAAGCCGATCTTGGAACGAGCCGCTGGCTCACCGCCGGGTAGTAGGACGCGTGTGGGTTTGGACCGACGTGCGTCGATGAACCGTTCGGCAGCTGCGCAAGATCGTGACGCCGTATGACTGGTCCCGACCAGATCGGCCAGGCCTGACCCGTCGCCGCCAATCTCGCGGTGCCACGACGCTCCGAAACCTGTCCGTATCCGTTGACTGCCGCCCGTCAGCCGACCACCTTTGAGCTGGTCGTCTCGGGGGACCGCTGCCGATCGAGGCACTCCCTCGGCTGACAGGTGCGACTCCCCCGAGATGACCTCCATTCCAGTCCACGCCTGACGGCCTCATCTGCGTGTTAGAGATACCTGCGCCGCGCGAGGGCTACAGTGAATTCGGGATGCGATCGATCGGTGTGCTCCTCGTCCTGATCGCGACCATCGTCGCCGGGTGCATGGGCGGGCCAACGGCGGGTGGATCGGCGAGCCGAGGCGCATCCGGCGGTCCACCATCGGTCTCGGCCGCGCCGGCGGCGTCGGCGGCGTCGCCGAGCGCCGCCCCGACGCTGGTGGCGGGTGGCGACCGACCGGTCACCGTCCACGTCCCTGCCGAACCCGACCCGTCCGGCAGCTCGCTCCTGGTCGTGCTCCACGGCTACGGGTCGTCCGGAGCGGAGCACGAGGCCTACTTCCACCTAGGCACCGCAGCCGCCCAGCGGGGCATGGTCGTCGCGTACCCGGACGGCACCATCGACAGCGACGGGGCTCGCTTCTGGAACGCGACCGACGCGTGCTGCGATTTCGGCCGGACCGGCGTCGACGACTCCGCCTACCTCGCGGGGCTAATCGACGAGATCGGGGCCCATGTCAGCATCGACCCCCGACGCGTCTATCTGATCGGCCACTCGAACGGCGGCTTCATGAGCTACCGGATGGCGTGTGGTCAGGCGGATCTTCTTGCGGGGATTGTGAGCCTCGCTGGGGCGACATTCGCCGACCCGGCCGATTGCACGCCGTCCGAGCCTGTGGCGATCCTGGAGATCCATGGCTCCGCCGACGACGTCGTCCTCTTCGCTGGCGGTGCGCTCCCGGCGGACATCGGTGCGATCGGCGACCGCATGGCGCCTTATCCGGGCGCGGCAGATACGATCGCCACGTGGGCCGCCTACGACGGCTGTGCGCCGGCGTCGACCGTGTCGCCGACCCGGATCGACGTTGACGCCGGGATCGACGGGCCGGACGGACCCGCCGAGGCGACGGTCATGGCGTCCACGGGCTGCGATCCTGGCGGGCACGTCGAGCTGTGGACGATCCCGGCTGGCGGGCACGGTCCTGATCTCTCGACCACGTTCCCCGATGCAGTGCTGGACTTCCTGCTGGCGCACCCGAAGCCGTAGCCTCGGGCTCCTAGTCGGACGGCGCGTCCTCCGGAGTCGGTGGGAACTCGGCGTAGCTTGCCTCGCAGCGCTCGCAGCGGGTCCAGCCCCAACCCAGCGGCTCGCGGCAACGACCGCAGATCATGCCGACGCCCACACCCCAGGCCGGCCCGTTCCGTTGCGACGCACCAGAGGACCGGCGATCTGTTGCTCGCACACGGATGAACACACCGAGGCCGATCAGCCAAAGCACAAGAATGCCAAAGAAGTAGATGATGTTCCGCGTCTCGGCGACCCACGCCCAGCCCGCGGCGTCCGGTTCGGCGTCGGGCAGCAGAAGCACAAGGACGCCCATGGCGATCGTCCAGATCAAGAAGAGCCAGGTCGCTTGTCTCATCGACGCCTGCCTTCGCGGTTCGATCTCCGGCGACGAATATGACGTCAATCGCCGCCTTACGTTACCAGCGACCTAACTGATACCGACTAGTACACCCTCGAGGAAGCCGCCACGGCCGCCGCGGCGGCCCAGATGGAGGCCGGGAGCATCAGGCTTCCGCAGGGTCGCCGAAGCGTCCGACGAGGAAGCAACTGCTCTCGGGGCCCGCTCCGCCGGCGAGGACCGGCGGCGAGTCCGCTGACGCCAACCCGACCGCCGGAGGCGGGACCGCGAGGTCTTCCACGGCCCGCCCGGCCCCGCCATCCCGGCAACGTGTGATCGCCACTCGGAGGCGTCACGCTGCCATTAGCGAGGAGGATGCGTCTGCGCTTCGGTAGGAGCCTCGGCCGAGGGCAGGCTGCCGACGTGTCGCCTCGGCGGTCGCCCCCTTGTACCCTCCACGAGAACTGCGCAGCCAAAGGGCGAGGGAGGAACCGATGCGTAACCCACCGATCATGATCTCGATCCTCGGCTTCTTCGCCGTGATGGCCGGCTTCGTCTGGCTCGTCGTCGGTCTGCGGGCCGTCGGGTTCGACTGGTTCGGCGCCCTCGGCGACCTGCCGGCCTTCGAAGGCGTCGGAGTGTGGGGCTGGATGGCCGTCATCGTCGGCGGCTGCTGGGTCGCCGCCGGGATCGGCCTGTGGGGCCTCCAGTCGTGGGCCTGGATGTTCGCCAACATCATCGCGATCTTCGCCCTGGTGAACGCCTTCTTCCTCATGCTCACCTACCCGGGCTCCGGCTACGGCCTCGTCCAGGCCCTCCTGCCCGCCATCATCCTCTGGTACCTCCAGACCGACGAGGTCAAGACCGCCTTCGGCTTCGGCCCGGATCGGGGGGTCCCCGAGCCCGGCGCGGGTCCAGCTGCGGTCGCGGCGCCTGTGGCGGTCGCCGGAGCGGCGGTCGCTGCCCCGGTGGCGGTCGCGGGAGCGGCGGTCCCCGAGCCCGTCACGGCGCCCATGGTGGCCGAGACCCCGGAGCCTGCTGACATTCCGATCGCCGCGAGCCAACTCAAGATCGAGGACGTCGAAGGAATTGGACCCGCCTACGCCGAGAAGCTCGCCGTCGTTGGCGTCGCTACGACCGACGACCTGCTTAAGGCGGGTGCGAAGCGCTACGACCGCGAAAAGATCGCAGCGGCTACGGGGATCCGTAGTGAGCTCATCCGCCAGTGGGTTGACAAGGTCGACCTCATGCGGGTTCCGGGTGTCGGACCGCAGTACAGCGACCTGCTCGAGGCCGCGGGCGTCGGCTCGCCCGCCGAACTCGCCCAGCGGAACCCCACCCACCTGGAAGCTGCCGTCCTGTCGGTGGCCGCGGAGCGGCCGGGCATCGTCCGCCGCGTCCCGGGCGAGGCCGAGATCGCAGACTGGATCGAGGCGGCGGGCAAGCTCGAGCAGGTTGTCGAGCACTAGAAGGACGGAGGCAACACGGACACGCGGCACATCCCCGACAGCGGGGCGCGGTCAGCGATGAGCCGGAGCCATCCCGACGACCCGGGTCGTCGGTAAGCGATGAGCCGGAGCGTCAGCGGCGGGCGTCCGCGTAGACTCGGGCTCCCCCGGCTCCGCTCAGCCTGACGCGATCCTCGGTGTCGTGACCGGGCCAGCGCCCGCGAGCTCCCGGGGTTCCTTGGCAGCAACAGGGGCAGCAACAGGGGCGTCCGACGCGATTCTGACCGCTGGTCGCCCGTCCTGATTCGTGCCTGGCGGAGCCCCTCGCGTACGGTCCCGGACGCTCTGCCCTGACCTGCAAGACCGGTATTCACCGGTTCGACTCCGGTCGTCGCCTCTAAATCTCCCAGGGCCCGAAGACAACCTGCGCACGTCGTCGCGACCGTTGGCCTCACGCCCGGCGAGGTGACTCAGCCAGAGGCTGGCGTGACCTCGCCGTCACTTGATTACCTCTGGCACTTGGCGGGACCCGGGTTCGCGGCGATGCTCGGTGAGAGCGCGGGGACGAGGCGCGGCCCATCGTTGGCCGGCAGACTGCGCCACGCCACGTGCGAGACGCTGGATGCACATGGCAGGTGGGCAGGGCCCCAGAGAGGCGAGGAGAGAAGATGAATACGAACCGAATGGTCGCCGTCGTCGCGGGCGTGCTGTTCATCGTCGCGACGGTTGCGGACCTGATCTCGCGGGTGGCGTTCGTGCAACCGATTCTGACCGATCCGGTTGACCTCACCAAGATCTCGGCGAACGAGAACCAGGTCATCGTGGGAGCGCTCTTACTGTTCGTCGGGGCTGCTGCGGCTGTTGGAATTGCCATGGCGCTGTACCCGGTCTTGAGGAAGCACAGCGAAGGTCTGGCCCTTGGATCGGTTGGCTTCAGGCTCATCGAGGGAGCGCTCTATATCGGCATCGTTGTCTGCCTCCTGTTGCTAGTGACCTTGAGCCAAGAATCTGCGAACGCTACAGCTGCGGCTTCATCAGCCTTCCAGGTCCAGGCTGCGCTGTTGATGGCAGCCCGTGATTCGCTGGGTGAAGTCGCGGTGCTGGCCTTTGGCCTCGGGGCGCTCATGTACTACTGGGTGTTCTATCGATCGCGACTCGTCCCTCGATGGCTGTCAGCCTGGGGTCTTGTGGCCATCGCGTCGCTCATGGTGTCCGGCCTCCTCGTCATGCTCGGCCTGTCCGAGCCGATGTCGACGACCCAGATCGTCTTGGCTCTTCCCATCTTCTTGCAGGAGATGGTCCTGGCGGTTTGGCTGATCGCCAAGGGCTTCAACCCATCTGCCATCGCTCCCGAGTCTGCCGGTGACACCTCGGGGTGGCGGGCCACTGCAACCACCGCGTCGGGGTCGGCGGCGTAGAACGGCATCACGGTCGAGAAGGTCAGCGTCGCCCGGCGTTGACCTTCTCGCTGACCCTCCCGCGATAGCCTTCCCGCGCCTGGTGTCATACGGCACGCTGACCGACGGTGGCGTGCTGTAGCCTGACCGGTGAGTGCACCCCGGCGCTTCGAGTTCTGGCCGGACTATGGAGGGGTCGTGTTGCACGAGGGGGGCTCTCCCGTGGCACTCACGGACGTTGGCATCCCATCGGACGTCGTCCACCGGGTGACCGTCTAGCTTGCCGACTACTCGGACGAGAGGCTCTCAAAGGCAGCGCCCGACGCGAGCTGGATGGCGGAGGGGCGGGCGCTGTATGCGACGCTGAGCCAACTGCTCGCCGATCACGGCATCGAGTTGTTCGACTGGGAGGGGCACTGGGGCGCGAGCAGCCTCGGTGACCCGACGGCCCCACGGGACTGATGCGTTCCATCGACAGTTAGCCACGCGGATCGCACCTAGAGCTTAGATCCGCCCGCCGCGGCACCGCTCGTCCGAATCTCGGCCTCGCCCATCTCCCGCGTGGGCCATCCGGCCTCGCGACGTTGGGACCATCGCTTGGCAGCGCCGTCAGCCGTCATGCGTTGTCCTTACGCCACGGAATACAAGATCTCTTCATCTGGCACCACATATGGCGATTCTCCTCGCGAGGGCACCATTCGCAGTGACATGAGAACATCCGCGCCCTCGGCGCAGGGCCCTGGGACGCTGCGCCTTGCCGATCGACGTAATCGTCTACAGGGGAATGGCAGGCTCCCAGTGCCCCAGAGGCCACGACCGTGACTGACAGGCCGGATCGCTTCCCCGAAACAGCCGCACCCACAGACCGAGTGCAGCGGCTCATCAACGAGCAGCTTCGCATCATGGAGAAGCAGCTCGAGCTGATGAGATCGGTCGAAGCGGCAGAAGGTGCCGCGATCCCCGGCACTTCAGCGCCCGTGGCGCCAACCGATGGTCAGCTCCGCGCCAAGACGCCCAAGCTGACGACGAGCGACCCGGCCTCGCCGGCCGAGGCCGCTTCCGCGGCCGCCGACGGTTCGTCCCTCGAGCCAGACGTCAAGCGCATGCCCATGACCGACGCGCAGCGCGACGTATGGGTCCTCTGTCAGCTGGGCAGCGAGGTCTCTGCTGCCTACGACCTCTCGACCACGCTGAGCCTGAAGGGCAACTTGAACGTCGAGGCCCTGCACGAAGCGTTGCGGCGTCTGATCCACAGGCACGAGTCGCTGCGGACCACGTTCGATGCGACCGGTGATCACCAGGTCGTGAGCAGGACCGCCGACGTCCTGCTACCGGTCATCGACATCTCGGACAGCCCGGAGCCTGAGCGCGCGGCGAGGATCGCGGCGTTCATGGACGCTGAGCTGGTGATCGGGTACGACCTTGTCAGCGGCCCACTGTTTCGCGCGACGCTCATCCGGTCGGGGGAAGCGGACCACACGCTCGTCCTCTCGGCGCACCATCTGATCTCCGATGGTTCGAGCTTCGGGGTCATGCAGCGAGACCTGAGTGTCATCTATTCCGACTTGGTCCGAGGCGCGCGCGCGCCCCTCGATGACGCCACACGGTTCAGCGACTACGTGACCTGGCGCGCGGACCAGGGCGCGGCGTCGGAGGCCTACTGGCTCGGGTTGTACGACGACCCGCCGATACAGCTCGACCTTCCTGCTGACCACGCCAGGCCGCCCGTCCGATCGTTCGAGTACGGGACCCATCGGGTCGCCATCGGTGAGGATCTGTTCGCGGCTTTGAAAGACCTGGCCGTCGCCCAGGGCGTGACGCCGTTCATCGTGCTGCTCGCGGCCTGGGAGATCCTGCTGCATCGACTGTCCGGTCAGACCGAGTTCGCCAGCGGGGTCTTCGTCGCGGGCCAGCCATCGATGGGAGTCCGTGACCTCGTGGGCCTGTGTGCAGGCCTCCTGCCACTGCGCGCCAGGATCACGCCAGATGAACGCCTCTCCGACTACCTGACGCGTCTGAAGCGAAGCACATTCGACGCCTTCGACAATCAGCACTACACGGTCGGGAAGCTGGCGTCGGCGCTCCACCTATCGCGCGATGCCAGTCGCCCCACGGTGGTCTCAACCGTCATCACCCTGGAAACGCCCACCCAGGGGATCGACTTCGAGGACCTCGAGGCCGTCGAATTTGGCAGCGGCAGGCGAAGGTTCGGGTCGTTCGACTTCGAGGCCTACCTGACCGAGTCGAATGACGACGTCCTGGTCGATTTCCAGTATTCGAAGGCCATCTTCGAGTCGGACACGATCAAGCGCTGGCTTGGCTACTACATGCACCTCCTCCGACAGATGACATCCCGGGCCACGGCGCCGGTCTCCGACCTGCGACTCCTCGACGACGCCGAGCGTCGGGAGCTTCTGACCAGGTGGAACGACACCCAGTCGCCCGTCCCGGACCGATCGACCCATGTGCGATTCGAGCTAGAGTCGGCCCGACACCCGGACCGCGTGGCCATCCGGGGCTCGGGCGAAACTCTGACCTACGGCGAGCTGAACGCCAAGGCGAACCGACTGGCTCGCCACCTTCGAGCCCTCGGCGTCGAGGCGGACCGCTTGGTGGGTGTCCACGTCCATCGGTCGGCCGACATGGTCGTGGCACTGTTGGCGGTCCACAAGGCCGGCGGAGCGTACGTACCGCTCGATCCGCTCTTCCCCAACGAGCGCCTGGCGATGATCGCGGCAGACGCGGGCCTGCACGTGCTCCTGACGGAGGAATCGCTGGTCGATGCGGTGGCCGCCGAAGGTGCCGCTGTCGTGGCCCTGGACCGCGACCTGCGTCTGATCGACGAGCACGACGATGCCGACCTGAAGATCCCGGTCGGATCGTCCGATCTTGCGTATGTGATCTACACGTCCGGGTCGACCGGTCAACCGAAGGGTGTCGAGGTGCCGCACGTCGCACTCACCAACCTTCTGGAATCGATGCGGCTCCGTCCTGGACTCGAAGCCGACGACGTCCTGCTTGCGGTAACCACGATGTCCTTCGACATCGCCGCTCTGGAGCTCTTCTTGCCGCTGATCGTTGGCGCGACCGTGGTCCTCGCCGACGAGGAAGAAGCCGTCGACGCGATCTGGCTTCGTGAGCGGCTCGCCGTCGGCGACGTCAGCGTCATGCAGGCGACCCCGGCCACATGGCAGCTTCTTCTGGATGCCGGATGGACCGGTACGGCCGGCCTCAAGGCGCTGTGCGGAGGAGAGGCACTGAGCAGGGTGCTGGCCCGCGCACTCGGCACGCGCGTCGAGTCGCTGTGGAACATGTACGGGCCGACCGAAACGACGATCTGGTCATCGGTGAGCGAGGTGAGCAGGAACGGCGGGCTGATCTCCATCGGGCAGCCCATCTCGAACACGGAATTCCACGTGTTGGATCCAACGCTCGAGCCACAACCCCTGGGGGTCTCGGGTGAGCTTCACATCGGCGGTATCGGGCTGGCTCGCGGATATCGCAATCAGGCGGACCTCACCGCGGATCGGTTCCTCACCCACCAGTTCGACGACGAGCCGGCTCGCCGGTTGTACCGAACGGGCGACATGGTGCGGCGGTTCCCCGATGGTCGGATCGAGTACATCGGCCGGGCCGATTTCCAGGTCAAGATCCGGGGTTATCGCATCGAACTCGGTGAGATCGAGACGGTCCTTGCCCGCCACCCCGACGTCAAGGAGTGCGCCGTGGTCGCACGCGACGGGGACAACGGCAGCAAGCGCCTCGTCGCTTACATCGTCCCGACCGCTGGTCGCCAGATCAGCGTGTCCACGCTTCGCGCGCACCTGCGGGCGACTCTTCCCGACTACATGGTGCCGGCCCTCTTCGTGGCCCTTGACACGTTCCCGCTCACGGCCAACAAGAAGGTCGACCGGGCGAGGCTACCCGATCCGGCCGGCCAGCGACCGGACCTGTCCGACCGAGCTGGTCGGCCCGAGAACCGAGGTCGAGGCCACCCTGGCGCGGATCTGGGAGGACTTCCTCGGCGTCGAGCGGGTCGGCGTCAACGACAACTTCTTCGATCTGGGCGGCGACTCACTGCTGGCGTTGCGCTGCGTCATGCGGGCGAACCGCTCGGGCATGAGCCTCACGCCAAACTCGATCTTCCGGCATCAGACGATCGCTGAGCTCGCGCGGGCCGCGACCGAAGCTCCCGAAGCCATCGCCGATGACCAGGGGGTCGTGACCGGCCCGACGCCCCTGACGCCGGCTCAGCTCCGCTTCCTCAACGAGCGCAACACGCCCGACGCTCACCATTGGAACGTCTCCAGCTTGGCACAAGCCGAGCGACTGTCCCCGGCGGCGCTCCGGACCGCCGTCGCTGCTCTCCTCTGGCACCATGACGCACTCCGACTTCGACTCTGGAAGGAGGGGGGTCGCTGGCAGCAGGAGACTGCCGCGCCATCGGACGAGATTCCGTTCGAATCCCATGACCTCTCCGAGCTCACGGCAGAGGAGAGGATCGCGGCGATCGAACGTATCTGTGCCGGGTTGCAGGGAAGCTTTGATCTCGGTCAGAGTCCGCTGTTGAGAGTCGCCCACTTCGACTGCGGCCCCGAGGAGCCTGATCGAGTCTTCGTGACGATCCACCACTTCGCCGTGGACGGCCTGACGTTCGCGGTGTTCTGGGAGGATTTCGAACAGGCCTATCGCCAGGCCGCCGAGGGGGCGAGCGTGTCGCTCCCTCCGAAGACCACGTCATTCAAGGCGTGGGCAATGCAGCTCGAGCACCTGGCGCAGACCCCACGGATCGTCGATACAGCAGCGGAGTGGATGCGACTGCCCTGGGCCGACGTCGCCAGGCTGCCTGCAGACCTCGAAACGGATCCCAGGCGCAACACGAATGGCTCGGCGGCCGTGGTCGAGGTCGAGTTCAGCCCGGAGGACACACAGAGGCTGCTCGGCAGTCGCAAGCGGCCGGAACATCTGATCCTCACCGCATTGGCCAGCTGCCTGAGCACGTGGACCTCGTCGCAAACCGTCCTCATCGACGTCCTGAGTCATGGCCGAGACGCCGCGTTGGAGGGGATCAACCTCGCCAGGACGGTCGGCTTCACGCTCTCCTACAACCCGCTCGTGCTCAGTCACCCGTCGTGGGCTGGGACACCAGACGTCCTCGAAGCGGTGACCAGAGAGATCGAGGCTGGACCGGAGGGCTTCAGCTTCGAGTTGCTCCGCTTCCTCTCGCCAGACCAGGGTCTGCGTGATCGCCTCACCGCGCTCCCCAGGGCGGAGCTGCTCTTCAACTATGCCGGCGCCGAGGCCGACTTCGAGGACACCGCGATGTGGAGGCCGGCGCCCGAGCCGACCGGACCGGAGGAGAGCCCGCGCGGACTCCGGCAGTACCCGATCGCGGTACGAGCGACGCTTGCGCCCAACCTCCGACTCACGTTCATCTACGGCACAGCGCTGCACACTGCGATGACCATCGAGGGCAAGGTGGCTGAGGTCGCTGCCACGATTCGCAGGCTCCTGGAGGAGTCCCTGGTCACGCCCTGAGCCTCACTCCGTCGGCCCCGCCTCGCGACTCGGCGCGGTGTGTGATGGAGGTCGCCCTGCTACGCGGGCGGCTTGGGGGCGGCGTTGGAGTAGACCACGAGGCCGCGCATCCGGCGCACCTCGTGAAATCCGTGTCGCGCTGGAACCCCGGCGTCGGCCGGTTCCGGGTGCAGGTAGAACAGCCGGATCTCGCGTGGATGAGAGGCGGCCGACGACTCCAGATTGGCGATCACGGCTTCGTAGACCTGCGTCGGGAACGGCCTGTAGAAGTAGCAGGTGTTGAGATCATCCGGGATCGGATACGCCGCCGCATCGGTCTGGACCAGCTCGAACCGACGTCGAGTCGTGGGGTTCGTGCGTCGCTCGACGTTCCGCCGAGCCACTTCGAGCATTCCTGGCGAGAGATCGACGCCGATGACCATTCCGAACGGGAAGCGGGCCGCCAGCAGGAGCACCAGGCCCTTGCCACAGCCGAAGTCCGCGAACACGTCCTTTGACGTGACACGCATCTGCCGCAGCATCCGATACAGGCTGACGAGATTGAGCCAGTTCGACGGCTGGTAGTGGCGACCAGCCGAGGCGTCGAACTCCAGGTCGTCGTAGCCGACCCACTGCGCCGTTTCGATGCCGAAGATCGTGTCGAGCATCCGGTCGCCCGTGCGCTGCAGCAGCACCCGCCATCGGGCGTAGCTCGTTGACAGGGACGGGTCGGTGATCCGGGTCGTGCGTGTCATGCGCCCTCGCTCGCAGTCTCAGGGAGCGGCTCGGGCCCCATGTATTCGGGCATGTCATCTTCGTCCTCACCGCCGTGACGGATCCCCTCGCGGAGGAGGACGGCCCTGATCGTCCGAACCAGGACGGCCAGGTCCATGCGCAGGTCATGCTGGTCGACGTACGCGAGGTCGAGGGCGAACTTCTGGTCCCATGTCAGGGCGTTGCGGCCGCCGACCTGCGCCAGTCCAGTGATCCCGGGCCGGACCTCCTGGCGGCGCATCTGCTCTGGCGTGTAGCGTGAGAGATACTGCATCAACAACGGCCGTGGCCCGACCATGCTCATGTCACCGCGGAGGACGTTCCAGAGTTCGGGAAGCTCGTCAAGGCTGGACGAGCGCAGGCGGCGGCCGAAGCGCGGCGTCCGATCGGAGTCTTCGATCAGCTGGCCGCTGGCATCGGTCGTGTCGTGCATCGATCGGAACTTGTAGATCGTGAACGGCTGTCCGTTGAGGCCGGGACGCCGCTGCCGATAGAGGATCGGGCGTCCGAGCCGCAGGCGCACGGCGGTGGCGATCGCGAGGATGACGGGTGACAGCAGCACGAGCATCGAACCCGCGAACGCAAGGTCGAACAGGCGCTTGGCGGCGTCGCGTCTCGCTGAGGGTGGGCGGCGGCGAGTGCTGGTCATGCCAACGGGTCACCCGGCGTCCGGGCCGCGTCAGGCCCCGTTGGGATGACCATCGGGCGAGTGGCCTCGATGACTTCCGATCGCAGCAGGTCCAGCTGCTCCTCCATGATCCGCAGCTGCTCCGTGAGTAGCCACCCGATCTGGTCGGCTTGCACATGGTGGCGGCCATTACCGCTCGGCTCCGGCCGGAACTCCTGAACCTGAAAGACGACCGGAAGTTCGACCGGGTCTCCGCGATCGTCCGGGGATTCGCTTGGCGGCGCGACGTCGGGTCCCAGCTCCGTGTCGATGCGCCCCGCCAAGGCATCGATGGTCGGAGTCTCACCGAGGAGCTGCCCGAGGGTGACGCGGACCCCGTACTGCTTGCGAAACTGCGCGTTGGCCTGGGTCAGGAACAGCGAGTCGAAGCCGAGATCCGTGAAGCTGGCGGCCGGGTCCAGGGCGACTGCGTCGAGCCCACTCATGTCGGCCAGGATCGAGGTGATATCGGCGGCGATGCGTTCGTGGCGGCCCCGCCCGTTCGACTCAGGCACCTCGGCGGCGAACGCCGCGGCCTGCTGCACCGGTGCGGGAGCGGTCGCTGGTTGGACGTGAAGGGCCGAGGACGCACCTGGCCGGACCAACCCGGCCGATGAGCCCGGAGGCACGCCGGGTTCGCCATCGAGCCAGTGGCGCTCGCGGGCGAAGGGATATGTCGGCAATGGGATCCGGCGCCGCGACGCGCCGTTGACGGCGACCCAGTCGACGTCGACACCAGCCGTCCACGCGTCGGCGAGCGCGCGTCGCGTGTGCAGGCCGTCACCGGTCTCCCGGCCGCGATCCGGCAGCGTCGAGAGGACGACGCCGTCATCGGAGAGGAGTGGGTGCTGCTGCACCAGCGACGAAAGCGTCCCGCCGGGGCCGATCTCGAGCAGGACCATGTCGGGCCGCTCGGCGAGCAGGACGCCCACGGCGTCCGCGAAGCGCACGGTCGTGCGGGCATGGGTGCCCCAGTAGCCGGGATCCGTGATCTGGTCCGTCGTCATCCAGGCGCCGGTCACCGTGCTGACCATGGGGATGCGGAGATCGCCGCGGACGATGCCTTCGACGCGGTCGCGGAGCAGGGCGACCGCCGGCTCCATCATTGGTGAGTGGAACGCCCGGTCGGTTGACAGCCGACGGAAGGGGATGCCCTGCTCGGCGAGCTGGCGCTCCAGGGCCTCGAGGGACGCCGGAGGCCCGGACGCGACGCACTGTTCGGGTGCGTTGACGGCGGCAAGCGAGGTCTGCCCATCCAGCAATGGAATGACGATGGCTTCCTCCGCCATCACGGCCGTCATCGCGCCGCTCGGCAGGTCCTGCATGAGCTGGCCGCGAGCGGCGGCCAATCGCAATGCGTCCTCGAGACTGAAGACGCCGCCGACGCAGGCGGCGGCAAGCTCTCCCACGCTGTGCCCGACCATCGCGGTCGGCTTCACGCCCCAGCTTGCCCAGAGGCGAGTCAGCGAGTACTGCAGCGCGAAGATGGCCGGCTGGCCGACGCCGGTCTGCATGAGCCGCTTCGCGGCTGCCTCCGCGTCGTCGTGCTCGCCATAGAGCAGCTCGATGAGGTCAGGGCCGGCGATCTGACGCACGACCTCGGCGCACTCCTGCATCGCTCGCGCGAACACCGGCTCTGTTCGATAGAGACCGATCCCCATCCCCGGGTACTGCGCGGCCTGGCCGGTGAAGAGGAAGGCGACCTCAGCGCCCTCCGCGGCGCTCGTGCGCGAAGCAGTCGCTTTCGGATCAGCCTCGCGAAGGAGCCCGACGGCCGACCCGGCATCCGCCGCCACGACGGCACTCCGATACGGCATCCGTGCCCGGCCGACGGCCAGGGTCCAGGCCGCGTCACCGAGGTCGACCTCCGGGTGCGCGGCGAGGTGGTCGGCCAGCAGGTCGACTCGGCGGCCAAGCGCCTCCGCTGTCTTCGCGCTGAGCGTGAGGATCCTGGGTGCCGGCTCGGCGGGGCGTGGCGCCGTGAGCGGCGCTTCCTCGAGCACGATGTGGGCGTTGGTGCCGCCGAATCCGAAGGAGCTGACGCCGGCCCGGCGCGGCTCGTCGGTCCGGTCCCAGTCCCGCAACTCGGTGTTGACGAAGAACGGGCTCGACGCGAAGTCGATCTGCGGGTTGGGGGCGTGGAAGTTGATGCTGGGCGGGATGCGCCCGTGGTGGAGCGACAGGGCTGCCTTGATGATGCCGGCCGCGCCGGCACCCGCATCGAGATGACCGATGTTCGACTTCAGCGACCCGATCGCGCAGTACTGGCGCCGGCTGGTGTGGCGTCGATAGGCCTGGGTGAGCGCGGCGACCTCGATGGGGTCGCCGAGTGAGGTCCCGGTGCCATGCGCTTCGACCATGCCGATGGTGTCGGCGTCCACGTTGGCGACGGCGAGCGCCTCCTCGATCACGGCCGCCTGGCCGGCGACACCGGGCGCGGTGAAGCTGATCCGGTGGGCGCCGTCGTTGTTGATTGCCGATCCGCGGATGACGGCGTAGATCGTGTCGCCGTCCTCGACCGCGTCGGCGATGCGCTTCAGGGCCAGGAAGGCGCCCCCACTGGCCATCACGGTGCCTCGCGCCTGGGCATCGAACGCCCGGACGCGTCCGTCGGCCGACAGGATCCCGTCCTCCTGGTAGATGTAACCGGACGTGGTCGGCAACCGGATGTAGACGCCGCCGGCGAGGGCGAGGTCGGAGTCTCCGGCAAGGAGGCTCTGGGAAGCCAGGTGGACCGCGACCGCCGATGTCGAACATGCGGTGCTGACGCTGACGGCAGGTCCCTCGAGGGCCATCTTGTAGGCGGCGCGTGTGATGGCATATTCGCGCTCGGTGGCCAGCAGCAGCTGCTGATCGCCGGCCCGCGCGAGCACCTCTGGGTGGGCGAGGAGGTTGCGCCGGTACTGGTTCGCGGCCACCCCGCCGAAGATCCCGATCCGGCGATCGTGCCTGCCCGGGTCGTAGCCGGCGTGCTCGAGGGTCGCCCACGCGATCTCCAGGGCGACGCGGTGCTGGGGATCGGTGAGCTCCGCTTCGCGCCGGCTCATGCCGAAGAACTTCGCGTCGAAGTCCTCGATCCCGTCCATCGAGGCGCCGGCGTTCACGAAGGCTGGGTCGGTCGCATCGGATCCCGCGGCCCGCAGCTCGTCAGGGCTGAAAGAGCGGATGGACTCGACTCCGTTGCACAGGTTGGACCAGAAGGCGTCGACGTCCGCGGCACCGGGGAAGCGGCCCGCCATCCCGACGATCGCGATGCCGTCGCCGACCGGCTCAGCCACCATCCAGCTCCCGTGCGGCCTGGCGCCGATCACGCTGTCGGGCCAGCGAACCTCGGCGCTCGCGCCGATCCTGCGAACCGTTGGCTTCCGATGCCGGAGCGGTGCTCGTCGCCGTGCCCTCGCCGGTCGGTCCCGTCGTGGGCAGGTTGGCGACGGCCGTCGGGTATTCGCGGTCGAGGAAGGCGGCGTACTCGGCGATCGATGGAGCCTCGAACAGGGTGACCACGAAGATCGACTCGTCCAGCTCCGTCTGGATCTGGTTCACGAACCGCGCGGCCTGGAGCGAGGTGCCGCCGAGCTCGAAGAAGCGGTCGTGGATGCCGACCCGATCCACGTCGAGAAGCTCATGCCAGAGCTCGGCGATGTGCCGTTCCAGCGTCGACCGCGGAGCGGCATACGGTGTGTCGAGAAGCGGCCGCACCCGCAGCGGCGCCGGCAGCGCCTTGCGATCGACCTTGCCGCTCGAGGTGAGCTCGAACCGCTCGACCGCGATGAACGTGGTCGGGATCATGTACTCGGGGAGCGTCGCTGCAAGGTGTCCGCGGAGGTTGCGAACGGGCAGGTTCTCTCCGTCGGGATGGGCCACATAGGCGACCAGTTCCAGGTCGCCGCTCGTGCGTTCGACGGCGACGACGACCGCCCCGCGGACGCCGTCGAACGACTCCAGCGCGGACTCGATCTCGCCCAGCTCGACTCGAAAGCCGCGGATCTTGACCTGGAAGTCCGAGCGGCCGAGGAACTCGATCGCGCCATCCGGCAGGTAGCGCGCCAGATCGCCGGTCTTGTAGAGGGTCCCGGCGGGCCGGAACGGGTCGACAAGGAACCGCTCGGCGGTGAGCTCGGGCCGGTTGAGGTATCCCCGACCGACCTGGATGCCGCCGATGTAGAGATCGCCGGCCGTTCCGACCGGGACAGGCTGCATCTGCTCGTCGAGGATGTGCATCTGGGTGTTCGCGACGGGCGTGCCGATCGGGACGAACGTGAGCGAGCTGTCCGGATCGCATTTCCAGGCGGTCACGTCGACCGCGGCCTCGGTCGGCCCGTACAGGTTGTGCAGCTCGGCGCTCGAGCCGGGCGAAGAAGCGGTCCTGGAGGACACGTGGCAGAGCCTCGCCGCTGCAGATGACCCTGCTGAGGCTGACGCAGTCGCGAGCCCGCGGATCCTCCAGGAACAGCTGCAGCATCGAGGGCACGAAGTGGATCGTCGTGATGCCGTGCTCGATGATCGTCTGCGCCAGGTACGTGCTGTCGCGATGGCCGCCGGGCTCGGCTACGACGAGCTCCGCACCGAAGAGCAGCGGCCAGAAGAACTCCCAAACCGAGACGTCGAAGCTGAACGGCGTCTTCTGGAGGACCTTGTCCGTCCGCTGTCAGCTCGAAATATTCCTGCATCCAGTAGATGCGATTGGCGATGGCCTCGTGCGTGATCATGGCGCCCTTGGGCCGGCCGGTCGATCCCGAGGTGTAGATCACGTAGGCCAGACTGTCGGGAGCGACCCGTGGGGCGCCGCCGCCCGGCCATCTCTCGTCCAGTTCGGTCGTCGGGATCTCGTCGATCGCGAAGACGCGGGCCCCCGAATCGGTGAAGCGGCCGGCCAGGTGTCGCTGCGTCAACAGGATCGGGCCGGCGAGATCGTCGAGCATGAAGGCGACGCGGTCCGCCGGGTACTCCGGATCGATGGGCGCGTAGGCGCCGCCGGACCGGAGGATGGCATGGAGCGCGACGACCATCTCGATCGAGCGATCCATGCACACCGCCACCACCGTTCCCTGCTCGACGCCGAGCTGGGTCAGGCGAGCCGCGAGGCGGCCGACCCGGTCGTCGAGCTCGGCGTAGCTGAGCGTCTCGCCGCGGAAGGTGAGAGCCGGCGCGGCCGGCGTGCGCGCGGCCTGCGTCGCGAAGACCTCGTGAAGGAGCGCCTCGGGGTAGGCGCGATCGGTCCGGTTCCACTCTGCGGGAGGAAGAACGACGCCTCCAGTTTGGATCTCAGCCTTCATGTGGCGACTCTTTCCTGGCCCATGTTTCGGAGCGCCACCTGAGTGCCTTCGATCGTAACCGCGCCGACGTAGTCATCCGGTCCGTCCAACCCGACGAACGCGAACGGCAAGCCACCGAACGGACCACGGTGTCGCCCGACGCCGTCATCGCCGACGCTCATCGAGTCGAAGCCGTTCAACGGGATCGAGAGTCCGCCGCCGACCGCTTTGACGAACGACTCCTTGCGCGTCCAGAGCGTCAGGAAGATCTCCGAGCGGGACGCCTGCGGTGCTGAACGGAGGAATTCCATCTCTCGTTCTGTGAAGTGCGACTCGGCCAATATCATCGCGTCGTCGATGTGTCGCACCCGCTCGATGTCAACGCCGACGCGGCGTCCGCGTGTCACCGCCAGTACGGCCAGGCCGTCGGAGTGCGAGGTGTTGAAGAAGATGCCGCAGGGCGGGTCGAGCTCCGGCCTGCCTCGGTCTGTGATCCGGATCCCGACAGCCGCCGGTTCAACACCGAGACACCCGGCAAGCACACGCCTGACGAACGCATGACGTGCGACGAAACGGTCGCGGTCGAGTAGAAACTTGAATCGTTCGGCTCGCGCTCGCTCGTCGTCGCCAAGGAGCGCGAGAGATGCGGCGTGGTTCTCGGCCCGGTCGACCCACGCCGACCACAGCTGCACTTCGCCGCCATCGGCGACGCGTTCGAGCGGGGATGAAAGGCGAGTGAGGGCGGTCGTAGGGGACCCGGTCATTTGCGTCCTTGTCTGGCTCGGTGCGGGGGCATCTGCTTTGAGCGCGGACCTGGCACCCCAACGAGGGCTTCTCACTGGTACCAGTGCCGGAATTGGATTTGTACCATTGACTGCCCCCGTGCACCCGCATCCAGGACGGATCTCGGTGCGATCTGACACCGCGTGGCGTCCAGACCCCGGATAGGAGACGACGCAGGATCCCGCTGCGCCACCTCAGAATCCGTGGTTCGGGCGCCAGCGGAGGAGAAGTCAACGTTGCGCCTGCGAGCTGGGGCACGGCGTAGGCTACCGATCGTGCCGAGGTGGCGGAACCGGCAGACGCGGCCGACTTAAAATCGGCTGGGCGAGAGCCCGTGTGAGTTCGAATCTCTCCCTCGGCACCACCTCCGGTAGCTGCGGCCGACCCCATGAGCGAGCCCGCCAAGGCCCGTCGTGCGCCTAAGCCATAGGCGTATCGTCTCGCCCATCGCGGCAGCAGCAGGACGGAGGGTGTGGTCGTGGCGTTCATCAACACCGACGGACTGGCATTTATCGGACCTGGGTCGGAGTGGTTCTGGACGGCGCTCCAGTTCACCGCTCTCGCCATCACGTTCTACGCCATCTACCGTCAGCTCCAGGCGCAACACACGCAAATGCAGGAGAACACGAAGCTCCTGCGCAGCCAGGCTCATCACAACGCTCTGACACTCTCCCAGCGGGCTCGGGAACTGTTGATCGAGAACGAGGGCTTCGCGAGCGTCGTGACCGTCGGCTACGCGACACCCGAGGCCTTGAGCGACGTCGATTGGGCGCGATGCAGCAGCTATATGTTCCTGCAGTTCAACCAGTGGGAGTACCTCTACTACCAGCACCGTGATGGTTCCATTCCGGCGGAGTATTGGGTGGGGGCAGAGGATTACTACCGGAACCTCATCGCGGGGAGACCGGGATACGCTCGCTTCTGGTCAGGCAACCAGACTTCGTTCGAGGAACCGTTCCGCTCCTACGCGGCGCAGGCGTTCGCCAGTCAGTCTGCATCCCCAGCTGTTTCCTAGCGAGCCGTTGTCGGGTCGTCGCTGCGTCCAGTTCGCGGCCGCGCCGCATCGTCGACCCTGCACGCATCTGGCCGACCCACACCTGACCTACGGGCTATTGGCTGGCAAGGCATGTGGCTGCGATACTTGATGACCCTCGGTATCGAGGTCTTTGTACTCATCTGGAGGCCGATCTAATGGTGCTCATGAATTGGCTCCTCGGCCCGTTTCTGTATCGGGACGACGAGGACGGGCAGGGCTTGGCGGAATATGCCTTGATCCTGGCCCTCATCGCAGTCATCGCAATCATCGCCCTGATCTTTCTGGGCGCCCAGACCAAGACGCTTCTCTCGAACGTCGGGCGCTCGATCTAGTCGAGCCCGACTCATCAACTTCGAAGGCCGCCGGTCGCCCGGCGGCCTTCTCGATTCATCTGCGTGGCCGGGACTTGACCTCTGCCCTCAGCCAAGCGCACCCTGCGGCGCGTGCCCACGGTCTCCACATCCATCACGATCAGGCGGCCGATCGAGGACGTGTTCGCGGTGCTGACCGACGTCGAGAAGGCGGGAACGTGGTTTCCGGGCAGCGTCGAGGAGCATTGGACGTCACCCCCGCCGCACGGCGTTGGGTCGACGCGACATGCCGTGGTGACCATGCTCGGAAGACGCTCCGAGAACGACGCGGTGGTGACGGAATACCTGCCGCCCCACCGGGCCGTGATCCGGGGCACCTCGCCGAACGCCCCGTTCGTCGGGACCCTCGATTTCCGGACTGTGGCCGAAGGAACCCGCGTGGATGTCACCACGGCGATCGAGCTCCGCGGCGCGATGCGTCTCCTCGGACGACCCTTCATCGGATGGTACGGCCGGGCCTGGACTCGCGGCCTGGCGAACCTCAAGCAGCTGATGGAGTCGGGAGCCCTGTAGTCGCCTCGGTCATAGCGGTGACCGTTGCTCCGCTTGGCCCAGCGCATCGGCTAGCCTTCGGGCGAACCGCCTGACGACGTCGTCGCCGGGGTCGCTGTGGTCGGGGTTGATCTCGGTGACGACGAGACCGCCGAACTGCGGGCTGGCAGCGAACACCCGCAGGCAGGTCATCGCATCATCGAGGCTGAGCCCGCGGTCCTCCGGCACATCGGCGAGAGGCGCGTCGAGGAAGTCGAGCACGTCGACGTCGAAGTGGACGAGAAAGGTCCGACCGTCCGTCTCGAGCGAAGCCCGCGCATCCTCAGCCGCCGCCTCCGGTCGGCCCTCGACGTGCTCGAGTGGATAGCTCCGAAATCCATGTCTCGCAAAGACGACGCCCTCGACGTCCTCCGGCGCCTCGAGAGGCCGAACGGAGGCTGCCCCCTGGCCGAAGTACACGATCTGTCCTGGATCGAGGAGAGGCGTGCGGGGACCAATACCGCTGAGCTCAGGCGTGGATCCCGGCTCGGCGATCATGTGGGCGACGCCCATCGAATCGAGGTGACCGGCGGGCTGCGTGTCAGGCACGTAGAGATCGACCCCACCGTCGACGTACAGCAGGTTCACGTCCCGCTCGGCCTGGAGAAACCCACTCACAGCACCGACGGTGATCGTGCAGTCCCCGCCGACGAGGAGGGGCAGGTTGCCCAGATCGAGGACCCGCTCGACGGCCGTTGCGACGGCGCGAGCCACTGACACGACCGCGGGAAGGTTCTGGGCTCTGCGATGAGCCGGATCCGGCCGTGAAATGACAACAGGTAGGTCGCCATGATCGATGACATCGCAGCCCGCCTGCCGCATGAGGTCGAGGAGCCCAGCTGCCCTCACGGCTGCCGGGGCCTTCTCCTGGCCCGGGGTGCGTGCGCCCGCACTCGATGGGACGCCGACGAACCCGAATGTGGCGGTCATGCGTCCCGACCGCGCCCGCCCTAGCGACGACGACCGAAGAGGCCGCCCTTCTTCTTGTCGTCGGCGATGGCGGTCGCCGTGGGCACGCTGTCGAGACCGAATGCCATCCGCGCCAGGGCGGTCAGCCGCTCGGCGGGCGCCGATCGCGGGGCGCTGCGGACCACCGGGTCGCCCTCGTTGACAGCCTTGAGGAAGAGGAATGGATCGTGCGGCACCTCAAGGGCCACGCGCGATCCGAGCGCGCCCTCGATGTCGCGCGACTTGAGGATCTGACGCTCGAAGATGTGGTTGAGGACGAAGATGCCCTTCGCTCCGAGACCGCCGATGTCGTTCAGGTAGTCGAGGAGCGCATGGACAGCTCGCAGGGTGGGGAAGTCGGGGGTTACCGTGAACACGATCGACTCGGCGTTCTCGAAGGCAGTCAGGACGCGCTCGTCGAGGCGGGATCCTGCGTCGACCACGACCCGGTCGTACGTACCGGTGATGTGCGACAGGATCGATCCAACGTGCTCCGGGACGATCGTCTCGGCGAGCTCGACCGAGCTCGGGGCGGCGAGGATGTGCAGACCGGAGTCGTGCCGAAGGGCGTACGTCCGCATGAGCTCGGATTCGACGAGAGCCTGTTCGTCGCGAACGAGGTCGCTCAGCGAGGTCCTCTCCGTCAGGTTCAGGAGCGTCAGAGCCTGGCCGAACTGGAGGTCGAGGTCGACGAGACAGACCTTGTCGGGTTCCCGCTTCGCCATCGCCATGGCGATGTTCACGGCGATGGTTGTGGTACCGGTGCCGCCCTTGGGTGAGAAGACGACGACCGTATGTCGCCCGCCGCCGACGACCGAGCTGTCGCCCATGCCGATCATGGGGACGTGATCCTTGGTCCGGGCGAAGCGGAGCACCAGGGCCTCGACACGCGCCTCGAGCTCGCGGGCATCGAACGGCTTGGCGATGACGTCGTCGGCGCCGCCCTCGAGGAGCCCGATCCGTTCGTCCACTCCGTCCGTCTGGGCGACCGCCAGGACGGCGACGGCCGCCAGGTCGGGATTGGCCCGGACCTCGTGGGTCAGCTCGGCGGCCGTCCGTTGGCCGACCACCACGTCGATGATGACGAGCTGGTGATCGCCGGCCATCCGGAGTGCCTCGTCCTGGTCCGTCACGGAGACGAGGGTGTGGCCGACCGGCACGAGGACGCCGGCGATCGTCTCGACGGATGCAGGATCGGAACCGACCAGAAGGATGGCTGCCACAAACACCCCACGCGTGGATAGGGAAAGACCGGCGGTCGAGGACACGAGATCCGCAGGCATGCCCATGATACTTCCCCGTCGACCGGGCGGACCCCGGCGACCCGTCGACAGCTCCGTGCTATAGTCCGGCCGACCTTTCGGCTCCGCACCGGCCTTCGGCCGCTCACGCGGGGCACCCCCACAGGAAGGAGTCGTGCCTACCTATGCGCCGCTATGAGCTGATGCTCGTCCTCAGTCCGGACACCCCGGACGATCGCGTCTCCGCGATCATCGATCGGATCGCCCGCCAGGTCGCGACGACCGGGGGCCAGATCGTCAGGATCGCCCCGTGGGGTCGCCGGCGGCTGGCCTACGAGATCTCCAGACACCGAGAGGGCAGCTATCACATCGTCCTCTTCGACGCGCCACCCGAGGCCATCGCCGAGGTCGAGGCGGACCTTCGGATCACGGAGGAGGTCCTGCGACACCTGGTGACGCGGCGACCCGACGTCGAGCGCTCGCGGCGGGGGCGCGACGAAGGCGAGGAGGAGGCCGATCTCGAGGTCGATCTGGCGGCCGAGCCGGACGTCGACGACGAGCCTGAACCGGAGGGCGAGATCATCGACGAGTCCGAGAGCGAGGCCGCTCCGGCGGCGATCGACTGAGTCGACACATCGAGGAAGGGATACGACCATGTCGCTCAACAAGGCGATGATCATCGGCAACCTGGGCCGCGACCCGGAGATGCGCTACACGCCCTCCGGACAGGCCGTCACCCAGTTCACGGTCGCCGTCAATCGAAGCCACAAGGACCAGAACGGCGAATGGCAGGAAGAGACCGAGTGGTTCAGGATCGTCGCCTGGGGGCCGCTCGCCGAGCGAACCGCCGAGAACCTCCGAAAGGGCCGCAAGGTCTATGTCGAGGGCCGACTCCAAACGCGCCAGTGGGAAGGCCAGGACGGCCAGAAGCGCTACACGACCGAGCTCGTTGCCTCGACCGTGACGGCCCTCGACCGTCGCCCGGACGATGCCGGCGACCCGGGCTACGCACCCCGATCGAGCGAGCGTCCGTCCGCCGCACCTGCTTCGACCCCGGCTCAGGCTCCCGAGGGCGAAGGTCCGTCGCGGCCGCTCGACGAGCCAGACCTCGACGACCTTCCATTCTGAGACGATACGGAGGCACGATTCATGCCCGCTCCACGATCACGCAAGCGTGACGATTTCTACCGCGACCGACGTCGTCGCAAGGTCTGCGCGTTCTGCGCCGACAAGTCGTCCCACATCGACTACAAGGAAGTGAGCCGGCTGCGTCGGTACCTGTCGGAGCGGGCGAAGATCGAGCCGCGACGAAAGACGGGCACTTGCGCCGCCCATCAACGAGAGCTGGCCGTGGCCCTGAAGCGGGCGCGCCACGTGGCGCTGCTGCCGTACGCACCGCAGCACCTCCGCCCCTGACGATCGGGGCTGAGCGAGAGCCCCCGAAGCGACGCTGACGGAGCGTGCCCATCCTCGTGCTGCTGGTCGGCGGAGCGATCGTCGGCTTGTTCGGATCCCTCCTCGGGCTCGGTGGCGGGATCCTCATCGTGCCGCTCCTCACCCTCGGCTTCGGCCGGCCGATCCACGAGGCGGTCGGGATCAGCCTTGTCTGCGTGGTCATGACGAGCAGCGCGTCGGCGGCGGTCTACCTGGAACGACACGTCGCGAACCTGCGGCTCGGCGTGACGCTCGAGCTGGCGACCGCGATCGGTGCCTTGTGCGGGGCGACGATCGCGCTGCTCGTGCCGGAGAAGGGCCTGGCCGGTCTCTTTGCGATCCTGCTGGTCTACGCGGCCGTGTCGATGGTCCGGGGGCGCTCCACCGACCCGCCGACCGATGGCGGCCCCGTCGCTGCCGACGGATCGGACTCGTCCATCCCATTCCCGAGGTCTGCCCTGGTCGGGCCGGGCTACGAGGCCCGACGGCTGGGCTTCGGCCTGATCGGGAGCCTCTTCGCCGGCGTCGTTTCGGCCCTACTAGGCGTGGGTGGCGGGATCGTCAAGGTGCCGCTGATGAATGTCGCGATGCATGTGCCGCTCCGGATCGCGACGGGCACCTCGAACCTGATGATCGGCGTCACGGCGGCAGCCGGGGCGCTCGTATACCTGGCTCGCGGCGGCATCGATCCGCTCGTCGCCGCCCCGACCGCGATCGGCGTCTTTGCTGGAGCGTCGGTTGGATCGCGCATCTCGCACAGGATCGATGCGCGCATCCTGCGGGCCCTGTTCGTGATCGTGATGCTCTACACGGCAGCCCTGATGGCGGGCCGGGCGCTCGGTCTATGAAGACGGACCGGCTGGAGAGCAGGATCTCGCGGCTCCTGGCGGCCGGGACCTACCTGTCCGTCACGATCCTCGCCATCGGGGTAGTCATTGCCCTCGCCAGGCCCGACGCGCCGGCCGCGGGGTTCGACGCGGCGACGATCCTCAACGCGGGTCTCGCCCTGGTCATCCTCACGCCGGTCGCCCGCGTCGCGGCGTCGGCGATCGGGTTCGCCGGCCGCGGAGAACGCGAGCTCGCCGCGATCTCGGTCAGCGTCCTCATCGTCCTCGGCTTGACCGTCGTGGTTGCCGCGGTCACGGCCTAGACATGGACCTGGTCGTTCTCTTCATCTCGTTCGCCATCATCCTCGTCGGAGCTGAGCTCTTCACCAACGGCATCGAGTGGTTCGGACGCAAGCTCGAGCTCGCCGAAGGCGCCGTGGGCAGCGTCCTGGCCGCCGTGGGCACGGCGCTGCCCGAGACGATGATCCCGATCGTGGCGATCATCTTCGCCAGTGGCGAGGCCAGCAACGAGATCGGTATCGGGGCCATCCTCGGCGCGCCCTTCATGCTGGCCACGCTGGCGATGTTCGTGACCGGTGTGGGCGTCCTCGGCTTCGCTCGGCGGCGAACCGCTGGCCCGCGGCTGGTCGTCGACGGCGCAGTGCTGGGGGCCGATGTCCGATGGTTCGTGATCGCCTACGCCATCGCCATCGCCGTCGCCCTGCTTCCGCCGGACGCGACCCTGCCTCGATACCTCGTGGCCGTCCTTCTGATCGCGATGTATGCCTGGTACGTCAGGGCCCACTTCAAGGCTGACGCCAGCGTCGATGCCGGGGACCTGGCCCCGCTTCGATTCCATCGCCTCGATCCGGCCGGTCGGGACACGAACGCGGACGGCCCCCGGCTCCGTATCGTCAACTTCCAGGTACTGGTCGCCCTGACCTGCATCGTGGTCGGCGCGATCGCCTTCGTCCGCGGCGTCGAGGGGATCGCCGGGTCCTTCGGTCTCGACGAGGCCCTGCTCGCCCTCGTCATCGCCCCGATCGCGACCGAGCTTCCGGAGAAGGCCAACTCGCTGATCTGGGTCCGGTCCGGCAAGGACACCCTGGCGATGGGCAACATCACCGGAGCCATGGTCTTCCAGAGCGCGTTCCCCGTATCGGTTGCGCTCGTCTTCGCTCCGGCGTCGTGGTCGATCTCGGCGGGCTCGGCCCTGACCTTCGCCTCCGCCCTTATCGCCTTCGCCTCGATCGCGGTGATCTTCTTCCCATTGGCGCGTGGCGGTGGACTGACCGGGCGACGGCTGCTGGCCGGCGGCGTCTTCTATCTCGTCTACATCGGCGCGGTCATCGTCGCTCTGGCTGGCGGTTCTCTGTAGGACTCCTTTCTGGTGGAGCGCGCGAGGCCCATTGCTATACTCGGCGGACCTCAGCGAGCCTTCTCGAAGACGTGGAGATCGACCCGCATGTTGACCGACAAGCAGCCCGCGACCCACGCCAACATGGGACAGGTGGACCTCGACAGTCTGACCTGCTATTTCGAAGGTCAGTACGTTCCCATGGCCGAGGCGCGGGTGAGCATCCTGACGCACTCGTTCCTGTACGGCACCGCGGTCTTCGAAGGGATCCGTGCCTACTGGAATACCGACCAGGGTCAGCTGTACGGCCTGTTCATCCGCGAGCATGTCGAGCGCCTCCGACAGAACTGCCGGATGCTCCTCATGGACCCGTTGCCGTCGGTCGACGAGATTGCCTCGATCATCCTGGAGACGGTCCGCCGCAACGGTTTCAGGCAGGACGTCTACATCCGACCGGGCTACTACAAGAGCAGTCGAGCGATCGGCGTCCGCCTTCACGATCTCGATCATGAGATGTATGTGGCGACGATCCCCTTCGGCGACTACATCGACACCGAGTCAGGCATCCGGCTGATGACGAGCTCCTGGCGTCGCAATGCCGATGACGCCATCCCCGCCCGCGGCAAGATCGTCGGCGGCTACGTGAACATGGCCTTCCAGAAGTCCGAAGCCGAGCTCAATGGCTTCGATGAAGCGCTCGTCCTCACCTCGGACGGCTCGGCCTCGGAGGCGTCGGCGGCGAACCTGTTCATCGTCCGAGATGGCCTCCTGGTGACACCGCCGGTGACCGACGACATCCTCGAGGGCGTCACCCGCAAGGCGATGATCGGTCTCGCTCGCGACGAGGGCATCGAGGTCGAGGTTCGTTCGATCGACCGCTCGGAGCTCTACATCGCCGACGAGATCTTCCTGTGCGGAACCGGCGTCCAGGTGAGCCCGGTCATCGGGATCGACCATCGGGCGGTCGGATCGGGCGAGATCGGCCCGATCGTCCGCGCCCTGCGCACCCGATACTTCGATGCCGTTCGCGGCCGCCTGCCGGAGTATCGACACTGGCTGACGCCGATCTCGAGCGACTGACGGCTACGCCCGACCACTTGAGGTCGGGCGGTCAGGTCGAGCGGGGGGGTTGAAGCCGCGGCGTATCGGGGGCGACGGTGACCGCGATGTCGACACGAGCTCCCGGGTCGGCCGTCAGGACCGCCGTGGTCTTGAGCCATTTCTCGAGGAAGGCGACCGTGCTCGGCATACGTTCCTCGGCACCGTTGTAGACGACGAGTCGCGTCTTGGCCGGGCTCTTGTCGGGCCGCTGGCGCGGCGACGATGCGTTCAGCCCGCGATACTCCATCCAGGCGGCCAGGTTCTGGGCTCGCTCCGCCTGGGCTGTGCCGTCCAGGACCCAGATCGAGGCGCCCTCGCCGGACAGCGCGACGCGCTGCTCCTCGAGCACAGGGCTGGCCGAGAAGGCGGCTTTGACCGATGCCTTGATCTTGTCGGCTCGCACACGCAGGACGTAGAGCCCACGCTCGATCCCTTCCGTGCCGTAGAGCGAGGGGGCGAAGACATAGGAGCGTACGTCGCGAAGGTCGACGCTGTCGGCGAGCCCGATCAGCTTCGGCAGCTCCGAGACGGGAATGTCCGTCTTGACCGACTTTCCAACCGCGCCGACCAGCTCGTCGAGGCGGCTGAGGATGTTGCCGACATTGGCCTGGGCACGAACCGAGATGAGCAAGCGCTGCTGGCGGGCGGCCCGGTCGAAGTCCGACGATGAGTGTCGCGAGCGGGCATAGACGAGAGCCTCCTTGCCGGTCATGTGCTGGAGGCCGCTCGGGATGTAGACGCGCGTGACCCGCCGACCGGGATAGGTGTCGTCGGTGACGGGAAACTGGACGTTGACGGTGACGCCGCCGAGCGTGTCGATGACCTTCTCGAAGCCCGCGAAGTTCACCTCGACGAAGTATTTGATGTCGAGGCCGTAGAGATTTCCGAGGATCGCCTTCAGTGCCGTGTAGCCGCGTCGGCTGCCCCCCGGCCACAGGTCGGCGCGGCCGCGGTTCTGGGTGAACCAGGCGTTGATCTTGCCCTCGTACGTCGACCCCCAGACGCGTCGCGCCGGCCCAGGCGGTACCGGCACGCCGACCGCATCGCGAGGCAGCGAGAACATCGCCACCTGCTTGGTCTTCGGGTCGACTGAAACGACGATCAGGGTGTCCGTGTTGTAGGTGCCCTCCTTCGGCCGCTGGTCGGAACCGATGAGGAGGATGTTGAGTCGCTCGGTCCCGTCCCACGGCGGGATCGACACCTCGGGGACCGCCGAACCGATCGGCGACGGGTCGGGCGAGGGCGACGGCTCGGGCGACGTATCGTCGCTCGGATCCTGGGTCGACGGCTCGGCGCCGGCCGCAGGGTCCGAGTCTTGGCAGGCGGCGTCGTCATCGCCGAACAGGCAGTTGACGAAGTCGAGGGCCAGCAGGTCGTAGCGAGCGACGGCGACGTGGGCGGTCGACATGATGAGGAGGACGGCGGCGAGACCGGCGATCGAGAGCGGGTCGAGCCGGAGCCGGGGGTTGCCGAGCCGACCGCCGCCGGCCGCGACGTACGCATTCTGGTGTCGGACGATCCGCCAGGCGTCGACCGCGGCGATCGCTCGGTAGAGGAAGAGGCCGCCATTGAAGACGAAAAGGCCGGCCAGGACATCCGGGCGGGCCATGAACCCGATCATCTCGGCGGCGCCCGCCCGGAGGGCGAGGCCGGCGCCGAGGGCGAACAGAAGCACCGGGGCGGCGGCGAATCCGAGCGCCCGGGTCCACGCCCCTGCATAGGCGTGGCCGAGCCCGGGAAAGATGAGAGAAGGAACGCCGCGGCGAAGGCCGACTTCGGGCGCGCCTGCGCTCCCTGTCGGGGCTGCATCGCGGGTAGGATACTCGGACCCATCGGGCGACGCAGACGAGCGGGCCGGCGCGAGCGTGACGGTTCGCCTGTCGATGGCCACCGGCGTCACCGTCGGCCGCCCACACGGAACCAGCGCAGAGGTCAGATGTTCGATCCGGTCGAGGCCAGGCCCGATCTCGTCGCCATGGAGCACGAGGTCCTTGCCCTGTGGCAGGAGCGCCAGACGTTCGCCAGGCTTCGGCTCCAGAACGCCGGTCGCGATCGATGGAGCTTCCTTGACGGCCCCATCACCGCCAACAACCCGATGGGCGTCCATCACGCCTGGGGTCGGACCTACAAGGACATCTACTGTCGGTTCTTCGCGATGCTCGGCTACGACGAGCGCTGGCAGAACGGCTTCGATTGTCAGGGCCTGTGGGTCGAGGTCAACGTCGAGCGCGACCTCGGGTTCACCTCCAAGCGCGACATCGAGGCCCACGGGATCGCCGACTTCGTGTCGCTCTGCAAGCAACGTGTCCTGACATACGCGGCTCGCCAGACCGAACAGAGCATCCGCCTCGGCTACTGGATGGACTGGAACGATCCGGACGAGCTGCGCCGACTGCGCGACCAGCTGGCCGACGATCCGGGTCGCCAGATCACCGTCAACGGACCGGCAGGCCCCGTCACCGACACGGTCGAGATGATCGTCGGTCGGCTCGGTATGCCCGAGCTTGGCGGTTCCTATTTCACGTTCAGCAACGAGAACAACGACCTGATCTGGGGATTCCTCGCCGAGTGCCACCGCCGCGGCTGGCTGTACAAGGGCCACGACTCGATGCCCTGGTGCCCACGCTGTGGCACCGGCCTCTCCCAGATGGAGATGAACGAGGGCTACAAGGAGCGCGAGGATCCAGGGCTGACGGTCCGCCTGCCCCTCATCGACCGACCGGACGAATCCCTGCTGGTCTGGACGACGACGCCCTGGACGCTGGCAGCTAACGTCGCCGCTGCCGTGGGGCCGAACCTGCCCTATGTTCGGGTACGTCAGGGTGGGGAGACGTTCTGGGTCGGCCGGGCGCGGCTCCGCCAATCTCTCGTCGGACCGTTCGAGGTCCTCGAGGAACGGGTCGGATCCGAGCTCGTCGGCTGGCGGTATCGCGGGCCGTTCGACGATCTCCCCGCGGTCCGAGATGCATTCGACGGAGTGTCCTACGAGCATCGCGTGGTCGGCTGGGCCGATGTCGGCGAAGAAGAGGGGACCGGCATCGTCCATATCGCTCCGGGTTGTGGCGCGGAGGACTTCGGGCTCGGTGCCTCCCTTGGGCTACCGGTTATCGGTCCGATCGACGAAGACGGCCTCTACTACCAGGGATTCGGCTGGCTGGAGGGCCGGGAGGCCACGGCCGTGGCCGAGGCGATCATCGACGACCTCGAGGGGCGAGGGTTCTTCTATCACCTCGAGCCTTACACCCATCGCTATCCGCATTGCTGGCGCTGCGGCACGGGACTCCTCTTTCGCCTCGTCGACGAATGGTTCATCGACATGGGTCCGATCTACGAGGAGCCTCGCGATCAGCTCACGCCGGAACAGGTCGACGCGAGCCTTCGCTACCAGATCATGGAGGTCGTCGATCAGATCCGTTGGATCCCGACCTTCGGGTATGAGCGCGAGCTTGCCTGGCTCCGCGAGATGCGCGACTGGATGATCTCGAAGAAGCGCTACTGGGGCCTCGCCCTGCCGATCTACGAGTGCCTGGAGTGCGGCACGATCCAGGTCGTGGGTGGGCGCGAGGAGCTGCGCCAGAAAGCCGTCGCGGGCTGGGACGCGTTCGAGGGTCATACGCCACATCGCCCGCACGTCGATTCGGTGAAGATCGCCTGCACGACATGCGGTGCGCCGGTCGGCCGGATCCCCGACGTCGGCAATCCGTGGCTCGATGCCGGGATCGTGCCGTTCAGCACGATCCACTTCCGCGAGGATCCCGACTACTGGGCGAAGTGGTATCCGGCCGACTTCATCACCGAGTCGTTCCCGGGCCAGTTCCGCAACTGGTTCTACGCGATGCTGGCGATGGGCACGGTCCTGCGCCGCGAGCCTCCGTTCCTGGCGATCTTCGGTTATGCGCTCCTGTTCGGCGAGGATGGCCGGCCGATGCACAAGAGCTGGGGCAACGCCATCGACTTCGACGAAGCCGCCGAACGGATGGGCGTCGACGTCATGCGCTGGATCTTTTCCACGGCCCGGCCGGACGACAACATCAACTTCGGGTGGCATACGGCCGACGAGGCTCGCCGAGAGCTGTTGGTGCTATGGAACGTGTACGGCTTCTTCGTGACGTACGCCCGGCTGGCAGAGTGGTCGCCTGACGGTGCGGAACCTCCAGCACCGACGTCGGCACTCGATCGCTGGATCCTGTCGCGCGCCGCTGGGACGGCGGCGGTGGTCGAGGATCGGCTGCGGGACTTCGATGCGATGAGGGCGACCGAGGCGATGTCGAGCTTCATCACCGATCTGTCGACCTGGTACCTGCGCCTGTCGCGCGAGCGGATGCGGCACGCGGAGGACGCGGCCGACCGCTCGGCGGCCTTCGCGACGCTCCGGCAGGCTCTCGTGTCGCTGGCCAGGGTCGCGGCGCCAGTCCTGCCGTTCCTGACCGAGACGATGTACCAGAATCTGGTCGCCCGACACGAGGCGGTGGCACCCGACAGCGTGCACCTGACGACCTTTCCGGCAGCGGAGCTCGCGACGCTTCGCGACGAGGATCTCGAGCGGGCGATGTCCGTCGCACGGCGCGCCGTTGAGCTCGTGCGCAAGCTTCGGAGTCAGGCCGGCCTGCGGCTTCGACAGCCGCTCGGCAGGGCCTGGCTGGCGCTTCCCGGTGGAGCCCTGCACGAACGAGATGCCCTCCTGACCCTCATTGCCGACGAAGCGAACATCAAGGAACTCGAGCTCATCGGTGACGAATCGGAGCTCGTCGATCGACGGGTCAAGCCCCTGCTGCCGCGGATCGGACGGACCTATGGCGCCCGGATCCCGGACATCATGGCCGCGGCTCGGGCGGGCGCCGTCGAGATCCAGCCCGACGGCTCCGTGCGCCTGGCCGGCCTGACGCTGGCTGCCGATGAGGTCGAGATCCTGGCCGAGCCTCGACCGGGCACCGCCGTGGCCCATGACGACGGTCTTGTCGTCATCATCGATACGGCTCTGACACCCGAGCTGATCGCGGCCGGCGACGCTCGCGAGCTTGCCCGCGCGATCTTCGACCTGCGCAAGGAAGCTGAGCTGGATCTCGACGACAGGATCGAGGTGTGGGTGGACGGGCTACCGGAAGCGGTCGCCGAGCATCTCGCCGCCATCGCCGACGAGGTCTCCGCGGACACCGTCAGCGTGGGTCGGGCTCCGGCCGGTCAGGCGACGGTGGCCGTCCAGATGGACGGCGCGAACGTGACGGTAGGGATCCGACCCGTTCCTGCCGTGAAGGGGTCGGGATGAGCGAAACAGGGGCGGCAGAGACACCACCGAGCGGCGCGAGCGGTCACGCCCGAAGCAGGTGGGGGATCTTCGTCATCGCCGCGATCGCAGTCGTGGTCATCGATCAGGCCTCGAAGTCCGCCGTGGCCGGCGGGCTCGATGTCGGTGAGTCGATCCAGGTCGTCGGGACGTGGCTCGTCTTCGTGCACGGCCAGAACAGCGGGGCGCTGTTCGGGATCCTCGGCCAGAGTGCGCTGCTCCTGGCCATCGTGTCGCCGTTCGTCATCGCCGCGATCGTCTGGTACCAGGCCCGCGCCGGCGCCAGCCCCCTCATCGCCCTCGCTCTGGGCCTGTTGCTCGGCGGAGCCATCGGCAACCTCATCGACAGGGTTCGATACGGCTATGTGCTCGACTGGATCGACGCCGGCATCGGCGGGCTCCGTTTCTGGACCTTCAATGTCGCGGATGCGGCGATCACGATCTCGATCCTGATGCTCCTCCTCATCACGGCGGTGCCTCGCCTGGCCGAGCTCGGCACATCGGGTGCGCCCGTCGGGACGGGCGATGCCTGAGGCCGGGCCCCTGACCCTCGTGGTGCCCGATGGGACGGCGCGATCGCGTCGGGCCGATCAATTCGTGGCCGACGTGACGGGCCTGTCGCGAAGCTTCGTCCAGCGGCTGTTGACGGAGGGGCGTCTGACCCGCGACGGGGTTCCGGTCCGATCGAGCACACCGGTCGTTGCCGGCGAGACGCTGACCCTTGACATTCCGGAGGCGCGCGCGGTCGAGCACATCGCCCCCGATCCAACGATCGATGTCTCCGTCGTCTACGAGGATGACGACGTGCTCGTCGTCGACAAGCCGGCGGGGATCGTCGTCCATCCCTCGCCGGGACACTGGGACGGGACTCTCGTCAATGCTCTTCTGGCGAGACCCGGCGAGTACGGTGCCATCGCCGGGGTCTCGCGGCCCGGGATCGTCCATCGTCTCGATCGCGACACGTCCGGTCTGCTCATCGTCGCCCGGACCGACGTCGCCCAGCAGTCACTCCAGGCGCAGCTGAAGGCGCGGCGCGTGAAGAAGACATACATCGCCCTCGTCGCGGGCGACGTGGCCGCTGCGAGTGGACGCGTCGAGGCGCCGATCGGGCGTCATCCGCGCCATCGGACGCGGATGGCCGTCACGGAGGCTGGGCGTCCGTCGACAACCGGCTACCGGGTACGCGAACGGTTCAAGGATTGGACGCTCCTCGAGCTCGACCTGGTGACCGGTAGGACCCATCAGATCAGGGTCCATCTCGAGGCGATCGGTCACCCCGTGGCCGGCGACCGGGTCTACGGGACCGGAACCTCGAGACGTGGGCCGGAGGGCCTCGACCGGATGTTCCTCCACGCCTGGCGGCTCGAGTTCGTCTCGCCGTCCTCGGGCCGGCTTGTTCGCCTCACAGCGGAGCTACCGGCCGAGCTCTCGGCCACCCTCGCGCGGTTGCGGAGCCGCGGCATGCCGGTGGCCTCCTGAGATGACGGTCATCGGTGCGCCGGGCGCCCCGCTGGTCATCGTGTCAGGGCCGTCGGGCGTGGGCAAGGACACCGTGATCGAGACGTTCCGGCGACTTCATGAGGGCGGCGACGTCTTCCATGTGGTCACCTCAACGACGCGGGCCCGACGGGACGGCGAGGTCGAGGGCGTGAGCTACGACTTCCTCACGCCGGATCGATTCGAAGCGATGCGCGATGCCGGCGGCTTCCTCGAGCATGCCGAGGTCCACGGCCATTGGTACGGGACGCCGCGGGCCGCCGTGGCCGACGCCCTCGTCGCCGGCCGTGACGTCATCCTCAAGATCGACGTCCAAGGGGCGGCCGCCGTCAAGGAGCGGATCCCCGACGCGCTGCTCATCTTCCTCGTGCCGCCCTCGCTCGAGGAGCTGTTCGAGCGTCTCGTGTCGCGAGCGTCGGAGAGCGCTGATGAGCTCGAGATGCGTCAGAGGAATGCGGCGATCGAGCTCGCCCGTGCCGGCGACTACGACTACCTCGTCGTGAATGAGACAGGCGAGGTGGCACGGACTGCGGAGAGGATCGAGGCGATCATGCGGATCGAGAAACGGAAGCATCCCACTCGTCGCATCGAGCTCTGACGATCTCGGCGCGATCAGGCTGGCACACCTGGTGATCTCGACGCATCGGTTGGTCGCCGTGGCCGTCGATGCGGTCGGCCCGGCCGGCGGTCGACCCTATACGTACCTCGTGCCCGAGAGCCTTTTGGATCTCGTGGCCGGCGAAGCCGTCGTCGTCCCTTTCGGGCGACGCAGCGCGCTCGGCGTCGTCCTGGGCGAAGCGACGAGCGATCCGGCCGTCGAGGTCCGCGAGATCACCGACCGGATCCGCGCCGATGGGCCTCTGCTGCCTCCGCTGACGATGGCCCTGGCGCTGTGGGTCGCCGATCACTACCTCGCACCGCCCGCCCTTACCTTGCGCGCCTTTCTGCCGCCGGGCATGCTGGAACGGCTCGAGCTGACCGCCGAGCTGACACCCGACGCCCTCTGCACGACGTCGGCCGAAGAGGACGGCGTCCTCCTCCGGCAGCTCACGGATCGACGACGACCTGTCCGTGCGTTGCGATCGGCGGAGGGCCGCGCCGGCATCCTGCGTCGGTTGCGCGGACTGGAGGCGCGCGGGCTCGTCCACCTCGATTGGACGCTGTCGACCGCCGATGCGCCTCCCAGATACGTCCGCTGGCTCATCGCGACGGACGAAGGTCGGCATGCGGCCACGACAGGAACCGTGAGCAAAGGCCGGCGACTCAGCGACCGGTCGTTTGACGCCATCGTCGAGCTTGTCGGGGCCGGTGAGGCTGGTCTCGACGCCCCGACCGTGAGCGGCCGTCATGGGACGTCGGCGGTGGCGACGCTCGTCCGGCGGGCGCTAGCCCGAGCCGAGATCCGCGAATCCCCACGCCGACCGCTCGCCGATCGGCAACCCGCCTGGCGCGGGGGGCGGCCGCCGGGGTCGGATCTCACCGCCAGCCAGGCCACGGCCGTCGCCACCATCGCCGAGGCCATCGACCAGCGCTCGTCACGGCCGATCCTGCTGGCGGGTGTTACCGCCGGCGGGAAGACGGCTGTCTACATCGAGTCGATCGCCGCATGTCTGGCTTCGGGCAGGCGAGTCCTGATGCTGGTGCCGGAGGTGGCCCACGCGGTCGTCATGGCCGATCGCCTGCGGGCCGATCTTCAGGTCCAGGTTGCCCTTGTCCATTCGGGTCTCTCGGACGGCGAGCGTGCCGATGAGTGGCGGCGGATCCGGGCCGGAGAGGCCGACATCGTCCTCGGTACTCGCCTAGCTGTGACTGCCCCGCTGACAGAGCTCGGCTTGATCGTCGTCGACGAAGAGCACGACGGCGCCTACAAGAGCGATCGCACCCCGCGACTGCAGGCTCGAGATGTCGCGGTCCAACTCGCCGAGCTGGCGGGTGCCGCGGTCGTCCTCGGGAGCGCGACGCCATCGGTCGAAAGCGAGGGCCGGACGCGCGTGGGCGCCTATGGGCGCTTGAGCCTTGAGGAATCCGCCTCGGGGGAGCCCGTCCCCATCGAGATCGTCGATCTTCGAGCCGAGCTCGCGGCCGACAACCGGGGTCTGCTGTCGCGGCGGCTTGTTGCTGCCCTCGGATCTCTCGACATCGCGACCGGCGATCAGGCGATCCTCGTGATCAACCGGCGCGGCGCAGCTTCGGTCGTCCTGTGTCGGGACTGTGGCGCTGCCCAGACATGCGTCGACTGCGGTCGCCCGCTCGTGTTCCACCAGGCGGGCATGACCCTGCGGTGCCATCAGTGCGGAGCATCGGCACCGCTGGCCACCCGCTGTCCTGCCTGTGGATCGCCCCGGATCCGTTACCTCGGCGGCGGGACGCAGCGCGTCGAGCGCGAGGTTCGCGATCTCTTCCCGGGCCTTCGGGTCGGTCGCCTGGATCGAGATATCGCCGAGCGCAAGGGTGCGGCCGACCGGGTGATCGATGCATTCGCGTCCGGGCGCCTCGACATCCTTGTCGGCACGAGCCTCGTGGCCAAAGCGCTCGACGTCCCGAATGTCACGCTGGCCGCGGTAGTCTCAGCCGACATCGCCCTCAACCTGCCCGACGAGCGAGCCACCGAGCGGACCTATCAGCTTCTTGTCCAGGCGGTCGGCCGAGCTGGACGGGGTGACCGAGCTGGGCTGGCGATCGTGCAGACCTATCAGCCCCATCACCCGGTCATCGAGGCGGTAAGGGCACGCGACTCGACGGCCTTCTACGATTCGGAGCTGGCCCTGCGGAAGATGTTCGGGTCGCCGCCGTTCGGACGGCTGGTCAAACTCGTCCTGGCGATGCCCGAGCGCGAGGTCGCAGCGGATGAAGCGGCGGTGTACGCGGCCGGCCTGCGCTTGCGGGCGGCGGATCGCGGAATCGACGTGACCGTCACAGGTCCTGCCCCTGCCTTCGTTCCTCGCCGCTCCGGACGCTGGAGGTTCGTCGTCGTCGTGCGTGGGCAGGACCCGATCGCCGTTCTCGACGGCGGCCCACCGGCGCCCTGGTCGGTCGATGTCGATCCCGACTCGCTGCTCTGAGGCGTGCCATGTGGGAACATACGTGACACAAGTAGGGAGGTCGGGCATGGACGACGAAACGAAGGAACCAGGCGCGCCGGCGGATGAGACCTTCAGCTGGCAGGGAGCCGACACCACCGATGCGGGAGTGGAGGCCGACGAAACGGCCACGTCCGCATCGGACAAGGCCAAGGAGTGGCTGTCTCAGCTCGAGGACATGATCGGCAACATCGCCGAGCAGACGACGCCGGTCGTCAAGGAGGTTGGGGCGAAAGCGGCCGAGCTGGCCGCGGTCGCCGCGGACAAGGCCGGTCCGATGGCCCAGCGTGCCGCGGGCTGGATCGACGAGAAGAGCCCGGCCGTGGCAGATCGAGCCCGTCAGCTTGCGACGGATCTTCGGTCGACCCTGCCCGGCTCTGACCACGCTGCCGACTCTTCGACATCTGCCGATACGGCCAGCTCGTCGAGCGACGACGCCGCGCCGGATAAGGCCGACGTCTGACCCACATCCCCAACAGGCCGACATGAGCGTCCGCCCGATCATCCAGCTTGGCGACCCACGGCTCCGCCTCAAGGGTCTGCCGGTCGATTCCTTCGGCAAGCCACTTCATGAGCTGCTCGACGACCTCGCCGAGACGATGCGCGCTGCGCCCGGTGTCGGCCTCGCCGCGCCGCAGCTCGGCGAGGAGCTGAACGTCTGCGTCGTCGAAGTCGAGGGCCAGCTCCACGAGCTCGTGAACCCACGGATTCTCCGATCCTCCGGCGACGATCGCGACTTGGAAGGCTGCCTGTCGCTGCCCGGCTATGTCGCCTACGTGCTGCGCCGCGAGCGCGTCTGGGTCGCAGCTCAGAACAGATACGGCCGCAAGGTTCGCCTCGCCGGTATCGGACTCCTGTCGCGGGCGCTCCAGCACGAGCTCGATCACCTGGACGGCAAGCTGTTCATCGACTACCTCGAATCCATGGATGAGCTCATCCCGGTCGGCCAGGACGGCGAGGCAGAAGCCGACGCGGATATCCGGGAGGCGACCAGCGCACTCGCCTGACCCACCCGCCGCGACGCGGACCGTATTCTTCGGATCCGGCTCCTTCGGCGTCCCGATCCTCGACGCGATCGTCGCCGGCGCCTCCGTCGATGTCGTCGGTGTGGTGACCGTGCAGGGCGCCGGGGCGGACCACCGCGGTTGGCTGGCAGCGTCGCCGGTCGCCGTGAGAGCCGCTGCTCTTGAGATTCCCGTTCTGGCCCCGATATCGCTTCGAGACTCGGGCGCGATGGACGGCATCATCGGACTCGCCGGGCACCTCGGCGTGCTTGCGGACTATGGTCGGATCGTTCCTCAGGCCCTGATCGACCGCTTCGAGCTTGGGATCCTCAATGTCCATCCGTCGATCTTGCCGCGCTGGCGTGGCGCATCGCCGATCCAGGCGACGATCGCCGCGGGCGACGAACGGGCGGGCGTGTCGATCATCGAGATGGATGCCGGGATCGACACCGGGCCAGTGGTCGCGAGCGACGACTGGGCCCTCCGGGGTGACGAGGACAGCCAGGCCCTCCGGATATTCGCTGCCGAACGAGGATCAGCGCTCCTGCGACGGGTCCTTGGGCCGTGGAAGGCCGGTGAGGTCGAGCCGCGGCCCCAGGACGAAAAGGCGGCGACGATGACCCGGCCGCTCAATCGCGAGGATGGGCTCCTGGATCCGGCTGTCCCGGCGATGGTCCTCGAGCGACTGGTGCGCGCGCTCCGGCCGTGGCCGGGAACGCACCTCGAGACGGCGATCGGCCGCCTCATCGTCTGGACTGCCAGAGCGACTGATTCAGATCCCCTCGAACGTCCGGGGACGATCGTGGGTGATGCCGATACGCCGGCTCTCGTGACCTCCGAAGGCCGGCTCGTCCTTGATGAGGTCCAGCCGGCCGGTGGCCGACGGATGACCGGCGCGGCGCTCCTTCGAGGCCGCGGCCGCGCGCTCCTGGGAACCGATGTCCATGCTGCGCGTACGATAGTCAGGCCATGGATGACGGCCGCTTGAGCTCTCGTCAGCAGGCTCGGCGGCCCGGGCTTGCCGCGCTCGACAGGACTGCTCTTGGCCAGTGGGTCGCCGAGCGGGCCGAGCCGGCCTACAGAGCGATACAGATCCAGGAAGCCGTCTGGAAGGGTCTGGCCCACGATGCGGCGGAGATATCGGCCCTGCCGGTGGGGCTTCGCCGTGATCTCGACGCGGCGTACCTCGTCGATACGATCGAGTCGACCGAGATCCGGGTTTCCGACGAGGGACTGACCGAGAAGGGCCTCCACCGGCTGCGCGATGGCGAGCTCATCGAGAGCGTCCTCATGCACTACCCGGCGCGGGGCGCAGCTCGCGAGCGCCACACGCTCTGCATCTCGTCGCAGGTCGGCTGTGCCGTCGGATGCCCGTTCTGTGCGACCGGCGAGCTCGGATTCGGGCGCGACCTCGATGCCGCCGAGATGTCGGATCAGGTTCGCGATGCGGAGCGCCGGCTGCGGGCGAACGGGCAGCGCCTGACCAACATCGTCTTCATGGGGATGGGGGAGCCGCTGCTGAACCTCGATCCGGTCCTGGTGGCGGTCGAAGCGCTCACCGATCCCCATCGATTCGGCATCGGCGCCCGCCGGATCACGGTCTCGACGTCGGGTGTCGTCCCGGGCATCCGCCGCCTGACCGCGGAGGGAGCCCGCTTCACCCTCGCCGTCAGCCTCCACGCAGCACGCGATGCACTGCGCGACGTACTTGTGCCCCTGAACAGGCGCTGGCCGGTGGCCGAGGTGGTCGCAGCGGCAGGCGACCATGCCCGGGCCACCGGCAGGCGCATCAGCTATGAGGTGACCCTCATCGAGGGCATCAACGACACGCCGGCCGACGCGGCTGCCCTGGCGGCCCTCTTGAAGGGTGAGCTCGCGCACGTCAATCTCATCCCGATGAACCCCGTCGCCCACACGCCATGGGTGGCGTCGACGATGTCCGCTGTAGAGCAATTCGCCCGGCCCCTGCGAGCCGCCGGCCTGGCGGTCTCGATCCGTCGCAACCGGGGCATCGACGTTGGGGCGGCCTGCGGTCAGCTGGCGGCCGAGCGGGCGGCATCGCCGGCCCCCGCTGCCGTCGCCAGGCGACGTGATCTGCTCGTCCTCGAGAGTGCGGCCGCTCTTCGGGGTGTCCGGTCGACCGAGCACGCCGCGGTCGGGGCAGGGGAGATATCGTGAGCGCCGGTCGTGCCCGCGTCGCGGCCAGCATCCTCGATGCCGACCTCTCCAACATCGCCAATGCGGTGCGCCGCCTGGAGAAGGCCGGAGCGGACAGGATCCACCTCGATGTAATGGATGGCCATTTCGTCCCGAACCTGACCTTCGGCCCCGGAACGATCGAGGCCGTCCGCCGTCGCACCCGCCTGCCCCTCGACGCTCACCTCATGATCGCCAATCCAGGTCGCCACATCCGCGACTACATCGACGCCGGCTGCAATTCGATCACGATCCACGTCGAGATCGACGAGCCGATCGAGTCGACCCTCGAGACGATCCGCTCGGCCGGACGATTTGCCGGGCTGGCCCTGAAGCCGGCCACGCCGCTCGCCGCACTGGAACCGTTCGCGCCGCTCTACGACATCGTCATGGTCATGACCGTCGAGCCTGGATTCGGCGGCCAGGCGTTCATGCGCGATGTCGCGTCGGCGAAGGTCCTTCGGGCGCGGGACCACCTGTCACATATCCCGGTCACAGGCGAAGTCCACGTCGACGGCGGGGTCAACCGGGAAACCGCGGAGTTCATCGGTGCCCAGGGAGCCGATGTCCTCGTCGTCGGCTCGGCGCTCTTCACGCATGGCCGCGATATGGCCCGCGAGATCAACCTCATCCGATCGCAGGCCGACGAGGGATACCAATTCGCCCTCAACGAAGGACTGCCGCCGGTAAGTCGCGACGAGTGGACACCCTTCACCGAGCTTCCGCGTGAGATGGCGGATCCATTTGCCCGGGCGATCGAGGACGCCGGTATCCCCGTCGCGATCTTCCGCGCGCTGCCTCACGCCGGCGGCGACGATGGGCGTCGGGCGAGGCTCTTCGTGCCCCTGGCTGCCTTGCAGCTCGCCGAGGAACGGTTCGGCGCTCAGCGCAGCCGTCTCGAGTCGGAGGCGGCGCGGTACGCGGCCGATCAGTGAGGGCCGTCGTCCAGCGTGTGCACCGGGCGGCCGTCCGAGTCGACGGGCGCGTCGTCGGCGAGATCGAAGCCGGTTGCCTCATCCTGCTAGGGATCGGGCTTGACGACGACGAAGAGGTCGCCGCGACGCTGGCGCGCAGGATCGCGGAGGTCCGAATGTTCGCTGACGAGTCCGGCCGGACCAACAGGTCGATTGCCGACATCGACGGACAGGCGCTCGTCGTAAGCCAGTTCACGCTGTACGCCGATCTCGGCCATGGGCGCCGGCCAGGCTTCACCGATGCCGCCCCGGCCGGCGTTGCCGAAAAGCTCTACGAGGCGTTCTGCACGAGGCTGACTGAGCGGTTTGTCGTCGTCGAGCGCGGGGTCTTCGGGGCATCCATGGAAGTCGAACTCGTAAACGACGGTCCGTTCACCCTCTGGTTCGACCAGCCTGGCGCCACGGGTGACTCGCCCTAGCGAGCGCTCTTTGTCAGTGTCCGCGAGCAGCGAGTGCAGACCAGGGCGCGCCGCTCCTTGCCATCGATGACGACGACCCGCGACTGGAGGTTCGGATGGACGCGACGATGAGCGCGGACTCGGTTCATCCCCGATGACTGCTGGTTGAAGGCGCCGATCGCCGATTTACCGCAGATGGCACAGGCGCGAGCCATTTGGAGGTCCTCGAGACGGTGATATGTCGCGCGCGTCCGGGCGGTCGGCCCGAAGCGGGACGGTACTATAGCATGGCGCTCCCGCTTCCCCGGCCGAGCTCACACGCGGAGGACGCCCAGCTGTCCGAGTCGATCGTCCCCGGCCGGTCTGTGATCACCGCTGCGGCCGTGGCCGACATCGTCCGCGTTGCGACCCTGGGGTCCTACGGAGTCACCGGGCTCCGGGCACGTGGGCTCCTGGGGGGCCGACTGCGGTGGCTCGGCGGCAGACCCGCGATCGTCATCGCCTCGAGTCCCGAAGAGCTCCGCGTCGACATCCGGATCAGCGTCGCATACGGCGTTCCCGTCGCAGAGGTTGCCCGCCAGGTCGACAGTGCCGTCCGCTTCGCCGTTCGCGGCGCCGTCGAGCGAGAGATCGACCGGCTCCAGATCCACGTAGGGGAGCTGCGAGTCGACGCCGGTGCCGCGCCCCCTCCACCGGTCACGGTGGATCGCCCTATCGCGTCGTCCGATGATGGCGATCGCTGATGGCTCGACGATCGTGTGACGGAAAGGGGCTCCTGGCGGCCTTCGCCGCCGGCGTCGCCCACCTCGAGCTTCATGTCGACGAGATCAATGGGCTCAATGTCTTCCCGGTGCCGGATGGCGATACCGGGACGAACATGGCAGCGACGGTCCGGGCGGCTCTTGACGAGGCCGAGACGGCCACCGGCATGACACTCGAGAACGTAGCCGCTGCCATCAGCTTCGGAGCGCTCATGGGCGCGCGGGGCAACTCGGGCGTCATCACCAGCCAGATCTTCCGCGGCATGTCGGAAGGCCTCGCCGGCAAGCGTCGCTTCAACGGACTGGACCTGGCCCACGCCCTCGACCGCGGTACCAGGATGGCATACGGGGCGGTGGCGAAGCCCGTCGAGGGCACCATTCTGACGGTGGTCCGGGAGGCCGCCGCCGCCGCCGTGACGGCCGCCGAACGGGAGAACGACATCGAGGCGGTCCTCGGTGCGGTGGTCGACGCAGCGGAACGGGCGGTCGCTCGGACGCCGAGTCTGTTGCCGATCCTTCGGGAAGCAGGGGTTGTCGATGCCGGTGGCCAGGGTCTTTACCGGTTGCTCCAGGGGACCCTCCTGTATGTGGTTGGAGAGGTTCCCGCTGGCGCCGTATCGGCGCGGGGCCAAGTCGCCGCCAAGCCGTCGACGCTCGTCGCCCATGCCGACGAAGGCTGGGGCTACGAGACGATGTACCTGCTCACGCCCGCGCCGGGACGCGTTCTCGACGTGGACGCGATCCGGGGCCACCTCGAGTCGATCGGGGATTCGGTGCTGGTCGCAGGCGACGGCCGAGCGATCAAGATCCACGTCCACAACGAGCGACCCGACGACGTCATCGCCTACGGCCTGACGAACGGCACCCTGTCGCGGATCAGCATCGAGAATCTCGACGATCAGGCACGCGACCTGCGCGAGACCCGGGCTGCGGGGTTCACCATCGATGCGTCGGGCGATGGTCGACACGACCACACCGAGCACTCGGTCGATGGAGCCGACCGAACCGGAACGGGGCCTGGCGTCGTCGCCGTCGTCGCCGGCTCGGGGCTGCGCTCGGTCTTCGAGTCGTTCGGGGTCGACCAGATCCTCGAGGGCGGGCAGTCGGCAAATCCGTCGACGGGGGAGCTTCTGCGCATCGTCCGCCTGGCGCGGTCGCGGGAGGTGGTCGTCCTGCCGAACAACCCCAACGTGCGTCTCGCCGCCGAACAGGCGGCAGCCCTTTGCGAGGACAAGCGAATCGTCGTCGTCCCGACGCGCAACGCTGCCGAGGGCCTGGCCGCGCTCATGGCCCTCGATCCGACCAAGGATGCGGCTGCAAACGCCGGTCCGATGACGGTAGCCGGCCGAGCCATCCAATCGATGGTCGTGACGGAAGCGGTCCGTGATTCGCGGTTCGGAAGGCGCAAGGTCAAGAAGGGCCAGACGATCGTCCTTGATCCCGACGATGGCCTCATCGCAGTCGATTCGGATGTGACCAAGGCGGTTCTGGCCGGTATCGCCGCCCTCGAGCCCGGGTTCGAGCTGGTCACCCTCTACTACGGCGACGGTGCCGACCTGGCTGAAACGGAGGCGCTCGCCAGGCGCGTCGGCGAGCTGATCGACGGAGCGGAGGTCGAGGTGGTTCACGGCGGCCAGCCGTACTATCGCTACCTCATCGCCGCCGAGTAGCGTGGGCGGCGCCGTCGCCCTTCTCGACGTCCCGGTCGGGGCCTCGGGATTGCCGCGCGCCGCGGCGTTGCGGAAGACGGGTCGGCGGCTCGGCATCCGGACGGTCCGAGATCTCCTCTTTCATCTTCCGCGCCGCTACGACGATCTGCGTCAGATGCGGACGCTCGGTGAGCTCCTCGCGCTGCCGGACGGCGAGCTCGTGTCGGTGCGGGCACGGGTGTCCGAGCTGCGGGTCCAGCAGACCTGGCGTCGTCGAGTCCAGCGGACGACGGCGATGCTGGTCGACGACACCGGCTCGGCCGAGGCGACCTGGTTCGGACGTCGTTTCATCGAGCGCCGACTGCGCGAGGGCGACGCGATCATCGTGTCCGGTCGGTTGAAACGGCGCGGTTTCACGCCCTTGATCGACAACCCGGACTTCAGCTCGGACGATCAGCCGCTCGCCGACGCGCTCCACGCCGGTCGGATCGTGCCCGTCTATCGGCTGACATCCGGCATCACGGCGCAGTCGTTGCGGCTCGCCATGCGAGCCGCTCTGGATGTCGCGGGGGCGGAGTATCCGGAGTACCTGCCGGCCGATGTTCGCGAGTCCGAAGGGTTGGTCCCGATCGGGGTGGCCCTCGAAGGGGTCCACTTCCCGACGGACTTCGAGTCGCTCGATGCTGCCCTCCGGCGCCTGGCGTTCGACGAGTTGGCCGCGATCCAGATCGGGATGGTCATCAGGCGACGGGAGCGGGATCGTGAGGCGGCCAAGTCCGTCGGGCTCGAGGATCAGGTTGACGCTGAGATCCGGGCGGCGATCTCTGCTGTCGTCGCCGAGCGCGTGGGCACGCCCATCGTCCTGACTCGCGATCAGGCCGCCGCGATGGACGACATAAGGACCGACCTCGCGGGCGGCGCGCCGATGCTGCGGTTGCTCCAGGGCGACGTTGGGTCAGGCAAGACCGCGGTCGCCGCGTATGCATTGGCGGTCGTCGCCCGTTCGGGGACCCAGGGAGCCCTCCTGGCCCCGACGGATCTGCTCGCGCGTCAACACGCCGACACGGTCGGAGCCCTGCTCGAGCCGCTGGGGATCGGGGTGACCCTCGTGACCGCCTCGCTGCCGGCAGAGGCGAGGGCAAGGGCCCACGAACACCTCCGTTCCGGTCAGGCCCACGTCACGATCGGCACCCATGCCCTCATCTCCGAGTCGGTCGTCTTTCGCGATCTGTCGCTCGTCATCGTCGACGAGCAGCACCGCTTCGGCGTCGAGCAGCGGGCCGCCCTCGAGGCGAAAGCGGCCGGCCGGACGCCGCACGTGCTGCTGATGACGGCGACGCCGATACCCCGCACGATCGGCCAGGTCCTGTACGCGGATCTCGATGTCTCCGACCTGCGCTCGCTGCCCCAGGGACGGAAGGAGATCCGGACGGCGATCCGGCGTCCGGAAGCGTTGCAGGGCCTGTGGACCTTCGTTACCGAGGAGGCGGCCGCGGGCCATCGAACATTCGTCGTGGTCCCGCTCATCGGGGACGGCGAGGCAGCCGGCGATCCCGACGAGACGGTCGATGGGGCCGCGGACGCCAGCGGGTCTGCTGCCGCGGCGGCCGAGGCCGAGGCCCTCCGTTTGCGCGATCTGTTGCCCCTCCGGGTCGGCCTCGTTCACGGTCGGATGCATCCCCGAGAGCGCGACGAGGAGATGTCCCGGTTCCGCGATGGCCAGATCGACGTTCTTGTTGGAACGACCGTCGTGGAGGTTGGCGTCGATGTTCCGGCGGCCACGGTCATGGTCGTCGAGGATGCAGAGCGGTTCGGTCTCGCCCAGCTCCACCAGCTCCGTGGTCGCGTCGGTCGCGGCACAGCCGCGTCGTATTGCGTGCTCGTCAGTGCGGTCGAGGAGGGGACCGTCGGCTGGGAGCGGCTGACTGCGGTGGTCTCGATGGCCGACGGATTCGAGCTCGCCGAGCGCGACCTCGAGCTCCGCCGGGAGGGCGACGTCCTGGGCTACGCGCAGAGCGGGCTGCCCCGTCTGCGGGTCGCCTCCCTCCAGAGACCTGAGCATCGCGAGCTGGCCATTGCCGCTCGCCGGCTGGCCGAGACCATCGTGGACGCGGCCGGGGCTGTCCATGGGCCCTCGGCTCTGCCGGACGAGCTCGCTCGCGGCTGGCTTGCTGGAGTTGCGTCCGCTGAGCCCGCGACCGAGGGCTGACCGTGGCTGATGCAGGACGGGTGATCGCCGGCAGTGCACGTGGCATCAGGCTTGCCGCTCCCGGCGATTCGACACGCCCACTCGCCGACCGCGTGAAGCAGACACTCTTCGCCATCCTCGAGCCCGACCTCGTCGGCGCGAGGGTTCTGGACCTGTTCGCCGGCAGTGGCGCCGTCGGTATCGAGGCTCTTTCGCGCGGGGCAGCCGGGGTCGTGTTCGTTGAGCGCGCCAAAGACGCCTGTGGCGTGATCGAGCGCAATCTCGTCACGACCCACCTCCCGATCGAGCGGGCGAGGATCGTGCGTGCCGACGTCACCGACTACCTGGGACGTTCGACCCGTTCGACGGACGATGGCCCGTTCGACATCGTCATCCTCGACCCGCCCTATGCGGACGAGACCGTCCGGTCCGCGGTGCTCGAGCGAATCGGCGACCCGAGGACCGAAGGCCTGCTGGCGGCGCGGGTCCGGGTCGTCACGACGCACGACCGCCACCACGACGTTCCGACGCACGTGGGGCTGCTAGCATCCGAACGGCAGAAGCGCTTCGGCGAGACGATGTTGACCTTCTTCAGACGCCGGGCGGTGGACGAGAGCCGATGAACGTCGCGGTCTATCCAGGATCGTTCGACCCGATCACAAGCGGGCATCTCGACGTCGTCCGGCGCGCGGCATCCCTTTTTGATCGGGTCGTGGTGGCGGTCCTCGTCAACCCCCGCAAGGATGCGCTCCTGCCGGCCGAAGAACGGATCTCGATCATCCGCGATTCCCTCGATGAAGCGGGCGATCCCGAGGTCACTGGCCGCATCGAGGTCGCTGGCTTCGAGGGCCTGACCGTCGAGTTTTGCCGTTCGGTTGGAGCGCGAACGATCGTAAGAGGCCTGCGCGCGATCTCCGACTTCGAGGCCGAGATCCAGCTGGCCCACAACAATCGACGCCTGGCGCCCGAGATCGACACGCTGTTCTTCATGACCGCGATCGAGCATGGCTACGTCAGCTCGTCACTCGTCAAGGAGATCGCTCGCTTCGGCGGCGATGTGGCGGACATGGTCCCGCCGCGAGCGGCAGTCGCGATGCGCCGAGCCTTCGCTGACGGGTGAGCATGCGATAATCCCGACCGGGTTCCGGTCGTTGACAACGGAGGGCCATCCGATCGACATCATGTTCCTGGTCGAGCAGCTGGAGTCGCTCGTTGCGACCGGCAAGAAGCTGCCCCTGACCAACAACGTCGTGGTCGACCAGGAGCGCGCCCTCAACCTGATCGACGAGTTGCGGGCCGCCGTTCCCGAGGAAGTGCGGGCGGCCAAACGGATCACCTCCGAAGGCGAACGGGTGATCGAGAAGGCCGAACAGGAGGCCGAACGGATCATCGCCCGGGCACAGGAGCAGGCGGCTTTCCTGATCGATGAACGGGGCCTGACCGAGGCGGCCCGGGAAGAGAGCGAGAAGATCCTCGCCCGCGGCCGGAGCGACGCCGAGGACATCCGCCGCGGCGCCGACGAATACGCCGTGTCGGTCCTCGTCGGTCTCGAGGGCGACCTCGTCCGGACCCTTCAGAGCGTCAAGAAAGGCATCGCGATGCTCGATGAGCGACGCGCAGACCTCATCGAGACCCCGGCCGTCGACGATGACGATCTCGACGATCTGGGTCCGCTCTACGCCGGCGAGGAGGACGCCGCGGCTTCGTCCCGGCGATGAAGAAGGGCCCCGCGGTCAGCGGTGGCAGGCGAGGCGCGACGCGAGATCGGAGCCCCGGGCTGCTTCTCATCCCCGTCTCATCCTTTCTCGGCGAGCCGGCAGGATCGACTCGAGCGATCGACTTGACCGACATCTGGGTCCCGATCGAGGAGGGACCGAGGCAATCGTCCCCCGGTACGGGTGCCCTCCGACTGACGCGCACGAATCGCGGGATCTACCTGACCGGACGGGTCCATACCTCGATCGCCGAGACATGCTCGCGCTGCCTTCGCGACATCGACCTCCCTGTCGAGATAGAGATCGAGGAGGAGTATCTGCCGACTCTCGACGTGACGACCGGAGCGCGACTGGATCGAGACATGGAGCCGGACGTCGCGCGATTGACCGACGGCCACCAGCTCGACATCGGGGCGCTCCTCGCGGACGAGCTCTCGCTGATCGAGCCGATCGCGCCGCTGTGCCGGGCCGACTGCCCCGGTCTCTGTCCGACGTGCGGCCTGGACCTCTCCGAGAGCGCCCACGACCACGGCGATGCACCCCTTGATCCACGGCTGGCCGCGCTGGCCGGCCTGCGTGTCGACGAGGAGGCCGAGAACGGCTAGACTCCGCCCGACCCGAACACACCGGACGCTACGTCCGCACGTCCACCGTCGTCCGACGACGGCAATCGAGGAGACCCGCCACAGCCATGGGTGTGCCCAAGCGCAAGGTCGCCCACGCGCGTCAGATGGATCGTCGCAGCCACCACGCGCTGCGCCCTCCGACGCTCGTCGAATGCGATCACTGCCATCAGCCGAAGCTGCCATACCGTGCCTGTCCGACGTGTGGCTATCACCAGGGTCGCCCGGCCGTGGAGATCAAGCAGAGGACCACCGAAGAATCCTCCGGCTAGGTCCCGTGGTGCCGTGAGCGGGCCAGGCGAGCCGGCGAGCGACCGCCCGATCCGAGTCGCCGTCGACGCGATGGGTGGCGATCATGGTCCATCCGAAGTCGTCCCCGGCGTGCTCGAGCATGCCGCGATCGCGCCCCTCGACGCGATGATCCTCGTTGGCGAGCCCGGCGCGATCGCTGCCGCAGCCGGGGGTGACCTGCCTCCCAACGTCACCGTGGTGGCCGCGTCGCAGGTCATCGACATGCACGAGGAGCCGGCCCTGGCACTGCGCGAGAAGCGTGACGCCTCGATCCTGGTGGCCACGAACCTCGTCCGCGACGGTCACGCCGACGCGATCCTGACGGCCGGTCACACCGGGGCGGGGATGGCCGCCGCCGTGCTCCGACTGGGTCGCCTTCCCGGGGTCGATCGGCCCGCGCTCGCCGTGCCCATGATGGCGCTCGAGCGGCCGTTCCTGCTCCTCGATATCGGAGCGAATCCCGACTCGACGGCCGAGAACCTCTTCCAGTATGCCCACATGGGGGCCGTCTACGCGGAGCGGGTGATGGGCTCGCCCAACCCCCGCGTGGCCCTCCTGTCGATCGGTGAGGAGCGGGGCAAGGGCGATGCCCGGATCCGCGAGGCGACCAGGCTCCTTGACGGCTCCAGCCTCAACTTCGTGGGCAATATCGAGGGCAAGGACCTAGTCCACCATCTGGCCGATGTCGTCGTCTGCGACGCAGTCGTCGGGAACGTGACGATCAAGTTCTTCGAGGGCCTGTCGACCGCGATCTTCGATCTCCTGCGGGCGGAGCTAAGCCGCCCTCCGCGAGGGCCGCTTGCCTATCTGCTCCTCAAACCCGGGCTTGCCCGGATCCGCGCGATCTTCGATTACGAGGTCGTCGGCGGGTCTCCGCTGCTGGGAGTCAAGGGGTCGGTCATCGTGACCCACGGCCGCGCACGTCGGCGGATGATCCGTTATGGCGTGGGGGTCGCCGCGAGGATGGCCCGGACGCGCGTACCCGAGGTGATCGGCGAGGCCCTGGCGGCCGACGCAGCCGGGGCGATGTCGACCGCTACGACGATCGGGACGCGGGCATGACGACGCCCGGGTCCGATCTCGCAGTCAGCCGCAGCGTCATCGTCGACGTCGTGCGCCTGGCCGCCGCCGAGACGCCCGGTGTCTTCCGGGTCGGGCGGGCATCGAGACTTCGGCGTCTCCTCGGGGGCCGAGCCGTCGAAGCGCGGGTCGAGGATGGATCCGTTTCGGTGACGATCCACGTCGTCGCCCGAGCCGGGGTGTCCCTCCCCGCGACTGCCGAGAACGCCCGTGTGGCCGTGGCCTCGGCGATCCGTCGCGTCCTCGGACTCGACGTCGGAAGTGTGACGGTCGTCGTCGATGGCGTCCGCGGCTGACCGAGCGCGGTCGAGACGAACCGGCCGCTCCCTTGCCCTGCAGTCGGTCTTCGAGGCCGAGTTCGGGCAGCGAACGGCGCTGGCCGCACTTGAACGCCATCTCGGGGCGGCGTACCCCGACCATCTCACCTCTGAGCTGGCCCGAGCGATCGTCGAAGCTGTGAGCTCGTACCGGACGGACATCGACGCCCTGATCGAGCGCTATGCGCCGCGCTATCCGGTCACCGGCCTGGCCCGAATGGACCGCGCCCTGCTCCGTTGCGCCATCGGTGAGGTGCTACACTCCCCGACGCCGACCCGGGTGGCGATCGCCGAGTGGGTCGAGCTGGCCCGCATCTACAGTGGAGAGCCCGTCCGGCGGTTGCTCAACGGCGTCCTCGGGCGGATCGCAGCGGAGGAGATCGACCCCGAGCCCAATGGTGCGACTGCCGGTCGTCCCGTCGGGTAGCCAGCCGTAGACCCACCCGGATCGAGGAGGATTCAGTTGTCCACCACGTACGATCGCCTCAAGAAGATCGTCGTCGAACAGCTCGGCGTCGAAGAGGACGAAGTCAAGCCGGAGGCTTCGTTCGTCGACGACCTCAACGCGGATTCTCTCGACCTCGTCGAGCTCATCATGAGCCTCGAGGAGGAGTTCGGGGCAGAGATCTCGGACGAGGATGCGGAGAAGATCCGGACCGTCCAGGACGCCGTCGACTTCATCGACGAGCACTCCTCCTAGGATCGACCAGAACACCGACTCGATGGGCCCGGCGGCCGCCCTGGTGGCCAGCCTCGGGCTCCCCGTCGACGACCTCGATCTCATCGGCCAGGCCCTGGTTCACGCGTCCTGGCTGCACGAGCACCGCGACGCCGGGATCGGGCACAACGAGCGCCTCGAATTCCTCGGCGATTTCGTCGTGAATCTGGCCATCTCCGAGGCGGTCTACCTCCGTCACCGCCGTGACGATGAGGGTGTGCTCTCGTCCAGACGGGCGGCCATCGTGTCGACAACTGGGCTTGCCCGGCTCGCGACGCGGATTGATCTGGCCTCGTACCTCCTGCTTGGCGAAGGCGAGCATGCCCGCGGTGGTCGCCGACGTCCTTCCCTCCTGGCATCGGCGTTCGAGGCGCTCGCCGGCGCCTTGTACCTCAGTGTGGGCTACGCGACGACGCGGGACTGGATCGTCGCCATCGCGGCACCAGAGATCGAGGCGGATGAGCCGCCCCAGTCGCTCAAGAGTCCCAAGAGCCGCCTCCAGGAACTGACCCAGCGCCGGACCGGTAGCCGCCCGACGTATCGGCTGCTCGAGGCGGTCGGCCCCGATCACGAGAAGGTGTTCAGCGTGGAGGTGATCGTCGAGGATGAGGTTGTCGGGCGCGGCACCGGCAAATCCCGCCGAACCGCCGAGACCGTCGCTGCCAGCCACGCCCTCGACACCCTCATCCGGACGGCCGATCTCGACATAGGTCGAGGCGGGGAAACCATCTCATGACCGCACCTGCGCGCCTGCTGTCCGTTCGGATGCAGGGTTTCAAGTCGTTCGCGGATCGGACCCTCGTCGAGTTCGGTCCGGGGATCAGCGCCATCGTCGGTCCCAATGGGTCCGGCAAGTCGAACCTCGCGGACGCCCTCCGCTGGAGCCTCGGCGAGCAAGGTCGCGCACTGCGGGCTCGCAAGAGCGAGGATGTCGTGTGGGCCGGCTCCGAGAAGCGATCGGCGACCGGCATGGCCGACGTGACCCTCATGCTCGACAACGCGGACGGTCTCCTGCCTGTCGACTACGGGGTCATCGAGCTCGGCCGACGTCTCTACCGCTCGGGTGAGAACGAGTACCTCCTGAACCGGACACGGGTTCGTCTCCGGGACCTCGTCGACCTGCTGGACGCGGCTCACCTGGCCGACAACGCCTTCCTGTTCATCGGCCAGGGCATGGTCGACCAGGCGCTCGCCCTTCGACCCGAGGAACGACGCCCGCTGTTCGAGGAAGTCGCGGGTGTCCGTCGCCATGAGCGTCGGCGTCGACGGGCCGAGGAACAGCTCGTCGAAGCTGAGTCGAACCTGGCGCGCGTTCGGGACGTGCTGGCAGAGCTTCGGCCTCAGGCGCGGCGCCTGGCCGCCCAGGCCGAGCAGCAGGCCGCCCACCGCAGCTCGGGCGATGAGCTGGCCGAGGCCCTGCTCGCGTCGGCACATCATCGCTGGCACGAATTGGCGGCTCGGGAACGCCGTGCCGCGACCGCTCATGGATCCGCCCGCCAGGCTGTCGATGCGGCCCTGGCGGCGCTCGGCGACGCCGAGCGGGCGGTGCACACGGCCGCCACGGCGCTGGCCGGCCAGGCAGAGGAAGAAGGGGTCCTGGTGGCGGCGCTCGATGCGGCCGTAGCCCGTCGCACCGATCTTCGCCTCGCCGACGGCCGGCTGGCCTCGGACGCCGCCAATGAAGGGCGCGAGCTCGAACGCGCCAGAAGCGAGGTCGCGGCAGCCGAGGCTGACCTCGTGGCGGCTCGCCGTTCGGCGGTCGAACCTGTGCCAGCTCTCGATCCGGATCTCGAGTCCGCATTGGCCGCTGCGGAAGCCGCCCTCGCGGAGGCTACGGCCGAGCTCGCCGCGCTTGAGGCGGCAGAGCACGCTCACGACGCCTCGCGTGATGCGATCCGCCGCGCTTCAGCGGCTCGTGCGGCCGAGATCGACGCCGCCCGTCGATCCGCCGAGGACAGCAGTCGGCGGGCCCTCGAGCAACGTGAGCACGCCGCGGCTGCCGCCGACCGGCGGGACGCCGCCGAGACCGGTCTCGCAGAGATCAAGGTCGCGCTCGGTGACGCTGAGGCCGCCGAGGCGAGAGCCGCCGCGGCGCGGCGTACCGCCCGCGCCGAGGTCGAGGCGAGCGAGGCCTCCCATGCCGTCGCCGGTACCCGGGTCACCGAGCTCACCGAGCGGGTTCGTGCCGTCCGTGCTCGTATCGCGACGGCACCATCCGCCGCGGACGATGCCAGGTTCCGCAGCTTGGCCGGCGCAGATGGGTCGGCCCGTCTCGGCGATCGGCTCGACGTCGAGCCTGGCTGGCGGCCGGCCGTCGAGGCGGCTCTGGCCGAGGCGCTCGATGCTCCGATCATCCCGCGTTCCGCGCTGCGAGGCGCGGGCGACGCGACGGGGACTGCGATCGTCTCCGACGCCGACGGACAGGCAGGACGCGACCGTGACGTCGACTCGGCGTTCCGAGCTCGCCTCGCCGAGACGGGTGGGGGCATGCTCGGCGATGCCATCAGGCGGGACCTCGACGGTGTCGGCCGTGCGCTGCTGGCACGGAGTGGATGGATCGTGGATCTGGCTCAGGCCCTCGTGCTCCAACCCGAGCTGCCGGTCGGCTGGACCCTGACGACGCGGGATGGTTCGGCCGTCGTTGCGCCACTTGTCGTGACCTTCGGTCCGCAGCGCCAGCGCCTCGAAGAGCGGGCCGATCTCGAGCGAGCCGTCGAGACCATCGCCGAGCTTGAGTCCGATCTCGAGGCAGCCCGTCGCGATCTCGATGCCGCGGCCGAAACGTTGGCGGCTGCGCGCGTCGTGGACGGAACGTCGATCGACGCGGAGACGACGGCTTCCGCCGCCAGGCAGCGCCTGGATGAGGAGGCGCGATCTGCCGGACGGGAATTCGAGAGCACCACCCGTGAGGCTGTCTGGCACGAGGCCCAGGTCGCCAGATTCGATGGCGACGAGCGACGGTCGCGCGAGGCGCTCGCGAAACTCGCGTCGGACCCCAATGAAGGACCAGCCGGAGATGCAGCGGCGCTGCTGCAGGGCGATCCGGTCCAGGGCGATGCGGTCAACGTATGGGAGGAAAGGGCAGCGGAGCTTCGGGCGGCACGGAATCGGCTTGCCACCGAGCATGCGACTGCCGACACGGCCCGGCGAACCGCAGAGGCTCGACGAGTGGCAGCCGACGCTGCCGCGACCGCCGCGGAGGCACGGATCGTCCAGCTGAACAACGACATCGCCGCGCGAGTGGAGACGATCGCGACGGTCCAGGCCAATCGAGATGGAGGGGCACGAGAACTGGCGGTCGCGACCGCGATCGAATCCGATCTGCGGGAGCGCCTGGAGCGGCTTCGGGCCGGATCGTCGGAGGGCAGGGCGCGGCTCGCGCTCGCTGAGCAGGCGGCCTCGGAGGCGCGCGACTCGCTTCGGCGCGCGGAGGATGGTTTGCGCAGCGCCGACCTCGCGGCAGTCGAAGCCAGGCTGGCCCTCGACGGCGTGCGCGAGGCCCTCCTCGTGGATCTGGCGGCAATGGGCGGCGTCGGGCTCGCGCGACTCCGGCACGCCCTCCCGGTAGGCGTGGAACTCCCGGCCAGCGACGATGACTCCGTCGTCTTCGAGGCGGCACTCGCCGCGATCAGCCCCGCCTGGGCGGCCGACCCTCCATCGGGCGATCCGCCAACGGCTACGCGGCTCGCCTCGCTCCGACGCCGCTTCCACGAGCTCGGAGCGACGAACCCCTTCGCCGATGAGGAATACGCCGAGATCCAGGAGCGGCTCAGCGGTCTTGAGTCGCAGGACGCCGACCTTCGCGAGGCGATCGAAGGGACGCGTCGCCTCATCGCCGAGCTCAGCGGCCTGATCGCGGAGCAGTTCAGGGCGACCTTCGATGCCCTCGAGGCCGCATTCGACCGCCGGTTCCGCCAGCTCTTCGGCGGCGGGTTCGCCCGCCTCGAGCTGACCGAGCCATCCGATCTATCCGCAACCGGCGTCGAGATCATCGCCCGACCGCCAGGCAAGAAAGCTCAGGCTCTGGCCATGCTGTCTGGAGGGGAGCGCGCTCTGACGGCGGTTGCCCTGCTCTTCGCGATGCTGGAGGTCCGACCGGTCCCGTTCTGTGTCCTCGATGAGGTTGACGCGGCCCTCGACGAAGCCAACATCGGGCGGTTTACGGACGCCCTCACCGAGCTGGCTCAAGGGACGCAGTTCATCGTGATCACGCACAACCGGGGCACCATCGAGGTTGCCGATGCCCTCTACGGCGTGACTGTCGGAGACGACTCGGTAAGTCGGGTCATCAGCCTCCGCCTTGACGAAGCGACCGCGATCGCCGAGGAGCTGCAGGCGGAGCGCGCGGCGAGCCCGACGCCCGTCGGCTCCTAGGGTCCTGCGGCCGTGCGCTTTCTGCGGCGCTCGGAAGAGCCTCCGCCCGAGGACACGCCCATCGAAGAGGCGCCTGCCGACCTGTCTCTTGAAGGTTCGGCCGCAGCCGAGTTCGCCGCGGCTGTGCCTCCCGCCGCTGAGCCTCCGGCGGTCGACCATCAGCCGGATGCCACATCGGATGGCTCGGTCGACTTGGATCACGGTCTCGGTCGGACGCGTGGCGGACTGGTGGCCCGGCTGCGCGGCCTGCTCGGAGGCGGCGTGGCGGACGCTGTCGCCTGGGACGAGGTCGAGGAGGTCCTTATCGCCGGAGACGTCGGCGCGGCGGTGGCGGCAAGCGTGGTCGAACGGGCACGGGCTCATGGGTCCGACGCGCCGCCGGAGGCGGCAGTCCAGGCCGAGCTCCGATCGCTGCTGGCTCCGCGCGATCCCGACTGGGACCTCCGCCCGGCCGTGCCGGGTCATCCATCGATCGTCCTTGTCGTGGGCGTCAACGGCACCGGCAAGACGACGACGATCGGCAAGCTCGCCCATCGTGAACGAGAGGCCGGCAGGCGGGTCATTCTCGCCGCCGCCGACACGTTCCGAGCGGCCGCCAGCGATCAGCTGCGGGTCTGGGCCGACCGGACGGGCGCCGAGATCGTGGCCCACGCCCCGGGAGCGGATCCAGGTGCGGTGGTCTATGACGCCCTCGATGCGGCCATCGCGCGGCAGGCCGACATCGTCATCGCCGATACGGCGGGCCGGCTGCACACGAAGTCGAACCTCATGGACGAGCTGGCGAAGATCCGGCGGGTGATCGACCGCAGGTTGCCGGGATCGCACCCGGAGACGCTCTTCGTCCTCGATGCGACAACGGGCCAGAACGGCCTTGCCCAGGCGCAGGCCTTCAACGAGTCGGTAGGCCTGACCGGGATCGTCCTGACCAAGCTCGATTCGACGGCCAAGGGCGGCATCGTCTTCGCGATCGAGGCCGGTCTGGGCATCCCCGTGCGGTTCGTCGGGGTGGGGGAGGGGCTATCGGATCTCATCGCCTTCGACCCGGATGCGTTCGTCGGCGCGCTCTTCGCCGGCGACTCCTAGCGACTACCCACCGATCGGTTCGTCTCGCCCAACCTCGACGACCACGGCCGCCGGATCTGGCCGCCGGAGCGGGCCGTCGCCGAGCGCACGAAGTGTCCGGACAGGAGATCGCCAAAGGATGGCGACGCCAACCAGGATGACGATCGGTCCCAGGAAGAGCACTGTCCGGAGACCTATGGCCGCCCCGAGCAAACCGGCTCCGAGGGTCGTACAGAGCTGGGCGAACCCGGCGCCGACGCGGACCGTCGCGCTGACGCGACCGAGCTCGCGATCATCGACGATCGTCTGGCGGACCGATGTCTCGGTGACCTCGAAGACGGTGATCGCGGAGTCCGCCACGAGTTGCTGGGCGATGAGCAGGCCAACAGCGACGAGTGGTGCACCGGCCGGCGCCAAGGGGATGAAGAGGGCTCCGATCGCGGCCAGGATCAAGGCCACGATGGCCGTCCTCCCGATGCCGAACCGTGTCGTTGCACGCGTCGAGACTACGGCCCCGATGAACGAGGCCACGCCTCCGACACCGGCGATGACGCCGATTGCGGCTGCGCCGAGGTGGAGCTCATCCACCGCGAACAGGAGGAACGTCGCGCCGAAGAACCCCCAGCCGGCCTCGAGCGCCATTTGGGCGCCGGTGAAGGCGCGAAGCGTCGGATGTCGACGCACGAGTGCCACGCCGTGCCGGATCTCGTCGATCACGGCTTCGCGCTGTTCGCGCGGAGGTGGCGGCGGTTCAGGAGCCCTGATGGTCCCGAGCAGCAGGCCCGAAACGAGGAAGGTGATCGAATCGACAAGAATGGCGATCGGGGCCGAGAAGACCTGGATCAGCACGCCCGAGATGCCGAAGCCGGTGAACTCGGCGGCCGAGCCCGAGGCCGCCAGGGCGCCGTTCGCCTCCAGCAGCCGATCGCGTTCGACGATCGTCGGCAGATAGGCGTTGTCGGCGGCATCGAAGAAGGTGGTCAGGATCGCCGCCAGGGCGGCGACCACGATCAGCTGGGCGAACGAGAGCCAACCGCCGACGAAAGCGAGCGGAATGGACGCCAGCACGATCGCCCGGCCGAGATCGGCCCAGATGAGGACGGGCCTCCGCCGGAGCCGATCGACCCACGCCCCGGCGACGAGGCCGAACACCAGGGTGGCGGCAACGTCCATCGACCGAAGGACGGCCACCTCGACTGGTCCGGCATCGAGGATGAGGATTGCCACGAAGGGCAGCGCCATCCTCGTGATGAGCGAGCCAAAGATCGAGACTGTCGCCGCCGTCCAGAAACGGACATAGGCACCATTCGACCAGAGACTCGGCCGTTGTGGGGATCGCACGGTCGGTCAGGCTACACGTCCGGTGCCCGCGCCGGGCCTGTGAGGGATGCCCGAGCCGAGGAAGGCCGGTCGCCTCGGCGATGGGCTACACTGCCGGCGCTCGGTGTCGCCAGAACACGCGCACCACCCGATCGGCCGTTCGCGTCGGTCGTGACCACGAGGACAGGAACCCAGCGATCCCCATGTTCGACGCACTATCGGATCGTCTTCGGACGACTCTCGCCTCCCTGACCGGGCGCGGACGCGTCACCGAAGCCGACGTCGACGCCGCGATGCGGGAGATCCGGCTCGCTCTCCTCGAGGCGGACGTCAACTTCAAGGTCGTTCGCGACTTCACGACCCGGGTCCGGGAGCGCGCCACTGGCGCCGAGATCCTCCAGTCTCTGACGGCCGGCCAGCAGGTCGTCAAGATCGTCCACGAGGAGCTCGTCACCACCCTCTCGGTTGGCGATCGGACGTTCCACCTGTCCGGCAACCCGGCCGTGGTCGCGCTCGTTGGGCTCCAGGGTTCGGGGAAGACGACAACTGCCGCGAAGCTCGCTCGGCACATCATCAAGATGGGCCGCCGCCCCCTTCTCGTCGCCGCCGACCCCTATCGCCCTGCCGCAGCGGACCAGCTCGAGACGCTCGGTCGGGCGATCGACGTCCCCGTCCATCGGGCCTCCGCGGGAACCTCGGTGGTCGATATCGCCCGCGGCGGCGTCGATTCCGCGAGCCGGCTGGTGCGCGACACGGTCATCCTTGACACCGCCGGACGCCTCTCGATCGACGAGGCTCTCATGGCCGAGATCACCGCCGTCGATGCGGCGGTCCATCCGATCGAGACACTCCTCGTGGTCGACGCGATGACCGGGCAGGAGGCGGTTTCGGTAGCCGAGGCGTTCGCCGGTGCCCTGCCGTTGACCGGCCTTGTCCTGACCAAGATCGACGGCGATGCACGCGGGGGAGCTGCCCTCTCGATCTCGGCGGTGACCGGCATTCCCGTCAAGTTCCTCGGCACCGGCGAGAAGACCGATGCCCTCGATGTGTTCCATCCCGACCGGCTGGCGGGCCGGATCCTTGGCATGGGCGACATCCTGACCCTCACCGAGCGGGCCCAGGAGGTGGTCGACGCCCAGCAGGCCGAGAAGATGGTCGAGAAGCTGCGGACGGCCTCGTTCACTCTTGAGGACATGCTCGAGCAGCTCCAGCAAGTCCAGAAGATGGGGCCGATCGGGCAGGTCGTATCGATGATCCCGGGCATGGGCGGCTTTGCGAACGAGGCCCAGGCCGCCGTCGATCGCGGCGACATGCGCCGGGTCGAGGCGATCATCCACAGCATGACTCCTATCGAGCGGCGTGAGCCCACCGTCCTCAATGCCTCGCGACGGCGCCGGATCGCCGCCGGCTCGGGGACCGAGCTCACGGAAGTCAACAAGCTCGTCAAACAACACGCGGAGATGCAGAAGCTCATGAAGCAGTTCAGCGGTTCGGGGGGCCGTCGGGCGGCGATGGGCGTCCTCGGGAGGCGATAGCGATGAACGCGGATCAGACCCAGCCCAGCGAGGCGCCCGCTCGAGCCGGAGCTGGGCGATGGACGATCGCGATGATCGTCGTCGGCGTCGCGCTTGCCGTGACGATCTTCGTCCTCGTCGTTCTCGCCGGGTTGGGCGGCTCGTCGTCGGTCGTGGCCCGCTGGGTTCCCGCCGACACGGCCGTCTACGCTGAGGTCCGGCTCGATCTGCCGGGCGACCAGGAGGCGAACCTGGGTGCGTTCCTGTCGCACTTCCCGGGCTTCGACGACACGTCGCGCCTGCCCGACAAACTGGCCGAGCTCGGCGATCGCCTCATGGGACTCGGATCGGGCGGCCAGCTCGACTACAGCCAGCAGATCGCGCCATGGTTCGGTGGCCAGATCGGCCTCGCCTCGCGGATCGACGAGGCATCGCAGCAACGGAACCCGGGCTCTGGTCTGGTCGTGGCGACGGTCTCGGACGATCAGAAGGCAGCGGCCTGGCTGGCTACCACTCTCGGACGAGATGGGGGCAGCGAGGTCTACCTGGGCGTGACGATCACGACCGGCGCCAAGGGTGTCGCCTGGGCGGTCCCGGGAGCCGTGGCCCTCGTCGGCGACAGTGCATCGGTCAAGGCGGCGATCGACACCAAGGGTGGGTCCGCCTTCGCATCCCGCAACGAGGTCTCGACCGCCCGAAAGGAGGTCGGTGGCGATCAGGTCGTCTTCGTCTTTGCCGACACGGGTGCCATGGGGGCCGCCCTCGATGAGGCGATCGGCCAGCTTCCCGTCCCGGTCCCGAGCGCCGCTGGCAGCCTCCCCAAGCTCCCACCGTGGGTCGCCGGTGGCCTTCGCTTCGAGACCAGCGCGGCCGTCGGGACGACCGTCGTGCCGCACATCGAGGGGATCTCGGCCGTCAACGCCGAGAGCGTCATCCCGACCCGCATCCCAGCCACCACGATCCTGCTCCTCGACGCTCACGACGTCGGCCCGCGGCTGACCGCCGCGATCGACTCGATCGGTGGCTCGGGTGGCCTCGGCTCGATCGATGGTGCGCTGCGCCTCCTCGGTGGGTCGAACGGCCTTGTCGGCTGGATCTCCGAAGCGGCGATCGTCATCGATGCAGGGACGGCTGGACCGACGGGCGGCGTCGTGGCGACCTCGTCCGATGCGACGAAATCGCAATCCCTGTTCACACAGCTCCAGGTCGCGGCGCGCCTGGCCGGTGCCAAGGTCGAGGAGACCGACAGCGGAGGAACCACGATCGTCAGCGTCGAGCTCAGCGGGCTCGACCGACTCCTCGGTGGGGCCGGCCTTGACAACCTTGGCGGAGGTCTTCTGCCCGTTCCGGTGAGTGGACCGATCTCCCTGTCGTGGGCGGTTCAGGGCGATCTCGTTGTCATCGGCGCGACCTCGGACTTCGTCAAGGGTGTCCTGTCCACGACGAATGACACGTCACTCGGCTCGACACAATCATTCAAGACGATGCTCGGCGAGGCCGGCCGCCAGCACGCAGGCCTGGCCTGGATCGACATCGGAGCGGGGATCGATCTCGCCGAGAAGTCTGCCGCTATGCCGGAGGGGAGCGACCGGTATACCGCCGAGATCGCGCCGTACCTGAAGCCGCTGGATGCCGCCCTGGGGACCTTCGTCGTCGGCGGTTCCGTGGACCGATCAACGGTCGTCGTGTCCGTGACCGAACCCGATTGACCAGCTGAACCAAGGAGGAACGATTCGCTCATGGCAGTCAGGATCCGTCTAACACGGGTCGGCGCGACGAAACAGCCCGCCTACCGGGTCGTCGTCGCCAATTCCCGAAGCGCCCGCGATGGCCGGTCTATCGAAACGATCGGCCACTACAACCCGCGGGCCGACCCCATCGAGGTGAACATCGACGCAGAGAAGGCAACGGCCTGGCTGGCGAAGGGCGCCCAGCCGTCCGATACGGTGGCCCGTCTGTTCCGTCGCGTCGGGATCTTGCCCGACGATCAGGGCTAGGAGGTAACGGTGTCAGCCACGGAACTCGTCGAATACGTTGCAAAGTCGCTGGTCGACGACCCCGAAGCGGTCCGTGTCGAGGCCGTCGAGACGGCCGGCGGCACGGTTATCGAACTTCGCGTCGCGGATGACGACATGGGCAAGGTCATCGGGCGCAACGGCTCCGTTGCCAAGGCCCTTCGCACCCTGCTCAAGGTGGTCGGTGCGCGTGAGGGCGAGAGCGTCGGTCTGGAGATCCTCTGAGCAAACGGTCCGAAAGCGAACGGCTGGTCGTCGGGCTGGTCAGGTCCGCCCACGGCTTGCATGGTGACGTTCGGGTGGAGGTCCTGACCGATCGTCCGAAGGACCGCTTCCGAATCGGCTCCGTGGTGTTCCGGGAGGGGACGCCCGACACCCTGACCATCGAGCGAGCCGACCCGATCGCCGGCGGTCCAGGCTGGTGGCTGCGATTTCGCGAGGCGACCGATCGAACTGCGGCCGAGCGTCTTCGAGGCGTGTACCTGGAAGCCGACATACCCCTGAGTGATCGCCCCAGCGACGAGGTCTGGTGGCACGAGGTCGTGGGTGCCCGAGTCGCCGGTTCGAATGGCCGAGATCTCGGACGGGTGGTCGATATCTACCGAGCGGGAGGCGCCGAGGTCTTCGTGGTCGATGGACCGGTGGGCCGCCTCGAGGTTCCCGCTGTGCGAGCCGTCGTGACCGAGTTCAAGCCAACTGAGGGTGAGATCGTCGTCGATGTCAATGCCCTGGGCCTCGACGAGACGGAGCGGCAGTGAGCCTCCGAATCGACGTGCTCACCCTGTTTCCGGCCATGTTCGCCGGTCCGCTCGACGCCAGCATCCCGGCACGGGCTGTCGAACGGGGCCTTGTCCAGATCGCGATCTCGGACCTGCGCGAACATGGCCTTGGCCGCCATCGTGCCGTCGATGACACCACCTACGGCGGCGGGGCGGGGATGATCCTGCGGCCCGAGCCCGTGGTCGCGGCGATCGAAGCCGTCCGTCGCCCCACCTCGATCGTCATCCTCCTGGATCCCGCCGGCGAGCCGTTCAGCCAAGCGCGCGCGCGAGAGCTCGCCGCAGCGGAGCACCTGGTCATCGTCTGCCCCCGCTACGAGGGCATCGACGAGCGCGTCCGCGGCTATGTCGATCTCGAGCTGTCGATCGGCGACTACGTCCTGTCCGGAGGCGAGCTGCCGGCGATGGTCGTCATGGATGCGCTCATCAGGCTGCTGCCCGGAGCGATCGACGATGGCTCGACCGTCGAGGAGTCCCACGCCGACGGCCTCCTGGAGTATCCGCAGTACACGCGGCCGCCGGAGTTCCGCGGTGAGCTCGTGCCAGACGTCCTCGTCTCGGGCCATCACGAGCTCGTCCGCCGCTGGCGACTGCGCGAAGCCCTCAGGCGAACGGCTCTCCGGAGGCCCGATCTTCTCGCCGGCCGCGCTCTGTCGGGCGAGGAACGCGCGCTTCTCGATGAGCTCGAAGCGGAGACCGACGGGGCGGCCGGCGGGTCCTGACCCCTCTGCTATACTCCCGCCGGCCGCGGGTCCCCGGGTCGTCCTGATGACCGGATGGCAGCCAATTCCGCACGCTTCTGAGAGGTAGACCAGCAAGTGAACGTGCTCGACGAGATCGTCGCCGATCAGCTCCGGACCGATCTGCCTGAGATCGCCCCCGGCGACACCGTCCGAGTCGCGGCCAAGGTCGTCGAAGGGACCCGCGAACGGATCCAGGTGTTCGAGGGAACCGTCATCCGGCGCCGCGGCGGGGGCATCGCGAGCGCGATCACCGTCCGCCGGATCGCATCGGGCGTGGGCGTCGAACGGACCTTCAAGCTCCACTCGCCGCGGATCGATCGAATCGAGGTCATCCGCCACGGCCAGGTGCGCAGGGCGAAGCTGTACTACCTGCGGGAGCGGGTGGGCAAGGCGGCCACCCTCCGCGAGCGCCGCCGCCAGAGCTGACAGAGAAGCGGCGACGGGAGCACGGTCGCCGTGACCACGGTCGCTACGCTGGGATCGCGATCCGGCCGATCGACGACGTCGCAATGGCATCGACAACGGATCCAGCCCGACATGTCCGAGGAGCGCGTCCTCTGGACACGCGGTGTTCGCTACGTCGCTGGTATTGACGAGGTCGGCCGTGGATGCCTGGCCGGGCCGGTCGCCGCCGGCGCCGTCATCCTGCCGCGCGACTGGCAGCCGGTCGGCCTGCGCAATTCGAAGGCGATATCCGCCGACGAGCGCACGCGGCTTGCGGCCGAGATCCGCCGCCGAGCCGTTGCCTGGTCGGTCGCGTTCGTCTCGCCGGCCGTCATCGACCGGATCAACATCCTCCAGGCAACGCTCCTCGCATCGGAGCTGGCGGCAGCTCGACTGGCGATCAGGCCAGACGCTGTCCTGTTGGATGGTTCGCTCGTCTTCGCCGACCTGCCCGTGCGTCAGCGGGTCCTCGTCGACGCGGACCGACTGTGCGCCTCCGTGGCCGCGGCTTCGATCCTGGCGAAGGTCGAGCGAGACGCCCTCATGGCCCACCTCGACGAGCTGCATCCGGGCTACGGCCTGGCCGGCAACAAGGGTTATGCGGCACCGGAACATCGCGCCGCACTCCTCCAGCTCGGTCCCTCGCCGGTGCACCGCCTGACGTTCGCGTCCGTCGCCGATACCGAACAGCTCGGGCTGTTCGAGGATGCCTCGGCCTGATCGGAGGGCCAACCGACGGCGACCGCGTGTTTACGACGGCGTGAGCCGGACGTGATCGTGGGGCGATCGGGGCTCGCCATGCTCTCGTCGTGGCCGGGGCGCAGTCCTGCAAGATCGGCACGTCGGCCGAGGATGTGGCGGCGGGCCGGCTGGTGGCCCGCGGCTGGCGGATCCTCGGGCGCAACATTCGGGTCGGGCGCCTCGAGGTCGATATCGTCGCCGTCGATCCCGGGCCACCGGGGCGCCTGGTCGCCGTCGAAGTCCGCTATCGCACCCGACGCGACTATGGGACCGCCGAGGAATCATTCGACATGCGCAAACGAGCCCGGACTCGCACCGCGCTCATGGCGATCCGCTCGGCGGGCCGGCTTGCCGATGGAACGCCCGTCCCGCGTCTGTCCCCGGCCGTCGACCTGATCGTCGTCGAGCCGCGACCCGGCCCGGTTGTGGGCGTGCGGATGCGCCATCATCGCGACGTCCTGGCCTGACTCCGCGTCCGGCTAGGGGTGAGCCGGGACGCCCGTGCTAGACTCTCGCGGCCGCGGAAGCGGCGCGCATGCCCGCCTCATCGGGCGGAGCACACACGCGGATCGTCCCGGGTGGGAGGTGCCGAGAGGTTCCCGTCCGCTGGATCCGCGGAGGAACAACCGACAGGAGGTCGCAGACCGTGCCGTCCGTCTCGATGCGCCAACTCCTCGAGGCCGGGGTCCATTTTGGACACCAGACCAGGCGTTGGAACCCCAAGATGCGCCCCTATATCTTTGCGGAGCGCAACGGCATCCACATCATCGATCTGGCCCAGACCGTCAAGGGGCTCGACGAGGCCCTCGCCGCGGTCAGGGAGACGGTCGCCCGTGGCGATTCCGTGCTCTTCGTGGGAACGAAGAAGCAGGCCCAGGAGCCCGTCTCCGCAGAGGCCGGCCGGGCCGGCATGCCCTACGTCAACCAGCGCTGGCTGGGCGGGATGCTGACCAACTTCGTGACGATCAAGAAGCGCATCGGACTCCTCGATCAGCTCGAGGCGCGTCGCGACTCGGGAGAGTTCGATCGTCTCCCGAAGAAGGAAGCAGCCCGACTGTCCGAGGAGCTGGCGAAGCTCGACCACACCCTCGGTGGGATCCGCCGCATGCGCCGTCTGCCGGGGGCGATCTTCGTCGTCGACCCGCATCGCGAGAAGATCGCGGTCACCGAGGCCAAGAAGCTCGAGATCCCGGTCGTGGGCACCGGCGACACGAACGTCGACCCCGACGATCTGACCTACGTGATCCCCGCCAACGACGATGCCATCCGCAGCATCCGGCTGCTCTGTCAGCTCGTGGCCGATGCCTGCATCGAGGGAGCCGGCGAACGAGCGTCGCGCGTGTCGGAGCCGGAGATCGACGAGGATGAGCAGGAGATCGTGGCGGCCGGCGCCTTCGAAGAGCAGGCAGCCGACGACCTGCTGGCGGCCATCGCCAGCGGCGGCGTTGCATCGTTCGATCCGGAGCTCGACGAGGAAGACCTGCTGCCGGGTGCTCGCGCAGCGCGGGCAGCTCGGACGACCGGGCGAGTGGTCCCGAGCGACGGTCCCACCGACGAGGTCGATGGAACGACGCTGGACGCTGCCGAAGCCGACGGGCCTGTCCTCGATATCGTCGTCGGCGAGGTCGTCGTCGGCGAGGTCGTCGAGGACGCGTAGGCCTGACGGTCGCCGGATTCGGCATCTCCTCTCACCTGAAAGGAAGTTCGACACCAATGGCGGATATCTCGGCTGCGGCCGTGAAGGAGCTTCGCGAGCTGACCGGAGCCGGTTTCATGGACTGTAAGGCCGCCCTTGTCGAGACAGGTGGTGACGTAGAGGCTGCCGTCGCTCTGCTTCGCGAACGTGGCCAGGCCGCAGCAGCGAAGAAGGCCGACAGGGACGCCCGTGAGGGCGTTGTCGGGTCGTACATCCACACGGGCGGACGCTTCGGCGCGCTGGTCGAAGTGAACTGCGAAACCGACTTCGTCGCCCGGAACGAGCAGTTCACGCAGCTCGTCCGTGAGATCGCGATGCAGATCGTGGCGCTTCGCCCGCTCTATCCGACCATCGAGTCGGTGCCGGCCGACGTGGTCGCCGCCAAGCGGGCCGAGCTGGAGACGGATGCCGCGGTGGCCACGAAACCGGCCGAAGTCCGGGCCCAGATCGTCGACGGCCAGCTGAAGAAGTGGTACGGCGACGTCGTCCTCTATGAGCAGCCGTTCCGCGACAGCGACAAGCGTGTCGGGGATGTCGTCGGTGACGCCATCGCGACGATCGGCGAGAACATCCGCGTCCGTCGCTTCGTCCGCTTCGAGGTCGGAGAAGACCTGTGACCGGCGGCCGTCCCGGCGTTCGTTACCAACGGATCCTCCTAAAGCTGTCCGGGGAAGCGCTCCTCGGGGGACGCCAGTACGGCGTCGACCCCGAGTTCTGCCGCTTCATCGCCCAGCAGGTCGCCGAAGTCCATGACCTCGGGGTCGAGGTCGCCATCGTCGTCGGGGGCGGCAACATCTTCCGTGGGCTTGCTGCGGCCGCGACCGGGATGGATCGCGCGGCCGGAGACCAGATCGGGATGCTGGCCACGGTGATGAACGGGCTCGCCCTTCAGGACGCCATCGAGCGAGCCGGAATGCCGACACGGGTCATGAGCGCGATCACCATGAACGAGATCGCCGAGCCCTACATCCGGCGGCGTGCCGTCCGCCACCTCGAGAAGGGTCGGATTGTCATCTGTGTCGCCGGTACGGGGAACCCCTACTTCACGACAGACACGGCGGCCGCGTTGCGCGCCGTGGAGATCGGGGCGCAGGTCCTCCTCAAGGCAACCAAGGTCGACGGTGTCTACGATGCGGACCCGGAGGTGGAACCGAACGCCCGCCGCTACGAGCGGTTGACGTACGCCGATCTGCTCAGGGATCGCCTTCGCGTTCTCGACGCGACCGCAGTCTCGCTATGCATGGAGAACGAGATGCCGATCGTCGTCTTCGATCTCAACACCCCCGACAACATCACTCGGGTGGCGAAGGGGGAGACCGTCGGCACGTTCATCTCGGTCTCTGGCGGGGAGGGGAGCGCGGTATGAGCCAGGCGATCCTCGGCGCAGCCGACCAGAAGATGAAGCGGGCTGTTGAAGCCCTCGAGCGCGACCTGGCCGGCGTGAGGACGGGGAGAGCGACGACGGCCCTCGTGGAACGCGTCATGGTCGACTACTACGGCACCGCGACGCCGCTGAACCAGCTGGCCGGCCTGTCCGTTCCGGAACCTCATCAGATCGTCATCCAGCCCTGGGACCGAGGCGTCCTCTCGGCCATCGAGAAGGCGATCATCAAGAGCGATATCGGTCTTCAGCCGGTCGTCGACGGAACCGTCGTCCGCCTCAATGTGCCACCGCTCACCGAGGAGCGGCGGCGCGAGATCGTGCGACTCGTGCATCGGCGGATGGAAGAGGGGCGCGTCGAGATCCGCAACATGCGCCGCGATGCGGCCGATGAGCTCAAGAAGGAGGAGCGCGCGGGCGAGATCGGGACGGACGATGCTCATCGAGAGCTCGACGCCCTCCAGCGCGTGACGGACCGTCACATCGCCGAGGTCGAGGCCGTCGGCGAGCACAAGGAACGCGAGGTCCTGGAGGTCTAGGTGACGCGAACACCGTTGGCACGACCGACGGACACGCCGCCGCAGGCGCACGCGGACGTGCGATCAGCGGATGTCGGCGCACCAGCCGAGCGCGATGACCTCGTGCCCCGGCATGTCGCCATCATCATGGACGGCAATCGGCGCTGGGCGCGCGGCCATGGCGTGTCGGAGCTCGAGGGGCACGCCGCCGGCGTGGAAGCCATCCGTGAGGTCGTGCGCCAGGCGGTTCGGCGAACTGTGCCGATCCTGACCTTGTACGCCTTCAGTCGAGAGAACTGGGCGCGATCAGACGACGAGGTCGGTGGCCTGTTCTCGCTTCTCGAGGAGGCCATCCAGTCAGAGACGGACGAGCTCGCAGCGCAGGGCGTCAGGGTGCGCATCCTCGGGCGCACGGACGAGCTTCCGGACCAGACCAGAGCGTCGATCGAGGGAGCGCTGGCGGCCACGGGGTCGGGCGATCGTCTCATCCTCAATGTCGCATTCAACTATGCCGGGCGGACCGAGATCGTCGACGCGATCCGGCGCCTCCTCACGTCCGGTGTGGTGGCCGAGGCGATCGACGAGCAAGCCGTTTCGAACGCCCTGTACACGGCGGGACTGCCCGACCCCGATCTCGTCATTCGCACGGGCGGCGAGCATCGGCTCTCGAACTTCCTGATCTGGCAGGCGGCGTACGCGGAGTTCTACTCCTCGCCCGTCCTGTGGCCGGATTTCGGGCCCGAGGCGTTCGACGAGGCGCTCGCTGAGTACGCCCGGCGCACACGACGGTTCGGGCGCTGAAGGAGATCAGGTCATGAGGGAGCGGGCGACGAGCGCCCTGCTCTTCGTGCCGCCGGTCCTGCTCATCCTGGTTCTGGGTGGGGTCTGGGTCGCGATCGTCGTCGGGGTCCTCGTCGCTTTGGCGTCCAGCGAGACCTTCCGGCTCCTTCGCGCGGCAGGTCAACCCGCCCTCGTCCCGCTTGGGATCGTCCTCGCCCTCGCCGTGGCGGTCGATGCGGCATCGGTGGAAGGCGTCGAATCGACGGTAATGCTCCTCACCGGCGTCGGGATCGTCCTGGCCGCCGTCGGGTCATTCCTGCGACCCGATCCGCGCGATGGTTTCGCGACCTGGATGGGGACGGTCTTCGGGGCGATCTATGTCGGGATGCTCGGGTTCGTCGTCCGCCTTGCCGGCGAAGCTCCTGCCCTGCCGACGGATGCGCCCTTGGCTGGGCTTGGAGGCGAGCGGATCTTCCTGGCCCTGCTCGTCTTCGGGGTGTGGTCGTACGACACCGGGGCCTACCTCGTCGGCAAGCGCTTCGGCCGGACCAAGTTCCTGACTCATATCTCGCCATCGAAGACGTACGCCGGTCTCGCCGGCGGGATCGTCGCTGCGACCTTCGTCGTGACCGCCTTGTGGTGGGCCGCGGGCCAGCCGCTTCTTCTCGGCATCCCGCTCGGGATCGCCCTGGCACTGTCGGCCCAGGCCGGCGACCTCGCCGAGTCGATGCTCAAGAGGGCGGCCGGCGCGAAGGACTCTTCGACCCTCATCCCGGGTCACGGCGGCGTCCTCGACCGGATCGATTCGTTCCTGTTCGCGGCACCCGTCGTCACGCTCTATGTGCTGGCGGTCGGCGGAACCTCTCTACTCGCTCGATGACTGACGTTCGAATAGGCGTCGCGGTGCTCGGCTCGACGGGATCGATCGGTCGCCAGGCCCTCGATGTCATCGCTCACCATCCCGACCGCTTCCGGGTGGTGGCGATCGGTGCGAATCGCTCGATGGAGATCCTTGCCAGCCAGGCGGCAGAGCTCAGGCCGGCGGCAGTCGCGATCGCCGATCCAGGAGCGGCCACCGGACTCGATCTGCCGTCCCGGACGACGCGCGTCGTCGGCCCGGATGCCTTGGAGGCGATCGCCGCCCGCGACGACGTCGACATCGTGGTCATCGGGACGGCCGGGATCGTCAGCCTGGGACCGGCGCTGGCGGCCCTCCGGGCCGGCAAGATCGTGGCAACGGCCAACAAGGAGACGCTCGTTGCCGGTGGTCACCTCGTCATGGCCGAGGCGCAGCGGCTGGCCGCGAGTGCTGCCCGGATCAAGCCGAAGGGTCCGGCGGCAAGCCCCCTGAATTGGCTGCGACCCATCGACTCGGAGCATTCTGCGATCTGGCAGAGCCTCGCCGGCGAGCGTCGAGAGCGGGTCGCCCGCCTCATCCTCACGGCGTCTGGTGGCCCGTTCCTCGATCGTCCGACCGACCTCTCGGCGATCACACCGGCCGATGCCCTCCAGCATCCGACGTGGAGGATGGGACCAAAGATCACGATCGACTCGGCGACGCTCGTCAACAAGGGTCTGGAGGTGATCGAGGCACGTTGGCTCTACGATGTGCCGGATGAGCTCGTCGACATCGTTATCCACCGCCAGAGCGTCATCCACTCGGCAGTGGTCTTCGTGGACGGCTCGATGAAGGCGCAGCTTGGCACCCCGGACATGCGAATCCCGATCCAGTACGCGCTCACTTACCCAGACCGGGCGCCGCTTGACGGTGAGACGGTCGATCTGGTGGCCGTCGGTCGGCTGGACCTTGAGGCGCCCAACGAGACGCGCTTCCCAGGCCTTCGGATCGCCCGCGAGGCGGGCCGGATTGGGTCGCGAGCGAGCGCCGCCCTCATCGCAGCCGATGACGTGGCCGTCGCCCGCTTCCTGGCCGGGACCCTCGACTTCATGGGGATCGCCGGGCTTCTCGAGACGGCCGTTGATCGGTTCGGTCGCGGACCCGACCAATCGCCGTCGCTAGGCGAGATCCGGGAGCTCGATCAGGAGGTCCGGGCCGCCTTCGCCTCGGGCCCGGTCGCCCCATGAACCCATTCCAGATCGTCATCACGGTCGGACTGTTCATCCTGATCCTCGGGATCCTCGTGCTCGTCCATGAGGTCGGCCACTTCATCGTCGCCCGGCGAGCGCGGGTCAAGGTCCATGAGTTCGGGATCGGATTCCCGCCCCGAGCCGCTGTCCTGCGATCGGGCGGCGAGACCGTCTACACGCTGAACTGGCTCCCGCTCGGAGGCTTCGTCCGCCTCGAGGGCGAGGATGGCGACTCCGATGATCCGCGCTCGTTCGCGCGGGCCCGCTTCGGGACCAAACAGCTCATCCTGGTCTCGGGCGTGGTGATGAACCTGCTCCTGGCGTTCGTCCTCATGACCGCCATCGCCTGGTTGGCCAATCCCACGACCATCTGGACGATCGGCTCGGTCGAGCCCGAATCGCCGGCCGCGGCGGCTGGACTGGCGGCCGGTGACAAGATCGTCAGCCTCGACGGCCAGTCGTTCGACTCGTTCGACATCGGTCGTTCCCTCCGCACGGATCTCGTCGCCAAAGCCGGCCAGACGGTCACGCTCGGCGTGGTCCACCCGAATGGGTCGACCGCCGAGCTCCAGGCGACGCTGCGTCGGCCCGAGGAGCTCGGGCCAGAGCGCGGCGCCCTCGGGATCCGCGACTTCAGCGGCTCGGCCTCGGGCCCGAGGATCGAGCGGACCTTCCCGGAGGCGGTAGTCGTCGGCGCCGAGCGAACAGTCCAGGCTCTCGGCCTCATCGTCAAGGGTTTGTCGGATCTGCTGACCTCGCTCGTCACCCAGCCGACCGAGCCCCCGCCGGCATCCGGACCGATCGGCATCGCGACCCAGATCGGGCTGGTGTTCTGGCAGGAGGGGATCGTCCCGACGATATATCTGGCGGCCATCCTGTCGGCGAACCTCGCCCTCGTGAACGTCCTGCCGTTCCCGCCGCTCGATGGCGGTCGGATGCTCATCCTGGCGATCAAGGGGGTGGCCGGCCAGCGTCTGAGCATCAGGGCCGAGCGGCTGATGTACCTGGTCGGCGGCTTCCTCCTGCTCAGCTTCATCGCCTGGATCAGCCTGTTCGACCTGGTCCGGCTCGGCGGCGGAGCGCCCTGATCGTGGCCACGCGCGGGCCAGCCCAGCGCCGCGTGGCAATGGTCGTCGACATCGGCGGAGTTCTGGTCGGCGGCGATCAGCCCATCGTCGTCCAGTCGATGACGAACACCGACACGGCCGACGCGGACAGCACGGCTCTGCAGGTCGCCCGCCTGGCCCATGCCGGCTCCGAGCTTGTCCGCGTGACGGTCAATACGGAGGAAGCGGCCGCGGCGGTTCCCGGTATCGTTCGACGACTGCGGGATCTCGGGATCGGGGTGCCCGTCATCGGCGACTTCCACTACAACGGGCACAAGCTGTTGGTAGCGCATCCTGAAGCGGCGGCCGCGCTTGCGAAATACCGGATCAACCCGGGGAACGTCGGCTCGAAGCACCATGACGCCAACTTCGCGACGATCGTCCGTGTCGCCATCGACAACGCAAAGCCCATCCGGATCGGCGTGAACTGGGGGTCGCTCGACCAGGCGCTCCTGACCGAGCTGATGGACGCCAACGCTCGGCGCCGGGACCCGCTCGACGCCCGGCAGGTGGTGATCGAGGCAATGATCGAGTCCGCCATCCGGTCGGCCGAGTTGGCGGAGGAGACGGGCCTGGCCCACGATCGGATCGTCCTCTCGGCCAAGGTCAGCGGCGTGACCGACCTCGTCGCGGTCTACCGATCCCTCGGCGAGCGCACGGACCTTCCTCTCCACCTGGGGCTGACGGAGGCTGGGATGGGGATGCGCGGCATCGTCGCCTCGTCAGCCGCACTGGCCATCCTGCTGACCGAGGGGATCGGTGACACGATCCGCGTCTCCCTCACCCCGGAACCCGGTGGCGAGCGCGAGGAGGAGGTCCGAGTCGCTCAGCAGATCCTCCAGTCACTGGGCATCCGCAGCTTCACCCCTCAGGTGTCGGCCTGCCCAGGCTGCGGTCGGACGACGTCGACGTACTTCCAGGAGATGGCCGCCCGTATCGGAACCCATCTCCGCGAGCGGATGCCCTCCTGGACCGAGACGCATCCGGGCGTAGAGGACATGACCGTCGCGGTGATGGGCTGTGTGGTCAACGGCCCGGGCGAGTCGAAGCACGCGGACATCGGGATCAGCCTGCCGGGCACGTTCGAGGAGCCCGTCGCGCCTGTCTTCGTCGATGGCCATCTGTCGACCACGCTACGGGGCGACAATCTTGTCGACGAATTCATCGCCATCCTCGATGAATACGTGGACCGGCGCTACAGTCGGGCCCACCAGGAGGTCGGGGCCTGACGAGGGCGCCTGCGGTGGCCGGTGTATACTCCGGGCCGATCAGACGGCCGCCTCGAACGTGGGTGACCCCCACGTTTCTTTTTGGCATCGGCGGTGGGAGCGACGGAGGTGGGAGATGCATCGCGAGTTCGTGGGCGCCCTCCTTCAGCTCAACGCCGAGAAGCAGATTCCGCGCGAACAGCTCCTGGCGACCATCGAAGACGCGATCGCCCAGGCTTATCGCCGCGATCCGGGGTACGAGGACGTCTACGTCCGCATCGACGCCGAGACCGGCAAGATCAGTGTCTATCGAGCACGTCAGGTCGTCGACGAGGTCGCCGATCCGCTGACCGAGTGGACGGTCGCCGAGGCGCGGAGCCACGATGCCACGGCCGACATCGGCTCGCTTGTCGAGTACGAGCAACTCGGTGCGGAGGCGCTCGATCGGATCCACGCCCAAACGGCGAAGCAGGTCGTCCTCCAGCGCCTGCGAGAGGCCGAACGGGACGTCGTCTTCGACCAGTTCGTCGACCGCGAGGACGAGCTGATCACCGGGACCGTCAATCGGATCGAACCCCGGGCGATCATCCTCGATGTCGGACGCGGCGTGGAGGCCATCCTGGCGACGACCGAGCAGAGCCCGCTCGAGCACTACCGGATCGGCGAGAACGTCAAGGCCTACGTCCTCGAGGTCCGTCGCTCACCAAAAGGACCGCAGATCTTCGTCAGCCGCACCCACAAGGGCTTCCTGCGTCGCATCTTCGAGCTCGAGGTGCCGGAGATCCACAGCGGCACGGTCGAGATCAGGGCGATCGCCCGCGAGGCGGGCAGCCGGGCCAAGGTCGCCGTCTCCTCGCGCCAGGAGGGTCTCGATCCCGTCGGGGCGACCGTCGGCCAGCGAGGTGCACGCGTACAGGCGGTCGTTGCCGAGCTCGGTGGCGAGAAGATCGATGTCATCGACTGGAGCGACGATCCGTCGACGTTCGTGGCCAAGGCGTTGTCGCCGGCCCAGGTCATCGGCGTCGACATCGACGAAGAGAATCGGATCGCCAACGTGACCGTTCCCGAGCGCATGCTGTCGCTGGCGATCGGACGGGAGGGCCAGAACGCGCGTCTGGCGGCGAAGCTGACCGGTTGGCGCATCGACATCAGAAGCGATGTCGCCCAGACGGGACGGGACGACGCCCCGAGTGCTTCCGACGCGACCGCGGCTGAGGCGGCGGGATCCGACGCGGTCGAGCCCGCAAGTGAGCCGGAGGTCGCGGTTCCCGTCCCGGTTGCGGCCACCAAGGCGGCCGCGGCGGATGCGGCCGCGGCGGAGGCTGCCGGATCGGAGACTCCGCTCGAAGCCGCAACGGACGGTGGCACCGACGTCGCGCCCAAACCAAAGCGACGGTCGCGCAAGGCGGTGGAGGCCGCGCCAGAGCCGGTCGCGGTCGAAGCGCCGGTCGCGGTCGAAGCACCCGCGACGCCGAAGCGACGGTCGCGCAAGGTGGCAACCGAAGAGGTGACGTCGTAGGCGCGGGCGGGACCGTCGGGCGACCCGAGCCGACGCGAACCTGCGTTGCCTGCCGGCGGATCCGTCCGCAGCGGGAGCTCCTCCGGGTGACGCGCCTGGCGGATGGGACGATCACGCTTGACGCCGGCCGACGATCCGGCGGCCGCGGGGCATACGTATGCGACGAGCCGGCGTGCCGAGCCCGGGCGATCGAGAAGGGGTCCCTTGCTCGCGCCCTGTCTGGCCAGATCCCTGATGAGGTCGCGGCCGGATTGACAGGTTCACAGCGATGATCTCGAAGGACGAATGGCGAGGAGTGGTCGATGGCACGGAGTAGGAGCGGTACCAGGAACCGCCGTGGCCCGCGCAAGCCGCCGCGGCGCGAGGGCGGCGCGGCCGTTGCGGTCGTCGGCGCTGTCGAACCACGGGACAAGGGCGCGATCGAGCTGCCGGGCACGCTCACCGTCAAGGAGTTGGCGGAGCTGCTTGCCGTCAATCCGGCGGACGTCATCCGGGAGCTCATCAAGAGCGGGATCTTCGCCACGATCAACCAGCTGATCGATCGGGATACGGCGTCTCTCGTCGCCTCCGAGCTTGGTTTCGAGGTCACCGAGCAGGTCGCAGTGGCCGATGCCGGTTCGGATGGCGCTGAAGAGCCAACCCAGGACGCCACGAAGGAGGTCCTGTTCGAGGAGGACGACGAGGCCGACCTCGTCGAGCGTGCTCCGATCGTGACCGTGATGGGCCACGTCGACCACGGCAAGACGAGCCTTCTCGATGCTATCCGAAGCACGACCGTCGCCGCCGGTGAGCGCGGCGGGATCACCCAACATATCGGGGCATCCGAGGTCGTGCGTGGAGAACGGCGGGTGGTCTTCCTGGACACGCCGGGCCATGAGGCCTTCACGGCCATGCGCGCCCGTGGAGCCCGTGTCACCGATATCGCCGTCGTCGTCGTTGCCGCGGACGATGGCGTCATGCCCCAGACGGTCGAGGCCATCAGTCATGCGAAGGCCGCCAAGGTGCCGATCGTCATCGCCCTCAACAAGATCGACAAGCCCGACGCGAATCCCGATCGCGTGAAGAACGAGCTCAATGAGGCCGGGGTGGTGATCGAGGAGTACGGCGGCGAGACGCCACTCGTGCCCGTCTCCGCGCGCGCCCGAACGGGTCTGGACGATCTTCTCGAGGTGATCCTTCTCGTCGCCGATCTGCAGGAGCTGAAGGCGAATCCGAAGCGCCCCGCCATCGGCACGGTGATCGAGGCGCAGCTCGACAAGGGTCGCGGTCCCGTGGCGACGGTCATCGTCCAGACGGGCACCCTGCGGGTCGGTGACGTCGTCGTCGCCGGCACGACCAATGGCAAGGTCAAGGCGCTCGAGAACGGCACCGGCAAGAGGGTCACCAAGGCCGGACCGTCCAGCGCCGTGGTCCTCCTCGGGCTGTCCGAGGTCCCGGCTGCCGGAGACATCCTGCGCGTCGTCGGCGATGAGCGAGCCGCCCGCACGATGGTCGAGGACCGCCAGGCGGTGGCAACGGCCAGGGCCGGTGACGGTAGCGGCCGAGCCACCCTCGAGGATCTCTATCGCCAGCTCCAGAAGGGTGAGGCGAAGGAGCTCCGGATCATCATCAAGGCAGATGTGTCGGGCTCGCTCGACGCCATCAAGCACTCGCTCGATCAGCTCGGCAGCGATGACGTCAGGATCAACGTCATCCACGACGCGGCGGGCGAGATCACCGACAACGACGTCATGCTGGCGGCGGCTTCGGACGCCATCGTCATCGGCTTCAACACGAAGGCTACCGAGACTGCGGTTCGAGCGGCCGAGAGCGAAGGCGTCGAGATCCGCTTCTACGACATCATCTATCAGCTCAAGGACGACGTCGAGAAGGCGCTCCACGGCCTTCTCGAGCCCGAGCTGGTCGAGGTCGTCGAAGGCCGGGCCGAAGTGCGCCAGGTATTCAAGGTCGGCAAATCGACGGTCATCGCCGGCTGCTATGTCACTGAAGGACGGATCGTCCGCGGCGGCGCCAGGGTCTGGCGGGGCGGCCAGGTGGTGGCCACCGACAAGATCGAGTCGCTGCGTCGCTTCCGGGACGATGTCCGAGAAGTCGCGACCGGCTTCGAGTGCGGCATCGGTTTGGCATCGGTCAACGACCTCATCGAAGGCGATGTCATCGAGTGCTTCACGACCCAGCAGGTGAGTCGATCGGCCAGCTAGTGCTGCTCCCGATATGACGGCACGAACGGACCGGATCGACGCCCAGCTCCGGGAGGAGATCGGGACCATCCTTGCGCGCGATGTCGCCGATCCTCGGGTCGGCTTTGTCACCGTGACGGCCGTCCAGACCGCTCCAGACCTCTCGCACGCACGGGTCTGGGTCAGCGTGATCGGAACGGCGGACGAGCGGAAGGAGACGCTCAGGGCCCTCCGCGGCGCGATGGGTTTCGTCCGTCGCGAGCTTGGCCGTCGGCTGAGCCTGCGTCGCGTACCGGTCCTTCATGTCCGTCTCGACGATGGCTCGGAGCGGGGAACGCGACTTATGAAGATCATCGACGATCTCGGATCCGGCGACTTCGTCGCTGACGAAGGGCCGATCGAGCCCCTCCCGACGCCCACCAGGGCCCAGCGGCCCACAAAGGCGAAGGATCGGCCGTGACGATCGATCTCGCTCCGTACGCGGAGGCAGTGCCGGTCGACGTGGTGGCCAGGCTATCGGCGGCGCGCAGGGTCCTCTCGATCGGGCACGAGAACCCGGATGGCGACTCGCTTGGCGCATCGATGGCGGTGGCCGTGATCGTCGAGCATCTCGGGGGATCGGCGGACGTGGTGTGCAGCGATCCGGTACCGGACGCGTACCGCTATCTCCCGACCATCGACCGCGTCCGGACCGCGCCCGATCCCGGCGCCCGCTACGACCTCGTCGTCGTCTCGGATTGCGGATCGCTCGACCGGATCGGCCCCGTCCGCGATGCTCATGCCGAGCTCTTCGCTGAACTGCCCCACCTGATCCTCGACCACCATGCCTCGAACGATCACGCCGAGCCAGGCAGCTGGATCGATCCCTCGGCCGCCGCGACCTGCGAGATGGCAGCGCTGCTCGCTGCGAGGCTCGGGGTGCCGCTCGCATCGGCCGACGGTGCCCTCGCGACGGCCCTCCTGTCGGGCATCGTCATGGACACGGCCACGTTCGCCCATCCCAATGCGACGCCGCGCACGCTCATGGTCGCGGCCGCACTCCTCGAGGCGGGCGGCCCATTGTCGGACATCAGCCGGCGGCTCTATCGAACCAAGCCGGACGCCCAGCTCCGCCTGTTCGGTCTCGTCCTTGGACGGTCGAAGACGACATCCGATGGCCGTGTCGTTTATTCGACGATGACGGACGACGATCTCGTCGCGGCCGCGGCGTCGGCGGAGCACTCCGAGGGGATCATCGACCTGCTGTCCCAATCCGAGACTGCAGACGTCGCGTTGCTCCTCAAGGACAAGGACGACGGGGTACGGCTGTCGGTCCGGACGAAGCCGGGTGGGGTGGACGCGACGGTGCTGACGGGCTTGTTCGGCGGTGGTGGTCACGCCCGCGCCGCCGGAGCGACCATCAACCTGCCACTCGACGAGGCGATCATCGCCGTTCTCCGCGAGGCCCAGCGCCTGGCGGCCGCCGTTCACGAATCGTAGGTCGGCGATGGACGGCGTCATCGTGGTGGCCAAGCCGGCAGGGCCGACGTCGCACGACGTGGTCGGCCTCATCCGGCGGTTGACGGCCACACGGCGGGTCGGCCACGGCGGCACCCTCGATCCGTTCGCGTCTGGCGTCCTGCCGGTCTTCCTGGGCAAGGCCACCCGTCTCGTCGAGTTCCACGCCGCATCGCGCAAGCGATATCGGGCGACCGTCTGTCTCGGTGCGGGATCGACGACCGACGACCTTGAAGGAGAGATCGAGGTCGTCGAGGCTGCCCCGGTCGGTCGATCCGAGGTCGAGGCAGCGCTGGCCGGTCTGCGAGGGCCGATCCTGCAGCAGCCACCGGCCTTCTCGGCGGTCAGGGTCCGCGGCCGTCGCGCCTATGCCATGGCCCGGCGCGGCGAGACGCCGGAGCTCGCGCCGCGAGAGGTGACGATCCACGCACTCGATCTTCTCGAGTGGGACGACTCCGACCCGGAGCGGCCGATCGCGGTCATCGAGGTCGAGTGCTCAGCGGGCACCTACGTCCGGGCCCTGGCGCGCGACCTGGGACGGGCGGCCGGCTCGGCGGCCTATCTCGGTGCGCTGGTGCGGACCGCGTCGGGTCCATTCCGGATCGAGGCAGCACACACCCTCGACGAGATCCGGGCGGCCGCGACCGAGGGTCCAGAACGGATCGGGGGCCTCCTCCTTCCGCCGGACGCCGGCCTCGAGGGACTGCCGGAGATCTCGCTCGATGAGGCGATGGTCGAGGACCTTGTCCGCGGGCGCTTCATCCCGGCCCTCGACCGGCCCCGAACCGACGGTCCCATCCGGATCCGCGACGGTGCTGGTCGCCTCGTCGCGGTTGGGCTCCTGGCGGACGGGGTTCTGCGCCCCACGAAGGTGCTCGTCGACATTGCCCGTGCCTGAGGCGGAGGTCATCGAGGGTCTGGCGGGCCTTGGTGGCGGCGTCGGCCGTGTCTTCGCGGTGGTCGGCGTCTTTGACGGCCTGCACCGCGGGCACGCCTATCTCGTCCGCCGACTGGTAGGCGAAGCGCGAAGAAGGAATGCTCGGCCCACCGTGATCACCTTCGACCATCACCCCGATGAGATCATCCGCGGCGCGGCCCCGCCCGTGCTTCTCGATCCGGCCGAGCGTTTGGCACGACTGTCGATGGCGGGCATCGATCTCGTTGTCATCGCCCATTTCGACGACGTGCTCCGCCGCACAAGCTACGTTGACTTCGTCGATCGGTTGCGCACAGGCGCCGAGCTCGTGGGCTTTCTCATGACCGACGAGTCCGCCTTCGGTCACGAGCGGCGCGGGACGCCGGATGCGCTCGCGAGGCTCGGTCGTGTCCGAGGATTCGAGGTGGCGACCATCGAGCCGCTGAGGATCGGCGGCCTCCCTGTCAGCAGCTCCGCGATCCGCTCGGCCATTGCCGCTGGCGACCTGCGGTCGGCACGCCGATTGCTGGGCCGGTCTGTCGCCGCGACGGGAGCGGTCGAGGCCGGACAGCCTCGCCGACTGGCTTTCGCCATGCCAGTGGCCCTGCCACCCGCCGGTCGCTACGAGGTCGTCCTGAGCGAGCCGGTCGAGATCTCACGAGGCGCGGACGGGACCAGACGGCGACGGGTCGCCCGAGTGGACGATGGCGGCGTGACCCTCGCATCGGACGCTCTCCACCGAGGCAGGCTTCGCGTCGCGTTCCAGTCGTGACGGGCGACGGCGAAGATTTGCCGTGCTCAGGGCGGCCCTGCTACCATTCGCGCGTTTGGTTTCAGACAGATGGAAGAATCGATAGTAGTTCGTGTCGGAGGGATAGTGCCGCTCACGCGAGACGAGAAGCAGCTGACGATCGCCGAGAATGCGGTCCACGAAGGTGATACCGGATCAGCGGAAGTCCAGATCGCGCTCCTGACGGGGCGAATCAAGGACCTGACCGAGCACCTCAAGCGCTTCCCGAAGGATAACCACTCGCGGCGCGGCCTCCTGAAGCTCGTCGGTCAGCGACGGCGGCTCCTGGCGTACCTTGTCAGGAGAGAACCCGCCCGCTACCGCGCCGTCATCGGACGGCTCGGACTCCGCCGCTAGGCGACCCCTGAGAACTTGGACCCCGGCGACAAGGCCGGGGTCCTCGCACATCTCGGGTCGGATCAGCGCGGCGGACCGGTGAGCACACCTCCGCCACGTCCAGGAGGACAACGCAACGTGCCCCACACCGTAGAGACTCAGATCGGTGGTCAGACGCTGACCATCGAAACCGGCAAGATCGCCATGCTCGCCGGCGGCTCCGTCACGGTTCGCTACGGCGATACCGTCGTCCTCGGAACCGCGAACCGATCGGAGCCGAGGCCGGGCCTCGACTTCTTCCCGCTCACGGTCGATTTCGAGGAGCGGATGTACGCGGCCGGCAAGATCCCGGGCGGCTTCATCAAGCGCGAGTCGCGGCCGTCGGAGGCCGCCATCCTCGCCGCCCGCCTGACCGATCGACCCATCCGGCCGCTGTTTCCCGAGGGCTACAAGGACGACGTCCAGGTCGTCATCACCGTCCTGTCGACCGACCAGGAGAACGACCCCGACATCCTCGGCACCCTGGCCGGATCGGCCGCGCTCTCGATCAGCTCGATCCCGTTCCTCGGGCCCATCGCGGCCGTACGGATCGGCCGCGTCGGTGAGCAGTTCATCGTCAACCCGACGACGACGCAGCTCGTCGACTCCGACATCGACCTCATCGTCACGGGCACTCGCGACGCGATCATGATGGTCGAGGCGGCCGCGGGAATCGTGCCCGAGGACGTCATGGCCGACGCGATCCTGTACGCCCATCGAGCGCTTCAGCCGCTCATCGATCTCCAGGAGCAGCTCGTCGCGGCCGTCGGCAAGCCGAAGGTCACTCCCTATCTCGAGCCGGGCACGGACTCGGTCCTTGCCTTCGTCAAGAAGATCGAGGCCGGCGAGTCGTTCGTCGTCGTCGATGTCGAGACGACCGGCGTCGACCCGAAGACCTCGGATCTGGTCGAGGTTGCGGCGGTGCGGGTCCAGGGCGGCGCGATCGTCGATCGCTTCTCGACCCTCGTGGATGCCGGCCGCCCGATCGTCGGCAACCAGATGCATCGCATTACCACAGCCGACATCGCCGGCAAGCCCGCACCGCGAGAAGCCGTCGATCAGTTGCTCGCCTTCATCGGCGACGACACCGTCGTGGGCCATTCGATCGGTTTCGATCTCGGCTTCATCGAGGAGGCCAGGGGCGACGGGTTCCGGTTCGCGCCCGGCACGTACCTCGACACGCTCACGATCGTCCGGGAGACGCTGCCGGGCGCCGAGTCGTACAAGCTCAGCGACCTCGCCCGCTTCCTCGACATCGAGTTGACCGAGAACCATCGGGCACTCCCCGACGCCGAGGCAACGGCCAACCTCGCCCTGTGGTTGGCGGGCGACCTGCCGCCCCGGATCTCGACCCTACGTGAGGGTATCGCAGCCGCGATCCGGGCCACTCGCAACGGCGAGGACGGAGCGGCCAAGCTCGAGGCCGCGCGACGCGAGGCACAAATCGGCAAGGCCCTCTTCAACCTGATCAACAAGAAGACCGTCCGCCAGCTCGTCCTCGACGAGGGCATCCGGATGGACGGCCGCGGCCTCGACGAGATCCGGCCGATCTCGGTCGAGGTGGGCATCCTGCCGCGCGCCCACGGAACAGGCCTCTTCACGCGCGGTCAGACCCAGGCGCTGACGATCGCCACGCTCGGACCGTCCTCGGACGTCCAGCGCATCGACACGATCAGCCCGGACACCGAAAAGCGCTACATCCACCACTACAACATGCCGCCGTACTCGACCGGCGAGAACAAGCAGATGCGCGGCCCCGGCCGCCGCGAGATCGGCCACGGCAACCTGGCCGAGCGAGCGCTGCTGCCCGTCCTTCCGGCCAGCGATGTCTTCCCTTACGTGATCCGCCTCGTCTCCGAGTGCGTGACATCCAACGGCTCGACCTCGATGGCCTCGACCTGCGGCTCGTCCCTCGCCCTCATGGACGCGGGGGTGCCGATCTCGGCACATGTCGGGGGAGCGGCGATGGGCCTCATCAAGGATCCCGAGACGGGTCGCTTCGCGGTCCTGACCGACATCCTGGGCAAGGAAGACGCCTTTGGGGACATGGACTTCAAGGTGACCGGCACTCGCGAGGGCGTCACGGCCATCCAGATGGACATCAAGATCCAGGGCATCGATGAGGCGGTCATCCGCGACGGCCTCGTCAAGGCGCACACGGCGCGAATGACGATCCTCGACAAGATGGAGGCCGCCATCTCCGAGCCACGCACGGAGATGAGCGAGTTCGCCCCACGCATCATCACCATCAAGATCAACCCCGAGAAGATCCGCGACATCATCGGCAAGGGCGGGTCGATGATCCGCAAGATCCAGGAAGAGACCGGCACGGAGATCAACGTCGAGGACGACGGGACCGTCGAGATCGCGGCCGTCTCCGGCGAGAACTCCCGCAAGGCGATCACCTGGATCGAGAGCCTCACCCGGGACGTCGAAGTCGGGGGGCTCTATCTCGGCAAGGTGACCCGGATCATGGCCTTCGGCGCGTTCGTCGAGATCCTGCCCGGCAAGGAAGGGCTCGTGCGGATCGGTGAGTTGGCCGATTACCACGTCCCGACCGTCGAGGACGTCGTTCAGGTTGGCGACGAGGTCATGGTGGTCGTGCTCGAAGTCGATCGTCAGGGCCGCGTGAACCTGTCGCGCAAGGCGGCGATGCAGCGCCACCTGGCTCGCGAGCTCGTCTGATCGGAGCGCAGCCCGTGGCCTCTCTTCCGTCCGTCGGGATGGGAGAGAGGCCACTGTTATACTCGAACGGTGCCCTCCGATCCCTGACCGCAGCGGAGCCGTGCCCGGCGTGACACCTCAGAAGCTGACTGTCGCGGTCGTGGGCGCGACCGGTGCCGTCGGGCGCACGATGATCGCCGTCCTGCTTGAACGTGGCATCGCGATCGACGAGCTGCGTCTTCTTGCATCGGAGCGTTCGGCGGGCCGATCCGTCGAGATCGACGGCCGCAGCCACACCATCGAGACGGCGACTCCGGACGCCTTCGATGGCGTCGACCTCGCCCTGTTCTCGGCCGGCGGGGATGCCTCCAGGGCACTCGCGCCCGAGGCGGTCGCCAGAGGCTGCACGGTCATCGACAACAGCTCGGCCTGGCGAATGGATCCGGCCGTCCCCCTCATCGTCTCGCAGGTCAACCCCGACGATGGGGAGTGGCATGAAGGCATCGTCGCCAATCCCAACTGCTCGACGATGCAGCTGGCCCCGATCCTCATGGCCCTTCGGGACACGGTCGGACTCGAGCGCGTCGTCGTCGACACCTACCAGTCGGTGTCGGGCACGGGCGGTCGGGCGATCGCGGAGCTCGAAGAGCAGGTCCGGGCCCACGCCGCGGGCGCCCCGAAGGTCGCATCCGTCTACCCCCACGCCATCGCCTTCAACGCCATCCCCGAGATCGACGTCGTTCACCGAGGATGGCTACACGAAGGAGGAGGTCAAGGTCATCAACGAGACTCGCAAGATCCTCCACCTGCCGGACCTGCGGATCTCGTGCACGGCTGTCCGCATCCCGGTCTTCGTCTCGCATTCCGAGGCGGTCCACGTCGAGACGATCGATCCGATCACGCCCGATCGGGCCCGGGCGGCGTTCGCGGCCATCCCGGGCGTCCTTGTCCGTGACGAACCCGCCGCTCACGTCTACCCGCTGGCCAGCGAGGCTGCCGGGCACGATGAGGTCTTCGTTGGTCGGGTCCGCCAGGACCCATCGATCACGGGCGGGCGCGGTCTCGCTCTCTGGGTCGTCTCTGACAACCTGCGCAAGGGTGCGGCGACGAACGCCGTGGAGATCGCCCAGATGCTCATCGACAAGGGCTGGGTTCGGGCGCGCTCACGCCGAACGCCGGTCGCGGCCGGCCGGGTGATGGCGTGACCGACGACGAGCGCCGGGAGGCGCTCGAGGCGATCGCGGCAGAGGTTCGAGACTGCACTCGCTGTCGTCTTCATCAGGGGCGCACGCGTGCTGTGCCCGGAGAGGGCCACCCGGGCACCGAGGTCGTCTTCGTCGGGGAGGCGCCCGGCCAGACCGAGGACCGCCAGGGCCGTCCTTTCGTCGGACGGGCAGGGGACCTCCTCGTCCGTCTACTCGACGAGATCGGCTGGCGTCGCGAGGAGGTCTACATCACCAACGTCGTCAAGTGCCGCCCGCCTGAGAATCGCGACCCCGAGCCGGATGAGGTCGCCGCCTGCGCGCCCTACCTGCGACGACAGCTCGAGACGATCGACCCGGCCCTCGTGGTCACGCTCGGCAGGCACTCGATGGCGCGGTTCATGCCGGGCACGAAGATCAGCGCCGCCCATGGGACCTCACGACCGGCCGACCCATCGACGGGAGCCAGGCACGCTACGGTGTACGCGATGTACCACCCCGCAGCCGCTCTCCGGACGGCCAGCATCGAGCGCCAGAGCTTCGAGGATGCGCGAGGGATCCCGCGCACGCTCGAGGACGCTCGGCGAGCCCGGGCGGCTGATCGTGCGCCGACCGGGCCGGCGTCCGAGCCCACGATCGAGCCGACGACGGCTGGGCTGGTCTGATGACGCCTCGGGACGATCGCTCGGCCCAGGGGGGCGAGCAGCTCCTCCGGATCATCCCCCTCGGCGGGGTGGGGGAGATCGGCAAGAACATGTACGTCTTCGAGTACGGCGACGACATCGTCGTGATCGACTGCGGGCTGATGTTCCCCGACGAGGAGATGTTCGGGATCGACCTCGTGATCCCCGATGTCACCTACCTGCGTGAGAGGCGCGACAAGGTCCGGGCCTTCCTCATCACCCACGCCCACGAGGATCACGTCGGCGGCCTGCCATACATCCTGCCGGGCTTCCCGGGCGTGCCGGTCTACGCCTCGACGCTGGCCCGCGGCCTGCTCGGGAACAAGGTCAAGGAGCACAAGCTCCACAACAACCCGCTCCTCGGCCTGGAGCCAGGAGACGAGCTCCAGATCGGGCCATTCGGCATCGTTCCATTCCGGATCGGCCACTCGATCCCGGACGCGATGGGGATCGCCATCCGGACGCCGGTCGGGATCGTCGTCCACACCGGCGACTTCAAGTTCGACCACACCCCCGTCGACGGCAAGCTGTCCGACTTCGCGATCCTTGCCCGTCTCGGCGCCGAGGGTGTCGTCTGTCTCCTGTCAGACTCGACGCGGGCCGAGAACCCGGGGTACACGCCATCCGAGCGAACCGTCGGCGATGCATTCCGCGAGATCATGGAGCCGCTCGACGGGCGGGTCATCGTGGCCACGTTCGCCAGCAACATCGCCCGCATCCAGCAGGTGCTTGACGCCGCGGCCGACATGGATCGCCGCGTCACCGTCATCGGCCGATCGATGGAGCAGAACTTCAGGATCGCCACGGACCTCGGATACCTGAAGTACGACCCCGAGCTGATCGTCGCCAAGGACCGCATCGGAGAGATCCCGGACGACAAGCTCGTCATCGCCACGACTGGTGCCCAGGGCGAGCCGATGGCCGGCCTGGCCCGGATGGCCAATCGCGACCATCGCTTCGTCGAGATCCAACCGGGCGACACGGTCATCGTCTCGGCGAGCCCCATCCCCGGCAACGAAGAGTATGTGGCGCGGACGATCGACAACCTCTTCAAGGCCGGCGCGAACGTCTTCTACCACACGATCAAGCGGGCCCACGTCTCCGGTCATGCCAGCCAGGAAGAGCTCAAGCTCATGCTCGGCCTCACCAAGCCGCGCCATTTCATCCCCATCCACGGGGAGTTCCGGATGCAGGTCCAGCATGGCCGCCTGGCGATCGAGACGGGCGTCGATCCAGCCAACGTCTTCATCATCGAGAACGGGACGCCGATCGAGATCCTGGCCGACGGATCGGCTCGACGGGGCCAGCCCGTGGCGGCCGGCTACGTCTACGTCGACGGCCTGTCCGTCGGCGATGTCGGCGACATCGTGCTTCGCGATCGACGGGCCCTCGCCAACGACGGCATCTTCATGGTCGTCGTCACAGTCGACAAGCAGACCGGCACCGTCATCGGCCGACCCGAGGTCATCACCCGCGGTTTCGTCCACCTCAACGAGAGCGACCCCCTCATGGAGGAGGCGATCTCACGGGTCGTCGCCTCCATCGAGAACCCCGGCGACCACATCAGCGAGGTCGCCCTCCTCAAGAGTCAGATCAAGGACGGAGTCTCTCGCTTCCTCTACGAACAGACGAAACGGCGGCCGATGGTCTTCCCGGTCGTTGTCGAGGTCTGACGTGGCAACGAGGCGTCGGACCTCGCGGCGGAGAGGCAGAGCGGCACCGGCGATGCCCTCGATCGGGCTCACCCCGGAGGTGACCCGGACGATCGTCTCGCTCGTGCTCCTCATCCTCGGTGCGGTCACCCTCATCGCCCTCCTGCTGCCGGGCGAGGGCCGCCTCACGGACTGGTGGCGCGATTCGATCGCTCCCTGGTTCGGGACATCTCGCTGGCTCCTGCCCTTCGTCCTGCTCGCCTGCGGTGGCTGGCTGGCGTGGCGTCGACCCGAAGTCTGGGTCCACAGGATCGTGGCCGCCTTCGTCGCTTTCGTCGCCTTCCAGGGCCTGATCGGGCTGCTCGTGGACGCAGGGGCGATCCCGGGCCGAAGCGGTGGCTACATCGGCAACTGGATCGCCGACGTCCTGCCCCGTCTGGTGACGACGCCGGGCGCCTTCGTCGTCCTCTTCATCATCGCCATCGTCGCCCTCGGGGTGGCCCTCGATCGGCCATTGCGGACGCTCGCGGCGTCGATCGGACGCGCTCTCCGCGGTACGGGGTCCGCCATCGTCGGCCAGAGACCGGCGGCTGGCGATCCGCAGCCGGCAGCGTCGAGTGCGACCGGTGGACGGGCCGTGACAACCTCGAAGGCGTCGTCGCCGGGTCAGACCGGGATCTGGGGACAGCGAACCAACGACCGACCGGAGATCCCGACCGCGACACCATCGGCAGCGCCCGTGTCGGCCACGTTCGCGCCGGCGGCGACCGTCGGTGGTGAGGCGGCGGCCTCGGCGGCTGCCGTCGCTCTCGCCCCGGCTCCCGCGCCCGAGCGCGACCCGGACGATGTCACCGACGTCACCGACGCGATCCCTACGAGTGATGAGCCGCCGTACACCTTGCCGCCGGTGACCGCCCTCGACGACATCGCACCTCGAACGGGCGGCGCCGACATGGATCACGAGCGCAACGCGGCGATCATCACGGCCAAGCTCGCGTCGTTCAACATCCCGGCTCGCATCATCCGCTGGAACGCCGGACCGGTCGTCACCCAGTACGAGATCGAACCCGACCCATCGGTCAAGGTGAGCCGGATCGAAGCGCTCTCCGACGACCTGGCCATGGCCCTCGCGGCGCGCACGATCCGCGTCGAGGCGCCGATACCCGGCAAGAGCGTGGTCGGGCTTGAGATCCCGAACACGGACTTCAACGTGGTGGCACTCCGACGGATCCTCGTCGAGACGGACTTCTCGGCGTCCGAGTCGCGCCTGACCTTTGCCCTCGGCCGCGACGTCGCGGGCCATGCCCGGGCGGCGGACCTGGCCAAGATGCCTCATCTCCTCATCGCCGGCGCGACCGGCTCCGGAAAGAGCGTCATGGTCAATGCGTTCATCGCCAGCCTGCTCATGAACGCAACGCCGGACGACGTCCGCCTCATCCTGGTGGACCTCAAGCGGGTCGAGCTGGCCGCCTACAACGAGCTGCCCCACCTGCTCGTACCGGTGATCACGGAGCCCTCGGCGGCGAAGGCGGCTCTTCGCTGGGCCGTCGGCGAGATGGAGGCGCGTTATCGTCGCTTCGCCGGCGCCACGGCCCGCAACATCGCCACCTATAACGAGTCGCGGGCTGATCCGACGGACCGGCTCCCGTATATCGTCATCGTCGTCGACGAGCTGGCCGATCTCATGATGCGAGAGGGCAAGAACGTCGAAGAACCGATCGTCCGGCTGGCCCAGAAGGCCAGGGCCACCGGCGTCCACATGGTCCTGGCCACGCAGCGGCCGTCGGTCAACGTTGTGACCGGGCTCATCAAGGCGAATTTCCCATCGCGGATCGCTTTCGCGATGGCGAGTCAGATCGATTCGCGGACGATCCTGGATGCCCCGGGTGCGGAAGATCTCATCGGTCGTGGCGACATGCTGTTCCAGCCCGCCGACATGCCGCGTCCGATCAGGCTGCAGGGTGTCTTTGTTGCCGATCGGGAGATACGCAATATCACCGAGTATTGGCGGAGCTGGGATCACCACTACGATCTGGCGATCGTCGAAAACGACGATGAGCCTGCCGGGACGGCCGACGACCTGACCGACGAGGACGCCGATCGGCTCCTGCCGGATGCCATCGCTGTGATCCGGGAGTACGATCGTGCATCCGCGTCGCTCCTGCAGCGACGTCTCCGGGTTGGCTACGCGCGTGCCGCCCGGATGATCGACCAGCTCGAGGCGCGAGGCTACGTCGGGCCGTTCGACGGCTCGAACGCACGACAGGTCCTTCGCCGGGACGTTCCGAGCGGCGGAGGAGAGGACGTAGACGACGAGAGTGAGGCGTGACGACACAGGACCGGACCAAGCGACCCGAGGAGAGCCGGCCGCCCCGCCGAGGGGCGCTGCGGATCGATCTCGGCGCGCTCGACGAGGACGAGGGAGACGGTCGACCGTCGGCCGACATCGGCCGATCGCTGCCCGAGCGCCTGTACGCGGCCCGTGACGCCAAGGGCGTAGACCTCTACCGAGCTGAGCGCGACACGAAGATCCGATCGCGCTACCTGGCCGCGATGGAACGTGGCGACTGGCGCGAGCTGCCGGGGAGCGTCTACACGAAGGGCTTCCTGCGCAACTATGCGATCTACCTCGGCCTCGATCCCGATGAGGTGCTCGCGCAGTGGCACCGTGAACGCGGCGATGCAAGCGCCCAGGAGACGATCGTCAGCGCTCCGCGACCGCTGAGCGCGCCGCGCAAGCCGCTGACCGTCGGACCGTACGCCGTCGTCGCCACGCTGATGGCGGTCATCGTCCTGGTCTTCGCTGCCTATATCGGCGCCCAGTTGTTCCGCTTCGCCAAACCGCCGGTCGTGGCCGTCACCCAGCCGACGGCGGCAGTCATGACCGCTCCGGCCGATGCGACGAGCTACACGCTGCGAGGAACGGCGACCGCGGGAGCCTCGATCGAGATCAGCGAGGCCGGTCGGGAGCAGCCGCAACGCGCGACCGCTGGGCCGGATGGCCTGTGGAGCGCGGTCGTCGAGCTGCGGCGCGGCAAGAACGAATTCGCGATCTCGGCCCGAGATCCCGAGACCGGCAAGGTCGCTGAGGAGGCATCGAACCTCGTCATCACCGTCCCGTCGGCCGTCGTCGAAGCCCCCACCCTCACGGTCGATTCGCCCGCCGACGGCGCAGTCGTAGAGAACGGCGCCATCCCGGTCTCCGGGAAGGCCACGAATGCCGTGTCTGTCGCCGTCACCGCGACCTATGTCGGGCCCGCCACGGAGCCGACGGGCGGCGCCAGCGCCCCGTCACCGCCGGCGGCACCAAAGCCGATCACCGTCGCGCCAGCCGACGACGGGACGTTCAGTGTCCCGCTTGAGCTCTCCCGGGGGCGCTGGTCGATCGCGGTCACGGCCACGTCTCAGGGTCAGAAGACCACAACCGTCATGAGGGCCGTGACGGTCCAGTTCAAGGGCGTCAACCTGGTCGTCGCGATCCGGAACGGCCGCGCCTGGCTCAAGGTCTGGGTCGACGACAAGGTGTCGGACGTGACCGGGTCGGCCGGCCGCGTCTACGGCGACGGCAAGGTCCTGACGTTCACCGGCAAGAAGTCGATCGAGGTTCGGACCGGCCAGTCGAGCTCGACGTACTTCACGCTCAACGGCGTGGATCTCGGCCACCTGTCCGAGCTGGGCAATCCGGAAACGTGGAAGTTCGCTCCTCCCGAGCCACCGCAGAATACGAATCGCCGTTGAGCAGTGGCCGCTGACCCGCTGGTCGGTCTGGCGCTCAGGCTCCAGGACATCTGTCTCGCCCGAGGGCTCACCGTCGCAACCGCCGAGTCGTGCACGGGAGGCCTCGTCGCGGCGGCACTCACGGCGGTGCCCGGGTCGTCGGGCTACCTTCGGGGCGGAGTCGTGGCCTACGCCGACGAGGTCAAGACGGCGGCGCTCGGGGTGGCGCCTTCGATCATCGCGGCTCATGGGGCCGTGTCGGCCGAAACGGCGATCGCGATGGCGGAGGGGGTCCGCAGCCGTCTGGGAACGGATCTGGCCGTGTCGGTGACCGGGATCGCGGGTCCGGGCGGCGGGACACAGGGGAAGCCTGTCGGGTTGACCTACATCGCCGTCGCGGGCGGCCCGACGACGACATCGCGGCGATACCTCTGGCCCGGCGATCGCGAGGCCAACCGCCGCGAGAGTGTGCGGGTCGCCCTCGAGGACCTCATCGCCGCCGCCGAACGAAGCGGATCGTAGCGTTGACGAGGGAGCCAGCCGATATCGCCCGCGGTCTCGCACCCTCGCGCCCGGCGCGAGCGATCGTGCCCGGGGAGCGGATCCACGTCATCGGCGTCGGCGGCGCCGCGGGGTCCGGGGCGAGCATCCTGGCAACCGGCGCGGGTGCGGTCGTCACGGCCTGCGACGCTGCAGGGCCCAGTCCGTACGATCGCGCGGTCGCAGATGCAGGGATCGCGATCGCCTGGGAGCATGACCCGAGCCACGTGACCGGATCGGCCGGACCCCTCGTCGATCGCGTCGCGGTCACGAAGGCCTTGACATCCGTCAGCCCGGATCACCCCGAGCTCGCGGCCGCTCGGGGGGCCGGAATCCCGCTGGAGTCGGTCCAGCAGGTCATCGCCGATGCCGCCGCCACGCTCGGTCGTCGGCTCGTCGGCGTCACCGGCACGCACGGCAAGTCCACGACGACCGGGTGGGTCCTGCATCAGCTCGTCGAGGCTGGACGCGACCCCTCGGCGTTCGTCGGCGCGCTGTTGCCGACGCACCTGAGTGGGACTCGTTCAGCGGCGACCGCACGCCTGGGGTCCGGCCCGGAGGTGGTCGTCGAGGCCGATGAGTACGCCGGCAACTTCGATCCATACGAGCCTGCGATCGGTGCCGTCGTGACCGCCGAATGGGACCATCCCGACGTCTTCTCGGACGAGACCGCTGTCGTCGATTCCATCGCGTCCTGGGTCGAGCGATTCGATCGGGCAGGGGATCCGCCAGTCCTCGTCGCCAACGCCGGCGACCACGGCGTGCGGCGGCTTCTGGAACGCCTCGCGGACTGGCGGGGACGGTTGACGACCGTCGAGCTGGTCGGCGGGAGCGTCGGCGAACGTCAGGACCAGCGTTTGGTCACCGCGCTCGGCCCGGCGCGACGGATCGTCGGCCGCATCATCGCCAGCGACACTGGCGGCGAGGATCTCCTCGTCGATGGCATCGAGGAGGAGCGAGCCACCCCGGCCCGCATCAACCTGGTCGGTAGTCACATGGCTGTCGACGGCCTCGTGGCCCTGGCCGTGGCCCTCGAGATCGGCGTGGGTTCGGCGCAGGCCATCCGGTCGCTGGCGACCTTCGCAGGAGTCGGGCGCAGGCTCGAGCTGAAGGGCGACATCTCGGGCATCGTCGTCCTCGACGACTACGGTCACCATCCGACCGCGATCCGGGCAACATTCGAGGCCGTCCGCCAGCGCTACCCGGGGCGTCCGATCTGGGCAGTCTACGAGCCCCTCACGTTCCACCGTACCGCGGCCATGCTCGATGCCTTCGCCGACGTCCTCGCGACCGCGGATCGCGTTGCGATCGTCGATATCTGGGCGGTCCGCGACCTCGACACGACGAGCGTCTCGGCCGAGGATCTCGCCAGGGCCACACGGGCCCGCGGGACGCCTGCCCTCGCGAGCGGCAGTCCCGAGGCCAGCGCCGAGCGGCTGGCCGAGCTCGTCGAACCGGGTGACGTCGTCGTCGTCATGGGCGGAGGTCGCTCGTACGTGGTCGCCGAGCGCCTCGCAGAGCTTCTGGCTCAGGCCGACCCAGCTGCCACCTCGGCCGCATCGGCGGCATCGTCGTCGGACACGGGCACCGCATAGAGCTGGTAGCCCTCGGAGGTGAGGCAGCGTCCCGACGACAGCTCCCACTGCCAGCCGTGGAGCTGGCAGGTGAGCACCCCGTCGTCGATCGATGCGAAGCGGGTCAGGTCGGCCTTCATGTGGGCGCAGCGGCGCTGGATCCGATAGCCCTCGGCCTCCCAGGTCCCTTCGGTCGGCCCACGCTCGGCGTAGAAACCCTCGGCGTACTGGATCCGCTCGGTCGTCAGGCACTTGAAGAACGTGTAGACGTAGTCGTTGTAGGGGCCCCGCCGGCGGGCACGGAAGCGCATCGAGAGGAAAAGCGAGTTCACCCAGTCCTCGACGTGATCGCGAACGAGGGATTCGACGAGCTCGCGGGCGATGGCGAAGACGTAGCGCGGCTCATCCTCGCCGGTGGCCGTTCGGACCTGACGGGTCATGAAGTCGAGGACGATCTTCTCGTCGCCGACGTCGAGCATGACGCTCGATCGTATGCCGGCGGCGATGAGATCCGCCTGCTCCATGATCGGTTCGAACCATTCCCTGATCGCGGGCACGATGTCGATCCTCGGTCCGGTCCAGGCAGTCCGCTCGGCCTCTATGAGCGGCCGCATTCGGCGCCGATAGTTCTCGAGGTAGGCCCGCTTGTCGTCGAAGATCGTCTCGGGCGCGACGGGGTGATCAACCTCGAAGGAGCCCGGACCGACGATGCCGACACTGCCCGGAAGCATGAGCCGACCCCCGCGCACGCCTTCGTCGGCGAGGTATCGCAGGAACACCGTCTGGTCGGGGAATATGTTCGTCGGGTCATCGCCGAAATCGTTCCGCTCGAAGAGGTCGTCATCGAGGAAGCCGGGCGGGCCGGCCGAGGGCACGACGAATCGAGGTGCCAGCAGCTCGATGTACCGCTTCGCGCGGGCGAGCTGGGCGACGCGTTTCTTGTGGGCCAGGACCGAGATCGCCCGGGGTGGGAACTGGTAGACCATTGGATACCAGATTGCCCCGGAGAATTGCAGGAACAACGCATCGAGCGGTCCGAGAGACAGAAGTGTCTCTGGGTCGGTCGGCCGCGAGTCGTTCATGTTCAGAAGGCGGCATTCGCCATCGTCGACGAGGAGTGCCGAGTCGCCGATCGGGCCGTCGGTAGGCGCGATGAGTGCGTGGACCAGCATTCTCAGGCCACTTGCCTCGAACGGTTCGCGATCCTTGGTCTTGATGAACGAGTGGAACCCGAGGGCGCGGAGCTCCTTCTCGAGGCTGTCGAGCGGATAGTCGGGCAGGATGACCGTTGCATCCTTCGAGCAATGATCGCGGAGCCAGGCCGGGTCGAAATGATCGTGGTGGAGGTGGCTCACGTAGAGGAAGGTCGGACTCCCGATCGACGCCGGATCGATGCCGTCATTGGCGGGGAAGGGGAACCACGAGGCGAAGTAGGCAGGGTTGAACCAGGGGTCGCAGAGGATGGATACGCCCTTGGTTTCGATGTACAGGCCGGCCTGCCCGAGGAACGTCACCCGCATACGCTCAGGGTACCGGCCCGGCAGTCCATGAGACCTCTCGGGGTATCCTCTTGGTCCCACAGCGCAGGGGAGGGGAGATGGCCGGAGAGGTCTCGTTCGACGTCGTGTCCGATTTCGATGAGCAGGAACTGCGAAACGCCCTCGACCAGGTTCGGCGCGAGGTCGCCCAGCGATACGATTTCAAGGGCGCCCATGTCGACATCACCCAGGCGAAGACCGAGCTCGTGCTTCTCGTCGACGGCGAGTTTCGGGCGAACAGCGTGCGTGACCTCATCGAAACGAAGGCGGTCCGCCGTGGACTCTCGCTGAAGATCTTCGACTGGGGCAGACTTGAGCCGGCGGGCGGCGATAACGTCCGCCAGCACGTCGCGCTGCGGCGTGGGCTGCCCGAAGACCTCGGTCGTCGTATCGCCAAGATGGTCCGCGACGAGTTTCCCAAGGCACACGCCCAGATCCAGGGCGAGGCAGTGCGCGTCTCCTCGAAGAGCAAGGACGACCTTCAGAAGGTGATCGCACGGCTGCGTACCCTCGACGAGGCCGTGCCTCTCCAGTTCACGAACTACCGCTGAGGTCCATCACATGCCTGGTAGTCGCGTCGCCCGTGGCGTCATGGTCGCCGTCGCCATCGTCGTGATCCTCGGCCTGGTCCTGTCGGCGACGACCCTGCGATGACCGACGACATGCCGGCCACGGAGGAACTTCCCGCGACGGAGGAACTTCCCGCGACGGAGGAACTTCCGATCTCGGACGAACTTCCGACTATGGAAGCCGCGACCGGCGACATCGATGTGGCGACCGACGCGATGCCCGCATTCGAGCCCGGGCCCGAGCCCACGCCTGTTCCAGAGGTCGTTGACGGTCACGACGTGGTCGTCCCGATCGGCCTCGAACCCGTCCAGGCGGCCGTTGCGGCTGAACCGACGACCGTCGGGAGGTACGTCGCGGACGCGCTTCGCGCCGCCGGCGTTCGTGTCGCCTTCACAGTCCCAGGCGAGAGCTTCCTGGGACTGCTCGAAGCGCTTCCGTCGGCTGGCATCCGCGTCATCGCCACCCGCCATGAGGGCGGAGCGGCCTTCATGGCCGAGGCACACGGTCAGCTGACCGGCCGTCCCGCCGCATGCCTCGCGACCCGGGCCGTGGGGGCGGCGAACCTGGCCATCGGGATCCAGACCGCACGCGAAGACTCGACGCCGATGTTCGCGATCGTCGGCGGGGTTGACCGACGATTCCGTGGTCGCGAGGCGTTCCAGGAGGCTGACATCGCGGGCTCGATCGGGCGCATGGCCAAGTGGGCCACGGAGGTGACCATGCCGGCCGATGTTCCGGCCGTGATGGCCGAGGCGGTGCGCCAGGCGCTGACGGGCCGTCCGGGACCTGTCGTGCTCGCTTTCCCCGAGGACCTCCTCGACGAGACGATGCCGCCGGATGCCCTTCCCGCGGTCGTAAGTCGTGGACCGAACGAGCGGATCGATCCCGCCGACGTCGGATCCATCCTGCACTTGCTGACGGAGGCTCGCCGCCCGCTCATCCTGGCCGGGGCCGGCGTCCTTCGGGCACGGTGTACGAACGACCTCGTCAAGCTCGTTGAGATGCTGCGCGTGCCCGTGATGGCGACGTGGCGGCGGGGCGACGTATTCCCGAATGACCATCACCTGTATCTCGGCATGACCGGCTACGGATCGCCGAACGTCGTCCAGGAACGCCTGGCCTCATCGGATTTCGTTCTCGTCCTCGGTTCCCGGTTGAACGAGATCACCACATTCGGCTATTCGTGGCCCGATGAGTCGACGCGATGGGCACACGTCGACCTCGCGCCGATCGTGCCCAGAGAAGGCGCAGCGACGCCTGTCATCCACCTCACCGGAGACGCCCGCAGCTTCGTTCGCGGTGCGATCGCACGTCTCGGTGGAGCGGTGCTCGACAAGGACTCGGCCGATGCCCGAGCCGCCGACATCGCCGAGGTCCGAGCCGCCTGGGACATGGCGACCACCGTTCCGGCGAGCCCGTGGGCAGGTCCGGGCGTCGATCCCGGGCGGATCGTCGAGACGCTACGGACGGTGCTGGCCGACGAGGCGATCCTGACCACCGACGCGGGTAACTTCGGGGGATGGGTCGGGCGCTACTTCCGCTTCCGAAAGCCAGGCACGTTCATCGGGCCGACGTCCGGCGCGATGGGCTACGCGCTTCCAGCAGCGATCGCCGCCGCCCTCATCCACCGCGATCGTCCCGTCGTCGCGGTCGCCGGCGATGGTGGCTTCGCCATGACGATGGCTGAGCTCGAGACGGCGGTCCGGACTCGTGCCAGCCTCGTCGCTCTCGTCTTCGACAATGAGCGCTACGGCACGATTCGGATGCACCAGGATCGACGCCGCGACCCGGATCCGGTGGCCACGGATCTCGGGCCGATCGACTTCGTCAAGGTGGCCCAGGGGCTGGGAGCCGACGGCGCCCGCGTCGAGGCCGATGCCGATTTCGAAGCCGCCCTGCGCGAAGGGCTCGCCACCGAAGGGCCGACCGTGATCCAACTCGTCCTCGATCGGCGCTGGGTCAGCGTCGACGATCGCGCATAGGTGGTGACGGAAGGAACGCTCGACCGAAGGGCGCTCAACCGTGCCACCCTCGCTCGGCAGTTCCTGCTTGAACGGGCCACCATCGATGCATTCGGCGCCATCGAACACATCGTCGGCCTCCAGGCCCAGACGCCCCAGACGTGGTACGTCGGCGCCTGGAGCCGGCTCGATGGCTTCGATCCGACGGAGCTGTCGGATCTCCTCGCCGGTCGTCAGGTCGTCCGGCTGGGCCTCATGCGCTCGACGATCCACCTCGTCACGGCGCGCGATGCGTGGCTGCTCCGGCCGCTGATCCAACCGGTGCTCGATCGCGTCCAGAGCGGCCAATTCGGCCGCAGCCTCGAGGGCCTGGACCTGGACGAGGTCGGTCGACTCGGTCGAGCCTACGTCGAGACCGAGCCACGGACATTCAAGGCACTCGGCGAGCACCTGATGGAGCATTATCCAGATCGCGATCGCCTAGCCCTTGAGCTGGTCGTCAGAGCCCGCGTACCCCTGGTGCAGGTCCCGCCTCGTGGCCTGTGGCGGCGCAGCGGGCGTGTCGCCCATACGTCGATCGAGGCGTGGCTCGGTCCGCCCCCCAAGGCTCGGATGACCCTTGATGAGATGGTTCTGCGCTACCTCGCGGCATTCGGACCGGCGACTATCATGGACGCCCAGGCCTGGTGCGGGCTGACGAGGCTCAATAGCGTCTTCGAACGCCTGCGTCCCAACCTCGCCGCCTTCCACGACGAACGCGGAAAGGAGGTCTTCGACCTTCCCAACGGCCCGCGACCGCATCCCGAGACGCCGGCCCCGCCTCGGTTCCTCTACGACTACGACAACGTCCTGCTGTCCCATGCCGATCGATCGCGGATGTTCCATCCGCACCCGTATCGCCAGATCGAGACCCGCACGAACGAGTCGATCAGCGCCTTCACGATCGACGGTGTTGTCTCGGGGTTCTGGCGGTTGGCGCGCGAGCGGGACTCGGCGTGGCTTTCGCTTCGCCCGATCGTCCGATTCGCCAGGGTGGACGAGGTAGCCCTGATCGAGGAGGGACAGCGCCTGCTCGCCTTGCTGGCGGCGGATGCAGCGAGCCACGACGTCCGCTTCGACTGGGGCGGCCCGTGACGGAGGTCGACGCCTTCATGCGGCGGGTTGGCGACGGTCGCGATGATGTGGCCGGGGACGTCCAGGTGGCACAATCCTCACGATGACCGAATTCTGCGTCTCCGGCAGAGCTCAGCACACTCGACCCTCTACTTGCCGGGCGGGAGGCGATCCGTCGCCACGCCTGGCAGGAGGCCTTCGATCTGTTCGCGCAGGCCGACCAGGGTGACGGCCTCGCGGGGGCGGATCTCGAGTCGTATGCCGAGGCGGCCTTCTTCGCGCCGCGCGCCGACCAGCAGCTCGAGATCAAGGAGCGAGCATTCAAGGCCTTTGTCGCCGAAGACGACCAGAGTCGGGCCGCCTACGTCGCCCTGGACCTCGCCCGCGAGCACGGTCGAGAGGGAAGATTTTCTCGATCGCCTCGGCATGGGTCCGTCGAGCGGAGCGCCTTCTCGAAGGCCAGCCGGAGAGCTACGTCCACGGCTATCTCGCCCTGGTGCGGAGCGAGGCGGCCCGGGCAACCGGCGATATCGACAACGCCCTCGCGCTGGCCGAGGAAGCCGTCGTGATCGGGAAGCGGGTGGCCGATGCCGATCTTCAGGCCTGGGCGCAAACAGGTCTCGGGAGCCTGAAGATCGCAATGGGCGACACGTCCGATGGTCTGGCCTTGATGGAGGAGTCCGCCATCGCCGCCGTCAATGGCGAGCTCTCGCCGATGACGACCGGGGTCACGACCTGCAGCCTCATCTCGGCGTGCCGCGACCTGACGGATTACCAACGCGCGAGCGAGTGGATCGAGGCGACGGAGCGGTGGTGCCAACGGCAGTCCGTGTCGGGCTTTCCGGGAGTCTGTCGGATCCACCGTGCCGAGGTCGTCGCTCTGGGAGGAGCATGGGACCGTGCCGAGCAGGAGCTGGTCCGGGCGACCGGCGAACTCGCCGCGTTCAGGGCTGGCCCGGCGATGAGCGACGGACTCTACGCGATCGCCGAGATCCGACGGATGCGCGGCGATCTGGCAGGCGCCGAAGAGTCACTCCGCGAGGCCCACGCCCTGGGCCGTGACCCGCAGCCTGCACTCGCCCTGATCAGACTTGCCGAAGGCAAGGTCAAGGCAGCCGCGGCTGCCATCGACTCGGCCGTCCGCGACGAGAGTTGGGATCGATGGGCACGGGCGAGGCTCCTGCCCGCCCAGGTCGAGATCGCGATCGCCGCCAACGATCCCGCCCTCGCCCGCAGTGCCGCTGAGGCCCTGACCGAGATCGTCAACTTGTATCCATCGCCCGCCTTCGAAGCCGGCCGTGACCAGGCCTGGGGGCGCGTGCTGCTTGCCGAGGGAGACGCGAGCGGGGCGGCGCGGGTCCTCCGCAACGCCCTCCGCCTGTGGCGCGAGGTCGGCTCACCTTACGAGGTCGCGAGGGCGCGCTCGCTCCTCGCCATGGCGCTTCGTGCTCTCGACGACGATGACGCCGCGGATCTCGAGCTCCGGACGGCCCGTGATGAGTTCGAACGGCTCGGCGCCCGACTCGACGTGGCTGCAGCCGACGCTGCGATCCAGGCCGCCGCCCAGCGTCGGGCAAGCCCGACACAGCTTCATCGAACGTTCATGTTCACTGACATCGAGGGGTCCACGAACCTCGCCGAGTTGCTCGGCAACGAGGCCTGGGAACGACTGCTCGCCTGGCACGATGACGCCCTCCGCACACTCGTCGTCAAGAGTGGGGGAGAGGTCGTCAACTCGACGGGAGATGGGTTCTTCGTGGCCTTCGAATTGGCCCGCCGGGCGATCGACTGCGCCATCGCGATCCAGCAGGCGTTGGCGGATCATCGACGCACGACCGGCTTCGCGCCGCCGGTGCGGATCGGGCTCCATAGCGCCGACGCGAATCGTCGTGGCGCCGACTACAGCGGGATGGGCGTCCACCTGGCTGCGCGGGTCGCCGCGCTCGCGGGCGGAGGGGAGATCGTGGCCACGGCCGAGACGCTCGCCGAAGCCGGCACCGTGGCGACCACCGCTCCACGCGAGGCGACACTCAAGGGCGTCAGCGCCCCGGTCGGCGTCGCATCCGTCGAATGGACATGACGCGCCGCCGGGCCGCCAGGCCTCGGGCTTAGGTGGACATCGCCCTCGTCCACGGCAACTTCCACGGAGCTTGGTGCTGGGGCAAGCTTCGACCCGAGCTAGAGCGGCGCGGGCACCACGTGATCGCGATGGACCTGCCGATCTCCGACCCGACCCTCGGCGCCGCGGATTACGCCCGGATGGTGGACGCGGCGATCGGTCCCGACAGCACGCCGGTCCTGGTCGGCCACTCGACCGCCGGTCTGGTCATCCCGCTGGTCGCGGAACGGCGCCCGGTCCGCAGGCTCGTCTTCCTCTCGGCGATGCTGCCGTCGCCCGGGCTGAGCGGGAACGAGCAACGCGCTCGTGAACCGATCGATGGCCGTGTCGCACCACGGACCGCCGAATGGACCGACCTCGGAGACGACGTCTGGATGATCGGACCCCACACGGCCACCGAGCTCTTCTACCACGATGCGCCGGCCGCCCTGGCGCGGTGGGCCGTCGAGCGCCTGCGGGCCCAGTCGTACCGGATCCTGTCGGAGACGACGTCGCTGACGGCATGGCCGGACGTCGAATTCAGCTCGATCGTCTGCGCTGATGACCGCGCCTTCAACCCCGAGTGGCTCCGCACCGCGGCCCGCGACCGCCTCAAGGTCGAACCCATCGACATCCCGGGTGGACACTCGCCATTCCTCACGCGACCGACCGAGCTCGCGCGACTGCTGGACTCCCTGGCCGGCTAGCTGATCGCCAATCAGGGAGCCGTCGCGGGTTCGTAGAGCAGCGCATCCGGCCCGATGGTCATCAGCACTCTGCCGTCGAGGAGCGGGGTCGCGGTGTCGATCTCATACCACTCGCCGTCCTCGTCTCCCGACATCCGGAACTCCTGAGCACCGTTGCCTCTGCCTGGATAGGTTGGGAGGCCAGCGGTTGTCCAGGTTCCGCTGGCTGGGTCATACAACTCCCCCGCGCCCTTGTCGCTTTCCAGAACCCTCCCATCAGCGAGGAGCACAGCCGGCCCAGACAACCGCCTGAACGGGCTCCCTGTGCTGGTCCACGAGCCGCTCGTCGGGTCGTACACCTCGGCGGAGGAAGATGCGCCGTCGGCAACACCGGCGCAGACGACCAGCACCCTGCCGTCCGTGAGACGCACGGTGAGGACGCGACAATCCCATCGAACCGGGCGCGCGACGGCGGTCCAGGTTCGATCGACGGGGTCGTAGATCTCGGCGGCGTCGAGTCGTCGGCCCGCCGCGTCTGTCCCACCGATCACGAGGACAGTGCCGTCGGGCAGCAGGGTCGCCCCACGCGCGATGCGGACCACGCTCATCTTGGTCGTCTGAGTCCAGGTGCCGGCGATCGGGTCGTACACCTCGGCGATCCTGTGATCGCCCTGCAGCCAGCCGCCCACGACGAGGACCGAGCCATCTGGCATGAGGGTCGCGATGTGGCTACTGCGGGCAACGGTGAGGCTGCCGGTCTCACTCCACGTCCCGGTGGACGGGTCGTAGAGTTCGGCGCTCGTCTGCGGCTCGGGCCCTGCTCCGGGCGTGCTGTAGGCAGAACCACCGGCAACGAGGACCTGGCCGTCGCGGAGGAGTGTCATCGTGTGACCGCCGCGGTGGTGCGAGCGCATGCCCGCGGTTTCTGTCCACTGACCGCTGCGAGAGTCATACAACTCAGCAGATATTGGCGCGACGTCCTCCTGGTCACCGCCATGACCTCCGGCGACGAGCACGTTTCCATCCGGCAGGAGCGTGGTTGTCACCCCGAAGTCTCTGAACTTCTGCATGCTCCCGGTCTTGATCCATGTGCCAGGTCCACGCAGCGATGACACCTGGGCCGGAGAAGGGACCTCGATCGGCACCATCGGGGCAGGGGACGATAGAAGCCCGCCGGCCGCGATGCCGCCGCCGATCACGGCCACGAGGCCGGCCGCAGCCAGCAACATGAGTCCGCCGCGTCGGCGGGCCCGGCCCTGAACCACCTGAGCCGTCCGACTGATCGCCTCGACGTCGAGTCGAAGCTGGCTCGGAGTGATGGAGCCATCGTCGACCGTCTGGCGGTACCAGGACCGCAGTCGTCCTTCGAACTCGAGATCGGTCTGGCTCATCGGTCGGTTCCCCTGTTTTCGAGACTGTCGATGACGTCATGTAGACGTCGGAGCGCATAGTGCAGGCGCGAATGGACCGTCCCGACCGGAATGCCGAGCCGAGCGGCGATATCTTCGATCGTCAGGTCGCGGTAGTAGCGCAGGGCCACGACGACGCGCTGATCTGGCGACAGGTGGCCCAGCGCGGCGTCGATGACATCGCGTTCCTCTGTCTGGGCGAACGGGTCGCTCGTGTCCCGGACGACCTCGGTCGAGATGTCGCGGACGGGCCAGCGAGACCCGCGACGCAAACGATTGCGGCACGTATTGACGAGGATCCGGTCGAACCACGCCTCGGCGCGGGCCGGGTCGCGCAGGGTCGACCACTTGCGCCACGCCTGGACAAACGCATCGTGCGTCGCGTCCTCGGCTTCCGCCGGGTCGCGCAGGATCGCGCGGGCCAATCGGTACGCCGTATCGAGGTGCTCGGATGCGAACAGATCGAATGCGAGCGTCGGCTCGATCGGTCGAACCAGCTGCTGCGCCTCGATCCCGCCCATGTCCGTTGCCTCGAGCGTCGACTTCATGATGACATGACAATCGACTGAGCCAGAACCTTCAATCGAGATCAGTGACGGTGACGCATCCAATCGGATGATCGGACCGCGATCGCGTGAGGTTGGGCATGAGGGTCCTCGATTGGCTGCTCGATTCTGATCCTTCGATCCGCTGGCAGGTGATGCGCGACTTGATGAACGAGCCGGCGGACGTCGTCGCCGCCGAGCGGTCGAGGATCGCGACCGAGGGCTGGGGCGGCCGACTCCTCGCGCTCCAGGCGCCGGACGGCCTGTGGGGCGGCAGGCCGTGGTCGCAGGACTGGACGGACACGTTCCACGTTCTGGAGCTCCTCCGACGGTTTGGACTCGATCCCGAGAGTGAGCAGGCGCAGCGAGCCGTCGGCCTCGTCCGCGAACATGTCGTATGGAGGGGCGGCGCACCGGTCGAAACGCCATGGGCCGATAACCGGTTCTTCGACGGCGAGGTCGAGCCGTGCATCAACGGCAACGTGGTCGCGACCGGCTCGTATTTCGGCGTGGACATGACGCCGCTCGTCGAGCGGCTCCTCGGTGAGCAGCTCCCTGACGGTGGCTGGAACTGCGAGGTCGAGAACGGCGCGACCGTGTCGTCCTTCGGCACGACGATCAACGTCCTCGAGGGTCTGCTCGCGCACGAGCGTGCCACCCGAAGCTCGGCCGGGGTGGGGGAGGCCCGCCGTCGTGGCGAGGAGTACATGCTCGAGCGCCGGCTGTTCCGTCGGAAGTCCAACGGCGAGGTGATCGACCGCAGCTGGCTCCAGTTCTCGTTCCCGACCTGGTGGCACTACGACGTCCTCCGCGGGCTGGACCACCTGCGCGATGCCGGGGTCAAGCTCGACGAGCGGGTCACCGAGGCGATCGGCGTTGTCGAGGGCAATCGAGATCCCGACGGGCGATGGCCGCTCCAGAACGTCCACGTGGGCGAGAGTCACCTCGAGATGGACGAGGCCGAGGGCGAGCCGAGTCGCTGGAACACGCTCCGCGCGTTGCGCGTGCTCGATTGGGCCGGCCTCGGCAGCCGAGGCTGAGCTAGGCGTTCTGCATGTCACCCGTCGCCTGGTGCCGGGCGTTCGCCGCGGCAAGCCGATCGCGGCGGTGTCGGCGGACTGGATCAAACGGCGCACCATCCATCGGCGGCTCGTTGTCACATCCGTCGCCGGCGCTGGGTCAACTTGATGACCTGACCGATGCGAGGATTCGTCCTGTGCCTGACGACACCTGGCTTGCCGAGCGCTTCGAGGCGGACCGACCCCATCTGCGGGGCGTGGCCTATCGGATGCTGGGCTCGCTGACCGACGCGGACGACGCCGTCCAGGAGACCTGGATCCGCCTGAGCCGCACCGACACGAGGCAGGTAGAGAACCTGCGCGCCTGGCTCACGACCGTGGTCGCTCGTGTCTGCCTGAACATGCTGCGCGCTCGACGGACGCGCCCCGAAGCGTCGCTGACGCATCTCCCGGATCCTGTCGTGAGCCCCGAGTCGGGCGTCGATCCCGAGCAGGAAGCTCTGCTAGGCGACTCGGTCGGGCTGGCGTTGTTCGTCGTGCTCGACGCGCTGACGCCCGCGGAACGCGTCTCGTTCGTACTGCACGACGTCTTCGGCCTGCCGTTCGACGAGATTGCGCCCATCGTCGGCCGCTCGCCGGCCGCATCGCGCCAGCTGGCGAGCCGCGCTCGTCGCCGAGTGCGCGGCGCGCCCGTGCCCGATGTCGATCTCGCCGGCCAGTGGACCGTCGTCGACGCATTCCTCGCCGCGGCCCGCGCCGGTGACTTCGAGCGCCTCATCGCCGTCCTTGACCCGGACGTGGTGCTGCGTTCGGACGGCGGACCGACCCGGCCGCAACTGGTCTCGCAGATCCGTGGCGCCACGACCGTGGCCACGCAGGCGATGACGTTCCGCAGGTTCGCCGCGGACGCAAAGCGGGTCCTCGTCAACGGCGTCCCCGGTGGCGTGGCCTGGGGTCCCGACGGCCGCCCGTTCGCGGTCCTGTCGTTCACGGTCCGGGGTGGGCGGATCGTGGCGATCCAGGTGCTCGTGGACCCGGATCGGCTGCAGGGGCTCCACCTCGCGGAGATCGCCGGCTAGATCGCCCTCCCGCGAGCGGTCACGTTCGCACCTTCGTGCGGGTCATCCATGTGAGACCACATCCCGATGAACGAAGGAGCCCGACACATGGCCGTTCGAGTCACGAAGGCCGCGAGCGTCCCGCGGTGGATCCCGTTGTTCAGCCCGTTCCTCCGACGCCTGCTGGCGATGGGCGTCCCAGTCGGGCCCAACGCCCTCATCACGATCCCCGGCCGGGCGAGCGGTCTGCCACGGACCACGCCGGTCGCGATCATCGAGCTGGACGGCCGGCGGTGGATCTGGTCGCCATGGGGCGGCGTCCATTGGGTCCTCAACCTCCGAGCGGCCGGTCGCGCGACCATCACGATTCGCCGCCGGGATGAAGCGGTGGCAGTTGTGGAACTTAGTCCCGCTGAACGCGTCGCCTTCTTCCGCGACGTCCTCCGTCCGGTCGCGCGATCGATGCGCGGCGGCGTCATGTTCGTCCGGGTCGTGGACCAGGTGGGCCTCGACGATCCCGAGGAAGCGGCCGCCCGAACGGCAGTCTTCGAACTCCACGCTGCGTGACGCTTCGCGCGGGCGACGGATCTGGCGGCCATACTGGTCGTCACCCCGACCCCCGCACGGAAGGAGACTGCCATGGCCAACCTGGTCGTCCACTTCGAGATCCACGCGTCCGACCCGCAACAGCTCATCGACTACTACTCGAACCTCCTCGGTTGGCGATTCCAGAACTACGGTGGCGGTGAGCAGCCGTACTGGGTCATCGACACCGGCGAGGGTGCGATCGGCAACGTCGCCGGCCAAGCGGGTCTCGGGATCAACGGCGGCCTGACCCAGCGTGCTGGTCCACGTCCCGAGGTCGGTGCACCGGTCAACGGGTGCAACATCGTGATCGGCGTCGACGACGTCGACGGGCTCATGCGGCGTGGCGTGGAGCTCGGCGGGATCGAGGCGCTGCCGGCGACCGACTGGCCCGGCATCGGCCGCGCCGGCTACCTCCTCGACCCGGACGGCAACGTCTTCGGCCTCATCTCACCAGTCCTCTCCGACGGGACGGTCGCGATGGGCGCCGGCGCCGAGGCCTAACGAGGTCAACAGAGGCGTCGGACGGCCGCCACGTTCTACGCGATGCCGTCTCCGCCGCCCTGCGCCCCGGTCGCGATAACCGGCTCCAGCACCACTACGTCGGTCCGCCCCGGCCGCCGATACGCGTAGTCGTCGGGGTCATCGCCGAACTCGCGGAACCTCGCCCACAGGCGCTCGCGCTCCTCGCCGACGGCGGCCCGCGCACGGACCGCCCGGGCGCCGTTCTTGAGCTCGACCTGGGCGTTCGGCTGAGCCTGCAGGTTGAGCCACCACCCCGGCTCCGGCGCCCCCCAGCCGTTCATCGCCATCGTGACCAGGTTGGGACCATCCTCGTAATAGCCGAGGATCGCACTGCGCGTCTTGCCTGTCCGACGACCGACGGTCGTGAGCCGGATCGTTCCCCAGCGCCCGGGCCTGGCCAGCCACAGTCCGCGTCGTCCACCGGTGAGCCGGGTGATCGCCCGGTGGACCGCCCAGGCGACGCGGATGAACCAGCGCGGCGGGAGCCTCTTCCGCTGGCCGCTCGTTCCCTCCATCACGCCTCCTCCTCTCAGTGACGGCAGGCGGGTGCCGGAACGATACACCGCGCCCCTGTGAGGTCCCAGGATTCCGTCCGCTGCCGTCCGACGATTTCGTCCCGCGGATCCCAGACTTCGTTGGAGCGTCCCAGAATCTGTCCTGGCGTCAGTTCGCCGCGCTGTACCCGCTCGGATCGCGATCGGGAGAGGTCGGGAACGAAGAACCCAGGAAGGTGGAATGCGCGTGTTGGCGAAGGCATGGGAGCGGCGATGACTGAGCATGAGGTGGTGATCGCGGGAGGGGGACCGACCGGGCTGATGTTGGCGGCCGAACTGACGCTGGCGGGGATCGATGTCCTCGTCGTCGAGCGTCGGGCCAACCAGGAGCTCGACGGAAGGCGGGCCGGGGGGCTCCACTCCCGCACGCTCGAGGTGCTCGACCAGCGCGGCGTCGCCGATCGGTTCGTCTCGGCGGGCCAGACGCACCCATTCGTCGGCTACGCGGGGACGTTCCTGGACATCAGCGACTTCCCGACTCGCCACAACTACGTCCTGGCCCTCTGGCAGAAGGACATCGAGGTCATCTTGGCTGGCTGGGTCGACGAGCTCGGCGTCTCGATGCTGCGTGAGCACGAGGTGGTGGGCTTCAGGCAGGACGGGGCCGGCGTGGATGTCGAACTGTCCGGGGAGACGACGCTTCGGGCCGACTACCTGGTCGGGTGCGACGGCGGCCGCAGCGTGATCCGCAAGGCGGCGGGCATCGAATTTGCCGGGTTTGACGCCTCGCGCAGCTACATGATCGCCGAGGTTGAGATGGACGAGGAGCCCGAGATCGGAATGCGGCCGGAGGGCGGCGGCATCGGCCCTGTCAATCGCGAGAAGGGCGGGAGCCCGTACGGGGTCGTTCTCCTAGAGGCGGAGGTCGAGCATGCCAGCGACCCGACCCTGCAGGACCTGCGTGAGGCGCTCGTCGCCGCCTACGGGACCGACTACGGCGCGCATAGCCCCACCCGGATGTCCAGGTTCACCGACATGACTCGCCAGGCCGCGTCCTATCGGGAGGGCCGCGTCCTGCTCGCAGGCGATGCCGCGCACGTGCACAGCCCGGTCGGGGGTCAGGGCCTAAACGTCGGCGCGCAGGACGCCGTGAACCTGGGCTGGAAGCTGGCCCAGGTGATCAGGGGAACCTCGCCCGAGAGCCTCCTGGACACCTACCACGCCGAACGCCACCCGGTGGGGGCGCGGGTGTTGCGCAACACCATGGCGCAGGTGGCGCTCAGCCACATCGACGACCGCAGCAAGGCGCTGCGCGAGGCCGTGCTCGAGATGCTGGGCATGGATGAGCCCCGCAAGCGCACCGCCGGGATGATCTCCGGCCTTGACGTCCACTACGACCTCGGCGAGGGCCACCCGTTGCTTGGACGGCGGATGCCTGACCTGGACCTCCAGACAGCAGACGGTCCGACGACTGTGTTCGCGCTGCTCCACGACGCGCGGCCCGTCCTCCTCAACCTGAGCGAACGCGGCGAGTTCGACATTTCGCCCTGGTCCGACCGGGTCGGTCTGGTAGACGCCGCCCACGAAGGGGAGTGGGACCTCCCGGTCGTCGGCCCGGTCCCCGCACCGGCCGCCGTGTTGATCCGCCCCGACGGGCATGTCGCCTGGACGGGCAGCCTCACGGACCCTGAACTCCCCGGCGCTCTGGCAACCTGGTTCGGCGCCCCGAACCCGCTCTCCTAGGGGACGTCGGCTCGAGCGCAACGACCGTCGACAGCGGGCCTCGAGTATGGGCTCCCGGCAACGCATAGACATAACTCACCTTATCGGTAGTACTTCGGTGCGTGCTGGCACCGGTAGTTCCGCAGCCGTGAGCCCTGCGCGCCTGACCGTCGCGGACAGATGATCCCGTGTCGGGTAGGGTGACCGAGGACGCCGTCATTCGCGGCGGCGATCCGACGAGATCCGCAGACAGGAGGAGGTCATGTCACCACGACGGACCCTCGCTGCCATCGCGCTACTCGCCTCGACGCTCGCACTCCCCGCCAGCGTCCTCGCGAACACTAACGAACCGATCGCCCAGACGGGCGGCATGGAAGCGACGCTGCCTTTGCTCGGGACGTCGCTGACGGTCGGCGTCAGCCTTGACGACGTCGGCAAGATCACCGGCGTCACGATGAATCCGGCCGATCCGAGCAAGGTCACGTTGACGCAGACGAAGGCGACTGACAGTGCCGTCAAGTTCGCCAATGCCGACGGGACCACCAAGGTGTCCGTGAAGGCGAAGGGCGCAAAGCTCTCGATCACGGCCAGGTCGACCAAGCTCGCCGATCTTCTCGGCGACGGCACCTGGGCAGCCGATGTCTTCGGCACAGGCGCCAAGTCGACGGTGGATTACACCATCGGCCAGACCGACGGCAAGCCGACCGTTACGATCCAGGATGCCGACATCTCGGCCGCTGCCGACATCACCGCGACGACCGGCGACTCCAAGCAGTGGAGCCACAAGCGCGGATCACGGTCGTGGGCGTCCGATTCGGTCGTCTTCAGCCATGACGGGTTCGTCAAGGTCCTGCGCGTCACCGTTGGCGTGGGCAAGGACGGCAAGGCGGCCTTGAGCATCACCCTCAAGGGTCGGGATCGACAGCGCGTCGAAGGAACGCTCGAAGCTCTCGCCGGCCAACGGACCTGGTCGGCTCATCTATGCAACGGCGGCCCCGTTACCGTGACCTATGCGATCACGACCGCTGGTGCGGTCGAATTCGTGGGGGCCACCGGTGGCGAGACGACCGAAAAGACCTTCAAGCATGGCCTGGCGGTGCGCTTCGATGGCACTCGGGTCGGCGTTGCGATCAGACTCCACCAGACGAAGAACTCCGACACCTGGCGGCTCACCGTCAAGGGCTCGTCGGGTCACTGCGGTACGCCCAAGGTGGCCAAGCACAATGGCGCCGGCCAGGCGGCCCGCTACGACAAGAGCCATCACACAATCCGTGCCGGTTGGTTCGGACACGGTGATGGCGACCGCAAGGGCGACTCGGCCCGCAACGGCGGTCACAACGGCTCCGGCGGATCTCAGGGCTGATCCTTTCCGGAATCGGTAGTAAGTACATGACGAGCGCGGGGCGCCGATTCGGCGTCACCGCGCTCGTCTTCGTTCTGGTCTCCTGCGGCGGGGGTCAGTCGCCGGCTCCATCGGGCCTTGGTTCTGCGGCAGACGACCAGGCGAGCCCGGCCCTCCCCTCTCCTGTCCCATCGATCGACGCATCGGCTCGCCTCGTCGAGGCACTCGACGCGATGGCCGATGCATACTCACTCGACTCGACGGTCACGGTCGGACAGGAGGTCGCCACGCACGCTGTCGGAACGTGGGTCAGCGGGGCGAGCGAGGTCGAGGTCGAATCCGGCGCTGCGACCGTCACGTATCGGTCCCTGCCCCCCAAGGCCTGGATCCGTGAGGGCGAGGACGGCGACTGGGTGGAGCTGGCGGGCGAGGTTCCGATCGGCGATCCACTCGACGAGCTCCGGTCTCCGGCGAGCGTCTCGGTGGTCACCACCGACGGGAGCGCGCTCGAGCTTCTGGCGACATACCCGGCGTCTGCGCTCGGCCTCAAGGGTGACGGTCCGGTCGATGTCAACCTGCGGCTCGTCGCGGATGGGTCGGTCGTCGCCCGCTATGAGGCCCTCATGTCGGCTGGCCCGGCGGTCGCTCAAACGACGATCCAGCCGCTCGCCGACGCCTCGCCCATCCCGGCTCCGTCACTCGGTTCCTGAGCGCGAGCCAGGCGGGTCGGCGTCAGGGCGGTTTCGCGTCAGCCGGTTTGAACCGACACCGCTGCCTGACGGACACAACGAAACGCCCGAAGGAACCGCCGTCCCGTCTGCTTCCCCGCCGATGTCGCCATCTGCGGGACCGCCGTCGGTCCAGGGCCCCTTCGGGCAAGACAAAGAGTAGTCGGTCGGGTCTGGCGGGCGAAAGGGACTTATCCACGACTTTCGCAGGTCGAGGCCTGTCTGGAGGGCCCTTGTCCACGCTCCATCCACAGAAACATCGCGCGAGGCGCGGGTTCGAGTCGCCGATCGCTTGGGATTCGAAGCGGCGACGGGCGCACGAAAACGCCCGAAGGAACCGCGGGCCGTCAGCCACCCCATCGATGTCGCCACCGGCGGGACCGCTTGTCGGTCCATGGCCCCTTCGGGCTGACACAACGATAGGGGTCGGGCTCGCCTGTCTGAAAGGGGTTTGTCCACGAGTTTGGAGATTTGCCGGCCTCGGCTTGCCTCATCGTCCACACTCCATCGACGGCGGTCGCGCACCGCGCGACGCAACGGGCGACGGACGTTGAATCCTCAGTCGAGCTCGAGCTCCCAGAGCGTCGCCGCGCCGCCCGTCGGCAGCCCGGCGGCATCCACCACGACCGTCCGCTCATCCCCGATGGTCGTGCTCGCGATCGTGTACGTGGTCGGGGCGATCCGGACGACGAGCGCCTGACCGACCCGTGGTACGAGGGCTGCGTCGACGACGACCGACCCGAACCACGCCCCCTCCCCTACTCCGAGTCGCTCGCCGAGCGGGGCGATGGCAGCCGCCTCGGACAGCGGCGACCTGTCGACAAGGAGGACGTGCGTCTGGCTCCACGGCAGATCGTGGTGGCGGATCCCGGCGGTCGTGACGGTGTTGCCGTGAAGGCTCGATCCATCGGGCCCCGGATGGAGCGTAAGCAGGCCCGACGAAGTCGTGACCTCGAGTCTGCTGGCGCGCCCATCGGCTGCGGTCTCGAGCAGGACATCCGTACCTGTTGATCCGTCTCGCGTAGTCATCGATCGCCAGCGGCGGCCGCTCCGGCCCTCGGCGACCGACCAGATCATCGTAGCCCCGTCGGACAGGATCGTCCGCCCGCCGACTCTGAGCGGGCGCGTCACGAGGCCTCCGCGTCGACCGTGGGAACGGTCGGCGCCGCGAGATCGGTCGGTGCGCCGAGAGCCGCGATCTCATTGGCGATCCGAGGACTGACCCGGCCGCGAACCCGCACGTCGCGCTCTCGATAGTCGATCTCGATCGCCCCTCGTTCCCGGATCCTGGCGAGCAGTTCCCCGGCCGTGTACGGAAGGGCGGCGTCGATCTCGACCCACAGGCTCCCGAGCAACGAAGCGAGCTCGGCCCGCAGGGCGTCGAGACCGTACCCGGTCAGGGCCGAGACGAGCACTGCACCACCGATCGTTCGGCTCGGAGCATCGGCGTCACCGGCCGCGGGATCGAGCAGATCCGCCTTGTTGAAGACGACGAGGCGAGCCTTGGCGCCCGCTCCGAGCTCGTCGAGGACGGCCTGGACCGTTTCACGATGCTCCGCGAAGTGACCATCGGAGGCGTCGACGACCTCGAGCAAGACGTCGGCGCGGTTCACTTCCTCGAGCGTTGCCCGGAAGGCGTCGACGAGCTGGTGCGGTAGCTTGTGGATGAAGCCGACGGTGTCTGTGACGACGGCCGACTGCCCTTCCCCGAGGCGGACCTGGCGACTGGTCGGATCGAGCGTCGCGAAGAGGCGATCTTCGGCCAGGGCGGCCTCGCTGCCGACGAGAGCGTTGAGCATCGTCGACTTGCCGGCGTTCGTGTAGCCGACGATGCCGACGGTCGGCACGAGGCGACGATCCCGACCACGAGCCGCCGTCTCGCGGTGGCGGCGCACTGCATCGACCCGCTCCTTGAGCTTCTTGATCTTCTCGCGAATGACCCGCCGGTCGGTCTCGAGCTGGGTCTCGCCCGGACCCCGGGTGCCGATCCCGCCGCCGGTCCGCGACAGGTGGGTCCACATCCGGGTCAGGCGCGGCAGCTGGTACTCGAGCTGGGCGAGCTCGACCTGGAGTCGGCCCTCGTGCGTCCGGGCATGTTGGGCGAAGATGTCGAGGATGAGCCGGCTGCGATCGATGACTTTGACCTTGAGCAGCGTCTCGAGCTGACGCTGCTGCCCCGGCGAGAGCTCGTCATCGGCCACGAGGAGATCGAAGCCAGTCTCGCTCTTGGCCGCCACGAGCTCCTCGGCCTTGCCCCGGCCGATGTACCAATTCGGATCTATGTGGCGGCGGTTCTGCCACTCGGCACCCACGACATCGGCTCCGGCCGTGTCGGCCAGGGCGGCGAGCTCAGAGAGCGAGTCCGCGGCACTCCAGCCAGGCTCGGCGCCTGTGTCGACGGCGACAAGGAATGCCTTCTCGACGGGCGGTGCGAGGTCGATCATGGCCTTGGGACTCACGGCGGGTCAGGATAGCCCGGCGCCGTGGAGGAAGCGGTCGACAGCGGCCCGAACCTGCGGGAATTGGTCGTCCGCCGCATCGTGCCAGGCGATCTCCGGCTCGCGCCGGAACCATGTTCGCTGGCGCCGCGCGAACGAGACGTTCCGCTGGGCATCGGCGCCGATCGCCTCATCGACCGACGCGACGCCGTCGATGACCGACCACGCCTCGCGGTAGCCGATCGCGGAGAAACAGGCGAGCGTGGGATCGAAGCGCCGACGAAGGTCGGCTGCCTCGGCGACCAGGCCGGCGTCGAACTGCGACTGCGCTCGCTCCATGATCCAGCGCCGATGCGTCGGGCGATCGGCGACGTCGAGGCCGAGCCACAGGACCGGGCCGTCGTAACCCCGAGGTTGCGGAAGCTGTGCGTCGCCCTGGATCGTCGCGATCTCGACGGCCCGAACGACTCGCCGCGGGTTGGCCAGATCCGTTCGTGCCGCGAGTTCCGGGGCGATGGCCGTGAGGCGGCCAGCCAGGGCCACGACGCCCTCGTTCTCAAGCTGGGCCTCGACCTCCGCTCGGACGTCGGCGTCATGGGGAAGGGCGTCCATCGCGATGCCGCGTGCAACCGCGCGCAGATAGAGACCCGTTCCGCCGACAAGGAGGGCCACACCATCGCGGTCGGCGATGCCCCGAAGTGCCGTGCCGGCGTGATCGACGTAGTCGGCGACGGAGAAGGGCTCGTCGGGATCGACGAGATCGAGGCCGTGGTGGGGCACCATCGCCCGCTCGATCGGGCCCACCTTCGCGGTTCCGATGTCGAGGCCGCGGTAGACCTGACGCGAATCGGCGCTGACGATCTCGGCCATGACGCCATTGGCCACCAGGGACTCCGCAAGCCGAAGGGATAGCCCGGTCTTGCCGGTCGCGGTCGGTCCGCCGATGACGACGAGCGGTGGCAGCGCGTTCAGTGGACGAGCGATCCCCGCAGCGCGTACGGACCGGCGTGCTCGACCCGAACGTCGACGAAGCGGCCGACAAGTGACGCGGGCCCTGTGACATGGACGAGCTTGGCATGTCGGGTGCGTCCGGTGAGGTGAACCTCACCTGCCGCCGTGACGGCCGACGGCCGTCCACTCCCCTCCTCTGCCTCGTGATCGTGTGAGCGCGGCGGCACGATCTCGTCGATCAGGACCTCGACATCGTGACCGAGCAAGACCCCGTTCCGTTCGAGGGCGATCGGTTCCTGGACCGCGAGGAGCTCATTGAGGCGCCGTCGCTTCTCGGCAGCCGGGACGTCGTCGGTCAGACGAGTCGCCGGCGTGCCCGGTCGTTCGGAGTAGGCCGCCGCGTACACGGTGTCGTAGCGGATCGACCGAAGCACGGCGAGCGTCGCCTCGAACTGGGCGTTCGTCTCGCCGCAGAAACCGACGATGACATCGGTCCCGATCGCGATCCCCGGCACCGCCGCCCGGATGCGCTCGAGTCGTTCGAGGTAGTGCTCGACCGTGTACTGGCGACCCATGCGGTGCAGCATCGCGTCGTCGCCGGACTGGATCGGCAGGTGCAGGTACTCGCAGACCGACGGGCAGTCGGCCATCGCCTCGATGAGTCGATCCGACAGATCCCAGGGGTGGCTCGTCACGAACCGCAGCCGTCGGAAGGCCCGGGCTCCGTCGCTCGTTCGCAGGCCGTCGAGGGCCCGGATGAGCTCCGCCAGGTCGGGCCGTGAGGCGAGGTCGAGTCGGCGGCCGGCCCATCGTTCGGTCGCGATGTGAGCGAAGCGCTCCTCGACCGGCAGATCGTGGCCGTAGGAGTTCACGTTCTGGCCGAGAAGGGTGACCTCCGGGACGCCCATGGCCGCGATCGATCGTGCCTCGGTCACGATGTCGTCGAAGGGGCGGCTGCGCTCCGGGCCGCGCGAGAACGGGACGATGCAATACGTACACGTCTTGTCGCAGCCATAGACGATCGGCAGCCACGCCGAGGTGGCCTTCGCTCGACGAACCGAACCGACCTCGATCGCATTTGATCGCGTCGCCGGGAGGTTGTCGGCCAAGCCGACGGTCCGGCCGTGGATCGAGCCCACGACGCCGGATCGTCCGCCGAGCCCGATCGGCGCCTGGGCAGAGGCGAGCCCAAGGCGGTCGACGAGCTCGGGCTCCTCGTCCGGCCGCAGGAACAGGTCGACGGCCGGGTAGCGCCTGCCCAGCCCCTCACGATCCATCTCGCGAACGGAGCAGCCGGTGAGGACGACGCGCACGCCGGGCCGTCGCTCCTTCATGGCTGCCAGGGCACCCTGGCGGCCGATGACGCGCGCCTCGGCGTGCTCACGGATGGCACAGGTGTTGATGACGACCAGATCCGCCTCGTCGATCGCCGTGACCTCGCGACATCCAGCGGCGAGGAGACGTCCGGCCATCTCCTCGGAGTCGGATTGGTTCATCTGGCAGCCCAGCGTCCAGATATGGAACGCTGGCAGTGCGGCCGCCTCGGGCCGGTACTCGGCCAGCCGCTCGTCAGCGGCGACGGCGGGCTCGCCGGGCGTCCGTGGGTACGGCGCCGGCTCGGAGTCAAGCATCGGCAGGGCGCGGGCGGGCGGGCGCTCGATCATCGGGCGGCGAGTGTAGCGCGCAGCGATTCCCCGACCTCCGGCGGGACCCACAGCTCGGCGTGCGCTTCCGCATACGTCTCGTCGTCGCCGTGATAGTCGGAGCCGCCGGTCCGAAGGAGTCCCAGCTCGTCGGCGACCGCCCCGACGGCCGCGGTCGTCTCGGGATCGAACCGTCGGTAGTACGTCTCGAGACCCTCCAGACCGAGCTCGACGAGCCCGGCGACGATCGGGCGACGTTGGGCCGCCTCACTGAAATGAGCAAGCACCGATAGGCCACCGGCGGCCCGAATGGCGGCGATCGCTTCGCCCGGACCGACTCCCTCTCGCGGTACATAACCCGGTTTGCCCTGACCCAGGATCCTCGCGAACGCGTCCTCCACGGACGTCGCGTAACCGGCGGCGATGAGCGCCCGGGCAAGCGTCGGTCGGCCAAGGGCATCCTCGTCGACGCGATCAAGGGTGACGAGCTGATCGTCGACGGCCATGTCGAGCTCGCGAAGCCGTTCAATCACTCGCTCGAAACGATGGCGGCGGGCTGCACGTTGAACGCTCAACAGCCCTTCGAACGCATCGTCGCCTGGGTCCATGCCGTATCCGAGGATGTGAACCTCGCCCTCCCACAGGCCCGACGGCGGGCTCGTGACCGCATTGATCTCGACGCCGGGGATCAAGGTCAGCCCCGGGGCGAGGTCCGAGACGCGTTCAGCGAGATCGCGGTACGCAGCGAGCGTGTCGTGATCGGTGATGGCCAGGACGCGAACGCCGACCGCTCCGGCCGCAGCCACGAGCTCATGTGGCGCGAGGACGCCGTCGGAGCGACGGCTATGGGTGTGGAGGTCGACCGGCGAGGGAGTGGGCGACGCGGGACGCGACATTCCCCGGGCGTGGCGCGACGTCACCCTCTGGTCAGACCTCGACGATCCTGCTCACACGCTCGATCGCCAGCGCACGACCGGTGGCGGGATCCACGTCGATCTGACAGGCGTTGAACACGACCGGCCCGTCCTCGCGGACCTCGAAACGGGTGGGCAGGGCGTTGACGAAACGCGGCAGGACCGTCGCAGGATCGAACCCGATGACCGAATGGACCGGTCCCGTCATCCCCGCGTCGGTCAGATAGGCCGTCCCTTTCGGCAGGATCCGCTCGTCTCCTGTCACGACGTGGGTGTGCGTCCCGATGACCGCCGAGACCCGTCCGTCGAGATAGAGGCCCAGGGCGTTCTTCTCGGACGTGGCCTCGGCATGGAAGTCCACGATCCTGACCGGCGGCAGCGGATCGGCGCTCTCATCCAGGAGCCGGTCGGCGTCGGTGAACGGGTTCTCGATGGCCGTCATGAACGTCCGGCCCTGGAGGTTGATAACCGCAACATGCGTCCCGTCGGCCGCCTCGAATACGCCCCAGCCCCGGCCTGGGACGCCGTCGGTGCCGTAGTTGAGCGGCCGGAGCACGTTCGACACCTTGTCGAGGTGCGGCAGCATCTCGCGCTTGTCCCAGATGTGGTTGCCCGAGGTGATGACATCGACGCCCGCATCCAGAAGGGCATCCGCGAGGGACGGGGTCAGACCGAGGCCCCCCGCCACGTTCTCGCCGTTGGCGAGGACCAGGTCGATCTCACGCTCGGCTCGCAGCCCGCTCAGGATCTGCTCGACGGCCTTGCGCCCGGGTTTGCCGATGATGTCGCCGATGAACAGGATGCGCGTCGCCCCTGCCGGCTTGGCCGAATGGGCGCCAAAGTCGGCCGTCGATGACGATTGCGACGCACTCACTCCGCGAGTCTATCTAGGCTGCCGAGGCTGACGCCGTGGAAGGCCGTCGAGCGCCGCGGTGACGTTGCCTTTCGAGAGTGGCGATGCTGGGACGGGCGGTCGCGCCAGTTCCGGCAGTGGTGGAGTCGAACGACTACATTCACAACGCCGTGACCGACTTCGCTGTGCGCCCCATGAAGCCAACTGATGGACCGGCGATCGACGACCTGATGCGAACCGAGGCGCAGTCGACGGCGGTCAGCTTGACAACGCACTACCTGCACGACGTATACGAGGCGTTGCTCGCCCAACACCCGACGCTCTTTGGTGTCGTCGCCGAGGTACCAGGGATCAACGGGCTGGTGGGGGTTGCCACGGCATTCCTTGACGAAATGATGGTGGGCGGCCACATCTACCCGGCGGTCCATCTGGAGAACCTGAAGGTCCACCATGCCTACCGCCGCCGGGGTCTCGGTACGAGCTTGGCAAAGGAGCGCATCGACGAGGCACGACGCCTGTCAGGGCCCGACACGATCGTGACCGCCGGTGTCGAGGCCAGCAACACAGCGTCGCTCGCCACCGCGCGAGGCTGGTCGACGCAGGTGCTCGGTCCAGTTCGCATCGTCGTCGGACGAACCTCGACAAAGGCCCCGGAGCTCCGCGACGTTGAGATTCGGCCCCTGGCCGACACCGACATCGGTCCGCTGGTCGAGGCGCTCAGCGCCTTCTACGCCGACCACGATATGGTCCCGCGGCAGACGCCAGCAGGAGTGGCGGCTTCACTGAACCCGACCCGCCTGGGCTTCCCGATCCGGGCCTATCGAGTCGCCACCGACCGCGATGGGACGCTCGTCGCCGGTGCGGGGATCACGGAACGGTACAAACTGATGGCCGACCACATCGATGCGATGCCATTGCCTGTGGCGCTGCTCGGCCGAGTCACAGGACTCCTGCCTGCGGATCGTTTCATCCGATCGATCGAGCTAAGTCTGGCCTGGCACGCTCGGGGTCGAGTGGACGCGCTGCGACACCTCTGGGACGCCATCAGATTCGAGTGGCGGGACCGCGCCACGAACATCGTAGCCCTGGCGGATCCTCGCGGATCGCTGATCGATGCCTTCCCGGTCGGCCGGACCTTCGCTCCGCGCATCGAGCTCATGGCGCCGGTCCAGAGCCCCATTCTCCTCGACCCGAATCGACTCCTCTATATGTGGCGATAGCCAGCAGCTCTCGGGGTTCTACTTCGCGTACTCCACGGCGCGGGTCTCGCGAATGACGGTGACCCGGATCTGGCCCGGGTAGGTCAGCTGTTCCTCGATCTTGCGGACGACGTCGCGAGCGAGCCGCGACGCCTCCAGATCGTCGATCTCGTCGGGCCGGACGAGGATGCGGACCTCGCGGCCGGCCTGGACGGCGAACGACTTTTCGACGCCGGCGAAGCTGTCGGCGATGGCCTGGAGATCCTCGAGCCGCTTGATGTACGTCTCGGTCCCCTCCCCCCGTGCACCGGGACGTGACGCGCTGATGGCATCGGCGACCTGGACGATCGGCGCCTCGATGCAGGCGTACTCAACCTCCTGGTGGTGGGCGGCGATGCCATTCACGACCCGGAACGGGAGGTTGTGCTGCTGGGCGATCTGAGCACCGATCGCAGCGTGTGGGCCCTCGACCTCATGATCGACGGCCTTGCCGATATCGTGGAGCAGACCGCCTGCCTTGGCGATGGCAACGTCGGCCCCGATCTCGGCGGCGATGACCGAGGCCAGGCGGCTCGTCTCGATCGAGTGATTCAGGACGTTTTGGCCGTACGACGTCCGGAACTTCAGCCGGCCGAGAAGACGAAGGATCTCCGGCGGCAGGCCGGGTACGCCGGCGTCGTAGGCGGCCTGCTCGCCTGCCTGGCGGATCGCCAGATCGACCTCCGCGCGAGCCTTGGCCACGACCTCCTCGATCCGACCGGGATGGATCCGCCCATCGGCGATCAGCTTCGTCAGGGCGATCCTGGCCACCTCGCGGCGAACCGGGTCGAAGCCGCTGATGACGACGGTTTCGGGAGTGTCGTCGATGATCAGATCGCAGCCGGTAGCCTGCTCGAGGGCGCGGATATTCCGCCCCTCGCGCCCGATGACGCGTCCCTTCATCTCGTCGTTGGGCAGGTGTATGGCGGTGACCGTATGTTCGGCGGTGTGATCCGCGGCGACGCGTTGCATGGCCGTCAGGACGACCTCGCGGGCCTTTTCGTCGGCCGCCTCGCGAGCTCGCCGTTCGATCGCCCGGGCGAGCTTGACGGCGTCGATCTCGGCCTCCTCGCGGACCGCTTCGACGAGTGCCGTCTTGGCGTCCTCAGCGGACATGTTGGCGACACGCTCGAGGGCGAGGACCTGCTCGGCCTTGTCCTTGGCGAGGTCCTCGCGAACACGGTCGATGTCGCGCTCTCGCTCGATGAGCTTGCGATCGCGTGCTTCGAGGATCTCCGTCCGCTGGTCGAGCTGCTCGTCGCGAGCGAGGAGCCGGCGCTCGAGGTTCGTCAGCTCGCCGCGACGCGCTCGCCCCTCCTCATCGGACTCGCGTTGCAGGCGAAGTTGCTCATCCTTGGCTTCGAGGATGAGCGCCTTCTGGCGCTCGCGGGCCTCGGCGACGATCTTGTCCGCTTCGGCCCTGGCTGCCTTGACGCGCTCAGGAGCGCGCGCCACGGCCAGGAAGTAACCAAGCAGGGCTCCGGCGACGATGGCGATCACGGCCACCGCCAGGAGCACGGCGTATTCCATCTTCAGTTGTCCTCCCATCCGGCCGACGGACGGCCGGAGGCGTGAAAGTTCTCAGGTCGATCGCCGGCGCCGGCGGATCGCATCCGGACACACGGTCCGAACGGGTCAGGCGGCGTGGGCGCGCCGTTGATCGTTCCAGTCGAGCGACCGCGTCTCCTCCGAGGCCGTGGTCGTTAGCGCGTAGCGTACGGCCGAAGACCGCACAGGGTCAACCGACTCCCGGGTCGACTTCAGCAGAGGCGGAATCGGCTGCGTCGGCTGTGCCAAGGGTCGCTGCCAGCCGCCAGGCGAGCTCCGACGAGAAACCGTTGCGCACCAGCAAGGTGTAGGCGCGCTGACGGATCTGACGCGGGTCGCCGGACCGACGAAGGAACGCGGCCTTGCGGCCCATGAGTCGGCGAGCCGCCTCCTCATCGGGGTCGAACGTCTCGCCGTTGTCGCCATGGTCGTCGGGATCCGACCGTTCAGCGAGGACGGCAGAGACGACCTCGGCCGAAACGCCCTTCGCCCGAAGCTCGCTCCGCAAGGCTCTCTCGCCGCGGGGGTGGGCACGGTCGCGCGAACGGATCCACTCCCGGGCAAAGGCCTCGTCATCGAGCATGTCGAGATCGCCGAGGCGCTCCACGACGGACTCGACGAGATCGGGCCGATACCCGGCCGACGTCAGCCGCCGCCTGACCTCCGACGTCGAGCGAGCCCGAGGCTCGAGGAACCTGAGACCTGCCTCCATGACGACGCCGATATCGTCGACGGCGGCGTTGGCCGCGCGTCGGTCAGCCGGCGATCGCCTGACGCGGTGCCGGGCGCCTCCGGCCACCTCAGAAGGGCTTGGTGATCATCAGGATGAAGACGACGACCATCACCGCGATCTCATAGACGTGGGCCGCCAGCACGACTGGATCGCGAAAAGCCCGGGTCAGAGCCTCCGTGACGCGACCTTCCTCGGTCGCTTCCGCGAGGGTCACCGCAAATACCCGCCCGCGCGGCAGGAATATGAGAGGGATCAGCGGGATGACCGACAGGTAGATGACGAGCGATGCGAAGAGCCAGTCGACGGACGCTCCCTGGATGGGGCCGAGGAATGGCCGACCCTGAACGATAGCGGTCGCGATCCCGAGGACGAGCACGATCGGCGGAATCCGGATGACCAACCACTCGAACCGGTCACTCAGGCCGAGGAGCGTGTGAACCGAGGCGATGTCGGTGCTGCGTGCCGCCTGGGCGAGCGTCACCCACCGGCCGACGAGGGCGGCGATGATCCACACCCCAAGCACCGCGTGGACGACCTTGAGCCCGACCCCGAGGTCCATTGGCAGGTCTCGGCCTACTCGGCTTCCTCGATACCCTCGACCGGGACGGCCGTGACCGTCATCTTGCCTCGGATCTGGCTCTCGATCTCGGCCGCGATGTCCGGATTCGTCCGCAGGAAGTCCTTGCCGGCCTCGCGGCCCTGCCCGAGACGCGTCTCGCCGAAGTTGAACCAGGCGCCGGTCTTCGTCACGACGTCGAGGGCCACGCCGACATCGATGAGCGAGCCCTCACGGCTGATGCCCTCGCCGTACATGACGTCGAATTCGGCCACCCGGAACGGTGGTGCGACCTTGTTCTTGACGACCTTGACGCGGACGCGATTGCCGATCGCCTCGGTCCCGGACTTGATCGTCTCCACCCGGCGGATGTCGAGTCGCACGGAAGCGTAGAACTTGAGCGCCCGGCCGCCCGGTGTCGTCTCCGGATTGCCGAACATGACCCCGATCTTCTCGCGCAGCTGGTTGGTGAAGACGAGGGCGGTGTTCGAGCGCGAGACGGCGCCGGTGAGCTTGCGGAGTGCCTGGCTCATCAAGCGAGCCTGTATCCCGACGAAGGAGTCACCCATCTCGCCCTCGATCTCGGCCCGGGGCACGAGGGCCGCAACCGAATCGAGGACGACGATGTCGACACCACCCGAACGAATGAGGGTCTCGGTGATCTCGAGGGCCTGCTCGCCGGTGTCCGGCTGGCTCACGAGGAGCTCGTCGACATTAACGCCGCAGGCGCGGGCATAGCCCGGATCGAGGGCGTGCTCGACATCGATGAATGCGGCCACGCCGCCCTTGCGCTGGGCCTCGGCAATGACATGCTGGCAGAGGGTCGTCTTGCCCGACGATTCGGGGCCGAAGACCTCGGTCATCCGACCGCGCGGGATACCACCCACACCGAGGGCCAGGTCGAGGGCGATCGAGCCTGTTGGGATCGAATCGATCGCGATCGTGTCGGCCGAGCCAAGGCGCATGATCGAGCCGCGACCAAACTGCTTCTCGATCGCCAGGATCGCCGCTTCCACCGCGCGGCCACGCTCTGCTGTCGAACGTTCCGCGGCGCGCTCCTCGGTCCCCCGCTCGCCGGTCATCGCCATCGTTGTCCTCGCTCCTCTCCGCTGTACGGATGACTCATCGGGTGGAGGAGCGACCGCGGGCGACGGGGTCGCTCAACCCTCTTCTCGATCCCGATCCTCGTCCCACCTGGGCTTGCGCTTGGGTTTGATGATCTCGACCGACATCGGCGGCTCCGACAGGGGCTGGATCTTGGGGATGCCGCTGCGATCCTTCGGCTTCTTCTTCGTTTCCTTGTGGGGGCGGTCTCGGGAGCCCATCTCGTTCGCCTCCACGGCTTCGGCGAGAGTAGCGATGCGCGGTTCACGCCGACTTCACCGCCACTTCACTGCGGCTCACCCGCGCGGCATGGAGACGCAGCTCGGGGAGCGCCGAGGGAAGGGATCCGGTGCGAATCGCGGCGCGGATCGCAGCCATGAAGTCTAGGCAGAAGGTCAGGTTGTGACAAGTCGCGAGGCGGTAGGCGAGCAGCTCCCGTGCCCGGAAGAGATGAGCCAGATAGGCCCGTGAGAACGTCGTGCACAGGAGGCAGCGACAGCCATCCTGGACCGGCGCCGCATCGTCGAGGTAGCGCTCGTTCCTGATGTTCAGCTTTCCGCCGGGTACCCACAGCTGGCCGTTTCGGGCGACCCGGGCGGGGAGGACCGAGTCGAAGAGATCGATGCCCCGGTGGACGGCCTCGAGGAGGTCCGCCGGCGATCCGAGACCCATGAGATAGCGCGGCCGCTCGTCGCCCGCCAGCTCGCCTACGGCGATCTCCACCGCTGTCTCCCGCTGGGCGGGCGTCTCGTCACCGGCCAGCCCACCGATGCAGATCCCGTCGAATGCCAGCGCCGCGATGAACCGGGTCGAGGCTGCCCGCAGGTCGGGCTCCAGGCCACCCTGAACGATGCCGAAGAGCGCCTGATCGGTCCGCTGGTGGGCCGCCAGCGAGCGCTCCGCCCAGTGATGAGTCCGCTCCGTCGCTTCGGCGACCGTGCGCCTGTCGCTGGCCGCCGGCGGGACAGGTTGATCGAAGGCGACCGCGATGTCGGCTCCGAGCGCCTCCTGGACGACGGTTGCATGCTCCGGAGTGAAGCGATGCAGCGAGCCGTCAAGATGGCTCCGGAACGTCACCCCGTCGTCGTCGACGACGCGCAGGTCGGACAGCGACACGACCTGGAAGCCGCCCGAATCGGTCAGGATCGGGCGGTCCCAGCTCATGAATTGATGGAGCCCTCCGAGCCGTTCGATCCGCTCATGACCGGGTCGAAGGTAGAGGTGGTAGGTATTGGCGAGGACGATCGAGGCGCCGACGGCACGCAGATCGTCCGGGTCGAGAGCCTTGACGGCAGCGTTGGTGCCGACAGGCATGAACTGGGGTGTTTCGACGATGCCGTGGGTCAGCTCGAGCCGGCCGAGGCGGGCGGCGGTCGATCCGTCGGCGGGCGGCGGTACCTCGAGCGTATAGCGTGCCGCGCCGGTCACTCGGGGGGCGCATCCCAGAGGCTGGGACCGCTATCGACGCGCCGTGGGGGCGGGATCTCGAAGCCCCTGGCGGCGAGATGCTCGCGGGCAGCGCCGGTCGCGATCCGACCGGACGGTGTCCGATCGAGGAAACCGATCCGGAGCAGGTAGGGCTCGTAGACGTCCTCGACCGTCTCGACCTCCTCGGACAGGACGGCGGCGAGCGCCTGGACCCCGACGGGACCTGAACCGAACTTCTGGACGATCGCGGCGAGGAGCTTGCGGTCCGTGACGTCAAGGCCGAGCTCGTCGATCTCGAGCATCGCCATGGCGGCCGCGACCGTCGTCTCGTCGACCGTGCCGTCGCCGTGGACCTGGGCATGATCGCGAACGCGTTTGAGGAGGCGGTTCACGATGCGCGGCGTGCCCCGTCCGCGTCGGGCGATCGCGGTCGCGGCCTCTTCTCCGATCGGCACCTCCAGGATGCTCGCCGAGCGGCGGACGATCGCCGTCAGCTCGACCTCCTCGTAGAAGTCCAGCCGATAGGTGGCCCCGAACCGGTCCCGCAGCGGCGAGCTGATCCGTCCCGCTCGCGTCGTCGCGCCGACCACGGTGAACGGCTTGAGCGACAGGCGAAGGCTTCGCGCCGACGGCCCCTTGCCGATCATGACATCGAGAGCGAAATCCTCCATCGCCGGATAGAGGATCTCCTCGACCGCATGGTTGAGGCGGTGGATCTCGTCGATGAAGAGGACATCGCGCTCGTCGAGCGAGGTGAGGATCGCCGCCAGGTCCCCGGCCCGCTCGATCGCCGGCCCGGACGTGTAGCGGATGTTGACCTCGAGCTCGCGGGCGACGATCGTGGCGAGGGTCGTCTTGCCGAGACCGGGCGGGCCGTAGAGCAGGACGTGGTCGGAGGCTTCTCCCCTCCCCTTCGCTGCCTGGAGGAGCACCGACAGGCTGGCCTTGACCTCGCGCTGCCCGACGTACTCGTCGAGTGAACGCGGACGCAGCGTGGATTCGATCGACCGCTCAACCTCGTCCACCGTGTCGGCCGTCAGGAACCTCGCCGGGTCGTCGGTCATCGCCGCCAGTCTAGCAAAGTGGCGGTCATTTCGTACGTCTGTTCGCTATCCAACGCTTGCCCTCCAGAGGCCGTCGTGGACAATGCTCCTCATGTCGGGTCCGACGCCTGAGGTACGCCTCGAGGGCGCACAAAGCGGGACGAACACTTCCCTGACGCGGGCCTTCCTGTTCGCCGATCTGCGCGACTACACGCCGCTTCGCCGAGGAGCGCGGCGCAGCCGCCGCGGCTGAACTCCTGGACCGGTATCGGTCCCTTGTGCGTGATGCCGTCGGCCGCTTCGCCGGGGCCGAGATCAAGACCGAGGGCGATAGCTTCTACGTCGTCTTCGAGTCGGCCAGCGCCGCGATCGGATGCGCCCTCGCCATCGTCGAGGGGGCCGTCACGGGATCGGCCCAGCGACCCGATGCGCCGATCAAGGTCGGCATCGGCATCCACGCCGGGGAAACGGTCGAGGCGGACGGTGGCTTCGTCGGCTCGCCGGTCAACGTCGCAGCTCGGTTGTGCTCGCTCGCCGGACCCGGCGAGGTCCTCGTCAGCGACACCGTCCGCACGCTGACCCAGGCGGTCGCCCCGGTCACGTTCGAGCCCCTGGGCCGGAAGAGCGTTAAGGGACTGAGCGAGCCGATTGCGGTCTATTCCGTTGCAGCCGTCGCCGAGGGTTCGGATGCCTGGCAGTCCGGCGTTCGCTCCAGACGCGCACGCCGTGTCCGACGACGCCGGATCCTCTTGGGGATCGCCGGCGTTGCAACCGTTGCCGTCGTGGTCGGTGTCGCCGTCGTCCTACTTCGGCCCGCCCCATCTCTGCCGCAAGGCCCCTGGACGATCGGCGTCGACCTGCCCTTGACGGGGCCGCTGGGAGATGAGATCGGCCGTGCGATCGCCGACGCGGTCAAGCTCGCGATCGGCGAGGCGAACGCCGCCGGCGACCTCGCCATCGACCTGCAGGTTGACGCCCGTGACCACGGAGCACCGGACCCGTTCCCTGATTCCTATGACGTCGACCAGGCCATCACCAACATCAATGCGTTGGTCGCCGACCCGCGCGTCATCGCCGTCGTCGGCCCCCTCACCTCCGATGTCGCCGCTAAGCAGATACCGATCACAAACCAGGCCGGCCTGTTGCACTGCGGCCCGGCCACCACGAACCCTGGCCTGACCAAGCCTCGCGGCGGGGCGCTCGATCTTCGGGCGGCAGCTCCCGAGCGGATCAACTTCGTGCGAACGGCGCCAGGTGACGACATCCAGGGCAAGGCCGCGGCCTCCTTCCTGTTCAACGACCTGGGTGTGCGTCACCTCCTGGTGATCGAAGAGACGGAATTCGACGGAGCGGTCCCGGCGGGCAGCGTGAGCGAGGCGTTCGAGAAGCTCGGCGGAAACGTGATGAGGCGGAGCCTCAACCCCGGGGCGGCGGTGGAATCGGTGCTGGATCCCCTGACGACGTCGACCGACTCTCCGACGGGTGTCTTCTACGGTGGTTTCGACACGGACCGGGCGGTCGAGGTCCGGAAGACGATGACGGCTTCGGGGCACGGCAACCTCCCCTTCGTCGCCTGGGACTGGATCGGGGTAGACCCGCAATTCATCAGCGATGTAGGTCCAGGTGCAGTGGGCGCCTACGTGACCCACGCTTCATTCGCTCCACCACGATCCACGTTCGTCGACCGATACCGCGCGGCATACGGCCGGGAGCCGGGCGAATACGATACGGCCGCCTACGCCTGCATGGAGGTCATCATCGCCGCTCTGGGCGAGATCGCCCACACGGGTGCGAGCCCTGACACGCTGCGGGAGGCCGTGCGGGCCAGCGCGGTGGATCCGACCCGACGATATGAGACCGTTCTCGGCACGATCGGCTTCGACGCGAACGGCGACTCGCTTCAGCAGTTCGCCCAGATCCTCCGGGCAGATCCAGGTGGCGCCGGAGGCACGCCCGAGTGGGTCCTCGAGAAGGCTCAGGACTACGGTCCCGCTCCGTAGGCCCAGACCCCGTCAGTCCCGAGCCAGGTAACGAAGCGCCGCCTTGACCCGATCCTCGAGGGTTGAGCCGACAGCAAGGTCGGCCATCACCGCTCGCGACGCCGAGCGGGCCTCGCCTTGCGAGTAGCCCAGAGCCAGGAGCGCGGCCACGATCTCGCCTTCGCCTGCCGCGCCTGCGGCGGTCGCCGACGTGCCTGCCGCGGCGACCTTCTCCCGAAGCTCGAAGACGACCCGCTCGGCGAGCTTGCGCCCGACACCCGGGATCGCCGTGAGGACCGCATGGTCTTCGGCCAGGATCGCCAGCTGGAGATCGGCCGTCGGCCGCGAGCCGACGATCGAGAGAGCGACCTTGGGCCCGACGCCGGTCACCGTCAGCAGCAGGTTGAAGAAGCCGAGCTCCTCGGTCGTGGCGAACCCGTACAGCGCCTGTTGATCCTCGCGAACGAGATGGTGGGTATGGAGCCGCAGTCGCTTGCCCTGCTCGGCCGTTGCCAGGACGCGTGGCGCGGTGAAGACGCGATAGCCGACGCCACCGACCTCGAGGACGAGCGAGTCGGCTCCGACGGCGCCGACCACGCCGTCGAGCGACGCGATCATCCGGCTTGCCGGGCCTTGCCACGAGCGGCGGCGCGTTCGCCTTCGAGGGCTTCCCGAACCGCCCGGTCGTACGCCGTCTCGCCGGTCGCGATGGGCGCCACCGCCGCGCGATCCGTCACGCCTGACGTCGGCTGACCATCGACCCTGGCGACGGCTGCCCTCGATCGCTCGACATTCGCCCCCCAGATCGCCACGGCGAGCGCATCGGCCGCATCGTCGGGCTCGGGACGCTCGGCCATGCCGGCGACCAGCTGGACCATCCGAGCGACCTGACCCTTCTCGGCTGCGCCGTAACCGGCCACCGCCCGTTTGACCTCGTTGGGCGTTGCTTCGATGACCGGGATGTCTCGCTGGGCGGCTGCCAGGAGGACGACGCCCCGCGCCTGGCCGACGGCCAACGCTGTCTGCGCGTTGCGAGAGAAGTACAGACGCTCGACGGCCATGACGGCCGGGCTGTGCGTGTCGATCAGCTCGGCGACGAACGCGTGGATCGCCCGTAACCGGTCCGGCATCGCGAGGGAAGGCGGGGTATCGAGACAGCCGTGGTCAACCGCCCGCAGCGAGCCGTTCGTCCGCTCGATGACTCCGTATCCGGTGGCTGCGGTGCCCGGGTCGATGCCCAGGACGATCACGCGGCTGACCGATGGCCGGTCACACCGCGACCTCGGCGAAGATGTCCTCGGGGATATCGAAATTGGCCGTCACCCGCAGGACGTCGTCGAGATCCTCGAGGCCCTCGATCAGGTTCAGATTCGAGCGCGCCTTCGGTCCGTCGACCGGGACGGTCTGGCGGGCGACCATCGTCGACTCGGCCGTCTCGATGCGGTACCCGGCCGCCTCGAGCGCCGTCCGGATCGCCTCAAGATCTCCGGGCTCCGTGTAGATCTCGATCCGATCGTCAGGATCGGTGTCGACGTCGGCTGCTCCGGCGTCGATCGCGGCTAGGGCGACCTCATCCTCGTCGACGCCCCCCTTCTCGATCCCGATGTAGCCCCGCGGCTCGAACTGCCAGGCGACGGAGCCGCCACCGGCCAGCTGGCCGCCAGCCTTCGCGAACGTCGAGCGCACCTCGGCGGCGGTGCGGTTGCGATTGTCGGTCGCCGCCTCGACGAGGATGGCCACCCCGCCGGGTCCGTAGCCCTCGTAGACGATCTCCTCGATCTGCTCGCCCTCGGCGCCCCCGGTCGCCCGGTCGATCGCGCGCTTGATGTTGTCGGCCGGCATGTTGATGGAGCGCGCCTTGTCGATCGCGAGGCGCAGCCGGTAGTTGGCATCTGGATCACCGCCACCAGCTCGCGCGGCGACCTGGATCTCGCGAGCGACCTTGGTGAAGAGCGCTCCACGTTTCGCGTCGTTCGCGCCCTTCTGACGCTTGATCGTGGACCACTTGGAATGGCCGGACATTCGGCCGGGAGTATACCGACTATGATGCGTGGAACGCCCAGCTGAGGCCCTGCCTCGGGCGTCCTCTTCACCGTCTCGTGGCAGCGCCCGTCCCGCCCTTCCGTCGCCCGATCACCGCACGCGAGGTCGAGAGAGCCGATGACGACGAAAAGCGTCGATACCGCCCATCTCCGAAGCATCGTCCTGGCCGGTCACTCGCACGCCGGCAAGACGACGCTGGCCGAGCATCTCCTCCACGGCGCCGGGGCGATCCCGAGGCTCGGGCGCGTGGAGGATGGGACCGCATCGCTCGACTTCGAGCCCGAGGAGCACAAGCGCAACCAGTCCCTGTCGGCGGCGGTCGCCTCCTTCGATCATGACGGGACGCGCATCCAGATCATCGACACACCCGGATACGGCGACTTCATCGCCGAGGTGATCGGCGGCATGGCCGCAGCCGATGGCGCCCTGATGGTCATGGATGCCACGTCGGGCGTCGAAGCCGGACTCGAATTGGCCATCGCCCTTGCCCGCGGCTCAGGCCGGGCGGCCTGCTTCTTCGTCAACAAGTGCGATCGGGAGAACGCCGACCCGATGGGAGCCATCGATGCCCTTCGCGCCGCCTTCGGCACAAAGATCGCCCCACTCCATCTTGCGATCGGGGCGGCTGAATTGTTCAGTGGCTATGTCGATCTCGTCCACCGCAAGGCCTACCAGAGCGACGGCAAGGCGGACGTCGAGATCCCGATCCCCGATGATCTCGTCGCCGAGGTCGCCCGACGTCGCGACCAGCTGCTCGAGGCGGCCGCCGAGGCCGATGACGACGTCCTGGTCAAATACCTGGAGGGGGAGGATGTCACGGACGCCGAGCTCGAGGGCTGCCTTCACCGCGGCGTGCGCGACTCGATCCTCGCACCGGCACTCGTCGGATCGGCGACGAAGGGCATCGGGATTCGGGCCTTGACCGATGCGCTGGTGCGCTATCTGCCATCGCCTGACGAGGAACCGGCCATCGTCGCCCGCGAGACGAAGTCGGGCGCCGACGTTGAGGTCAAGGCGGACGTAGCCGGTCCGCTCGTGGCACGCGTCTGGAAGACCGCCGCCGATCCGTTCGTCGGGCGTCTGACGTACCTCCGGATCGTGTCGGGGACCCTTCACTCGCAGGGCGCAACGTGGAACGCGACGCGCGGCGAGGAGGAACGGGTCGGCCAACTGCTCCTGCTGCACGGCCGCGAACAGGAGCCCGTCGGTGAGCTTCGGGCCGGCGAGATCGGGGCCATCGCCAAGCTGAGCGTGACCGTCACAGGGGACACCCTCTCGAGCCGGGAGAAGCCGATCGCGTTGGCTCCCCTCGAGTTCCCCCAGCCGTCCCTGCGAGTGACCGTCGAACCCGCTTCGAAGACCGACCTCGACAAGATGGGCCCGGCCCTCGGCCGCGTCCTCGAGGAGGAGCCTGCTGCCCGGCTGGAGCGAAGCGATGCCGGTGAGCAGGTCCTGGTCGCCATGGGCGAGACGCACGTCGCGGTCATCGTCGAGAAGCTCAAGCGCAAGTTCGGCGCCGCTCTCCTGACAAAGACGCCTCGGGTCGCCTACCGCGAGACGATCCGCGCCAGCACCCAGTCGCACGGCCGGTACAAGAAGCAGACGGGTGGCCACGGCATGTTCGGCGACGTGTGGCTGACGCTGGAGCCGAATCCCGATGGAGGGGTCGCCTTCGCCGAGAAGGTCGTCGGTGGATCGGTGCCGCGCCAGTTCTTCGCGGGTGTCGAGAAGGGTGTTCGCGAGACCGCCGCAGAGGGTGTTCTGGCCGGCTATCCGCTCGTGGATATCAAGGCGACGCTCTACGACGGCTCCTTTCACACCGTCGACTCGAACGAGCTCTCGTTCAAACTCGCTGCCGCGCTCGCCGTCAGACAGGGCGTCATGGACTGCAAGCCGGCCCTCATGGAGCCGATCATGATCGTCGAAGTGCGGGTGCCGGAACGGTACATGGGCGATGTCAGCCGCGACCTGAACGGCCGTCGCGGGCGGGTGCTCGGGATGGACCCGGCGGGCGATGGCATGCAGGTCATCACGGCCCAGGTCCCGGAGGCCGAGCTGTTCAGCTATGAGCCGGCTCTTCGCTCCCTCACGGGCGGTCGCGGCAGGTTCACGGCCACCCACGATCACTATGAGGACGTCCCGACTCACATCGCCGAGCGGATCGTCGCCGACCATCGCAAGGAGCACGACGCCGGCGGCCACTGAGTCCCTGCGCCAGCCGGCGAGATCAGTCTCGGGTCGCCTCCAAGGCCTCGGCGAGCGTCAGATCGCCCTTGTAGAGCGCCCGCCCCACGATGGCACCCGCGCAGCCGATCTCACGGACGGCCAGGATGTCCTCCACCGAGGCGATCCCGCCCGACGCGATGATCGATCTGCCGGCTCCGCCCAGCGAGCCGAGGAGCTCAAGGTCCGGGCCTCCCAGCAGGCCGTCACGGTCGATGGCAGTGACCTCGAAGATCGTCACGCCGACATCGACCAGCGACATCATCGCTTCCTTGACGTTCTGCCCTGGCGCTCCCTGGCGCCACCCCTCGCCGACCGCCTGACCATCGCGCACGTCGAGGGCGACGACCACACCAGCCGACCCGTGGGCTTCGATGGCCTGCCGAACGAACTGCGCCCCACGGAGAGCCGCCGTTCCCAGGACGACTCGCCGGGCGCCGACGGCGATCGCCGCCTCGATCGCATCGATCGAACGAAGACCACCCGAGACCTCGACGTGGGTCCGATCCCCCACTCCATGGACGATCGTCCGGACCGAGTCGAGCTGCCGCGGTTCGCCGCTGCGCGCTCCGTCCAGATCGACGACGTGGAGCCAGCGGGCGCCGTCTTCGCCGAACCCGCGCGCGAGCGCGACCGGATCGTTCCCGAACCACGTCTGCCGGTCGAAATCGCCCTGTTCGAGCCGCACGACGCTGCCACCAACAAGGTCGATCGCCGGCAGGATCTCGAAGCTTGACGCCATCCTCTCCCACGTTGTAACGTGTTACCGCACTACTACGATAGCACAGGACAGCGGCGAGGAGAAGCGGTGGCCAGAGACGACAGCTGGAGGACGGCCGACGTCGAGTCTCTCGTCGATGCGCTGCTTGCGCTCGAGGACCGGCGGGATGCGTCGGCGTTCCTGCGCGACCTGTGCACCCTCGGCGAGATCCGCGACATGGCCCAGCGCTGGGCCGTCGTCCGTCTTCTCGCTGAAGGCCTCCACTACGCCGACATCAGTCGCCGGACGGGCGCCTCGACAGCCACCATCACCCGCATCGCCTCGTGGCTCAATCACGGCGAGGGTGGCTATCGAGCCATGCTCGACCGGCTGGCAGCCACGCGTGGGAAGACCGCGTGAACCGCGACCGGCTCCGTCTCGCCATCCCCAACAAGGGTCGACTCCTCGAGCCAACGCTCGAGCTCCTGCGCGCCGCCGGCCTCGTCTTCGAGGATCACGATCGGAGCCTCGTATCTCGCGTGCGCAATCATCCCCTCGACATCCTCTTCGTTCGGACGAACGACGTCGTCGAGTTCGTCCGGGACGGCGTCGCCGAGATCGGCGTCACGGGTGAGGATCTTCTTGCCGAGACGGCCATCGAGCTGCCACGCCTGCGCGCCCTGGGCTACGGGCGCTGTCGGCTCGCGGCAGCGGTCCCGACCGATGCCCCGCAGCAGCGGATCGAGGATCTTGCCGGCAGTCGGATCGCGACGGCCCATCCCAACGCGACTCGCCGCTTCTTCGATGAGCAGGCGATCGCGGTAGAGATCATCGCCCTGTCGGGGGCGGTCGAGGTCGCGCCGAGGCTCGGCCTGGCCGATGCGATCGTCGATCTCGTATCGACGGGTTCGACCCTCGTCATGAACGGGCTCCGACCGATCGGCGACCTCCTCGAGTCGGAGGCAGTCCTGGTGTCGGGCTCGGATGCCGATCCGGTCACGTCCGAACGGGTCGCCGCGATCGATGCGATGTTGGCCGCCGTCATCGCCGCCCGAGACCGGAAGTACCTCATGATGAACGCGGCGGCCGATCGGCTGCCTGCGCTCGAGGAGCTCCTGCCCGGGCTCGAGTCGCCCTCGGTGATCCCGCTCGCCCACAGCGGGATGATCGCGATCCATTCGGTCGTCGACGCCGATGCGATCTGGGGCCTCCTGCCGCGGCTGCGGGACGCCGGAGCGACCGGGATCCTCGTCCTGCCGATCGAGAAGCTCGTCCCGTGAGCGGCCCGCCGGCTCCGGTCACCGCGGTGACGATGGCCTCGCCACTCCAGCCCGCCAGCTACGCCTGGGAGGCGACCGATGAGGAGGTCGCCGAGCGCTACGGCCTCGACGTCGGATCGATCGTCCGTTTCGATCTCAATACGAACCCGTACCCGCCAGAAGCGGCGGTTCGCCACCTTGCGAGCGGTCCTTATGACCGCCCGATCTCCGAGTATCCCCCTTCTGACTATCGTCGTCTCGTCGCGGCGGCGGCGGCCACCTACGGCGTGGAGCGTGACGAAGTGCTCGTCGCGGCCGGTGCAGACGAGGTGCTCGACCTGTGTGCCAAGGCGTTCCTGGCCGAGGGCCGCATCGCCATCAACGCCGTCCCGACGTACGCCATGTTCCGGGTCGTCAGCGAGCAGCGCGGCGCGCGGGTTCGGGCCGTCCCGCGGCGAGGACCGGCGGAGGGGTTCGCGATCGATGCCGATGGGATCGTCGAGGCCGCAGCGGGTGCGTCTGTCGTCTGGCTCGCATCACCCAACAACCCAACCGGACTGGCGGAGGCTGACGGCGCCATCGAGCGACTCCTGGATCGACTGGCCGGCGCATCGGCGGCAGTCGGCGAGGACCCTCCGTTCGTCATCCTCGACGAGGCCTACGCGGAGTTCGTCGGGCGCAGCCTCGTCGGACTCCGACATGACTACGAGCGACTCGTCGTGGTGCGCACCGCTTCGAAGGCGTACGGCCTGGCCGGGCTGCGCGTCGGCTTCGCCCTGGGCGTGCGATCGACCCTCGCCCGGATCGAGCCCTACCGGCCGCCGGGCTCGGTCGCCGTACCGTCCGTCGCGGTCGTCACTGAGGCCCTCCCCGACCGCGAGGCGCTGGCCCGCAGTGTCGATCGGATCGCCAGGGAGCGCGAACGGTTGGCTCGCGGGCTGGATGCCCTCGGCTGGCCGGCCTGGCCATCGGTCACGAACTTCCTGCTCGTCCCATTCGGATCACCCCAGGTGGCTGCGGACGTGGCAGAGCGACTTCTGCGTCGGGGTCTCGTCCCGCGCACGTTTCCGGCCGATCATCCTCTCGCCGATCATCTTCGGATCACCGTCCGCTCACCCGACGACGACGACCGCCTGTTGGCCACCCTGGCCGAGCGGGAGGCGAGGCGATGAGTGCTCCGCGCCAGGCGACGGTCGAGCGCGCGACCCGTGAGACGACGATCACCGTCCGGCTGACGCTCGATGGGGGCGGCCAGACGGCGATCGCGACCGGCATCGGCTTCTACGACCACCTGCTCACGTCGATGGCTCATCACGGCCTCTTCGACCTCGATGTGGCGGCGACCGGCGATCTCGCCGTGGATGAGCATCACACCGTCGAGGACGTTGCGCTGGTCGTGGGATCGGCCTTCGCCGAGGCGCTGGGCGATCGGGCGGGCATCGTCCGCTTCGGAAGCGAGTCCGTGCCGATGGACGAATCGGCGGCGAGCGCGATGGTCGACGTCGGAGGCCGCCCGTACGCGGTCATCGACCTCCCATTTCGTGGCGAGCGGATCGGCGAGCTGCCAACACAGCTTGTGGAGCACGCGATCGAGGCTCTGGCCAGGACGGCGGGAGCCACCATCCACGTCCGTGGCTACGGACGCAACGATCATCATCTGGCCGAGGCTGCTTTCAAGGCGCTCGGGCGCTCGCTTGCGGTCGCCTGCTCGATCGACCCTCGGCGCGTCGGACCGGCCTCGACGAAGGGCGTGCTGGGGTGAGCCCAAGCCTCCGGATCGGCATCGTCGACTACGGCGCCGGCAACCTGCCGTCCGTCGACCAGGCACTCCGAGCCGTCGGGACGGAGCCGTCGCGCGTTCGCTCGGCGCCCGAGATCGACTCGGTCGATGCTCTGGTCGTGCCCGGCGTCGGGGCCGCCCGTCCAGCGATGGATCGCCTGCACGGCGCCGGCCTGGTCGAACCGATCCGGACGTGGGCCGCCCGCGGCCGTCCGCTCATGGGGATCTGCCTCGGCCTCCAGTTGCTCTTCGAGGCGTCCGACGAGGACGGGGCCGAGACCCTTGGCCTGTTGCCCGGGCGAACGAGGGTTATCGCCGACGCCCCGACACTTCCACACATCGGTTGGAACCAGGTGGTCCGACGCCCCGACAGGATCGACGACCCGCTCTTCACCGGCATACCGGACGGCGCCGACTTCTACTTCGTCCACTCGTACGCCGGCCGACCATCGATCGAGGCGGATGATGCGGTCGTCGCCGAGACGACGCACGGGTCAACCTTCGTATCCGCAGTCGCTCGGTGGCCGCTCCTCGGCGTCCAGTTCCACCCCGAACGAAGCGGGTCGATGGGGCTGCGTTTGTTGGCCAATGCAGTCGACATCATGCGCGTCGGAGCGATCGCGGGACCCGGCGCCGTACCCGGTGGCTGGGCGCCCGATCCGATCGGTGCCGGCGGGACGGCCGGACGGGACTGAGCGGTGTTGTGCCATCGCGTGATCCCCTGTCTCGACGTCGCGGATGGGCGTGTCGTAAAGGGCGTCCGCTTCGTCGACCTCGCCGACGCAGGCGATCCGCCGACCCTTTCCGAGCGATATGCCGACGAAGGAGCGGATGAGATCGTGTTCCTCGATATCTCGGCGGCGCCCGAAGGGCGGGCAACGCTGCTTGAGATCGTCGAGCGCACGGCTCGCCGAGCGTTCATTCCGCTGACGGTCGGCGGCGGGGTCCGCAGTGTCGAGGAGATGCGCGACGTCCTGCGGGCCGGAGCCGATCGGGTTTCGCTCAACACGGCCGCCGTCGCCGAGCCCGATCTCATCGCGGCTTGCGCAACGCGGTTCGGACGTCAGGCGGTCGTGGTCGCGATCGATGCCCGGGGAACGGATGGGGGCTGGGAGGTCCTGGTCAAGGGCGGACGCGAGGCGACGGGCGTGGACGCCCTCGCGTGGGCGGAGCGAAGCGCCGAGCTCGGGGCCGGCGAGCTGCTCGTGACATCGATCGATCGCGACGGCACCCGCACCGGCTTCGACACCGACCTCCTGCGCGCGATCGCCGACCGGGTGGACATCCCGATCGTCGCCTCGGGCGGCGCCGGCGAGCCGGCTGACTTCGTGGCAGCCATCGTCGATGGTGGAGCCGACGCTGTCCTTGCGGCCGGGATCTTCCACCGCGGGGAATGGTCGATCGGACAGGTCAAGGATGCGATGGCCGCCGCGCACCTGCCCGTGCGACGCATGGGTGCAGCGTCATCATGACTGCCGCGTTCGACCCGTCCCTGGTTCGGTATGGCCGGGACGGCCTCGTCGGCGCCGTCGTCCAGGACTCCGGAGACGGGCGAGTCTTGATGGTCGGCTGGATGGACGAGGAGGCTCTCGGCGCGACTATCGCCAGCGGCGACGTGCACTTCCACTCGCGGTCACGCGGTCGGTTATGGCGCAAGGGCGAGACTTCGGGCAACACGCTGCGGCTGGATCGGCTCGACCTCGATTGCGATGGCGACGCTCTCCTCGTCACGGCGACGGCGCACGGGCCGACCTGCCATACCGGCGCCAGGAGCTGTTTCGACGCGCAAACCAACGACGCGCAAACCAACGACTCGCGAGCCGGCGATGGGCCGATTGGATCGGCAGCCCCGGGGTTCGGCTGGCTCGACACGCTCTGGTCGACGGTCGAGCAGCGGGCTCGGGACCAGCCGACCGGCTCCTACACGGCCTCGCTGGTGGCCGGCGGCGTCGATGCCGCCTCGCGAAAGGTGGCCGAGGAGGCGACCGAGGTGGTCCTGGCTGCCAAGGACGATGCGACGATCGAGCACGCCGGTGGTGACCGAGCACCGACGCAGACCGCCCTCGCTGGGGAGCTCGCCGATCTCGTCTACCACGCCCTCGTGCTGGCCGCGGAGCGTCACCTTCCAGCCGCTGAGATCGTGGCCGTGCTGCAAGAGCGCCACCACCCGAGCTAGTCCCTCAGGCGAGACGCCGCCCGATGCGCAGGCGGCGCTTGCCGACCCTGATGACGAGCCACTCGCCGGCGATCGGCGAAGGCACCGTTCCATCCGTGGTCGCGGGCCGCTCGTCGTTGATCGTCAGCCCGCCCTGCTCGATGAGACGGCGGGCCTCCCCGTTCGACGTGACGGTGCCTGTCGCGACAAGCAGGCTCACCATCCCACTGGCGACATCGGCGTCGGTGAACGTGAAGGAGTCGACGGCCCCGTAGAGGGCCGCCAGCACCGCGGGATCCCGAATCGGCTCGCCCGAGAACGCCGCTTCCGAGGCGGCGATCGCATCCTTGGCCGCCGCATCACCGTGAACGCGTGCCGTCACGTCGCGAGCCAGGGCCTTCTGGGCGGCCCTTTCCTCGGGTGCAGCCGCAGCTAGAGCCTCGAGCTCTTCGACCTCCTCGCGTTCGAAGAGAGTGAAGAAGCGCAGCAGCCGCCCAACGTCGGCGTCATCGGCCGCCAGCCACCATTGATAGAACGCGAACGGCGACGTTCGGGAGGGGTCCAGCCAGACCGATGTGCCGGCGGCCGTCTTACCGAACTTCTGTCCGGTCGCGTCGAGGAACAACGGGTAGGCGATGCCGTGAGCCGGACTCTCGCCCGATCCGGGGGCCTCGACCCGCCTGATGAGCTCAAGACCGGCCGTGATGTTGCCCCATTGATCGGCCCCGCCCATCTGCATCTCGACGCCGTGCTCACGATAGAGGTGCAGGAAGTCGGCCGCCTGGAGGAGCATGTAGCTGAACTCGGTGTACGAGAGGCCGCGATCGAGGCGCACCTGCACGGAGTCCTTCGCCAACATATAGGGGATCGTGAAGTGCTTCCCGATGTCGCGAAGGAACTCGAGCATCGAGACGCGACCAAGCCAGTCGAGGTTGTTCACCATCATGGCCTCGCCGGGGCCGAAGTCGAGGAACCGCTCGAGCTGAGCGCGGATGCTCGCGACGTTCGCCTCGAGGGCGTCCGCCTCGAGGAGCGACCGCTCGGCCGACGTTCCCGAAGGATCGCCGACCATCCCGGTCGCTCCCCCGACGAGCGCGAACGGACGGCCCCCATGACGCTGGAGATGAAGCATTCCGAAGACCGGAACGAGACTGCCGACGTGGAGTGACTGCCCCGAGGGATCGAAACCGTTGTAGCCGGCGATCCGGCGGCCGGACGCCAGCCGGGCCTCGAGGGATGGTGTGGTCGCCTCCAGCATGCCTCGCCAGCGCAGCTCAGCGAGGAGCCCGGGAGCGGCCGCAGCCGTCACACGCTCTCCGCGCGGCGCGTCTCGTCCGTCCGGTGCCCGGGAAGCGGGTGTCCCATGAACCCTATGCTATCGTGATGATCTGACATGCAGACCAGCCTCGCGCGCCGCCGGCGCCATAGGCGCAACGGCAAGGGGGGGCGCGCATCCGGCGGGCGCACGGCCGCCAGCGCCGTTGTCATCGCCCTTCCGCTGTTCCTCTTCTCCACGCTCCTCCTGTTCGGAGCGGTGGGGCTTGTCTCCACCGTGGCCGCCTACAACTACTTCGCGAGCGGCCTCCCCGATCCGGCCGAGGAGCTGACGGCGGTCCGCTTCGCGGAGCAGACGGAGGTGTGGGACCGGACGGACAAGGTCGAGCTTGCCCGATTCGGCGAGTTCAAGCGCGAGGTCGTCACCTTCGGCGAGATCCCGCCCGAGCTCGTCGACGCCACGACTGCCATCGAAGATAAGACATTCTGGGAGAACGCGGGCTTCGATCCGGTGGGCATCGTTGCTGCCGGCCTCGACACCCTTCGCGGCAACGAGCGCGGCGCCTCGACGATCACCCAGCAGCTGGTCCGTGGCCTGCTCCTTCCCGAGGAAACCCTCGCTGGATCGCGCTACGAGCGCAAGATCAAGGAGATCATCCAGTCGATCCGACTGACCCAGGCTCTGCCCGAGGGTCAGGAGGGCAAGCAGCTGATCATCACCGCCTACCTCAACAACAACTTCTACGGCAACCAGAGCTACGGGGTGAAGGCGGCCGCCAAGAGCTACTTCGGCAAGGAGCTCGCCGACCTCACTCTCGCTCAGGCGGCGATCCTGGCCGGTATCCCCCAGTCGCCAACGAAGTTCGACCTCGTCCGCAATGCCGTTGAGGAATGCGCCGTACCGAACCTGGCCCAGGATGCGACGTGCCCGGCGTCCAAGGTCTCCCTCGTCGTGCCGCAGGACGCTGAGATCGTCGTCCGCCGCAACTACATCCTCGACCTCATGAAAACGCGGAGCGTCATGTCCGGCGACATCCATACCGCCGCCGAGTACGACGCCGCAAAGGACGAGCCGGTCGTGCTCGTCCAGCCGAAGGCGATCCGCTGGCGAGCCCCGCACTTCGTTTGGCAGGTCCGTGAGCAGCTCGCCCAGATCCTGTGCGGCACGCCGACCGACGAGGGCTGCGGACTCATCGATACGGGCGGCTTCCACGTCGTCACCACCCTCAACTGGAAGATGCAGAGCAGCCTCGAGAAGTGGCTCTACGTCGCAGCTCGAGCACCCCAGAGCAAGTCGATCGAGCAGATCCTCAAGCAATACAAGATCCCGGCCTCGGAGAAGGGCTGGATCAGAGGCCTGAAGGGCAAGAACATCCAGAACGATGCCGGCGGGATCCTCGATGCCCGCACCGGACAGGTCCTCGCCTATGGCGGCAGCGCCGGCTACTACGCAGGCGGCAACAAGAAGTTCCAGCCGCAGTTCGACGTCATGAGCGACGGCTTCCGCCAACCGGGTTCGTCGATCAAGCCGATCGACTACGCCATCGGGATCGACGACCGCATCTTCACGGCGGCAACGGTCTTCATGGACGTGACGACCAACTTTGCGCCATCAGGCAGTCGGGCATTCGTGCCCACCCAGGCGGATGGATACGAGCGCGGCCCGGTCCGCCTTCGTTCGGCCCTCCAGTTCTCCCTCAACATCCCGGCCGTGAAGTCGGGGATCATCATGGGCCTCGATCACGTCTTCGCCGGCCAGAAGGCTTTCGGCCTCCAATTCCTCAACGGGACGTTCCCGGTCCAGTCGATGTCCATCGGCACACTCGTGACACCGCCGGCCGACATGTTGTCCGCCTACGGTGCCCTCGCCAATGGCGGCATGCTCATGCCGCGCCAGACGGTCCTCGAGATCTACGATGCCGACGGCAAGAAGATCTGGCCGATCGAGAACGCGCCGACGAAGGGCACCCAGGTCGTGAGCCCCGAGACGGCGTTCATCATCAGCGACATCCTCGAGGGCAACACGATCAAAGCGGTCAACCCGTACTGGGCTGCCGAGATGATCACGGACAACGGAAAGCGCCGGCCGGCCGCCTACAAGACGGGGACGACGTCGGACAACAAGGACGTCCACGCGTACGGATACCTGGCGCCACCGAAGGACAAGAATGCGCCCCAGCTCGTCGCCGGTGTCTGGATGGGCAACAGCGACAACTCCCAGAACCGCGAGGGAGCCTTGTCGCTCAAGTCCTCGGCGCCGCTGTGGTCGGCGATCCTGACCGAGGCGAGTCGAGGCCTCCCGATGGCCGATTTCGTCGCCCCCAAGACCATCCAGAAGGCCAAGGTCGATGCCTACTCGGGCCTGAAGCCGGGTCCCTTCGTGAAGAAGACGATCACCGAGTACTTCATCCCGGGCACGGCGCCTACCCAGGTCGATGACACGAAGATCGGCATCGACGTCGACGCGGCCACAGGAGGCCGTTGGCAGGACGGCTGCGCCGGACCGAAGGTCGTCCGCGGCTTCCTCGACGTCAAGAAGTTCGACGCCGGCTTCGCCACATGGCAGAAGGCGGACGTCAACTGGGCCTCCCGTGCAGCTCGTGGGACGGGCGTACGCGGACCGTTGAAGGGCACCCGGACCATGTACCTCTATCTGCGCTCGTTCGCTCCATTCGGCTCGACGTGGGGAGGCTCATTCGCGCCAAAGGGCACCTGCGCGATACCCGAGCCGTCGCCGCCGTCGTGCGATCCGACGCCGGGTCCGGGACTCCCGCCGGGCATCGAGCCGTCGTGCGAGCCGTCGCCGGAACCGTCGCCCTCCGCCGCCACCCAGTAGGGCACCCGCTCAGAGAGCGACGATCGTCGCTCCGTCGCCTCCCTCGCCACGTGCACCCGAGCGTGACGATCGCACCGACGGATGAGCGGCCGCGTGCGTCCGCACGGCGTCCCTGAGGGCGCCCGTACCGACACCGTGGATGATCGTGACCGATGACAATCCGGCCACGACCGCGTCATCGATGTAACGATCGAGCGCGTCGAGCGCTTCATCAACACGTGCACCACGGACGTCCAGGGAGTCGGAGATCGCTCGGGCACGTTCGAGGCGGAGGTTCGCCAGCTCCTGATCGCCTCTGGGCGGTTCGTCAGCGCGCCCACCGACGGTCGAGATCGCAGGCTCGAGCTCGTTGATGTCGATCGCGATCCGCATCCCGCCGGCCTCAAGGGTGGCTCGCCGGCCATCACGGTCGACTGCGGCCAGACGGCCCTCCCAACCACCCGAACGGCTCCTCGCCCGATCGCCGACCCGCCACTCCCGCTCGACACTAGGCCCAGCCGCCTCTTCGTGCGCCGTGGAGTCCGGTACGGCCATCCGCGCGACGACCGCCTCCGCCGACGCCATGCTGGCGTCAAGCGCCTGCGAGGTCACGGTCCCCCGCTCCAGCAGCGCGCGGGCGTCACGAAGCTCGGCACGCAGTTCGTCGAGGAGCCGATCCGCCTCGACGCGTGACGCGGCGGCGATCTCGTTCCGCTCTTTGCGAGCGCGACGACGTTCCTCGGTGGCCGCCCTGAGGGCCTCGGCAGCGCGTCGCTCGGCGGCGGCCGCGCGCTCGAGGGAGGCGGACGACTCGGTTTCCGTGGCGGCGATGCTGGCCAGCGTCGCCTCGAAGGCACGCTGCGACTCCGACAGGCGCGAACGTGCATCGGCCACGATGTCGGGGGACAGGCCGAGACGCTCGGCGATGGCGAAGGCCTGGCTCCGGCCCGGCAGCCCGATCGCGAGTCGATAAGTCGGCGAGAGCGTCTCGATGTCGAACTCGACAGAGGCATTCATCGCCTCGTCGGTCGTATGCGCGTACGCCTTGAGCTCCGCGTAGTGGGTCGTGGCGATGACGAGCGCTCCGGCCCGGATGAGGTGGTCGAGGAGCGCCTGGGCGAGAGCCGAGCCCTCTGTCGGATCCGTACCAGCGCCGAGCTCGTCGAGCAGGACGAGGGTCCCCCGGCCGGCCTCACCGACCATCCGGACGATGGCTCGCATGTGGCCCGAGAAGGTCGACAGCGACTGGGCGATCGATTGCTCGTCGCCGACATCGGCGAGCACGTCGCGCAGGACCGGAAGGCGGCTTCCCGGGGCAGCCGGGATGTGGAGCCCGGCCTGATGCATGAGCGCGAGGAGGCCTGTCGTCCGCAGAGCGACCGTCTTTCCACCCGTGTTGGGCCCGGTGATCACCAGGGCGGCGAAGCCGTCGCCGACCTTGATATCGATCGGCACGACGCGACCCGTGAGGCCCGGGTGGCGCGCCTCGTAGAGCTCGATCGCGCCGGCCGACGCTGCCGGCCGGATGGCATCCATCTCGGCGGCAAGTCGAGCCTTGGCCGACCAGAAATCGAAGCGAGCAAGCCCATCGAGTGTCTCGCTCAGCGGCTCCGCACTCGCGCCGACGAGGCCCGACAGCTCGTCGAGGATCCGACCCTCCTCTTCTTCGACGGCTGCCTGTGCCTCCCGCCAGGCATTTCCGAGCTCGACGATGACAAGCGGCTCGACGAACAAGGTCTGCCCGCTGCCCGAGGCGTCATGGACGATTCCCTTCACCCGGCCACGAGCTTCGGCCTTGACCGGCACCACGTAGCGACCATTGCGCAGGGTCACGATCGGCTCCTGGAGCGAGCCGGCGAGCTCGGAGGCGACCAGCGAGTCGAGGCGGCGCCTGAGTCGCTCGAACGTCACGCGCACGGCCGATCGAAGGCCTCCGAGCGTTGGCGAGGCGGTGTCGAGGATCGCACCCGTCGGATCGACGGACCGCTCGATCGTGCTGCGGATGTGCGGCAGCGGTTTGATGTCGCGGGCGAGCGCATGAACGAGCGGCCGCCTGTCCTCCGCCAGGATCACGGCAAGGCGCGAGCCAGATTCGAGCGTCGTTGCGATCTCGATGAGCTGGGTCGGGTCGAGGCGACCGCCGCGGGCGGCGCGGGCGATCGCGGGTCCGATGTCTCGAGCCCCGGCGATGCCGAGGTCCTGGCGTTCCTCGAGCAGATCACGGACCTGATCCGTCTCGTCGAGCGTCTGCGCGACGATGACCGGGTCGGACGAGGGCTCGATGGCGTCGGCGAGGCGCCGAGACGGCCCGAATGACGTGAGATCGGCAAGTCGCTCGCACACGAGTGGAAACTCGAGGAGCGCGACCGAGCGCCCGTCCATCGTCGTCTGTCAGACCCCGCCGCGGGCGATGATGGGGCTCGAGATATCGACGAGACGCCACGGCTTCGTCGACCACGGCTCGCCGGCGTATTCGACGCCCACCCTCGGGGTTGCGGCCGCGATCGCCTCTCGTCCCGCTGGGAGGGCGTCGGCCAGCCACAGGGCACCGGACGAGCGGCACAGGTCCTGGCCGGTCGCGCTTCGATCGATGTCGAATGCTGCCGTCAGGGAGCCTGGACCGATCGCCAACCGGCTCTCGTCGAGGCCCTCGATCCGGGCGATCGCGCGGGCCCGTCCCGCCGGCCCGAGGCGCCGGCGGCTCAGCGCCCGATCCAGCCTGGCGCGACGCATCTCGTCGGCACCAGCGATCGGCTCGATGCTCCGGATCAGGATGGCGGCTGGTTGTCCGAGGGGCTCGGTGACTACGTTGAGACAGTCGTGCATGCCGTAGACAAGGTACACATAGGCGATCCCGGGAGGGCCGTACATGACGCCATTGCGATCGGTCCGACCGGATCGTGCGTGGCTGGCCTTGTCCTCCTCGCCGACGTAGGCCTCGACCTCGACGACGCGTCCGATTTGGGTCTCGCGACCGGGTGCCTCACGAACGAGGCTGGCGCCGAGGAGCTGGACGGCCGCCTCGAGGGTTGGTCCGGCCAGGACCGAGCGGTCGAAGGGCGTCAGGTCGACGGCGCGGAGAACAGCGGAGCGATGTCGCTCGGCACGATCGGAGCGATCAACCCGAAGACCGCCGGCAGGACCGTCTCCCGATAGATGGTTGCCGTCGCCGTCGGGTCGTAGATCTTGAAGATCGAGCGGAGGAATTCGAGCCCGTCAGGATCGGCCGAAGCGGCCGTCATGTAGTACGAGTCGAGGATGACAATCAGAATGCCGACGAGGACAAGGCCCTCGATCACTCCGAGGACGCCGCCCAGGATCTCATCGACGATCGTCGAGCGCTCGAACAAGGTGGTCTTGTGATAGAAGCTCTGGATGATGATCGTGAGGGCGATCCAGGCCGCCAGGAAGACCGTCCCGAAGGCGATCATCATGCTGTACTCGGGCGGGACCGTGGACCAGTACTGCTCCAGGAAGTTGCCCAGCGGCTCGCGGGCGTACATCCCGAGGAAGAACGAGAACACGACGGTCGCCAGGCCCAGCAATCGCCGGATCGTGCCCTGGATGAAGCCCAGGATGAAGAAGGCGAACAGGAACAGGACGACGGCGAGGTCGAACAACTGGATCGACCTGATGGTTTCGACGATGTCCACCTGGTACTTCTCCCTCCGACCGGCCTAGCGGTCCCGGACGATCCGCGGGAGCGTACCAGCGACCGATGCGCCGCCGCAATCGGTCACATCGTACCTGAAGGACACCGTACTACCCGTCACTGCACCACGCGCTCAGACCCGCAGGCGGGCCCCCAGTTGACCTTCCGTAGCGCCGCGGATCGCCGCCATCGCCTCGTCGACGGGCTCCGACGACGTCTGTTCAGCAGCCCGGAAGGACAGGCGGAATGCGAGGCTCTTCTCGCCGTCCGCGAGCGGTGTGCCACAGTAGATGTCGAACAGCGCGACGCGCTGCAGGGTCGGACCGCCGGCGCTACGAACGACTGCGAGGACGTCGCCCGCCGGCGTCCCCTCGCTCACGACGATGGCGAGGTCACGCTCGATCGACATTTGCTGGCCGTCTTGACGCGAGACCTGCCGTTCGGGTACGCCTTGTGAGAGGCCCTTGATCGCAAGCTCGGCGACGACGACACGCTCCGCTCGGATCCCCCACGCGGTGAGGACGGCCGGATGGAGCTCCCCCACCCTGCCGGCGACGCCCGGAGCCCCATGCAGCGGGTCTGAGGCGATCACGGTGGCCGCCCGGCCGGGGTGATAGAGGGGATCGCTGCGTTCGGGCAGGTACGTGGGCTCGGCTAGCGAGAGGCGCGCGCCGATGAGCTCGACGAGACCCTTGACGTCCGCGATGTCTGCATCTCGAGGCTCGATCGCCCAGCTTGCCTCCACGATGCGGCCCGTTAGAGCGATCGCCGCGCGCCACCACTCGTGGACGCCGCTGTCCTCGCGCCCGTAGGCCTTGCCGATCTCGAAGAGGGCCAGATCGGAGTGTCCGGCGCGCTCGTTCGTTTCGACCACCTCGAGGATGGCACCGATCAACGAGCGTCGCAGGACGGAGCGATCGCGCGACAGCGGGTTCGATACGACGACCGCGGTCGCTCCCCCTCTCTCCTCACCCTCGACATCCGGCAGCCGGTCCGCAGGCGGGAACGCTTCGTCGCGCGCCGGCGACGTGAGAGCGTGGCTGACGACCTCGGTCAACCCGGCGCCGACGAGGATCTCGCGAACCGAGTCGCGGAGGCGGGTCGGGCTCGGCCGGTATGACGGCATCGGCGTATGAGGCCTGACGGCGGGGATCGCCTCATAGCCGAGGATGCGAGCGACCTCTTCGGCGACATCGGCCTCGATGGTCATATCACGACGCCATGTCGGCACCACTGCGATCGCGACGTCGCCCGACTCGGGCGTCACGGCGTGGGGCTGTGGTGGGCCGGCGACGATGACCGACGTTCCCGCTGGAGCAGGCTCGACCACGATCCCGACGCGCGACAGCAGCTCGCCCTGTTCGGCGGCGCTGACCTGAGCACCGAGGAGTCGTTCGATCCGTGCCGGCCGATACGCGACGCGGACTGGATCCGGCTCGATGGGAGCGCTGTCGACCTGGCCGATGGCGACGGATCCTCCGGCCCACTCATGAACGAGGCGCGCCGTGCGGTCGGCGCCGAGCGCAGCGAGACGCCACTCCTGGCCCTTCTCGAAGCGAAGTGACGCCTCCGATCGGAGCCCATAGCGTTGGCCTGTCCGGCGGATGGACAACGGGTCGAAGATCGCCGATTCGATGACGACGTCGGTGGTCGACATGCTGATCTCGGACGCTGCGCCGCCCATGATCCCGGCGATGGCGAGCGGCCCGGCCTCGTCGGCGATAAGGAGCGTGTCGGTGTCGAGATCGCGTTCGACGTGGTCGAGCGTCTCGAGCCTCTCACCGGCCCGGGCGCGCCGGACGATGATCCGGCCGCCATGGACACCAGCCGCATCGAACGTGTGGATGGGCTTGCCCAGCTCGAGCATCACGTAGTTCGACGCGTCCACGATGTCGCTGATCGGTCGGACGCCTGCGGCCATGAGGCGCATCTGGATGTAGTCGGGCGAGGGCCCGATCCGAACGCCTGCCAGATGGCGGCCGACGAAGCGGCTGCACAACTCGGCGTCCTGGACGCCGACGGAGAGGAACGTCTCGATCGGCGGCCCGTCCTCGATGACATTCGTATCGGGAAATCGAATCGGCCCTCCGGTGGTGGCGGCCACCTCGCGGGCGAGTCCGACCATCGACAGCGCGTCCCCGCGATTCGGCTTGACGTCGATGTCGAGTACCCAGTCTCCGTAGATATCGGCGAGCCGCGCGCCGATCGTCGATCCACCCGGCAGGATGAGGATCCCGTCGGCGTCGGCGGTCAGCCGGAGCTCGTCACCCGAACAGAGCATGCCGGTCGACACTACGCCCATCTTCTCGGTCCGCTCGATGCGGCGGCCACCCGGCAGGACCGCCCCGGGCAATGCGACGGGCACCCGCTGGCCGGGCGCGATGTTCGTCGCTCCGCAGACGATCTCGAGCGGCTCACCCACTCCGACCGTGACGGTCGTCAGGGAAAGTCGATCGGCTCGCGGATGGGGAGCCACGGTCAGCAGCTCGCCGACAACGACGTCCTGCCAATCGGCTCCCCACTGCTCGATTCCGCTGACCTCCATGCCGAGCATGGTCAGGCGTCGCGACAGCTCATCCGGAGAGAGATCGACGTCGACGTACTCACCCAGCCAGGAGAGCGGGACCCTCATCGGAACTGACCGAGGAAGGCGACGTCATTCTCGAGGTAGGCCCGGACGTCCCCGACCTCGTGATAGAGGTTCGCGATCCGCTCGACCCCCATGCCGAAGGCGAAACCCTGGAAGCGCTCCGGATCGAGCCCGCCATAGCCGAGGACGACCGGATGGACCATGCCAGCCCCGAGGATCGTCATCCATCCCGATCGTCCGCACGCCGGACAGCCCGAGCCCGCGCAGACCAGGCATTCGACATCGAAGGCCACCGACGGTTCCGTGAAGGGGTAGTAGCCGGGTCGGAAGCGGGTCCGCTTGTCGGCGCCATACATCGCCCTGGCGAACTCATCGAGCAGGCCGCGCAGGTCGCCGAGGGTCGTGCCCTCATCGACCATGAGCCCCTCGACCTGGTAGAACTCCGAGGCGTGCGAGGCGTCCGTGGCCTCGTAGCGGTAACACCGACCGGGCAACAGTGCCCGGATCGGCGGCTCGGCAGCGTGCATGACGCGGATCTGGCCGGGCGACGTGTGCGTCCGCAGCAGGTGGCCCGGCACGTCGACATACAGGGTGTCCCACAGGTCGCGGGCGGGATGATCGGGCGGGATGTTGAGCATCTGGAAGTTGAGCTCGTCGGTCTCGACCTCGGGGCTCTCGTACACGACGAAGCCGAACTGACCGAAGATCTCGACGATCCGCTCGATCGTGGCCGGAATCGGGTGGTAGGTGCCGCGACGGATCGGTCGCCCGGGCGTCGTGACATCGATCGCCTCGGCCGCGAGGCGGGCATCGAGGGCGGCCGAGCCGAGGGTCGCACGTCGGTTCGCGATCGCGGCCTCGACATCGGTTCGGACGCTGTTGACGACGGCACCCGCGCCTGGACGATCGGCGGCCGACAGCGAGCCGATGCCGCGCGTCAGGGTCAGGAGTCGGCCACCCTTGCGACCCAGGAAGTCCAGGTCGACTGCTTCGAGCTCGGTTTCATCGTGGGCGTCGGCGACCGCGGCGAGGGCCTCGGTGCGCAGGGTCTGCAGGCGCTCGGTCAGCTCCCGTCCGTCCACCGCGTCGCGCTCGTCCCTGCGCGCCTTAGGCGGTCCTGGCCACCTCGACGATCCGACCGAAGGTCGCCTCGTCGCGAACGGCCAGATCAGCGAGGATCTTGCGGTCGAGGGCGACATCGGCGCGGCGCAGGCCGTTGATGAGCTGACCGTAGGTCATCCCGTTCGACCGCGCGGCGGCGTTGATGCGGACGATCCAGAGGGCCCGCATCTGGCGCTTGCGCTGCTTGCGATCGCGCGTGGCATACGCCATCGCGTGAAGGAGGGCCTCGCGAGCCGGCTTGATCAGCTTGGAGCGCGTTCCCTTGCGCCCCTTTGCGGCGTCGAGGAGGCGCTTGTGCCGCTTGTGGGCCGTGACGCCCCGCTTGACTCGTGCCATGTGCTTCTTTGGCTCCTGTGCGTGTCTAGAGGTACGGGAGGAGGCGTCGAACCTGGGCCTTGTGAGTCGAGCCGATGATGGACTTGCCAGCGTAGCGGCGAGTCCGTCGGGACGACTTGATCTGGAGGTGATGGCCGCGCCACGCCCTGACGCGAATGATCTTGCCGCTGCCAGTAGCGGTGATGCGCTTCTGAGCCGCCTTGTGGCTCTTCATCTTCGGCATCGGGCGTCTACTCCCCTGCTGTGCTTGCGGCCGCCCGGTTGGTTGGCGGCTTGGTAGTCCTTGGTTTCGTGGTCTTGGGCTCTGCCTTCTTCGCGGGCTTCGCCTTTGGGGCCTCCGCCTTCGGTGAGACAACGGTCGCTTCGGCGGCCTTCGCTTCGTCGGTCTTCGCTGCGGCGGCCTTCGTTTCGGCCACGGGCGCTTCGGTCGCGGGCGCTTCCACTGAGCCTTCGGCCGTTGTCAGCTTGGCCGCGAGCGTTTCGCCCGCTGGCGCTTCGTCCGCTGGCGCGACGATCTCGGCATCCGCGTATGAGCTCACCTTCACTGCTGCGCCGTCGTGGCCCTTGTGGTGACCTCTCGTCGGCGTCGTCCCCTCGCGGGCCTTCGGCTTGTGCGTGGAGGCGACCGTTATGTACATCGAGCGGCCTTCCTGCATTGGGGTCCGCTCGACAACCCCGTGCTCCCCGATCCTGAGCGAAAACTTGTTGAGGAGGTTTTGGCCGATCTCCGGGTGCGTCATCTCACGACCCCGGAAGAGGACCGAGACCTTGATCCGATCACCGTCTGAAAGGAACTCGATCGCCCGGTGGACCTTCGTCTCGAAGTCCCCCACGCCGATCTTCGGTCGGAGCCGGACCTCCTTCTGGACCGACCTCGCCCGACGCTTGGCCTCCTTCTCGCGCTTGGCCAGCTCGTACTTGTACTGGCCGAAGTCGAGGAACTTGACCACCGGCGGGGACGCCATCGGCGCGACCTCGACAAGGTCGAACCCGCGTTCCTGCGCGATCGTCCGGGCCTGGACCGTGGGCATCACACCCAGCTGGGCTCCGTTCTCATCGACGACCCGGACCGTGTTGATCCGAATCATGTCGTTGACGCGCAGGTCTCGACTGATAGCTAGCTCCCTGTCTGATGCGAATCCCTACCGTCGTCCGAGGCCGCGTGCACGGGCACGCGACGGTCGGCCCGACCGCCGCGGGAGGATATCACAGCCCCTCCGGCGTCTGCCAGCCGCGGTCAGGCGAGACGGCGCTGGGCGGATTCCGCGGCCAGCCTGTCTGCAAGATCGGACCAGGCCAATGTCTCCTGGGCGGCCCCGGCTTCCGCATCGCGACGCCGGACTGTTGCCGTGCGCGCCTCGACCTCGCGGTCGCCAAGGACGAGCATGTACGGGATCTTCTGCTCGGTCGCGAGGCGGATCTTGTTCTGCATCCGGCTGTCCGAATCGTCCACCTCGACCCGCAGCCCGCGTCCGGCAATGACGGCTCCGAGCTCGCGGGCCGGCTCGGCGTGGCGGTCGGAGATCGGGATGACGATCACCTGGACCGGCGCCAGCCACAGCGGGAACGCGCCGCCGAAATGCTCGACGAGGATCCCGATGAATTTCTCGAGCGAGCCGTAGATCGCTCGGTGGATGGCGACGGGTCGTTGCTCATGACCGCCCTCGTCGATGTACGAGAGGTCGAAGCGTTCGGGCAGCATGACGAGGTCCACCTGGATCGTCGCCATCTGCCATTCACGCCCGAGGGCGTCCTCGATGTAGATGTCGATCTTGGGGGCGTAGAACGTCCCGTCCTTGGGCTTCGATTCGTAGGGCGTGTTCGTCGTCGAGAACGCCTCGAGGATGAGCTCCTCGGCCTTGGCCCACAGCGCGGGATCGCCGAGGGCGTCGTCCGGCTTGGTCGCGAAGGCGAACCTCGGTGTCAACCCGAACCAGCCATACGACTCCCGGACCTCGCCGAGCATCGCCTTGATCTCGTCGAGGATCTGGTCCGGACGACAGTAGACGTGGGCGTCGTCCTGGATGAACTGTCGGACGCGGGTGAGGCCGGACAGTGTCCCCGAGCGCTCATTGCGGTGGAGGCGACCGTACTCGGCGTACCTGAGCGGCAGATCGCGATACGAGCGCAGGCGGGAGCGATAGATGAACGTCGACTCAGGGCAGTTCATCGGCTTGAGCGAGAACGTCTGCCCCTCCGACTCGATGAGGAACATGTTGTCGCGGTAGTGGTCCCAGTGACCGGACTGCTGCCACACGCGCTCCGAGACGACGATCGGGGTGCTGACCTCCTCGTACCCTCGACGCTCCTGCAGCTCGCGCATCGCGGTCTCGAGCGTGCGCCAGATCCGTTGGCCCTTGGGATGCCAGAACGCCGACCCCGGGCTGACGTCGTGGAAGCTGTACAGGTCGAGGGCGACTCCGAGCCGACGATGGTCGCGCTTCTTAGCCTCGGCGCGTCGCCAGAGGTGGAGGTCAAGGTCCTCCTGCGTCGCCCAGACGGTGCCGTAGATGCGCTGGAGCATCGGCCGCTTCTCGTCGCCGCGCCAATAGGCGCCGGCCACCGACAGCAGCTTGAACGGGCCGATGCGGCCCGTCGATGCGACGTGCGGTCCGCGGCACAGGTCGGTGAAGGCGCCGTGGTCGTAGAAGGACGCGGCAGGCGGTTCCTGACCGGCTTCCCGCGCCTGGACCGCGAGATCGTCGAGGATCTCGACCTTGTAGGTCTGACCGGTTGCCTCGCTGGCGGCCCGGGCGTCGGCCCAGGTTGACTCACGGCGAACGAATGGGTGGTCGGCCGCGACGCTTGCCGCCATCCGCTCCTCGATCGCCGCCAGATCGTCGGGCGTCAGCGGGCGGGGCAGGTCGAAGTCGTAGTAGAAGCCTTCGGCGATGGCGGGCCCGATGCCGAGCTTGGCACCCGGGAACAGCTCCGTGACGGCCTCGGCCATCACATGGGCCGCGCTGTGGCGCATCGCGTCGAGCTCGCCGTGGGCGCCGGCATCGAGAAGCTCCTCGGCAGAGCCGCGAACCGGCGCGTCCGGTTCATCGAACTGCGTATCGTCCCGTTCTCGCTCGTCAGCCATCTTCTCTCCCACAGAACACGAAGACCCCTCGTCCATCGACAGGACGAGAGGTCGGCATTGCGGTCCTCCCGCGGTCCCACCCGTCTTCGCGCGGTGCCGTCGGCCCCACGCGCACTCGTGGTCCCGCGCTAACGGGCGGATCCCGGGCCGGTTCGCCGGCCGCTCACGGGTGGTGCCACCTCGCGGTCGTCGCCGGGGTCTCAGCCATCCCGACTCTCTGTGGGCTCCCCGCGAGGGGCGTGTCCCGGTCGTCGCGTTCGCTCATGGTGGGCGGTACAGGACTTGAACCTGTGACCTCATGCATGTCAAGCATGCGCTCTAACCAGCTGAGCTAACCGCCCGATGAAGGCGGCGATGATATCAGCCGAACCCCCCACCCTACGTGAACAGGGTGCTCAGCCAACGCCAGCGACGAGGGTGGGATTGCGGATCGTCGGCGCGGCGGGCAAGCTCGGTGACGTGGGGGGCGAGGATGAGGGCGAGGCCCTCGGTAGCGTGACGTGCAGCTTCGAGCTCGGCCTGTGTGCCCATCTCCGGGGCTGTGGGTAGGCCGGCCAGCTTCAACGCCGTGGTCGGCGGCAGGACGCGCAAGCCGACCCGACGGCCGCGATACAACTCCTTCGTCCCGCCGAGAGCGACCGGCACGATCGGGGCGCCGGTCCGCAGGCCGATCAGGCCGACCCCGCGACGGAATGGGGCGATCCGATCGCCGTCGCCTGCGCGAGCGCCCTCCGGGTAGATCCCGAACACGGCGCCGGCATCGAGAATGGTCCGGGCGGCCTCGACGTGAACGTCGATATCCGTCCCACCGCGATACACCGGAACCATCCCGCCGAACCGGCGCATCGCAAGCTCGAGGCCGGGGAACCTGAAGATCGCCGAAGCCGACGCGATGTACCAAAGGCGCGGTTCGACGAACTCGGAGGGGAGAAGTGGGCCGTCGAACCAGCTGCGATGGACGGCACAGGCCAGGATGTAGCCGCCCTCCCTGGGGAGCAGGTCGCGACCCTCGACGGTGACGCGGATCGCGGCGAGGGTTCCCATCCCCCACCGAAATAGCCCGAGCAGCGCACGCACCATGCGCCCGGGTCTGGCTGATGGCGCCCGACCAAGCCATTCGAGGCCCTCGGGCCTGTCGTCAACGCGGCGCCGCCTGTCGCTCATCCCGCCCATCGTCGCACTCCCGCATCAGGGCCGCATACTCCTCAGGTGATGACGGCGCTCGGGGTAGGAATTGCCTACGAGCTGCTCGATTGCGGCGACGGCCGGCGGCTCGAGCGATTTGGCAGCCTCGTCCTGGATCGGCCGGCGCCCGTCGCCGTGGCGCCAGCTCTTCTCGAGCCAGCGGCATGGGCCGGCGCGGACGGTCGCTTCGAGCGGTCGGGCGACGGCGGGCGTTGGACCTGGCGCAAGGCCGCGCCGGAGCCGTGGCACGTGGTCGTCAACGGCATGACGTTCGAGCTCCGACCGGCTGCTGGTGGCCAGGTGGGACTCTTCGCCGAGCAGCGGCCGATGTGGACGTGGATCGCCGACCAGATCGCGGGTGCGGCCGCAACCACCGTATCTGGACCGCCCGATGACTCGGACAGGCCACCCGAGGTGCTGAACCTCTTCGCCTTCACCGGCGGTTCGACCTTGGCCGCGGCGCGAGCGGGCGCCCATGTGACGCACGTCGACGCCGCGCGGGGTGCCGTCGCCTGGGCCCGCCGGAACGCCGAGCTCTCCGACCTGGCGGATCGACCGATCCGCTGGCTGACCGACGACGTCGAGACGTTCGTCCGGCGCGAGCTCCGCCGCGGCCGGTCGTACGACGGAGTGATCCTTGACCCGCCGAGCTACGGTCACGGGCCTCGGGGTCGTTCTTGGCATCTCGGCGGACGCCTGGACGTCCTCCTGGAGGCGCTTGCACGCCTCGTGTCCGAGCGAAACGGCTTCATCATCGTCACCGCTCACGCCACGGATCTCGGGCCGCAGGACCTTCGAGCGAGCCTCCTCCGAGTCGTCGAGCGACGCTGCGAGAACGGTCGATTGGAGATCATCGCCAGATCGGGCGCCCGGCTCTCCCTCGGAGCGTATGCCCGCGTGGCCCGAGGGCCTGCGTGACCGACAGCCGGATCATCAGTAGCCAGGCGAACCCCCGGATCAGGGCCGCCATCGGCCTTCGCGATCGGGCCGAACGAGACGCCCGCCGGATGACTATCGTGGACGGCGTTCGCGAGCTACGTCGAGCCCATGACGCGGGGGCCACGGTCGCCGAAGCGTTCGTCTGCGCGGACCTCATGGGGGCGAGCGGCAGCGCCCTAGTGATGTCCCTGCGTGCGAACGACGTCACGATCACCGAGGTTACCGACGGGGTCTTCCGCCGCCTGGCCTTCGGCGATCGGACTGAAGGCGTCGTGGGTCTCGTCGACATCCCGGCCACCGACCTCGGTCGGCTGCAGGTCGCCCCCGACGCTCTCGTCGTCGTCCTCGAAGGCGTCGAGAAGCCGGGCAACCTGGGAGCCATCCTTCGAAGTGCCGACGGAGCTGGAGCGGACGCGGTCATCCTCGCCGATCCGCGGACCGATCCGTTCAACCCCAATGTCATCCGGGCGTCGGTAGGGACGGTGTTCAGCGTGCCGATTGCCGTTGCCTCCGGCTCGGACGCCCGGGCGTGGCTGGCGGAGGGCGCAGTCCGGACCGTTGCGGCACGGGTCGATGCCGCGCTGCCCTACACCTCCGTCGATATGCGTGGCCCGACCGCTCTCATCCTGGGCACCGAGGTGAGCGGATTGAGCGACTCCTGGTCCGGGCCCGACGTCACCTCGGTTCGGGTCCCGATGCACGGCGACGCGGACTCACTCAATGTCAGCGTGACTGCCGCCATCCTGCTCTACGAGGCGCGTCGCCAGCGCGATACGGGAGACCGGACGTGACCGACCTCGACTTCATCATCATCGGCGCGGGGCCGGCCGGGGAGGCGGCCGCCTACGAAGCTCGTCGGCGCCATGCGAGCGTTGCCATCGTCGACCGGCGCTGGTTCGGCGGCAGTTGCCCACACGTTGGGTGCGTGCCATCGAAGGCGCTCCTGTACGCCGCATCGAGACATGCCGCCGGCGCGGACTACGACTGGGCGCGGGCCTCTGCGCGGCGTGACTACATGGTCAACCGTCCGGCCGATGCAGCCGAGCCGGATGACTCCGGACGCGTCCACGGTCTCGAGGAGTCGGGAGCGAGGACGATCCGTGGCTCGGCCCGGATCGCCGGACATGGGCGAGTCGTCGTCGAGGGGCCCGATGGGATGCGGACGGAGCTCGAGGGTCGCAACGTCGTCGTGGCCACCGGCTCAGCCAGTCGGATCCCGCCGATCCCCGGCCTTGCCGAGGCCCACGTCTGGACGAACGTCGAGGCGACGCTCGCGCGCCACCTGCCGGCGAGCCTGCTCGTCCTCGGCGGTGGACCGACAGGCTGTGAGCTCGCCCAGGTGTATGCCCGCTTCGACGTTCCGGTCACGATCGTCCAGTCAGGCGATCGACTGGCTCCCACAGATCACCCGCGCAACTCGGAGGCCATTCGCTTCGCCCTCGAGCACGACGGTGTCGTCGTCAGGACGGGCGTCCGGGCGACCGGCGTCCGGTCCGGAGCCGGTCCATCGGGTGCTGACGTGGTCGACCTCGACGACGGCTCGAGCGCCGGTGGGGCGGTCATCCTCGTCGCCGTCGGACGGGAGTTCGGCCTCGACGACCTGGGTCTCGAGCACTACGGTGTCGACACGTCGGGACGGGTAGCCCTCCCGCGCGACGGACGCCTGCGGATCGCGGAGGGCCTGTGGGTGATCGGTGATCCTGCCGGACCCGAGCTCCACACCCATCAGGGCCACTACCAGGGCGAGATGGCGATTCGCATGGCGCTGGGCGACGATGTCCACCCCGACTATCGAGCGCTGCCCCGCGTGACCTACACCGATCCCGAGGCCGCCTCGGTCGGTCTCAACCTCGACCAGGCGCGAGCCGATGGATACGACGCCGTCGAGTTCGTGGCCGATTTCACCACGACTGCGAAGGGCTACTCGGTCGAAGCCCAGACGGGCCACGTCACGATCGTTGTCGACCGTGGGTCACGCGAGCTCGTCGGGGCGGCCATGGCAACGCCAGACGCCTCAGCCGCGATCCACGAGGCCGTGCTGGCCATCCGCGCCCGCGTTCCGATCGAGGTGCTGGCCGACACGATCCATGCCTTTCCATCGACATCGCGCGTGTTCAACGGGCTCTTCGCCGAGGCCGCGCGGACCCTCGCCTGATCGGACCACGCGACCACGGAGCCGAGGACGGTCGTCAGGCCTCGAATGCAACCTCACCGTCGACGAGGACAAGGCGGGGCCGTGCCGTCGCCAACGCGCCGCCGGGCTCGACCGGATCGTCGATGGCGGCGCCCGGGATGACCACGACATCCGCCCGCTGGCCCGCAATGAGCCGGCCGCGCTCCCCTGTCCCCTCGGCGAGAGCTGGGTCCAGGCAGACCGCCCTGAGTGCCCGATCGAGCGTGAGCGCCTGAGCCGGTCCGAAGGGCCGCTTATCGACCCAGGCGGGATCGCGGCGGGTAACTGCGATCGCGACGCCGGGCCACGGGTCGATCGGCTCGGTCGGCGCATCCGTCCCGAACGGAATGAGCGCTCCACCGCCGGCGAGGGCGCCGAATGGGTAGCCACGTTGGTCGGCACGATCGCCCCACAGTGCGCGCGCCTTGTCGGCATCGGAGTGAAGGTGGCACGGCTGGATGGACGCGGCGATGCCGAGGCGGCCAAACCGCTCGACGTCCGACACCAGCGCCAGCTGGACGTGCTCCACGCGGGGCACGGCGGTCATGCGCCCGATCGTCGGCTCCAGGGCGTCGAGGGCAGCGGTGACCGCCTCGTCGCCGATCGCGTGGATCATCGTGACGATCCCGGCATCCGCGGCGCGTCGCGCCGCCGAGGCGAGCTCAGCTGGGTCCGTGAACCAGATGCCGCGGGCGCCACCGGGTGGCTCAGCCTCGCCCGGCGCGAGGATGACCGGCTCGTACAGTCGGGCCGTCCGCGATCCCATCGAGCCGTCGGTGAACAGCTTGAGCCAACCGATCCTCGCCAGACCCCGCGGATCCTCGCCGAGCGGCATGCCCGTCCGGACTCCCCGGTCGATCGCGGTCGCCAGAGCCTCGTGCCGAAATCCCGCCCACAGCCGGATCGGAAGGCGCCCATCGTCGGCGAGGCGGCGGTAGGCCGGCCATGCTCGATCGATCCACGGATCCGGCGTCAGTTCACCTGGATCATGGGCCGCCACGACGCCGAGGCTGATGAGATCGGCGGACAACGACGCCACAGCTGCCTCGACCGTCTCCTGGGCCGGCGCCGGGATGTGCATCGAGACGAGTCGAGCGGCCGCCTCGTGGAGGACGCCCGTCGGGAGGCCGTCGGCGTCCCGGCGGATCGCGCCGCCGGCCGGATCGGCCGTGTCGCCCGTCACGCCAGCGACCCGGAGCGCGGCCTCGCTCGCCCAGTAGCTGTGTTGGTCGTGAGCCCACAACGCCGCCCGTCGCCCAGGCGCAACGCCCTCGAGATCGGCGGCGGTCGGCCATCGTCCCCAGCGATCTGGGTCCCAACCGTAACCCTCGATCCACGCCTCGGGATCGCGCTCGTGCCCATGCGCGTTGCGGATCACGGCAAGGCCCTCAGCCAGGGTGGCGGCACCCTCGAGGTCGACGCGCAGTCGAGCGACGGCCGCGCCCGCCAGGTGGATATGCGAATCGGTGAGGCCGGGAACGGCGACCTCGTCCGGTGCCAGCTCGATCGTGCGCGTTGATGGCCCTGACAGGGCGTCGATCTCGGCTGCGGATCCGGCCCCCACGATCCGCCCGCCGACGATGGCCAGTCCCTCGGCCCAGCCGAAGCCGACGACGCCCTCGAGGGTTGCGATGCGACCCCGGATGACCAGATCGGCAGCCGTCATGAGCCGGCGGCCGGGGACTCGCTCGGCGGTCCGTCGTGCGGAGCGGCGATCGGAACTGCCGTGTCGTCGACGAACCGTGGGTCGGCGTGGAGGGCGACCGCCAGCGGGTCCATCGGCTCGGCGCGTCCACCCTCATCGCGCGCGGCCGCCTCATCAGGCCGGAGAGGCCCGCGGATGAGGACCGAGGCGACGCCGGTCGCCCCGACGATGGAGGCGACGATGAGGATGATGGCCGGCGTCGGGAGCAGGTTGTCGGAGATCCAGCCGACGACGATGATCGGCACGAATGACGCGACCGAGATGACCATGTTCAGGACGCCGAAGACCCGACCTCGAACATCCACGGGCAGATCCTCCTGGAGCTGGGTCTGGGCGGGGATCGCGACGAAGGCATAGGCGACGCCGGCCAGGAAGGCGATGGCGACGACGACCGCCAGCAATGACGTGATCACCGACAGGTCGACGATCCCGGCCGCCGGATTCGTCGCCTGCTGGAGGAACCGGCTGACCGGGCCCGCGATCGACAGGATCGCCAGGAGGATGCCGAGGACGATGAGTCCGCCCTCGATGAGGCGCCGTCGGGGCACGACCGCGCGCACCCCGTTGAGGATCAGGACGCCCATCACGATGCCGAAACCGAGCGGCAGGACGACGACGACGAAGTCTTCCTTCTCGAGCCCGAGGGCCTCGATCGCAAACTTCGCCCCGAGGACGCCCAACACCCCGATGAGGGAGGCGGTGATGCCGAGGTAGACGAGCGACCAGGTGACCTGGCGGTGACCCCTGATATAGGCGAACCCTTCGCGGAGCTGGCCGAGCGCTGACCCGACGGCGTGCTCGGCCTCCGCCACGTTGTCGAGAGGCCCTACGGGGTCGAAGCCGCGCGATCTCGACGACGGGAGCGTGAAGCAGAACGCGGCCGCCAGCAGGTACAGGACTGCCACGACGATGAGCACGGCCTCCGCGCCGGCAACCCGGACGAGGAGCGGCCCGAACAGCGCAAACCCGAGGGCGAACGATGCGTTCAGTGTGAGAGTGAAGATCCCGTTCGCCGAGATCAGCTGTGAGCGCGGGACGAGGTGCGGGATCATCGCCGCCTCTGCCGGGGCGAAGAAGACGGTGACGGTCGAGATGAAGACGTTCAGGGCGTAGACCACGAGCAGGTAATCCGTGCCGAAGAACAACCCGACGCAGGCGACGGCCCGCAATACGTTGGTGATGACGAGGATGACCCGCCGATCGAAGCGGTCGACATAGACCCCTGCCCAGGCGGAGAACAGGACGGCCGGGACCAGGAAGGTCATGAAGAGGGCGCTGACGGCCGTGTTCGAGCCGGTCGTCCCGACGACGAGGATCGTCAGTGCCCAGAGGACCATGTTGCCGCCGATCTGCGTGGTCGCCTGAGACAGCCACAGCAACAGGAACGGCCGGTTGCCGAAGACCGCCAGCCCGTTACCCCGGGGCTCCTCGCCCGAGGCACCCGAAGGCGCTGGACCCACCTGGGCGTCGACCGTCACGTATCCGGCTCGCGCTCGGGAGACCGCTCGACGAACCCGTCGAATTGTCGTTCCAGGGCCCGCCGTTCGAGCAGCACCCGGCGGCCACAGCCCTGGCAGCGGATGCCGATGTCGGCTCCGACCCGGACCACCTGCCAGCTGTCCGCTCCACACGGATGACGTCGGCGGAGTCGGATGACGTCTCCGACGAACACGGCCAACGGAGCGTCGATGCTGCCCTTAGCCAAGGGTTGGCGTTCCATGCGCGGGCACGAGCGGCAGCGTCGTCGCGGGCAGGACCATCCGATCCAGGGGAGTGACCGTGATCACGACATCCGGATCAGTAGCCGAAAGCTGAGCCAGGATCCCGCCGACCCGTGAGAGCGATCCGGACAGGACCTCCGACCGCCCGATGGCGGCGACCTCGAACGGGTCATCGAGCGGCATGCCGCCGATTGTGAGCGAACCGGGAGCACCGCTGACGGCCATCCCCGGGACGAGTCGAACGTCATCGACGGCGAGTGCCTCTGCTCCCGCGTTGCGCAGCTCGTTGAGCAGGTCCGAGACGCCGATGGCCCCGAGTGGACCACGAACCGAGACCCTGATCCCGGAACCGGTCACCGCGTCGATGCCGGCCCACGCTCGGATCCGAGCGACATCGTCGCGCAGCGTGTCGACCGACGAGCGGCCAGTCTGGCGATCGGCGACCACCCCGCTGAGGTTCGTCTCCAGGCGAGCCACCTCCGCCCGGAGCGACTCGTTGCGCGTGTTGAGATTTGCGACGAGGGTCGTGAGCTCCTCCGTCGAGCGGGCGTCGAGGACGGACCCGACACTCTGCGCCCGCAGCTGGACGATGACGAGGAAGCCGAGGATGAGCAGGACGCCTGTCAGGGCGAGCTGAGCCGAGGCTGCCCGCATCAGCTGCCGCCCTCCGGACGGCCATATCGAAGGGTCAGCGAGCCGGCATAGGCCGGCACGACGACAGTGTCGGGCTCGGCCACCGAGACCCGGATCCCAGCGCCGGCTGCACGATCGCTCAGGAACTGGGCGAAGCCGACCTCGCCGGTGAGTCGGTCATAGAGGCCCGCCTCGCCGATCGCCGTGACCTGATAGGGCGGCGTGAGATAGGCGGAGTTGACGAGGATCGAACCACCGATCTCGAGAACGGCCGTCGGCCCGACGACGCGCTCGCCGTTCACCGAGATCGCTTCGGCGTGGGAGAGCCACAGCTGATCGATGACGATCCGGATGTCGCGGCCGGAGACTCGCAGATCGGCCGCCCCGACGCCGGGCGGTGCCGGGCTGTCGGCGTCCTCGAGCTGAAGCACGAGGCCGGGACCCGTGACGGCGACAAGTCCGGCGGCGAGGCGGGCATCTTCGAGCTGCTTCGTCAGCTGAGCGATCAGCGTCGCGTCGCCTTGACCCGCGCTGAGCTCCGTGGCGATCGCCTCGTTGAGGGTGAGGATGCGGGTCTTCAGTGCATCCTGTCCGTCCTGGAGCTCGAGAACGGTGGCGATGAGCGGTCCGCGTTCCTGCGTCGTGTAGCGAACTCGGGGCTCCTCGGCGCGGAATTGCGTAGCAACGAGGAATCCGAGCACGAGGAGAGCACCTCCGAGCGTGATCTGCCACGAGGGGATCGCGCGGATCCTTGGGGCGAGAGCGCTCATACCGTCGTGCTACCGGGGTCGCGTCGGAGCCGGACGGCGAGGCCACCGATGACTGCCAACGCGAGGGCAGCCGAGGCGAGGATGAGCCCGACACCCTCGCCCTGGAATCCCGAGTCCGATGCTGCCGAGTTGGGGTTCGCCGCACTACCGGTCGCCGGACCGACAGCCCAGCCGTTCGGGATCGGGCCGGGTGCTCCAGCTCGCGGTCCCTGGACGATCGATTCGGTGGCTCCGAGGTCGGTCAACCAGGCCGCGCCGAAGGCTTCAGAATCCATCCCGACCGCGGCCTCGAACGCCTCGGCATCGGTGAGACCCCTGCCGTAGGCATCGACAAGCTCCTTCACCGCCGTCTCGCCGCGGGTGCGGGCGATGTAGTCGATCGCCGATACGCTCTCCCCGTAGGCGAGCCCGAAGCGGTCGAAGCTCGTCGGGAACTGACCGGTCAGGCCGTCGAGGGGGATCAGCGTCCGATCGCCGGCCGCTTGCTCCACGGCGTCGCGGTAGGCGGTCGTATAGCCCTCCGAGAGATAGACGGCCAGGCCCTCGTCGACCCACTTCGGGGGATACCCGTACGAGTCCTTGATCGCCGTATGGAAGACCAGATGGGTGATCTCGTGTGGCAGCACCACCCCCACCCACGGATCGTCGATGCCTGTCGGGGTGATGAGCGCGAACAAGGTCCGGATCGGGGGGAAGGCTTGTCCGCCGACGTTCTCGCGGTCGGGGGCAAGGGCCTGGTAGATGTCGTCCTGGCTGCTGTAGACGAAGAAATCCACCGGCTCGGTCTCCGTCACACCGAGGAACGCCTGGGCGTCGGCGAAGCCACCGATCGCGATCCCGAGGGCGCGGTCGGCGAACGTATCGTCGCCTTCATACCAGTGAAGCCGCATGAGACCATCGACTCGGGTCTTCCAGGCGAAGCGATCGTCGGCGTAGAGCGCCACGACCGACGGCCCGACTACCTCACTGCCGTCCCCGTCCGTCAGCCGCCATCGCCCGTCGATCGGGGTGTTCGGCGCCAGGTCGCCCGGCGCTACCTCGTAGACATAGCTCAGGGTCCTGGGCCCGGTCCCGGCCGGAATCGGCACCTCGACCGCAAGGGGTCCGACACCGCCCGGGAACGTGAGCAGGACCTCGGCTCGCGCGACATCGGCTGTGATCGTGACTGGCTGACTGAACGTGATCCCGCTGCCGAAGGCGATCTCGACCGTCGGCTTCCCGAAGCTCGCTGGTTCAGCCGCGGCAACGGGGCCAACGATCACGGCCATGGCCACCAGGAGGCCGGTCAGCGCGCCGCAGATCACCGCACCGGCGCGCGCCGATCGGAGCGCTGGCCTCATGGCCGCCACGCGAGCCCGGCGAGCCGCAGGCCGCCCATCCCGTTGTCGATCGCGCCGAGCAGCCCGTCGCGGGCGAGGGCCCAGTCCTCTCCGTAGAGGACCGGCACGACCGGCACGTCACGCTGCACGATCGCCTCAGCCCGATCGAAGGCTGCCCGCTGCGCGGCTGGGTCGGCAACGGCAAGAGCGTCGTCGATCGCCGCGTCGAACTCGGCGGAGCTCCACCGGCCCGGATTGCTCGACGATCCTGTTCGAAGCAGAACGCCCAGGAAGTCGTTCGGGCCCGGGTAGTCGGCGTGCCATTGCATCGCCCACATCGCCGGCGGGTCGGCCGCAAGCCGATCCGAATACGAGGAAAACTCCATGGCCTCGTACTCGACATTGACTCCAAGCACCTTGTGCAGGTCCGCGATGATCGCGGCCTCGTGACCGGTCCCCTCGGTCACGAGCCGGACCGTCGGAAAGCCGGCGCCCGCGGGAAACCCAGCCTGGGCGAGGAGGTCCCGTGCCGCAGCGGGATCATGGGCCGGCAGGAAGTCGTGCTCCGAGCGGCCGGGGATGCCCGGCGGCACCATCGATGTGGCCCGCCCGGTGCCCGGCTCGCCGGTCAGCTCCGCGACCCGCTGCCAGTCGACGGCCGCACCGAATGCCCTCCTGACGAGCACGTCGTCAAAGGGCGGCCGGCTCGTGTCGAAGCCGAAGTAGGTCACCGTCGAATCCGGCACGCTCCGAAGCATGGGCCCCAATGTCGCGTCGTAGCGGATCCAGGCTGCATCGCTCGAGAAGACTCCTGCATAGTCGACCGAGCGGTCCTCGAACTCGGGAACCGGGACATGGGAGCCCTTGCCGGTCACCAGATCGACAGTCGCGATCGCGGGCCGACCCGCCCAGTAACGCTCATTCGCCTCGAGCGTGATGCCCTCGGGACCGATCGACCCCAGCCTGTAACCCCCGCTGCCGATGAACCGATCCGGGGCGATCGCCCCCTCGCCGAGGCTTCGGACCGAGGGCGGAACGACGCCGAATGACGCGCCTGCGACGATCGCCGGGAAGTCCGATCCGGGGCGCTCGAGACTGACCTCGATGCGACCGTCGACGACGCGCAGACCCACCGCGCTTCGGTCGATCTCGCCGCGTCGATAGGCGGCCGCGCCCTTCACGTCGTCCATGAGCGAGGCGAGGGGGGATGGAGCCTTGGGATCGATGATGCGGAACCAACTCTCGACGACGTCGTCGGCCGTGAGAGGCGACCCATCCGAGAATGTCAGGTTGGGGCGCAGGTGGAAGCGGATCGTCGTGCCTCCGTCGTCGACATCCCAGGAGCTCGCCAGGGCCGGCCGGAGCACGAGGTCGGCGTCAAAGGCCGTCAGCGTCTCGAACAGCTGGGCGACGGCGAAGGCGGCCGCGGTGTCGCCTGCCGCGGCGGGGTCGAGCGTCGACGGCTTGGCTGCCGCGATGCGAACGGACGTCGGCCCGGCGTCACTCGGCGTCGGGATGGCCGTGGTGCAAGCGGAGCTGACCATGGCCACGACCAGCGCGGCGGCGGCGGCCAGGCGTGCGGCGTGCGGACGGAGCCCCTCGCCGCCGATCAGGCGCGCAGGCACCGGGACAGTGGCTCGCGGGGAGGTCGGCGCATCGCCGCGGAGTATAGGTCGGGACCCTCGGAGGCCCTCCCACCCATCGTCCGACGGGTCGTGGCACGATGGTCACCGACCGTACACCGTCTCAGGGATGCCCATGACCCTCCATCTTCGTGACACGATGACGCGCACGGTCCGTGCCATCGAACCGATCGAACCCGGTGTCGTCCGCATGTACTCGTGTGGGCCGACCGTCTATCGCTACGCCCACGTGGGCAATCTGCGCACGTTTCTACTGGCCGACCTCATCCGTCGCGCCCTCCTTTGGCACGGGGTTGCCGTCCTCCATGTCCAGAACATCACCGATGTCGGACACCTACGCGACGAGCGGTTCGATCGGGGGGACGATCCGATGCTCGTGGCAGCCGGCTTGGAGGACAAGTCACCGGCCGAGATCGCCGATGCGTACGAGGCCGCCTTCCACGCCGATGCGGCGCTCGTCGGCATCCTCCCCGCCCACGTCTACCCGCGCGCGACCGAGCACATCTCCGAGATGGTCGACCTCGCCGAGCGACTCGAGGACGGCGGACACGCCTACCGCGGATCGTCGGGCACCCTCTACTACGACGTCGGCTCGTTTGACGGATATGGCCGGCTGTCCGGCAACACTCTTGATGCACTTCGGGCAGGGCATCGGGGTGAGGTGGAGCCAGACAAGCGCGACCCGGCCGATTTCGCACTCTGGAAGCCCGCCGGCGAAGGTCGTCTGCTGTCGTGGCCAACCAGCCGCTGGGGACAGGGATTTCCGGGCTGGCATCTCGAGTGCTCGGCCATGGCGCTGCGCTGGCTCGGAGCGGAATTCGACATTCACACGGGCGGCATCGACAACGTCTTCCCCCATCATGAAGACGAGATCGCCCAATCGGCGGCGATCACGGGGCGGGCGCCCGCCCGCGTCTGGGTCCATGGCGCATTCCTCACCTCGTCGGGTCGGAAGATGGCGAAATCGGCCGGCAACTTCGCGCGGATCGCCGAGCTGGGCGAGGGTTCTGCTGACCCGCTCGCCTTCCGACACCTTGCTCTCTCCTCGCGATATGCCCACAAGCTCGACCTGACCGATCGATCGCTGGCGGCAGCGGCGACCGGCCTGACATCTCTTCGGGAGAGACTCACCGAGCTCGGACCGCCGCCCGCCGATGGCCCGTGGATGAGTCCGCCGGCCCTCGCTGCGGGCACGGCCCCGGATCGGCCGCTCGGATTGGCCGTGGCGACGAACGGGCATGGACGTCCCGGCGTCGACGAGTTCCCGCTTACCGACCGTGCCCACGCCCCGCAGCCTCCCCTGTCCCCCACTGGCCGTGAGCTACATCGACGCCTGGCCGATGCAATCGACGACGATCTCGATACGCCGGCGATGCTGGCGACAGTCCGACGGATCCTGCGCTCTCGCGACCTCCAGGCCGACGAGCGCCGCTGGCTCACGCTTGACGCCGATCTCGTCCTCGGCCTTGGGCTCGATCTGGTCTGGTCGGCCCGTCCGGAGCGGGCGATCCCAGCCGATGTCGCGGCTCTGGTGGCAGCCCGGGTCAGCGCTCGAGCCGCCCGTGACTATGCGACGGCCGACGACGCTCGGGCGCGCCTCGTCGAGCTCGGCTGGGATGCCATCGACAGGGCCGATGGATCGACCGATGTCGTGCCCACTCCTCAGGAGCGCGTCAAGAGATCGTGACGATCGCGGAAGCGGTCGAGGACGCGGTAGAAGTTCCGTTTCGACTGTCGATCGCGTTCGACATCGGGCAGCGACGTCCAGCCGCGATGCTCGTGGCGAACCAGGGGTAGACCGCCGATCGCCACGGCTCGGCGGGGCGGATTCCCCTCGCCCTGATCACGCAGGACGAGACTCCACCAGATGTCGAGGTTGCGGTAGAAGCGGAAGTGCTCATCGAGCGGGCCCCGTTCGACATAGTCGTCGCGGCGAAAAGCGATGAGATATCCCTCGATGGCATCGACGTCCCCGGCTGGCGCCGCGCGAAACTGGCGCAGGTCGTCCGAGACGATCCCGAACGGGCCGGCGCTGGCCACCGCGGCGTCATCGAGCTCCCTCGCCAGCGGCGTGATGATGTCGCCGACCGCTTCCACGCTCGCATCCATCACGATCACGACGCCCGACTTGGCCCGTCTGATGCCGCAGTTGAGGGCTGCGGCGTAGCCGAGTGGCGCGCTCGTTCGAACGATCTCATCGCGGTCGTCGGCCGACCACTGCAGTTCACCCACGTCAACATCGGCCAGATCCCCATCGGCGACCACCACCACCTGGGTCCCAGCGGGCGCACCCGCCTTGACGGAGATGACCGCCCGACGAACGTCTTCCGGCGCGCTCGAGGCCGCGATGATCACGCTCGCCGGTCCCACCGGTGGCTCGCCGAGCACCGACGGGACATTCGCGCTTCGCCCGTAGCGAACCGTCTGGCCGTCCGCCGCATCGGGCGGGTGACTCGGACTCAACCGATACGCCGACCCGTCATCGACGACGGTCCACCCGGCGGCCTCGATCTCGGCCCGCAGGCGATCCGCCTCCGGCCAGTCCCTCGCTCGACGGGCGGTCGCCCGGGCTTCCGCCCAGCCGCGGACCTCGTCCGGGACGGGGGGCCTCGTCACGGCTGCCTTCGTCACCATGGCCTCGTCTGCGTCGCGCTCCGCGACGATCAGTCGGGCTCCGGTCGATATGGATGCTCCGTGTCGAGGGTCGGTCCGACGAAGTCGGGGCGATCGGGGTGATCGAGCTGCTGGCGGATGGCGAGGATCTCACCGCTATGGAACCAGTAGTGGTAGGTGACCCGCAGAAGCGCCGAACCGAGGGTCCGAGGGACCGGGCTGGAGCGCAACGGCTGGAGCAGATCGGCCTGGGTCACTCCATCGAGCCACGGATCGGCCGCGGTGGTCGTCGTCCGCCAGGCCGCCAGCATGTCATCGAGCGGAGGGGTCGTCGCCGGCTGGCCCGTCGCAGTGAGCTCGTCGAGCGCGGGAACAGGCGTAATGCCCTGCATGCGCGTCAACCAGTAGAGCTGCTCGTGCCAGGCCATGTGGCCCACGATCCAGCCGATCGAGTTCATCGGACCAAGTCGGATCGTCCCGTCTGCGGCCGGGGTCCCATCCACGGCGCGCAAGAACTCCGTGCGGGTGAATCGAAGCTGCTCGACAAGCGGATGGATCACGGTGTGGCCCTCGTGCGGTCGCTCGTTCCATCCTAGGGGACGAGACGATCAGCGCGAGATCCGAGGGCACAGGCCGTGCGGCCAGGCGGATCGCCCTGGATGCGCGCACCGGGCGACCCATCGATGGCATCCTTGGGGTACGAATCCCGCAGCCGGAGCAGCGATGGCATCGACCGAAACGCATCGGGTCGGATTCGTCTCGACCCGTTTCGCCGGCACGGACGGCGTCTCGCTCGAGACGAACAAGTGGGCCTCGGTCCTCGAGCGCCTCGGCGCCCGGACGTCCTACTTCTCGGGCCTCTCGGATCGACCGGCGGACCGGTCGCGAGTCGTGCCCGAGGCGTTCTTCGGGCATCCCGACATCGCCGCGATCAATCGGGCGGTCTACGCCTCCCATGCGTCCGAGCCGGAGTTCGCGGCCGCTCACGGGCTCACCGTGGTCGTCCGGCCACCCGCCGTGTCCGATCGGATCCACGAGCTGCAGCGTCATCTGAAGGCCGAGCTGTACACGTTCAGCCGCGACTTCGACCTCAACCTTCTCATCATCGAGAACGCGTCGGCCATTCCCCTCAACCTGCCCCTCGGGCTCGCGATCTCGGAATTCATCGCGGAAACCGGCATCCCGACGATCGCCCACCATCACGACCTGCACTGGGAGCGTCAGCGCTTCCTGGTCAACAGCGTCGCCGACATCCTGGCCTCCGCATTCCCGCCTGCCCACCCGCCGATCCGGCATGTCGTGATCAACTCGATCCAGGCGCACGATCTTGCATCGCGCAGAGGCGTGACGGCCCGCGTCATCCCCAACGTCATGGACTTCGATCGCCCGCCGGCGCCCGTGTCCGAGGAGACCGTTGCCACTGCCCGGGCTGCACTCGGCCTCGAGGACGGCGAGCTGCTCATCCTCCAGCCGACGCGGATCGTGGCCCGCAAGGGCATCGAGCACGCGATCGAGTTCGCCCGGCGCCTGGGACGCCCGGCCAAGCTCGTGATCTCGCACGCCTCCGGTGACGAAGGCAACACCTACGAGCGCCGGGTTCGCGAATATGCCGAACTACTCGGAGTCTCCCTTGTCCTCGCCGCGGACTTCGTCGGCGAGGACGGTGCGCAGGAACATTCCGGGCTGCGCCGGTTCAGCCTCGACGAGCTGTATCGAGCGGCGGATTTCGTGACCTACCCGTCGGAGCTGGAGGGCTTTGGGAACGCCTTCCTCGAAGCCGTCTTCCACCGCCTGCCGATCCTCGTGAACAACTACTCGACCTACGAGGTGGACCTCCGACCGCGGGGCTTCCGCGTTGTCTGGTTCGATGAGTTCATCAACCAGGGCACGATCGATCAGGCGAGGCGTCTGCTCGACGACCCGGCCGAGGCGTCCGTCTGGGCGGATCGCAACTACGAGGTCGGTCGTACCCACTTCTCGTTCACCGTCCTCGAGCGGCACCTCACGGACCTTCTGGTGGACTGCTTCGGCGCCCCCGTGTGACCTCTCGAGCCCGGATCGCGCTGCTGCACTACACGGCCCTGCCGATCGTGGGCGGCGTCGAGGTGGTCGTGGGCCGTCATGCGATGCTGCTTGCCGATGCCGGCTATGACGTCACCCTCGTGGCTGGTCGCGGTCGGTCGCCGGACGAACGGGTCGCATTCGCCCGGATCCCCCTGGCCGACACGCTCCACCCGCGCGTCCGTGCGGCGCGCGGCGCGCTGGATGTGGGCACGGTGACCGAGGACTTCCGAGCGATGGTGGATGAGGCGACGCTGGCGCTGAATGCGGTCGTCGACTCGATGGACGTGGTGGTCGCCCACAACATCGCCTCGCTTCACCTGAACCTCGCCCTGACCGCAGCGCTCCATGAGGTCAGCCGGGCTGCGACCGGGCCCAGCGTCGCCCTCTGGCATCACGACGTCGCCGCGGCTATGGACGCCTATGCGGGGGAGCTTCACGAAGGCTGGCCCTGGGACCTCGTCCGCACGACGTGGCCAGGCACGATCTCGATCGCGATCTCGACCGCACGTGCGGAGACCTACTCCCGGACGACTGGTCTACCCCTTGCCGAGATCCGCGTCGTGCCTGACGGTGTCGATCAGGCGGAGACGATCGGATTGCACCCGACGACGGTCCGACTGCTGCGCGGCCGGAATCTCGACCGGGCGGCTCCCATTCTTCTCGCCCCGGTCCGGCTGAACCCGCGCAAGAACATCGAGCTGGCGATCGAGACGCTGGCCGTCCTGCGGGCGATGATGCCGGGCGCCGTTCTCGTCGTGACGGGCGCCTTCGACCCACACGATCCGGGCGCCCGCGCCTACCTGTCGCGCCTCCACACGCTGGCGGCGGCGCGCGGCGTCGACGATTCATTCCACGTCGTGTCCGAGTGGATCCAGGGCCCGCCCACGTCGAACCTGGTAACGGACCTGTATCGTCTCGCCGACTCCCTACTGCTGCCGAGTCGTGACGAGGGGTTCGGCCTGCCGGTCCTCGAGGCCGGGCTCCATCGTTTACCAGTCTTCTGTACCGACATTGCAGCACTGCGGGAGATCGCCGGGGATGAAGCGGTCCTCTTCTCGGCCGACGCACGGCCAGCCGACATCGCTCTGCTCATCAGAGATCGACTGACCGGCGACCCGGTCTATCGAGCGGCCGTGCGGAGTCGGACGGTCTACGACTGGCGAACGATCTTCGACTCGACGATCGAGCCTCTCATTGACTCCCTGGTCAAGTTCTCGACGGCCTGAGGAAGGCGAGCCCGACGAGCACGACGCCGACCACGATCACCGCGACCGGCCAGAGCGTCGCGGTATCCAGACCCGGCACGTATCGATCGATGAGCGTCCATACCCCCACGGTGATAAGGATGCCACCAAGGACGATCGCCCCTGCGCCCGGATGACGACGTCGATGCGGGACATCGTACGTGCCGCCAGAGGTGGCCGGTCCCTCGGCGGCGGACGCCACGGGCTGGCCATCCGGCCCGGTCCATGAGCCCGGCGCCTGCCCCTCCGGCGGGGGTGGTCCCGACGCCGCCTGGGCTGGAGCCATCCCGATCGGGCGTTCCGGGACGACGACCGCCATCACGACATAGATGAGGGCGAAGATCCCACCCGAGAAGATCGCCAGCAACAACCAGACAACTCGCACAAGCGATGGGTCGACGGCCATCCGCTCGGCCAGGCCACCCGCGACGCCTGCGATCATCCGGTCCGATGAGGATCGATAGAGTCGGTCATCCATCACAGCCATCCTTCGGATTCAGCGTGAACGACGCCGCATTACCGTGCGTCGCCAGATCGATCTTGACGGCCGCGGCGTCGTACCCAGGCGACGTCCACGTCTCGCCGTCCTTGACCAGGCCAGAGCCGTCGTAGGCGTAGCTCGCGGTCAGGCTGTCGGTCGTCCGGAGACGCAGGCCGACTCCGTCTGGAGTGCAGATCTTGACCGAACCTGCGTTCGCCTCGAGCGCCCCGGTCAGGGAGAGGGCCGGCAGCGTGACACCGATCGAGCCTGCGTTCACTCCGACATCGAGCCCAGTGATTGCCGTCGCCTCGCCGAGGGCGAGTCGGATATCACCGGCATTGAGGTCGACCTGCACGCGACCAAGCGCGGCACCGCTCATATCGACGTCACCCGATCCGGCGTTCAGGCCAAGATCGATGTCGATCGGGACCGCAGTTGGAAGCACCATGTTCCACGCGTTCTTGGCCGATCCTAGTGGGAACCCGACACCCTGCCGCGATTCGATGCGCAGAGAAGTGTCGCTGCTCTGGACGTCCGGACCCTGGCCCGTACCGTCTGAGCCGTTGAGTGTCCAGCCGGCACCGGAAGCCGCGGCCATCGTCAGGTCCCCGCAGTTGAGGTCGACGTGGACGCTCGCCTGGCCACTGAACTGCCCGTTGCGGCTCGGGAAAGGGGTGCCGGCCGAGTCGCCGCCACCGCAGCCGGCCAGCGGGAACCCCCCGACGCCGCCGATGCCAGCCGCCGCGAGGCTGCCGACCATGAGCCCGAACGTCGCCGCAACGACGAGGCCGCCGAGCCAATGGAACGTCGTCCGGCTCAGGATGATGCCAAGACCGATCCCGACGAGGATGAGGGGCCAGTACGACCACCAGTCGTCGATCTGGTCGGCTGCGATGTAGCCGGCATTGACCGCCAGCGGAATGGCCCCGACCAGGATCAGGAAGATCCCCCAACCGAGGTACCCGCTATTGATACGCATCGTGGGCGCGCCTCTCCACCGCGGTCATGGACACCCCACAGTCAATCGGGTGAGGTCGCTGCGCGCAAGGCCGAGCGGCCCGAAAAACGACGTGCCGAACGTCCCGGACGGTGAGATCGACCCCGGTGGCGGGGCCCGACTGGCCCTAAGGCCTCAGCCCTGGCGGGCGTGCTCCTCGTCGAGCTGCCGCTGGACCTCCGTCGAGATCTGGTCGTCCCGCCGCTGCTTGGCGCGCCGGCCGAGCCAGAAGGCGATGACGACCGGCCACGCCCAGCTGATCACGCCGCCGACGACGACGGCCGTCAGATACACGCTGTTCGGGTCGAGGTTGTTGGTCGGATTCAGGATCACGAGCAACAGGTACGTGGCGAGGGCACCGAGCGCCACGCCGATGGTCCGCTGGATCATCCGTCCTTCCTCCCTCTACGCTTCCGTCGTCGATGGTATCGCCCCGCGGAGGTCTTCTTCGCGGCCTCGCTCGCGCCGTCGCTCATGCTGCGAGAGGAGCCGCTTGCGCAACCGGATCGACGATGGCGTCACCTCGACGAGCTCGTCGCCCGAGATGAACTCGATGGCCGATTCGAGCGTGAGCGGTCGGGCCGGCGTCAATCGAAGGGCCTCGTCGTGGGCGTGGGTCCGGATATTCGTCAGCTTCTTCTCCTTGGTCGGGTTGACGTCCATGTCGTCGGAACGGCTGTTCTCCCCGACGATCATCCCCTCGTACACGTCGACGCCGGCGTCGATGAAGAGCTCGGACCGATCCTGGAGGTTGAAGAGGGCGTAGGCATTCGACGTCCCGCTCCTGTCGGCGACGAGCACACCGGTCGTCCGGTGGGTGACCTCACCGGCCCACGGCCCATAGCCCTCTCCGATCTGATGGAGCAGCGCCGTGCCGCGCGTCTCCGTGAGGAGCTGTCCGCGATAGCCGATGAGGCCCCGCACGGGCAGGACGTACTCGAGACGGACGCGGCCATCCGCGTCGGTCGAGATCTGCTCGAGACGGCCCTTGCGCCCGGCCAGCGCCTGCTGGACCTCGCCGATGTAGTCGGGCGGGATGTCGATCGTGATCCGCTCGTATGGCTCGCTCACCTCGCCGGCCACCTCGTGGAGGATGACCTCAGGTCGCGAGACGGTCAGCTCGAACCCTTCGCGGCGCATCTGCTCGATGAGGATCGCCAGCTGGAGCTCGCCCCGCCCGCGGACCTCGTAGGCGTCGCCGGATTCGGTCGGGTGGATCTCGATCGACACGTTGCCGAGCACCTCGCGATCGAGCCGGGCCTTGATCTGGCGGCCGGTGACGTACTTGCCGTCGCGGCCGCTGATCGGCGACGTGTTGACCCCGAAGGTCATCCGCAGCGTCGGCTCATCGACGTCCAGGCGCGGCAGCGGTCGCGGATCCGACGGGTCGGTGATCGTGTCCCCGATCGTGACCTCGGGCAGGCCGGCGACCGAGACGATCTCGCCCGGTCCGGCCTGGTCGATGTCGACTCGGTCGATGCCGTGGGCGGTCTGGAGCGAGGTCACCGTCCCGGTGAGCGTGACGAGCCGACCCGGCTCGACGGCGCCGGCCGTGTCGTCGGCTTCCTCGCGGACGACCGCGATGCGCTGGCCGGTTCGAATCGTCCCGTTGCGGATCCGTCCGACCGCCATGCGCCCGACGTAGTCGTTCGCCGACAGGTTGGTCACCAGCAGCTGCAGAGGATGACCCGGCTCATGGACCGGCGCGGGCGTGACATCGACGAGGACATCGAGCAGAGGCCGCAGGTCCGTGCCTGGGATTGAAAGGTCGCGAGTGGCCGTGCCAGCCTTGGCATTCGTGTACACGATCGGGAACTCGATCTGATGGTCGACGGCGCCGAGGTCCATGAACAGCTCGTAGACGGCGTCGAGGACCTCCGTCGGCCGGGCGTCGCCGCGATCGATCTTGTTCAGGGCGACGACGACGGGCAGGTGCCGGGCCATCGCCTTCGCCAGGACGTAGCGGGTCTGGGGCAACGGTCCCTCGGCCGCATCGACGAGGAGCAGGACCGAGTCGACCATGAGCAGGCTCCGTTCGACCTCGCCGCCGAAGTCGGCATGGCCGGGCGTGTCGACGATGTTGAGGCGCACGCCGTCGTAGTCGACCGTCGTCTGCTTGGCCAGGATCGTGATGCCCTTCTCGCGCTCGAGATCCCCCGAATCGAGGACCCGATCGGCGACGGTCTGGTTGGCCCGGAAGGCGCCCGTCTGGCGGAGCATCGCGTCGACGAGCGTGGTCTTGCCATGGTCGACATGGGCGACGATGGCGATGTCGCGCAGGTCCGAGCGGGTCTCGAGAGGGCGGCTGGACGACGTCATGAGCCGGCGCAGTCTGGCACAGCCCGAGCCTGCACGTGACACGTGTAAGTCACGCCTAGCTTCCAGAGGTCGCTCGGGCAGACGCCGACCATTCCGCCTGCGATATATCGGTTGACACTATATCCTCTGACCGATATAGTTGCCCGATGGACAACCCGCGAGGATGGAGACCGGAGCTTTCCCGTCTCAGCCTCGACATCGGACAAGGCGCTTGGAGCGCTCGGCGTCCTGGGTGGCGTGGTCTTGCTGGCGGCCTTCCTCCCGTTCGGTTTCGAACCGGCGCTCAACACCGTCCGGTTGGCGCTGTTCAACGCGGGCGCGATGGCGGTCGTCATCGCCGTCCATCGGCGCCAGCTCGCGGTCGCGCCGAAGCTGTCCCTCGTGGCGTCCGTTCCAGCGCTGCTCGCCAATGCCTGGTTCATGGCAATGACGGTCATCGCCATCGGCCGGAGCGAGCCCATCGGCGCCGGGGACTTCGGGCTCGTCTACTTCTGGGCCGGAGCGGCGATGTGGCTGGCCGACGCCTGGTTCGGGCTCGTCGCTCTGCGCGTGGGCCTCGCCTCGCGCCTCGGCGGCTTGGTCCTCGCGATCGGTTCTCTCCTCGCCATCACCGGGATGGACCGCCTCGGGCTGACGTCGGGCGCCAACCCCACGATCTTCGGGCCGCTGGCGCTCATCGGCATCGCCCTCAACGGCATCGGCTGGATCATCCTGGGTCTCGATGTCGTCACCCGGCGAAAGGCGGTGGTGGCGGCAAGGCCAGACGTCCAGACGGCGGGCTAGGGTCGGTTGTCGGACCGGTTCAGTGAGCGCAGATCCACGACCTTGCGGTGGACAACGGCCGTTGCCGTAGCGTCGGTGATCGGTCTGGCGATTGGCTGTGGGCCGTCAGTCGAGACCGGCTCGAGCCCGGCCGACCCTTCGGCAGCGGCCAAGGCCAAGAACGAGCTTCGCGGCTACGTCGAGGACGTCACGACGGCCACCGCCAGCCGATACGGAGCGCGCGACGATCGTGGCAACGAGATGGACACCGTGAAGATCATCGCAGCTCCGGATGGTGACGGCTTCGTTGGTCTCTACCACAGCTATCGCGATGAGACGTTCTCCGTCCACCTGGCCACGTCGAGCGACCTCATCAACTGGACATGGAGGATCCAGCTCGCCACGCAGGCTTCGATGCCGGCCATCAAGCCCGCCTTGGATGGCGGATACGTGGTGGCCTGGGAACAGGAGCCCAGGAACCATCTCAAGTTCGCCTACTACGCGAGCTGGACCGATCTCCTCGATGGCAATTCCGGCAAGACCTTCGAGGCACCGTGGACACTGTCTCCCTGCGCCGAAGGCACACCCAACCTTTACGAAGCGAGCGGCACATTCGTCGACGCCGGTTTCCACTTCTACGACGATTGCGATCTCGATCGCCAGGCGCGCGGCAGCACCAACTGGGCCTCGTGGAGTGCGAGCACGCGACCAACACTCGAGGAGGCCGTTCGAGCCAACGGGGTTGAGGGCGGCGTTGGCGATCGAGACGTGATCGGGTTCGATGGCTACGACTTCACCCTGATCGAGGGGCAGGTCGTCCGCGACGACTGGCGGACGTGGCGGGTCTTCCTTCACGACGACGTCTCCGGCGAGGCGACCCAGCTGGACTTCCGCACGGACGCCGGGAGCGTCGCCTTCACGAACCCGACGATCGCCCAGATCGAGATCGGCGGTCAGAGAGCGCTCTTGGTCTCCCTCTTCGTCCCGCAGGAGGGCGCCAAGGGTGGCGAGGAGGGCGAGCTGATCTTCTACCGCATCGAGTAGTCCGCGGAACGTCGCACGGCTAGGATCGCCCGATGGCCGAGCTCGTGTTCGATGACGCCGGTTCGGCGGTGCGATGGGTCGACCTCCCGGGGCGGTCGCCGGCCCGGGTGTTCGTCCATGGCCTCGGTGGCGGCACCGGCTCGTGGCACTTCGGGGGCATCGCCGGACACCCGGCGTTGGGTGGCCATCGGTCCCTGCTGATCGACCTGCCCGGCCATGGGATGAGCGATCGGCCGGCCGACTGGGGCTTCACCCTCGATGACCACGCGTCCGTTGTCGCGCGCGTCTGCGCCGCCGCCAGCCTCGACGCGATCGACCTCGTGGGCCACAGCCTGGGAGGAGACATCGCCGTGGTCACAGCCGGTCGCAACCCCGGGCTCGTCGGCCGTCTCGTGATCGCGGAAGCCAACCTCGATCCGCTGCCACCCTCGACGACAGCCCGGCAGAGCCAGATGATCGCCACCCAGACCGAAGAGGCGTTCATCGCGCGCGGCTACCAGGAGTTGCTGGACGAGGTGCCATCGTGGCGTCCGATGCTGAGACTCTGCGACGCCCGGGCCGTCTATCGAAGCGCCGTCGGCCTCATCACTGGAACAAGCCCGACGATGCGCGAGATGCTCGTCGCCATGACGATGCCCCGAACGTTCATCCACGGCGACCGCGGCGAGCCGCTCCTCGATGCGGAGGGTCTTCAGGCGGCGGGGGTCGACGTGGTGACGATCCCTGATGCAGGCCACTTGATGATGCACGACGCCCCCGAGGCTTTCACGGCCGCCCTTGTGACCGCGCTCGGGATTGCCGCCAGCTAGACCCTGCCCCGTTGCCGAGGGCTACGGCGGCGGGCGGCGAGGCTCACGCCGCGGCGGCGGCCTGAGCCTCCTGCATCGGGGCCGGCTCGTCGCCGGTCCGAATCTTGAGGAGCTTGCGAACCTCTTCGACCACGATGAGTGACAGAGCGACGACGATGCAGACGGCCCACTGGTCCGGCGAGAGGCTGACCGTCCCCAGGATCCGCTGCAGGAATCCAAGCTCGGTCGCGAGGAGGATCGTCAGCACCGACATCCCCGTTCCGATAAGGAGCGGGCGATTCGAGAGGATGCCCCCGCTGAAGAGCGATGCGTCCTCGTCCTCGGTCTCGAGGGAGGAGAAGAGGCGGAACAGGGCGAAGGTGGTCATCCCCATCGTTCGGGCCACGACGTCACCGTAGTTGCCGTCCGCCCAGGCCAACACCCCGAGGGTGCCTGCAGCCATGACGAGGCCGCAGGACACCAGCCACGTCATCAGACGGCGGGGCATGATCTGCTGCTCCTTCGGCCGCGGCGGGACCTCCATGAGGCCCTCCCGCGGCTTGCCATAGCCGAGGCCGATCGCCTGGAAGACGTTGACCGTGAAGTTGAGCCACATCGTCTGGAGGGGGAGGAACGGGATCCCGCCCAGGATGTTGAGGAGGGACGAGCCGAGGAACGTGGCGATGAACGCGAACAGGCCGGCCATCTGGAAGCGGATGAAGCGCATCAGGTTGTCGTACACGGCGCGTCCAAGACCGACGGCCTTGACGATCGTGGCGTAATTGTCGTCGGTCAGGATCATGACGGCGGCCTGCTTGGAAACCTCCGTCCCCGTGATCCCCATGGCAATGCCTATATCGGCCTTCTTGAGGGCCGGCGCGTCGTTCACGCCGTCGCCGGTCATCCCGACCACATGCCCCTTCTTCCGCAGGATGTCCACTAGGTGAACCTTGTCCTCGGGAGACACGCGGGCGATGACGCCGATCCCGTCGATCTGAAGCATGGCCTCGTCGTCACTCATCGCCCGGAAATCGGCGCCGGTGATGGCGCGACCCTCGATCCCGAGCTGGTGGGCGATCGCCTCGGCGGTCACGGCGTGATCGCCGGTGATCATCCGGACCTGGATGCCGGCGGCCTTGGCGGTGGCGATGGCGTCCTTCGCGGCGGGGCGCGGCGGATCCACGATCCCGACGATGGCAAGGAGCGTGAGACCGTCGATGGCGGCCAGCAGATCGGCGTTCGGATCGAACGCCGCCGGATCGAAGTCCTTCTGGCCGGTCGCCATAACGCGAAGGCCCATCGTCCCGAGGCGCTCGTTCTCGGCGAGGTACGCATCCCGCAGTTGAGCGATCGGCACCTCGACACCATCCGGACCGTGCGCACTGATCGCGCGCGCGAGGAGCTGGTCGGGTGCTCCCTTGACGTAGCCGCGGACGACGTCTCGACCGTCCGCGTCCTTCATCCGATGGAATGTGGCCATCATCTTGTAGGCCGCATCGAAGGGCAGCGTCGCCACGCGCGGGTACTGCTCGCGGGTCAGCGCCGGGTCGACGCCACCCTTGGCGGCGAGGACCACGAGCGCGCCCTCGGTCGGATCACCGACGAGCCCGCCGTCGCGGACTTCCGCGTCGGCACACAGAGCCATCGGCAGCAGGTACTGTTCGAGGGGAACATCCGGCTGGCCACCGGTGTGCGTGATCTGCCCGGTGGTCGAGTAACCGTCGCCGCTGATGGCGTAGCGCCGGCCAACGATGGCCATTTGGACCGCGGTCATCTGATTGAGGGTCAGCGTCCCCGTCTTGTCGGAGTTCAGGGCAGATGTCGACCCGAGTGTCTCCACCGAGCGGAGGCGCTTCATGATGGCTCCCGCCGCGGCCAGCGTCTGGGAGCCCTTCGACAGGATCGCCGTGACGACCGCCGGGAGGGCGGTCGGGATCGCGGCGACCGCGAAGGCAACGGCGCTTAGGAACAGCTCCTGGGCCTGGATGCCGCGGTACAGGCCGAGCGCGATCGAGACGACGATCGCGATCCCGGCGATGATGAGGATCTGGTTCGTCAAAGCGTCCAGTTGCTTGGTCAGCGGGGTCTTCTCGACCGTCGTGGCTTGGAGCATCCCGCTGATGTGGCCGACCTCGGTCTCCATCCCCGTGGTCACGACGAGCACCGTTCCCGCACCGCGGGTGACCTGGCAGTTCATGAAGGCCATGTCGACTCGATCGCCGAGGGCTGCGTCGGCAGCGACCGCGTCGACCTGCTTGGGCGTGGGCACGCTCTCGCCGGTGAGCGCGGACTCGTCGATCTCGAGGGTCGCCGCCGTCAGGATCCTGGCGTCGGCCGGGACGAGGTCGCCCGCCTCGATGTTCACGATGTCGCCGGGCACAAGCTGATCCATCGGGATCTCGGCCAGATCGCCATCGCGCCGGACCTTCGCCTTGACGACCATCATGCTCTGAAGCGCCGAGGCGCTCGCCTCGGCCTTGCCCTCCTGGTTCATGGCCATCCAGGCGTTGAACATGGTGAGCAGGAGGAGGAAGACGCCGGTGTAGAACTGACCGGGCAGGAACAGGCAGATGACGCCGGCGACGAGCAGCACAACCTGCATCGGGTCTGCGTACTGGCGGGTGAACATCTGCAGGCGAGACGCCTTCTTCGCCTCGGCGAAACTGTTGGACCCGTACTTCGCGCGCCGAGCGTCGGCCTCGGCCGACGTCAGGCCGGTGTCGACGATGACGCTCTGGGCGGCGAGCGCCGCATCAGGGTCGAGAGCGTGCCACGCAGTGGAGGCCGGTGTTGTTGCCACGGCGCCGGTGTTGGCGTCACCGGCGCCGGGCGCTGGCTGACTGAGCACTGAGGTCATTGCACCTTCCTCCGAGCATCGGCCGGACCGTCGGGCGTTACCGACTGCGCGGCCGACTCCAGGCAACGCTATCCGAATCGCTGCCGGACGATCGAGCCCTGAGTGGGTGATTGTGCCCGATGCAGCCGGACGCGGTTCTGCCGGCTGCCATCCGGGAATGCGACTAATGCAAAGGTCTTCGTTGAAGTCCGGGCACGAGTCGATGGCTGTGGAGGAGGATCGATAGGGAGGCGACGGCCGCACCCGCGGCGCTCGGCAGCACAGTCTCTAGTGCTGCGAGCACCTAGCCGCGGTCTACCGCTGCTCTGCGAAGCGGATCGAGTCAACCAACTCCGTTGCGACCGGCATCCATTCCTCGAGGTCTGGTGTCGTCCGCGCCCAGATCAAGATGAAGACTGTGTCGTCACCCACCTCCAGGACGCTGATCGACGCCGGCACGTTCAACATGACGAAGTCTCGACTCAGCTGATTCATGGATCCGTTGACGTGGATATCGGTTACCTCGGAGCCAGGGTCGATTTCCGACATCCACGTCGGCCGTCCATCCAGTCTGGTCGAGCTGATAGCACTCAAACGAACGCCCGCGATCTGCCGAAGATCGGCGAGGAGGTCGGCAGGATCCGGACGAACAGCGAACCTCGCTCCGGCACCGGAAGCGCGGTGGCTCCACGCCTGTTCGGCTGAAGCGACCACGACGCCTCGCACGCCTCCAGCCTGAACACCACCTACGTCTGGCTGCGTTTGCGCGTCAGGCTGCGATCGGGGTTCGGATGGCACGGCCCAAGCGACAACCTCGGGCCTATCGGCGGTCCGCTCAAGCCCACTTCCGGGTGGATCAACGTAGGTAAACGGCTGGACGAAAGATGTGACATGGACGAAGCCGGGCACTTCTCCCGTGGCCACTGGGCTTGGGGCAACCGTAGGCGAAGGACTCGGCCGAACCCCTGATGCAAGGACACTCCAGACGATCGAGAGGACGACAAGCGCCGCCGCCAGGGCGGCAAGATAGGCGAGTCGGAGGCCTGAGCGACTGCCTTGGCCGGCCATTCCAACTCGGAGCGCGGCAAACGACCGCACGTGCTGGCGGGAGCGACCGGCGCGCGCGATGAGGTTAGCGTGGATTCCATCGGGCGCCGAAGGAGCGGCATCGTCCTTGAACCACTCGGTAAGAAGGGATTCAATGTCTAGACCGGCGTTCATCGAACGACCTCCGGAGCCAGATCGGTGGGTCGGTCGTCCGCCGCGATTGCGGCCCGCATTGCGTGTGTCGCCCTGTTGAGCCGCGACTGGACCGTACCGAGCGGGATACCAAGGACATCGGCGGACTCCATCAACGTGAAGCCCATGTAGTGGCGGAGCACGAGAACTGCACGCTGCTCGGTCGACAAGCGTCGGAAGCCGCGTTCGAGCTGGTCCCGGATGGCGAGGGCACGCTGCGTGTCCGGGGAATGCGGGTAATCGTCTATCGACGCCTTGATTTCGACACGCTCACGCGTGCGGTGTCGTTTCGCCGCTCGATAGCACGACCGAATGAGCAAGCGATGGAGCCACGCCTCGAATCGATCCGGATCGCGTAGCCCACGAAGGTCGAGCCAAGCCTGGAGGAGCGCGTCCTGGATCGCGTCTGCGGCACGTTCGTCATCTCGGAGGATGAGGCGCGCCGCGGCATACATCCTGTTCATGCTCCCCGCTGTCAACGCGGAGAAAGCGTCGACGTCTCCGCTCTGCGCCCGGACCACGAGGTCACGCTCCATCTCAGACATACCTTCGAGCTGGCGGCCATCGCGCCGCGTTCACTCAGTCTGGGACCTGTGAACCTGCCTTTGTTCCAACAAGCTCGCCAAGGAGTGCCTACGTGGGTTGGCGCCTGGCGCCGCGGACGAACTCGGCACCCGCGCGCCATTGCGACCGCTTGGTTGATATGCGGCTAACTAGTGGCGTCACCCCCGGCGGTCCCGAAGGTCGCACGCCCGGCCGGTCGATAGGTCAGGAGGGTCACGCCGCCCGGCGTCGAGCGCGACTCGACCAGCGTCAGGTCGTGCGTCTGGCCGCGTTCCCGGAAGAGCCGCAGACCGTCGCCCACGACGACCGGGTAAAGCCGCAGGTTGAGCTCGTCGACGAGGTCGCGCTCGAGCAGCCATCGCAGCAGGACGCCGCTGCCATGGACCTGGAGCTCGCGCCCCGGCTTTGCCTTGAGCTCGCGCACCGCCGCTTCGACGTCGCCATTGATCACGTGGGTGTTCTGCCACGTCGGGTCCTTGAGCGTGGTCGAGGGCACGTACTTGGGCAGGACGTTGATGCCATGGGAGAGCGGATCACCATTGTCGTGGAGCGGCCAGTACGGTTCCCAGATCTCCCAGGTCTTGCGTCCAAGCAACAACGCGTCCGCGCGCTCGAACATCGAGGTCAGAAACGGCCACATCTCCTCGTCGGCGTGCGCCGCCGTCCAACCGCCGCGATCGAACCCGCCGCGACGGTCTTCGTCGGGGCCGCCGGGACCCTGGTACACGCCGTCCACGGTCAGCATCATCGATGCCATCAACTTCATGGTCCATGGCTCCTCGACATCGGGGTCGATCGCCGCCGGCGCGACGCTTCTTCGCTCACGACACTCTGCTTGATGGCGCCCCCGGACGGACTCGAACCGCCGACGCAGGCCTTAGGACGGCCTCGCTCTGTCCACTGAGCTACGGGGGCGCTGGCCCATCGTAACCTGACCGAGCGAGCCGACCGGGAACCTGGGGAAGGCTCCACGGCGTCCCCGGCCTAGAATGCCGCCGATGGCCGACGCTCCCCTACCCGATCTCTACCTCTATGGGCGGCCGGGCTGCCACCTGTGCGACGAGACGCTCGAGACCCTGGACATCGTCTTCGATGAGCGTCGGGCCGCCGGGCTGGCCGTCCCCCGGGTCGTCGAACGCGACATCTCGACCGATCCTGCGCTCTCAGCGGAGCTCGGTCAGCGGATCCCGGTCGTGGAGCTCGCCGATCGACGGCTGGACCTCGTCACGAGCGCGGGACGGCTGAGGCGTCTCCTGACGGACGTCCTCGGGTGAGCGGGTCCGATCTCACGATCGCGGTCGCCTTCGCGGCCGGGCTCATCAGCTTCCTGTCACCCTGCGTCCTGCCTCTCGTACCGGCGTATGTCGGACACCTTACCGCCGTGGCCGTGCGCTCCTCGGCGGACGGCCGCATGCCCTCGCGCTGGCTCGCCCTCAGCCACGCCGCTGCGTATGTGGTCGGTTTTGGCGCTGTTTTCACGATCTTGGGCATCACCGCGACTTATGCGGCAAGTGGGCTCATCGACTACCTGCCGATCCTTCGCCAGATCGGCGGCGTCGTCCTCATCGTCATGGGCCTCTCCCTCGCCGGCATCCTCCGGATCCCGGTCCTCGAGCGCGCCTGGCGGCCCCTCGACGCGGGCGCGATGCAGGCGCTGGCGACCGAAACCGGCGGCGTCAGCCTCGCCTCGGCCGGTGGGCCATCCATGGCCGACCGCGTCGGCGGGCGGTTGGTCTCCGGTCGTGCAGGCTTTGGCTCCTCGTTCGGGCTCGGCGCGATCTTCGCGGTGGGCTGGACGCCGTGTGTGGGGATCGTCCTGGGTGCCATCCTCGCCATGGCCGCGACGGCCGAGAGCAAGCTCGCCGGCGGCGCGCTGCTGGCGGCGTTCACTCTCGGCCTCGGCGTCCCGTTCCTGCTCATGGGCGTGCTCTACGATCGTGTGCCGGCCATCGTTCGGCCCCTCGTCCGGCATTCCCGAACCGTCTCGATCGTCGGCGGGGCACTCGTCGTCGCCGTCGGCGTGGCGATGCTCATGGATTGGCTCGCGTTCCTGCCGCGCTACTTCCAGTTCATGACCTTCGTCTAGTCCGGGCACATGGATCGACCAGAGATTCGGCATGCCCGTCGCCGTCACGGGCTCGTCGGACCGTTCAGCGGCCGTCAGCTCGGCGTCGTCGTGCTGACCGTCGTGGCCGCCATCGCGATCCTCGTTGTCGTCACCCGGCCGCTCGGCACGGTCGACAGCAGCGGCCCCCACGACCCGGCAGCCACGCCGTACCTGCTCGAATCACCAAAGCCCGGCCTGACGGCCGGCAGCATCGCTCCGGAGATGAGCGTCACCCGCCCCGACGGGACGACGTTCCAACTCACCGATCTAGACGGCGCGCCGATCCGCCTGGCGGACCTGCGCGGGCGTGGCGTATGGGTCAACTTCTGGGCGTCGTGGTGTCCACCCTGCCAGGCGGAGACGCCGGTCCTGCGCGATCTCTCGGCGGAGTACGAGTCAAAGGGCCTGACGACGATCGCCGCGGCCGTCCAGGAGACGACGGTCGACGACATCAAGGCTTACGCCGACCGCTACGACCTGGGCTACACGATCGGCTGGGACGTGGCGGCCGACATCTTCCACCTCTACAAGGTCTACGCCCTGCCGACCCACTTCTTCATCCGCCCGGACGGCACGATCTCGGAGGTCCACGTCGGGCCCCTCAGCGCGGACGCGGCGCGGGCGAAGATCGAGGCGATCCTGCCCGAGTGACTCAGAGCGGCTCGTAACGGAAGCGGTCGCGGTCGCGGGCGAGACGGCCGATCGGATGATTCGTCTCGTGGGACAGGGCCAAGATCCAGCCCTCGTCCACAACCTGGCCGAAGAGCCGTACCTTGGCGGTCACGGAATTGAGCGGGAAGTCGTCGAACGCTGTGATCCAGCGAGGGTTGGCAGCCCACGGCCGCATGGCCAGGTCGCCGCAGAATGCCAGCGTCCGGGCCGACGAACCGCCGCCCCTGACGACGATGGCCTGGTGGCCGGCCGAGTGCCCGCCGGTCGGAACGACCGAGACGCCGGGCATGAGCTCCCGTTCCCCATCGATCGAGCCCTCCGCGCCCCAGTCGCTGACCAGCTCGAGCTCCGGCTGATCATAGGACGCCACGAGGCGCGGGTTGTCGCCCAGGGCGATCTGCCACTCCGCCCGCTGGGCGACGATCGACGCCCGCGGGAAGGCACGCGATCCGTCGGCCAGCAACAGGCCACCTGCGTGATCGAAGTGGAGATGGCTGAGCGCGACGATGTCCACCGTCGTCGGATCGAAGCCGGCATTGACAAGCGCGGGAACGACCGCGTTGCCCTGGTAGCGGCGCATCTCACGGACCTTGTCGCTGACCCGCTCGCCGATCCCCGTCTCGACGAGCACGCGACCGGCCGGTGTCTCGATGAGCAGGCAGTTAAGCGCCTGGTGTAGCCGACGGTCGTCGTCGGGCTCGTCGCCGGCCCAGTCGCGCCACAGGATGTAGGGCACCGGACCGAACAGATTGCCCGCGTCGGAGCGGAACGACCCGGCCTGGACGAGGGCGACCCGGACGCCGCCGCCGAGCTCGATGCGCCAGTCGACGTTCTCGGTGATGGCCATCCGACTACGGCTTGGATGCCCGCCGGCCGCGCTCGAAATCGGCGTGGAAGGCGGACGCCGTCGGCTCCGACTGGCCCTGGTATTTCGAGCCGAGCCCCTCGGAGCCGTACGGCCGCTCGACCGGCGACGACATCCGGAAGAAGCTGATCTGGCCGATGCGCATGCCGTAGTAGAGCGCGATCGGCAGGTTGGCGACGTTCGAGAGCTCAAGGGTCAGGTTGCCCTTCCAGCCCGGATCGACGTAGCCGGCCGTCGAGTGGATGAGGAGGCCGAGACGGCCAAGCGAGCTCTTCCCTTCGAGCCTCGCAACGAGGTCGTCGGGCAGCTCCACCCACTCCACTGTCTGGCCGAGGACGAACTCGCCCGGGTGGAGGATGAACGGCTCATCGCCCTCGACGTGAAGGAGCTCCGTCAGGTCGGGCTGGGGCGCCCGGACATCGATGAAGGGGTAGCGGTTGTTGCGAAAGACGCGGAAGCTGCGGTCGAGGTGGAGATCGACCGACGATGGCTGAAGGTCGCCCGGGTCGTACGGCTCGATGCGGATGCGGCCGGCCTCGATCTCGGCCCGGATGTCACGATCGGCGAGGACGCTCAACGCCTGGCCCGGCCTCCCTCGATCACCCGTCGCTGTCGATGGGGTCGCGCGTGCCGTAGAGGGTATCGACCTCGCGCTTGAGGTCCTCGAGGTCCTCGAAGCTCTGATAGACCGAGGCAAAGCGTATGTACGCGATCTGGTCGAGGGCCCGGAGCTTCTCCATGGCCAGCTCCCCGACGCGCGACGAGGGGATCTCCGTGACACCACCAGATCGAAGCTCCGCCTCGATCTCGTCGGCTGCCTGATCGGCTGCCGAATTGGGCACCGGACGACGCGTAAGCGCCTTGCGCAGCCCGGCGGCCAGCTTGTCCCGATCGAACTCCTGGCGGCTGCCATCGCGCTTGGCGATGACGAGGCGCGCCGCCTCGACCCGCTCGTACGTCGTGAATCGGACGCTGCAGACGGGACACTCCCGCCGCCGTCGGATCGTGCTCCCGTCATCGAGGTCGCGGGAGTCGACCACCCTGGTGTCGCGTTCGCCGCATCCCGGGCAGCGCATGGACCCTCCTTACACCACTACTGCTTGTGGTATGCCACGAGGATACCACTACATACGGTGTCAGGTCCGCGCCTCGCGGCGGGCGATCAGGCCCTGCTCACCGGCCGATCGCCAGGCCGATACGCGGCGCGCCTCATCGGACAGGCCCTCCCGCACGTGGACGATGCGGAGGAAGCCGCGCTTGATCGCCGTGCGGCCCTCGAGCGCCCGCGGGTCCGCCGGTGCCGACGCCAGGATCGCGAAACCGTGGTCGAGCGAACGGAGCGCCTCGTCCGCGCGGGCGAGCTGATCCATGAACACCGTCCGGGCACCCTCGAGTCCCGCGGGAGGGACCAGCCCGCGAACCCGGTCGCGGGACCATGTGACCGCCTCCCTGGCCGCGGACGTTGTTCCGCTGACATCATCCTCATCGGGCATCTGGACGGTGGGCCTGCGGAGCGGGCTGACGAACTCGGCCAGCACGGAAAGGTCGGCATCGATGCGCTCATGGATCTCGCCGATGTCGTGGCGGAAGGCGACCGCTCGGCGGGTCTCACCGAAGACCTGCGACGCCCGTCGGAGGACCACGATGAATAGAGCCGCGAGAACGAGGAAGGCGACGAGCGGAAGGATGATCCCGAAGTCCACGGCCGCTCCCCGAGATCCCTGCCTCAGCCGGTGCGTTCGCGGAGTGCCGCGACGAGGGCCGGTCCGACCTCGAACAGGTCGCCGATGACAGCCATGTCCGCGAAGTCACAGATCGGGGCGTCGGGATCGCGATTGATCGCGACGATCGTCTCGGCGGTCTGCATCCCGACCTTGTGCTGGATCGCGCCGGAGACTCCCAAGGCAAGGTAGAGCTTGGGCTTGACGATCTTGCCGGTCTGGCCGATCTGGTTGGCGTAGTTGATCCAGCCGGAATTGACCGCAGCCCGGGTCGCCCCGACCGCCCCGCCAAGGACCTCGGCCAGCTCCTCGACGAGCCGGAAGCCCTCGGGTCCACCGACGCCGCGACCGCCCGCGACGACGACCTTGGCCTCCTCGATCGCCACCGCCGCACCTGTCTCGGACACGCGATCGCGGATCGGAACGAGGGGCAACCGGAGAGGCGCTTCGACGATCACCACCTCGACGCTGCCGGGCGACGTTGACGGCTCCGCGGTGACGACATTCGGGCGAATGGTCACGATCCCCGCCTCGGTCGTGAAGCCGCTCGTCGTCGAGAGCTTGCCGCCGAAGATGCTCATCTCGACGGACGGACCGTCGCCTGCCCAGGTCACGCCGACGGCGTTGACAAGGACTGGCATGCCGGTGAGTGCCATGAGGAAGCCCGCCGTGTCGCGACCCTCCGGTCCGGCCCCAAGAACGATGAGCGAGGGCTGCTCACGCTCGACGAGGGCAGCAAGACGTTCCGCCACGATCGTCGCCCCGGCATGGTCCGACGTCGCCGGCTCGGTGACGGCGAGGACGCGTGCGACGTAGCCAGCCAGATCCTCGGCGGCCGCACTCGGTCGGGCGTCGACGAGGACACCCTCGACGGCGCGGCCCGATGCCGCGCCCAGGCCGCGAGCGAGCGTGGCCGCTTCGGTCGAGACGCGGGCCAGGGCGCCGTCGACCACCTCGCCGACCGCCCAGATCGCGCCGGCCATCAGGCCATCGCTCCGGCCATCAGGTGATCTTTCCGGACATCAGACGATCCGTCGCTCGGCGAGGAAGGCGACGACCTCCTGGGCGGCGTCGTCGGCCGACCCACGGACGATGCGCGTGGCGCCGCGAGCGGCGGGCGGCTGAACCTCCAACACCTTCGTGCCGGCTGCGCTTCCTCCGACGGGCCCGGTCCCAACGGCGATATCGGCCAGCGTGAGGCTCACGATCTCCTTGCCGCGGGCGGCCATGATCCCCTTCAGGGAGGGGTAGCGCGGCGCACCCAACGCCTGAGTACAGGCGATGAAGGCCGGCATCGGAGCTTCGACGACGTCGTAGCCGGTCGGACTGAGGCGGTGGACGCGGACGGTACCGGCAGATGGATCTGGCTCGATGCGAGCGGCGTACGAAAGATACGGCAGACCGAGGTGGGAGGCGATGGCAGGCGGGACGATCCCGCCCCCTCCATCCGACGTGTCGGCGCCGGCGAGCACGAGGTCGTAGTCAAGGGTCCGCAACGCCGCAGCGAGGACCAGCGCCGTCGATCTGGCGTCCGACCCGGCCAACTCCGCGTCGCTGACGATGGTGCCTCGGCCGGCGCCCATCGCGAGCGCCTTGCGGAGGGTCTCGACTCCGCCGGCAGGCGCCATTGCCAACAGCCCGACCTCGCCACCGTGGATCTCGATGAGCTTGAGCGCCGCCTCGAGCGCGTACTCGTCGTTGGCGTTGACGACCGATGGAACGCCCTCACGGTCGACACGCATGTCCGGTCCGAGCCGCTCCTGCCCTGTCGTGTCGGGGACGGGCTTCGTGAGCACGACGATACGCAACGGTGGCCACTCCCCTGGCAGGTGACGTCCGGCGAGGTGACCACGGCGCCGTGGCGCCGGGTGAGCCGACCGGCATCGTAGCATCGTGGGGCTGGTCGGCGACCGGATCCATGGCTACTCTTGGCCTCGATGAACCAGCCCCTCCTGCTCGCTCTCCTGGCAGCCGGGTTCATCGGCATGTGCGCCGCGGTCCTCGCCATCACCCGGGAACGACGGCAACAGGCCAGCGAGCCCAAGGAGAGCGTCCTGGCGGTATCGACGGAGGGCCAGAAGGTCTGCCCCAAGTGCCGGATGGGCAACCTCCTGTCCGCTTCGACGTGCAGCAGCTGCGGCGAGAGGCTCGCCTGACGGTCGCGTCCGGGCTACCTAGCGAGAGACACGATCCTTGACCACCCACAGGACACGGGCGACAGGCCTGAAGGCTCGCATCGTCGAGGCGGTCCAGCGGATCGCGAACGCCCGACCGACCGAGTGCGACCAGTAGTCCGGATGGGTGAGCACATGGAGTCGCGTGTGCTCGGTCGAGCTCAGGAACGCGATTACGTCGCCTTCGACGGCCGCGAATCGCACGCCCACATCCGATACGTACTCAAGTGCCGCGACGTCGACGTCGACGTCCGGCTCTCCGAGGAGCCGGTTGGCTGGGAGGATCCCGGGCTCTCGAGTGACGAGATCGCCGTTGAGCTCGTAACCGACCTTCGTGATCCGGGGGTTGCCGTGATAGGCGGCCGTCCTCAGAGACAGCCCCGCCTCGCGAAACGCAGAAACGTCCGCATCGAAGAGCTCCCGGGCCAAACGCATGTCGCCGCCGGCTCGGTCCAGCGTCTCGTAGTGATAGCCGACCTCATGACCCATCGCCTCGACTTCGCGCATCACCGTCACGTTGAAGACGCGGGCGCGATGCGGCCCATGGAAATAGTAGGTCGACGCGATGCCGAGGCTCGACTCGAGGCGGGCCAGATCGAGCGCCTTGTACGGATCCCATTCGACATCGTGGCGCAGGACGAAGAACCGATCTGTGGGCCGTGATTCGAAGAACCCGGCGACGGTCACGACCGTGAGGCGCCTGCCGACGAGACTCGCGACGAGCCGCCGATAGTTGTCGAAGGTGAAGAGCACCGTGACTCCCCCTCTGGGCCGCGACCTAGACGACGGGCAGGCGGCGATCGGGGGCCGCCGCAAGGCGCGCGGCGAGGATCTCCGAGACGTCGAGTGCCACGGTCTCCGAACTCGCGTCGGCGAGGCCGTCTTTCATCATGACCATACAGAACGGACACGCCGTGGCGACCACGTCGGCGCCCGTCTCGAGCGCCTGTCGGGTCCGCTCGTGATTGATCCGGGTGCCGCGCTGCTCCTCCATCCACATCCGGCCGCCGCCGGCACCACAGCAGAACGTCTGACGGCCGTTGCGATCCATCTCGCGCAGCTCCCCGCCCGCCGCGGCGAGGACGTCGCGCGGCGCATCGACGATGCCGTTGTAGCGGGCGAGATAGCAGGGATCGTGGAGGGTGACGCTGGCCGCGTCGGGATCGATCGGCAACATGGCCAGTCGACCGTCCGCCACCAGGCCGGCCAGGTACGTGGAGTGGTGCTGGACCCGGAATGAGCCGCCGAGCTGGGCGTATTCGGTCCCGATCGAGGTGAAGCAATGGGGGCACGCCGTCACGATCGTCCGCTCGCCCGCCCGATAGCGCTGGAGCGTCTCGATGTTGCCGCTGGCCAGCATCTGGTAGACGTAGTCGTTGCCCATCCGGCGCGCCGGATCGCCGGTGCACGATTCCTCCTGGCCGAGGACAGCGAAGCGGACGCCGGCTGCATCCAGGCAGGTCGCGACCGCCCGGGCCACCTTCTTGTTACGTTCATCGAACGCGGCCGCGCAGCCGACCCAGTAGATGACCTCAAGGGCGTCGAGCCCGCCGGTGGCGGCCACGTCGGCGACGGTCCGCACCTCGAACGGGAGGCCCTTCGTCCAGTCGAGGCGAGCAGCCCTGGGTTGGCCCCAGGGGTTGCCGGGACCCTCCATGTTCCGGAACGAGGACGTCAGCTCGGCGGGGAAGTTCGAATCCTCGAGGACGAGGTTGCGGCGCAGACCGACGATCTTGTCGACGTGTTCGATGAGGACCGGGCAAGCCTCGACACAGGCGCCGCAGGTGACGCAATCCCAGACGGCGTCGAAGGGGATCGCGGTATCCACGATCGGCTCGGCCAGGGCCACCGATGAGAGGCGCGTGTCGTCGAGACCGTACGTCTCGCGAACGATAGGGCTGTTGGGGATGAGCGAGACGCCAATCTCGGCATCGGCCGCCATGTCGCGGATGCCCATGATGAAGGTCTTGGGATTGAGCGGCTTGCCGGTCGCCCAGGCAGGGCAGGCATCCTGGCAGCGGCCGCACTCGGTACAGGTGAAGCCGTCGAGAAGGTCCTTCCACGACAGATCGACGATGGTCCGGACACCGAACGTCGCATCCTCGGTCTCCAGATCCATCGCCGGCAGGAGGCCCCGCGGCTCGAGCTTGCGGAAGAAGGCATTGAAGGCGGCCGTCACGATGTGGAGGTGTTTGCTGAACGGGAGATACACGAGGAACGCGGCGACGAGGGCCATGTGCGCCCACCAGAGCACAGCGAAGGCCGTCTCGAGGATCGACGGCCACAGCGACTGGAGGGGAACGGCGATGGCGTTGGCGATGAACGCCCCCGGCACGGCGCCGTATGCCGCCGACTCGAAGGCCTGCGCCAACAGCTCGGTGGCCACGACCCCGCCGATCATGGCGAGGATGACCAGTGCGTCACGGGTGTATGTCAGGCGAGCCGGATGGGACACCAGGCGGCGATAGAAGGCCCATCCGATCGAGGCCAGGACGATGACGGCAACGACATTCTGGACGACGGTGACGATGGTCCAGAGCAGACCATCCAAGGGGATGCCGACGATCGTTCGGATCAGACCGCCGATCACGATGTCGGCCGTCCCGATCGTCAGGAAGACAAAGCCCCAGAAGATTCCGGCATGCATGATGCCTGCGCCGCGATCGCGGAACATCCGAGTCTGGATGAGGGCGTAGCGGACGACCATCCAGACCCGCTCGGGAAGCCGGTCGAGCGGTGAGGGCCCGGCCACGCGGGCCGCTGCGAAGACGCGCAGGTGGCGGGCCATGACCAGCCCAAAGACCAGGGCGGCGCCCCAGAACAGCGGGAAGACGAGCGGGTATGCGGGTACCTCGGCGTAGGCGTCGGTCACGACCCTGACTCGTGATCCACCGGGCCACCGAGCATCTCGACCGCGTGCGGCAGAGTCTCGACGATCGCCTCCAGAGACTCGCGGGCACCTCGGGGCGAGCCCGGCACATTGACGATGAGTGTTCGCCCTCGAACCCCGACCACGCCCCGCGACAGGGCGGCCATCGGCGTCTTCCGCAGGCCCGCCGCGCGCATGGCTTCGGCCAGGCCAGGGACCTCGTGATCGATGACGGCCAAGGTCGCCTGCGGCGTGACGTCGCGCGGGGTGAGGCCGGTACCGCCGGTCGTGACGATGAGCACGTGCGTCGAGGCGCCCACGATGAGGGCCGCTGTGATCAGCTCGAGCTCGTCGGGCAGGATCGAGCGATCGACATCGAATCCAGTTGCGATCAGGAGATCCTCGACGACCGAGCCGGACGTGTCCTCGCGCTGACCGGCTGCACTTCGATCGCTCGCCGTGATGACGAGAGCCCGCGGGCGGGCGCCAGATGTGCTCATCCGGGTCGTCGCGACTTCACCCGTCCGGCGGCCCGGCCGCCTCCCCGCCGCGGCGATCTCGGCTGATCATCCGACCGGTGCCACTCGCCGCTCGCCCCACCACTCTTGTCGAGCAACCGCACCGACCGGATCTCGACGCCGCGTTCGACGCCCTTGACCATGTCGTAGACCGTCAGCGCCGCGATCGAGGCCGCCGTCAGAGCCTCCATCTCGACCCCGGTCCGATCGGTCGTTGCAGCCTCGGCCCGGACCCGGACGCCGCCGGCCGCCCGATCCGGCGTCAACGTCACGACGACGTCGGTCAGGGCCAGCGGATGACAGAGCGGGATGAGCTCGGACGTTCGTTTGGCGGCCATGACACCGGCCAGCTCGGCCACAGTCAGGACATCGCCCTTCGGCCCGCCGCCATCGACCACCAGGCTCAGGGTCTCCGGGCCCAGCGCGACGAACGCCTCAGCGGTCGCTCGACGAGCTGTCGGCGGCTTGGCTGATACATCGACCATTCGCGGGCGACCGCTCCGGTCGACGTGGGTCAGGCGTCGTCGAGTCGTCCTGTCCGGCCGTACGTCCATCGCCCTCTCCGCGCTTGTGTCGACCGATAGCGCCGTCTCAACGGTCCAGCCACCATAGCGGATACTCGACACCCGGTTCGGCCGCAGGCGCCTCTTCGGGAACGACCGCCAGCCCCTCGGCCGCGGCGAGGGCCGAGATGACGTGACTCCCCTGCCCACCCGCCAACCGGACCCTCACGCGGCCACGCTCATCGCGCTGGGCCGTTCCGGACTCGTCGCGGTCGGCGACGACACGCAGAAACGCCCGCCGACCGTGACTCTTGGCGATGCCATCGGCCAGCGTGCACCGATCGACGGGTCGGAACAGGCCGCCGTGACCGGCAAGCCGGCGGATCGCCGGTCGGACGAACAACTCGAACGTGACGAACGACGAGACAGGATTGCCAGGCAACCCGAACAGGAGCACCGGGCGGCGCCCGTCCCCGCCGTCACCCGACGCGACGCCGAACGCGAACGGCTTGCCGGGCTGGACGGCCACTCGCCAGAGATCCACGCTCCCGATGGCGGCGAATGCCCCACGCACGACGTCATATGGGCCGACCGATACGCCTCCTGACACGATGATCGCATCGACCGACGCGAGAGCATTCCGGAGTCGCGCTGTGACGTCCGCCAGGTCGTCGGGAGCGATCCCCAACCGCACGACATCGGCTCCGGCGTCCGAGACGAGAGCGGACATACCCGGGCCGTTGGCGTCCGGGATCCCGGCCGGCCCCAGCTCCTCGCCCGGGGCGCGCACCTCGTCGCCGGTCGCCAGGACTGCGATCCGTGGCCGACGATGAACGACGATCGATCCCGCCCCGCCTCCCGCCGCCAGGGCGATCGCGGCGGGTGTCATCTCGGTGCCCGGGTCGAGGATGACCGATCCCCCCAGGAGGTCGCTGCCTCGCTTTCTGATCGACGCTCCGGTCTCGACTGCTTCGTGGATGAGACATCCAGCCGGCAGCGGGCCGCTCGCATCGCGCCCGCGCGTGCCGATCGGCGAGCCGGCATCATCGAGTGGCGTCGTGAGCTCGACGGGCACGACCGCGTCGCCGCCGGCGGGTACCGGCGCGCCGGTCGCGATCCGGATCGCGGTCCCCGGCTCAACGACGATCGATGACGCCTCGCCGGCGGCCACCTCACCGACGACACGGAGAATGATCGGGGCGTCCTCGGCGGCGGTCGCGATGTCGACCGCCCGGACCGCGTAGCCGTCCATCGCGCTGTTGTCCCATGGCGGGAGGTCGGTCTCCGAGATTACGGGCTCCGCGAGCACGCGACGAAGGCTGCCATCCGTTGCGATGACCTCTCCCTCGAGAGGCTCGCCGACGGCACCGAGAACGGCGGCCAGCGCCTCCTCGACGGACAGGAGGCCGGTCGCGATCACGTGCCGAGCGGGGCGGTATCGGCCGGAGGCGTGGCCGGCGGAGTGACCGGCGGTTGAGCGGGCGGGGTCGCCGGTGGCACCGCGGTCACCCGATCGATGCCCTCGGCGGTCTCGGCCCTTCGGGCCGACAGTCGCCGGCCGGAGTATCCCCGCATGACGAGCCCGATGACGATCAGCCCGATCCCCAGCACGACCGTCGAATTGAACCAGAACTGCTCCGGGAACAGCTGCACGAGGCGGTCGACGAGCGGGTTGAAGCTATAGCTCCCGGGCGGGAAGAGAAGCTCGTGGAACACCTCGAACAGGAGACTGAAGGCGACAAGCGCGAAGCCCGCCAGCGCCGCGACAGAGACGGCCAGGATGGACGACCCGGCACGGACGCCTTGCCAGAAGAGCACCGATCCGTGCATCCGCCAGCGCGCGATCACGAGGACGATGAAGGCGATCCCGGTGATGGCGAAGAAGTCGAGGAACACCGTCCGAACATCGCGGAGGTGGCCCCGCTCGGCCTCGTTGAGCACCGGCTGGCCTCTGACGGTCACGTCGAAATCGGGTGGTCCGACCATGAGATCGGCGAGGATCGCCCCGGTAGCGACACGGATCTCGGCCGCCGTATACCCGGTCATCGACGCCGACCCGACACGGTCTTGCTCGCCGAAGACCCAGACCGGTGTCAGGAGCAGGGCGACGACGAGTCCAATGATCGATCCGATCGTCGCGAGGGCGACGATCGTCCCTCCCGCGAAGCGAGCCACTCGGCGCATGGGCGGCATGGTAACGGGCGTCCGGGAAAGGGCCGCCGCCCGATCGAGCGCCCGATCGAGGCGTTGATGGGCGCCCTCGTGAGGTGCCGGCTGTTCAGGCGTCTTCGAGGGTCTTCGCCTGCTCCCACCAGCCCTCGATCGTGAGATCCGACGGCGGATCGATTGCCAGCTCGCGTGCCGCCTTCGCCAATCTCGCATTGAAATCGTCGAGCGAGAGGTCCAGGACGTCGCCGACCCCTGCGATCCGGGCCTGGTTCATCAGCAGATGCTCGTTGCGCCCGAAGCCGGCCAGGTTCAGCAGGAGCGCCTCGTCGCGCCACTGGAGGACGTCATTGGGCGATGCGTCGACCTGGTCGGCGAGGTATTGCCGTCGTGTTGACGTCTCGGACACTTCGAGGAGGATCCCTGTGGTGAACACTCCCTGCCGCTCCAGGCGGGCGAGATGCGTCGGCTCGATGCGCGTCAGCTCGGTGATTGGCGGCACGCTGCTCCTCTCTCAGTGGTCGGGGCCTGGCGACGGACGCAACGAAAGTGGCAACGAGGCGAATCTACCGCCTGTGGCACCATCGCGAGCGATGGCGCCGGCTATGGTCGTCTCGATCGACACCGATGCTCGATCGGCCGTCCGTCGCCTCACCCTCGTCCTGGCTGCCGCGCTGGTGGTGGCTGCCGGATGCACCTCGGCCTCCTCGGCGCCAGGCGAACCGACTCCTTCGGCCGAACCGTCGGCCATCGCCAGCCAGAGTCCGCTGCCGAGCGCCAGCCTGCTCTCCTCCCCTTCCCCATCGCCATCCCATTCCCCATCGCCCGATCTCGGTCCATCACCCTCGGCGGTGATATCGGCGAGCGCTGCACCGAGCGTGGCGACGTTCTGGCGCGCCGTCGCGTCGGCCATGGCCGACGCAAAGAGGGTGAGCGTGCTCATCGATGGACCGTCACCCGGCGTCCTCCGCTATGAACCGACCGCATCGGCGACAGCCATCGACGGGAAGTTGACCTTCGTGTGCGTCGACAGCCAGGCACTCGACGGGCAGTCCGGCTGGCTGCCCGTGCCGGGCGATTGGACCTGTGGGCCGGACGCGCTCGTCCGGGGGTTCAGGTCGATAGGCCAGCCTCTCGACGCCTGGAGCCCGGGGCTGCCAAAGGACAGCGCGATCAAGGAGACGACCGAGACCATGAAGGACGGTCACTGGCGCCTGACATACCGCGCACGGTCACCATACGGCGGCTCGGTGACGACCCGGATCGTGGTTGACCCGACGACCGGGCGGATCGCCTCGGCAAGCCGGAGCGACAGCACCGGCACGACCGCATATGCCTTTGACTACGAGGCCACGTTCCCGGCGATCGCCGCCCCCTGATCGAATTGCCGCGCCTGCTCGGTGGCCGCCGATCGGAGCAGGTCCCAGGCCAGATCGACGTGGCGCTGCTCGCCGCGGATGTGCCCGAGGGCGATCCTGATCGTGAACCGACCGTTCAGCCGGGTGTGTGACAGAAGGACTCGGCCCGTCCGGTTGACGGCTTCCAGGATGGCCTGGTTGGCCGCATCGATCCGCTCATCGACGTCCGGATCCGCGCCGATCTCGGCGATGCCACCGGGTCGCCAGCGGACGCAGACCGTCGAGAGCGGCACCGGCGCGACGACCGTCCAGTCCGGGTCGGCCTCGATCCGGCTGGCGAGAGCCGATGCCAGCTCGACATGCCAGGCGATCCTCCGCCGGAGGCCGGCCATGCCGAAGGCTCGCAGCATGACCCACAGCTTGAGCGCACGGAAGCGTCGTCCCAGCTGCGGTGTGTACTCGCTCATGTCCCGGATCGGCCCGGGCTGATCAAGCGTGCGAAGGTACTCCGGGACGTGGCTGAAGGCCATGTGCAGGGCGTCCATGCGGCTCGTCAGCAGGAGTGAAGCGTCGAACGGGACGGACATCCACTTGTGGGGGTTCACGACGATCGATTGGGCTCGCTCCCAGCCTGCAAAGAGCCGGCGCAGCTCGGGAACAAGGGCGGCGGTCCCGCCATAGGCCGCATCGACATGAAGCCACAAGCCCTCGCGCTCCGCGATGTCGGCGATGGCTCCGACCGGGTCGATCGCCGTCGTATTGGTCGTACCGAGAGTCGCCACGATGGCGATCGGACGATAGCCGGCCGTTCGGTCGCGATCGATGGCCGCGGCGAGCGCGTCGGCACGCATCCGGAACGACTCATCGACCTCGATCTGGACAACGTTGGCGCGCCCGATCCCGAGCGTCATCGCCGCCTTGACGATCGAAGAGTGCGCTTCACTGGACGTGTACACCCGTGGGGCGGCCACATCGGCGCGAGCGGCAAGGCCCTGCGAAGCTGCATCGAGACCGGCCGTCTCGCGGGCAGCAGCGAGGGCGATGAGGCTCGACGTCGAGGCCGTGTCATTGAGGAACCCGTCGAAACGCTCCGGCAGGCCCAGGGCGTCGCGCAGCCAGCCGACGATGACCGTCTCGAGCTCGGTGCCGATCGGGCTCGTTCGCCACAGGAACGTGTTCTGGCCGATGCCCGCGGTGAGGAACTCGCCGAGCACGCCGGGCGCGGCGTTGCCGGTCGGGAACCAGGCCATGAAAGCCGGATGCGACCAGTGGTTGGCATTGGGCTCGATCAACGCCCGGTAGTCCGCCAGGATCGCCTCGATTGGCTCTGGCTCCTCGGGCGCGACCGAAGGGAACTGTGGCGCGATCGAGCCTGGCGTCAGGTCAGGCAGGATGGCGCGCTCTTCGATCGAGCCGAGGTAGTCGGCGAGCGTGTCCACGATCCGATGACCCGCCGCGCGGAAGGTCTCCGGATCCATGTCGCCGCGGCCGGCAGTCCAGTCTCCCTGGGCGTCATCGCGGTCGGGGGGTCCCATCGCGTCCAGTCTACCAACGGCCCATTCGACAGCCTTTCCTCATGGCATAGCATCGGCGAGGTGGAAGACAGCACATTCGCGCTCACGCTCGCTGCGGGTGGAGTCGTGGCCGGCCTCGTCGTCTTGTGGAGGGGCTTCCTGGCTCACGGCGTCGCTCTCCGGGTCGCCGACACCGCGACGTCGCGGATCGCGACCCTGGCCGCCGGTGAGGTGCGCGTGAGCGGAGTGATCGAGCCTGCCGAGGTCACCCTGATGTCACCGCTCCAGAGCATCGAATGCGTCTGGTATCGCTCGCGCGTCTCGACCGGCGACGACAACGATGTCGGCGTCTTCAGTGACGAGCGAGGCGTCGGCTTCCGCGTCCGCGACGCGTCGGGCGCGATCCGTGTGTTCCCGCGCGACGCGACGATCGATGTCGCCGAGCGCCTCGACGAGCAGACAGGCCTGTTCGGGGATGAGCCGATCGGTCTTCGGCGCCGCTCGGACGTACTGATCAGCGCAAGCGCGAATGGTCGCCGTCATTACCGCGAGGCACGCCTGGAGCCCGGCGACACGGTTACGATCCTCGGCGCGGCCGTCCCGTTCGGGCAGCTCGGCGACCCATCGTCGGCCGATGCGCTGGCGCCTGGTGCGGTCGGACCGGGAGACTCGGAGGTCGCCGAGGATATCGCCGAGGCCCGTGCCGCCGGCCTCCTGGTCGCTCCGGACGAGGCGTGGGGCAACGCAGCCATCGCCGGTTTCGGGATCGGCCGCCCGGTCAGCCAGCCCGAGCTGGACCCACTGGCCAACGCCGAACCGCTGGCCAGCCCTGAGGAAGCGGCCGCGATCGAACGGACGTGGGACCTCGATGCGGACGATCTCGTCCTCTCCAGCGGAGCCGACGGTCGGCTCCTCATCGCCGATGGCACTCCGGGCGAGGTGGCGGGTCGCCATGAGGACCGCTTCCTGGTCGGACTCCTCGGCGCCCTCCTGGCGATCGGATCGGCGCTCGCCCTCGCCTGGCTGCTGGCCAATCCGGGCGTCGCGTGAGCCGGTCGTGAACTCGTTCGGCGGGGCAGCCGTCTTCGCCATCGTCGTCGTGGCCATCATCGTCGGCTACGTCGCCCTCATGACGTTCAACGCCGTCGTCGCTCTTCGGCAGCGGATCGACAAGGCCTGGGCGAATATCGACGTCGTCCTTCGCCAGCGTCACGACCTGCTGCCGAACCTCGTTGCGGCCGTGCGCGACCTGATGGCCTTTGAGCGCGATGTCCTGACCGACGTCACCCGATTGCGGGCGGCCTACGCGCCATCCGATCCGATCCCCGCCCAGGCAACGGTGAGCGAGGCGACGAGCGGCGCCATCCGCTCACTGTTCGCGGTCGTCGAGCGCTACCCGGAGGTCCGATCGGCGACGAATGTGCTCGAGCTCCAGGCCGAGATCACCAGGCTCGAGGACATGATCGCCGACCGGCGCGAGCTGTACAACGACCAGGTCTTCCGCCACAACACCAGGATCGGCCAGTTTCCCGGAGTCGTGCTGGCCCCGATCTTCGGCTGGCGCGAACGACCGATGTTCAAGGCCGACGCGGCCACTCGCGAGGATCCGATCGCCAGTCTCTGAGGCACGCCTGAGGCTCGTTCGCCTCGGGCCCGGTACGAGTCCCTAGATCGAATTTCCCATGTCCGACAGGAGCGTCGCCACCTGCCCGCCGAGGAAGATCAAGGCGACGATGGCGAGGATCGGGATGAGGAGCAGAAGGCCGGCGATGATGAGACAGGCCATGGCCCCGGCATTGCTCGCCGTCGTCGGTTGGACGATCGCGCTTCCGGCGAAGCGGTCGTGGATCCCCTGCTTGGTCGGGCTCGAGGCGACGCTGATCGTCAGGATGATGAGCCAGATCGCGAAGATGGCCGACGCGCCTCCTGCCAGCGTGGGCACCACGCCGAGAAGTGCCAGGGGGAAGCCGATAGCCACCCATCGGCGCACAGCCTGGCCGGGCGTCAGCGTCCGCCCATCGGTCGCACTGCCGATCTGGAGCTTCAGCATGCGCATGCCGGGCGTGCCCCTGTACGACGACGTCCAGAATCCGACGAAGTAGACGAGAAGCAGGGAGACGAAGACGACGGTCGAGGCGATCGAGATCGCGTCGTTGCGGGCAGGGAAGATCGTCACGAGGACTGCGATGACGAGGAGGGTCGCGATCCAGACCAGGATCGCGTCGATGATGTAGGCGACGATCCTCGCCGCCGCACCGGCGTAGGCGAGCCCCGGCGCGACCTCGGCGACTGGGGCAGGGGTCTGGACCTCCCATTGGACAGGCGGCGCAGGGGCGGGCGGCGCAGGGGCGGGCGGCGCAGCATCGGGCAGCCCGAGATCCGGCGGCCCAGGCTCCGGTGCCTGGCTCGACCCTGGGTCAGCCCCCGGCAGGTCGTTCGTGTTCCCGTCGGTCGGTGGCTGCCATGCCATACCGTGAGTCTTGCACACGGCCGCGACATCCACATGTCAATGCAGCTGCAGTGGGTCATGCGATACTTCCGCGCCACCCATGACCAGCGACCCGACGATGACCGTCCGAACCGCCAGCCTGTGGCGCCACCGCGACTTCAACCTCCTGTGGTCGGGCGAAACCGTCTCGGCCCTCGGCTCGCAGGTCAGCTCTCTGGCCCTGCCCCTTGTCGCCGTCCTGTCGCTCAAGGCGACTCCGATCGAGATGGGCGTCCTGACTGCGGCGTCGACGCTGCCCTTCATCGCCTTCGCTCTCGTCGTCGGTGTGTGGGTCGATCGCCGGTCGACGTTGCGTCCGATCCTCGTCGCCACCGACTTGGGGCGGGCGGCGATCATCGCCACCGTTCCAGTCGCCACGCTCATCGGCGCTGTCTCCTTGCCGTTGCTCGTGGTCGTCGCGTTCCTCGGCGGAACCTTGACCCTCATCTTCAACGTGTCCTACCTGCCCTACCTCCCCAGGCTCGTCGCTCGCGACCAGCTCGTTGACGCCAATGGCCGCCTCCAGGCGAGCCAGGCCGTCGCCTGGATCGCGGGACCCTCGCTGGCCGGCATCCTGGTCCAGGTGCTGAGCGCCGCTGCAGCGCTGGCCTTCGACGCCTTCTCGTTCGTGTTCTCCGCGGTCTGCCTGGCGGCAATCCGCACAAAGGAGATCGCCGCGCAGCAGACCGTTCATGCGTCGTGGGGTGCCGACCTCAAGGCCGGCCTGGTGTTCGTCGCCCGCAGTCCGATCCAGCGCGCGGTCGCGGGCTCGGCGGCGACACTGAACTTCTTCGGGATGGCCCAGATCGCCCTGATCGTCCTCTTCGCAATCGAAAGTCTCGGCCTCGATCCGGCAGCCATCGGTGTCGCCCTCGCGGTCGGGGCGGTCGGCGGCCTTCTCGGTGCGGCGACGGCATCGACGCTCGCTCGGCGCGTCGGGACGGGCCGCGCGGTCACGTTTGCGATGCTCGGCTTTCCCATCTCACTGGCGATGATCCCCCTCGCCTCGCTCGTGCCGGAGGGCGCCGCGGCCGCCGCTGTCATTGCAGCCGCCGAATTCGTGAGCGCGGTCAGCGTGTCCCTCTTCGATGTGATGGCCAGGGCGATCGTCCAGGCCGAGACGCCGGCCGAGTTCATGGGCCGGGCCGGCGGTGCGATGAGCTTCCTCACGCAGAGCGCGAAACCCCTCGGCGCCCTGGCGGCCGGTGCCGTCGCCCAGGTCATCGGACTCGAGCCGACTCTCTGGATCACCGCTCTGGGAGGGTTCCTCGTCCTGCCCTGGGCCCTCTTCACTCCCCTCGGGCGTGAGAGCGCGCCGGTCGCATAGGGCCTGGCGGCCTCGGCCGTCGTATCCTCGGCGCGATGTCGACGACAGCGACGAAACGGCGTTCGACCCGCCCTCGGCAGACGGCGGCGACCTTGATCGTGATCGCCGAGACGTCCGAGGTCTCGAAGCTGCTCCAGGGCGCCGTGGAGGAGGTCGCGCGCCTCCTGGACTCCGATGGAGCGATGCTCTACCTCGTCGACGATGAGGCCGGCGAGCTGCGGTTCGCCCATGAAGCCGGGATCAGCGACGCGCGGCGAAAGGCATGGGTCCGCCGCCTTCGACTGCGTGTCGGGGAAGGGCTCTTCGGCAAGGCCGTGGCCGAGGGCCGGCCGATCATGACGGGCGACTACGCCGGCGACAACAGCTTCGTCCATGCCGCCGCACCGGACCGTTTCGTCCGCACGATCGGGCTCCGCTCGATGGTGGTCGCACCGATCACCCACGATGGGATGTCCTACGGCGGCCTGGGGGCATTCTCGGAGCGGGGCGAGGCGTTCGATGACGCCGATCGAGCCCTCGTCAGGGCTCTGGCGGACCATGCCGCCGCCTCGATCGCCAACACGCTCCTGATTGGCCGTCTGGCGGCGTCGGAGCGTGAGCTCGCGCACCGCGCCGAGATCGAACGGGCCCTCCGTGAGATCGGCTCGCGACTGGCGGCGATCAGCGATCCGTCCGACCTGCTCCAGCGAGTGGTCGACGAGGCCGCCCGACTTCTCGACGCCGACGGGGCACGGATCGAGCTTGTCGACGAGGCTACCGGGCGCCTGCGCTGGGCCTATGACTCGACGACTGGCCGCAAGCCCGGCATGGGTCCGATCGCCGAGGATCTCTCGGGGGCCGATGGCGGAACACAGGACGAGGGGGTCTCCGGTCGGGCCTTCCGGACGAACCAGGCCGTCTCGACGGACGACTACCTCGTCGATCGACAGTTCAAGCACCTGCCGGGTGCCGATGCCCAGGTCGCTCGTCACGGACTCAGATCGGCGATCGCGGCGCCACTGCCGGGCGAAGGCGGTGCGGTCGGGACGCTGACCGTCTACTCAGGTGTGGCCAACGCCTACGACGCCGACGACGTCGGGGTCGTCGGCAGCCTTGCCGACCAGGCCGGGATCGTGCTCCAGAGCGCACGGCGCGTCGAAGCGCTGGAGCGGTCGCGCGAGGAGAACGCACGACGAGCCGATTCAGAGCGGACGCTGCGAGAAGTAGCCACACGGATCAGCGCGATCACCGATCCATCGCTTGTGCTCGATCGCATCCTCGCCGATGGAGTCCGCCTCGTGTCCGGCGACGGCGGGCAGCTCGACCTGGTGGCACCCCTCGGCGGATCGCGCCAATGGGTGTTCCCGAAGACCAATGAGGGTTATCCGATCGTCGACGTTCAGCTCGATGCCCCTTTCAGCGGGATCTCGGGTCGCTCCATCGAGGAGGGGCGCGGCGTTGCGACTGGCGACTATGCCCGCGATCGATCGTTCCGGCACCGTGCCGCGATCGACCGTCTCGTTCGGAAGCTCGGCATACGATCGGTGATCGCGGCGCCACTGCTCACCGGCACGACGCTCGTGGGTTGCCTCCAGATCGGCTCGACGGCGAAGGACGCCTTCGATGCCGACGACGTGGCATTGATCGAGGCACTTGCCAGTCACGCTGCGATCGCCATCGCCAATGCCGACCGACTCGATGCACTGGCTCGCTCACGTGAGGACAACGCGCGGCTGGCCGACTCGGAGCGGGCGTTGCGCGAGATCGCAGCCCGGATCACCGCCATTCGCGACTCGTCCGAAGTCCTCGACCAGATCGTCGGCGAGGCAGCTCATCTGCTGGCGGCCGAGCGTGCCCAGATCGACCTGCTCACGCCGATCGAGGGCCGACTCCAGTGGCCGTACCCGCCGAGCCTCGACGATGACACGGCCATGCTGGCGGGCATCCCCACACCCCGGGCCGGGAAGATCCGCGGTCTCGCCGGTCGGGCCATGAGCGAGGGCAGCGTCGTCACCAGCGGCGACTACCTGGCCGACCGCTCATTCCGTCACGTCGCGGCCACCGACGCCCACGTCCGCCGCGACGGTCTGACCTCCATAGTCGCCGCCCCCCTGATGATCGACCGCGAGGCGTTCGGAGTCCTCCAGATCGCGACGGTTCGCCCCGATGCGTTCGGCGATCGGGAATTGGAGCTCGTCGAGGCCTTGGCCACGCAGGCCTCGATCGCGATCGCCAACACGCGCCGCACCGCGGAACTCGCCCTGTCGCGGGCCGATCTTGCCCGCCGGGCGACGTCCGAGCAGGCCCTCCGAGAGCTCGCCGCACGACTGACGGCGATGCGCGACCCAGCGGAGGTCCTCCAGGACACCGTCGACGAGGCGATCCGTGTGCTCGGCGCCGATGCCGCGCTGATCGACCTCCTCGAAGCCGACGCCCAGCTCCTTCGAGGTGCGTACGACAGCGGTCTGTCGGACGTCCTCGACGACCAGTCGCTGCGTGAGCAGACGCTGCGCGCCGGTGAAGGCCTCAGCGGCCGCGCCATCGAGATGCGGACTGCCCTCCTGACGGCCGACTACCCGAGCGACACGTCCTTCAGCCACACGACCCAATCCGACCGGTTCATCAGGCGAGCGAAGCTTCGGTCGATGATCGCGGCGCCGCTCATGACCGAGGGTCGCGCGTTCGGGGCCCTCGAGGTCTTCGCCCGCAAGCCCGACGCGTTCGACGCCGAGGATGTCGCCACCGCCGCCGCGCTGGCCAACCAGGCGTCGATCGCAATCACCAACGCCCGCCTCATCAACGACCTGGCGACCTCACGCGCCGAGCTGGAAGAGCTGCTCGAACGCGTCCGTGACTCTGAGAATCGCTATCGCTGGCTCATGGAAAACTCGCCCGACATCGTCTTCTCGCTGTCGGCCGATGGCCGCGTCACGTACATGAGCGAGTCGGTGGAACGGATCACGGGTTGGGCGCCCGACGAACTCGTCGGGCGTCGCTTCTCCGACCTCGTCTCGCCCGATGAGCTGCCTGCCGTGGAACGGCTGTTCGTCGAGCAATCGACAGATCCGTCGGTCCCGCTGACATCCGAGATCGGTATCACTGGGCGCGACGGACGACGCATCCCCATGGAGGTGAACTCGCAGGCGCACGTTCACGACGGGCGTCTGGCCAGCTTCCACGGTGTCTCCCGCGAGATCGAGGATCGACTGAGGTTCGAGCGGGAGCTGCGCGATCACGCTGCCGCCCTGGCGGCGTCCGAGGAACGCGCCCACCTGGCCAGGGAACTCCACGATTCGGTGACCCAGGCCCTCTTCTCGATGACCCTCGTCACTCGAAGCCTCGAGCTGCTCCTCGACCGCGATCGCGAAGCCGCTCTCGACAAGCTCGCCGACCTGCGGTCCCTCCAGCGCGATGCCCTGGCGGAGATGCGGGCTCTCGTGTTCGAGCTGCGACCGGACAGCCTCGCTCGCGACGGCCTCGTCCAGGCCCTTCGCACCCACGCGGCCGCGGTCGCCGGTCGCATGGGCCTCCCGGTCGCCGTCGAGGCGCCGAACATCGACCGGCTCCCGGCAGCGGTCGAAGAGGCTCTCTATCGGATCGCCCAGGAATCGCTCCACAACGTCGTGAAGCACGCGTCTGCATCCGAAGCTCGCATCGTGCTGACGATGACAGACAGCGCCTGCCTCCTGATCACGTCCGACGACGGGCGGGGCTTCGACCCAGCTGCCGTCCCACCGGGTCATCTGGGACTCGCCGGCATGGTTGCCCGCGCGGAGCGGCTGGGCGGCAGCCTCTCGATCGAGTCACGACCGGGCAGCGGCACGAGGGTCAGCGTCGAGCTTCCGCTCCCCTGACGAACGGGCTGCGTGACATCGTCATCTGACGATGGCGAGTTGACGGCGTTCGTCGATGGGTGCCCGAGGGCGACCGCGCGATGATTCCCCTGCGAACTCGGCCACCAGGCCGAACAGCTGCAGGAAGGAGGTCCGACGGACCGATGACGCTGTTGATCATGGAGATGCTGACCCTCGAGCACATGGCCCAGATGGGGGCAGACGATTCGAGGAAGCGGCACGTCGAGACCGCCCGTGCGACCCGGCGCGCTGAACGAGATGCAGAACTGACGAAGCCTTCGGCACCGAAGCCCTACCTGAGCTTCCTGCCGCGTCTTGTCGGATACCCATACGGTCGCTAGGCGACCAGGAAGGAACGTCGCGAAATGGAAAGCCTTGGATACCTCCTGGTGATGGGCCTCGTGTTCGTTGTCCTCGCCGCCGGCTCCCTCGTGTGGGGTGTCGACTCGAGGCCGGGCATGGCCGACGATCACGCCCGTTAGGGGCGAATCACGGCCACACCAGCCGATGAAACCAGTACCCCAATCACCTTCAGACAAGCCCGTCCGGGTCCTCGTCGTCGGTTCCGACCGGCGGATCCGGAGCGGGCTTGCCGGTCTTCTCGTTCTCGACCCCTCGATCGAGCTGTCGGGCATCGCCGTCGACGTAGCGGGGGCGCTTGACTGCTGCAAGGAGCAGCCGCCGGACGTCGTCCTCGTCGACCCGCACCTGCCAGACGTTCCGGACGGAGTCGCCCTGGTCGGCGCCGTCCGCCGGCTCCTGCCGACGGCTCGGGTCATCAGCGTCTGCGTCGCCGACGATGACGATCCCGACGGCGAGTTCGACGTGCGACTCCACTCCACGGATGACCCGGGCCACATCGTAAGCCTCGTCACGGCGGTCGGAACGAGTCTCGCGGAGGGAGCGGATGCCGGAGAGGGGCTGGAGGCCGATGCTAGACTCGCGTCCCGGTCAGATCAGCCGGTTGCAGAGGGATGACCATCGCTGTGGCCGAGGCGATCCGCGTCCTTATCGTCGATGACCACACGGTCGTGCGGAGTGGCCTGGCGACGTTCTTCGCCCTCCTCGACGACATCGAAGTCGTCGGCGAGGCCAGCGACGGCGGTGAGGCCGTCGTAGCCGCCCATCGGTTGACCCCCGACGTGGTGCTGATGGATCTGCTCATGCCCAACGGCGACGGGGTGACCGCCATCGCCCGGATCAAGGAGGAGCTCCCCGAGATCGAGATCGTGGCGATGACGAGCTTCATCGAGGAGGAGAAGGTCACCGCTGCCCTTGCGGCTGGGGCGTCAGGCTATCTCCTCAAGGACGCCGAGGCCGACGAGGTCGCCCAGGCCGTTCGCGACGCCTACAACGGTGAGGTCCATCTCGATCCGGCCGTGGCTCGCCTGCTGGCCGAGCGCATCCGCCAGCGACCGGACCCGACCGGCGGACTCGTCGAACCGCTCACGGAGCGCGAGAAGGACGTCCTTCGCCTCGTCGGTCGTGGGCTCTCCAACAAGGAGATCGCGACCGAGCTCTTCATCACCGAGCGGACCGCACGGACCTACGTCAGCAACATCCTCGGCAAGCTCGGCCTCCAGAGCCGGACCCAGGCCGCCCTCTGGGCGATCGAACACAACCTGGCGGACACTCCCGGCTCCTGACGTCGCCGCATGGCCTAGCTGCAGGTGATCGCAATAAGCTCGGCCGTGTGGGCGTCGTCGACGTTGTCAAACACCATCCGGACCCTGTCTCCCGCCTTCACGGCCGCGACCTTGTGGCTGGCAATGCCGATGGCGGCCCCCGCCTCGTCGGCCGTCGTCAGCTCGACGGACAGGAACTGTGGGCAGCCATCCCGGGACAGGACGTCCATCCCCCAGCATGTCTCGGCTTCACCACAGATCGTGCTGTCGAGCCAGCGCCAGGCGATCGACGCATTCCATGCCGCGAACTCAGCTGGGTACCACGGAGGCTCCGGTGAAGCGCCGCTGCTCGGATCTGGTGCAGCGGCGTCCGAGGGGATGGATCGTCCGCCCGTAGCATCGGACGGAAGCGGGCACGAAGCGGGCGCGCTCGAGGCGGTCGGGCTGGGCCCGGCCTGGCCTGCCACTGCCAGACCCTGTGCCCACGGTCGGGCCAGGATCAGGACGAGCACCACGACGGTCGCTCCCGTCAGCACGATCTTGAGTCTGGCCGACATCCCGCTCGAGGGCCTATTCGGGGCCAGTTCCCGGGAATCTGACTGCACCTCACCGTCGGTTGGTGCTTGGTCACTCATCTCGTCGGGAGTGTAGGTCCATGGCTCCTAGCTACCTGGTTGTCGGTTTGGTCCCGTCCCGAGGAGCGTCGACATTTGTCCACCCCAAGACAGGACGCGAGGCGGTCGCGCCGCTCAGGCACCGCCACCATCATCCAGGTAGGCAGGTACACGACCCCTTCACACCAAGGAGCACCACCCCAATGTCCTCGATCATCCAGATCAAGCTCAGACGCCCTGCCGCGGCCGACCGGACCGCCCTCGGGCAGCTGACTGCCATGTATACCCGATCGCATGACGCGCACGAGGCGCCCATCGTCGGCTGCTACCTGTGCCTCCACAACGCACACCGCCGCCCGCGCGAACTCGCAGCTGCCGCCTGAGTCGCCTCCCACGGCCCCGTACGCGCCATTCCCGCGCAGCGTCGCCGCCTACCATCCCGTGAGCTGCCCCGAACGCGGCGTCAGTCGCCGAGGGCACGCGTCGAGCGAGGGCCTGCCAGTCTCCGATGACGATCCCAGGGTCAGCATCCGCCGCCGACCTGGACGCAGCCAGTCGATGGTGGCTGGACGGCGTCGTCTACCAGGTGTACCCACGGAGCTTCGCCGACTCGAACGGCGATGGGGTCGGCGACCTCCCGGGGCTCATCGACCACCTGGACCATCTCGCCGGCGGAGCAGATTCGCTCGGCGTCGACGCCATCTGGCTCTCCCCGATCTACCCGTCGCCCATGCTCGACGGCGGCTACGACGTCATCGGATCACACGGCGGTCGATCCCGTCTTCGGGACGCTGGCCGATCTCGATCGGTTGATCGAGGAATGCCATCGACGACGCATCCGCGTCATCCTCGACCTCGTGATGAACCACACCAGCAACCTGCATCCGTGGTTCGTGCAGTCGCGCCAGTCGAGGACCGGACCATTCGCCGATTTCTATCTCTGGCGGGATCCGTCCGGGTGGGATCGCGATGGTCGACCGGAGCCGCCGAACAACTGGCTCTCGTGGTTCGGCGGATCGGCCTGGGAGTGGGAGCCTCGGCGAGAGCAGTTCTACCTCCACACGTTCCTGCCCGAGCAGCCCGACGTGAACTGGCGCTGCACCGCTCTTCGCGCGGAGATGTGGTCGATGGTCAGGGGCTGGCTCGACCGCGGCGTCGATGGGTTTCGGCTCGACGTCTTCAATGCGTTCCTCAAGGCGGCCGAGATGCCATCGAACCCGGAGATCGCGGCGGGCGGCTCGATCCCCTGGGACAGCCAGGAGCACCGCTACGACAAGGACCAGCCCGAGCTGCACGATCTCCTGGCCGAGTTCCGGCGCATCGTCGACTCCCGGCCGGGGACCGCCACGGTCGGCGAGCTGTTCACGAGCGGTATCGAGGCACGCCGTCGGCGTACTCGGCGCCGCGCCACCTCGTGTTCGACTGGGTCCTGCTCGAGACAGCGTGGACGGCGGCGTCCTTCCGCGCCGCGATCGCCGCCCGCGAGGCCGCCTGGTCCGGTCGCTGGCCGACGATCGTGCTGTCCAACCACGATCGCTCGCGACACGTCTCGCGCTATCTGCACACGCTCGGTCGTCGCGATCGGGCGACGGCCGATGCCGTCGCGAAGGCCGCCGCGACGATCGAGCTGACGCTGCGAGGGACGCCCTTCCTCTACTACGGCGAGGAGATCGGCGCACGGGACATCGCGGTCCCCCGCAGCCGCGCCCGGGATCGCGCGGCCGTGCGGATGGCGGGCTGGTGGAACCGTGATGGGTGCCGGGCGCCGATGGCATGGTCCGGCGACGGGAAGGCCGGCTTCACGACTGGCAGGCCGTGGTTGCCCATCCCGCCGGACGCGGCGTCGCGGAACGTCGAGCGCCAGCGGGCGTCGGAGAGCTCGGTCCTGGCCCACTACCGGCGGCTCCTCGCGCTTCGGCGAGGGTCCGCGGCGCTTCGGACCGGTGAGCTCACCCTCGTCGACGTGGGCGACCCCGACGTCCTCGCCTATCTCCGGCGGGCAGGCGACGAGACCGCGCTGGTGGTGGTGCGGTTCGGTCTTCGCGGTGGCGAGATCGAGCTACCCCCAGCCGCCGGTCCGTGGAGGGTCGTGCTCTCGAGCCACGACCTGGCCACGCCCACGGTCGGGTCGCGCGTCGCGCTGCGACCGCTCGAGGCGATCGTCCTTCAGCCTGTTGCGAATACGATGGACGGATGACTACATCGCCCACGTTCGACACCGACCCAGCCCGACTCGCCCAGCCCTTCCCGGCCGACTTCGCCTGGGGCTTCGCCGCCTCCGCCTACCAGATCGAGGGAGCAGCGGCCGAGGACGGCCGAGGACCGTCGATCTGGGACACCTTTGCCCGCCAGCCGGGCGCCATCGCCGACGGCAGCACGGGCGACATCGCCTGCGACCACTACCACCGCTACCCGGAAGACGTACGGCTGATGGCCGATCTGGGGGCGCGCGCCTATCGCTTCAGCATCAGCTGGTCGCGCGTCCTGCCGTTGGGGACTGGCGCCATCAACCAGCGCGGCCTCGACTTCTACCAGCGCCTCGTCGACGCCCTGCTTGGCGCGGGCGTCCAACCGCTGATCAACCTGTTCCACTGGGACCTGCCGCAGGCGTTGCAGGACCGCGGCGGCTTCGCCAACCCGCAGGTCGTGGGCTGGTTCACCGACTACGCCGCGCTGCTCGCGTCGAACCTGGGCGACCGGGTCAAGGATTGGATGACGTTCAATGAGCCGGCCGTCTTCGCCTTCCTCGGCCATGCCGACGGCATTCATGCGCCGGGGCTGCGTGACTGGCCGACGGCGATCCGGGTGGCCGACAACGAACTACGCGCTCATGCCAGCGCCGCCCAGGCGATCCGCGCGCTGGTCGACGACGCGAAGGTCGGCGTGGCGATCGACGTCAATCAGGTCGCGCCGGCGACCGATTCGGAGCGGGATCGAGTCGCCGCCAACCAGTGGAGCTCCGCTCGCGACGCGTGGTTCCTCGATCCGCTATTCGGCCGTGGCTACCCGGCGCTGGGACTGGATGCGCACCGCGAGGCGGGTCACCTCGAAGGCGTCGAACTCGACGATCCGCCGGCCGGCGATCTCGATTACCTGGGCCTGAACTACTACCGGCGCGACTCGGTCAGCGCCCGGTCGGACCGCGCGTTCGACTGGGAGATCGGCGCAGTGGCGGGCTCGGAGCAGACACAGATGGGCTGGCACGTCGCGCCCGACGGACTGCGCGACGTACTGATCGAGCTCAACCAGACGTACGCACCGCCCGAGATCGTGGTCACCGAGAACGGCGCCGCGTACCCCGACACCGTCGATCGGGACGGCCGAGTGCGCGACGTGGAGCCGGCTGGACTACCTGGCACGCCACGTCGCCGCGGCCTCCGACGCGCTTCGCGCAGGAGTGCCGCTGACCGGCTACTACGTCTGGTCGCTTCTCGACAACTACGAATGGAGCCTTGGCTACACCCGGCGGTTCGGCCTGGTCCACGTCGACTTCGACAGCCAGCGCCGCACGCCGAAGGACAGCGCGCGCTGGTATCAGCGGCTCATCGCCAGGGGGTAGCTAGCGCGTCTCGGTGACCTTGCTGATCGTACGTGGATGCTCGGGGTCGAGGCCGCGCGCGACGGTCAGGTGATAGGCGTACAGCTGGGCGGGCACGATCTCGACGATCGGCGCCAGCCAGGGCGGGATGCCGTCTGGCAAGGCCAGCCCCTCGTCAATCTCACGGGCTGCCGGCGCGTCTGAGATCACCAGCAGGCGCGCACCGTGGTCGTCCTTCAGTCGGGTCAACAGGGCGACCTGCGCCTCCAGTTCGGCGCCGCTCGGTGCCACCGCCAGCACTGGTACGCCGGGTTCGGCCAGGGCGAGCGGTCCGTGCTCGAAGTCGGCCGCCGAATACGCCATGGCGGCGACCAGCGCCATTTCCTGCAGCTTGAGCGCCCACTCGCGAGCGGTCGCGTAGCTGTAGCCGCGGCCGAGCACGACGGCACGCTGGCGCTTGGCGTGCGCGGCGGACAGGTCGCGCGCGTGAGGCTCCGCCGTCAGCGCTGCCGCGATAAGGGCGGGCAGGCCAGCCAGATCGACCGCTTCTCCCGAGGAGGGCGGATCGAGGGCCGTTGACAGCAGCGCCGCCGCGAGCAGCTCGGTCGTGTAGGTCTTGGTCGCGGCCGTTGCCCAGCTCCGGTCCGGCCCGCAGGTCGACCACGTGGTCGGCCGTTTCGGCCAGGGGGGAGGCCGCGTCGTTGGTCATGGCGACGGTCAGCGCGCCCTGCCGCCGCCCCTCTTCGACCACCGCGACGATGTCCGGTGAGCGACCTGACTGCGAGATGCCGACGATCATCGCGTCGGCCATGTTCGGGCGCGCTCCGTAGAGCGTGATCGTCGACGGCGCCGCCAGGGCGACGATCATGCCGTTTCGTATCGCCAGCAGGTACTGCGCGTAGATGCCGGCGTTGTCCGAGGTGCCGCGGGCAGCGATGACGGCGAACCTGGGCCGGCGCGACGCCAGCGCGGCGGAGATCGGGGCGAACGCCGTCGGCGCAGAGTCGAGGAGCCGCTGGGCTGCATCTGGCTGCTCCAGGATCTCGTCTCTCAGCCCCATGCCATGAGCCCATGACCGCGTGGATACAGGCCGGCGATGTCGACGGGCAACCGGCCGACGAACGGCGCCTCGCCCAGCAGCGCGGCGGCCAGCGCCTCCATCGAGGGCGGCAGGATGCCGTAGCTGCAGACGTGGGTTCGGGCGGACGGGTAGGCGAGCAGATCCCACGGCGTGCGCAGGGCGACCGTGACCGTCGGCCTGCCGGACGCCAGGACCGCCGCGGCCAGCGCCGCCTGCGCCGGCTGGAGGTGCGCCGAGAACGTCCCGACAACGACGAGGTCCGAGGCTGCCAGCCGCTGGCCGAGACCTGCCATGTCAGCCTCGCCTGGCCGCGCCGGCAGAAGGATCTCCTCGACACCCGCGAGCCGGCGGCGGAGCGCCGATGCCAGCGTCGGCGCCACGGTCGACGACGTGTCGGCCGGCGTCAGGTCGGCCGGCATCGACTGGACGACCGCGATCCGCGTGTCGGCGGCCGGCTTCAACGGCAACAGCCGGTCGTCGTTGCGGACGAGGGTGATGCGATCGTTGGGCCAGCTCGGCGGCGAGGGCCTGATGTTCGCCACACCCGACGACGTCGAGCGGCGGCTGTTCGAAGCGTCCCAGCCAGCGGCGTAGCTCGTCCAGCCGGCGCGTCGCTTCAGCGTCATCGTCGGCATCGATCAGGCCGCGCCGCTGCGCCTCCTCGAGGCCTTCCGCCAGCCGTTCCAGCGCCGCTTCGTCCGCCGTTCCGAGCAGCACGTCCTCGCCGGCGCGGAGGGCGGCGATGGCATCGACGATCTGCGCCGATCCCTGGGCCAGGGCGCTGCATGTCCAGGGCATCGGTGACGGTCACGCCGTCGAAATGCAGCTGCCCGCGGAGCAGGTCGCGCAGAACCGCGGCGGACAGGCTGGTCGGCAGGTCGTCGTTCTGGTCGGGTAGCGCGACATGGCCGGTCATGACCATTCGCACGCCCGCTTCCAACGGCCGCTCGAAACGGGACCAGCTCCCGCTCGGCCAGCTCGGCGTTCGTCCGCGGCACCAGCGGCAGCTCGTGGTGCGGATCCGCTGCAGTGTCACCGGCGCCCGGGAAGTGCTTGGCCGTCGCGGCGACACCTTCGCCCTGCAGGCCGCGGACTGTCGCCGCCGCGAGCCTTCCGACCGCCTCGGGATCGTCGCCGAAGCTGCGAATACCCGAGCGCCGGATTTGCCGGATTGTTGGCGACGTCGCACACCGGCGCGTAGTTCACGTTGACGCCGAGGGCCCGCAGCTCGCGCGCCGTCGCGCCGGCGACGCGCTCGGCCAGCTCCTCGTCGCCGGTCGCGCCGAGAGCCATCGCGCCCGCGAACTGCGTCGTCCCGTCGCCCAGGCCGACCAGCTGGCCGCCCTCCTGGTCGGCGGCGACCAGCAACGGTGGTGCTCCGGCCGGCCGCGCCTGCTGGATGGCGGCGGTCAGCCTCCGGATCTGGGGCGGATCGACGATGTTGTGGACGCGGAAGAGCGTCACCCCGGCGACGCCATGTTCGTTGATCCGCCTCGCCGCCGACAACGGCAGCTCGGTCGCCGGCGAAGGCGATCATGAGCCGCGCCAGCGTCACGGGTCCGTCACCCTTGACGGAGCCGGCCAGGATCCCTCGCACGAATGCTCGCTGGAGCAGCAGGAAGACCACCAGCGGCACGAGCATCGTCATGAATGCACCGGCGGTCAGGAGGTGCCATTGCCCACCGCGGTTCCCGATCAGCACATTGAGCGCTGACGGCAGGACGCGTTGGTCCTCGCCTGTGCCGAGGAAGATCAGCGCCACCAGGAGGTCGTTCCAGACCCACAGGAACTGGAAGATCGCGAAGGCGCCGATGGCCGGGATCGACAGCGGCAGCACAAGTCGTATGAACACCTGGAAATGCGACGCGCCGTCGATGGCGGCCGACTCGAACAGGTCGCGTGGCAGCTGCGACATGAAGTTGTAGAGCAGGAAGATGGCCAGCGGCAGGCCGAACGCCGTGTGCGCCAGCCAGATGCCGAGGAACGTGCCGTTCAGCCCGACCTGGCCGTACAGCCGCAGGACCGGGATGAATGCCATCTGGAGGGGCACGACCAGGAGTCCCACGACGACGGCGAACAGGAGACCACGGAATGGGAAGTTGATCCAGGCGAATGCGTAGGCAGCGAACGCCGCGATCGTGATGGGGATCACGGTTGCCGGGATGGTCACCACGATGCTGTTGATGAAGGCCTCGACGAATCCCTCGCTCGCGATGACGCGCTGGTAGTTCTCCAGCGTCCACTGGTTCGCCGCGAAGGGGTGCAGCAACGCCGTCCACCACCCAGTCGTGGTGATCTCGACCGGATTGCGCACCGACGTGACCAGCAGACCAAGCGTCGGGATCGACCACAACGCGCAGATGATCACGACCGCGATCCGCAACGGGGCGCTCCGCATGAACGCCGGTCGCCATCCGGTGACGGTCCTGCCCTGCTCCGAAGTCCGTGCGGGCGCGGTCATGCGCCGACTCCCTGCCGGCGCAGGTTTCGGACGTTGACGAACATGACCGGCAGCACCGCGAGGAAGAGCAACGTGGCCAGGGCCGCCGCGCGTCCGTCGTTGAAGAACTCGTAGAACTCCTGGAACATCCGGTTCGCGATCACGTCGGTGCCGTTGCGGCCACCGGTCATCACGTAGATGATGTCGAAGACCTTCAGGTCCACGATCGCGATCGTCGTGGCGACCGTGATGATCGAGCCCCTGATCATGGGCACGACCACCCGCAGGAAGAGTTGACGTTCCGATGCCCCATCAAGGCGGGCCGCCTCGATGACCTCCGTCGAGACCCCTTTGATGGCGGCCGAGAGGACGACCATGGCGAAGCCGGTCTGGAGCCAGATGAAGATGAAGATCAGCGCGAAGGTGTTGATCGGCTGCTGCTGCACCCAGCGGACCGGATCCTGGCCCAGTGCCGTCCAGACAGCATTGACCGTGCCGATCTGGGGCCGACCCGCGGGCTTCCATTCGTACATGAAGCGCCAGATCACCGATGCGCCGACGAACGAGATCGCCAGCGGTAGGAAGATGAATGTCTTGGCCAGGGACTCTCGCCTCACACGATCGAACAGTCCCGCGAACAGCAGCCCGAGCAGCACGGTGCCTCCCGTGCCCACGATGAGCCAGATGATGTTGTTCCTGATGATGTCGAGGAACAGCGGTGAGGTGAGCTGCTTGTAGTTCGCGAGCGGATCGCCGTCCGTCTGGACCGTGAAGCTGGTGATGATCGTCCCGATCGTCGGGTAGACGAGGTAGACGGTCAGCAGGACCATCGCCGGGATCACGAAGACCCAGGGAAGGATCCGGCCCTGCCATCTGGGACTCAGCAGACCGACCACGGCGCTTACGCCGATGTAGACCATCCAGATCCCGCCGACCCCGACGACCAGCGCCAGGCCGGCGAGCACGAGCTTGGCGAGCAGCTGGTCGCCGACGCCACGCCTGAGATCCTCTGCCGCTTGGGTGTTCCCGATCGCGTCGTAGATGGAGGCCAGCAGGTTCGAGGAGGCGTTGCGGTCTAAGAGGATGACCACGCCGACCGCGACAACCAGCAGCCCGATGACGGCGGCAAGCGGCGTCGCGAACCGTCGCGCGGGGCTGACCGCGGCCTGATCCCTCGACTCGATCGCCATCGGCATCTCCCTCCCCGGTAGGCCGTGATGGTACAAGGGCGCGCCGCGTATCGCGGCGCGCCCTTGCCCTTGGCTACGGAGCTAGCCGAGCACTACTTCGGCCAGGCTGCGTCGACGCTCTGGACGAACTTGTCGGTGTCAGTGCCACCGCTGTCGATCCAGGCGCTGATGCCGTCCCAGAAGGCGCGGTTGGCCTCCGGGGGCATCTGGTCTGATGCATCGAAGCCGAAGCTCGTCGCGTTGCTGACGATGTCGCTGGCCACTTGGAGCTTGTAGTGACCCGCGTACCACTCCTTGGGAGTAGTCGCGTTCGCGGCGATCCAGTTGCCACGCTCGATGCCGCGCTGCAGACCAGCTGGGGTTGACAGGAATTCAGCCGTCGCCTTGACCTCGGGGCGAACATCGCCTGAGGCGGGAGTCAGGACCATGAGCCCGTCTCCGGCGCCCAGTGCGGGCTTGCCCTGGGCCGCGTCGATCTCGGGGAAGTACATGATGCCGATGTCCTCACCGAGCTTGTACATCGACTGGTAGTTGGGATCCTTGTTGACACGCTTGTCGGGGAAGAAGCTGGGTCCGAGCCACGTCGCCTGGCGGTGCATCCAGCATCCGGGCTTGAAGCCGTCCCAGTTGTTGTCGGGCGCGAACATCGGGTCCCAGTCCTCGAGCCGGTCCGTTGCCGTGATCGCCTCGAAGCCGCCCTCGACGTATTTGTCCGTGAACCATGCTTCCTTGAGGACGTCCAGGGCCGCTCGGACCTCCGGCGAATTGAACTTGATCTCGCCCTTGGTCCACTTCTGGTAGGCCTCGAGGCCCGCCGTTCGGAGCATGACGTCCTCGAGCCAGTCGGTCGCGATCCAGCCCGTTGCGGCCCCGTCCTTGATCCCGACACACCACGGTGAGCCGTTTCCGTCGGCGACGATCTTGGCCTCCAGGGCCTTCATCTCGTCCCACGTCTTGGGCACTTCGTACCCGGCCGCCGCGAATGCCTTGATGGGATACCAGATGGTGGACTTGACGTCGACCTTGAACGGGACGGCATAGATCTCGCCGTTCTTGCCGCTGAACAGCTTGGTACCGAAACTGCTCGGGAACTCCTTGTTGAGCTTGGCCGGATCCATGAACGTGGACACGTTCGTGGTCAGACCGCGATTGCCGTATTCGACGATGGCAGCCGGCTGCGCCAGCATCGCCAGGTCGGGCGGCGTCTTGCCTTCGATGCGGCTGCGCAGCACCACTTCGTGCTGCGATGCGATGCTCTCCTGCACGACGTCGATGCCGGTCGCGGCCTCGAAGTCGGCGACGGCGGCGTCGAAGTCGGCGCCCTCGCCACCGGATCCACTGCGTCTGGATCGTGACTCGCTTGCCATTGAGCGGCTTGTCGGCGCCGAGTGCCTTGTCCAGGTCGGTGTAGCCGGTCGGGACGGTCGGCAGAGCTGGCGCGGCCGAAGGCGCTGCGCTCGCGGCGGCAGACGCGCCGGCCGAAGCCGCTGCGCTCGCCGCGGCAGACGCGGCTGGTGACGGCGACGCGCTGCTCGAGCATGCGCCGACCACGATCATGACAACGACCGCCAGAGCGGACGTTGTCCATATTCTCTTGGCCATGAATTGCTCCTCCTCGAAACTGCCATGACTGCGGGTGACGAGTGGTCTCCGCAGGGCAAGCATTATTACCCGACTCGAGATTATCCGACTCGAGCAATTTGTTGCCGCATCGTTATCGCTCGCCCACCTCCTCTCGCTCAGGCAAGCCGATGCGGTGACGAGCGATCGCCGCCGCCCCGCGTGCGCCGGGCGACTCGGTTGGCGACAGCAGCTCGACGGTCGCATCGCCAAAGGCGGCCTGGACCAATGGTGAGGCCGCGCATTCGCGGGCGATCCGCGATTGGATAGGTTCGAGAAGGGCAGATCCGGCGGCGGCCACCCCGCCGCCGATGACGATCCGCTTGACGCCGAGGGTCAGGGCGAGCGATCGGATCGCTCGGGCCAGGTGGTCGGCCACTCGGTCGGTGATCTCGACCGCGACCTCGTCGCCGGCAGAACCGGCCCGGAAGACATCCGCGGCACTCGAATGGGACGACAGGACGGTGCTGCGACCGGCAGCTACCGCGTCGTCGGCCTGGCGACCGATTGCCGGACCGGCAGCGATCGTCTCGAGGCAGCCGCGCAGACCGCACGCGCAGACGGCTCCATCCGGATCGGCGACGACGTGGCCCACCTCGCCGGCAAAGCTGTTGTCGCCGCGCAGCAGGGCCCCGTCGAGAACGATGCCGGCCGCGATGCCGGTCCCGATCGCCAGGAAAGCGAAGCTCGCCGGCGCCTGAGCCGACCCGTCGACCACCTGCTCGCTCAGCCATAGAGCCGCCGCGCGGGCGTCGTGCTCGATGAAGGTCGGCACCCCCAAGTCTGTCTGAAGCGCCGGTCCGAGCAGCAGGTGGGTGATGCCCAGATTGACGGCCATGCTGACCGAGCCGTCCTCAGGGTCGACGTGGCCGGGGATGGCGACGCCTACGGCGGCCACGTCCTGTCGCAGCTGGCGCCGGGCGTCGTCGACGAGACCGGCGATCTGGTCGACAAGCGATGACCGGTCCGTTGTCGTGACATGCTCGTAGAGGATGCGGTCCCGATCGTCGGTGACGACGATCGACGTCTTGGTGCCGCCGACGTCGACGCCGGCGACCAGCGGCCCGTTGAGCTCCGGCTCATAGGTCGCGATCATCGCGCCAACCCCAGGCCCAGCTGCTGCTCCATGAGCAGCGCCGACGCGCCCAGCACGACCACGTCGTCGTGGACGTGGCCGAACTCGATCTGCGTGTCTCGCGCGAGCAGCGGCAGGACGCTCGAACGCGCCGATCGCCGCACCTCGCCGAGCCAGTCTTCGCCGAGCGCCACCACCGGCCCGACAAGCAGGACGTGGCGGACGTTGAGCGCGCCGATCAGCCAGCCGACGGCCAACCCGAGCTCGCGCGCCGCGTCGAGGACGATCTGCCGGACGCCGGCAACGCCGGCCCTGAAGGCGGCGACGAGGAGGGTCTCATCGGTGATCGTCGGTTCCAACGCTTGGGCAGCATCGACGAGCGCGCGCATGCTGATCCGCGTTTCGAGACAGCCCTTCCGACCGCATCGGCACTCGACCCCGTCGTGACCCAGGGAAACATGGCCGAACTCGCCGGCGCCGTAGCCGTCGCCCTGGAACAGCTGACCGTTGACGATGATTCCCGCGCCGATACCCCGCCCGACCTTGATGACGATCAGGTTGTTGGGTCGCGGCCGCCGATGGAAGGTCAGCTCGGCAAGCGCAGCCGCGTGGCTGTCGTTGGCCACCACCACCGGCACGCCGAAGCGGCTCTCGACGAGCGGCCCGAGGCGTAGCTCGGCCCAGTCGAGGTTCACCGCCCAGCGGACCGTGCCCGAGCGGGTGTCGATGACGCCAGGTGCGCCGATGCCGATGCCGAGGAGGGGCGACCGGTCATCGGCGCGCAGGGCGTCCACAAGTTGGAAGACCAGCTCGACGGCGGCTTCGCCGTCACGCCCTTCGAGGGGCAGATGTATGGAGCGCAGGATGTCGCCGCGCAGGTTGACGACGGCGCCGCTGAACTGCGCCTCGCCAAGATCGAGGCCGATCAGATGACGGCCGTCCGGGGCGACGCGGAGCAGGATCGGCGACTTGCCGCCGCTGGATTGGCCGCGGCCGACCTCCTCGATCAGACCGTCTTCGATGAGGCTTCCGACAAGGTCACTAACCGACGTTCGAGTGAGGCCGGTCAGTCGGGCCAGGTCGGCGCGTGACAGAGGGCTGTGGTCGTGAAGGCCGCGCAGCACCAGCTGCTGGTTGAACGTTCGCGTCTGCTGGTGCGTGGCCTTCTCAGGCAGCACCGTCGGACTGGCGCTCATGCGCGGGCGGACGCTCCTCCTACCGAGACCCACCCTGCCCCTTGCCGCCTCGGCTTTGGCAAGAGACTTGACAAAGCTAGATGTTGTGCCTGCCGTGGGGCTTTGTCAAGTCGGTGGACAAACAGGAGCGGAGCACGTTGCCGACGGGTATTAGGATGCGCGCGTGAGGCAGGATGCCGGCGTGAGCCAGGACGCACGCGTGCGACAGGATGCCGGCGTGGAGCGTGGGTGGCGAGCGCCGCTCGTCGCCTGGGGCATCTGGTTCATCGGTGCCCTCGCCCTGGGCTCCATCCTGGTCCTGGCATCCGCTCCGGGCTCGACGGCCTTTGCAGGCGACGCGTCCGTCGCAGTCGTCTTTCTCGTCCTCATCGCCACTTACTCCACGGTCGGCGCAGCGATCGCGGCACGTCGACCCGACCACTACGCGGGCTGGACGCTCCTGATCACCGGCGTCACCTTCGGGCTGCTCATCCTGTCCGCCACATACGCCAGCCCAAGGTCCTCCGCCGGCGCAGCCTACGCCGCCTGGCTCACCGGCTGGGCCTTCGAGCCACTCATCGGCGGGTGCGCGATCTTCTTCCTGCTCTTCTTCCCGGACGGGCATCTGCCCGGTCGACGGTGGCGAGCGGCCGCCTATCTGGCTCTTGCGTCCATGGCCGCCGTCGGCATCGGAGCGGCGCTCGATCCAGGCACCGTCGCTGAGAACTACCCGGGCCTGGCCAATCCGTTCGCCGTGCCGGAGCCCTGGGCCCGTTTCGCCCAGGCACTCGAGGTGGCCGGCAATATCGGCATCGTCGTATCGCTCGCCCTGGCCGGGTGGTCGCTCGTGGAGCGATACCGCCGGGCTGACTCGACGGAACGCCTCCAGATCAAGTGGGTCGCTTACGTCGGCATCGGGATCGCGGTGGTCATGCCGGTCGCCGCCCTCCAGATCGGGCCCGTGAGCGATGTCGCCTTCCTCGTTGGCTTCGTGCTCATCGCCGCGCTCCCCCTGGCGGTCGCCTTCGCGATCCTCCGCTACCGCCTGCTCGAGATCGATCGCCTGATCAGCCGGACATTCGTGTACGGCGCCCTGACGGCCATCCTGGCCGGCGTCTATTCCGCCGCCATGTCCCTCTTCCAGGCCCTCTTCGTCGCCGTGACGGGCAACCAGTCAGATGCGGCCATCGTGCTCACGACACTCGTCCTGGCGACGACCCTCACCCCGATCAAGGACCGCCTCGAGGACTTCGCGACCCACCACCTGGTGGAGGATGGCGAGGCGGCAGCCGTGCAACTCGACCCGAGTGCGGGGATCACCGCCGACGTCGCCGGCCTCGCACCCTCGAGACGCACCGTGTCGCTCGACGACCCTGACGATGTCGCAGCGCTCGAGGCCCTCGTCGAGCGAGTCGTGAGCGGGCAGCGTCCGCCGACCTGACCCGGGTCGCCTCGACGGCGTTTCCGTCGTCCGGCTCTTCGTCGTGTGGGCTTAAGGCTTCGCGCTCGCTGGCCCAGCGTACCGAGCGTAGGTCCGCCAGAGGCTCTCCTGGCGCTTGTTGCGCTCGCGGGGCACCGACTGCCGTGACAACATCAGCGAGAAGAATCCGCGTCGGATACCGATCTCATATCGACCCGCGTCGAACGCGAACTCCTTGACGAACCACTCGAAGGGCGGAGTCGCGTTCTGAACGAAGACCGCGCCGACATACATCGCCATGGCCCGTTCGAATGTCTCCTGATCGGTGTTCACAGACTGAAAGCCAGGACCCTCGGCGAGCTGGAAATACCATCGCTCGAGGCCCTTCAGGCTTGTCCGGGCTGAGGTCGGGACTGAAGACGGTCGATCGCGCGGACCAGTCGGCCAGCATCTGGAGAAGCCCATCCCGTCGCGACAGCAGGGCACGCTCGGCCTCGGCATCGTCGCGGAACGTCGGGAGGCTCTTGCCGAAGAGCCTGGCAGCATCGAGTCCAGCTCCTGACATCTCGACGCGAGCGCGACGCTACCTGGTTCGCTGGCGGCGCTGAGCGATAGCGCCGAGCCCGATTGCAACGATCGCGATGACCGCCAAGATCACGAAGGCCGGGATCTCCTGCTCACGTGGCGCTTCGGGCGGCGAGGCGGCCACGTCCGTGGGTGGCGGGGTCGGGGCCGCTCCCGGCGCCGATGCCACGTTGATATCGACGTCGGTCGTGAGGTCGATCGTGCCGCCGTTCTGCTGGATGCTGCCGGTGGTCCGGACCGTCGCACAGGCCTGTCGGCCGTCAGCGCCCTCGAGGGCCGCGACATCGGCGGCGTCGAGGACGGCGGCCGGGATGACCGCATCGCCGACCTGGCCATCGCCGCCCGACGTCAGGGAAGCGGGGCCGCAGAACTCGGCCGTCCCGTCGACGCCCGTGAACTGGCCCGACGTCGGATCGACGGTGAACGTCACCGACAGCGGCGTGCCGGCCTGGTAGCTGGTCACGAAGAGGGCCGCCAAGCCCGGATAGGTGTTCGTGATGAAGTCGGGGACGATCAGGCGATCGGCGAACAGGTAGAAGCCGCTGCCCGAATTGAAGGTCACCGATCCGCTGATCGTGCCCGTCGAGGCGAAGTCGATCGAGGTGACGTTGCCGTCGTCGTCGAGATCGAGGGCCAGGCAGGTCGGACCGGAGTTGACGAGACCGGGCAGCGCAGCCGCCGCCTCGGGTGAGACGGTCGCCGTGGCCAGGATCGTCCAGGGCGTGAGCGCGCCGAGCTGGACGCTGCCATCGGCCGGAGCCACCGGATCGGGCGCCGTATAGCCGGTCAGCTGGCCGCAGTCGACGATTGAGCTGGCCGCCGCGACGGACGAAGCGAGACCGAAGGCGGCCACAAGGGCGCAGACGACGGACAGGGACAGCAGGCGTTTGACAGGCACGGCACACTCCACGGCGGATCGAGTGGACGGATCCCCCTCGGCACGACCTTAGCCATCCACGCGGCGGCGGTCCGCAGGACGATGGTCCGGGCTCGTCAATCAGGTTCGGACGGGCCCTATCACCTGCAACTGGGGCGGCGTCGCCGTCACCACCGTTCATTGCCGCATCCCTGCGACGAAACGCCCCCCGATCTGCGCGGTCGTGCACTCAGCATCGCGTCTCGCATGGTTGACGATCCTCATTGCGGGACGCTCATCGGGGGCAGAGCCCGAGCGGCGCACACACTCGAGGACACCACGATGATGATCGGGCTGGACAAGCCCCCGGCCTACGATGTCGGGCAACGTGTCCTGATCAGGGACCACAGCGGCGTTCGTGAGGCCACGATCACCGGGTACGTGTGGCAGAACTGGGCTGACGAGCCCGTCGCGATCGTCTCGCTCGATAGCGAGGGGGTCCGACGGCGGATCAATCAAGACGCCATCATCGGCCCCGCCGCGACGGAGCCCGAGGTCGCCTCCTAGCCTCAGCGCCGCTCGCAGTCGTGGAGCACAAGTGGCTGCAGCCGGTGACCAGTAGAGGCTCGCGGGCCACTCATACCGCCCGTTCCGGCAGTGCCGGCCAGCCCGGATCGAGGAGGTCGACGACTACACGACCGATCCAGGGAAGTGGCGGGAGTGGTATCCGAACACGTCGCGCATCGAGCGGACGAGTCGCGGGCCAGGGCAGCTCGGCGACACCTGGACCGAGCAGGTCACGGTCGCCGGTATGAAGCTCGTGATCGCGTGGACGGTCATGACCGTCAGACGGCCGGCGCGCTGGACGGTCAGTGGCGTGGTAGGGTCCGGCCTCCTGCTGCGGCCGATCGTGCAGGGCGGCGTGGTCGAGATCGCCTACGCCTTCACGCCCGAGCCGGAGGGGACGCGCTTCCGCCGCTCGATCTCCTACGCCATGCCCAACGCCCTCGGGCGGGCGGCCGACCGGTGGATCCTTGACCGGCGGATCGAGCGCGACGTCAATCCGGCGACCGAGACCCTCGAGCGGGGTCGTCGAGGGCGACATAGCTAGGGCCAGAGGGTCGGCGGGCCGGACAGGAGCCAACAACCGGGCGCCCACCAATGGGAGGCTCGGCCCGAGAAAGCTGGTCGGGGCGGAGCGATTCGAACGCTCGACCTCCTGAACCCCATTCCGCCCGACCTACGCACGTATGTTCGGATTCGAGCGTGCGTAACGTCCACCGAGGTTCATCCGTAGCCCCGATATTCGGCGGTTAGGGGCTACGGATCGAGCTACAGAACCGGCACCCCGGACGCCTTCGCTCGAGCTGGCCGGGACGAGCCCGGCGTTGTGTCACCGGGCCCGCTTGACTCAGCAGCCGACGCAGTTGTCCGGCTGGTTGCGAGAGACCCTCGAGTGGATCAGGAGCACTGTTCCGGGCCCGGCTTCGTAGATGCCACCGCCGCTGATGCCGGCGATGTTGTTCGTGATCTTGACGCGGTCGAGCTTAAGGTTCGACCCGCCCGCCACCCCTGTGCTGCCGTCACCCTCGATGTAGATGCCCCCACCGCTGCCGCTCGCTGTGTTGTTCTTGATGACGGAGGTCTCGATTGTGATGTAGTCGCCGGCGCCGGCCGTGATCAGCTGCAGACCGCCGCCGTTGGGCTCAAACCCCGACCTGCGGTTGCCTGTGATGAGGGTGTTGCGCACCGTGATGTACGAGGTGCCGGCGATGCCGCCATCACGGTTGTCTCGTACGACTACGTCTTCGATCAGGATGTTCCCGCCGTTGACGATGCCCGTGCCGCCGTTGCCACGCACTGTCGATGATCTGATGATCGCCTGCTTCTGGATGCCGTTGAGGATGCCGATGCCGCCGTTGTAGCTGACGGCTGAGCGCACGACCGTGAGCTGCGTGCTGTTGTTGGTGATGCCGTCGCCGCCGTTGTCACGGACCGTCGAGTGCTGCAAGGTGAGACCGCCTCCTGTGGCGCCGAGGTCAATCTCGACGGAAATCCCGGTTCCGGTGTTGTCCCGCACGACAGAGTCCCTCAGGGTCAGGGTGCCCGCGTTGAGGACACCCTGGCTGCTGCCGCCAGTGATGGTGAGTCCGACCACGAGGACGGTCGGCCCGAGCGTCATCGGTCCGCCCGGCCCCAGGGGACCTGGAGCACCGTGTCTGACCCTTGACCATCCAAGGTGGGTCGCGTCCCCCGGCCCTTGAGGTTCAGATCCTTGTCGATGACGAAGGTGCCCTTGCAGGTGCCCTGGATGAGGAGCGTGTCACCGGGGCTCGCCGCGCCGATCGCCGCCTGGAGGTCCGCTCCGGCCTTGCAGTTGATAACCGTCGTCGCCGCTGCGGGAGTCGTGGCGAGCAGGGATAGCAGCATCGCGGCAGAGACCGCCGCGCAGACCTTCCGGAGCATTGTCAGATCCTCCTCGAACCCGCAACCTCCCAGAGCGACCCCTTGCGGGTTAGCCTCGCCGGCGGCTCAATGTCGTCGCCTTCGCGCGTTCCGCAGTATGACCCTCGGGAGTCTTGACGGCCATAGCCACACGTCACTTAGGCCGGCAGGCGGGTGGGCCTTCCAGCGGACGCCAAGGTCGTCAGCGCGGCAGCGTGCCCTACTGGGAGGACTGCGAGCCGTGAATCATCGAGCGGCGGCGGGAGTGGCGGTGACCATTGCGCCATAGCGATCGAATGCCCGTCGGTGGGAGGTTACCCGCCTAGGTGAGAGTCCAGACGCCGACTCGCGGCCTTATCGTCGCCGGCGCGTTGATCGTGCTCGTCCTCCTCCTGGTGTGGGCTGTCGCGAACCGTGCCCCGACCTCGCCCTCGGCCACGCCGTCATCGGCCGCGCCGTCGTCGCCCGCCGCACTAGCCTCGCCTTCGGTATCGGTTTTAAGTCCGTCGAGGGGCGAGCTCTCGCTTCCAGACCTGTTGGCGACCCTGCCAGTCGCCGAGGAGGACCGGACTGGGTACGAGCGCGACCTCTTCCCGCATTGGATCGACGCCGATGGGGATCCACGTCCAGATCGTTGGCAGCGAGGGGGGCTGACGAGGGCGGAAGAGGCGCGCCGCCCGCGCAGGCAACGATATTCGGGCGTGGCCTTGGGCTTCGACGTGGCCTTGGGCTTCGGCATGGCCTTGGGCTTCGGCGTGGCCTTGGGTGAGGGTGACGAGACGGGCGCCACCGCCACCGAAGAATTTTGCGATCCGAGCCGGGCACAGCCGCCGAGGCTCGGCTCATCGCGATTGAGTGGGTGATCACCGGGATCTTCGCGCTTGAGTTCTTTGGGCGCCTGTGGGCGGCTCCGGTCAGGCGCGCCTACGCTCGGGCTCACGTCGTCGACGTCGTCAGTCTGGTGCCGCCAGCTCGGTGGCTTCGGCCGTTCCGATTGCTCCGCCTGCTACGGCTTATCCGGACATTCGCCGGCGTCTACCGGGCCCTCGGTCATGTCGAGCGGCTCGCTCAACATCGGGGCCTCATGTGGATGCTCGCGGCCTGGGCGACGGTCATGGTCGTCTGCTCGATCCTGCTCTATGCGTCCGAGGTCGGCCTCAACCAAGCCTTCGACGATCCGCTCGATGCACTGTGGTGGGGCATCTCGACACTGACGACCGTCGGCTACGGCGACGTGTATCCCGTTACCTCGGAAGGTCGACTTGCCGCGATGACGCTCATGATCCTCGGTATTGGCCTCTACTCGGCCATCACCGCGGCGATAACCAGCTACTTCGTGGCGGGCGATCGCCAGAGTGACGTTGCTGACGAGCTAGAGCGTCTGGCTCGCCTTCACGACAGCGGCAAGTTAACCGAGGGCGAGTACGCATCAGCCAAGGCCAGAGTGCTAGACACGAGCTAGCAGGCTCCAGGACGGATTGACCCGCAACGTCGCCCATCGTGCCGTCATGTTTCACATGGAAGCTCAAGGTAGGACGGATGGTCCGCCTCGTGCACGACCGTCTGGGTCGCGACGACTACATCACCCGTCCGATCAGACCCGAGTGGGTTGCCTGTGTTCGGGTTTGGCTCCCAGACGGGGAAGCTCGAACTCGTCACCTGGAGCCGGACGTGGTATCCAGCCTGGAATTCATGGTAGATGGGCGGAAGGAGGATGTCGTAGGTGAGGAGGTTGTCCCTAATCGATGCCCATTCATTCGCGAACCGCGCCCGAACGATGCCTCGACAGAGGTTGTAACTGTGCCCGTCGGGCGTCACCTCGCAAAGCGTGGCGACCCAGTCGGTGTCTATAGCTGTCGACTGTGCGTGGAGTCGAACCGACGGTGCACCAGCGACTCGAAGACTCCGCTCGAGGGCCGCCGAGGTGTAGATCAGGACCGAATTCGAGACCTCCACCTCGCGTTGGTTAGCTCGCCCTTGAGGCGTCAGTAGCGGGTACCCGGATGGGTTCGCGTCTGGGGCGACGATCGGGTTTACCGGGTCGTAGACGTACCTGTCCGGCGTCTCTGAAGCAGGCGGGACCGATTCGGCCAGCGCCCCCGACCCGAACACCGAATTCGCCCGACCATCGCTCCGCAGGTAGAGCCGCCTGGCGACCGCCCTGAGGGACGAATCGTCCGGCGTCTCCCACCGATCCGCCCCCGTCCGATAGAGCCGCGCTCGGTCGAGACGCGGCGAGCGATCGAGCAGGAACTGGTCGAACCATGCGACCTGCAGGTCATCGATCACCCGCGGATTGTCTGGACGGGCGGGAAACGCCGACGACATGTTTGGGTAGTGATGCCACGGTCCGATGAGGAGACTCGCGGGGTTGGCAGAGCCACTCTCGGTGGCGCAACGATACGCATCGATGGTGCTCGCGATGAACGGATCGTACCAAGCCCCGATATATAGCGCCGCCGGCTGCGCGTGAACGGTTGATGGCTCCACTGTCCGCGCCTCCCAATAAGCCGGCGACCGCTCCTGATCCAACCACTCGCGATAGTACGGTGCTAGGCTCGAAGCAGTGGCAAGCGGGTGATCCCGTAGCGGTCGAAAGGCATACTCTTCGCCACGCTGACGCCATGCCCGCACAATTCCCGGGAGTCGGTCTGGGGCACGACGTCGCGCCGTATCGCCGACGAGGTCGAGCGCCCACCCGAGGGCGAATCCGATGGCAAAGGCACCGCCATTGAAGAGCCAACCTTCCCCGAGTCGTAGCGGCGCTAGCCCGGGTGCCACAGCTCGCAACGCGGGATGACCTTCTCCTCCCGCGAGGAGCTGAACGAGGCCCGGGTATGAGAAACCGTACATTCCTATCCGGCCATTGCACCATGACTGGGTGGCGATCCAGTCGATAGTGTCGACGCCATCCTCGCCTTCATGGACCCACGGGTCGAAGTCCCCGCCCGACTCAAACCGGCCGCGTACGTCCTGGATCACGACCGCGAAACCTTGGCTCGCGTACCACGCTGGGTGGGCATAGAGCAACGTTTCGGCCTTGCAGCGGTCATACGGAGTTCGCATCAGAAGCGCGGGCCACGGCCCCTTGTCGCTCGGGCGGTAGATGTCCGCTACTAGACGCGTACCGTCGCGAACTCGCATGACGGCCCGATCAGGTCCAAGCACGTGGGGCATCGGCTATGCCAGTCTGGTTCGCAGCGAGGACTCACTCGCCGAATGTGCGGGGACAAGGCATTCGTGCTGCTGGTCCTGAAGTTCCTTGCGGCCCCGAGAAGCTCGAATTGACGATGTCGATCGGCACGATTTCACCTTCACGCAGGGTCATCCGAGGTGCCGCCCCCGGCGGAGCTCCACCACAACTGTTTGGAGAGGACACCTGCCAAGGCTCCTCGTCCTCGGCGCTTATCGACAGTCATCGGAGAGACCGGTCGTTGCCGCAGCACGGAGCACTCCGCGGCAAGCAGCATAGCGAATCGAACTCGGCCAGGCAAGGACCATGATCCTGATCTCGGTCATGTCCGCGATCGCGAAACGGATGCCCTCGCGACCGAGGCCCGATTCCTTGACCCCGCCGTACGGCATGTGGTCGATGCGGTACGTCGGGGTGTCGTTGACGATGACGCCGCCGACCTCGAGCTCGCTGAACGAGCGCCAGGCGTGACCGAGGTCGTTCGTGAACACACCGGCCTGGAGACCGAACGACGAGTCGTTCACGGCCTCGACGGCATCCCCAAGTTCGCTGAAGCGAAAGACGACAACGAGTGGAGCGAACGCCTCGTTCGAACAGACCTGGGCGTGGAGGGGGACGTTGGCGAGGACCGTTGGTGGGAAGAATGCGCCCTCGGCCGTGCCGCCGAGGAGGACCTCACCGCCGAGTGCCACCGCCTCGTCGACCCAGCGCTGCGTGCGTGAGGCCGCGGCTGCGTCGACCATCGGTCCGAGGTCTGTCGTCGGGTCGAGCGGATCGCCGACCTTGAGCTTTCCGGCGCCGGCCAGGAACTTGGTCATGAACGCGTCGTAGATCTCGTCATGGAGATACAGCCGTTGGACGCTGATACAGACCTGTCCGGCGTAGGTGAAGGCACCGATGAGGATCCGCTTCACGGCCCAGTCGAGATCGGCCGATGCATCGACGATGCAGCCGGCGTTGCCGCCGAGCTCGAGGACGACCTTCTTGCGTCCGGCTCGTTCCTTCATCCGCCAGCCGACGGACGGTGATCCGGTGAAGGTGAGGAGCTTGAAGCGCGGATCGGCGACCATCCGGTCCCCCAGCTCCCGGCTCATCGGGAGAATGCTCACCGCCCCGTCGGGCAGACCGGCCTCAGCCACGATCTCGGCCACGGTCAACATCGTGAGGGGGTCCTTCGAGGGTGGCTTGAGGACGACCGGATTGCCCGATGCGATGGCCGGGCTCAGCTTGTGAGCCGCCAGGTTGAGCGGGAAGTTGAACGGGCTGATGGCGGCGATCGGTCCGATCGGGAAGCGTCGGGTGATGCCGACCCGGCCCCTGGAGGCGGGATTGAGATCGAGGGGGATCGTCTCGCCGACCATCCTCTCGGCTTCCTCTGCGCCAAGGCGGAAGGTGAGGACCGCGCGGTCGACCTCGATGCCGGCGTCGCGGATGGGCTTGCCGGCCTCGGTCGAAAGCAGCGTCGCCAGCTCATCGCGCCGGCCCCGGATGCCCTCGCTGATCTTCCGCAGGATCGCACCCCGTTCGTAGGCGGCCAGGGCACGCATGGCAGGGAACGCGCGGACGGCGGCATCGACCGCCTCATCGTATTGCTCCGGGGTCGCCTGGTACGTGGTGCCGGCAGGCCGGCTCGGGTCGGCCGGGTTGGAGACCTCGAGTAGCTCGGGCGAGTCGACCCACTGGCCGGCCAGGAAGATCTTGTGGGGCGCGGTTGCGGCGATCGTGGCCATGCTCCGATTCACCTCCCTAGGGAGCTTTGCGTCAAGCCAGTCAGTCGTGCACGATCACGAGTCCCGCGATCTCATCCAGGCACCCGGGGCGTCAACCCTCGCGCCCAGCTCCACTCACCCACGTTCTCGCAAAGAAGTTCCGCCAATTCTCACCGACGATCTTCCTCACCTCCTCGTCGGAAAAGCCGGCCTTTGCGAGTCCAGCGAGCATATTCGGGAATCCAGCAGGTGTTTCGAACCAAGCCGGCCATTGAGCCCAGCCAGCTTGCTTTGCGGTCCCGGCACCGTAGTCCGGGGCACGGGTCCACCGGCCCATCCGAATCCACATGAGATACTCATCGGACCATTTCCGGCTCATATCCGATCCGATCCCAACGTGGTCAATGCCCATCAAATCGACGGTTCGAGCGACCATCCCTGCCCACTGCTCGACTTCCACTTGGTCGCCGACGAGATGCGGATATGGAGTAACGCCAATCATCCCGCCGTGATCTGCGAGACTGCGCAGCAGATCGTCCGGCTTGTTTCTCGGGTGGGCAAAGAACGACGATGGATTCGCATGTGTGACCGCGACAGGCGCCGTGGACACATCTATGGCATCTTGGGCAGTCTGATTCCCGACGTGGGAGAGGTCAACCACCATACCAACGCGATTCATCTCGCGGACCAGGTTGCGTCCGAACCGGCTTAGCCCGCCGTCAGTCGGTTCATAACAGCTCGAACCCGCCAGATTCTGGATGTTGTAAGTCAACTGCGCGATTCGTACGCCGAGTCGATGGAACTCCTCCACAAAGCCGACGGCATCTTCAAACGGAGAGGTATTCTGGAATCCAAAAATGATGCCAGTCCTCGCGGTCGCCCGAGCCGCATCGATGTCCTCAAGAGACGTACATGGGATGATCAGGTCCGCGTGAGCGCGCAGCAATTCTCGCCATGTGCCAAGGACGATTAGTGTTTCTCGTGCGTCTTCCCAGATCGCCAAAGTTACGTGCGCTGCCGTCAACCCGCCGGCGTGCATTTCCTCAAAGACCTCACGATCCCATACGGAATACTGCAGACCGTCAATCACCATGGCGGGACTAGCTGACTCCGCATTCACGAGCCTCTCTCCTCTCCACTCTTCGATTCCCGCACGGATCGCGCTTTTGATCCCGTGCGCTTATGGCTATTCATGCGCCGAGATACGAGCGCCGAACCATCTCGTTTGAAATGAGTTCCTCTGGCTTACCAGATATCACCACACTTCCTCGCTCCAGCACATGAGCAAACGTCGCCACTTCGAGCGCCATCCGCGCATTCTGCTCGACAAGGAGTATCCCGAGTCCGCGGCCCTGCAACTGTCGTAGATGGTCAAAGATCCTGGCGATGACAACTGGTGCGAGACCCATTGATGGCTCATCGAGAAGCAGAAACGATGGTTTACTCATCAAGGCCCTACCAATCGCCAACATTTCTTGTTCGCCGCCCGACAAGGTGCCGCCGAGCTGTCTAAGTCGGTCCCTGAGGGCCGGAAACAGGCCGAGGACCTCATCCAACGTAGCGGCGATCAGAGATCGATCATGGATCACATAGGCTCCCATCTCGAGGTTCTCGGCGACTGTCAGGCCTGGGAGAATGCGGCGACCCTCGGGTACCTGTGCAACGCCGGAGCGGACGATCATGGCCGGGCTCAGCCCATCGAGGCGGCGTCCGTCGATGTCTATCTGTCCGCCCCACAAGGTGAGCAGCCCAGAAACTGCGGCGAGAGACGACGTCTTACCAGCACCATTCGGGCCGAGGAGAGCGACAATCTCACCGCCGCGAACTGCCAACGATGCGTGATCGACAGCCGTCTGCGGCCGGTGGTAGCCAGTGGATACGTCAGTTAGTGTCAATGTGGTCATGGTCTGGTCCCAGATATGCCTCAATCACTGCCGGTTCCTGTTGAATTCTCCGAAGGAGTCCCGGCCGCGATTTGTCGACCAAAGTCCAACACACTAACGACATCGCACAGCCCCATGACGAACCGCATGTGGTGCTCTACAAGCAGGATCGTCCATCCGTCACTTCTGAGGCGACGGATCGTGGCCGCGAGCTCCTCGACGTCCGTCGGTGTGAGTCCTGCCGCAGGTTCGTCCATGAGGAGTAGACGCGGCCGCCCGGAGATGGCTCTCGCTAGGTCCAACGATCGCTGTTGGACGAAACCCATGTCCGAAGCAACCGTACCCGTGTGCAGTCCAAGCCCGACATTCTTGAGCGAAAGCGAGGCTTCAAACTGATCATGGGCTTCTATCCGATCGCCTACTCCCGGGATGCATGACCGAGCCCAAGTCTGTCGATCCCAGGCGTGTAGACCAACGACCACATTCTCGATGGCTGTCATTTCCGAAAAGATCGACGCTCCCTGGAACGTCCGCGATATCCCAGCCAGGGCGCGCCGATGCACCGACCAGCGCGTGATCTCCGCCCCATCGAGCCTGATCTCGCCGCGCTGGACCTCCACGAATCCGGTTACAGCGTTCAGGAATGTCGTCTTGCCCGACCCATTTGGGCCGATGAGCCCGTGTATCTCGCCCGGCAGAACGGTCAAGGACACTCCGTCAACCGCCCGCACACCCCCGAAATTCACGGCAACGTCGCTCGTCTCCAGAATTGGCCGGAGCCCCTCAGCGTTCATCATCCATCCCCAACCCGTGTGCTCGCCGCCCGAGATTGGCGCTTCGCCAACCGCGCAACATGCCCCCAGATCTCGGGCAGTCCGCGAGGCGCCACGATCATGATCACCATGATCGAAATTCCGAACAGGAGTAGCCACGTCGTCGCCGACCCGCGCAGGATCTCGGTCAGGCTGACGACCAAGAACACCGCCAAGCAAGCGCCAATATTCGACCCAAGTCCTCCCACAACCAAGATCAGGTACAGAAGTAGCGTAAGGCTGATCGAGAAGTTCTCGGGGCCCAAGAAACGGACGACGTGAGCAAAGAGGCTTCCAGCAGCGCCAAGATATATGCCTCCCACCACCATGGCGAATATCCGGCTGCGATTCACGTCGACACCGCTCGAACTAGCGGCCGGGACGTTCAACTGCCCGGCAACCATCGCGCGGCCGGCCCGCGAGTTCCTCAGCCGTTGAGCGAAGTACAGTGCAACAGTGAACACAAACGCGATCATTGGATAAACAGCCCAGTCATCTGAAAGCATCCACTGCCCAAACGAAGCGGGCGGAACGCCATTGAGACCGTTGGCGCCACCGGTGAGCCAAGATTCATTGACTATTACCAATGTAACGGCGACAGCGAAGCCATACGTGACGACGATGAAGTACACTGGCTCCACTCGGTTCCCGAGCAGTCCGACGGCACCGCTGATGACTCCACACATAGCACAGGCCATCACGAACGCTACGGGGAACGGCAGGCCGAGCTTCATCATCGAAAGGGCTGACACATAGGCACCGATGGCCATGAACGCCGCATGAGCAACCGAGACCAGACCGGCGTACCCGCTGATAATGTTCGCGCCCATCGCTGCTACGGCAAGAATCAACATCCAGTTGGCCGTCCGCACCAAGTATGGGGTTGTCAGAAATGATTCCGCCGCAACTAGAAGAGCGGCCAGTAGCAGGTACCTGATCAGGCGAAGCCGCGGGTCTGCTCCAACACCGAGTGTCCAGGATCTCATACGCTTCGTCCGCTGACAGCTTCTTCGCCGAATAGGCCACTCGGCCGCAGTAGAAGGACGACTACGAAGACGGCAAACGCCGCGATATCGCCGTATCGAGGATCGATGATTAGCACGCCCAGCGCCTGAACCACTCCGAGAACGAGGCCACCAGCAACGGCGCCGGGCATGCTGCCGAGGCCGCCAATCAGTGCGGCGATCATTCCGGGCACGCCCAACACACTGCCCATAGTTGGCTTCAAATACGTGGTCGGTGCGATCATGATCCCGGCAAATGCGCCAACGGCTCCACTCATGAAGAAGGCCGCCATGAACGTGCGACCGACATCGATCCCGAGTAGGCTGGCTACTCGTCGGTCCTGCGCCGCGGCGCGCATGGCTTTGCCGAATCGCGTGAGCTTGAAGTAGGCGAAGAGACCTGCCGCCAAAGCCAAGGACGATCCGAGGATCCAGATTCTCTCAGGGACGATCGTCACGCCTAACACAGTGACAGGCTCCGACCCGAAAGCGCTCGGGATTGTTATTAGAATCGGGCCCCATATCAACTGGATGCCACTTTGGATCGCCAGGGCGAGACCGATTGTGGCGATGAATGTGTACATGCCGCCGTGGCTGTACAGCTTCCGCAACACGACCCGCTCGGCGAGAACACCAACGAGCCCAACGCCGACACATCCAACGAGAATACCTACCGGATACGGTAGACCCAGCGTCACCACGACTGAGTAGCAGAGGTACGCGCCAAGGGCAGCGAACGAGCCTTGCGCAAAATTGAATACCTGCGTCGTCCGGTAGACCACGCCGAAGCTGATTGCGACAAGCGCGTACAGCCCTCCGGCGGTGAGGCCATTGAGCACAGTCGCGAACAACAGCCCAGGGTCCACCGTCGGGCGACCTCCCCTATGTTTGTTCCTAGTGCACGTGGCCCTCGGCCGACGACCGAGGGCCACGCGGCCTCAGCGTCCTATGGGCTATTGAAGGTCACCCTGTTGGTCGTGACGGCCTTGTCGTCCTCCCATTTCCCGACGATCCCTGAACTAACCTTGAGATCGCCGTTTGCGTCCCATCCGGTCTTGCCTGCGGGAGTGTCTAACACCGTGTTGCGGACTGCATCGCGTAGGGCCTCCCCGGAGGTGTCCGGTCCGAGCTTCTCCCAGACATCACGCAGCGCGTATAGAGCCATCGCGGTCCCAGTTGAGTCGTTCACTGGATCATGGCCGTAGGCGGTCTTATATGCTTCTGTGAATGCCGCGGTCGACGGGTCGCCGGCATGATAGGCACTTGCATACACAAGACCGTTTGCCGCGCTACCCGCGATCTCGCCGAATGAACTGTCCGACATTGCCGCCCCTCCGAAGGCGGGCATCTTGAGTCCGGCCTGTCGTGCTTGCTTGAGGAGCAGAGCCGCGGAGTCCAGGGAAGGCTGCAAGCACGAATGCCTCGGCCCCGGAGTTCTTGATCGCGGCGACCTGACCAGAGAAATCGACGGTAGCCGGATCGTATGAGATAACGGTGGTGGGTGCTGGAAGACCGGCCGCGGCCAGGGCGGCAACGATCGAGTCTTTCTCTCCAACTCCGTAACCCGTCGTATCGTGGGCGATCGCGACCTTCGAAATCCCTGCCTTCTTGATCTCATCGACGAGTAACCCCATCAACGGACGGGAACTCGGAGTAACACGGAAGAAGTAGGAGTCCGTTCCATCTGTGAGCGATGGAAGATACGAGGGGGAGAAGTGAGGGATCTTGTTCGCAGCCAAGATCGGCGCCACCGCTTGCATGCTGCCGCTGCAGTTTGGCCCGATAGTGGCGACCACCTTGCCGAGAAGCTTGTTCGCCGCGTCGACAGCCGTAGTCGGCGTGCAGCCATCGTCGGCCTGCTCGAACTTCAGCGCCTTGCCCGCGACCGTCTCGCCCTTCTCTTTCTGGACGAGGTCGATGGCCTCAGTCGTGTACTGTCCAAGCGAAGCCGCGAACCCGGTGAAAGGCTCGATGACCCCGATCGTAAGGTCGCCGCCGCTCGCGGATGCAGCCGCCGATGCAGCCGCCGATGCAGCCGCCGATGCAGCCGCCGATGCCGACGGCGATGCGCTGCTGGCTCCGGAACATCCGACCAGAACAGTCGCCACCAAGAACGACAGAACCACTGGTCTTCGCATTTCGTCCTCCTCCTAGCCCTTAACTCGGTGCAAAGTCGACTGGGGCGGCCGCCGCCTCCAGAGCGTCGATCTGCTCGTCACCCACCTCCTCAACATGATTCCGACGGCCATTGCCCAGATCCGCAATGATCTGGTGCGCGGCGTTGTGTCCAGGCAGCCCCGACACGTAGTACGCAGGCCAGGTGCCAACACTGCACATGTAGAGGCCCGCAACTGGCGTCCGATACTCGCTGCAGCCGACCATTGGCCGCATCGAGAACATCTGACCCGGCGTGACATCACCGTGCGTCTGGCTTGCGCCCATCAGGCCATATTCGTCCTCAAGATCTACTGGTGAAAGGAAGCGGTAATCCAAGATGTAGGAGTCGAGATTTGGCATGTATTCACCGAGATGCTTGATCACCTGCCGACCAAACTTCTCGCGTTCCACTTCCCAGGAGCCTTCGGCAAGTTCGTACGGCGCATGGAAGGTGGTAAGACTCATCACGTGCTTGCCGGGGGGCGCCATCGTCGGGTCCATCGTCGACGGCATCAAACCCCAAATCATTGGCTCGGTCGACCAACCACCTTCTACGGCTTGTTGATACGCCCTATCCATCGACTGGATCGACGGCGCCATTCGGAATCCACATCGACCAAACAGCTCGTCTTCGGCGGCGGACGAACTCCCATTGAAACGAGGCAGACCATCCAAGGCGAGAAGTACCTTGAAGACAGAACCGCCCATTCGGATCTCGCGCGCGCGTTCAACGGTTGAGGATGGCAACACCCCCTCAGGGATCAAGTTGAGGAGGGTCGCCTTTGGGCTCGCATTCGAAACGACGACTGGTGCCTCCACCGTTCGACCATCTGCAAGCACGACGCCCGATGCTTTACCGTCGCGGCACAACACCTGATCAACGGCAACACCCGTATAGATCTCTCCTGCGCGAGCTTCAACGGACCTCGCCATCGCCGCTGTGATCGCTCCCATCCCTCCAACTGGAGAGCGTGGCCCAGTTCCGAGAACATTACCCCTCGACCGGCGTCGCGCGGCACGGGATCCTCGATATAGCGGGCGGGTGAACAACATGAATGCTGAGCCCGGCGTACTTGGGGCAATGAAGTTGCCCGACACACCAATCATGCCGAGGGTCGCCTGCACCAGTGGGGACCGGATTCGGTCCGCCAACAAGTTGGTGGCGCTGCCGAACATAACCTTCCGGAAGGTGTCCTCGAGTTCCCGGGTTGTGAGTCTCGACGTCAACCGATCCCAAGTCGGCGGAGGTTCGTAATATGAGACGTCGAGTGCCTCCCCAAGCTGATCCAACTCGGCGAGCAGGCGGAAATAGCCCTCAGAATCGCCCCGACCGAATTTTTCGATCTGGTCGACCGATCGCTTGCGATCCTGCCAACCGACATATAGTCCCCCGTCAGGGAAAGCCATGATCGCGCTCGGGTTTCGCTGCGCCCACTTAAGGCCGTGCGACTCGAGCTTCATGTCATGCACTATCTTGGGATCAACGTTATGTGCCGAATTGGCACCCACGTTGTTCTTGAAGCCCGGCCAAACCTCCTCGGTCGAGCAGAGTCCGCCAACCGACTCGCGACGTTCCAGCACCACGACGCTGAGGCCAGCCGCGGCCAGGTAGTACGCGGCGGTCAACCCGTTGTGACCCGCCCCGACCACGATCGCGTCATAACGACCCTTCATGGCTACGGTCATCGATTCAGTCCTCAATCGGAGAACTTTGGCCGGCTGCGAGCGCACCTGGACCCTGCTGACCCTTGCCCACTCGTCCGTCGAGTCATTCTCGGCTCGCGTGCCCACGAAGCGGTGCTTCTTCTACCTGCCTCAGGCCTGCGCCGCTGGCGGCGAGCACTCTCCCCTCCCCCTAGATCAGACCGATTCGGTCGGCGTTTAGGTCCGTCCCAGCCGGTGTCTCATGCTGCAGAGCCCTCTCGCCCACTCAGCCAGCACCGAGAGCCGCATGAGAACGCGAGGCCATGGGTGGCGACCGCGGAGACTCAGGTGGCCGCGATCGCCACGTCTCCTCGAGTCACGTTGGAAGCGTATTCAACGCGACGTCCATCTGTCAACGGGCAACGTAAGCCAGGGCGTGTTCGACCCCTGTCGATGAGGAGATTTGGCGCCCGGTCCGGCACCGGATTGCACCAGTAGCGGTTCGGGGCCAAGAAGCCTCGGGCCGTCCCACAACTACCCGGCCTGCTAAGGAATGCCTTCGCCCTGTCGGTACCGCTCTCTCGGCAGCGACACCGAGGCGGTGAGCGAGGGAGTTCAGCGGAAGCGATGGGCAGTCATGGGCTTCGATGCAAAGGCGCTTGCGATGGCGGCAAGTAGGCGACCGCGTCGATCTCCACAAGAGCGTTTGTGGCAAGTTCTCGAACGCCCACGACAAGTCCAGATGGCCGTGATTGAGCACCCGCGAAGAACTCGTCGAGGACGCTCCAGACCGATTGCTCGCTCGCGCCGGGTACCAAATAGATGGTCAGTTTCGCAATATCCGCAATGGAACCGCCGCCAGCCTCCACCAGGTCGCGGACGTGGTTGAGCGCGACGCGCGCCTGTCCTTCGACATTACGTGGCTCGGCGACTTGGTTGTCCAGCGTACTCGCGTCCTGTCCCGCTACGAACAGCCAATCGCCGACCAGCACAGCCTGCGAGTACGCGCTTGGAAGCTCTCTGACCGCTTCGCTCGACACATACCGCTTCGCACCATGGCTAGCGATCGCGAGCATTCGGAGCTGCACGTTCATCCCCACACTCTGAATTCCGATCACCGAATTCGCGGGGAATCCCCCAAGCCGAAAAGTGGCTTGATATCTGTCACGGCGCCCGTCTGGATACTGCTGGCGCAGGGCGAGGTCGGGCACGAACAAGTGCGTTCGGAAGATCTCCCCGAGCTCGTAACCGCCAGCGTCTAGCACCTCCTCCACCAGACCAACGCTGATCCGCGCCTGCACCGTGATCTGTTCGCCGACATTGAAGGGCTGTCCTTCGGGCGGCGGAATTGCACTGACCCCTGAGAGGAAGTAGAGATCGCCGGCCTCGACTGCATGTGGCCAACCGTGCTCGGTTGGCAAGCGTCCTCGGACTCCTGAGGCAACGACGCGTCGCCCTATGCTCGCCGAAGCAACGGCGTCGAGTTGAAGACCATCTCCTTCCGGGAGACCGGTCACTCCGATAAAACTGACCGCGGGCACCAGCCCGCCAGGCAGGACTCGGCGCAGCGCCTGCGCGACGCGATCCCTCTCGCTGTAGTTCAGAACGAACACAACCAGACATGCAAGGTCGGCTACCGTCCTGCCGACCTCTGACAAGGCGGCGGCGAGATTAGCCACCGCCGCGACGGTTTGGCGGTCAATCGATCGCCGCCGGCCGTCTGGGGCGCCGCCAGGGCCGGCACTCACAAACGTCAGGTCTCCGGCTACCCGAGCCCTCGCGAACGGCCATGATTCGCGGTATCCAGAAGCAACGAGGTTGGTCACAACACCACCTCCACGGATTGAGCCAATGTTGCCGTCTACTCTGATGCTGCCCGACAGTTCGGTGGTTGCGGGATCGTTGAGCACTCAGAGAATCGTCGCCTGGATACCATACTGCCCACGGAATCGGCCGACCGCAGGGAATGGCGCTGGACGGTTCCACTCTGAGCGAAATCAATGCATCTGAGCAGCTCGTGCAACTCGGCCGGAAGCGGATTAGTACCACGGAGCGGCATGCGGATCCCGGCAATCGTTTCTCACGGTATCCGGCCGACGGGCTCGGGCCAAATCCCGCATCCGTTGCCTGCGGACCACTTCGATGGGCTCATGAGGATTGCCAGCGACTTGGGGTTCGAGTCGATCACATACGAGGACCTCGCGGATTGGCAGTACGGATCGGCCACCTTGCCAAACCGACCGATCCTAATCGACTTCGATCACCCAGTCCGATCCCTCCGCGAGCAAGTGGTGCCAATCTTGGAGCGCTACCACTTCACGGCAACCCTGTTCATGTACACCAGACCCTATGACCCGACCTTCGAGCGACCCCTGAACCTCAAACAGAGCCCCGAGCATCTTTCTTGGGCCGAGATTCAGGGGCTCGTCGACCAAGGCTGGGGCATCGGTGCACACACGGTGACCCACCCAGACCTTTCCGAGATGAGTTTGATCGATCCGGAGGGAGATCTACTGCGCCGCGAGTTGGATCGATGCAATGAAGTGATCAAGGAAAACCTTGGAGTCGCGCCGACGGACTTCGCTTTTACCGGAACCAGCTGGAGCAGCCAGGCGGAGGCCGAGGTGAAGAAGCGGTACCGATTCGGGCGGCTGTGGATCGTGGGGTCCGACTATGAAGCCGACGGCAACCCCGTCCGCTACGCGGACCTGGTCGGTGTGACCGGCGCTGATGAACCGGACGGTGGACCGCCCGTGGCGGCGCGCTACATCACAGAGGAAACCGACCCATATCGAATGCCCTCGATGGATCTCCAAGCCCTAATAAACTCGAACACCGCGTTCCGCTCCTATCTGCTTGGCGCTCTAGCCGAGGACTGACCTAGCTCCGAGCCTTCGTCAGTAGCCTGCTTGTCCAGTTCGCTCGTGCGGGGCCACTCCGAACCCGACACGTGGGGCGCCACTCAGCCGAGCCGAACGGTTCGCAAGATGCTGGCCACTGGACGAACCGACGGCGCCCCAGCCAAACCCAACACCGTGTCCGCGAGTCTCTGCGTGGCCGACCGCGGAAGTCGGTCGCCGACCAGCTCTCGGAATCTCAGCATCAGCGCTTCATCTGACAGTGGGTTCTCTGGCTCCCCGAGTGCGAATTCCACCCGCTCCTCGAAGACACGGCCGTCCCGCATCTCGATCTCGACTGCCGCCGGCCATCGCTCCGGATATGCGGAGTCGAGCTCCGGTGATGTGTAGCAATCGGTAATGTCCATTAGGGCGCGGATGCGTGGGTCATCGATGATCGGCTGCTTGTACAACGAGACACCTGCCGCGCCATAGACGAGTGCGATCGCCGCGGAGAACGGTGCGCTGAACTGGGCGTCGACAGTATTTCGAGGGGTCCGCTTGTCGCTGATGGGTTCGGCAACAAGAAGAGCTCCAGCGGTCAACACGCCGAGGCGGATGCGCCGCACCCCCAACGGGTCAATTCCATGCTTGGTCCTGATCCTGAGCGCGCCGTCGATCAGGCCGTGATTGTATCGACAGCATGCATATGGCTTGATCGCAACCCGGGTAATCAGATACGACTCACCAAGGCCTTTGGTCAACAACTCCGGTCGCGGGGCATCCGTGTAGGCACGAAGAGCACCCAACCGACCGTCGAGTGCCGACACGGGTCCGGTGAAGCCAGCGGCGGCAAGATCGGCCGCCACGATGCCGACATGTGCTGCCCAGCCGGCGTTGAGGCGTTTGGTCCACGAACCGTCGCTGAGATACTCAAGGGACCCCGCCGCCATCGTCCCGGCGATGCCGATCGAGCGCGCTACCCCGGATCCATCGAGGCCCATCAGTCGGGCGGCGGCCGCGGCGGCCCCGAACGCGCCCGCTACTCCAGTCGGATGGAAGCCGCGAGCATAGGCAGATGACGGATTCAGGGCGTTGCCCACGCGAATCACTACCTCGTATCCGGCGATCACGGCCTCCAAGAACGCACGACCGTCGACCACTCTGTCTTCGGCGACGGCGAGGGCCGCTGGGATCACCGATGCGCCGGGGTGCAGGGACGACTCGCGGGTGACGTCGTCAAGCTCGACGGCGTGGGCGGCGGAGCCATTGAGGAGCGCAGCCGCCGCGGGCACCAATCGGGACTGACAGCCAATGCCACTCGCTCCGTCAGCCTTCGGGTAGCCACTCACCACCTTGACGACAGCCCGTGTCGACGACTCCGTCGAGCCCCGAATCGCGACGCCGAGGAGGTCGAGCGTCAGCTCGACAACGCGGACGCATGTATCTGCAGGAAGATCCTCCCAAGCTAGATCGGCACAGAAGTCGCCCAAGCGTTCAGCCGCTGTCGGCGGGCCCGAGCGAGCGCTCGTCGCAGTCGCCCTTGGTTTGGACGGCGCTTCCGTGGCCCGATTCACTCGAGGGTCGTTCCTTCGACTTCTCGGGCTCGCGCCAGGAGCCTCCGAGCGCTGGTCACGACGGCCTTGTCGACCATCTGCCCGTCGAGAGCGATCACGCCAGCACCGGAGCGTGTCGCTCGTTCGAATTCGTCAACGACAGTGCGTGCCCACCGAATGTCCTCTGCGCTCGGGGAGAATGCTCCATTGATGACGGGAATTTGGAGCGGGTGTATCGCCAGCATTCCACTGAAACCGAGCGCTCTTGACGTGGCTGCGCGCACGCCGAGGCCCGTGACATCCCCGATATCCACCATAGGGGTATCAATGGCCCGGCAGCGCGCCGCGGCGCAGGCCAGAGCCACATGACTGCGTGCGTGCTGCATACCCTCTCCTGTATCCCTCGGGGTGATCGCCAGGTCGGCAGCCAGATCTTCACCACCGACCGCAACGGCTGCTACTCTGCGCGCGGACGCAATTGCCTCAGCGTGGAGGATTCCCGAGGCGGATTCGATTAGCGGCACGATCTGCGGGAGACTCAGATCTGGACCTTGACTGGCCGCCTGGTCGTCGAGGAACGCAGCCACGCGCTCCACGTCGTCGACGGTAGCCTTCGGGAGCATCACTGCATCGACGCGCGAGACGATCACCATCTTGAGGTCGTCGACCCACCAAGGCGAACCAAGATCATTGATTCGAACGACCACCGGTTGCGGGCGAGGACCATCAGCCAGAGCCAGTGCGACGGCGTCGCGAGCATCATCCTTGCGAGCGGTGTCGATGGAGTCCTCCAGGTCGAGGACGAGGACATCCGCCTCCGATGCAGCCGCCTTTCGAAGGAGGTCTGCCCTGCCACCTGGCACGAACAGCCACGAGCGCCCACGTTGGAGCCCTGCCGTGTCCTTCCGTGCCTTGAGCACTGTCTCGCCGTCCTACCCGGGAAGATCGGGCACACGTCCAGGTCGGGGCGTGAACCCAACGATGTTGAATGGTGGGACAAGCGTGCGCACGGGCCCTGACGAAGTCTCCGCGTCGGTCCAACGGTGGCGAGCCGCAAGCTGTGGGTGGTCGATCATGTCTCGCACCGAGTTGAGCGACCCGAAGGGAATGTCTGCCTCGGCAAGGGCGCGCTCGACTGCCTCCGTGGTGGTTGCGCCCAGAACGGCGTCGATCAGTTCATCTAACTCCCGTCGATGCGCGACTCGGTCAGGATTTGTGGTGAACCGAAGGTCTCGTGCAAGGTCGGACGCGCGCAAGACAAGCCGGCAGAAACGATCCCACTGGTCATCGTTCTGCACAGCGACGATCACGCTGTCTCCATCCCCCGTCAGATACGGCCCGTAGGGAGCGATCGTGCTGTGGTGGAGGCCGCTTCGCGACGGCGCAGCCCCAGCGTACAGCTCGTAGTAGGCCGGGACGGACATCCACTCCGCCAGGCAGTCGAGTATTGAGATATCGATCAGGCGCCCTTCACCCCTTTCGCCGCGCTCGTAGAGGCACGCGAGAACCGACGAGAGCCCGTACATCCCCGCACTGATGTCGGCGATGGAAATGCCCACTCTGGCGGGCTCGGCCTCGGAACCGGTGCTCAAGAGCAGCCCACTCTCGCCCTGGAGGATCAGGTCGAACGCCTTGCGTTCGCGGTACGGGCCGTCCGATCCGAAACCAGAGATGGCGCAGACAACGAGTCGCGGCCATGTCTTGTGCACCCGATCCCACGCATAGCCCAATCGGTCCACGGCGCCGGGGCTCAGGTTGTGCACAAAGACGTCAGCGTCGCCAAGAAGCCCCTCGAATGCCAACCGATCGTTGGGGCGCGACAAATCAAGAGCAACGCTCGCCTTTCCGTGGTTGAGCCATACGAAGTAGGCAGACAACCCCAGAACTACGGAATCGTACGAACGCGCAAAATCCCCGCCCGGACGTTCGATCTTCGTAACGCGAGCTCCAAGATCCGCAAGGTGGCGCGTGCAAAGTGGCGCAGCCACAGCTTGCTCCAACGACACGACCGTCACTCCAGTCAGTGGTCCCGCGGCCTCGCGGTCCCTGGTGCATCCGGCCCACCTGTCATCGTCGCGTCACCCCACCATTCCGAACCTCGGTTCGAGGACCGAAAGCTCGTGCGATTCGAGCGGGACGACGTGCCGTTCCCGGTCGCCCTCGATCTGGATTCGGCGCCGGCAGGACCTGGGTTCGGGTCCCACCACAGGTGGCATCAGTACGAGCGCGGCATCTGGAGGACGTGCTCCGAAATGTAGGAGAGAATGAGGTTCGTCGAGATCGGCGCGACCTGATAGAGACGGGTCTCGCGGAACTTCCGCTCGATGTCGTACTCCGATACAAACCCGTAACCTCCGTGGGTCTGGATCGCCGTATTGGCGGCATCCCAGGAAGCGTCCGCTGCCAACAGCTTTGCCATGTTGGCTTCGGGTCCGCATGCCTGCCCCGCGTCGAACAGGGAGGCGGCCGTCCATCGCATTAGGTCGGCGGCCTCCGCCTGGACGTAGGCGCGCGCGATGGGGAACTGGACACCCTGGTTCTGGCCGATAGGCCTTCCGAAAACCACACGTTCAGTCGCATAGCGCCTGGACCGCTCGATGAACCAGTGCGCATCGCCGATACACTCCGCAGCGATAAGAATCCGTTCCGCGTTCATTCCATCCAAGATGTATCGAAACCCCTCCCCTTCCGTGCCAATGAGGTTCGCGCCCGGAATCTCGAGGTTGTCGAAGAAGACCTCGTTGGTCTCATGGTTCATCATCGTCGCGATCGGGCGGACAGTCATGCTCGTCGAACGGGCAGCTTCGCGGAGATCGACAAGGAACACGGAGAGTCCGTCGGACTTTCTCGCCACGGCCTCATATGGGGTGGTTCGCGCCAGCAGGATCATCAGATCGGAATGCTGGACACGAGACGTGAACACCTTCTGACCATTGACCACGTATCGATCGCCCTGCCGAACGGCCGACGTCGTGATCCGCGTCGTGTCTGTGCCGGCTGATGGCTCCGTCACACCAAACGCCTGGAGTCGCAGCTCCCCTGATGCAATTCTTGGGAGGTACTCAAGCTTCTGCTCGTCAGAGCCGTGGCGAAGGATCGTCGCCATCGTATACATCTGAGCGTGAATGGACGCCGCGTTGCCCCCTGACGCGTTGATCTCCTCAAGCACCACCGAGGCTTCCACTATGCCCAGCCCCGCACCACCGTACTGCGCCGGGATCAGAATCCCTAGATAGCCGCCCTCAGTGACCGCGTTCACAAACGCGTCGGGATAGCTCCGCGAGGCGTCGATCTCGCGCCAGTACTCGTTGGAGAACGCCTCGCACAACCGGCGCACCGCCCATCGGAGATCCCCAACGTCCGGGCGAGGCATGTGAGTTCCGACTCCGCGTCCGTCACCGTCATCCCTTGACCGCGCCATCTTCGGTCGCCTGGGCGCTCAGTTCCTCGAATGTCGGCCGTCGAACCTCTGGTCGCCTTCCTCGTCTGTACACCAGCATCGTTCGACGGAACGTAATGACGACGGCACCCTCTTGGTTGTAGCCGGTCGTGCGCACGCTGACGATGCCGACGTCGGGGCGCGATTGCGATGGGCGTGCCTCCAGCACCTGCGAAATCGAATGCAGCGTGTCTCCTTCGAAAACGGGGCGAACGAGGCGGACCTCATCCCATCCGAGGTTCGCCATGACGTTCTGAGAGACATCAGCGACGCTCTGACCGGTTACGAGAGCCAATGTCAGGGCCGAATTGACGACAGGCCGGCGGAACTCGGTCTGAGCAGCGTAGGGGTGATCGAAATGAAGAGGCGCAGTGTTCTGGGTCAGCAATGTGAACCAGATGTTGTCGGCCGAGACGATCGTCCGTCCGAGTGGGTGATAGTAGACGTCCCCGACTTCGAAATCCTCGAAAGAGCGGCCTTGCCACCCCTCCCTGACGCTCAACTTCCTATTCCTCCAGGTGAGCGGTCATACCGACCCGCGACGCGTGAATCGTTTGTCCTCACGTGCTCGATCCGCTCGGCTCGATAGGGCAGTGGCGAATTTGTTGCCGGTGATCAAGGGCTCGACGTATCGCCTGGCGGCAGGTAAGGGGCGCGCAAGGACGTCGACTGTCCTGTGTCGGATCTGCGGAGGTCATGACGACCTCGTCGTCCGGCTCGATTCGTCAGGAACGGAGTGCGAGCCAGGGTTGCTCGTGGCATTCGACGCTCCGAGTATGCGGGCCTCGTTCGCGATCTTGGCTAACTCAGGAAGGATGCGTACCAGTCGATCCCGCTCCTCCTCGGACAGCTGAAGGCCCGCGCGCCTCACCACCGCGTCAACAACGATCGCCGCATCCCGGCCGCCCCGAGGGCTGGCGGTAGATTTCCTGCTCATGACGTTGGGGGGGGCGGATTGCGAGTGTGCCAATCAGTGATTCTCTGATAAGCGTCGCCGACTTTGAAGATGACTGGTTCACCGAAGCGTTTGCCAACAATCTGCATCCCAATGGGCAAGCCCAGTCGCGAGAAACCACACGGGATGCTCATGGCCGGAAGGCCCGTCAGATTGAACATGCCCACCAGATTAGGGCTGCCTATCCAAGCATCAGGATCGTAGCCGTCGAACTTGGGCGGCGCGGATGGCGTTGTCGGTACGATCATCACATCGACAGGTTCCATGACAGCCTCCCACGCGGCTGTGACCATCTTGCGCAGCCGCTGTGCATGCACGTAGTCTGATGCGGTGAAGAGCGCGCCCAGCTGAAGCATGCGGCGCGTGTATTTGCCGTAAAGCTCCGAGCGCGTGCGAAGGTTCTCTTCGTGGCACGCGAAGGCCTCGCTCCAAAGGATTACCTTCGTCGCAGCGCACGCTTGCTCCGCGAATGGGAGGCCTACGTCGATGACTCGGGCCCCGGCACTCGCAAGGTTATCCAGGGCCACGGCGATGGCATCGGCAATATCCGCATCAATGTTGGCGAGGTCGAAGAAATAGTCACGCGGGATTCCAATGCGAACGCCGGTAAGGGAGCCATCACACATTGCGATCATGTCCGGCACTGCGGCATCAACAGAACTCGGGTCCGCGCTGTCATATCCAGCGATGGCCTGCAACATGAGGGCGCAGTCCATGGCCGTCCGCGCGAGTGGGCCGACAGTGTCCAGAGTGGCGCTCAAGGGAATGCAGCCGTAGGTACTGACCAATCCATCCGTGGGCTTGATGCCGCTGACTCCACAGTAGGACGCCGGTCCTCTAATCGAGCCGGCACTGTCGGTACCGAGCCCACCAAGGATGAGGCCCCCCGCCAGAGCGGCTCCCGCGCCAGTGCTCGAACCGCCAGGAGTCCTAGTTAGATCCCAGGGGTTTCTGACCGTTCGGAATCCGGTCGAGGGATCTGGCCAGCCGTTCCCGAACTCGTGTAGGCCGAGCTTGCCTATCGAAATGGCGCCGACGGAACGGAGTCGCCACACCGAGGTGGCGTCTCGATCGCTTCCTGAACCGGCGGCGAGCAGACGGCTGTTTGCGGTTGTTGGGGCATCGATCGTCGCAATGATGTCCTTGATACCGATCGGAATGCCGTGCAGCGGCCCGTGGTCGGCGCCGCGCTTCAGATCCGCGTCAGCTCGTTGAGCTGCCGCCATTGCGGCGTCGTCGCATAAGCTGATGAAGGCCCCTATCGTGTCCTGCGCTCCGTGCGCGCGCGCAAGGCACTCTTCGACCATCGCGCTTGCGGTGGTCCGGCCATCCCTGAGCCACGTCGCCGCCTCAGTAATGGTTGCGGGCATGTTGCTCACGAAATCACCTTAGGTCTCCTGAGCGCAGGCCCATTGGCCCAGAGCCCTAATAGGCGAGGCCATCATTAGAACGCCATCCTGGGAGAGTACGGGCATCAAGCGACAACCCCGTCGCCGCGGACCGCCCCCTCGAAACGCCAGCGCACGACTGGCGGGTCAACGAATGGTGACGGACCGGGCCAACTCCGATCGTCAATGCGAATCTCAATGAGCGCCGGCAACGTGATCTCGGCGGCGCGCTCCGCGATCTCCGCTTCAGTGGAGACGACTACGGCCGCAAGACCGAGCGTCTCTGCGACTCTAGCGAATTCGCTTGGGGTTCCGAGTGGTTGGCCGCCGGTAATGCTGTAGTACCCGTCAGCCAGTATCGCGGCCAAGAGATTTGCGGGCCGAATTCCCGCCAGCGACCATAGCGAATTGGCCCCCATAAGAGTCTCCCCGTCACCCATGATCGCGACGACCCGGCGGTGAGGACACCGCTCGGCCACACCGAGCGCGACTGCGAGTGCAGAGCCCATGGCTCCGCCCAAATAGAGGTGCGGACCGTCATCACTGGCAGCACGCAGCGCTGATGTCGCCGTCCCGAGCGATGACACGAAGAGTCCATTTGGCGCCGAATGCAGGAGGGCGCGCACTGCTTGAGTAGCGTCCAACTCACGGCTCCAATTCTGTCTGAAGGATCATTGCCGCAACCTGACGCGCACCTTGCGACAAGTCCACGGCGCCGCGAACCACCGCTTGGATGTCCCCAGGGGCGCTAATCGGGAGGCATTGGATGCCAAGCATCCCGAGGATGCCGATCGTTGCTCGACCCATCGGAACCTGAGACGGGTTCCGCTCACCCAGGGACCCTCGCATCGAGACGACAATAGGGAATCCAAGGCCGTAGGGGATGGCGAGCGAGCCGAGGGCGTTGAGCGAGTTGCCTAGTCCCGAACTCTGAAGCAGTACCACCGGCATGCCACCAGCCGCACGGAAACCGGCGGCATAGCCGATGCATTCCTCTTCGCGGGTCAGAGTGCGAACCTGCAGACCTCCGCTCGCGAGTACGCCCGCGATCGGGGCAAGCCGTTTGTCCGGAACCCAGACGGCGACCTCCACGTTGGCCGCGATTAGGGCGCGGGCAAGGGTAGCCTGCCACGGCTGCCCGGCCTCAGTGCTTACAAACACAATTCCATCGTCCGGTGCAACCACGGAGCCCACCAAATTCAGGCCTACGCCTTGGCTGCCCGATCGCCGCTCGGCCACAGCGAAGTCCGATCGACGCAGAGCCCGTCAAGATGCCGGCTTCAAACCGCAAGTCCAGCACAACGAGACCTGCGCAGCCCCCACTCGAGCGAGACTTGGGTTACTGCACATCGCTGACGAGATCGTCGAGCAATCCGCGTAGCCCGCTCTTCTCCTCGAGTCCAATTCCAGGCACCGTCGGCCATCCGACGGATCCATCGACGACGACTTCGTCATCCGCGAAGCCGCCAAAAGGCTCGAAGAGGTCTGGGTATGACTCGACACCGCCGAGCCCAAATGCGGCAGCGGCGGCGAGATTCATCTGGTTCCCCCCGTGTGGAATGTGGCGCAAAGGACCCCATCCCAGCTGCGCTAATCCATCGAGCATGTCGATGTACTCGGAGAGTCCGTAGCTCAACACGGGATCCATCTGAAGGTAGTCGCGGTCCTCACGAAGGCCACCGAACCGAGCGAGATTCGTCGCGTCAATCGTGGAGAAGAGGTTTTCGCCCGTTGCCAGCGGCCGGGAGTAGGCGTCGGCGACCACCGCCAACGAGGCAAAGTCGAGTGGGTCGACGGGCTCTTCGAACCAGCGCAGGCCGAGTGGCTGAAGCGCTGAGCTGTACTCCAAGGCCTGATCGATGTCAAATCGCGCGTTCGCATCAACGGCCAACCTGCCTGGGTCACCAACGACCGAGAGCACAGCGTCGATCCGCCTAAGGTCATCGTCCAGCGATGCACCCCCGATCTTCATCTTCACAGACGTGTAACCGCGGTCCAGATAGCCACGCATCTCAGTCTTGAGAGTCTCGATCCCCTCGTCCGGGTAGTAATAGCCGCCCGCGGCGTAGACGGATACGCGGTCCGACGGCGTCCCGCCGTGCCTCTGAGCTAGCAAGACCGCCAACGGCACCTCAAACGCCTTGGCCAGAACGTCCCAGACCGCCATGTCGATGATGCCAACCGCAACCGAACGTTCACCATGTCCGCCGGGCTTCTCGTTCTGAAGGAGCGCCCTGCGAACTCGAAGCGGATCCAATTGGTCATCGGAATCAACGAGCGACTCTGGCGCAGCCGACAGCAACCGAGGGAAGAATTGCTCTCGGAGCAGCCCGCCCTGTCCGTATCGTCCATTGGAGTTAAAGCCAAACCCAATAAGGCGTCGACCCCCCCGATAGGCATCAGTTACGACCGCAACGAGAGAGACGGTCATCTGCGAGAAATCAATGACCGCGTTCTTCATGGGCGACGCGATCGAGATGGTCTTCTCTCGAAGCGCGACGACCCTCATCGAGTAGCCGCCACTCCGATCTTGGTGACAGCCTCGATGCTTGCGCCGATTACGGAAACAATGCGCTCCAGTTGCGTCGGGGTCGTTACGAACGGTGGCGACAGCATGACGACATCATCAAGCAAGGCTCGACTTAGGACCCCTCGCTGCCGGGCTTCATTAACCACCGCGGCCGCCGTTCCAGCCGAGGCATCGAACGCTCGCTTCGTGGCTCGATCGGCCACGAGTTCGACGCCAACCATGAAGCCGGCCTGCCGCACATCCCCAACGTGCGGTAACACGCGGAGTTGCCCAAGCATTTCATCAAGCAGAACGGCCTTCTCGGCGACGGCCCCGACCAAGTCCTCCTGCTCGATAGTCCGGAGGTTCTCGAGGGCGACCGCGCAGGCGACTGGGTGCCCAGAGTAGGTGAATCCATGCATCAATGGCCGATCGCCTGGCAACTCATGGAGAGTCGCCCAAATCTCCGTCGACACCGTGACCGCACCGAGGGGCAGATATCCGCTCGTGAGTCCCTTGGCAAAGGTCATCATGTCAGGGACAACGTCCTCGCGTTGAACGCCGAACCACCTGCCCGTACGTCCAAAACCCGTGATCACTTCGTCGGCAATGAGCAGGATGCCGAAACGAGTACAGATCTCGCGCACCGACCGGAGGTAGCCGTCCGGCGGCACGATAACGCCTCCTGTGCCGAGTACTGGTTCGACGATCACGGCCGCAATCGACTCCGGCCCAATCTCCTCGATCCGCTCGACTAACGCCGCTCCCGTGTCCACTCGGCACTCTGAATGAACACAGTCGTCACCAGGTTGGCACCTGTAGCAGTACGGCGATGGGAAGTGCTCGAACCCTGAGCCGAGCGGACCGAAGTCCACGTGATAGGGCGCCAGGCCCGTCGCTGCGCTACTTCCGATACCTAGCCCGTGGTACGCTCGATCATGGGAGAGGATGATGGTCTTGCCGTTCCGGCCGCGAAGTCGCCAGTAGAGTCGGGCCAACTTGAAAGCCGATTCGTTCGCCTCCGTACCACCCGACGTGAACATCGAGGCATCAAGTCCTGGTGGTGTGAGGGCGGCGAGCTTTTCCGCCAACTCGATTGTTGGAACACTCGCCGCACCCGCAAACGTGGGCGCGAACGCTATTCGGGACATCTGGTCTCGCGCTGCCTCCGCGAGGTTGGCCCGTCCGTGGCCGATGTTCACGCACCACAGGCCAGACGTTGCATCGATGGCCCGACTGCCGTCGAGGAGTTCGACTTCGGCACCGATCCCTTGGAGGTAGACCGTGGCGCCCATCCGTTCGTGTGCCCCGAGCCGCGTGAGCGGATGGATCAGATAGGCGCGATCGGCCTGAAGAAGATCGGCTGCTTTTCTCATGCGCTCGTCATCCTTTGACTACGTACCCACACTACCATCACGCCTCGCATGTGTGAAGGGGTAACTCATCTCACGAGACCAAGCACAGTCGCCAGGTCCTCACCCAAGTTCGCGTGACGTTGCGCGTCTCGCGGGCGTGTCGCAAACGACCGTCTCACGAGTTGTCAACGACTCCGACCTTGTAAGCCCAGATCTAAGGGTCCGGGTCCAGAGAGCCATGACCGAGCTCGGCTACGTCCCAAACGCCGCGGCACGAAGTCTCATCACCCGGCGGACGGGACTCCTCGGCCTGATCGTTTCAAATATTACGAACGCCTTCTATCCGGAGCTCGTCGAAGCGATTAGCAGGCGGGCCCTGGCGGCCGGTTATACCGTGATCGTTGGGAGCACCGACGAGGGGGTACAAAAAAGGGATACGAAAGGCCACCTTGTGCTACTAACACGTTGTGGCCCACAACCCTACTGCACGCGAAACGGCCTGAAAGATGCAGGGGCCATCCGATCCGGAACATTGATGTAGCCGACAGACTACCCGCCTGCCCGCGTCAACCTTGCGGATCGCGGTCACCACCTTGTCGGCGGATGGGTGTTCTTCACCACGCGACCGTACGCGCAAGCACGTCGCCAGACTATGTTGGCTACAGATAGTCCGCGAAAGGAGGCTACCCGGGCCTCGCGCGCCGGACTATTGTGCGAGGTGATGCTTGCGTGCGAACTCGTCAGAGGGCAAGGCGTGTCGACACGCCGACCTTGTCGTAGATCGACGCGAGGTGGTTGCGCAGCGTGTGCCCGCTGATGCCGAGCAGCGCCGCGACCTCCTTCGCTGGCGCCCCGGCGTTTGCGGAAAGTGTCACGATGATTTCCCGCTCGCGCGACGTCAGACTTGCAGCAAGGATATCAAGCTCCGTGGCCCGGAGCGGCGCGCGTTTGGCTCGCGAGCGTCGACAGCACCTTCTCTAGGCTGCCGCGGTCCAGCCAGATTTCGCCCGCGTGAACTTTCTGGATCGCCTTGACGATGACCTCGGCTTCCGCCTCCTTGAGAACCACACCCCTCGCACCGGCAATTACGGCCGCCTGATGGCGCTGCGGATCGACGAACGCCCGTCAGGACGAGCACGGCCGTATGGCCGTTCGCGATCAGTTTCGGAATCGCGCTCGTGCCGTCATCGTCGCCGATCAGATCCAGGATCAGCACGTCGGGCCCGACGGCTGGCGCAAATCCGGTAGGCTTCGTCGATCGTGGTCGCGCTACCCACGACGGACATCGCCGGTCGCTCGGCATTGATCAGCAATTCCAGACCTCGCAGCACGCTGCGGTGGTCGTCCACCAGCACGACCGTGATCGGCGACGCAGCGTTCATGGGGCCTGCGATCTCCGTGGCATCGACACCGTGATGATCGTGTGCCCATTGCGCGCAGCCTGACCGCAATCGAGCCGCCCAAGTCCGCCGCGCGTTCGGCGATGGATCGTGGCACAAATGGGCGCGGCCGGGGCACTCCGTCCGGCAACGGATTGGCGATTTCGACGACGCACCCATTCCCTTCGCTTCGGACCACCACCCGCGCACGTTTCGCGACGGTATGGCGGACGACGTTGCTCAGCCCCTCGGAGACCACCTGAAAGATGGCGTCCGCGGTCCCGGAATCGAGTTGCAGCGACGCGTCGATTTGCATGTCGACGGCGAGCCCGTAGAACCGCGCGAGGCGACACGCCTGGCGCTCGATCGCGGTTCCGAGGAACTCGGCGCCGGCGCCACTGCCTGATTTGAGGCGCGTCGTATACGCGCGCAGTTCCTCGATTCCGAGCTCAGTCATCTCGACCAGATCCGCAAGGCGCTCGGCGACTTGGGGGCTGTCGCGCGAAACTCCCGCGCAACGCCTTCGATCGCCATGCGCAGGCCGATGTAAGGGCTGGATCGTCGAGTCGTGGACAGATCGCGCGAAATGCTGAGCCGCTCGACTTCCGCAGCGCGAGCGACCAGCTCTTCCGTCAGCGTGATGTTTTCGACCGTGGCCGCGAGCGTTTGCGCGCATTGCGCGAGGAACGCCGCGTCGCCATCGGCGAAGCGCCTGTGCTCGCGTGCCAGCACCAGCCGCCCTTCGACTCCGTCGCCCTGCCGATACCCGGTGCTCGCGATGCAATTCGCCTCGAGCAGATTGGCGAGCGTCGGCACGACCTTTTCGCTTGCCCGGATCTGCATTTTCCGCGAGGGCGTCGATTGGTAGGCACCGCTCCGGCAGCGTCCGCCGCGGCCATGTCGTCGCGTGGTCGGGTATCGCCATGAATATCCGGATCGTTTCCCCGGACACCGGCACCGATCCCCGACGACCGCTCGCATGGGCCGCAGATGCCGTGTAGAGCGTGCCGTGCCGTCCGAACCGTACCAGGCTCGAGCGCGAGTACGGCGCTGTCGGCGCCGAAGAACGTGCACAGGCGGCGCAGGGTCGCGTCAATCGTCGCGTCCGCGCCCTCGCCGAGTCCCTTGCGCACCATTCCGTTCAGCAGCATAAGACGCCGCTTCAGCGCGAGTTCACCGCCGCCCCAATGCGCTATAAGGAACCCAGCGCGAGCAAATACATCGGCCGGATCAGCGTTCGTTCGAACTCCTCGCTGGCGGGAAACGGCACTATAACCAAACCCACGACCACGAGATAAAACGCGGATGCGACAGTGATCTACATGCCTTCGCGGAACCCGCGAGTAAAGGACGCCCAGATAATGGCGAAGAAGAAAAAGAAGAAAAACATGCTGTTCGTGCCATCGGTCAGCGAAACGAGATAGCCCGCGACTGCGACGTCGAGCCACGCAAGCGCGCGATGCGGCAAGTCCCCGCGGAAGCGATACAGCGCCCACACGACACAGGCGCTGTAGATCGCGTAGGCGATCAGCGAGGCGTAGGTGACGACGATGAATCGCGGCGCGCCCCCGGCACGAACCAGATGATGAACAAACTGGCAAATGCCAGGGCCGCTCAGAACACCTGCGACCAGCATCATGTCCAGTTTGGATTGTCCGCTCGAAGTCGAACACCGCACATCTGTGCGACCCGTGCCGGCGGGTTGGAAGCCAGTGCGCAGCGTCGACGACGAGCCGGCGCTTGCGTTCAGCAGACCGCGAGCGACATCGGTCGGCGACGCGAGCGTGGACAGATTGGGTGCGTTCATGCGCTGATTGCGCGGCGGGCGGTCCTGCGGGCAATCTATCTTCGTGGATGAGGCAGCGGTTTCTCGCGGCTCGCCGAGACGTTAGCACTGATCTGCTAATCCGGTGGGCTGCGGAGCGAGTTGCTGGTCTTTGCGCCCGGAGAAAACCGGCGTTTCTTGCGATGCAAGTTCGTGTCGCAAGGCGTAAAGGACCAGCGCCAGCCGATCGGGAACACCGAGCTTGCCGAAGATCGACGTCAGGTGGTGCCGCACCGTGTTGTCGCTGATGCTCATTCGCCGCGCGATCGCCTTGTTGCAAAGGCCACCCGCGACCAGCGCGATCACTTCCCGCTCGCGTCGGGTCAGGGACACCATCTTCGCGCGCTCGGGCTGGGCTTCCTGCTTGCGCCGCTCGTTCACCATCTCGGAGAAGACCTGCCCCATTCACCCGACCACCCACAACTCGCCTTCGTGCGCCCTGCGGATGGCCGTCAGCAACTGGTCGGCAGAGGCATCCTTGAATACCACTCCCCGCGCACCCGCAATCACCATGCGCCGAATCGCCTCGGGGTCGCCGCGCGTTGCCACGACCAGCACCCGCGCTGGGGTGCCGCCCGGGCGTGCTGCTCCATCGCCTGAAGGACGAGGTCAGGGTCGCTTGGAAAGTCGTCCAGCAGCATGATGTTTGCCGGAGAACCGCTCGACGTGCCGCAGCCCTTCGGCCAGCGTGTTCCCCTCCCCGACGATCTCGATCCCGCTCGCTTGCTCGATGAGCGCGTGGATCCCAGCACGGAACAACGTCGTTCCGCGAACCCAGAGGACGCGAATGGTTGTCATCGGTCGTTCAATCCCGCGGACTCTCGGGAATCACTCAAAGGTTTCCGCTGATCGAAGGC